>NZ_JAPPRI010000003.1:0-3798664 GCF_026672565.1 Dietzia sp. SL131
ACCAGCTTCCGCGAACTCCTCCAGGAGTCACTGCTCGACCGCGCCCGGATACGGCTGCTCGACCGCTCCACGTCTGTCAGTGAGGTCGCCGCCGAACTGGGCTACAGCGACCTCACGAACTTCTCGCACGCCTTCAAAGGGTGGACCGGCAGCTCACCGAGCCACTTCCGACGCGCCCACCAGCACCCTTGAGTACCACTTCCGCAGTTCCTTAGAAGGACCGCGCCCGGTGGGAGTGGCTCATCCGGTGCTCCCGGATGAGTCCACGGATCCTTCCGGAGTGGTCTTACCGGTGGTAGCTGGAGGAGTGAAGGCATGGTCAGGCCCCGCAGCGGCGGTGACCATAGGTCCGTAGGCCTGGTGGAGAGCGGACAGAATGCGGCCCAGGGGGAGGTCGTCGAAGTTGCCGTGGTCTCGTACGTACTCCATGTGCCGAGTCCCGTCGGAGGTGAAGGCGTGCATGAGCGCGTCGCTCTGTCCGTCGAAGTCGACCGGGGGCACGCCGAATCGTTCGCATAACTCGACGTTGAAGGCAGGTGTGGCCTTCAGCCATCGTCGGTCGATGTAGGCGCTGCAATAGCCGTGATAGACGAACAGGTCCGTTCCACCCATGACGGCTCGTAAGGTGTCGGTCTGCAGATGGTTCCGTACATCGGCGAAGCCGAGTCGGGTAGGGATGCCCGCGGCCCGCAGAACCGCGGCCAGTAGCACCGCCTTGGGCACGCAGTAGGCGCGGCCGGCCTGGAGGACGTGGCTCGCCCGGTAATGCTCAGGATCCTCGGAGACCGAGTAGGGGTCGTACCAGATTTGGTCACGCACTGCAGCAAAGAGTAGGGACGCTCTCTCTCGGGGGCTCGACGCGCCGGCGATCACGTGCTGGGTGAAGTCGCGTACCGAAGCGTGGTCGTGATCGAGGAAGAAGGTCGCCTCAAGGTGCGATCCCGGCGCCGGCGTCATCGCCGCACCGCGGTGTTGACCAGACCGTCAGTCTTGAGCGCTACGGCCGTGCGCAGCCAGCCGGCCGGCTGCTCGCCGGGCACTGCCGAGATGCAGACGTCGGGCATCCGCCGCACCAGGTCACCGACCTCTTCCAGCCACCGGTCGCACACGGGGCGTCGCCGTTCCAACGCGGGACCGCTTCGACGGGCTCGGGGTGCGCCCATTCCGGGCGAGAGGTCCCTCATCGCGCGCTCAACAGAAGGTCGTTGTCCACAGCAACCCCTACGCTCTGGGCGAGATCACGCATGATCAGCCAAACTTGATGGGCGATCCGGGTGGTCACCTCTTCCTTCGACTCATCGTGGTGGTCCAGCCACCAGATGATCCCCGCGTCGACCATGCCCATCAACCCCGCCATCACGCCGTCCGGGGGATCGACTTGTACCTCGGATGTGCGCATGTATGCCGAGGCTGCGGCCACCACCTCGCCGAGGAACCGTGTGCGCCCCAACCTGGCCCGGTGTGTTTCCTTGTTCTGCTGGCGCGCCGCCATGAAGCGATACAGGTTGGGATGACCGGCAGCCCATCCGATGGCAGCGCCTATCACGCCTTCGATGATGGCGGGAGCTGTACCGCTCACACGCAAGGCGGGACGAACGGTGTCGATGAGCTGATCAGCCGCGAATCGGAGCACTTCTCGTTCGAGGTCTTCCTTGCTGTCGAAGTGCCGGTAGACGTGAGGCCGCGCAACGCCTGCCCGTTCCGCGATCTGGGCAGTACCGACGCCGGGACCGTACTCCTCGATCGCACGAGCCGCAGCCACCACTATCTGCTCTCGTCGTGCCGACCGGTGCGATTCGTGCGCCGTCGATCGGCGCACCACGGCCGTGTCCACCCACCTCGCAAGATCCACGACCACATTCTAACCCGAAAGGGACTGGCGCGGTACAGGGTGTACCCGTAGCCTTCGGGCACACCCTGTACCCGGCGAATACTCCCTGGAGGACCCATGCCCAGCCGCCGTTCACCCTGGATGAACCAGGACCTCGACGACTTCCGTCAACTCGCCCGGACGTTCTGCGAGAGGGAGATCAAGCCCAACATCGAGCGGTTCATCGAACAGAAGCGCGTCGACCGCGAACTCTGGACCCGCGCCGGCGAGCTCGGCCTGTTGTGCGCCTCCATTCCCGAGGAGTACGGCGGGGGCGGCGGCAACTTCTTCCACGAGGCAATCCTTATCGAGGAGCAGGCCCGCATCGGTGACAGCAGCTGGGGGGCCGCACTCCACAGCGGCATCGTGGCGCACTACCTGCTGCACTACGGCACCGAGGAGCAGAAGCGCGAGTGGCTGCCCAAAATGGCCTCCGGCGAGGTCGTGACCGCCATTGCGATGACCGAGCCGGGGACCGGTTCCGACCTCCAGGGAATCAAGACGAAGGCAGTCAGAGAAGGCGACGACTACGTCATCAACGGAGCCAAGACCTTCATCACCAACGGCTACCACGCAGACATGGTGCTCGTCGCCTGCAAGACCAGCCCCGATCAGGCTGCTGCAGGCGTCTCACTGGTCATCGTGCCGACCAGCTCCGAAGGATTTCGACGCGGCCGTCTCCTCGGCAAGATCGGCCTCAAGGGGCAAGACACCTGCGAGCTCTTCTTCGATGACGTACGTGTGCCTTCCAGCAATCTGCTCGGCACCGAGGAGGGGCAGGGCTTCGTCCAGCTCATGATGCAGCTCCCGCAGGAGCGGCTCATCGTCGCCGTCAGTTGCGCCGCGTCGATGGACTTGATGCTGGACCTGACACACGAGTACACACTCACGCGCGAGGCGTTCGGCAAACCGATCTTCGGATTCCAGAACACCAAGTTCAAGCTCGCCGAGGTCGCCACCGAAGCCCGCGTCACCCGCGCCTTCATCGACGAGTGTCTCGACCTGCATGTCAAGAGCGAACTGGACATCCCCACCGCCGCGATGGCGAAGTACTGGAGCTCCGAACGCGCTCAGCAAGTCGCCGACACCTGCCTGCAACTCCACGGCGGCTACGGCTACATGGAGGAGTATCCGATCGCGCGCGCATGGACCGACCTGCGGATCAGTCAGATCTACGCCGGCACCACCGAGATCATGAAGGAGATCATCGCCCGGTCACTCCCGGCACCTGTCATGGGACAGTAGCGACGGCCCGCTGGCCACATTGACCTCGCCAAATTCCGTGGTGGTGACGGGCGCCGGGGCGTGTGTCGCGTGCCGGGGAACGGCTTGGACCGTCCATCAGAGGCGTGCCTGGGCTCAGACGCAATCCCTGGCCCCGGTTCATTCCCGGCACCCTGGCGTCGGTGGCGGCGAAGAAGTGCCGCAGCCGGGCCGTCGGCGTCTGTCCGCGGGCCGCTGTCGCCGGGGTCGGGCGCGAAAGCCAGTGGTAGAACCCAGAGGTCGACACGGTCAGCCGAGCGCTCATCGTGTCCACCGGGTTGGTCTCGGCGGCGTCGATTCTGCAGGTGTCGAGGTACTCGTACTCCAGCTCCTTGAGCCGTGCCCGCTCATCGAGCGTCACCTCGGTCTCGGTGCCACCGCCACCGTGGGTCTCGCGGTACTTGTTCAACCCACAGCTCGTCGTGGAATTCCTGGCTGAACGGTCTGCGAGATGCACTCACTGCTGGGTGTCATCTCGGTGGGCCCCTCACTCTGGAAGGGCCCCCTGTCCGAGCTCACCGCAGCAGGCCACACCTTTGAAGAAGTCTTGACGCTTGAAACCACCCCGGCGCGCGACTGGTGAACTCGACCGGGGCGAGCTGACCGGCACCCGCGGGGACCCGACCGAGCACCGGGACTCCGGTCAGGCGGGGCAGATCCTCGAGGTTGCAGCGCTCGGCGAGACTCGGGACGGACGGCCAGGAGCCGATGACGATCCCCGCGCAGCGTAGACCCGCGGCCCCGATGGCGCGGATGGTGAGCTCGGTGTCCGACAGCGTGCCCAGTCCCGCGCGGGCGACCACGACCACCGGGGCGTCGAGCGACCGGGCGAGGTCGAGGACGGTGAGGTCCGGGCCGAGTCGCACGAGCACACCGCCGGCGCCCTCGACGAGGTCGAGTCGCGACCCGGCGGACGCCACACCGGGGGCTCGCCGAGCCACTCGCGGATCGGGTCGAGCAATCCGGGCAGCGTGGACTGCGGCAGGCCGGCGACGCGGGCGGCGGTCTCGGGTGCCAGCGGATCGGGCAGCCGACGGACCTCCAGCACCCGCCGCACCCCGGACAGGCGCGCGGCCTCGTGGGCGTCGCCCGGCTCGCCCGGGCCCAGTCCCGTCTGGATCGGCTTGCAGATCCCCACGTCCAGGCCCAGCGACAGGCCGTGGGCGGCCAGCGCCGCGGTGGCGACGGTCTTGCCCACGTCCGTGCCGGTGCCGGTGATGACGATCGGCGCCGGGCCGGGCGAGGTGGTCATGCGCGGGCCCCCTCGAGCCGCGCGGCCGCGCCAACTGGGTGACCGTGCTCGCCCAACACCTGCGCCAGCACGTCGCTCGCCCGCGCGAGATCGGCGCCGGAGAGGTCCGCCCGGGCGGTGAGGCGCAGCCGTGCGGTGCCCTCGGGAACCGACGGCGGGCGGAAGCACCCCACCCGGACGCCCAGCTCGAGGCACCTGCCGGCGGCGGAGACCGCGCGGGCGGGGTCGCCGAGGATCACCGACACCACCGCTGACCGCGGCTGCTCGGCGCCGGTGACCGCGGCCAGGTGCTCGGCCACCTCCACCACGCGCGAGGCGAGCGCGGGGTCGCGGCACAGGACGCCGAGGGCTGCGCGGGCCGCGCCCACCGCGGCGGGGGCGAGGCCGGTGTCGAAGATGAAGGTGCGCGCGCTGCTGATGAGGTGCTCGCGCACCCGCTCGGACGCCAGGACCACCCCGCCCTGCGACCCGAGGGCCTTGGACAGCGTCGCCGTGACCACCACGTCCTCGTGCCTGCTCAAGCCGTGTTCGTCCACGAGCCCCCGCCCGCCGCTGCCGCGCACGCCGAGGCCGTGGGCCTCGTCGACCAGCAGGACCGCGCCGTGCGCGCGGCTCGCCCCGTGCAGCGCGAGCAGGGGGGCCAGCTCACCGTCCGCGCTGTACACCGAGTCGGTGACGACCAGCGTGCGCTTCTCGGTGCGCTCGGCCAGGGCCCGGGCCACCGCGCCGACGTCACCCCGGTCGACGACGACGACGCGGGCCCTCGCGAGCCGGCACGCGTCCACGAGCGAGGCGTGCGAGCCGCCATCGGAGACGATGAGCGATCCCCGCCCGGACAGCGCCACCACGGCTCCGAGGTTGGCGGTGTACCCGGAGGAGAAGACCAGCGCCGCGGGCTTGCCGCAGAACTCGGCGAGCTCGTCCTCGAGCGCCAGATGCTCCTGCGTCGTTCCGGTGACCAGGCGTGATCCCGTCGCCCCCGCACCCCAGCGGCGCGTCGCTGCCACGGCGGCGTCCACGACCTCGGGGTGCCGACCCAGTCCGAGGTAGTCGTTGGAGGCGAGGTCGATCACGCCGTCCTCGGCCGCGCGTGGGGACAGCACCCGCCGCACATGCCGGGAGGCCCGGTCGGCGGCGGCGTCGTCGAGCCAGTCCAGGGCTGGGGATGTCTGCATGGTCATCGGCCCGCCCCTGGCGCTGCAGCCCCTGCAACCGCCGCCGCACAGATCCGGTCGATCTCCTCGTCTGTAGAGGTGTACGGCGGCATCGTGTAGATGAGATCCCGGAAGGGGCGTAGCCACACGCCGTGCGAGGTGATCGCTGTTGTCGTCGTCGTCATCTCCACCGGCTCGGCCAGCTGGATCACGCCGATCGCCCCGAGCACCCGCACGTCGACCACACCGGGCACGTCGAGCGCGGGCGCCAGCCCGTGGCGCAGGCGCGCCTCGATGCGCGGCACATCGCGCCGCCACCCGCCGCCGGCCACCAGATCCAGCGACGCGCACGCCACCGCGCACGCCAGCGGATTGCCCATGAACGTCGGCCCGTGCGCCAGGCCCCCCGCCTCGCCGGCGCTGATGACATCGGCCACCCGGTCGGTGGTGAGCGTCGCGGCGAGGGTGAGGTACCCGCCGGTCAGGGCCTTGCCCACGCACATCACGTCCGGTGCGACGCCCGCGTGGTCGGCAGCCCACAGCTCGCCGGTGCGGCCGAAGCCGGTGGCGATCTCGTCGAAGATGAGCAGCGTGCCCGTCTCGTCGGCCAACCGGCGCAGGTCACGCAGGTACCCGGGGTGGTGGAAGCGCATCCCGCCCGCGCCCTGGACCACCGGCTCGACGATGATCCCCGCCAGTTCGTCGGCGCTCCCACGGATCACCCGCTCGAGCTCGGCGACGTAGTCAGCGCAGTAGTCGGCGGGCGGGGCGGACGCGAAGACCTGCTCGGCCACCACCCCGCGCCACATCGAGTGCATGCCGCCGTCGGGGTCGCACACACTCATCGGGGAGAGGGTGTCGCCGTGGTACCCGCCGCGCCACGTCGCCAGCCGGGTGCGTTCGGGGCGGCCGAGCGAGCGCTGGTACTGGATCGCCATTTTCGCGGCCACCTCTACGGATACAGAGCCCGAATCCGCGAGGAACACCTTGTTCAGCTCGCCCGGCGCCATGCGGGCGAGTCGGGTCGCCAGTTCGACGGCCGGTGCGTGCGTGAGCCCGCCGAACATCACGTGGCTCATCGTGTCGACCTGCCGGTGCGCGGCCGCGTCGAGGTGCTGGTGCCGGTAGCCGTGGATGGCCGCCCACCACGAGCTCATGCCGTCGATGAGCTCGCGCCCGTCCGCCAGCCGTAGCCGGACCCCCGAGGCGGAGACGACCGGCAGCGGCGGCGTGCTCGCCGGGAACCCACCGTAGGGGTGCCAGACGTGCTCGGCGTCGGCGGCGAGCAGCGCGGTGGTGGCGGCCTGTTCGGCGTCGGTGGCCAGCATCGCCGCGGCGTCGTCCGGGGTGGAGGGGGAGGAGGGAGTGTCGACGACGACGAGGTCCCGGGCACCGGGAGAGTGGACCGAGGCGGACATGTCAGGCGTTCGCGGGCTCGCTGGTGCCGGCCCCGCGGGTGCGGATGGCCACCTTCTGGTCCCGCCCGGTGGCGACGGCGGGCGTGGCCGGCCCGGCGGCATTCGCGGGCGCGTCCGCGGTGGCGGCCTCCACCGTCCCGTCCCCGGTGTCCCCGGCCGGGTGGTCCATCTGGAGGACCTCGAGGCCGGCGTCGGCGATCATCTGCAGGTCCTCGCCGCCGGGCTGGCCCTCGCTGGTGAGGTAGTCGCCCAGGAACAGGGAGTTGGCGACGTAGAGGCCCATGCCCTGGAGGTAGCCGAGGTGGCGTTCGCGGCCGGCGGCCATCCGGATCTCGGTGTCGGGGGCGACGAAGCGGACCATCGCGAGGATGCGCAGGCAGTCGCGCGGGTTGAGGGTGTCCACGCCCTCGAGCGGGGTGCCGTCGAAGGGCAGCAGGAAGTTGACCGGGATCGAGTCGACGTCCTTGGCGCGCAGGTCGAAGGCGAGCTCGACGAGCTGGTCGTGCGTCTCACCCATGCCCGCGATGAAGCCCGAGCACGCCGAGAGTCCGGCTCCGTGGGCCTGGGCGACCGTGTGCTCCCGGTCGGCGTAGGTGTGGGTGGTGCAGATGTCCTCGTAATGGCTCTCGGCCGTGTTGAGGTTGTGGTTGTAGGCGTCGGCGCCGCTGGAGCACAGCTTCTCCGCCTGGCCATCCTTCAGTGCACCCAGGCAGGCGCACACCTCGACGCCCGGGGTGTCGGACTTGATGGCCTCGATGATGTCGGAGACCTTGCCGACCTCGCGATTGCTGGGGCCGGTGCCGCTGGCGACCAGGCACACTCGGGAGGCGCCGGCCGCGATGCCCGCCTTGGCCGCGGTGACGGCCTCCTCGGTGTTGAGCCAGGTGTAGCGCAGGATGCCGGCGGTGGAGTTGAGCCGCTGCGAGCAGTAGAAGCAGTCCTCCGGGCACAGGCCGCTCTTGAGGTTGACCAGGTAGTTGACCTTGACCTTGTTGCCGAAGTGCTGGAACCGCAGCCGGGACGCGGCCGCGACCACCTCCATGAGCTCGGAGTCCGGGGACCGGAGCACGGCGAGGGCGTCCGCCGCGGTGACGACTCCGCCGTCGAGTACGTGATCCGCGAGCTCGTGCCAGCGGGGGGTCGTGATGGCCATTGTTCCTCCTGAACGCCGTTCATTGAACGCCGTTCAAGCTAGCGCACGGTCGTCGACTTGTACAGCGTTCAGGAGAGGGTTGTGGCGGCCGGTAGGATCGGCGCCCGTGGCCCTGACAAAGACGGCGGTCGTCGACACCGCCCTGGAACTGCTCCGCGAGTCGGGGCTACCCGGCATGTCGATGCGCACGTTGGCGACCCGGCTGGGGGTCCAACCGAGCGCGCTGTACTGGCACGTTCCGTCCAAGCAGGCGCTGCTCACGGTCGTCGCGGAGCGCATCCTGGCGACGATGGGTCCCGTCGGGGAGGGGAACTCGGCCGCCGACGAACTACGGGCGGTGGGGCAGGCGCTGCGCGCGGCCGTCACGGGCGTTCCGGACGGCGCCGAGGTCGTGGCGCTGGGTCTGGCGGCGGGTGCGGTGAATCCGGTCGCCGAGGTGGTCGAGGCGGCGTGCTCCCGCCACGGACTCGAGGGCCGCGCGCCGGGGTTGACCACGGCCCTGACGGGCTACGTGGTGGGCCTGAGCCTGGAGGAGCAGACCCACCACAACCTCACGGTCGCCGACCCCGCGACGCCGACGGTCGAGTTCGATCCGCGCTTCCGGGAGGGTCTCGACGCGATGCTCGCGGGTGTCCAGGCCTGACGACTCCCATCGAGAAGAGCGTCCGGGGCGGGGGGTGGGCGCTTCAGTAGCGGGCGAAGACCTGGGTGGCGTAGAGCTTGCCGTCCGCGGCCACCGCGGCGCCGACGCCCATCGAGGTGTGGCCCGGGTTGAGCAGGTTCACGCGGTGGCCGGGGGAGGCCATCCACTGGTCCACCAGCTGCTGCGGGGTGGCGTGCGCGTAGTTCTGCAGCACGTTCTCGCCGTAGTGGCCCCACCCGGCGGGGATCTGCGCGCCCACATCCGGGTTGTGGAACATGCGGTTCTGCGCGGCCTGCGTGCCGCTCCAGTTGGTGGCCACCGCGGTGAGGCCGCCGTTGACGGCGAGAGGGGCGAGGCCGTGTGCGGTGCGGGCGGCGTTGGTGGCGCCCTCGAGCTGGGCCCGGTACTCGGCGGAGGCGGGGTCGATCGTCGGCGCGGTGCCGGCGGGGGCGGGGTTGGCGAAACCGATCGTCAGGCCCGGGAGGTGGATCTGGGGCAGCTGGATCTGCGGCGCCTGGGCCGAGGCCTGCGGGGCCGCGTTCAGGGCGAGGGTGGCGGAAGCCGCGGCGGCCAGGATCAGGCCACGACGCAGGTGCTGGAGGGCTCGGGTCACGAGTGTCGGTACCTTTCGGGTGCTGGGGGCCCGACTGTCGGGTCGCCGAGCGCAACGGTAGGAACCGGCTCCAGCCCTAAGCCAGCCGTCATCACCCCGTAACCACCGTGAGCAGGGGAGGGGCGTTATCCACCCCACCCCCGCTGGACGATCGTCCGGCAGTCAGTCGCGGGCGAAGTCCTGCACCACGTGCACGGTGCCGTCCTCGGCGGTGGCCACGCCCACGCCCACCCGGACGAACCGGCCGTCGAGCATCCGATCGCGCATGCCGGTGTCGGAGAGCAGGGCCGAGAGCGCCTTCTGCGGGGTCGCGCCGGCGGGCAGCGCGAGAACGGTGCGGTCGCCGGCCGGGTCCACGTCCGAGTCCGCGCCGGGGGCAGCGGCGTCAGGGGTGTCGGTGTCAGCGTCGACCCGTGCATCGGCGGGGACGGTCACCTCGCCGGTCGTGGGGTCGCCCGCGGCGAGCTGGGCGGCCCGCTCGCGGGCTGACGCTTCGAGTCGGGGGTCGGTGATGAGCCGGTCGGCGCCCACCACGAGGCGGGCCTCGTTGACGGCGGCCACCACGCTGCCCTCGAACGCCATCAGCCTGATCTCCTCGGGCAGCAGATCGTCCGCGGCCGCGGCGGCCGGGTCGGCCACCGGGGCGGAGGGTGCCCCGGGAGCGTCCGGGGCGAGGGAGGCCAAGCCGGGGATGGTGGCGAAGAACGGCAACGCGAGCTCCAGTGAGCCCTGCGCGGCGGCCGTGCCCGTGCCGGAGGCGAGCAGGAGGGCGGCCGCGCCGGTGGCGACGGCGGAACGAAGGGGATGACGCACGCGATGGTCCTTTCCTCGGGCTGCGGCTCGCGCCGCGGCCTGCGTGTGGAGCGTGTGCCGGATCGGACGGTGTCGCCCGAGCCAGTTCACTCCTGCCTCTGTCGTCACTCTAGTCACATGCGTTACACCGACGCGATTCCCATTCGTATGCCCGCGCGCGAGTGGGCGCCGAGACGACGGCGCCCCCGCCGCCGGTGTGGACCGGGGGTGGGGGCGCCGTAGGAGGGGGCGACGACCGAGGGGGCCGCGGGGGTCAGGTCAGTCGGGCGAAGTTCTGGGTGGAGTACAGCTTCCGGCTGTCGGCGACCTCCACGCCCACACCGAGGTGGGTGTGCACCGGGTTGAGTAGGTTGAGGCGGTGCGGAAGCGAGTTCATCCACTGCTGGACGAGCGCCTCGCCCGAGGCGCCGCACCAGTTCTGCAGCACGTTCTCGCCGTAACTGGTCCACTTGCCGTCGCTGAGCGGCGTTCCGTCGTAGGTTGCCGCCATCAGGGCCTTGATCTGCGGATTGTGCGTCATGGCGTCCACGCTGGCCATCTGTTCGCTCCAGTCCTGGGCGATCCGGTCCAGGCTGGCGAGGCGCGTGACGGGGTTGAGGCCGCGGGAGACGCGCTCGCGGTTGGTGTACTCGTGGATGTCCGCGATCACCTGCTCGGTCTCCGCCGGGGTCGCCTGCTCACAGGGGGCGGGCGCGCCCACGGTGAACTGGAGCGACTGGGCGGCGGTGACGGGGGCGGCCAGGGCGAGGAAGGTGGCGGCAGCGGCGGCGACGGCGCCGATGCGCCGCCTGACGATGGTTCGCATTGAGGGGATTCCTGAGGGGTTGGGGGAACGTCGGGGGAGGACATGTGACCGAGGGAAGCCACGAATCTGAGGATAAGGTCAGTTCTTCGAGATCGCCGCATTATCGACCCCCGCGACACAATTTTGTGCACCCTCAAAACTGCAGGTCAGGCGCCCAGGTTGCTGACTCGTCACACAGACATTCGTCCAGTAAGGCGTGCGACGCCTCCGGATCGATGTTCGGGCGTGCCCCTGATCGGCCCGCATCGCCACGCCGGTCCGGACGCCCCGGTGAGCGAAAATTCCTCTACCGCGGGGTCGGGCGACCGGATACCGGGCAGAATCAGCCCCCATGGGCCACAGTCACTCTCACCTCCTCAGTCCCCTCGCCGTCGGGCATCTCACCCTGCGCAACCGCGTGGTCATGGGGTCCATGCACACCGGGTTGGAGGACCGCTCGAAGCACCTGCCCGAGCTCACCGCCTACTTCGCCGAGAGGGCGCGCGGCGGGGCCGCCCTCATGGTCACCGGCGGGTACTCGCCCAACGTGGAGGGGTGGCTGCTGCCGGCCGGGTCGATGATGGCCTCGCGCCGGATGGCCGACAAGCACCGCGGCCTCACTGACGCCGTCCATGCCGAGGGCGCCCACATCCTCCTGCAGGTCCTCCACGCCGGCCGCTACGGATACCAGCCGTTCGTCCGCTCGGCCGCGTCGACCAAGTCGCCGATCAGCATGTTCAGAGCGCGCGCCCTGGGCGCCCGGGGTGTCGAGCGGACGATCGACGACTGGGTCCGGGCCGCCCGCCTGGCCCGGCGCGCGGGGTATGACGGCATCGAGATCATGGGCTCGGAGGGCTACCTCATCAACCAGTTCCTCGCCGCCCGGACCAACGACCGCACCGACTCGTGGGGCGGCACCGCGAGCAGGCGGATGCGGCTGCCAGAGGAGATCGTGCGCCGCATCCGCGCCGAGGTGGGCCGCGACTTCCTGCTGCAGTACCGGATCAGCCTGCTCGACCTGGTCGACGGCGGCCAGTCGTGGGAGGAGACCGCCGAACTCGCGCAGCGCCTCGAGGCCGTTGGTGTCGACGTGTTCAACACCGGCATCGGCTGGCACGAGTCCCGCATCCCCACCATCGTCACCTCCGTGCCGCGGGCCGCGTTCGTCGACCTCACGGCCCGGCTCAAGCAGACCGTCGGTGTCCCGGTGATCGCGTCCAACCGCATCAACACCCCGGACATCGCGGAGCAGATCATCGCCCGCGGTCAGGCGGACCTGGTGTCCATGGCGCGGCCGCTGCTGGCGGACCCGGCGTTCGCCGCCAAGGTCGCCGAGGGGCGGGCCGACGAGATCAACATCTGCATCGCCTGCAACCAGGCCTGCCTCGACCACACCTTCGCCAACAAACGTGCCTCCTGCCTGGTCAATCCGCGCGCCGGCCGCGAAACCGAGCTCCTGCTCACCGTGGCCCCCACCCGGCGTCGGGTGGCGGTGGTCGGCGCGGGACCCGCGGGGCTGGCGTGCGCCGAGGCCGCCGCGTCCCGCGGGCTCGCGGTGGAGGTCTTCGAGGCGGAGGACGAGCTCGGCGGGCAGTTCCGCTACGCGATGCGCGTGCCGGGCAAGGAGGAGTTCGCGGCGTCGATCGCCTACTTCAGCCGGCGCCTGGACGTCCTCGGCGTGCCGGTGCACCTCGGCCGCCGCGCCCACCCGGACGATCTCGCGGGCTTCGACCACGTGGTGATCGCCACCGGGGTGCGGCCGCGCGAGATCACGATCCCCGGCGCCGATCACCCCATGGTCATGACCTATCCCGAGCTGCTCACCGGCGCGCGTACCCCCGGCCGCCGGGTCGCGGTGATCGGCGCCGGCGGCATCGGCGTGGACGTCTCGCAGTTCCTGCTGGCGGGCGGGCCCGGGATCGCCGTCGACGGCCGCGAACCGAGCGGCCACTCCACGGATGTGGAGGCGTGGCGGCGCCACTGGGGCGTGACCGATCCGGCGCTCGAGCGCGCGGGACTGGGCACTGCCGTGCACGCCGAGCCGGCCCACGAGGTGCACCTGCTCCAGCGCAAGACCTCCCGCATCGGCCGGGGCCTGGGCAAGACCACCGGCTGGGTGCACCGCGCCGAGCTCGAGGCCGGCGGCGTGCGGAAGCACACAGGGGTGACCTACGTGAAGGTCGACGACGACGGGCTGCACATCCGCGATGCGCAGGGACTCTCGAGGGTCGTGCAGGTCGACTCGGTCGTCGTGTGTGCAGGGCAGGAGTCGGTCCGCGATCTCGTCGCCGGGCTGGAGGCGCAGCGTGGCCCGCACGGGCGGAGCTCGCGTGTCCACGTGATCGGTGGGGCGGACGTGGCCGCCGAACTCGACGCGAAGCGCGCCATCAAGCAGGGCGTGGAGCTGGCAGCAACCTTGTGATCCGAGTGGGCCATTCCGTCAACGGACCCTGCGCCCTCTTGGCACAGTGGGTCGTAGGAGACAGGAGAACCCACATGAAGAAGAACTCCCTGACCGCGCTCGGGCGGAATCTGTTGGCAACCGCGCAACAGTCGACGAGTGGCCGCAGTGCGGACACGGTGTTCGGCGGCCATGAGCACGTCATGCGCCAGACGCTCATCGCGCTGACCGCCGGAACGGCCCTGACCGAGCACAACAACCCCGGGGAGGCCACCGTCTACGTCCTCCAGGGCAGGGTGTCGCTCACTGTCGAGAATGACGCGTGGAACGGCTCACCGGGGGACCTGCTCCGGATCCCCGACAGTCGGCACGGACTCGAGGCTGAAGAGGACTCGGTCGTCCTCCTGACAGTGGCAAAAATCGGGTAGCACCCATACCGGCCGGGCACACGGCGGTCAGCGGTGAGGGCCGAGGCCGGTCAGCCGCAGCGCACTTCGCGGCGGCGGTCGACGATGCTGAACGCCAACGCGCCCGCGGCCAACACCGCGATCACGCCGAGCGCCACCCGGAACGCGAGCAGCCAGTCGTCCCGTTCTTCGACGATCCAGAACAGCACGCCCGGCACCATCGCCGTGCCCACCGCGGTACCCATGCGCTGGCCCAGCGAGATGATGCTGCCGGCGACCCCACCGTATTCGGGATCCACCGCGCGCAGGGTGAGCGTCTGGTTGGGGGAGATGGTCATGCCCTGCGCGGTGCCCATCATCGCGGCGGGAACCATGAAAATCAGATAGCTCACCGCCCCGGAGTCCACCACGCCCGCGAGCAGGATGAACGTGAGCAGGGCGGTGATCGTCAGGCAGAAGCCGCCGATGACCATCCGCCGCCCGAGCTGGAGCACGAACCGCCCCGCCACCTGTGCCGAGATGGCCGCGAGCACAGAAGCGGGCAGGCTGACGAACGCGGAATCGATGGGCGCGTAACCCAGGTGGAACTGCAGGTACATCGGCATGACGATCCACAGGCTCGTGCCGCCCACGAAGTAGATCGACACGATGACCATGCCGTTGCGGAACGCGGGATCCCGGAAGATGTCCGGGTTGACCAGCGGAGGCCGCCCGATCCGCTCGTACCGCCGCTCCCACCAGACGAACGCGGCCATGAGGCCCAGCCCCACCGGCACCAGGGCCCAGTAGGCGAGGTTCCCGCCACGGGTCAGGAACGGCAGCATCAGCGACAGCACGGCCACGCCGAGCAGAACGATGCCGACCGGGTCGAGGTCCAGGCGATCCCGCCGGCCCCGGTGCCGAGGCCTCGGCAGGCCTGCGTTCACGGCGGCCGCGATCCTGGATGCGCGGCTGGCCTCGTCGTCGTATCCACTCTCACCCCCACGTGCCGCTTCACCCCTACGTGCGGCCTCATCACCCCGCGCTCCACCGTCACCCTGCGCGGCGAGCCGCGCCATGTCGCCGGCACGCGCGGCGGACCCACCCACGTCGGGCCCCGCCTCGCCCGGCGGGAGGCGGCGGTCGTCGGGCAACCAGCGCCAGCCCAGCACCAGCGCCAACGCGCCGAGCGGCACGTTGACCAGGAACATCGCGCGCCACCCGAGGTCATCGCCGAGGACCTCGATGAGCAACCCGCCGACCAGCGGCCCCGACGCGGTGGCGATGGAGACCGTCGTGGCCAGTGTGGCGAACGCGCGCGCCCGCGCCCCACCCCGGAAGTACTTCTGGATGAGGCCGAACGTCTGCGGGTTGAGCATCCCCGACCCCACGCCCTGGATGAGGCGCGCCAGGTTGAGCATCTCGATCGACTGGGCGAACCCGGCGACCACCGCACCGCCCACGAACACCGCCACGCCCGCCAGGAACAGGCGCTTGCGTCCGGTGGCGTCGCCCAGCCGCCCCGACGGCACGAGCAGCAGCCCGAACGCCAGCGCGTACCCGGACACCACCCACTGCAGTCCCCGCGAGTCCGAGTCCAGGGCGGTGCCGATCACCGGCAGCGCCACGTTGATCACCGACAGCGCGAGCAGCGCCATGAACATGGGGACCATCAGGGTGGTGAGGACCCGGGCGGTGCTGACCGGCCGGGTCGTCGCGGGGGTCACGGGCGCATCGGTCACTTCCGCGATGGTATCCACGGCGGACGCCCCGGGCCCGAAGGTCACGGGCGAGCAACAACCCTGTCACGACCTACCCGTGCGCCGCTGCGGTCAGTAGCGTCGGGTCATGGCTGATGTCACCCGCACCGCAGAAGTCGATCCGATCCCCTTGACCGACCTCGCCGAGCTGGGCACCGCCAGCGGCCGGGCCGTGTCGATCTTCCTGCCCACGGCCCGGGCCGGGGCAGAGGTCCGCGAGAACCCCATCCGCGCCAAGTCGCTCATCAAGGACGCCGAGACCCAACTCAAGGCGCACGGCGTGGCCCAGGAGGAGTCCGACGAGATCCTCGGCCCGCTGGTCGCCCTGTTGGAGGACGACGCGTACTGGCAGCGCCTGTCCGACGGTCTCGCGCTGTTCGCGTCGAAGGGGTTCTGGCGCGCGTACCGCCTGTCCACGGACGTCGCCGAGGCGGTCCACGTGAGCGACCGGTTCGCCGTCCGGCCGATCGTGCCGGCCGCGGTCGGTGACGGCGAGTTCCTGGTCCTCGCCGGCAGTCAGAACAAGGTCCGCCTGCTCGAGGGCACCGCCTCGACTATCCGCGAGCTCGACCTGGGCTCGATCCCGTCCTCGATCGACGACATGGCCGGCGATATCCAGCCGCCCTCGCACCAGCAGCAGCGGTTCAGCGGGGCCGCCGGCGCCGGCCCCGGGGCGAACAGGGCCGGCGGGGGGATGGTGCACAGTCACGGCACGGGCGCCGAGGTCGGGGACGTGCAGCGGGAGAAGTTCCTGCGGCAGATCGCGAAGGGACTGCAGGAGGCGCTGCGCCCCAACGATCGGCGGCCCGTCGTCCTGGCGGCGGTGACCGAGCATCTCCCGCAGTTCCGCGGGTACCTGAACTACGAACACCTGGTGGACGAGGTGGCCGCCGGCAACCCGGACGCCCTGTCGCCCGCCGAATTGCACGAGCGCGCGTGGGCGGTGGTCCGGCCGGCGATGCAACGGCAGTCCGACGCGGTCGCGGAACGCTTCGGTGACGCGATCGGCGCCGGTCGCGCACTGGCAGGCGGCGGGTCGGACATCCTGCACGCCGCCCGCGAGGGACGCGTCGAGACGCTGCTGCTCACCCGTCGTCGCTGCACCGCCGAGCACGGCCCCGACGATCTGGACACCGCGGTCGGTCAGGTCCTGGCCACGTCCGGATCGGTGGTCGTGGTGGACTCCCTGCCGAAGGACGTGGCGGAGGGCGCGATCCTCCGATTCTGACCCCCGACGCCGGCCCCCGACGCCGACGTGGGTGCGGGCGGCGCGTGACGGCGCGCTGCCCGCACCCGCTGGCGTCTCGTGCACAGCTCCCGCTCAACTCGGATGTGTAGCGTCGCGGCTTCACGCACACGTCAACGTCAGGAGATCGAGTGCGCACACGAACGTGGAGGTCGGCGGTCGCCGCCGCAGGACTCGTACTGGTGGTCGCGGGGTGCGGCGCCGGGGGCGACGACGACGAGGGCGGCGCCGCCCAGACGCAGGCAGCAGCCGAGCAGTCCGAACAGGCAGCTGAGCCCGGGCAGGAGGGCGAGCAGTCCGCGGACGGGCCCGACACCTCCGACATCCCCGACCCGGTGGCCGAGGTGAACGGCACCGAGATCTCACGCGACGAGTTCCTGTCGGTGTTCGAGAACCAGTACCAGCAGATGAGCATGCAGGCCCAGATGTCCGGCCAGCCCGTCGACGAGGCCCAGCTCAAGGAGCTGACCACCGACGGGTTGATCGGCACCGAACTGCTCACGCAGGAGGCCGGCACTCGGGGGATCGAGGTTTCCGATGAGGAGATCCAGGCCGAGTTGGCCGTGTTCGCCGAGCGCAACCAGGTCAGCACCGACGAGTTCGTCGAGGCGATGGGCGGGCAGGGCCTGGACCGCGCGGCCGTGCTGGACCAGATCGACAAGCAGTTGCGCGTCCAGAAGCTGATCACCGACGAGTACGGGGAGTTCGAGGTGACCGAGGCCGAGGTGCAGGCCGCCTACGAGCAGGTCGCGCAGCAGCAGGCGATGTCCGGCGGCGGTGAGGCCGGCGGTGGCGGGCTGCCGCCGCTGGAGCAGGTCCGCGGTCAGGTCGAGGAGCAGGTGCGGGCCGAGCAGGAGGCCGGCGCGATGGAGGAGCTGTCGCAGAAGCTCCGCGCGGATGCGGACGTGACCGTCCACATCTAGGGGGCCCGCCGCGGTGACGTCGCCGCCACGGTCACGGCGACTGCGCGGCGGTTCTGTCTATACGGTGACGTCGGTGTGCGGCAGCTGCTGCGCCACCCACGGGAATACGACCTCCATGAGCAGCAGGAACACGGCCGCCAGCAGGATGAGGACGAGCGCGACCCTGACCGGCCGCGGGCCGGGCAGGGATCGCCACAGGTAGGCGTACATCGGCTCACTCCTCCAGGGCGGCCGGGCGGCCGTCGGTCTTCGCGGTGGTCTCCACGAGGGCGGCGTGCACGATGAGCCGCTCGGCGTTGGAGTACATCGGGTGGCAGGTGGTCAGGGTGAGCAGGCGCTCGGGGGCCTCGGTCGCGTCGTCCGCGCCCGCCGCGCCCGCTGCGCCCGCTGCGCCCGCTGCGCCCGCTGCGCCCGCTGCGCCCGCCTCGCCCTCTGCGCCTGCCGCACCGGGCACCGGGGCGATCACCTCGACCGCGTCGGGGGTCGTGATGTGCCGGCCCGCGACGTGGGCGTAGTCGCCGACGGCGACGCGGTCGGTCTGCCGCGGGGTGAGGCACTCGCGGGCGGCCGCGAGCCGATCCGCGCCCCCGGGCTGCACCGGCAGGAGCCGGTAGGTCTGCCACTGCGTCTCGGTCTCGATGACGATCGCGTCGCACGAGTCCAGCCGGTCGAGGTGCTCGAAGACGGCGCCGGAGCCGTTGCGGTGGCCCGCGAGCGCGGCGTTGCCCGGTTCGCCGGGCAGCTGGGTCCCGGGGTAGTGGCCCGGCCCGGTGCGCAGGTCCTCGGCGCGCGTCCCCTCCACCACCGCGTAGACCGCGTCTGGGCCGAGCGTCGGCAGGTGGATCCGGGCGAAGGGGTCGCCGAGCGTCGGCACGGGCGGCGGGACCGGATCGCGGGCGGGCCGACCGGCGGCGTCGGGGCCACTCGCGTCGGGGACGGGGCCGTCGCTCCACTTCTCCTCGAGCCCGGCGGCGGCCTCCGCCTGCAGTCGCCCGGAGGCGAGGTTCGTCCAGAACGCCTCGTAGAACACGTACAGCAGCAGTACCACGCCCACGGTGAGCAGCAGTTCGCCGAGGATCTGGCCGACGCCCGGCGCGCGGCGGGGCTTGCCGGGCTCGCGGCGGGAGTCGCCGGCTGCGCTGCGGGCCGGTGTGCGCGACGGGGCGGGGGTCGGCTCATCCGCTCGACCACCCCGGTGCAAGCCCGTGCCTCGGCGCCACGATGGAATGGTCTCACGACGGGATCCGGGGACACCGCAGCGCCGGCGGTGATGGAATCAACCCCATGCGCTCGATGAGACGGAAGCACCCGGCGGCCGCGGTCCGGGTTGCCCGGAGGGTCTCGGCCGCCCGGGCGGTCACGGCTGCGGCGTTGGTCGTCGGCCTCGGCACCGGCGCGGCCCTGCTGCCCGCCCCTGCCACCGCGCAAGCACCGTCGACGCTTGCCGTCGCCGCGCCGCAGGCGGCCTCCCCGCCCGGGCTCGGCCCCGCGGGCACGGCCACCGTCCACGGTGACGCGGCCTCGACCGACACCCTGCCCGGCCGCGGTCCCGGCACGAACCCGGCAGTCGCGTCAGCACTCACCGGAGCCACCTGCTCGACCGTCTTCGTCGGCACCGACGGCTTCCCGGTCGCCCTGTGCACCTCGTACGTCGGACTCGCCCCGCCCACCCCGCTCGCGCCGACGGTCAAGTTGTTCCATCCCGACACCGCGGCAGTGCTGGCGGAGGTGCAGTTGGCCAAGGGGGCGCTGCTCGGCGGGGTCTACGGATACCTCGACGAGCAGGACCGGGTGGTGGTCGCGGACGGCAACCGCAGGCTGTTGGCCGTCGGGCACGAACGCACCGACGCCGGCCCGTGGCGCATGACGGTCGACGTCCTGGCCGATCTCTCCCGGGCCGTCCCGGCCGGTGACGCGGTCACCGGCCTCATGCCCGCCTTCGACGGGCGGGTGTGGTTCGCCACCTCCGGCGGGGTGGTGGGGACCGTGCGGCCCGGGGGCGACGACGACGAGCTCCGCAGTCTCGCCCTGCCGGCAGGGGAGAAGATCACCAACGGGCTGACGGTCCGGCCCGGCGGCGCGTCGGTGATCACCACCCGCGCCCTCTACGAGATCGACAGCTCCGAGGACGGGACCCCCAGCGTGCGCTGGCGGCGCGGCTACGCGGTGGGGCAGGCGCGGAAACCGGGCCTGCTCGCGCACGGGTCGGGGACCACGCCCACCTACTTCGGGCCCGGTGACTCGCTCGTGGCGATCACCGACGACGCCGAGCACCCCGAGCTGATCGTCCTGCGTCGCGACGACGGGTCGCAGGTGTGCCGGATGCCCGCGTTCGCCACGACCCTGCGGCCCGACTCGGCCGCCGCCGACGGGGTCCTCATCGACGGGCCCGCGGGCACCGAGAACTCGATCATCGCGACCGGAAACGCGCTGGTGCTGGTCAACACGTACGGGTTCGAATACCCGCCGTTCGCCGTCGACGGTCCCGCGGTGCCCTCGTCGGCTCCGTACACGGGTGGGATGACCCGAATCGACGTGCGGGCCGACGGGGCCGGGGGACCGGACGGCGTCAGCGTCGGCGTCGGCGCCGGAGACGACGCGTGCTCGCGTGCGTGGACCTCGCTGGCCCGGACGGCGTCCCTGCCCAAGCTCACCACCGGCGACGGGCAGATCCACGCGCTGGCCTACGGCCCGCCCCGCGTGCTGTCCGCGCCCGGCTCCGCGACCGACCCGGGGCTCGCCTCGGCGCTCGATCAGGGGCTCGCGCAGAAGTTCGGGCCCGTCGACGTGACCTCGACCGACGTGGAGACCGGCCGCGAGGTGGCCCGCAGCTTCCTCGGCCACGCCCCGCTGGACGAACCGATGGAGCTCACCGGCACCATCGCCTCCCGCGGCGACGCGCCCGGCGTGAAGTGGCAACCCACCCTCACGCGCATGCTCCGCATCGGCCCCGCCTGACGCCGATCGCGCGACCGCTGCAACGCACGCCCGCCCACCCGCGCCGAACTGTCTTCCCGCCCACCCGCGCACCCGCGCACCCGCCGACAAGCCGACCCTGCCGCCGACAAGCCGACCCTGCCGCCGACAAGAGGAAAACGCGCGGCCGCTCTCGGGCGATACACGCGAAATCCTCTTGTCGGCGGGTGGGGGCAGGCGGTGCGCGGGTCAGGCGCGCGGGTCAGGCGGTGCGTGGGTCAGGTGGTGGGTGGGGTCAGCCGGTGCGTGGGTCAGGCGCGCGAATCAGGCGGTGGGTGGGTCAGGCGGCGGGGGTCAGTCGGCGGGGCGGACGACCGCGACCGCGCACGGCGCTGTCTGGAGCAGGCGGCGGCTGACCGACCCGAGCAGCAATCCGGCGAATCCGCCGTGGCCACGCGAGCCGGTGACCAGCAGTGACGCCCCCGTGGCCTCGTCAGCGACCGTGACGGCGGGCTCGCCGACGACGAGGATGAGCTCGACGCTGACCTCCGGGTGGCGGGCCTCGTGCGGGGCGAGGGAGTCGAGGATGTCCTTCTCGTCCTCGGCGAGCACGCTCTCGGCCAGCTGATCGAGGTCGAACAGTGACGTGCCCGGCAATCTGGGCACCTCCACCGAGTGCACGGCGCGCAGGGTGACACCCCGGCGCTCGGCCTCGGCGAACGCGAACGCCACGGCGGGGTCACTCGCCGCCGAACCGTCGGCGGCCAGGACGACCGGGCCCCCGGTGGGGCTCTCGGGCGTCCGCGGGGTGATGACGAGGACCGGGCAGGTCGCGTGCTCGACGACGCCGGCGGAGGTCGACCCCATCGCGAAGTCCTCGCGCGCGGTGAGGCCGCGGCTGCCCACGACGATCGCCGAGGCGTCGCGGCCGACCCCGACCAGCGCGCTGACGGGACTGTCCGCGATCACCCGGTGGGTGGTCGGCACGTCGGCGGTGAGGTCGGCGAGCTGGTCGCGCATCGCGCCCTCGACGTTCGCGCGGGCGGTCTCGTCGAACGCCACGACGCGGCCCACCGCCCGGTCGGCGGAGATCACCTCGAGTGACGTGCCGTGGTCGCGGGCCCAGGCGGCCGCCCAGGCCACGGCTCTGCGGGCGTCACGCGAACCGTCGTACCCGCACACGACCGGTCCGGTGGTGGTCTCCGACATGGGTTCCTCCTGCAGGTTCGGGGGCACGCGGTCAGGGCCGCCGCGGTGCGGTGACGGCGATCCGGGGTCCGGGTCCAGCCTAGTCGCAGCCCGTTGGCGGTCGCCCGTGCCCCGCGGACCCCGGACGCGTGCCGGGTCGGCCGATGGGATTCCTAGAACAGAGCCCCTCGTTTTCTGGACCTATTCCAGAAAGTGGGCTAGGGTGATGCCCATGACGACAGCAACCGAGGACCAGGGGGCAGTGCTCCGCGATGCCGGGCTGAGGGTCACTTCGCCGCGGCTGGCGGTCCTCGCCGTCGTCGCCGGTCGTCCCCACATCGCGGCGGAGGACGTCGCGACTCTCGTCAGGGAACGGCTGGGCGCGGTGTCCACGCAGACCGTCTACGACGCGCTGCGCGTGTGCACCGACGTCGGCCTCATGCGCCGCATCGAACCCGCCGGCTCCCCGGCGCTGTACGAGCGACGGACGGGGGACAACCACCACCACCTCGTGTGCCGGACGTGCGGGCGCATCGAGGACGTCGAATGCGCGGTCGGACACGCCCGCTGCCTCACCGCCGACCGGGACCACGGCTTCGAGATCGACGAAGCAGAGGTCAACTACTGGGGAACTTGCCCCGAATGCCAGGCAGGGCAGGCCTCGCTTGTCTGATACTGAGGTCTGGACCACACCACTACTCCGCACCTTCTACTCCACACCCCATCTCGAGGAGCAACTGACGTGACCATTCATCCCGCAGACCGCGGCGTGCGCGACTTCCAGCCGAACTCCCACACCACCACCGACAGTGGCCAGCCCGTCCCGCACGACGAGTTCAGCGCCCAGGTCGGCCCGCAGGGTCCGCAGCCGATCCACGACTTCCACCTCATCGAGAAGCTCGCCCACTTCAACCGCGAGAACGTCCCGGAGCGCCTGCCCCACGCCAAGGGCTCGGGCGCGTTCGGCGAGTTCGAGACCACCGAGGACATCTCGGACATCACCTGCGCCGGCCTGTTCCAGAAGGGCGTCAAGACCCCGATGCTCGCCCGCTTCTCCACCGTCGCCGGTGAGAAGGGCAGCCCGGACACCTGGCGCGACCCGCGTGGCTTCGCCCTGAAGTTCTACACCGAAGAGGGCAACTACGACATGGTCGGCAACAACACGCCGATCTTCTTCATCCGCGATGCGATGAAGTTCCCGGACTTCATCCACTCGCAGCGCCGCAAGAACGCCTCCGGCCTGCGCAACCACGCCATGCAGTGGGACTTCTGGACCCTGAGCCCCGAGTCCACCCACCAGGTGACCTGGCTCATGGGCGACCGCGGCATCCCCAAGACCTGGCGCCACATGGACGGGTTCGGCTCGCACACCTACCAGTTCATCAACGCCGCCGGCGTCCGCCACTGGGTCAAGTTCCACTTCAAGACCAACCAGGGCATCGACTTCCTCACGCAGGCCGAGGCCGACAAGTTGGCCGGCGAGAACGCCGACTACCACCGTCAGGACCTGTTCGAGTCCATCAAGAACGGTGACTTCCCGTCCTGGGACCTTCACGTCCAGGTCATGCCGGTCGACGAGGCGGACGGGTACAAGTACAACCCCTTCGACCTCACCAAGACGTGGTCGCAGAAGGACTACCCGCTGCGCAAGGTCGGCACCATGACGCTGAACCGCAACCCGCAGAACCACCACGCGCAGATCGAGCAGGCCGCGTTCGCGCCGACCAACATCGTCAAGGGCATCGGCTTCTCGCCCGACAAGATGCTGCTCGGCCGCGTCTTCGCCTACCCGGACATCCAGCGCTACCGCATCGGCGCCAACTACCAGCAGGTGCCGGTCAACCGTCCGCTGTCTCCGGTGAACTCCTACTCCAAGGAGGGCGCCATGCAGTACGAGTACCCGCACCCCGCGCAGGCCGAGTACCACCCCAACTCACTGGGTGGTCCGACCGCCGACGCGTCCAAGGCGTTCGACATCGGCGCCTGGGACACCAAGGGCTCGGACATCCACCGCGGCGACGTGAGCCCGCACGCCGAGGACACCGACTCGGTCCAGGCCTCCATCCTGTACCGCGAGGTCCTCGACGACGCCGCCCGCGAGCGGCTGGCGGCCAACATCGCCGGTCACGTCTCGGCGATCGACCCGTCGGAGACCGAGCTGCTCGACCGCGTCTACGCCTACTGGGCCGCCGTCGACCAGGGCCTCTGCGAGGCCGTCAAGGCCGGCGTCGAGGCGAGCCCCCGCGGCAACCACACGCTGCAGGAGTGACACCCCGGTAGCCGGCCAGTAGCCGGCCGACATCCGCTACTCCCCCTACGGATTCGCTACTCCGATTGGACTAGCGAATCCGGGGGCGGGGTAGCGGATTTCGTTGTGTCGTCGTCGGTCAACCGGCCCGGGCCACCGCCAGCGCGTCGTGATCCGCGATGGCGCGGCACGCCCGCCGCATCAGCAGGGCGAACATCTCGTCACCCCGATCCGTCCGGGTGCCGTACATCCAGCCGAAGATCCCCAGCACCGGCGTCTGCAGCAGGCCGTAGGCGTAGTCGTCCCAACAGGCGTCGGCGGAATAGTCGGTGACACCGTGACCCAGCAGGGCCCGGTGGTAGTCCGCCACGATGTCGCGCTCGGCGGCCCGCCGGTCGTCCACGGTGAGGCTCGAACCGAGGAATCCGCCCAGGTCACGCCCGGGCAGGCCCACCGCGAGCGTCTGCCAGTCGCAGGCCAGCGAGGGACGGTTCCCGGCCGGGTCCACCAGCATGTTGTCGGCCCGGTAGTCGGCGTGCAGGAGCGCGAACCGCTCGGCCCGCCCGTTGGCCCACCGGGCGATCAGCGGGGCGATCTCCGCCATGATGCGGCGCTCGTCGTCGTCGAGTCTTCCCCCGAGTTCGGAGAGGAACGCCTCCAGCGCCGGCCCGCCGAGCTCCTGGAGAGTGACGTTGTCCTCGACCGTCGGCGCCGCGAGGCCCTTGATGCTCCGGAGCGTGGGGTCGCACCAGCGCGGGCCGTGGAGTCCCGCGAGGTTGACGGCGCAGTCGCGGGCCTGGTCGATCGTCAGCCCGGCGAGCTGGTCGCCCTGGACGAGCGGGGTGACGTCGTCGAGGATGAGCGTGAACTCGCCCTCCCGCTCGCCGAGTGCGGCGAACCGGACCCGCGGGACCCGCACGGCCACGGTCGGCGCGAGGTCACGATAGAACAGCACCTCGGTCCGGTACACGCCGTGCAACAGCGGCCGCATGCCCTCGTCGGGGTTCGGCAGTTTCACGAACAGCGTCGGCGGGAGCCCGTCGCCGTCGACGTGGGCGAGCAGGCCGCATCCGATCTGACCGGTGCCGACCAGCTCCGTCCGCACCGACCGGACCTCGGTGCCCAGGGCCTGCGACAGCCACGGCGCGGTGACCTCCTCCGGCGTACAGACCACCTGCGGGTTCGACGCGACACTAGTCATGACGGGAGATCCTTCCGGGATTGGGCTCGAGGTGGGCGAAGCGGTCGGGGTCCCGGCGCCCGCGCCACTCGGTGAGCACCGGGGCGAGCTCGTCGGGAGTGGCACCGTGCAGGACCACCGAGTCGGCGCCGAGCGCGAGCTGGCCCTCGATCCGGTCGGCGCACTGCGCGGCGCTGCCGACGGCGGCCGTGGCGAGCCACGCGTCGGGCAGGACCTCGCGGGCGTGGCGCAGGAGGTCGAGATCGTCGGTGGCGTCGAGCGCGCCGGAATGGGAGGACAGTCGCTCGTCCGCGCGGAACGCCTCGAGCTCCGCCCGGTCCCACCCGTTCACCCGCACCAGGACATCGCCGTAGCCGGTGAGGTAGGTGGCCAATCGCCCGACGAGCTTGCGCAACCGGGCCGTCTCGTCGAGCGAGTCCTCGATGGTCGCCATCACCGACCAGATCCGCACGCCCGCGGGGTCGCGGCCGGCCTGCTCCGCGGACTCCCGGACCAGGCGGACGCAGCGCTGCACCGCCGCATCCGACATGAAGGTGTGGAGCACGACGCCGTCGGCGATCCGCCCGGCCAACCGCAGCTGGTTGTCGCCCATCGCCATCATCAGCACCGGGATGTCCTCGTCGAACGACGCGTCCTGCATCAGGTACGGGTAGCTGCCGGCCGGGCCGTCGTGACCGACCACCGCCCCGCCGCCCCACAGCGTGCGATAGATGCCGATCGCGTCCTCGAGCTGCGCCGACGTCACGTGTGGCAGGCCCATGATGTCGAAGAGCAGGGGGATGCCCCGGCCCAGTCCGAAGGCGTAGCGCCCGCCGGACATCCGGTGCAGGGTCGTCGCCATGGTCGCGGTCACCAGCGGGTGGCGGGTGTTGTGGTTGGTCGCGGCGGTGCCCACTCCGATCCGGGAGGTCGCCGCCACCGCCGCGCCCGCCATCACCGCGGCGTCCTTGAGCGCGAACCTCTCGGACAGCAGGATGGACCCCAGGCCCAGCTCCTCGGCCCGCGCGGCTTCGGCGATGAGATCCGCCGGGGAGGCGCTGTGTCCGGCCAGCCCGTAGCAGGCGAGCTCGGGCATGAGGGCGGGGGGAGCGGCAGGCGGTCGGGCGGCGTCGTCGGCCATGGGCACCTTCGGGGCGAGGGACTCCGGACGAACCGGATGTGACATGTGTCACCGTAACGCCACGTGGTGTCCGGCAGCGGCGGTTCCCGCGCTCCGTCGGCACGGTCGCCCTACGGTGTCGCGGGTCGGCGTCGCACCGCAGCGCACCGCAGCACACCGGGGAGTTCGGCCTACAGGCCCAGGACCGCCCGCGCGATGAGGAAGTAGACGATCAACCCGGTGGCGTCGACGAACGTCGTGATGAACGGGTTGGAGAAGACGGCCGGGTCGGCGCGGACGGCCTGCGCGAGGAGCGGCATCAGACCGCCCACGGTCGCCGCGACGGTGCACAACACCAGCAGCGTCAACCCGATCACGAGTCCCAGATCGGTGCCGTAGATCAGTCCCGCGGCCAGCGCCCCGACCCCGCCGAGGACCAGACCCAGCGTGAACCCCGTCCGCACCTCCTGGGCCAGTACGCGCAGCCCATCCCGGGGACGCACGTCCCCCAGCGCGAGCGCGCGGGTCACCGTGGTGGCCGCCTGGTTTCCGGTGTTGCCGCCGGTGCCGATGATGAGCGGCACGAACAGTGACAGTGCCACCACCTGCTCGATCGTCCCCTCGAACACCTCGAGCACCTGGACGGTGAGCGCGGCGCCGAGGGCGAGGACCAGCAGCCACACCACGCGCGACCGCACCAGCGATCGCACCGGGGTCGCGAGGTAGGGCGCGCGCAGCGGTTCCGCACCACCGGCGCGCGCGGTGTCCTCGGTCTCGGCGTCCTCGAGGACCCGCAGGGCGTCGTCGAACGTGAGGATCCCGACCAGCCGGCCCTCGTCGTCGACGACCGGCATCACGATGAGGCGCTCCTCCGCTGACCTTCGCGCGGCGGTCTCGGCGGATTCGCGTGCCCGCGCGGTGATCGCGTCGTTCATCAGGTCGCGGACCGGTGTCCCCGGCTCGGCGCGCATGATCGCGCGCAGGCCCACGATCCCCACCAGGCGACGCTGGTCGTCGGTCACCGGGATGCCGTAGATCGTCTCGGCCTCGTCGATCCGCTGGCGCACACGGTCGAGGGTCTCGCCGGCGGTGACGTCGGGGTGGGTGGAGATGAACTCCGGGCTCATCCGCCGACCGACCGAGCCGACCGGGTAGTCGAGCACCGCTGCGGTGAGGGCCTGCTCGTCGTGGTCGAGTTCCCGCATGAGCCGGGTGGCCACGCGCGCCGGGAGTTCGTCGATCAGCCCGGCCCGGTCGTCGGGGTCGAGGTCGGTGAAGATCTGGCTGACGCGGTCCGTGTGCAGCGCGCGGATCAGCTCGGACTGCAGCGGCGGGTCGAGGGCCTCGAAGACCACCAGCGCGGTGCCCTTGGACAGCAACCGGAACAGCACGGCCCGGTCCTTGGCGCCGCTGCGCTCGAGGACGTCGACGATCAGCCAGGGCGGCATCTCCTCGACCATGTCGGAGGCCGTGCGCAGGTCACCGCTGTCGATCAGGGAATCGATCCGTCGGGCGGCGTCGGCCGGATCACGCAGGGTCTGGTCCCGGCCGTCGCGCGCGTCACCCGGCCCGGTCATGTCCCGGTCTCCTCGGCGATGTCGTCATACGCGGTCAACGGGTCGAGTCTGCCGTCTGCCCGGTAGGCGGCGCGGGCGAGCGTCATGGAGGCGACCGTCGTCACCACCACCGTCGCTCCCAGGGCCACCAACGCCATGAGCAGCTGCGCCCAGGAGAACCCGGATCTCAGCTCGTGCCCGTAGGCCGAGAAGATGAACAGCATCATCCCCAGGCCGGTCGCCACGGACAGGATGTTGATCCGGGTCAGCGCGTCGCCGGCCCGGGACATGGTCACAGCGGCCACCAGGAAGCACAGCGACCCGAGCAGCGCCAGTACACCGATCACCAGGTCCGCGATCATCGAGCCCTCCATCCCCGTCACCGCTGTCCTCGGGAGAGCAACCGCGCGAGGGCGACGGTCGAGAGCACACCGATGAGCGATCCGAGCATCACCACGTCCAGTGCCACCGCAGATCCCTGACGGATCACGAACAGCACGAACAGTGCCACCGCGCAGAAGTAACTCAGATCGGCCATGACGGCACGGTTGGCATCGCCCGGTCCGCGTACCGCGCGGACCGCCGCCACCACCATGCTCGCGACGACGATCACGGTCGACACGGCCAGCAGCACCGTCAGCAGCGGGCTCATTCGTCTTCACCTCGCAGAACGGACAGCACCCGGTCCTCGGTCCGACCGAGCAACTCGATCATCTCCTGACGGGGCCCGCCGAGCACGACGTGGACCCACATCTCGTCATCACCGATGACCGTCACCAGTGTCCCCGGCGTGACGGTGATCGCCCAGGCCAGGGCCGTGATCTCCACGTCGGTGCGGCAGCGCATGGGATAGCGCACCAGCACCGGGGTGCCGATCGGACCGGGTGTGACGGCCTCCTTGGCCAGGGCCACCGACGACAGCACGACGTTCCACAGCAACCATCCCAGGACGACCGGGGCGCGGAGTACCCGGCGGATCACGAGCGTCCCCCGATCGTCGAGTCGGTCATCGCATCGGGGCCGTCGAGCACGGCCGAGACGTACGCGTCGGTGTCGACGAGGCCGGCCACCGCCCGGTCCACCTCCGGGGCGATCGCCCCGAACCCCAGGAAGATGGCCACCGACAGGGCCGCGAGTACGCCCCCGGGCACGAGCAGGCGCGCCGGCACGCGCGGAGACGGGCGAACGTCGTTGTCGTCGTCGTCATCGTCGTCGCCGTGCTCGTCAACCCACTGCTGGCGCTCGTCGCTGTCACCGTCGTCATCGCCGGGACGGGGCGCGGGTCCGCCCCACATGATGCCGCGCCACAACCGGAGCATGGCCACGAGCCCGATGAGGGAGGAGACCAGGACGACGACGACGGTGGCGACTCCCCATGCGCCACCCGTCCCCAGGGCGGCGGTCACGACCTCGAGTTTGCCGGTCAGCCCCGAGGTGGGCGGCAGTCCGACGAGGGCCGCGATGGCGAGCACCAGCAGCACCCCTAGCGGACGTTCGCGGTACCAGAGGCCCGACAGCCCAGCCAGCTGTCCGCTGCGGTAGACGTGCTCGGCGGCACCGATCAGCATCACGAGCGCCCCGATGGTGACCATGTGGTGGATCATGTAGACGATCGCACCGCCGGGGGCCTGCGCGACCGCCAGCGCGGCGAGGATGACGCCGACCCCGGAGACCATCTGCCAGGCGAGGATCTCGCGGGCGCCGACGGGGGACGCCGAGGCGACGGCACCCCACAGCGCGGTCACCAGCGCCACGACCAACAGGACGCGGCCCCATGCCGGATCGAGGTCGAAGGCGGTGGCCCAGATCCGGATGACCGCGTAGAGAGCCACCTTGGTGTGCAGCGCGGAGAACAGCGCCATGACCCCGGCGGAGGTGCCGGGGTAGGCGCGGGGCAGCCACCCGTGGACGGGTACGGCGCCGGCCTTGATGCACAGGGCCATGAGCACCACACCCAGGGCGGCGGCGACCCGGCCGTCCTCCTGTGCCGCTCCCGCGAGCACGGCGAGGTTGACGCTTCCGGCGGTGCCGTACACGAAGCCGACGCCCGCGAGCAGCAGCGTGGAGGTGAGGAGGTTGATCACGACGAACAACCGGCCCACGCCGAGGCGGCGCCACGTGCCCGTCATGGCGATGAGCGCGTACGAGGGCAGCAGCATGACCTCGACGAAGACGAAGAGGTTGAACAGGTCGCCGGTGAGCAGGGCGCCGTTGGCGCCGGCGAGCAGCAGCAGGGCCAGCGGGGCGAAGTAGCGGCTCCGGCCGAACTCGCCGGTCTGGTCACAGAACACCAGGGACATCAACGCCACCACACCGGTGGTGACCAGCATGAGCGCGGCGAACGAGTCGGAGACGAAGGGGATCGCGACGCCCGGCACGAAGCCGCCCACCGAGGCGGCGATCACCGGTTCGGACCGGTGCAGTACGAGGAGCACGAGCCCGGCGACCGCCGTGGCCGCCGGGACCGCCAGCGCCACGAGACGGCCGGCCTGCCGGGACGGCAGGATCGCCGTGACGGCGGCGGCCATCACGGGAATGGCTGCCAGCAGGGGCAGGAGCAGGGCGGTCACGACGCGTACTCCTCACCGGTGGGCGGGACGTTGTGGGTGTCGTCGTCGCGGCTCACCACGGCGAGCGAGAGCATGAACACGGTCACCGCGAGCGTGATGACGATCGCGGTGAGGACGAACGCCTGGGGGAGCGGGTCGGCGGACACGTCGACTGCGTTGACGTCGGCGAGTGGCTCGGCCCGCCAGGCCGCCACGCCGGCGCTGAGCAACGTGAGGTTGACCGCGTGGCTGATGAGCGCGAGACCGAACACGACACGGACCATGCCGCGCTGCATCATCAGGTAGACGCCGCCCGCGGTGAGGACGCCGATCATGATCGCGATGGTCACCGGGCGACCTCCTCGTCGGTTCCGCGACGAGTCCCCGGGGTGCCCCCGGTTACGCCGGTGTCGGCCCCACCACCGGTCTTCCGCGGGCCCGACCTGCGGCGGCCGGTGTCCGGCGCGTCGGGGCCGGAGACGACCTCTGCGGGGGCGCGGCCCGCGCCGAGCGTGTTGAACGCGGTCATGACCAGTCCGAGGACGCCGGCGTAGACCCCGAGGTCGAAGATGAGGGCACTGGAGAGGCGCTGGCCCAGGAAGTACCCTTGGGCGGGCTGGAGGAACTGCCCGAGCGCGTAGCCGCCGATCCCGGTGAGTCCGGCGACAACCAGCCCCCCGCCGATGAGCGCGACCGGGGTGGAGGGTCGGCTCACGGGGCGATCCGACTCGCGGGCCAGGTAGACCAGCGCGAATGCGCACGCCGCGACCAGGGCGGCGATGAAACCGCCGCCGGGCTCGTTGTGGCCACGCCACAGCAGCATCACGGAGACCACGGCGAGGACCGGCGTCACGCCCCGTGCGAGCAGCTTCAACGGCACGGTGTTGCGGGCGGCGTCCTCCAACGCCTCCGCGGCCGTGCCGGTGCTCTTCGCGGAACCGGGCAGGGTCTCGCGGACGGACTCGGGATCCATGGTCTGGGCGGTGGCCCGGACCGAGCCGAGGACGCCGAGGATCGCGATGCCGGCCACGCCGAGCACGGCCACCTCGCCGAAGGTGTCGAGAGCGCGGAACTCCACGAGGATCGTGTTGACGATGTTGCTCCCGCCGGTGATCTCGGGGCCGTTCTCCAGCAGGTACACGCCGATCGGGGAGCGTTCCCGGCGCCCGGTGAAGACCAGCACACCGATGGTGGTTGTGATGCCGGTGAGGACGGCTAGCACGATGGCGGCGGTGTTCCTCGGGCGGGAGGCGGTGATGAAGTCGCGGGGCAACCGCCTCAGGACGAGCACGAACATGATGATCGTGAGCGCCTCGACCAGCAGCTGGGTCAGTCCGACGTCGGGCGCGCCGAGGCCGAAGATCTGGATGGTCACGGCGATCCCGACGGCCGACAGCAGCACCGCGGCCGACAGGCGCGAGCGCGTGACGCACAGCCCCAGCACGCCCACCACGACCACGAGGAGCAACACGACGTCGATCGCGTTCTCGAGCCCGCCGACGCGCGGGGGGATCTCACTGCCCGTCGCCAGTGCCCAGCCGCCGATCCCGACCGCGTAGACGCTCAGGACCGCCAGCAGGGCGCCGGCGTGCCGGGCGGGGAGTCCGACGCGGTGGGACGGACCAGCGCGCGGCCGGCGCGCGTGGCCGCCGACGTCAGGCCCTCGAGGACGGAGGCGCCCGTGAAGGGCAGCAGCTCCCGGTCGAGTGCGCGGTCGATCGGCGTGCGCTTCCAGGCCAGCAGGGCACCGACGACGAGGATCAGGGCGGTGAGCCCGACCTCGAGGGTCAGCCCGTGCCACAGGACGAAGTGGGCCTCGTAGGTCAGGTCGTCGATCGTCCCGGCGGGAGCGGTGCCGTAGACGACGGCGGTGCCCGGTTCGTTCGGGGGCCAGCCGAACGAACCGGCCGCGGCCTCGGCGACCGCGGACATCGGCACGTCGAAGACCCAGACCACGAGCGCCAGCGGCAACCCGATCGCGGCGGGCAGGGCCGCGGGCAGCCAGAGCCGGACCGGTGCCTCGTGGACCTCGTCCGGGTCGGCCGCCGTCCGGGCCGGGTCGCGGTAGACGCCGAGGAAGCCGCCCAGCACGATCCGGGCGCAGTAGAGGAAGGTGAGGATCGCCCCGATCACGGCGGCGGTCAGCAGGGCGGTCACCGCCACCGTGTTCCCGCCGGCGACGTCGCCGAACGCGATGAGCATGGACTCCTTGGACACGAAGCCCAGGGTGGGCGGCACGGCGGCCATGGCGCCCGCGCCGAGCACGGTGGCGCCGAACGTCCACGGCATGCGGCGCCACAGCGGGCCGAGGTCGCGGATGTCGCGGGCCCCCGCCTCGTGGTCGACCACGCCGACCAGCATGAACAGCCCAGACTTGAACAGGGCGTGGGCGACGGTGTGCAGTGCGGCGGCGGCGAGCGCCTCCTGCGTCCCCACGCCGATCGCCGCGGTGATCCACCCCAGCTGGCTCACGGTGGAATAGGCCATGAGCTGCTTGAGGTCGGTCTTCTGCAGGGCGAACACGGCCGCCATCACGGCGGTTCCCATGCCCACGGACACGAGCAGTGCGTTCCACACCGGCACGTCGTGGAAGGCCGGGGAGAACCGCATGAACAGGAAGATCCCGGCCTTGACCACGGCCGCGGCGTGCAGGTACGCGCTCACCGGGGTCGCCGCCGCCATCGCGTCCGGCAGCCAGAAGTGGAACGGGAACTGGGCGGACTTGGTGAACGCGGCCACCGCCACGGCGACCGCGATCGCTGCGGTGAAGCCGGGGTCGGTGGACCACACGTCGTGCGCGAGGGCCTCCGAGATGGAGGTGGTGTCGGTGCGCAACCACATGGCCACGAGCGCGCCCAGCAGCACGAGGCCACCGACGACGGTCACCGTGAGGGTGCGCAGCGCGGCGGCGTAGGCGGGGCGGCCCGAGTTGGCGATCAACGCGAACGACGCCAGGGACGTGAGCTCCCAGCACACGTAGAGCAGCACCATCGAGTCCGTGAGGACGAGCCCCAGCATGGAGACCGTGAACAGGGTCATGAGCTGGTAGAAGCCGTAGTGCTGTGGGCGCCGCCCGCGGGCGTGCCGACGCCCGTGCCCGTGGTCACCGCCGCCGGAGAGATACGACGACGAATAGATCAACACGATCGCGCCGATCACCAACGCGAGCATCGCGAAGAGCAGGCCCGTGGGGTCCGCGAACAGGTCCAGGGTCCAGTCGCGGGCGGGCACCCAGGGGATGCGTACGACCTCGGTGGGCCTCCCCGACAGGGCCAGCGAGAGCGGCCACAGGAGCGCGGACGCCCCCAGTAGGTAGAGCGCCGCGAGCGGCCATCCCGCGCCCCGGCCCAACCACCGTGTGAGCGGCCATGCGAGCAGGGTGGCCAGACCTGCAGCAGCGATCGCGAGGACGGGGCTCATGGCTCCTTCCTGCGCGGCAGCGGGTGGCGAGGGGTGCGAAGGTTTCCACGGAAGTTTATCAACAGCCACGGACACCGATGCGGGGGCATGCCGAGTGACCTGCGGGAACACCGGTTCCAGGGGGCTACGATCCGGCCATGACCTCCTCGGACGCCCCCTCTGAGACCTCGCCGCACACCGACATCCTGCCCGTCACCGACCCCGGCACCTCCCCTCGATCAGACCCCCCGGACGCGCCGGACGCCCCGGGCCACGAGGTCGGCGCCGCCCGCGGGGGACCCGCGCGGCGGCTGCTGGGCCTGGCGCTGATCGTCCTGCCCCTCGTCCTGGCCGCACTGTGGGCGGTGGTCGGGCCGACCCCCCAGCAGGAGGACGCCGCCCCCGGCGCCGGCGGGCCCCTGCGTTCGGCGCTGGCGGAGGCGTCGGCCAACTCGTCGTTCACGGTCGCCGGAGCGGAGCAGTTGCGCTCCGGGACAACCGAACTCGCCGACGGCGCCGGGCAGCTGCGCGACGGCTCCGTGGAGCTGGCCACGGGCATGGAGCAGTTGCAGGCGGGGATGGGGCAGGCCGGATCCGGGGCCGAGGAGGTCGCGGGCGGCGTCCGTCAGGTCGTGGGTGCGGTCCGCGGGGTCGCCGTGATCCAGGGGCAGGTCTCCACCGCGATCGAGGACGCCCTGTCGCGGCTGCAGGGCGACGCCCCGGAGGTCGTCCAGGCGCGCAACGCCCTGACCGGGCTCCGCGACCAGCTGGCCACCCAGGGCCTCGACCAGAACACGCTGAGCAACCTCGACCAGCTCGACTCCGGCGCGGCGGAACTCGCCCGCCAACTCTCCGCCCCGGGCGCCGAGCTGCGCGACGGCGTCTACTCCGCCACCCGTGGCGCCCGCGAACTCGCCGGCGGCGCGGGCGAGCTCGCCACGGGAGCCGACACGCTCCGCGACGGTGCGGCCAGCGTCGCCGACTCCGCCGGCCGCACCCAGGAGTCCATCGGCAAGACCGGGCGGGCCCTGGCCGTCGAGCAGGGCGACGCCGGGCTGGAGGCCGCCGCGGCCGCCGACGACTCCGAGCGCCGCACCTCCGCCGGGATCCTCGGCGTCGCCGCCGCAGCGATGCTCGGAGCACTGCTCGTCCAGCTCGTCCGCCGGCCCGGCTCGTCGATCGCGGAGTCGGTTCTCGCGCTGACCCTGCTCACCGCGGGCCTGTCCGCGTGGGCGCTGGCCACCGCCGACGGCCCCACCGCGGGCGGGGCTACTGCCGCCGTGGCTCTCGTCGCCCTCGTCGTCGTCGCCTCCTCCGCCCTGTGGCGCGCACTCGTCGCGGTGCTCGGCCCGTGGCCCGGTCGGATCACGGCGGTGATCCTCGCCGCCGCGTCGGCCGGCGCGGCGTGGTGGGTGTGGGTCGCCGGCGGTGCGCCCTCGGCGATCGTCACCGTCACCTCGGCGACCACGACCAGGCAGGCCACCGCGGCGCTCGACGCCGTGCTCCTGTCCGGGCCCGCCTCCGTCGCCTGGACCGGCGCGGCGGTCCTGCTGGCGGTCGCGGTGTTCTCGCTTCTGGCGGTGATCGTCGCCGGGCGGCCCCGCGCCCGCCGGTAGACGTCGCGCCGAGGCGGACCCGCTCCCGCGCCGACGAGAAGAGCGTTCCGCACGCCTCCCTCTCGGGAAACGTGTGCGGAACGCTCTTCGGGATGAAGGGGTCGCGCGAGGTCAGTCGGCCAGGCCGACGACCTCGTGTTCGTCGGAGGGCTCGTCGGTGATCGCGTCCACGCCGCCGTCGGTGAGCATGGGGACGCTGAAGACGAACTCGGGGATCGCGAAGGCGTCGACCAGCGTGCGCGCCCGGCCGGCCAACTTGGTGCAGAGACGGTTGCGGGCCGCGGTGGCCGCCTTCGTCCGCTCGGTCGTCAGACGGTTGTGCTCGAGGAACCAGCCCTTGTCGCCGTCCACGATGTCGAGCACGTACAGGTCGCACAACATCCCGAGGACCTCCCTGGCCTCCGGGTCCTCGCAGGCCTCCACGGCCTCGGCGAAGCGGGCGAACACCCAGCTGTCCATGTGGGCGCGACCGGCCTGCAGGAGATGATCCTGCGCCGAGTTGAAGACCTTGAACGCCGCCGAACCGTCCTGGCCCTGCGCCTTGCGCAGCCGTCGCGCGACCGTCTCCAGCAGGTGCTCCTCGCGGTCGACGAGGAGCTGGAGCTGGTTGCCGCGATCGAGCAGGTCGGTGTGCTCGCGGTCCGTCACGGCGTCGACGAGCTTCTGCCACAGGGTGGAGGCGCGGGCCTTCTCCTGCACCACGTCGACGGCCGTGCTCAGCGCGAACGCGACGGTCTCGCGCTGGTCCATGTCGCCGAAGTCCGCGGCGTAGGAGCTCAGGAGCTCCTTGCCCACCAACTGGGTGAGCACCACGTTGTCGCCCTCGAAGGTCGAGAAGACGTCGCAGTCCTTGCGCATCTCCGTGAGCAGGTTCTCCGCCATGTAGCCGGCGCCGCCGCAGGCCAGGCGGGCCTCGATGATCGTGTCGTTGGCGAACGCCGTGACCGAGGCCTTGATGCCCGCGGCGTGGGTCTCCATCTCGCGGCGACGGACCTCGTCGAAGGCCTCCGGGTTCTTCTCGAACTCGTCCAGTTCGAGGATGATGGCGTTCTGGGCGCACGCGAACGCGTACGCGCGGGCGACCCGTGGCATGAGCCGACGCTGGTGCTCGCGGTACTCCAGCAGCGGGATGCCCTTGCCGGTCTCCGGGTGGTCGAACTGCCGGCGGACCAGCGAGTACCGCACGGCCAGCGCCAGCGCGGTGCGCGCGGACGCGCCCGCCGCCGCTCCCACCGACACCCGACCGCGGATGAGCGTGCCGAGCATGGTGAAGAATCGGGCGCCCACCGAATCGATGGGGGAGGAGTACTCCCCGTCGGCGTCGACGGCGCCGAAGCGGTCGAGCAGCGCCTCCCGCGGGACCCGCACGTCGTCGAACCAGATCTTGCCGTTGTCCACGCCCGCGAGGCCGCCCTTGGGGCCGTGGTCGGAGGTGCGCACCCCCGGCAGGTCGTTACCGGCCTCGTCGCGGATCGGCACGAGCAGGCAGTGGACACCGTGGCGGAGTTCCCCGCCGTCGTCCGCGGTCGTGATCAGCTGGGCGAACACGGCGGCCATCCGGCCGTCGCGGGCGGCGTTGCCGATGTAGGCCTTCTCCGCACTGGGCGTGGGGGTGTTGACGACGAACTCGCCGGTCTCACGATCGAACGTCGCCGTCGTCTCCAGGTTCTGCACGTCCGAGCCGCCGCCGACCTCGGTCATGGCGAAGCAGCCGAGCAGGTCCAGGGACATGACGTCCGGCAGGTACTTCTTACGGGTCTCGGAGTCGCCGAGGTTGGCGATCGCGCCGCCGAACAGGCCCCACTGGACGCCGGCCTTGACCATGAGGGACAGGTCGAGGTGGCCGAGCATCTCGAAGGACGTCAACGCCCCGCCGGTGTCACCGGTCCCACCGTCCTCCTCGCGGAACCCCAGCTTGGGCATCCCGGAGTCGGCCAGGCGCTGGAGCTGCGCCAGTACATGGTCGCGATGCTCCTCCATGCCCAGCCCGATCGGGTTGAGCATGTCCGGGGTCATGGCCTCGCGCGTGAACTCGCGGGCATCGGCCCAGGTCCCGTCGAGGACCTTCTGCAGCGAGGCCGCGAGGACCGCGTCCCCCGCCCCGGTGGTGGTGATGCGGCCGTAGTTCGGGTGCACGGCCGGGCCGGTCCCGGGTGCACTGTCCCCTGCGGCGGCGGCGTTCTGGACGTCGGTCTCGGAGGTCATGACACGACTCTACGGAGAGTCCGCGCCGCTGTGCACCGGAAGAGCGGCCCCACGTCGGCGGCACCACGGCAGGGGGAACCCGAGGGCACGGCACGAACTGGCCGAGGGCACGAAAAGACCGAGGGCCCGGATCACCGACGTGATCCGGGCCCTCGCATTGTCGGGGTGGCGGGATTTGAACCCACGGCCTCTTCGTCCCGAACGAAGCGCGCTACCAAGCTGCGCCACACCCCGGTCGACAACGAGGGATACTCTAGCGCCCCGCCGCCGGAATCGCGAAACCGGGTCAGGCCGGCAGGGGCACCTTCACCCGTTGCGGGGTCACCGGGACCTCGGATCCCTCGCCGCCACCACCGGGGGCGGCGACCAGTTCCAGCAGGGTCGCCTCCGGGCGGCAGAACGTCCGAACCGGCACGTACGGGGAGGTGCCCAGGCCGGCGGAGACGTGCAACACCAGGTTCCGGCCCCACGCGGACAGACCCTGGGCCCGCGAGCGGTCGATGCCGCAGTTGGTGACGATCGCGCCGGTGGGGAGGCAGAGTTGACCACCGTGGGTGTGCCCCGCGAGCGCGAGATCGTACCCGTCGGCGTCGAACCGGTCCAGCACGCGTGGCTCCGGCGAGTGCAGCAACCCGATCCGCAGGTCGAAGGCGGGCCCGGCGGGTCCGGCGATCTCGTTGTAGTGGTCCCGTCCGATGTGGGGGTCGTCGACACCGGCGACGAGCACGCTACGGCCGTCGACCGCGATCTCCGCGCGCTGGTGGGTGGCGTCGACCCAGCCCCGCTCGGTGAAGGCGGCCCTGAGATCCCGCCACGGCAACGGGACGGCCGAGTGCTTCTGGCGGCCTATCCCGATGTACGGCAGCGGGCTCTTGGGGACCGGGGCGTAGTAGTCGTTGGAGCCGAACACGAACGCCCCGGGCCGGTCGAGCAGTGGCCCGAGGGCCTGGACCACGGAGGGCACCGCCCGGGCGTCGGAGAGGTTGTCACCGGTGTTGACGACCAGGTCGGGCTCCAACTCCGCCAGCGAGTTGACGAACTGCTGCTTGCGCTTCTGACCGGGCATCATGTGCAGGTCCGAGACGTGGAGGATCGTCAGGGGCCGCGAGCCGGGCGCGAGCAGCGGCAGGGAGTGGCGGCGCAGCGTGAAGGCGTTGCGCTCCCAGCCCGTGGCGTACACGGTTCCCGCCACGACCGCCCCGGCGAGGACGGCCGCCGCGCGGGCGGGGGAGGTCGTCGAAACCCGGGTCTTGCGTGAAGGGCGTGACATCAGTCCAGACTACCGACGCCGGGCGGGGTCACCGCGGCGGCGAGATGGTGATGGGGGCCAGGCCCGGCACGTTGAGCACGATGGGTTCGTCCCCGACCGGCGCCCCCGGGCCGGAGGCGCCCTGCCCCTGCGCGCCGGTGCCCCCGCCGCCGCCGCCCGATCCGTCGGAGACGCGGAGGGTGAGCTGGGACCCGGGGATGCCGGTGCTGCCGTCGACGCCGATGACGGTGCCGTACGGGCGGCCCGTGCCGGAGACGAACTGCGTGTTGACGACGAACCCGGCGTTGGTGAGCAGCGACGTCGCGGCGGACTGGCTCATGCCGGCGACGTCCGGGGCGGCGGCCCCGCTGGTCCCGGCCTGGTAGGCGGGATCGGGTGCGGGCAGTCGGAGCGGGCCGTAGATGTCGGCGATCGGGGAGAAGGCCGAGAACCAGGTCTGTGCCGGCTCGAGGCCACCGAAGAGGTTGCCGTACGAGCACTGGCGCAGGGGGCTGGTACACAGCTCGGTGGTGGTGGTGCCGTCGTTGAACGCGTAGACGGCCGCCGCGTAGTTGTTGGTGAAGCCCAGGAAGGCGGAGGACCGGTTGGCCTCGGATGTGCCCGTCTTGCCGGACATCGGCAGGCTCCACCCGGCGCCCGATGCGGCGCCGGCCGCCGTGCCGGCGCCCACGTGGTCCTTGGACATGGCGACGGCGAGGGTGTCGGCGAGCCCTTCCTCGACGACCTGCTCGCACTCCGGCTCGTTCAGCTCGACGGGTGCGCCGGTGCGGTCGGTGATCGACTCGATGGGACTGGGGGGACACCAGACGCCGCCGGAGGCGATGGTGGCGCCGACGTTGGACAGTTCCAGCGCGTTGACGGCGGTGGGCCCGAGGGTGAACGAGCCGAGGTTGTTCTTCTTGACGAACTCGCTGATCGAGTCGCCTCCGGGCGCGGTGCCCTTGCGGTCGTAGGAACGCATGCCGAGGCGGACCGCCATGTCGACGGTGGGCGAGACGCCCACGTCCTTGATGAGATTCACGAACGTCGTGTTGGGCGACTGCGCGAGGGCGTCGGTCACGGACAAGGAAGAGGGGTACGAGCCGGCGTTCTCCACGCAGTACTGAGCGGGCGGGCACCCGGCGGCGCCACCGGCGCCGAGTCCGGAGACCTGGACGCGACGCGGCACCGGGAGGCTCGTGTTGGTGCCCATGCCCTTCTCCATGGCGGCGGCGACGGTGAAGACCTTGAAGACCGAGCCACCGCCGTCACCGACCAGCGAGAACGGCTGCGGTTGCACGGTCTGGCTGTCGCCCAGTTCGAGTCCGTACTGGCGGCTGGAGGCCATCGCGACGACCTTGTGGGCGTCCTTGCCGGGCCGGACGACGCTCATCACCTCGGCCACGCCCTGGGCGGTCGGGTTGCCGTACGTGTCGACCGAGCGCTGGACGTTCGACTGCACGGTCTCGTCAAGGGTGGTGCGGATCGTGTACCCGCCCTGCTCCACCATGTCCCGACTCAGGCCGTTCTCCTCGAGGTACTGGAGGACGTAGTCGCAGAAGAATCCGCTGTCACCGGCGGTGATGCATCCCCGGGGCAGCGGGTTCGGTCGCTCGAGCACGCCCAGCGGTTCGGCCGCGTAGGCCTCGCCCTCGGCCGGGGTGATGGCGCCGGTCTGCACCATCGTGTCGATGACGGTGTTGCGGCGCTGCGTGGTGCCCTCGGGGTTGGTGTACGGGTCGAACCGACTGGTGGACTGCACCATGCCCGCCAGCATCGCCGCCTGGGAGACGCTGAGGTCGCGGGCGTCGACGCCGAAGTAGGTCTGTGCCGCGGTCTGGACGCCGAACGTACCGTTGCCGAACGAGATCAGGTTGAGGTACTTGGTGAGGATCTCGTCCTTGCTCAACTCCCCGTCGAGGGTGAGCGCCATCCGGATCTCTTTGATCTTGCGCGCGGGCGTGGTCTCGACCGCGGCGCGACGCTCCGCGTCGTTCTCGGCGGAGACGAGGAACTGGTAGTTCTTGACCAGCTGCTGGTCGATCGTCGACGCGCCCTGCTCGACCTCGCCGGAGGTGGCGTTGGTCAGGGCCGCGCGGACGGTGCCTCGCCAGTCGACGCCGTTGTGGTCCGCGAACCGGCGGTCCTCGATGGCGATGATCGCCAGCTTCATCTGCTGCGAGATCTCCTCGCTGGGCACCGGCACGCGCTGCTGGTCGTACAGCCACGCGATGGGGGCGCCGGCCGAGTCGGTCACCGTGGAGATCGACGGCAGGTCACCCTTGATGAGGTCCGCGGACGTCCCGGCCAACGTGTCGGCCATCTTGTTGGAGGCCAGCCCCGCTGCCCCCGCGATCGGGAACAGGGACCCCGCCGTGACCACCCCGGCGGCGACGCACGTCGCGACCAGCTTTCCCAGCGAACTCATAGCCGACACACGCACAGGGTACGTGACCACCCCTCCGGGACCACCCGTCGCGCGGCGATCATGTGTCGACTCTTTACTTCTGTTGTGTGACTGCGGTAACAATATGGGGGAACGCGGGACGGATCGGAATAGGATCGCGATACACGAATCCCAGGTGCGACCGCCCACGGACACAGTGAGTCCGCCGCGCCGGGCGGGCTCAGAAGGCCGGAGACGTGCGCGGTCAACCCGTCCACGACTCCACTCACGCAAGGGGTATTTCGATGACGGCCACCCTCCCCGGGACCACCCGCACCTCCGACCACGGGGTCCGCCCCGGTGCCGGCAACCCCCTCGGCTCCGAGGAGATCATCATCGGGGAGGGCCGCCAGGAATGGGTGGCCCAGGCCCGGTGCAAGGACATCGATCCGGACGAGCTGTTCGTCCGCGGCGCGGCGCAGCGCAAGGCCGCGTCCATCTGCCGGCACTGCCCGGTCCTCCTGCAGTGCCGGGCCGACGCACTCGACAACCGCGTCGAGTTCGGTGTCTGGGGCGGTATGACCGAGCGTCAGCGCCGCGCCCTGCTCAAGCAGCACCCCGAGGTCCGTTCCTGGGCAGACTTCTTCGCGCAGCAGATCGAGCGGCACACCGCGGTCTACTGAGTCCAGAGGTCTACTGAGTCCAGAGGTCTACTGAGTCCTGAGGTCCACCGAGTCCTGGCGAGTCGAGGCCCGGACACCTCGAGCGCGGCCCGCGGCACCCGCCGCGGGCCGCGCTCGTATCCGTCAGCCGCAGAGTTGGTCGCCCACCGACCGCAGTGCCTCCAGGTTGGAGATCTCGAACGGCAGTGAGGGCACGCCGACGATCCGCACGTCCGGGTGGGTGTCGGTGAACGACTCGAGCAGTCGGACCTCCTGCTTGGCGGTGCCCGCCCGGTCGGCGTGGATGCGCAGCACCGCCTCGGCCTCCGGGTTCTCCCCGGCCAGGCGGTCGGCGGCCGCGCAGGCCTGTTCGGCGCTCAGGTCGGTCAGTCGCGGATGGGTGCGGTTGACCACGACCCCCGCCAGCGGCATCTTCTCCTCGGACAGGCGCTCGGCGAAGAACGCGGCCTCGCGCAGGGCGGGCCGCTCCGCGGAGGAGACCACGAGGAACTCGGTGCCCTTGCGTCGCAGGATCGCCTGGGTCCGGGACGCGCGGGTGGAGAACCCGCCGAACGTGGAGTCCAGCGCCACCACCATCTCGGAGGCGTCCTTGAGCATCGAGGACCCCACCACCGTGGACACCCCGCGCATCGCGGTGCTCATCGCGCCGGTCACCAGGCGTCCGACCCCGCGGCCGGGCGTGGAGAGCAACCGCATGAGCCGACTGTCGAGGAACGCGCCGAGGCGGCGCGGTGCGTCGAGGAAGTCCAGTGCGTTGCGCGATGGGGGAGTGTCGACGACGACGAGGTCCCACGCGGAGTCGTCGAGGAGTTGCCCCAACTTCTCCATGGCCATGTACTCCTGGGTCCCCGCGAAGGAGGTGACCATCGTCTTGTAGAAGCGGTTGTCCAGGATGTCCCGGGCCTTGGCCTCCGTGGTGTTGGCCACCACCAGTTCGTCGAACGTGCGGCGCATGTCCAGCATCATCGCGTGCAGTGACCCGCCGGCGGCGGATTTCTCCTGCCCGAGGTCCACGGGGGAGGGTTCGTTGGACAACTCGTCGATGCCGAGGGCCTGCGCGAGGCGACGGGCCGGGTCGATGGTCAACACGACCGTGTCGCGGCCGAGTTCGGCGGCCCGCAGGGCGACCGCCGCGGCGGTGGTCGTCTTGCCCACGCCGCCGGCGCCGGTGCACACCACCACCCGGGTGGCGGGGTCGGTGAGCATGGCGGTGATGTCGAGGCGGCGTGTCATGTCAGTGGACTCCCTGGTCGACGAGGGCGGAGGCGAGGTCGTAGAGGTCCGCGACCTCCACCCCGTTGGGCAGCGCCGGCAGCACGAGGGTGGGGCAGGCGGCGGAGGTGAGCGTCTCGCCGGCGCGGAGTTGGCCGCGGGCCACGCGGGCGTGCTCGATCGCCTGCACCAGCAGGCCCTGCAGTCCCTCGTCGTCGACCTCCACGCCGGTCGCGTCGAGGCCGTCCGCGACCGCCTCGGCGTCGATGTCCTCCTCGGCGATCCGCCGCAGCGCATCGTCGTCGAGGTGACGGGTCTCGGCGCGGTTGATGATCACCTGGCCGACCCGCAGTCCGTGGCTCTTGAGTTCGGCGATCGCCTCGATGGTCTCCTGCACCGGCAGTGACTCCAACAGCGTCACCAGGTGCACGACCGTGCGGGTGGAGTGGACCAGCTCGGCCACGGCCTCCGCCTGGCGACGGATGGGCCCGCCCCCGCCGGCGAGGTCGGCCATCGCGGTGGTGACGTCGAGGAACTTGCCGATCCGGCCCGTGGGCGGGGCGTCGACCACCACGGCGTCGTAGACGACCTCACGCTTGGCGTGCTCGCGCGCGACGACCTCATAGATCTTGCCGGTGAGCAGGACGTCCTTGAGCCCGGGCGCGATCGTGGTCGCGAATTCGATCGCACCGACCGACTTCATCACCTTGCCCACCACCCCGAGGCGGTAGAAGGTGTCGAGGTAGTCGAGCATCGCGGCCTCGATGTCGATCGCCAGCGCGAACACCTTGCCGCCGCCGTCGACCCTGGCCACGAGTTCCTCGCGGTAGGGCAGGGGGGCGCGGTCGAAGATCCGGGCGATGCCCTGACGTTCCTCCACCTCCACCAGCAGGACCCGCTTGCCGGTGGAGGCCAGCGCCAGTGCGAGGGAGGTGGCGACGGTCGTCTTGCCGGTGCCGCCCTTCCCCGAGACGTAGTGCAACTCCGCCCGTTCGGAGCTGTCGGACCACCCGGTGGACAGCTCGTCGGCGATGGTCGATCGTGTCGACCGCGTACCTGGACTCATCGTGGACGGCATGCGTTCCACACTAAGCGCTCACACCACCGCGCGCGGGGCGCTCGTGACTTACCTAGAGTGGGGCACATGAGCGAATCCACTGGAGCAGCCCGGTTCGAGTACGTGACGGTCCCGCTGCTGACGCACGCCACCAAGCAGATCCTCGACCAGTGGGGAGGCGACGGCTGGGAGCTGGTCTCCGTTCTGCCCGGTCCCACGGGTGAGCAGCACGTCGCCTACATGAAGCGACAGCTCTGATGCCCGAGACCGAGACCGCCGGCTACTGGACCCGCAAGCTCGACCAGCTGGGTCTGGAGCTGCCGACGGTCGTCCCGCCGGTCGCCAACTACGTCCCGGCAGTACGTACCGGCGCGTTCGTGTACACCTCCGGGCAGTTGCCCATGGTCGACGGCGCCCTGGCGGCCACGGGCAAGGTGGGGGCCGAGGTCACCGCCGAGCAGGCCGCCGAGCTGGCCCGCACCTGCGCCCTCAACGCGCTGGCGGCCGTCGACGGGCTCGTTGGGATCGATTCGGTGGTGAAGGTCGTCAAGGTGGTCGGGTTCGTCGCCTCCGCGCCCGGCTTCAGCGGACAGCCGGGCGTGCTCAACGGCGCCTCGGACGTCCTCGGGGAGATCTTCGGCGACGCCGGCGTCCACGCCCGATCGGCGGTCGGCGTGTCCGAGTTGCCGCTGAACTCGCCCGTCGAGGTCGAGCTCGTGGTCGAGGTCGAGGGATAGACGCGATGTCCGCAGGCCTGGCCCCGATCAGTTTCCCGGCGTACGAAACCCTCCGGCCGGTCACGGAGCTGTCCGGGGTCATCCTCTGCGACAACCCCTCCGAGATGACCTTCGAGGGGACCAACACCGTCATCCTGCGGGCCCCGGGGTCGCCTACCTGCGTGGTGGTGGACCCCGGGCCCGATGACCGCGCGCACGCCGAGCGCATCGCGGCGATCGTGGGGGAGATCGAGCTCGTCTTCGTCACCCATCGTCACGGCGACCACACCGACGGCATCGATCACCTGCGCGGATTCACCTCCGCCCCCGTCAGGGCCGTGGAGGAACGGTTCTGCCGGGACGCCGCGCCGTTGGTGACGGGCGGTGACGACGACGAGGTGATCCACGCCGCCGGCCTGGACATCATCGTACTGGGCACCCCGGGGCACACGGCCGACTCGATCAGTCTCGAGGTGCGGGCCGCGGGCACCGGGTTCACTGCTCCGCCGGACTGCGTGGTCCTCGGGGACACGATCCTCGGCCGGGATTCGACGGTGCTGGACTCGACCGACGGTGATCTCGGTGACTACCTGGGCAGCATGGATCTCCTCGCGGCGCGGGCCGACGGGGTGATCGGCATCCCGGGGCACGGGCCCGACGTGGAGAACACCGGCCGCGCGGCCCAGGTACTCGGTCGGCACCGGCGCGATCGACTCGACCAGATCATCGCCGCCCGGGCCGAGTTGGGGCGCGACGCCTCGGCCGAGGCGATCACGCAGCACATCTACCGCGACGTGACGCCGTTCCTGCTCAAGGTGGCCGAGCAGTCCACCAAGGTCGCGCTGCGCTACCTCGACCGCCTGGATACAGGGGGCACGGAGGGCACGGGTAGCGCGGCCAACGCCTGACCCGCCCGCGACCTGACCCGCCCGCCCCGCCCCGCCCGCGACGCCTGACCCGCCCGCAACGCCCGCCGGGTCCGACCATTCGCGAAAATCGGCTAGTCCGAATAGGGATCGGCTAGTCCAATTGGAGTCGCCGATCCGGATTCCGGCTAGCGGATTTGGGTGGGGCGCGGGGACGCGGGGGAGATTGTCCACAGGGAGGATTTCTCCACAGGCGGCCTGCATATCGCGGGTTACAGCGGGAGTGCGCGTGTCGGCGTGGGCGAGACTGCCGAACATGGGTGCATCAAAGACAGACGACCACGACAGTCCCTTTCTCTCGACGTTCGCGCAGCTCGCCCGCAGCGGCCTGCACCACGATGAGATCAACAGGCGGATCGGCGCCGGAACGCTACGGCGGGTGCGGTCCGGCGTCTACGCCCACGAGCCGGAGGAGGCGCCCGCCGGGAGCGGGCCCGATTACGTCCGCAGGGAGCGGGAGTTCCTCGAACGAACTCGGGCGGCCGCGCTCGCGGTGGAACCCGGGACGGTGATGTCGCACGGTTCCGCCCTCGCGCTCTACGGGCTGCCGCTCCACGGGATCTCCTTGGACCGGCCCACCGCCACCCGGCCACGCGAGGGCGGCGGAACGCGGCGCAGTTCGGCGCTCGTGTGCTTCACCCTGCCCGTGGAGGGGGCGACCAGACTCGTCGACGGCATCCAGTTGACCTCTCCCGCCAGGACGATCATCGACGTCGCACGGACGGTGAGCCTGGAGAGCGGCGTGGCTGCTGCCGATCAGGCCATCCGCCGAGGCATGCTGTCGCGCCCAGAACTCCAGGACGAGGCGGGTCTGGCGAAGGGGCGCACGGGTGTCGGGCGCGCGCGGGCGCTGCCGGAGCTGACATGCGGGTTGGCGGAATCGGTTCTGGAATCGTTGATACGGCTGATCCTGGTGTTCGCGGGTCTCCCGCAGCCCGAGATGCAGGTGTGGCTGTCGGGCCGGAGCGGCAAGCGGTTCCGCGTGGACTTCTACTGGCGAGAATGGAGGCTCATCGGCGAGGCGGACGGCTTCGGCAAATACGGGAACAGCCCGCAGGAGATACGGGAAGCACTGAGCCGCGAACGCCACAGGCAGCGCGATCTGGAAGATGCCGGCTACGTGGTGATTCGCTGGGTATGGGATGACCTGCGGCGTCCGGACGTGATCGTCCGGCGGGTGAAGGACGCGATGCGTCGGCAGGAGCAACTCGGACTTGGCCGCGCGGCGTAAGAGCGTCGCCCGCCGGCAACCAAGAATCCGCTACTCGGAATAGGGATCGGCTGGTCGGATTGGACTAGCGGATCCCTATTACGGGTAGCGGATTTCGGGGCGGGGGCTGGGGCTGGGTCTGCAGCCGGGGCCGGGGGCGGGGGCTGGGGCGTCAGCGGGCGCGGCGGGCCAGCCGCTCGGTGTCGGAGATGATGACGCTCTTGCCCTCGAGCCGCAGCCAGCCGCGGTGCGCGAACTCGGCCAGCGCCTTGTTCACCGTCTCGCGGGAGGCGCCGACGAGCTGGGCGATCTCCTCCTGCGTGAGGTCGTGCGTCACGCGGATGTTGCCGCCCTCCTGCGTGCCGAAGCGCTGCGCGAGCTGCAGCAGGGCCTTGGCCACGCGGCCGGGCACGTCGGTGAAGATGAGGTCGGCGAGGTTGTTGTTGGTGCGGCGCAGGCGGCGGGCCAGCACGCGCAGCAGCTGGTCGGAGATCTCCGGACGCTCGGCGATCCAGCGCTTGAGGGCCGAGCGGTCCATGGCCTGCACGGACACGTCGGTGACACACACGGCCGACGAGGTACGCGGGCCGGGGTCGAAGATGGAGAGCTCGCCGAACATGTCGGACGGCCCGAGGATGGAGAGCAGGTTCTCGCGACCGTCGGGGGCCTTCCGGGAGAGCTTCACCTTGCCGGAGGTGACGATGTACAGGCTGTCGCCCTGCTCGCCCTCGCGGATGATCACGTCACCCTTCGAGTACTCCTCGCTGGTCAGGTCGGAACGCAGGGCGGAGACCGCTGCCGGCTCCACACCCTGGAAGATTCCGGCTCTGGTGAGGACGTCGTCGGCAGACTGGTCCGTGCGGCGATCAATCGTCACAGTCTGTGACCCTCCGTTCGGGCGCGGACATGCGTGTCCGTGCCATGGCGTGCGTGTGGCGAAAACCACTGTAGTCGTAAGCGCGTCGGAGGTGGTGGCGACGCGCGATCAGCGGGATGGTTCAGACGTCGATCTGTTCGGGTTCGTCGAGGATCGCGTTCTCGAAACGGTCCATGAGTAGTGCGAACCCGGCGAGGAGGACCGGCACCAGGACGACGAGGATTCCCTGCATCTGTCCGATTATCCACCCCCGGACCGCGGGACGCACACGCACCCGGGGCGGCGGTTCCGCGCCGCGGGGGCGCCGAGCCGTAATGTGGACTCATGCCCGACCCAGCTCCTGCCGTGAAGCGCCGCAGCCGAGGGGTGGCCGCGAGGGGGGTGGAGACCGACCTCGGGCGCACCCGGCGCGCGAGACGCATGCTCCGTCGCCTCGAGGAGGCGTTCCCGAACGTCTACTGCGAGCTCGACTTCACCGATCCGCTCGAGCTGAGCGTGGCGACGATCCTGTCCGCACAGTGCACGGACAAGCGGGTCAACGAGGTCACGCCGGCACTGTTCGCGCGCTACCGGACCGCCGCCGACTACGCGGGGGCGGACCGTGAGGAGCTGGAGGAGTTCATCCGGCCGACGGGTTTCTACCGCAACAAGGCGCGGAGCATCCAGGGCCTGGGCGCGGCGCTCGTGGAGAGGTACGACGGCGAGGTGCCGCAGCGGCTCGAGGACCTGGTCACCCTCCCGGGATTCGGACGGAAGACGGCCAACGTGGTGTTGGGCAACGCATTCGGGATCCCGGGCCTGCCGGTCGACACCCACTTCATCCGGTTGGTGAACCGCTGGAAGTGGACTGAGGCCACGGACGCCGTCCGCATCGAGCGCGAGGTGTCGCGCATGCTGCCGCGGGCCTCCTGGACCGACGCGAGCCACCGGATCATCTTCCACGGTCGCCGGGTGTGCCACGCCCGGACCGCGGCCTGTGGGGCGTGTGTGCTGGCCGACGACTGCCCGTCCGCGGGAGAGGCCGGCCCGCTCGACCCGGTCGCCGCCGCCCGCCTCGTGGCGGGACCCGAGCGCGACCACCTGCTGGAACTGGTCGGACTGGGGGACCACGCGTGAGCGCCTCAGCCCGGTGGTCGCTGGTCGCTCTCGTGGCGATGATCGGCGTCGTCGTCGCACTTCTCTCCACGTTCGGTGATACCGCCGACGGGTCCGGCGACCCGACCGCCGCCCCCGGCGCGCCCCCCGTGGGCGGCCCGGCCGCCGACGAGCCGCACACGGTCGTGGACGCCGACACCCGCGCCGGCGCCGACCTGCCCGCCTGCCGCGACAGCGCCGCACCCGCCACCACCTCCGGGCCCGTCGCCGGCCTCATGGTGCGGTGCATGGACGACGGCTCCACCACCACGCTCGGCAAGATCCAGGCCGGCAAGCCCATGGTCGTCAACATGTGGGCCTACTGGTGCGAACCGTGCCGCCGTGAGCTGCCCGCCATCCGTGACGCCCAGGCCACCCTCGGTGACGAGGTGCGGGTGGTGCTCTCGCACACGGACCCGTCCGAGACCAAGGGTTTCGACACCCTCGCCGCGCTGGGCATCGAGGAACTGATCTCGGTCTCCGACCAGGAGGAGGAGCTGCCGGCCGTGCTCGGCGCGCCACCCGTCCTGCCGCTGACGCTCTTCGTCCGCGCCGACGGGACGATCGCGCACGTGCTGGTCGAGCCCATGGACAGCGAGCAGGACGTGCTGGACGCCGTCGCCGAACACCTGGGAGTGACCGCGTGAGCAACCCCGCGAACGGGCCCGCGCCCCGGCCCGGCGACGTCACCGGCGTCCCGCACCCCGCTTGGATGGACCCCCTCATGACGGCGTGCACCGACGGCAGCTTCGACGGGTTGCTGCCGAGACGGCGCCCGCCCGAGGACCGCGGTCCCAACGAGGTCGGCCGGCCGCACCGCGACGCCGCCGTCCTGGTGCTGTTCTCCGGCTCGGAGGACGCGCCCGGCCCCCAGCCACCCAGCGATGCCCGCGTCCTGCTCACCCACCGGGCCACCACGCTGCGCAACCACTCGGGTCAGATCTCGTTCCCCGGCGGCGGCGTCGACGACACGGACAGCGGCCCGGTGGAGGCCGCGCTGCGTGAGGCGTGGGAGGAGACCGGCCTCGACCCCCACGGGGTGGACGTGCTCGCGGTGCTCCCCGAGCTGTACATCCCGGTCTCGAACTACTCCGTCGCACCGGTGCTCGGATACTGGCGGGAGCCGATGGAGGTCGACGTCGTGGACCCGGGGGAGACCGCGCGCGTGATGACCGTGCCGGTCGACGAGCTGCTCGATCCCGCCAACCGATTCCTGCTCCGGCACACCACCGGGTGGACCGGCCCGGCGTTCCAGCACGACGACCTCGTCGTGTGGGGCTTCACCGCCGGCATCCTCGCCGCGATGTTCCACTCCGCCGGATGGGACCTGGACTGGGACACGTCCGACATCCGGGACCTCGAGAAGACCCTGGCCGCGTCCGCGAACGGGGAGCAGCACCGCATGTCGGCGGAGGAGGCCCGCCGCGAATCCGCGGACCCACTGGCCGATCGCACCGTCGCCGGCGTCCCCGGGCTGAGCGCGCGCGCCGCCGACGGCACCGTCGCCGGTGGCACGGCCCCCGACGGCGGGCTGGCCGGGGACGGCGAGCAGCCCGCCGACGGCGAGGAGTCGCTCGACCTGCCCGCGGACAATCCTCGGAGGGGGTACCGGTGACGGGCTCGCAATGGCTCGACCTGGCACTGTTCGCACTCGCCGCGGCCGCGGCGATCTCGGGCTGGATCAACGGGGCCGCCGCGTCGGGCTTCGCGTTGCTCGGAGTGGGCATCGGCGCGACCTCCGGACTGCTGGTGGCCCCGCACCTCGTACGGGAGATCGACTCGCCGTTCGGCAGGCTGTCCGCGGGGCTGGCGATCATCGCGGTGATGGTGATCATCGGGCAGGTCGCCGGCGTCACGATCGGCCGCGCCGCCAGGCGCTACATCGCCGGATCCGGTGCACGACTCCTCGACAGCACGGTGGGCGCCGTCCTCCAGTCCGCTGCCATGCTGCTCGTGGCCTGGCTGGTCGCGGTGCCCATCGCCGCGCAGGAGGGACCCGGGCTGGGCAAGGCGGTGCGAGGGTCGTCCGTGCTGGCCAAGATCGACGACGTCGCCCCCGAACAGCTGCAACGGATCCCCGCGACGTTCACCTCGGTCCTCGGCACCACCGGTTTCCCGGACATCCTCGGCCCCTTCGGGACCACCCCGATGCAGGAGGTCCCACCGCCCGATCCGGTCCTCGCCGGCACCGAGGTGGTGACCCGCGTACAGCCGTCCGTGCTGAAGATCCGCGGCCGGGCCGAGTCCTGCAGCCGCGCGCTGGAGGGGTCGGGGTTCGTGGCCGCACCGGGGCTCGTGATGACCAACGCGCACGTCGTGGCGGGCACCGGGTCGGTGACCGTGGTGTCCGGTGATGACGAGCTGGACGCCGAGGTGATGGTCTACGACCCCCGCGTGGATATCGCGGTCCTGCGCGTGGACGGGCTGGACGCGCCGGTACTGCCCTTCGCCGAGAACCGCGCCCGCACCGGCGATGACGCGATCGTCGTGGGCTACCCGGGCAACGGGCCCTACCGTCCGGACGCGGCGCGGATCCGTGAGCGTGTGACCCTGCGCGGCCCGGACATCTACCGCGAGCAGACCGTCGAGCGCGAGGTGTACATCCTGCGGGGCTCCGTGCGCGAGGGCAATTCCGGCGGACCGCTGGTCACCCCGGAGGGGCAGGTCGCCGGCGTGGTGTTCGGCGCCGCGATGGACGCCGCGGACACCGGGTACGCGCTGACCGTGGAGCAGGTGCTGCCGCAGCTCCAGCTCGCGGTCGCTGCGCAGGAGTCGGTCTCGACGGGGCGGTGCGTGGGGCTGCCCGGTTGATCACCGCGGGGCCCGGCCGGCGGGAGCGCGGTGGGCCGACCCGGCCGAGCCGGCGGGAGCCCGGTCGGAGGGGCGGAGTGCAGCCGGCTCAGAGCGGGGTGACGCGCCGCGCGAAGTCCACGATCAGCCGGGATGTGGCGTCCGGGGCTTCCATCGCGGGATAGTGCCCGGCCTCGGGGACCAGTTCGGTGGTGAAGTCACGCGCCCAGGCCGAGGACGCACGGACGGTCGCCGGCAGGATGAACCGGTCCTCGGCGCCGCTGATCCCCAGCACGGGCTGCGGCAGGACACCGGAGACCGCGCGGCGGAAGTCGCGGCCGTCCGGACGGAACTGGCTCCGAACCATCCAGCGGCGGCTCTCCAATGTCAGGTGGGCGACCTTGGGGATGAGCATGGACCGCCTGAGCAGGTCGGCGGATTCACGGAAATCCTCGGTGCCGGGCCACGTGGGCCCGGATCGACTGCGGAGCATCTCCTCGACCGCTACGGCGCCGTCGCGGGTGAGGTGGCGTTCGGGCAATCGCGGCGCCTGGTCCGCGAGCAGGCGAGGCACCAAAGCGTGACGTTGGGAGCGGTCGAGCAGTGCCGCGCGCCGGGTGGCGACCGGGTGGGGAGAGCCGACGACGACGAGGCCCCGCACCGCGCGTGGCCGGCGGTAGGCGGCGGTCCATGCGATGAATCCGCCCTCGCCCTGGCCGACGACCACCGCCGAGGAGTGACCGAGGGCCCGGATGAGGTTGGTCATGTCCGCGGCCAGGGTCCACCCGTCGTAACCGCGCGGCGGCTTGTCCGAGTCGCCGTGGCCCCGGAGATCGACGGCAACGGCATGGAACCCGGCGTCGGCTAGCGCGAGCATGGGCGCCCGCATCGTCCACCAGATTCCACTGAGACCGTGGATCAGGAGGACCAGAGGGGGGAGTCGGCCCGGCGGGGTGTCGGCCGGCAGCGCCTCGGCGATGTGCAGGCGGATGCCGTTGGCCGAGACGTCACGATGCCGCCACGACCCGTCGATCCTGACGATCGACGGGTCGGGCGGCCGGTGAGCGGGAGTTCTCAGGATTTCGACGCGGGCAAGGGCGTCTCGGTGACACGCACCGTGCCGGGCCGGGGCTCGTTGCCCTTGGGCATGGCCAGCTTCAGGTCCGACACCGAGTCGATGGTGCGCTGCGGCTTCCGGATCTTCTTGACCTTGCGGTAGCCGAGTAGCCCGAACACCGCCGCGAGCAGGACCAGGACGACGAACACGATGAGGAAGCCCATCCAGTCCCAGGTCTTGGTGCCGAACCACATCGAGATGAGCTTGGCCCACATGAACACGAACGGGAAGAAGGACATCAGCAGCAGGACGAGGGCCGCGACGAAGAAGCCGGACCCGGTCGCGGCCTTCTTCACCTGCTCGGTGACCTCGGTCTTCGCCAGCTCGATCTCGGCACGGACCAGTGTCGACACCTGCGTCGTGGCGTTCTTGACCAGGGTGCCGATACTGGCGTCGCCACGGCCGATCGAGTCAGCGTCATGCAAGGGGATCGAGGCCTCGGTCGGCTTGTGCGTTCCCTGGGCGTGGCTCACGGTTGTTCCTCCATAGTCCGGCGACGGATGCACCGTCGTCCATCGTGCCACGTCACGTGGCGGTGTTCACCCGCTACCCGTCAGCCGCGCGTGCCCTTCTCGCGGATCTGGTCCATGATCGTCGGATCCGACAGGGTCGAGGTGTCGCCGCCGTCGCGGCCCTCGGCCATGTCCTTGAGCAGGCGACGCATGATCTTGCCGGACCGCGTCTTGGGCAGCTCGGGCACGATCGTGATGTCGCGGGGCTTGGCGATCGGGGAGATCTCCCGCGACACCTCGGCCCGCAGCTCGTCGATGAGCTTCTGACGATCCTCCTCGGCGTCCACGTTGCCCCGCAGGATCACGTACGCGACGATCGCCTGGCCGGTGGTCTCGTCGTTGGCGCCGACGACCGCGGCCTCGGCGACCGCGCGGTGACCGACGAGGGCCGATTCGACCTCGGAGGTCGAGATGCGGTGACCGGAGATGTTCATGACGTCGTCGACGCGACCGAGCACCCACAGTGCGCCGTCGGCGTCCCACTTGGCGCCGTCACCGGCGAAGTAGTAGCCCTCCTCGGCGAACCGGGACCAGTAGGTGTCGCGATAGCGCTCCATGTCGCCCCAGATGCCGCGGAGCATGGCCGGCCACGGCTCGGTGATCACGAGGAAGCCCTGCTCGTCCGTCGCGACCTCCTTGGCGTCGCCGTCCACGATGGCGACCTCGATACCGGGCAGCGGCCGCATGGCGGAACCGGGCTTGGTCTCGGTGACGCCCGGGAGCGGGGAGATCATGATCGCGCCGGTCTCGGTCTGCCACCAGGTGTCGACGATGGGAGCCTTGCCGCCGCCGATGTTCTCGCGGTACCAGCGCCACGCCTCCGGGTTGATCGGCTCGCCGACCGAACCGAGCAGGCGGATCGAGGACAGGTCGTGCGCGGCCGGGATCTCGTTGCCCCACTTCATGAACGTCCGGATCAGGGTCGGCGCGGAGTAGTAGATGGTGACGCCGTACTTCTCGATGATCTGGAAGTGACGGTGCTCGTCGGGCGAGTTCGGGGTTCCCTCGTAGACGATGCACTCGGCGCCGTTGGCCAGCGGGGCGTACACGCCGTAGGTGTGGCCCGTGACCCAGCCGACGTCCGCCGTGCACCAGTAGACGTCCTCGCCGGGCTTGTGGTCGAAGACGTTGTGGTGGGTGTACGCGGACTGGGTGAGGTACCCGCCCGAGGTGTGGACGATGCCCTTGGGCTTGCCGGTCGTGCCGGAGGTGTAGAGCAGGAACAGCGGGTGCTCCGAGTCGAAAGCCTCCGGCGTGTGCTCGGTGGACTGCTCGGACATCGCCTCGTCCCACCAGACGTCACGGCCGTCGGTCCAGTCCACATCGAGACCGGTCCGGCGGACCACGAGCACGTTCTGCACGGACTCGGCGTCGCCGTCGGCATCGACGCCGTTTCCGGAGAGCGCGTCGTCGACCCCGGCCTTCAGCGGTGCGGGCTTACCGCGCCGGAACTGTCCGTCGGCGGTGATGACGAGCTTGGCCTCCGCGTCGTCGATGCGGGAGCGCAGCGCGTTCGGTGAGAATCCGGCGAACACCACGGAGTGGGTCAGGCCCAGGCGGGCACACGCGAGCATCGCGATGTAGACCTCGGGCAGCAGGGGCATGTAGATGGCCACGCGGTCACCGGCGACGAGGCCGAGCGAGCTGAGGTAGTTGGCCGCCCGGCTGACCTCGTCCTTGAGTTCGGCGTAGGTGATGTCGCGGGCGTCGTCGCCGGGCTCGCCGATCCAGTGGATGGCCACACGATCGCCGTTGCCGGCCTCCACGTGGCGGTCGACACAGTTGTAGGCCACGTTGATCTTGCCGCCCACGAACCACTTGGCGACCGGCGCGTCAGACCAGTCCAGGACCTCGGTCCACTCGGTGTCCCAGTCGAGTCGCCGAGCCTGCTCCTCCCAGAAGGCGAGACGGTCGCTCGACGCGCTGTCGTAGAGGTCGGCCTGCGCATTGGCCTGCGCGGCGAAGTCGGGGTCGGGAGCGAAGGACTGGTCGTGCTCGGGAGCGGTCATCAGCGGCTCTCTCTCGGGATCAGATTTCACGGACGGCCGGGATCGTCACGGCGGAAGCGACCGGACCGATGTATGTGAGCGTAGTCACATGCGGCGCACCGTGTTCGGGATCTGGCCCGGCGGGGGGAGGTCGGGGGAGGCCTGTCCGATTCCGTTCACTCGCGAGGGGGGTTCTCGCCCTTCGAGGAGCCGTCGTCGGACGGCGGCCCGGCGGGTGTGGCGGGCCCCGGGCCGGAGGACTTCGCGGGTTCCGGGGTGTCGGTCGACGAGGATGAGGTCGCGGAGCTCGTCGTCGTCGACTCGTTCCCGCTCTCCGACGTCGCGCCCGTCGGTGCCGTGGTCCCGGTCGATGCGGGTGGGGTAGCCGGCCGGCGCGGCGCGCCGGTGCCCGACGACGTGCCCGTTCCCTCTGCGCTGTCTCCGACCGCGGCCCCGCCGCCGCTCGCCGGCGTGCCGCTGGTCGTCCGGGCGCTGTCCGTCTTGCCCGCACCCGCCGGGGTGTCCGTCTTGTCGGCGACGGCTGTCTTGCCGACGCCTGCCGTCTTGCCGGTGCCCTCGGCATTCCCGGCGCCTGCCGTCTTGCCCGCGCTCGTCTCCTTTCCGCCGCTCGGCGCCGACTCCCCGGTCGCCGTCCCGGGCCCGGACGCGGAGGTTCCGCGAAGCCGCGTGGGGGTTTCGATGCCGTAGTACTCCAGCAACCTGGCCTCCTGCTCCGGCGTGAGGGCGTCCTCGGTGTTGTCGGGGCGCGGGGAGTCGCGGATGACGGCGCGGGTGTGGTCGACATGGAGTTCGTCATCGAGGAGTCGCGCGCCGTGGAGAGGGACGATCGCGTCGGCGGAGAAGATCCCGGTGGCGACGGTCGCGAACGTCGCCTTGCCACTGGCATCGTCAACGTAGATCTGGCGCACGGCGCCGACCTTGGCCCCGGTCGAGTCGAAGGCGGTCGCGTCGAGCAGCGCGTCGAGCTGGTCCTTGAGATTCACGAGGGCCTCCGGGATCGAGGTGTAGGGGCTGAGCCGGGCGCGTGCCCCGACGGATTGGGCTGATTACACCAGCTCGACACCGGTTGAGGCAGCTGAAAATCACCTGTGTCGGCCGATTCGCGCCGGGTCGGTAACCTCGACCCGTGACCTCCACCGCCCCCGACCCGCTCGCCCCGCTCCTCGCCCTGCCCGGTGTGGCCGAGGCCGCGGACGCCGCCCGGGCAGCCCTCGCCTCGGTGCACCGACACCCCGCCAACCGCCGCGGATGGCCCACCACCGCCGCCGAATCGGTGCTGCGGGGTGCGCGCGCATCGGCCGGCGTCGAGGGCGCGTCCGTCCGCCTGGACACCGACGGCGAGCAGGACGAGGTGCTCTCGGCAGCGCTGCGCGTGGCCGGGGAACTGACGGGCGAGTCGCTCGACCGCGCCGTGTCCGTGTGGACCCGCTCGCCCCTCCAGGAACTCGCCCATCTGCACCTCCTCGCGGCGTCCGGGCCCGGGGTGGACCCTCAGGGTCTCGGCCGGCCGCGCCCGGAGGCGGGGGTCGCCGAGCGTCTCCAGGGCCTCGCCGAGTTGATCACCGGTGGCACCCGCGCGCCGGCGCCCGTCCTCGCCGCGGTCGTCCTCGGCGAACTCTCGGGCCTGCGACCGTTCGGGTCCGCGGACGGGATCGTCGCCCGGGCGGCGTTCCGCCTGGTCGGGGTGTCGACCGGGCTCGACCCCCATGGCCTGGGCGTGCCCGAGGTGACCTTCTATCGGGACCCGGAGGCACACCGGGCCGCCCTGCAGGGATACATGAGCGGCACCGAGGAGGGCGTGACCGAATGGCTCCTCCATTGCTGTAGAGCCCTCGAGGCCGGCGCGCGCGAGGCCACCTCGATCGCCGACGCAGCCGGGGGCTAAGCGGAGCGCGCCGGTGGCCGAACGGGCCGGGCGCGCGCGAATGGCGGGCCGACCGGAGTCGACCCGCCAATTCACTGCGGTGCATCGAGAGATCCGGGTACCAAGCGTCCTGTGATCCGCCGTGTCGCCGGTCCGGGACAACCGTCGGTGACGGCTGGCGCGGACCCACGGCTGGTGTTGCCTCTCGGGCGTTATCCGTCGCGTGGGTTTCCGAATGTCGATGACGGTGAGGAGGGCGGGGGGCCGTGACTTCTCTTCCGTCCCGGTCCTGGCGTCTTCACCACCGTGCCCTGAGCATGCCGCCTGTGACCGGCCCGGGGCGATGGTGGGATCGCACAAGGAACACGGGAACTCGTGGGGGAGTCCGGCTATCGCCCGTGCCCGTCGCCGACGCCGATGATGAGGTGTTGCCGACGCACCGCACGGGCCCGCCCCGCCGCCGCGCGCACCCGATGGTGCGCGCTACCGCCCCGCGTGTCGCGCGGCCCGGACGAACGACACGGTGGCGGACCCCACGGCCAGGACGATGGCCGCCACCCCAACGATCGGCCCGGTCGCCCGTTCGAGCGTGGGCAGCAGCGGAGTGGGGTTCTCGAACGTCAGGATCGGCCAGCCCCGCTCCAGCGCCTCGCGCCGCAGTGCGCGGTCGGGGTTGATGACCGTCGGGTGGCCGACCATGTCGAGCATGGGCAGGTCGGTGGAGGAGTCCGAGTAGGCGTAGCTCGCCTCGAGGTCGTAACCGTAGCGCTCCGCGAACGCGCTGATCGCCTCCGCCTTGCCGGGACCCTGGCAGTAGAACTCGATCGATCCGCCGTAGCGGCCGTCAGCGTCCCGGTTCATCCGCGTGCCGGCGTAGTGGTCCACGCCGAGCATCCGGGCGATCGGCGCCACCAACTCCTCGCCCGAGGCGGACACGATCACCAGGTCGTGGCCCAGCGCGCGGTGCTCGGCGAGCAGGTCCTGGGCCTCGGCGTACACGGTCGGGGAGACGGTCTCCTTGAGTCCCTCGGTGACGATCCGCTCGACCTGCTCGGGCGACCACCCCTTGGTGGCGGTCGCCATGGCCTGACGCACCTTCTGCATCTGCTCGTCGTCGGCGTCGGACAGGCTGAACGCCAGCTGCGTATAGGCCAGATCGATCACCGACCGTCGCGACAGCAGTCCCTCGCCGAGGAACGACTTGTTGAACGCGAACACCGAGGAGGTCGCGATGATCGTCTTGTCCAGGTCGAAGAACGCAGCGACCCGGCGAGGGCGGTGCGACATCCTGGGGCCCGGTGGGCGTGGGGCGGACACGCCCCAACGATACGGTTCTTGTGCTGGCGACGCAGATGGGCGATACTGACGGTGCCCGTGATGGGCATCCCCCTAAGGTGCTCAGTTCATCCCCCCGAGAACTGACACTTCTGAGAGACCGCCGCACCCCCTGCCGCGGTCTCTCGCATTTCGCGGGCTCGGCTGTACCGGACAGCTGCCGACGCGCCCACCGCACAGTGCCCTCGCGAGCTTTCCCCGCGGCACGTTGTCCACAGCCCCGTCCCCCTCCACAGGCGGGCCGCCGTGGGCCTCCGCGGAGCGGTCGACGGGCGGGTGGATGCGCGAGGCTGAGCCCCGTGAACACGACTACGAGAGCGCGGTCCGTCGCGGTGGACGTCGCGGACCCCGATCTGGACGCCGACGTGCGTGCCGTCCTGGCCGCCCTCGCCCTGGACACGGACACCCGGGCCGGGAACCACTCCGAGGTGGTGGTCACCGATCGCGCGGACGCCGTGGTGGATACCGGTAGGTCACGCGTCGTGCGGGTGGGGTCTGACCGCGACCGGGGCGACGACGACGAGGTGGTCCGCCTGCCGTCCGGCACCGGCGATCTCGTGGGTGCGCTGCTCGCGCCGGTGCGTACGCGGTCGGGTCCGCTGATCGTGGTCGCCGGCGCGGTGGGCGGCTGCGGGGCCAGCACCCTCGCGGCCGCGCTGGCGGTTCGGGCTGCGCCGTCCCTCCGGACCCTGCTGGTCGAGGCGGACCCGCACGGCACCGGCGTCGATCTGGTGCTGGGCGTCGAGGAGCGGCCCGGGCTTCGGGTCGAGGACGTGCGCGCCGACCTGGGCGGACCTGATCCGGAGGCCCTGTGGGGTGCGGTGCCCGAGGCCCTGCCCGGACTCGGCGTCCTGGCGCGGTCCAGGAGTGGACCGGTCGTGGCCGACCCTGTCCGCGCCCTCGACGGCGCCCCGGGAGCGGAGCAGGCCCACCGGTCGGCCGGGGGACTCGTGGTGAGCGATCGCGGTGGGCTCGCCGACGGCGGGCCGGTGTTCGCCGGTGCGGACCTCGTCGTCGTCGTCACCAGGGCCGACCTCCAGGGCGCTGTCGCCGCCGGGAACGCGGTGCGCGACCACCCGGGCGTGGTCCTGGTCATCAGGACCGGACGCGGCGACCCCCTGCACGCCGCCGACGTCGCCGACGTGGCCGGGGCGAGGAACTGGCACGTCCTGCCGGAGATCCGGGCGGTCCGCCGTGCGGCGGGCGCCGGTGAGCTGGCGGCCGCGCTCCATCGCGGACGGGCGGGCCGGGTGCGACGACTGGCCGCGCTCGCCGACGCACTGCTGGAGCAGGTGGACCTCGATGAACGGTGACGATCCGGCGGTGGTCGCACCGCCGGCCGACCTCGTCGACAGGGTGCGCGCGCGGCTCGCCGGCCTGGGCGTGGAGCCCGAGCCGGACGAGGTGGTCCGCGCGGTGCGGGCCGAGTCCGGGGTGCTGCACGGCCACCTCGACCTGCTGCGTACAGCGCGATTGGTCCGCGAGCACCTGGCCGGGGCCGGGCCGCTCGAGGCGCTCCTCGCGAGCCCCGGTGTCACCGACGTCGTGGTCGACGGGCCGGGGCCGGCACTGGTGGACCGCGGACGCGGCCTGGAGGAGACGGACGTCGTCGTACCCACCGAGGCCGAGCTGCGGGCGCTCGCGGTACGCCTGGCCGGACGGGCGGGTCAGCGGCTCGATGACGCCCGACCCTGGGCCGACGGCGTGGTGCGCTCCCGCGACGGGATGGCGTGGCGACTGCACGCGGTTCTGCCGCCGGTGGCCGTGGACGGGACCTGCCTGTCGCTGCGCGTGTCGCGGCCGGCGCAGGTGACCTTCGACCGGTTGGTGGAGGCGGGGACGGTGCATGCCTCCGCGGAGCCGCTGCTGCGGGGGCTCGTCGACGCCCGGGTGGGCTACCTCGTGGTGGGTGGCACCGGCTCCGGAAAGACCACCATGCTCGCGGCGCTGTTGGGGCTGGTCCCGGCGACCGAGCGGCTGCTGTGCGTCGAGGATTCCCCCGAGCTGCGACCCGCGCACCCGCACGTCGTGCGACTGGTGGTGCGGCACGGCAACGTCGAGGGCGCCGGACAGGTGACCATGGCCGACCTGGTCCGGCAGGCACTGCGCATGCGACCGGACCGGATCGCGGTGGGGGAGGTGCGTGGCGGCGAGGTCGCCGACCTGCTGGCCGCGCTGAACACCGGCCACGACGGCAGCGCCGGCACCGTCCACGCCAACTCGCCCACGGAGCTGCCCGCCCGGCTGGAGGCGCTCGGCGCGCTGGGCGGACTCGACAGGGCGGCCCTGTCCGCACAGGTCGCGGCGTCCCTGCGGGTGGTGGTGGGGATGCGCCGGCTGCCCGACGGGCGGCGGGGCGTCGACTCGATCGGGGTGGTGCGGCGCGAGGCGCACGGGATCGTCGTGGACCCGGCCTGGCGCGCCGACGGTGGGGCGGTTCCCGGCCGCGCGGGCCTGGACGCGGTGCTCGGGGCGAGGGTCTCATGACGGCCGCGGTGCTCCTCGCCGCCGCGCTGCTGGTGTGGCCGGGCGGGATCGCGGCCGGCAGGGTACGCGCGCTCGGGGTCGGCGGTGCGCGGCAGGCGGGCGGTGCGGGGCAGGCGGGCGGCGCGGGGCAGGCGGGCGGCGCGGGCGTGGCCCGGCTGCGGTACGCCCTCGCGCAGGTGCCGATCGGCGTGCTGTGGCCTGTCGCCGCGGGCACGGTCGCGCTCGTGGCGGCGGGCCCGATCCACGCCTGCGCGGCCGCCGTGCTGGGTGGCGCCGCGGCCGACCTGCGCGGGCGGGCCACCGAACGCCGACAGCGTCTCTCGCGACTGGGGGCGTGGGAGCGTGCGCTCGACGACACCTCCTCGGCCCTGCGTGCCGGCGCCGGGCCGGGAGGCGCCCTCGGGCAGGCCGCCGACGCCGCGGCCGCGCACGACCCGCGGGTGGCCGGGATCCTCGCCGCGGCGGGGTCACACGCCCGCCTGGGCGGCGACGTCGCGGCAGCCCTGCGACCCGCCGGAGGCGACGGCCCGGACGGGGACCGGGTCGCCGGGGAGCTCGCCGGCGCCTGGCTCCTCGCCACCCGACACGGGGTGGTGCTGGCCGACGTCGTGGACGGATTGCGGGCCGACGTGGCCTCGCGGCGGCAGCGGGCGCTGCGTGTGGACGCCACCCTCGCCGGACCCCGAGCCACCTCCGTCATCCTCACCGCGCTCCCCGGACTGGGCGTGCTCCTGGGGTCCGGCTTCGGCGCCGACCCGCTGGGGGTCCTGGGCAGCGGCGCGCTGGGCGGCGGGTTGTGTCTGGCCGGGTCGGTCCTGCTGTCCGCCGGACTGCTGTGGACCGACCGCATCGCGGGCGGTGCCGCCCGATGACCGCGGCCGTCCTCCTGCTCGCCGCCGCGCTGTGCGTGGCGCCGTGGCGCCCGCGGGCCGCCGACAGGGCGGACGCCCTCCCGGTGGGTGCCGAGGGATCGACACCCCGGGCGCGCGACAGCGACCGACCCGGCGGCAGGCTCCCCTCAAAGGTGGCCGCCCGCGCCCTGGCCACGATCACGCGCCGCGGCCCCACCAGCGCCGACACCGGAGCCCTGGCCCAGCTGGTGGACCTGCTGGCGGTTGCGTTGCAGTCCGGTCTGCCCGTGCCCGACGCACTGGCCGCGGTCGCCGACGCCGTCGATCACTCCGATCCCGCGTCGGCGCGTCCGTTGCGGGCGGCCGCGGCGCGGATGCGGCTGGGCGCCGCCCCGGCCGAGGCGTGGCGGGAGGTCCCGGACGCCGCCCGGCTGGCCCCGATCGCCCCGGTTCTGGCCCGCGCGACCGACGGCGGCGGGTCGGTACTGGCCGCGCTCGGACACGCCGCCGATCGGTTGCGCTCCGAGGCGGACGCCGTCGCCACCGCCCGGGCGGAGCGGGCCGCCGTCATGGTCGCCGGCCCGCTCGGCCTGTGCTTCCTCCCGGCGTTCGTCTGCCTGGGAGTCCTCCCCGTCGTCGTGGGCCTGGCCGACGGGATGCTGCCGGGAGTCCTGCCGTGAGCGGACCCACCGGCCACACCGATTCCGGGACGGAGACGCCGCCCCGGTCACCGAAGAAGGAGAACCCAGATGAACACCCACTCCACCACCCACTCCACCGCCCGGAACGCCGCCCGGAACGCCGCCTGCACGCCAGCGGTCTCCGGCGCGCCGATAGCCCGGGCCCGTGCCGCCCTGGCCAGGCGGTTCAGTGCCGTGACCACCCCGGACGCCGGCATGTCGACGGTCGAGTACGCCGTGGGGACGATCGCCGCCGCCGCGTTCGGCGCGGTGCTCTACACCGTGGTCAGCGGCGACTCGATCCCCGATGCGCTCGGAGGGATCATCGAACAGGCCCTCAACACCTCGGTGTGATGGCGCAGCGGCGGCTCCGGACCGCGTCGGCCCGCGACGACGGGTCGGTGACCGTGGAGGCGGCCCTCGGCATCGCCTCCCTGGTGGTGGTGTTCGGCGTCGCCGCCGCCGGGGCCGGCGCGGCGCTCACGCAGATCCGGGTGGTCGACGCGGCGCGGGAGGCCGCCCGGGTGGCGGCGATGGCGGGCCCGGGCGACGGGGTCGCGGCCGGACGGGCGGTGGCTCCCGGATCGGAGGTGTCGGTGGACGGCGGCGGGTCGTTCGTCACGGCCGTGGTCGTGGCCCCGGCGCGGGGCCTGCCCGGTGTCGAGCTCCGTGGCCGGGCGGTCGCGCGGACCGAGCCGGGGGTGGTGGGATGACGCGCCCCGTACCTGACCGATCCGGTGCGGCCGCGCCCCGTTCGCCGGGGTGGCGGCGGGTGGTCGACGACGACGAGGGCGCCATGACCGTCATGACCGCCTTCGCCGTCGCCGCGGTTCTGGCATTGACGGTGGCGGTTCTCCTGGTGGGACGGGCCGCCGTGGCCGCGCATGCGGCCCGGGCCGCCGCGGACCTGGCCGCGTTGGGTGGAGCGCACGCGCTGCGCGCGGGGAGGACGCGTGCGCGGCGGCGGCCGGGATCGCGGCCGCCAACAGTGCTGAGTTGTCGGTCTGCCGGGTCGACGGCCACGACGTCGTGGCCCGCGCCGAGGTGCGCGTGGAGCTCGGGGTGTTCGGCGTGCGATCGGGCTCGGCGGTGGCCCGGGCGGGGCCGGCCTGACGGGTCAGCGGGGACCGGCGGCGGGCCCGGCCGGCGCGGGCTCCCCGACACCCACGCCGCCCAGCTGTCCCACCACCTCGGTGAGCAGCGCGATCGCGCCGGGTTTGGACAGTGGGTCGTTGCCGTTGCCGCACTTGGGGGACTGGATACAGGACGGGCACCCGGACTCGCATTCGCAGGAGCGGATCGCGGCCAGCGTCGCGCCGAGCCACGCGGTCGCGCGCCGGAACCCGCGTTCGGCGAAGCCCGCGCCGCCCGAGTAGCCGTCGTAGACGAACACCGTGGGCAGCCCGGTGTCCGGGTGCAGGGCGGTCGACACGCCGCCGATGTCCCAGCGGTCGCACGTCGCGACCAGCGGCAGCAGCCCGATCGCCGCGTGCTCGGCCGCGTGCAGCGCCCCCGGCCAGTCCGCCTCCTCCAGCCCGGCGACCCGCAGCAACTGCGGGGTGAGCGTGTACACCACGGCCCGCGTGGCCAGGGTGGTCTCGGGCAGGTCCAGCGGGGTGACGTCGAGGATCTCGCCGCCACGCAGCCGCCGCTGGAAGCCGGTCACGCGGGTGGTCACCTCCACGTCGGCCAGCGAGAGGGTGACGGGACCGGCGGGCACCGACTCCAGGGTCTCGACCAGGTCGATCGACACCTGCTCACGTGCGCTGGTCGTCCACTCCGGCACCTCGGGGTGGCACAGTGCCAGGCCGTCCTCCAGGTTCAGCTCGTCCACGACGAACGACTCACCCTGGTGCAGGTACAGCGCCCCCGGGTGGACCTGGGAGCGGGCCCGGACGGAGTCGATCGTGCCGAGCATGCGGCCGTCCACGGCGTCGACGATCACCACCTCCGCCCCGCCGGTGCCGCGGATGTCGACCTCGGCGTGCGGGGTGTGGTCGTCGGCGGCCGGGTACCAGCCGGCCGGTCGGCGCCGCACCAGTCCGTCGGCGGCGAGCCGTTCCAGCACGTCGTTCGCGCCCCACGTGCGGGCCTCGTCGTGCGACATGGGTCGCTCGCTCACGGCGCACCTGAGTTGCCCGGCCAGCAGGACGGGGTTGCGCGGGTCTGTGACGGTGGCCTCGACCGGGTGGCCGAGCAGCGCGTCGGGGTGGTGGACGAGGTAGGTGTCGAGCGGGTCGTCGCGCGCGACCAGCATCACCAGGGCGCCCTGTCCTCGGCGTCCGGCGCGTCCGGCCTGCTGCCAGAACGAGGCGATCGTGCCCGGGAAGCCGGCGCTGACCACGGCGTCGAGCCCGGAGATGTCCACGCCCAGTTCGAGCGCCGAGGTCGAGGCCACGCCCACCAGCTCGCCCTCGGCGAGGCCGCGTTCGAGTTCGCGGCGGTCGTCGGCCAGGTAGCCGGCGCGGTAGGCGGCGATCCGTCCGGCCAGCTCGCGGCCGCGTTCCCCGTGCTCGGAGGCGAGCCGCTCGCGTGCCCGCAACGCGGTCGACTCGGCACCGGCCCGCGACCGGACGAAGGTCAGGGTCCGCGCGCCCTCCGCGACGAGGGAGGCCATGAGGGTGGAGGCCTCGACCGGGGCGGGCCGCCGGACCGGCGCGCCGTGCTCCCCGGACAGGCCCTCCATCAGCGGTGGCTCCCACAGTGCGACGGTCCGTCCGCCCTGCGGGGAGGCGTCCTCGGTGACCTCCACGCACTCGCGCCCGACCAGCGTGGTCGCGGCGACGCCGGCGTCGGAGGTGGTGGCGGAGGCCAGGATGTAGGTCGGTGCGGCGCCGAGCGCCCGCGCGAGACGGTCGAGCCGGCGCAGGACCAGGGCGACGTTGGAGCCGAACACCCCCCGGTAGGAGTGACACTCGTCGACGACGACGAAGCGGAGCCCCCGCAGGATCCGTGTCCACTGGCGGGCCCGGCCGAGAAGTGACAGGTGGAGCATGTCGGGATTGGTGACGATCCACCGGGAGTTCTCCCGGATCCACGGCCGGGCGTCGGTCGGGGTGTCGCCGTCGTAGGACGCAGGTGCCACGTGGGAGAGCTCGGGCATGGCGTCCACCAGCGAGATGACGGACGACAGCTGGTCCTGCCCGAGTGCCTTGGTCGGGGCCAGGTAGAGCACGCAGGCGCCCGGGTCCGCGGCGAGCGCGCTGAGTGCGGGCAGCTGGTAGCCGAGGGACTTGCCGGACGCCGTCCCCGTCGCGACCACCACGTTCCGGCCCGCGTGCGCGTGCTCGGCGGTGGCCACCTGGTGGGCCCACGGGCGCTCGACCCCGCGGCCACGCAGCTCGTCCACCAGACCGGGGTGCGCCCAGGCCGGCCAGTCGGCGTGCCGGGCCTCGCGCGCCGGCAGGTCGACGGCGTGCGTGAGAGGCGACGCCCCGGCCGGCAGCTGCTCGAGCAGGTGGCCGAGGAGTTCGCGTCCGTAGGTCGTCACCCCTCGACCGTAGAGGGCTGATCACCCCGTGCGCCGGATCGGCCTACCCCGGATCTGTTCTCCTCGCGCCGCGGTCGTGATGTACTGGACCCGGTCGTCACCATCGTCCACGGGAACCCCGTGGTCGGGGGCGCCGGCCCGACACGCGTGGCCATCCCGCGAGTCGCACCTGGCAGTACGGAAAAGGAACACATCAAAATGGCACAGGGCACCGTCAAGTGGTTCAACGCGGAGAAGGGCTACGGTTTCATCGCCCCTGAGGACGGTTCGGCCGACCTCTTCGTCCACTACTCCTCCATCGAGGGCTCGGGCTTCAAGTCGCTCGAGGAGAACCAGCGCGTCGAGTTCGAGGTCGGCGAGGGCCAGAAGGGGCCGCAGGCCCAGGAGGTCCGCGCCATCTGAGGCGGTCCGCTCGATCACGGCGAGGCCCCCACCGCACGCGCGGTGGGGGCCTCGCGATGTGTCGGGGGTCGACCGTAGGCTCTGGTCCGTGACGCAGCTGTCGTTCTTCGCCGCGGACGACCACGTCCCCGAGCCCTCGGACCTGGAGGGGGCGCTGGCCGCCCGGGGTCAGTCCACCCTCGCCGGCGAGCTCGCGCAGGTCTCTGTGGCCCTCGACGCGGCCTGGCGGGCGGACGCGCTGGAGTCCCTCCTGGCGGAGGCGGGACTCGATCCGATCCGCTCGGAGGCGGGCCCGGACGGCCGCTGCACGGTGTCGACCGCGCGGACCCCGGCCCTGGTACCGGTGGTGCGCCGCTGGCGGCGGGGCGCGGTCACCGCGGTGCCCGAGGGGTGGACGCCCTCCGCCGGTGCGCTGCGCGTCTGGGTGCTCACCGCCGGCCACGTCACCGACGGGGGAGCGGTCGAGCTGGGCATCGACGCCGCGATGGAACACCATGCGCCTCGACGGGACGCCCTGCGCGCGGCGCTGGACCGCGTCGGGATCCGGACCACCTACGTCGGCTCCAAGGGTGGCGGGCCGCTGCTGCGGCTCGGGACGGCCCGAGCTCGCACGCGTCTGGCGCAGAGCATCGGGCCCGCGCCCGCCGGGGTCCCGCCGCAGCACTGGCCCGGCTAGCTGGACCTCATAGTTGGCGCCGTCGCGCCGGACGTCGGCCCTGCGCTGCGCGGACGCCGCCCGAAGTACCGTGGGGGTATGTGCATGCTGGTCGTCGCCCGTCGGGTCCACCCTCACTACCCGCTGATCGTGGTGGCCAACCGGGACGAGGTCCTGAGCCGGCCCACCGAGCCGTTGCACGAGTGGACCGCCGACGCCGGTGGCGCCGAGGGCATCGTCGCCGGCCGGGACGTCACCGCGGGCGGGACCTGGCTCGCGGTGGCCCCGGGCGGACGGTTCTCGGCGGTGACCAACGTGCGCGAGCGCGGACCCGTGCTCCCCGCAGCCGCCTCCCGCGGCGAGCTGCCCATCGACGCGCTCACCGGGCCGGTGCCCGTCGCGGAGTTCGCCCACCACGTCGTCGACGACCTCGATCGCTACGGGGGCGTCAACCTCCTGGCCGGCGACCTCGACCGGATGTGGTGGGCGTCCAACCGCTCCACCCGCGGCCCGGTTGCGCTCGGCACCGGCGTCCACGGGCTGTCGAACGCCTCGTTGGACACCCCCTGGCCGAAGGTGGTGGGCGCGGTCCACGACGTCAGAGCGCTCATGGGCACCGACGTCATGACGGGCCCGGACTGGTCCGGGACGCTGCTGGACGTGTTGGCCGATCGTCGTCCGGCGGCACCGTGGACGATGCCGCGCACGGGCGTGCCGCTGACGCACGAGTGGCGGCTGTCGTCGAGGTTCGTCCGCATCGGCCGGCGGTACGGCACCCGGTCGACCGCCGCCGTGCGCGTCGACCATCACGGGGTGGCCGACGTGGTCGAGCGCACGTGGGACGCCCGAGGACGCATCGCGGGGACGGTCACCAGGCGCATCTGAGCCGGTGACCGCCCCCGCGGGCGGCTGGTTCCGACGCCGCTGACGCGGCGCGGGTGGTGCCTTCGGCCCTAGCCGACGGTCCAGGTGTTGCTGCCGTCGAGCAGCGCCTGCAGGTCCGTGGGTGAGGTCTCCTTGGCGGCGGCGACCTGGCCGCGGGCGAGGTCGTCGTAGGTGTCGCGGCGGACCTGCCGGATGATGCCGGTGACCGTGTACTCGAGGTCCTGGCTGGACAGGTTGGCCAGGGCGTGGGCGTAGGTCGGGTCGTCGGCGTGGGCGTCGTGGACGACGATGTCGGCCTCGTCCACGTCGGCGGTCGCGGCCACCGCGAGGGAGAAACCGCGGCGCACGACGCAGTGCTGGCCGTCGTCACCGAAGATGATCTTCTCGCCGTGGCGCACCGGGATCAGGTGGTCGCCGGCGTCCTCCTTGCGGAGCAGGTCGAAGGAACCGTCGTTGAAGATCGGGCAGTCCTGCAGGATCTCCACGAAGCTCGTGCCGCGGTGGCGTGCGGCCGCGTCGAGGACCTCGGTCAGGCCCTTGCGGTCGGAGTCCAGGGCGCGGGCGATGAAGGTGCCCTGGGCGCCGATCGCCAGCGACAGGGTGTTGAACGGGTGGTCCAGCGAGCCCATCGGGCTGGACTTGGTGACCTTGCCGGGCTCGGAGGTGGGCGAGTACTGGCCCTTGGTCAGCCCGTAGATCCGGTTGTTGAACATGAGGATGTTCAAGTTCACGTTGCGGCGCAGCGTGTGGATCAGGTGGTTGCCGCCGATGGACATGGCGTCGCCGTCACCGGTGACGACCCAGACCGACTGGTCGGGGCGTGCGGTGGCCAGGCCGGTCGCGATGGCCGGGGCACGGCCGTGGATCGAGTGCATCCCGTACGTCTCGAGGTAGTACGGGAAACGGCTCGAGCAGCCGATGCCGGAGATGAAGGTGATGTTCTCGCGCTTGAGCCCGAGCTTGGGCAACAGGGCGCGGATGGTGGCCAGGATGACGTAGTCGCCGCAGCCGGGGCACCAGCGCACCTCCTGGTCGGAGGTGTAGTCCTTGGGCTTCTGCGGAGCATCCGTCTTGGGCACGGACGCCAACGCGTCGAGCGGCAGTGCGCTGCCGACGAGGCCGGATTCGGTGGTGGTCATGGGGTTCCTCTCCTCGCTCGCAGGTCAGCGGGTTCGGTTGGCGGTGGTGGTGCCGGTGGCGGTGTGCCCGATCCGCCGGTTGCGGGCCGCGGGCTCGCCGGTGGTGGTGATGACCCCGTCGAGCGCCAGGCGGTACTTGTCGTGCTCGGTGTGGGCGAGGCGGCCGGCGAACTCGGACTCGATGGCGGTCTGCAGCTCCTCGGCCGAGAACGCCATACCGTGCACCTTGGTGATGGGCTGGATGTCGGCGGGGAAGCGGGCCTTGAGCAGCATGGCGAGCTGTCCCAGGTTCATCTCCGGGACGAGGATCCGACGGTACTGCTCGAGCACCTCACCGATGTTGTGCGGCAGCGGGTTGAGGTGACGCACGTGGGCGCGGGCCACGCGGTGGCCGTTCGCGCGGGCGCGGCGTACGGCCTCGCCGATGGGCCCGTAGGACGAACCCCAGCCCACCACCAGCACGTCGGCCTCACCGGACGGGTCGTCGACCTCGAGATCGGGCACGTCGATGAGCGCGATCTTCAGGGCCCTGGTCCGGGTCATGAGGTCGTGGTTGTCGGCGGTGTAGGAGATGTTGCCGGTGCCGTTGGCCTTCTCCAGTCCGCCGATGCGGTGCTCGAGTCCGGGCTCGCCCGGGATGGCCCAGTCGCGCGCCAGCGTCTCCGGGTCACGGGCGTAGGGGAGGTACTCGGAGGCGGGCTTGCCGTCGTCGCCCTCGCCCTCGGCCTCGGGGGCCGTGGCGAGGTTCTTGTCGATCGCAGGCAGGGCGGCGACGTCGGGCAGCAGCCACGGCTCGGAGCCGTTGGCGATCGCGCCGTCGGACAGCACGATGACCGGGGTCCGGTAGGTGACCGCGATCCGGGCGGCCTCGCGGGCGATCTCGAAGCAGTCCGCGGGGGACTGCGGGGCGATCACCGCGACGGGGGACTCGCCGTTGCGCCCGAACAGGGCCTGCAACAGGTCGGACTGCTCGGTCTTGGTCGGCAGGCCCGTCGAGGGGCCGCCACGCTGGACGTCGATGACCACCAGCGGCAGCTCGGTCATCACGGCCAGGCCGATGGCCTCGGACTTGAGGGCCAGACCGGGACCGGAGGTGGACGTGACACCGAGGGTTCCTCCGTAGGAGGCGCCCAGTGCCGCGGCGACGCCGGCGATCTCGTCCTCGGCCTGGAAGGTCGTGACGTCGAACTGCTTGAGCCTGCTCAGCTCGTGCAGGATGTCCGAGGCCGGGGTGATGGGGTAGGTGCCCAGGAAGACGGGCATGTCGGCGGACCGGCCCGCGGTGACCAGGCCGTAGGCCATCGCCGTGTTGCCGGTGACCTGACGGTAGCGGCCCTCGGGCAGCTTGGCGGGGGCGATCTCGTACTCCGAGGCGAAGGCCTCGGTGGTCTCGCCGTAGTTCCAGCCCGCGTGCAGGGCGAGGATGTTGGCCTCGAGAATGGTCGGCTTCTTGCCGAACTTGTCCTTGAGGAAGTTCTCGATCGAGTCGACCGTGCGCCCGTACATCCACGTGAGCAGCCCCAGGGCGAACATGTTCTTGCAGCGCTCGGCGTCCTTCTTGCCGAGGTCGACCGACTCGACCGCACCGATCGTCAGGGTGCTCATCGCGACCTCGTGCACCTGGAACGCCTCGAAGGCCGGGGACCCCAGGGGGTTGGACTCGTACCCGACCTTGGTGAGGTTGCGCTTGGTGAACTCGTCGGAGTTGACGATGAGGATGCCGCCCGAGGGCAGGTCCTCGATATTGGCCTTGAGCGCCGCCGGATTCATCGCCACCAGCACGTCGGGACGGTCACCGGCGGTGAGGATGTCGTAGTCCGCGATCTGGATCTGGAAGCTCGAGACCCCGTGGATCGTGCCCTGTGGGGCCCGGATCTCGGCGGGGTAGTTGGGCTGGGTCGCCAGGTCGTTGCCGAAGGCGGCGGCTTCGGAGGTGAACTGGTCACCGGCGAGCTGCATGCCGTCGCCCGAGTCACCCGCGATGCGGATGACCACCTTGTCCAGCTTGGTCTTGGACGAGTTGCCCACCGGTGCTGACCTCCAGAAAGTCGTGATGAATCGAGGCTTGTCGCGGCTCCCGTTCAGCCCTCGACGGTACGCCGATTCCGGCGCAGCCCGCGGCCACGGCCGAATTTCCGGAACTGTAACAGGTTCCAGTCTCCTGCCGTGGTTGCTTCCATTCACCATAGACCGACCTGTCTACCGGGGCTAGTCGGAGGGGTGCGGGGATACCGCCACGGGTTCCGCAGTGATGATGAGAGAATCATCATCGCGCTCCGGGTTACGCCCCGTCCGTCGCTGCACGCAGTCACGAGATCGACCCCCTGGTTCGGATGCCGCCCGGTTCTTTCCCCCGAAGATTCTGCTCCTGAAGAGAAGGACTCCACCTTGACCTCGCGCTTCCTCTCGGCCGGCGTTCTCGGCGCGGTGGCCGCCATCGCCACGGGCGTCGTCGCCTCAGCGGTGCCCCTCGCGTCCGCGGCCCCCGCCGCGCCTGTCGATCCTCCCGGGGCCCTCGCGGCCACCGTCCCTCCGGTCGACACCCTCGTCTGGGACCGGTGCCTGCCCGACTCGGCCCGGGATCTGGAGGTGGGACTGCCCCGCGCCGATGTCCTGTGCGCCATCGTCCCGGTCCCGGTGGACCACGCTGATCCCGACGGTCGCACGATCGACGTGTCGGTGCGCAGGATCACCGCGTCGGTGGAACGGACCGGGGCGCTCTTCGGCAACCCCGGCGGTCCGGGCGCCGACGCGCGTGACCTGTGGTACTCGGCACTCGACGCGGACGAGGACTCGGCCGTCGACGCGATCCGGAGGCACCACGACCTGGTGATCGTGCAGCCGCGCGGCCTGGAGGGGTCGGGGGCGTTGGAGAGTCTGCCGGAGGTGGGGGTCGACGACCACGCCCCCACGGTCCTGGCCAAGTGGTGCATGGACACCGATCCCGCCCTGGTGCGTTCGTTCACCACGGAGAACGTCGTCCGGGATCACGAGCTGGTGCGCGAGCGGATGGGGCTCGGCCGCATCAGCTTCTTCGGCTTCTCCTACGGCACCGCGCTGGGCATGGTCTACCAGACTTTGTTCCCGGACAGTATCGAGCGAATGGTCCTGGACTCCTCCGTCGGTCCGTCCGACACCTGGTGGTACGAATTCCACCAGCGGCAGGCGGAGAACCGCCACCAGGCCCGGGACTACGTACTGGCCTGGATTGCGGAGAACGACGCGACCTACGGCCTCGGAGACACGCCGCTCGCGGTCTACGGGCGCATCCGGGAGCTGGACCGGACCGAGGGCCGCGCCGCGTCGCGATTCCTCCCACCGCCGGCTCAACCCGGCGACCGCGTGGCGGGGTCGCTGCCGGCCGGGCCGCTGACCTCCGGCTCCGTGGACGCGATCGCCACCGGGTCGGCGCGAGTGGACAACGCGGCACTGGCCTCGAGCGGGGCGTTCGATCGGGACGTCGAGGGGGCGCAGGGATACTTCGCCGTACTCGACATGTTCAGCCGTCAGCCGGGTGAGTGGTCCGAGATCGCCTGGGTGATCTCAGCGAAGATCCACGGAACCCTGCCGGATCCGCCGTCACCCGAGGAACTCGAGGCGATGTTGGAGACTCGGTCGGAGACCCCGGTCGTGACCTCCGACATGCAGACCTACCTGACGATCCTCAACTGCAACGAGACCGCCCCCGCCGAGGCGGAACCTGCTGGCGGGGACCCAGCTGGGCAGCAGCGAGTCCGTCGGCAGCACCGGGGAGGACGAATGGGCGCTGCGAGAGCAGTCGCGGTACTGCCTCTATCCCCCGTCCGCCGAGGCCCCGCGGATCGAGTCCAACCGGATGGTCGCGCAGCCGCTGATCATCCAGTCCGACCACGACCCCAACACCCCGGGGATGTTCGGTCCGGCCACCGCCGACGCGACGGGAGGCACACTCGTCCGGATCCGGGGCACCGTGCACTGCCATTTCGACACCGGCAACGAGGCGGTCGACGAGATCGTCCTGCGGTATCTCGAGACCGGTCAGGCGGAACCCGGGCAGTATCTGGACACCCCGCGCCCCGCGCCGGGAAGCCCACCGTGGGTGCCGGAGGGGTGACTCGACGGTTCTCGTGGAGGGCATCCCGCCTGGTATGAATTCCTATAGAAGGGCCCCGGCACGCGTACCGTAGCCGGGACCGGTGGTCGGTGAAGGGCGTCGACGACGGAATCAGCGCAGGTTGGGAGCACTCCAGTGGCGAGCAAGAAGGCAGCATCGGGCGGCAAGCGGAGCCTGGTGATCGTCGAGTCCGCCACCAAGGCACGTAAGATCCAGCCCTATCTGGGGTCCGACTACGTGGTCGAGGCGTCGGTCGGACACATCCGCGACCTGCCCAAGGGCGCGGCCGACATCCCGGCCAAGTACAAGAAGGAGCCGTGGGCGCGGCTCGGGGTGAACCCGGACGACGACTTCGAACCCATCTACGTCGTCAGCGCCGACAAGAAGAAGAAGGTCGCCGAGCTCAAGAAGGAACTCGCCGGCGTGGACCAGCTCCTGCTGGCGACAGACCCCGACCGTGAGGGCGAGGCGATCGCCTGGCACCTGCTCGAGGTCCTCAAACCCAAGGTGCCGGTCAAGCGGATGGTGTTCCACGAGATCACCAAGCCCGCCATCCTCGCTGCCGCCGAGAACACGCGCGAGCTCGACACCGACCTCGTCGACGCCCAGGAGACCCGCCGGATCCTCGACCGTCTCTACGGCTACGAGGTCTCCCCGGTGCTGTGGAAGAAGGTCATGCCGCGACTGTCCGCCGGCCGCGTGCAGTCGGTGGCCACCCGCGTGATCGTCGAGCGTGAGCGCGAGCGCATGGCGTTCGTCGCCGCGGACTACTGGGACATCACCGCGACCCTGGCCACGAAGGGATCCGCCGGCGGGGACGCCGGTGAACCCCGCAGCTTCACCGCCCGCCTCTCCGCCGTCGACGGCGCCCGGGTCGCGCAGGGCCGCGACTTCGGCCAGGACGGGCGTCTGAAGTCCACCGGCGCGGCCAAGGACTCCGTCGTCCTCGCCGAACCGGCGGCCCGGGCGCTGGCCGACGCGCTGACCGGTGCTGACTTCGTCGTCGACTCCGTCGAGTCCAAGCCGTACACACGGCGCCCCTACGCGCCGTTCATGACCTCCACCCTCCAGCAGGAGGCCGGCCGCAAGCTGCGGTACACGTCCGAGCGCACCATGCGGATCGCGCAGCGACTGTACGAGAACGGCTACATCACCTACATGCGTACCGACTCCACCACCCTGTCCGAGGGCGGCATCGCAGCCGCCCGCGCGCAGGCCACGGAGCTGTACGGCAGCGACTACGTCTCACCCACGCCGAGGCAGTACACCCGGAAGGTCAAGAACTCGCAGGAGGCCCACGAGGCCATCCGGCCCGCCGGCGAGACCTTCGCCACCCCCGGGCAGCTCCACAGTGCGCTCGACGCCGAGGAGTACCGCCTCTACGAGCTCATCTGGCAGCGCACGGTCGCCTCCCAGATGGCCGACGCGCGCGGCACGACCGTCAGCATCCGCATCAGCGGTGACGCCGGCGACAACGCGTCCGGCTACGAGCGCGCCACCTTCGCCGCCTCGGGCCGCACCATCACGTTCCCCGGCTTCCTCAAGGCCTACGTCGAGGCGACCGATGACCCGGCCGAGGGCTCGGAGAAGCAGATGGCGGACGACGCCGAGCGGCGCCTGCCCCGCCTCGACGAGGGACAGCAGCTCACCGGCACCGACCTGGTCCCCGACGGGCACACCACCAGCCCGCCCGCCCGCTACACCGAGGCGAGTCTGGTCAAGGCGATGGAGGAGATGGGCATCGGCCGCCCGTCGACCTACGCCAGCATCATCCGCACCATCCAGGACCGGGGGTACGTCTACGTCCGCGGCAACGCGCTGGTCCCCAGCTGGGTCGCCTTCGCCGTGGTCGGACTGCTGGAGCAGAACTTCGGCCGGCTCGTCGACTACGACTTCACCTCGCTGATGGAGGACGAACTCGACGCGATCGCCGAGGGACGCGAGAACCGGGACGACTGGCTGCGGCGCTTCTACTTCGGTGCCACCGAGGGCTCCGGTGACGAGGACAAGGCCAACTACGCCGTGGGGTTGAAGAACCTCGTCGATGTCAACCTCGAGGCGATCGACGCCCGCAGCATCAACTCGATCCGGGTGTTCGACGACTCCGAGGGCCGCCCGGTGCACGTCCGGGTCGGTCGCTACGGTCCGTATCTCGAGCGCATGGTCGCCGGCGAGGACGGCGCCGAGGAGTCCCAGCGGGCCAACCTGCCCGAGGGGATGAGCCCGGACGAGCTCACGCTCGAGGTGGCCGAGAAGCTCTTCTCGACCCCTCAGGACGGTCGCCCGCTGGGCGTGGACCCCGAGACCGGACACGAGATCGTGGTCAAGGACGGGCGCTACGGCCCCTACGTCACCGAGAAGCTCCCCGAGGCCACCGACGCCGAGAAGGCGGTCTGGGCCAAGAAGGTGCTCGCCGACGCGGATGCGGAGAAGAAGCGGATCGACGCCGAGCGCGACGCCGCGATCGCCGCCGCCAAGGACGACGACGCCAAGGCCGAGGCCAAGAAGGCCGCGACCAAGGCCAAGGCCGCCGTGACCCGCCGGGCGAAGAAGGAGGCCGACAGCCCCACCGGGCCGAAGCCCCGGACCGGGTCGTTGATGCAGTCCATGGAGCCGGCGACGGTGACGCTGGAGGACGCGCTCAAGCTCCTGTCGCTGCCGCGCGTGGTGGGCGTCGACCCCACCAGCGGTGAGGAGATCACCGCCCAGCTCGGTCGCTACGGGCCGTACCTCAAGAAGGGCACCGACTCCCGGACCCTGGAGTCCGAGGACGCGGTGTTCACGGTGACGCTCGAGGACGCGGTGAAGATCTACTCCGAGCCCAAGCGTCGGGGCCGGCAGGCCGCCGCCCCCAAGGCGCTGCGTGAGATGGGGGTCGATGAGGTCTCGGGCAAGCAGATGTTGGTCAAGGACGGTCGCTTCGGCCCGTACGTGACCGACGGCGAGTCCAACGCCTCCCTGCGCAAGGGCGACACCGTGGAGAGCCTCACCGACGCCCGCGCCTCCGAGTTGCTCTCAGAGCGGCGCGCCAAGTCGCCGCCGAAGAAGGCGCCCGCGAAGAAGGCCCCGGCCCGCAAGTCGCCCGCGAAGAAGACGGCCGCGTCGCGCCGCTGAGGCCCGCCGGTCAGTGCGCCGGGTCGTCGGCCGGGCGCAACGCCACGGAGCCGGCCTGCCACCGGTCCGCGAGGGTGGGGCGCAGGGGTCGGGCGAGCTGGGTCATGATGCCCCGGCCGCGCAGTTCGACGCTGCGGCCCAGCACCCACCTGGCCGCCTCGGGTGCGTCGGCCCGGTGGATCGTGGCCGCCGACGCCAGAACGTGTCCCTGCTCCATCTTGGCCAGCGTGGTGAGGCGGGCGGCCTCGTTGACCGGGTCGCCGATGACCGTGTACTCGAACCGCTTGGCATGGCCGATGTGTCCGGCGATGACGGTGCCGTAGGAGACGCCGATCCCCGCCGTGAGCGGGGCCAGGTCGGCGAGTCGGCTCTGCAGTGCACGCGCGGCCCGCAGCGCACGGCCGGCCTCGTTGTCCACCTCCAGCGGCGCCCCGAAGACCGCGAGCAGGGCGTCGCCCTGGAACTTGTTGATGTACCCGCCGTTGGTGTCGACGGACTCGACGGCGATCCGGAAGAAGTCGTTGAGCACGGAGACCACCTCGGCCGGCTCGTGGGCCGCAGCGAACTCCGTCGAACCGGTGAGGTCGACGAACAGCACCGCGACCTGGCGTTCCTGCCCGCCCAGTTCGGTGCCCCGCTCGAGCGCGTTGCGTGCGACGTCCTCGCCCACGTAGCGACCGAAGAGGTCCTGGATGGCCTCACGTTCCTGCAGGCCCGTGACCATCTCGTTGAACCCCTGGGCGAGCTGGCCGATCTCCGAGCTGTCATAGATCGTCACGCGGGTCTCGAGATCGCCCTGCTTGACGCGACTGACGCCCGCCTGCATCTCGCGCACCGGGTCGGCGATCGAGTCCGAGACCAGCCCCATGCCGATCGCGCCGGCGATCACGGCGACACTCGCCAGCACCGCGAGGGCGACGAGGATCAGACCGGGGTCGTCGCCGAACAGGCCGAACCAGTGTCCGGTGAGGATGAGCAGGATGCCGGCGATGGGGATGACCGTGGTCAGTGACCAGCCGAGGAAGATGCGGCGACGCACGCCGGGGACATGGCGGCTCTCCGGCACCCCCCTGGACAGGGCGCGGACCGTGATCGGTCGCATGATCCGCTCGGCCTGCAGGTAGGAGATCAGGCAGGTGGTGCTGCCGCCGAGCAAGCTGGTCACCGCCACGATGAGAGCCAACCTGGGGGAGTGGCCCACGTTGACGGCGACGAACAGCAGCGTCCCGGTCACCCACATGGCGCCGGAGATGAGCGCCTGGTGGAACGGCAGGCGCAGGGTGCGCCGGCGGATCGCGCCGTCGAAGTCCGCCCCCGACCGGTCGACCCGCAACACGGGCAGGAGGAGCAGCGTCGAGGCGATGACGCCGCCGACGAAGGCCAACACGAGATAGCCGATGAACAGGTACTGGTTGAGGAAGCGGAACTGGTCGAGGTCGAGGAACCGGTCCATCGGCAGGACGAAGCGCAGGAACGAGAACACGAAGACCGCGCCGATGATGTTCGCCTGCACCATCGTCAGGGCATAGACGGGCCAGGGGGTGGCCCACAGCCACCTGAACAACCTGACCCATCGTTCCATCGGCCCAAGCCTAGTTCGCGCCGGTGATGCCGGGAACGCAGGTGTGTCGGTGGGCGGGGATAAGGTGGGGGCCATGCCCGGGGTGTTCGATCGGTTGGCCGGACAGGCCGACGTCGTGGCGGAGCTGACCGCTGCCGCCACGGCCGCTCGTGCCCGCGTGCCGGGGCAGGGGTGGGATGCCTCGGACGCCCGGATGGTCCACGCCTGGCTCTTCACCGGTCCGCCGGGCAGTGGCCGCAGCGTGGCGGCCATGGCGTTCGCCGCCGCCCTGCAGTGCGAGGACCCGGACGTGGTGGGCTGCGGGGAGTGCCGCGCGTGCCACACGGTGCTGGCCGGCACCCACGCGGACGTTCACCTGCTGGCCCCGCAGGGCGTCAACATCCTCCTCAAGGACGTCAAGGAGACCATCCACCGCGCGGCGAGCCGCCCCGGCACCGGGCGCTGGCAGATCGTGGTGGTCGAGGAGGCGGACAGGCTCACCGAGCAGTCCGGGAACGCCCTGCTCAAGGTGGTGGAGGAGCCGCCCAGTCGGACCGTGTTCCTCCTGTGCTCGCCGACCACCGACCCGATGGACATCATGGTGACCCTGCGTTCGCGCTCGCGGAACGTCGCGCTGCGTCAGCCGGACGCGGCGGCGGTCGAGCGTGCGCTACTCGCCGGCGGGGACCCGATAGACCCCGATCTGGCCCGGTGGGCGGCGTCGGTCTCCTCGGGCCACGTGGGTCGTGCCCGGTGGCTGGCGACCGACGAGGCGACCCGGGAGCGGCGGGACGTCGTCCTCCAGCTGCCCATGGTCATGCACAATCCCGGCCGGGCGTTCCCTCTCGCGGACCGGCTCGTCAGCGCCGCGGAGCAGGAGGCGTTGGCCCGCAACAGTGAATCCGACGAGCGCGAGGTCGAGGAGCTGCGCACCGCGCTGGGCGCGGGCGGCACCGGCAAGGGCACCGCGTCGGCCGGGCGGGGTGCGACGGGCGCGGTCAAGGAACTCGAGAAGGCCCAGAAGTCACGACGGACCCGGTCCACCCGCGACTCACTGGACCTCGCGCTGGTCGACCTGGCGGGGTTCTACCGGGATGCGCTCATGTCGGCGCTCGGCGCCCGCGAGGTCGACCCGGTCCATCCGGACAAGGCGGAGGAGGCCGCGAGGCTCGGCGGCCACTACCCGGCTGCGGCGATCCTCCGCGCGATCGAGGCGATCCAGGAGTGCCGGGCGGCGATCGAGGTCAACGTCAAACCCAAGTTCGCGGTGTCCGCCATGGTCGGCGCGATCCGCGCTGCACTGGGCTGACAGCCTGGCGGGGGCGGGTCGTTTTTCGGCGGTGGGGTTCGGTCGGATATAGTTGCGACGCCCCACAAGGGCTCGCCGCGTTAGCTCAGTCGGTAGAGCATTTCACTCGTAATGAAAAGGTCGTCGGTTCGATTCCGACACGCGGCTCCACCAGAAATTCCACGAACCCCGGTCCCCCAGGCCGGGGTTTCGTCGTCTCACGGCCGCGGCGCCGAGCGGAGGGGCCGCGGCACCGAGCCGAGGGGACCCGCCGGCGAACGGTGACGGCGACCGGGGCCACTGGATACAGTCGGGTACCGACGAGGTGGTCCGACACCGGGCCCCCGGAACGACAACGCCGATCCCGCTACCCAGGAAGAAGCCCCATGGCCTCAACGCCCCTGCTCGTCGAGCGAGCCGACCACATCGAGACGTGGACGCTCAACCTGCCCGACGTCCGTAACCCCATCTCGGATCCGGCCATCGTCGACGCGATCTGTGAGCGGGTGGCGGTGGTCAACGCGGACCACGACGTGCGGGCGGTCGTGCTCACCGGGGCGGGATCGGCGTTCTCCGCGGGCGGCAACGTCAAGGACATGGTGGACCGGGCCGGCATGTTCGGCGGAAGCCCGTACGAGCTCCGCGACGGGTACCGCCAGGGCATCCAGCGGATCCCGCGCGCCCTGTACCACTGCGAGGTGCCGGTGGTGGCCGCGGTCAACGGCCCGGCGGTGGGCGCGGGGTGCGACCTCGCCGTGATGTGTGACCTGCGGGTCGCGTCCACCAAGGCGTGGTTCGCGGAGAGCTTCGTTCAGCTGGGCATCATCCCCGGCGACGGCGGTGCCTGGCTGCTTACCAAGGCGATCGGCCCGGCGAGAGCCGCGGAGATGGCCCTGACCGGGGACCGGGTCACGGCCGAGCAGGCCGCCGAGTGGGGCCTGGTCAACCGGGTGGTCGAGCACGACGCGCTGATGGACGCCGCCCGTGAGCTGGCGGCCCGGGTGGCCAAGAACCCGCCGCACGCGGTGCGGATGGCCAAGCGCCTCCTGCGCGAATCCCAGCACCAGTCGCTGGAGTCGCTGCTCGAGCTCTCGGCGACGATGCAGGCGCTCGCCCATCACACCGAGGATCACCGCGAGGCTCTCGCCGCGTTCGGGGAGAAGCGCGCCGGCACCTACACCGGTCGCTAGCGGGTCCGATGTCGTCACGAATCGCCCCACCGACCACCCTGGCGTCGGAGGAGATGACCGCCCTGAGGGCCGAGGTGCGGGAATTCCTCGCCGACGAGATCGCCGCAGGCCGCCTCACCCCGTGGATCGACACGTGGCTGACGAGGTGGGACGAGGACTTCACCCGCCGGTTGGCCGAGCGCGGCTGGGTGGGGATGACGATCCCCACCGAGTACGGAGGCCGCGGGCGCACCTTCCTCGAGCGCTTCGTCGTGACCGAGGAGCTGCTCTCCGTGGGCGCGCCCGTCGCGGCGCAGTGGGTCGCCGACCGCCAGATCGCCCCGTCGCTACTGCGGTACGGGACCGAGGAACAGAAGCGCGAGTACCTGCCGCGGATCGCCGCGGGCGAGTGCTGCTTCGGCATCGGGATGAGCGAGCCGGACTCGGGGTCTGATCTCGCGAGCGTGCGGACGAAGGGCGTCCGGGTCGACGGTGGCTGGTCGATCACCGGGACCAAGGTGTGGACGTCCGGGGCGCAGCACGCCGAGGCCTTCATCGCCCTGTGCCGCACCGAGCCCCTGGACACCTCGAACCGCCACGCGGGGCTCAGTCAGTTCATCGTCGACCTGCGCAGCGAGGGCGTCACCATCCGCCCGATCGTGTCGCTCTCGGGCGACCACCACTTCAACGAGGTCGTCCTCGACGAGGTGTTCGTGCCCGACTCGATGGTCTTCGGCACCCTCGGCCACGGCTGGGAGCAGGTCAACTCCGAGCTGGCCTTCGAGAGGAGCGGCCCCGAGCGGTTCCTGTCCTCCTTCCGGGTGTTCGCCGCCGAGATCGGGGCGGTCGCAGCAGGGGCACTGCCCGCCCGCGCCGACCTCGGTCGGTCCGTGGCCCGGATGGCCGGTCTGCACGCGCTCAGCCAGAACATCGCCGGGTCCCTCCAGCGGGGCGAGCCCGCGGACACCGCCGCCGCGCTGGTCAAACTGTTGGGCACCACCACCGAGGGCGATCTTGTGGACGCGGTCTCCGCGGGCCTCGGCGACGAGTTCGCGCCCGGTGACGACCCGGCTGCGGCCGAACTGACGGACCTGCTGCGGGCGGGACTCCACCAACGCCCCGGTTTCACGCTCCGCGGCGGGACCAACGAGATCCTGCGCGGCGTGATCGCGCGAGCACTGGGGATGCGATGAGCGACGCCACCGACCAGCACGCCGCGTCTGCGGACCCGGCCGACCAGCACGCCGCGACCGCCGGCCCGGTCGTCGACGAGGACCTGCTCACGATGATGGGCGACGTCCTCGCCGTGCACACCGGCGCCGACGTGGAACCCGACCCGGCAGCGGTGTGGCAGAGCCTGGTCGAGGTGGGGCTCGCCCGGCTCACCGCCCCCGAGGCCGGCGGCGGGAGCGGCGCCGGTTGGACGGAGGCGGCTGCTCTGCTCCGCCTGTCCGCGGCCGCGGGGGTGGCCGTCCCCTACGCCGAGACCGACCTCGTCGTCGGGCCCCTTCGTCGCGCCGCAGCGCTCGACGACGCCACCACGACGACGGCGACCCTCGCGGTGATCGGCCCCGACGGCCTCGCGCGGCGCGTGGCCTGGGCGGGTGGCACCGACACGGTCCTGTTCGTCCGACGGGCCGGAGGGGAAGACGACGACGAGGTGGGCGGGCACCCGGCCGGCGGGTACGAGCTCGCCGAGGTGCCGACAGACCGAACCGGCGTCGCGGCCGTCCGCGGGGTGTCCGCGGTCCGGCTGGCCGACGTGAGCCCGCCGGAGGACGCGACGTGGACCGCGGTCGACACCGCCGCTGTCGAGGCCGCCGTCCTGCGGGGAGCACTGGCCAGGGCGGTGCAGTGCGTGGGTGCGGCCGAGGGGATGCTCGACTCGGCCGTCGCGCACGCCACCCAGCGGAATCAGTTCGGCCGGCCACTGGCGCGGTTCCAGTCGGTGCAGAACCTCGTCGTCGACATCGCCGCGGAGACAGTCCTCGCTCGCGCGGCGGTCGACCAGGCCGTCGCGGACGCCCTCACCACCGACCTCGGCGGGCCACTGTCCGGATTCCGGGTGGCCGTGGCGCGCAGCACGGTCTCGCAGGCCATGGCGGTGGCCGTCCGCAACGCCCACCAGGTCCACGGCGCGATGGGCACGACCCACGAGCACACCCTGCACCGCCTGACGCTGCCCGCGCTGCAGTGGCGCGGGGAGTTCGGCTCGGCCACGTTCTGGGAGTCCCTGCTCGCCGACGCGGCCGTGGCCCGCGGGATGGACGGGGCGTGGCCGATGGTCGTCGAGGGCACCCCGATCGACGGTGCGGCGGTGGCGTGGCTCGACCGCGTTACCCGGGCGCACCCCGCGCCCTCGCGGGACCGCTGAGCCCCGGGCTGGGCCGCGCGCCACGGGCCGCGATCTCGGTACCCTCGACACCAGTACCGAGAAAGGTCGTGTCGTGGAATTCCTCCTCATCGCCGCAGTGATCGCGGTGGCCGTCGCTGTGGTCTCCCGCAGTCAGAACAAGGGCCAGACCCAGCTGGAGGCGCAGCACAATCACCACCTCGCCGACCACCGGGCCGAGGCGGCCCGGTGGGTCGAACGTCTCGGGGGCCAGGTGTTCAACCTGGACGGCACCGACGAGGCGTCCAAGCAGGCCATGGCCGACGCGTCGGAGCGCTACACGGCGGCCGTGTCCGAGTTGGAGAACGCCCGCACCCCGGTGCAGGCGCAGCTGGCCAAGGACACCGCGCTGGAGGGGCTGTACTACGTGCGCGCCGCGCGCTCGGCGATGGGCCTGGACCCGGGCCCTGAGCTGCCCAAGACCCCCGGACAGGACCGCGCCGGTCGCGTGACCGAGGACCGCGAGGTCGACGTCGAGGGCCGGACGATGAAGGCCGCGACCGATCCGAGCGACGAGACCCCGCACTACTATCCGGGTGGCGTCGTGGCCGGTCGACCGGTCCCGGCCGGCTGGTACTCGGAGCCCTGGTGGGCGTCGGCCCTGACCACGGGCGTGTGGATGATGGGCTCGATGATGATGTTCAACATGATGTTCGCCGGCATGTCGGGCATCGGGTACTCCGGTGAGGACTTCGCGTCCGGGGTGGGCGAGGGCGGCGCCGACGTCAGTGACATGGGCGGCGGCGACGGCGGCGAGGGGTTCTTCGACGGCGGACTCATGGGCGGCGACGGTGGGGACGGAGGAGGAGACGGCGGCGGCTTCTTCGACGGCGGCCTCTTCGGCGGCGACGGCGGGGGAGACGGCGGCGGGGGCTTCTTCGACGGCGGCCTGTTCGGCGGCGACGGCGGCGGCTTCTTCGACTTCTGACCCGGCTGCGGTGCGCCCTGCCCGGTCGCGGTGCGCCCTGCCCGGCTGCGGTGCGCCCTGCCCGGTCGCGGTGCGCCGCGGCGGGTTCAGCAGCCGGCCAGGACGCGGTCCATCGCGTCGCGCTCGGCTTGCGTCACCCACAGGCCGTACCGGTCCTTGACCAGCACCTGGCGCGAGACGTACGAGCACCGGAACTCCCGGCGCGGCGGGAGCCAGGTGGCGGTGTCGCCGTCGCCCTTCTGCTGATTCGCCCACCCTGCCACGGCCAACAGGTTGAGCGGGTCGTTGGCGAAGTCACGCCGCTGCTCCTCGGTGAGTTGCTGTGCGCCCTTCTGCCACGCGTCCGACATCGCCACCACGTGGTCGATCTGAACCTCCGATGACGTGTCCTGCCCGCGGACGAAGTCAATCCGCTCCCCGGTGTACGGCCCCTCCAGGACGCCGGTGAGGACCACGCAGTCCCGCGTGCCGGGCCGGAAGGTGATGTCCTGCAGGTCGCGCTGGAGGATGTCGTTGCGGGTGTCGCAGCCGTTGCGTCCGAACTCCACGGACACGTCGTCGGTCCACGACTGCCCGAACAGGTCGCGGTCGTACCCCGTCTTGGGTGCCCGGCCCTTGACCTCGAGTTGCGGGAGGGCCCCGCGGGCTGCCGCGACCAGGGGATCTCCGGGCTCGCCGGCGTCGGGGTCGACCGGGGGCGCGGGCTCGGCGGGGGGCGCCGGCTGCGCGTCGACGGGCGGGGGTTCCACCGGCGACGACGGCGAGGTGTTCCCCTCCGGGTCGACCGCCGACGTCGGGGGAGTGCCGACCGTGCCCGGAGCGCCCTCCTCGGGCTCGGCGCACCAGCCGATCCCGGCCAGCACCGCCACCCCGAGGACGACGGCACCGATTGCACGCGGGGTTCCGGAACTCATGCGGGGCACCTTATCGAGGGCCTCCGACATCCCCGCCCGCGGCCGAGCATCGTCACAGGCGCGAACGCATCCGCGGGCGCGACTGTGCCCATGATGGTCGTGGCGCCCGTACACCTGCATCGCAGCCGCTCCCCGGGGTGGCGTCTCGCACCCGCTTCGGGGCAGGCGAGACGCCATGTTGACGTGCGGCTGTGGCCCGGGCGTACAGCCGCGCGAGCGAGACGCCAGGCGCGGGAGCGGCTGCGCGGCGATGCGGCGATGCGGCGATGCGGGTCTGCGGGGGCGCAGGCGTAGCGGCCATCGTTCCCGAGCGCCCTGCCACTCAGGGGAGTGCACGTGCGCTCCCGCCGGGCCGACTAGCGTGGCCCGCGATGCCCCCCGCCACGTCCAGCCGCCGCCCCGCCCCGGGCACGCCCGACGACCGCACCCCGGGCACGCCCGACGTTCCCGCGCGGGCCCGGCCGACGGATCGCGGGCGGCTCGTCCTGGCGGCCTGCGCGCTGGTGGTGGTGGCGGCCACGGCGGTGCGCACCTGGGTCGCCGCGGCGGGCTGGTTCTACTGGGACGATCTCCTCCTGCACGGCAGGGCGGCCGCGCAGGCGTTCCCGGACCCCGCGTTCCTGTTCGCGGACCACGACGGCCACCTCATGCCCGGCGCGATGGCCCTGACCTGGGTCGCGGCGCACGTCGCGCCGCTGGACTTCCGCGTGCCGCTGGTGCAGATCGCCCTGCTCCAGCTGGTCGCGGGTGCCGCCCTCGCCCGGATGCTGTGGGTCCTGCTGGCGGGCCGGGCGATCCTGCTGGTCCCACTCGTGGCCACGCTCGCGATCCCGCTCGGCCTGCCGTCGGCCACGTGGTGGGCGGCCGCCCTCAACGCGCTGCCGCTCACCGCCGCGATGGCGTGGACGGTGGCGTCGATAATCCTGCTCGCCCGCTCGGGTCGCCGACGCCATGCCGTGGGTGCCGCGGTGGCCACGGCTCTGGGGCTGCTGTTCGTGGAGAAGGCGCTCATCATCCCGGTGGTGGCCGCGGCGGTGCTGCTGGGCTCGTGGTGGACGGGCGGCGGAACACGCAGTGAGCTGCGGGCCCTGTGGTGTCGGACCCGCTGGGCCTGGTCGGCGCTGGCCGCGATCGTGGTGGTGTGGGGGGCGGTGTTCCTCGTCGTCGTCGGCCGTTTCGGGGGAGGATCGTCGGGCGGGTTCCCGGCCGGGACCGAGGGCGGGGACGACACCGGCGGCACCGGCGCCGGGAGCCCGGGGCCCGGATTCGTCGACCTGGTGGACCACACCTACCGGCTGGCGGTGGTGCCGACGCTGGGCGGGGGACCGTGGAGCTGGGAGCGCTGGCACCCGGGACCCCCGATGGCAGACCCGTCGACGATGGCCGTCGTCGTGGGCGCCCTGGCGGTCGCGGCGGTCCTGGCGTGGTCCGTTTTCACCCGGCGGCGCACCGGTGCGATCTGGGTGGCCGCTGCGCTGTACCCGATGGTGACGGTGGTCCTGGTCGCGGTGGGGCGCACCGGCCCGGACACCGCGACGGAGATCGTGCAGACCCTCCGGTACCACTCCGAACTGCCGGTGGTGCTGGCTGCGGCCGCCGCTCTGGCGATCGCCGCACCGCGCCGGCAGGACGCCGCGCCCGAGGAGCGCGCCGCGCCCGAGGAGCGCGCCGCACCGCCTCGCGGCCGCGCGGGGACGTGGCTGCCGGCGGCGGGCGCGCTCGGCCTGGTCGCGCTGCTCGCCTCCTCCGCCGTCTCGACCGTCTCGTACCGCCAGGTGTGGTCGGAGCAGCCGTCCCGCGACTACACCGAGCCGCTGCTCGCGGCGCTGCGCGAGCGCACCGAGCCCCTGCTCGACAAGGAGGTCCCGCTCGAGGTGCTGCTCCCCCTGACGACGCCCGCCAACCGGCTGTCCGCGCTGCTCGCCGGGGTGCCGGGGGTTCCGGCGGTGGGGGCGTGGACCCGCGACCCGGTGGCGATCGACGCGCACGGGGCGCTGCATCCCGCCGACGTGGTCCCGGGCCGCACCATCCCGCAGGGGCCGGTGCCCGGCTGCGGCCACCAGGTCGGTCCGGACGGCGCCCGGATCGCCCTGGACGGTCCGCTGCTCGGCCGCGACTGGGTGGTCCGGCTCCACCTCCTCGCTGACGCCGACGGTCACGTCGCGGTCCGTCTCGACGACGGCGACGAGGTGACGGCCCCCGTCCAGGCCGGGCCGGGGACGGTGTACATCCGCCTCGAGGGCGGGGGGACGGGCCTGACCGTCACCCCGGGCGGGGGCGCCTCCCAACTGTGCGTGGGCAGCGGACCGGTCGGCGTGCTCGTGCCGCGCTGAGGTTTCACGACCCGGTGGACCATAATGGGCGGGTCGGACGGCGGGGCCACGGACGCCGAGAGGGACACGGACACGGACAGGACTAGGAACGGAGGCGGGTCATCGACATCGCGTTGGTCATGATGACCCTCACCGCGCTCCTGGTGGTGCCCGGCGCGATCGTGGGCGCCGCCGCGCAACTGCCCCTGCGTCTCGCGCTGGGCACGTCGATCCCGGTCTCGTTCGGGATCGCCGCGATCGCCGGTTACGTCTACGGCCGGGTCGGGGTGCCGTGGTCGCTCGGCGGGTACGTGGTCGCCACGGCCGCGACCGCCGCGGTGGTCGGCGTGGTGGGGCTGCTCCTCACCGGGGCGACGTGGGTGTGGCGACGACGACGACGGAGTCGGGACGCCACGCCGGCGGACCGGCGACGCCGTCGCCGGCTCCGCCGAACCGGCCGGGTCGGCCGACTCCGCCGGGTTCGCGGAACCGCCGGGGTCGAGCGCCCCGGCCGGGTGGACGGTCGGCCCGGGCGGCGCTCGTGGTGGTGGCTGCTGCCGGGCGCGGCGATCCTGACGAGCGCCTGGCTGATCGGCCAGATGATCCTCACCGAGCTCTCGGCGACCCCCGGCGGCACGGCGAACATCTTCCAGGGCTGGGACGCCCACTGGCACGCCAACTACATCCGCTTCATCCATGACCTCGGCGTGGCGTCGCCCGACCTCGCCGGGGAGCTGCGCTACCCGGAGAACGGCGCGACCCTCTACTACCCGAGCACGTGGCACTCGATCGCCGCCCTGGTCATGGGCCTGCGCGGGATCGGCGCCGTCGAGACGTACAACCTCGTGCAGATCGGCAGTGTCGCCCTCGTGTTCCCGCTGGGCGTGGCGGCCTTGGCGTGGTTGATCACCCACCGCCGGTTCTCCCGGCCCGTGGTGGCCACCTCGGCGGCCGTGGCCGCGATGGCCACGCCGCTGTTCCCGGGGCTGCCGTTCGTCGAGGTGATGGTCGCTGCGACCCCGTCGGCCGTGGCCAACGGCATGGCCGGCCTCGGTGCCGCGGTGGTGGTGGCGGCCCTGGCCGATCGGCGGCTCATCCCCGCCGCCGCGCTCGGGCTGGTCGGCATCGGCGGCGTCCACCCCTCGGCCATGGTCACCGCGGCCGTGTTCGTGCTGTTCTGGTGGCTGTTCGACGGGCTGTGGCGGCCGGTCCGCGGCCGCGTTCGCGACTTCGTGGTGTTGGCCGGTATCGGGCTGGCCGGGGTGCTCACCCTGTTGCCGCAGGTGCTCACGGTGTCCGAGGAGGCCGACGACATCTCGGCCTTCGAGTTCCAGATCGACGCCGACCGCGCCGCAACCTGGGGCAAGGCGGTAGCCCTGCAGGTGCGCCACGTCGAGGACTGGGGCGTGCGGTGGGTGCTGCTGTCCCTGGCCGCGCTGGGCCTGGTGGTGATGCTGCGCCGCAAGGTGTTCTGGCCGCTGCTGCTGTGGGGCGGTCTGTTGGTGGTGTGCGTCAACTCGATGAGCGTGTTCGGCAACTGGACCGGCGGTGTACTCCGCGGGATCGGCAGCATCTACTACAACGACCCCCGCCGGATCGGGGTGGTGCTGGCCGTGGTTGTGGCCGCGGCGGTGGGTGTGGGCGTCGGGGCGACCGTCCAGGCGCTGGCGGGCTGGTTGGGCAGGCTCGTCGATCCCCTCACCGACCCGGACGGTGGGGGCGTCCGGCTCGCCCGGGTGGCCGTGGCATTGGCGGCCCTGGTCGGGGTGGGGTCCTGGGTCGTGCAGGCCTCGCCCGAGTACGCGGTCGCGGCCGGGGTGAACCAGCGGTGGAACCGCATGGTCGACGAGCACGACCTGCGCGCCTTCCGCTGGTTGTCCGAGCAGCCGCAGGCCTACTCGGGTCTCATCTACACCAATCCCGACGAGGGCTCGGGCTGGATGTACGCCACTGACGGGTTGCCCTCGACCTCGCGGCACTACCTGCAACCCGGCGCCACGGCCCCGCTGACCACCTATCTGTTCTCCCGGATGGACGAGGCCGGGGTGAACCCGCGCGTCGACCGGGCGTTGGCGGATCTCGGTGTGACGTACGTGTACGTGAGCCCGCCCAACTACTGGGGGTTCCAGAAGCCCAACGAGCACCTGCTGCGCCTCGACGGCACGCCCGGCCTGGCCAAGGTGTACGCCGAGTCGCAGGTGCGGATCTACGCGGTGCGGGACGCGTTCACCGACGCCGAACTGGCCAGGATCGTCGAGGACTCGCCGTTCCCGCCCGACCGCCGGTCGCCGCTCACCCGGGCCACGGGGATACACGGACGAGAGTGACCTCGTCACCGGTCCGCCGGTCGTATCCTGTGCACGGGCCTCAGCTGGGGGAGCCGCGGCGAGTTCGCCGCACACGAGGGGAAGGCATCACATGCGCGCGTTGGTGACAGGAGGGGCCGGATTCATCGGGTCGACTCTGGTGGACAGGCTGCTCGGTGAGGGCCACGACGTGACCGTGGTGGACAACCTGTCCCGCGGTCGGCTCGAGAACCTCGCGGCGGCCCGCGAGGCCGGTGACCGGTTCGGGTTCCACGAGCTGGACCTGACCGACCCCGCCATCGAGGACGTGGTCGCCGGCGCCCGGCCCGAGGTCATCTTCCACCTGGCCGCGCAGATCGACGTGCGACTGTCGGTGGAGGATCCGGTCCACGACGCCCAGGTCAACGTCGTCGGCACCGTCCGGCTGGCCGAGGCGGCCCGCAGGGTCGGGGTGCGAAGGATCGTCTTCACCTCCTCCGGCGGGTCCATCTACGGGCCCGTGACCGAGCTGCCCGTCGCCGAGACCCGACCGGTGGACCCGCTGAGCCCGTACGCCGCCGGCAAGGTGGCCGGTGAGATCTACTTGGAGATGTTCTCGCGCCTGTACGGGATCGAGTGGGCGGGCGTGGCGCCGGCGAACGTGTACGGGCCGCGGCAGGACCCGCACGGCGAGGCCGGGGTGGTGGCGATCTTCTCCCAGCGCCTGCTGGCCGGCCAGCCGACCCGCGTGTTCGGCGACGGCGGCAACACGCGCGACTACGTGTTCGTCGACGACGTGGTGGACGCCTTCGTCCGCGCCGCCGAGGTCCCGGCCGCGTCGGGGCTGCGCTTCAACGTGGGCACCGGCGTGGAGACCACCGACCGTGGGCTGCACACCCTGGTCGCCGAGGCCGCGGGGGCCGCTGACGATCCCGAGTACGCCCCCGCCCGCCTGGGGGATGTCGACCGCTCGGCCCTCGACGCCGAGCGCGCCGCCGAGGTGCTCGGCTGGACGCCGCAGGTGACGATCCGTGAGGGCGTCGCCCGGACGGTCGACTACTTCCGCGACTGACGTCCTTCCGCGACTGACGCGCTAGTTATCGCCGGCTTCGCCGCGCGCGTCGCCGTCGGCGCGAGCAGTTCCGTCCTCACCCGCGGCGCCGGCGGCCTCCGCGTCGCCGTCGGCCTCGGCGGCACCGACCGCGTCGGCGCCCACGGCCGCGGCGCCGACGGCGTCCGGTTGCGGGGCGAAGTTGGGCCGGGGCAGGAACGGGCGGAGCAGGTCCGGGAATCCGGGCGCGGGCCGGGCACCGTCGGGCGCGGTGACCTCGAGTTCTCCCTCGCCCTGACCGGCGTCGTCCGCGCCGTCCGTGGCGTCACCCGCGGTGCCGCCCTCGGCTCCGCCACCGGCGACACCGTCGCCTTCCGCGGGAGCCACCGGAGCCGCCGGCGCAGCGGGCACCACCGGGGCGGGGGCCGCGGGCGCGACCGGGACGACCGGCGCCTGACGGACCGGCTGGACGGCGGCGGCCCGCGGCACCGGGGCCACGGTCGGCACACTGGTCACGGGGGCCACCGGGGCGACCGCCTGCTCGGCCCGGTCGTCGGCGGGCTCGGTCTCGGTGCTCGACTCGGTCGACTCCTCGCTAGTGCTGGTGAGTTCCTCGGTGCTCGACTCGGTGCTGGCGTCCGAGGTGGTGCTCGCGATCGGCTCGGCGGTGGGCCCGGTGGTCTGCGCGGATTCGACCTGCGCGCGGGCCCGCTCGACGGCCTCGGCGCTGCGGTGCGAGTCGTACCAGAGGCCGGCGGAGATCAGCCCGACCGACAGGACGCCCAGGGCGCCCATCCCCACGGTGGTGAGGGACGGTGGGGTGAACCGGGTGTCGAGCGAAGCCATGGGCTCTAGTATCAGACAGCGTCCGTGGGAACGCCAACCTCTTCCCTCGCCGCGCGCGTCGCCGGTGGAACCGTCGTCAGTCGCTCGGGTCCCTCCCAGAGCACGGTCGCCTCGCCGTAGGGGTCCTGATCGCGACGGAGCAACAGGCCCACGGTATGTCGGCGCAGGACGGGCAGGACGCGCCCCTCCTCGCCGCGGTCCACGCCGGTGTGGCGCGCCCGGATCCGCCGTTCCCGCCACAGGGGCACTTGCCCGCCGAGCATCACGGCGAGCATCGCCCGGAACGCCCCGCAGTCCCGGTCGAACACGCCGCCGTGACCGCGTGTGCCGTAGACGGGCGTGCCGTCGGCGAAGTAGCCGGTGTCGAGTCGGACGGCGCCGCCGCCCAGGTCGGAGTGCGACCAGCGCTGTCGCAGGCCGAACCGGATCTGCAGCAGTTCCACGGGGTCGCCCGGTGCGGTGAGGGAGTACCTGCGCACCGGGCCGGGGGCGCGCCAGTCCGACGGCCCCGCGACGCCCACCCCGAGATCGGGCGACTCGGCGTAGATCACCCGGTCGGCGCGCAGGCCGAGCCGTTCGGCGGTGCCCACGATCCGCCCGCCGTACGAGTGCCCCACCACCGTCAGTGCCGCGCCGGGGCACTCGATCTCCATGACCCTGTCCACCTCGCGACAGAAGCGGACCAGGCGCGGCGCCATGGCGTCGGCGAACCGGGGATCGCCGGCATCGGCCATGATGTCCTGCGGGAACTCGCCGTCGAGGAACGTCACCACGGCCAGTCGCCCGCCGCCCGCCTCGACGAGGTCCACCGCGACGTCGGTGTTGACGTGGGACATGTCCAGGTTGGTGCCGGTACCGGGCACGTACACCGCCACCGCCTCGGTCTCCGGGCCGAGCTCGCCCACCACCTCGATCATCCGCCCACCGCGGCGCGGTGAGAACGCCGGGAAGGAACGACGACGACGAGAATCACGTCTCGCCATCGTCTCCAGACGCCCGATGCGCGGACTCCACGGCGTACCCGCCAGGTGCTCGCGGTGGAGCGCGGCGCGCACGGCCACCGCGTTGGCGCGGGCCCGCACCGGCCAGGGCACGCCGTACGTCCCGCCCACGGCCTCGGGCTCGGCCAGCGCGAGGAGTCGCCGGTCGGCGACGGGCATGTGCTCGACCGTCGCGTACACATCGGACGGGTCGGCGGGGTCGGGGTCGGGGTCGAGTCCGGCCGAGTCCGGGCCCCAGGCCGCGACCGTCGCGGCGGTGTCGAGCCCGCCGGATCCGTCCGGCCCGCCCGCGACGTCCGGCCCGCCCGCCACGTCCGGCCCACCCGCCGCGACCCCGGCGAGCCTGGCCAGGTCGGCCAGCGCGTTGTCCGCCGCCCGGTCCAGCGTCGCCCTCAGGGCCGCGCGCCCGGGCTCGGGAAGCGGGTCCGGCCCGTCGAGGTCGTCCCAGGAGTCCTCGGCGAGCTCGACCAGCCGGTACACGCCCGCCAGGATCTCGGTCAGGCCGCGGGCCTCGCCGCCGACGGCGTCGGCCAGCGCGTCCAGGGCGGGGGAGTGGATCGTGGAGGTGAGGAGCGCGTCGCGGGCGGTCGCCAGAGCGTCCCTCGCTGAGACGAGGCCGGCGGCCAGCTCGAGCAGACGCGTCACCCGGGCCGGAGGCGAATTCTCCGGCAGTGCGCCGGTCACCGCGGCCGCCGGAACGGCTGGGCGTCGGCGACGGCCCGGGCCGCGTCCCGGACAGCCGCCTCGGACAGCGTGCCCTCCGCGAGACCGTCGGTCAGCGCGAGCAGGCGCGCGATCCGATCGGAGGCGGGGCGCAGGAGGGCGCGGACCTCGTCGTCGTCGTCGATCCGGGCGAGACCCCCGCGCGCGCCGGTGTCCCCACCGGCGGCGTCACCCACCTCGCCCGTTCCGGGGTCGTCACCGGCATGGAGGACCGCGTCGAGTCGTCCGCGCGCCACCCCGAGGCGGCGTCGCAGGCGCGCGGCCTCGCCGCGGACGTCCTCGTTCGCGCCCTCGTCCACGGCTGCGGTCAGGACCGCATCGGGTCGTCGTCGTCCGGGGCCGGCTTCATGACCACCGCGTCGACCTTGTCATCGGGCCGCACTGCGTTCTGTAACGCGATCGTCCGCGCCAGGCGCGAGTACCGCAGTTCCTGCTCGCGGAAACGCACATAGGTGGACACCGTCACGAACGCGAAGCCCATGACCAGCGCGTACAGCACCAGGTCCGTGCCGCGCTGCACCCCGAGCGCGTTGGCGACCACGGTGAGGTCATCGGGGCGGATCACGGCGTACACCATGAACACGACGAACAGCACGAAGCCGATCTTCACCCCGGCCTTCGCACGCGCCTTGCGGCGGTTGGCCAGGAAGAACACGACCAGCGCGGCGCCGGCCAGCAGGAGCAGGACCTTGATCATCGGGGCAGCCTCTTTCCCACGAACCCGTCGGAGAGGATGTTGATGCCGTTGAGCAGCGACTGGCCCTTGGACATCGAGTACTCGGTGTACAGGATGTCGACCGGCTGCTCGGCCACCCGCCAGCCGCGACTGTCCATGAGCTCCACGAACTCACTGGCGTGGCTCATCCCGTTCATCCGCAGGTTGAGATCCTCCGCGACGCGACGGTTGAACACGCGCAGACCGTTGTGGGCGTCGGTCAGGCCGAGCCGCCGCGTGCGCGGGCTGAGCAGGACCACGGTGCGCAGCACGAGGCGCTTGATCAGCGGCACCTGGTCGTCGTCGCGGCGGGGGCGACCGAAGCGCGTGCCCACGACGATGTCCACCGGCTCGGAGCGCACCCGCTCCACCATGGCGAGCACGTCCTTGACCTGGTGCTGCCCGTCGGCGTCGAAGGTGACGAAGTACCGGGCCCCCGGCTGGGCGCGGGCGTACTCCACGCCGGTCTGGATGGCCGCGCCCTGGCCCAGGTTCACCGGGTGGCGGACCAGGTGCGCACCCGCGCGGTGGATCGCCGCCGCCGAGTTGTCCGCCGAACCGTCGTCCACCGCCACGATGTTGGGGAACGTCCCACGCGCCGAACGGAGCACCTCCTCGATCACGGTGCCCTCGTTGAAGCAGGGGACGATCAGCCACACGTCGTGGTTACCGACGGTCGAATCACCGCCCGCCACACCCGGCCCCGTATCCCGCACACTGTCACTGCTCATCGGAGGTCGATACTATGCGACCGGACGGACAATCCGGTGACGAGAAGGACGGCGGTTCCCCTGATGGCCATCGACGTGATGCTCCCCTACTACGGGGACGTCGACCACTTCAAGAAGGCCGTGGACAGTGTCCTGGCGCAGAGCTACCGCGATTTCCGGTTGGTCGTGGTGGACGACGGCTACCCGGATCCGGAGCCGGCCCGCTACATGGGCGAGATCACCGCGCGCGACGAGCGGGTGACCTACGAGAAGAACGAGACCAACCTCGGCGCCAACGGCAACTACCGCAAGTGCCTCGGGATGGTCACCGCGCCGGTCGTCGTGGTGATGGGCGCGGACGACATCATGCTGCCCAACTACCTGCAGGTCGTGGCCGACGGGTTCGCCGCCGTGCCGGATGCCGCCGTGATGGAGGTGGGGGTCAGCGTCATCGACGAGCACGGCGCGCCCGTCCGGGGGCTGTCCGATTCGGTGAAGGCGTTCACCCAGCCCAAGGCGCAGGGCCGCACCGTGCTGCACGGCGAGAAGCTCATGACCTCGCTCATGCACGGCAACTGGACCTACTTCCCGTCGCTGGCGTGGAACTCCGAGTGGGTCAAGCGGATCGGGTTCCGCGAGGGCCTGGACGTGGTGCAGGACCTCGCGCTGCTGGTCGACGTCATCACCGGCGGCGGCCACATGATCTACGACCCCACGCTGGCGTTCCTCTACCGCCGGCACTCGGCGTCGGACTCGTCGGTCCGCGCCCTCGACGGTCGGCGGTTCGACGAGGAGGCCCGCTTCTTCGCCGGTGAGGCCGACGCGTTCGCCGCCCGCGGGTGGAAGAGCGCGGAGCGTGCCGCGCGCCTGCACGTCACCTCGCGGCTCAACGCGCTGTCGCTGATCCCGACAGCGGCCAGGGCCGGCAAGCTGACCGAGGGCGGCAAGAAGCTGCTCGGGCACACATTCCGCAAGTTCTGACACACGGGTGATCCCCGAGACGTGGATCCCGCACCGTCGCGACGACGGCGAGGTGGTCGGCTGGATCGACATGACGGTCGCCGAGCCGGCCCTCGTGCCGCTCGACAGGCTGGGCCGGCCGATGGGCCCGGTCGACGACTGGCACGAGGCGGAGGCGGCGCTCGAGCGGGTCGGGCTCCGCTTCCTCATGGACCGCTACCTGGTCGATGAGGGCGGGCGCGACACCGCGGTCCGCATCGCCCACGTCTACGACGACCGCATCGTGCTGTCCACCGCGCTCACCGACGCGGTCGAGGACGTGGGCCGCGAGATCGTCGTGCCGTTCCCGGCGCAGGCCTCGCTGCGGAGGGCATAGCGACTCTCTGCTGCCGGGGCCCGGGTGGGCCCGTGCTCCCCGGCGCGCCCGCCGGGGCCTCAGCGTCGCACGATCACCATCCGTTCCCCGACTTCGCGGACGTCGAAGCGGGCGGGATCGTCGAACTGCCGCGGCCGGAAGACGATCTCCTCGCGCGCGTTGTTCTGGACCCGGGGCATCTGGTTGACGATCGCGGGGAAAACCCAGCGGCGGGACCCCTCGCGGGTGAGGACCAGAACGTCGGGGCTGCGGAACTCACTCGAGTCCAGCGCGGCGGTCAGCTCTCCGGGGGTCTCGGTGTCCGCCCAGCTCCGGATCTCGTCGAGGCGCTCCTCGTACCGGCCGGCCGGCGTGGCGTACGCCTGGGCCGGCGCCTGGAACGAGAAGTACGGCCGGTAGGCGTAGAGGGTCGGATCCGAGGTCAGCAGGACGAGGTCCGAGGGTGCCCGGTCGCCGGTCATGTCGTCGATGGCGTCCAGCACGTCGCGGGGCACCGCGGGGAACCCGCGGGCTTCGGCGGCGAACTCCGCATCCTCCCCGGAGACGTGCTGCACCATCTGGACGGCAGCGAGGCCCGCGACCACCACCGCCGCGGCGGTGACGCGGCCACGGGACCGGTCGGGAGAGGTCCGCACGGCCCACCGGGCCAGCGTCAGCGCGCCGACCACACCCGCCAGGGCGAGGACGAGGGTGATGATCGGGATCATCCGGAACGGCAGCAGCGTGCTGCCCGTGACCGCCCGCAACCCCGAGAGCACGTACCACCCGAGGACGGTCACGGCCGTGAGGCCCAGGGTCTGTGCGAGGACGAGCCGTCGATCGGCCGGGGGGAGAGGGCCGTCGGCGTCGGTGTCGGCGACGCGGTCCATGTCGTGCTCGGCGCCGATCCGCGTTCGCAACGTCGCCGCCGCGCGCTCGGAGGCCCGCCCGGCTCCGTCGGGCCAAACGGTGACGACCAGCCACACCACGCCGATCAGGCACAGTAGCCCGACGGCGGACACCTCGAGCATCGGCAGCGGCCACCGCGAGGCGATCTCGGGCGCGAAGTCGTTGGCCACCGAGGGTTCGGTGTCCGCGCCGCCGAGGGCGGCCAGCAGGAATCGGTGCCAGAACAACAGTGCGATCGCCGCGGAGATCGCCGCCATGGCGGCCAGGCGGCCGAGCAGGGCGAGGACCACCGCACGATCGGCGCGGTATCGCCAGGAATGGATGACGACGACGAGGCCCACCAGCAGCGCCGCGACACCCGCGATGAGGGTGTAGCCCAGCGCGGCCCAGCCGAGGTACAGGCCGGTCGTCGCGACCAGCGGCCACGTGGGTCCGCGGCTCGTCCGGGATCCGGCTGCGGCGGCCACCCGTGCGCAGAGGAGGAACGTCGCCACGACGACCTGCGGGAGCAGGCAGATGAGGATCCACGAGTAGGGCTCGTAGGCGTTGGTGTGCCCGCCGATGACCGAGGTGACGAGACCGAACACGACGGCAAGCCGCGCGGGGACGAGCCATCGCCAGGCCACGAACGCGATCGCGCCGGCTATGGCCATGGTGACGATGGCGTACGGCTTGTAGAACTCCCAGCCGTCGATGCCCGTGATCCGGGACAGCTGCCCGCCCACCCAGAACCACTGTGGCGGGTAGAAGGGCGCGGCGTCGGCGTAGAAGGGGTCGGCGAGGGCGGGGGAGTCGGCGAAGCGGGTGACGTAGGCGACGCGGTTGAGCTGGTCGCCGCCGAGGCCGAACAGGTAGTGCGGCGTGCCGTTCAGCAGCAGTCCGAGGTGGGAGGACGCGAGGAAGGCGGGCCCGGCGGTGCCGAGCAACCACAGGCCCCGAGCGCTCGTGGACCTGCGCAAGAGCAACCATCCGGCGAGGATGACGACCGCCGCGGCGAGGGTCGCGCCGAAGGTCTCGGGCAGCCAGCTGGGTTCGACGAACGGCAGCGCGTCGACTCCCGTGAACGTGAGGGCACCGACCACGGCCGCGATCAGCAGGGCGGCGAGGAGTTCGCCGCCCAGGCGGGCGAGCAGGCGGACGTCGGTCATGCGTCGGTGTCCCTGTGGCGCGCGGTCACGGCGAGGCCGGTGACGTGGACCGCCACCCCGATGCCGGGGCCCGCGAGAAGCGCGATCGCGGCGCGCACGTCGAGCGGTCCGGGGACGGCGACGAGGAGGGTCGCCGCGGCGACGACCGCGACCCACCACCCGGCGTTGTAGAGCAGGTGGCGGTCGAAGGCCAGCGCCGCGTTGCCCGTCACCATCAGGGCGGCGGTGCCCACGGACGCGGCGGTCAGGGCGGCCAGCACCGCACCGGGCAGTTCGAAGTCGCCGCCGAACAACACGCGGATCAGCCTCGGGCCGACCACCCACGCGGCCCCCGCTCCCACGATCCCCACCGCCGTCACGAGGCCGAGCGGGGCGGCCAGCGAGCGCGGCCCGCGGGCGCGGCGCTGGACGAAGTAGACGATGATCGCGCTCTGGAAACTGGTGAGCGGCACGAGCAACGGCGCGCGGGTCAGGGTGATGGCGAGGATCACCGCGCCGACGAGTGGGGCCGGATCGTCCGCGCGGACGGTGGCGGTGACGAACAGCGGGAACCCGGTCACCAAGGCCGAGGTGCCGGCGGAGGCGAGCATGGCTGCCCCGGTGTTGCGCCAGAAGCGCCGGCGACCGGCGTCGACGGCGGAGGCCAGCGCGTCGCGGGTGGCGGGGGACAGGGCGATGAGCAGCGCCCACGTGACGGCGCCTGCGACCGTGGCCACGGCGAATCCGAGACCGGCGTCGCCGAGCCACCACGCGACGCCCGCCACGGCCAGGCGCAGCGCCGCGTCGACGGTGAGCAGAACCGCGTACAGGCCCCAGCGTTCGGTTCCCGACAGGGCGCCCGCGGTGGCGGCCTGGAGGGTGAAGCCGAGGATGCCGAACGCCATGACGGCGACGCCGACGCCGGAGAACGTGGGCAGGCCCAGCGCGGGCCAGGCCGGTGCGCTCACGGCCACCGCGGCCGCGAGGACCAGGCCCAGCGTGAGCCCGGCCGGCGGCAACCGGACGGCCGACCGCGGCGGCCGCGCGCCGACCGTGCCGGTCCCACCCCCGCGGGCCGAGCGGACGGCGCGGGTGACCTCCTGCATCAGCCCGTTGGCGACGCCGCCGAGGGCGAAGAACGCTCCCCAGTAGGTGGCGAACAACGGATAGTCTGCCGGGCCGAGTGCGCGGCCGGCGACGAGCATCACCAGGTACCCGGAGGCCGCGGCGAACAGGGTCGCCAGCGTCAGTGCCCGCATCCCGCCCGCGGCCGACCGGCCGGTGGTGGGTGTCGGCTCAGTGGCTGCCGGTGTCGTCATCGGGCATACCGAGGGTCGGCGGCAGGGGCTCGGAGAACAGCCAGGCGTTCCACAGCGGCCGCAGGTCGACGGGGGAGTGGTCGGCGGCCAGGTGGAGGAAGTCGTCGGTGGTGACGGTCCTGCCGGAGTACGTCGCGACCCACGCGCGGAGGAGATCGAAGAAGCGGTCGTCGCCGATTGTCAGGCGCAGCGCGTGCAGGGTCAGGGCGCCGCGCTTGTAGACACGGTCGTCGAACATGTCCTCGGGTCCGGGGTCCGACAGGAGGAGGTCCTGCGGGGAGTTCTGCAGCTTGGAGTAGTAGCGCAGGGCGTGACTTCCGGCGTCGGCGCCGCCGGAGAACTCGGTCCACAGCCACTCGGCGTAGCAGGCGAACCCCTCGTGCAGCCAGATGTGCTTCCACTCGGCGATGGTGACGGCGTTGCCGAACCACTGGTGGGCCAGCTCGTGGGCGATGAGTCGCTCGTCCGAGTCCGGCCGGCCCGCGGCTTCAGACGTGTTGCGTCCGAACGTCGACATGCCCATCGCCTCGAGCGGGATCTCGAGTTCGTCGTCGGTCACCACGACCTTGTAGCTGTCGAACGGGTACGGGCCGAAGAGATCGGAGAACACGGTGATCATCTCGAGTTGCCGGGCGAAGGCCTCCCGGAATCCCCGCTTGAGGTCGGCGGGGACGAAGGCGTGGAACGGCACCGGCCCGTCGGTGGACTCGAGGTGGTCGTACTGACCGAGGTTGACGGTGACCAGGTAGGGGGAGGTGGGGTGCGGGAGGTCGAAGTCCCAGGCGGTCGTGCTGCCACTGCGCTTCTTGCCGACCAGCGTGCCGGTGACGACGGCGCGGTACGGCGAGTCGGTGGTGAGCCGGATGCGGAACGGGGCCTTCGCCGAGGGGTGGTCGTCGCAGGGGAACCAGCTGGCGGCGCCGTTGGGCTGGCCCGCGACGAGGACCCCGTCGGTCAGTTCCTCCCAGCCCACCTCGCCCCACGGCCCGCGGATCGGCTTCGGGTTGCCGGAGTAGCGGATGGTCAGGGTGAACGCGGATCCCACGGCGAGCGGTTCGGCGGGGGTGATCGAGAGCTTGCCGCGGGGCCGGGTGTAGCGGGCGACGCGGCCGCCGTCGAGGAGGACCTTGGACACGGTCAGGTGCGGGGAGAGGTCGAGCCGGATCGTCTCCAGCGGCTCGGTGGCGGTCGCGGTGATCACCGCCTCGCCACGGAGGTTGTTGGGGCTCACCTTGTAGCTCAGGTCCAGCTCGTAGCGCGTGACGCGATATCCGTGGTTGCCCGCGCCGGGCAGGTAGGGGTCGACCGGGTCGGCGCCCGACGGCGTGCGTGGGGACGCGATCCTGGCGACGAGGTCTGACTTCACTGCCTTCAATTCCATGACCTGCGCGAGTCTAGAGGACCCGGGGCGGGCGGCACCCGTCTCGACGCGAGAAGTGACCGCTCTCGAGAAAGTAGTTGCCAAACTGGAAAGTACTTGTCTAGTCTCAGTATCACTCCGCGGCGGAAACTCCCCCGGGCACCGACGGAAGGCAGACCCATGGACCCGCAGAATTCCAGCACCGGCGAGGTCGATCGAGCGGAGGCCGCCCGCATGCTCGCCGAGGCCGAGGGGCGCCCACCGGTCAGCTCCCGGCACGACGCCCGCCTGTTCGCCGCGTTCGCCGCGGCCATCTCGCTTCTGATGGGGATCGGGACAGTCGCGATCATGTTCTCCAACTGGGCGCTCGTGCCGTACGTGCTGTTGCTCTTCGTGGCGATCTTCTGGCAGCGACGCGCGATCAAGGCGGGCCCCCGCGGATCGGGACGGACCTACACGTGGGGCGTCGCGGGATCGGGCGTGATGATCCTCGTCGTCGTCACCGGCCTGAACGTCATCCGCACCACGATCGGGCTCACCGCCTGGTGGTACCTCCTCGGGGTTCTGTTCGTCGCCCTGCCCGGCCTGGTGGCCGCCGCGATCATCGACCGGCGGGGATCCGAGCGGTGAGCGGAGAGAAGTTGAGCGGCGAGAAGATGAGCAGCGAGGCGACGGGCGGCGAGACGACGACGAGCACCCCGGCTGCATCGGGGGGCCCCGCCCCGGGGGCGGGCGACGGATCGGGAGGGCACGCCCGCCACCGGTTGGACGAAGTCATCCACGCGCCCGTCCGCTTCTCCATCGTCGCGGCCCTGGCCGGCGTCGACTACGCGGATTTCGCCACCATCCGCGACGCGGTCGAGGTCACCGACTCGACACTGTCCAAGCAGGCATCGGTGCTGGAGAAAGCCGGATACGTCAAGGTCAGCAAGGGGTACGTCGGCAAACGGCCGCGGACGTGGTTGTCGCTCACCCGCGACGGACGCAAGGCCTACGAGTCCCACCTGGCGGCGCTGCGGGCCATCGCCGGCGGCTGACCCGCCTACCGGCTCAGCCCCGCCAGGGCGCGATCGGATTGCCCTGCCAGCGGGTGCCTGGCGGGATGCGGTCGCCGCGCATCACCAGTGACGCCGGGCCGACGGTCGAGCCGTCGCCGATCGACGACGCCGGCAGCGCGACGCAATGGCACCCCAGCGTGGCACCGGCCTCGATCGTCACCCGGTCGATCTGCATGATGCGGTCGTGGAACAGGTGGGTCTGGACCACACACCCGCGGTTGATGGTGGCGCCGTCCCCGAGGGAGATCAGGTCCGCCTCGGGCAGCCAGTACGACTCGCACCACACGCCACGGCCGATCCGTGAGCCCAGCAGGCGCAGCATCGCGTTCATCACCGGGGTGCCCGACGCGGGCCGGGCCATCCACGGCGCGGCGAGCAACTCGATGAACGAGTCGGCGACTTCGTTGCGCCACACGAACGACGACCACAGCGGCTGCTCGCCCGCGCGGATCCGGCCCACGAGGATCCACTTGGCCAGGGCGGCGACCACCAGGGCGACCAGGCCCGCGTAGGCGAGCGTCAGCCCGGAGGTCAGTGCCGCCACGCCGAAGCCCCACTCCAGGTGGATCTCCTGCATCACCACCAGGACGCTCACCAGCAGCAGGAACGACATCCAGACGGGGACCAGTCGCAGGGTCTCCCACGCCGCCCGGGCGACCTTGAGGCGTCGCGGCGGCTGGTAGGTGCGGACGTCGTCGGTGTCGGGGACGGCGCGAGGGAGTTTCTGCGGCGGCGACCCCAGCCACGAGGTGCCCTTCTTGGCCTTCTGCGGGGCGGACGAGAGCACGGCGACCAGGCCGCGCGCGGGCACCTTCCGCCCGGCGGAGGCGATCCCGGAGTTACCGAGGAAGGCGCGCTTGCCGACCTGGGCGTGCTCCAGACGCATCCATCCGGAGCCCAGTTCGTACGGTGCGACCATGGTGTCGTCGGCGAGGAACGCCCCGTCGCGGACGGTGGTGAGGGCGGGGATGAGCAGCACGGTCGAGGCCTCGACGTCCTTGCCGATCCTGGCTCCCAGCATGCGCAGCCAGACCGGGGTGAGCATGGAGGCGTAGAGCGGGTAGAGCCAGTTCCGAGCGGCGTCCATGAGCCGTTCGCTGCACCAGGCCTGCCAGGCGATCCGCGAGTGGACCGGGTGGAAACCCGGGTTCAGCCCGATAGACAGCAGCCTCACCGCCCCGAGGGTGGCCGCGGCGAAGAGCGCGAGTGCGAGGAGCGTGGCGGGGACCGACCACAGTGCGGCGAGCAGGGCCATCTCGCCCGGGTCGCCCGCGCCGCGGGCTCCCCAGGCCACCAGCGCGAGGCCGGCGAGCAGGGCCGCCAGCGGCATCGCACCGAGCGCGACGGCGGAGAACTGGTAGACCAGGCTCCAGAGCCGGTTGTGGGGCGCGGGCTCGGCCGGCCAACTCGATCCACGCTTGCCGCGCTTGAGCGCGGGCGAGCCTGCGTAGCGCTTACCGGCCTTGACCGTGCCGACCACCGCGGACCCGATCTCCACGTGGGCCCCGCGGCCCACCACCGCGCCGGGCAGCAGGGTGGACCGGGCGCCCACCACCGCGTTCTCGCCGATCTCCACGGAGCCCACGTGCACGAGGTCGCCGTCGATCCAGTACCCGGCCAGGTCCACCTCGGGTTCGATCGAGGCCCCGTCGCCCACCCGGAGCAGGCCGGTGACCGGTGGGAGGGTGTGCATGTCCACACCGTGGCCGATCTGCGCCCCCAGCAACCGCGCGAAGGGGGTGAGCCACCCGGCGCCCTCGAGATTGGCGGCCCCGGAGACCTCGACCAACCGTTCGGCGGCCCAGATCCGCAGGTGCACCGACCCCGCCCGCGGGTACGTCCCCGGGGCCACGCCGGCGGTGAGCACCCGGCACAGGCCGGCGGTGACCAGCATGCGGCCGGCGGGGAGCAGGAGCAGAGCCACCATGATCCCGAGCACCCACCACGACACCGGCCGCGCCCAGGGCAGCCCGAGGCCGACGGCGACGTTGTTGGCGATACCCACCCAGGTGAGCCACTGCAAGCCGGTCAGCGTGAGCAGCGGGATCGTGGCGAGCACCTGCAGGAGCTGCGCGCCGCGGCCGACGGGTCGGACGTGTCGCGGTTCGACTTCGGCTTCCGGTTCGAGTTCGTCGAGGTACCCGGCGAAGTCGCCCAGGCGCGAGCGGTCGTAGATGTCGCCGACGGTGACCGCGGGGAAGCGTTCCCGGACGCGGGCCACCACGTGCGCGGCGGCGAGCGAACCGCCGCCGAGGGCGAAGAAGTCCTCGTCGACCCCGGAGACGTCGGCTCCGAGGGCGGCCGACCACAGTTCGGCGACCCACGCCTCGATGCCGTCGAGTTCCGACTCGGCGGCCGACGTCTGGGCCAGCGGCCACGGCAGGGCGGCGCGGTCGACCTTGCCGGAGGTGCGGGTCGGCAGCTCGTCGACCAGGGCCAGGCGCGGGACCACGCCGGCGGGCAGGTGCTCGCGCAGGCGCCCGGCCGCGTCGGCGAGGTCGAAGCGGCCGGGGTCCTCGGCGACGAGGTAGGCCACGAGCACGGGCTGGCCGGCGTCGGTCTTCTTCACCGCGGCGGCGCCGGCGCTGACCCCGGGCAGGGCGGACACGGCGGTGTCGACCTCCCCCAGCTCGAGGCGGCGGCCGCCGATCTTGACCTGGTCGTCGACGCGGCCGTTGAAGTACAGGCCGTCGGCCTCGAGTCGGACCACGTCGCCGGAGCGGTAGGCGCGCTCCCAGCCCAGGGTCTGCATGGGCCCGTACTTCTCGGCGTCCTTCTCGGGGTCCAGGTATCGCGCCAGGCCGACTCCGCCGATCACCAGCTCGCCGGACTCCCCGTAGCCCACCGGATCGCCCGCCGCATCGACCACCGCGAGGTCCCAGCCGTCCAGCGGCAGCCCGATCGACACCTCACCGACGCCGTCCAGCCGGACCGCGCAGGCGACGACGGTCGCCTCGGTGGGGCCGTAGGTGTTCCACACCTCGCGACCGTCACCGACCAGGCGTTCGGCCAGTTCCGGAGGGCAGGCCTCGCCGCCGAGGATCACCATCCGGATACCGGCGAGCATCGAATCGGGCCACATCGAGGCGAGGGTCGGCACCGTGGAGATGACGGTGATCCGCCGATCCCGCAACCACGGGCCGAGGTCGAGGCCGGACTTGACGACCGAGCGCGGCGCGGGCACGAGGCACGCCCCGTGGGCCCAGGCCAGCCACATCTCCTCGCAGGAGGCGTCGAACGCCACGGACAGCCCCGCCAGCACCCGGTCGCCGGGGCCCAGCGGCGCGCCGGTGAGGAAGAGCCGGGACTCGGCGTCGACGAACGCCGCGGCGCTGCGATGCGTCACGGCCACACCCTTGGGCAGGCCGGTGGTCCCGGAGGTGAAGATGATCCAGCAGTCGTCGTCCACCGTCGGGCCGCGGTGTCGCGAGGGTGCGGTGGTGCGGCCGGGATCGGTGACGAGCATGCCGTCGGCGGTGTAGACGGCCGCGACCTGCGCCTGACCGAACACCAGCTCGGCGCGCTCGGCGGGGTCGTCCACGTCGACGGGAACGTACGCCGCGCCGGCGGCGAGGGTGCTGAGGATTGCCAGGTAGAGGTCCGCGGAGCCCGAGGGCATGTGGATGCCGACCCGGTCGCCGGCGACGACGCCCTGGTCGTGCATCCACCGGGCGGAGGTGTGGATCGTCCGCGCCACCTCGTCGTAGCTCAGGACGCGGGTGCCGTCGTCGATGCACGGCGCGTCCGGGTGGCGGGTCGCCGCGGCGTCGAACACGTCGAGGAGTGTCCGGGGTTCCGCGGCGTGTGAGCTGCGAAGATACTGCGCGGGAATGGTGGCCACCCGCGGATCGTATCCCGCGTAGGTGAACTGCCCGCCGCGGTCACCCGGGGCTGGTTAAGTGAGGCGGATGACAGAGAACCTCAGCAACAAGACCATCGTGATCGTGGGAGCGGGTCCGGGATTCGGCCGCACGCTCGCCCTGCAGGCCGCCGCACAGGGGGCGACGGTGGTCGTCGCCGCCCGCACGGAGTCGCGGGTCGTCGAGATCGCCGAGGAGGTCCGTGCGGCTGGCGGAAGCGCGATCGCCGCGGCCGTGGACGCCACCGACCCGGAGTCGGTGCGAGCGTTGCGGGAGACGGTGGAGGGTCACACCGATGCCGTCCACGGGCTCGTGTACAGCGCGTTCGCGGTGCCCAGCATGAAGCCGCTCGCGCAGACCGACCACGAGCAGATCTCCCGTGGCATCGACCTGTCCGTGCTGGGCGCACTGCGCACGACCCAGGAGTTCACCGCGCTGCTCGAGGCCGGCGCCGCTCCCGCCACCGGCACCGCAGCCGGCTCCCCTGCCGCCACCGGCGCCGCTCCCGCCACCGGCACCGCAGCCGGCTCCCCTGCCGCCGCCGACTCCGCCACAGGCGCGGCCCCCGCCAGCGCGTCCGTCGTCATGATGGCCTCAGCGGTGATCCACCACTCCCGCGAGCGCTACGCGGGCTACAAGATCGCCAAGACCGCCCTCGTCGCGCTGGGCCATTCCCTGGCCACCGAGCTCGGCCCGCGGGGCATCCGCGTCAACACCGTGGCGCCCGGGTACATCTACGGCGAGACGCTCAAGGCGTACTTCGAGCACCTGGCCACCAAGTACGGCGGCACGGTCGACGACGTCTACGCCCACACCGCCGAGAAGATGGATCTGCGGCGCCTGCCCACCGAGCGCGAGATCGTCGACCCGGTGCTGTTCCTGCTCTCCGACGCCGCCTCCGCGGTCACGGGCCAGACCCTCACGGTGGACTGCGGCGAGTTCCACACCTGAACCGGGCGGACCGCACCCCGACGCCGGATCAGGGTCTCAGAATCGGGTCTTTCCCCGATGTGGAGCGGGTGCTCGGGGAGGAGAGTGGAGGTCACCGGGGAGAGGTCCCCGATCCCCCTTTCCCGACGACGACGAGGTGTGACGTCATGACCTATTCCCCAGATTCCGGGCCCAAGCGACTGATGCGGTCGGAGGACCGCTGGATCGGCGGCGTGTGCGGTGGGCTCGCCGACTACTTCGGGCTGGACCCGGCGTTGGTCCGCCTCCTGTTCGTTGCCTCGATCCTGCTGCCGGGTCCGCAGCTGCTCATCTACGTGATCCTGTGGTTCGTCATGCCCGATTCCCGTGCCTCGCGAGTCCGCGCCTGAGGGGCCCGTGGCAGGCTGGGGCCATGAGCACTCCAGACACCTCAGCCGCTCCCGGCGAGTACGCCTCCGTCCGTATCGAGAAGGGTGCCCGTCACCCGCACGTCGCCCAGGTGACGCTGATCGGCCCGGGGCGCAACAACGCGATGGGCCCGGACTTCTGGGCCGAGATGCCCCGCGTGATGGCCGAGCTCGACGCCGACCCCGGGGTCCGCGCCGTCGTGCTCGCCGGCGAGGGCCGCAACTTCACGTACGGCCTGGACCTGATGGCGATGATGCCGCAGTTCATGGAGTTCCTGCCCGAGGACACGACCCCGGACGCCTCGCGTAACGAGCGCATCCTGGACTTCGTGGAGAACATGCGCCGCGCCGTCGACGCCGTCGCGTCGGCCAGGACGCCCACCGTCGCCGCGATCCAGGGCCGCTGCATCGGCGGCGGCATGGACCTCATCTCGGCCTGCGACGTCCGCCACGGTTCGGCGGACTCGAGCTACTCGGTCCGCGAGGTCAAGGTGGGCATCGTCGCCGACATGGGCTCGCTCGGGCGCCTGCCGTACATCATCGGCTCCGGGCTGACCCGCGAGCTGGCGCTGACCGGGCGCGACATCGACGCGGAGACCGCGCTGCGCTACGGCCTGGTCACGCACGTCGCCGACGACGCCGCCGGGGTGCTGGACTCGGCCCACGCCACGGCCGCCGAGATCGCGGACAACCCGCCACTGGTGGTCCGCGGTACCCGCGAGGTCCTCAACCGGGCGATCGAGGGGCCGATCTACGAGTCCAACCGTTACGTCGCGACGTGGAACGCCGGCTTCCTGGCCTCGGCGGACATGATGGAGGCCATCGGCTCGACGCTGGAGAAGCGCGAGGCGCGGTACACCGGCCGCTGACCGCGCCCCACAGAGGAGCGCCCCACAAAGGAGCGCCCCACAGAGGAGCCAGCCCCGCCGAGAAGAGTGTTTCGCACATCGCTACTCGGGCGACACGAGCGAAATGCTCTTCTCGGCGTCCCGGCACGGCACGGCACGGCACGGCACGGCACGGCACGGCACGGCACGGCACGGCACGGCACGGCTCGGCACGCGTCCGGTGCCGGGCCAGACGGCGTCAGCCGCGGAAGGGCTCGGCCTTCTCCTCGGGGTGCTCGGTGAAGTTCTCGAGGCCCTCGGCGATGAGCTTCTCGCCATGGGCCTTGTCCCGCCACTCGCCCGGGGTGACGTGCTTGCCCGGCTCGAGGTCCTTGTAGTGCAGGAAGAAGTGCTCGATCGCCTTGAGCTCGAAGTCCGGGACATCGTCGACGTCCTGGATGTGCTCCCAGCGCGGGTCCAGGGCGGGGACGCACAGCAGCTTGTCGTCGCCACCGGCCTCGTCGGACATGGTGTAGACGCCCACGACGCGCGACTTGACGATCACGCCGGGGAAGACGGACTCGTCGAGCAGGACCAGGGCGTCACAGGGGTCACCGTCGTCGGCGAGGGTCTTGTCGATGTAGCCGTAGTCGGCCGGGTAGCCCATCGAGGTGAAGAGGAAACGGTCGAGATAGATCTTGCCGGTCTCGTGGTGGATCTCGTACTTGTTACGCGAACCCTTGGGGATCTCGATGGTCACTTCGACGGTCACGGGCTACCTCACAAATCGTCATTCTCCGGACCCGGGACGGCTCTCCCGGACAATCCGGGCCGATTCTAGTAGGCGGCCCCGGCGCCGGGGGGCCGCCGTCACGCGGGCCGCTAGCGTGGGTCCGACGCACGGCAGGCGAGGGTAGCGTCGGCGGCCGCCGGTGGCGACCGGTGGCGGTGACAGTGGAGGCGACAGCGTCCGGGAGGGTGGGCACGAGTGACCGAGCGCGGAGTGTGGCGCGGGCGTGGGCTCGTGTGGCGGGCGGGGGTCGTGTTCGTCGTCGTCGTACTCCTGGTCGCCGGGCTCGTCGCGGCGGCGCTGTTCACCGACGTGGAGGACGACGTCCGCGCGGTCGTCGGCGCCCCCGCGCAGACCACGGCGGAGCTGAACCCCGGACTGCACGCGGCGGACGACTCGGCGCCCCTGCCGGACCCCGCCGCCCTCGAGGAGATCCTCGGCCCCCTCGCGGCGTCCCCGGCGGTCGGCGACCTCACCGCCAGCGTTGTCGACGACGCGACCGGACAGGTCCTGTGGGAGCGCCGCCCTCGCGACGCCAAGGTCCCCGCGTCCACGACCAAGCTGCTCACCGCGGTCGCCGCGCTGAGCAGACTGCCCGGCGACACCCGCGTCGACACGGTCCTCGCCCGCGGCGCCGAGCCGGACACCCTCGTCGTGGTCCCCGGCGGCGACCCCACCATGTCCGGTGGCGCCGAGCCCGGACCGCTTTTCCCCGGCGCGGCCACGCTCACCCAGGCCGCCGACGTCGTCCGCGATGCCGGGCTCACCCCGGCGCGCATCGTCGTGGACCCGGGCCCGTACACGGGGCCGCGACTGGGCCGCGGCTGGCCCCCGTCGGAGATCCCGGCCGGCAACATCGCGCCCATCGAGGCGTGGATGCTCGACTCCGGCCGCCTCGACCCGGCCGACGAGTACTCGCCCCGCACGACCGAACCCGCCCTCGCGGCCGGCAGGGCCCTGGCCCGCGAACTGGGCGTGGACCCGGAGCGCGTGCGGGTCGCCTCCGACCCGGTGGAGACGACCGATGAGCTGGGCAGGGTGTCGTCGGCGGAGCTCACCGATCGCCTCCGCTCGATGCTCGTGCACTCCGACAACGTGCTGGCCGAGGCGATCTGCCGCGAGGTGGCGCTGGACCGCGACCCGGACGGTCCGGTCGACTTCGCCGCCGGGACCGCCGCCGTGCTCGACACGCTCACCGACCGTGGCCTCGACATGTCCGGGGTGCGCCTGGACGACTGCTCCGGCATGAGCAACGGCAACCGCATCTCGGCGGCCGTGCTCACCGACGTCCTGCGCACCGCCTCCGCACCCGACGCGACCCGCGAGATGCGCGACCTGCTCAACACCCTGCCCGTGGCCGCCGGGTCGGGGACGCTGGTCGACCGGTTCACCGGCCCCGCCGCCGCCGGCGCCGGCTGGGTGCGCGCCAAGACCGGCACCCTCGCCGGGACGAGCACCCTGGCGGGCTCGGTGACCAGCACCGACGGCCGCACCATGAGCTTCGCCCTGCTGTCCTCCGGCACCGACCCCGCCGTCGCGCGCCCGGTCCTCGACCGGATCGCCGCCGAGATCAGCGCCTGTGGCTGCCGCTGACCCCGCTCGCCGGCGCCCCGCCCGGACCGGTGGGGACCGGCCCGGCCCGGCCTGGACCGGCCCGGCCTGGACCGGCCCGGCCTGGACCGTGCGCGCGGCGCTGCGGGCGTTCCGCCGCGCCCACCCCGAGCTCGGCGACGAGGTGTGCGTCGGACTGTCCGGGGAGCGGACTCGCTGGCGCTGACCGCCGCGGCCGCCGTCGAGTTCGCCGCCGTGACCGCCCTCGTGGTGGACCACGGTCTGCAGGAGGGGTCGGACGCCGTGGCCCGGGACGCGGCCGCCGCGGCCCGCGGGCTCGGCGCAGAGGCGGAGGTCCTCGTCGTCGTCGTGGATCAGAGGGGTTCCGGCCCCGAGGCCGCCGCCCGCGCGGCGCGCTACACCGCGCTCGACACCGCGCGCCGCGGACGGCCCGTGCTGCTCGCCCACACCCTCGACGACCAGGCCGAGACCGTCCTGCTGGGGCTGGGCCGCGGCTCCGGCGCCCGCTCGCTGCGCGGGATGGCGCCGTGGGACGCACCGTGGGGGCGCCCGCTGCTGGGGGTCCGCGCCGCCGACACCCGCGCCGCGTGCCGCGACCTCGGCCTGGGGTTCTGGGAGGACCCGCACAACACCGACCCGGCGTTCACCCGGGTGCGCCTGCGGCACGAGGTCCTGCCGCTGCTCGAGGACGTGCTGGGTGGCGGTGTCGCGGAGGGGTTGGCGCGCACCGCGTCACTGCTGGGGGTCGACGACGACGAGCTGGAGCGTCTCGCGGCGGCCGTGCCCGTCGGCGACGACGGCGCCCTGGAGGTGAGCCGGCTGGAACCCCTGTCGACGGCCGTGCTGACCCGGGTCCTGCGCCGCTGGCTGCTGGCGCGGGGAGTCACCTCACCCACGTACGCGCACCTGACGGCGGTGGCCGCGCTCGTCACCGACTGGCGCGGGCAGGGCGGGGTGGCGGTCGGTGGCACCGGGCCCGCGGGCGCGGGTGGGGCGGGGCCCTCGGCCAGGTTGGTCGCCCGGCGCCGACGTGGAAAGGTGGTCCTGGAGAACGACCGGGCGAGCGGAGCGGGGACGTAGATGACCACGGACAAGTACGCGGACGAGATCGAATCGGTCCTGCTCGACGAGGAGTCGATCCGCGAGCGGATCGCCGAGATGGCCGCCACCGTCGGCGAGCGCTACGCGGACGTCGAGAAGGAGGTCGTGCTGGTCGCCGTCCTCAAGGGCGCCGCGATCTTCGTCTCCGACTTCGCCCGGGCCCTGCCCATCCCGTCCGAGATGGAGTTCATGGCCGTCAGCTCGTACGGCTCCTCCACCAGTTCCTCCGGTGTGGTGCGGATCCTCAAGGACCTCGACCGCGACATCGCCGACCGTGACGTGATCATCGTCGAGGACATCATCGACTCCGGGCTGACCCTGTCCTGGCTCATGCGCAACCTGCGCACCCGCAACCCGCGGTCGCTGGAGATCGTCACCCTGCTGCGCAAGCCCGACGCGGTGAAGGCGGACCTGGACATCCTCGAGATCGGGTTCGACATCCCCAACGAGTTTGTCGTGGGCTACGGCCTCGACTTCGCCGAGCGCTACCGCGATCTGCCGTACATCGGCAGGCTGCACCCGCGCATGTACTCCTGACGCACCGACTGCTGGACACGTGTCTGCCTAATTCGTGATCCAGATCACGTTCGGCGGTTAGCCTGGCAGCATGTTTCCAGGAACCTTCGCCGCCACCACCCCCGACAAGCCCGCGGCCATCCGCCCGGCGACGGGGGAGCAGATCACGTACGCCCAGCTCGAGGCGCGTTCCGCGCAGCTCGCGCATCTCCTGACCGACGACTGGGGGCTGCGTCCCGGTGACACGATCGCCGTGGTCTCGGACAACACCCTGGAGATGCTCGAGATCTACTGGGGGGCGCTGCGCTGCGGCCTGTACATCGCGGCCATCAACCACCATCTCACTGCGGACGAGTCGTCGTACATCATCGGCGACTGCGGGGCCCGGGCGCTGTTCGTCTCCGCCCCGGTCGCCGACCACGTCGACGTCTCCCCGGAGGCGCATCCGGGCGTGGAGCACCGCGTGGTGTTCGGCGGCGCGCTGGAGGGGTTCGAGGACTACCGGACGCTGCTCGAGGGCAGGTCGACCGAGCCGCCCGCCGACCAGCCCCGCGGCCACGACTTCCTCTACTCCTCCGGCACGACCGGCCGGCCGAAGGGCGTGCGCGTCGACCCGCCCGAAGGGCAGATCGACGAGGTGCCGGACAGCTACACGCCGGTGTTCAGCTTCCTGTACGCCTTCGACGCCGACAGCGTCTACCTGTGCCCGGCACCGCTGTACCACGCGGCCCCGCTGCGATTCTGCGGCGTGGTCAACTCCGTCGGCGGGACCGTGATCCTCATGGACCGCTTCGACGCGGAGGAGGCGCTGCGGCTCATCCAGGAGTACCGGGTGACGCACTCGCAGTGGGTGCCGACGATGTTCGTGCGCATGCTCAAGCTGCCGGAGGAGACGCGGGCGCGCTACGACGTGTCCAGCATGACCCACGCGATCCACGCCGCCGCGCCGTGCCCGCCCGAGGTCAAGCGGCGGATGATCGAGTGGTGGGGCCCGGTGATCCACGAGTACTACTCGGCCACCGAGGGCATGGGCATCACGTTCATCAACTCGCAGGAGGCGCTCGAACGCCCCGGTTCGGTGGGTCGCGACGGGCTCAAGGGCATCGCGCACATCTGCGACGAGGAGGGCAACGAGCTGCCCACTGGCGAGATCGGCACCATCTACTGGCAGCAGGACGAGGGCACCTTCTCGTACCACGGCGACCCGGAGAAGACGGCGTCCGTCTTCCACCCCGAGCACCCCAACTGGTCCACCTTCGGCGACGTGGGCTACCTCGACGAGGACCGCTTCCTCTACCTTACCGACCGCAAGGCGTTCACCATCATCTCGGGCGGGGTCAACATCTACCCGCAGGAGATCGAGAACGCCCTGGTCCTGCACCCGGCGGTCGAGGACGTCGCCGTGATCGGGATCCCGGACGAAGAGATGGGGGAAAGGGTGCACGCCGTGGTGGTGCCCGCCGCCGACCGTGCGGGCGACCCCGGCCTCGCCGACGAGATCCTCGGCGCCCTGCGCGGGAGGATCTCCGACTTCAAGATCCCGCGGGGCCTGGACTTCGTGGACGAACTGCCCCGCACCCCCACCGGCAAGCTGGTCAAGCGCCGGATCGTGCAGCAGTACGCCTGACCGGGGCGTCTCGCGTCGACAACGGGAGTAGCCGCCGACCCGGTGGTCGGCGGCTACTGCGGGGCGCTCACGATTCTGTGAGGCTGTCGCCCGGTGACTCACTCAACGCTGGCGGTGAGATCGACAGAGGTGCCGAACCCGACCGCATCCAGCAACATGAGGACGAGAGATGGGAGGCCGGTGCCGAAATCGACCAGGGTTGACCCCGAGTTGATAGCGAACTGGCTGGAACCTTCAGCGAACTCCGCGAGGCTGCCCATAGTGGTGATCCTTTCCCTTGACGGATGAGGGGCGGCCGGAGACCAGTTCTCCGGATTGATGAAACCGCGTAAAAAGTGATGAGGATCACTTCCCTCGCGAAAGATGATGCTCTCTTTATCGGGTCGAGTCAAGGTCGTGCCGAATCAGGAAAACGCCGTGATCCACGCGGTTTCCCGGGTGGATCACGGCGTTGCGGGCCGGGATGTCGGTCCCTGCGCGGCGGCTACCGGGCGTCAGTCGCCGACGCTGGAGACGAGGTCACCGGCGATCCCGTTGAACAGCGCGTCGGCGAACTGGAGGATCAGCGACGGCAGGCGGGTGCCCATGTCGGCGAGGGTGGAACCCGAGTCGAGTGCGAACTCGGCGGAGCCGGCGGCGAGGATTCCCAGGCTTCCCATGATCGTTCCTTCCTGTCGGCGCCCGGCGGGGCACCGGTTGGCGATATCCGGACGGCGGCGCCACGCGGTGCGGCGTCGACCTGATGCTAACCAGGCCTCCGCCGCGGGGCCGGGGATCGCCAAGACTCCGGTCACGCTGTCGGATCGGGGGCGCCGGGGGAGAATGGCGGCGTGGACCGCACCTCCGAATTCGAGAGTGAACGCCCCCGGCTCGTCCGGATCGCCGCGCGCGTGCTCGGCGACCCGGCGGAGGCCGAGGACGTGGTGCAGCAGGCGTGGCTCCGGCTGGCGCGGGCCGACACGCGGGCGGTCGACTCACTCCCGGCCTGGCTCACCACCGTGGTGACCCGCCTCTGCCTGGACCGGCTCAAGGCCGTCGTCCCGCCCCCGACGGAGCCCGTCGACAGGCCGGCGCCGGAGCCGGGCCCGTCCGAGGAGGTGCTCCTCGCGGATTCCATGGGCGCGGCGCTGCACGTCGTGCTCGACCGACTCGCCCCGGCCGAGCGGGTGGTGTTCGTGCTGCACGACTCGTTCTCGGTCGACTTCGCCACGATCGCCGACGTGCTGGACTGCTCACCGGCCGCGGCCCGCAAACAGGCGTCGAGGGCGCGCGCGAAGCTCGCGGGAGCGGGTCCCGGCGCCCGGAAGGCGGACTGGGTCGTCGTCGACGCCTTCCTCGACGCCGCGCGCAACGGCGAGTTCACCCGGCTGCTCGGTCTCCTCGCGCCGGACGTGGTGGTGGTCGGTGATCCGATCGCCGTCAGTCTCGGTACCCCGGTCGGCATCGAGGGCCGCGACGCGGTGGCGGAGTTCTTCGACGGGGCAGCCGCCGCGGCGTTGCCGGTGTTCGTCCACGGGCGGCCGGGCGCGGCGTGGTTCGATCGCGGCGTGGCCCGGGTGGCGTTCGACTTCCGGATCGCCGGCGGCGTGGTCAGGCGCATCGACTTCCGTGCGGACCCGGACGTGCTCGCCGCGATCCGCCGCCGCAGCGACGGCGAGCCGAGATGAGCGGGGCGGTCACAGTTCCGGCCGCCCGCTCGTCATCAGGGTGAGGCGACGCGCTCCGGCGTCGCCCGGACAGGGAGGATCGACCCCATGAAGACCATGACCTGCAAGGACCTGGGTGGCCCCTGCGATCTGCCGCACCGCGGTGACACCGCGGACGACGTGATCAACGCCCAGGACGCCCACCTCAAGGAGCGCGTCGGGGCCGGCGACGACGCCCACGTGCCGGCGCGCGAGGACATGAAGACCCGGTGGCGGCGGCCGCGGCAGTCACTCGGGTGGTACCGGGACGTCAAGAAGAGGTTCGCCGACCTGCCGGAGGACTGACGCCACGCGGCCCGCCGACCCGCCCCTGCCGGCCGGTGTCAGCGACCGCCGCTCTCGATCACCGCCGCCAGCGCGAGCAGCGTCGCCTCCGAACCGGGCCGCCCGACGAGCTGGACCGAGGTGGGCAGGACCCGGCCGAGGGGGGTGTGGGTGGTGCCGCACGGGACGGACACGGCGGGCCAACCGAGCACGTTGGCCAGCGGGGTGAACGGGGAGAACCTCATCGACGCCCACAATGACCGGCCCCAGGAGCGTCGGTGCCAGTCGGTCGCCTCGGGTGGCACGTCCGCCAGCGACGGGGTGAGCCACACGTCGATCCCCGCCGAGTCCATCGCCCGTTCGACCTCCGCGCGGAGCGTCTCCACGCCACGGTTCCAGCGGGTGTCCCCGTCTCCCGCGCCGCCGCGACGGAAGACCGTCCGGCCGAGCAGTGCGTGGTGCCGGGTGCGTCGCTCCATCGCGGACAGGGGCAGGTTCTCGTCCTCCGCCGCCCGTGCGACGCCGGTGGTCCAGCGCGCGAGATAGAGGACGGGGTCGGTGGGGGAGGGCAGGGTGGTGTCGACGACGACGAGGTCGGCCCCCCGCAGCACCTCCGCGGCCTCCCGGGCCGCGCGCGTCCAGGGCGCGTGGATGCGCACCAGATCGCGGCCCAGCCGGATCGGGCTGGCCACGGACATGCCGATACGCGTCCCGCCGGGGACGGGTCCGACGTCCGCGAGTTCCGGACGACCGGCCATCACCGACAGGGCCAGCGCGACGTCGCCGACGGTCCTGGCCAGCGGACCGGATTCGGCCAGGCCGCCCCAGTTGTCGCCGGCCAGGCGGGTGGGGACGACACCGGGCCCCGGCTTGATGGTGACGATCCCGCACGCCGCGGCGGGGATGCGCAGGGACCCCATCCCGTCGTCGCCCACCGCGAGCGGGACCATGCCCGAGGCCACCGCCGCCGCGGACCCCCCGGAGGACCCGCCGGCGGACAGGGCGAGGTCGCGCGGGTTGCGGGTGATCCCGTGGGCGTCGGAGTCGGTCATCCCCCAGGCGCACAGCTGGGGCGCCGCGGTGATGCCCACCGGCACCGCGCCCGCGGCCAGCAGGGGGGCGACGACCGGGTTGTCCAGGGTGACGGTGCTCTTGACGGCCAGCGATACCCCGGCCAGGGGCAGTGCCGCACGGTCGGCCGGGCTCGCGGCGTCGACGGCGGCCCCGGCCGCGCGGCCGTCCGCCCGCAGCAGGGAGGTGAAGGCGTGCAGCGAGGGGTCGAGGTCGCCCACCCGGTCGAAAGCCGCGTCGAGGGTGGCCAGCGCGCCGACGGCACCGGTGCGTACGGCCTCGGCGGTCTCGGCGGCGGAGAGGGGGTCGGTGGTCACGGCCATGATCGTACGACCCCGGCGGTGTCCGCCCATGGCGATCATCACGGTGGGAGGCCCCGCTCGGCGGGTAGCCTGGGGCGATACCGACGAAGTCGGATGCACGACCGGGCCCGTCGACCGGCTGGGCCGTCCTTCCACACGAGGACCGAATGGAACGCAAGAGCAATACCGTCTTCCGCAACGTCGCGATCGCGGGCGTGATCATCCTGGCGATCGTCGGCTTCTCGTTCTTCACAGGAGATGACCGTGACTACGCCGAGGTCGACACGTCGGTGGCGTTGGCGCAGGTCGACGCGGGGAACGTGAAAGAGGCGCTGATCGAGGACCGGGAGCAGCAGCTCCGGCTCACGCTCGAGACCCCGATCGCCCCGGAGGACGGAGCGGACGAGACCGACAAGCTCCTCGCCAAGTACCCGGAGCGGGCGGCGGACCAGGTCTTCGACCGGGTGGCCGCGGCGGAGCCGGAGAAGTACGACACCGCGGTCAACCAGCAGGGTTTCCTGTCGCAGATGCTCTCGTTCCTGCTGCCGATGCTCATCCTGTTCGGGTTGCTGTTCTACTTCATGTCCCGCATGCAGGGCGGCAAGGGCGGACTGTTCGGCGTGGGCAAGTCGCGCGCCGTGGAGTTCACCAAGGACATGCCCCAGACCACGTTCACCGACGTCGCGGGCGAGGACGAGGCGGTCGAGGAACTCAACGAGATCAAGGACTTCCTCCAGAACCCGGCGCGCTACGAGCGTCTCGGCGCCAAGATCCCGCGCGGTGTGCTGCTCTACGGCCCGCCCGGAACGGGCAAGACCCTGCTGGCCCGCGCGGTCGCGGGTGAGGCCGGGGTGCCGTTCTACTCGATCTCGGGTTCGGATTTCGTCGAGATGTTCGTCGGTGTCGGCGCCTCGCGGGTGCGCGACCTGTTCGAGAAGGCCAAGCAGAACGCGCCCTGCATCGTGTTCGTCGACGAGATCGACGCGGTGGGTCGGCACCGTGGCTCGGGCACCGGCGGCGGCCACGACGAGCGTGAGCAGACGCTCAACCAGCTGCTGGTCGAGATGGACGGGTTCAGCGACCGCGAGACCGTCATCATGATCGCCGCGACCAACCGTCCGGACGTCCTCGACCCGGCGTTGCTACGGCCGGGGCGTTTCGACCGCCAGGTCCCGGTGACCAATCCCGACCTCAAGGGTCGCGAGGCGATCCTCGCCGTCCACTCCGCGGGCAAGCCGCTGGCCGAGAACGTCAACATGACCTCGCTTGCCAGGCGCACGATCGGGATGTCGGGCGCGGACCTGGCCAACGTGCTCAACGAGGGCGCCCTGCTCGCGGCCCGGCTGGGTCGCGACGAGATCGACATCGACATCCTCGAGGAGGCCACCGACCGGGTGGTGGGCGGACCCCGCCGCAAGCACCGTGTGATCAGCGAGCACGAGAAGAAGGTCACCGCGTACCACGAGTCCGGCCACGCGCTGGCGGCGTGGGCGATGGAGGACCTCGAGCCCGTCCACAAGGTCACCATCCTCGCGCGTGGGCGCACCGGTGGTCACGCACTGGTGGTCCCCGAGGACGACAAGTCCTTGATGACCCGGGCGGACATGATCGCCCGCGTCGTCATGGCGATGGGTGGCCGCGCTGCCGAGGAGTACGTCTTCGGCGAGCCCACCTCGGGCGCCAGCTCGGATATCGAGCAGGCCACCCGGATCGCGCGGACGATGGTCGCCGAGTACGGCATGAGCGCGAAGCTCGGTGCGGTGAAGTACGGCGGCGAGGGCGGGGATCCGTTCCTCGGCCGCGGCGGTTCCGCGGCGGGGGAGTACTCGCCGGAGGTCGCCAAGATCATCGACGACGAGGTGCGCCGCATCATCGACTCCGCCCACACCGAGGCCTGGCAGGTCCTCGAGTCCAACCGCGACATCCTCGACGCGGTCGCGGGCGAACTCCTCGAGAAGGAGACCCTGCGGCAGGACGACCTCGAGAGGCTGTTCGCCGACGTGGTCAAGCGGCCGCGGATCACCGAGTTCGACGACTTCGGTGGACGCATCCCGTCGGCCCGTCCGCCCATCAAGACCCCGGGGGAACTGGCCAAGGAGCGTGGCGAGCCGTGGCCCCCGCCGGTGACCGATCCGTTCGCCATGCCGGTCCTCCCGGCCGGCCGCGCCGCCGAGGACGACCGTGATCCGGGCGAGGCGGACGGCCCCGGCGACCACGGGGGTGACCGCAACGGCGTGGGCGCCCCTGTGGGGATGCCCGGTGGCGGTTCGGGCCGCGGCGCGACCGCCGGCGGCGGGCAACGTCCGACCGGTATCCCGGCCTACGGCACGCCGCCGCCCCCGGGCTGGTCGGCGCCGGGCTGGCCCCCGCGTCAGCCCGCGCACCACGGTGACCGGGGGCCGAGCGGGGCCGAGACCACCCGCCTGCCGGCCGCGCCGGAGGGCCTGCAGAGGAACGACGGCTCCGGGAGCACCAACGGCTCCGGGAGCACCGACGGCACCGGGAGCACGGACCGATCCGGGAGCGCTGACGGTCCGGAACGGGCCGGTCGGAGCGAGGGGCCGTCCGAGGCCCCGACCCGGGCGTGGTCGGCGGTGGGCGACGGCGGTGACGGCGACGCGTCCGGCGGGTCGACCCCGGGCGCCGTGGACCGCGGTTCGCACCGCCGTGAGGACAAGGACGCCGACTGGCGTGCGCCGTGGGAACGTGAGGACTGACCGCACGGTCGACTCCGTGCGAGAAGAGGAATGAATGACGACGCCTGACCACATACCCGCCGCCGATGCCCGGTCGCTCCCCACGGGGCGGGTCTTCGATGCCGAGCGCGCCGAGGCCGCGGTCCGCGAGCTGTTGATCGCCGTGGGCGAGGACCCGGAGCGCGAGGGGCTGCAGGACACACCCGCGCGGGTGGCCAGGGCCTACCGCGAGGTCTTCTCCGGGCTGTACACAGACCCGTCGGAGGTGCTGTCCAGGACCTTCGACGAGGACCACCGCGAGCTCGTGTTGGTGCGGGACATCCCCATCTACTCGACCTGCGAACACCACCTGGTGCCCTTCCACGGCGTCGCCCACATCGGCTACATCCCGGGACAGTCCGGGGCGGTCACCGGTCTGAGCAAGCTCGCCAGACTGGTGGATCTCTACGCCAAGCGGCCCCAGGTCCAGGAACGGCTCACCAGTCAGGTCGCCGACGCGCTGGTCGACAGGCTCGCGCCCTCGGGCGTGCTCGTGGTGATCGAGTGCGAGCACCTGTGCATGTCGATGCGGGGGATCCAGAAGGCGGGGGCGGTCACCACCACCTCGGCCGTCCGCGGCAACATGCGGACCAACGCCTCCACCAGGGCGGAGGCGCTCGGCCTCCTGCGCGGGACGTGAGCGCGCCCGGTCTGCTGCCCCGCCCGGACCGGTGCGCGGTGATGGGCGTCCTCAACGTCACGGCCGATTCCTTCTCCGACGGTGGGCGCCACCTCGCGCATCACGATGCCGTCGCGCACGCCCGACGCATGGTCTCCGACGGCGCCGACCTCATCGACATCGGTGGGGAGTCCACCCGGCCCGGCGCCCTCCGCGTCGAGGAGTCGGACGAGGAGCAGCGGGTCGTCCCGCTGGTCCGTGCGGTGTCCGGCCTCGCGCCGGTCTCGGTTGACACGATGCGCGCCGGGGTGGCGTCGCGTGCCCTCGAGGAGGGCGCGGCGATCGTCAACGACGTCTCAGGCGGGCTCGCCGACCCCGACATGTTGAGGGTCGTGGCCGAATACCGCGCCTCCGTCATCCTCATGCACTGGGTGTCTCCGGACGAGTACCGCGCCGGCGCGGGAGGCCGATCCGACTACGGCGGGGACGTCGTGGGTGCGGTGCGTGACCACCTGGCCCGCCGCGCCGACGCCGCGATCGCCGCGGGGGTCGACGCCGCCGGCATCGTGCTCGACCCGGGCCTCGGCTTCGCCAAGGACGCCGACGACAACTGGGCGCTGCTGCACGGGCTGGACCGACTGATCGAGCTGGGGTTCCCGGTACTCGTCGCCGCGTCCCGCAAACGGTTCCTCGGGTCGCTGCTGCCCGGATCGGACGCCCGGCCGCGCGAGGTGGCGGGCCGCGATCCGGCGACGGCCGCGATCACGTCGCTCTCCGCCGCCGCCGGCGCGTGGGCGGTCCGGGTCCATGACGTGGCCCCCAGTGCGGACGCGGTGCGGGTGGCCGCCGCGTGGGCCGCCGGACGGGCGGGGGTGAACTGATGGCGGATCGCAGCGAACTCGACCGGATCGAACTGCGGGGCTTGAAGGTGCGCGGTACGCACGGGGTCTTCGAGTACGAGAAGCGGGACGGCCAGGACTTCCTGGTCGACCTCGTCCTGTGGACCGACTTCACGGCCGCCGCCGCGTCCGACGACCTGGCCGACACCGTCGACTACGGGGCGCTGGCCCTGTTCGCCCGTGATGTGGTGGCCGGACCATCGCTCGACCTCATCGAGACCGTCGCCTCGCGGATCGCCGACGGGATCATGGAGATGGCCCCCGGTGCGGACGCGGTGGAGGTGACCCTGCACAAGCCCCAGGCGCCGATCCCGGCGGAGTTCGCCGACGTCGCCGTCGTGGCCCACCGCTCGCGCGCGGGCGGGAGCGCCGCCGCGGGGGGAGCGCGGTGAGCTGCCGGGCGGTGCTGTCGATCGGCGGCAATCAGGGGGACGCTCTCTCGCTGCTGCGGAGGGTCGTCGACGCCGCGGCCGCGGACGGCATCCTGCGCGCGGTCTCGTCGGTGTACGCCACCCCGCCGTGGGGCGGCGTCGAGCAGGACGACTTCCTCAACGCCGTCCTCGTCGTCGACCATCCCGGTTCCCCGACCGACGTCCTCGAGTGGGGTTTCGCCCGCGAGAGGGCCGCAGGCCGGACCCGCGAGGTGCGCTGGGGTCCGCGGACCCTCGACGTGGACGTGGTGACCGCCGAGCTGGACGGTGAGCCGGTGGCGTCCGACGACCCGAGGCTCACGCTGCCGCACCCCCGCGCGGCCGAGCGGGCCTTCGTGATGGTCCCGTGGCTGGAGATCGACCCGGCCGCCCGGCTGGACGGGGTGCCGGTCCGGGAGTGTCTCGACGCGCTCGATCCCGGGGACGTCGCCGCGGTGCGCCGGCTGCCCGATCCGTTGGCTCCCGGCGGCCCGGGGGAGTGACATGACGCGTGTCGCGAAGTCCACCCTCGTCCTGGTGGCGCTCGTCGCGTCGGTGGCCGCCTACGTTCTCACCGGGTCCTTCCTCGGCGCTGTGACCCCGATCGGCTTCGGCTGGGTGACCCTCGTGGCGATCGCGGTGGTCGACGTGCTGCTGTCCCTGCGGATCCGCGCCGCGATCTCCGACGGCGGCGTCGGGCAGGACCGCAGCCAGATGCACCCGCTCACCATCGCCCGCAGCGCGGCCCTCGGACAGGCCTCCGCCGTGCTCGGCGCCGCGGGCGCCGGGGCAGGGGCCGGGCTGACGCTGTACTTCCTGTCACGGCTCGGCGACCTCGCGGTGGCGGGCGCGGAGCTGCCCGCATCAGTCGCCGTCCTGGTGTCCGGCGCGGTGCTGGTGGCGGCGGGACTCTTCCTCGAATCGGCGTGTGAGACGCCCCCCGACGACGACGAGAACGGCGGCCTCGCCGACCCCGCCTGAGGGGCCCGGGCCGGACCGGTCCTCTCACGCCCGCCCCCGTTACCGCAGACACGCGCTGGTTACCCGTGTGACCCGTGATTCTCCGCGTATCATGCGGGGCATGAGTTCCGACGGCGCGATGGACAAGCCCCGGTCAGCTCGCCCCGCGCGAGGCGACGATCGTGGACTGGCGAACATCGCCCTGGGGGTGCTGCTCCTCCTGGCGCTCATCGCCACGATCGTGATGGTCTTCTCCGACAATCCCGTCTGGATGCGCATCGGGACACTCTCCGCACTGTGGGCCGCGTTCATCGGCGCGTTCCTCGTCGCCCGGTACCGGCGGCAGGCCGCCACCGAGGCCGCCCGGGTCCGCGACCTGCACACCGTCTACGAACTGCAGCTCGAGAGGGAGATCTCCGCCCGCCGGGAGCACGAGCTCGTCGTGGAGCGGGACCTGCGGGCCTCGGTGCGCGCCGAGACCAGTGACTCGATCGTCGCACTGAGGCAAGAGATCGCGGCGCTGCGCGAGCAGCTCGGCGCACTGGGCGTCAGTCTCCCCGAGGACCGCTTCGCGGTCGGTGGGCTCGGTCCCGCCGGGCAGCTGGGTGCGGGATCGTCGCTGCCGTCCGTCCCGTCCGAGCGGGTGGCGCCCCGTCGGCGTGCCCCGGGATCGGACTCCGGCCCGGTCGCGGGTCCCCGTTCCGCTTCCGGCGCGACGCGGTCCCCCGCATCATCGGCCTCCGGCGTCGGTCCGGACGTCACCCCGAGCACCGAGCGCACCGAGCGACTGACCCCGGTCTCCGATCGGGAGTCCCGGTCCGACACGCCGGCGGGGACCCCCGTCGCCCGGCGGTGCGCCCCACGTCCGGCGCGCGCGATGCGCGTTCCGCTGCCGGCAGCAGCGCCGGCAGCAGCTCCGGCTTCGGCTCCGGCGCCACCTCGCGACCGCAGGCACGGCCCGAGCCCGCCAGCTCGCCCGAGCTCGCGCGTACGCCCGCGAATACGAGCACGAGCACGAGCTCCCGGCCCGCGGCGTCGGCCGTCGAGGGCGCCACGTCGGACAAGACCGCCGCGTCGGGATCCCCGGTGGCGTCCGGGGGCGCGGCCGCGTCCGGCTCCTCGGAGAAGGCAGGCAAGCACGAGTCGTCCCCCTCCGAGAAGGCCGGCAAACACGAGTCGCCCGCCACGGCCGGCGAGACGGCCACGCAGCCGCGGTCGCAGTCGACGCAGGCCCCGGCCACCGAGTCGGCTTCGCCGAGTCGCCACGGCGAGGGCTCGGGTCTGTCGGTGGCAGAACTCATGGCGCGGCTGGGGGAGGGGTCCGAATCCACATCGGGCCGCCGCCGCCGTCGCGCGGAGGACTGAGCCGCGCCGACGGTGGCGCCGCCCCTCGCATCGGTTGTGTGAAGTACGACACTTGATGCTGCTCGTGGCCGCCGCCGCGACTACTCTCGCCTGCGAGATGTCCGGGACCCACCATCAGTGAGTGGGCCTGGAACGGATCGAGCACTGGAGCACCCTGAGATGTCCGACCACGGCGTCACCGGAACACCCCCTGCCCGCCTGTCCATCGGCCTCGTGTCCGCGGGTCGCGTGGGCACCGCGGTGGGCGCCGCCCTCGAGCGGCGGGGACACGTCGTCTCCGCCCTCGTCGCACGCTCGGCGCAGTCGCGGGACCTCGCTGCCCGCCGCCTCCCCGAGGCCCGCATCACCGATCCCGCCGGCGCGGCGGCGGCGGGCGAACTCCTCATCCTCGCGGTGCCGGACTCGGCCCTGCCCGGGGTCGTGGCCGAGCTCGCCGACGCGAACGCCTTCCGTCCGGGCCACATCGTCGTCCACGTGGCCGGCGCGGTGGGCGCGGAGGTCCTGCGCCCCGCCGCCGACGCCGGAGCCGTGGTCGTCGCCGCGCACCCGGCCATGACCTTCACCGGGGGAGCGGCCGACATCGACCGCATGGAGGGGTGCTCGTGGGCGCTCACCTCCCCGGACGAGATCGGACTGGTCGTCGGCCAGATGCTGGTCATGGAGACCGGTGGCCTGCCCGTCACCGTCGCCGAATCCCACCGGGCCCTCTACCACGCGGCGCTCGCGCACGGTGCCAACCACCTCGTCACCCTCGTGAACGACGCCGCCGAGGCGCTCGCCGCGTCGTTCGCCGTCCTGCCCGGGGGCGGAGTCGAGGGCGATCCCGACGGCATGCTCGGGCAGGACGCGGAGGCGCTCGCGCGCCGCACCCTGGAGCCGCTCCTGCGGGCCGCCCTCGACAACGTCCTGGCCTCCGGGGACTCTGCCCTGACCGGTCCCGTGATGCGCGGTGACGCCGTCACGGTCTCCCGCCACCTCGATGCCCTCGAGGACGTCGACGGGGGCATCGCCGCCGGCTACCGGGCGCTCGCGTTGCGCACCGCCGACCGCGTCGGGGCCGGAGCCGACGTGACCGACCTCCTGGCCCCCGACCTCACGGAGCAGCTTCGATGACCCCCACCACCTTCGCGGTCCGGACCGCGGTCCCCGGTCGCCCGAACACCGGATACAACCGGGGTGAGCTGACCATCCACCACGACCCGTCCTCGCTGCGCGCGGTCACCGAGTCGCTGCGCAAGGTCGGCAAGCAGATCACGTTCGTCCCCACCATGGGCGCGCTCCACGAGGGGCATCTCGCGCTGGTCGAGGCGGCCCGCCGCACCCCGGGGTCGGTCGTGGTGGTGTCGATCTTCGTCAACCCGCTGCAGTTCGGGCCCGGCGAGGACCTCGACGCCTACCCGCGCACCCTCGACGAGGACGTGGCCCGGCTCGCCGACGCCGGCGTGGAACTCGTCTTCGCGCCCAGCGCGGCCACCATGTACCCGGACGGCCCCCGCACGACGGTGCAGCCCGGCCCGACCGGTGAGATCCTCGACGGGGCCGCGCGACCCGGCCACTTCGCCGGGATGCTCACCGTGGTGAACAAGTTGTTCAACATCGTCTCCCCCCACCAGGCGTTCTTCGGGGAGAAGGACTACCAGCAGCTGGTGCTCATCCGCCAGATGGTGGCGGACCTGGACATGGACGTGCGGGTGGTCGGCGTCCCGACCATCCGGGAGTCGGACGGGCTGGCGAGGAGCTCCCGCAACCGCTACCTGTCCGCCGAGGAGCGGGAACTGGCCACCGTCCTCAACGCCGCCCTCGTGGCGGGGACGTTCGCCGCGAAGGGCGGGCGCCGGGCCGTCGTCGACGCCGCCCGCGCGGTCCTGGACGAGCGGCCGCAGATCTCGATCGACTACCTCGAACTGCGCGCCGGGGACCTCGGGGAACCGCCGGAGGAGGGGCCCGGCAGGCTCCTCGTCGCGGCCCGCATCGGGGCCACCAGACTCATCGACAACGTCGGCGTGGCGATCGGTACCGGCTTCGCCGCCGCCGCCGAGGCCACCGTCGCCGCCCAACAGGCCGAGATGGCCCGAGACCTCGAGGAAGGCCCGTAGATGCAGCGCACCATGCTCCACTCCAAGATCCACCGTGCCACCGTCACCCAGGCCGACCTGCACTACGTCGGCTCCTGCACGATCGACGCCGACCTCATGGACGCCGCCGACCTGCTCGAGGGCCAGCAGATCGACATCGTCGACATCGACAACGGCGCCCGCCTGACCACCTATGCCATCACCGGCGAGCGCGGCTCCGGCGTGATCAGCATCAACGGTGCCGCCGCCCACCTCGTGCACCCCGGCGACCTGGTCATCATCATCGCCTACGCCCAGATGTCCGACGCCGAGGCGCGGGCCTACTCCCCCCGCGTGGTGTTCGTCGACGGCGACAACCGCATGCTCACCGAGGGCACCGACCCCGCGGACGTGCCCGAGGGCTCGGGTCTGAAGAACCCCCGCGTGCCGGAGCCCGCCGCCGTCTAGGCAGCGCGGACAGAAGATGCTGCTCACCGTCGACGTCGGCAACACCCACATCCGGCTCGGCATCTTCCCCCCGGGCGGCGGGCCGCTCGAGCGCACCTGGAGTATGCGCACGTCGCCAGCGGTGACCTCCGACGAACTCGCCCTGACCATCCGCGGCCTGTTGGGGGACTGCGCGCAGCGGCTCACCGGCATCTCCGCGATGTCCGTGGTCCCGTCTGTCACCGGGGAACTGCGCCGGATGGCCGCCGACTACTGGCCGGGACTTCCGGCCGTCGTCGTCGCGCCCGGGGTGAAGACCGGGGTGCCGCTCAAGGTCGACAACCCGCGGGAGGTGGGCTCGGACCGCGTGGTCAACGCGTTGGCCGCCCACACGCTGTTCGAGGGGCCCGTCGTCGTCGTCGACGTCGACACGGCGACCACCGTCGACGCCGTCTCCGCCCGCGGCGAGCTGCTCGGTGGGGCGATCGCGCCCGGCATCGACATCTCCGTCGACGCCCTCGCCGAGCGCGCCGCCGCCCTGCGCAAGATCGAGGTCGTGCGGCCGAAGGGAGCCCTGGGCAAGAACACCGTCGCGGCACTCCAGGCCGGCATCGTGATCGGGTTCGCCGGCCAGATCGACGCACTCGTGGACCGGCTGCGCACCGACGTCCCCGAGCTCGCCGACGCCTCCGTCGTCCTCACGGGGCTGCGCGCGGACGTCGTGGCGGAGGAATCCCGGACCATCACCGACGTCGAGCCCGAACTGGCGCTGGAGGGTCTGCGGTTGGTGTTCGAGCGCAATTCCTGAGCTGAGCAGCTCGCCGAGGTTCTCCCTCACACGCAGGGGCTCCCGCGCATGGACTCCCGCTCGCGCCCCTGTCCGCCGGAAACGCAGCCGCCCGCGGCGATGGCGTCTGGCCTGCACCGCGGGGCGCGCGAGACGCCGTCGAGAGAGGCGACTGTCGGGGGCGAGCAGGCGGCCGAGCGGATGCCGGGGCCGTGGCTCAGGCCCGCCCGGCCGCCGGACGCGGGAGGGTGGCCGGGCCCGGGGCTCCGGGCTCAGGCCGCCGAGCGGTAGCTGGTCATGGAGACCGAACCCCAGGCGTAGCCCCTGGTGAACGCGTCGAGCGTCTCGCTGGAGCCCGCCGCCATTCCCGCCGTGTACAGCAGCGGCAGGAAGTGGTCCGCCGTGGGCACGGCCAGCCGGGCGTCCGGGTGCTCGGTCAGCGCGAGGGCGTCCTCGGGGCGCGTGGTGAGCAGTTCCCGTGCGTGGTCGTCGAACCGGTGGGCCCAGTCGGTGCCCGCGTCGCCGAGCGACGGGTCCACCGCCGCGAGGTTGTGCACCACGTTGCCGCTGGCCAGCACGAGGACGCCCGAATCCCGCAGGGCGGCCAGCCGGGTGCCCAGGTCGAAGTGGTAACCCGCCGGCTTGGACGCGTCCACCGACAACTGCGCCACCGGCACGTCGGCGTCGGGGAACACGTGCGTGAGGACGGACCACGTGCCGTGGTCGAGGCCCCAGGAGTCCTGGTCGGCGCCGACCCAGGTGGGCTTGACGGCCTCGGCCACCTCGGCCGCGAGCTCCGGGGCGCCCGCGGCGGGGTACTCGAACTCGTTGAGCTCGCGGGGGAAGCCGTAGAAGTCGTGGATGGTGCGCGGCGCCGACATCGCGGTGACCGCCGTGGCGCCTATGTACCAGTGCGCCGACACGGCCAGTACGGCCCGCGGCCGCTCGGGCAGGGATGCGCCGAGGGCGGCCCACTGGCGGGTCCACTCGTTCTCCTCGAGGGCGTTGAGGGGAACGCCGTGGCCGATGAAGACGGCGGGTTGACGGGCGGTCGAGGGGGGCGAGGCGGTCATGGTTCTCCTTCTCTCACATACATGATGCATCAACTACCCGGCCGGGCGCCAGTGTCGACCGCCACGCCGGCCCCGTGCGCCCACCCCGTGCACCGGCCCCGCGCGCGCGGGCGGCCCTTGCGGTAGATAGACCGGTCTGTCTACTATGGCCGCATGACAACGCGACGAATGCCCCCGGCCGGTCCGGTGGCCTCCGCGCGCGTCCAGCACAGGTGTCCCCGACCGGCAGGCCCCCGCCACGCCCCAGCCGCCTTCACCTCTTCCGGGAGCACCGGCATGACCACCAGCTTCAGCACCACCTCCGCCACTGCGGGAACCCCCGCCACGGCGACGTCGTCCAGCACGGGCGTCTCGACCACCCTCGCCGCCGGCGACTACCCCGCGGCGGTCCGTGCGGGCGCCCTCGTCGTCGACATCCGGTCCCGGGCCCAGCGTGAGCGCCAGGGGGTGCTCGCGGGCGCCGTCGCCGTGGAGGCCCGGCCCGTCGTCGATCTGCTCGACCCCCGATCGGCCGCGCCGCTCTCCGCCGTCACCGACGGCAGGGCGGTCGTCCTCGTCAGCGACGACGGCCTCGACGCCGAACTGTTCGCCCTGGAGCTCCATTCGCGTGGCGTCCGCGGTGTCCGCGCGGTGGACGGCGGCCACGACGCACTCCGGGCCGCCCGGGCGCTGGCCCTGCTCTCCGGGGCCGACCACCTGCTGCGGGAGCGCTCGGCCATTTCGGCACACTGAGCTTGGTCGACCGGGGGCGTCGGCACGCCGGCGCCGGTACGGTCGCACCATGACGGACATCTCCGCAGACCTGCTGGCCGAGATCCTCGACGAGGTCCGGGAGGACGTCTCCGGCGACGTCGTCCCCCACCTCGGCGACTACGAGCACCCCCACCCCGACGCCCTCGCGCTGGCGGTCTGCGACCTGGACGGCCACGTCGTCTCGGCCGGCGATGACGAGACGCTCTTCGACCTGCAGTCCGCCTCCAAACCGTTCGTCTACGCGCTCGCGCTGGACCAGAAGGGCGTCGACGTGGTCGCGAAGCGGATCGGGGTGGAACCCTCCGGGGACCCGTTCAACGAGATCTCCCTCGAGGCCGGCACCGGCCGCGCCCCCAACGCCCTCGTCAACGCCGGCGCGCTGGCCGCGCACGCGCTGGTGGGGGAGGAGGACGACGACGAGGACACCCGTTTCGAACAGATCCGCGTGATGTTCTCCCGCCTCGTGGGCCGGGAGGTCGAGGTCGACCAGCAGATCATCGACATCGAGTCCCGGAGCGCCCACCGGAACCAGGCGCTCGCGCATCTGCTGGCGGAGGAGGGCACCCTGGCCGACGACCCCCACCAGGTGGTGTCCGGGTACGGCCGGCAGTGCGCGATCCGGGTGGACACCCGCGAGCTGGCGCACATGGCCGCGATGTTCGCGGGCGGCGGGCGGCTGCCGGGTGACGGCGAGCAGGTCCTGGGTCGACGGGCGGTGCGCTACGCCAACAGTGTGATGTTCACGTGCGGCATGTACGACGCGGCCGGGGACTGGGTCTACCAGGTGGGTCTGCCCGCCAAGAGCGGCGTCTCGGGGTGCCTGTTCGCGGTGGTGCCCGGCCGGCTCGGGGTGGCCGCGTACTCGCCCCGGTTGGACGAGCACGGCAACAGTGTGCGCGCCGCCGCCGCGATCGAGGCGCTGTCCGACCGACTGGAGCTGCACGTCCTCGACATGGCCTGAGGCCGACGGGTCGCAGCCCACGGGTTCGGTCCCCGGGCCGGTCACGACTATCCTCGACAGTCGTGACCGATTCGACTCCCGCCGCGCCCGGGGCCGCCACCGGTGAGCCCGCCGACGACACCCCTGAGCAGCTGCGCATCCGCCGCGACAAGCGGCAGCGCATCCTCGACTCCGGGGCGCAGGCCTACCCGGTGGAGGTCCCCCGTACCCACGGGCTCGCCGAGATCACCTCGGACCCCCGCTTCCTCGCGCTGGAGCCGGGTGAGGAGACCGACGCCCGGGTCTCGGTGGCGGGCCGGGTCCTGTTCATCCGCAACACCGGCAAGCTGTGCTTCGTGCGCCTGCAGGACGGTCTCGACCCGTCGGCGGACCTGTCCGCCCCGTTGGCGGAGGGGGAGGTGGGACCGCTCACGCCGCAGCTGCAGGTGATGCTCTCGCTGGCAGCCGTCGGCCAGGAGCGGCTCGACGCGTGGAAGCAGGACGTCGACCTGGGTGACCACGTCTCGGTGACCGGCCGGGTCGTCCGGTCCAAGCGCGGTGAGCTGTCCGTCATGGCCGATTCCTGGGTGCTGGCGGCCAAGTCGCTGCGCCCGCTGCCGGTGGCGCACAAGGAGCTGAGCGAGGACACGCGCGTCCGCCAGCGCTACACCGACCTGATCATGCGGGACGCCGCCCGCCGCAACGCCATCACCCGCATCAAGGTGGTCCGCGCCTTGCGTGACGCGCTGGAGAGGCGCGGCTTCCTCGAGGTGGAGACGCCGATGCTGCAGACGCTGCACGGCGGCGCGGCGGCCCGGCCGTTCATCACCCATTCCAACGCGCTCGATCTGGACTTGTACCTGCGCATCGCCCCCGAGCTGTTCCTCAAGCGGTGCGTGGTGGGCGGGATCGAGCGGGTCTTCGAGATCAACCGCAACTTCCGCAACGAGGGCGTGGACTCCTCGCACAGTCCCGAGTTCGCGATGCTCGAGACCTATCAGGCCTACGGGGACTACGACACCTCGGCCACAATGATCCGCGAGGTCATCCAGGAGGTCGCGCACGCGGTGTTCGGCTCCACGACGGTCACGCTCGCCGACGGCACCGAGTACGACCTCGGCGGGCAGTGGCGCGAGATGCGGATGTACCCGTCCCTCAACGAGGCGCTGCGTGCCAAGCACCCCGGGGTGGTGGGGGACGACGACGAGGACCCCGTCACGGTCGACTCGACGGTCGACGAGCTCACCGAACTGGCGGGGAAGGTCGGTCTCGAGGTCCCCAGTGGCCAGGGGTGGCTGCACGGCAAGCTCGTCGAGGAGCTCTGGGAGCACCTGTGCGGCGATCAGCTCGACGGACCGGTCTTCGTGCGGGACTTCCCCGTGGAGACCTCGCCGTTGACCCGCGATCACCGCACCGACCGCGGGGTCACCGAGAAGTGGGACCTGTACGTCCGCGGATTCGAGCTGGCGACCGGCTACTCGGAGCTCGTCGATCCCGTCATCCAGCGTCAGCGCTTCGAGGACCAGGCACGGCTCGCGGCGGCGGGTGACGACGAGGCGATGGTGCTCGACGAGGAGTTCCTCGCCGCGATGGAGCAGGGCATGCCGCCGACCACCGGGCTCGGGATGGGGATCGACCGACTGCTCATGGCGTTGACCGGCCTGGGCATCCGCGAGACCATCCTGTTCCCGATGGTCAAGCCGCTGCCGCGCGACTGACGGCGGCGGCCGGGTGGGGCTGCGGCCCGGCCGGCGCTCGGGTCGCCGGTCAAGGCGCCCCCGCGCCGGCCGCCCGCCGGTCCCACGCGCTGGCGACCATGTCGCGCAGCGCGCGGACGTCGATCCGGTCGAGCCTGGTCACGTAGAGGCAGCCCTTTCCGCTCTTGTGGGGGCCGAGTCGGGCCAGTTGCTCCTCCTCGTCCGGCCCGCCCAGGAGCCCGTAGAGGGATGTCGCCGACGACCTCGGGCTGAAGCCCACCACGAAGGTGTCGCCCTCCCGGCCGCTGTCGTAGACGTAGTGGCTGTGTCCGTATCCGACGATCGAACCGGCCCACATCGAGGCCGGCTCCCCGGTGATCTCTCGAACATCGCGAGCAGTCGCAGGCCGTCGTCGACGCGCCGAGCGGTGGGAAGGCCCTCGATCCATTGCCTCGGCGGCGCCCCGGTGGGTAGTAGCGCGGTGTTGTCGTTGCGGCCGGTGGCCGCGGGCCGGGACACGGGGGCGGAGAACGCGAGCCCGGCGGCGGTCAGCGCCTCGCGTAGGACGCCGAGCTGGGACGGTCCCACCCCGTGGAGCGCGAGGACGTCCTTCTCCGGGGTGCCGTCGAGGTGCCGCAGGTCGGTGATTCCCGCGGTGGCCAGGGCGCGCGTCGCCGGGGCCGAGAGCCGTGGCAGCGGCAGCGGAGGACCTGTCATGCCCACGACGCTAGACCGGAATGTGGGGCCCGACCAGGTTCAGGTGCACAACGATCGCCCCGCCCCGTGGTCAGAATGCGACGATCTCGTCCCCGACCCTCAGCTGCTCGAAGAAGTGTGCGGCCGCCTGCTGGCCCAGGTGGACGCACCCGTGGGACGGTTCGTCCAGCCGACCCTGGTGGAATGCCATGCCGTCCACGGTGAAGTAGGTCGAGTACGGCATCGGGGAGTCGAAGACCCGGCTGTGGTCGTGGCGCACGTGCCGCAGGATCCGGTGCGCGCCCCGCGCGGTCTCGTAGCCGGGCATGCCGGTGGTCACGGGGACGGGACCGTAGGTGATCTCCCCGTCGTCGACCATCCAGGCCCGCTTGCCGTCGACGTCGACGCACGCCCGGGCGGTCGGTGGGTACCGGGATGGCGCGGGTTCGCCGACGGTGTCCGGGGCGCCGGGACCGTTCCCGAGCAGGGTCTGACGCGTCAGTTCGTCCACCTCTCCGGCCTCGACGGGGCCGCCGGCCAGCACGTCGCGGGCGACGAGGTCCATGTCGGTCAGGTGGGCCGGCCGCCCCTGTTCCTCCAGGACCCGGTGGGCGACCGAGCGGACCATCTGCTCGTCGACGGCCACCGGCTGCGGGGGCGCATCGGTCACGATCCGGGTGTCCGTCTCCGTGACACCGGCGGCGTCGGCGGGCGGGGTGGCCGAGGGCGACACCCCGGACGCGGTCCCGGCGGCGGAGGCGCCGAGCAGCGCGGCGGCGCCGAGTGCCAGCAGGCGAACCCGGCCGGTGGTACTACTCCGAGAGGCCATGCCGCGACCCTATCCATTCCCCGCCCGCGGGTCAGCCGGCCCGCGAACTCCCGGGCCCCGCTCGGCACCCTCCCGCCGCGGGCCCGTCCGTGGGGACGAGACCGGAACGTGATTGCGAGTCGCCCGTCCAGGTGATCCGGGTGGGCGATAATCCGGGGATGGACACACTCTTATCGCGCGCGGGAGCGGTGGTGGCCGCCGCGCTGATCGCCGTCGGAGGGGCGGCCCCGGTGGCGTCCGCGCAGTTACCGGTCGCCCTCCCGGCTGAGGTGCAGCAGGTGGTGGACCAGGCACAGGCGGGCTCGGCGCAGGCGGAGGAGCAGGTGCGGACCTCGGTGGGCGGCTCGCTCGCCGCCGCCGGCATCACCCCGCCACCCGGCCTCGCCCCGCCACCCGGTCTCGCCCCGTCCCAGGCCCGCTCACCGCAGCCCGCCCCGTCTCCGCCTCCGGACCCGACCCCGCAGAGCCCGTGCCCGCGTACCGCGGCGGCGTGTGTGGACCTGGACGGGAACCGGGCGTGGCTGCAGTCCGGGGAGCGTCTGAGCTACGGGCCGGTGCGGATGTCCCACGGCATGGCCGGTTGGGAGACCCCCAGGGGGACCTATCAGGTCACGCGAAAGGTGCGGCACGAGGTGAGCCGGTTGTTCGACAACGCGCCCATGCCCTACGCGGTGTACTTCGTCGGGGGGATCGCGTTCCACGAGGGCGACCCCACGGTCGAGTCGCACGGCTGCATCCGCCTGGACCAGCCCGCGGCCGCCACCTTCTTCGATCGGCTGCAGGTCGGCGACACGGTGGTGGTCTTCTAGATCACCCGTACTAGATCACCCGCGCGTCCATCGTCCGGTGGCCCGAACCGGTGTCGGGGTGGACGTACTCGGCGGTGAAGGCGGCCCACGCCGACACCGCCGCCACCGTGACGAAGCCCAGGGCCGCCACGTAGGGCCCGAAGGTGACCGACGCGTCCGCCGGCAGGCCGGACAGCATGGGTTCCGCCTCCCCCGTGGAGGCGATGAGGATCCACACGAACGCGAGGTGTCCGACCAGGGCGCCCGCCGCGACCACCGCGGCGGCCAGTGCGAACGCGCCCAGTCGCGTCCCCGCGGTCGCCGCCACCAACAGGAGCATTCCCACCAGGCCCAGGTAGAGCACGGGTGCCACGCTGCGGACGTCGATGAGGTCGGTGATCCCCAGCGCGGTGATCTGCTCGCCCCGCCCGGTGCTCAACCAGGGCAGGTAGAGGCTGAGCAGGGCGACGGCCAGGCCTCCGACCTCCACCAGTGCGCAGAGCCGACTCCGTCCGCGGGATATGACCTTGGTCCGGGTGGGGGTCCTCGTGGGGAGGGGGATCCGGTGGGGTGGGGGAGGTGTGTACGCGGCCATGAGGATCGCCTTTCGGCGACGCCGGGCCGCCTGTGTGGTCCTGACCTGATGATATGCCCGAACCGTCAGTGCATCCACCCGATGCGGCGGGCCCGCGTCGGCCGGTGTCGCTCAGTCGCGGAGGTGTCGCCCCGCCTCGACGTCCGGGAAGAGGTAGTCGGCGGCGCGGGCCGCCCATACGGACCCGGCGAACACGAGGACGAACCCCAGCGCGGCCACGTAGGGGCCGAACGTCACGGATGCGTCGGACGGCAGCCCCGCCAGGATCGGGTCCGCGCTGCCGGTGGAGGAGCCGAGCGTCCACACGAATGCGAGGTGGGCGGCGAGCACGGCCAGCGCCACGATCGCGCTCGCGTAGGCGAAGGCGCCGAGTCGGGTCACCGTGGTCACCGCCACCAGGAAGGACATCAGGACCAGCCCGAGGAAGAGGGCCGGGGCGACGCCGCGGACGTCGATGATCTCGGTGATGCCGATGGCCGTGATCTGTCCGCCCCCGGCGGCGAAGAGCCAGGGGAGGTACAGGCTGAGCAGCGCCGATCCGAGGCCCGCCACCGCGATGAGGGCGCCGATCCGGTTTCGCACGTGCGGGATGAGCCCGTCGGGGGAGGGGGACGTCGCGGAGCGGTCCTCGCGGTGGGGCGCGCGAGGCGTGTACGCGGTCATGTCGATCACCCTTCCGGCACGAATGTGCGCTTGTGGTTTACGTCACATCTTAGTCCTGGGTCGCCCGGGGATCCACCGCCGATCACCGCCGCCGATCACCGTCTCCGGTCACCGCCGCCGGTTCGTCCGGCGTGTCGGCTCGGCGGACATGGGATCCTCCGGCCACGGGTGTCTGGGGTACCGCCCCCGCATCTCCGCGCGCACCCCGGGGTAGGCCTCGCGCCAGAAGAACGCCAGGTCCCGTGTCACCGCGAGCGGCCGGCCGGCGGGCGAGAGCAGGTGGACGGTCACGGGCACCCGGCCGTCGCAGACGCGGGGGGAGGTGGTCCAGCCGAAGCACTCCTGCAACTTCACCGCCAGCACCGGCGGGTCATCGGAGCCGACCTCGGGGTAATCGACGCGGTACGACGACGAGGAGGGCACCTGCAGGCGGTCGGGCACCAGCTCATCGAACCGACCGGCCTCGGGCCAGGGCAGCAGTCGGCGCAGCGCCGGTCCGAGGTCCCGTCCCGCCAGCCGGGAACCGTGGGCGAGGGCGTCGATCTCCGGACCGAGCCAGTCGTCCAGCCGCTCCGCCAGCCCGTCGGCGGACACGTCCGGCCACGGCGGGCCCAGCTCCCGGTGCGCGAGCCCGAGACGGCGCCACAGCCGGACCGCGTCGTCGTCGGGCCCCAGCGCGGCGAGTCCGCCGGCTCGGACCGCCGCCGCCACCGCCCGCCCGGCGGCCGCGGGGGAGGGCCGGACCGGTGTGGAGGAGAGCTCGATCGCGCCGAGCCGCCGGATGCGTCGCCCTGCCACCGAACCACTGTCGAAGACGGCCGTCTCGTCGTCGTCGAGGAGGTGTGACGCCGCACGCCCGGAGGCGCGACCGACCTCGGCGACCGCGAGCCATTCGTGGCCCGCCAGCGCGGAACCCGGCGGCACCACTGCGCCGGTCCCGGAGGCGAACGTGTACTGGTCGCCGCGTCGGCGCGCGATGCGGTCCGGGTGGGCGAGCGCCACGACCGTCCCGACGGCGTCCGCCAGCGGGATCCCTCCTCCCGACTGGCCGCGCCCGCCATTCCCGCCCCGGCCGTCGGCCCGACCGTCGGCCCGGCCGGCACCGCGGTCGCCCCGCACGATCCGCTCGAGGCGGCGGACCTCCTGCTCCCACGACGAGGCGTCCGGCGCGCGTCCCGACCGCAGCGCCCGCAGGTCCGCCACCAGGTCACCGCCGGGCGAGCGCCGACCCGAGGCCAGCATCGCGACCACCTCGGCGGCCGTCGTCGCCCCGACGAGCCCCGCGCCGTCGAGCAGCGCCCGGGCGTGACGCGGATCGGCCGGCACCCGTGCCAGGTCGCGCCCGCGGTCGGTCACGCGGCCGTCGTCGTCGACCCCGCCCAGGCCGTGCAGCACCGCCTCGGCGCGGGCGATCTCCCCCGACGGCGGCGGATCGGGCAGCGCCAGCCCCTCGCCGCGGGGAGCACCCCAGCAGGCCACATCGAGCGCGAACGTCGTCAGGTCGGACGTCGCGATCGCCGGGGTGCGGTGGTCGGGCAGGTGCGAGTACTCCTGCTCCGTCAGGCAGCGCACCGCCACGCCGGGGCCGAGCCGGGCGGCCCGTCCGGAGCGCTGGACGCACGAGTCCCGCGACGCCGAGACCGTCACCAGCCCGGTCATGTCCCGCGCGGTGTCCCGGCGCGGTTCGCGGCTGAGGCACGCGTCCACCACCAGTCGTACCCCGGGCACCGTCAGCGAGGACTCCGCCAGGTCGGTCGACACCACGATCCGCGGCAGCACCGCGTCGCCCGGCCCGGTCCGTCTCCCGGAACCCGAGACCGCCCGGTCCTGCGCAGCGGCGTCCAGCCCGCCGTGCAGCGGCAGGACCTCGACCGCGTCGCCCGACCTCCCCGACAGCGCGCGCACGACCCGCTCGATCTCGCGCACACCCGGCAGGAACACCAGTGCGTCGACGCCACTCGCGGCGACCTCGCGCGCCGTCACCGCGGCCACATGGTCCAGGAAGGCGTCGGTGACCCCGCGGGCGTCCAGGCGGGCCGCCGGCGGCGGGGCGTACCGGATCTCCAGTGGGTGCAGTTCCGCAGGGACGTCGACGACCGGCGCCGCGGTGTCCCCGGCCGCGGTCCCGCCGCCGAGCAGCCGGGCGAAGCGCCCTGCCTCCACCGTCGCGGACATCGCCACCACCGGCAGATCGTCGCGCAGCTGCCGCACCTCACACAGCAGTGCGAAGGCCAGGTCGGACTCGACGTCGCGTTCGTGGACCTCGTCGAGCACCACGGCCCCGACACCGGGCAGGTCGGGATCGGCGAGCAGTCGGCGCACCAGCACCCCCGGCGTCACGAACTCGACGAGGGTGTCCCTGCCGACACGCGAGTCCCCACGGACCGTGTAGCCCGCCACGTCACCGGTCCCGGTCCCCGTGAGCGCGGCCAGCCGCCGGGCGGCCGAACGGGCGGCGACCCGTCGGGGCTGGGTGACGACGACCCGCCCCGACACCGCGTCGGCGACCGCGGGCGGGACGAGTGTCGTCTTGCCGGTGCCGGGTGGTGCCTGGACCACCGCGGTGCCCGACGTGGCGAGGGCGTCCCGCAGGGCGGGCAGGGCCCGGGCGAACGGCAGCCCGCGGCCGATGCGGTCGAGATCGAACGCGCTCACGGCGCCCGGCCGCCGATCGCGTAGCTCATGGCGACGACCCTAGTGGCCGGGGATCCGGCCCGTTGCGGGGCGTTCGCTGACGGCGTACACGATCGTGCAATCGATCCCCGACCTGCCACGTTGAACACTGGTGACGGGCCTCGTGCTGCTCCTGCGGTGCAGAGCGTCAGAACCGGCCACTACAGTGGTGAAAAACCGAGGAATGTGAGGTAGCACGATGTTCGAACGGTTTACCGACCGCGCGCGTCGCGTCGTCGTCCTGGCCCAGGAAGAGGCCAGGATGCTCAACCACAATTACATCGGCACCGAGCACATCCTGCTGGGTCTCATCCATGAGGGCGAGGGAGTGGCCGCCAAGGCCCTCGAGTCCCTCGGGATCTCGCTGGAAGCGGTGCGGAGTCAGGTCGAGGAGATCATCGGCCAGGGCCAGCAGGCGCCCAGCGGGCACATCCCGTTCACGCCGCGGGCCAAGAAGGTCCTGGAGCTGAGCCTGCGCGAGGCGCTGCAGCTCGGCCACAACTACATCGGCACAGAGCACATCCTGCTCGGCCTCATCCGTGAGGGCGAGGGCGTCGCCGCCCAGGTGCTGGTCAAGCTCGGCGCGGACCTCACACGGGTGCGCCAGCAGGTCATCCAGCTGCTGTCCGGGTACCAGGGCAAGGAGGCCGAGGCCTCGGGCACGCCCGCCGGCTCCGGTGGCCGCGAGGCCGGGACCCCGTCGTCGTCGACGGTCCTGGACCAGTTCGGTCGCAACCTCACCCAGGCCGCCATGGAGGGCAAGCTCGACCCGGTCGTCGGTCGCGCCAAGGAGGTGGAGCGCATCATGCAGGTGCTCTCCCGGCGCACCAAGAACAACCCGGTGCTCATCGGTGAGCCCGGCGTGGGCAAGACCGCCGTCGTCGAGGGCCTGGCGCAGGCTATCGTCAACAACGAGGTCCCCGAGACCCTCAAGGACAAGCAGCTGTACTCGCTTGACCTGGGCTCGCTCGTGGCCGGGTCCCGTTACCGCGGTGACTTCGAGGAACGCCTGAAGAAGGTCCTCAAGGAGATCAACCAGCGCGGCGACATCATCCTGTTCATCGACGAGATCCACACCCTCGTCGGGGCCGGTGCCGCCGAGGGCGCGATCGACGCGGCGTCGATCCTCAAGCCCAAGCTGGCCCGCGGTGAGCTGCAGACCATCGGTGCCACCACGCTCGAGGAGTACCGCAAGCACATCGAGAAGGACGCGGCGCTCGAGCGTCGTTTCCAGCCGGTGCAGGTGCCCGAGCCGAGCGTCGAGCTGTCCATCGAGATCCTCAAGGGGCTCCGGGACCGCTACGAGGCCCACCACCGGGTCACCATCACCGATTCGGCCCTGGCCGCGGCGGCCCAGCTGGCGGATCGCTACATCAACGACCGGTTCCTGCCGGACAAGGCCATCGACCTCATCGACGAGGCCGGTGCCCGCATGCGCATCAAGCGGATGACCGCTCCGCCGGACCTGCGCGAGTTCGACGAGAAGATCGCCGACGCGCGCCGTGAGAAGGAGTCCGCGATCGACGCGCAGGACTTCGAGAAGGCCGCCGGGCTGCGGGACACGGAGAAGAAGCTCATCGCCGAGCGTGCCGAGCGCGAGAAGCAGTGGCGCGCGGGCGACATGGACGTGGCCGCCGTGGTCGACGAGGAGCAGATCGCCGAGATCCTGGGCAACTGGACCGGTATCCCCGTCTTCAAGCTCACCGAGGAGGAGACCACCCGTCTGCTCCGCATGGAGGACGAACTGCACAAGCGGATCATCGGCCAGGAGGACGCCATCAAGGCGGTCTCGCGGGCGATCCGCCGCACGCGTGCGGGGCTCAAGGATCCCAAGCGTCCCTCGGGCTCGTTCATCTTCGCCGGCCCGTCCGGTGTCGGTAAGACGGAGCTGTCCAAGGCCCTGGCGAACTTCCTGTTCGGCGAGGACGACGCGCTCATCCAGATCGACATGGGTGAGTACCACGACCGCTTCACCGCCTCGCGGCTCTTCGGCGCGCCCCCCGGGTACGTCGGTTACGAGGAGGGTGGCCAGCTCACGGAGAAGGTGCGGCGCAAGCCGTTCTCGGTGGTCCTGTTCGACGAGATCGAGAAGGCCCACTCCGAGATCTACAACACCCTTCTCCAGGTGCTGGAGGACGGCCGTCTCACCGACGGTCAGGGACGCATGGTGGACTTCAAGAACACCGTGCTGATCTTCACCTCGAACCTCGGGACCAGGGACATCTCCAAGGCCGTCGGGATGGGCTTCCAGTCCTCCGACAACACCGAGGACGCCTACGAGCGGATGAAGCAGAAGGTCAACGACGAGCTGAAGAAGCACTTCCGCCCGGAGTTCCTCAACCGTATCGACGAGATCGTCGTGTTCCACCAGCTCACGCAGGAGCAGATCGTCCAGATGGTCGACCTCATGGTCAGCCGTGTGGGCGTGGCGCTCAAGGCCAAGGACATGACCATCGAGGTCACCGATCGGGCCAAGCAGCTGCTGGCCAAGCGGGGCTTCGACCCGGTCCTGGGTGCGCGGCCGCTGCGTCGCACCATCCAGCGCGAGATCGAGGACACGCTCTCGGAGAAGATCCTCTTCGGCGAGGTCGCGGCCGGCGAGCTGGTCACGGTCGACGTCGAGGGCTGGGACGGTGAGTCCGACAAGACCGAGGACGCGAAGTTCACCTTCTCGGGCGCCCCGCGTCCCGACGCCCCCGCGGACCGCGAGGGCGAGGCGATCACGGCGAGTGTCGCTCCCACCGGCGAGGCCGGCCCGGGTGACTCGCTGCCGCCGACCTCCGGTGGCTTCGGTGGCGGCTCCACCGGCGGGCCCTCGGGTTCCGGCGGCGGGGCGGCTCCCGCCACCACCTGATCCGGTGCCGGTCCGCCCCGAGCGGCTGACGCAGAGCCCGAGCGGCTGACGCAGAGAACGACCCCCGCCACGAGGCGGGGGTCGTTCTCGTTCTCCCCGCTCGGGAACGGGGCGGCTGTGTCAGGCGGAGGGTGTCAGGCGGAGGGTGTCAGGCGGAGGGCTTGACGTCCATCACGACGTCGAACTCCAGCAGGTTCGCGCCCTCGGCGACGGGCTTGCCGTGCTCGCCGGCGTGGGCGGCCCGGGCGTCCCCGTCGCGCCACGCGGCAAAGGACTCCTCGTCCTCCCAGGTGGTCACCACGAAGTAGCGGGTCTCGCCGCCGGTGGGGCGCAGCAGCTGGAAACCGAGGAATCCGGGCGAGTTCTCGACGGTGTGCGCCCGCTCGGAGAAGCGGCGCTCGAGCTCGGCGCCGGCCTGCGGCGGGACGTTCAGGGCATTGATCTTCACGACGGCCATGGGCCGAGCCTACCCAGGCGGGCCTACGCGGGAAGTGAGTAGTGCTCGCCGACGCGGACGACGAGCCCGTCGCCGAGCAGCGAGTCCAGTGCCCGGTCGCGCTGGGTCGCGTCGGGCCACACCGCGTCCAGGGCGCTGCGGGCGGCGGTACTGTCGCCGTCGCGCAGGACGTCCAGCAGCAGCCCCCGCACCTGCCGGTCGGTGCCGGCGAACGTCTGCACCTTGCGCCGCGGGCCGTCCCACTCGGGTCGGCCCGCGGCCAGCCACACGCAGGTGGGGGCGAGGGGGCAGTCGTCGCAGCGGGGGGCCCGGGCCGTGCACACCAGCGCACCGAGCTCCATGACGGCCACGGAGAACGCCACGGCTCGCTCGCGGTCGTCCGGCAGCAGCGCCTCGACGGCGGCCAGGTCGCGTCGCGTCGACGGGGGCCCCGCCTCCGCGACGCCGCGCACGGCGCGTGCGACGACCCGGCGGACGTTGGTGTCGACCACGGGGACTCGCCGCCCGTAGGCGAAGCAGGCGACCGCGCGCGCGGTGTAGTCGCCGACGCCCGGCAGCGCGAGCAGCTGGTCGACGTCGTGGGGGACCCGGCCGTCGTGGAGGTCGACGACGGCGAGGGCGCACTCGCGGAGCCGCAACGCGCGGCGTGGATAGCCGAGTTTGCCCCACATGCGGATCACGTCGGCCGGGGCGGCGGCGGCGAGTTCGGCGGGGCCGGGCCAGCGGTCGAGCCAGGCCCGCCAGACGGGCTCGACCCGGGCAACGGGGGTCTGCTGGCTCATGACCTCGCAGAGCAGGATCTCCCATGCGCCGACCCCGTCACCGCGCCACGGCAGCGGGCGGCCGACGCGGTCGAACCAGGAGAGGAGCGCGGGTGTGTCGAGGGAGGTCAACGTCCGTCTTTCGGGGTCGGCGGTGCACAATATGAGCCATGCCTCATACCAACCCGATCAGCGCATGGGCCTCGCTCCGCGACGGCAACCACCGCTTCGTCGATTGCGAGATGCGTCATCCCAGCCAGAATACCCAGCGACGTGAGCAGCTCGTCGCCGCGCAGCACCCCAAGGCGGTCCTGTTCGGGTGCTCGGACTCCCGGGTGGCGGCCGAGATCATCTTCGATCAGGGGCTCGGTGACCTGTTCGTCATCCGCACGGCCGGTCACATCATCGACACCGCCGTGCTGGGGTCGATCGAGTACGCCGTCCACGTGCTGGACACGCCGCTGATCGTGGTCCTCGGGCACGACAGCTGCGGCGCGGTCAAGGCGACCGTGGACGCGCTCGCGACCGGTGAGATCCCGCCGGGCTTCCTGCGCGACGTGGTGGAGAAGGTGTCGCCGTCGATCCTCAACGGGCGTCGCGAGGGGCTCAGCAGTATCGACGACTTCGAGGCGCGCCACGTGCTCGAGACGGGTGAGCTGCTCGAGCAGCGTTCCAAGATCATCAGCGAGCGGATCGACAACGGCGAACTCGCGATCGTCGGCGTGACCTACAAGCTCTCCGACGGCCGCGCCTACCTGCGCAGCGTCCTGGGCGAGGTCGAGGACGTCCCCCACGGCCCCGGTGAGGAGATGGTCGCCATCTGACGCCCTCCGGCGGCCCGGCGGCCCGGCGGCCACCCGGTCTGAGGGACACGCCGCGCCGACGGGCAGGTGGGGCACCCGCGCGGCTCTAGAGTTGGACCCGTGCAGGAACCCCAGGGCCCCCTACCGCGCGAAGTCTATGTGCGTCGCCGCGTCGCCGCGGTCGTCGTCGCCGTCATCGCCGTGGTCGTGGTGGTGCTCGCGCTGTTCCTCGCCTCCCGCGACAGCGGGACCGACACCCAGGAGACCGCCGCGGGCGGGGAGAACGGCACGACCGGGGCCGTCGAGACCTCGGAGACGTCCACCTCCGCGACCACCGAGCGGGACGACGACGGAGGCGCCTCGCGGGGCCGGTGCGCGGACGAGGATCTCCGTCTGGACGTGTGGCCGGCCGAGCCCAACGTGCCCGTGGGCTCCGACGTGCGCTTCTTCGTCAACATCGTCAACGTCTCGGACACCACGTGCGACCGGGACCTGTCGGAGGCGCCGCTGTCGTTCGAGGTCTACCGGCTCGACGACAACTCCAAGGTGTGGTCGAGCATCGACTGCACCACGCCGCGCGAGGAGGACCAGGTCGAGCTGCGCCCCGATGAGCCGGAGCCGCGTCAGATCGACTGGACCGGCCGACGGTCCGCCGAGGGCGCGTGTTCCGAGTCGGACCGGACGCCAGTCGAGGTCGGTGCCTACCAGGTGTACGCACTGGTCGGGAACGTCTTCAGCCCGGCCTCCACCTTCAACGTGGTCGAGGCCCCCGAATCCTGACCGGGTCCTGACCGGGCCCGCGCCGAGCGATGGGGCGCCGCGGTGGTCGTCAGCCGGTGCCCAGGCCGGTGAGGCGCTGCCGGACGTGGCGGGCCCACAGCGCGCCGACGCCCTCGACGTCGGCGAAGTCCGACTGCTCGGCCGCCAGCAGTGCGGGCACCGATCCGAAACGTTCGACCAGCGCCGTGATCTGCACCGGCCGCAGGCGAGGGATGTGCGCGAGCATGCGGTGTCCGCGGGCGGTGACGTGCTCGTCCAGGTCCTCGGGCTCGGCCGGTAGCCCCAGGCAGCGCGCGACGGGCGCGGGCAGGAGCAGGTCGGCGTCGGTCAACGCGGCCAGTCGCTCGAGCCCGGCGGTGACCTGCTCGGGTGTCGGTATCGGGCGTGCATCGCCGTCGACGGCCTCCACGCGGAGGTGGTCCGCGACCAGGCCCCACAGTTCATCGGGGGTGTCGGAGAGCAGTTCCTCGAGCTGCAGGGTTGTCTGGCGCCCGTATTCGCCCATCTCCACCGTGAGCTCGGCGAGTTCGGCGCCCAGGCGTTCGAGCCTGAGCAGGCGCTGGGCCATGGTCACGACGTCGCGCACCGAGGCGTAGTCACCCATCTCCGCCCGGTCGAGCCGGGCGCGGGCACGGGCGGTGCGGGCGCCGTGCCGCTCCATCGTGGCGACCGTCTGGTCGGCCCGGGCCAGCAGGACCACCGGGTCGGCCAGCACCCGGGCCAGTCCGCCGGCGTAGACGGTCACCGTGGTCATCGACGCCGACACGGCCACCGTGGGGACGCCGGTGTGCAGCGCCGTGCGCTCGGCGGCGCGATGACGGGTGCCCGTCTCGACGGCCGGCAGTGACGGGTCGGGGACCAGGTGGACGTTGGCGCGGGTGATCCGGGAGCCATCGGTGGACAGCACCACGGCGCCGTCCATCTTGCTCAGTTCCCGCAGTCGGGCGGGCGCGAACTCGACGTCGAGGTCGACACCGCCGTCGCAGATGGCCCGGACGGCGGGATCGTCACCGAGCACCACGAGCCCCCCGGTGCCGCTACGGCGGATCCGGTCGAGTGCGTCACGCAGCGGGGTGCCCGGGGCGAGTCGCCGCAGGACGGCCCGCATGTCGGGGTCGACCGGTGAACCGTCGGCCGAGCGGGCGGAGAGGGCGGACGTGTCAGTGCTCCTCGGACTCGCCGGCGTACTCCGTCGGACGGGTGTACTCGCCGGCCTCGACGAGCTCGCCCACGACGGCGGCCTCGGTCTCGATCCGGTCGCCGTTGGAGAAGCTCACGGTGGCGGGCACGGAGACCCCGACGTCGAGGTCGTCGGCCGAGGGGAGGGTCGCGGTGGTCTGCTCGACGCAGACGCCCTCCGGTGCGGGGGCGGGCTCTGCGCCTTCGGTCGCGTCGACGACGATCGTGCAGCCACGCTGCAGCGGCCGGGTCTCGCCGAGCTGGACCGGGGTGCCGTCGATCTCGACCTGATCGAGGGAGACGGCCTCGCCGAGGCCGTAGCCGGTGAACGAGGCGACGAATCCGACGCGGGCCTCGCCACCGTTCTCGGGGACGACCACCTGCAGGTCGTTGACGTGCAGGTCGCCCGCGGAACCCCGTCCACCGTCGACCGCGGCGACCTGGTTGGCGGTCTGGGAGACCTGGCCGGCGCTGCAGGCCGACGCCCCGAGGGCGGCGCCCACGGCCAGGACTACGAGCGCGGTGCGGCGCAGGCCGGTGTTCGGTGAAGTCACGTCAGGCTCCTCGGGGATGGTCGTCTCTCAGGCCGGTCTCATCGTAGTCCACGGCCCGTCCAGACCGGCGTCAGAGTGGCCCCCTCACACCCGTGGGATTCCCTCGTCAGCCTGTACACGTTGCTGACCTGCGCAAACGGAAAACGCCTGCACTGAGGGCGTGCTAAGATAGGGCGGTCGAAAGGGGAAAGCCACTCATGGAGTTCAAGGTCGGCGACACCGTCGTCTACCCGCATCACGGCGCCGCCACCATCCAGGCGATCGAGATGCGGACGGTCAAGGGCACCGAGAAGGAATACCTCGTCCTCAAGGTTTCACAGGGCGACCTCACGGTGAAGGTACCGGCCGAGAACGCCGAGTACGTGGGCGTTCGCGACGTGGTGGACCAGGCGGGCCTGGACAAGGTCTTCGAGGTCCTGCGCACCGAGCACGCGGAGGAGCCCACCAACTGGTCGCGTCGGTACAAGGCCAACGGCGAGAAACTCGCCTCCGGTGACGTCAACAAGGTCGCCGAGGTCGTGCGCGACCTCTGGCGCCGCGATCTCGATCGTGGCCTGTCCGCGGGCGAGAAGCGCATGCTCGCCAAGGCGCGCCAGGTGCTCGTCGGCGAGCTCGCGCTCGCCGAGCGCTCGGACGAGGAACGCGCTGACGCCCTCCTCGGTGAGGTCCTCGGCTCCGCCGCACCGGCGTGACGCGACCGTCGGAGTGATCGGACACGGTCCGGACGGCCACCCCGCCCCCACGGGCAGGGTGGCCGCCGTCGTTCCCGCGGCCGGTTCCGGGCTCCGGCTCGGCGCGGGACTGCCCAAGGCCTTCGTCGAACTCCACGGCCGGACGATGCTGGAGCGGGCCGTCGCCGGCCTGCTGGACTCGGGGGCCGTCGACGATGTGGTGGTGGTGGTCCCGTCGGACCGCGTCCGGGAAGCCGAGTCGATGCTCGCCCGACTCCGGAACGATGACCACCTCGTCGTCGTCGCCACCGGCGGCGCGGAGCGCACCGACTCCGTGCGCAACGGGCTCGCGGCGCTGACCGCCACCCACGGTGATGCCGGCGCGGCGGTGTACGACGTCCTGCTGGTGCACGACGCGGCGCGGTGCCTCACCCCCGCCGCACCGACGCGGCGCGTCGTCGAGGCCGTGCGCTCCGGCGAGGTCGCCGTGGTGCCGGTGCTCCCGGTCGTCGACACCGTCAAACAGGTCGACGTCGACGGCTACGTCGTGGGCACCCCCGACCGTTCCGGGCTGCGCGCCGTCCAGACACCCCAGGGATTCGCTCCCGACGTCCTGCTCGCCGCCTATGACGCGGCCGGGGACATCGCCACCGACGACGCCGGCCTGGTCGAACGGATCGGGCAACGGGTCGCGACCGTCGAGGGAGACGCGCTCGCGTTCAAGATCACCACCGCCACCGACCATGCCCGCGCGCTGACGGAACTCGCCGGATCCCGTCCCGGCTCGGCGCCCCCCGTCCCCGCGGGCCGAATCCAGGAGGACCCGTGACCGGACCCGTCATCCCCCGCGTGGGGATCGGCACCGACGCCCACCGCGTGGAGCCCGGAAAGCGCTGCATGATGGCGTGTCTGCACTTCCCCGAGGACAACGGGTGCGAGGGGCACTCCGACGGGGACGTGGTCGCCCACTCCCTGGTCGACGCCCTGCTCTCGGCGGCGGGCCTCGGCGACCTCGGCGCGCTGGTGGGCACCGGACGACCCGAGTACGACGACGTCTCGGGCGAGCGCCTGCTGCGGGAAGCGGTGGCCGAGCTGGACGAGCACGGGTGGGTGATCGGCAACGCCGCCGTGCAGATGGTGGGCAACCGGCCCAAGATGGGGCCGCGCCGTACCGAGGCCGAGCAGCGATTGTCCGAGATCATCGGCGCCCCGGTCTCCGTCTCCGCCACCACCACCGACGGCATGGGCTTCACCGGCCGCGGTGAGGGGGTCTCCGCCGTGGCCACGGCACTGGTGTACCGGGCCTGACGGCCCGACACCGGTAGACTCGGCACCCGTGACGCTCCATCTGTACGACACCGCCGCCCGCTCCCTGAGGGAGTTCACCCCCGTCCGGGAAGGGCACGCGTCCGTCTACCTCTGTGGAGCCACCCCCCAGTCGGTCCCGCACATCGGCCACGTCCGCTCCGGCGTCGCGTTCGACATCCTGCGCCGCTGGCTCCTCGGATGCGGCTACGACGTGGCGTTCGTGCGCAACGTCACCGACATCGACGACAAGATCCTCACCAAGGCCGCCGAGAACGGGCGCCCGTGGTGGGAATGGGCGGCCACCCACGAGCGCGAGTTCACCCGCGCCTACGACGCGCTCGGCGTGCTGCCGCCGTCCACCGAGCCACGCGCGACCGGGCACGTGACCCAGATGATCGACTACATGGAGAGGCTCATCGAGCGGGGTTTCGCGTATCCGGCCGAGGGCAGCGTCTACTTCGACGTCGCCGCCTGGTCGGCCGCGCCCGAGGGCGACTACGGGCACCTGTCCGGACACCGACTCGACGAGGTCGACCAGGGCGAGTCCGCCGACCTGCGCGGTAAGCGCGACACGCGGGACTTCGCCCTGTGGAAGGCCGCCAAGCCCGGCGAGCCCGCCTGGCCCACCCCGTGGGGCGACGGCAGGCCCGGGTGGCACCTCGAGTGCTCGGCCATGGCCACCTGGTACCTCGGTCACACCTTCGACATCCACGGCGGTGGGCTGGACCTGCAGTTCCCGCACCACGAGAACGAGGCGGCCCAGTCCCACGCCGCCGGCGACGGGTTCGCCCGCTTCTGGCTGCACAACGGCTGGGTGACGATGGCCGGCGAGAAGATGAGCAAGTCACTGGGCAACGTGCTCAGCGTGCCCAACATCCTCACCGCCGTCCGCCCCGTGGAACTGCGCTACTACCTCGGAAGTGCGCATTACCGGTCGATGCTGGAATACTCTCCCGAGGCACTGCAGGAGGCGGCCGCGGCCTATCGCCGGATCGAGGCGCTCGTGCACCGGGTGAACGAGGCCATCGGGTCGGGAACGGCACCGGGGGGCGACGTCCCGGTCGGCGAGTGGACCGACGCGTTCGCCGCCGCGATGGACGACGATCTCGGGGTCCCCGCCGCGCTGGCGGAGATCCACGGCCGGGTCCGCGCCGGCAACACCGCGTTGTCGTCGGGGGATCTCGACGCGGCGCTCGCGGCGGCGTCGTCCGTCCGGGCGATGGCCGCGGTGCTGGGCGTCGACCCGCTGGACCCGCAGTGGACCTCCGCCGGGGGTGGGGAGGACGCGGCGTTGACAGCACTCGATCTCCTTGTGCGCGCAGAACTCGAGGCCCGCGCCGACGCGCGGGCGAACAAGGACTTCGCCACCGCCGACGCCATCCGTGACCGACTGGTCGCGGCGGGTATCGAGGTGGCCGACACCGCGGACGGCCAGAAGTGGTCGCTCGCCAACCGGAAGGACTGACATGGCGGGCAATTCGAGCCGGCGCGGAGCGATCCGCAAATCCGGCACCAAGAAGGGACAGGTCGTCGGCTCCGGCGGCCAGCGCCGTCGCGGGCTCGAGGCGCGCGGCGCCACCCCCAAGGCCGAGGACCGGACCTACCACCCGGCGCACCGCAAGGCCAAGGCCGCGTCGCGCAAGTCGGACGGTGCCCAGCAGCGCCGCCAGTACGCCCAGAAGAAGGCCGACGGGCCCGAACTCGTGGTGGGCCGCAACCCGGTCGTGGAGTGCCTGCGCGCCGGAGTCCCGGCGACGGCGTTGTTCGTGGCGGTGGGGGCCGACAACGACGAGCGGCTCACCGAGGCCGTGCGGTTCGCCGCCGACAAGGGGATCTCGATCCTCGAGGTGCCCCGCCACGATCTCGACCGGATGACCTCCAATGGCATGCACCAGGGGATCGGTCTCCAGGTACCACCCTACGAGTACGCCGACCCGGACGACCTCATCCAGAGCGCCATGCACTCCTCGAAGCCGGCCCTGCTGGTGGCACTGGACAACATCACCGACACGCGCAACCTCGGCGCCGTCATCCGCTCGGTCGCGGCCTTCGGTGGGCACGGCGTGCTGATCCCCGAGCGGCGCAGCGCGTCCATCACCGCGGTGGCCTGGCGCACCTCGGCCGGCGCCGCGGCCCGCCTACCCGTGGCCAAGGCGACCAACCTCAACCGGACGCTGCTCGACTGGGCCAAGCAGGGCGCGCAGCTCGTCGGCCTGGACGCCGGGGGCGACGTCTCGCTGGACGACTACGACGGCACCGGCCCCACGGTCATCGTCGTGGGCTCCGAGGGCAAGGGCCTGTCCCGCCTCGTCCGCGAGAACTGCGACTCGATCCTGTCCATCCCGATCGCGTCCGAGGTCGAGAGCCTCAACGCCTCGGTGGCGGCGGGCGTGGTGCTCTCGGAGTTCGCGCGGCAGCGGCGCGTCAAGCGCTGACCCGCCGAGGCGGGTCAGGCCCGCCCGGACCGCTGGCCCGCTGGTCCGCCCGGCCCGCCAGCGCGCTGGTCCGCGGCATCCGCTACCGCGCCTGGCGTCTCGCACACGCGCCTGAACGTTCGCTCGCCGGCATGGCGTCTGGCCTGCCCCGATGCGCGCGCGAGACGCCATGCCGACGAGCGGCTGTGGGCTGGCCGAGCAGGCGCGTGAGCGAGACGCCAGGCGCGGGAGCGGCTGTAGATGCGGGCGCAGGTCGGGCGCAGGGACCGTCCCGCGGAGGGTGTCAGGCCCGCGGCCGGCGCGGGGAGCGGCACCGGTCGAACGCCGACCGGGCGTGCTCCCAGGACTCCACCCCGTAGTACAGGTGGCCGGCGATCATGTAGAGCGCGGCGAACCGCTGGTAGGTCCACGCCCGGTCGAGGAAGGTCTCGTCGGCCCGCCCGGTGTAGTGGGCCAGCACGTCCTCGACGAAGCGCGGGCCGTATTCGTACAGCTCGGCGAAGTCGACGGCCGGGTCGCCCAGGCACATGTCGGTGAAGTCGATGAGGCCGAGCCTGCCGGGTCCGCCGAGCCTGCCGGGCCCACTGACCCCACCGGCCTCGCCGAGCCCGCCGGCCGCTTGCCCGGCCGCCTGCCCGCGGTCCCAGTACAGGTGTCGGACGTAGACGTCGTTGTGCAGCAGCACCCGCGGTAGCAGGGTGGACTGCAGCGCCCCGACCTCGTCGCAGATCTCCCGGGCCGTGGCCATCTCGGCGTCGGTGAACACCGCCGGCAGGTTGTTGTCCACGATCCCGCGGACGAAGTCTAGGTTCTCCGGCTGGTAGGAGTGGGGCACCCGGTCGATCGGGGGCGCCGAGGTGTCCTGGATGTGCAGCGCGGCCAGCAGCGCGCCGAGTTGGGCGGCGAGTGTCGTCCTCTCGGTGGCGGGCAGGCTGTCGAACAGCTCCGGGGTGAGGCGTTGCCCGCGCACCAGCGGGTACCCGGCGAAGCGGCCGTGCGCGGGTACGTGGGAGTAGTGGGGGAGGGCGGCGTCGACGCGTCCCGCCAGGTGGTCGAGGACCGCGATCTCGGTCGGCAGCTGCGCGAGGGCCTGGTCGTCGGCGGGGAACCGGAACACCAGGTCGCGGTGGCCGTGCGCATCCGCCCCGGAGCACCCGCGGCAGATCATCACGACGTGGTCCCAGCCCTCGTCGATCCGCTCGGCGGAGTCCCAGGTCAGGGTGGGGTAGGCGGCGCGAATGGCCTCGAGTTCGGTGGCATCGTCGGGCGCTACGGCAGCACCGTCCGCCCCGGCACCGTCCGCCCCAGCACCGTCCGGCTCAGCACCGTCCGGCTCAGCACCGTCCGGCCCGGCACCCCCGGTCATCGCCGCACCGCCGCGACACCGCGGCACGCGAGGTAGATGACGAACGAGATCGTGGTGACGAACACCGAGACCGGCACGCCCGGCGCGAGGGAGAGCAGCATCCCCCCGACGGCCGCGATCTCGGCGAACAGGATCGTCAGCCCGATCGCCCGCAGCGGGCTGGAGGTGACGGCGGCTGCGGCGGCGGCGGGCGTGATGAGCAGGGACAGGACCAACAGTGCGCCGACGACCTGCACGGCCTGCGCGGCGGCCAGTCCCACGAGCACGGCGAAGACCATGTTGATGGCCCGCACCGGGACGCCCCGCGCCTCGGCGACCTCGGGGTCGGCGGAGGAGAACACCAGTGGCCGGTACAGCACGATCAGCGCGCCCACGATGATGGCCGCGACCACCGCCATCTGCACCAGCCCGTGCTCGGATACTCCCACGATCTGCCCGGTGAGCAGGGAGAAGCTCGTCCCCGAGCGGCCGGGGTAGAGATGGATGAACAACACGGCCAGGCCGAGTCCGAACGCCAGCACGACGCCGATGGAACTGTCGCGCTGGGAGGCACGCGAGCCCATGAGGCCGAACATGAGGGCGGCGATCACCGACCCCACGATCGCACCGAGGCCCAGGTTGAGCCCGAACAACAGCGCGGCGGCGGCGCCGGTGAGGGCGAGCTCGCTGGCGCCGTGCACGGAGAACGACATCTGCCGCATCACGATGAACGGCCCGATCGCACCGGAGAGCAGGCCGAGCAGCGCGATCGCGGCGAGGCCGAAGAGCACGAAGTCCTGCTCCAGCAGGTACGCGGTGGTCTCGGTGTCGGCGATGGACCCGAGGATCTCGAGCAGTCGGTCCATCAGTGCGCTCCATGTACGTGGTCGTGGCCGCCTGCGGCGTCGTCATCGTGGTGGTGGTGCCCGCTCGACCAGGGTTCGGCGACGAGGTGCTGGGTGTCGCCCACCACGACGATCTGTCCGCGCACGCGCAGGACCTCGACGGGGGAGGAGTACAGCTCGGACATGACCTCGGTGGTGAAGACCTCGTCCGGGGTGCCGATGCGGTGCCGCCCGTCGACCAGGTAGACGATCCGGTCGACCATCGGCAGCACCGGGTTGATCTCGTGGGTGACGAACACGACCGCGGTGTCGTGCTCGCGGCGTCGGTGGTCGAGTACGGAGGCGACGGTGCGTTGACCGGTGAGGTCGAGGCTGAGCAGCGGTTCGTCACAGAGCATGACGCACGGGTCGCACGCGATGGCCTGGGCGACCCGCACGCGTTGTTGCTCGCCGCCGGACATCCGGCCCAGGGGCTTGTCGGCGAGGTTTCCGGCCTCGAGCCTCTCGAGGGCGTCGTCGACGATGTCGCGTTTCCCGGCGCGACGTGACGGCCAGCCGGGGCCCCAGCGCGTGCCGTCGATGCCCAGGGACACGAGGTCGCGTCCGCGCAGGGTGATGCCGGGGTCGAAGGCGCGCTGTTGTGGCACGTACCCGAGGTGGGTGCCGCGGTCGCCGGGGGCGCGGCCGTCGACGAGGACGGTGCCGGAGTCGGGCCGGTGTTCGCCGAGCAGCACCTTGAGCAGGGTGGACTTGCCGGCACCGTTGGGTCCGAGCACGGCGACGAACTCGCCGGGGGCGATCTCCAGGTCGAGGTCGCGGATGAGGGTGCGGCCGCCGCGGGAGACCGTCACGCCCCGCAGCGAGACGATCGGGCCGGGACCGGGGGCGCCGCGGACGTGACCCCCCGCCGGTTCAGTGGCCACCGTCGCCCACCGGGGTCGCGTCGGCCAGTGCGCCGGAGACGCCGTCGACGATCCCCGTCATCCAGCCGATGTAGTCGGCGCCCTCGGGGAGGGTCTCGGTGAGGTCGACGACGGCGAGGTCGGCGTCCTCGGCCGCGTCGCGGACGCGGGCGGTCACGGAGGTCTCGGTCTGGGTGTTGAAGGCCAGGAACGCGACCCGTCGCTCGGCCAGCAGGTCCAGCATGGCGGCGAGGTCTGCGGCGGACGGGTCGGTGTCGTCCTCGACGGAGGCGAGGAACCCGCGCGGCGTCAGGTCGGTCAGATGCGCGGCCTCGAACAAGTGCGCGCCGACCCGCTCGGTCTGGGCGTAGGGGAAGTGGCCGCGGTCGTGGATCTCGTCGAGCCGCGCCTCGAGCGGGGTCAGGGCGTCGGCGAAGGCGCGGGCGTTGTCGCGGTACTGCTCGGCGTTGCCGGAGTCGATCGCGGCGAGTTCCTCGGCGACCCGCTCGGCCACGGCGGCGGCGGTGGGCAGGCTGAACCACACGTGTTCGTTCTCGGCCGCCTCGTGCGAGTGGTCGCCGTCGGCATGGTGGTCGCCGTCCGCGTGGTCCTCCTCCGCGTGGTCGTGCCCGTCCACCGAGGCACCGGTGACCCGCTCGAACTCGTCGACCCCCCGCACGACGGGGACGTCCCCGGCGTTGTCCAGGGCCATGTCCACGAACGCGTCGTAACCGGCACCGTTGTAGACGACCAGGTCGGCGCCCGCGACCGCGGCGGCATCCGCAGGGCTGGCCTCGTAGGAGTGCGGGTCGGCGGCCGGGTCGGAGATCACCGACTCCACCGAGGCGTTGCCGCCGGCGACCTGCTCGGCGATGTCCGCGTAGACGGTCGTCGAGGCGACCACGGTGGGCCCGTCGTCGCCCGCGCCGGCGTCACCGTCGGTGCCGCAGGCGGTGAGCACGCCCCCGCCCAGGAGGGCGGCCGCGGCGAGGGCCAGCGCGCGGGGCGTGCGGGCGGGGGAGGTGCGGGCGGGTGAGGAGGACGACATCGCGTGGACCACTCTCGTAGTAATGGGAACCGTTGTCGTTAAGTGTAGATCCGCGACGCGGCGAGCGTGCACATCCGGGGGTGTCAGCCCCGCAGATCGGCGAGAGTGTCGAGCAGCTCCACGACGGCGGGGATGTCCGCGACGCGGTGCGCGGCCGCCGTCTCGCCCTCGCCGACCTTGACGCCGACGTCCTGCGGTCGCAGGCGCGCGAAGCCGCGCTCATCGGTGACGTCGTCGCCGATGAACAGCGCCACCTCCGCTCCGGTCTGCTCGACCATCGTCTCGATGGCCGCGCCCTTGCTCGCCTCCCGCACGGCGATCTCCACGACGTTCTTGCCCTCGGTGACGAACACCCCGTCGAGTGCGGCCGGCCCGGCCATCGCCTCGGCCTGCGCACGTTCCCGCTCCGCGGGATCGGCCACCGGGCGGACGTGCAGGACGGCGGCCGTCGGCTTGGTCTCGACGTGCGCCCCGGGGGTGCGGGAGACGATCTCCTCGAGGGCGGACCGCACCCGGGACAGCAGCGCCACCTCGTCGTCGTCGAGGGGGGAGTCGAAACCACCCTCCCACTCCGACCCGTGGCTGCCCACCAGGACCACCGGGGCGTCGGCGCCGCTCACCTCCGCCAGTGCCGCGCGGTTACGGCCGGACAGCAGGGCGACGGTGGTCCGGGGCAGCCCCGCCAGTCTCGCCAGGGCGTCCGCGGCACCGGGGGCGGGCACGGCCTTCGTGGGGTCGTCGACGAACGGGGCGAGCGTGCCGTCGTAGTCGCACGCCACCACGAGGGTGGGGGCGTCGGCGGCGCGGCGCAGCGCCTCGTCCAGGGTCTCGGCGGTGGTCATGGACGTCAGGATAAGCGCGCCGCCCGGACCCGGGCACCGCGAAAGCGCCCGGCGCGTCATATGACGCGTGTTACGTTAAGGAGACTCAAAGGCTGAAGTCGGGCGTCGGAAGGACGTACCGGTGAGCGCAGAGGATCGGGCACCGGGTGCGCCCAGTGTCCGACCGCGACCGGAAGGTGAGAAGACCATGGCACCATCAGTGTTGAGGACATCCGTACGCCGTCGTCCGATGAGCGTGATCGCCGCCGCCGCGGTGGTCGGCCTGGGGCTCACGGGCTGTACATCAACCAATTCCGACGACGACTCGAGCCTGCTGGAGACTCTGCAGGACCGCGGCAGCGTGACGGTCGGCTTCGCCGGTGAGGCGCCCTACTCCTTCGAGGAGAACGGCGAGCTGACCGGCGCCACGGTGGCCCTCCACCGCGAGATCTTCGGGAATCTGGGCATCGACACCGTCGAGGGCGTGAACGCGGACTTCGGTGCCCTCATCCCCGGTCTCCAGGCCAACCGCTTCGACGTGGTCAGCGCGGGCATGTCGATCCTCCCGGAGCGCTGCGAGCAGGCCGCGTTCAGCGAGCCCGAGTTCAACTACACCACCGCCCTCATGGTCGAGGAGGGCAACCCGATGAACCTCACGGACATGCAGTCCGTCGCCGAGAGCGGTGCGCGGCTCGCGACGATGACGGGGGCGATCGAGTCCGACTACGCCTCCGAGCTGGGTATCGAGAGCATGCAGGTCGCGACCCCCCAGGACGGGATGGACGCGGTCACCTCCGGGCGCGCCGACGTCTTCGCCCTGACCGGCATCTCGCTGAACTGGATGAAGAACAACAACCCCGACGCCCCCGTCGAGGTGACCGAGTCGTTCGTCGCGGAGATCAACGGTGAGCCGCAGGTCGGCGCGGGCGGTACCGTGTTCCGCACCGACGACCAGGAGCTCCTCGACGCCTACAACGAGGAACTGGCCAAGATCACCTCCGATCCGGAGAAGTACCTCTCCATCGTGGGTGAGTTCGGGTTCACCGAGGGGGAGCTCCCCGACCCCTCGCTGACGACCGCCGACCTCTGCGCCGGCGAGTGACGGTGCACGGAGTCCGGTGACGAACGACCGTGGAAAGTAACATCGAGGCCTTCCTGGAGGCGTGGCCCCGCTTCCAGGAAGGCATCGTCACCACCATCTATCTGACACTGGGCGGTGCGGCGCTGGGCTTCGCCATGGCGCTGGTCCTCGGCGTGGCGGCCGGGTCCCGCCTCATGGTGATCCGCGGGGTGTCGAGGACGATCGTCGAGTTCTTCCGGGGCACCTCGTTGCTGGTGCAGCTGTTCTGGCTGTTCTTCGTGCTGCCGCTGCTCGGTTACGAACTCGATCCGCTCTTCTGCGGAATCCTGGCGCTGGGACTCAACTACGGCGCGTACGCCGCCGAGGTGGTCCGTGGCTCGCTGGCCGCCGTCCCGACCCCGCAGAAGGAGGCCGCGGTCGCCCTGAACTTCTCGCCCTGGCATCGCATGTCCAAGGTCGTCTTCCCGCAGGCGTGGGTGCAGATGATCCCGCCGCTGAACAACCTCCTGGTCCAGCTCCTCAAGGGGAGCGCGCTGGCCAGCTTCATCCTGCTGCAGGACCTGACCTTCCACATCGGGGAGCTGCGCCGCGTGACCGGCGACACGGTGTTCGCCTTCGGCGTCGGGCTGATCCTCTACTTCGTCATCGCGTACGTCCTCACCCTGTTCATGAATCTCCTCGAGGTCCGGGCGAAGTCCCGCCTGGGGGCGGGGCCGTCGCTCCGTGAGGTGCTCAGCCTGCGACCCGAACGGGTCAACGAGGCAGTGGGGGTGGGCCGATGAGCGTCGACTGGAGCTGGGAACGCGCCATCGAGAGCATCCCGATCCTGCTGGAGGGGTTCCGGATCACCCTGCTGGCCACCGTCGTCGGCTTCCTCATCGCCGCGGTGCTGGGACTGGTCGTCGCGATGGTGCGTCGCGCCGCGCCCGCCGTGATCACCGTGCCCCTGCGCCTGGTCACCGAGTTCATCCGCCTGACCCCTCTCGTCGTCCAACTGTTGTTCGCGTACTTCCTGCTGCCGCAGTTCACCGCGCTGCAGATCGGCATCGCCGTGATCGGCGTGCACTACGCGACCTACATGGCGGAGGTGTACCGCGCGGGCATCGACGCGGTCCCGACCGGGCAGTGGGAGGCCGCCCGGGCGCTGTCACTCCCCGCGGGGCGCACGTGGCGCGCCGTCGTCCTGCCCCAGGCGATCCGCAACACGGTCCCGGCGCTCGGCAACTACGCGATCTCCCTGTTCAAGGACACCCCGTTCCTGTTCGCGATCACGGTGGTGGAGATGGTGACCGCCGCGCAGCAGTACGGCGCCCGCAACTTCCAGTACCTCGAGCCCATCACCCTCGCCGGGGTGATCTTCCTGCTCGCGAGCTACCCGACCTCGATCCTCATCCGGAGACTGGAGAAGTCCCTTGTCTACTGACCCCAGCACGCCGACGCGGCCGAGCACGCCGACAGGCGGCGAGTCGCCGATGGTGGTGTTCGAGAAGGTGGTCAAGCAGTTCGGCGACCACGTGGTCCTGGACCACCTCGACTTCACCGTGCAGCGGGGCGAGCGGGTCGCGCTGATCGGCCCCAGCGGGTCGGGCAAGACGACGATCCTGCGCCTGCTGATGACCCTCGAGGAGGCGAACGACGGCGTGATCTGGGTGGAGGGCGAACCCCTGACCCACCAGTTCAAGGGCGACAAGCTGGTCAAGGCCTCCCAGAAGCACCTGCGCGCCGTCCGCTCGAAGATCGGGATGGTGTTCCAGCAGTTCAACCTGTTCCCCAACATGACGGTGCTCGAGAACATCACCGAGGCGCAGATCCACGTCCTGGGGCGGTCCAAGGGGGAGGCGGTGGAGCGGGCACGTGAGCTCCTCGACACGGTCGGTCTCGCGGACAAGGAGAACGCCCACCCGACCACGCTGTCGGGCGGGCAGCAGCAGCGGGTCGCCATCGCCCGGGCGCTGGCGATGGATCCCGATATCCTGCTCCTCGACGAGGTCACCTCAGCTCTCGATCCCGAGCTGGTCGCCGACGTGCTCGGGGTGCTGCGGATGATCGCCGAGTCCACCGACATCACGATGCTCATCGTGACCCACGAGATGGGGTTCGCCCGCGACGTGGCCGACCGCGTGCTGGTGTTCGATCAGGGCAAGATCGTGGAGGAGGGCACCCCCGAGGCTATCTTCACCGATCCCAAGCAGGACCGGACACGCACGTTCCTCAAGGCCGTCCTCGAACGGTGACCCGCCCCGTGTGGCGTGACGCTTGACCGTGACCCGGCCGCCTGTAGGATTGTCGACAATCAGACGGTTCCATGGAAGGCGCGCCGATGACCCTGTCGCACACGGCCCTCGAACTGGCCGACGGCTACCGCCGGGGCGAACTCTCCCCGGTCGATGCCGCCGAGGAGGTGCTCACCGCGATCGATCGGGTCGACGGCGAGATCAACGCCTTCTGTCACGTCGATCGTGACGCGACGCTGACGGCCGCGCGGTCGTCCGAGGAGCGGTACCACCGTGGTGAACCGCTGAGCCCGCTGGACGGCGTCCCCACCACGATCAAGGACATCTTCTACACCCGCGGCGTCCCGACGCTCCGGGGTTCCCGGCTCCTGGCCGACAAGCCCGGTGCGTCCGATCCCGCCTCGTGGCCCGACGACGCCCCCGTCACCTCGGCGGTCGGTGAGGCCGGGTGCGTGGTGATCGGCAAGACCACCACCCCGGAGTTCGCGTGGAAGGGGGTCACGGACAACACGCTCACCGGGATCACCCGTAATCCGCACGACCCGGGCCTCACCCCGGGCGGATCCAGCGGCGGGGCGGCGGCCGCGGTCGCCGCCGGGCTCGGCCAGCTCGCACTGGGCACCGACGGCGGCGGGTCGGTGCGCATCCCCGCCGCGTTCTGCGGGATCGTCGCGCTCAAGCCCACCTACGGCGTGATCCCCATGTTCCCGTCCAGCCCGTTCGGCACGCTCGCGCACGCCGGGCCGATGACCCGCACGGTCGCCGACACGGCGGCGTTCATGGACACCCTGCTGCGTCCGGACCCCCGCGACTGGTCGGCGGTGCCGGCGCGCGCGACGACCCCCGGTCCGGGCGGGTACCTCGCCGCGGCCGTCGACGGCTCACGCGGGGACCGCCCACTCGAGGGACTGCGCGTCGCGTACAGTCCCGACCTCGGTTTCGGCACCACCGACCCGGAGGTCGAGCGGGAGGTCGGACGCGCGGTCGCCGTACTGGAATCGCTGGGAGCGCGGGTCGAGACGGTCGACCCCGGGATCACCGACCCGGTCGACGCGTTCCACGTCCTGTGGTTCGCCGGTCTCGCCGCGGTCCTCGCACCCCACGGGCCGGGCGCCGTCGACCACGTCGACCCGTCGATGCGCGAGGCGCTGGGGCGGTACCACGACTACTCCGCCGCCGACTATCTCGACGCCGTGGCGGTGCGGATGGCCCTGGGCGCGCGGATGGCAGACTTCCACCGGGCCCACGACATCCTCATCACGCCCACCACGCCGATCGCCGCCTTCGCTGCGGGATCGGACGTGCCGCCGGGCTGGCACAGTCCCGACTGGACATCGTGGACGCCGTACACCTATCCGTTCAACATGACCCAGCAGCCGGCGCTGAGCGTCCCCTGCGGGACGACCGACGCGGGCCTTCCCGTGGGGTTGCAGGTGGTGGGGGCGCGGTTCGAGGACCGACTGGTGATCCGGGTCGGTGCCGCACTCGAGGCCGCGCTCGGTCAGGTCGTGCCCACCCCGCGGGTCCACGCGGCGGGGCGTCCGGGGGACGGTCGGCCGTGATCGACTCGACCGCGGGACTGGAACCCGTCGTCCAGGAGTCGACGCCGTCCCTCATCGCGCGCGCTCTGCGGAGGGGCGTCGCGGACGGCTCGCTGGCCCCCGGGACACAACTGGGCGAGGCCGCTCTCGCACGCTCACTCGGTGTGAGTCGCGGCCCGCTGCGCGAGGCGATGCAGCGCCTCACCCAGGAGGGGTTGCTCGTCTCGCACCGCAATCGCGGACTGTTCGTCGCCGACCTGACACCCGACGCCGTCGAGGACATGTACCTGCTGCGGACGACCATCGAGACCGGTGCTCTGGAGCGGGTGCTCGATCTGGGTCTGGGGGAGGCCACTGCCGACGCCCTCGACGCGGCCGTCGACGCCATGGCAGCGCTGGCCGACGAACCCCGGTCCGCGGCCATGGTGGCGGCGGATCTGGACTTCCACCACGCGCTGGTGGAGGCCGCGCGGAGCCCGCGGTTGTCGCGGGTGCACGAGACCGTGGTGGTGGAGACGAGTATGTGCCTCCACGCGATGCGCAGCACCTATACCGACGCCGCGTCCAGGCTCACGGAGCACCGCGCGATCGCGGACGCGGTGCGCTCGGGCGACCGACTCCGGGCCCGGACGTTGCTCGTCGACCACATGCGGGACGGGCTGGCCAGGGTCAGCGAGGGCGCGTAGCTCGGGGGACGGCGGTCAGGGCACGGAGCTCAGTGGCTCGACCCGAGGCCGTTCCGCAGTGCCCACGCCACGGCCTGCGGCCGGGTCGTCACCCCGATCTTGCGGTAGGCGTCCCGGATGTAGGACTTCACGGTGTTGATCGACAGGTAGCAGGCCGCGGTGATCTCCTCGTTCGACCGACCCTGGGTGATGAGCGCCAACATCTCCGCCTCCCGGGGGGTCAGGCCCACACCGCCAGTGGGCCACGGCGCGGCCGGCCCGGAGTCCTCCCGGTCGATCACCGTGACGCGCTCACCGGCCGCGATGCGTTCGATCCCGCTGACCAGCTCGTCCCCGATCAGGGACTTGGCGAGAAAACCCCGGGCCCCGGCCGCCAGCGCCTCGTCGACGGCCTTCGGATCGGTGATGAACGAGTAGACCGCCACCGCGCCGATCTGCGGGTCACGGGCGAGTTCGGCGCACCGCTGCTGCCACCCGGGGCCGGAGCCGAAGGTGTCGAACAGGGCGACGTCGACCGGCGTGGCGACGTCGGTCGCGTGATGGGTCGGCACCACGTGCACCCGGTCGGCGTACGGACCCAGCAGGGCCTCCACACCGGCGACGACCAGCGAGTAGTCGTTGACCACCGAGACCCGGACCTTCATAAAGGGACATTAGCAGTTGTGACCCATCCCACCCCTGGGGGTGTGCCGAATCCCCCGGGGACATCGGAAGCTGGACCGGACGGCGAGGGGAACCATGATGCAGACAGCGATGACCAGACTCGACGATCGGTGGGCGTGGGCCGACTCCGGGATGTGCCGCGAGATCCCGGACCTCTTCTACAACTCGGAGGACGAGGCCAAGTCGACGCGGCGCCGCAAGGAGGCCGCCGCCAAGAAGCTCTGCGGGCAGTGTCCCGTCATCGACGCGTGCCGCCAGCACGCGATGGCCCAGCGTGAGCTGTACGGCGTCTGGGGCGGGATGACCGAGGCCGAGCGTCACCGCCGGGCCGGCCGCGTGCGCACCGGCTAGGGGAGCCAGCGGGGCGGCTCGGTTCGGGTCGGCTCAGCGCACGGGGATCGCGACCAACTTGGTCTCGACGAACTCTTCGATCCCGCTGAGCCCGCCCTCGCGCCCCAGCCCGGACTGCTTGATGCCGCCGAACGGGGCGGCCGGGTTGGACACCACGCCGACGTTGATGCCGACCATGCCGGCCTGGAGCCGCTCGGACATGGTCATGGCGCGGTCGAGGTTCTCGGTCATCACGTACGAGACCAGGCCGAACTCGGTGTCGTTGGCCAGTGTCACGGCCTCGTCGTCGGTGTCGAACGGCACGAGGGCGGCGACGGGGCCGAAGATCTCGGTCGACATCAGTTCGGCGTCCGGAGTGACACCGGTGAGAACGGTGGGCGGGTAGAAGTAGCCGGGCCCCTCGAGGCGCGAGCCGCCGGTCAGCACCTCGGCCCCGCGCTCTACGGCGTCGTCGACCAGGTCCACGACCTTGGTGACGGCCTTCTCCTCGACCAGCGGGCCCACGTCGGTGCCGTCGGTCGTGCCGTCGCCCACGGTCAGGGCGGACATCTTCTCGGTCAGGCGCCGACCGAACTCGTCCAGTACCGAGCGGTGCACGAGGATCCGGTTGGCGGACGTGCAGGCCTCGCCCATGTTGCGCATCTTGGCGGCCATCGCCGCGGCGACGGCGGTGTCCATGTCCGCGTCCTCGCAGACCACGAACGGCGCGTTGCCGCCGAGCTCCATGGAGGTGCGCAGCACCCCGCGCGCGCACTGCTCGAGGAGCGTGCGGCCGACGGGCGTGGATCCGGTGAAGGACAGCTTGCGGGCGATGCCGGAGTCGATCCACGGCTCCACCACGCCGCCGGCGTCGGTCGTGCACACCACGTTGAGGACGCCGTCGGGCAGCCCCGCCTCGCGCAGGAGGTCCACCACGTACAGCGAGGTCAGTGGCGTGAGGTTGGCGGGCTTGAAGACCATGGTGCAGCCGGCGGCGATGGCGGGTCCGATCTTGCGGGTGGCCATGGCCAGGGGGAAGTTCCACGGGGTGATGAGGATGCACGGTCCCACGGGCTCGTGGGTGACCATGAGCCGGGTCTTGCCGTCGGGGGAACGGCGGGCGTCGCCGCGGATGCGGCAGGCTTCTTCGGAGAACCAGCGGAAGAACTCGGCGCCGTAGGTCACCTCGCCCTTCGCCTCGGCCAGTGGCTTGCCCATCTCTGTGGTCATGAGCAGCGCCAGCTCGTCGGCGCGCTCGACGATCAGCTCGTAGGCCCGGCGCAGGATCTCGGCCCGCTCGCGGGCGGGGACCGCCGCCCACGACGGCTGGGCGCGACCGGCGGCCTCGATCGCGGCGGCGGCATCACCGGCCCCACCGTCGGCGATGGTCGCGATCGCTTCACCGGTCGCGGGGTTGACCACGTCGAACGTCGCGCTGGAGGCGGCGTCGTGCCAGGCCCCGTCGACGTGGATGCCGGTCCCGAGGGCACTGATGATGTCGGCTGCGGAGCGGGTCATGTGGGCCTCCTGGTGGGTGCGGGGCTGGGGTCGGGACGGGGGTCGGGGTCGAGCAGTTCGAACAGGTGACGGCCGGTGCGGCCTGGTCCCGTGGTGGGGTCGCCGGCGCCGAGGTGGTCGACCTGGGTGGCGCACGAGAACCCGTCGGTGAGGACGGGGGCGTCGGTGTCGGCGCGCAGGGCGGGGGCGAGGGCTAGTTCGGCGACGGCCGCGGTGACGGTCTCGTGGCCGGCGGTGAAGCCGAAGTCGCCGGCGACGCCGCAGCAGCCGGTCGCCTCGCGGACCGAGCCCACGCCGAGGGCGGTGAGCGTGGCGCGTTGGACGCGGTTGCCGAAGGTCGCGTACTCGTGACAGTGGGTCTGGACGGTGACGCGGTCCGGGGGCGCGCCGCCGGGCCACGCGGGGGCGCGGCCCTCGGCGGCGAGTCGGCCGAGGTGGTCGGCGGAGGAGCGGACACGGGCGGCAACGCGGCGCGCGGCGTCCGCGTGGGGGGTGTCGGCCAGCAGGCGTGGGAGGTCCTCGCGCAGGGTGGCGGCGCAGGAGGGTTCGACGACGACGACGGGGACCTCCTCCCCGCCCGGCCCGCGGATCGCGTCGAGGCGGCGCGCGGTCGAGGTCATGGTGCGGCGTGCGGCGTCGAGTCGGCCGGTGGTGACGTGGGTCAACCCGCAGCACTGGTCGGCTGTGCAGGCGACGGAGGTGTGCGTGCCACCCAGCACGCGGGCGGCGGCGCCGGCAACCGCGGGGCGCAGTCCGCGGGTGAACGAGTCGAGGAACAGCACGACCTCCGCGGAGGTGCGCCCCGGTGCCGGTTCGCGGACGGTCCAGACGCTCTCCGGGACCCGGGCGAGCTCGCCGCGCAGCTGCCGGGCGGACGCGAAGCGGGGCAGGGTGCGCTCGGTGCTCAGGCCCCCGATCCGCGCCGCGGCGCGGCCGGCGCGGGTTCCCAGCAGGGCGTTGATCGGCCCGGCCGCGCGGACGGTCCCGCGGAGCCACAGCGGGAGCAGGCCCAGGGAGTAGTGGGCCGTCGGTCGCACTCGACGCGTGTAGCGACGGTGCAGGGCCTCGGACTTGAAGGTGGCCATGTCGACGCCGGTGGGACAGTCCGAGGAGCACGCCTTGCACGCGAGGCACAGTTCGAGCGACTCCTCGACGGCCGGGTCGTCGATCGGCAGGGTGCCGCGGACCACCTCCTGCAGGACGCGGGCCCGACCGCGGGTGGAGTCCTTCTCGTCCCCGGTGGCCCGGAAGGACGGGCACATCACACCGCCGGAGGTGGTGCGACAGCGGCCCACGCCGATGCAGGCCTGGACCGGGTGGGCGCCGTCCGGCGAGGTGAGCAGGCCCAGGTCGCGTCGGCCCACCCCGGCCAGGGCCAGATCGGCGTCGAGGGGCCGGGTGGCGGTCAGGCCGCCCGGGGCGAGGATCCCCGCCGGGTCCCAGAGTCCGGCGAAGCGGGCGAAGGCGTCCAGCATCTCGGGCGAGTACATCACCGGCAGCAGCTCGGAGCGGGCGCGGCCGTCGCCGTGCTCCCCGGACAGCGACCCGCCGTGCCGCACCACGAGGTGGGCGGCGTCGGTGCAGAACGCGCGCATGACGGCCCGGCCCGCCTCCGAGCGCAGGTCGAAGCTGATGCGGATGTGCATACAGCCCGCCCCGAAGTGCCCGTACATGACGCCCGTGAGCTCGTGCCCGGCCAGGAGATCCCGGAAGTCGGCGAGGTAGTCGGCGAGCCGCTCGGGGGCGACGGCGGAGTCCTCCCAGCCGGGCCAGGACTCGATGGTCGCGCCCGTCGCCGGATCGGTCAGCCTCGAGCTCAACCCCGCGCCGTCCTCGCGCACCCGCCACAGGTCCGCGCGGGCCACGGGATCGGTCACGACGAGGACCTCGAGAGCGTGGCCGTCCCGCGTCAGCTCGTCGGCCAGTTCGGCCACCCGGGCGTCGAGCCCACGACCGCCGGCGCCGGCCTCGTCGTCGTCACCCCCGTCGTCGCCCCCGTCGTCGTCACTCCCGTCGTCATCGAGTTCCACGAACAGCCACGCGTGGCCGCGCGGCAGCTCGGCGACCGAGTCCGCGCCGCGCCGCTCCCGCATCGTCGCGACGATCACCTCGTCGATGCCCTCTACGGCTGTGGGGCGGTGTCGCAGGATGGCTGGCACGTCCCGCGCAGCGTCCACCACGTCGGCGTACCCCACGACCGCCAGCCCGGTGCGCGCGGAACGGGGGACGGCCCGCACGGTCGCGGCGGTGACGATCGCGCACGTGCCCTCGGAGCCCACGAGGGACCGCGCCACGTCGAAGCCCTCCTCGGGCAGCAGGTGACGCAGGTGGTAGCCGGACACCTGGCGGGGGAGGCGGCCGAGTTCGGTGCGGATGGCGGCCAGGTGGTCGGCGGTCAGGTCCTGCAACCGTGTGGTGAGGTGCTCGGCGCGGGCGGCGGCGGGCGCGTCGGCCGGATCGGTGGCCTCGACGCCGGTGCGGGTGGCGGTGAGGCGCAGTCCGTCGGCGGTGACGATCCGCAGCGCCTCGACGTGGTCGGCGGTCCGGCCGTGGCGCACGGAGTGGTTGCCGCACGCGTCGTTGCCGATCGCGCCGCCCAGGCAGGCGCGGGACTGGCTCGAGGGGTCCGGGGCGAAGGTCAGGCGGTCGCCCGTGGCGGCGTGGACGGCCTCGCGCAGGGCCGTGAGCACGGTGCCGGCCTCGGCGGTGACGGTCCCCGCCGCCTCGTCCACCTCAAGGACCCGGTTCATGTGCCGGGACAGGTCCAGGACCAGGCCGGTGCCGATCGCGTTCCCGGCCATCGACGTGCCGCCGCCACGGGCGGTCGCGGGAACCCCGAGCCGGTGACACACGGCCAGGGCGGTGGCGACCTCGCTCTCCGACCGCGGGAACAGCACGGCGGCGGGCACGACCCGGTAGTTCGAGGCGTCGTAGGAGTACTCGGCGATCCGGCGGGGGTCCGACTCGGGCGCCAGACCCGCGTCCACGAGCGCGCCGACGAGCGCCCGCCCGGGGGCGTCCGGTGCGACGTGGGAGGTCACGCCGCCCCGTCGCACACCCGGTGCACGGCGCGGGTGAAGCGCTCGACACCGGCGTCCACCTCGTCGGCGGTCACCACCAGCGCGGGGATGAGGCGCACGACCGAACCGGTCGGGCCGCAGGTCAGGGTGAGCAGGTCCTCGTCGATGCACGCCTGCTGCACCGCCGCGGCCAGGCGGGCGGCCTCGAGCGCACCGGAGCTGCCGGCGGGCGCGCCTGCGTCGCCGAACTCGACGCCCAGCATGAGCCCGGTCCCGCGGATGTCGCAGATCTCGCCCACGTCGCCGAGGGTACGCCGGAGCCCGTCGAGAAGCTGGGTTCCGCGGGCGGCGGCGTTGTCCACCAGGCCTTCGCGCTCGACCACGCCGAGGGTGGCGACCCCGGCCGCCGCGGCGACCGCGTTGCCGCCGTAGGTGCCGCCCTGCGACCCCGGCCAGGCCTTGGCCATGAGGGCGGAGGGTGCGGCGATCGCGGAGATGGGGAAGCCCGAGGCGATGCCCTTGGCGGTGATGATGATGTCCGGCACGAGCCCGTCGGTGTGCTGGTGACCCCAGAACCGGCCGGTGCGCCCGATGCCGGCCTGGACCTCGTCGAGGATCAGCAGCGCGCCGGTCCGGTCGGCGCGCTCGCGCAGTCCCTCCAGGTAGCGCGGGGGAGTGGCCATGTACCCGCCGTCGCCCAGCACGGGTTCGATGAGGAAGGCCGCGATCTCGCGGGCGTCGACCCGGGTGGCCATGAGGTAGTCGAGCTCGGCCAGCGCGAAGTCGATCGCGTCGTCCTCCGTCCACCCGTGGCGCAGGGCGTGCGGGAACGGGGTCATCACGACTCCACCCATGAGCGGGGAGAACCCGGCGGAGAAGCGGGTGCCCGCGGTGGTGAGGCTGGCGGCGGCGACGGTGCGGCCGTGGAAGCCGCCCTGGACGGTGACGATGTTGGGCCGGCCGGTGGCCATGCGGGCCAGCCGGACCGCGGCCTCGACCGCCTCGGATCCGGAGTTGGCGTAGAAGACCGAGTCGATCCCCTCGGGCAGGTGCTCGCCCAGCTTCTCGGTGAGCTCCAACAGCGGCTGGTGCATGACGGTCGTGTACTGCGCGTGGATGATCTTCCCGCACTGCTCGCGTGCCGCGGCGACCACGGCGGGGTGGCAGTGGCCGGTGCTGGTCACGCCGATGCCGGTCGTGAAGTCCAGGTAGTCGCGGCCGTCGGTGCCGTGGATCCACGAGCCGAGGGCGTGGTCCACCACGACGGGCGTGGCCTGCTTGAGATGGGGCGACAGGTGCGCGGTCATGGGTGCCAGTGTGTGGCGCGCCACGGTCGATTGTCAACAATCCGACGATCCTGGTTCGCGTGAGGGTCGGCGCGTTACGGTGGGGCCATGACGCAGCCGCACCATGTTCCGGGCAACCACGACCCGGGCACCCGGCCGACCGTCGTCGTCCTCACCGCGGACGGCGTCGAGCCCCCCACCACCCTCGCGCTGATCCGCGAGCTCGCCGACGTGCGCGAGTGCACGGCCGACACCCTCGCGCAGGCTCTGCCCGGGGCCGAGATCCTGCTGGTGTGGGACATCTTCTCCGACGCCCTGGCCTCCGCCTGGCACGCCGCCGACGCGCTGCGGTGGGTCCACGTGGCCGCCGCCGGGGTGGACAAGCTCCTCTTCGACGAGCTGCGCGACTCCGACGTGCTGGTCACCAACGCCCGCGGGGTCTTCGACGGGCCGATCGCCGAGTACGTCCTGGCCTGCGTCCTGGCCCACGACAAACGGCTCCACGAGACCGAGGCGCTGCAGCGCGCGGGTCAGTGGCGCCACCGCGAGACCACCCGGGTGGCCGGCCGGCGCGCCCTGGTGGTGGGCACCGGCGGTATCGGACGGGCCACCGCGCGGCTACTGCGGGCGGTCGGGCTCGACGTCAGCGGGGCCGGACGTCGACCGCGCGACGACGACGAGGACTTCGGCCGCGTCCTGGATTCCGCGCACCTGTCCGAGCATCTCGGCGACGTGGACCATCTCGTCATGGTGGCGCCGCTGACCGACGCCACACGGGGGCTGCTCGGCCCCGCGGAACTGGCCGCCCTGCCCGACGGCGCCCACGTGGTGAACGTCGGTCGCGGAGAGCTGGTCGATCAGGAGGCCCTCACGCGCGAGATCGGGACGGGCAGGCTATCGGCGCACCTGGACGTCCTCGTCGTCGAACCCCTCCCCGACGGTGACGTGCTCTGGACCCTCGCCGGCGCGCACATCAGTCCCCACATGTCCGGCGACGTCGTGGGGTGGCGGGACACACTGTCCGGGCAGTTCCTCGACCACCTGCGCACGTGGGTCGGCGGCGGGACCCCCGGCCCGATTGTGGATAAAGGTCGAGGATACGTCAGCGGCTGAGCGGTTGTCCGTGGTCATCTCGACGGATACGGTCGGCTCCGCGAGGGGTGGCACCCCTCGCTTTTCCCGAGTCAGCCGGGGTTTTCAGGCTGAGGAGAGAAAGGAGTCGTAATGACCATTGCCGTAGATGACTACCAGTCCCGCGTGAGCGGGCGACCGGAGATCGTCGAGCGCCGTGACCCCGTCCTGTGGGGACGCAGCGAGGATCCCGAGGTCCTCCAGTTCGGCGAGCGCGGCTACATCCAGCGTGAGGGCGCACTCGACCGGCAGCGGATCGACGCCTGCCTGGCCGAGATCGACCGCATCGGATCCGATCCACAGATGGCCGGCGACCCCCGGATCATCCGCGAGGCCGGCAGCGAGGCCGTCCGTTCGATCTTCGACGTCCACGACCTGAGTGAGGTCGTGTGGGAGGCGGTCGAGCGATCCGGCGCGATCGACCTGGCCCGGCAGATCCTCGGCTCGGACGTCTACGTCCACCAGAGCCGGCTCAACTACAAGCCCGGATTCGCCGGCGGCGCCTTCTACTGGCACTCGGACTTCGAGACCTGGCACGCCGAGGACGGTATGCCCCGGCCGCGTGCGTGCAGCGCCTCCCTGGCGCTCACACCCAACGAGACCTACAACGGGCCCCTGATGATCATGCCGGGCACGCACAAGTACTACGTGCAGTGCGCGGGTGAGACTCCGGAGAACTACTACAAGGAATCGCTCGTCTCTACGTCGCCGAAGATCGGCGTCCCGTCCGAGGAGCACATCTCCGAGATGTACGAGCGCCACGGTCTCGACGTGCTCACGGGCGGGGCGGGATCGATGACGATGTTCGACTGCAACGCCCTGCACGCCTCGGGCGGCAACATCACGCCGCTGCCCCGGGCGAACGTGTTCATCGTGTTCAACAGTGTGGAGAACGAGTTGACCGAGCCGTTCGCGGGCACCCCGCCGCGGCCGGACTTCCTCGCGCGCCGGCCCTGAGCCGGACACCGGTGCCGGGCCCCGCGGGTGCGGGACCCGGCATCGGTGCGCCGGAGTCAGGCGGGGTCCAGGCCGACCTCGCGCGCGCCGTCGGTGAACGCCTCGACGAACGCCTGCAGTGGTCGCCGCCGGGCGTCCCGACGGCGATAGGTGATCGACACCGTCCTGGTGAGCTCGTCGGTCAGGGGAATCACCTCCACGTCCGCGCCGAAGGTGCTCAGCCCGAGGTCGGAGGCCAGGGTGACCCCGAGGCCCGCGGCGACCAGGGACAGCGCCGTGGACTGCTCGCCCGCCTCGTGCCGCACGTCGGGTTCGAACCCCGCCTCGCGACAGGCGATCCGCACCGCGCGACCGAAGTGCGACCGCGGGTGCGCGACGACCCACGGCGCCCCGGAGAGGTCGGCCAGCGACAGTCGGGTCGAGTCCACGAAGCCGCGGGGGACGACCGCGTGCAGTGACTCCCTCGCGATGGGCACCCGCACCAGGTCGGTCACGTCCGCCATCACGTAGCTGGAGTAGTCCAGCACGAACGACAGATCGAGCGAGCCGTCCCGGACCGCGCCGGTGGTGTCCTCCGGGGCGAGCTCCCGGGTCCGCACCACGATGCCCGGGTGGTCGCGCGCCAGGATCCGCATCCCGGCGGGCAGCAGCGTGACGGCCACCGACGCCCACACCCCGGCGGTGAGGTTCGTGCCGACGCCCGCACGGGCCGATTCCATGGCGTGACCGGCGTCCTCCACGGCGGACAGGATCGTCCGCGCGTGCCCGGCCAGTATGAGCCCCGCCTCGGTCAGCGCGAGCCCGCGACCCCGCTTCTCGAACAGCGGGGTCCCCGCCTCCCGCTCGAGCAACGAGAGTTGCTGCGACACGGCCGAGACGGTGTACCCCAGCGCGGCCGCGACCGCGGTGACGGTGCTGCGGCGCTCCAACTCGGCGAGCAGCCGTAGCCGGTGCAGTGACGGCTCCATTCCCCGAGCGTAGGAGCGCGCGGCCGCATCGTGCAGGAAAAGTGAACGGTCAGGTCCACGAAGTCTCGCTGGACCCCCGGGACGCATGCTCGCATGCTGGGGACATCCCCGCCGGACCCGCCGGCGGACGAGGTCGCCGAGGAGGCGAGCACCATGACGTCCATCGAGATCCCGGGCACCACCGGTCATACCGGGTCAGCCCCCCAGACCGTGCCCGCCGCTCCGGACAGGGCCACCCGGCCGAGCCGCGAGCCCTACCTGCGGCTGCACTGGGAGGACGACGAGACCGGGGCGCGGGGTTACCTCGTGGTCGACACCCTCGTCGGCGGTCTGGCCACCGGCGGGACCCGTATGCGCGCCGGGTGCACCCTCCGCGAGGTCGAGGACCTGGCCCGCGGAATGACCCGCAAGACGGCGGCGTTCGACCTGCCCATCGGCGGGGCCAAGGGCGGCATCGACTTCGACCCCAAGGACCCCCGCGCCATCGACGTGCTCGGCCGGTTCTGCGAGGCCATGCGGCCATTCCTCGACCGACACTGGGTCACCGCCGAGGATCTGGGCGTCCCGCAGCACCTGATCGACGAGGTGTTCGCCCGACTGGGGATGCGGCAGTCATACCACGCGGCGATCGAGCGGTCGGCCGATCCCGCCGCCACCGCCGACCGGATCTTCCGCGGACTGAACGCCGGGGTTCCGGGCGGACTGCTCGGCGACGTGATCGGTGGCTACGGGGTTGCGCAGGCGTGCCTCGCGGCGGCGTACGTCCGGGGCTGGGACATCGAGCGCACCTCGGTGGCCGTCCAGGGCGTGGGCACGATGGGGGGCGGCGCCGCGTGGTACCTCCACGAGGCCGGCATGCGCGTCGTCGCACTGGCCGACGCCGCCGGCACCCTCTACGACCCGGCGGGACTCGACGTCCCGGCGCTGCTGGCGACCCGCGACCGCTTCGGGGAGATCGACCGCTCGGCCGTCCCCGCCCGGGTGCAGCGGCTGGACCGCGACCGGATCCTCGGCATGGACGTGGACGTGCTCGTGCCTGCCGCCGTCTCGTACGCCATCACCGCGGACAACTGCACCGAGGTCACCGCGCCGATCGTGGTCGAGGCGGCCAACGCCGCCACCACGGCCGACGCGGAACTCGACCTCACGGCCCGCGGGATCGCGGTGCTGCCGGACTTCGTCGCGAACGCCGGGGCCGTGGCCTGGGCGTGGTGGCTGATCCTCGGGGAGGTCGACGACGAGCCCGAGAGCTCGTTCCTCCGTCTGAGCCGCGAGATGACCGGCAAGGTCGCCGATCTGCTCACCGACTGGAACCCGACCAGGGGTCCGCTGCGGTGGATCGCCGACGTCTCCGGCCCGGTCCGGACGGTGCCGCCGGTCGTCGTGCCCTGACCGCCCCCTACGCAACCGCCCGGGCCCGTCGCCCCTCGACATGGCGTCTCGCGTGCCCCGATGGGCAGGCGAGACGCCATCTTCGGGAGCGGCGGCCGTCTTGGCGGTCAGGCGCGGGAGCGGGATGCCAGCCGCGGGAGCGGTTGCGGTGCCGCTCTGGGCGGGTTGTCAGCCGGCTGAGTCTCTGCCCTCTCCGATCTCGCCGGGGTCGGAGTCCGAGTCTGTGTCGTGGCCGTTGCCGATCGCGGTGTGCATCCGGGCCCGGCGGGGAGAGTCGTCGCTGCCCAGCAGCAGATCGATGGTGAGACCGAGCCTGGTGGCGACCTCGGCGGCCGACGACCTGCGGGTCAGCCACGACACGAGGTTGGACATCCACACGTCGGAGACGACCCGGGCGATCGAGAGCTGCACCTCGTCCGGGGTGCCCTGGGCCATCGCGCGGGCGAGGATCCGGTCCATGTAGAAGCCGACCTCCTCGACCTCGTTGGCCACGGAGGCGTCGGCGAACATGAAGGCGCGCGTCATCGCCTCGGTGAGGTTCGGGTCGCGCTGCATGGACTTGGTGATCATCTCCACCACGACCTTCATCCGCTCCTGCGCGGTGTCGCCGGGCGGGGCTGACCGCTCGGTGCGCTGGTCGAGCCGACGGAACTCACGGGCGAGCGCCGAGACCAGCAGGTGCACCTTGGACGGGAAGTACCGGTAGAGGGTGCCCACCGCGACCTCGGCCTTCTCGGCGACGGCACGCATCTGCACGGCCTCGTAGCCGCCCTTGGCGGCCAGGGCGAGGGTCGCGTCCAGGATCCGCCGACGGCGCTCGCGTTGCGACGACGTGGTGGGCTCGTCGCTCCGGGCGGCGGGGTCCGGCGCGGCGGCGGTACGGGTCCCGGCTGAGCTCTTGGTCATGGAGGCGAAACCTTCTGCGCTGGTCGGATCGGGTCGGCGGGGCATCCCGGCGGGCTGGGGCGGGACCCGGGTGTGCGTCGGGGACCCTTCTGGTGCATTCTAGAACACGATACCTAGAACACGTTCTATTATGGCGTGGAGCGCGCGGGTCAGCGGGCCCGCGCCGAGTACGGAAATCCCGTCGCGCCCGAGGAGCCCAGCAGTGAGTATCGCCACCACCCCGGATCAGACCGAGATCCAGAACTCGATCAAGGCCTGGGCGAAGTCCGCCGATCCCGTGGCCACGGTACGCGTTCAGGAGAAGGATCCGGAAGCCTGGAAGGCCGTGTGGCCCCGACTCGCCGAGCTGGGGCTGTTCGGCGTCGCCATCGCGGAGGAGCACGGTGGCGCCGGCGCCGAGATCGTCGACCTGGCGTGCATGCTCGAGGAGGCCGCGGCGAAAATGGCGCCCGGCCCGGTCCTGTCCACCGCGCTGACCGGTGTCCTGGTCTCGCGCGCAGGCGGAGCCGTCGCCAACGCGCTGGGTGAGACGATCGCCGAGGGCGGCCTGCCCGTCGGGGTGTGCCTGGGCATCGGCACCGCGACCTTGGACGGGTCGGGGGAGATCACGGGCGATCCCGGCGTCGCCTACGGCGGCACCCCCGGCGGAGGGTTGCTGCTGCCCGTCGAGGTGGACGGCGCCACCCGCTGGGCGCTTCTCGAGGCGGGCACGCCGGGGCTCACCGTCACCCCGGCGACCCCGTACGACATCTCGGCGTCGATCGGCCACGTCAGCCTGCAGGGCGTGACGATCCCGGCCGACCGCGTCCTCGAGGGCGTCACCACCGCACACGTCCACCAGCTGTTCGTCACCCTGGCCGCCGCCGAGGCCGCGGGCGTCGCCGACTACACGCTCGCCACCGCGGTGGACTACGCCAAGATCCGCGAGCAGTTCGGGCGCACGATCGGCTCGTTCCAGTCCATCAAGCACCTCGCCGCCGACATGCTGTGCCGCACCGAGCAGGTCCGCGCGCTGGCGTGGGACGCCGCCGTCGCGGCGGAGGACCTCACCGCCACCGACTCCGAGCTGCCCGTCGCCGCCGCGGTCGCCGGGGCGCTGGCCTTCGACAACGCCGTGCGCAACTCCCAGGACTGCATCCAGATCCTCGGCGGTATCGGCTTCACCTTCGAGCACGAGGCCCACTTCTACATGCGGCGCGCGAGCGCGCTGCGCCAGATCATCGGCGGCTCCGCCCGCTGGCGACGCAGCCTGGCCGAGCTCACCCTCGCCGGCAGGCGCCGCCACCTCGACATCGACCTGTCCGAGATCGACGGGCTGGACGCCAAGCGCGAGGAGATCCGCGCCCTGGTGGCGAAGGTCGCGGCCGTGGAGGGCGACGAGCGCAAGCGTGCCCTCGCCGACACGGGCCTGTTCATGCCCCACCTGCCCGAGCCGTGGGGCCTCGGCGCCAGCCCGGCCGTGCAGCTCCTCATCGACGAGGAGCTCGAGGCCGCCGGCGTGACCCGCCACGACATCACGATCGGCGGCTGGGCGGTGCCGACCATCCTCCAGGCGGCCCCCGAGCACGCCGACCTGCTCGTGCGCGACACCATGGCCGGGGCGATCAGGTGGTGTCAGCTGTTCTCCGAGCCCGGCGCCGGCTCCGACCTGGCCGCCCTGCGCACCACCGCCGAGAAGGTCGACGGCGGCTGGAAGCTCAACGGACAGAAGGTGTGGACCTCCCTGGCCCGCGAGGCCGACTGGGCGATGTGCCTGGCCCGGACGGACTCCGACGCCCCCAAGCACAAGGGCATCACGTACTTCCTCGTGGACATGCGCTCCGAGGGCATCCGCACGCGACCCCTGCGCGAGATCACCGGTGAGGCGTTGTTCAACGAGGTCTACCTCGAGGACCTCTTCGTCCCCGACGAGTTCCAGGTGGGCACGGTCAACGACGGCTGGAAGATCGCCCGCACCACCCTGGCCAACGAGCGCGTGGCCATGGGCGGTGGCTCGTCGCTCGGCGACGCGGCGGAGGAGATCATCGGGCTGATCAACGCAGCCGGTGTGGCCGACGACGCGCTCGTGCTCGACGAGTTCGGCAAGCACGTCGCCGACGGCGTCGTCGGAAACCTCCTCGACCTGCGCACCGCGCTGCGCAGCCTCGCCGGCTCGGGCCCGGGCGCCGAGTCCTCGGTCCGCAAGATCGTGGGTGTGCGCCACCGTCAGGACATCGCCGAGTTCGGTCTGCAGCTCACCGGCGCCGGCGGCGTCGAATTCACCGAGCAGGGACGCAAGTTCCTCATGGTCCGCTGCCTGTCGATCGCCGGTGGCACCGAGCAGGTCCTGCTCAACGTCGTCGGCGAGCGCATCCTCGGCCTGCCCAGGGACTAGTTCGAGCACGTGACCGACCCCCTCCCGATTAAGGACTGACCCCCGTGGACTTCACCCGTACCGAGACCCAGGCTGCCGTCGCCGAGGCGGTGGCCGGCGCACTGTCGACGGCCGCCCCGGCCGAGGAACTGCTCACCGCGCTACCCAGCCGCGGCGTGGACGACGCCGGCTTCGACGAGCGACTGTGGGCGGCGTTCGCCGAGTCCGGTCTGCTCTCCCTGGGCCTGCCCTCCGCCCTCGGCGGGGACGACCTCACGCCCGCCGACATCGCGGTGGTGCTCGAGGAGGTCGGCCGCGCCGGAGTGGTGATCCCCGTCCTGGAGACCCTGGGCTTCGGCGTGGCGCCGATCGTCGCGCTGGGCACCCCCGACCAGCAGGCCCGGCTTCTCGAGGGCATCGAGGACGGCCGCATCCTCACCGCCGCCGTCGCCGAGCCCGGACACCCACTGCCGCTCGAGCCCACCGTGCGGCTCGAGGGTGGGAAGCTCACCGGGACCGCCACGTCGGTGCGGTACGCGGCCCAGGCCCGTTCGGTCCTCGTGCCGGTGTCCACGTCCGGGGGCGCCGCACTCGTCGTCGTCGCCCCCGACGCCCCGGGCGTCACCCTGACGCCCACCCTCGGCTCCCTGGGGGTGCCCGAGTACGCGATGCGGTTCGAGGCCACCGGGGTCGACGACGACGACGTGCTGCGCGGCTCGGGATCGGAACCCGTCCTCGAGGTGTTCCGACGTCTCGTCCTGTCCGCCTGTATCGCGCACGGGGACGGTCTCATCGGCGGCGCGCTGGAGATGACGGCCGGCTACCTCAAGGAACGTCAGCAGTTCGGCAAGGCGCTGGGGTCGTTCCAGGCGGTCCAGCAGGAGCTCGCGGACGTGTACATCGTCTCGCAGACGCTCCACGTGATCGCGCAGTCGGTGTCCTGGCGGATCTCCGAGGGGGTGGCCGGGTCCGGGGACCGCTACGAGTCCGACCCCACGATCGGCGCCTACTGGCTGGCGGCCGAGGGCCCGCGGGCCGTCCAGCTCCTGCACCACCTGCACGGCGGCGTGGGCGTGGACGTCACCTACCCCATGTTCCGATACGCCTCGGCGGTCAAGGACCTGGCACGGTTCGTCGGCGGCGCGCAGCTGCACCTCGACGCGCTCGGTGCCGCGCTCGCCGCGGACCCGGTCGACAGGATCGAGGCGGGCGGTGCCGCCCCCGCCGCGGACGCCACCCCGGCCGACGCCGACGGCGCGTTCATCGACCTCACGCCCGAACAGCGCGCACTGCAGGCCGAGCTGCGCGAGTACTTCTCGACGCTCATCTCGCCGGAGGAGGCGGCGGACATCGCCACCACCCGTCACGGCGACACCTACGCCGAGATCATCACGCGCATGGGCCGCGACGGCTGGCTGGGCGTGGGCTGGCCCGCCGAGTACGGCGGCAAGGGCTTCGGCCACATCGAGCAGCAGATCTTCACCAACGAGGCCACGCGTGCGGACGTGCCGCTGCCGTCGGTGACGCTGCAGACCGTGGGCCCGACCCTGCAGAAGTACGGCAGCGAGGCGCAGAAGGCGAAGTTCCTGCCCGGCATCCTCGACGGGTCGATCCACTTCGCGATCGGCTACTCCGAGCCCGACGCCGGCACCGACCTGGCCGCCCTGCGCACGACCGCGAGGCGTGACGAGGCCACCGGCGACTGGATCATCAACGGTCAGAAGATGTGGACCACCGGTGGCCACCACGCCGACTACATCTGGTTGGCCGCCCGCACCGGGACCCCGGACTCGCGCCATCGCGGGCTGACGATCTTCATCGTCGACACCACCGACCCCGGATTCTCGTTCACCCCGATCATCACCTGCGACGGCGCCCATCACGTCAACGCCACCTACTACTCGGACGTGCGCGTCCCGGCGGACATGGTGGTGGGCGAGGTCGACGGCGGCTGGAAGATGCTCACCACCCAGCTCAACCACGAGCGCGTCATGCTCGCGCCGTCCGGGCGTCCGGGCGGGTACTACGACGAGCTGGCCGCCTGGGCCCGCGGCACGGGCCCGGACGGGGTCCGCCACCTGGACCGGCCCGAGGTGCGGCGCGGACTCGCGGAGATCTTCGCGATCGTCCGGCTCAACGAGCTGCTCAACTGGAAGGTCTCCTCGGTGGGCGAGAACCCGTCGATGGGCGACTCCGCGGCCTCGAAGGTGTTCTCCACCGAGGAGATCCAGCACGTCGGCCGGATCGTCGAGGAGCTGCTCGGCCGTTTCGGCGACCCCACCGATCCCGACACCGCGGCGCTGCAGCGCTGGTTCGACATGATGAACAAGCGCAACGTGGTGATCACCTTCGGCGGCGGTGTCAACGAGGTCATGCGCGAACTGACCTGCATGGGTGGCCTCGGCATGCCCCGCACCGCCCGCTAGAGACCATCCCCCTGATCCACCGAGAAGGTACCCATGAGTGACGAGCAGGCCGCCCGTATCCTCGCCGCCGCCGAGGAGGTCCGCGCCGCCGGCGGGAGCGCCCGCCGTGCGGGCCGCGACCCGATCAACACGCCGATGATCCGGAACTGGACCGAGGCGATCGGTGACACTAACCCCATCTACTCCTCCGAGGAGGCCGCACGCGCGGCCGGACACGGCGGACCGGTCGCACCGCCGGCCATGGCGCAGGTGTGGACCATGCGCGGGCTCGGGAAGACCCGTGAGGCCGACGACCCGCTGGGTCGGATGACCGACCTCCTCGACGCCGAGGGCTTCACCTCGGTCGTCGCGACCAACTGCGACTCCACCTACCACCGATACACCCGCCCGGGCGAGGAGGTGACCATCGAGTCCGTCCTGGTGGACGTGGTCGGCCCCAAGACCACGGGCCTGGGGGAGGGCTGGTTCTTCACCACCCGCAACTACTGGCGCGTCGGTGACGAGGTCGTCGCGGAGATGGACTTCCGCATCCTCAAGTTCCGCCCCGCGGCGAAGCCCGCCGAGCCCGCGCCGGCGCCCGCCGAGCCCGAGCCGGCGCCCGCCGACCAGATCGTGGCCAGCTCCGGCTCGGCCACCGACGACCTGGTGGTGGGCAAGGTCCTGCGCCCGTCGGTCTCGCACGACACGCAGTTCTTCTGGGCCGGCGTCGCCGCCCACGAGCTGCGCATCCAGACCCGCGAGGACGGCTCGTTGCAGCACCCGCCCGTCCCGGCGCTGTGGAAGGACAAGTCCGAGCAGACCGACTACGTGGTCTCCTCCGGCCGCGGCACCGTGTACAGCTTCGTGGTCCATCACGCCCCGCGCGTGCCGGGCCGCACCAGGTTCCCGTTCGTCATCGCGCTGGTGGAGCTGGAGGAGGGAGTGCGCATGCTCGGCGAGCTGCGCGACATCGAGCCGGCGGAGGTCCGGATCGGCATGGAGGTCGAGGTGGAGTTCCTCGACATGCCCGGCGACTCCTCCGCCGACGCCGCGTTCGGCACCGAACCGTGGACGCTGTACGCCTGGCGCCCGGCCGGCGCACGCCCTGTCGACCGTCAGGAATCCGCGGGGTCACCCGCAAGGACCGAAGGGGCCGTCAAGTGAGCGAGCACCGTACCGTCTGTCCGGCCACCCCGCCCGCCGTGGCGGTGGGGGACCGGCTCCCCGAGCTGACCATCGAGGGCACACCGACGTTCATCGTGGCGTCCGCCCTGGCGACTCGGGACTTCCAGGACGTCCACCACGACCGCGACCTGGCCCACGCCAAGGGGTCCAAGGACATCTTCGTCAACATCCTCACCGACACCGGTCTGGTGCAGCGGTTCGTCACCGACTGGGCGGGCCAGCGCGCCCGCATCACGTCCATCAAGCTGCGCCTGGGCGTGCCCTGGTACGCCTACGACTCCCTCACCCTCACCGGCGAGGTGACCGGGGTCGACGACGACGGGCTGGTCACGCTGAAGATCGTCGGCACCGACTCGCTGGGCGCGCACGTCACCTCCACGGCGACCCTCTACATGAACGGAGACCCGGCCTGATGAGCTCTCTCTCAGACAAGGCGGCGATCGTCGGCATCGGCGCGACCGACTTCTCCAAGGACTCCGGCCGCTCCGAGCTGCGGCTGGCCGCCGAGGCCGTGCAGGCGGCCGTCGCCGACGCCGGGCTGCAGCCCTCGGACGTCGACGGCCTGGTGTCGTTCACCATGGACACCAACACCGAGATCGCGGTGGCGCGGGCCGCCGGGATCGGCAGCCTGAACTTCTTCTCCCGCATCCACTACGGCGGCGGCGCGGCGTGCGCGACCGTGCAGCAGGCCGCGATGGCCGTGGCGACCGGCGTGGCCGAGGTCGTGGTCTGCTACCGCGCATTCAACGAGCGCTCCGGGATGCGCTTCGGCCAGGTCAACTCGGCGCTGGTGCAGCAGGTCAACTCCTCCGGCACGGACAACGCCTTCTCCTACCCGCACGGCCTGTCCACCCCGGCCGGGTTCGTGGCCATGGTCGCGCAGCGCTACATGCACGAGTACGGCGCCACGAGCGAGGACTTCGGCCGGGTCGCGGTGGTCGACCGCAAGCACGCCGCGGCCAATCCCGCCGCGTTCTTCCACGGCAAGCCGATCACGTTGGCCGACCACCAGAACTCGCGGTACATCGCCGAGCCGCTGCACCTGCTGGACTGCTGCCAGGAGTCCGACGGCGGTCAGGCGATCGTGGTGACCACGCCCGAGCGGGCCCGCGACCTGCCGCACACGCCGGTGTCGATCGCGGCGGCGGCGTCCGGGTCCGGGCCGGACCAGTACATCATGACCTCGTACTACCGCCCCGAGCTCGCGGGACTGCCGGAGATGGGCATCGTCGGTGACCAGCTGTGGGCGCAGTCCGGCCTGCGCCCCGACGACATGGACATGGCCGTGCTCTACGACCACTTCACCCCGTACGTCCTCATGCAGCTCGAGGAGCTGGGCTTCTGCGGTCGCGGTGAGGCCAAGGACTTCGTCCGCGAGCCCGGCGCGCTCGAGGTGGGCGGACGGCTGCCGCTCAACACGCACGGCGGCCAGCTCGGGGAGGCCTACATCCACGGGATGAACGGCATCGCCGAGGGCGTCCGTCAGCTCCGCGGTGACTCGGTCAACCAGGTCCCCGGCGCCGAGAAGCTCGTCGTCACCGCGGGCACCGGCGTGCCCACCTCGGGCCTGGTGCTCACCGTCTGACGGCGGCCTCGGGGCGGGCTGCCGCCCTCGGGCGTGGCCTGCCCGAGTGGCTCAGCCCCGCAGGCAGCCGCGCACGAACGATCCGATGTCCCGCACCGCGATCTTCGCCTCGGGGACGAGCGGGTGGAAGACCTGGAACACGTGGAACTGGTGGGGCCACAGCTGGAACTCGTGGCGCACCCCGTGTTCGGCGAAGTTCTCGGCCATCGCCTCGATGCCCCCGCGGAAGATCTCCTCGCCGCCGCACTGGATGAGGAACGGCGGCCAGTCGGGCGAGGGCTCGTAGTTGATGGGGGAGATCGCCGGATCGTCCGTGTCCACACCCGGTGCGTACTGGCGACGACACAGTTCGGCCAGGCCCAGCGCGAGGAAGGGGTCCTTGCGCGCCCGGTCCCGCGCGGTCATGTCGGTGAAGTCCAGGTCGACCCACGGGGAGAGAAGGACGACGCCGGCGGGCATCGCCGCCCCGGTCCGCTCGAGGTGGGCGACCAGCTGCATCGCCAGATTGCCCCCCGCGGAATCTCCGGCGACCACGATGTTCTCGGCCGGGAAGCCCATCTCCAGCAGCCACTCCCACCCGGCGATCGTGTCCTCGGTGGCCGCCGGGTGCGGGTGCTCCGGGGCGAGTCGGTAGTCCGGCAGGAACACGGGGACGCCGGTCTCGCTGGCGATCCTCGACGCCAGGGCCTTGTGCGACCACGGCGATCCGAACGTGAAGCCACCCCCGTGGATGTGGAAAATGACCTTGTCCGAGTCGAAGAAGCGTTTGCGGCCCACCCAGAGGCCGGGCACGGGCCCGTCCCCGGACCAGTCGTTGGTGCTCTCCAGGGCGGCCGCCCGCCCGGCGCCGGAGGTCAGCGCACGCAGGCGGCCGAGCGAGACTTCCGTCGCGGGCATCCTGTCCAGCGCCGGGCGGACGAACATCCGCAGCCCTCCCGCGAGCCCGCGGGACCGCAGAGTGCCCTGCTCGGACGGGCCGTGCAGGGTCGGGCCGCGCCGCCGCGAGGGCCGGTCGGCCTCCCGCGCCGACGAGCGACGGCCATCCTGCGGCACGTCACCCGACCCCGTCGAACGCGGCAGCCGGAGACCGCCGTCGTACGGCGGGCCGGGATTTCTGGACCGTGATCCGCTCATGTTCGCAATGTAGGCCCTCCCCGGCCCCACTGCTGCAGCGACCTGCCGGTGCGGCCGCCTATAGTGAATAGAACCTGTTCCAGCAATCTGAAATCAGCGCAGGTCAGACCCGCGTCTGGACACGAGAACAAGTTCAGGTCACAATGTGAGAGACGACACAGTTAGCCCCCGCGTGCAAAGGACCCGCCCGATGACTGATGCAGCAGCCGACCAGTCCACCGATCCCCTCGCCGGGACCAATCCGGAGATGAACGAGGCCGCCGTCTTCGAGGCCGTGGCCGACAAGATCCCGGACAACCTCCTGCTCACGATGGACGGGGTCGACTACACCTACCGTCAGATCGACGAGCTCGCCAACCGGATGGGTCATCTCCTCAAGGCCCACGGTGCGGAGCCGCAGAGCCATATCGCGCTGTACATGAAGAACAGCGCCGAGCACATGGCGGCCATCGTCGCGGCCATGAAGATCCGGGTGGCCGGGATCAACGTCAACTACCGCTACACCCCGGCCGAGCTGGTCTACCTGTTCAACGACTCGCAGTCGGTCGCCGTCCTGGTCGACGCGGAGTTCGCGGAGACCATGGCCGCCGCCGTGCCCAAGCTCGAGACCGCCCGCACGGTCCTCGTCGTGGGTGGCGTCCCGCAGGTCCTCGCCGACGCCTGCGCCGAGAACGGCCTGACGGTCGTCGACGTGGACGCCGAACTGCCGGGACAGTCCGCGGAGCGGGAATTCGAGCCCGTGCGCGGCGACGACCACTGGATCGTCTACACGGGCGGCACCACCGGGTTCCCCAAGGGCGTCCAGTGGCACATGTCGGACTACTACTACGCGTGCCTGTCCGGCGGTAACCCGTACGGCGACAAGCGGCACAGCCCGCAGGAGGTCGCGGACAACGTCTCGCCCGAGGGCGGTTTCAAGATCGTCATCTCGGCCCCGCTCATGCACGGCGCCGGCCTGTTCACCCTGCTGACCTTCGTCAACCTGGGCGGCCACCTGGTCATGTTCCGCGACTTCGACGCCGAGGTGATCGTGGACGCGACCGCCGAGTACAAGGCCCAGCTGCTGATGTTCGTCGGCGACGGCATGGCGGTCCCGATCACCGACGCGCTGCTCGCGGCGAAGGACACCAAGGACTTCAGCGCCATGTTCATGGTCGCGTCCGGCGGCGGCATCTGGTCCAAGACCTCCCGCGACCGGCTGATCGAGGCGTTCCCGAACGTCATCATCCGCGACAACTTCGGCGCGTCCGAGACCGGCAACGACGGCGAGATGAATCTCAACGAGCAGGGTGAGATGCTCCTGGCCCCCACCCCGCGCCTCGGGGTGATCGACGAGTCGAACCGTCCGATCACGCCCGGGTCGGACGAGGTCGGGTACATCGTCCGACGCGGCCACGTCCCCCTCGGCTACTGGAACGATCCGGAGAAGACCGCCAAGACCTTCCCGGAGGTCGGTGGCCAGCGGGTGGCGGTGCTCGGTGACATGGGCCAGATCCGCGAGGACGGGACCATCGTCTTCCTGGGCCGCGGCTCGGGTTGCATCAACACCGGTGGCGAGAAGGTGTTCCCGGAGGAGGTCGAGCAGGCGCTCAAGGCGCACCCGGCCGTCCATGACGCGCTGGTCGCCGGTGCTCCCGACGAGCGGTACGGCCAGAAGGTCGCCGCGGTCGTGTCGTTCCGCGAGGGCATGTCGGCCGAGCAGGAGGAGCTCTCGGCGTTCCTGCGCGAGTCCCTGGCGAACTACAAGGTCCCCAAGGTGATCGTCGACGTCCCCGAGATCCGACGCTCGCCCGCGGGCAAGGCCGACTACAAGTGGGCCAAGGAGCGGATCTCGAGCAACTGACGCCTCACGGTGTCGCCCCTGTCGCCCACCCGCCCGACCGGCCGGGTGGGCGACAGACGTGTCAGTCCGCGGTGAGGATGCGCCGCACCGCGCCCATCGGCACCGCGACCCAGCCGGGTCGGTTCCGCGTCTCGTAGACGACCTCGTACAGCGCCTTGTCGAGCGTGTAGGCCCGCAGCAGCGCACCGGTCTCGCGCGGGTCGGAGTCACCGACCTCGGCGTACCCCGCGCAGAAGGCGTCGACGTTGCGGTCGCGCCACTCGCGGGCCCGGAACCGCAGCTGCCGGTCCTCCACACCGACCAGGGTGTGCTGTGCCGCGTAGTCGAGACTGCGCAGGATGCCGGCCACGTCGCGGGCGGGGGCGTCGGCCACCCGTCGCTCGGCGAGGGGCGCGGCCGGCTCGCCCTCGAAGTCGATGACGATCCACCGGTCCGGGGCCCGCAGCGTCTGGCCGAGGTGCAGGTCGCCGTGGATGCGGTGCACCCGCACCGGGCCGGATCCCGCCACCTCGTCGAAGACCGCCCGGGCCGCGTCGGCGAACTCCGCCAGCTCCGGCACCTCCGCCACCGCGGCATCCAGGCGGGCCCGCATCGACGCCACCAGATCGGTGCCGTCCCGGGTGCTCACCCCGGTCGCCGCCGCCAGGTCCTCGTGCACCTGCGCGACGGCCGCGCCCAGCCGGAAGCTCTCGTCGGCGAAGTCGGTGCCGACCTCCTCGGCGAGCAGGTCGGCCTCGGCGAACAGGTCGCGCACGCTCGCCGTGGCCATCGCCCACCCGTCCGCCGCCCCGGCCATGAACTCCTGGGCCATGGCGAGCGTGGTGGGCCCGGCCCCGGTGTCGCCGGCGGCGGTGTCGTCGTCGTCCAACTCCACCCATCCCCGCAGCGCCGCCACCGCCGGGCACTCCCGGTCGGCCAGCGCGGCGTGCAGCTCCACGTCGGGGTTCACGCCCGGCTGGACCAGCCGGAACACCTTGACCATGAGGTCGTCGCCGTACACCAGCGACGAGTTGGACTGCTCACCCTCCAGCAGCCGCCCCCACGTGGGCTCGGGCAGCGTGGCGCCGGGGACCAGTCGGAACCGCAGCCCGCCGACCTCGTCCTGCCCGGCCAGGTGGCGGAGCAGGGACTCGGTGCCGCGGGGGTCGCGCAGTCCGTCGTAGATCACGGGGGAGGCGCCCTCCGGGGTCAACGGGAACGCCCGTCGGTCACCCGGCAACTCGGCCGCGGTCGCGATCGGCACCTGGTAGCGCTGGGGCCGACCGTCCACCTCGAGATCCACCAGCAGGTGCTCGACCAGGACCTCGGGATCGTCCAGGAACACCTCGCGCCGGGTGATCCGCACTCCGGTGAGTTCCAGCCCCTTGCCGGCGAACCACCGCTGTTCGGGCAGCCAGTCGGTGAGCAGTCGGGCGATCGTGTCGTCGCCGATCGGGGTGATGCTCACAGTCCCTCCTCCGGGCTGCGCAGCTCGAGCCAGTAGAAGCCGTACCCGGGCAGCGTGAGCTGGTACGGGTCGGCGTCGACCTCGGGAAACGGCACCCCGCCGGTGAGCTCGACGGGCTGGTGGCCGGCGTACTCCGCCAGGTCCAGGCGCACCGCCTGCGGGAAGCGCGACAGGTTGTTGACGCACAGGATCACGTCGGCCCCGGCGCTCTCGGACCCGTGCGTGCGCAGGTAGGACAGGATCGACGGGTTGGACCCGCCGAGGTCGGTGAACTCGCCCAGCCCGAACGCCGGGTGGCTCTTGCGGACGTGGATCATGCGCCGCGTCCAGTGCAGCAGGCTGGCGGTGGAGTTCATCTGCGCCTCCACGTTGACGCCCTGGTAGCCATACAGGGGGTCCATGATCGCGGGCAGGTACAACCGGCCCGGATCACAGCGGGAGAACCCGGCATTGCGGTCGGGGCTCCACTGCATCGGAGTGCGGACGGCATCGCGGTCGCCGAGCCAGATGTTGTCGCCCATACCGATCTCGTCGCCGTAGTACAGCATCGGCGACCCGGGCAGGCTCAACAGCAGCGCGGTGAACAGCTCGAGCTGGTTGGTGTCGCCGTCGAGCAGCGGGGCCAGGCGCCGGCGGATGCCGATGTTCGCCTTCATCCGCGGGTCCTTGGCGTACTCGGCGTACATGTAGTCGCGTTCCTCGTCGGTGACCATCTCGAGCGTCAGCTCGTCGTGGTTGCGCAGGAAGATCGCCCACTGCGCCGACGACGGGATGTCCGGGGTCTGGGCGAGGATCTCGGTGACGGGGAACCTGGACTGCCGCCGCACCGCCATGAAGATCCGAGGCATCAGCGGGAAGTGGAACGCCATGTGGCACTCGTCGCCCACCTCGGACTCGCCGAAGTAGTCCACCACGTCCTCGGGCCACTGGTTGGCCTCGGCCAGCAGCACACGCCCGGGAAACTCCTCCTCGACCACGGCCCGGCACTTGCGGAGGAACTCGTGGGTCTCGGGCAGGTTCTCGCAGTTGGTGCCGTCGCGCTCGAACAGGTACGGCACGGCGTCCAGGCGGAACCCGTCGATGCCCAGGTCCAGCCAGAAGCGCAGGACGTCGATCATCGCCTCCTGGACCTCGGGGTTGTCGTAGTTGAGGTCGGGCTGGTGGGAGAAGAAGCGGTGCCAGTAGAACTGTCCGCGCACCGGGTCGTAGGTCCAGTTGGACGACTCGGTGTCGACGAAGATGATGCGGGCCTCCGGGTACCGGGCGTCATCGTCCGACCAGACGTAGAAGTCGCCGTACGGGCCCGTCGGGTCCGCTCGGGACTCCTGGAACCACGCGTGGGTGTCGGAGGTGTGGTTCATGACCAGGTCGGTGATCACCCGGATACCCCGGCTGTGCGCCTGCTCGAGGAGCTCCACGAAGTCCTCGACGGTGCCGAACTCCGGCAGCACGGTGCGGAAGTCGCGGATGTCGTACCCGCCGTCGCGCAGCGGCGAGTCGTAGAACGGCGGCAGCCACAGGCAGTCCACGCCGAGCCATTCGAGGTAGTCGAGCTTCTCGATGAGCCCGCGCAGATCGCCGGTGCCGTTGCCGTCGGAATCGTAGAAGGCCCGCACCAGGACCTCGTAGAACACCGCGGACTTGTACCAGTCGTGGTTGATCTCGAGTTCGGTGGCGTGACGGTAGTCGTCCGCGCTGGGCTCGACGACGTGCCCGTCGTCGGTGAGCTCCGGATCGGCCGCACGGGGATCGGCGGGGTGTGACTCGGACTGAAGGCTGGGCTTCGGTGCCATGGGGGCGAGCCTACGGCCCCGTACGATCCGTTGCATGCGGAAAATCGACCCGGCGCGGTGGTATCGGGGCCGGCACGGTCGGCGCGCCCGTGCGCTCGCGGTGCGGCTCGACGGCGACGACGACGAGGTGGTCATCCGACCCTGGGAGCTACGGCTACCCCGGTCGGTCGTCTACGCGGCGGCCCGGTCCAGGGGCCTGGAACCGGTGGGGGGCACGCGGGCACTCGTGCAGCGGGGCCCCTGGCTGGACCCGATGCGGTTCACCCGCGTGGCGGTGCGGCGGTGAGCCCCGGCTGGGTGCTCACGCTCGTGGCGCTGCTCCCGCTCGTCGCGTGGGGGATCGCGGCCTGTGTGGTCGCGGTGCGCCGGTGGCTGCGTCGCCGGGGGGACGAACCGACGCGCCGACTGCGACTGGCCCGGATGCTGGGGACCGCCGACCTCGTCGTCGTCCCCACCTCCGACGTCGACCTGCCCGAGCACACCGTCCTGGAGGTCGCCTCCGACGCGGGGATGCGGCTGGTGGGATACGAGCGCTCCGATTCGCCGCTGCGTCGCCGGGTCGGGGTGTTCGTGCGGATCGGCGGCGAGGTCGACGCGGTGATCCGCGGCGACCGGACCCCCCGGTAGCGTTGCGCGCATGCGCATCGGAATGGCTCTCAACTACAGCGGCGGATTCGCCGAGACGGCCGCGGAGGCCGCCGACCTCGAGCGGGCGGGACTGGACATCGCGTTCGTCCCCGAGGCCTACTCGTTCGACGCGGTCAGCCAGCTCGGCTACCTCGCGGCCAAGACATCCACCATGGAGCTGGCCTCGGGCATCCTGCAGATCTACACCCGCACGCCCACGCTCACCGCGATGACCGCGGCCGGCCTGGACTTCGTCTCCGACGGCCGCTTCACCCTCGGCCTGGGCGCCTCCGGGCCGCAGGTGGTCGAGGGTTTCCACGGCGTGAAGTACGACGCGCCGCTGGCCCGGACGCGGGAGGTCATCGAGATCTGCCGCAAGGTGTGGCGCCGCGAGAAGGTCGTCCACGACGGCAAGAAGTACCAGATCCCCCTGCCCGCCGATCAGGGCACGGGACTGGGCAAGCCGCTCAAGCTCATCAACCACCCCGTGCGCGAGAACATCCCGATCATCCTCGCCGCCCTGGGACCGAAGAACGTCGAGCTCGCGGCCGAGGTCGCGAACGGCTGGCAGCCGCTGTTCTTCCACCCGGAGAAGGCGGACGTGGCCTGGGGTGACGCGCTGGCCAGGGGCCGGGAGAAGCGCGATCCGTCGCTGGGCGAACTCGAGGTCTACGCGGGGCCCGCACTGGCGATCTGCGAGGAGGACGAGGTCCCCGGCTACCTGGACTTCGTGCGACCGCACCTGGCCCTCTACATCGGCGGCATGGGCGCGCGCGGCAAAAATTTCTACAACGAGCTCGCCTGCCGCTACGGCTACGAGGCCGAGGCCGCCCGTATCCAGGACCTCTACCTGGACGGCAAGAAGGACGAGGCCGCCGCGGCCGTGCCCGACGAGCTGGTCCGGTCGGTCTCTCTCATCGGCCCGGCGGGATACGTGGCCGAGCGGGTCGAGGCGTTCCGCGAGGCCGGCGCCACCACGCTCACCGTCACCCCGATGGCGCTCGACGCCCCGGGTCGCCTCCGGCTGGTGGAGCAGTTCCGCGAGCTCTGCTGAACCGCCCCACCAGCGCCGGTCAGGCGAGGTCGACCACCACGTTCTTCAGCACGGGGGCGTCGTCGCGCTCGGCGACGGTCGCCGCCACGAGCAGTCGCGAGCCCTCCTCCCACACCCGGATGCGCATGGTCTCGCCGGGGAAGAAGATGCCGCCGAAGGTGACTCCGTAGCCGCCGACGCGCGCCACGTCGCCGCCGAGCACCTGATCCACGACCGCCCGCAGGACCAGGCCGTACGAGCACAGGCCGTGGAGGATCGGGCGGGGGAACCCGGCCGCCTCGGCGAACGCGGGATCGGAGTGCAGCGGGTTGCGGTCGCCGCAGAGGCGGTAGAACAGCGCCTGCTGGGGGAGCGTGGCCACCTCGATCGTGTGGTCGGCCTCCCGCTCGGGGTACTCGACCTTCTCGGAGGTCCCGCGATCGCCGCCGAAGCCACCCTCGCCGCGGGCGAAGATGCCCGAGCGCGAGGTCCACAGCTTCTGACCGTCGGCGGAGACCGTCTCGGACTCCTGGATGATCACCGCGGCCGAGCCCTTGTCCTGGATCTCGGCGATCGTCGTCGTCGTCGTCGCCGTTCCGGCCGCCGGGATGGGCCGGTGCAGTCTCACCGACTGGCTGCCGTGGACGACCTTGGCCAGGTCGATCTCCACGCCCGGGAAGGATACGCGGGGGGCCTCGGTGACGTTCATCGTCGCGGCGACGGTGGCGAACGACGGCAGCACCTTGGGCGCCGTGTCGTGAACGTACTCCAGACCGGTGGTGTCCATCGGGTCGGCGGCGGCGCCCACCGACAGGGCGTAGAGCGCCACGTCGGAGGCGGTCCAGGAGAACTCCTGCGAGGGGAGCTCGGCCCCGAGGGCCTTGTCGAGGTCGATCGGCACGTCAGACTCCCGTCGTGGCGGTGGTGGGGGCGGAGGCCAGCATGTTCTCCACGGCGAGGTAGCCGAAGACCATCGCGGGGCCGATGGTGGCGCCCGGGCCGGCGTAGGTGTGGCCCATGACCGGCGAGGAGGCGTTGCCCGCGGCGTAGAGGCCCTCGATCACGGAGCCGTCCTCGCGCAGGACGCGGCCGTGGACGTCGGTGTTCGCGCCGCCCTTGGTGCCGAGGTCACCGGGCACCATCTTGGCGGCGTAGAACGGCGCCTTGCGGACCGGGCCGAGGCTCGGGTTGGGCTTGTTGGTCGGGTCGCCGTAGTAGTGGTCGTAACCCGACTCGCCGCGGCTGAAGTCCTCGTCGACGCCCTTGTCGGCGAAGCCGTTGAACTTCTCGGCGGTCCGCTCGAGCGCCTCCGCCGGCACGCCGATGAGGTCGGCGAGCTCGGCGAGGGTGTCCGCCTTGTGGAAGTTCTCGGTCTCGAGCCACTTCCTGGGCAGCGGCTGCTTGGCCTGCAGACCAGCGAAGAGGTACCTGTTCTTGTACTCCTGGTCGAAGACGATCCAGGCCGGGACGTTCTCGCCGGGCGTCCCCTCCTGCCCGGCGGGTGCCTGTCCGAACTCGCCGCCGTACATCTTGTGGCCGGCCTCGACGTAGGGCAGCGACTCGTTCATGAACCGCTCACCACGGGAGTTGACCATGAACGAGCACGGCAGCGAGCGCTCGGCCAGCGCGAACCAGGGGCCGCGCGGCAGCAGGATCGTCGGACCCCACCAAGCGTCCTCCATGAAGGACAGTGAGGCGCCGGTCTTCTCCATGTACTCGATTCCCTCACCGGTGTTGGCCGCGGCCCCGACCGTCCACGAGGTGGGGATGGGCTGACGCTGGTACTTGTCGCGCATCTCCTGGTTGTGCTCGAAGCCACCGGACCCGATCACCACGCCGAGTCGCGCACGGAGGGTCACCTCCTCGCCGCCGCGGGTGACGGTGATGCCCACGACGCGCTCATGGGTGCCCGAACCCTCGGTGACCAGGCCGGTCATGGGGGTCTCGAGCCACACCGGAACGCCGGCGTCGAGCAGGCCCTTGCGCATCGCGGCGATGAGCGCGCGACCCATCCCCACCGAGTTCTGCCCGCGCGCCTTGGCGAGGAACATCCGGAGGGCGACCCGGATCGAACGCCTGATGCCCTTGGTGTGCGGACGCTGGAGGAGGTTGAGCCAGCGGTAGTCGGACTGCATCACCACCATGTTGACCGGCGCCTTGGCGTAGCCCGGCTCCAGCTTGTCGGCCTCGGACCCGAGCTGGCGGAGGTCGAACGGCTTGGGCTCGACGGACCGGCCGCCGAGACGCCCACCGGGAGCCTCGGGGTAATAGTCGGAGTAGTCCTTGACCCACTCCAACCGCAGGGGGCTGTTGGCGAGGACGAAGTCCAGGACCTCGGGACCGCGGTCGACGTAGGTGTCGATCTTCTCGGGCTCCACCGCGTCGCCGATGATCGAGCGGAGGTACGTGCGGGCCGCCTCCGGGGTGTCCAGGACGCCGTCGCGTCGGAGCACCGAATTGTTGGGGATCCACACGCCGCCGCCGGAGCGCGCGGTGGAGCCTCCGTAGTGGGGGGCCTTCTCAACGAGGACCACGCTGAGGCCCTTCTTTGCTGCAGCGAGGGCGGCCGTCATGCCTGCTCCACCGCTGCCGACGACGACGACGTCGAATTCCTGGTCTGCCATGTAGAACACGTTATAGAACTGAGCGCCGTGGCGCCAGACGGCCCAGGTAGCATCCCCCTCATGCTGAACGAGGAGACCCGCGCCACACTTGCCCAGCGACTCTGGGACGCCGAGTCGGACGTCGCGCCGATCGCGCCGCTGACCGACGACCATCCTGACATGACCCCGGACGACGCCTTCGAGATCCAGCTGGTCAACATCCGCCGCAGGCTCGATGCCGGCGCGGTGGTGACCGGCCACAAGGTGGGCCTGGCGTCCAAGGCGATGCAGGAGATGATGGGCGTCGACGAGCCCGACTACGGGCATCTGCTCGACACGATGGAATACCCCGAGGGCACCGCGATCGAGGCGGCCCGGTTCTGCTTCCCGCGGGTCGAGGTGGAGGTCGGCTTCATCCTGGGCGCCGACATCCCGCCGGAGGGATGTTCCCAGGAGGAGGCCGCCGCGGCGATCGAGTGGGTCGTCCCCTCGATCGAGTTGATCGACTCCCGCATCCGGGACTGGAAGATCACGCTGCCCGACACGATCGCGGACAACGCCTCGTCGTGTGGCTACGTGGTGGGCGAGCAGCGGGTCCGGCTCGCGGACATCGACGTCGCGGCGATCGACGCGACCCTCTACAAGAACGGCGAGTTCCTCGCGTCCGGGCGTTCCGACGCGGTGCTCGGTAACCCGCTCAATTCGGTCGGGTGGCTCGCGTCGACGGTCGCCAAGTTCGGTGTCCGTCTGCGCAAGGGCGACGTGATCCTTCCGGGCACCGCGATCCGCGCGATGGACGCCGCCCCGGGCGACAGCTTCCGCGCCGAGTTCGCCGGGCTGGGCGACGTCACCATGGACTTCCGCTAACCGTCCGCGGCCAGCGCGCGACCGGCCGCCGCGGCGACGCGGGTGACCAGCGGCTCGAGCCGGGCCAGCGCGCTCTCGTCCGCCGCGCTGGCGGACAACGCGGCGACGGCCCGCGTCCCGCCTGCGCGCTCCTCGTCGTCGTCGTCGAACACCGGCGCCGCCACGCAGTACAGGCCGGGCGTGAGCTCGGCGCGGTCGATCGCGCGTCTCCTCCGTCGTATCTCGGCGAGCTCCACCGCCAGGGCGTCGGGGGAGGTCACAGTGGTGTCCGTCCACTCGACCAACGGCTCCTGCGCCACGCGCTCGGCCGCTGCCTCGTCGAACGCCAGCATCGCCTTTCCCACCCCTGTGCAGTACGCCGGCAGGCCGCCGCCGATCCGCGACGGCGACGGGATCGGCCGCGGCCCGTGCAACTTGTTGAGGTAGACCACCTCGTCGCCGTGCAGGGTGGCCAGGTGAACGGTCGCGCGCGTGGCCTCGAAGAGGTGCGCGAGAAACGGTGTGAGCACCCGGCGGATCCGCTCGTACGCCGGCGAGACCGGGATCGGGTCCAGCTCGTGCACCAACGGCCCCAGCCGGTAGCGCTGCCCGATCCTCGTCACCGCGTCGTTGCGCTCGAGCGCGGCCAGGAGGCGCAGCGTCGTGGACTTGGCCAGCCCGGTCTCGCGCGCGATCTCACTGAGCGTCATCCCTGTCCCGCCCGCCGTCACGCGTAGCACCTCGAAGGCGCGGTCGACGGGAGAAGAGGGGGGCTCGGTCATGCGGTGAGTGTAGCGCGCGGGTCGGACACCGGAGGCCGGGCGGATCGAACGCTTGCGCTAACGCCTGCAGTGCCGTACTGTCGAACACAAGTTCTAAATCGAGCGCGAGGGGGGTGGGGGAATTGTCGACGACGAAGTCACTGTTCGCGGTTCCGGAATCCCTGGGCGGGCTCGACTCGACGGAGGTGAGCGAGGCGGCACGGGCCGCGACCCTGGCGCAGAACCGGGCAGGTGCGACCCGGCTGGAGGCGGCAGCGGCCCTGGTCGAGCAGATGTCCCGGGCGGATGAGGTCGGCACGGGCGTCGACCGCACCGAAGGGGTCGCCGGGAGCGGTGCTCGTGCACGTTCGGCATACGCACGGTTGGACCCGCAATCCAGGGCTCGTGACCATCTCGTGGCGGCCTGTCAGCTCACGTGCTGGCACGCCGCGCGTCTGGTCACCGCCGGGGTCCAGATCCATTCGCGGCTCGCGCGACTGCGGGCCTCGGTGGAGCGCGGGGTCGTTCCCGAACAGCTCGCCATCGACATCGCCTGCAAGCTGGCCGAGGTGCCCGACTCGATCGTCTCGGACGTGGAGGACGAGGTCGTGGCGGGCATCGTCGACGACCTGGACGGCGGTGACCGGCCGACTCGCAATTCGGTGGACGGCCGGATCGATGAGGCCGTCGGCCGGCTCGACCCGGAGGGCGCCGAGGATGCCCGGGCCCGGGCGGCGCTCACGCGTACGGTCCGGTTCCGGTCGGGCCGGAACGGGATGGCCTCGATGTGGGCGAAGCTGCCTCTGGCCGATGCGGAGTTGCTGCGGGGACGTATCGAGACCGACGCCCGCGCTGCCTCCGGAGACGGGGTGCCCGGCACGCTGGATCAGCTGCGTGCCGACGCTCTCGCCTCCCTCGCCGTGTACGCCCCGGCGCCCGCCCCGGCCCCGGCGCCCGCCGACGCCGGCGGGACGGACTCCGGCCCGGGGGACGACGGATCGATCGAGCTGGGTGAGGTCACCGTGGGTGCGGACATGCCCAGGCCGTCGCTCGGTAACGCCGCCGCAGCCGGCCGGCCGATCCGGGTGAGCGTGATCGCCGCGGCCGCGCAGGGGCTGCCCAACCGCGTGGAATTCGTGCACGGCGCATACAGCAGTTACTCCTGGTTGTGCCAGCAGTTGCTGGAGGGCGCCGACGCACGCGTGCGGTTCGAACTCGTCGACCCCGCCCCCGGCGTGCTCGACTCCCCGGAACACGCCCTGCGCTACCTGATCACCCCCGCGATGGCGGAGCGCATCCGCATGCGCGACGGCACCTGCCGACATCCGGGGTGTTCGGTTCCCGCGGAGGACTGTGACGTGGACCATGTGATCGCGTTCAACACGAAGGATCCCGAACTCGGCGGGCCGACCACCGAGTGGAACCTCGTCTGCCTGTGTCGGAAACACCACCGGGAGAAGACGTTCGGGACCAACGCCTACAGGCCCGGCCCACTCGGCGAACTGATCATCCTCACCGACACCGGACACCAACACCGCACCAGACCCAAGGGCCCCTTGGCCCGTGCGCGCGACGCCATACGGGAACGCGAGTGGAACGCCTTCGCCGACCGGCTCATCAGCGCAGACGGTCACCTCACGAACCCTCCGGGCGCGGCCCGGGCGCGCGCACGGCCGGCCTGAGTGCCGGCGTGCACCGCCCTGGAGTGCCGCGATTTCACTGAGTGGCACAACCTGTTGTCCCGCGAGCCCGCCCGCGCGACACTTCCGTCATGACAGACAAGACCAAGCTCACCGCCGCGATCGTGGGGTCCGGCAACATCGGAGCCGACCTCATGTACAAGCTTGAGCGCAGCGAGTACATCGAGCCCAAATGGATGATCGGCATCGACGCCGAGTCCGAGGGCATGAAGCGCGCCGCCGACCACGGCCTCACCTGCATGGCGGGCGGCGCCGACGAACTGCTCACCTCCATCGAGGCCGGTGGCGAGAAGCCCGACCTGCTGTTCGAGGCCACCAGCGCGTACGTGCACAAGGCCTACGCGCCCAAGTACGAAGAGGCCGGCATCATCGCCATCGACCTCACCCCGGCCGCGGTCGGCCCGATGGTCATCCCGCCGGCGAACCTCCACGAGCACGTCGACGCCCCCAACCACAACATGGTCACCTGCGGCGGCCAGGCCACCATCCCGATGGTCCACGCCGTGTCCTCGGTTGTGCCCGTGGAATACGCCGAGATCGTCGCCTCCGTCTCCTCCGAGTCGGCCGGCCCGGGCACCCGCGCCAACATCGACGAGTTCACCGAGACCACCAAGCTGGCGATCGAGAAAGTGGGCGGCGCCAAGCGCGGCAAGGCCATCATCATCCTCAACCCGGCCGAGCCGCCGATGATCATGCGCGACACGATCTTCTGCGCCATCCCCGAGGATGCGGACCACGACCTCATCACCACCGCCATCCGCACGCGGGAGAAGGAGATCCAGGAGTACGTGCCGGGTTACCGCCTACTCCAGGAGCCGCAGTTCGACCCTCCCACCGAGATCACCGGCGGCATGGCCCGCGTCGCGATCTTCGTCGAGGTCGAGGGCGCCGGAGACTTCCTGCCGCCGTACGCCGGCAACCTCGACATCATGACCGCCGCCGCCACCAAGGTCGGCGAGGACATCGCCAAGACCAAGCTCGGAGTGTGACAGACATGGACATGACCAACCCGCACAACGCCCAGGCCCGCGCGTACAGCTCCGAGCTCGACATCCGGGTCACCGACTCCTCGCTCCGCGACGGTTCGCACCACAAGCGGCACCAGTTCTCCGTCGAGGACGTCCGCAACGTCGTCGCCGCGCTCGACGGCGCCGGCGTCCCGGTCATCGAGGTCACCCACGGCGACGGCCTCGGCGGCGCCTCCTTCAACTACGGCTTCGCCAAGTCGTACGACCAGGACCTCATCAAGGTCGCGGCCGAGACCGCAAAGCAGGCCAAGATCGCATTCCTCACGCTGCCCGGCCTGGGTATCAAGGACGACATCCTCCAGGCCCGGGACAACGGCGGGTCGATCTGCCGCGTGGCCACCCACTGCACCGAGGCCGACGTCTCGATCCAGCACTTCGGCTACGCCCGCGACCTCGGCCTGGAGACCGTCGGTTTCCTCATGATGAGCCACACCCAGCCGCCGGAGGTGCTCGCGAAGCAGGCCCGGATCATGGCCGACGCCGGCTGCCAGTGCGTCTACATCGTCGACTCGGCGGGGGCGCTCGTCATGGACCAGGTCTCCGACCGCGTCTCGGCTCTCGTCGCCGAGCTCGGTGACGACGCCCAGGTCGGTTTCCACGGCCACGAGAACCTCGACATCGGCGTGGGCAACTCCATCATGGCCATCCGCGCGGGCGCCCAGCAGATCGACGGCTCCACCCGTCGGTTCGGCGCCGGCGCGGGCAACACGCCCGTCGAGGCACTGGTCGGCGTGTGCGACAAGCTCGGCATCACCACCGGCGTCGACTTCTTCAAGATCGCCGACGCCGCGGAGGACGTGGTGCGCCCGCTCATGCCGAGCGAGTGCGTCGTCGACCGCCAGGCCATGATGCTCGGCTACGCCGGCTGCTACTCGTCCTTCATGAAGCACGCCGAGGGCCACGCGCAGCGGTACGACGTGCCGGCCTCGGAGATCCTCCTCCGCGCCGGTGAGCGTCGACTCGTGGGCGGCCAGGAGGACCAGCTCATCGACATCGCGCTGGAGATCCAGAAGGAGCGTGCGAACGCCTGATCCTCCCGGCCTGCAGCCGCGCGCCCCGGATGACCCCCGGAATGCGCGGCTGCTGGCGGTTCAGGGGGCGGTGTCGCCGCCGTCCGCCCAGGCCACGACCGGGTCGAGGGCCGTCTCGTCGACGAAGTGCAGGGGCTCGCCGGACAACAGCATCCGCGCGGCGGGCGTGTCGGGGGTCCTGCGCAACTGGCGGCGGAGCGCGGCCATGAGGGTGCGGTCGACCCAGTTGAGCCGGGCTGGGTCGAGGTCACCTCGGACGTGGAAGGTGGTGACGGCCCGGCCGGTGGCGGTGATCAGGCGGGCGGAGAGGGAGCCGCGCCCGGGGTCGTCCGCGGGGGAGAGCGCGACGACGACGAGGGCGACCCGCCCGGGAGCCGAGCGGATAGCCCGGATGATCCGACGTCGCCCGAGGATCCGGGTCGCGTAGACGGGCGCGAGCAGGATCAGCGGGTCGGCGTCGGATGCGGGGGCGAGGTCGGCGAGCTCGACCGCGGGCGCGCCGAGTCGCCTCCCGAGCGCGGTGGCGTAGCGCCGGGTGGAGCCGTACCTGGAGGCGAAGGCGACGACGGGGCTGGTCACGCCACCGAGTTTGCCAGCCCCGGCTGGATTCCGAGCGGGCTCACTCGGAGTACGACACCTCGACGCGGTCGGTCTTGGGGAGGAGTTGGCAGCTCAGGACGTATCCCTCTTCCACTTCTTCGGGGTCGAGGATCCCGTTGTGCATCATCTCGACCTCACCGGACTTGAGGATGCAGGCGCACGCCGAGCACTCGCCCTTCCGGCAGGAGAACGGTGCCTTGATCCCCTTGGAGAGCAGGACGTCGAGGAGCGGGGTCTTGCGGGGCCAGGAGACCTCGTGGACCTCGTCGTCGAGCTCGACGATCGCGGTCGCCGGGCCGGCGCCGTCCTCGTCGGCCGACTCGTCGATGACGATCTCGGCGAACGGGTCGCCCTCGATCGAGGAGAACACCTCGGTGTGGATGAAGTGCATGTCGGCGCCCGAGCGGCGGAGCCCGTCCTTGACGGTCTCCATGAACGGCGCCGGTCCGCAGATGTAGGAGTGCCGCTTGGTCGCGACGGGCTGGAGGAGGTTGCCGATCATCTCCGCGGTGGGGATGCCGGAGACCGACTCGAGCCAGTGGAGAACGGTGAGGCGGTCGGGGTTCTCCCGCTGGAGGCGCTGCAGCTCGTCCTTGAAGATGACCGACTTCTCGTCGCGGTTCGCATAAACCATGACGATGTGGCCGGTGCCCTGGGCGAGGGCCGACTTGAGGATCGACATCACGGGGGTCACGCCCGAACCCGCGGCCAGGAGGATGAAGTCCTGGTCGAGATTCTTGGGCGTGAAGATGCCGGACGGGGCGAGCACGTGCATGCTCATACCGGCCTCGGCGTTGTCGCACAGCCAGTTGGACCCGTATCCGTCGATCGTGCGCTTGACGGTCACCTTGAGCCGGGCGTCCTCGGTGGGGGAGCTCGACAGGGAGTAGCAGCGCGCGACGGATCCGGTCCGCTCACTGGGAACTCGCAGGGTGAGGAACTGTCCGGGGGTGTACCGGAAGTCGTCCTCGCAGCCGGCGGGGATGTCGAAGACGATCGACTTGGCGTCGGCGGTCTCCTCGATCACCTCGGCGATCGTGAGCTCGCGCACGAAGGAGCCGAGCGGGGTATTTTCGGTCATGGATCGGGAGCCTATCGCTTGGATACGCGCGGACGGGTTTCTGCGCACTGTCCCAGACGACGGCGACCTCCTCCGGGCTGTTCTCGCCTCGGGGAAGTCGCCGGACGTCGGGGTGTTACTCGGGGACGTAGAGCGGGTTCACCATGTGCTCGTCGTCGGCCGGGTCGACGCCCTCGGCGATGGTCAGCAGACCCTCGGCGTAGGCGTAGCGGATGCTCGCGAGCATCCGGGGGCACGTGTCCTCGCCATCGGGCCGTGCACCACCCTCGCGCCACTCGTTGAGGACTGGGCAGTTACGGTCGCCGCCCTCCGTCCACTGGATCGAGGTGTGCTTCTCGCTGTTCTTGCGCACGGCCACGCTGGTGCCACACCTGCGGCACTCGACGGGCTGGAAGCCGGCCCGCGTGTAGGTCTCGCGATCCAGGTCGGTGTACTCGTGGAGCCGCGCGGCGCGCGCCGGGTCGGTCTCGTCCCAGGTGGGCGCGCGCCGCGAATCGTTCTTCTTGAACATCAGTTCTTCGACGGGGCCGCGCCCGCCTCGCCGGCGACCTCGGCCATGCCGGTGTACTGGGTCTGCTCGTCGGAGATCTCCGCCTCGCCCGCCGCCTGCTTGCGCATGTTCTCGGCGACCTCGCTCTCCCAGTACTGGTTGGCCGCGGTGGTGTCGACCTCGAACTCGAAACGCTCCTGCATCTCGGGCTCGACCTTGTCGCGGTCCACGTAGAACTGCTCGTACCAGCGGCGGAGCTGGTAGACGGGGCCGTCCTCCTCGCAGAGGAGGGGGTTGGCGATCGAGGACTTGCGCTGCCAGATCCGGACGTCCTGGAGGAAGCCCTCGCCGAAGAAGGTCGCGATCTTCGCCGCCATCTTCGCCGACGTCTCGTCGTCGAAGCCCTGCGGCTTCTTCACCGAGAGTCCGTACATGAGCACGAACGAGTTCTGGTCGATCGGGTAGTGGCAGTTGATGAGGATCGCGTCGGTGACGAAGTCGCCGTACATCTGCTTGAGGGGGTTGATCATGTATGCGGGGCCGAAGTACGAGGCCTCGGACTCCAGGAGGGTGTCGCCGTACTTGCCGCCGGACGGGTCGTGGTCCGGACGGCCCTTGGTGTTGAGGTACTGGGTCGCCGTCTGGCCCTCGAAGACGTTCTTGAAGTACGTCGGGAACGCGAAGTGGATGTAGTAGAAGTGGGCCATGTCGACGACGTTGTCGACGATCTCCATGCAGTTGGAGCCCTCGATGACGAGGCGGTTCCACTCCCAGTCGGTCCACTCACCGGTGTCGTACTCGGCGATCACCGGGATGGCGTCCTGCTCGAGGGGCGGGTTGCCCTCGTGGTCGTGCCAGACGAAGACTTGGCCGGACTGGACGTTGGTGATCCACGCGCGGGTCTTGGCGCGCAGGGGAACGCGCTTGGCGTAGGGGATGCCCTTGCACTTGCCGTCGCCACCCCAGCGCCAGTCGTGGAACGGGCACGCGATGTTGCCGTCCTTGATCGAGCCGTCGGACAGGTCGCCGCCCAGGTGGCGGCAGTACGCGTCGAGGACCTTGATCTCGCCCTCGTCGTCGGCCCACACCACGAGCTTGGTGCCGAAGGCGTGGATGGAGTGGGGCTTGCCGTCGGAGAACTCCTTGACGGTGCCGATGCAGTGCCAGCCGCGTGCATATCGATCCCGGGCCTTGCCGGTATCGATCTCGCGGGCGGCTCCGGGGGCTGAGCCGGGTGCGGTCATGATTCCTCCTGAGGGGCGTGAGCCGGATGAGAACAGGTTATAGAATGGGCGGGCAGGCCACAACCAGGGTGCGTAAGTGCTGGCACAGGGTGCCAGAAGCTCTTGCCCGGAGGCGGTTGCCTGGTGCAAAATTGTAACGTGTTCTAGTCTAGTCCGCATCACCCCCACGAACGCCAGAGAGGTTCACATGAGCGAGTACGCCTCCCACGAGGTCATCGACCGCATCACGGCTCTGCTGCCCGGTTTCGCCGAGCGGGCCCAGGAGACGGAGGACCTGCGCAAGGTCCATCCCCAGAACATCGCGGAACTCGACGAGGCCGGCTTCTTCAAGCTGTGCCAGCCGGCCCAGTGGGGCGGGTACGAGGCGGACATGGAGACCTTCTACACCGCTGTCAAGACCATCGCGACGGCGTGCCCGTCCACCGGGTGGTGCGCGAGCATCCTCGGTATCCACAACTGGCACCTCGCGCTCTTCCCGCAGCAGGCGCAGGAGGACGTGTGGGGCGAGGACCCGACGGTGCGGATCTCGTCCTCGTACGCGCCGATGGGTGCGGCGAAGAAGACCGCCGACGGGTTGGTGCTCAACGGCAAGTGGTCCTGGTCCTCGGGTTCCGACCACGCCGACTGGGTCTTCGTGGGCGGCCCGGTGCTCGACGACAACGGCAAGATGGTCGACTTCTGCACGTTCCTGGTCGAGAAGTCCCAGTACGAGATCCTCGATGTCTGGCACGTCGCCGGGCTCAAGGGCACCGGCTCCAACGACATCCTGGTCAAGGACGCACTCATCCCGGAGCACCGCGTACTGTCCTTCGGTCTCATGGCGGCCACCAAGAGCCCCGGGCTCGAGGTCAACACCAACCCCATCTACAAGATGCCGTGGGGCACCATCCACCCCACCACCATCTCGACGCCGATCGTCGGCATGGCGTTCGGCTGCTACGAGGTGCACCGCGGGCACCAGCGTGAGCGCGTGCGCGCCGCGTTCGGCACCGCGGTCAAGGACGATCCGTTCGCCAAGGTGCGCCTGGCCGAGGCGGCCGGTGACATCGACGCGGCGTGGCTGCAGCTCATGCGCAACGTGCGCGAGGAGCAGGACATCATCACCGCCGGCGGGTACCCGGACATGGAGCTCCGCACGCGCGCCCGCCGCGACCAGGTCCGGGCCACGCAGCGGTCGATCGACGCCATCGGTCTGCTGTTCCAGAACTCCGGGGCCCGCGCCCTGGAGGAGACCTCGCCGATCCAGCGATTCTGGCGGGATGCCAACGCCGGGCGGGTCCACGCCGCCAACGAGGCCACCAAGGCGTACATCATGTATGGGCAGAACGAGTTCGGCGAAAAGGTCACCGACTCGATGGTCTGATCCGCCTCACGGATCGAAAGGACTGGCAATTATGGCGATCAGCAATTTCGGGTATGTCCGGGTCTTCGCCACGGACATGGCCGCCTGGCACGAGTACGGCACGAAGGTGCTGGGTTTCGTGGAGGGATCGGGCGACGATCCCGAGTCGCTCTACTTCCGCATGGACGATCATCCGCACCGGTGGATCATCGTCCCCGGCGAGGAGGACACGCTCTCCGCGGTGGGCTGGGAGTGTGCGAACGAGGACGAGTTCGAGGACGTCAAGCGGCGCCTCGACGCGGCCGGTGTGCCCTGGGAGGACGCCCCGGCCGAGGTGGCGCGCGACCGCAAGGTGCGGGGGCTGATCACCTGTCAGGACCCGGCCGGGTTCACGCTGGAGATCTACCACACCATCGCGCTGCAGCACCGTCGCATCCCGACGCCGTACGGGCACGAGTTCGTCACCGGCGACCAGGGTGCGGGCCACATCGTCCTGTCCACCCCGGACGAGACCGCGGCGCTCGAGTTCTACCGTGACGTCCTGGGGTTCACGCTGCGTGACTCGATGAGCCTGCCGCCGGAGATCGTGGGCCGACCGGCCGACGGCGAGCCCGCGTGGCTGCGGTTCCTCGGCTGCAACCCGCGGCACCACTCGCTGGCGTTCACCCCGTTCCCCAACCCGACCGGGATCATCCACCTGATGGTCGAGGTCGGTACCGCGGACGACGTGGGGCTGGCGCTGGACCGGGCGACGCGTAAGAAGGTGAGGATGTCGGCCTCGCTCGGCCGGCACGTCAACGACAAGATGCTGAGCTTCTACATGAAGACGCCCGGAGGCTTCGACTGCGAGTACGGCTGTGAGGGCGTGCAGGTCGAGGACGACGAGAAATGGGTGGCGCGTGAGTCGACGGCCGTGAGCCTGTGGGGCCACGACTTCTCCGTCGGGTTCAAGTAGCCGCCTAGGCTGGGCCTTGCAGACAGTTCACGAGCCGAAAGTCCAGGGAGGACGACCCACATGAGCAGCACCGACGAGAGCCCGGAGGGCCAGTCCTTCAGCAGCCGTGAACTTCGTGACGCACTGGGACAGTTCTGTACGGGGATCACCGTCATCACCGCTGTCGAGGACGACAAGCCGGTGGGTTTCGCCTGCCAGTCGTTCTCGGCCCTGTCGCTCGAGCCGCCGTTGGTGCTGTTCTGCCCGATGAAGACCTCGGGTTCGTGGAAGGGGATCGAGAAGGCGGGACGGTTCGTGGTGAACATCCTGTCCGAGGACCAGGAGGACGTCTCCTCGACGTTCGGCCGCCGCGGTGACGACAAGTTCGCGCAGATCGACTGGTCGCCCAGCCCGCTGGGGTCGCCGGTGATCGAGGGCGTCATGGCGTGGCTGGACTGCGAGATCGACCAGGTCCTCGACGGCGGCGATCACTGGATCGTGCTGGGGCGGGTCGACAACCTCGGCCCGACCAAGCGCGACATCCGCCCGTTGCTGTTCTACCGCGGTGCCTACCTCAGCATCGAGGAGGACGTGGTCGACCCGACGCCCGAGCAGGAGGAGTTGGAGAACTTCATCACCTCGGCCGACTCCTACACGTGGCTGTGAGCGGCGTGACGGGACCGCTGGCGGGTGCGCTGGCGGAGGCGGAGGAGATCATCCGCTCGACGCCGCACGTCCACACCGAGGAGGACGTCGCGGAGGGCCTGGACTACCTGCTGGGGACCATCCGGGGGGCCATCGAGACCGGCCAGCACCGCGGGCGAAGTCACCCACAGCTGTTCCAGGCCACGGGCCCGTACACCAAGATGGGCCTGGACAACCCGGACACGCTGTACTTCTACGCCAACCTCACCGACGGCGCCGAGTACGAGATCGAGGGTCGGCGCGGTACCACCGCGGACCTGTCGTTCCAGGTCATGGCCGGGACGTATTCGGCCGACGAGCGCGCCGCGTCGCACGCGGCGTTCGACGACCGTGCCTTGGAGATCGACGCCGACGGCCGGTATCGCTTCCGATTGGGACCGGCGAGGTACGACGACGACGAGGGCGACGCCGGCTACGTGGTGCTCCACCCGGGATCGTCCATGATCGCGGTCCGCGAGGTGTACTCCGACTGGAGCCGTGAGGAGGCCGGGTCGGCGATCATCCGCAGACTCGACACGGTCGGCACCGCACCGGAGCCGGTGACGCTCGCCGGGCAGGAGAAGTTCTACGCCAAACTCGCCGAGGCGCTCGTCGGGCGGCTGCGGACGTGGCTGGCGTTCCCGGAGTGGTTCTTCGGCGACCAGGCCCGCAACACGCTGAACGAACCGCGGCAGACGCCGGGTGGGCTCACCACGCAGTTCTCGTCCGCGGGCGTCTTCGAGCTCGGTCCGGACGAGGCCATGGTGATCTCTGTGCCCGTCGCCGGGGTGCCCTACCAGGGCTTCCAGCTTGGCAGCATGTGGTATGCCTCGCTGGAGTACGTGCACCACCAGACCAGTCTCACCGCCGACCAGGCGCACGTCACCTCCGACGGACTGATCCATCTGGTGGTCTCCGAGCGCGACCCGGGGCTGGCCAACTGGGTCGAGACGCTGGGCCGCCGCGAGGGCATCATGCAGTTCCGTTGGCAGCGGGTGGGAGATCCCATCACATCGGAGCTGGGCCCCACTGTGAAGGTGGTGCCGTTCGAGCGGCTCGCCGACGAGGTGCCCGGGTACGAGGAGTTGCGGGTGACGCCGGAGCAGTGGCGCGAGCGGATCGCCGCCCGTCAGGACGCGTTCGCCCGGAGGGGACTCTCATGACCGTCTCGGCCGGAGGCGACACGGACCGTGTGCATGTCGGCACCGTCGAGGACCTGCACGCCAGTGCCTCGCGCACGGTCGGACTCGAGGACTTCGCCGACGGGGAGGACCGCCACCGCGAGGCGCTGGGGATCCTGCTGGACTCCCTGCACTCCGACGCGGGCCTGACCCCGGCCGGCAGCAAGTACTGGCGGTCGGTCCTCAAGAGCGCGCTCACCGCCCGGTTGCTGGCGAACGCGGGATTCTCGGCGGACCCGGCCGGGGCGGAGGTGGCGATCGAGCGTCCCGTCGTCGTCACCGGGTTGCCCCGCACCGGCACCACGGCGCTGCACCGGCTCCTGGGCGCGGACCCCGCCAACCAGGGGCTCGAACTGTGGTTGACCGAGGTGCCGCAGCCGCGGCCGCCGCGCGAGACGTGGGAGGACGACCCCGCCTATGTCGGCCTACGGGACCTGTACTCCGGCTTCATGGCGGAGAACCCCGACTACGGCGGCGTGCACTACATCTCCGCGGACGACCTCGAGGAGTGCTGGCAGTTGCTGCGGCAGTCGCTCACGTCGGCGTCGTACGAGTGCCTGGCCCGGCTCGACGGCTACTCGCAGTGGCTGGCCGGCGCCGACTGGGTGCCCGCGTACCGGCGGCACAAGCGGAACCTCCAGCTCATCGGGGCGAATGATCCCGAGCGACGCTGGGTGCTCAAGAACCCGAGTCACCTGTTCGCCCTCGACGCGTTGCTCGAGGTCTACCCCGACGCGGTCGTGGTGCAGACGCATCGCGATCCGCGCAAATCCATGGCGTCGATGTGCTCGCTCGCGCACAAGACCGCCGCGGAATGGTCCACGCGGTTCACCCCTCAATACATAGGTGAGTCACAGTTGGACTTCTGGGCGCGGGGCGTCGAGACCTTCGACGCCGCCCGCGCCCGGCACGAGGCGGACCCGACGTCACGGGCGACGTTCGTCGACGTCGATCACCATGAACTGCTGGCAGATCCGGCCGGCGTGGTGGAGCGCGTCTACGGCGCCGTCGGCACGGAGCTGCCGGAGGACGTGCGCGCGGGCGTGGTGGCCGAGAACGACAAGAGCCTGTCCGGCGACCGCGCCCCCGCGCACCGCTACACGCTCGCCGACTACGGGCTCAGCGAGGAGCTGATCGCGGAGCGGTTCGCCGGCTACCGCGGCCTGGAGCGCTAGAGGTATCTGCGGACCGCGTCGATGATCGTCTCGGCCACGTCCTGCGTGCACACCAGCAGGTCCGGGAACTCGATCTGCTCGGTGTTGTAGACCAGCTCGGAGCCGTCCAGGGCGCTGGCGTGCAGGCCGCGTTGCTGCACCACGCCCACAGTGGCCGCGGAGTCCCACTGGTGGTGACCGCTGGTGTGGATGTACGCGTCGCACTCACCCTCGAGCACGGTGGCGGTCTTGCCGCCGCCGGATCCGAGGTGGACCAGGGAGGCGTCGAGCTCCTCGGCGAGTTCCTCGGCGAACGCGGGAGGCTCGGCCTCGGAGACGGCGATGCGCAGGCGGTCGTCCTCGCGGGGCGGCACCAGCGGTCCGGGCCGCGGGCCGCGGATGATCGACGTGGGTTGATAGGTGGTGGCGCCGCGCCCGGTGAGGACCCGGCCGTAGGCGGGCATGGCGATCGCGCACGCGGTGATGCCCCCGACACCCTCGGGGTCCTTCTCCCACAGGGCCACGTGGACGGCCCAGTCGGGGCGGCCCTCGGTCACGTAGGAGCGCACTCCGTCGAGGGGATCGACGAACCACACGCGGTCGGCCTCCAGCCGGGCGCGGGAGTCGGGGTCCCACTCGCCGAACACGAGGTCGCCGGGCCTCGCCACGGCCAGTCGGTCGATGATGACGGACTGCGCCTCGGCCTCGGCGAACGCACCGAGATCCTCCGGCGCCACCCGTGAGACCCGCAGGTCGGTGAGCAGGCGACCGGCCTGGGCCGCGAGGTCCTCGGCCGACCGCTGGTCGTTGGTCCGTCCGTGCGCGGGGAAGGGGCTCATGCGGGTGATTCTAGTGGCCCCGGCTACAGCCCCGCCGCGACCTCCAGGGCGGCGAGGAGTTCGTGCGGTTGTCCGAGCAGTTGCGCTGTCCCGTGGGCCCTCTTGAAGTACAGGTGGGCGTCGTACTCCCAGGTGATGCCGACGCCCCCGTGGAGCTGGATCGACTCCCCGGCGATCCACTGCAGGGCCTCGGAACAGTAGACCTTGGCCGCGGCGGCCTCGATCTCCGCGGCGTAGGCCGCCTCGTCGGCGGCGGGCCCGTCGCCGAGCGCCTGCGCCTCGGCGACGGAGGCGGCGGCGGAGTAGGACAGCGACCGGGCGGTCTCGACCTTGACGTACATGTCGGCCATCCGGTGCTTGAGCGCCTGGAACGACCCGATGACCCGGCCGAACTGCTTGCGCTCCTGCGTGTACTGCACGGTGGCGTCCAGTACGGCGCGGGCGGCACCGACCTGCTCGGCCGACAGTGCGGCCCACCCGGCGGCGCGCAGGCGGGACAGGAAGCTCGGACGGGTGGGGATCGCGGTGGCCGCGGCGCCGTCGAACTCCACGCGCGCCAGGGTGCGGGTGGGGTCCATCACCGGCACGCGGGTCACGGTGACGCCGGCTGCGTCGGCGGGCAACTCGAACAGGCCGACCTCGTCTCCGGCGACCGCCACGACGAGCAGCGTGGCGGCGGTGTCGGCGCCGAGCACGTGGTGGGCGGTGCCGGTGAGCGTCGCATTACCCTGCGCCGTGACGTCGGCGCGGACACCCGGGGTGGCCCAGCCGTCGAGCCCGGCCCAGCACAGCGCGGACAGGTCGCCGGCGGCGATTCCGGGCAGGAGGCGGGCGCACGCGTCGGCGTCGCCGGTGGCGAGCACGGCCTGCGCGGCCAGGACGGCCGACCCGAGCATGGGGGATGGCGTGAGGCGTCGGCCCAGCTCCTCGCACACCAGGTGGGTCTCCAGCCAGGTGGCCCCGGCGCCGTCGTGCTCCTCGGGGATCGACAGTGCGGCGGCCCCGATCTGGTCGACCAGCGTCGCCCACAGTGCGGGGTCGTACCCGTCGTCGGAGGAGAACGCGGCGCGCACGGCCGCGGAGTCGGACTTCTTCTCCAGCAGCGCGGCGACGGACTGCCGCAACGCGGCCTGCTCCTCGGTATCGACACCGGGGGTGGCGGTCGCCGGGGTGGCGGGCGCGGTCATCGGGCGGTCCCCGCGGCTCCGGCACCCTCGCCGCGCAGTGAGTCCAGCACCCGACCGCGGTGGTAGCTCTGGGTGCCCCACGCCGTCTGCAGGGCGCGGGTCTTGGTCAGCCACAGGCCCAGGTCGTGCTCCAGCGTGTAGCCGATCGCGCCGTGCACCTGCAGCGCCGTGCGGGCGGCCAGGTAGGCGGCGTCCGCCACGGCCACGCGGGCGGCGGAGACGTCGCGGACCGCGGCGTCGGGGTCGCCGGGGTTCTCGGCGATCGCCAGCGCGCCGGCCCACAGCAGCGGGCGGGCCATCTCCAGCGCGATCGCGACCTCGGCGAGCTGATGCTTGAGCGCCTGGTACTCGCCGATGAGCTTGCCGTACTGCTTGCGCTGCGTGGCGTAGTCCACGCTCATCGTGAGCATGGCCTGCCCGAGGCCCTGGAGCTGGGCCGCGGTGCCGAGGGCGCCGTGGTTGACGAGGTCGGTCGTGCTCACCGCGGCCGCGCGGGCGCCCGCGGTGGGCGTGGCCACCGTGCGGGCCCGGTCGACCGACCGACGGGTCTCGCCGGCGGAGGCGGTGAACACCTCGTCGTCGTCGACGACCCACAGGTACCCGGCGACGTGGGCGTCGGGGGCGAACGGGGAGACCCCGGGCGCGGCGACGGAAGCCAGCGACCCGCCGGCGATCTCCCCGGCCACGTCCCCGGCGTCGGAGTCCCCGCCGAGGGCGGCGGCGATACGGGGCGCCACCATGACGGTCTCCACGACGGGACCCGGCACCGCGTGGCGGCCCAGGACCTCGAGCGCGGCCACGGCCTCGACCGCGGTGGCGCCGGCGCCGCCGGCGGCCTCGTCGATGAGCAGGGCGGCGGCGCCCGTCTCGGCGACGCGGCCCCACACGGCGGTGCCGGGGGCCGTGTCACCGGCGGCCCACGAGCGGATCACGGTGGGCATGTCGGACTTGGCCAGCAGGGAGTCGATGCTGCCGGCGAAGTCGATGATCTCTGGATCGAGTGCGAACTGCATGTTCAGAAAACCGCCTTCTCAGCCGCGCGGGAGGCCGAGGAGTCGCTCGGCGATGATGTTCTTCTGGACCTCGTTGGTGCCCGCGTAGATGGGGCCGGCGAGGGCGAACAGGTAGCCGTCCATCCACTGCTCACCGGCGAGCTCGCCGGCGGTGCCGAGGACATCCAGGGCGGTCTCGTGGGTCGCGATGTCCCAGTCCGACCAGAAGACCTTGTTGATGGAGGACTCGAAACCGAGGTTGGCGCCTCCGGTGAGTTTCGTGACCGTGTTCCAGGTGCTCAGTTCGTAGGCGCGCGACCCGATCCACGCGTCCACGACGCGGTCCGCCAGGGACCCACGGGTGCGGTCGTCGAGGTCGGCCTCGGCGGTGCCCCACAGGTCGAGCAGCCGGTCGGTCGTGGCGAGGAACCGTCCGGGGGAGCGCAGCGACAGGCCTCGCTCGTTGTTGGCGGTGGACATGGCCACCTTCCAGCCCTGGTTGACCTCGCCGATCACGCCGGACTCGGCGGGGTTCGCCGGGTCGTCGGGCACGAAGACGTTCTCGAGGAACAGTTCGGCGAAGCCGGGCAGCCCGTCGAGCTGATCGATCGGGCGCACGGTGACGCCCTCGGCCCGCAGGTCGAACATGAAGTAGGTCAGGCCCTTGTGGCGGGGCTCGTCCGGGTCCGTGCGGAACAGGCCGAAGCCCTTGTCGGCGAACGACGCGCGGGTGGACCACACCTTCTGCCCGTTGAGGACCCAGCCGCCGTCGACGCGCTTGGCGGTCGAGCGCAGTGACGCCAGGTCGGAGCCGGCCTCGGGCTCGGACCAGGCCTGCGCCCAGATGTCGTCTGCCCGGGCCATGCGCGGCATGATGTGGGCCAGCTGCTCGGGGGAGGCGTGGTCGAACAGGGTCGGGGCCAGCAGGAAGATGCCGTTCTGGCTCACCCGCAGCGGGGCTCCGGCGCGGAAGTACTCCTCCTCGAAGACCACCCAGTTGACCAGCCCGCAGTCGCGGCCGCCGAACTCCTCGGGCCACGACACGACCGACATGCGGGCGTCTGCCATCGTCGCCTCCCACCGGCGGTGGGCCTCGAAGCCCTCGCGGGTGTCCATGTGGGGCAGCGGCTCGGTGGGCACGTTGGCCTCGAGCCACTGCCGCACCTCGAGCCGGAACTCGCGGGTCGATGCGTCCAGATCCAGATCCACGGCGTCAGTCCTTCTTCTCGCCGGTCGGGGCGGCGCCGCCCGTCGAGCCGGTGTTCGCGCTGTCGCGCATCGAGCGCGCGTCCATACCGCCCAGGGAGGCGGAGAACGAGTCGGTGTCGTCCGGCTCGGCGTTGGCGGAGTGCGCGAACATGTGCCAGCCGAACGCGGTGTCCAGGGAGGTCTGCAACCCCATCTGGTCCTCGCTGCCGTTGATGACCTTCTTGGCCAGCGTCAGACCGAACGCCGGCATGGCCTTGATCTCCTCGGCGATCGAGTCGACCTTGGCCTGCAGCTCCTCGCGGGGCACGACGTGGTTGAGCATTCCCCACTCCAGCGCCTCGGCGGCGCCGAACCTACGACCGGTGTAGAGGATCTCCTTGGCGCGGCGCGGGCCCAGCACGAAGGCGTGGGCGAAGTACTCGACGCCGGGGATGCCCATCTTCACCACGGGGTCGGAGAAGAAGGCGTCGTCGGAGGCCACGATGAAGTCGCAGATCCACGCCAGCATGAGCCCGCCGGCGATGCACGCGCCGTGCACCTGGGCGATCATCGGCTTGGGGATCTCCCGCCACCGGCGGCACATCTGGACGTAGACCTCGCTCTCGCGGGCCAGGCGCCGGTCGCCGCCGCCGCGGGTGGTGTGGTCCCACCAGAGCGCTGCGCGGTTGGGGTACTGGACGTGGTGGTCGCGCTCGGGCGTGCCGATGTCGTGGCCCGCCGAGAAGTGCCTGCCGTTGGCCCGCAGGACGATCACCTTGACCGCATCGTCCTCGACGGCCTTGATGAACGCGTTGTCCAGCGAGTACGTCATCACCGAGTTCTGCGCGTTGCGGAAGTCCGGTCGGTTGAGGGTGACGTACGCGGTGCCGTCGGTGACCTCGTAGGCCACGGGCTGCGTGTCCGGCCCGAGGTCGTCGACCCCGAGGACCGGGGGGATGGGTGCATCGGTCATGACCTGGGACTCTCCTTACCTAGCAAGTGCTTGGTTGGGAGTCTACATCGAACCCTGTCGACCACCACTGCGGTCCGGCGGCATTCGCCAACTTTGCGGCCGTAGCATCAGCCACAGGAGGCGACAAGAGTTTGACGCATGTTATGAGGAAAATCATAGATTCGTACGACAGACGACCCGGTGTGACGGGCCTAGCGTTCGAGGTGGACGACCCGTTCGGGCGACTTCGAGAAGACGTCCTAGGAAGGACAAAGCCCATGCGTACCACTCTCTTTCGGGTAGCAAGCGCTGCCGCACTCGCCACCCTCACCCTCACCAGCGTCACCGCCACCGCGGCGGCACAATCCGGCGCCCGCGATCTCATGTTCGCCATCGACACCACGGGGTCGATGGCCCCCTACATCGAGCAGACCAAGATCGCGGTCGACGATCTCGCGACCGATCTGGCGTCGGAGTCGGCCGGCACCCGGGTCGGGTTGGTCGAGTACCGCGACGCGGGCGATCCGTTCCAGGCTCGGACCGTCACCGATCTGACGACGAACCTGCCCACGTTCCGCGGGGGCCTCGACGGATTGGGTGTCGACGGCGGTGGGGACTGGCCGGAGTCGGTCTACTCCGGGATCGCCCTGTCGTTGTGCCAGGCCTGGAACTCGTCCTCGGTCAAGGCGATCATCGCGGTCGGGGACGCTCCCGCCAAGGACCCGGAGCCGGTCACCGACTTGACTGCGGATCGCATCATCGCACTGGCCAACGGGACCGCGACCGACAATCCGTACTGCGCCCCGGCCGCAGTCGCGGCCGCCGCGGTCAGTCCGATGGCCACCGGCAACAGGGTCCCGATCTTCGTCGTCTCGGCGGACGGGGAACTCACCGCGCAGTTCGCGAGGATCGCCGAGGAGACCGGCGGAGCGACGGTCCCGGTCGAGGACATCGAGGACATCGCGGAGGCGATCAAGGACACCGTCGATGTGATCGACGAGGGCGACGGTGGCCTGTTCGGTTCACTCGAGGGCTCGCTGGAGAATCTGTCAGGCAGCGCGGGCAACTGAGTAGTTGCCGGCCCGGGGCGGCGGCTGCGGGGATCAGACCCCGTAGCCGCCGTCCACGTCGAGCTTCTGGCCCGAGATGAACCCGGCGCGGTCCGACGCCAGGAACGCCACGGCCTCGGCGATGTCGGCGGCCGTGCCGAAGCGTCGCAGGGGGATGTTGCCGCGCGTGACCTCGAGCGCCCGCTCGTCGAGGTCGCCGGAGGCGATGAGCCGGGAGGCCATGCCGTCGGTGAGCATCCCCGGGCCCACGCAGTTCACCCGCACGCCGAAGCGCCCCTCCTCGGCCGCCAGGCCCCGGGCGAGCTGCTCGACCGCGCCCTTGGGGGCGGCGGACAGTCCGTCGCGCACCGGATAGCGGGTGGTGGCCGCAGTGGTGACGACGACGACGTTGCCCGCCACCGCACGCAGGTGCTCCAGCGCGGGGCGCACGATCGCGAAGAACCCGACCGCGTCGTCCTCGAGCTGTCGACGGAACTCGGACGGTGCGATCCGGGACAGGTGCACCATGGGCACGTGCGGACCGGCGCAGTGGGCCAGCACGCGGATTCCGCCGTGTCGGGAGGCGATCCCGTCGATCACCCCGGCCACCTCGTCGTCGTTCCCGTCGGCGCCGTCCCGCCCCGGGGTGAGGCGGACGCACTCGACGGTCCGGGATCCCTCCGCGGTCAGGTCGTGCGCGAGGTCGACGGGCTCGGTCGACCGGTACCCCAGCACCACCGGCGCATCGGGGAACTCGGCGGACAGGCGGCGTGCGACCGCCGCCCCGATCCCGCCGGACGCGCCCGTGACCACCACTGCGCCCGCTCCGCCGGGTCCGCCCGGCGCGGTCATCGGAGCTCGGTCTTGAGGATCTTGCCCGAGGCGTTGCGGGGGAAGGCCTCGACGAACTCGACCGTCCGCGGCCGCTTGAAGTTGGCCAGGTGCTCGGCGGCGAAGTCCTTCACGTCCTGCTCGGTGAGCCCCGACCCCTCGCGCCGGACGATGAAGGCCTTGCCGACCTCGCCCATCCGCTCGTCGGGAACGCCGATCACCGCGGACTCGACGACGCCGTCGATGCGGGCGAGGGCCTGCTCGATCTCGGCCGGGTACACGTTGAACCCGCCGGTGATGTACATGTCCTTGAGCCGGTCGGTGATGCGGAGATTGCCGCGGGAGTCGATCTCCCCGACGTCTCCGGTGTGCAGCCAGCCGTCCGGGTCGATGGTCTCGGCGGTGTTCTCCGGGTCGTCGAGGTAGCCCTGCATGACCATCTCGCCACGGGTGAGGATCTCGCCGGACCCGCCGATCCGGATCTCCATGCCGGGGTAGGCGCGGCCGCAGGTCGTGGCCACGGTGACGTCGTCGTCGTCCGCGGTGGTGGTGGTGATGAACCCCATCGTCTCGGTCTGCCCGTACGCGGTGAGCACCGTCTCCAGCCCCAGGTCGGACTGCATGCGCTCGACCAGCACAACGGGGACGACCGAGGCGCCGGTGACGGCCAGGCGCAGGGAGGACAGGTCGTACGCGCTGCGGGACGGGTCGTCGAGCAGCGTCTGGAAGATGGTCGGCGCCCCCGGCAGTACGGTGGCACGCTCGGTCTGGACCAGGCGCATCGTCTCGGCGGTCGAGTACACGGCCAACGGGATGATGGTCGCGCCGAACAGGGTGCACACGAGGAAGCCGGCCTTGTAGCCGAAGCTGTGGAAGAACGGGTTGACGATGAGGTAGCGGTCGTTCTCGGTGAGCCCGCCGTTGGAACCCCATGCGCGCGCGCCGGCGACGGTCTGGCGGTGCAGGGCCACGACGCCCTTGCTCTTGCCGGTGGTGCCGGAGGTGAACAGGATGTCGGCGACGTCGTCGCCGGTCACCGCGTCCGCGCGGCCGTCGGCCTCGGCGAGCAGGTCCTCGGTGGCCAGCGCCCGGAGGTCGGCGAAGTCGAGGAGGCGCACGTCCGCGGCGTGGATGCTGTCGGCGTGGATGCTGTCGGCGGGGGCACTGTCGAGGGGGATGCGGACGAGGGTCCGCAGCTCGGTGACCCCGGCCAGGGTGTCGCCCGCCGTCCCGCGCGCGGCCGCGGCGAGGTCCGCGATCCGCTCGGTGCCGAGGAACGTCCCCGCGACCACGGCCGCCACCGCGTGGGTGCGCTGGATGATCTCCAGCGTCTCGCTCCCGGTGTAGCGCGTGTTCGCGGGGACGACGGTGCCTCCCGCGAACTGCACGCCCAGCCCCGCGACCACCCAGTGGCGGGTGTTGGGCGCCCAGATCACCACGCGGTCACCGGGGGCGATCCCGCGCGAGACGAGGCCGGCGGCGAACCGGCGGACCTCGTCGAGCAGGTGCGCCCACGTCCAGCGGGTGTCCTGGCCGGGCTGCACGTCGACGATCGCCTCGCGCTCCGGCCACGACCGGGCCGCGCGACGCAGGGCGGCGGGGGTGGTCTCCACGGTGGTGCTCATGGCCTGCACCCTACCAAGCAAGTGCTTGGTTTGGCGGCGTCAGTACTTGAGCGCTCCCCGGTCGACCGTGAGCTGGACGCCGGAGATCGACCGCGAACCGTCGCCGGCGAGGTAGGAGACCACCTCGGAGACCTCCTCGGGCGGCATGAAGTCGGCGAGCGTGCTCGCGCCGTCCACCCGGGCGTTCTTCAGGGGCATCGGCGAGAAGCTGTGGAGGAACGACGGGAAGCGGCCGAAGAGGGCGGCCATGCCCTCGGGATCGATCATCGGCGTGTCCACCGAGTAGGGGTGTATCGAGTTGACGCGGATGCCGAACTCGCCCACCTCGAGTGCGAGGGCGTTGGTCAACGCCACCAGGCCGGCCTTCGAGGCCGAGTAGTGCCCGTTCCCGGGCGTCGCCTTGAGGCCCGCGGACGAGCTGACGATGATGATCGACCCGCCGTTTCCCGCCTCGATCATCGCCGGCACCGCGGCACGGATCGTCCGCCACGTGCCGCTGAGGTTGACGCCGATGACCGTGTCCCAGTCGTCCTCCGGCATCTCCCACAGTCGCCCCCAGCTGAGCACGGCGGCGTTGGCGACCAGGATGTCCAACCGTCCGAAGGTGGAGATCGTGCGGGCGACGAGATCCTGCAGCGCGCCCAGGTCGCGGATGTCGAGGACCGCCGAGATCGCGCGCCGGCCGGTCTCCTCCACGAGGCGGACGGTCTCGGCCAGGTCGTCCGGCGTGGGTGCGGGATAGGTGGCGGACCCGGACACGGGCGCGCAGACGTCGACGACGACGAGGTCGGCGCCCTCCGAGGCGAGGCGGACCGCATGGGCCCGGCCCTGGGCGCGCGCAGCGCCGGTGATGAAGGCGACCTTGCCGGACAGGGGCTGAGAGGGGGAGTTCATGGGCGTCATCCAAACCGATCCCGGCGTGGGCGGAGGGCGGTTCCGGCAAACCAAGCAAGTGCTTGGTAGTGTGGGCGTATGACCGAGAGTTCGGCACCCGAGAAGTGCACGCCCGCGTCGGAGATGACCGACGACGAGTTCGCGGCGGAGTTCCGCACCTGGTTGGATGCCAACCTCGTCGGCGAGTTCGCCGAGATCAAAGGCGTCGGCGGCCCCGGTAGCGAACACGAGTTCTTCCCGCAACGCCTCGCCTGGGAGCGGCACATGGCGGCGGCGGGGTGGACCTGCGTCGGCTGGCCGGTCGAGCACGGCGGGCGCGGCGCGTCGTTGAGCCAGCAGGTGCGGTTCCACGAGGAGTACGCCAAGGCGGACGCCCCGGCGCGGGTGTCCCACCTCGGTGAGACGCTCCTCGGCCCGACCCTGATCGCCCACGGGACCCGGGAGCAGAAGGACCGCTTCCTGCCGCGGATCATCGACGTCACCGAACTGTGGGCTCAGGGGTACTCCGAGCCCGGCGCCGGGTCCGACCTGGCCAACGTCTCGACGACCGCCGAACTCGGGGATGACGGCAGGTGGCACCTCAACGGGCAGAAGGTGTGGACCTCGCTCGCGCACCTCAGTCAGTGGGTGTTCGTGGTGGCCCGCACGGAAGCGGGTACGAGTCGGCACAAGGGACTGAGCTTCCTCCTGGTCCCGCTCGACCAGCCGGGCGTGGAGATCCGCCCGATCCAGCAACTGACAGGGACCTCCGAGTTCAACGAGGTCTTCTTCGACGACGCGGTCACCGACGCCGGCATGATCGTCGGGGAGCGGGGCGACGGCTGGAAGGTGGCCATGACCCTGCTCGAGTTCGAGCGGGGGGTCTCCACCCTGGGCCAGCAGGTCGGCTTCGCCCGCGAACTCGACGAGATCGTCGCGATGGCCCGCGCCAACGGCAGCGCCGAGGTGCCCGCCGTGCGCGAGCGCATCACCCGCGCGTGGATCGGGCTCAAGGTGATCCGTGCCCACGCGCTGCGGACCCTCGCCGAGCGCGACTCCTCCGGCGGCAACGCCTCCGCCGCGAAGCTGCTGTGGGCCAACTGGCACCGCGACCTCGGCGAGCTCGCGATGGAGGTGCAGGGGGCACAGTCCCTCACCGGTCCCACCCACACCTCCGAGGGTGCGCCGAACGACCTCCGCGACCCCGAGAACCTCGAGCTCGCGCTGTGGCAGCGGCTCTTCCTGTTCACCCGCTCCGACACCATCTACGGCGGATCGAACGAGATCCAGCGCAACATCATCTCCGAGCGCGTGCTCGGACTACCCCGAGAGGCAAGGCCGTCATGACCGAGCAGAAATCCCCCCTCGCCGTCGTCCCCGAGGAGACCCCCGGACACGGACTGCTCAAGGGCAAGAAGGTCGTGGTGACCGCGGCGGCCGGGACCGGGATCGGCTTCTCGGCGGCCCGACGCGCGGCGCTCGAGGGCGCCGACGTCCTGGTCTCCGACTTCCACGAACGCCGCATGAACGAGGCCCGCGACGCGCTCGCCGCCGAGTTCCCGGACCAGCAGATCGAGTCGCTGACCTGCAACGTCCAGTCGACCGCCGACGTCGACGCGCTGATCGCCGGTGCCGCGGAGAAGCTGGGCCGGATCGACGTGCTCATCAACAACGCCGGACTCGGCGGCGAGACCGAACTCGTCGACATGACCGACGAGGACTGGGACCGTGTCCTGGACATCACCCTGAACGGCACCTTCCGCGCGACGCGCGCGGCGCTGCGGTACTTCCGCGACGCGGAGCACAACGGCGTGATCGTCAACAACGCCTCCGTGCTGGGCTGGCGCGCGCAGCGGGCGCAGGCCCACTACGCCGCGGCCAAGGCCGGCGTCATGGCGCTGACCCGCTGCTCCGCCATCGAGGGTGCCGACTACGGGGTGCGGATCAACGCCATCGCCCCGTCCATCGCGCGCCACAAGTTCCTCGAGAAGTCCGCCTCCGCGGAACTGCTCGACGAGCTCGCGGCCAAGGAGGCCTTCGGACGGGCAGCCGACGTGTGGGAGGTCGCCGCGACCATCGCCATGCTCGCCAGCGACTACACGACCTACCTCACCGGGGAGGTCGTCTCCATCTCCTCGCAGCGCGCCTGACGGGCAGCGGCATCAGGCGGTCCGGACCTTCTCCGCCTGCGCTGCGAAGAGCTCGAGGGCGATGTCCCGGGCCTCGTCGGAGATCGGCCCGTCGGTGCCGGACGCCGTGACGGAGATGCCGAGCCCGCGGACGACGCCCGTGATCATCACGTTCGACGTCCGGATGGGCTGCCCCATCATGGTCATCGAGTTGTCCTGGACGACGGCCGCGAAGTCCTCGACCCCCTCCGGGGCGTCGACGTCCAGCAGCGAGTTCTGCGCCTCGGTGATCATCTCCTCGCCCTGGAGCGGGAACGCGACCGTCATGACCGGGCAGTCCTCGATCTGCTGCGCACGCGCGGCCAGGCCGTCGGTCACCCGGGTCACGGCCACCGCGAACGAGGTGCCCCCGACCTGGCCGGCCTGGATCGCCATCGCGTCCGGCTCCGACTGCGCGCCCGGGCCGTCCTGACTGATGTCCGCGCACTGCTCCGGCTCCACGCGGACATCGGACGTGAACGCGCCGAGCGCGTCCATCCCGCCGGCGATCTCATCCGCGGGGACGGGTTGCAGCCCGACCTCCGGGGCGTCCTCGGCGGTGAGGACGAGCTGCTCGACCTTGCCGGGCGGCGGGGTCGACCCCGGATCGGCGGGCTCCGACGACACTGCAGACTCCGACGACGCTGCCGACCCCGCCGGTTCGGCCGACTCGGCCGCTGCGGTGGTGGTGGCGGTGCCGCCCTCGTCGTCGTTCCCCTCCCCGGTCGCGCACGCGCCCAGCCCCAGCGTCAGGCCGAGCACCGCCGACGCTGCGAGGGCACGGGTGCGACAGGGGCGGGAGGTCAGTGGTGAGGTGGTCCGCATGCGCCGGAGTCTAGCGGCGAGGTGGGCGGGGCGGCGGCGCCCGTGCGCCGCGCCCGGTGCCCGCGTGGCAATCCGGGGGACTGCCACGCGGGCAGTCGGGGGCCTCACTAAGCTGAGTGTCGTCAACCCCCTCGACCATCGGAGATGAAGAATGATTGACCTCAGCGGCGTGCTCGGAGGGCTCGCTGACGACCTGTGGGGATCCGTGGACGGCATCGTGCCGGCCGGATCGGCCGGCAACGTCATCGGTGGCGTGCTCAAGCTGCCCGCGGCCCTCCTCTACGGTTCGTCCAACCTGTTCTGGGGCTTCGGCTCCCACGGCCCCGCCTGATCCGACCGAACGGAGAACACCATGCTCAGTGGCTCACTGCACGACCTCCACGAGACGATCGACGGATCGGTCGACGGCCTCGCCCCCTCCCTGCCGGCCGGCTCCCTCGGCGACATCGTCCACGGGGTCCTCAACATTCCCGGAACACTCATCGCGACCCTGGAGTACGTCTTCCTGGGTTTCGGTTCCTGACCCGACCGCGCGACAGTGGCCGAGCCCCCGGGGACCGTTCCGGGGGCTCGGTGGCGCGGGGGAGGACCGAACCTCTACCTAGCAAGTGCTTGGTTGGTACCCTCGGGGTATGACCAGCACGACCAGACGTGAGGAGCTCCTGTCGATCGCGGCAGGGCTCTTCGCCGAACGCGGCCTGCGTGCGACCACCGTCCGCGACATCGCCGACGCCGCGGGCATCCTCTCGGGGAGCCTCTACCACCACTTCTCGTCCAAAGAGGCGATCGTCGACGAGATCCTCCGTGGATTCCTCGACGCGCTCTTCGGCGAATACCGTCGGATCGTGGAGGCCGGCCTCGGCCCGCGGGAGACCCTGGAACAGCTGGTCCGCGCCTCGTTCGAGGCCATCCACCGCGACCGCGACGAGGTCGCCATCTACCAGGACGAACTCAAGCACCTGCGCGGCAACCCGCGATTCGACTACCTCCGTGAGCGCAACACCGAGTTCCGCGAGATGTGGACCGACGTGCTCACCCGGGGGATGGAGTCCGGCGACTTCCGCGGTGACCTCGACGTGCGGCTCACCTACCGCTTCCTGCGCGACACGGTGTGGGTCGCCGTGCGGTGGTACCGGCCCGACGACGAGAACGATCACGCGGCCATCGCGGACCAATACCTCAACATCGTGCTCGACGGCCTGGCCGTCGGCTGACCTTCCCACCCCTTCCCGAGGAGACACATGACCAGCGTGACCGGCCGCGAGGCCTACGTTATCGACGCCGTCCGCACGCCCGTCGGCAAGCGCGGCGGCAGCCTGTCCGGACAGCATCCGGCCGACCTGGGCGCGCACGTCATCAAGGCGGTCGTCGAACGCACCCGTATCGACCCGGAGGTCGTCGACGACGTCATCTTCGGCTGCGTCGACACCATCGGCCCCCAGGCCGGCAACATCGCCCGCTCCGCCTGGCTCGCCGCCGGGATGCCCCTGGGCGTCCCGGGCACGACCGTCGACCGACAGTGCGGCTCCAGTCAGCAGGCCATCCACTTCGGCGCACAGGCCATCTGGTCCGGCACCCAGGACGTGATCCTGTTCGGCGGGGTGCAGAACATGAGCGCCCTGCCCATCTCGTCGGCCATGCTCGCCGGGCGCGAGTACGGATTCGACGACCCGTTCACCGGTTCCACCGGCTGGGTCGAGCGCTTCGGCTCCCAGGAGATCTCGCAGTTCAACGGCGCCCAGATGATGGCCGACAAGTGGGACATCTCCCGCCGGGAGATGGAGGAGTGGGCACTGCAGTCCCACGCCCGCGCCCGCGCCGCGATCGCCGAGGGGCGGTTCGCCGGCGAGTACGTGCCGATGGCCGGCCTCGAGGCCGATGAGACCACCCGCGAGACCACCCTCGAGAAGATGGCCTCGCTGCCCGTGCTGGCCGAGGGCGGCTCCCTCACCGCCGCCGTCGCCTCGCAGATCTGTGACGGCGCCTCCGCAGGGCTGCTCGCCTCCGCCGAGGCCGTCGAGAAGTACGGACTGACGCCGCGCGCCCGCATCCACCACCTCACCGTCCGCGGTGACGACCCGGTGATGATGCTCTCCGCGCCCATCCCGGCGACCAAGCACGCGCTGGCCAAGACCGGCCTGACGATCGACGACATCGACGTGGTGGAGATCAACGAGGCCTTCGCCCCCGTCGTCCTGGCGTGGATCAAGGAGACCGGCGCGGACCCGGCGCGTGTCAACCCCAACGGTGGCGGCATCGCGCTGGGCCACCCGCTCGGCGCCACGGGGGCCAAGCTGTTCGCGACCCTGCTGAACGAGCTCGAGCGCACCGGCGGCCGCTACGGCCTGCAGACCATGTGTGAGGGCGGCGGCACCGCCAACGTCACGATTATCGAGCGCCTGGACGCCTGACGGCGACGACCCCCGAACGACGGGACGGGCCCCGCACCAGCCGGTGCGGGGCCCGTCTCATGCGCCGGCGGGCCGACGCGGTGAGGGGTCAGTTGGCGGCGTCGGTCTCGCCCAGCGCGGAGGACAGGACGGCCAGGTCGAGCTCGCCCTCCGCCTCGCCGCCGAGCGCGGACGAGAGGGTGTCGAGGCCGAGGCCGCCACCGGCCTCGCCGTCGGCCTCCCCGAGCATCGCGGACGCAGTGCCGAGCAGGTCACCCTCGCTGCCGGTGGCGACACTGCCCATAACGGCCTCGACCGGATCGCCGACGAGGAGGAATGGGGTGACCCCGGGCGCGTCATCGGACGAGCAGTAGGTGACCAGCGCGTAGACGTTGGAGTCGACGGTGGCGGACACGGTGGCCGAGTCCACGCCGATGTCGCCGAAGGTCCCCAGCAGAACGGCCGGGGAGCCGTTGGCCTTGAGGAGTTCCACTCCGGGGGCCTCACTGATGTTCTGCAGAGTGGCCAGGAGATTCGTGTCGGTGGCGGTCGCGAGCTGACCCGCGAGGGTGGCGGCCGTCGAGGTCGGCGCGAGAAGCGCACCGCAGGCGTCCCCGTCGATGAAGCCCCCGTCCAGCGTAAAGGTCACCGAGACCGTATTGCCGTCGGTCGCGGTGTCGGCCGTGGTCGCGGCCGCGACGCCGGCGCCGGCGACGGTCAGTGCGGTGGCCGCGCCGAGGGCGGCGGCGGTGCGGAGAGCAGTACGGGACATGAGGGGTTCCTCCGGAGGGGATGGGACGGGCCGAGCCCGCCTGATATGTGAACTGCCTAAGGGTAAGCCAAGAGTTCGCCACACGTGGGGATTATCGAAGACGAACGCCCCCACCTGTTGTGAACACAGGTGGGGGCGTCCGTCCGATGGTGTCTCAGCCGAGTTCGCGAAGCGCGTCCAGGCGTTCGTGAGCCTGGGTCATGATCCGTTGGATCAGTTCGTCACAGCTCGGCAGGTCATCGATCATGCCCACGACCTGTCCGGAGGCCAGGACTCCGGCCTCGGTGTTGCCCTCGACCAGCCCGGCCTTGAGCAGCATCGGGGTGTTGGCGGCCATGACGATCTGCTGCCATGTCCGGTCGGACGCCTTCCTCATGTTGAGGCCGTCCTTGGCCAGCTGCTGCCACTTCATCCCGGTCATGGACTTGAACTTATTGGCGTTCTGGACGGCGGCGGCCATGCCCTTGAGGGGGCTGCCCGATTCGAGGGCGTTGACCAGGCCGGTGCGCAGGACGCGGTGCGGCATGCCGTCGACACGGGTGGAGACGACGGTGTCCTGGAGCCCACGCTCGAGGTACTGCTTCTTCACGGCGTCGGGCACCTGCGAGTCGCTGGTGAGCAGGAAGCGGGTGCCCATCGCGACGCCGGCGGCGCCGTAGGACAGTGCCGCGACCAGTCCGCGGCCGTCGAAGAAACCGCCGCCGGCGACCACGGGGATCGAGGTGTTGCCCGCGCCGCCGAGGGCGTCGATGACGCTGGGGAGGAGCAGGGTGGTGGCGACCTGGCCGGTATGTCCACCGCCCTCACCGCCCTGGACGATCACCGCGTCGGCGCCCCAGGAGGCGACCTTGACGGCGTGCTTGGCCGCGCCGATGGAGGGGACGACGACGAGGCCGTTCTCCTTCAGCCGGGCGATCAGCTCCGGCTTGGGCGCGAGGGCGAACGACGCGACCTTCACCCCGTGGCGGATCATCAGCTCGCACCGCTCGGCGGCGTCCTCGGCGTCGGCCCGGAGGTTGACGCCGAAGGGCTTGGAAGTGAGCTTCTTGGTCCGCACGATGGCGTCCTCGAGCTCGGCGTAGGTCATGGTGGCCGAGGCGATGATCCCCAGTCCGCCGGCGTTGGCCGTGGCCGCGGTCAGCTCGGGTCCGGAGACCCAGCCCATGCCCGTCTGGACGATCGGGTACTCGACACCGACGAGCTCGGTGAATGCCGTGGACAGTGTCGGCGCGTTCATGCGGCCGGCACCTCGCGGTCGCGGAACCCGCGCGGGTCCAGCACCTCGCGGATGATGCGCAGCTCCTCGTCCGAGGGGGCGCGGGTGACCGCGGCGTCGGCCAGGCCCTCGATCTCGAAGCCCGTGTTCTCGGCGACCTCGTCGGCCGTGACGCCGGGGTGCAGGCTGACCGCACGCATGCTGCGGTCGGCGCCGCCGAAGTCGAACACGCCCAGGTTGGAGACCACCCGGTGGATGTGGTGGTAACGGAAGGCGGGGTCACCCTCGGTGTAGCGGTCGTAACCGACGCCGCAGACGACGTCGACCTTCGCCGTGAAGACCCGGGAGGAGTGCTTGCCCACCCAGTAGCTGGTGGCGTGGTTGATCGAGTTGCCGGGCGCCCCACGCAGGCCGAACATCTGGCGGGTGGGCTTCTGCACGTCGTCACCGAACGCGGAGAGGTTCTGGTTGCCGAAGCGGTCGATCTGGTTGGCGCCCATCACCACGTGGCGGGTGCCGGCCTGCAGGACGTCGAACACGCGGGGGAACGGGATGTACCCCTCGAAGTCGATGGTCTTGCCCAGCGGCGGGGTCTGGCCGAGGAATCGGTACTCGCCGTCGGTGATGAGCAGGTCCGGCTCGGTGGTGAGCCGGGCCAGACGCGCGCCGATGGTGGCCATCGGGGTCATGGGGGAGGCGAAGATCTCACCGGCGCCGGCGAAGATCTCCGCGCAGGCGACAGCGCAGTACTCGGCCCTGCTGATGGACTGAGTGGTGGCGGACTCGGTGGTGACGTCGGACATCACTTGGCTCCCTTCTGGGCGGCCTTCTCGGCAGCGACCTTCTCCGCGAACGCGGTGACGGCCTTCTGGTAGTCCTCCTCGGACCCGGACAGGAACTCGTCGACGAACGCCTTCCACGACGTCTCATCCTTCGCGGACGTGGCGTAGTGCTTCTGGAACGCCTCGTCGCGGCCGTAGCCACCCGCGAACGTGAAGTGGGCGCCGTTCGGGGCCTCGGAGACGGTGTCGACGAACATGCGGCTGAGCAGCATGCGCTGCGGGCCGACCTCGTTCATCAGGGCGTCCGCGGAATCGACGATCTCGTCGGTCTCGAGCAGGACGGTGTCCGCGGCCATGGCGTAGAGATCGTCGAAGTACCCGTCGGCGCCGGTGAACGCGGCGTTGCCGTGCTTGTCCGCCTTGTCCAGGTGGATCAACGCGGCATCCATGCGCAGGGCGGGCATCGCGACCAGGGTCTCGGTCTTGCCGTCGACCTGGTACGGCGAGTCGACGGTCTTGAGCTCGTCGCCCCAGAACCGGAAGACGTCCGAACCGAGGCCTGCGCGGGTCGGTAGGAACGGCAGGCGCTGCGCGGCGGCGGTGAGGCCCGCGCGAACCATGCCCTCGTCCATCTCGCGGGAGATGATCGAACCCTCGGTGCGGCGCGCGGCGAACCACGGGTCGTAGAACGGGGCCGAGTCCAGGGTGACGAAGCCGTAATAGGCCTTGGAGACCTTGCCGGCCGAGCACAGCAGGCCGAGGTCCGGGCCGCCGTAGGTGATGACGGTGAGGTCGGTGAGGTCCTCGCGGCGCAGGATCGCGCGGACCAGCGCCATCGGCTTGCGTCGGGAACCCCAGCCGCCGATGCCGATCGTCATGCCGCTGGAGAGGCGCGAGACGGCCTCGTCCAGGCTCGTGCGCTTGTCGCGCGGGGTGGGGGTGCTGCTCACTTGTTCTCGCCCGTCCTCTCGGATCGCTTGTCTCGTGTGTCTCGTTTGTCCAAGTTCTGGCCCGTCTTGACGAACTCGTCGCGGTGCTCGTCGGCCACGCCGGCGAGGTTGAGTTCGAACGTGAAACCCTGCTCCATGCGATACGAGGACTTCACGTCGACCGGGTCGATGTGGTTGATGGCTTCCTTGGCCGCCCGGATGACCCGCGTGTCCTTGGCCGCGATGGTCTCCGCGAGGTCGCGTGCCGCGGCGTCCAGCTGGTCGCGGGGGACCACGTTGTAGACGGTGCCCCACGAGTGGAGCTGCTGCGCCGTGACGTTGCGCGACGTGAAATACAGGGTGCGCATCATGTGCGGGGGGACCATCCGGGCCAGGTGCGTGGCGGCGCCGAGCGCCCCCCTGTCCACCTCGGGCAGGCCGAACACCGCATCGTCGGAGGCGACGATGCAGTCGGCGTTGCCCACCAGGCCGATCCCGCCGCCCACGCAGAACCCGTTCACCGCGGCGATCACGGGGACCGCGCACTCGTAGACGGCGTTGAACGCGACGTAGCAACCGCGGTTGGCGGCCAGCAGGTGGTCGAACCCCTCGAAGTCCTGCATCTCCTTGATGTCGACGCCCGCGTTGAATCCCCGGCCCTCGGCTCGGAGGATCACGACGTGGACGTCGGGGTCGCGGCCCGCGGCGAGGATCTGCTCGCCGAGTTCGAACCATCCCGCGGACGGGATGGCGTTGACAGGTGGGTAGTCGACCGTGACGGTGGCTATCCCGTCTGCGCCCTTGTCGACGTTGATGCCCATGGAGCTCCTTCCCACGCCACCGCCGTCCGGGACGGCACAGTGACTAACCAAACGCTTGCTTGGTAGGCTAGCACGCATGACGAACATCGATCTGGGTCTGGCGGGGAAGGTCGTCCTCGTCACGGGGGGCGTACGCGGCGTGGGCGCCGGCATCAGCACGGTCTTCCGGGAGGCCGGCGCGGTGGTCGTCACCTGCGCGCGCCGGCCCGCCGATGAAGGCTCCGACGTGGCCGATCTGGAGTTCCACTCCGTCGATCTCCGCGACGCCGAGGCGGTGCGCGCGATGATCGACGGCATCGTCGCCGACCACGGGCGGCTCGACGTGGTGGTGAACAACGCCGGGGGCGCACCGTTCGCCCTGGCGGCGGAGGCCAGCGCCAACTTCCACGCCAAGATCGTCGCCCTCAACCTGCTGTCGGCGTTGACCGTGGCGCAGGAGGCCAACCGGGTCATGCAGCCGACCGGTGGGGCGATCATCAACATCTCGTCCGTCTCCGGGCACCGGCCCTCGCCCGGCACCGCGTCGTACGGCGCCGCAAAGGCGGGCGTCGATTCGCTCACGCAGTCCCTCGCGGTGGAGTGGGCGCCCGCGGTCCGCATCAACTCCGTCGTGGTGGGTCCGGTCAAGACCGAGCTGGCCGAGATGCACTACGGGGACTCCGACGGCGTGGCGGCCGTCGACGCGACGATCCCGATGGGCCGGATGGCGGACCCGCGGGACGTCGGCCAGGCCGCAGCATTCCTGGCCTCGCCCCTGGCCGCGTACATCACCGGGGCCGAATTGCTGGTCCACGGCGGCGGCGAGAAGCCTGCGTTCCTCTCGGCGTCCACCGCCGACAACAAGCACTGACCACCCACGAACAAGGAGAACAACCATGGGAATCTGCGACGGACGCGTCGTCATCGTCACCGGCGCCGGCCGCGGGATCGGCCGCGAACACGCGCTGGCCTTCGCCGCCGAGGGCGCCAAGGTCGTGGTCAATGACCTCGGGGCGGGCCTGGACGGATCGAACGTCGGGGAGTCCCCGGCCGAGCAGGTCGTCGCGGAGATCAAGGCCGCCGGCGGCGACGCCGTGGTCAACGGGAACGACATCTCCTCGTGGGAGGGGGCCCGCGAGCTCGTCCAGCAGGCCATCGACACCTTCGGAGGGCTCGACGTCCTGGTGAACAATGCCGGCTTCCTGCGCGACAAGATGCTCGTCGGCATGGGGGAGCAGGACTGGGACAACGTGATCAACGTCCACCTCAAGGGCCACTTCGCGCCGCTGCGGCACGCCGCCGAATACTGGCGCGCCGAGTCCAAGGCCGGTCGCCCGCGCCAGGCCCGGGTCATCAACACCTCGTCCGGCGCCGGACTGTTCGGATCGGTGGGCCAGGGCAACTACGCCACGGCCAAGGCCGGCATCGCGCTGCTGACCATCCAGACCGCCGCCGAGATGAAGGGCTACGGGGTCACCGCCAACGCCATCGCTCCGGCCGCGCGGACCCGCATGACCACCTCCGCGGGGGAGGGAATGGCCTCGCAGATGGCCGCGCCCGAGGACGGGTCCTTCGATGCCATGGACCCGGCCAACATCTCGCCGCTGGTCGTGTGGCTGGGCTCCGAGGAGTCGGCGCAGGTGACCGGTCGGGTGTTCGAGGTCGAGGGCGGCAAGGTCACCGTCTGCGACGGGTGGCAGCGTGCCGCGTCCGAGGACAAGGGTGCTAAGTGGGAGCCCGCGGAGCTCGGGTCGCTCGTGCCCCGTCTGCTCGACGAGTCGCCCACCCCGGTGCCGGTCTACGGGGCTCGCTGACTCCGCCACGACAACGAGGAACCCCGCACCGTGATGGTGCGGGGTTCCTCGTTTCGCGAGCCGGTTGGGGCGGGCGAGGTCAGGCGCCGGGCTCCGGGCACTGCTGCGCGTCGACGGAACCGAGGCCGGCCAACTGGTCGACCTGGGCCTGCGGGAGGTCGCAGACGGTCGGCAGCGGCGGCAGGCCGGGCAGCGGCGGGAGAGCGAGAGTCCCGTTCGCGGCGGCCGTCGCGACCATGGCGCCACCTCCGGCGGACGCTCCCAGGGCCAGGACCGGGAGCAGGCTCCCCGTGCCGCTCTCGCCGAGGCTGGCGAAGCTCTCGAGGGAGGCGAGAGCGCCCATCTCCGAACCCAGGTTGGTCGAGAAGGTGCCCTGCAAGGAGCCGTTCTCGAGCGACCCGGTGAGCGCGGTGAGCGAGCCATTGACCTCGGTGAGTTCACCGAACGAACCGGTGATGACCTCAGCGCTGCCTCCGGTCGATCCCGTGATCAGATCGGAGCTCTGGCCCGTCGATCCGCCGTTGCCCGAGAGGGATCCGGAGGTCTCCGAGATGGAACCGGACAGCGCCGGGAGGATGCCGCCCTCGGCGATCGAGCCGATGATCGGGTCGGCGGAGTTGCTCTCCACCGACCCTGCGAGCTGGTTGGCGGAACCGTTGGTCAGCGACCCGGCGATGCCCTCACCGACGAGCTCCGCAGAGCCGCCGATGCCCTCGGTCGAACCGTCCGGGAAGTTGGCGGACAGCGGGGGCAGTTCCGCGGAGCCGCCGAGGAGGTTGAGTTCGGTGGACAGCGGCGACATGCCGGTGGAACCCATGCCGTCGGAACCGGTCAGGGGCTCGAGGTCGGACGAACCGAACTCGGCGGAGCCGCCGAGCAGGTTGGTGGACAGCGGGGCCATCTCCTCAGAGCCCACGAGCGGCGCGAGGTCGGACGAACCGAATTCCGCCGAGCCGCCGAGCAGGTTGGTCGACAGTGGGGCCATATCGTCGGAACCCACGTCGCCGGAGCCCGCGAGCAGCTCGGTGGACAGCGGCATCATCCCGAGCGAGCCCATGCCCGTGGACCCCGTGAGAGGGGCCAGGTCGGACGAGCCGCCGAGGAGGTCGCTGCTGCCGAGGCCGGTGAGGTCGGACGAGCCGGCGAGGGGCTCGGAGCTCAGATCGGACGAGCCGCCGAGGAGGTCGCTGCTGCCGAGGCCGGTGAGGTCGGACGAGCCGGCGAGGGGCTCGGAGCTCAGATCGGACGAGCCACCGAGAAGGTTGCTGCTGCCGAGGCCGGCGAGGTCGGAAGACCCCTCCAGGGGGCTGAGGCCGGCGGAGCCTCCGGCGAGGTCACCGGCGGAGCCCGTGAAGGGGTCGAGGATGGCCCCGATCGGGTCCAGTAGGTCCCCGATGCTGCCGAAGTCCTGGGCGCTGGCCGTACCGGTCGCCCCCGACACCGCGAGGGTCGCGGCGGCTGCGATCGCGACAGCCCGTGTTGACCTGTTCATTAAATCCCCTTTTCCTGAGAGCAATCCCCCGGGATCGCTGTTCATCCGCATACGTACTGCTTGAGTCGTCGGCTACAGGTGAGAATCCCCTAAGGAAAGGGCGGTGTCAATGGATTGATAAGGATTTGGTGCAGAAGTGTCACCTGGGGTCAATGGTGCCAAAAACGGCTGAGGCCGGGGCTCCCGGTCGGGAACCCCGGCCTCAGCCGGTCGCCTCGGTCAGGTCTTCGGTTCGCAGATGATGACCGGGATGACCCGGCTGGTGTTGGCCTGGTAGTCGGCGAAGTCCGCGTAGCGCTCGACGAGCCTGGGCCACAACTCGGCGCGCTCGGATTGGGTCGCCTCCCTCGCCGTCATCGCGCGACGACTGCGACCCACCTGGACGGTGACGTTCGGGTCGGCCAGCACGTTGTAGTACCACTGGGGATGCTTGGGGAGGCCGCCCTGTGAAGCGACGAGCAGGACCCGGTCCCCGTCTGGGAGGTGGAGCAGCGGCACCGTCCGCGGCTCGCCGGACTTGCGGCCGGTCGTCGTCACGAGGCACACGGGCACCGGGGCCCGCAGTGCGGAACCCACTCGCCAGGAGCCGCCGATCCGCCCGCCGGACACCCGGTACGCCCACGTGTTGACCCGCGACATCACCTTGATGACGCCCACGACCCACGGCGCGCCCCGCCGCGGGTCGTCGACGCCGGTCTCGGGTGTGGGGCCGGGACCGGCTCCGCTCACCGGTTACCGGCCATCGGTGCACGGACGATCAGGTGCTTGCCGGGGAAGAACGCGGCGAGTTCGCGGCGGCTCTCCTTGAGCGACCGGAGCCCGAAGCCCTTCTTGCGCTCCTCGGGGCGGATCCAGATGGCCACATCGACGTCACCGTTGTCGATCTGCTCACCGAAGACGAGCCCGATGGGCGCGTCACGGTCGGTGTCGACCGCCACGAACCACATCGCCGACTCGGCCTCGATACGGTCCAGACCGTTCCGCAACTCCTGCTCGGTCTTCTCCCGGTCCCAGGTCCCGCCGGTCGCGGACGTCTCATCGGACGAGCGTGCGTGATAGAGGGACGTATGCTCCTCGGACTCGGTGAAAGGCCGGAGGGTGAAGCCCTGTCCGGCCCCTCCGGCCGACCCTCCGGAGGGGGAGCCGGCGAACGCCTCGAGTGGGGCCCGCAGGACCTCGCCCGCCTCGGTGGGGGACACCGATAGCAGGCTTGCGATGGCGCGGACCGCGTCCTCGGGGCCGTCGGCCGACGACACGGCGGCGAAGACCTCCCGCCGGCGGTTCGCGGCCGTCTCGATGGCGTTGCTCATGTCAGATCCTCTCGATGATGCTCGCCGAGGCCTGGGCGCCTCCCGCGCACATCGTGATGAGGGCGCGTTCGCCGTCCGTGCGCTCGAGCTCGTGCAGGGCGGTGGTGATGAGCCGCGACCCGGTGCTGCCGACGGGGTGGCCGATCGCGATGGCCCCTCCGTTGACGTTGACCTTGTCCATGTCGGGCCCGTGCACCTGCGCCCAGCTTAGGAGCACGGAGGCGAACGCCTCGTTGCATTCGAAGAGATCGAAGTCCGAGATCGACATGCCGGAGCGGTCGAGTACCCGCTGGGTGGCCTGGACCGGGCCGTCGAGGTGGTACTCGGGCTCGCCGCCCACGAGTGCCTGGTGGAGGATCCGTGCCCGCGGCGTCAGTCCGTGCGCCCTGGCCACGTCCTCGTCCATGAGCAGGACGGCGGCCGAACCGTCGGACATCTGACTGGAGGTGCCGGCGGTGTGCAGTCCGCCCTCCATGACGGGTTTGAGTGACGCCAGTGCCTCGGCGGTGGTGTCGCGCAACCCCTGGTCGCGGGTGACCGTCACCGTCTCACCGGTGTAGGTGCCGTCCTTGAGGCGCTCGGGGGCGTCGACGGCGAAGGTCTCGCGATCGAAGCGGCCCTCCTCCCACGCGCGCTTCGCGTTGGCCTGGGACCGGACACCCAGTTCCTCGAGGTCGGCGCGGCTCAACCCGCGGCGCTTCGCGATCCGGTCGGCCGCGGTGAACTGGTCGGGCAGGTCGACGTCCCAGTCGTCCGGGCGCGGCATCCCGTTGGAGCCGTCGCCGACGGCGGCGCGCAGCGCGATCCAGCTCATCGACTCGACGCCGCACGCGATCCCGACGTCCATCGCCCCCGCGTGGATGAGGTTGGCGATGAAGTGATTGGCCTGCTGCGCGGACGAGCACTGGCAGTCGATGGTCGTGCACGCCGTCTGCCACGGCAGTCCCGACGCGAGCCAGGCGCCGCGGGTGACGTTGTTCCCCTGGGCGCCGGCCTGGGTGACGCACCCTCCGACGACCTGCTCGACGAGCGCGGCGTCGATCCCGGCGCGCCGGATGACCTCCTTCTGCGAGGCCCCCAGCAGGTGCGCGGGGTGCAGGCCCGACAGTGCGCCGCGAGCCTTTCCGATCGGGGTCCGGACGGCCTCGACGATGACGGGATTTCCCATGGATGCGCTCCTTCGGAAGCAAGGTTAGAACGAGTTCTAGTTTACGTCACCCGGCGGGGGATTCCGAGTTCGCGGTGCGGGGGGCGACCGGGCGCTCCGGGCGATCAGGAACGACGACCCAGAAGTGAACGTGTTCCAGTATGGTGCCTATAACGTGTTCTAGATTACATTGCGGGGTGAGGGCAGAGATGTCCCGGCGCCGTTCGAGCACGAGACGCAATCAGACGTGGTCAAGGAGTGCCAGTGCAGCCAGTCACCATTCCCGAGGGGTTCGATTTCACGGATCCGGAGCTCTACGAGAAGCGCCTACCGCATCCCGAGTGGGCCCACCTCCGCCGGACCGAGCCGATCTGGTGGTGCGCCAAGGACCCCGGGGTCGACGGTTTCGACGACGACGGATACTGGGTCGTCACCAAGCACGAGGACGTCAAGGAGATCTCGCGCCGGACCAACGAGGTCTTCTCCACCTTCGAGAACACCGCCATCCCGCGCTTCGCCCCCGGCACCGAGCGGGAGATCGTCGAGCTCACCCGCCTGCTGTTCATCAACCAGGACGGCGAGGAGCACAAGAAGTACCGGCGGATCATCTCGAAGGGGTTCACCCCGCGCAACATCGAGAAGATGCGCGAGCACCTCGCCGAGAAGGCCAAGAACATCGTCGAGACCGCGGCGGCGAAGGGCAGCGGCGACTTCATCGTCGACGTCGCCTCCGAGCTCCCGCTCCAGGCGATCGCCGAGCTCATCGGCATCCCGCTGGAGGACCGTCACCAGATCTTCGAGTGGTCCAACCAGATGACCAGCTACGACGTCCCCGGCAAGGTCGAGGAGTCGCAGATGGCCAACGCCATGGTGCTCTCCTACGCCCAGGAGCTGGCCACCAAGCGCGAGACCGACCCCCGTGACGACCTGGTCACCAAGCTCATCCAGGCCGATGTCGACGGCGAGAAGCTCACCTCCGACGAGTTCGGCTGGTTCGTGGTCCTGCTCGCGGTGGCGGGCAACGAGACCACCCGCAACGCCACGACCCACGGGATGATCGCGTTCCTCGAGAACCCCGACCAGTGGGAGCTGTTCAAGCGCGAGCGCCCGGCGACCGCCTACGACGAGATCCTGCGGTGGGCCTCCCCGATCACCTCGTTCCAGCGCACCGCCACCGAGGACGTGGAGATCGGCGGGGTGACCATGAAGAAGGGTGACCGTGCCGCGATCATGTACGGCTCGGCGAACTTCGACGAGGACGTCTTCTCCGATCCGTTCACGTTCGACATCACCCGCGACCCGAACCCGCATCTGACGTTCGGCGGCAACGGCCCGCACTACTGCATCGGCGCCAACCTGGCCAAGCTGCAGATCGAGCTGATCTTCAACGCGATCGCCGATCACATGCCGGACATCACCTCGCTGGGGGACTCGACGCGTCTGCGTTCGGGTTGGCTCAACGCGATCCAGGACTGGAAGGTCGACTTCAAGTGCCCGGTCATGCACTGACCTGACACAGCGAGCCCGACACAGCGAGCCTGACACAGCGAGCAGCCAGACCCGGCCCCCGGCCGGTCAGCCCCGGTCCCGCCTGTTCCGCAGGCCGGGCCGGGGCTCTCGTCTCGGGGGAGGGGTGACCTTGTCGTCGTCGGCGTCGTCGTCCGACCTCGCACACACCCCGAACCGATCCCGTCGGCCCCATCGAACAGGCAAGGTGAGCCCCCATGATCGACCACCGCACCGTCGACCGTGACGGCGTCCGACTGCACTACGTGGTCGCTGACCCGGACCCCCGACCCGCCACGGCGCCGACCGGCGACGGCCCCGGGACCGTGGTTCTCCTGCACGGTTTCCCGCACTTCTGGTTCACGTGGCATCGCCTGATCCCCGTCCTGACCGCGGCCGGATGGCGGGTCATCGCCCCCGACCTGCGCGGGATGGGCGGGTCGGACGCGCCCTCGGACGTCGCGGCCTACGCCCCGCGTGAGGTCGTCGACGACGTGGTGGCCGTCTGCGATGCCGAGGACGCGGACCGGGTGGTACTGGTGGGCTTCGACTTCGGCGCCGGCGTCGCCTACGACACATGCCACCTCGAACCCTGGCGGGTCCGCGCGGTGATCGGGATGGAGAACCCGTTCATGAGCACCGCCGGGTCGGTCCCGCCCCTGGAGGCGTCCGCGATGATGGCGCAGAAGCACTTCCTCCACCTGCACTACTTCGCGCAGCCCGGTGTGGCCGAGGCCGACCTGGCGGGGCGCGAGCGTGAATTCCTCACCCGCGTCTTCTGGGCATTGTCGGCGGATTATCGGCTCTTATGACTCATGCGTGGGCCTTTTGGCGGCCGGGGAGGGTGGGACGGTGGCCGCCGAGGTTGAGCATGGCCAGGGCGATGAGGGCCTCTGGTGAACGGAAGCCGAAGGCCATTCGGGTGATGAGGCGGATCTTGGTGTTGACCGATTCGATGAGCCCGTTGGAGAGGCCGTGTTCGATCGAGGCAAGGATCTCGGTCTTGTAGGTGCAGATGGTGCGCTGCAAGTGGACGAACCGTTCGATGCGGCATCGTCTGGCCCAGCTGATCCACGCTTCCAGGGCGTCTCTGGCCTCGTCGATCGGGAGTTGGAAGATCAGACGCAGGCCTTCTTTGAGCAGGTAGGCGCGGTACAGGGTGGGTTCGGTCTTGGCGATCCACGCCAGCTTGGCACTCTGCCGGGTGGTGAGATTCTCGGGGTTCTTCCAGAGCGCATATCGGGCGTGCTTGATGTCCCGGGCGTAACCGCGGGCCCGGTTGACCTTGTTGGCCAGACGACGTTCACGCAGTTGCCGTTTGTCGCCGCGGGCCTCGTGGGCGTGTCAGATGGTCTGTGTGAGTTGAGCCGGAGGAGGAATCATGAACGCTATGGCTGTTGACGACCACGACGCTACGGATGTATCAGATGCTGCTGGGCTTCGCCGGGAGGTGTTCTCGGATGCGCTGATTGATCACGTACTCGCCGAGACCCGTTCGCGAGGGTTGGAGTTGACTGGCAAGGACGGCTTTTTGAACGAGATGCTCAAGGCCGTCCTTGAGCGGGGCATGGGCGCCGAGCTGACCGAGCATCTGGGCCGCGATGCCCACGCCCGTGGCGGGGACGGAAACCACCGCAACGGCACTTCGCGCAAGACCGTGGCCACCGAGGTCGGCCCGGTGGAGCTGGATCAGCCCCGCGATCGGCAGGGCTCGTTCGCCTCCCAGCTCGTCCCGAAGGGCGCCCGCCGGCTCGGCGGGCTGGAGGACCAGATCATCTCGCTGTACGCCGGCGGAATGACCGTCCGGGAGATCGAGCACCACCTCGCGCGGACCCTGGGGGTGGAGCTGTCGCACGAGTCCATCGCCAACGTCACCGACGCGGTCATGGACGAAGTCGCCGCCTGGCAGCACCGCCCGTTGGAGGCGTTCTACCCGGTGGTGTTCCTGGACGCGATCCACATCAAGATCCGCGATGGAGCCCACGTGAAGACCCGCGCTGCCCACATCGCGGTCGGGGTCGATCTTGAGGGCGTCAAGCACGTGCTCGGCATCTGGGTGCAGGCCAAGGAAGGCGCGGCGTTCTGGGCCAGCGTGTGCGCCGAACTGGCCAATCGCGGCGTCAAAGACGTCCTGATCGTGGCCTGCGACGGGCTGACCGGACTGTCCGAGGCGATTGCCGCGACCTGGCCTTTCGCCGAGGTGCAGACCTGCGTGGTGCACCTGATCCGGGCCTCGATGCGGTTCGTGTCCTACAGCGACCGCAAGAACGTGGCCAAGGCACTCAAGCCGATCTACACCGCCGCCAACGCCGAGGCCGCCAGAGCCGCACTGGAGGCCTTCGCCGAATCGCCGCTGGGCGCCAAGTACCCCACCGCCGTCAGGTCGTGGGAGGCCGCCTGGGAGCGGTTCATCCCGTTCCTGGCCTTCGGCCCAGCCACACGCAAGCTGATCTACACCACGAACTCGATCGAGTCGCTGAACTACCAGCTGCGCAAGATCACCAAGAACCGCGGGCACTTCCCCAGCGATGCCGCCGCGATCAAGCTGCTATGGCTAGCCATACGCAACATCGAGGACCGACGAGACCGAGAACGCGCCAAGGACGCTCAACGCCGAGCAGACGGCCACGCAGGCCCCCGGAAATCGATCCCCAGACTCGTCGAAGGCGCCACCATCCACGGTTGGCGAGCCGCACTGGCCGAACTCGCACTGGCCTACCCGGAACGCTTCGACCCCCACATGTGACAGACATCACTAACCAAAACTCACACAATTATCTTGACAGGCTCGGCCTCGTTCCACACCTGTCGACGCACTTCATCCAGGGCATCGGTGGCCCACTTGACCACGTGGAACGGATCGGTACAGCGCACCGCCTCGGGGCACGCTCGGGCTACGACGTCGCCGATCCACTTCGCCCCGTCAGCGGTGACATGGGTGATCTGCCCACACCGGTCGGCCCCGAGAGCGTCGAAAAACGCCTGCACGGTGGCTTTGTCCCGGCCAATGGCAACCCACACCAGGCGACCGGTGTCGTGATCGACCACGATGGTCAGATACTTGTAGTTGCGCTTGTAGGAGATCTCGTCGATTCCGATCCTCCGCAGACCGGCCAACGGATCGGTACCGGCGACGGTGTCGGCCCAGACGCGGGCGATGATCGACCCCACCGTGCGCCAGGCGATGCGCATCAGCTGGCACGTGGCGCTCTTGGAACACTGCGTGGCCAGCCACGCGACCTGCTGGTCAAAGGGTCTGGTGTGACCGGCGCCGTGGCGGGCCCAGGGCACCTGACGCACAGTGGGACCGTGCACGGGGCAGCTCACTCGCGGCGAATCGGCCTCGAGAAACACCATCGTTGAGCCCATATCCAGACTGCGCCAGCGGCGTCGGCCAGCGCCGTTGTCGTACCGGGCCGCCGGCGTCCCGCAGACGCCGCACCGGGCCCAGTACCCCCTTCGAGGGCGAACATGTGCGACCACGATCTGCTCGTTGTGGTCGAACTCGACGTTCTCGATAACCGTTCTCTCGACGCCCAGCACCGCACGCCATAGGCTGACACCTCGCACGCCGTTCTCCGCTCTTCGGTTTGGACTTAGACACCCAAAACCTAAGCCGAGAACGGCGTGCTTCTACCCGAGATCCACCGAACGACCCATGGACAGGTCACAAGAGCCGGATTATCACTACCTCGACGTGTGGCAACATCCGCCGGGCTCCACCTATCTCGACGCGCTGCCCGAGGCGCCACCGCTGCCGTGGCCGTGGCTGTCGGTCGAGGAGATGGACACCTACGAGGAGGAGTACGCGCGCACCGGGTTCGCGGGGCCACTGCAGTGGTACCGGGCGATGGACGTGAGCTGGAACGCGCGACAGGAGTTCGAGCGGCAGACCAACCCCGTGCCCTTCTACTTCCTCTATTCCGAGCACGACCCGGACCTCGAGGGCTTCCACGGCCGCGACCCGTTGACCAAGCTCGACCGCTACCACGACGACGTGCGGATGGTCCGCGCGATCACGGCGCCGGCGGGACACCTGATGCATCTGGAGGCCACGCAGGACACGCACGGCGCGATCCTCGCCTGCCTGGACGACGTCGCTGCGCACCTGCCCGCCTGAGGGGCATCACGCGCCGAAGCGCCCCGTGCAACTAGCCGCTGAGGCCGTACTTCTCGCCGAAGCGGGCGATCGACTCGATCTTCTGCTCGGCCGTGCAGTCGTACCCGTGGCCCTCGATCAGCCACGGCATGACGATGATGTCGGTGACGCCGGCCTCCGCCAGCTCGGCGAAGCCCTTCGAGCCGTAGCGGTCCAGGCACACCACCTGGATGGCGAAGCGTTTGCCGTCGCCGCGGTCGGCCAGCGAGCGCCCCTGCTCTTCGAGCAGTTCGCCCAGGCGGGTGACGGTGGCGACGATGTCGTCGAAGCCCATCATCGCACTGGTCCAGCCCTGGCCTACGCGGGCGGCGCGCTTGAGCGCGATCTCGGTGTGGCCGCCGACGTAGAAGGGGACCTGCTCGGACGGCGCCGGGGTGAAGATGAGCTCGTCGAAGTCGAAGTGGTTGCCGTGGAACTCCATCCACTGGCCCCGCAGGCCCTCGCGCAGGATGGCCAGCGACTCGTCGGTGCGTTTGCCGCGGCCCTTGAACGGCGCGCCGCACCATTCGAACTCGTTGGGGTCCCAGCCGATGCCCACGCCGAGGTCCAGCCGGTTGCCGGTGAGCAACGCCACCGACCCCACCTGCCGGGTGAGCAGCAGGGGGTTGCGGGGGCCCACCTTGAGCACCTGCGGGCAGAAGCGGATCCGGGAGGTCGCCCCACCCATGGCGGCGCAGGCGATGAGCGGCTCCACCCACTCGGTGTTCTCGTCCCACATCCGGGAGCCGTCCGGCGTGTACGGGTAGTCCTTGTCCTGACGCCGCGGGTGGAACAGGGAGTCGGGCAGGACGATCCGGTCGATGCCCGCGGCCTCGGCGCCGTGTGCGATGTCGAGGTACTGGTCGACGGGGGAGAAGGAGACGGGGACGGAGAACTCGACGTCCGCTACGCGGCTCATGGTCACTCGCTCTTTCCTGCGGCGCCGGCGATGGCCGCCCGGTCGTCGTCGGTCAGCGGTCGCAGTCCTGAGGCCATGGCCACGTCCTGTTCCCAGAAGGCGCGAAGGTTCACGAGCCGGCCTTGGGAGTCGACGCGGTAGTCCACGGCGATGTCGATCTCCATGATGCTGGAGCCGATGTGGGTGCGCATTGTGCCGATGCAGAGGAGTTCGTCGCCCGCAGCGATCCCGCGGTCGAACCGGAACTCGATGTGATCCGGGGTGGCCACGGCCTTCTCCCAGAACTCCAGGAGCCTCTCCGTGCCGGTGTGGCCGATGCCCTCGGCGTCGAACATCGACGGACCCACGGGATCCTCGATGGTGCCCTCGGGGTTCCACCCGGCGATCCAGGCGTCGCGGTCGCCGGTGTTGGTCGCGGCCCACGAGCGGCGCGCGGCGGCGTAGGCGGGACTCGCCAGCGCTGCGTCGCTCATCTCGAGCGGGCGGTACTGCCCGTCGTCGTCCAGATAGGGGTTGCTCATGAGTGACGCTCCGGACGGTCGGTCCCCACTACCCACATGGAGAAGTACTGGGATCCACCGCCGTACGCGTGGCCCAGGGCCTTGCGTGCGCCGGGGACCTGGTGCTCGTCCGCTCGATTCATCACCTGGCGGGCGGCCTCGGCGAACCGGAGCATGCCGGACGCGCCGATGGGGTTCGAGCACAGCACGCCGCCGGACGGGTTGACCGGCAGGGAGCCGTCGCGCGCGGTGGCGCCGGACTCGGTCATGCGCCACCCCTCGCCCTCCGCGCAGAACCCGAGGTTCTCCAGCCACATGGGTTCGAACCAGGAGAACGGCACGTAGATCTCGGCCGCGTCGATCTCCTCGGCCGGGTTGGTGATCCCGGCCTCGGCCCACAGAGCGGCGGCGGCGTCGCGGCCGGCCTGCGGGCTGCGGTAGTTGCGGTAGGCGAAGGGCCCGGGCTCGGTGCGAAGCGCGGTGGCGTGGACCCACGCGACCTGTCGGCCGGCGGACTCCACGGCCTCGGCCGCCTCGGCATCGCCGATGACGATCGCGCACGCGCCGTCGGAGGAGGGGCAGGTCTCGTCGAACCGGATGGGGTCCCACAGCATCTGTCCCTGTAGCACCTTGTCGACCGTGATGTCGGGCTGCTTGAGGTGGGCGTGCGGGTTGACCGAGCCGTTGAGGCGGTCCTTGACCGCGACCATCGCGCCCACGTGCTCGGGCGCCCCGGTGGTGCGGATGTAGGAGCGCACGTGGGGGGCGAAGTAACCGCCCGCGCCGGCCCCGACGGGCGCGGTGAACGGTACGGGCAGGCTGAGTGCCCACATGGCGTTGGACTCGGACTGCTTCTCCCACGCCACGGCGAGGACCCGGCGGTAGCGGCCGGACTGGACGTGTGACGCGGCGACGACAGCGGTCGAGCCGCCGACGGACCCGGCCGTGTGGACGCGCAGCAGCGGTTTGCCGACGGCGCCGAGAGCGTCGGCCATCATCAACTCGGGCATCATGACGCCCTCGAACAGGTCGGGGGCCTTGCCGACGATCACGGCGTCGATGTCGTCCCAGCCGACCCCGGCGTCGATCATGGCGGCATCGATGGCCTCGCGGCAGAGCCCGGCCATGGAGATGTCGGTGCGGCGGGCGACGTGGTGGGTCTGGCCGGTCCCGAGGACGGCAGCGGGCAGACCGGAGCCGTGGGTTCCGGATGCGGGGGCGCTCATGCGGTGCGTCCTTCCAGGAGGCAGATGAGGTTCTGCTGCAGCAGGTGGCCGCTGGTGGCGTGGGCGAGTGCGCGCTCGGAGCGGCCCTCCCAGATGCTGTGCGCGGCGTAGCCGATGCGCTCGAGGCCCGCGCTGAACAGCGGGTCGGCCAGCAGCGAGCCGCCGGACGGGGTCACGGCGACGTCGTCGGAGATGCCCAGCGCGCCGCGCAGGAGGAGCTCCTGGTGGGTGTACTGGGTGTGCAGTTCGGCCACAGAGACGCCGCCCAGGTCGGGGCGGTCACCGGACGAGCCGGACGCACGGACGGCGGCGGCCCGTGCGGACGGGGAGTCGGTGAGGTCGCGGGCGCCGAACTCGGCGGAGTCGGCGATGTGTTCCATCCCGGTGATGTACGCCGGGGTGTCGACCAGCTCACGGGCCCGGTCGGCGGAGGCGAGGATGATGGCGCCGGCGCCATCGGTGACGGGAGGGCAGTCGTGCTGACGCAGCGGGTCGGCCACGTACGGCTCGGCGAGAAGGTCCGTCTCGTCGCGGCCGGTGGCGCGGGCGGCGACGGCGGCCATCTCGGCCTCGGACCACCGGCCGGCGTCGATGCCGGCGCGGGCCTGCAGTGCGGCGACGTGGTGCCGGCCGGGCCACAGCGGGGCGACGGTGTAGGGGTCGAGTTGCAGCGCCAGGGCGGTGTCGAGGTCGGTGCTGGCCGAGGCCTTGCCGAACCCGTAGACGAGGGCCGTGTCGGCCTGGCCGGAGGCGATCTTGAGGTAGGCCTCGAAGAACGCCCACGCGGCGTCCATCTCGACGTGCGACTCGGAGATCGGGGGGACCGCGCCGATGGAGTCGACGGCGGAGATGAACGAGAAGGCGCGGCCGGCCAGGTAGTCGGACGAGCCGGAGCACCAGAAGTCGATGTCGGTGCGGTCCAGTCCGGTCTGCCGGTAGCACTCGGCGAAGACGGGGGCGAGCATCTCGACACCGTTGGTGGTGCCGAAGGTGGACTCGGTGTGGCGGGCGTGGGCGAATCCGACGACGGCCACGTCCCGGGGAGCGTTGGGGGTCACGGGTGGTGTCCTCTACAGGTGATCGGCATAGGTGTCGGGATCGGCGTCGGGATCGCCGGTGGGCTCGAAGTGGGCGATGGCCTTCATCGAGGCGGGCCGTTCGGACTCGGGCGTCCACACGGCGCGCACGCGCATCCCCATCCGCACCTCGGACGCCTCGCAGCCCAGCACCAGGTGCTGGATGGGGACGTCGGAGCCGTCGAGCAGGATGTAGGCGGTGACGTACGGGGGGTTGATCTCCTGGCCGGCGAACGGCACGTTGACGATGCCGAACGTGGTCACCGTGCCGATGTCGGAGACCTCCACGTACTCGCCCATGGCGATCCCGTCGGACGGGCAGTAGTCGCGGGGCGGGACGTAGACCTCGGGCCCGTTGGAGCGGCGGCGTCCCAGCAGCCGGCCCTGGACGATCGCGCGGAGGAACTCGCTCTCGGCGGGGCTGGCGGTGTGGGTCACCGAGACGCCGATCGGGGTGACGACCATGGTGACGGCATCCTCGCCGGAGGTCTGCGGGGCCTCGTCGTCGTCGCCCTGGTTGTCTCCCTGGTCGGTGCCCTGGGCGTCGGCGGGGACCACGCACGCGATGTCGTGGATGGTCCCGGTCCGCTCGGCGGACCACTTCAGACGTACGCGCATCCCGGAGCTGACGGCCTCGGGGCCGTCGGCGACCAGGGGGAGGAGGACGGCGGTGTCCGCGCCGTCGAACCGGACCAGGGCCCAGGCGAACGGCGAGTCGTGTTTGTGGACGTCGGTGGGTTCGGGAACCCAGGTCCAGACGACGACGACGCCTTCGATCCCGGTCCCCGAGCCGATCTCCACGAATTCGGACAGGGCCTGTCTCGTGTGCGGGTCGAACTCCACCGGGGGCAGGTGCACGGCGCCGGCGGAGTCGCGGACTCCCACGAGGCGGCCGTCGCGCAGGCCGGTGAAGAACGCGCCGAGGACCGGTCCGGTCGAGCGCGTGTAGTCGAAGGCCGGGGATAGTGAGGCCGACAGGACGGTCTCTTCCGGCGGGGTGATGTCGACAACGATCTCTCTGGATGTCACGCCGCAATTAGAACACGTTCCACCGACAGTTGTGCGACTTTCCGTGTGCTCGTGACCGCCCGTGGGCGGCGTGGGTCACACTGGGCCTCATGAAATTCGCCTTGCAACTCGGATACTGGGGCGCCCAGCCGCCCACCAATCACGCCGACCTCGTGGTGGCCGCGGACAAGGCGGGCTTCGACACCGTCTTCACCGCCGAGGCCTGGGGTTCGGACGCCTTCACCCCGCTGGCCTGGTACGGATCGCTGACCGAGCGCATCCGCCTGTCCACGGCGGTCGTGCAGCTCTCCGCCCGCACGCCCACCGCCACCGCGATGAGCACCATGACGCTGGATCATCTGTCCGGCGGCCGGTTCTGCCTGGGGCTCGGAGTCTCCGGCCCGCAGGTGGTGGAGGGCTGGTACGGGCAGCCGTTCGCCAAGCCGCTCGCGCGCACCCGGGAGTGCATCGACATCATCCGCAAGGTGTTGCGCCGCGAGGCGCCCGTGACCTCCGACGGACCCGCCTACGCGCTGCCCTACGAGGGTTCGGACGCCTCCGGACTGGGCAAGCCGCTCAAGTCGATCCTGCACCCGCTGCGCGAGGACGTGCCCATCTGGCTGGGCGCCGAGGGGCCCAAGAACGTCGCACTCGCGGCGGAGGTCGCCGACGGCTGGCTCGGTTTCCTGGCCTCGCCCAAGTCCGCCGCCCAGTACAACTCGTGGCTCGACGAGGGCTTCGCCCGTCCCGGTGCCCGCCGGACCCGCGAGGACTTCGAGGTGGCCTTCCTGTGCCAGCTCCACGTCACCGACGACCGGCGCGGAGTGATCGACTCCTGCAAGCCGTTCACCGCCCTCTACGCCGGTGGTATGGGTGCGGAGGAGAAGAACTTCCACGCCGAGGCGTTCCGACGGATGGGGTTCGCCGAGGACGTCGAGCGCATCACCGAGCTGTTCCGCTCCGGGCGCAAGGAGGAGGCCGCCGCCGCGGTGCCGGACGAGATGGTGGAGGCCACGGCGATCATCGGCGACGAGGCTTCGGTGCGGGAGCAGATCGCCGAGTGGGAGGCCGCGGGCATCACGATGCTCGTGGTGACCGCGCGCACGGTCGAGCAGGTTGAACAGATCGGCCGTCTCATCGGCTGAGGTCCGCCCGCGCTCAGTCGGGCTTGTCGGCCTTCCGGAGCTGGCCGTCGGGGCCGAAGGTGGCCGTGCCGAGGTCTTTGCCATCGTTTAGCGACACCGCATACTCGGGCTCGCCGAGCGGGTCTGCAAACACGCTGATGTGGCTCAGTTTCGCGCCGGACATGTCGAGTTCTCCCGGTGCGGACTCGACCGTCTGCTCGAGCACCGCCGAGTCGATGTCCGCGATCCGGAAGGTGGTCGACTCGGTGCGGGAGTGGAAGCCCGACTGCGTCCACTCGCCACCGCGGAAGATGAAGCTCAGCCGCTTCCCGGGCTCGGCCGGGTCCTCGTACATCGCGCCGGCGCTGGTGCCGTGAATGCTGAACGTGTCCAGGTCAAGGCCTGCGAACTCGGTCTTGGCCGAGTCGATCACGCGCTCCATCCCCTCTGCGGTGAGGAGCGGACCGGGGTCGGAGGCCTGCTCCGTGGTCATGGAGTTCGAGGGGGAGTTCGAGACTGAGGCGGCGATAACCCCGCCGGCTATCGCCAGGACCGCCACCGCGATGCCGATTCCGATGGCCCAGCCGCGGTTCGCATGGCTGCGGTTGCGGCGGGCATCCCACCCGGTGCGTGCGGAGCCGGCGGATGCTTTGTTGTTGTCGTGGTCGTCATCCCGACCCAGTCCCAGGTCGTCGTCACCACCACGCAGGTCGACCACGAGCGGGCGTAGCTCGTCGATGTACTTGGCCTTGGTGGCGGTCCGGATGCGCTCGAAATGCTCAAAATGGTCGAGCTGGCCTGCCCCAAAGGCCTCGTCGAGGGCCTGCTGGACGGCCGTGCGCTGGGCGTCGGAGGCGCGGTGTCGATGCTTCGCCATGTGCGAGAGCGTAGCCGCCGCGCCCGGTCAGGCCATCTGGGAGGCGCGGATGGTCGCGTCGACCGCCATGAAGAAAGGCCGCCACTAAGATAGAACAGGTTCTACTATGGGGTGCATGAGTGCACCCTCGCCTTCCGTTCCCGCCGACGCCGGAGTCCTGGACCCGCGAAACGGTGAGCACGTCACCAGCGTCTACCGCATTGCCGAGGCCGAGCCCGACCGCGTCGCGGTGATCGAGGGCGGATCCGCCGACGCCCCCGGCCGCCAGGTGACCTTCGGCCAGCTCGCCGACGCCGCCCACGGTTATGCCCGGGGCCTGCAGGCGCTGGGGCTCGAGGCCGGTGACTGCATCGTCCTGTTGGCGCCCAACTCGATCGAGTTCCTCGAGGTCTACTACGCGGCCATCGAGATCGGCCTCTACATCGCCCCGGCGAACTGGCACCTGACCGGGCCGGAGGTGGCCTACATCCTGGAGAACTCGGGCTCGACGGTGTTCATCGCCGACGAGCGGTTCGCCGACGTCGCGGCCGCCGCCGCCGACGAGGCGGGCCTCGACCCCGCCCGCTGCTACGCGATCGGAGACGTCCCCGGATTCCGTCCGCTCACCGAGCTCACGGCCCCGGCGCAGGGGGAGGACCCCTTGCCGTCGTCGAGGACCCTCGGCGCGCCGATGCTCTACACCTCCGGCACCACCGGGCGCCCGAAGGGCGTGCGGCGCCCCCTCACCGGCGGCTCGCCGGATCAGGTGACGGTCCCCAATTACTACTTCTTCGCCGGCTTCAACATCCAGGCGCCGGACAACGTCCACATCTGCGGCTCGCCGCTCTACCACACGGCCGTGCTCAATTTCGTCACCATCTCGCTCAATCTGGGCCAGGCGGTGGTGCTCATGGACAAGTGGACGCCCGAGGAGATGCTGCGCCTCATCGACGCCCACGGCGTCACCCAGTCGCACATGGTGCCGACCCAGTTCTCGCGTCTGCTGGAGCTGCCGGAGGACGTGCGCGCGAAGTACGACGTGTCGAGCCTGCGCACGATCGTCCACGGTGCAGCGCCGTGCCCCAAGCACGTCAAGCAGGCCATGCTCGACTGGTGGGGCCCCGTACTCACCGAGTACTACGCCGGCACCGAGGGTGGCGGCTGCACCATCACCGGCGAGGAATGGCTGCGCAAGCCCGGCAGCGTGGGCCGGCCGTGGAAGACCACCACCCTGAAGATCCTCGACGACGACGGGGGTGAGCTGCCCACCGGCGAGATCGGCAACGTGTACCTGCAGATGCACGGGTCGAAGTTCGAGTACCACCAGGACAAGGAGAAGACCGCGAAGACCTACGTGGGCGAGCTGTTCACGATGGGCGACATCGGGTACGTCGATTCCGACGGTTACCTGTTCCTGTGCGACCGCAAGAACGACATGATCATCTCCGGCGGCGTGAACATCTACCCGGCAGAGATCGAGTCGGAGATGACCCGCCACGAGGCGGTCCGCGACGCCGCCGTGTTCGGTATCCCGCACAAGGACTGGGGTGAGGAGGTCAAGGCCGTCATCGAACTGGCCGAGGGCTACCCCGAGTCCGACGAGCTCAAGGCACACATCCTCGAGGACCTGTCCGGTCGGCTGGCGAAGTTCAAGATGCCGCGGTCGATCGATGTGGTGGACGAGCTGCCCCGCCAGGCCAACGGGAAACTGATGAAGCGCACGCTGAAGGATCCGTACTGGGCGGACGCGAAGTAGGTCTGGGCAGGGGCGGGCCCTCGTCGTCGTCGGATCCCCGACGCGGGGCGAGAACGCGTTCTACCCTGGACGCATGACCAGAACCCCCACCGCGCGCGATCTCACGCTCGCGCAGATCCTCGAGCGGCAACAACAGGCGTTCCTCGCCGATCCCCAGCCGGGCGTGAAGATCCGCCGGGACCGGATCCTGCGCCTCAAACGCCTCGTCCTGGACAACGCCGCCGACCTCACCGAGGCGATGCGCGAGGACTACGGCTCCCGGCCGGAGACCTTCTCCACCCTCACCGACATCGCCTCCTCCATCCCCGACCTGGACCACCAGCGCGGCAACATCAAGAAGTGGATGCGCCCCACGCGCGTGTCCCGAGCCCTGGAGGCGGTGGGCTTCACCCAACAGGTCCGACACGACCCCAAGGGGGTCGTCGGCATCATCGGACCGTGGAACTTCCCGCTGTACCTCACGATCGTGCCCGCCGGTTCCGCCCTCGGCGCCGGCAACCGGGTGATGATCCGGCCGTCCTCGGTCACCGCGCACACCACCGAGGCCCTGTGCCGGCTGGCACCGGAGTATTTCGCCGTCGACGAACTCGCGATCGCCGGACCCGAACACGGCCGTGGTTCGGACTTCTCGGTCCTGCCCTTCGACCACCTGTTCTTCACCGGCTCGCCCGGGGTCGGCAAGTCCGTCGCCAAGGACGCCGCGGAGAACCTCACCCCCGTCACCCTCGAACTGGGCGGCAAGAACCCGGTCCTAGTCGACACCAGCGCCGACATCGATCGGGCTGCGCGCAGCATCGCGTCCTCCCGCCTCGTCAACGGCGGTCAGGTGTGCATGTGCCCGGATTACGTGTTCGTCCCCGAGGACCGACTGGACGCGTTCTGCGACACCGTGCTCGACCAGTGGCGCACCAGCCTGCCCGCGATCGTCGGAAACCCCGAGTACACGGCGACCGTCAACACCTCGAACTACGAGCGGATCGTCGGCCTGATCGACGACGCCGTGGGGAAGGGCGCCGACAAACGCGACGCCGCGCCGGCCGGCGAACGGCTGCCCGACCCGGTCGGCCGCAAGATCGCGCCCACCCTGCTCACCGGCGTGACCCCGGACATGGAGATCGACTCCGAGGAGGTGTTCGGCCCCGTCCTCACGGTATTCGGCTACAGGGGCCTCGACGAGGCGATCCGCTACGTCAACGACCGGCCCAGCCCGCTCGTCCTGTACTGGTACGGGGACCGAAACGACCGCTTCGAGACCGTCGCCGACCGCACCCGCTCCGGCAACATCTACGGCAACGACTTCGGGATCGGCATGGCCTCGTCCGCCATCCCGTTCGGCGGCGTCGGCAACTCGGGGATGGGCGGTTACCACGGCCACTACGGCTTCCGGACGTTCACCCACGAGCGGGCGGTGGCGCACCACTCGTTCGCCTACAACGTCTCGGAGATGATGGTGCCGCCGTTCACCAAGGACAAGCAGCGGATGGCCTCGGGATACCTGAGGGCGATGCAGGTACGGACACGGCTCAAGCTGTAGTCGTCGCCCGGCTGCGGGCCTGCCGTGAGGCCCGCAGCCGGACCGGTCACTCTCCCCGGAACTCGGGCTTGCGCTTCTCGGCGAACGCCCGCGGGCCCTCCTTCGCGTCGGCGGAGGCGAAGACCCGCCCGCCCACCTCGGCGTCGACGCGGAAGGCCTCCTCCTCGTGCATGCCCTCGGTGCGGCGGATGGTCTCGATCATCCCCCGGACCGCCAGCGGGCCGTTCGCGGCGATGAGGTCGGCGATCTCCAGGGCCTTGTCGAGGGCCGATCCGTCGTCGACCACGTGGCCGATGAGCCCGACACGCTCGGCCTCCTCCGCGGTGAGGTGGCGGCCCGTCATGAGGACCTCCATCGCGACGGTGTACGGGATCTGGCGCACGAGTCGGACCGCCGAACCACCGAGCGGGTACAGGCCCCACCGCGCCTCGGAGACTCCGAACTTCGCGGACCGTCCGGCGACGCGGATGTCGGTGCCCTGCAGGATCTCGGTCCCGCCCGCGATGGCCGGCCCCTCGACCGCGGCGATGAGCGGCTTGCTCAGTCGACGGCCCTTGAGCAGGGCCGGGAGCGTCGTGAGATCCCAGCCGCCGCCGGCGAACTTGTCCCCCGGGGCGTCGGAGTTCATGGCCTTGAGGTCGGCGCCCGCGCAGAAGAACCCGCCGGCGCCTGTGAGGATGCACGCCCGGATGTCGGGGTCGGAGTCCACCAGGTCCCAGGCGGCCTCCATGCCCCGCATCATCGGCCCCGACAGGGCGTTCCTGGCCTCGGGGCGGTTCATGGTGACGATCAGGACGTGCCCACGCCGCTCGGTGAGCAGGTGCTGGTCCTCGGGCGTCGCGACGCTGGTCATCTGGGGCCTCCTGGAGGATTTCTTTATGCCGGGTTCGATGTAACCCACACCACGGGAAGGTAACACGTTCTAGTTTGGGGGCATGGCGTACACCATCGGAGATCTCGTAGAACACAGCGTGGACCGTGTCCCCGACCGGCTCGTGCTCGTCCAGGGTGATCGTGAGCTCAGCTTCCGGGAGTTCGAGGACCGTGCCAACCGACTCGCCCACCACCTGCAGTCGGTGGGGGTGGGGCCCGACGACAAGGTCGCGGTGTACAGCCGCAACACCATCGAGGCCGTCGAGGCCATGGTGGCGATCTTCAAGATCCGCGCGGTCATGGTCAACGTGAATTTCCGCTACGTCCCTGCCGAGCTCGAGTACCTCCTCGACAACTCCGACGCCGTCGCGGTGATCCACGAGCGGCGGTACTCGCAGACCCTGGCCGAGGCCCTGCCCAGGACCCCGGGGGTCCGGCACTGCCTGGTGTTCGAGGACGGGACCGACGGACCGGACCCGGTGGTCCCCGAGAGCGTCTCCGTGGCGCACTACGAGGACGCCCTGGCGGCGCAGTCCCCGGAGCGGGACTTCGGCGAGCGCTCGAACGACGACATCTACATGCTGTACACGGGTGGCACCACGGGGTCGCCGAAGGGCGTCATGTGGCGCCAGGAGGACGTGTTCATGGTCCTGGGCGGTGGCATCGACTTCCTCACGGGGGAGCGGGTCGCCGACGAATGGGAGCTGGCGAACAAGGCCGTCGACGGCGGGGTGCTGGTCCGGGCCGCGCTACCGCCGCTCATCCACGGCGGTGCCCAGTGGGCGATCCTCATGGCCCTGTTCGCCGGTCACACGAGTGTGCTCATCCCGGAATTCGACGCGGAGACGGTCTGGCAGACGGTCACCGACCGCAAGATCAACCTGATGTTCATCACCGGTGACGCGATGGCGCGACCGATGATCGAGGCCTGGGACGCGGAGAAGTACGACCCCTCGTCGCTCTTCTACATCGGGTCCTCGGCCGCGCTCTTCTCGCCCTCGGTCAAGGACCAGTTCATCGAGGCGTTCCCCAACGCGATGATCTCGGACTCCATCGGGTCGTCGGAGACGGGCTTCTCGGGCATCGCACTGGCGGAGAAGGGGAAGACCCACACCGGCGGTCCGCGCGTGAAGATCGACGGCGAGACCACGGTCCTCGACGACGACGGCAACGAGATCCGGCCCGGGTCGGATGTCATCGGCAAGGTGGCCCGGACCGGCCATATCCCGCTGGGGTACTACAAGGACGAGGCCAAGACCGCGGCGACGTTCAAGACATACAACGGCAAGCGCTACTCCATCCCCGGCGACGACGCCCGGGTCGAGTCCGACGGCACCGTCACGATGCTCGGCCGCGGCTCGGTGTCGATCAACACCGGCGGCGAGAAGGTGCACCCGGAGGAGGTCGAGGCGGCCCTCAAGACGCACCCCGACGTGTTCGACGCGCTGGTGATCGGCGTCCCCGACGAGCGGATGGGGCAGAAGGTCGCCGCCGTTCTGCACACCCGGGACGGCAAGTGCCCGCCCATCGAGGAGATCAACGAGCACGCGCGCACGGAGATCGCCCGCTACAAGTGCCCGCGCGCGGTCTGGGTCGAGAACTCGGTCAAGCGCAATCCCGCGGGCAAGCCCGACTACCGGTGGGCCGCGGACATCGCCGCGTCCCGCCCCGCAGACGACAGCCAGGAGATCAGCAAGTGAGCATTCGCACTTCCCTCACGGAGGAGTTCGGGATCGAGTACCCGGTCTTCGCGTTCACCCCGTCCAAGGCCGTCGCGGCCGCCGTGACCCGTGCCGGCGGCATGGGCGTGCTCGGGTGTGTCCGGTACAACGATGCCGCGGAACTCGACGAGGTCCTCACCTGGATGGACGAGAACACCGACGGCAAGCCCTACGGTGTGGACATCGTCATGCCCAACAAGGTCCCCACCGAGGGGAGCCCGGAGGACATCGCCGCGATGATCCCCGAGGAGCACAAGTCGTTCGTTTCCCGTGTCCTCGACGACCTCGGCGTCCCGCCGCTCGGCGATGACGCCGAGCACAACGCAGGCGTTATCGGGTGGCTGCACTCGGTGGCCCAGTCGCATGTGGAGATGTCCCTCAAGCACCGGCCGGTGCTCATCGCCAACGCCCTGGGCTCGCCGCCGAAGCACATCATCGACCTCGCCCACGAGAACGGGATGAAGGTCGCCGCCCTCGCCGGCGCCACCAAGCACGCCCTGGCCCACGTCGACAACGGCGTGGACATCGTGATCGCCCAGGGCGGCGAGGCGGGAGGTCACACCGGCGACGTCGCGACGATGGTGCTGGTCCCCGAGATCGTCAAGGCCCTCGACGGCCGGGCCCCGGTGCTGGCCGCCGGTGGCATCGGCGACGGGACCCAGGTCGCGTCCGTGATCGGGATGGGCGCGCAGGGCGCCTGGATGGGATCGCGCTGGCTCACGGCCGCCGAGTACGCCGAGGACGGCGGGTCGCAGGCCATGCAGAAGGCGCTCGTGGCCGCGACCAGCCGCGACACCGTCCGCACGCGCATCTACTCGGGCAAGCCCGCGCGGCTGCTCAAGAGCAAGTGGACCGAGGCGTGGGCCGCCGCCGACGCGCCGGACCCGCTGCCCATGCCGCTGCAGAACATCCTCGTCGCGGAGGCCCACCAGCGGATCTCCGAGGCGCAGGATCCCGAGGTCGTCGCCATGCCCGCCGGCCAGATCATCGGCTCCCTCGAGGGTGTGGTGCCCGTGGCCGAGACGATGGCGCAGATCGTCGCCGAGTACGAGGCCGCCGTCGAGCGGCTGCGCGCGACCCTGGCCTGAGCGGACGGGCCCGTCTCGCCGTCATCGGCCAGATCCGCTACTCCGATTCCGGATCCGCCAGCCCAATTCGGGTAGCGGATCCGGAATCGGGATAGCGGATTCTCGGCCGTCAGGTCGTCAGCAGGTCATCAGCTGGTCAGGACGAACAGCAGCATCGCGGCCCAGTGGCAGGCGAACGCGATCACGGTGCACGTGTGGAACACCTCGTGGAAGCCGAAGACGCCGGGGGCCGGGTCGGGTCGCTTGAGGCCGTAGACGACCGCGCCGCCGGTGTAGGCGACGCCACCGACCATCACCAGGATGACGGCGGCGAGGTTGGCGGTGATGAGGTCGCCGGCGAACCACACCGCGGTCCAGCCGAGGCCGATGTAGAGGACGACGTACAGCCAGCGCGGCGCCGACAACCAGAACAGGCGGAACAGGATCCCCAGCAGAGCCCCCGACCACACGAGCGTCAACAGGATCTGGGTGGTCGGGGGCTCCAGTGCCGCCACCGTCATGGGGGTGTACGTGCCAGCGATGAGCAGGAAGATGTTGGAGTGGTCGAGCCGGCGCATCAGGGCCGCGGCGCGTGGCCCCCAGTTCACCCGGTGGTACAGGGCCGAGATCCCGAACAGCAGGGTCGAGGTCGCCAGGAACACGGCGCAGGCCCAGGTCAGCGCGGTGCCCTCGGCGAGGACGGTGAGCACGACGCCCAGCGCGATCGCCACGGGCAGGGTGCCGGCGTGGATCCACCCCCGCAGCAGCGGTTTGGGCGGGACGGGCGCGGAGATACCGAAGTCGTCATCGGCGGCGACGGCATCGGCGTTGATGCCGTCGCCGGCGGAATGCTGCAGGTCGGGGTTCACGGCGTGGTCCACACGCCAAACCTACCGACGACCTCACCCGGGGGTGAAGGCCCCTGCACCGTCGGCGCGGACCCAGACCCTGTCCCCGGCCGACTCGGCGCCCAGCGAGCTGAGGTCGCGGGCCCGGAACTTGAAGCTGGCCGTCCGTGGCAGCGCGGCGGTCATCCGGAGCAGCGACGGCCACTGTTTGGGCCCGAGGTCGGGTTGGGCGGCGAGGAAGTCGCCGAACCCGTCGGCCAGGGTCGAGGCGTCTGCTCCCTCGCGTGCCACCACCGCCGCGGCGACGGCGTCGCCGATGACGGCCGGACCGCGCACCGTCGCCGCCGGCACGGCGTACACGCCGACCTCGGCCACATCGGGGTGGCGCCGCAGTACGCGTTCGATCGGTGCCGCCGCCAGGTTCTCCCCGTCCACGCGCATCCAGCCACCGGACCGGCCCGCGAAGTAGACCCATCCGTCGTCGTCGACGTACGCGAGGTCACCGGAGTGGAACCGGCCGCCGCGCATCCTCTCGGCGTCGGCGGCGGGGTCGCCGTAGTACCCGGAGAACAGGCCCGGCCCGTCGGCGACCATCTCACCCACGGACTCGTCGGCGTTGAGCAGGACACCGGCGTCGTCGAAGCGGGCGCGGGGGCGCTCGTCCCCGGACTCCGGGTCGACGATCCGCACCCCGTCCGGCAGTGGACCGAGCGCGGCGTCGGGGGTCCCGGGCGTACGGGTGACGGAGATGCCGCCCTCGCTGGAACCGAACCCGTCCACCACGGTGACGCCGAAGCGCCGGGCGAACTCGCGACGCACGTCGGCGGGCGCCTCGTTGCCGTAGACCACGCGCATCGGGTTGTCGGCGTCGTCGGGTCGCTCGGGGGTGGCCAGGATGTAGGACAGTGGTGCGCCGACGTAGTTGGCGAAGGTGCATCCGTGTCGCCGGACGTCGTCGAGCCAGTTGGAGGCGGAGAAGCGACGCCGCAGTGCGATCGAGCATCCGGAGTACAGGGCGATCGGCCACGCCACCATCACGGCGTTGGAGTGGAACAGTGGCATCGCGCTGTACACGCAGTCGTCCGAACCGATCCCGAACCTCTCGGCGAGCATGCGGCCGGGCACGGAGATCTTGCTCTGCGTGATCCGGACGGCCTTGGGGTCGCCGCTCGTGCCCGAGGTGAACACCAGGGCGACGAGGTCGTCGGGGCCGACGGGCACGTCCGCCACCTCGGGGAGCGCCGCGCCGGCGTGCCGGTCGAGCAGTGCGGTCCACTCGGGGGAGTCGACGGAGACCACGGGCACGCCGGGGTCGAGCCCATCCAGGAGGGCTTCGTTGTCGGTGTCCGTGAGGATGAGCGCGCAGTCGGCGAGGGCCGCGTCGCGGATCAGAGCCTCGCCGCGTCGCGTGGGGTTGAGCCCGGCCACGACGAGCTCCGAGCATGCCGCCGCGCCGAGCAGGTGGAGGTACTCGGGTGTGCCGGCTAGGAGGAGGCCGATGTGCGGGCGTGACGGTGACGACGACGATGGTGACGACGACGAAGGCGGCGACGACGAGGTCATCAGTTCCCGAAGCGCCGCGATCCGCACGGCCACCGCGCCGACGGCGTCCGACCAGGGCGTGAGCCGGCCGTCGGACCAGATTCCGCGGTCGCCGACGGCGCGCAGGGCGTGCACCGCGTCGGCGACGGAGGTGAACGGCTGGGCGGCGACCTCCGCGATCGTTCTCACCGCGCCGCTCACGCCGAGTACTCCCAGGGGTCGCCCGCGGTGGCCAGCAGGTCGCCCAGGTCGAGCAGTTGCCGGGTGGCGCCGCCGAGGCGGCACTCGCCGGCCTTCGCGGCGAGGAAGTAGCGGTGGACGGGCTCGGAGCGGTCCAGCCCGACACCTCCGTGGACGTGCACGGCGGTGTGGGCGAGGCGGTGGCCGGCGTCGCAGGCCCAGAAGTGGGCGGAGGCCACCGCCGCGTGTGCGGTCGGGCCGGGGTTGCCGCTACAAGCGTCGAGTTCGTAGGCGGCGCGCAGGGTGCTCAACCGGACGGCGTCGACGTCGATGGACCCGTCCGCCAGACGGGCGGCGACGGCCTGGAACGTGCCGATGGGGCGACCGAACTGGTGGCGGGTGCTCGCGTACGCGGCGGTGCGCTCGAGAGCGGCCTCGATCACGCCCCACTGGTGGGCGGCAAGGTGGACGCGGCGGCGCAGGGCATCGAACTCGAGCGTCCCGGCGGCCAGCGCGGTGGCGTCACCTGTGTCACCGGTGACGAGCCCGCTGCACGAGTAGTCGACGGGGACCGTGCGTTCCACGGTGACCGCCGCGCCGTCCGACACGTGTACGCCGTCGGCCGACCTCCGGACGATCACATCGGCGATCGGCGCCCAGTCCACCTCCGGTACGGGGCCGGACCAACCGTCAGCGACGGCGGCGATCTCGCGCCCCTCCGCCACGGCGGTGGCGCGGTCGGTCCGCCCGGCCGCCTCGAGCAGGTGGGCCGCGCGGATCGCGGGGGACAGGGGGACCGGGGCGACAACCCGGCCCAACTCGCGTAGGACCAGGGCCTCGCCGATCACCCCCAGTCCGGCGCCGCCGAGCGACTCCGGGGCGAGGGCGGCCGGGACGCCGGCCCGGACCAGTTCCTCCCAGTAGCGGGCGTGGAACCGGGCGGTCCCGCGGTCGGTTCCGCCGGATTCGGTGCCGGGGCCGAACCGGGCGTCGAGTTCGCGCAGGGAGTCGTCGGTGACCAGACGCTCGCCCATGTCCCGGACGAGGGCGGTCAGCTCCGCGGTGGTGTCGTCGACGGAGAAATCCATGTCAGCGCTCCTTCCGGGCGGTGCTGGCGGACGGAGCGGGGGCGACGCGTGGCGCCGGGGGGCAGCCCCAGGCCGGCGGTGGCGATGATGTCGCGCTGCACCTCGTTGGTGCCGCCGCCGAAGGTGAGGATGAGCGCCGACCGGTGGAGGCGCTCGATGCGCCCGTGCAGTGCGGCGGTCGGGGAGTGGGAGCGCTGGTAGCCGCTCGATCCGAGGACTTCCATGAGCAACCGGTAGGCCTCGCACGCCGTCTCGGTCCCGTACACCTTGGTCGCCGACGCGGCGATGCGGGTGGGCGCGGCGGTGCCCGCGGAGACGATCTCCCAGTTGCGCAGGGCCAGGTACTCGGCCATCGCGTGGACGCGGGCCAGGTGGGTGCGCACCCACTCGTTGTCCATGACGGTGCCGGCCCCGGGCATGCCGACGTCCGCCGAGCGGGTGGTGCGCGCCCACTGCACGACCTGCCGCAGTGAGGCCTGCAGCGGCCCCGCCGAGGTCAGGGCGACGCGCTCGTGGTTGAGCTGGTTGGTCATGAGCGGCCAGCCGCCGTGCTCGGGGCCCACGAGGTTGCTCGCCGGGACCACCACGTCCTGGTAATAGGTGGCACTGGTGTCGGGGCCGGCCATCGTGTGGACCGGGGTCCACGAGAAGCCCTCGGCGTCGGTGGGCACCATGATCATGGAGATGCCCTTGTGGCGCTTGGCGTCCGGATCGGTGCGCGCGGCCAGCCAGATCCAGTCGGCGTACGCCACCAGCGACGTCCACATCTTCTGACCGTTGATCCGGTACACCTCGCGGCCCTCGTGCTCACCGGTCCCGGGCTCGCGGACCGCCCGCGTGCGGAGCGACGCGAGGTCGGTGCCGGAGTCCGGCTCGGAGTAGCCGATGCCGAAGTGCAGCTCACCGCGGCTGATCCGGGGCAGGAAGTAGTTCTTCTGCTCGTCGGAGCCGAAGGCCATGATCGTCGGCGCGACGGAGTTGATGGTGAGGAACGGCACCGGGACCCCGGCGATCGCGGCCTCGTCGGTGAAGATGAGTTGCTCGATCATCGGCCGGTTCTTCCCGCCGAATTCTTCGGGCCACCCCAGGGTCAGCCAGCCGTCTCGGCCCATCTCCGCGACGATCTCGCGGTACGCGTCGCCGTGCCCGTACTCGCCGGTGGTGGAGGTGAAGGCCTCGCGTCGTTCAGGGGTCATCAGTGCCGAGAAGTACTCGCGCAACTCGCCGCGCAGACGTTCCTGGTCGGTGGTGTAGGTGATGTCCATATGCCCTAAGCTCATCGGTGAGTGGAACACGTTCTAGTGTCGTGTCTCACATAGTATCCAACCATCTCGCGGCCATGGTGGCCGTGGGTGCGACCGAGGAGGACGGCATGAGGATTGAAGTCGATCCCGACCGCTGCGAGGGGCAGGCCGTGTGCGTCGGCCTGGCGCCGAAGGTCTTCGAGCTGAACGACGACGACGAGGTCGTGCGGGTGATTGTCGACCCGGTTCCCGAGGAAATGCAGAAGCGCGCACTCAAGGCTGTGGAGAAGTGCCCGATGGCCGCGCTGAAGGCCGCGGAGTGACCGCGGGGATGGGTCGGGAGAAGCTCGACGCGGACCTCTCACTCGACGGGCGGGTCGCCGTGGTCACAGGGTCCGGCTCGGGTCTCGGCGCGGCCGAGGCTGTCGAGCTCGCCAGGTCGGGCGCGGCCGCGGTGGTCATCAACGACATCCGCGCCGGTGAAGCCGCGGACGCGGTGATCGCGGACATCGAGGCGGCCGGAGCCAAGGCGGCACTCGTCGTGGGCGACGTCTCCGAGCGGGAGACAGCCGACGCCATGGTGGCCGAGGCCCTCAAGCTCGGTGGGCTGCACGTGGTGGTCAACAATGCCGGGATCACGCGCGACAAGATGCTGTTCAACCTCTCCGACGAGGATTTCGACGCGGTCGTGAAGGTGCATCTGCGCGGTCACTTCCTGCTCACCCGCAATGCGGCCGCCCACTGGCGCGCGGAGAGCAAGACGTCCGGGGGGCCGGTCTACGGCCGGCTTATCAACACCTCGTCGGAGGCGGGGCTCTTCGGCCCGCCCGGCCAGGCCAACTACGGCGCGGCCAAGGCCGCGATCACCGCGCTGACGCTGTCCGCGTCGCGGGTGCTGGAGCGCATCGGCTGCACCGCCAATGCTATCGCCCCTCGCGGTCGCACCGGGATGACGGAGGCGGTCTTCGAGCCCTGGGACTCCTCCGAGGGGCCGGATCCGCTCTCGCCGGGCCGGGTCGCGGACCTCGTGTCCTACCTGGCCTCGCCCGCTGCTGCGCACGTCACCGGTCAGCTGTTCGTGGTATACGGCGGGATGGTCGCGCTCGTGGAGGCGCCCGTCGTGGAGAAGAGGTTCGACGCGGAGGGTGGCGTATGGGACCGTCGCGAGTTCGCGGATGCGATCTCCGGGCACTGGTCAGGACGCCCGGAGGGCAAGTCCTTCTCCGCTGCGGAGATCATGAAGCTCTGAGTGGCGGGCCCGTCCCCGGCGTGATCGACGTCGATCGCGCCGGGGACGACTTATTGGTGTGTCGGGCGTGTTAGATTCCCCCGACGCGAGCTGGCGGGGGCACCGGTCGGGGGGATGGGGAAGCCCTTGTCAGATAGAACGCGTTCTAGATACTGTGTAATCGGGATCACACGAAACGGTCACTTGTTCAGGCCGGGGTAGTCCAGGCCACGGTGGCCGACCGCGCGTGGCCCGGGGGATGAAAGACAGGAGGGGGCGCCATGGCGAGGGTTATCGATGCGCCGCTCAGAGGGATCGGCGACTTCGTCGCAATGACGCTGGACACCTTCGTCTCCTTCCCGACGATCGTGCGACAGGGCCGGGAGTTCGTCGAGCAGTCCTGGTTCATCGCTCGGGTCTCGATGCTGGCCACCGTTCTGGTGGCGATTCCCTTCACGGTCCTGGTGAGTTTCACGCTCAACATCCTGCTGCGCGAGATCGGCGCGGCCGACCTGTCCGGCGCCGGAGCCGCTCTCGGCGCGGTGACGCAGGTGGGCCCCATGGTCACCGTGCTCATCGTCGCCGGCGCAGGCGCGACCGCCATCTGTGCAGACCTCGGAGCGCGCACCATCCGGGAGGAGATCGACGCGATGGAGGTGCTCGGCATCGATCCGGTCAAGCGCCTGGTGGTGCCCCGCGTCGCGGCGTCGACCTTCGTCGCCCTCCTGCTCAACGGGCTGGTGTGCACCATCGGCATCCTCGGCGGGTTCCTCTTCTCCGTGTTACTCCAGGGAGTCAACCCGGGGGCCTTCGTCAACGGCATCACGCTGCTCACCGGTCTCGGCGAGTTGATACTCGCGCAGGTCAAGGCCGGGTTGTTCGGGATGCTCGCCGGGCTGGTCGCCTGCTACAAGGGGCTCTATGTCCGCGGTGGTCCGAAGGAGGTCGGCAACGCGGTCAACGAGACCGTCGTCTTCGCGTTCATGGCGCTGTTCGTCGTCAACACCGTGGTGACCGCCGTGGGCGTCAAGGTCCTGGGGGCGTGAGATGACCGTCATCGAGACCACCCGGTTCCCGCGCCTCGCGCGGGCCCGGCACCACACCGCCGGCAGGATCGACGACTTCGGCGGCATCGCCCTGTTCTTCTGGCGAGCGCTGCTGGCCACGCCGCGGGCGCTCACCCACTACCGCAAGGAGACGCTGCGGCTCATCGCCGAGATCGCCATGGGTACGGGCGCGCTGGCGATGATCGGTGGCACCGTGGTGATCGTCGGATTCCTCACCCTGGCCACCGGCGGCGTGATCGCCGTCCAGGGGTTCTCGTCGCTCACTGACGTCGGAGTCGAGGCGCTCACCGGCTTTTTCGCGGCGTTCATCAACGTGCGAATCGCCGCACCCGTGATCGCCGGCATCGGCTTGGCGGCCACCATCGGTGCCGGCGCGACAGCCCAGTTGGGCGCGATGCGCGTGTCGGAGGAGATCGACGCCCTCGAGGTGATGGCGATCGATTCGGTCACCTACCTGGTCTCCACGCGGATCGTCGCCGGGATGATCGCCGTGGTGCCGTTGTACTCCCTCGCCGTCATCGCCTCGTTCCTGGCGAGCCGGTTCGCGACCGTGGAGATCTACGGCCAGTCCGGGGGCGTCTATGACCACTACTTCTCGACGTTCCTCATCCCCACGGACATCCTCTGGTCCTTCGTGCAGGCCATCGCGATGGCCATCACGATCATGCTCATCCACACCTACTACGGCTACAACGCGGCCGGCGGTCCAGCCGGAGTCGGCACCGCCGTCGGAAACGCCGTCCGCACGTCCCTCATCGCCGTCGTGACAGTGACCCTCCTCGTCTCGCTCGCCATCTACGGCGGAGACGGCAACTTCAACCTGTCGGGATAGGAGAGACGATATGGCGAGGACGGTGAGTCAGAGCGACACGACGCCCCGGCGGATCGCCGGTGCGGGACTGGCGCTCGTCATCGTCGTGGTGGTTGCGCTGTCCCTGCTGTTGTTCGTCCGGGCATTCGACAGCCGCGTGCCGCTGACGGTGCGCAGCGACCGCGCGGGACTGGTCATGGAGGCCGACGCCAAGGTCCGCTCCCGCGGCGTGGAGATCGGCAACGTCACCCGGATCATGCAGGAGTTCGACGGGGCGACCCTCGAGATCGAGGTGGACCCGGCCGCGCTCGAGGCCATCCCCTCCAACTCCCCGGTCACCATCGGGTCCAACACGATCTTCGGCGCCAAGTCCGTCGACTTCGAGCCCCCGGCCGACCCCGCCCCGACCCACCTCGAGAAGGGCACCGTGGTGCAGACCACCAGCGTCACCACCGAGGTCAACACCATGTTCGAGGAGCTGACCGACATCCTCACGGCGATCGAGCCCGAGAAGCTCAACGCCACCCTCGGTGCGATCTCGGGCGGCCTCGACGGGCGCGGTGACCAGATCGGCCAGACCATCACCGAACTCAACGAGTACCTGGACGAGATCAACCCGCAGATCGAGACCCTGCAGCGGGACCTGTCCAAGGGCTCGCGCGTGGCCCACCTGTACGCGGACGTCACGCCGGACGTCATGCGGGTCCTCGACTCGGGCACCGACGTGGGCACAAACATCCTGGCCAACCAGGCCCGCTTCGAGGCACTTCTGGCCTCCGCGATCGGCACCGGCGAGACAGGCAAGCGACTGCTGGCGGAGAACGGCGACGAGCTGGTAAAGACGCTGGCCGACCTGCGTGCGTCCACCAGCCTGCTGGCCGAGTACTCGCCCATGCTCACCTGCCTCATCGTGGGGCTCAACCAGGGGGTCGCCGGCGCCGGGCAGGCGTTCGGCGCGACCAACCAGTCCGGACTCGCGTTCCGGTCCGGGTTCCAGCAGGGCGTCAAGGCGTACGAGTACCCCAAGGACCTGCCCAAGGTGAACGCCAGTACCGGGCCCAACTGCTACGGGCTGCCGTTCCCGGACTCGGCGACGCACGCCCCGTTCGTGGTCACCGACACCGGTACCAACGTCATGGAGGGCCAGCCCAACGTGTTCACCTCCCGAGACAAGCCGCTGATGGGCCCGCTGCCGGAGCCGCAGCCGGGCGTCCCCGCGCCGCCGACGCTGCTGCAGCTCATGCTCGGCATGGACGGAGGTAACCCGTGAGCGCCGCCCGCGCCGCCGCGCGCGAGCTGAAAGCGACCACCGTCAAGCTCGGGATTTTCGCCACGGTCATGATCCTGGTCCTGGTGGGCCTGATCGTGGTGTTCAGCGAGTACCGTTCGGGCGATTTCGAGCGCTACAACGCCCACTTCGCCGACGTCTCGGGCCTGGAGTCCGGGGACAAGGTTCGCATCGCCGGTATCGAGGTAGGGCAGGTCCGCGGGATCGACCTCCAGGAGGCCAACACCGCGAACGTGTCGTTCACCGTGGCCGGCAACCAGGTGGTCCACCAGAGCACCGAGGCCGTGGTGCGGTACGAGAACCTCACCGGCGACCGCTACCTCGAGCTCAAGCGCGGCGAGGGCCTGCAGACCCCGCTCGAGCCCGGCGGGACCATCCCGCTGGACCAGACCGCCCCCGCACTCGACCTGGACGCCCTGCTCGGCGGCTTCCGCCCGCTGTTCAAGGCACTCGACCCGGCTCAGGTCAACCAGCTCTCGGAGTCGATCGTCAAGGTGTTCCAGGGGGAGGCCGGGACCGTCCAGGACCTGCTGGCCGCGACGTCGTCGCTCACCCAGACCCTCGCCGACCGCGACCAGCTCATCGGGGACGTGATCACCAACCTCACGTCCGTGCTCACGACGGTGTCCGAGAACCAGGAGAACGTGGACTCCATCGTCGACGACCTGCAGCAGCTCGTCTCCGGGCTGGCCACCAACTCGGAGCCGCTCGCCGAGTCGGTGTCCAGGCTCAACGACTCGAGCGCCAACATGACCACCCTCCTGTCGGACGTCCGGCCCTCCCTCAAGCAGGACATCGCCCAGGTCGACCGCGTGGCCACACTGATCAACGACGACGAGGAGTTCGTCGAGGGCGTCATCAACCGGCTGCCGTCCGACTTCGAGAAGATGAGCCGCCTCGGCGTCTACGGCAGCTTTTTCCAGTTCTACCTCTGTGGCGTGATCGTCGAGTTCACCAACCCGGTCACGGGCAAGAGCTCGTTCATGCCGCAGTATGAGCAGAAGACGGGACGGTGTGCGTTCCCCGATGAGTAAGAACAAGGACAACAAGCCACCCCGGGGGCAGCTGCGCTTCCGCGACCGCAATCCCAAGGCCATCGGCGTGTGGGGCGTGGCGGGCGTGGTGGTTCTCATGGCCGTCTCGCTGAACTACGACCGCATCCCGTACATCAACGGCATGCACGGGGCCACCGCCTACGTGGCCGACGCCGCCGGGCTCAACACCGGCGACGAGGTCCAGGTGGCCGGGATGAAGGTCGGCAGCGTCCGCAAGATCCAGCTCGACGGCGACAAGGTGCGTGTGCATTTCGACATCAGCACCAAGGTCGACCTGGGGAACGACACCTCGGCCCAGATCAAGACCGACTCGATCCTCGGCCGCCGGGCCCTGGCGGTGCTCTCCGACGGGCGCGGCGAGCTCGCCGACCGCACCATCCCGCTCGACAGGACCTCGGTACCGTATTCGCTGACCTCTGCGCTGGGGGACCTCAGCGACACGGTCGAGGCCATGGACACCGACTCCGTCCAGGACGCTCTCGACGTGCTGTCCGAGACCATGGAGCAGTCCTCACCGGAGGTCGCCGGCGCGATCGACGGCATCACCCGGCTGTCGCAGTCGCTCAACAAGCGCGACGAGGCGGTGTTGGACCTGCTGGACAAGGCGGCCGGGACCACGGACGTGCTGGGCCGCCGCAACGAGCAGATCAACCAGCTGATGGTGGACGGCAACACCCTGTTCACCGCGCTCGACCTGCGCAAGCGGGCGTTGAACGAGCTGGTGACCAACATCGACACGCTCGCCCAGCAGCTGTCCGGCGTCGTCCAGGACAACGAGGCGCAGCTCGGACCCGCGCTCGACAAGCTCGAGCGGGTCTCGGACCTGCTCATCCGCAACCGGGAGGACATCGACCTGGGCCTGCGTCGGATCGTGCCGTACTCCACGGCGCTCGGCGAGGCGGTCGCCTCCGGCCCGTGGTTCAACGCGTACGTGGTCAACCTCTCGCTTGGGCACTACCAGCAGACGCTCGTGCGTGACCTCATGCCGCTCATCGACGACCGTGTCCAGCCCGAGCCCGGGCTGGTCCGTGAGCCCACGATGCCCGGTGTCCCGGAGGCGACCCTGCTGGACGAGTTCCCCGGGTGGGGCGAAGGGAATATTCCGGGATGAGACGACTCCTTTCTCCGACTGTCCCCAAGGTGATCGCGCTGATCGCCGTGGTGGCCCTGGTCGCCGGCGGGGTGTGGTGGTTCTCCTCGCGCACCAAGACCATCACCGCGTTCTTCCCCACCACGCAGGGGGTCTACAAGGACGACACGGTCCGGGTGCTCGGGGTGCGCGTCGGCACGATCTCCGACATCACCACCGAGGACGGCATGTCGCGGGTGACCATGAAGGTGGACGAGAACGTGGCCGTCCCGGAGGACGCCAATGCGCTGCTCGTGGCGCAGTCCCTCGTCGCCGAACGGTTCATCCAGCTCACGCCCGCGTACACCGGCGGGGCCGAGATGCCGGACGACGGGGTCATCCCCATCGAGCGGACGGCCGTTCCGGTCGAGTGGGACGGCGTCAAGGAGCAGCTCATGAAGCTCTCCACGGCGCTGAGCCCGGAAAAGGGCGAGAAGACCGGCCCGCTCGGCGACTTCGTGGACTCGGCGTACTCCATGTTCGAGGGCAACGGTGCCGAGATCCGCGACGCGCTGTCCGAGGTCTCGCGGACCATGTCGCTTATGTCCGACGGGCGGGAGAACCTCTTCACCACGCTGAAGAACCTGCAGTTGTTCGTCACCGCGCTCTCGCAGAGCGAGGAGCAGATCGTCTCCTTCGGTGGGAAGCTCGCCAGCGTCTCGGAGGTGCTGAGCGGCCAGACCGACCAGATCGACGCCGCTCTGCGCGACCTCGACCTGGCGATCATGGACATCAACCGGTTCCTCGAGAACAACGGCGACCGCCTGTCGGTGGGCGTGGACAAGCTGGGCCAGGCCACCAAGGTGGTCCGCGACCGCCGCGCCGACGTGGAGGGCATGCTGCACGTGGCGCCCACCGCGATGTCGAACTTCTACAACATCTACCGGCCGTACCAGGGGACGCTGCACGGGATCCTGGCCATGAACCAGATGGCCAACCCGGCCAACTTCCTCTGCGGCGCGATCGCCGGCCTGGACAACAACACGTCGGAGTCCGACGCCGCACTGTGCGCGCAGTACATGGCGCCACTGTTCAACTCGCTGACCTCCAACTACCCGTACGGTCAGGTGACCCCGCCCATCACCCCGACCGCGGAGCCGGATCAGATCATCCAGGCGCAGCGTCCGGGCACCCAGACCCCGCCCGGCGTACAGCCGCCCTCGGCGCAGCCGGATCCGCTGGTCAACGTGGTCAACAAGGGTGACAACCTCACCGACACCCTGCTTCCGACGGGAGGTGCGTGATGGCCGAGGCAACCTCCTGCGACCGCGCGCAGCGGAACGGGCCGCGGCGTTCCCGGCTGCTGGTCGGCGGTGCGCTCGGCGCGGCCGTCCTGCTGGCCGGGACCGGCTGTACCTGGAACGGGCTCAACTCACTGCCCCTGCCCGGGGCGCAGGGCCACGGAGACGGGGCCTACCAGGTCACCATCGAGATGCCCGACGTCACCACGATCACGCGTAACTCGCCGGTGCGCGTCAACGACGTCAACGTGGGCTCGATCAGCCACATGGAGGTCGAGGACTACACGGCGATCGTCACGGTGACCCTCAACGGGGACGTGCGGCTGCCGGCCAACGCCCACGCCAAGATCGGGCAGACCAGCCTCCTCGGCTCGCAGCATCTCGAGCTGTTCCCACCGCCGGACGGAGGGGCGGAGGGCACGCTCGCGGACGGTGACGTGATCCCGATCGAGCGGGCGGGCGTTTACCCGACCACGGAGCAGACCCTCTCGGCCTTGTCGGTGGTGCTCACCGACGGCGGCCTGGCCCAGTTCTCGACCATCTCCGAGGAGCTCAACACCGCCCTCGACGGACGGCAGGTGGACGCCAAGGAGGTCATCGGTCAGCTGGAGACCACCGTCAGCGGTCTCGACGACCAGCGGGCCGACATCATCGCGGCCATGGAGGGCCTGGACCGCCTGGCCCGGCAGATCGACGAGCAGAACGACACCCTGGCCAAGGCGCTCTCGCAGATGCCCGCCGCGCTCGAGCTCATCAACGACCAGAAACAGGAGCTCACCACGGCCCTGGTGTCGCTGGGCGACTTCGGCCACAAGGCCAACCAGATCATCGATGCCGGCGGCGGGCAGAACCTCGTCGCGAACCTGGAGGACCTCGTCCCGGTCCTCGAGGCACTGGCCAACTCCGGGCGTGACCTCACCCAGGTGCTGAGCACGCTCATCACGTTCCCGTTCCCGCAGTCGGGCATCGACAACTTCCTGCGGGGCGACTACGCCAACCTGTACATCCACGCCGACATGTCGATGCCGCGTCTGAGCGAGACGCTGCTGTTGGGTACCGAGTTCGGTAACCGGATGGCGGGCCTGGAGGGCTACGTGGGACTGGCGCCTGGCTCGTCGATGGAGCCGGACCCGTTCGCGCTGGACGTCGCACCGGCCGAACCCGCCGAGCCGCCGGCCGGCGAGGCACCCGCGCCCACGCCGGACCAGTCCCCGGCACCGACCGAGGAGGCCCCCCGATGACGCGACTGGTCAAGATCCAGCTGACGGTCTTCGCCGTGGTGACGGTCGTGGCGCTCACCGTGATGGCCGTGGTCTACCTGCAGCTGCCGCGGGCGCTCGGCTGGAAGCGCACCGACGTGGCGCTGGAGATGCCGGACACCGGCGGGCTGTACGAGAACGCCAACGTCGCCTACCTGGGCAACACGATCGGCCGGGTGGACTCGGTGACGCTCAAGCCGGGCATGGTGGTGGCGAAGCTCTACTTCGACTCGCGGGCCGATGTGCCCGAGAACGTCCGCGCCGAGATCCGCAGCGTCTCGGCGGTGGGGGAGCAGTTCGTCGAATTCGTCCCCGAGGGGTCCCCCGAGGGCCGGCTCGCCGACGGCACGGTGCTCGGCGAGGACAGGGTGGACATGCCGCAGGGCATCGGCCCGGTGCTCGACCAGGCGACGGTGCTCATGGCGTCGATCGATGACGCCAAGATGCGCCGGGTGATCTCGGAGTCGTTCGACGCGTTCAACGGGTCGGCGCGCGACCTGCAACAGTTCCTGGATTCCGCCCAGCTCCTGCTGGAGGAGGCCAGGACGAACGAGGACGTGACGCGCAGGCTCATCGCCGACGCCGAGCCGGTACTCGACTCGCAGCTGGAGTCCGCGGATTCGATCCGGGCGTGGACCCGCAACGTCGCGGACATCACGGACCAGCTGCGGGAGAACGAGCCCCAGCTGACCTCGATCATCCAGCGGGGACCCGACGCACTGGGCCGGGCCACCAAACTGCTCAACGACCTCCAGCCCACTCTGCCCGTGCTGGTGGCGAACCTGGTGAGCGTCGGCGAGGTGGGCGTGGTCTACAACCGCTCGATCGAGCAGCTGCTGGTGATCTACCCGGCGCTGGTGTCGGCGCTGCTCACCGCCATCGACGGGGCCAGGGACACCGGGCAGATCAAGGTTGACTTCAACCTGCAGATCAACGAGCCCCCTCCGTGCACCACGGGGTTCCTGCCCGCCGAGGACCGGCGCAGCCCGGCGGATCTCACGGTGCCGGCGCAGATCAACGGGATCTACTGCAAGATCGCCAAGGACTCGACCATGACCGTCCGCGGTGCGCGCAACCTGCCGTGCATGGAGTTCCCGGGCCGCACCGGCGCCTCCCCGGAGGAGTGCCGGGCGGACGACTTCGTCCCCCAGGGCATCAACCCGCCGAACACCAGTGAGGTGGGACCGCCCGGGGACAATCCGAACGCCTGGAACGTGGTGCCGTCGGGCGCCACCGCAGGTCAGGAGGGGACCACCTCGGCGGCCGTGTACGACCCGTCTACGGGCGAGTACGTTGGCGCGGACGGCGCCGCGTACCGTCAGTTGGACCTGGGCGCCGACAGTCGGCTCGACAAGGACGCCGACCTGGCCGCCATGATGACGAATGGAGTCGCGTAGTGCCACAGCCAGACCAGGCCTCCACCGACGGTGGGAGGGCCGGGCTGATCACGGCTGCGGTGATCGCCGCGATCTGCCTGGTCCTGGCGCTCGTCGCCACTGGTTTGTGGCTCAGCGAGCGCAACCAGGCGGCGGACGTCCGGGCGGACCGGGCCTCGCAGGCCGAGCTCGATGCCGCGTACCGGGACACGGCCGTCAACGTCATGACCAAGCTGATGACCATCCGGCAGGAGACCTTGTCGGAGGACGTCGACGAGATCGTGGGCCTCATCGAGGGCGACTTCTCGGAGCAGTTCGCCCCGCGCCGCGACTCGTATGAGGACGTGGTGACCACTACCAAGGTCGTCGCCGACGGGATCGTGTCCGCGGCGGCGGTCGAGAGCGCCTATCCCGACAAGGCGGAGGTGATCATGGCCATCGACCAGTCGATCGGCAATCCCAAGGCCGAGGAGGACCAGGAGCGCCAGTACCGCGTCCGCGTGACGGTCAATCGGCATGACGACGGCGTGATGAAGGTGTCGGGGGTGAACTTCATCCCGTGAGCGACGGCGTGCGACAGGACAAGAAGAAGATCGACGACGACAAGACCGTCCACTCCGTGGACTCCGGCGCCACGAACGCGGACGCCGCAGTGGGCGTCTCTGGCGGCAGAGGCGGTGACGTGCGCCGGGCCCGCCGCGCCCAGCGGGAGGCCGAGCGTGCGGCCAGGGCCCAGCGCAAGGCTGACGCGGCCCGCGAGCGGGCGATGGAGGCCGCCCGGGCGGGGGGCCTCTTCGAGGGCATGCAGCCCGGCGCGGGGTCGGCAGGCCCGGCGCCCGCCGGTCAGCCTGCCGGCGCAGGCGCGCCCACCGGTCCGCGCGCCGAGGCGGGCTCGCCCGGCGACCGCGCCCCCGGCACCACCACCGGCGCCTCGGCCTCCTGGGCATCCTCCACCGCGGCCGCATCCGCGGACTCCGGCCGCGAGCCGATGGACCCCGCCCGCGCGCGCGTCCTGACCCGGGTGCTGGCGGTGGCCTCGGTGGTGCTGCTCGTCGTCGCCGGCCTGGCGACCTGGCAGTACGTCGAGGCCCGGCAGGACACGGCCGCGGAGGAGTCGATCGCGAACGCCCCCGCCGCGGCCACGGACGCAGCACGCGAGGTGGCCACGCAGATGTTCACCTACGATCACCGGACCGTGGACGAGGACCTGGCCGCCGTCCGCGACAAGCTCGTGGACCCGGCGCTGAAGGAGTTCGTGGAGCAGTCCATGCCCTCGGTCTCCTCGGCGGCCAAGCAGCAGGAGGCCACCGTGTACGCGACGGTAGCCGCCGCCGCGCCGCAGGAGGTCGTCGATCAGGACAACGTCACGGTGCTGGTGATGCTCAACCGGATGGTCTCCACCAAGGAGTCACCGGAGGCGGCGAGCTCGGCGTCGCGGCTGAGCTTGAAGATGCAGCGCAACGGCGACACTTGGAAGCTGGCCGAGCTCAACGCTCTGTAGTCCGGCCCGCCCGGCTGACCGCCCGGTGAAGCCGGCGCGGCCGGTCGCCGACGTCGTCGGCCCGCCAGGGTCGGCGCCGACTCAGGGAGTGTCTCCCAATCGGCGTAGTCAGGTGAGGATTGCGCAGGGGGTGACGGCGGCGCGGTAGGTGATCGCGGGTTTGTCGTAGTGGGTGGCCCGCGCTCGTCATTGCTTGGCCGGTGCGAAGGAGCGCTCGACGACGTTTCGGTCTTTGTAGAGGTCGGCGTCGAGTTTCGGGGGTCGGCCACCGCGGTTGCCGCGGCGTTCGCGAGCGGCGATGGTGTCGTTTTTCTCCGGGATGACAGCGGCGATACCGCGACTGCGGAGCTGGCGGCGGATCGTGCCAGACGAGTGGGCCTTGTCTGCGATCACCGCGTCGGGGCGGGTGCGGGTTCGGCCTCGGCCGTGGCGTGGGACGTGGTTGTCGGCCAGGACTTCGGCCAGCATCGCGCCGTCGTTTCGTTGCCCACCGGTGATCACGTTCGCCAGCGGTCGGCCGCGGCCGACCGCTGGCACGTGCAGGATGCGATCCCAGGTCCCGTCCCGGGCGTAGCGGGCGTGGCGCTTCCATACGGTCTGCCACGCACCGAAATCCTCGCGGGGTAGGTCCCGCCAGGGAATGCCGGCGCGGTTGCGGTAGATGATCCCCTCGACGACCTTGCGTTTGTCGCGAAACGGATGCCCCTGCCGCCCTTCGTTGGAGGGCGGCAGGGGCTCTATCCGCTCCCACTGCTCGTCGGTGAACTGGCGAAATCGTGACTTCGTCTGTCCTATACGGCCACGGTCTCGCGGGTCACCGCTCAGCTATGGGAGACACGCCCTAGTCGTCGTTGTCGTTGTCGTTGTTCTGCTGGGCTGCGCCCGTCCCGTCGAGGGTATTGAAGAACCGGCGGGCCCACGCGTGGACGTCGTTGCTCAACACCTGCCGACGCAGTGACCGCATACGGCGCCGACGGTCCTTGGGGGAGTCGTCGACGGCGGCCATGATGGCGTCCTTGACCCCGTCGAGGTCGTGCGGGTTGCACAGGTACGCCTGGCGTAGCTCCGCGGCGGCGCCGGCGAACTCGCTGAGCACCAGGGCGCCCTCGCCGTCGGTGCACGAGGCCACGTACTCCTTGGCCACCAGGTTCATGCCGTCCCGCACGGGCGTCACCAGCATGACGTCGGCGGCCGCGTAGAACGCCGCCAGTTCCGTCTTGGGGACGGGCCGGTGGATGTAGGTCACCACGGGGTGCCCGATCTCGCCGAACGTGCCGTTGATGCGGCCCACCGACTCCTCGATCCGCGACCGCATGATCTGGTACTGCTCGACCCGCTCGCGGCTCGGCGTGGCCAGCTGGAGGAGGGTCACGTCGGCGGGCTCCAGGCGCCCCTCCTCGAACAGCTCCTCGAGCGCGCGCAGGCGGACGTCGATGCCCTTGGTGTAGTCCAGACGGTCCACGCCCAGCAGGAGGACCCGCGGCGAACCCAACTCCTCGCGCAGGCGGGCGGCGCGGGCCTGGGTCTCGCGCGTGCGGGCGGTGGCGTCCACGGCCGCGGAGTCGATGGAGATGGGGAACGCGCCGACACGCACCATGCGGTCGTCCACCCGGATCTCGGAGGCGCGGCCCCGCGTCGAGCGCAGTCGGACGGACGGGTAGCCGCGCAGGCGGTTGGCGAGGATCCGGAAGTTGTCCGCTCCGCCGGGCAGGTGGAAACCCACCAGGTCGGCGCCGAGCATGCCCTCGACCAGCTCGGTGCGCCACGGTAGCTGCATGAACAGTTCGACGGGCGGGAACGGGATGTGGAGGAAGAACCCGATGGTCAGGTCGGGGCGCAGCTCGCGCAGCAGACAGGGCACCAGCAACAACTGGTAGTCCTGCACCCAGACGGTGGCACCCTCGGCGGCGGCCTCCGCGGTGGCCTCGGCGAAACGGGTGTTGATCTCGCGGTAAGCGTTCCACCATTCGCGGTGGTACTCGGCCGGCACCACCACGTCGTGGAACAGCGGCCAGAGGGTGGCGTTGGAGAAACCCTCGTAGTAGAGCTCGACGTCCTGGGCGGACAGGGTGACCGAGTGGAGGCGGATGCCGTCCGTGTCGAACGGTTCGGGGGCGGCGTCGGGGACGCCGGGCCACCCCACCCAGGCGCCGTCGTTGGCCTTGAGGATGGACTCCAGCGCCGTCACGAGACCGCCGGGGCTGGCCTTCCATTGTTCGGTGCCGTCCCGGTCGATGACGAGGTCCACGGGGAGACGATTGGCGACGACGACGAAGTCGGCACCTGCTCCGGTGGACGTCTGCCCGGTACCGCTCGTCATCGGTTGCCCCCTCGCGTGGATCGCTGTGGTCTGGTTACTCGGCGTCCGCCGTCACCTGCGGCTCCGGACCGATCCCCAGCATGTCGAGGAGCATCCGGCACTCGTCGGCGTCGGCCGAGTACGAGGCCACGACCTTGCGGGCCATGTCGGCGGTCTCGTCCGCGACCGGCTCCAGGTCGTCGAGCTCGGGTTCTTTGCTGGCGGCGGCGGATGCCATCGGTGTCCTCCTGTGATCGGTGGGGGGCGCGCGCCCTGTTCGGGCGACATCGTCCGCTGCCGATCCTACGTCACCCGTCCGCGGCCGCCGACCGGCGCAGATTGCGGGTCACCCACTCACCGAACACGATCCCGGCGGCCAGTGCCACCGCGATCGCCAACGCCTGGAACATCAGGCCCAGACCGATACCCGTCTGGTCGCTCGTCAGCGCCGACAGGCCGCGGTACACGGACAGGCCCGGCAGGAACGGCGTGATCCCGGCGATGGTGACCACCAGCGGCGGGACGGTGGCGATACGGGCGAGGATGCCGCCGATCAGGCCCATCGTGCAGGCCGCGAGGGCGGACCCCACCACCACGCCCAGCCCGGTGGCCATGACCGCCTGGAAGATGAGCATCCCGATCGCGCCGACGGCCGCGGCGAGCCAGGTCGCCCGCACCGTCGCATAGCTCGCCACGGCGAACCCGGCGGCGCCCACGCCCGCGGCGAACACCGCGATGTGCACCGCGGCGTTGCCGGCGATGGCCGGGTCGATCGGGGGTGGGGACATGCCGAGGCGTTCGAACGCGGCGAGCGCGATCGTGATCCCGCCCAGCACACCGCCGGTCATGACCATCGTCTCGACCCCTCGCCCGGCAGAGGTCACGGGGAACCCGGTGATGGCGTCCTCGATGGCGCCGACGAGGGTGAGCCCGGCGAGCAGCACGATGATCCCGGCCGCGACCAGCTGGGACGGTTGGACCTCGATGAAGTTGTTGCTCACGGCCACGTATGCGGCGAGGGCCCACGCGGCCGCGATGAACCCGCCCACGACCTGCTGAAAGAAGCTCGGGAGTCGGTGGCTGTCCAGGTAGCGGTTGGCGTACATCAGGGCGAACGTCGAGACCATGGAGATGAGGCCGGCCAGCGGGCTACCCCCGAGCTGGATGACGACCGCGCACCCCAGCATCGCCCACCCCAGGACCGCGACGCGGAAGGAGTGCGGGTGCGGGGAGGCCACGATCCTCTCGACCTCGGCCGTGGCCTGGTCGACGGTGAGCTGACGGCGCACGATGAGGTCGATGAGACGGGACACGCGGGTCACCCGTGTCATGTCGACGGTGCGGTAGTTGACCACCCGGATGACCGAGATCGGCGGTCGGCCGCGACGTCGGTTGACCCCGATGGTCAGCGACGTGAAGGTGACCTCGACGGTCGCGCCCGGCAGGCCGAACGCCGCCGCCACGGACTCGGCCTGGGCGACGGTGTCCGCGGCGCCCTCGCCGGAGGACAGCAGGATCCCGCCGATCTCGAGGGCGAGGTTGAGGACGTCGGTGACGGCGCCGTCGTCGTCGAGGTCGACCGGCGCCATGGGGGACAGCGGGGGCTCGACCGCAAGGTCCATGGCGGACTTGCGCAGTCCCATCCACGCCAGTGGTCGGGTGAGCGGTGCCGGTGCGTCGCGGGTCTCCACGGTGCACACCGTAGTCAAGAGCCCCGACGGTGGCCGGGTTAGGATGACTGGCGGGCCGCGGCGGTGTCGCCGCCCGTGCTGGAGTGGCGCAATTGGTAGCGCACCCGACTTGTAATCGGGCGGTTGCGAGTTCAAGTCTCGTCTCCAGCTCAACTATCTGCGGTGATAGCGACGTCGGTCCGGTTTTGGGGTGTCCACCACCCCAAAACCACCCCTAAACTGTTGGGTAGTGATCGGGTGGCGATGGACACACTGTTAACGCCGTCGCATGTCGAAGCAGGCGAAACGCTTGGAGCGGATGAAGTCGCGGCCCCAAGACGTTCCATACAGTGACCTCTTCGAGATCTGCGTGGAGTACTTTGGGGAGCCTAGGCAGAACAAGTCGAGCCATGTCGTTTTCAAGACCCCTTGGCCGGGAGACCCTAGAGTGAACATCCAGAAGGGGTCGAACGGTAACGCGAAGCCCTACCAGGTGCGACAAGTCTTGAAAGCGATCGCGAAGATTCAGGAAGGAGGCTGACATGCCAGTATCTCACGTGCACTACGAGGTGGGTTGGTCTGAGGAAGACGGGGAGTGGGTCGCCACCTCGCCTGAGTTCCCATCGTTGTCTTGGCTGGCAGAGACCCCGCAGGATGCAATCGCCGGTTACATCCGTATGGTGCAGGATGTTATCAACGAGCTCGAGACTGAAGCCTCCAGTCAGAACCGAGTGCTAGCAGCCTGCTGAGTCCAGTGAGCACGAAGTGGCCCCGCCAACGAACTGGCGGGGCCACTTTTATGCGCTCTTCGGCGCAAGCCCGTCTAGGGCGGTGCGCAGGTCAGGGGCGGCGTGAGCCTTGTGAATGTAGTGCGTCGCCGTCACACGAGTCCCCGAGTGGCCTAGTGTCGTGCGTGTGAAGTAGTTTTACAGTTGGGTTTGTGAAATCATGGGGCATGGCGAATCGACCTGCCCCGGCATTGATGTTGCGTCCCGGCGATCGCGAGAAGCTTGAGAGAATGACGCGCTCGCAGTCGATGTCGGCAGGCATGGTGCAGCGAGCTCGCATCGTGCTGCTGGCTTCGGAGGGCCGGCGTAATGCGGAGATCGCCGAGTTGGCCGGGGCGTCGCGGCCGAAGGTGAACCTCTGGCGGTCCAGGTACGAGGACAAGGGCATCGGGGGCCTGGCTGATGAGAAGCGTTCTGGTCGGCCGCGCACGATCGATCACGCGGAGATCGTGACGGCGACCTTGATGCCGCCGCCGAAGTCTCTGGGCGTGACCCACTGGTCGTCGCGGCTGCTGGCGTCCCGGTTGAAGGTCTCGGCCTCGACGGTGGTCACGGCGTGGCGTGCCTACGGGATCAAGCCGTGGCGCTCGGAGTCGTTCCGGTTCTCCACCGATCCTGAGCTGGTCGGCAAAGTCACCGACATCTGCGGCCTGTACCTGGCGCCGCCGGAGAACGCGATCGTGTTGTGCGTGGATGAGAAGTCCCAGATCCAGGCACTGGATCGTACGGGCGTGTCAGATGGTCTGTGTGAGTTGATCCGGAGGAGGAATCATGAACGCTATGGCTGTTGACGACCACGACGCTACGGATGTATCAGATGCTGCTGGGCTTCGCCGGGAGGTGTTCTCGGATGCGCTGATTGATCACGTACTCGCCGAGACCCGTTCGCGAGGGTTGGAGTTGACTGGCAAGGACGGCTTTTTGAACGAGATGCTCAAGGCCGTCCTTGAGCGGGGCATGGGCGCCGAGCTGACCGAGCATCTGGGCCGCGATGCCCACGCCCGTGGCGGGGACGGAAACCACCGCAACGGCACTTCGCGCAAGACCGTGGCCACCCAGGTCGGCCCGGTGGAACTGGATCAGCCCCGCGATCGGCAGGGCTCGTTCGCCTCCCAGCTCGTCCCGAAGGGCGCCCGCCGGCTCGGCGGGCTGGAGGACCAGATCATCTCGCTGTACGCCGGCGGAATGACCGTCCGGGAGATCGAGCACCACCTCGCGCGGACCCTGGGGGTGGAGCTGTCGCACGAGTCCATCGCCAACGTCACCGACGCGGTCCTGGACGAAGTCGCCGCCTGGCAGCACCGCCCGTTGGAGGCGTTCTACCCGGTGGTGTTCCTGGACGCGATCCACATCAAGATCCGCGATGGAGCCCACGTGAAGACCCGCGCTGCCCACATCGCGGTCGGGGTCGATCTTGAGGGCGTCAAGCACGTGCTCGGCATCTGGGTGCAGGCCAAGGAAGGCGCGGCGTTCTGGGCCAGCGTGTGCGCCGAACTGGCCAATCGCGGCGTCAAAGACGTCCTGATCGTGGCCTGCGACGGGCTGACCGGACTGTCCGAGGCGATTGCCGCGACCTGGCCTTTCGCCGAGGTGCAGACCTGCGTGGTGCACCTGATCCGGGCCTCGATGCGGTTCGTGTCCTACAGCGACCGCAAGAACGTGGCCAAGGCACTCAAGCCGATCTACACCGCCGCCAACGCCGAGGCCGCCAGAGCCGCACTGGAGGCCTTCGCCGAATCGCCGCTGGGCGCCAAGTACCCCACCGCCGTCAGGTCGTGGGAGGCCGCCTGGGAGCGGTTCATCCCGTTCCTGGCCTTCGGCCCAGCCACACGCAAGCTGATCTACACCACGAACTCGATCGAGTCGCTGAACTACCAGCTGCGCAAGATCACCAAGAACCGCGGGCACTTCCCCAGCGATGCCGCCGCGATCAAGCTGCTATGGCTAGCCATACGCAACATCGAGGACCGACGAGACCGAGAACGCGCCAAGGACGCTCAACGCCGAGCAGACGGCCACGCAGGCCCCCGGAAATCGATCCCCAGACTCGTCGAAGGCGCCACCATCCACGGTTGGCGAGCCGCACTGGCCGAACTCGCACTGGCCTACCCGGAACGCTTCGACCCCCACATGTGACAGACATCACTAACCAAAACTCACACAATTATCTTGACAAGCTCCGGACGAGGCGTACCAGGCCGCGACCGCCACCCTGTTCGGCTCCGATGCCATGCGCCTCGCGGGCATCGCCGCACAGCAGGGCAGCGCCGGATTCAACACCCTCAACGAGGCGATCAACCGTCAGGGTGGCGCGGCCGATATGGCAGCGGCAAAGACGCGTGGTCTGCCGGGCGCGATCAACAACCTCCAGAACCAGGCAGAGACCGCCGCCGTTTCCCCTGTACGAGCTGGTGGACGGGCCACTCGCCGACCTCGCTGACTTCTCGGCGGACGGTATCGAGAAGGTTCCGGGCGCACTCAAGGCTGTCGCCGATGCCGCCGCCCCCGTCGGGACAGCGGTCGGCGGTGCACTCTCGGTAATACCTGGCGACGTTCAGGCAGCTCTCGCAGCTCTCGTCGCGCTACGCGTCACCGGACTAGGTGACAGCCTCACGTCCCGCGTCGTCTCCACCGGGGGCACGATGCGAAGCCTCGGCGAAACGCTGGCCCTCACGAGCATGTACGCCCGCGACAGCGTCACCGCTAACGGTGTGATGGGCGCGTCCATGCAGGGCGTCGGGAAGATCGCAGGCGGCATGAAAACCGCCCTCGGCGGGGTCGTCAGCATGCTCGGCGGACCGTGGATGATCGGACTGGCCGCCGCAGGGCTCGGTGTCAGTCGATGGATGCAGTCCAACGCAGAGGCCGCGCAGGCGGTCGCACAGCACAAGGCGGATGTCGACACCCTCGCCACGTCCCTCGATCAGGTGACCGGCGCAGTCACCGAAGCCACCCGCGCCACCGAGGCGAAGAAACTGGCCGACGAGGGAGCGTTCGCTGCCGGCCGCGAGTTCGGGCTCTCCGAGCAGACGATAACGAACGCCGCGATGGGCAACGCCGACGCGCAGCGGACGGTCGACGACGCCATGCGCGCGCGGCTCGCCACCACTGCCGAGTCCATTGCCTCCAACGAGGTGCTACGCGAGAACATCGAACGTGGCGGCATCACAGTCGGCGACTTCACCAACGCCCTCATGCTCAACCAGGGCGCACTCGACAAGCTGTCCGCCGCCGGTATCGACACCGGATGGGTGCTGCGACACCGCACCGAGGACATGGTCACCCTGTCCGATGCGGTCGGCGCGTCGAACGGCCGAATCACCGAGGCTCAGACCAAGTTCAACGAGCTGGCCGCCGCCACAGGCAAGGCCGGTCTGACCGCTCAGACGACCAGCGAAGCCATGCGCCTCATGGGCGACGCCATCGTCTCGGTCCCGGACAACAAGACAATCGTCGTCTCCTCGCTCACCGACCCCGCCCGCGCCGAGCTGGAGCGGCTGGGCTTCACCATCGCCGCTATCCCCGGTTCGAAAGACCTCAAGGTGACCTCGCCCGGTGCGCTGGACCTCATCACAGTCCTCGAAACCCTCGGAATGACAGTGACCAGTCTCCCCGGCGGTCACATCGAGATCACGGACACCACCGACGAGAACATCGCCGCAATCAACGCTCTCACCGGCAAGGTGCATGAGCCGAAGAACGGGACCGTCACGATCAACAGCGCGGACGTGGACCGGGCGCGCGGTCACGTCAACGACCTGAACAACATCAAGACGCAGTCGACGCATACGGTCATCATTGGAACCGTCAACCGTGGCGGTAACGATGTCGCTACCGACGGGATCACGGTCGGGCAGCACTACGCCGACGGCGGTATCCGGTCGTTCGCTGACGGGGGTACCCTGCCGTCGCAGGCCGTCATTGAGCGCCCCCACGGGGCACGTGGGCGCAGTGGGCCGAATCGGAGACCGAGGGCGAGGCGTTCATCCCTCTCGCCCCCTCCAAGCGCAAGCGGTCCCTCTCCATCTGGGCCGAGGTCGGGCAGATGCTCGGAGCGCTAGACCCGAACAAGGGCGATCCCGGTCCGATCCTGTCGTTCGCCGAGGGCGGCATCATGGCCTCCGGGCTCATAGACCTCGCTAAGCGGGTTGAAGGCAAGCCCTACGTGTGGGGTGGCGTCAATTTCGGGGACTGCTCCGGGGCCGTGTCAAGTTTGGCGAACTACGTCAGCGGACGCCCCCCGTTCGGGTCCCGATTCGCTACCGGAAACGAGGGCCAGGCCCTCCGCGAGCGTGGCTTCCTGCCCGGTCGAGGCGGGGCCGGGGATCTGCGGATCGGTTGGTACAACGGCGGACCGTACGGCGGCCACACCTCGGCAACCCTCCCCAACGGGGTGAACTTCGAGATGGGCGGAGCGCGCGGCAACGGCCAGTACGGCGGGCAGGCCGTCGGCGCGGACTGGGGCCAGTACACCGACCACGCCTACCTCCCGATGGATCGGTTCGCCGACATCGACGAGGCCGTCTCGGGTGACGCCACGTCGGCTATCGCCGCAAGGCTGGGCACCGGGAACCCGGACATGCCCAACGATCCCGGTTCGCCTGCCGCACAGTCCCTCACGATCAGCGGCACCACGGCCGAAGGCGGACACGGCACACCGGTCTACGTCACGAACTGGCCCGGCAGCGGCGTCAACTCAAGCGGCCCAGGCGTGGCCTCGCAGGTGGAAGCAACCATCCCCGGCGGCTTCATCGAGGGCATGTCCGTCGCCGGCATGATCGCCAACGCCGTCGGACGCCCGGACCTCGTCAAGGTCGAGCAGTTCGCCAATGGCGGATTCTCCGGACTCGAAAACCATACGGCGCAGATCGTTCCCGGCGGGTCGTGGCGGGTGTGGGGTGAGCCGGAGACGGGCGGCGAAGCCTACATCCCGTTGGCCTCGCATAAGCGTGCCCGGTCCACCGCGATCCTCGCCGAGACCGCCAAACGCTTCGGTTACAAGCTCGGAGCCGGGGTCAACCTTGCCGGGTCCGCGCTCATCGGCGGCGGCCTCGACACCGGCTGGGGCGGCCCGTCCCTGTCCGACATCGGAATCGACGGCGGGGCACTACGCGAAAACCTGCAACCCGGACTGAACGCCGAAGCCGAGAAGTTCGGCCAGTACGTCGCCGCCGCAGCCGCCCAATTCCTCGGCGAGGTGCAGCACTCCGTGGACGGAACCCTCGCCCAGGTCGACGCCGGCAAGAGCCAACTCCGCCAAGCGTTCTCCGGCGCACTCATCTAAACCCATCACATAACCAAGGAGCACCACCCTTTGATTACAAGCACCCGCCCCGACCAGGGCACCCGCGCCGGAGGCGTCCACGACCTCGTGTGGAGGCTCCGCAAGGCCGCGCTCGATGGCGACAGGCCAGGCAGAGCGCTCGCCCTCGTGCGTCACCTCGACGCCGACACTGCACGCGCAGCGCTCATCGTCGCGATCGTCAGCGAATCGTGGCCCCACGAAGACCAGGAGGCCATGCGCAAGCCCGAAAGCGACACCCGCGAACAGGCCAACGCCATCCTCCGCGAAAACCGCCGACTCCGAAACGAATACCTGGAGACCGCATGACCACCACCGCACCGCCCACCCCTGACGACGAACCCACCGGCCCCGCAGCCGCCCACGCGCGGCGATACGGCAAGCCGACGCCGGTCGACCCCAACACCCTCACCGGCCCCGCAGCCGCCCACGCCCGGCGCTACCCCAAGGAGAACAACCGATGACCCACGCAGCCCCCGAGACCGAGACCGACTACCAGGAGCGCAGTACGTGGCGTGACGCCCTCGCTGGCCTACTCGACCTTGTGCGTAGTGGTGACGACGTGGACCCGGCCGAGCTTGCCGACACCCGCGCCAAGGCTGACGCCGAAGCCGAGGTGGAGACGGGGCGCAAGGCGCGTGCCGAGCGAAAGCGCGCCGACCGTGAGCAGTCCGCCGCCGCCGCCCGTGCGGACGAGATCGCCGCCGGGATCGACCCTAACCACCGCGCCACCGCCGACGAGAAGATCGCTGCCGCATGGGAGAACTACCTCGCCGCCCTCGAAGAGGTAGTGGCGGACGGCAAGGCCCACAACGTCGCCGTAGCCGAGCTGGCACGCGCCTGCCGAGAGGCCGGCGTGCCCGTCATCCGTGCCGACCAGCCGCGCCCCGAGGGTGACGCCGTGGTCGCTTCCATCGGTGACTGGAACCGGCAGCGCCCGACCTGGCGGGGTGTCTCCTACGGCGTGGTCGAAGTCGAGTCCGAGCGTCTGCCCCACAACGCAGACAAGTCGCCGCGCCGGCAGAAGCTCGACCGCCTACGTGGCCGGATGACGTAACCCCCAGACCCGGCGCGTCGTAATGGAGTGTTCCCGCTAAAGTGGCCACTGCAATTAAGCGGCGAGTTCGTATATGTCTCTGAATCCTAGTTCAAACTCGGCTGGTGTCAAATAGCCCAGTGTGGAATGTCGTCGGGCCCTATTGTAGTACTCCTCAATCCAGGTGAATGTGCTCTTTTTGAGTGCTTTTAGAGTGGGCCACGGGCGCGTGTGAATGAGTTCCTTCTTGTAGCTCGCGAAGAATGATTCTGCGACCGCGTTGTCGAAACAAATGCCAGTGCGCCCCAATGATCGTCGGATATTGTTTTTCGTGCAGTACTTATCGAAGTCGGTGGACGTGTATTGAGTTCCGCGATCGCTGTGGAATATGACTTTTCCGGGTGGTCGACGACGAGCGATGGCCATGTCCAGTGCGTCGGTGACCAGCTCGGTTCGCATGTGGTCGGCCACGGCCCATCCGACGACCATCCGGGAGTGCAGATCGATGACGGTGGCCAGGTACGCCCAGCCGTTCCAGGTCCGTACGTAAGTAATATCGCCGCACCATTTGGTGTTCGCCTCGGCCGCCGTGAAGTCGCGGCCGATGAGGTCAGGTGCCCCAACGGGGCTGTCTCCGGCGACGGTGGTGCGTTTCCACGCCTTCGGGTGGCGGCCTTCCAGACCTGCGACCTTCATGAGCCGCCACACCCGCTTGTGCGAGACCCGGTGGCCGCCGGCGGCGAGTTCCGCACGCATGCGCCGAACGCCGGGACGGCCGTTGAGGTGCTCGTAGTGGTACTCGATCAGCGCTGTTAACTCGTCGTCTCGGAGGTCTCGAGCTGAGCGCGACTTGCCGCGCCACTTGTAGTAGCCAGAAGTCGATACGCCGAGTTGAGCACACATGAACGTGACCGGATATGAATCGGATTCAGCCCAGTCCGCGATAGCCGCGAATTTCACCGCGGGTCTTTCGCGAACCAGGTCGCTACTTTTTTTGCGAACTCCACCTCCATCCGGGCGTGCTTCACTTCTTCGCGAAGGCGCTCGAGTTCCGCCCGCTCGTCCTCATTCAACGGGCGGTCAGACTCACCGTTTCCCTCGTCTCGAGTCTTCTTCACCCATTTCCCCAACGTCATCTCGTGAACGCCGATACTGCGTGCAACTTCGGCGATCGCACGGCCATCATCGATGACCAAACTTACCGCGTTGGCCTTGTACTCGGCAGTGAAGCTCCGACGAGTAGATCCCATAATCCGCTCCCTCTATCTTGGGGGAACTCACCGCTCATCTCCGGGTGTCCACCAGAGCGGGAACGGTCCACATCTCCGGGTGTCCACCAGAGCGGGAACGGTCCATAATGGTGTGCGCGCCGACCCCGGCACCCCGGCCCACCACAGCCGGGGTGCCACCCCAAACCCCAACCAGCGGAGCACCCATGACCAACGAACCCACCATCGACCTCGACTTCGACACCCGCTGGACTCTCGCCCGCGCCGGCATCACGCAGGTTGACGAACTCATTTGCGCTTGGCCCAACGCCACCCCAGAGGAGACCGTCGCAGTCGTCGCACGCCTCAACATCACCGCAGTCGAAATACTCGACACCCTCCAAGACATTCAGGCAGCCCTCGCCGCCATCGGCCACGCCATCGACACCCACCCCAACCCGGACATCCGAAACATCACCATCAACGGCCAACCCCTCCGCCAGCAGACCAACAAGGAGTCACGATGACGAGTGACGTTCCCGGTAGAGATGTAAAAGATCCGCCCCTCGCTGAGCAGTTCGCGCCGACGGTGGCGCGGTTGCATTCTGAGGGGCTGGGTAGGAATGCGATTGCTCGCGAGTTGGGTATCTCTACGGCGACGGTGTCGAGTGCTGCCCGGATTGCTGGCGTCTCGTTCGACACTTCCGGGACGGAAGTGGCGACGAGGTCGCGGGTGCAGCAGTTGGCTGAGGCTCGTGTCGATCTGGCGGATATGGCGGCGGACTTGGCTACTCGTGCTGGCCGGCGGCTGAGGGTGGAGTTGGACGCCAACGTGCTGTCGCCGAACAATGTGCGGACCTTGGGCATTGCGTTCGGGATCGCTGTCGACAAACTGGTCGCCCTGTCCGCTGAGGTCACCGATGAGCGGGATGAGCATGCGGCGGCGAGTGTGTGGCTGGAGGGATTGCAGCTCCAGATTCAGGCCGCGGCTGATGGGTTGATGCCTACTGATGAGCGGGGCAATGTCCCGTTTGAGGTGGGTCCGCCTCGCAACCTGGGGTAGTTCGCCACTGTCTCACTTCCTTAGTTATGGGACGGTGCGATTGGGACACTTTGCCGGCGGTGTTGTCGCAGGTCGCTGAGTCCGATTTAGTGCGGTCGTCTCATTGACGGATGGTGCCGACTTGTGGGACAGTCGCAGGCATGACTACTTCGACGGGTTACATCGTTGGTTACGCCCGAGTTTCGACTCAGCACCAGAACCTTGAGCGGCAGCTCGACGCCCTCGAAGCTATGGGTGCGCAGAAGGTCTTCGTGGACAAGGTGACTGGCCGGACGATGGACCGCCCTGGCTGGGGGCAGTGTCGAAGCCACCTCCGCCCCGGTGACACGCTCGTGGTCGATGCACTGGACAGGCTGGGCCGTTCGATGATCGAGGTGGTCCAGACCCTCACTGACCTGACCAACGACGGGGTGACTGTCCGTGATCGTGGTGACCGGGTGCTGTCGACCTCGGACCCGATGGGTAAGGCGCTCGTGTCGATCATGGCTGCGTTGGCTGAGATGGAGGTTGACTTGAAGGCTGAGCGGGCTGCTGCGGCTCGTGAGGCGGCTAGGGTACGTGGACGTCAGACGGGGCGTCCGAGGGCTCACACGGCCGATATGGCGGCCTCTGCGCTTGCTATGCGCGAGTCGGGTGCCACGGTGGCTGAGGTGTGCAAGGAGTTCGGCATCCCGCGGTCGACGTTCTACCGGTACGCCAAGGCGGCTGCGTAGTAGTTCCGGCTCGGATAGCGCAGATCTAATGTCCCCTGCGGGTCGCAGGTTTAGTTTGGACCCATGAGCGAAATCGTGCGGTTAGAAATCAAGATGACGAGCGGCAACATGTTCGTGATCGGGGTCGAGGGTTCAGATCCTGATCAGACACTGAGGGAGTTCCTGGCAGGCATCGAGAAAGAGAAGTGGGTTCAGACGAGCCAATCCGACGGCACTCCTGTCGCGTTCCCTGTCGACAAGATTGCCCACATTTTCGCCAGCCGGCACTAGATTCACGGCCGCCACCTAGTGGTCCGCATTTGAAGTCTTCTTACGGTTGGCTTTCTTGAGGACTTCGTCGGCGGTTTTCGTCCAGACGAAGGGGTGGGATCGGTGGTTCCAGCCGTCGATGAAGGCGCGGATCTTCGCGTTGAGGTCCTTGACGGATGTAAAGATCCCACGGCGGATGGCCTGGCGTTCGACGATGCCGAACCACACCTCGACCAGGTTCATCCACGACGCGTGGGTGGGTGTGAAGTGGACCTTGAACCGGGGATTTTCGGCCAGCCAGGCCTTGACGTTTGCGTGCTTGTGGGCGGCGTAGTTGTCCATCACCAGGTGCAGCTCAACTGGCTGACCGTCGGCATCGACGACATGACGGTACGCCCGCTCGATCTGCTTCAAAAACGCCAGGAACTCCTGGTTCCGGTGACGCGGTTTGAGTGCGGCGGTGACCTGACCGGTGGCGATGTCCAGCGCCGCGAACAGGGTGCTGGTGCCGTGCCGGACGTAGTCGTGGCTGCGCCGCTCGATCAGGCCGGGCTGCATCGGCAAGATCGGCTGAGTACGATCCAGTGCCTGGATCTGGGACTTCTCATCCACGCACAACACGATCGCGTTCTCCGGCGGCGCCAGGTACAGGCCGCAGATGTCGGTGACTTTGCCGACCAGCTCAGGATCGGTGGAGAACCGGAACGACTCCGAGCGCCACGGCTTGATCCCGTAGGCACGCCACGCCGTGACCACCGTCGAGGCCGAGACCTTCAACCGGGACGCCAGCAGCCGCGACGACCAGTGGGTCACGCCCAGAGACTTCGGCGGCGGCATCAAGGTCGCCGTCACGATCTCCGCGTGATCGATCGTGCGCGGCCGACCAGAACGCTTCTCATCAGCCAGGCCCCCGATGCCCTTGTCCTCGTACCTGGACCGCCAGAGGTTCACCTTCGGCCGCGACGCCCCGGCCAACTCGGCGATCTCCGCATTACGCCGGCCCTCCGAAGCCAGCAGCACGATGCGAGCTCGCTGCACCATGCCTGCCGACATCGACTGCGAGCGCGTCATTCTCTCAAGCTTCTCGCGATCGCCGGGACGCAACATCAATGCCGGGGCAGGTCGATTCGCCATGCCCCATGATTTCACAAACCCAACTGTAAAACTACTTCACACGCACGACACTAGGTGGGGCGGTGGGTGTTTGTGTGAGTTCTGATCGTTGTGAAGGACTCGTTCTCCATCTCTGATATCCGAAGTGGATAACGTTCAGTGATGGGCTGGGACCAGGTGCGCGGGCCGAGCTTGTATCGGATGACCGCAGTAACTTCCCGAGGTAGTCCATCGACGCTTTCAACTTCTCCGTGCTCGTTCGGTTCTCCGTGGATGAACCAGTAGGCGTTCCGCCGCTCAACCCCTGGAGGCCACACGGGGAACGTCTGCGCGTACCGCTTGCGGAGGAACGGGATCATGCTCTGCTGGCCGTCTTTGCTTGTCTGCACGTCGGGCAATGCGGGGTCGAATGTGACCTGGACGTGGTGCGCAGGGCTTCGGCCAACGTTAGATACCACCAGATCGAGTGGGCTTCTCGCCTTCTCGCCGTGCTCCAGCTGCGCCACCATCATCGGTCGGTGCGATTCGCGAATGCTGAGCCGGTTGAGCCGCATCGTATTTAGAGCAATGACTGCGGTGGCCACCCCGGCCGCGAGTCCGCCGCGCTCGACGGTCCACCAAGCCGGTTCGACTAGTTCGAGGATTCCCATGCGCGGAGCCTAGATGCGGGGTCCGACAGGACTCCAGAGTGTTGCAGCGCCATGGGTTGCAAGTTCTGTTGCAACGAGGCGTCGAGGGTGGCCCACCCCTTTACCACCCTGGAACCAGCAACCCCACCCTCGTCCGTTCTGGGCTGGGCGGAACCGATGCCGATGAGTGTGCAGGTCAAACGGAACTGGTGAGGAGCGGCGGAATTGGGGAGTCGGTAGCGGTTCAACGGGCGGTTGCGAGTTCAAGTCTCGTCTCCAGCTCTCGAGTGGCGTCGGCGTTCGAGCCGGAAGCTGAGGGCACGCCAAGTGTCGGGCCGTCGGTGGTGGCCGCGGGATGCGGCCCCGAGCGGGACCCCCAGTTCAGTGATCATTGTTAGCTTCCGTCTACTGATGAGTAGAATGTTCTCAACATTCCCGTCGCCAGAAGGGCGCCGCCGAGATGACGCAGTCCGCAACAGAGATCGCCACTGCGTGGATGGCCGCCCTCGCCTCGGGCGACGCCGAGCGGACCATCGCACTGTCTTCTCCGTCGATCGTCTATACGACAGGCCAGGTCAGGCGCTACGAGGGGCACGATGGTGTCCGCGACATCGTGTCCGACCTCTCCCGACTGGCCGGTTTCCTCACCATCGGGGTGGAGGGGGAGATCCTGGAATCCGAGGGGGTCGTCGCGCTGCGCCGCCTCGAGCGGTACACCCTGCCCAGCGGCGGGATCGAGATCCGCGGTTGTTCCTTCGTGGAAGTGGCGGACGGGGTGGTCACGCGGTGGGCAGACTACAAGAGCATGCACGCGATCGACGAGATCGTCGGCTAACGGGGAGGCGGATGCCGTGAGCGAACGCGGAGCCGGGGAGGTGGATCCCCGGGAAGTGGTCAGGGCGCTGGTCGAGGCGGCGTTCGCGGGGGACGTCGAGACCGCGCAGTCATGGTGCACGCCGGACGTCGTTCTCACGATCGAGGGCACGCAGACCGTCCGGGGACACGAGGGCCTGCGCCATGTGATCGAGTTCAACCAGGATGTCTCGACCGACGTCAGCGTGGACATCCACCACGTACTGGGCTCGGGCGATGTGGCGGCGCTCAACCGGACCACACACCTCACCATCGGTGGGGTCGCCCTGAAGGTGGAGGTCGGCTCGTTCTTCGCGCTCCGCGACGGTCTCGTCGCGGCGTGGACCGACTATCAGGACATGCAGGACGTCACCCGGGCGCTCGGACACTGACGATCGGGCAGGGCCCGGCGCCGGCGGCCGACCGCCGACCCGGGGCGGACGGCCCCGGGTTCAGGCCTCCGGGACGAACTCCCCGTAGCCCAGTTCGCGCAGCGACCGCCGGATGGTCTCGGCCGCCGCGTCGGACTCCTCGGCGGGCGCGTCGGGGTCCGCCAGCGACAGGTCGAATCCGGACATGTCGTCGGCGGGGAAGATGTGGATGTGGGTGTGCGGCACCTCGAAGCCGGCGATGAGATACCCGGCGCGCGCCGCACCGAGGCCTCCCACGACCGCCTTGCCGACGGCCTGTGCGACCTCGTTGAGCCGGGTCAGCAGCGCGGGCTCGAGATCGGTCCACCGATCGACCTCCGCGCGCGGGACGACCAGCGTGTGGCCGGGCGCGACCGGTGCGATGGTGAGGAAGGCGACCACCTCGGGGTCCTTCCAGACGAACCGGCCCGGCAGTTCACCGGCGATGATCTTGCTGAAAACGGTCGACATGGACCCCAGCCTACGTATCGGGGGCGATGGCCTCAGGTGGCAGACTGGCGAAAAGTGGTCTAATGGATGTATCCGCTACCCGCCGGGTGGCCCCCGTCCTCTCTACACACGCGAAGGAGCATCGACATGGTCGAGGCAGGTATTGCGACGGCAGAGGGCGCGGTGAAGAAGAAGGCCTACCACCACGGCGATCTGCGCAACGCCATCATCCAGGAGGCGACCGCGCGCGCGAGGGTCTCGGGGGAGAAGGCGATCATCCTCCGCGAGATCGCCCCGCACATCGGGGTGTCCGCCACCGCGGCGTACCGCCATTTCGCGAATCGGCAGCAGCTCGTCGAGGAGGTCGCGGCCCGCGGGTTCGTCGAGCTGGTCGGTCGCGTGGCGGCCGCGGCCGTCGGCGGTGCGGTGTCCGATCCGGTCCTCGCCGCCTACCGCGAGCTGCGCGAAGCGGCTCTCGCCGTGGTGGAGTTCTCGATCGACGAGCCTGCGTGGGCCCGCACGATGATGGAGAACCTGGGCCCGTCGGAGACCGTCGCCGCGCACGCCGATGCCATCAATGTGGAATTGCAGGCGATCGTCGAGCGCGGGATCGAGGCGGGGGCGTTCCGGCCCGGGGTCGTCATGAACGACGAGCTGCCGCTGTGGGCGGCGATCGACGGCCTCAGCGCCCAGGCGATGTTCGGGATCCGCCCGATGCGGACCCCGGACGCCGCACGGTCGACCGCACGGACCATTGATCTGTGTATGACGGACCTGCTCACCGACGAGGCGCTGCGGGCCCGCGACGCGGCGTTCCCCGCCGCCGACATCACCGCCGACGCAGGGGTCTAGGAGACTGCTGAACAAGCTGCGATCCTGGCACGGCCGGTGTGCGTGAGGGCCGGTTGGCCGTCGCGCGAGGTGCGGTGTTGGAGATTTCTGGGTTCGGCGAGAAGGGCGAGAGGTTCGCGGCGCCCACCGCGGGTTGTTCGAGCCTGTGCTGGGGCGGGAATGCCTGGCCCCGGCCCGCTGATCAGGCCAGGGCCCAGGTTCCGTTCTGGCTCGTTAGTCCCATCGCGACTAGCCGGCGCAGGTTCAGGGCGGCAACGCGGTGGTGGAGCCAGTCGTTGTTCTTCTCGACCCCGCGGTACGGCACGCGGCGGGCACCTCGGGTCAGCCAGGCGATCGAGCGTTCCACCATCGGTCGGTTCTGGCGGTAGACGGTCTTGAAGTCCTCATCGCCGGCCCGCTGGCGGTGCTGGCGTTGCAGCAGGTGATGCTCGCCGAGCACGACTTTGCGCCCCGTGGCTGAGGTGGTGCACCGCTGACGCAGCGGGCAGCCACGACACGCCGCCCCGAAGGTGGCATTGCCCTTGGCAGACAGGCCACGGGTGATGTTGGCGGGGCAGGTCAGGGTGCCCGCCACGGCGTCGAAGGTGAAGTCATCCAGGGTGAACCCGCCCTCGACTGCGGGCCGTAGCGGCCACGGCTTGACCAGGGGCAGCCACTGCTTGCCGGCCAGGGTGTGCAGCATGTCGCCGCTGGCATAGGCGGAATCGCCGAGCACTTCGACCGGCTCGCCGGCGTCGATGGTGGGATCGGCGGTGACCAGCTGCGCGCCGACCGCGGCATCGGAGTTGGTCGGCCCGTTGGGCTTGGTCAGGGAGCACATGGTGGTCAGGCCGGTGTCGGGCTCGACCACGATGTGGGCCTTGAACCCGTCTTGGCGGCGCTGGCGGGTCTTGTGGGCGTGGCGGGCATCGGGGTCCACGGTGGAGATCACCCGATCCGGGGCGGTGCGGCGGGCGATGCGCCACCGCCCGTCGGTACCGTCTGAATCCTCGGCCGGTTCGACATCCTGCCCTGCTACCAGCGCCAACAGGGCGACCGCTTCGGCCGGCTTGCCGCCGGCGGCGGTGATCGCCTGAACATCGAGTGCCGCCAACAGCGCCAGAGCATCGGCCACCAGGGCGGAGACCAACTCATCACGGGCGGCCTGGTCATCCCAGGCGATGCGCGGCTTACCGGCCTCGGTGTAGTCCTGCCCGCACACCGCCGCCAGCCGGGTGCACTCGGTGGCGATCAGCTCCTTCGCCCCGGGCACCTCGCGGCCGACCCGGCGGATCTGGGCGATGAGCTGGGTGATCGTGTCTTGACGGGCCACTGCGTCGTCCAAGACCGTTGAATCCAGCGCCCGGCGGGTCTTGGCCTTGACCGCACCGGTCTCGGCGATGACCTGGCGCACCACCTCGAAGATCCGCTGCGGTCGGTCACTGGCCGCCAGGCGGCGTCGCCAATAGGTCAACGTCGACGAGTTGAAACCCTTCGCATCGACCGGATACCCGCAGGCGGCCTTCCACCGCAGGTCGAACGTCAGCGCGTCGACCGCTTCCCGGTCTGAGTGACCGAACAGTGCCTGGAGCACGATGACCGAGGCGATCACCTCACCGGGAATCGACGGCCGGCCCCGGCCCGAGGGAAACAGGTCGGCGAACAACTCGTCCGGGAACAGCCGGTCCCGGTGCTCGGCGAGCAACGCGAACACGCTGCCCTCCTCGAGCAGATGCCCCGCCACCGACTCCACATCCAGCAACTCGCGCTGCCGATCCGACTCACCCTGCATGACCCACATCATTTCAGGGCCACCCCAACCCCGCAGGCCGGACACGCACTTTGTTCAGCAGTCTCCTAGGGCCCGTTCGTTCCGGGCCGGGCCAACCCGGCGCGGCGGCCGGGCTACTGTGGTCGTCGTGCGCATTCTCGTGATCGGTTCCGGTGCCCGTGAGCACGCCCTCCTCGTCGCCCTCGCCGCGGATCCCGCGGTGACGGAGTTGCACGCGGCGCCGGGCAACCCCGGCATGGTGCAGGCGCAGTGCCACGAACTCGCGGTGACCGATCCGGCGGCCGTGACGGCCCTGGCCCGTAGGCTCGACGCCGGACTGGTCGTCATCGGTCCCGAGGTGCCCCTGGTCGCGGGCGTCGCCGACGCCCTGCGCGAGGCCGGGATCCCGGTGTTCGGCCCGTCCGCCGAGGCCGCCCGCATCGAGGGGTCCAAGGCGTTCGCCAAGGACGTCATGGCGGCTGCGGGTGTGAAGACCGCGCGCGCCGAGATCGTGGACTCGCCCGCCGACCTCGACGACGCACTCGACCGGTTCGGACCGACCTGGGTGGTCAAGGACGACGGGTTGGCCGCCGGCAAGGGGGTCGTCGTGACACCCGATCGCAACGCGGCCCGGGCGCACGCTCTCGCCTGTCTCGACGACGGGCACCCGGTGCTGTTGGAGTCGTTCCTCGATGGCCCGGAGGTCTCCCTGTTCTGCCTGGTCGACGGCGAGACCGTCGTGCCGTTGCTGCCCGCCCAGGACCACAAGCGGGTCGGCGAGGGCGATCGCGGTCCCAACACCGGCGGGATGGGCGCCTACACGCCGCTGCCGTGGTTGCCGCAGGGAATGGTCGACCGGATCGTCACGGAGGTGTGCGAGCCGGTGGCCCGCGAGATGGTCGCCCGTGGCTGCGGCTTCTCAGGCCTGCTGTACGCGGGGCTGGCGATCACCTCGTCCGGGCCCGAGGTCGTGGAGTTCAACTGCCGCTTCGGCGACCCGGAGACACAGGCCGTGCTGGCGCTGCTCGAGTCGCCGCTGGGCGAGACCCTGCACTCCGTGGCCACCGGCCGACTGGCCGACCTACCGCCGCTGGTGTGGCGTGACGGCGCCGCCGTGACCGTGGTCCTGGCAGCCGAGCACTACCCGGCGACGCCGCGGCGCGGTGACCTCATCGAAGGCGCCGAACAGCCGGGCGTGCTCCACGCCGGCACGGCCCGCGACGCGGAGGGCCGGCTCGTCTCCGCCGGGGGCCGGGTCCTGTCGGTCGTGGGCACGGGGGCGGACCTGACAGCGGCCCGGGCCGAGGCCTACCGGATCCTCGACGGCATCGAGCTCGGCGGCGGGCATTTCCGCCGGGACATCGGCCAGGCCGCCGAGGAGGGGCGCATCAGCCTCCCCGGCTGACGCGCCCCGCGCGATCAGCGCGAGTAGAGCTCCATCCGGGGCACCTGCGCGACCAACCACGGGCTGAAGGCGAACGGGGTGGCGTCGACCGAGGTGCGGACATCCGCCGGACGGGCCCAGTGGTGCGCGCACACCTCGTCGGCCCGCGGGTTCACCTCGGCGCGGATGCGGGCGGTGAACACCGGACAGATCTCGTTCTCGACGATTCCCGAGTCGTCGACGGCCCGATAGCGGAAGTCCGGTACCGCGGGTTCGATCGAGTCCACTCGGGTTCCGAGCTCCTGCTCGGCCCGCCGGACTATCGCCTCGACCGGATCCTCGCCCGGACCGGGGTGGCCGCAGAACGAGTTCGTCCAGATACCGGGCCAGGTCCGCTTGTCCAGAGCTCTCCGGGTGAGGAGCACGTGCCCCTCGTCGTCGACGACATGGCACGAGAACGCCAGGTGCAGCAGCGTATCCGTGGTGTGGACCGTGGCCTTGTCGGCGGTACCGATCGGGTTGGCGTCGTCGTCGAGGAGGACGACGAGCTCGGTCGGCACGGACGGCGACCCGGCGGCGCGGGACCCGGCGGTGGCGGGGGGCTCGGAAGGGGAGGACATGCCGCCCAGCCTAGGCATTTCCGGCGGGCCCGGCCGCCGCGCGCAGCCGGAGGGCCGCCGCGCGGGGCGCCGCCGGCAGTCGATCAGCCCGCGAGGCTGCGGGCGATCACCAGCCGCTGGATCTGGTTGGTGCCCTCGAAGATCTGGGTGATCTTGGCCTCGCGCATGTACCGCTCGACCGGGAACTCGCGGGTGTAACCCACACCGCCCAGGACCTGCACCGCGTCGGTCGTCACCTTCATGGCGGCGTCGGTGGCGGTGAGCTTGGCGATCGAGGCCTCCCGCGAGTACGGGCGGCCGGCGTCCTTGCGGCGGGCGGCGTCGAGGTAGGAGGCGCGGGCCGAGGCCACCGCGGCGGCCATGTCGGCGAGGAGGAAGCCCAGCCCCTGGTGGCCGATGATCGTCTTGCCGAACGCCTCGCGCTCGCGGGCATAGGCGACCGCGTCGTCGAGGGCGCGCTGGGCGATGCCGGTGGCCACCGCGGCGATCCCGAGGCGGCCGGAGTCCAGGGCCGAGAACGCGATGCGCAGGCCGTCGCCCTCCGCGCCGAGCAGGCGGTCCGCGTCGACCCGGGCGCCCTCGTACGAGGCGGTGGTGGTGGGGACGCCGTTGAGGCCCATCTTGTCCTCGGGCTTGCCGAAGTGCAGGCCCTCGGTCTCGCGCGGAATGAGCAGGCACGAGATCCCACGGGAGCCCTCGCTGGTGCGGACGAAGGTGTTGTAGACGTCCGCGATCCCGCCGTGGGTGATCCACGACTTGGTGCCGTTGACGACGAACACGGAGCCCGGGCCGTCGCCCTCCCGCTCCGCGCGGCACCGCAGGGCGGCGGCGTCCGACCCGGCCTGCGGCTCGGACAGCGAGTACGCGCCGATCTGCTCGCCGGCGAGCATTCCCGGCAACCACTCGGCCTTCTGCTCGTCGGTCCCGGCGGTGGCGAGCGGGAAGCAGGACAGGCCGTGCACGCTGGTCGCCACGGCGACGGCCGCCCAGCGGGCGCCGAGCTCCTCCAACACCTGGAGGTACACCTCGTAGGGCTGGTCGCCGCCGCCGAACTCCTCCGGGTAGGGCAGGCCCAGCAGCCCGACCTCGCCGAGCTGGGCGAACAGGCCCTGGGGGTAGGTGTGGTTCCGCTCGTGCTCGGCGGCGATCGGCTCGAGGAGTTTATCCGCGACGGAACGCGTCATCTCGAGCAGTTCGTACGCCTCGTCGCTGGGGAGCAGGCGGTCCACGGCCATGGGGGTCCTCCGGGTGCGGGTGGGGGACCGTGCGGTCCCCGGGGTCGGTCGGCTCCCATTAGAGTGCACCGCCGGGACGCGGCACGCCCAGCCCCGATAGTGGGGGTGCCCGTTGGTGGGTGCTGCTGGTGCGTCGTGGTTCACGTGCGCCACAATCTGGCGGTATGACCGAGAACACCGCGTCCACGCCCCTGTCGCCGGAGCAGTTGCTGGAAATCTACGACGTCCCCGGTGCGAGCGCCGCGGAGTTCCTGTGCGACCGCCACGCCCCCGAGGCGGTCGCCTTCACCGTCATCGACGCCGACCTGTCCGGGCGGGACATCACCTACGGCGAGCTGCGGACCGAGAGCGAGAAGGTCGCCGCGGCGCTGGCCGAGCTCGGCGTGGGCGAGCGCGACCGGGTGGCCACGCTGATGTCCAAGTCCGCGGACCTGGTGTTCACCCTCATGGGGATCTGGCGACTCGGTGCCGTCCACATGCCGCTGTTCACCGCGTTCGCGTGGCCGGCCATCGAGATGCGTCTCACCGGTGGCGACGCCAAGGTGGTCGTCTCCGACGCGGACCAGCGCGGAAAGCTCGAGAGCGTCGCCGTCCCGGTGGTCGTCGCCGGCCTGGCGGACTGCCCCGAGGCCCGAGACGGCGACCTCGACCTGGCCACGATCACCGCCGCCCAGCAGCCCTGCCTCGCCGCGGCGGTCACCGGTCCGGACGCCGGCCTGGTCATGCTGTTCACCTCCGGCACCACCGGCACCCCGAAGGGCGTCGTCGTGCCGGTGCGCGCCCTGGCCGCGTTCCACCAGTACATCGAGACGGGCCTGGACGTGCGGGCCGGCGACGTGTTCTGGAACGGTGCCGACCCGGGCTGGGCGTACGGCCTCTACTACGGCATCCTCGGCCCGCTGGCGGTCGGCCGTCGGAGCCTGCTGCTGCACGCCCGCTACAGCCCGGAGCTGGCGTTCGCGGTCCTTCAGTACTTCCACGTCACCAACTTCGCGGCCGCGCCGACCGTGTACCGCACCATGCGGGCCAAGCGGGACATCGCACCGGCCGACGTCAGACTCCGACGGGCCTCCGCCGCCGGTGAGCCGCTCACCCCCGAGGTGATCGAGTGGTCGACCGAGCAGTTCGGCGTCGAGGTGCGCGACCAGTACGGGCAGACCGAGCACGGGATGTTCATCATCAACCCGTGGCACGACTCGCTGCGGGAGGACGTGCGCCCGGGCTCCATGGGCGTGCCGCTGCCGGGCTGGTCGTGCACCGTGCTCGCCGCGGACTACGACGAGCCCGCCCCCGTGGGCGAGCTGGGCCGCGTGGCGATCGATGTCCCCGCCAGCCCCCTCATGTGGTTCACCGGGTACCACCAGGCCCCGGAGAAGACCGCCGAGCGCTTCAGCGCGGACGGGCGCTGGTACTACACCGGCGACGCCGCCAAGCTCGACGCGGACGGCCACTTCTACTTCTCGAGCCGCGACGACGACGTGATCATCATGTCCGGGTACCGCATCGGCCCGTTCGATGTGGAGTCCGTCCTGGCCAAGCACCCGGACGTGCTCGAGTCGGCGGTCATCGGCGTCCCCGACGACCTGGCCGGGGAGGTCCTCGAGGCGTACGTGGTCCTGCGCGACGGCGTGGAGGGTGGCCCGGAGGCCGAGTCCGGCCTACAGAAGTGGGTCAAGACGGAGTTCGCCGCCCACGCCTTCCCGCGCCGGATCCACTTCGTCCGCGAGCTGCCCAAGACCCCGTCGGGCAAGATCCAGCGGTTCCTGCTGCGCAAGGAGCGCGCCGGACGGGCCTGAGCGCGCCGGACAGGCCTGAGGCGGCCCGCGCCGCACGCTGCCACCGCCGGATCCGCCCCGGCCGAACGCGGTGAACGGGGTTCACACACCCCGTGGCGGGTCTACCCTCAGCACATGAAACCGGCGGCGGCTGCCCGTGCTCTCGTGTCCGCGGCGCTCGTCGTCGTCGTCCCTCTCGCCTCGGCGACCACCGCGGCGACGGCGGCGGCCAACCCGGTGATCTCCTCGGTCGCCCCCGACCCCTCCGTGCAGCGGGGCGCCGACGGGGCGTTCCACGTCCACGCGACCTCGGACGACTGGGGCGACGGCGCCGGGTCCCGCCTCATCCCGCACTTCCGGTCCTTCGACCTGGTGGAGTGGGAGTACGTGGGCGACGCGTTCGCCGCCCGGCCCGCGTGGGCCCCGCCCGGTTCGTTCCTGTGGGCGCCCGACGTCCACCTCACCGCGACGGGCGCCGTCATATACTACACGACCGGGGGCGCCGCGCCCTGTATCGGCCGGGCCACCGCGCCGGGCGTCGACGGCCCGTGGACGCACGATCCGGCGCCGATCGTCTGCCACGGCGCCCCGGAGCCGTATCAGGACCTGGATCCCATGGACCCCGAGGTGGTGGTCACCGACGCCGGCCCGGTCATGCTCATGGGGAACTTCGAGGGCATCCACGCGGTGCCGATGAACGCCACCGGCACGGCGCTGGACGGCGACCCCGTGCTCGTCGCCGGCACCGGCGTGGAGGCCCCGGCCGTGGTCACCCGTCAGGGGCGCACGCACCTGTTCACCAGCGCCGGGCTGTGCTGCGACGGGGAGGCCTCGCAGTACCGCGTGCTGGGCGGCCGCGCCGACGGGCTGTTCGGGCCGTACGAGGACAGGACCGGGCGCCCGTTGGTGCAGGCGCCGGGCGAGCCCCTTCCCGGTGACGTCATCCTGCGCGGCGACACCGACTGGGTGGGCCCGGGGCACGTGGACGTGGCCACCGACGACGCCGGCGGGGACTGGATGCTCTACCACGCCGCGCCCCGCGGCAACGCGGTGCTGCCCAGCGGCGTGCAGCGGCGCTACCTCATGCTCGACCGTCTGGACTGGGTGGGCGGCTGGCCGGTCGTCGGGGACGGCACGCCGTCGGAGGCGCGGCCCGCCGATCCGGTGGTCGCGCTCCCCGTCCGACTCACCGCGGTGGGGGAGGCGTCGCTGCGACCGGGCGACGACGGCACCGCCGCCGCCGACGACGACGACGACGAGGTGATCGACCTCTCGGTGCGGGTCGCCTCCACCGGCACCGCCTATTCCGGCGAGGTCCGGGCCACCATCACCGGCCCGAACAAGCGACGGCTCGCACTGCCGATCGTGACCGGCACCGGGGACCTGCCGGCCGTCCCGGTGAGCGTGGGCGCCGGGGCGTCGATGGACCGCCCGTTGACGCTGCGGCCGCCCGCACCGCTCGCCCCGGGACGCCACGAACTGGTGATCTCGATCGGTGCCGCGGAGGGCGGCGCGGCGCAGGAACTGGCGGTGTTCGGCCTCGAGGTCGCCCCGGACGGAACCTTGTCACTCGGATCGGGCGCACTCGGATCCGCACCGATCGGATCGTCCGGCTCCTGATCGGATGTGAGGCCGCCGTCCCGGGGTTACCGTGATCGCCAGAGCACCCCGCTGGGAGGCGTCGGGGTGACCGGCGGAGGGAGCGGGCCATGACCGGCGGGGGCACGGACGCGGGCGGCACCGACGACCGCAGGATCGTGATGGCACCACACCTGAGGGGTCTGGAGCCGGACCCCGACCGCGGGATGGAGGTCGACCAGAAGTCACCCGGCGAGCTCGACCCCGCGGTGCCGCGGGGCGAGTTCGTCCGCAGCGTGATCGGGACCATCGCCGGGCTGGCGGCGGCCGTGCTCGTGTACCTGGTCATGCCGGGCGATCTCGAACACAACGCGCGCCTCACCGCGGCGGTCGCCGTGCTCCTGGGCATCTGGTGGATGACCGAGTGCATCCCCATCCCCGCCACCGCGCTGGTGCCGCTCATCGTCTTCCCCGTCCTGGGTGAGGACGTCTCGGTCAACGACGTGGGCGCCGAGTACGGCAACAACATCATCTTCCTGTTCATGGGCGGCTTCCTCATCGCGATCGCCATGCAGCGCTGGAACCTGCACCGGCGGATCGCCCTGCTCACCGTGCGCGCGATGGGTACCCGGTCGACCCGGGTGGTCGCCGGGTTCATGATCGCCACCGCGTTCCTGAGCATGTGGGTGTCCAACACGGCCACGGCGGTGATGATGCTCCCGATCGGGGTGTCGGTGCTGATGCTCGCCTCCGAGCTCGGTGGGAAGGACCGTGCCGGTGGGAACGGCAGCGCCGGTGGGAACGACGACGAGGACGCGATCCCCCGGATGGACTCCTCGTCCGATCCGCGTTCCGAACAGGTGAAGCAGGCCGTGATCCGGTCGAACTTCGGCACCGCGCTGATGCTGGGCATCGCCTACGCGGCGTCGGTCGGCTCGCTGGCGACCATCATCGGCACCCCGCCCAACACCCTCCTCGCCGGCTACCTGGAGGGCGAGCACGACATCGTCCTGGGCTTCGGACGCTGGATGCTGGTCGGACTCCCGCTGGCGGTGGTCATGCTCGTGATCACGTGGTTCCTCCTCACCAAGGTGCTGTTCCGTCCCGAGATCGAGCGGATCCCCGGCGGTCGGGCACTGTTCGACGACGAACTGCGCAGGCTCGGCCCGACCTCGTCGGGCGAACGGCGCGTCCTGGCGGTGTTCGTCGCGGCGGCCGTGGCCTGGGTGGCCGTGCCGCTGGTGTGGGAGGACCCGCCGATCTCGGACGCCGGGATCGCGCTCACTGCCGGACTGCTGCTGTTCCTGCTGCCGGCCGGCACCGAGCGCGGGGTGCGGCTGCTCACCTGGGACGCCGCGCTGGGCCTGCCGTGGGGCGTGCTGCTGCTGTTCGGCGGCGGACTGGCACTGTCCGCACAGTTCTCCGGTTCCGGGCTCACCGGGTGGATCGGCGAGCAGGCGTCGGCGCTCGACGCGCTGCCGACCGTCGCGCTGGTGCTCGTCGCGGCCGCCGGGGTCCTGTTCCTCACCGAGCTGACGAGCAACACCGCCACCGCCGCCACGTTCCTGCCGGTGGCCGGTGGCGTCGCCCTCGGCCTGGACCTGGACCCGATGTTCCTGGCCGTCCCGGTCGCGCTGGCCGCCACCTGCGCCTTCATGCTCCCGGTGGCGACCCCGCCCAACGCGATCGCCTACGGCTCGGGATACGTGACCATCGGGCAGATGATCCGCGGCGGGATCTGGCTCAACCTGATCGGGTTGATCGCCATCACCGCGGTCACCATGACGCTGTTGGTGTGGGTGTTCGGGCTGACCGGCTGATCGTCTGACCGGCCCGCTAGCGTCGGGGGCATGCCCGTCGCACGCGAACCCTCCCGCCGCTCGGCCGTCGAGCCCTTCCATGTCATGAGCGTCCTCGCCGCCGCCGCCCGCCGGCAGGAGACCCACGGCGACGTCATCTCGCTGTGCGCGGGGCAGCCCTCGACCCCGGCCCCCGGCCCGGTGCTCGCCGCCGCCCGCCACGCCCTGGACACCGAGATCCTCGGCTACACCGAGGCGCTGGGCATCCGGCCGCTCCGCGAGGCGATCGCGGGGTACCACCGGCGGCGGGACGGGGTGGACGTGACGGCCGACGACGTCGTCGTCACCACCGGGTCCTCCGGCGGCTTCACCGTGCTGTTCCTCGCCGCGTTCGACCCCGGCGACACCGTCGTCATGGCACGCCCCGGCTACCCCGCCTACCGCAACACCCTCCAGGCCCTGGGCTGCCGGGTCCACGAGATCGCCTGCGGCCACGAGACCCGGTACCAACCCACGGTCGCGCAGCTCGAGGCGGTCACGGCGGAACTGGGGCACCCGCCCGCCGGCCTCATCGTGGCGAGCCCGGCGAACCCCACCGGCACGATCATCGACGCGGGCGAACTCGAGGCCCTCGCGCGCTGGTGCGAGGCCCACGGCACGCTGCTCGTCAGCGACGAGATCTACCACGGCGTCACCTACGGCCGGGAGTGCGCGAGCGCGTGGCAGACCAGCCGCGAAGCCGTGGTCATGGGCTCGGTGTCCAAGTACTTCTCCATGACCGGCTGGCGGATCGGCTGGATGCTGTTGCCGGAGTACCTGCGTGACCCCGTGGACCGCCTGATCGGCAACCTCACCATCTGTCCGCCCGCCGACGCCCAGTTCGCCGCCGTCGCCGCGTTCACCGAGGCCGCCGCCGCGGAGCTGGACGGCCACGTCGATCGGTACGCCCGCAACCGCGACCTGGTCCTGCGCCGACTGGGCGAGCTGGGCGTGGGGGAGATCGCGCCACCCGACGGCGCCTTCTACGCGTACTTCGACGTCTCACGCTGGACCGACGACTCGGTGGCGTGGTGCGCGGAGGTCCTCGAGCGAACAGGGGTCGCGTTGACGCCGGGCGTCGACTTCGACACCGTCGACGGTGGCCACACCGTCCGGCTGAGCTTCGCCGGCGGCACCGAGGAGATCGCCGAGGCGATGGACCGGCTGGAGGCCGTGCTCGCCCCGTAGGTACCGGCCCCGCGGGCGGCTGTGATGTACGGCCCCCGCCGGCGCCCGCGGAGCGCTACGGTCGGCGCATGGGTTCCGCCGAGATCATCACCGCCATCGTCTACGTCACCCGGCCGTGGCTGCTGGCGCAGGCTCCGCTCACGGTGGAGCAGGTCTACCTCAACGCCCGGGAGATCCTGGCCGGGTCCACCGGCGGCTCGATGATCTCCTGACCGGGCTGCGATACTGGGGGGCGTGACCGCCCAGAGCAGCAAGCCCCGCATCTCCAACGTCCTCGCCTCGCGCTACGCGAGCGCCGACCTGGCCACGCTGTGGTCCGCCGAGCACAAGATCGTGCTCGAGCGGCAGCTGTGGATCGCGGTGCTGCGCGCACAACGCGACCTGGGCATCGACGTCCCCGACGGGGTGATCGAGGCCTACGAGGCGGTGATCGACCGCGTCGACCTCGGCTCGATCGCCGAGCGCGAGCGCGTCACCCGGCACGACGTCAAGGCCCGCATCGAGGAGTTCAACGACCTCGCCGGCCACGAGCACATCCACAAGGGCATGACGAGCCGAGACCTCACCGAGAACGTCGAGCAGCTCCAGGTGGTGCGGTCACTCGAGCTCGTCCGCGACCGCGGCGTCGCCGCGGTCCGGCGTCTGGCCGAGCACGCCGTCGCCCACCGCGACACCGTGATGGCCGGGCGCAGCCACAACGTCGCCGCGCAGGCCACCACGCTGGGCAAGCGTTTCGCCTCCGCGGCCGACGAACTGCTGGTGGCGTTGGAGCGCGTGGAGTCGTTGCTCGAGCGGTACCCCCTGCGCGGCATCAAGGGCCCGATGGGCACGGCGCAGGACATGCTCGACCTCCTCGGTGGCGACGCCGCCAAGCTGGCCGAGCTCGAGGGGCGGATCGCCGAGCATCTCGGCTTCGCCCGCACCTTCGACTCGGTGGGCCAGGTCTACCCGCGGTCGTTGGACCACGAGGTCGTCTCGGCGCTCGTCCAGCTCGGCGCCGGCCCGTCGTCGTTGGCGCAGACCATCCGGCTCATGGCCGGGCACGAGCTGGTCACCGAGGGCTTCCAGCCCGGCCAGGTCGGCTCGTCCGCGATGCCGCACAAGATGAACACCCGCTCCTGCGAGCGCGTGAACGGTCTGCAGGTCGTGCTCCGCGGTTACGGCTCCATGGCCGCCGAACTCGCGGGCGCGCAGTGGAACGAGGGCGACGTCTTCTGCTCCGTGGTGCGTCGTGTCGCGCTGCCGGATGCGTTCTTCGCCCTGGACGGCATGTTCGAGACGTTCCTCACCGTGCTCGACGAGTTCGGCGCCTACCCGGCCGTGATCGACAAGGAGCTCCAGCGCTACCTGCCGTTCCTCGCCACCACGAAGGTCCTCATGGCCGCGGTGCGCGCCGGGGTCGGCCGCGAGGTCGCCCACGAGGCGATCAAGTCCAACGCGGTGGCGGTGGCGCTGGCCATGCGCGAGGAGGGCCGCGAACCCGATCTGCTGGACCGGCTCGCCGCCGACGACCGGCTGCCGCTGGATCGCGCCGCGCTCGAGGAGGCGCTCGCGGATCGTGCCGCGTTCGTCGGCGCTGCCGGCGACCAGGTCGACGCGGTCGCCGCCCGCGTCGAGGCGCTCGTGGCCCGCCACCCGGAGGCGGCCGGCTACGCGCCGGGTTCGATCCTCTGACAGCCTGTCCGTAACTCGCCGGGCCCCCCGCCCGATAAGTCCTGTACACCGACGGAGGCGGGGCCCTCCCGTCGCCGAGTGACAGGGAAGGACCACAGCATGGTCACGAGGCCCAGCGGCTCCCTCGGGGGCGCACTGTACGACGTGTTCGGGATGATCCAGGCCGGGTTCGCCACCGCCAGTTCGGCCGTCGGGATCGACCCGGGGGCGTTCATGCAGCAGTTCTACGTTCCGATCGCGTTCTCTCTGATGCCGCTCGGCGCCGGCAGCCTCATCTTGGACCAGCTCGGGATCTGAGGCCTTTGCCCGATCGGCCCCAGGCGATCGGCCTCGGCCCCGGGCGGGCTGGCACTAGTCTGTGCAGCATGCGCCAGACCCCCATCCCCGTCCCCGGCACCTCCGGCCTGCAGGCGACCCTGCACCACGCTGACCAGCCCCGGGCGTTGCTGCTGCTCGTGCACGGCTTCGCCGAGCACTCCGGCCGGTACGGGCGGACGATCCGCTTCCTCACCGACCGGGGGATCAGTGTTGCCTCCTACGATCTGCGCGGCCACGGCACGGCTCCCGGGCCCCGCGCCAAGGTGTCGATAGAGACGCACATCCGCGACAACCTCGCGGTGCGTGACGCGGTGGTGGAGTGGAGCCGGTCCGCCGAGGGCGGCGGGGCCGAGTCCCTGCCCCGGCTGCTGATGGGGCATTCGATGGGCGGGTTGATCGCGGGGGAGTCCGCGCTCCGGCGGCCGTGGGACCTCAAGGGCCTCATCCTCTCCTCGCCCGGGCTCGTCGTGGGCGAGGGGACACCGGCACCGCTGCGCGTGGCGGCGCCCGTGATCGCTCGTCTCCTGCCGTTCCTGCCGGTGGAGAAGCTCGACCCGCACGACATCTCCCGAGTGCCCGAGTACGTCGAGGACTACACCTCGGATCCGCTGGTCCACCACAAGGGCGTGCCCGCGGTGACGGCGGGGACGATGCTCGCCGGCGGCCTCAAGTTCATCGAGCGGTCGCCGGCACTGCGGTTGCCGACGCTGATCCTCAACGGCTCGGCCGACACCATCACCTACCCGTCGGGCGCGCGGCGCTTCGCGCAGATCGCCGGTTCGGACCGCGACCCGCGCCCGGAGATCACCTACCGGGAGTTCGAGGGCGGCCTCCACGAGCTGTTCAACGACCTGTGCGCCGAGGACGCGTACGCGGCGTTGGGGGAGTGGCTCGAGGCCCGACTGGGCTGAGTCCGACCAACCACGGGTGGGGGCCGACGGTCTCGACTCGGGACGTGGGCGTCCGGCTACGCTGGCCGTCATGCGACCCGATCTCTCCTCTTACCGCCATCTCGTCTCCGGAAAGGTCCGCGAGCTGTACGAGATCGACGGTGAGACGCTCCTCCTGGTGGCCACCGACCGCATCTCCGCCTACGACCACGTCCTCGGCACGCCCATCCCGGACAAGGGCCGCGTGCTCACCGCGATGAGCGCCTACTTCTTCGACGCCCTCGACGTGCCCAACCACCTGGCCGGGACGCTGGACGACGAGCGCATCCCGCTCGAGGTGCTCGGCCGCGCGATGGTGGTCCGTCGACTCGACATGGTTCCGGCCGAGTGTGTGGCCCGCGGTTACCTGACCGGGTCGGGGATGACCGAGTACCGGGAGTCGGGGACCGTGTGTGGCATCGAGCTGCCCGGGGGCCTGGTCGAGGCCAGCCGACTGCCCGAGCCGATCTTCACCCCGGCCACCAAGGCGGCGGTGGGGGATCACGACGAGAACATCTCGTTCGATCAGCTCACCGGGATCGTCGGGACCGAGCTGGCCGAGCAGCTGCGTACGGCGACGCTGGACGTCTACGCGCGGGCCGCGGAGATGGCGGCCGAGCGCGGAGTGCTGCTGGCCGACACCAAGTTCGAGTTCGGCCTGGTCGACGGGGAGCTGATCCTGGCCGACGAGGTGCTCACCCCGGACTCATCGCGCTACTGGCCCGCTGACGAGTATTCGCCGGGCCGTGTGCAACCGAGCTTCGACAAGCAGTACGTGCGGAACTGGTTGACGGGCCCGGAGGCGGGCTGGAACTCCGATGCCGACACCCCGCCACCGGCTCTGCCGCAGGAGGTCGTGGACGCGACCCGGGCGCGCTACATCGAGGCCTACGAGCGCATCTCGGGCCGCTCGTTCGCCGACTGGATCGGGGGCGACGCAGCGTGAGCTCCACCGAGACGACCGACACCGACACCGCAGCCACCGACACCGCCGCCGCCGCGACCGCCACCACAGCCACCACCACGGGGCAGACGCCCACGCCGCCGCAGGCCGAGCGCCGTCCCTTCCGTCGCGAGCACCACGGCCGCGTCTTCGTCGACGACTACGAGTGGTTGCGCGACAAGGACGCTCCCGCGACCCGTGCCTACCTCGAGGCGGAGAACGCCTACACCGATGCGATGACCGCCGACCTCAAACCCCTGGAGGACGAGGTCTACGAGGAGATCCGCTCCCGCGTCAAGGAGACCGACATGTCGGTTCCGGTGCGCGCCAGCGGCTGGTGGTACTTCTCGCGCACCGAGGAGGGCCGCTCGTACGCCAGGCACTGTCGGGTCCCGGTCCCGCAGCAGTTCGTCGACGACCCGTCGGACCCTGCGGGCTGGGTTCCGCCCGAGGTCTCCCCGGGCGTGGAGTTGCCGGGTGAGCAGTTGCTCCTCGACGGAAACGCCGAGGCGGAGGGTCACGACTACTTCGCGCTGGGCGCGTTCTCGGTCAGCCACGACGGCCGCGCACTGGCGTGGGCCACCGATACCGAGGGCGACGAGCGGTACACGCTGCGCTTCCGCTCGCTCGACCCGGACTACACGGCCCCGGACGAGGAGATCTCCGGGATCGCCGCCGGCGTGACCTGGTCCCGCGATGGCCGGTACGTCTTCTACGTCACCGTCGATGACGCCTGGCGACCGGACACGGTGTGGCGTCACCGGCTGGGCACGACGAGGGACGACGACGACAAGGTCTTCCACGAGCCCGACGAGTCCTACTGGATCGGGGTCGGCGAGACACGCAGCGAGAAGTTCCTGCAGATAGCGGCGGGGTCCAAGATCACCACCGAGGTGTGGTGCCTGGACTCGAACGATCCCGCCGGTGAGTTCTGGTGCGTCCGGCCGCGGCAGGAGGGCGTCGAGTACGACGTCGAGCACGCGGTCGTCGGTGGCGAGGACCGGTTCATCATCACCCACAACGACGGCGCCCCGAACTACGAGGTGGTCGAGGCGCCTGTCGGTCCGATCGAGGGCGAGCTGCGGGATCTGCGCACGCTGGTGGCCCACCGCGACGACGTCCGGGTGGAGGGCGTGGACGCCTTCGCGCGCGTGCTGGTGCTGGGGTACCGCGAAGCGGCGCTGCCGCGGTTCGCGCTGATGCCGCTCGAGCAGGGGTCCACGGCGGGAGTCGAGGCGTACGGGCGGTTCGAGCCCGTCGAGTTCGACGAGGAGCTGTACACCTCCGGTCCGGGGTCCAACCCGGAGTGGGACTCGCCGGTCCTGCGGTTCGGCTTCGGTTCGTTCGTCACGCCGGGCCGGGTCTACTCGCTCGACCTCGCCTCGGGGGAGCGGACGCTGCTGCGTGAGCAGGAGGTGCTCGGCGGGTACGACCCGAGCGGCTACGTCCAGCGACGCGACTGGGCGACGGCCGCGGACGGCACCCGGGTGCCGATCTCGCTGGTGATGTCCACCGGCACCGCCGCCCGCGTCGATGCCGGCGAGCAGGTGCCGACGCTGCTGTACGGCTACGGCTCGTACGAGACCAGTATCGATCCCGCGTTCTCGGTGGCGAGGCTCTCGCTGCTCGACCGGGGGATGGCCTTCGCCGTGGCGCACGTGCGGGGCGGCGGTGAGATGGGTCGGCTCTGGTACGAGAACGGCAAGACGCACACGAAGCGCAACACCTTCACCGACTTCGTCGACTGTGCGCGACACCTGGTCGACTCCGGGCTCACCTCCCCGGACCGGCTGGTCGCCGAGGGCGGCAGTGCCGGTGGACTACTGATGGGGGCGGTCGCGAACCTGGCCCCCGAGTTGTTCGCGGGCATCCAGGCCGTGGTGCCGTTCGTCGACCCGCTCACCTCGATCCTCATGCCGGAGCTGCCGCTGACGGTGATCGAGTGGGACGAGTGGGGCGATCCGCTGCACTCCGAGGAGGTCTACGACTACATGGCCTCGTACGCCCCGTACGAGAACATCGAGGCCAAGGACTATCCGGCCATCCTCGCGGTGACCTCGCTCAACGACACCCGGGTGCTGTACGTGGAGCCCGCCAAGTGGGTGGCCAGGCTGCGGGCGGTGTCCCCGTCGGCCAACTCGGCGGACCGGCCGGTGCTGCTGCGCTGCGAGATGAGCGCGGGTCACGGGGGAGTGTCCGGGCGCTACGAGCGGTGGCGTCAGACCGCGTTCGAGTACGCGTGGACCCTCCGCACGGCGGGCGCAGGCTAGACCCGCCCGGCGCCCACCCCACCCCGAGGATCCGCTACTCCAATTCGGGATCCGCTAGTCCCATCGGGGTAGCGGATCCCGAATCGGAGTAGCGGATCTCCTGGGGATCAGGCGGTGTGGTCGGCGGCGGCGGGCGCGAAGTCGTCCGCGCTCTCGGGGGGCATGGTGCGGGTCATCGCGGCTGCGGGAATGACCGCCCCGGCCAGGAACGTGAGGATGCCGAGGCCTCCCATCACATAGGCGAGCCGGTGTCCGTCGCCGATCTCGAAGCTCGAACCGAAGATCAGCACCATCGAGATCACGAACAGTCCGCCGGTGACCAGCGAGAGTGCCCGCGAGCGCGCCTGCAGGAGCGTTGCCAGCTCGAACTCGTCCAGGTATCGGGCGGGGGCGGTGTCCTTGGAGTCGATGGCGATGCGCAGCATCGTCCAGACGACGCAGATCACCACGGTCATGGGGAGCCAGGCCAGGATGATCGGGAACCAGAAGTAACCCGCCACCGCGATCGCGGCCATGATCGCCAGGCTCGCCCAGTTCAGGCGGACGAGCAGTCGGCGACGTCCCGGGGTACGCCACGACGGGAGTCTGCCCTCCGTCCGGGTCTGCATCTTCTCGAATCGCTGCTCGGATCGGGTGAGGGTGTCGACGCGGTTGGAGGTCATGATCGGTCCTCTCGGGTGGGGCGGTAGATCTCGGCGGACATCGGTCGGAACTCCTCGCGGGAGAACACGGCCTCGACCGGCAGGTCGAAGACCGCGCAGATCCGGAAGGCCAGATCCAGGCTCGGGTAGTGGTCGCCTCTCTCGAGCGCCCCCACGGTCTGGGGGTTGACCTCGATCTGCTCGGCGAGCGCCGCACGGCTCAGGCGGCGCTCGGCCCGCAACACGGCGATTCGGTTGTGAATGGGGAGCTTTTCTCCCCGTCGGACTGGGCTCATGTTTCTAAGTGTTGGGAAAACCCAACGATTTGTCAATGGTCCGTTGTGGGTAGGCTGGATCACATGAGTAGCGGAAGCATTCACGACATCTCGTTCACCACCATCGACGGCGAGCAGGCCAGCATGGGCGACTACGCGGGCCACGCGGTCCTCGTGGTCAACGTCGCCAGCGAGTGCGGGCTCACCCCGCAGTACGAGGGGCTGCAGGAGTTGGCGGACGACTACCGCGACCGCGGCCTCTTCGTGATCGGGTTCCCCTGCAACCAGTTCATGGGCCAGGAGCCGGGTGACGAGGACGCCATCAAGGAGTTCACCTCCGGCAAGTACGGGATCACCTTCCCGCTCGCGGCCAAGGTCGACGTCAACGGGCCCGACCGACACCCGCTCTACGTCGAGCTCACCAAGGTGGCCGACTCCGACGGTGAGGCGGGGGACGTGCAGTGGAACTTCGAGAAGTTCCTGCTCTCGCCCGAGGGGGAGGTCGTCGGACGGTTCCGTCCCAAGGTCGAGCCCGGAGCCCCCGAACTGGTGGACGCGCTCGAGGAGACACTTCCGATCTGACCGCGCCGGCGGGGATATCGGTCTCGGCACTGTGTCGGGTCGGCACTATGTCGGTCTCGGTACTGTGTCGGGCTCGGCAATCTGGAGTACACCTCGCCGTCGTCACCGCGTCATCACTCCCTGACACGATCCCCCCATGACCCCGCGCCTCATCGTCTCGGTCTCGGGACTCCGCGACACCACCCTCGACCACGCCGTCGACCTGGTCGGCGACCTCGAACGTCGATCCGTGCCGGTCTCGCTGCTCGTCGCCCCGCGGCGGGGGCGCGAGTACCGACTCGCCGACGACGACGGCACCCAGGAGTGGCTGCGGCATCGCCGTCGGCGGGGCGACGCCATCGTGCTGGGCGGTTACGACGACGCGGCGACCAGGCCCCGCAGGCCCGAGTTCGCCTCGATCGGACCCGCCGAGGCCGCCGTGCGTCTCACCGCCGCCGACCGGCTCATGGCGGAGATGGGCCTGCGGACCCGGGTGTTCGCCCCGCCGCGCTGGAACGCCTCCCCGGGATGCCTCCGGGCACTCCCCGGAGCGGGCTTCCACATCTGCGCCGCGCTGACCGGGATCCACGACCTCCCGCGCGGCACCACCGAGCGGGGTCGGGCGCTCTCGATCGGCGAGGGGTTCGTCGCCGACGCCTGGTGGTGCCGGGCCCTCGTCGCCGCGGCAGGGCGCACCGCCGAGGCCGGCGGGACGGTCCGGCTCAACGTCGCGGCCGGGCAACTCTCGCGCCGGGCACCCCGGTCGGCGCTGCTCGACGCGGTCGACGCGGTCGTCGGCGAGCACGGTGCGCGGCCCGCCCGCTACGAGTGGTCACCGGTCGCGCTTGTGGGTGCCGCGTGAGCTTTCGGTCCGGCGACCAGCGGCGGGTAGGATCGACCAGTGAGTCCCGGCCGGTCCGGGATCATTCCGCGTAGCCGTCCGATCGAGGAGTTCCCACCGTGGCCCGAGTCGTCGTCGAAGTCATGCCCAAGGCCGAGATCCTCGATCCGCAGGGTCAGGCCATCCACCGAGCCCTCGGCCGTCTGGGCCACGGCGGCGTCACCGACGTACGGCAGGGCAAGCGGTTCGAACTCGAGATCGCCGACGGTGTGACGGAGGCCGAGCTCGAGGAGATCGCTTCGTCCCTCCTGGCCAACACCGTGATCGAGGACTGGAAGGTCGTCCGCGTGGACACCGCGGAGGCGGCCTCGTGACCGCACGGATCGGCGTCATCACCTTCCCCGGCACGCTCGACGACATCGACGCCTCCCGTGCCGTCACCCGGGCCGGGGCCGAGGCCGTCTCCCTGTGGCACGCCGACGCTGACCTCAAGGGCGTCGACGCCGTGGTGGTCCCCGGCGGCTTCTCCTACGGCGACTACCTGCGGTGCGGTGCCATCGCCTCGATGGCCCCCGTCATGGAGGAGGTCATCTCGGCCGCCAACGGCGGCATGCCCGTGCTGGGGATCTGCAACGGTTTCCAGATCCTGTGCGAGGCCGGGCTGCTCCCCGGCGCAATGGGCCGCAACCGAGACATGCACTTCATCTGCCGCGACGAGTGGCTGCGGGTGGAGAACAACGGCACCGCCTGGACCTCCCGGTTCGAGCAGGATGCCGAGATCCTCATCCCGCTCAAGTCCGGCGAGGGCCGCTACATGGCCACGCCCGAGACCATCGAGCAGCTCGAGGCGGAGGGGCGCGTGGTCTTCCGCTTCGCCGGAGACGCCCCCAACGGCTCCACCAACAACATCGCCGGCATCAGCTCCGCGAACGGTCGCGTGGTGGGTCTCATGCCGCACCCCGAGCACGCGATCGACCCGCTGACCGGGCCCTCCGACGACGGGCTGGGCCTGTTCCTGTCCGCACTGGACACGATCGTGAGGGTCTAGACGACACCAGGTTTAGACGATGCACCGCGGCTGACGCGGCGCGGTGCACGCGCCGCCAACCGCGCGCAGCGCGTCCATGACGAAGGGCCCGCCGGAATCTCTCCCGACGGGCCCCTTGTCCTGAAAGCGTCGAATCAGACGGGGAGGCCAGCGCTGCCGGTGCTCCCGAGGTCGCCGCCCAGGCCGCCGACGAAGGCCAGGAGCAGGTTCGGCAGGATGAAGAGCGCCTGGGCGATGGTGTCGATGGCCGACGAGCCGGTCAGGCCGCCTTCCAGGCTGCCGACGAGCTCAGCGCTGAGGGGGGCGGTGGCGTCGGCGATCGAACCGGTGAGGTCCATGGGTTCTCCTTTATTTAGTTCGCCCCTGGAATGGCGGGGCGACGTGCGGCGACCCGGGTGGTCACGCGCATAGGGAGAATTTTGCACAGGTACCTGGGAATTCATTTAGATTCGCCAGGAATGTGTCACGTGTCACCTAATGTACATGGTGAATACAAGGGGGCGCGCCGCCCGGCGGTCGGGCGGCGCGTCGCTGCCGCTCAAGGGATTCATTGGGGCGACGTTCTCCGGCCGAGGGCGCTACGGCCCCCAGGTGCTGCCGATGTCGGCGCCCGCCATGGCGGCCAGGCTCCCGAAGAGCGAGGGGAGCGAGAAGAGGGTGCCGAGGATCGTGTCGATCGCCGACGAGCCGGTGGGGCCCCCGGCGAGGCTTCCTCCTAGCGTCATACTAAGCGGCGCTGTGGCGTCATAGATGGAACCGGTGAGGTCCATAGGTGTCTCCTTGGTTGGTGGGTGGCGGATTCGGTCAGGCGCCGGTGGTGCTGCCCAGGTCGGCGCCGATCCCGGCGATGACGCTGAGCAGGTAGCCGGGCGCCGCCGTCAGGGCGAAGGCGACAGTGTCGATGAACGATGAACCCGTGAGGCCGATGGCGCTGCCCGTTGCCTGGGCGCTCAGGGGAGCGGTGGCGTCGAAGATCGAGCCGGTGAGATCCATGTGTGGCTCCTTGGTTGACTACGTCGTGTTGCCGCCCCGGGGAGGGCGGCCGCGACGGCCCGGATGGTCGTCGCGCACCCGGAACGCCGGGACAATGAGAAGTGTCTCACCAAGTGGCGACCAAGTCGCCCGGGGAAATCACAATGTGATATTAGGCCGGCGAACATCCGGCGGCACCGGGCTGGGAGTGCGCGGTCGAGTTCTCCACCGGTGATGCCGTGATGTGCGGCGGGGATGGGGCGGCCCCCTCGAAACCCGGGTGGCCGCGGCCCCCTGCGCGGGAGTCGGCAGGCTCGTCGTTACCGGGGCGGCCATCGAGTTGACCGGTGGTCCAGGTCGTTGCAGTCAGGTTTCGGGGCGCGATCCACCGTCGTCGCGGCGTGAGTGGCCCGATTGGCGCCGAACCCGCGTCGACTGCGGCCGATGCGGTAGAACCGTGGGATGAGCGAAACCAGTAACCAGCCCGTCTCCGCCTCCGACAAGGCCGACCGGCCGTTCGACATCGTCCTCTACGGTGCGACCGGGTTCACCGGGGGACTGGTGGCCGAGTACCTGTTGCGGCACATGCCCGAGGGTGGTTCCTGGGCGGTGGCGGGCCGGAACCGGACCAAGCTGGACGCGATCGTCGCCCGACTGGCCACCGAGATGCCCGACGTCCCCGCGCCCGGGGTCGTCGTCGCGGACACCGACGACGCGCGCTCGCTGGCGGAGATGGCACGGTCCGCTCGCGTCATCATCACCACCGTCGGCCCGTACCTCGAGTACGGCGAGCCCCTGGTGGCCGCCTGCGCCGAGGCCGGAACCGATTATGTCGACCTGACCGGCGAGCCCGAGTTCGTGGACCGCATGTACCTCGAGTATCACGACGCGGCCGTGGCCTCCGGCGCACGGATCGTCCACGCCTGCGGCTTCGACTCGATCCCCCACGACCTGGGCGTGTTCTACACCATGAAGCAGGTGCCCGAGGGTGTGCCGGCGGTGATGTACGGGGCCGTCCACGCGGACGCCCAGTTCTCCGGCGGAACCTTCCACTCGGCCATCGGCCAGTTCGCGCGCCTGCGGGACGCGGCGAAGACCGCCAAGCTGCGGCGCCAGAAGGAGGGCAGGGTCGCCGACCGGCGGATCAAGTCGGTCCAGGGCAAGCCGCACCGGGACAGCGTGCTGGGCCGCTGGCTCGTGCCGCTGCCGACCATCGACCCGCAGATCGTCCTGCGGTCGGCCGCAGCCCTCGAGAGCTACGGGCCGGACTTCACCTACTCGCACTACGCGTCGGTCGGCTCGCCCGTCACCGCCACGGCCGGCATGGTCGGTGTCGGCGCGCTCGCGCTCGGCTCGCAGGTCGGCCCCATCCGGTCGCAGATCCTCAAGCGGATCGACCGCGGGGCCGGGCCGAGCGAGTCCCGCCGGGCCCGGTCATCGTTCGACGTCACGTTCGTCGCGCTCGCCGGCGGACGTCGGATCGTCACCCGGGTCTCGGGGGGCGACCCGGGGTACACCGAGACGTCGATGATGCTCGCCGAGTCGGGTCTGAGCCTGGCGTTCGACGACCTGCCCGCGCTCTCGGGTCAGCTCACCACGGCCCAGGCCATGGGTGACGCTCTGCTGGACCGGGTCCAGCGCGGCGGCCTGACGTTCGAGGTCCTGTCGACGTAGGTCGGACCCCGGGCGGCCCCGCACGAGGTGGGGCCGAAGGCGTCGATTCGCCACCCGGACGGGGCCGACTAGACTCGGCCCCGTGACCTCTCACGTGGACTCCATCTCGCACGCCTCCGACACCCCCGAGCTCGCCCAGCCGTGGGCGGAACTCGGACTCAAGGAGGACGAGTACGCCCGCATCCGGGAGATCCTGGGGCGCCGCCCCACGGACGCCGAGCTGGCCATGTACTCCGTCATGTGGTCGGAGCACTGCTCCTACAAGTCGTCCAAGGTGCACCTGAAGTACTTCGGGGAGACCACCACCGACGAGATGCGCTCGTCCATGCTCGCCGGCATCGGTGAGAACGCCGGCGTCGTGGACATCGGCGGCGGCTGGGCCGTGACGTTCAAGGTGGAGTCCCACAACCACCCCTCGTACATCGAGCCCTATCAGGGCGCCGCGACCGGTGTCGGCGGGATCATCCGCGACATCATGGCGATGGGTGCGCGGCCGGTGGCCGTCATGGACCAGCTGCGCTTCGGCCCCGCCGACGCCGACGACACGCACCGCGTGCTCCCCGGCGTCGTGGCGGGCGTCGGCGGCTACGGCAACTGCCTGGGCCTGCCCAACATCGGTGGCGAGACCGTGTTCGACGAGTCCTACGCCGCCAACCCCCTGGTCAACGCCCTCGGCGCGGGCGTCATGCGCGTCGAGGACCTGCACCTGGCGTTCGCGTCCGGCACGGGCAACCGGATCATCCTGTTCGGTGCCCGCACCGGCCTCGACGGGATCGGTGGCGTGTCGGTGCTCGCCTCCGAGACCTTCGACGTGGATGAACACGGCGCGCCGGTCAAGCCCCGCAAGCTCCCGGCCGTCCAGGTGGGAGACCCGTTCATGGAGAAGGTCCTCATCGAGTGCTGCCTCGACCTGTACCGCGAGGAACTGGTCGTGGGCATCCAGGACCTCGGCGGAGCCGGCCTGGCGTGCGCCACCTCCGAACTGGCTGCGGCCGGCGACGGCGGCATGCACATCGTGCTCGACAACGTCCCGCTGCGTGCGGAGGGCATGACCGCCGCGGAGATCCTCTCCAGTGAGTCGCAGGAGCGCATGTGCGCCGTGGTGACGCCGGAGAACGTCGAGGCCTTCATGGAGGTGTGCCGCCGCTGGGACGTGCTGGCCGCCGACATCGGCGAGGTCACCGACGGCGACCGTCTCACCATCGAGTTCCGCGGCGAGACCGTCGTGGACGCCCCGCCGGAGTCGCTGGCCGACGAGGGACCGGTCTACGAGCGCCCCGTCGAGCGCCCCGCCGACCAGGACGCCCTGCAGGCCGACACCACCGCGAACCTGGCCCGCCCGGCCACCGGGGACGAGCTGCGCCAGACCCTGCTGGACATGATCTCCAGCCCGGCGCTGTGCTCGCGCAAGTTCATCACCGAGCAGTACGACCGGTACGTCCGCGGCAACACGATCCTCGCGGAAGCCGCCGACGGCGGTGTCCTGCGCATCGACGAGGAGACCGGTCGCGGCATCGCGCTGTCGACCGACGCCTCCGGTCGCTACACCAAGCTCGACCCGTACACCGGTGCCCGGCTGGCCCTGGCGGAGGCGTACCGCAATGTCGCCGTCACCGGCGCCACCCCGGTCGCGGTGACCAACTGCCTGAACTTCGGCTCCCCCGAGGACCCGGGCGTGATGTGGCAGTTCCGCGAGGCCGTCCACGGCCTGGCCGACGGGTGTGCCGAGCTCGGCATCCCCGTCACCGGCGGCAACGTCTCGTTCTACAACCAGACCGGCTCCACGCCGATCCTGCCGACGCCCGTCGTGGGCGTGCTCGGCGTGCTCGACGACGTCGCCCGCCGCACGCCCACCGCGTTCGGTGACACCCCCGGTGAGAGCATCTACCTCCTCGGCGAGACCCGGGACGAGCTCGACGGGTCCATCTGGGCCCAGGTCGCCCACGACCACCTCGGCGGACTGCCGCCCACGGTGGATCTGAAGTGGGAGGCCACCCTGGCCCGCATCATGGCGACCAGCTCGAAGGACGGCCTCATCACCGGCGCCCACGATCTGTCCGAGGGCGGCCTCGCGCAGGCTCTCGTGGAGTCGGCGCTGGCGGGCGAGTGCGGCATCCGCGTCGTGCTGCCCGAGGGCGCCGACCCGTTCGTCTGGCTGTTCTCCGAGTCCGCCGGCCGCGTGATCGTCTCCGTGCCGCGCGGCGAGGAGATCCGCTTCCAGCAGATGCTCACCGCGCAGAACATCCCGCACGCGCGGGTCGGCGTGACCGACCCCGACTCGGGCACGTTCGAGGTGCAGGGCCAGTTCACCCTCACCACCGACGAGTTGCGCGCCGCCCACGAGGGGACGCTGCCGGCGCTGTTCGGCGTCGACCCCGTCTGAGTCGTCGGGGAGGACGGCCGGACCGGGGACAGGCGGGCGGATGCGCGACCTGCGCGGGCGTGAGCGGGTCCTCGCGGTGGTGCTCGCCGCCACCGCGGGGTTCGTCGACGCCGTCGGCTTCCTCGTGGTGGGCGGCTACTTCGTGTCCTTCATGAGCGGGAACTCCACCCGCATGGTCGTCGATCTCTCGGGCGGTGACCTCGCAGGTGCCGCCATCGCCGCCGTCGTGCTGGTCTCCTTCTTCCTGGGGGCGGTCGGGGGCGCGGTGGTGACCCGACGTCGCAACCTCGACGACCGACCGGCGGTCCTGTCCCTCGTGGCGTTCCTGCTCCTGCTCTCGCTCGTCCTGCACTGGGCCACCACGGCCACGGTGCTCGGGACGCCGGTGTCCGTCGCGGCGGCGGCGGCATCGATGGGGGCCATGAACTCCGTCTTCCACTCCCGTGGCGAGGTCTCGCTCGGCGTGACGTACATGACGGGCGCCGTGGTGAAGTCGGCCCACCGCCTGGTCGACGCGCTGGCCGGGGGATCGTGGGCCCCGTACCGCCAGCAGGTGGCCCTGTGGTCCGCGCTCGTCCTCGGTGGTGTCGCCGGCGCACTGCTGCACGTGGCCATGGGCGCCACCGCGCTCGCGCTGGCCGCGGCGGTCGTGATCGGCGCGGCGGTCGTGACCGTCCTGCTGCGCGCCCGGGACTACCGCACCCCCTGACGGCCCGTCAGGGCCCCGGGCCTACGGCAGCCCTCGTCGTCGTGCCCCCAGGTAGGCCTCCGGCGCCGCGAGGCCACGGACCACCTCGTCGAGCATAGGACGTACGAACCGTTCCTTGTGCGCGGTGTCGGAGGCCGCCGCGGCGGCCAGGTTGAGCGCGGAGAACGTCGCCAGCATCAGCGACACGCGCACGAGGGTGACGCTGACCGGGAGACCGAACAGCAGCCCGCCGGGCTCGTCGGGAGGGCGCAGCGTCCACCGTGTCTCGGTGATCTCGGGGACGGCGATCCACCCGAGGGTCACGAAGAACAGGAACACGAGCGTGGCGAACAGCGCCGCCTGGATCAGGGTCGCCAGCACGGGCACCAGCACCAGGTTCACCCGCTCGCCCGGACGCAGCGGATGTTCCGGCGCGCGCCCACCCAGGTCCTGGAGGATGTCGTCGCGGGTGGAGATGCCCACCAGTAGCACGGTGAGCGCTACCATGACGCCCAGCACGGCGAACGTCCGCGGCCAGGACAGTTCCACCATGACCTGCCAGATCTCCACGCTGAAGAACAGGAACAGCACCGCCAGCATGAGGATCGGCAGCACCCTCGCCACCATTGGCCCCATGGTGGCCAGTTCCCGCCGCACGCGCCGCGCCGACCAGCGCACCAGCGAGCCCAGCCCCGTGTAGGTGCCCACCAGGACGCCCACCGCGAGCAGGACGGTGGTGCGGTACGAGGGGCCGTCGTGGGGGTCGAACACGACGTGGGGGACGACGACGAGGGCGATCAGTGCCCCGAGACCGACCGCCGAGCCGACCACCGGGCGCGCGCGACGGGCCGCCGTCGACACCAGCCATCCCACGAGTGGGGCGGCGACCCAGAGCGCGACCGCCAGCAGGAGGAGTTCGGCGATCGGCTCCGGGGCGTCGAGCAGATCCGGCTCCGCCCCCGGCCCGGCCCGCTCGAGCAGCGCGATCATGTAGTCGTTCGACCGGTCCACGGCGGCGATCCCGGTGGCGGCCACCGCGAGCCCGGCGCCGAGGCCGGCGGAGCGGGGAGCACCTCGCGGCGCCGGGTGGCCGGGGCGATCACGAGCGGCAACCCCAGGGCGCGCAGGTGGTCCTCGTGGACGGTCAGGCTGCTCGCGGGGGTGGGGTCGGGCGTGGGCACGCACATATTCTCGCAGTGATCGGGCTCCGCACGGGACGGACCGGCGGCTATCGTCGATCCATGTCCACCAGCGAGCGCACGACGCCCGTCGCGGGCGGCGGCGCCGACCCGGCGGCTCCGGCCGTGACGGGAGTCCCCGTCGAGCCCGGCCGCCCGACCGAACCGCCCGTCTACGTCAGCCCGCCGACCAAGGTCCGCGACGACACGGTGCGGCCAACCCTGCCGGGACTCGCGGTGGACACCGTGTTCTTCGCTGTCGCCACCCTGTCGGCGGGCTGGCTGGGCTGGCGGTTGCTGGGCGACGTCTGGCACCACACCTGGTGGCATCTGTTCCTGCTGATCCCGTTCTGGGCGCTGGTCGCCTACCTGGTGCTGCCCCGCCTGCAGACACTCGTCACGTCGGTGTACGTGCCCGGGTACTTCATCGCCCGCACCCGCACCTCCGACGGTCTGCTGGGGGATCCGGTCAACCTCGCCGTCGACGGCACGGCCCGCCAGATCCACGAGGCGATGACCGCCTGCGGCTGGGTGCTGGCCGACGACATCACGGTCCGCTCCTCGTGGGGGATCGTCATGTCCTCGGTCCTGCGTCGGTCCTACCCGTCGGCGCCGGTCAGTCCGTTGCGGCTCTTCGGTCGCCGGCAGTGCCTGGCGTATCAGCAGGAGGTCGAGGGCAACGCCGCGCAGCGCCACCACGTGCGCTTCTGGCGGTGCCCGGACGGGTGGCTGCTGCCCGGCGGGCACCGCGTGCAGTGGCTCGGCGCCGGCACCTACGACCGTGCGGTGGGCCTGTCGCTGTTCACCCTCCAGGTGACCCACAAGATCGACGCGGACATCGACGTCGAGCGCGACTACATCGTCGACTCGATCCGGTACCACGTCCCCGGTGTGGGGGTCCGGGTGCTGGAGAACTTCTCGACCGGCTACCACTCCCGCAACGGCGGCGGTGACGCGATCCGCACCGACGGGGACCTGCCCGTGCTGGACCTGCGCACCGTGCCGGTGCCCGAGGCGTCGGCGGCCGACCTGCCGCCGGGCGTGGTGCGCGCGGCCCGCGGGTTCGACGACCCGGTCGCCGAGGGCGGCGTCGCCTCGGGGGATCCGGACCGTCCGGCCGACGACGTCGCGCCCGACCCCGGCCACCTGCCGCGGCCGGCGGCGCTCACCGCGGGGTGCGCCCTCGTCGCCGTCAGCGTCCTCGTGTTGACCGTGCTGGCGTTGCGCGACCTGCTGGGCGGGACGGACCTGGAGGAGTTCGCGGGGCTCGAGCAGTCCGAGGTGGTGCCCGCGGTCGTGGTGCTCGCGTTGTTCATCGGCGCGACCTACGGCGCGATGGGGGTTCTGGCACTGCTCACCTACCTGGGGTATGCCAGGCCGCGCGTGTGGTTGCTGACACTGACCGTGGTGAGCACCGTCTCCACCGAGTACGGGCGCGTGTCCACAGATGCCGAGCAGGACACGTTCCTCGGCGGGTACCCCGTCCTGGCGGTCAACGTCCTCATCATGCTGTTGCTCACGAGCCTGGCCGCGCGGACGTGGAGTCGGCGCACCGCCCAGGACCGTCGCGACCGCCGTCGGGGCGTGCGCACGGGCGCGCGGGGACTGCCGGCTGCCGAGGGCCCGGTCACCGTGGCGGCGGGGGATCCGACGTGAGCCGCGTCCCCGACGCCGCGGCGGTGCGCGCGGCCGTCGAGGCGGTGACACCGTGGCTCGACGACGACGACGAGGCGACCGCCAGACCTGGTCGGTCCGCGTTGGCGGCGGCGGTCCGCGGCACCGTGGAGATCCTCGCGGCGGAGCTGCCGGGACGGTCGGTCGAGGTCCGGGTGCCGCCGTTCGCCGCGGCGCAGTGCGTGGAGGGGCCCCGGCACACCCGCGGCAGCCCCCGAACGTCGTCGAGACGGACCCCCGCACCTGGCTGGAGTTGGCGACGGGCCGGCTCGACTGGGACTCGGCGATCTCCGAGGGCCGGGTGCGCGCCTCGGGGACCCGGGCGGCGGCGGTCGCCGCGGGGCTGCCGGTCGTCCGGCCGGGGTGAGGGGCCCGACCGGGTGCGGGGCTCAGCCGGGGGTGGGGCCCGGCCGGGTGCCTCGTGACGGGGCGGGCGCGGACGCCCGGCGGAGGGGGGCTGCGCGCCGGACTTTGGGGCCGCGGGGGTCGGTGACCGTAGACTTGCAGGCGCACCGCCGGGGTCCGTCCGGGCGGACCGCCCCGAAAGTCGCGAGGGAGCACCAGCAGGTGGAGAGTACGTCGTCACGACCGGCACCGTCCGGGTCACTCCGCCGTCCCGGTGGCAGCTCCGCCGTCGGGCTCGGGCTGCCCGATCCGTCAGCCCCCGGCCCCGCAGGCCTGCCCGTCGACGCCGAGCGCATCGGCCCGGTCGAGGAATGCGGCGTCTTCGGCGTGTGGGCCCCCGGCGAGGACGTCGCCAAGCTCACCTACTACGGCCTGTACGCACTCCAGCACCGTGGCCAGGAGGCCGCCGGGATCGCCGTGGCGGACGGTGAGCAGGTCCTGGTCTACAAGGATCTCGGCCTGGTCAGTCAGGTCTTCGACGAGCAGACCCTCGAGTCGATGCACGGTCACGTGGCGATCGGCCACTGCCGCTACTCCACCACCGGCGCGGCGAGCTGGGACAACGCCCAGCCGATGTTCAGGCCGATCATCGACGGCGGTTCCGTCGTCCTCGGCCACAACGGCAACCTCGTCAACACGCAGGAACTCAAACGGCACGCGACGGACCTGGGGATCGGCGGGTACTCGGAGGAGAGCACCCACTCGGACTCCGACATCGTCTCGACCCTGCTGGCCCACGAGGCGCGCGACGGGGGACTCGAGGAGGCCGCGGCCCGTCTGCTGCCCCGGCTGCGCGGTGCCTACTGTCTCACCTTCTCCGACGAGAACACGCTCTACGCGGCCCGAGACCCGCACGGTGTCCGCCCGCTGGCGCTCGGCCGCCTCGAGCGCGGCTGGGTCGTCTCGTCGGAGACGTCGGCCCTGGACATCGTCGGCGCCTCGTTCGTCCGCGACATCGAGCCCGGCGAACTCATCGCGATCGACGCCGACGGCGTACGGTCCCGCAAGCTCTCGCCCCCGACCCCCAAGACGTGCGTGTTTGAGTACGTCTACCTCGCCCGTCCCGACTCGGTGATCAACCAGCGCCTGGTCAACTCCGCGAGGGTGGAGATCGGGCGCCGCCTGGCCCGCGAGCATCCCGCCGAGGGCGATCTGGTGATCCCGGTACCCGAGTCCGGCACCCCGGCCGCCGTCGGTTACGCGCAGGAGTCCGGAATCCCGTTCGCGCAGGGGCTGACGAAGAACGCCTACGTGGGCCGTACGTTCATCCAACCCAGCCAGACCATCAGGCAACTGGGGATCCGGCTCAAGCTCAACCCGCTGCGTGAGGTGATCCGCGGGCAGCGGCTCGTGGTGGTGGACGACTCGATCGTTCGGGGCAACACCCAGCGCGCCCTGGTCCGCATGTTGTACGAGGCCGGAGCCCGTGAGGTGCACGTCCGGATCGCCTCGCCGCCGGTGCGCTGGCCGTGCTTCTACGGGATCGACTTCGCCAGTCCCGCCGAGCTCATCGCCAACGGCGTCGATGCCTCGGACGGGATGCTCGAGGGGGTGCGCCGCGCCATCGGTGCGGACAGCCTCGGTTACGTCTCCGTCGAGGGGATGATCGAGGCCAGCGGCCAACGCGGCGACGAACTGTGCGCAGCGTGCTTCGACGGGCACTATCCCATCGAGCTTCCCGACGACTCGCCCATGAGCGCGGCCGTGCGCGCGCTGGCAGCCGAGGTCGACGGCCTCGAGGCCGATCGCTTCCCGGTCCGCAGTGACATCGCGGACCCCGTCCGCCGACCCTGAACGGGCGCCCGACCAGGGGCGCCGACGAGGAGAGACCACATGACCGACAACTCACACCCCCCGACCGGCGCCTCGTATGCCGCCGCGGGCGTCGACATCGACGCCGGCGAGCGCGCGGTGGAGCTGTTCGCCCCCCACGCCAAGCGGGCGACCCGGCCGGAGGTGATGGGAGGCCTCGGTGGATTCGCCGGCCTGTTCTCGCTGAAGAACACCTACCGGCAACCGCTCCTCGCGTCGTCCACGGACGGCGTCGGGACCAAGATCGCCGTCGCGCAGGCGATGGACGTCCACAACACGGTCGGTATCGATCTCGTCGCCATGGTCGTCGACGACCTCGTGGTGTGCGGTGCCGAGCCGCTGTTCCTGCAGGACTACATCGCCATCGGCAAGGTCGTCCCCGAGCACGTCGCGGACATCGTCGAGGGGATCGCGGAGGGCTGCGTCCGGGCCGGGTGCGCGCTGCTGGGCGGGGAGACGGCCGAGCACCCCGGTCTCATGGCCCCGGGGGAGTACGACATCTCCGCCACCGGTGTGGGGATCGTCGAGGCCGACGAGATCCTCCAGGCCGAGAAGGTCCGCCCCGGCGACGTGATCATCGGCATGGCCTCCTCGGGGCTGCACTCCAACGGGTACTCGTTGGCCCGGCACGTCCTCCTCGAGCTCGCCCGACTTCCGCTCGAGGGGCACGTCGAGGAGTTCGGACGGACCCTGGGTGAGGAGCTGCTCGAGCCGACGCGTATCTATGCGCTCGACTGCCTGAGCCTCATCGCGGAGACCGACGTCCGGGTCTTCAGCCACGTCACCGGCGGCGGGCTCGCCGAGAACCTCGCCCGGGTGATGCCCCGCGGCCTGGTCGCGCGCCTCGACCGGGGGCGCTGGCCCGTTCCCGCCGTCTTCGGCACCATCGCCCACCACGGCCGCGTCGAACAGGCCGAGATGGAGCGCACGTTCAACATGGGGGTCGGGATGGTCGCCGTCCTGCCCGAGGAGGACGTGGACCGGGCCCAGGCCGTCCTCACCGCACGCCACGTCGAGAACTGGGTGATCGGGCGCGTGGAGAAGGCTGGCGAGGACGCCGACGCCCCCCGCGTGACACTCGAGGGTTCACACGCCCGGTTCTGACCGCTCGCAGACGACAGCGACCCTGCCGGGGCAGTTCCGGCCGGATCGCTGTCGTCGTGCGGTGTCCCGGCCCGTACGACACGCGTGAGCCGGGCATCCTCGGGGATGCCCGGCCCACGTGGGTCTACCGGGAACGGGGGATGATCAGTACCTGGTGTCGCCGTCGGACCATGACCCGTAGGGGTCATCGTCCTCATCGGTGCTGAGCCGCGTCGGCGACCCTCCACCCGACAACTCCTGCTGGAGACGTTCTAGGTCCGTCTGCGGAGTGTTGTACTTGAGTTCGCGAGCGACCTTGGTCTGCTTCGCCTTCGCGCGGCCTCGGCCCATTGACCTGACCCCCTCGGAAACGGTGCTGGGCCACCTCGGGGGTGCCCATTGCAAGTGTGAGTATCTGCCTGTCCACAGGATAGCGTGCCCGGCGCGGAATGTCCGCCCGGGTGTCGAGGGAGTCGCCTCCAGCAGTGTCCCGCGGGGGTGATCCGACCCCCGCGGGGGTGTCAGGCCTGGCCGCGGAGTCGGCGGATGGCCTCTCGTCCGGCCTGGGTCCCGGTGTCCTCCGGGGCGCTGTCCGGGTCGACGGCGGCGACGACCCCGTCGATCTCGAGGGCTGCGTCGACGGCCACGGACCGCTTGAGCAGGGCGAGGGCCACCGGTCCGTCCTCGTGGTGCTGGACCACGGTCCCGACGCGTCCGACGGGGCGGCCGGCGGCGCGGACCTCGGCGCCCGGCACGGGCAGTTCGTCGCTGGCGGATCCATCCAGCTGGAGTCGGACCAGGACCCGGGGCGACCGTCCGAGGTTGTGGACCCTGGAGACGGTCTCCTGGCCGCGGTAGCACCCCTTGTCCAGGTGCACGGCGCCGCGCTGCGCCACATCGCCGATCCAGGTGGGGAGCTCGTGGGGGATGGTCTTCTCGTCGGTGTCCACCCCGAGGCGGCCGCGTGGCGGGGTCGTCCCCGCCGCCCGTAGGGCCTCGAACGCCCACGAACCCGCCGGACGCGCTCCCGCGGCGACCGCCGCGTCGAACCACGCGCTCAGTTCGGAGCGCGGGACCAGCAGGTCGATCGATCCGGTCAGGGGCCAGGGCATCCGCCGGGCCACACCGCCGCCCGGCAGCGGGATGCCGGCGTAGTCCCCGACCGGCAGGGTCACCTCGGTGCCGTCCGGGGCCTCGAGGGTGGCGGGGAGGGCGGCGCCGGTGAGGGTGAGGACGGCGAGGTCCGCGGTCTCCGGTGTCGCGTCGGCCCAGAACACCATCTTGGTGAGGAACTGCAGCAGGTCCGCTCCCCGGCCGGGTTCGGTGTCCACGACGAGCGTGCCGGCGACGTCGGCGAGGACCGCGTGGTGTTCCACCCGCCCGTTCGCGTCCAGCACCAGCGTCTCGGCGCCGCCACCGTCCGGGATCTCGGACACGTGCTGGGAGACGAAGCCCTCCAGCCAGGTCAGCCGCTCGCTGCCACCGATGGTCAGGACGTCCCGGTGGGAGCGGTCGACGACCACCGGCGCGGAGTCGGCCGCGCGCTGCTCCCCGAACGGGTCGCCATAGTGGTACGGCACCCCGACGTCGGGGGAGGTGTCGGCCTGGTTCACTGCTCCGGGGCGGGTCAGGATCGGGCTGCGGTAGCCGCTGTCGGTCCGCTCGGGCACAACTGGGTCGGTCACGATCGCGAGTCTACGTACCCCGCCGTAGTGTTGGGCGGCATGGGCACAGCAGCGGAAACGGGTACCGACCGGACTGACGACGCACGGGTGGTCGTCCTCGTCGCGGGCGGTCCGGAGGGGCCGCGTCCCCGGGTCCACCCGTCCGATCAGCCACTGTTGTTGGCCGACGACCTGGCCGCCGTCCGTGGCGACGGTTGCTTCGAGACACTCCTCGTCGTCGGTGGCCGCCCCGCCAAGCCGGAACGTCACCTGGGGCGACTCGCCAGATCAGCGGCCTCGCTGGGGCTGACCGGGCCGTCCCCGGAGCAGTGGCTGGCGGGCATCGACCTGGCCGCGCGCCGGTGGGGGCCGGACTCGGAGGCGATGCTGCGGTTGGTGCTGTCCCGCGGGCCCGAGCGCGGCGGGCGGGAGACGGCCTACATCACCGTCGCGCCCGTGAGCGGGGTGGCCCTGCGGGCACGGGCCGACGGAATCGCGGTGACGGCCCTCGGTCGGGGGTATGCGTCGGACGTCGCCGCGTCCGCCCCGTGGCTGCTGCTCGGATCCAAGACGCTGTCGTATGCGGCCAACATGGCGGCGCTGCGGCACGCCGCCGCGGCCGGGTTCGACGACGTGATCTACCTGTCCTCCGACGGCGAGGTGCTGGAGGGCCCCCGTTCCACCGTGGTGATCGCCCGCGGCGGTGAGCTGGTGAGCCCTCCGGCGGAGGTGGGGATCCTCGAGGGCACCACCCTGGCGGCCATGGCGGAGATCGCCGGGAACGAGGGGGTGAGCGTGCGGCGGGAGCGGCTGCTGCTGACCGACCTGTTGGCCGCGGACGCGGTGTGGCTGTTGTCCTCGGTGACCCTGTGTGCGCGGGTCCGCAGGGTCGACGATGTGACGCTGTCGACCGGGGACCCCGGGATCGATGTCGTCGGCCTGGTCGACCGCGCGGTCGGCCGCGGGTGACGGGCCCCGCCACCCGGGCGGGGAACCGCTAGCCGGCGATCCGACGCAGTCGCGCGGACATGTGGGGCACCAGGCCCCGCTCCGGGTGGACGCGCTCCTCGACCCAGCCCAGGTCGCCACCCTCGACGATCCCGTAGATGCGCTTGGCGCCGCCACGCTTGGGTCCGGTGGGGGACGCGAGGACCACGTCGGTGGTCATCTCCCAGGCAGACTGGCTGATCGGTGCGCCGTAGTACATCTCGATCACGCCGGACGCGTGGGCCACGAGGAACTCGAGCTGGTCATCCGCGGAGATCCGCCAGAATCCCGTCTCCCGGTAGGCCGCATCGTCCACGGCGCCGCCGGCGTCGAAGGTCCAGGCGCGGGAGGTCCAGGTCAGGTAGTTCTCGCCGTCGTGGGCGACGATGAGTTGTTGGCCGAACCGGTGCTGGCCGCGGTCCTCGGTGTCGGCCTCGCCCTCACCCTCCCAGACGCCCACGAGCGGCAGCAGAGCCAGCAGACCCGGGTGCAGATCGGGGCCGAAGCGCAGGTTGGCGGTGTCCTCCGGGACCGGGAGCTCGGAGAACGGGGCGATGTTGCGGCGGGCGGTCGCCTCCGACCGCTCCGCCGCCGCGTCGACGGCCGCGTTTCCGGATCCGGGCACGACCGACCCGCCGCCTCCCCCTACGGGGACGGGCGGCGTGGGGTCACCGGTGTTCGGCTGGTCGCGTTCCGTCACGACTCGTCGGTGACCGTGCGGTACACGATGTAGCAGGTGGCCCACAGGATGGCCAGCGTGCAGAGGACCAGGAGGATCTCGAAGAAGAGCACCATGGCCCAATCCTAACCCCGAGCCTCTCAGCCGAGTGAGACGCGGGCCTCGATCGAGTGGATGAGGCAGTCCTCGGGGGGCACGACGAAGTCCTCGCTGACCCGCGCGGTGGCGCCCACGACGGTCGCCAGGGTGAAGTCCGCGTGCACGACGCCCTCGCGCCCCGGGGGGTCGACGGTGATGACGATGTCGCGGACCTCGCGGATCACCGAGTACTGCAGGTGCAGGTGGAGGTCCCACCGGAGCTGGTCCGCCCCGAACCCGGTCTTCAGGCCGTTCTCGCGACGGACACAGTCCTTCGCGAACGGCACACGGAACGCCGCGGCCGGGACCGTGAGCGCGGTGAGGTACATCCGAACGGCTGCCTCCCGCTCCTCGGGGGAGTAGGGGCCGGGGTGATCGGGCACGGCCGGGGTCGCCCCACGGCGTTGATCGATTCCCACGAGGACGGTGGAGGCGACCGCGGCGCCGACGGCGACGACGGAGGCTCGCCCGGCCATACCGAGCGCACGCGACAGGAGAGACATGGGATCGAGATTAGCCAGTCCCGCCGGCCGCCGGGGTGAACACACGGCTCACCGCTCGACGGGGACCCCGATCAGGGAGCCGTACTCCACCCAGCTGCCGTCGTAGTTGACGACGTTCGGTTGATCGAGGAGCTCGTGGAGGACGAACCAGGTGTGGCTGGACCGCTCGCCGATCCGGCAGTACGTGACGACGCGCTGCCCGGGGGTGCCGAGAAGATCGGCGTAGATCTCACGGAGCTCGGCGTCGGGCCGGAACGTACCGTCGCGGGTGACGGCTCGGTTCCACGGAATGCTCACCGCGCCGGGGATGTGCCCGCGCTGTCGGCCGCCCTCCTGGGGCAGGCCGGCCGGGGCGGCGAGTCGGCCGGTGAACTCGTCGACCGATCGCACGTCGACGAGCGCGTCACTGCCGAGGCCCGAGAGCACGTCCTCGCGGAACGCCCGGATCGACAGGTCCTGGGGCTCGGCGACGTACTCGGTCGCCGGCCGCTGCGGCAGCTCGGTCTCCAGTGGCAGGCCGTCCCGCTCCCAGCGCATACGGCCCCCGTCGAGGAGACGGACGTCGGGGTGCCCGTACAGCCGGAGGTACCAATAGGCATAGGCGGCGAACCAGTTGTGGTTACCGCCGTAGACCACCACGGTGTGCTCGCGGGTGATGCCCCGACCGGACAGGAGTTCGCCGAACCGCTCACGGTCGACGAGATCGCGCGTGTACTCCTGCTGGAGTTCGGTTCGCCAGTTCAGCGCGACAGCACCGGGGATGTGTCCGTCGGAGTGGTAGGCCGTCACGTCCTCGTCGACCTCGAGGAAGACCACCGAGTCGTCGGCCAGGCGCGAGGAGGCCCAGCGGGTGCTGACCAGTACGTCGTCGCGACTCATGGGCCCGAGTCTAGAGGTCCGTCCGTGCGAGGCCGTCGAGCGGCGCGGTGCCGGGCCCGCCCTCACCGGCGGCGGTGATGGTGCCGCCCGTGATGCTGAGGGTCTCGACCGCCACGCCCAGCGGGAGGACGTCCGGTTCCAACGTCAGTGCCGTGCGGCGCAGGGCCAGCTCGCCGTCGCCGTCGGGGAACCCCGCCGGCCCGGTCGCGGGTGCCACGGGGACGAGCCGTGCGCCGAGGTCGTCGACGACGAGGTCGACGAACGCCGAGACGCGGACGTCGGATCCCTCGAGTGTCCCGGTGACCCGGGCCCGGGTCTCGGTACCCCCGGCGAGGCTCGGGTCGTCGGCCGCGCCGACCAGCACGTCCCGCATCCCCAGGGCCGGGCCGAGCGAGGCCCCGGTGATCTGTACCGAGACCGTCACCTCCCCGGCGGTCAGCGGACCGGTCGGGTCCTCCGGCACGGAGACGTCGGTGGCCACGGCCTCCACCGCGACCGGCCCGAGCCCGGGCCGGTCGACCCCTTCGACCCGGATCGTCGCCGAGACGAGGGTGTCCGGGCCGGACCACCGCGACCCCGGCGCGCCGCCGATCGTCACCGAGGGGGGCCCGGCACCAGTGTTCCCCGGGTCGATCCGACCGGACAGGTCGGCCTCGATCCGTGAGGCGGACACCGTCTCCACGGTGAAGGCGCTGCCGGCCCCGACGGCCACGGCGACAGCCGCGACGACGACGGGGCGGGGGAGTCTCATGGCATTCAGGTGTACTCCAATCCCCGTATCGGGGGTGCGGGTCGCTAGTATCGTCTCGGCCCCCGGACGGAGAGGAAGCGACATGGACGTAGTGCTCCTCGCCGCTGAAGCAGACCCGGAGGCGGTCATCCCCGCGCTGCCTCTCCTCCCGCACTCGGTGCGTGTACTCCCGCCGCTGGCGTCCTCGCTGGGGGATCTCTCCGGTGCGGCACTCGCCCTGGTCGACGCGCGGAGTGATCTCGCGGCGTCGCGGGCACTGTGCAGGCTGCTGTCCGGTGGCGGGGACCTCGCCGTCATCGCCGTCGTCTCCGAGGGGGGACTGATCGCCGTCAGCGGGGACTGGGGCCTCGACGACATCCTCCTGCCGACCACCGGGCCGGCGGAGGTGGACGCCCGGTTCCGCCTCGCCGCCGCGCGGCACTCGTCCCAGGGCGAGGCGGACGGTGGCCTCCTCACGGTCGGCGAGCTGGTCATCGACGAGGAGACCTACGTCGCCCGCGTCAAGGGGCGCCCCCTGGATCTGACCTACAAGGAGTTCGAGCTCCTCAAGCACCTGTGCCAGCATCCCGGCCGGGTCTTCTCCCGCGCGCAGCTGCTCCAGGAGGTGTGGGGTTACGACTTCTTCGGTGGAACCCGGACCGTTGACGTCCACGTCCGGCGCCTGCGCGCCAAGCTCGGTCCCGATCACGAGTCGCTCATCGGCACCGTCCGTAACGTCGGGTACAAAGCGGTCCGGCCGTCGGATCGCAGGGAGGACGGAGGCGACGCATGACAGTCACCGAACGCGCACCGGACGCCGGTGCCGCCGACCGCATCGAGGCGATGGCACGGCAGGCGGGATCGGTCGACGGGGTCGCACCCCTCGGTGAGCAACCCCTCCGGGCCCTCCGCGGGCCGGCCGGCGGGGCGCGTCACTTCCTCGCGACCGACCCCGATGAGCCTGTTGCCGCCGCGGGCGGGGGTTCCGCTGACCCCGCGATCGTCGGCTACGCCCAGCTCGTCGGCGCCGGGGACGAGGCCTCGGCGGAACTGGTCGTGGACCCCTCGCACCGGCGCCGGGGGCACGGGAGCGCCCTCGTCCGCGCGGTCCTCGATGCCGAGCCCGGCGCCGCGATGTGGGCGCACGGTGACCTGCCGTCCGCGCGGGCAGTGGCAGAGGGCCTCGGGCTGGCGCGGACACGCGAACTGCTGAAGATGCGCCGGCGCGCCGCCGGCGGGCCCGCACTTCCGGATCCGCACCCGCCCGGGGGGATCGAGACCGGAACCCTCGCCGAGGCCGCGTCGGAGGGCGGGTCGCGGTGGCCGGGGATGGACACCCGGGAGGAGTTCCTCCGCGTGAACAACGCCGCGTTCTCGTGGCATCCGGAACAGGGGGGCTGGACGCGAGAGCAGCTCGACGACCGGCTCGGCGTCGACTGGGTGGACCCCGGCGCGGTCTTCCTCGCCGTGGACGCCGCGGGCGAGAAGCCGCGGCTGGCCGGATTCCACTGGACGAAGACCGTCGCCGAGGCCGGGGAGCCGGTCGAGGGCGAGGTCTACGTGGTCGCCGTGGACCCGGCTGACCAGGGCAGAGGCCTGGGCGGTCTGCTCACGACCGTCGGGGTCGAGCACCTCGAGGGCCGGGCCGGCGCGGAGTCGGTCGTCCTCTACGTGGAAGGCGACAACCTCCCGGCCATCCACACCTACGAGAGGCTCGGTTTCGCCGTCGAGCACCGAGACGTGACGTACGCCTCACGCTGAATTCCGTGGCGGTCCGGAGACGAGATCTCAGGATCACCCCAGGTGGGGGACCGCGGGGGGAGAAACGTCTGTCCGGGTGAACAACCCATGACCAGGGAGTTCATCTCGGGTTCACCTACGTTCGCGGCGTTGTTCACGTCCGCGCCCTAGGTTCTCTCCACGTCGGATCGGCGCGTTCCGGTCCGACCCTGCGACGCAGTCGCCAACAACGTGACCCGGTGGAGGTCTCCACCGGATGAACCAAGGAGATTCTGTGGACCTCAAGCGCACCGGTGCCCTGCTCGGGCTGGCCGCCCTGACGACTGTCGGGCTGGCCGCCTGCTCGGACGACAACGCCGCGTCTAACGAGACCGCGCAGAACGTCGCCGACGCCGAATGTGGTGGCAAGGACAGCCTCACGGCGTCGGGCTCATCGGCCCAGAACAACGCGATGACGATCTTCGCCAACTCCTACGCCACGAGTTGTGAGGGCCAGACCATCGACTACAACTCGAACGGCTCCGGCGCCGGCGTAAAGGAGTTTATCGGCGGTCAGACCGATTTTGGCGGTTCCGATTCACCGCTGAAGGAGGATGAGTACCCCCAGGCCGAGCAGCGCTGTGAAAGCCCCGCGTGGAACCTTCCGGCAGTCTTCGGCCCGATCGCCGTGGCCTACAACCTCGACGGGGTCGAACTCAGCCTGTCGGGCTCCACCATCGCCCAGATCTTCAACGGCGAGATCACCAAGTGGAACGACCCGGCCATCGCCGCGGAGAACGAGGGAGTGGAGCTCCCCGATCAGGACATCACCGTGATCTTCCGCTCCGACGAGTCGGGTACGACCGACAACTTCCAGAAGTACCTCGTGGCCGCGTCCGACGGCGCGTGGACCCAGGAGGCCGGCAAGACGTTCAACGGCGGCGTCGGCGAGGGTGCCAAGGGCAACGAGGGCGTCTCGGCCGCGATCGGCCAGACCCCGGGGACCATCACCTACACCGAGTGGTCCTACGCCAAGAACCAGGGCCTGTCGATGGCCAAGGTCATCACGCCGGCGGACGCTGAGGGCGTGGAGCTCAACGCCGAGACCGCGGGCACGACCATCGACTCCGCCAAGCTGCAGAACGAGGGCACCAACGACCTGGTGATCGACACCTCGTCCTTCTACGTCCCGGAGGCCGCGGGGGCCTACCCGATCCTCATGCCGACCTACGAGATCGTCTGCTCCGAGTACCCCGACGCCGAGACCGCTGCTGCGGTCAAGGCCTTCCTGAACATCGCCGTCTCCGAGTCCGTGCAGGGTGAGCTCGAGGGCGAGGGTTACATTCCGGTTCCCGACGCCTTCCGTGGCAAGCTGACTGACGCGATCGACGCGATCAAGTGATAGCCCGGTCGCCGTCCCCGTCCCCGTCCGCGGACGGGGACGTCGACCGACCTCATACAGACCCCCGGAAGACTGAAGGTCCCATGACTGTGCACGACTCCGTCGAACGAGACGTCGACAAGACCGCCGGCCGCCGCGGTGAATGGTCGGAGGACGACCACCCGGGGGCCGGGGGCCGGCAAGACGGCCCACGGGGCCTGCTCACCAACGGGTCGTCCCGGAATATCGACTCCGTCTTCCGGTCGGTCACGGTCGCGGCGGGCGCGATCATCGTCGGGCTCATCGCGCTGATCGGCATCGTGCTTGTCCTCCAGGCGGTGCCCTCCATCCTCGAGGACCAGGTCAACTTCTTCACCAGTTCCGAGTGGAACACGACCGATCCCGACAACCTGAGGTTCGGCATCCTCGACCTGTTGAAGGTCACGGTCCTGAGCTCGGTCTTCGCACTGCTGCTCGCGGTGCCCGTCGCGATCGGGATCGCGACGTTCCTCGTCCAGTACGCGCCACCCCGGATCTCCCGGGCGCTGTCGGCGGTGATCGACCTGCTGGCGGCCGTCCCGTCGATCGTGTACGGGATGTGGGGACTCATCGTCCTCGGCCCCTGGATCACCCCCTTCGCCACCTGGCTCAACGAGAACCTGGGGTGGTTCTTCCTCTTCGCCGACGGGAACGTCTCGATCGCCGGAGGCGGGACCATCTTCACCGCGGGCATCGTGCTCGCGATCATGATCCTCCCGATCATCACCTCGATGTCCCGCGAGACGATCCGTCAGACCCCGTCGTTGCACCAGGAGGCCGCTCTGGCACTCGGCGCGACGAAGTGGGAGAAGATCCGGATGACGTGCTTCCCCTACGCCAAATCGGGCATGATCGCCGGGTCGATGCTCGCCCTCGGCAGAGCGCTCGGTGAGACGGTGGCGGTGCTCATCATCCTCCGTGCCTCGAGCTCGGCCAGCGGCTTCTCCCTGTTCGACGGGGGCTTCACGTTCGCGTCCAAGATCGCTTCCGGGTCCGCGGAGTTCAACAACCCGATGTCGACCGGGGCCTACATCGCCGCCGGGCTCGTGCTCTTCCTCCTCACGTTCATCGTCAATCTCATCGCGCGCTCGGTGTCCGGTGGAAAGGTCAACGGCTGATGTCCCAGGTAACCCCCGACCTCGCACGGCCGGCCAAGCCGTCCGAGACCTTCCTCCCCGTCTCCGGTGGGCGGAAGGCGAAGAACTCCGTGGCGACGGTCGTGTTCACCCTGTCGTTCATCGTCGCGGTGATCCCGTTGATCGCGCTGCTCTACAAGGTGGTCTCCGCGGGGGCCGAGGCGATCATCAACCCGAACTGGTGGACGAACTCGCTCTTCCTGGTATCGCCGTCGTCGCTCGCCGGCGGCGTCGGTCACGCCATCTACGGCAGCCTCGTCCAGGCGCTCATCGCGGCCGTCATCTCGATCCCTCTGGGTATCGCCGCCGGCATCATGCTCGTGGAGTATCCCGACTCCACGCTGGCGCGACCCACCACCCTCATGGTGGACGTCCTCGCCGGCGTCCCCTCGGTGGTCGCGGCGATCTTCATCTTCGGCATCTGGATCACGATGCTGCAGTTCGAGTTGAGCGCCTTCGCTGTGGGACTCGCGTTGGTCCTGCTCATGATCCCGCTGATCGTCCGCTCCACCGAGGAGATGCTCAAGCTCGTCCCGGATGAGTTGCGTGAAGCCTCGTACGCGTTGGGGGTGCCCAAGTGGAAGACCATCACCAGCGTGGTCATCCCCACCGCGCTGTCGGGGATGATCTCGGGCATCTTCCTGGCGCTCGCCCGGGTGATGGGGGAGACCGCGCCCGTGCTGATCCTGGTGGGGTACACCGCGAGCTACAACTACGACCTCTTCCAGGGCAACATGGCCTCGCTGCCACTGCTGATCTACAACCAGCTGTCCAACCCCAACGACGCCGGTCAGTACCGCATCTGGGGCGCGGCCCTCACGCTCATCCTCATCATCGCGCTCGCGAACGTTCTCGCGGCGTTCGCTTCCAAGGCGCTCGCGCCGAAGACCAAGTAAGGACACATCGGTTCAGATGGCAAAGCGACTCGACCTCGAGAACGTCGATATCTTCTACGGTGACTTCCACGCGGTGAAGGACGTCGACCTCCACGTCCCGCCCCGGTCCGTGACCGCGTTCATCGGCCCTTCCGGATGTGGCAAGTCCACCGTCCTGCGCTCCCTCAACCGGATGCACGAGGAGATCGCCGGGGCTTACGTCAAGGGCTCCATCAAGCTCGACGACGTGGACATCTACGACAAGAAGATCGACCCCGTCGCCGTCCGGCGGACCATCGGGATGGTCTTCCAGCGCCCCAACCCGTTCCCGACGATGTCGATCAAGGAGAACGTGGTCGCGGGGCTCAGGCTCCAGGGCGTCAAGAACAAGAAGACCCTCGACGAGGTCGCCGAGAAGTCGTTGCGCGGTGCGAATCTCTGGAACGAGGTGAAGGACCGCCTCGACAAGCCCGGTGGTGGGCTCTCCGGCGGCCAGCAGCAGCGTCTGTGCATCGCCCGCGCGATCGCCATCGAGCCGCAGGTACTCCTGATGGATGAACCCTGTTCCGCGCTCGACCCGATCTCGACACTGGCCGTGGAGGACCTCATCGCCGAGCTCAAGAACGAGTTCACGATCGTGATCGTCACCCACAACATGCAGCAGGCCGCCCGCGTGTCCGATCAGACCGCGTTCTTCTCCCTCGAGGCCACCGGCATGCCGGGTCAACTGGTCGAGGTCAACTCCACGGAGAAGATCTTCTCCAACCCGGACAACAAGCAGACCGAGGACTACGTGTCCGGCCGTTTCGGCTGACCCGTCCCGGCGCTCACACGGACGTCACTGCCCCGGTACAGGCCTCGAGGCCGGCACCGGGGCAGTGACGTTCCCCCACGTCAGGTCGCGGTGTGTCAAGAGTCCCCGGCGGTGCCGTCCCGGCCCGTGGCCTCGTGGCGGGCGATGCGCTCCTTGAAGGTCCGGTCCGTCTCGTTGAACTGGCGCACCAGTTCCTCGCTGGAGGGGGACGGGCGCTCGGGGTCGTCCTCGGGGGCGGTGGCGTACTCGCCGGTCGCCAGGAAGATCACGCGCTGCGCGACCTCGACCGCGTGGTCGGCGAACCGCTCGTAGTATCGGCCCAGCAGGGTCAGGTCGACCGCGCAGGCCACGCCCCACTTCCACTCGCGAACGGTAAGCAGGGTGAACAGGTGGCGACGGAGGTCGTCGACGGCATCGTCCTGTTGTGCCAGGGTCGCGGCCTGCTCGGGGTCCCGGCTGAGCAGCACCTCGGTGGCCGAGCGGCCGAGGGAGACGGCCACCCGGCCCATCTCGGCGAGGTAGCCGTTGACTGGCTCGGGCAGAACCGGCTCGGGATGGCGCCGGCGGACGATCTTGGCGACGTGGCCCGCCAGGGTGCCCATCCGGACGAGGTCCTGCACGAGCTGGATCGACGTGACCACCTGGCGGAGGTCACGCGCCACCGGGGCCTGAAGGGCGAGCAACGCGAAACCGCGCTCCTCGTTCTCGGCCGCCAGCCTGGACATCTCCGTCGCGGACTCCAGGACCTTCTCCGCGGCGACGAGGTCGACCTGGAGCAGGGCGTGGGTCGCCAGCTCCATGTCATCGGTCACGAGGGAGCACATCCGGGCCATCGAGGTGGCCAGGTCCGCTAGTTCTTCGGAGTAGACAAGACGCATAGCGCCACCATACGCGCATGTCAGCTCGGTGATCGCCACTCATGGTGAACGCACGGTGAACTCGTGGCCACCCCGGGGGTCAGCCTCCGGAGTTCTCGGCGTCCGCGCCCTCGAGCGCGGTGGCGTCGTCTTCCGGGTCATCGAGCCAGCCCTCGGGCAGCAGCACCTTGGAGGGGGAGCCCTGACGCCCCCGCGGTCCGTACCCGTCGGCCGGGAAGGGCTCGTCGGCGGGAAGGTCCGCGAGCAGCTCGGCCAGGTCGTCCAGGGTGCGGACGGCGGACAGGCCGACCCGTTTCTGCGATCCGGCCGGGAAGCCCCGGAGGTACCACGCGACGTGCTTGCGGATGTCGCGCATCCCCTTGTGCTCGCCGTGGTGCTGCGCGAGGAGTTCGCCGTGGCGGTACATGATGCGCGCGACCTCGCCCAGCGCGGGCGGGGTCGGCGCCTCACGACCGTCCAACCGTGCGGCCAGTTCGGAGAAGAGCCACGGACGGCCGAGGCAACCGCGGCCGATCACCACGCCCGCGCAGCCGGTCTGTTCACGCATCCGCACGGCGTCCTCGGCGGAGAAGATGTCGCCGTTCCCCAGCACCGGCACATCCGAGACCGCGCCGACGTGCTCGACGAGCCGGGAGATCTGTGACCAGTCCGCCTCCCCGGAGTACCGCTGGGCGGCCGTCCGTGCATGGAGCGCGACGGCCTGCGCGCCCTCCTCGACGGCGATGCGGCCGGCGTCGAGATGGGTGTGGTGGGCGTCGTCGATGCCGACGCGCATCTTCACCGTCACCGGGATGTCGGTGCGCTCGGTGGCGCGGACCGCCGCGGCGACGATCGAGCGGAACAACCGGCGCTTGTAGGGGATGGCGGACCCGCCACCACGTCTGGTGACCTTGGGCACGGGGCACCCGAAGTTGATGTCGATGTGATCGGCCAGGTTCTCGTCGACGATCATCTTGGCGGCCGCGTAGGTGTACTCGGCGTCGACCGTGTACAGCTGCAGACTGCGCGGCGACTCGTCCGGGGCGAAGGTGGCCATGTGCAGCGTCCCGGGCTGGCGTTCCACCAGGGCGCGGGCGGTGACCATCTCGCAGACGTACAGGCCGGACACCGAGCCCTGCTGGTCACGCTCGATCTCGCGGCAGAGCGTGCGGAACGCGACGTTGGTGACCCCGGCCATCGGCGCCAGGACGACGGGGGACGCGAGCTCCAGGGGGCCGATGCGCAGTGCGGGGGCCGCGGCGGCGGTGGGTGCGGACATGACCCCGATTCTCCCAGCGGGGGGCGAGCAGGTCCAATGGGCCCGCGCGCCGGGCGGTACATGGTGCCCCCAGTCGGGCTCGAACCGACGACCTGCGGATTAAAAGTCCGTAGCTCTACCAACTGAGCTATAGGGGCGACGGTCACGATACCGTCCTCGTGTGCGGTTGGTTTATCCGCCCGGTGGGCGGTGCCCTACACTGGACCCCGCTGCGGACCGGGGCACCCGGACGTGGCGCAGGCCCCCTTCGTTTAGCGGCCTAGGACACCGGCCTTTCACGCCGGCAGCGCGGGTTCGAATCCCGTAGGGGGTACACATGGTCGAGGTCCCGGTCACCGTCAGGTGGCCGGGACCTCGTGCATTCATGGCCCGCGTGCCTCTGTCGCGACCCTGACGTGCTCGGATACGGCTGGCAGGGGGCCGATTTGCGCAAGGGTCCGGCGGTCCACTAATGTTCTTTCTCGTGCGAAGAGCACGGCCCTGTGGCGCAGTTGGTTAGCGCGCCGCCCTGTCACGGCGGAGGTCGCGGGTTCGAGTCCCGTCAGGGTCGCCAGAGACATACCGGCGCATTCGGTGTTCACCGGGTGCGCCGGTGGTCTTAGGGCCAGGTAGCTCAGTTGGTACGAGCGTCCGCCTGAAAAGCGGAAGGTCGTCGGTTCGATCCCGACTCTGGCCACAACACCGACGAACGCGTCGGAGGGAACCCCCTCCGGCGCGTTCGTCGTTTCGGGGAACGTCCTCCCCTCGTTATAGCGTGGACGCCATGCCATCGACTGCCGCCGAGGTCCCTGACGTGCCGGAAAAGTCCCGTAGGGGACCTCGGTGGGGGATCGTCGCCGCCGTCAGCGGACTCGTCGGCATCCTGCTCGCGATCATCGTGCCGCTGCTGCCGGTCACGCAGACCACCTCCACCGTCAGCTGGCCCGAGGCGGGCACCCTCGAGCCGGTCACCGCGCCGCTCGTCGCGTACTACCCGCTCGACCTCACCGTCGAGGTGCCGTGCACGGCCGTCGGGCAGTTGCCCGACGGCCGCGAGGACGGCGTGCTGGTCTCGACCGCGCCCCGCGAGGCGGGGGAGAACGCGGCGGCCCGCGCGCTCATGGTGTCCGTGGCCGGCCCCGACGTGGAGGTCCGCAGCCGCAACGCGCTCGTCGCCTCCGCGCCCACCGACGCGGTCGCCGCGCCCGGCGCGTGCTCCACGATCCGCGTCACGGCCGACTCCGGCTCGATCGGTGCCGAGTTCGTCGGCCTGGAGATCGACGGGCAGGGCGTCGGGGGCCGGATCGACGCGGACCTCCGTCCACAGGTGGTCGGGGTGTTCACCGACCTGGAGGGCGCGGCACCGGAGGGCATGGCCGTCGACATCACGGTCGACTCGCGCTACACCACGCAGGCGACCGCCATCAAGCAGATCGCGATCGTCGTGGGCATCCTCGCGATCCTCGTGGCACTCGTCGCGTTGCACCGGCTCGACCTGCGGGACGGGCGGACCGCGCGACGCATCCTCCCACCGGGCTGGTGGAAACCGCGTCCGCTGGACCTGCTGGTCGTGGCGACGCTCCTAGTGTGGCACGTCATCGGGGCCAACACCGCCGACGACGGCTACATCCTCACCGAGGCGCGCGCTGCCGTCTCCAGCGGCTACATGCCCGAGGTGTTCCGCTACTACGGGGCCCCGTACGCGCCGTTCGGCATGCCGTACTACCTCTACACGGGTATGAGCGCCATCTCGCTGGGCAGCGTCTGGCTCCGACTGCCCGCGCTGCTGCTCGGCATCGCCTCGTGGATCCTGCTGTCCCGGGAGGTCATCCCGAGGCTCGGCATCGCCGCCCGCCGCGCCGCGGCCGTGCGGTGGAGCACCGCCGCGGTCTTCCTCGCGTTCTGGCTCACCTACAACAACGGCCTCCGGCCCGAACCGATCATCGCCTTCGGTGTCCTGGCCACCTGGGTCTCGCTCGAGCGGGCACTCGCGACGGGACGGCTGCTACCCGCGGCGACCGGGTTCATCATCGGTGGGCTCACCCTGTCCGCAGCGCCCACGGGAACGTTCTGCATCGCGGTCATCATCGCCGCGTCCAGGCCACTACTGCTGCTCGTCATCCGGCGCGCGAAGCGCGACGGCTGGGTACCGACCGTCGCGCCGCTGCTGGCCGCCGGACTGGGCGTGCTGCACCTCATCTTCCTCGACCAGCCGCTGGTCACCACGCTGCAGTCGTCGGCGCTGCTCGGGGATGTCGGCCCCTCGGGCAGCTGGTACGAGGAGGTGTGGCGCTACGAATGGCTGATGAACCCCACCCCGGACGGCTCGCTGGCCCGCCGTTTCGGTGTACTCGCCATGCTCCTGTCCCTCATCACCTGCGCCGCGATCCTGTTCCGTAAGGGCCGGATCCCCGGGGTGTCCGTGGGCCCCGCCCGCCGCATCGTGGGATTGGCGGCCATCTCGATCGCGTTCATGGCGCTCAACCCCACCAAGTGGACCCACCACTTCGGCGCCTTCGCCACCATCGGCGCGGCGCTGGCGGCGCTGGTGACCATGGCGGTCCTCCCGGCGGCGACCAGGTCGCTGCGCAACCGCATGCTCTTCCTCGCCGGCGTCCTGTTCGTCCTGGCGCTGAGCTTCACCTCCACCAACGGTTGGTGGTACATCTCCATCTACGGCATCCCGTGGGGCGGCACCCAGCCGACCATCGCCGGGATCACCCTCTACTCGGTGTTCCTCGGGCTGATGCTCCTGGCGCTCCTCGCCGCCCTGGTCCTGCACTACCGGGAGCCGTTCATGACGCGCACCGGGCAGGAGCGGGACGGTGGCGACCGCGGCCCCCTGCTCCGGTTCGCCCGTGAGGTCTCCCACGCCCCACTCGGGCTGGCCGCGGCCCTCGTCGTCGTCGTCATCGTCGCCTCCATGGCCGCAGCGGTCCGCAACCAGTACCCCGCGTACTCGGTGGGCCTGCAGAACCTCCGCGCTCTCTCCGGCGAGCCGTGCGGCATCGCCGATGTCGTGCTCGCCGAGCCCGACGCCAACGCCGGCCTGCTCGCCCCCGTCGGCGAGCCCCGGGACCAGCTCGAGGCCGGCGGCGAGGCGGTCGTGTTCGACCCCGACGGGATCCCGACCGACCTCACCGCCACGCAGGCGGCCGATACCGACACCCCCGGCACCGGCGAGGGCTCCGACACCACGTCGACCACCGCCGGCACCGAGGGCGGCGTGCGCATCGGGGAGGGCATCAACGGCAGCCACGCAGTCCTGCCGTTCGGACTCGACCCCGCCCGCGTGCCGGTCCTCGGCAGCCACCAGTCGGGTGCGCAGTTCAACGCGGAGGCGACCACCGACTGGTACCGGCTCCCCCGGGAGAACGGGGAGAACGGCGAGAAGGGGGAGGGCCCGCTCGTCACGATCGGTGTGGCCGGGTCCTTCGCTCCCGACGCGGTGCTCGTCGAGTACTCCACCGGTGGCGGGGAGTTCGAGGTGGCGGGCTCGGTCCTGCCGATCGACATCGGGCCGGCTCCGTCCTGGCGCAACCTGCGCGTGCCGATGGACACCCTGCCCGTCGACGCCTCGGCCATCCGGTTGGTCGTCCGCGACCTCGACCCGGACCCGTCGCGGTGGATCGCGTTCACCCCGCCGCGCATGCCGGAGCTGGTCACCATGCAGCAACTGGTCGGCGACTCGAGGCCGGTGCTGCCGGACTGGGCGGTCGCGTTCCACACCCCGTGCCTGCGCCCGTTCGACGAGTACGTCGGCGTCTACGAACTGCCCGAGTACCGCGTCCTGCCCGATCGGGGACTGGCCGTGAGCTCCACCAACACGTGGCAGGCGTGGGACGGCGGTGGCCCCATCGGGTTCATCGAGTTGCTGCTCGAGGGCGAGACGGTGCCGACCTACCTCGAACACGACTGGGACCGCGACTGGGGATCGCTCGTGCGGTACACCCCGCTCGTGCCCGAGGCGCGCGAGGCGACCGTCACCCACGACGAGGCCGTACGGTCGGGACTGTGGAACGGTGGGCCGCTCGCGCGGTGACCGGCTAGCATCGGCCCCGGAGCTATTACAAGGACTTCCAAGTAATGGCGCACAGGCACCTGACGACGACAGACTGGAGACACGCATGTCCGTGACGGAGAAGCAGTTCGAGAACATCCTGGTCGAGCAGACCGACCGGGTCGCGACCATCACGCTCAACCGCCCCAAGGCGCTCAACGCGCTGTCCAGCGGCATGGAGAAGGAGGTCGTCGAGGCCGTCGAGGCGTTGGACGGCGATCCCGGGGTCGGGTGCATCGTCATCACCGGGTCGGAGAAGGCCTTCGCGGCCGGCGCCGACATCAAGGAAATGAAGGACAAGAACTACCCGGGCATCTACCTCGAGCGGTTCTTCCACGACTGGAAGCGCCTCACCGCCGCGCGCACGCCGATCATCGCCGCCGTGTCCGGTTTCGCCCTGGGCGGCGGCTGCGAGCTGGCGATGATGTGCGACATGATCATCGCCGGCGACAACGCCAAGTTCGGCCAGCCCGAGATCACCCTCGGCGTCATCCCCGGCATGGGCGGTTCGCAGCGCCTCACCCGTGCGGTGGGCAAGGCCAAGGCCATGGACCTGTGCCTGACCGGCCGCCAGATGGACGCCGACGAGGCCGAGCGCTCCGGCCTGGTCGCGCGCGTCGTCCCCGCGGCCGAGCTGCTCGACGAGACCATGAAGGTCGCCACCACGATCGCCTCCATGAGCAAGACCACGGCCATCGTCGCGAAGCAGGCGGTCAACCGCTCCTTCGAGACCACTCTCGAGGAGGGCCTGCTCGCCGAGCAGAACGCCTTCTACGCGCTGTTCGCCACGGAGGACCAGACCGAGGGCATGTCCGCGTTCGCGGAGAAGCGGAAGCCCGAGTGGCGTCGCTGAACGACGGACTGAGGCACGGGCACCTCGCCGGGGGCGGTGGGCGCGATGACGCGCACCGCGCCCCCGGCGAGCCCCTGCCCGTCCTGGTCTTGACCGGCTACCTGGGCGCCGGCAAGACCACGCTGCTCAACCACCTGCTGTCCGGCACACCGGGGCTGCGCATCGCCGCGATCGTCAACGACTTCGGCGAGATCGACGTGGACGCCACCGCCGTCGCCGGGCGGGTGGACTCCATGGTCTCGCTCGCCAACGGCTGCGTGTGCTGCGAGGTCGACGCCGGTGAGCTCGGCGAGACCCTCACCCGGCTCGCGGGTCCCGAGCTGGGCCTGGATTTCGCGGTCATCGAGGCCAGTGGCCTGGCCGAGCCGCCCGTCCTGTCGCGGATGGTCCACGACGTGCCGCGGCACGTGGCGCGCCATGCGGGGATGGTCCAGGTCGTCGACGCCGAGGGCCTCGATGACGCCATGACGCGACATCCGCGACTCGCGGCGCACCTGGCGGAGGCCGACCTCGTCGTCGTCAACAAGTGCGACCTCATCACCCGCGAGCGGTTCGGCGAGCTCCGGGCGACGATCCGCACCCACGCCCCGCGCGTGGCCGTGCTCCCGGCGGTCCGCGCCGCGGTCCCGGCCGGGTTGCTCCTGGACATGGCCCCCGACGGCGCACCGCCCGCCGCGCCCGCCGCGACGTCCGGCGGCAGCCACCGGAACGGCGAGCACGGACGCCACGAGCACGGACACGGCGGGCACGGACACCACGAGCACGGACACCACGAGCACGGACACCTGCATGACGGCTACACGGCCGTCACCGTGACGCCGGCCGGTCCCCTGCACCCGCGCCGCTTCCTCACCGCGGTCTCGGCGCCGCCGGCCGGCGCCTACCGCGCCAAGGGCACGTTGACCCTGGCAGGCGCGGACGGCCCCCGCCGCTACGAGGTGGCTCTGGTGGGTCGCCGGTTGGAGCTGCGCGCCGGGGGAGAGGGGCCGGAGGGTCTGGTGGTGATCGGCGTGGAGATGGACGACGACGAGGTGGTCCGCTTCCTCGACGAGACCGTGCTGGACACCGGGGAGACGGTTGACGCCTCGGCCATGCTGGGCCTGCACCCGTACCTCGTCGGCGACCCGGACTCCAGCGACGTCGAGGAATGGATCTACGACGAACAGCGCGCGGCGCCCGTCACCGGGGTCGCCGCGATGTTGGCCGATCCCGAGGATCCGGAGGCATTCGATCCAGCTTTCACCCCCTGACCGCGGTGCGGGGACGAAGCTGCGGCCGGAACCCCCGACGACCTGACGCCTCTCTCATGTTCTGGTTCGGCGTCACCCCGACCACGTGCGTATAGTGGCGCTGACGACGCCGAAGTGTCGCACCGGCAGGGGGGCCAACCCGCCCGCGGCGGGGGTGCTGCACGGACGAGGGAGGAGACCTCGTGGACGAGGACAACACCGGCCACGGCCCGAGCGGCGCCGGGGACGCCCAGCGACGCAAGCGTGACCTCGCCTCGGTGCGTAGCGCGATCGCGGCGCTGCGGGAGGCCACGGGGATCCCCGTGACGATCGGTGGTGTCGTCGGGGAGGGCCACACGTTGGTCCTGTCCGAGTCCCTCGGGATGCGGACCTCGGCGATGAAGGACCTCAAGGTCCACTACGGGGCGGGCGTGGGCGGTCGGGTCATGGCCACCGGCAAGCCGGTCGGCGTGGCGGACTACCCGCGGGCCGGGGTCATCACCCACGAGTACGACCTGCCGGTGCTCTCCGAGGGGCTGCGGTCGATGGCCGCGATCCCCGTCGTGGTGGGCAAGGACGTACGCGCGGTGATCTACGCCGGTGTCCACTCCTCGGTCAGGTTCGGCGAGAAGGTCCTCAACCAGATGGCGGCCACCGCCCGTGCCCTGGAACAGGAGATCGCGGTCAACGACGCACTGGCGGCCCGCGGCGCCGCCCCGGTCGGGCCCGGCTCCGGCGAGGGCCGGTGGGACGACGTGCTGTCCAACGAGCGGATGCGCGAGACCCACGCCCGCCTGCGGATGCTCGCCTCACGCACCGAGGACCCGGACGTCCGCGCGGAGCTCGAACGCATCTGTGCCGAGATGGTCTCCCCGCCGCCCGAGATGCCCACCGCGCGGTTGTCCCGCCGCGAACTCGACGTGCTGGCGTGCGTAGCCCAGGGCAAGACCAACATCGAGACCGCCGTCGACATGGGCATCGGTGCCGAGACGGTGAAGAGCTACCTGCGGTCGGTGATGCGGAAACTCGACGCGCACACCCGGTTCGAGGCGGTCAACGCAGCACGCCGCATGGGCGCGCTGCCCTGACCCGCACCGCTCCGGCCGGTCGCGGTCCGGTCAGCCGCGCTCCGTCCGCTGAGCTCCGGTCAGCCGCGCTCCCCCGCCGGGCACCCACAGGACGTCGCCCTCCGGGTTCGCGACCCGGCCCAGGACGAACAGCAAATCCGACAGCCGGTTCAGGTACTTCGCCGGCAGGACCGAGGTCGTCTCCGGATGGGCCTCGACGGCCGCCCATGCCGAACGCTCCGCCCGTCGGGTGACGGTACGGGCGACGTGCAGGTACGCACCCCCCGGGGTCCCGCCCGGCAAAATGAACGACGTCAGGTCCGGCACCTCGGCGTTGAACTGGTCGATCCAGCTCTCGAGGCGATCGATATAGGGCTGCTCGATGCGCAGCGGCGGGTACTTGGGGTCCTCGACCTCCGGCGTCGACAGGTCCGCGCCGGCGTCGAAGAGGTCGTTCTGCACGGTCCGCAGTACCGCGACGACACGGTCGTCCAGGCCTCCGAGCGTCACGGCCACGCCGATCGCCGCGTTGGCCTCGTCGCAGTCCGCGTACGCCACCAGTCGGGGATCGTTCTTGCTCACGCGCGAGAAATCGGAGAGGCCCGTGGACCCGTCGTCGCCGGTCCGGGTATAGATCTTGGTCAGGTGAACAGCCATGTCGGCCAACCTACGCTGCCGCGGGGCCGCGGCTGGAGCGGATCCCTCCCTCCTCTCGCCTAGGGTGGAACCGTGAGCGCTAATCCCACGTCCCGCGAGGAGAGCTTCCTCGTCCGCGGCGGTACCCGACTGTCCGGCGAGATCTCCGTATCAGGCGCCAAGAACAGCGTGCTCAAGCTGATGGCGGTGGCGCTCATGGCCGAGGGGCGGACGACGCTGACCAATTGCCCGACGATCTCCGACGTCCCCGCGATGGCCGATGTGCTGCGCCACCTCGGGTGCACGGTCGAGGTCTCCGGCGACACCGTCGTGATCGACACCCCGGCTGAGTTGGGGCACGTGGCCGATGACAAAGCGGCCCAGCGCCTGCGCGCATCGGTGTGCATCCTGGGACCACTGGTCGGCCGCCATCATCGCGCCGTGATCGCGATGCCCGGCGGAGACGCGATCGGCAGCCGTCCCCTCAACTGGCACCAGAACGGACTCAACCGGCTCGGCGCCCGCACCCGCATGGACCACGGCCGACTCGTCGCCGACGCGACCGAGCTCCGGGGCGCGGACTACGAGTTGAGCTTCCCGTCCGTCGGCGCGACCGAGACCTTCGTGACCGCGGCGGTCCTGGCGGAGGGCACCTCGGTTCTCAAGAACGCCGCGCGCGAGCCGGAGATCGTCGACATCTGCGACCTGCTCAACGAGATGGGGGCACAGATCAGCGGCGCGGGGACGAGCACGATCACCATCCGCGGCGTCGATGAGCTGACGCCGGTCAGTCACCGGGTGGTCGGGGACCGGATCGTCGCGGCCACCTGGGCCATGGGTGCGGTGATGACCCGGGGCGACGTCACCGTCACCGGCATCGACCCCATGTTCATCCATGTGGTGCTTGAGAACCTGCGCGCGGTGGGTGCCGACGTCGAGACCGGGCCCGACTGGATCCGGGTCGCCCAGGAGGGCCGGCCGCGGGCCCGGGACATCCGGACCCTGCCCTTCCCCGGTTTCCCCACCGACCTCCAGCCGATGGCGATCGCACTCGCCTCCGTGTCCGAGGGGGTGTCGGTGGTGACCGAGAACCTCTTCGAGGCACGGTTCCGGTTCGTCGAGGAGATGGTCCGCATGGGCGTGACCGCCGAGACCGACGGTCACCACGCCAAGATCGTCGGCCGCGAACGCCTGGACTCCGCGACGGTCTGGGCGAGCGACATCCGCGCCGGGGCCGGGCTCGTGTTGGCCGGCATGTGCGCGGACGACGTCACCGAGGTCTGCGAGGTCTTCCACATCGACCGGGGATACTCCGACTTCGTCGGGAACGTCCGGTCCCTCGGCGGCGAGATCGAGCGAGTGCCCACCCATCGTTGAGGTCGACGGGGCGGAGATCGGGCACGCAACGCCGAAACTGCCTCTGACCAGGCGATTAGTACTTTCGCCGCGGCCCGTGTAACTTTATCGGAGCCGCCAGGGAGCGGGCCGGAGCCGAGAGGCGAGGGCCTGGTTCGGGTGGTGGGAAAGTGCGGGTGTCCGGTTCTCCTGGTTTGACTGGGGCGGGCGGGTCACCTACGCTGGAGAAGTTGCCCCGAGCGGGTGGCGGATTGCAGTGACTGCCCCGCGAGCTGGTTGTCTTCGGATGGCTGGTCAGTGGTGTGTGGGTGTTGTTTGAGAACTCAACAGTGTGTTTTGTTTGTGATAGTGCCAAATTTCTTGTTTGGTTGCGACCCTTTCACATCCCTGTCGTGGGGGTCGCGTTTTTGTTTGAACAGCCAGTTTTTTGGTTTGTTTTTGCTTGGATTGTGCTTTTCGTAGTGCTGAGAAGCTTTTATGGAGAGTTTGATCCTGGCTCAGGACGAACGCTGGCGGCGTGCTTAACACATGCAAGTCGAACGGTAAGGCCCCTTCGGGGGTACACGAGTGGCGAACGGGTGAGTAACACGTGGGTAATCTGCCCTGCACTTCGGGATAAGCCTGGGAAACTGGGTCTAATACCGGATATGAACTCCTGCCGCATGGTGGGGGTTGGAAAGTTTTTCGGTGCAGGATGAGCCCGCGGCCTATCAGCTTGTTGGTGGGGTAATGGCCTACCAAGGCGACGACGGGTAGCCGGCCTGAGAGGGTGATCGGCCACACTGGGACTGAGACACGGCCCAGACTCCTACGGGAGGCAGCAGTGGGGAATATTGCACAATGGGCGAAAGCCTGATGCAGCGACGCCGCGTGGGGGATGACGGTCTTCGGATTGTAAACCCCTTTCAGTAGGGACGAAGCGCAAGTGACGGTACCTGCAGAAGAAGCACCGGCTAACTACGTGCCAGCAGCCGCGGTAATACGTAGGGTGCGAGCGTTGTCCGGAATTACTGGGCGTAAAGAGCTCGTAGGCGGTTTGTCACGTCGTCTGTGAAATCCCTCGGCTTAACCGGGGGCGTGCAGGCGATACGGGCAGACTTGAGTACTACAGGGGAGACTGGAATTCCTGGTGTAGCGGTGAAATGCGCAGATATCAGGAGGAACACCGGTGGCGAAGGCGGGTCTCTGGGTAGTAACTGACGCTGAGGAGCGAAAGCATGGGTAGCGAACAGGATTAGATACCCTGGTAGTCCATGCCGTAAACGGTGGGCGCTAGGTGTGGGGTCCTTCCACGGACTCCGTGCCGTAGCTAACGCATTAAGCGCCCCGCCTGGGGAGTACGGCCGCAAGGCTAAAACTCAAAGGAATTGACGGGGGCCCGCACAAGCGGCGGAGCATGTGGATTAATTCGATGCAACGCGAAGAACCTTTACCTAGGCTTGACATATACAGGACGACGGCAGAGATGTCGTTTCCCTTGTGGCTTGTATACAGGTGGTGCATGGTTGTCGTCAGCTCGTGTCGTGAGATGTTGGGTTAAGTCCCGCAACGAGCGCAACCCCTGTCTCATGTTGCCAGCACGTAATGGTGGGGACTCGTGAGAGACTGCCGGGGTCAACTCGGAGGAAGGTGGGGATGACGTCAAATCATCATGCCCCTTATGTCTAGGGCTTCACACATGCTACAATGGCTAGTACAGAGGGCTGCGATACCGCGAGGTGGAGCGAATCCCTTAAAGCTGGTCTCAGTTCGGATTGGGGTCTGCAACTCGACCCCATGAAGTCGGAGTCGCTAGTAATCGCAGATCAGCAACGCTGCGGTGAATACGTTCCCGGGCCTTGTACACACCGCCCGTCACGTCATGAAAGTCGGTAACACCCGAAGCCGGTGGCCTAACCCTTGTGGAGGGAGCCGTCGAAGGTGGGATCGGCGATTGGGACGAAGTCGTAACAAGGTAGCCGTACCGGAAGGTGCGGCTGGATCACCTCCTTTCTAAGGAGCACTCACCACGCTTTGGTGTGGTCAGAGTTTGCGCAGGGTTCGCGTCCGAATGTGGCGCGCTCTGTGGCTCATTGGGTGGAACACTATCGCGCAGGACTCGCCGTGATCGGCGGTATCAGATTGCAGGATCTGGTGCCGGCGTTAGCGTGGTCCGGACGAAACACACTGTTGGGTGTCTGAAACAACACCATCGGGCCTTCGGGTTTGGTTGTTTCTGATGGCACTGATTCCCGAGACATCTGATGCGCCATACGTGGCCGGGGTGTGGGTGGGGTTGGTGTGTGTTGTTTGAGAACTGCACAGTGGACGCGAGCATCTTTAATTGTTTGTGAATGTAAGTGTGTAAGAGCACACGGTGGATGCCTTGGCACCAAGAGCCGATGAAGGACGTAGTAGGCTGCGATAAGCCTCGGGGAGCTGCCAAACGAGCTGTGATCCGAGGGTGTCCGAATGGGGAAACCCAGCACGCGTGATGGCGTGTTACCCGCATCTGAATACATAGGGTGTGTGGAGGGAACGCGGGGAAGTGAAACATCTCAGTACCCGCAGGAAGAGAAAACAATAGTGATTCCGTCAGTAGCGGCGAGCGAACGCGGATCAGGCTAAACCGCATGCGTGTGATACCCGGCAGGGGTTGCGTGTGTGGTGTTGTGGGGCATGATGTCCCGGTTCTGCCGGACCGGGCGCTGATTGATCGCGGGTTAGGGGAACGACTTGGAAGGGTCGGCCGGAGAGGGTGAGAGTCCCGTACCTGAAAACCTTGCGGCGGGGCGATTTGTGTTCCCAAGTAGCAGCGGGCCCGTGAAATCTGCTGTGAATCTGCCGGGACCACCCGGTAAGCCTAAATACTTCTTGGTGACCGATAGCGGATTAGTACCGTGAGGGAATGGTGAAAAGTACCCCGGGAGGGGAGTGAAATAGTACCTGAAACCGTGTGCTTACAATCCGTCAGAGGCTTGAGGGCTGATGGCGTGCCTTTTGAAGAATGAGCCTGCGAGTTAGTGGTATGTCGCGAGGTTAACCCGTGTGGGGAAGCCGTAGCGAAAGCGAGTCCTAATAGGGCGACTGTAGTGGCATGCTCTAGACCCGAAGCGGAGTGATCTACCCATGGCCAGTGTGAAGCGACGGTAAGACGTCGTGGAGGCGCGAACCCACTTAGGTTGAAAACTGAGGGGATGAGTTGTGGGTAGGGGTGAAAGGCCAATCAAACTCCGTGATAGCTGGTTCTCCCCGAAATGCATTTAGGTGCAGCGTCGCATGTTTCACCTCGGAGGTAGAGCTACTGGATGGCCGATGGGCCCTACAAGGTTACTGACGTCAGCCAAACTCCGAATGCCGAGGTGTGAGAGTGCGGCAGTGAGACTGTGGGGGATAAGCTTCATAGTCGAGAGGGAAACAGCCCAGATCGCCGGCTAAGGCCCCTAAGCGTGTACTAAGTGGAAAAGGATGTGGGATCGCTGAGACAGCCAGGAGGTTGGCTTAGAAGCAGCCACCCTTGAAAGAGTGCGTAATAGCTCACTGGTCAAGTGGTCCTGCGCCGACAATTTAGCGGGGCTCAAGTACACCGCCGAAGCCGCGGCATTCATACAATAACCTCCTCCGGGCAGGTGTATGGATGGGTAGGGGAGCGTCGTGTGGCCATAGAAGCGTCGGAGTGATCCAGGCGTGGAGGCCACACGAGTGAGAATGCAGGCATGAGTAGCGAATGACGAGTGAGAAACTCGTCCGCCGAATGATCAAGGGTTCCTGGGTCAAGCTAATCTGCCCAGGGTGAGTCGGGACCTAAGGCGAGGCCGACAGGCGTAGTCGATGGACAACGGGTTGATATTCCCGTACCCGTGTGTGCGCGCCCATGGTGAATCAGTGATACTAACCGCCCTGAACGTCCTAGAGCATCCTTCGGGATGACGTGGACCGGATGCGCGGGACCTGAACTGGTAGTAGCCAAGCGATGGGGTGACGCAGGAAGGTAGCTGGGCCAGTCAGTGGTTGTACTGGTGTAAGAGTGTAGGCCGTGACATAGGCAAATCCGTGTCACATCAAGGCTGAGACTTGATGCATACCCGTTGTGGGGAATTCAGTGATCCTATGCTGCCGAGAAAAGCCTCTAGTGAGTTCATACACGGCCCGTACCCCAAACCGACACAGGTGATCAGGTAGAGAATACCAAGGCGATCGAGAGAACTGTGGTTAAGGAACTCGGCAAAATGCCCCCGTAACTTCGGGAGAAGGGGGACCACGCCCGGTGACGATCCTTGCGATCTGAGCTGGGGGTGGTCGCAGAGACCAGAGAGAAGCGACTGTTTACTAAAAACACAGGTCCGTGCGAAGACGTAAGTCGATGTATACGGACTGACGCCTGCCCGGTGCTGGAAGGTTAAGAGGACCGGTTAGCCGCAAGGCGAAGCTGAGAATTTAAGCCCCAGTAAACGGCGGTGGTAACTATAACCATCCTAAGGTAGCGAAATTCCTTGTCGGGTAAGTTCCGACCTGCACGAATGGCGTAACGACTTCTCTGCTGTCTCGACCACAGACTCGGCGAAATTGCACTACGAGTAAAGATGCTCGTTACGCGCGGCAGGACGAAAAGACCCCGGGACCTTTACTATAGCTTGGTATTGGCGTTCGATTCGGTTTGTGTAGGATAGGTGGGAGACTGTGAAGCATGCACGCCAGTGTGTGTGGAGTCGTTGTTGAAATACCACTCTGATCGTATTGGACGTCTAACCTCGGCCCATGATCTGGGTTAGGGACAGTGCCTGGTGGGTAGTTTAACTGGGGCGGTTGCCTCCTAAAGAGTAACGGAGGCGCCCAAAGGTTCCCTCAGCCTGGATGGCAATCAGGTGTTGAGTGCAAGTGCACAAGGGAGCTTGACTGTGAGACTGACACGTCGAGCAGGGACGAAAGTCGGGACTAGTGATCCGGCACCGGCAAGTGGAAGCGGTGTCGCTCAACGGATAAAAGGTACCCCGGGGATAACAGGCTGATCTTCCCCAAGAGTCCATATCGACGGGATGGTTTGGCACCTCGATGTCGGCTCGTCGCATCCTGGGGCTGGAGTAGGTCCCAAGGGTTGGGCTGTTCGCCCATTAAAGCGGCACGCGAGCTGGGTTTAGAACGTCGTGAGACAGTTCGGTCTCTATCCGCCGCGCGCGTAAGAAACTTGAGGAAGGCTGTCCCTAGTACGAGAGGACCGGGACGGACGAACCTCTGGTGTGCCAGTTGTTCCACCAGGAGCATCGCTGGTTAGCTACGTTCGGAAGGGATAACCGCTGAAAGCATCTAAGCGGGAAGCCTGTTCCAAGATGAGGTTTCTCACCACCTTCGCGTGGTTAAGGCCCCCCACAGACCATGGGGTTGATAGGCCGGAACTGGAAGCGCAGCAATGCGTGCAGGTGACCGGTACTAATCGGCCGAGGGCTTACACACAAACAGCCCCTAAAGAATCGCAACGCGTCCACTGTGCAGTATCTGAAACAACACACCCACGCAAAAACACGTGGGCCTTGTTTCACAGAGTTACGGCGGCCATAGCGGCAGGGAAACGCCCGGTCCCATTCCGAACCCGGAAGCTAAGCCTGCCAGCGCCGATGGTACTGCACTCGTGAGGGTGTGGGAGAGTAGGTCACCGCCGAACACAACTTCACACGAGAGCCCCGAATCACCCTCACCGGTGACTCGGGGCTCTCGTCATTGCACCCACACCAGGCCGGCCCACACCAGGCCGGCCCACACCAGGCCGGCCCACACCAGGCCGGCCCGCACCAGGCCGACCCGGCCATCAGGCCAGCCGACCGCCGGCGGCACCCATCACCCGACGCGCCAACGCCGAACCCCGCAACTGCTCCACACCCACGACCTCACCACCGGGACCCGACAACGGCACCCGCCAATTCGGATACTCATCCGACGTCCCCGGAACATTCACCGGCCGCCACTAATCGCCGGATGCAGGGGTTCGTCTCCAACCGGCGGTGTGGCCTGCTGCGGTGATCTCGGACGGTGGACCCTCTTAAAGTGAGGGGCCTACCGAAATGAGATCCAGCAGTGAGTGCATCACGCAGGCTGGCAGATAGGGCTTGTCGGTACCGCGGGTCCGGCGAGTTGGTACCGCCATTCCGGCGACCCGGAACCGGCCCGTGTGTGAAGCGGGCCGGCACCGTCGGGGGTTACTCCCAGTAGCCGGTAGCGGCTCGGGCTTGGTCGTCGCGCTGTCGGCGCATGTCGACTTCGCCGAGGTTGATCTCGCGGGCGTTGTTGGCCAGGCGGTTGACGATGGAGTCCGCGGCGACCCGGTCAGGCAGCGCCTCGAGCCAGTACGCCGGCCGGGATTGGGAAGCGATCATCGTCGGCAGCCGGTGCTCCCGGTTGGCCAACACGGCGAACAAGTCGTTCGCGGCCTCAGGATCGATGCCCACGGTCAGGAAATCGTCGATGATCAGCAGCTCCACGTCCGAGAGGTCGTTGAGCATCTTCTGGTGGCGGATGCCGTCGCCGCGGGCGATGACCAGCCGCCGGGCGAGTTCGTCCATGCGGGCGTAGGTGACGGTGTGCCCGTTCTGGCAGGCGGCGATGCCGATCGCGCAGGCCAGGTAGGTTTTCCCGCCGCCGGTCGGTGAGAGGACCAGCAGGTTGGTCGGGTCTTGGCGCCAGTGGTGCCCGGCGTAGCGTTTCATCCGCACCGGGGTGATCCCGCGTCCTTCCTGGTAGTTGATCTCCGCGATCGAGGCCTGCGGGATCGGGAACTTCGCCGCTCGGATCAGCTTGTCGATCCGGTGGGCCTGGCGCTGGTCCAAGGCGTCGTCGACGGCGGTGAGAAAGATCTGCTCCGGGGTGAGCTCGTCATTGGCCTCATCGCTGATCAGCTCCTCGAACCGGGTCGCCACGTGCGTGATGCGCAGATTGCGGAACTTCTGGTGATCGATCTCCGTGAACATCACACGCCCTCCCCGCTGCGGCCGCGCGCATAGTGATCGGCCGAGCGCACCTGCACCGCGCCGTCGTCTCGGGCTCCGGCCGGTGGCGGGGGCTTTCGTGTGGCCGCCGCCGGGACCACGGGTCGGGGCGCTTTGCCATCGGAATCGATGGTGGCCATGACGCGTTTGAGCACGCTGTAGCTGCCGACGCTGTTCTGGTTGAGCAGCACTTGGCAGGCCGCCTCGAGCCGCTGGCGACTTCTCTTGCCGAGAGTCTCGAGAATGTTCTGGCAGTCCAGATAGCCCTGCGCCTCGATCACGTGACGATCCAGGATCTGGGCGATCACCTGCTCGGTGGCGGGGCCGAACCCGCGGGCACGGTCGGTGAACCACTGCCGCGACCACAGGCCGTCGATACCCTGGTGCTCTTTCGGGGCGTGAGCCAGCACCGTCGAGTACTGGCCCTTGCGGCCGTGGCGCCGGGAGTGCTCGCAGACGACCTGGTCACCGTCGAAGATCGTCACCGACTGCGCGGTCAGGCGCACCCGCAGCAGCTGACCGGCGAAGGTGTACGGCACCGAGTAGTACTGCGAATCGCAGGAGACGTGATAGTTCCGCCCGACCTTGAGCTGCTTCCATTCCACCGTGGCGAACCCGTCGTCGGGCAGGGCCGCCAGCAGCGGCGCTTAGTCGGACTCGAACCTCTCCCACCGGGTCGTACCGTCAGCCCGGCGAATCTGGGTGTTGATCTCGGCGACGCGGTCGGCGATCGCCGCGTTCAGGGCCTCGACGGTGGTCCACACCTCCTCGGCGAGGTAACCGATGACGCGTTTGTTGACCACCTCCACGGCTGACTCCACGGCTGCCTTGTCGCGGGGTTTTCGGACCCTCGCCGGCACGATCGCGGTGCCGTAATGGTCGGCCAGCTGCTGGTAGCGGACGTTGACAGCCCTGGCCGCCTCGCCCTGCTTCTGCCGATGAGTGGCGGTGGTCGGGTTGTCGGGCACCACCATCTGCGGTGTCCCGCCGAAGAACGCGAATGCGGCGACGTGAGCGTCAATCCAGGACGGCGATTTCATATCCGTGAAGCCGCGGCAGAACACCGCACCGGAATACGGCAGGACCGCCACGAACAAGTACAGCTTGGTGACCTCCCCGGTGACGGCGTCGAGGACCTCGAGGGTGTCGCCGGCCCAGTCGACCAGCATCGTTCTGCCGGGTTCGTGATGCAGCGTGGCCACCACGTCCTTGATGCGGGCGTGCTCGGCGAACAGGGCACAGTACTGCGAGTACCCGTACTTCTTCCCGGCCCCGGCGGGGTCGGCGAGATATTTGCCCCAGGCCTGCTGGATGGTGAAGTGCCGGTTGAACTTCATCGACGCCAGCACCCGATCAAAATCGGGCTTGGCGTAGTCCTCCGAGACGCGTTTGCGCCCATCGGGGAACATCCCGGCGATCTCGGCCGGGTTCATCGACGACGCTTGGCCGGCGGTGATGCCGTACGCGGTGATCGTCTTCTTCACCGCCGCGATCTCCCGACGCGAACACCCGACGGCGGCGACGATCTCGCTGTAGCTATGCCCGGCCAGCGCCAACGTCATGATGGCCTTGTACTCGGCCACATCAGCCTCCTCAAATAGGAAGAAGCGGCGCAGTCGCGCCGCCTCACCCCGAGCAGACCACCCCGCCCGCCCCAAGGAGTACCGAGTCGCCGGAATCGAAGTACCGGATCGCCGGACTAGGCGTACCCACTGGCCCTATCTGCCAACGCAGGCGGTTCAGCCAGGAGTTCAAGGATGAGCTGTGCCAGGAGGTCATCACGACCTCGAAGACGATCAAGGACGTCGCGGTGGCCTACGGCGTGGGCCCCGAGACGTTGCGGAACTGGTTGAACAAGTACCGGCAGGCCCACGGCGGTACCGAGACCGAGGTGACGCTCGATGAACGGGCACGACTCAAGGAGCTGGAGCGGGAGAACTCCGAACTCCGCGCCGAAACGGCGTTCCTGAAAAAAGCAGCCTTGGATTCAAATCGTCAATGCAACAGGGCGGCGTAGCGTTCGGCGGGAGTGTCGTAGTCGAGGGTTTTCCGGGGCCGGTTGTTCAATCTCTCCGCGATTCGGTGCAAGTCAGCCTGGGAGTAGCCGTTCATGCTTGTCTTCTTCGGAAAATACTGACGAAGCCAGCGATTGGTGTTCTCGTTGGTGCCGCGCTGCCAGGGCGAGTGTGGGTCGGCGAAGTACACGCTGATCCCGGTGCCGGCGGCGACGTCTTTGTGTCCGGCCAGCTCCATGCCGCGGTCCCACGTCAGGGAGCGAGACATCGTCTCCGGGAGCGCCGACAGCTCCCGGCACAGTCCTTCAGTAACAGAGGACGCATGGCGTGAGTCGACCTGGACTAAGCAGGTGTAGCGGCTGGAGCGTTCCACGACCGTGGCGATCTGGGACTGCTCCGATCCGATCATCAAATCGCCTTCCCAGTGACCTGGAACAGCGCGGTCCGCGACGTCGTCTGGACGGGCATCAATCGACACGGCGTCTTTGATCTGCGAGCGCCACTGGCCGGAGGTGGTGTTGCTGACCGCGCGACGAATCGGTCTGCCGGTGCGCAACTGCTTCTGTAACGACTTGTCCAGCACATTCCAGGATTGGATGTACAGCGACCGATAGATCGCCTCGTGCGAGATCAGCATCCGCGACCCGGCTGGGTACTGCTTCTTCAGCCGACCAGCGATCTGTTCCGGAGACCATTCCTCTTTCAGGCGTGCAGCGACGTAGCCTCGCAGTACAGGGTTCGTGGCCAGCTTGGGCTTCTGAGGACGCCGGGCCCGGCGCCAGGCGCGGTCGTCTGCGTCGATGGCGCGATAGCGCTCCCTACCCTCGTTCTGCCCGACTTCTCGGCTGATCGTTGACGCAGGCCGTCCCAGCTGGCGACCGATCTGGCGGTACGAGTCGCCCGCCGCCAGACCGCGGGAGATCTCCTCCCGATCGGACAGACTCAATGTCCCCGCCCGGCGCTTCTGCGGCGACTGATAGATCCCGCCCTTGGGCCGCAGGATCGAAAACACCGAACCCGGCGGCGAGTCGACCGATCGCGAGATCTCACTGATCGACGACCCCGCCTTCCACATATCCCAGACCCGCTGCCGTTCCTCCGGCGGCAGTCCGGGCCGGCCAATCTTAGCCATCGTCCACCTCCACCATAGATTGCTTGGTGTTGCGTTGACGGTTTGAGTCTAAGGCGGCTTACTTCGCGCGGGAGCAGCGACCGTGAGCCGATACGAGTACATCGACTCCTGCAGGAACGAGGTCAAGCCCCTAGAAGTGGTGTAACTGAATTGTGATCCTTCGTTGGTGATCAGGCGGGTAGTTGCATCAGTGCATCAGTGGTCACCTCCGTCTGCGAGCTGGTGTCGGTGTCGGTGGTCAGGGTGAGTCGGCAGCGGCCCAGGACTTCGAGTCTGGACCGTTCCCGTTCTGGTGGACACCCGGAGATGAGCGGTGAGTTCCCCCAAGATAGAGGGAGCGGATTATGGGATCGACTCGTCGGAGCTTCACTGCCGAGTACAAGGCCAACGCGGTAAGTTTGGTCATCGACGATGGCCGTACGATCGCCGAAGTTGCACGCAGTATCGGCGTTCACGAGATGACACTGGGGAAATGGGTGAAGAAGACTCGAGACGAGGGAAACGGCGATTCTGACCGCCCGTTGAATGAGGACGAGCGGGCAGAACTCGAGCGCCTCCGCGAAGAAGTGAAGCACGCCCGGATGGAGGCGGAGTTCGCAAAAAAAGTAGCGACCTGGTTCGCGAAAGACCCGCGGTGAAATTCGCGGCTATCGCGGACTGGGCTGAATCCAACTCCTACCCGGTCACGTTCATGTGTGCTCAACTCGGCGTCTCGACTTCTGGCTACTACAAGTGGCGCGGCACGTCCCGCTCAGCTCGAGACCTCCGAGACGACGAGTTAACAGCGCTGATCGAGCACCACTACGAGCACCTCAACGGCCGTCCCGGCGTTCGACGCATGCGCGCCGAGCTCGCCGCCGGCGGCCACCGGGCCTCGCACAAGCGGGTGTGGCGGCTCATGAAGGCCGCAGGCCTGGAAGGCCGCCACCCGAAGGCGTGGAAGCGCACCACCGTCGCCGGAGACAGCCCCGTCGCCGCACCTGACCTCATCGGCCGCGACTTCACGGCGGCAGAGGCGAACACCAAGTGGTGCGGCGATATCACCTACGTGCGGACCTGGAACGGCTGGGCGTACGTGGCCACGGTCATCGATCTGCACTCCAGGATGGTCGTCGGATGGGCCGTGGCCGACCACATGCGCACCGAGCTGGTCACCGACGCACTGGACATGGCCATCGCTCGCCGTCGACCATCCGGAGAAGTCATATTCCACAGCGATCGCGGAACTCAATACACGTCCACCGACTTCGACAAATACTGCAGTGAAAACAATATCAGACGATCATTGGGGCGAACTGGCATTTGTTTCGACAACGCGGTCGCAGAATCATTCTTCGCGAGCTACAAGAAGGAACTCATTCACACGCGCCCATGGCCCACTCTCAAATCACTCAAAAAGAGCACATTCATCTGGATCGAGGAGTACTACAACAGGACGCGACGACATTCCACACTGGGCTATTTGACACCAGCCGAGTTTGAACTAGGATTCAGAGACATATACGAACTCGCCGCTTAATTGCAGTGGCCACTTTAGCGGCTCTTCGCATCTAAGTGTGGGTGAGGGCGACACGCCGGTGAAGCAGTAGGGAGCAAGAGGGTCGAGGCCCTGAAGGATTGGAAGTACCTCTACACCCAATCCCGAAGGGGCCTCGACCCATGTCTGAGCCTATCGGGTGCTGCCGGCCTGCCGCTGGCGCCGCACCTTCGTCTCGTTGTTCCCGCTGCGATGTTCTCGTCGGTCTCGATGACGTGTACGTCCTTGATGCGCGCATGGTCGACGAGCACCTGGAGGTGACCGTCGAGTCCGAGCCTGGGCCTGTCGGGTGCCCCGACTGCGGCGCCGTCGGAGTAGGCCATGGCCGGCAGGTAGTGCGTCTGGTCGACATCCCCTCGTTCGGTCGCCCCGTCACGATCATCTGGCGCAAGCGCCGCTTCCTGTGCCCGGGAGCGGCGTGCGAACGCTGCACCTTCGTCGAACATCTTCCCGGCCTGGCCTCGCCGCGGCACGCCACCACGACCCGCGTAGTGGAGTGGGCGGTACAGCAGCTGCGACGAGAGCACGCCACCGTCAACGGACTGGCCCGCCAGCTCGGCACCGCGTGGCACACCGTGTGGACGCCGGTCAAGGCCGTGCTGCAGTCGCTCGCCGATGATCCGGACCGCTTCGACGGCGTCCTCACCCTCGGAGTCGATGAACACATCTGGCACCACGTCTCCCGCCGCAAACGCGGGCCGAAAGAACTGACCGGGATGGTCGACCTCACCCGCGATCGGGACGGAAAGGTGCAGGCCAGACTGCTGGATCTCGTGCCAGGCCGCTCCGGGGCAGTGCTGGCCGACTGGCTCACCGGACGCGGTGAGGGCTTCACCAGCGGTGTCGAGATCGCCGCCTTGGATCCGTTCCACGGCTACAAGCGGGCCATCGATGACGAACTCGAGGACGCCACCGCGGTGCTCGACGCTTTCCATGTCGTCAAGCTCGCTCTCGGTGCCGTGGACGAGGTCCGCCGTAGGTTGCAGCAGCAGATCTGCGGGCACCGCGGACGCAAGGGCGACCCGCTCTACGGGATCCGCACCATCATCCGCTGCGACCCGGCACGGCTGACCGAGCGGCAGTGGCGACGGTTCAATGACGCACTGGCCGCCGACCCCAGGCACGAGGAACTGTTCCTCGCCTGGCAGATCGCCCACGAACTCCGACAGGCCTACCACCATAAAGACCTGCCAGCCGGGCGCAGCGCTGCGGAGAAGATACTCGCGACCTTGCCGTCCTGCCCGATCCCAGAGATCGCCCGCCTCGGCCGCACTCTTCGCAAGTGGAAGGACTCCTTCCTCGCCTACTGGACCACCGACCGATCCAACAACGGAGGAACCGAAGCGATCAACGGCCTCATCGAACTCCACCGGCGCCTGGCCCGCGGCTACCGCAACCGCGACAACTACCGCCTGCGGATGCTCCTCATCGCCGGCGGGCTACGGACCTGACCCCACACTTAGATGCGAAGAGCCACTTTAGCGGGAACACTCCAGTCCGAGGTATCGGCGTCCTTCGGCCCATTCGTCGGTCTGCTCGGCAAGGACGGCGCCGATGAGGCGGGCGATGGCATCGCGGCCCGCGGAAGATGCCCACGACGTCGGTGCGGCGGCGGATCTCTCGGTTGAGCCGCTCGGTGGGGTTGTTGGACCAGATCTGTCGCCACACGTCGTCGGGGAACACGGTGAAGGCGAGCAGGTCCTCGCGGGCGTCGCCGAGGTGCTCAGCCACGTCGGGCAGTCTGCCTTCGGTGTACTCGAGGAGCCGGTCGAACTGCTCGTGCACCGCGGTGTCGTTGGGCTGGTCGTACACGCTGTGCAGCATCGCCTTCACGGCCGGCCACATGGACTTGGGGCACACCGCCATGAGGTTCGCCGAGTAGTGGGTGCGGCAGCGTTGCCACGCGGCTCCCGGCAGGTTCGCCGCAATCGCCCCGACCAGCCCGGCGTGGGCATCGGAGGTCACCAGCCGCACCCCGCCCAGGCCGCGGGCAACCAGGTCGGCGAAGAAGGTGTTCCACGAGGCCGTGGTCTCACTGGTGGCGACCTGTATGCCCAGTACCTCGCGGTGGCCGTCGCCGTTGACGCCGGTGGCCAGCAGCACGGAAGCCTTGACGACCTGCTTGTTCTCGCGGACCTTGATCGTCAACGCGTCGGCGGTGACGAAGGTGAACGGCCCGGCCTCGTCCAGGCGGCGGTGCCGGAACGCCGCGACCTGCTCGTCCAGGTCCTGGGCCATGCGTGAGACCTGCGACTTGGACAGCGAGTCGATACCCAGGGTCTTGACCAGCTTGTCCATCCGGCGGGTAGACACCCCGGCCAGATAGCAGTCGGCTACGACGGTGATCAGCGCGGACTCGGCCCGCTTGCGGCGCTCGAGCAGCCACTCGGGGAAGTAGCTGCCCGAGCGCAACTTCGGGACGGCGACGTCGACGGTGCCGACCCGCGTATCCAGGGGCCGGTGGCGGTAGCCATTGCGGTGGTTGGTGCGCTCAGCCGAGCGGGCGTTCCACTCGGCGCCGCACACAGCGTCGGCATCGGCGGAGAGCAGTGCGTTGATCATGGTCTCCCAGCAGCTCGCGCATCAGATCCGGCGACGCGTCAGATAGGGCTTGGCCAAGCAGGCCTGCCGGGTCGACAATATGGGGTGCGGTCATCGCGATGACTCCTCGAGGATTCTTTAGACGGTTGACTCGAAAGATCACGCGGTGGCCGCTCTACATCCGTCAACGACACGGATGTCGGAGACGATCTCGGCCACCGAGTTACACCACTCTATGGGGCACTACTAGGAACGACCCGTCCGAGACCAACCCGCTCTACAAGATGTGCGCCTGGCTGGCCGTCTCGACCTCCGGGTTCTACAACTGGCTCTCGCGCCCGACCTCGGCCACAGCTGCCCGCAGACAGGCGCTCACGGCCAGGGTGAGGCACTTCTTCGCCGCCACTGACGGCACGTACGGGTATCGGCGGATTCACGCCGACCTGGTCGACGAGGGCACCCAGTGCTCCCAGGAGTTGGTGCGTCAGATCATGCGCTCCGAGGGCCTGGTGGCCTGCCAGCCGAGACCATTTCGGGTGACCACCGAAGCCGACGACGCTGCTGCAGCCGACATGCCTGACCTGCTCGAACGCGATTTCACCGCCGAACGACCTGGGGTCAAGTTCGTCGGCGACATCACCTACATCCACACCTGGCAGGGGTTCGTGTACCTGGCGACGGTGATCGACTGCTACTCCAAGAAAGTCGTGGGCTGGTCGATCGCCGACCACATGCGCACCGAACTGGTCGAGACCGCTTTGAAGAACGCCGCCGCGACGACGGTGATCGAACCGCGGGCGATCTTCCATTCCGACCGCGGCAGCGTCTACACCTCGGGCGACTACCGCAAGCTGGTCAAGGACCTGGGGATGCGGTCGTCGATGGGCAGAACGGGCGTGTCCCTCTTAACCGGCTAATTCGATAATCATTGCTGGTCAGCGACACGCCACGAAGTAGCTAATCATCTGTGATGTGAGTCACAAGTGCTACACCTGTTTCCATGAACAGCAGACTCGGCCTTCGGATTGAACGAGATGACCACGGTTGGGTGCTGGCTGGGTCGGAGGCCTCCCGGTTCCAGCTCGTGAATGAGTATCTGCTCTATCTGCTGGATCGGAACTACTCGCCGGCGACGGTTCGAGCGTATGGGTATGACCTGCTGGCCTTTTGCCGGTGGTTGCTCGATCAGGACCTCGACCTCGCGTCGGTGATAACCAATGACCTGCTCGACTATCTCAGGGTCTGCCGGGAGGCGACGGTCCCGGGCCGGGTGGGGACGAACGTGGTGACGATGACTGGCGAGCGAGTGGACCGGTACGCGGCCACGACGATCAATCGGCGCCTGGCGGCGATCTCGGGCCTGTACTCCTTCACTGGGCTCAGGGATCCGAACGCCATCAATCCCGTCCCGCGAGGTCGCGAGGCGCGGTGGCTGGTCGCTGGGGAGAGGTCTGGGATGCTCGCCCACACCAGGAGACGTCGACAGCCCCGCTCGGCGCTGCGACTGCGGGAGGCGAGAACGTTGCCGGTGGCGTTGTCTGCGCCGGATGCGGCGGCCCTGGTCGCGAGTCTGCGGACGTGGCGAGACCGGGCGATCGCGGGACTGATGCTGTGGTGCGGCCTGCGATCTTGCGAAGTGCTGGGGCTGAACGTCACCGACGTCGACATTGGAGGGCGGTGGATCACCGTCACCGGCAAGGGCGCCAAGCAGCGTCGCGTGCCCCTGGATCCCGACGTCGGGGCAGTGATTGATGTGTATCTGCTGGCAGAACGTCCCGAATCCGATTCGGATCGGCTGTTTCTGGTGGCTAAGGGCGCCACCCGCGGGCAGGGGCTGACTCCGGCGGGCCTGCGCACGATCTTTCGGTACCACCGGGAGATCTCCGGAGTCACCGGTGGACATCCACACGCGTTGCGGCACACCTTCGGCACCGTGTTGGCCGAGGCCGGCGTCGACCTGGCGGTGATGCAGGCCCTGCTCGGGCACGCCCACGTCGATACCACTGCCCGCTACGTTCATCTGGCTCCGGTCCACGTGAAAGGGGAGTTCGATGCCGCACGTGCACGCCTTCGCAACCAGGCCCGGTGACGCCGCCGTCACCGGTTCGGGGTTGGTGGCCGAGGACCTGTTGCAGGCCTACCTCGATCGCCTCGCCGCTACGGGCCGGGGAAACGCGGTCTACGAGCGCGCCGCACGGAAGTTCTTGCGCACCTGGCCCGACCCCGAGGCCTGGGCCCAGCAGCCACTTGCCGACCGGCTCGCCGCGGGAAGTCAGACCCGCCCGCTGATCACGTACCTGATGGTTCACCAGGGCCTTCGTCCCGGCTTTGACTATCTGCTCGAACGCAAGCTGTCCTCGATCTGGAGAGAAATCCAGTCCAGCTGGCTGCAGCCGGAGATCGATCGATTTCTGTCTGCATCCGAGGACCTGGGGTTCTCACTGCGGGTGCGGCTGGCGACCGGGTCGCAGGTGCCGGTGCGGCTACTGATCCAGACTGGCCGCCCGATCACCGAGCTGACCCAAAGCGACCTCGATGCGTTCGCCGCAGCCTGCCATGAACGAGGACGGCGTACCGGGACCAGCCACAGCCACTACCTATCGGCGATCAGCACCACCCAGACGGTGCTGTACCACCTGGGCGTGGTCGACCAGCTGCCCCGCGCCGGGGGCCCGATCCCGCTGGCTGAGCGACTGGCCGAGATCACCCCATCGATCCGGGACGAAATGGTCGCCTACCTGGAGCGAAAGAAGGCAACCTGCCAGGTCAAGACCGTCTCGACCATGGCCACCCGACTCAAGCACTTCGGTGTGTTCTTGACCGGCATCGATCCTGACCTTGCCAGCGTGGCCGACCTGGATCGGCGCCACCATATCGAGCCCTGGCTGTCCTCGCTGCCCGACTCGGTCAGCGACAAGGACGGAAAACCGATCAGCAACGGCGACCGCAACCGACGCGTGATCGCCGTGATGACGTTCCTGACCGATATCACCGAGTGGGGCTGGGACGCGGCCCCCGGCAGGAAAGTGCTCTTCCGCGATGACATCCCCAAACTCCCGCAGGTGCTGCCACGGTACCTACCGATCGACGCTGATCGGCGCCTGCAACAAGCACTGACCACCCATCCCGCGAACGAGCTCGCTGCGCTGGCTCTGCGCCTGCAGCGAGCCTGTGGACTACGTATCGGCGAGCTGCTCGACCTGGAACTGGACTGCGTCCACGAGATCGACGGCAATGGCTCCTGGCTCAAGGTTCCCCTGGGCAAGATGGCCACCGAGCGGATGGTCCCACTCGATGATCAGACCCTCGAACTGATCGACAGGGTCATCCAGATTCGCTCCCACTGCCAGCCGTTGCCTCACCCGCGGTACCGGCGCCGAGCACAGTTTCTGTTCACCTACCTCGGACGCCGACTGACCCAACAGGGCGTGCGCGCCGAACTCAACCACGCCGCCGATATCGCCGGACTCGACCACATCACCTCCCACCAGCTGCGCCACACCTACGCGACCGCACTGGTCAACGCTGGCGTCTCCCTGCAAGCACTGATGGCCCTACTCGGTCACGTCAGCGCCGAGATGAGCTTGCGCTACGGCCGACTCTTCGACACCACCATCCGCGAGGAATACGAACGAGCCCTGGACCTGGCCAAACAGAACACCCCGCCCCAGAACCCGGCACCGGGCAGCCCCGGTGGCCGGATCCAAATTCCGCTGGCCGACATCACCGGCGGACGTCCCTGGCAGGACACGCCGCTGCTCAAATCGCGCATGGCAGGAGGATTCTGTCTACGAGCCCCAGCCCAGGGCGCCTGCACCTACGCCAACATTTGCGAACACTGCCCCAGCTACCGCACAGAGCCTTCATCATTGCCGATCCTGGCGGCCCAACGCATAGACGCCGAAGCACTTGCCCGCGACGCCGAAAGCCGAGGGTGGATCGACGAAGCCGACCGCCACCACAAGCTCCTGAACCGCCTCGATGCGCTCATCGCCGACACGGAAGCGGCCGCAGGATGACCGCCCGCGGCAAGATCAACCTCGTCGAACGCGCCTGCACAGACCTGGCCCGCGAAGGCCAACCGATCACGGTCGTCGCCATCGCAGCCGCCACCGGACTGAGCCGCTCGACGATCTATCGCAGCACTGAACTGCGCACCATCGTCGAGCACCACAAGCACCCCGAAACTCCGATGGCCTCGCTCACAGATGAACTCGCGACCCTGCGAACCGCGGTCAACTGCCTCGCAGAGCAAGTGCGCCGCCACGACGAGCAACTCCGCCGCATGCGCCGCTGACCGCGTTATCCGGCCAACGGCCCATCAGGCCCCCGATTAGCCGGATAATGCTGGGATAACGCGATGGCCGAGTCGTTCTTCTCGGCGCTGAAGAACGAGCGTGTCCACCGAACCGCCTACGCCACGAAGCGGCAGGCCAGGCGCGACGTCATCAGCTACATCGAGGGGTTCTACAACACCCGACGGCGCCATTCAGCGCTCGGCTACAAGCGCCCGAACGAGGTGCACTACGCTGACCTCCAGCCGGCAACGGCAGCGTAGAGAAACCATCAACTCCGCTGTCCGAAATCGACGCGGCAGGTCAGTGCGGTCGAAGAACGGACACTGTCCTGGCCTCCGAGCGACGCCTCAGAGATCGTGTTCATTTCCCGCGGTTGCTCTACTACCGGAGGCGTCTGAACGACTATCCGTGCTTGATGTCCGCCAAGGCTGGGCGCTTTGCGGTTCGTCGCACCGTCGCCTGGCGAGGATCCGGCAGTAGGCAGTTGTTCCATGCAGGGATGGCCCGGGGCACCAGAGGGCGTCGGCGAGGTCGCTACTTATCGATCGAGCGTGGCACCTCGCCGAACCGGGGGGCCCTGACGACACTCCCTCGTAAACCCCGATCGGGGAGATTTGCTCAGAGAACCATGGATCGGAAGCGTCCGCGACTCCGAGATCGAGGGGATCCGATCGGCGCGGAGGGACAACGGTGTTCCTTCTCCCGAACGGCCCACTGGACATGGGATGGGGAAGTCGGCGGACAGTGGTGCGTTGCTCGAGCCCCTGCTCGATGCCGGGCTGGACGGGAGCGCAGGGACCGCTTTTGTGGATGTAGATTCCGCCGGGACTGATGTTGGCGCCGCCTCTATCCTCGACTCCCTCTCCGCCACCAGAAGGGCGCCCGCCGAGCCGATCTCGGGCGGCAGCGTGACGGTGCCCTCGCCCTCGGCGCAGAACGCGGACTCATGATCAGCGGTCGGTGACGGCGGGCTGAACCCCCGGGACGCGCGTGGGATCGTCATTGCAGGATCGGACGAAGGCAGTCGCCGGTCCACATTTCAGCACCGAGGACGGCGAGCTCACCGGGCTAGCAATCGCATCGCACGGGGGCTGTCTCGGCCGAATCGAGGTCCAGTTCGAGGGCCATGGCGATGGTACGTGCGTATCAGCCGTGTTCCTGAGAATGACAAGGGTCAAGCCCAATTGGCCCCGCTGTGCTGTTTTGATTTGGCCCCACCCTCGTGATGGGTTGGGGGTGGGTGTGCCGGTGGTCGGCGTCCCGGTCGCGGCTCCCATTCGGATCGGGGGACTACGGGGCCGACGAGACGGGTGACCCGGATCCCGGTGACCGCGGATCGTTCTCGCCCGACGGCATCATCGGCGCCAGCGTCATGAATGAGCGCAGCGCGGTCCATGATCACGACCGGTCGGATGAACGGTCGCAGTGCAGACCACCTCGCGGTGCAACCGACACCGCGGAGAATGCTGGTTTCTCTCAGATCTCTACGTCTATCGTCGTGGCAAGTGATCGGACGAATGCCTGCACGCTCTCGAGTCGGGTCTCCCAGGAGTCGTCGAGTGCGGCTTCCAGGGCGGGCACGCCCGGTCTCCAGATCGGCAGACCTCGGTGTTCCGAAACCGTCTCTGGCCTCCCCCGGCATTTGGTGTGTCGTCGGTCGCGATGTGTCAAACGTACTTGTCACGGAAGATCGTCCGCGGTCGATCAGTGTGGTTGGGCCCAGCATGTCTGTGGTCGGCGCGCGGGAGACGCGTACAACTCAGACCGACGAGCAGATTCGCGCGCGGGACATCCCTCACGCGGTACCAGCCGATGCCGCGGAACGGGTCGCAGACGGCCGACCAGCTCTGCTTCAAGCGAGACGCCGGCACCCCGATCGAGTACCTCCCGCATGCCCGACCAGGTCGGCCGCATGGCTACAGCCCGGAAGGCTGAGATCCTCTGTCCCGAGAACTCACGAATGCACCGGTTCTTCGATTGCGGTCCGGTGCCGGTGGACCCCGGATCGTGTCGACTGCTCTCCCAGGTCGGTTACGCCGCCGGCGTGCCCAAGTGCTAGCGGCCAAGCCAATCTCCCTGTAGGCGGACACGTAATTCCCTGCTGACGGGCAGTTGATCTCCCTGTCCGTGGCCAAGGGATCGGGCCGAGTCGCCACCGTGGAACTTCCGGCATCCGGCCGTGTACTCGCGCGTCGCCCGCCCCCGGACCAAGTGGTCGGGGACCGCTGCGTAGACCCCCAACCCCTCCTGCGCAGGGACGTGCTCGCGCATCGGGCGAACAGGACCAACTTCGGCGAGGCCGCCTGCCTCGTCCTCCCCGATACACGCGAATTCGGCAAGACCCAATTGGCTGTCGCGATCGGACTCAGAGCGAACGCCGGTGGCTACCCAGTGCAGTTCGACACCGCGGACGTATGGCAGTCCGGGTTTCCTGCGACGCAGACCGAGAGCCATCTCGAATCCGAGGTGAGTGAGCTACGGCCCCGCACGTCGCTCGTCATCGACGATGTCGGCCATACCCGTTCGACACCGGTGCAGCGAAACGGCGCTGGCAGCTCGAGGCCCACCGTCACGAGCGAAGGTCGAACCCCGCCGCCTCGAAGAGGGCGCAGTGCGACTGGGGACACAGCGTCGCCGAGACGGTCTCGCCGGTCGCGGATATCGAACTTCGTCCACCATGCCGAGATCCGACCGCTCGGCGAACACTCCCACCCGGGCGGGAGGTGTCGCGACACCACGACCGCACAGACCCGCGACCAGTGGGGGTGGGGTCAGTAGCCGCCCGCTACGTAGGTGGCGTTACGCGTCCGCCTTTGACACCCCGTCCCGAGCGGGGGGTCGGGCGCCACGGATTACACCGGTTCCCGATTGGGACTCCTCCTTGGGCGCGGGGCCCAGTGTGGTCATCTCGGCTGGCTTGTTCACCTAGCGAGGCCGTTCCGACGAGAGCCCTCCAGTATCCACGCAGCAGGACGACGGTGAAGGGTCCGTTGGAAGGGGCCAGCATCGCCCCTCCGCCGAACGAGCCGTATTCCACCGGGCGGGCTGGGTTCTTTAGAAACCGCCGGCCACCGCCCGGTCGGGCGTACATCGTGACATCCGCAGGGCAGGCGACACGCCGATGGACTCGGCGGGCGATACAGCGGGTCTTACTCGAGAGCCCGCAGTGGCGGCAGTAGCGCGATCCCAACGGCGCCCCGGACGGACCGACGCGGCTCGATGCAGTGAAAAAGAGACCTACCTGCGGAAACAGGCCCGATTTGGTTTCGTCGACACTCCCGTGTAACTTTATCGGAGCCGCCAGGGAGCGGGCCGGAGCCGAGAGGCGAGGGCCTGGTTCGGGTGGTGGGAAAGTGCGGGTGTCCGGTTCTCCTGGTTTGACTGGGGCGGGCGGGTCACCTACGCTGGAGAAGTTGCCCCGAGCGGGTGGCGGATTGCAGTGACTACCCCGCGAGCTGGTTGTCTTCGGATGACTGGGGAGTGGTGTGTGGGTGTTGTTTGAGAACTCAACAGTGTGTTTTGTTTGTGATAGTGCCAAATTTTTTGTTTGGTTGCGACCCTTTCACATCCCTGTCGTGGGGGTCGCGTTTTTGTTTGAACAGCCAGTTTTTGGTTTGTTTTTGCTTGGATTGTGCTTTTCGTAGTGCTGAGAAGCTTTTATGGAGAGTTTGATCCTGGCTCAGGACGAACGCTGGCGGCGTGCTTAACACATGCAAGTCGAACGGTAAGGCCCCTTCGGGGGTACACGAGTGGCGAACGGGTGAGTAACACGTGGGTAATCTGCCCTGCACTTCGGGATAAGCCTGGGAAACTGGGTCTAATACCGGATATGAACTCCTGCCGCATGGTGGGGGTTGGAAAGTTTTTCGGTGCAGGATGAGCCCGCGGCCTATCAGCTTGTTGGTGGGGTAATGGCCTACCAAGGCGACGACGGGTAGCCGGCCTGAGAGGGTGATCGGCCACACTGGGACTGAGACACGGCCCAGACTCCTACGGGAGGCAGCAGTGGGGAATATTGCACAATGGGCGAAAGCCTGATGCAGCGACGCCGCGTGGGGGATGACGGTCTTCGGATTGTAAACCCCTTTCAGTAGGGACGAAGCGCAAGTGACGGTACCTGCAGAAGAAGCACCGGCTAACTACGTGCCAGCAGCCGCGGTAATACGTAGGGTGCGAGCGTTGTCCGGAATTACTGGGCGTAAAGAGCTCGTAGGCGGTTTGTCACGTCGTCTGTGAAATCCCTCGGCTTAACCGGGGGCGTGCAGGCGATACGGGCAGACTTGAGTACTACAGGGGAGACTGGAATTCCTGGTGTAGCGGTGAAATGCGCAGATATCAGGAGGAACACCGGTGGCGAAGGCGGGTCTCTGGGTAGTAACTGACGCTGAGGAGCGAAAGCATGGGTAGCGAACAGGATTAGATACCCTGGTAGTCCATGCCGTAAACGGTGGGCGCTAGGTGTGGGGTCCTTCCACGGACTCCGTGCCGTAGCTAACGCATTAAGCGCCCCGCCTGGGGAGTACGGCCGCAAGGCTAAAACTCAAAGGAATTGACGGGGGCCCGCACAAGCGGCGGAGCATGTGGATTAATTCGATGCAACGCGAAGAACCTTACCTAGGCTTGACATATACAGGACGACGGCAGAGATGTCGTTTCCCTTGTGGCTTGTATACAGGTGGTGCATGGTTGTCGTCAGCTCGTGTCGTGAGATGTTGGGTTAAGTCCCGCAACGAGCGCAACCCCTGTCTCATGTTGCCAGCACGTAATGGTGGGGACTCGTGAGAGACTGCCGGGGTCAACTCGGAGGAAGGTGGGGATGACGTCAAATCATCATGCCCCTTATGTCTAGGGCTTCACACATGCTACAATGGCTAGTACAGAGGGCTGCGATACCGCGAGGTGGAGCGAATCCCTTAAAGCTGGTCTCAGTTCGGATTGGGGTCTGCAACTCGACCCCATGAAGTCGGAGTCGCTAGTAATCGCAGATCAGCAACGCTGCGGTGAATACGTTCCCGGGCCTTGTACACACCGCCCGTCACGTCATGAAAGTCGGTAACACCCGAAGCCGGTGGCCTAACCCTTGTGGAGGGAGCCGTCGAAGGTGGGATCGGCGATTGGGACGAAGTCGTAACAAGGTAGCCGTACCGGAAGGTGCGGCTGGATCACCTCCTTTCTAAGGAGCACTCACCACGCTTTGGTGTGGTCAGAGTTTGCGCAGGGTTCGCGTCCGAATGTGGCGCGCTCTGTGGCTCATTGGGTGGAACACTATCGCGCAGGACTCGCCGTGATCGGCGGTATCAGATTGCAGGATCTGGTGCCGGCGTTAGCGTGGTCCGGACGAAACACACTGTTGGGTGTCTGAAACAACACCATCGGGCCTTCGGGTTTGGTTGTTTCTGATGGCACTGATTCCCGAGACATTTGATGCGCCATACGTGGCCGGGGTGTGGGTGGGGTTGGTGTGTGTTGTTTGAGAACTGCACAGTGGACGCGAGCATCTTTAATTGTTTGTGAATGTAAGTGTGTAAGAGCACACGGTGGATGCCTTGGCACCAAGAGCCGATGAAGGACGTAGTAGGCTGCGATAAGCCTCGGGGAGCTGCCAAACGAGCTGTGATCCGAGGGTGTCCGAATGGGGAAACCCAGCACGCGTGATGGCGTGTTACCCGCATCTGAATACATAGGGTGTGTGGAGGGAACGCGGGGAAGTGAAACATCTCAGTACCCGCAGGAAGAGAAAACAATAGTGATTCCGTCAGTAGCGGCGAGCGAACGCGGATCAGGCTAAACCGCATGCGTGTGATACCCGGCAGGGGTTGCGTGTGTGGTGTTGTGGGGCATGATGTCCCGGTTCTGCCGGACCGGGCGCTGATTGATCGCGGGTTAGGGGAACGACTTGGAAGGGTCGGCCGGAGAGGGTGAGAGTCCCGTACCTGAAAACCTTGCGGCGGGGCGATTTGTGTTCCCAAGTAGCAGCGGGCCCGTGAAATCTGCTGTGAATCTGCCGGGACCACCCGGTAAGCCTAAATACTTCTTGGTGACCGATAGCGGATTAGTACCGTGAGGGAATGGTGAAAAGTACCCCGGGAGGGGAGTGAAATAGTACCTGAAACCGTGTGCTTACAATCCGTCAGAGGCTTGAGGGCTGATGGCGTGCCTTTTGAAGAATGAGCCTGCGAGTTAGTGGTATGTCGCGAGGTTAACCCGTGTGGGGAAGCCGTAGCGAAAGCGAGTCCTAATAGGGCGACTGTAGTGGCATGCTCTAGACCCGAAGCGGAGTGATCTACCCATGGCCAGTGTGAAGCGACGGTAAGACGTCGTGGAGGCGCGAACCCACTTAGGTTGAAAACTGAGGGGATGAGTTGTGGGTAGGGGTGAAAGGCCAATCAAACTCCGTGATAGCTGGTTCTCCCCGAAATGCATTTAGGTGCAGCGTCGCATGTTTCACCTCGGAGGTAGAGCTACTGGATGGCCGATGGGCCCTACAAGGTTACTGACGTCAGCCAAACTCCGAATGCCGAGGTGTGAGAGTGCGGCAGTGAGACTGTGGGGGATAAGCTTCATAGTCGAGAGGGAAACAGCCCAGATCGCCGGCTAAGGCCCCTAAGCGTGTACTAAGTGGAAAAGGATGTGGGATCGCTGAGACAGCCAGGAGGTTGGCTTAGAAGCAGCCACCCTTGAAAGAGTGCGTAATAGCTCACTGGTCAAGTGGTCCTGCGCCGACAATTTAGCGGGGCTCAAGTACACCGCCGAAGCCGCGGCATTCATACAATAACCTCCTCCGGGCAGGTGTATGGATGGGTAGGGGAGCGTCGTGTGGCCATAGAAGCGTCGGAGTGATCCAGGCGTGGAGGCCACACGAGTGAGAATGCAGGCATGAGTAGCGAATGACGAGTGAGAAACTCGTCCGCCGAATGATCAAGGGTTCCTGGGTCAAGCTAATCTGCCCAGGGTGAGTCGGGACCTAAGGCGAGGCCGACAGGCGTAGTCGATGGACAACGGGTTGATATTCCCGTACCCGTGTGTGCGCGCCCATGGTGAATCAGTGATACTAACCGCCCTGAACGTCCTAGAGCATCCTTCGGGATGACGTGGACCGGATGCGCGGGACCTGAACTGGTAGTAGCCAAGCGATGGGGTGACGCAGGAAGGTAGCTGGGCCAGTCAGTGGTTGTACTGGTGTAAGAGTGTAGGCCGTGACATAGGCAAATCCGTGTCACATCAAGGCTGAGACTTGATGCATACCCGTTGTGGGGAATTCAGTGATCCTATGCTGCCGAGAAAAGCCTCTAGTGAGTTCATACACGGCCCGTACCCCAAACCGACACAGGTGATCAGGTAGAGAATACCAAGGCGATCGAGAGAACTGTGGTTAAGGAACTCGGCAAAATGCCCCCGTAACTTCGGGAGAAGGGGGACCACGCCCGGTGACGATCCTTGCGATCTGAGCTGGGGGTGGTCGCAGAGACCAGAGAGAAGCGACTGTTTACTAAAAACACAGGTCCGTGCGAAGACGTAAGTCGATGTATACGGACTGACGCCTGCCCGGTGCTGGAAGGTTAAGAGGACCGGTTAGCCGCAAGGCGAAGCTGAGAATTTAAGCCCCAGTAAACGGCGGTGGTAACTATAACCATCCTAAGGTAGCGAAATTCCTTGTCGGGTAAGTTCCGACCTGCACGAATGGCGTAACGACTTCTCTGCTGTCTCGACCACAGACTCGGCGAAATTGCACTACGAGTAAAGATGCTCGTTACGCGCGGCAGGACGAAAAGACCCCGGGACCTTTACTATAGCTTGGTATTGGCGTTCGATTCGGTTTGTGTAGGATAGGTGGGAGACTGTGAAGCATGCACGCCAGTGTGTGTGGAGTCGTTGTTGAAATACCACTCTGATCGTATTGGACGTCTAACCTCGGCCCATGATCTGGGTTAGGGACAGTGCCTGGTGGGTAGTTTAACTGGGGCGGTTGCCTCCTAAAGAGTAACGGAGGCGCCCAAAGGTTCCCTCAGCCTGGATGGCAATCAGGTGTTGAGTGCAAGTGCACAAGGGAGCTTGACTGTGAGACTGACACGTCGAGCAGGGACGAAAGTCGGGACTAGTGATCCGGCACCGGCAAGTGGAAGCGGTGTCGCTCAACGGATAAAAGGTACCCCGGGGATAACAGGCTGATCTTCCCCAAGAGTCCATATCGACGGGATGGTTTGGCACCTCGATGTCGGCTCGTCGCATCCTGGGGCTGGAGTAGGTCCCAAGGGTTGGGCTGTTCGCCCATTAAAGCGGCACGCGAGCTGGGTTTAGAACGTCGTGAGACAGTTCGGTCTCTATCCGCCGCGCGCGTAAGAAACTTGAGGAAGGCTGTCCCTAGTACGAGAGGACCGGGACGGACGAACCTCTGGTGTGCCAGTTGTTCCACCAGGAGCATCGCTGGTTAGCTACGTTCGGAAGGGATAACCGCTGAAAGCATCTAAGCGGGAAGCCTGTTCCAAGATGAGGTTTCTCACCACCTTCGCGTGGTTAAGGCCCCCCACAGACCATGGGGTTGATAGGCCGGAACTGGAAGCGCAGCAATGCGTGCAGGTGACCGGTACTAATCGGCCGAGGGCTTACACACAAACAGCCCCTAAAGAATCGCAACGCGTCCACTGTGCAGTATCTGAAACAACACACCCACGCAAAAACACGTGGGCCTTGTTTCACAGAGTTACGGCGGCCATAGCGGCAGGGAAACGCCCGGTCCCATTCCGAACCCGGAAGCTAAGCCTGCCAGCGCCGATGGTACTGCACTCGTGAGGGTGTGGGAGAGTAGGTCACCGCCGAACACAACTTCACACGAGAGCCCCGAATCACCCTCACCGGTGACTCGGGGCTCTCGTCATTCCACCCACAACACCCCGACCGCCGGCAGCACCCATCACCCGACGCGCCAACAACGAACCCCGCAACTGCTCCACACCCACCACCTCACCACCGGGACCCGACAACGGCACCCTCCAATTCGGATACTCATCCGACGTCCCCGGAACATTCACCGCACGGCGATCACCCACGAGATCCGCCACCGACACGGCGAACAACAGCGACGGCGACTCGGCCACGAATCGATGCAGTGCCACGACCAGATCATCGGGGGAGTCCCCGTCGAGCAGGCCACGCTCCCGCACGACAGCAGTGAAGGCCGAGATCTCGGCCTCGGCACCACGACGTTCCTCGGCGCTGTCGCCCGTCAACTGTCCCAACTCCTCGCGGATATCCACATGGACGAGGTCGGCGTAGCCGGCGGTCGGCGGGAGATCATGGGTCGTCACCGACGCCATACACAGCCGTCGATAGTCCTCAGGCGGGATCGGGGCGTCCTCGTCCTGCTCGAACCACATCACGGACGTGCCCAGGATCCCGAGCTCGGACAGCGTCTCGCGGACCCCCGGAGCCACCGTTCCCAGGTCCTCGCCCACCACGACCGCGCCGGCCCGTGACGCCTCGAGTGCGAGAACTCCGAGCATCGCCTCGTGGTCATAGTGGACATATGTGCCCTCGGTCGGAGCCGCGCCCCGGGGAATCCACCACAGCCGGAACAGGCCGAGGATGTGATCGATCCGGACGCCGCCTGAATCCCGCAATGCCGCGCGGACGATGTCGCGGAAGGGACGGTAGCCCTCCTCGGCGAGGGCGTCCGGACGGAGCGGCGGCTGCGACCAGTCCTGACCGCGTTGGTTATAGGCGTCCGGGGGAGCACCCACCGAGACCCCACGGGCCAGTGAATGGTGGAGCGACCACGCATCGGCGCCCGTGGGATGGACCCCCACCGCCAGATCGTGCAGGACCCCGAGACGCATCCCCGCGGCAAGGGCCTCGCGCTGGGCGTGCGCCCGCTGCTCCGCGACCAACCACTGCAACCACAGGTGGAAACGGATCTCTTCCGGATTCTCGTCGGCGTAACCCGCGACGGCCTCCGAGCCCGGATCCCGGAGTTCCTCCGGCCAGGTGGACCAGTCGGGGCCGTGGTCACCGGCCAGCGCGGACCACGTGGCGAAGCCCAGAATCCCGGGCTGCTCATCGACGAACCGGTCGAACGAGTCGGCCCGGGCGCGAGCCAGCGGGACCATGAACAGGATGCGCAACGCCTCGAGCTTCGCGGTCCACGAACTGTCGCGATCGATCGTGTCCACAGTGTTGGTCGCAGCCGCGGTGCGGGCCAGGTCATCCACGCGACGGCGGTCGGCGACTGACAGGGCGGAGTACTCCGGCACGAGCTCGGGGCGCAGGTACAGGGGGGAGGCGAACCGGCGGGTCGTCGGGAGATAGGGCGACGGACCGACCGGCACGAACGGCTCACCCGCATGCATGGGGTTGACCAGGACGAAGTCCGCGCCGAAGTCGCGGCTCGCCCACCCGGCGAGGTCCCCGAGGTCGGCCAGATCGCCGACGCCCCAGGATTGTTCCGACCGGACCTGATAGATCTGTGCCGCCAACCCGACTGCACGGTGCTCCTCGAGTCCGGCGGGCACGGGGATCGCGCGGGGATGGACTAGCAGGGTGCACTCACTGGAGTGGCGGGTGCCGTCCGGGGCTCGGACCACTGCGGTGACGCGATGCCATCCGACGGGCAGATCATCGGGGACCGCCAGAGTGACCCGCTCCATCGCCACCCCGTCGACATCCCGGGCGATCCGGGGTTCGTCGAGGGGGAGCAACGTCGACGGCACGTCGGCGTCCTCGAGAAGGACCTCGACATTCACGATCGCGCCGCGCGGGACGTGGACCGGGCACCCGATGGCGGTGCCCTCACGCGCCACCAGCGTCGGTGGCAGCACACGTCGCCAGGGGCGCAGACGAACAGCACCGAGTGCCTCACGTTCGGAGACGCCGCCCTCGTCGTCGTCGTCGCCGCCGACCTCGACGCCCATCGCGGCGAGCACCGCGCGCAGGGTCGAGGCCGGGACCTCGCGACGGACGCCGTCGGCGTCCTCGTAACTCGATGCGACGCCGCAGACATCGGCGAGCTCGGCCAGGGCAGGGGATACGGCGTGGTTCTCGGTCACGGGACCCACTGTGCCACCGGAGCGAGCCCAGTGAGTCTCGTGCAGAAACGGACCGCAGTCCGAACCGTCCGGTGGGCACAGCGTAGTGTGAAGCGGAACACGTATCAGCTCGCTCAGAGAAAGGCCGTGGACCACCCATGACCGAGGCATTCATCTACGACGCCATCCGGACTCCGCGAGGCAAGGGCAAGCCTGGCGGCGCTCTGCACGGGGTCAAGCCGATCGACCTGGTCGTCGGCCTCATCGAGGAGATGCGGCGTCGCTTCCCCGATCTCGACGAGAACCGGATCTCCGACATCATCTACGGGATCGTCACCCCGACGGGGGATCAGGGCATGGACCTGCCGCGGATCGCCGCGCTGGCCGCCAAGATGCCCGACACCGTCGCGGGTGTGCAGATCAACCGTTTCTGTGCCTCCGGTCTGACCACGATCAACATGGCAGCGCAGAAGATCCGCTCCGGGTGGGACGAGGTCGTCCTCGCCGGTGGTGTCGAGTCGATGTCCCGGGCGCCGATGGGCTCCGACGGCGGCGCCTGGGCTCTGGACCCGGCCACCAACTACGACACCTACTTCTCCCCGCAGGGGATCGGCGCCGACCTCATCGCCACCCTCGAGGGGTTCACCCGCGAGGACGTGGACCGCTACGCCGAGCGCTCGCAGCGCCTGGCCGCCCGCGCATGGGAAGAGGGGCGCTTCGCCAAGTCCGTCGTGCCCGTCAAGGACATCAACGGCGTCACCATCCTCGACCATGATGAGCACATGCGCCCGGGCACCACCGTCGAGGCCCTGGCCAAGCTCAAGCCGTCCTTCGCCATGGTCGGCGACATGGGCGGATTCGACGCGGTGGCACTGCAGAAGTACCACTGGGTCGAGGAGATCAACCACGTCCACCACGGTGGCAACTCGTCCGGCATCGTCGACGGCGCCGCACTCGTGGTCGTCGGATCGGAGAAGGCCGGGCAGGAGATGGGCATGACCCCGCGCGCCCGCGTCGTCGCCGCGGCCACCTCCGGTGCCGACACCACCATCATGCTGACCGGGCCCACCCCGGCGGCCAAGAAGGCGCTCGCCACCGCCGGCCTGACCCCCGATGACATCGACCTGTGGGAGCTCAACGAGGCCTTCGCCTCCGTCGTGCTGCGCTTCCAGAAGGACATGAACATCCCCGACGAGAAGCTCAACGTCAACGGCGGCGCCATCGCCATGGGGCACCCGCTCGGCGCGACCGGCGCGATGATCACCGGCACGGTGCTCGACGAGCTCGAGCGCACCGGCGGCAAACGAGCCCTCATCACCCTCTGCGTGGGTGGCGGCATGGGCGTGGCCACCATCATCGAACGCGTCTGACCCGCACCGACACCACAGGCATAGGAGTAGAAAACCAGTGAGCGAAAACATGTTCCGGTGGGAGCAGGACGGCGACGGCATCGTCACCCTCACCATGGACGACCCCGACCACGGCGCCAACACGATGAACGCCCGGTTCATCGACGACTTCTCCGCCACCGTCGACCGCATCGAGGCCGAGAAGGAGTCCATCAAGGGCGTTGTGCTGACGTCCGCCAAGAAGAGCTTCTTCGGCGGCGGCGACCTCAAGTCCATGATCAAGGCCGGTCCCGACCAGGCCGACGAGCTCTTCGAGCGGTCCATGAGCATCAAGGGCCGCATGCGCGCTCTTGAAACCTGCGGCGTTCCGGTCGTGGCCGCCCTCAACGGCGCGGCCCTGGGCGGTGGCCTCGAGCTCGCGCTCGCCTGCCACCACCGCGTCATGGCCGACGCCCGCGGCGCCAAGGTCGGCCTGCCCGAGGTCACCCTCGGGCTGCTGCCGGGCGGCGGCGGCATCGTCCGCACCGTCCGCATGTTCGGCCTCGCGCAGGCCGTGCCCAACATTCTCATGTCCGGCCGGTCCTTCGCCCCGGACAAGGCTCTCAAGGCCGGCCTGGTCGACGAGGTCGTCGAGCCCGAGAAGCTCCTCGACGCAGCCAAGGCCTGGATCAAGACCGACCCCGAGGCGAGCCAGCCGTGGGACCGCAAGGGCTGGACCCTGCCCGGCGGCACCATCAGTGACCCGGCGCTGGCCGGCGTCCTGCCGTCGTTCCCGGCGAACATGCGCAAGCAGACCAAGGGCGCACCCTCCCCGGCACCGCGCGCCATCATGGCCGCCGCCGTAGAGGGCTCGCAGGTCGACTTCGCCACCGCCGAGAAGATCGAAGCACGCTACTTCGTGTCCCTCGTCACCGGCCCCATCGCGAAGAACATGATCCAGGCGTTCTTCTTCGACATGCAGCACTGCTCCTCGGGCGGGGCCCGGCCCAAGGCCGCCGACGGCTCGGAGATCCCGCGCACCCAGTTCACGAAGGTCGGTGTCCTCGGCGCCGGCATGATGGGCGCCGGCATCGCGTACGTGTGCGCGAAGGCCGGCATCGAGGTCGTGCTCAAGGACGTCGAGCAGGCCTCCGCCGACAAGGGCAAGGCGTACTCGGAGAGCATCGAGGCCAAGGCCCTCGAGCGCGGTCGCACCACGCAGGAGAAGTCCGACGCCCTGCTCGCCCGCATCACCCCCACGACAGACCCGCAGGCCCTGGCGGGGTGCGACCTCGTGATCGAGGCCGTCTTCGAGTCGCCCGAGCTGAAGAAGAAGGTGTTCCAGGAGATCGAGGACATCGTCGCCCCCGACGCGCTGCTCGGCTCCAACACCTCGACCCTGCCGATCACCGACCTCGCCACGGGCGTCAAGCGGCCCGAGGACTTCATCGGCCTGCACTTCTTCTCGCCCGTCGACAAGATGCAGCTGGTCGAGATCATCAAGGGTGACAAGACCACCCCGGAGACGCTGGCCAAGGCGATCGACCTCACGCTGGCCATTCGCAAGATCCCGATCGTGGTCAACGACTCGCGTGGCTTCTACACCTCACGGGTCATCGGCACGTTCGTCAACGAGGCGATCGGGATGCTGGCCGAGGGCATCGAGCCCGCCACCATCGAGCAGGCCGGCCGCATCGCCGGCTACCCGGCGGCCCCGCTGCAGCTGTCCGACGAGCTGAACCTCAACCTCATGGTCAAGATCCGTCAGGCGACCCGCGACGCCGCAGAGGCCGCTGGTGAGGAGTTCGTCCCCGACGCCGTCGACCAGGTGATCCTCAAGATGGTCGAAGAGCTCGAGCGTTCCGGCCGCGCCGCCGGCGCCGGGTTCTACGAGTACGCCGACGGCAAGCGCGCCGGATTGTGGTCGGGTCTCCGCGAGGCGTTCAACACCTCCCCGGACAACGCACCCCCGCTCCAGGATCTCATCGATCGCATGATCTTCGCAGAGGTCCTCGAGACGCAGAAGTGCGTCGACGAGGGCGTGATCGTCGACGACGCGGACGCCAATATCGGCTCCATAATCGGCATCGGATTCCCGGCGTGGACCGGCGGCACCCGCCAGTACGCCAAGAACTACTCCGAGCCGGGGGCCAAGATCGCCACCGGGTACAAGGGCTTCGTCACCCGTGCCGACGAGCTGGCCGCCAAGTACGGTGAGCGCTTCTCGCCCACCGAGTCGCTGAAGAAGCTGGCAGCCGAGCAGGGCTGACCTCCTCCCACACGGCCCGTACGGCGGTCGTCCCGGGGATACCGGGGCGGCCGCCGTACGAGCATCCCGGCGCGTGCGAACGCCTCTCGGTGTCGCGGAACGTGTGCACCACCTCGCGCGGGAGGGCGTTCGGGGCCGTTGTCCCCATGGCCGATTCGCAGAAAGGGAACGCGAGATGTCTGGGCTGATCACAGCGGACGATCTGCACAGTGGATATCGGATCCGACTCGGGGAGATGACCCTCTCGGAGGAGGAGATCGTCGACTTCGCGTCCGAGTGGGATCCCCAGTGGTTCCACACGGACCCGGCCGCCGCTGCGACCGGGCACCACGGAGGCGTGATCGCCAGCGGCATCCACACCCTGGCGATCCTCCAGAAGCTCAGCGTGGAGGCGTTCTACTCACGGTCGGCCGTGATCGCCGGGCGCGGATTCGACCGCCTGCGCTTCACCGCCCCGGTGCGTCCGGGCGCCACGCTGAGTGGCACGGCCACCGTGACCGAGGTGAGCCTCGACGAGGCGAGGGGGCGGGTTGGGATGGACATCGAGATGCACGATCAGGACGCGCGGACCGTCCTCACCGCCACGATGACGGTGTTCCTGTGGCGCCGCGGCCACGGTGGCGCCGCCGGCGGGTGACGGCGGGGCCGGACCCGAACCCGATCCGCGCGAGCGCGTGGAATCCGGCGTCAGCCGCGCTCTGCGGCGACCCGGCCCATCCGCACGAACGCTTCGGTGAGCAGCTCGGCGGAGCAGGCGAAGTTCGCCCGGGCGAAGCCCTCGCCCTCCGTGCCGAACGCCGGCCCGGGGCTCAGCGCCACCCGGCCCTCGTCGAGGAACGCCGCGGCCGGGTCGTCGCCCAGACCCGGGTAGCCGCGCAGGTCGATCCACGCCACGAACCCGGCGTCGGGCCGACGCCACCGCGCGCGGGGAAGGTGCTCGGCCAGCAGCTGCTCCATCAGATCGAGGTTCGACGCGAGCGCGGCACGCAGCTCATCGAGCCACTCCAGTGACCCGGTCAACGCGGCCTCCGCGGCCAGTGCCCCGAAGTGCCCCACGGCGCCCGACAGCGCCGAGCGCCGGACGTGGAACCGCTCCGGGTTGCCGTTGATCACGAACGCGCACTTGAGTCCGGCGAGGTTGAACGCCTTGGACGCCGACGAGATGGCCAGCCCCACCTCGCGCGCGGTGTCGGAGGCGGCCAGGAACGAGGTGAAATCGACTCCCGGCGTGGCCAGGGGCGCCCAGATCTCGTCGGAGACCACCACGGCGTCGTGCCGCGCGGCCAGGTCGGCGAGCTCGGCCAACTCTGCCTGGCCGTGAAGAACGCCCGTGGGGTTGTGCGGGTGACTGAGCAGCACGGCCCGGGCCCCGTCTGCCAGAGCCTGCTCGATGCCCGCCAGGTCCAGGCGCGGGTCCTCGCCGTCGTGGTCGACCAGGGGCACCGCGACCGGCGTCATCCCCACGCGCCGGATCCACGGTCCGAACGGCATGTACACAGGCGGCGTGTACACCACGCCGCTCCCGGCCGGGATGGTCCGGGCGAGGGTCTCCCGCACGCCCACGCCGACGTCGTTGACCGGCACCACCGAGTCCTCCGGCACGTCGTACCCGAAGCGCGAGTAGTACCGTGCGCACACCCCGGCGAGGCGCTCGATCTCGGCGAAGTAGCCGGTGTCACCGTCCGCCACCGCGGCGGCGAGGCGCTCCCGGATCGCCGGGGCGAGCAGGACGTCGGTCTCGGCCACGAACAGCGGCAGGACGTCCTCGGGGTAGGCCACCCACTTCTGGCTCCGCCGTCTACGCAGCTCGGACTCGGGGACATCCAGGGGGAACGGCACGGCGGTGGGTCCTTTCGCAGCGGGTTCGACCGTCCCAGGTTACTCAGCTGCCGGGCACGAACCCCGGGTGCACCCACACGTCGAAGTCCCGGGAGTCGGCGCCGAACGGGGAGAGCGGCATCAGCGAGACCCACGTGGTGGTAGTCGAGCCGGGGACGGTGCCGGCGGGGATTCCGATACCGCCCGACGTGGTGGGCCATTCCAGCTCGTAGGCCAGGTCGTAGGCGCCCCGGACGCTCCCGTCGGCCGCGGACCCCGTCGATCCGGTGATCACGTCCGAGAGCACCGTGATGCGGTGGAGCCGGTGCGGCGTCCCCGAGGGGTCGCGTTGCCAACAGTCCGATCCCTGGGACACGTAGTTCGAGCACCAGATCTCCGTGTCCGTGCCGAACGGGGAGAGCACGCGCATGGGTGCTCCGTTCGGGGCCCAGAACTGCGGATCCGACGGCGCGACGGCGTAGGGCCAGTACGAGAGCTCGGCCCATCCGAACGGGCCGTCGGTGGCGGGTGGGAACGGGCGGTCGGCGGGCCAGGCTGGATCGTCGAGTGACTGGGCGAGGGCGGCGGGCGCGGTCGCGAGGGGGCCGAGTAGCGGCGTGGCCAGGAGGACCGCGGCGAGAGCGACGCGGCGGAGTTGTGTGACGGTGCGTGACATGGACCCAGTCGACCACGCGAGCGGCACCCTCACAGGCCGAACCGCCAGACGTGAGTACACCGTGACGGGACCGTCACGACGGGTAGCGCAGGGGAAACAGCGGATTCCTACGGTGGCGTGGCACAGGGCGCCGGCGGGGCGCCCGCTACCGGGGAGAGGTGTAGCGATGACGCGCTCGCACGTGATCGAGGACTGGGATCCGGAGGACACGGCCCAGTGGGAGTCCGGAGGCCGGCGCACCGCGATGCGCAATCTGTACTGGTCGGTGTTCGCCGAGCACGTGGGGTTCTCGGTGTGGACCCTGTTCGCCGTGATGGTGCTGTTCATGCCCACGGACGTCTACGGCCTGGACGCGCCGGACAAGTTCCTGGTCTCCGCGGTGGTCACCCTCACCGGCGCGTTCCTGCGCATCCCCTACACGCTGGCCACCGCGACCTTCGGCGGCCGCAACTGGACCATGTTCTCCGCGTTCGTGCTGCTCATCCCGGCGGGGGCGATGCTGTGGATCATGGCCAATCCCGGGCAGCCGCTGTGGCTGTACCTGGTGGTGGGCGCCCTCGCGGGCCTGGGCGGCGCCAACTTCGCCTCGTCCATGACCAACATCAACGCCTTCTTCCCGCAGCGCATGAAGGGCTGGGCGCTGGGCCTCAACGCGGGCGGCGGCAACCTGGGCGTGGCCACCATCCAGGTGGTGGGGCTCGTGGTGATCGCCGCGGCCGGAAACCGCTCGCCGCACTGGGTGATCGCGGTGTACCTGGTCCTGCTGGTGGTCGCGGGCATCGGCGCGGCATGCAAGATGGACAACCTCGAACACCACACCGTGGACGTGACGAGCATGCGCGACGTGGCAGGCGACCGCGACGGCTGGGTGCTGTCCCTGCTCTACATCGGTACCTTCGGCTCGTTCATCGGGTTCAGCTTCGCCTTCGGGCAGATGCTCACCATGACCTTCACCGGTAACGGGCAGTCCCCGGCCGACGCCGCTCTCCACGCCGCGCAGATCACATTCCTCGGCCCGCTGCTGGGCTCGTTGACCCGCATGCTGGGCGGCCGCCTGTCCGACCGCTTCGGCGGTGCCCGGGTTACCCTGGTGACCTTCCTCGGCATGGCCGCGACGACGGTGGCGCTGATCGTCACCTCGAGCATGCAGGCGGCCGACGGCGGCCGACTGTCGGGCGGCGCGCTGGTGTTGTTCTTCGCGGCGTTCCTCACCCTGTTCGCGCTCACCGGAATGGGCAACGCCTCGGTCTACAAGATGATCCCCACCGTCTACGAGGCCCGTAGCCGCGGCCTGGACCTGCCGGAGGCCGCCCGGGCGGCGTGGTCGCGCGCGCATTCGGGCGCCCTCATCGGGGTCGCCGGCGCGGTCGGCGCGTTCGGCGGGTTCCTCATCAACATGACCCTGCGCAGCTCCTACCAGTCATCGGGGTCCGCGACCTGGGCGTTCGTGGCGTTCACGGTCTTCTACGTGGTGGCGGCGCTCGTCACGCGGGCGGTGTACCTCCGGCGTCCGACCGCCGCGCCGACGGGGGCCGGGGCCGCGGCATCCCGCACCGCGTCGGAACAGGGCCGGGCCGCACGTCCGGTGCCGGCCGCGCGCTGACGGGAAAGGGACGAGGGGACGACGACGACGAGGAGAGCACCATGACGACCGTTCGCAGCAGCCCGGAGGTGCCGAACCTGACGACGGTGCCCGAGCCCGTTGAGGCGGGCCCCGGCGGGGACCGGCCCACCCACACGCACTGCCCGTACTGCGCCCTGCAGTGCGCGATGACGGTGACGCCGGCGGCGGACCCGGCCGAGGCGGTCGAGGTGGCGCCCGCGTGGTTCCCCACCAACCGTGGCGGGCTGTGCCGTAAGGGGTGGACGTCGGGAGAGCTGCTCGATCACCCGGGCCGGCTCACCACCCCGCTCATCCGTCACGACGGGCGATTGGAGCCGTGCGACTGGGACACCGCCCTGGACCGCGTGACCGAGGGGATCCGCCGTGCGCAGGCCGCGGGCGGGCCCGACGGTGTGGCCGTGTTCGGCGGGGGCGGCCTGACCAACGAGAAGGCCTACCAGCTGGGCAAGTTCACCCGGCTCGCGCTGGGCAGCCGGCTCATCGACTACAACGGCCGCTGGTGCATGTCCAGCGCCGCGGCGGCCGCGAACCGCAGCTTCGGCCTCGACCGCGGACTGCCGTTCCCCGTCACCGACCTCACCGACGCCCGGGCCGTGATGCTCATCGGTGCCAACCCCGCCGACACCATGCCTCCGTTCCTCCAGCACCTCGACACGGCAGCACGCGCCGGCGGGCTCGTGGTGGCCGACCCGCGGCTCACCGCGACCGCGCGGCGCGCCCTCGACGGGGGCGGTGTGCACCTGCGACTGCGCCCCGGCACGGACGCGGCACTCGCGCTGGGGCTGCTGCACCTCGTCGTCGTCACCGGGGCCGTCGACACGCGGTACCTCGCCGCCCGCACCACCGGATTCGAGGACGCGTGGGCGCACGCCGCCGCGTGGCTGCCGGAGCGCACCGAGCGCGTCACCGGCGTCTCGGTCGCCCACCTCGAGCGGGCGGTCGCCCTGCTCGCCCGCGCGCGTGACGCCGGGGCGGGGTCGTACATCCTCACCGCCCGGGGCGCCGAGCAGCACGCCGACGGCACCGCCGTGGTGGGCGCCGCCATCGCGCTCGCCCTGGCGCTGGGACTGCCGGGACGTCCGGGGAGCGGCTACGGCACCCTCACCGGGCAGGGCAACGGGCAGGGCGGCCGCGAGCACGGGCAGAAGGCCGACCAGCTGCCCGGGTACCGGATGATCACCGACCCCGCCGCCCGCGCGCACGTCGCCGGGGTGTGGGGAGTGGACCCGGAGCAGATTCCCGGGCCGGGTCTGTCGGCGTTCGAACTACTCGACTCGCTCGGCCGGCCGGGCGGGCCCACCGCGATGCTGCTCCACGCCTCCAACCCGGTGGTCTCCGCGCCCGACGCCGACCGGGTGACCGAGCGGCTACGCGCGCTCGACACGCTCGTCGTGGCCGACTTCGTCCTCTCGGAGACCGCCGCGCTGGCCGACGTCGTCCTGCCCGTGCCCCAGTGGGCGGAGGAGGAGGGCACGCTCACCAGTCTCGAGGGCCGGGTGCTGCGGCGACGCCGGTCCGTCACCCCGCCCGCCGGCGTGCGCGACGAACTGTGGATCTGGCACGAACTCGCCCGCCGCCTGGACCGCGGACCCGAGCGGTTCCCGCCCGACGCGCGAGCGGTGTTCGGCGAGCTCGCCCGCGCCTCCGCCGGCGGCAAGGCCGACTACTCGGCGATCGACTGGGACCGACTCGACGCCGGCGAGGCACTCCACTGGCCGTGCGGCGCCGACTCGCCGGACGGCACGCCCCGCCTGTTCCTCGACCGCTTCGCCACGCCCGACGGCCGCGCCCGGTTCGTCGTGGACGAACCGCGCGCACCCGCCGAACCACCCGACTCGCAGTACCCGCTGCTCGGCACCACCGGGCGATTGCTCGCGCACTACCAGTCCGGCGCGCAGACCCGCCGGGTCGCCGAGCTCGCCGACGCCGAACCGGACATGTGGGTGCAGGTCCACCCCGTCGTGGCACGCGCGGCCGGCCTGGTCGACGGTGATCCCGCGCGCATCGTGTCGCGGCGGGGCGCGGTCGAGGCCGTGATCCGCTGCGACGAGGACATGCGCACCGACACCGTCTTCCTGCCGTTCCACTTCCCGGGCGACGGCCGGGCCAACCTGCTCACCCTGCCGGAGCTCGACCCGCACAGCCGGATGCCCGAGTTCAAGGTGTGCGCGGTCCGGCTGGAGGCGGCATGAGCGCGCGCCGCGTCGTCGTGGTGGGCGCTGGGATGGCCGCCGCCCGGCTCGCGGAGGAACTGCGCGTCGGCGAGCCGGACCCGGAGCGGTTGTCGGTGACCGTCCTGGGCGCGGAAGCGGAGGAACCGTACAACCGAATCATGCTGTCCCACGCCGTCGCGGCCCGGCCGGTCGCCGCCCCCGCCGCCCCCGACGCGCCGGCAGTGGCCCCCGCGGCCCCCGCCGCCGTCGCGCCCGCGCCGGTTTCCCGACTCAAACCCGTCGGGTGGTGGGAGCGTCACCACATCACGGTCCGGACTTCTACACCTGTCGCGGCGATCGACCGCGCCTGCCGCGAGGTGGAGCTCGCCGACGGCGAACGCATCGGCTACGACCACCTGGTCCTGGCCACGGGAGCCGCACCCCGCATCCCGCCCGTCGACGGCATCCGCGGCCCGGGCCGTGGTCTGGCGCCCGGCGCGTTCACCCTCCGGGATGCCGCGGGTCAACGAGAACTGACCGCTCATCTCGCCGCACACCCCGGCCCGGTCGCGGTCGTCGGTGCGGGCTTCATCGGCCTGGAGATCGCCTGCGCACTCGCCGGGGCGGGGCACGACGTCGTCGTCGTCCACCCCCGCGACCGGCCCATGAACGGGTGCCTCGACGCCGGCGCCGGCGCCGTACTGGTCCGCGCCCTCGCCGCGCTCGGGGTGCGGGTGCTCACCGGCGTACGCGCCACGAGGTGGGACGGCGTCACCCTGACGCTCGACGACGGCGAGGTGCGCTGCCGGACCGTCGTACTCACCGCCGGGTCCGCGCCCCGGGCAGACCTCGCACGCGACGCCGGGCTGGAGGTGGGCCACGGCGTGGTTGTCGACGACGAGCTGACCACCAGCGATCCCGCCATCTCCGCGATCGGCGACTGCGCGCAGCACCGGGGCGTCGTCAGCGGACTGGTCGCACCCGCCTGGGACCAGGCCGTGGCGCTGGCCGCCCGGCTCAGCGGCGCGGACCCGCAGGCGAGATACCTCGGGGGCGCGGAGGTGACCAGGCTCAAGGCCCACGGGCTCGACGTGGTCGCCCTGGGCTCCCTCGCGGCCGACGTCTACGGATCACGGTGCCCCGACACCGGTGCGCCCATCGAGGTCACGACCCTGAGCGAACCCGCCCGCGGCCGGTATGCGCGCGTCGACGTCGCGGGCGGACGGGTGCTGGGGGCGGCGCTGGTGGGGCACCCGGAGCCCGTCGGGACACTGACGCAGCTGTTCGAGAACGCTCTTCCCGTGCCGGACGACGTCGTGTCGGTGGTGCTGGGACGGGCCGAGGCGGTGGCCGCACAGACCCCGTCGACGATGCCGGCCGCGGCGGTGATCTGCCGCTGCAACGGCGTGAGCAAGGGAGACCTGGTCGCGGCCTGGGCCGACGGGGCACGCGACAACGATGCCCTGGCGCAGCGGACCCGCGCCGGGACGGGCTGCGGTGGGTGCTCGTCGGCGGTCGACGGGATATGTGGATGGCTACAGGAGGCGGGATGACGGGGGACGCGCGGGCACGGGACGCGGCGGCGGGGGCGTGCGGTGCTGCGGCGGGGGCGGACGAGGCGGTGGAGGGAAACCTGCCGGACACACGCCTCGTTCATGATGGGGGAGTGACCGATTCCGACGTGACCACCTCCGAACCCGATCTCCCGCTGCTCGGACGCACTGTCGCCGTCACCGCCGCCCGGCGGGCCTCCGAACAACGGACCCTCCTCGAGCGGCGCGGGGCCACCGTCCTGCACGCCCCGGCGATGCACATGATCCCCATCGCCGAGGACACGGTGGTGCGCGAGGCCACCGGGCGCCTGCTCGACGCGCCCGCCGACCTCATGGTGCTCACCACCGCGGCCGGCGTGCGCTGGTGGATGCAGGTGTGCGAGGAATGGGGCCTGGCCGACGACCTGCTCGAGCTGATGGGCGCGGTCCCGCTGTACTCCCGCGGACCCAAGACCACCGGCGCGATCCGTGCCGCCGGCCTGCGCGAGCACGCCTCGGCCAAGAGCGAGGCCAGCCCGGAGCTGCTGGAGATGCTGCTCGAGCGCGGCGTCGAGGGCCTGACGATCGGCGTCCAGATCCAGGGCGCCGGCTCCGGGTGGAACCCGATGTCCGTGCTGCTCGACGGTCTGCGCGAGGCGGGTGCCGACGTGATCGAGGTGCCCGTCTACCGCTGGGAGCTGCCCGACGATCTCGCGGCACTCGACGATCTGGTGCGGACCATCGCGGCGCAGGGCGTCGATGGCGTGACCTTCACCGCGGCGCCGGCGGTGGTGGCGGTGCTCACGCGTGCTGAGGCGCTGGGCGTGTTCGACGACCTGCTCGAGGCGCTGGACGGGCCCGTCGCCGCGCTGTGCGTGGGGCCGGTGACCGCAGCGCCTCTGGCAGAACTCGACGTGCCGTTCACCAGTCCGGACCGGATGCGGCTCGGGTCGCTCATGCGGCACACCACCGACGAGCTCGCCGCCCGGACCGCGCCGATCGAGGTCGCCGGGCACGAGCTCACCCTGTGTGCGGCGGCCGCACTGGTCGACGGCAAACCGGTGGAGCTCACCCCGGCCCAGCTCGCGCTGCTGCGGGCCCTGGCCCGGCGCCCCGGGGCCTGCGTGAGCCGCGATGACCTGCTCGCGGCTCTCCCCGGAGACGGCACCGACCTGCACGCCGTCGAGACCGCGATGGGTCGCCTGCGGCGCGCGCTCGGCGTTCCCGACCTCGTGACGACCGTCGTCAAGCGCGGATACCGACTCAGCATCTAAAGGCGCCGCCGGTCCTGCGGACTCCTCGACCTATGCGCCCTGAATGGTCCGAACCCGCAGCGTAACCCGCCTGTGAATGTGCATTCTGCCATCGCTCGCCAGCGGGGCGGGGCACGCAGACGGGGCAGCGCACGCAGAAGGGGCAGCGCACCCGCGAGTGGGTGCGCTGCCCCTGGTTCGGGCCGGGCCGGGCCGGCGGCGCGCAGGGCCTGGGGACTACGCCGCGATCACGCGGGCATGCCGGACGGCGGGCTGGGTAGCCACGAACACCGTTCCATCGACGGCGACCCGGGCGGGGAACACCGAGAGTCCGTGCGAGGGGTCGTCGAGGCCGCGACCGTCGGCGAGCGCATAGGCCTGCTTGCCGATCGGTGAGATCACCGCGGGTTCGCCGGCGCGGTCGCCCACCAGGCCGCGGCTCATCACGGCGGCCCGGGCGACGGGGTCGATGTTGCAGAGGGCGCGGACCTCGTCGTCGTCGATCTTGTAGACCGCCACCTGGCGGCCGTCGGGCAGCAGGGCGGCGACCCCACGCCCCGGGATGAGGCGGCCGACCGGGCAGACGGCGATCTCGGCGGGGCGCGCGGCGCCCGATGCGGGAGCGGGGCGGGTGGCGGTGAACAGCTGGGTGGTGGTCATGACGGATCTCCTCCTGGTGGGCGGAACTGGTGAGCGGAAGTCGTGGGCGGAAGTAGTGGGCGGAGCTGGTGAGCAGGAGTCGTGGGCGGGGTGGCCGGCAGAGCTGGCCGGTGTCCGGCGCGGGACCGTCAGACGCGGGCCGGCATGGACGGCGAACCGAGCAGGACCGGCACCTTGCGGCCGTCGCGCTCCTCGAACTGCACGGTGGGGTCGGGCGCCTCGGGGGCGTTGATGAAGGAGACGAACCGGCCGAGCTTGTCGGGGTCGTCCAGGACGGCCGCCCACTCGTCCACGTACCCCTCGACATGCGATTCCATCCGGCCCTCGAGCTCGGCCGCGAGCCCCAGTGAGTCGGAGCAGACGACCTCACGAAGGTGGTCGATGCCGCCTTCGAGCGACTCCAGCCACGGTGCGATCCGCTGCAGGCGCTCGGCGGTGCGGACGTAGAACATCACCGTGCGGTCGATGTAGCGGATGAGCTGGTCGTCGGTGAGATCCCCGGCCAGCAGCTGGGCATGCCGCGGCGTCGCGCCACCATTGCCACCGACGTAGAGGTTCCAGCCGGTCTCGGTGGCGATCACCCCGACGTCCTTGCCGCGCGCCTCGGCGCACTCGCGGGCACAGCCGGAGACGCCCATCTTGATCTTGTGCGGCGCCCGCAACCCGCGGAACCGGGTCTCGAGCAGGACCGCCATCCCCACGGAGTCCTGCTGGCCGTAGCGGCACCACGAGGTACCCACGCAGCTTTTCACCGTGCGCAGCGACTTGCCGTAGGCGTGACCGGACTCCATGCCCGCGTCGACCAGGCGTCGCCAGATCTGCGGCAACTCCTCCACACGCGCGCCGAAGAGATCGATCCGTTGGCCGCCGGTGACCTTGACGTACAGGTCGTGGTCGCGTGCGATCTCGCCGATCACGATGAGCTGATCGGCCGTGACCTCCCCGCCGGGCATCCGCGGGACCACCGAATAGGTGCCGTTCTTCTGGATGTTGGCCAGGAAGTGGTCGTTGGTGTCCTGCAGCGAGGCCTGCTCGCCGTCGAGAACATGGTCGGAGCTGGTCGAGGCGAGGATCGAGGCGACGGTGGGCTTGCAGATGTCGCAGCCGGAGCCGCGGCCGAAGCGCCCGATCAGGCCGGAGAAGGTCCGGATCCCGGTGACGGTGACGATCTCGAACAGCTCCGAGCGGGACTGGTCGAAGTGCTCGCACAGTGCCGTGGACTGCTCGACGCCCTCGGCCTCGAGCACCTGACGCATGAGCGGCAGGCACGACCCACACGAGGTGCCGGCGCGGGTGCACGCCTTGAGTGCCGGGACGTCGCACGCCCCGCCGCAGATCGCGTCGCGCAGCGTGCCCTTGGTGACGGCGTTGCAGGAACAGATCTGGGCGTCGTCGGGCAGCGACTCGACGCCGACACCCCCGCCGTCCGCCGCGGCGCCGGGAGTGATGAGGGACAGGGGATTGGACGACGGCAAGGTGCGCCCGAGCAGCGGCTTGAGCAGCTGGTACGGGCCCGCGTCCCCGACGAACACCCCGCCGAGCAGGGTCAGGGCGTCGTCGCTGAGGACGAGTTTGGAGTAGGTGCGCGTGACGGGGTCGTCCACCACCAACTCGAGGCAGCCGGGCGTGCGCCCGTGGGCGTCGCCGAAGCTGGCCACGTCGACCCCCATGAGCTTGAGTTTGGTGGCGAGGTCGGCGCCGGTGAACTCGGCGTCGGCGCCCGGGCCGTCGCCCAGCCGGGCGGCGACCACCTCGGCGGAGGCGTACCCGGGCCCGACCAGGCCGTAGCAGGTGCCCTCGATGGCCGCACACTCGCCGATCGCGAACACGTGCGGGTCCGAGGTGCGGCACGCCCGGTCGGTCAGCACGCCGCCCCGCTCGGCCAGTGCCAACCCGGCCCCGCGGGCGAGCTCGTCACGGGGGCGCACACCGACGGAGAACACCACGACCGCTGCCTCGACCGCGGTCGTCTCGCCGTCGTCGCCGGTCAGGGTCACCCGGACCCCGCCGTCACCGTCCGCACCGTCGCGCGGTTCGATCACCGTGTCGGTCACGCTCAGGTGCACCTCGATGCCACGGTCGCGGATGAGGTCGCCCAGCAGCGCGCCGCCCCGACCGTCGACCTGGACGGGCATGAGCCGGTCGTTGCGCTCCACGACGTGCGGGGTCAGCCCGATCAGGCTCAACGCATTGGCGGCCTCGATGCCGAGCAGCCCGCCGCCGATCACGACGCCGTGCGCGCCGGGCCCTGCGGTCTCGGCGGCCGCGCGGATCGCGTCGAGGTCGTCGAGGGTGCGGTAGACATGGCAGCCGGGCAGGTCGTGACCGGGCACGGGCGGGACGAACGCGCGCGAGCCGGTGGCCAGGACCAGCGTGTCGTAGGAGATGAGCTCGCCGGAGTCGAGTTCGACCTGCCGCGCGGATCGGTCGATCGCCGTGACGAGGTGTCCCGAGCGGACGGTGACCCTCGGGTCGGCGGAGTGGCGGGCGTCCTCGAGGTGCAGGGCCGCACGTTCCCAGGCGCCGACATAGGCCGAGAGGCCCACGCGGTCGTACGCGGGGTCGGGTTCCTCGCCGATCACCGTGACGGCCAGGTCGGTGTCGGCGTACCGCGAGCCGAGGGTGGAGACGAATCGGTGGGAGACCATCCCGTGCCCGACGACGACGATGTGCTCAGTCATTCCTGGACCTCCTTCGAGCCTGTACCGATCAGGCTAGGAAGGCGGTGTTGCGGAACTGTGGCGTCGGATCACGGTCCCGTGACGCTTAGTTCACAGGGGACCCGGCGGCGGGTGAGGCCGCGGACGGGCTACGGGTGCGGGCGTGCCGAGGGCGCGCGGATGCCGGGAACCGGGTGAGGGCGGTCGCTTGCGCAGATGCCGGGGGAGGGGGGCCGCTCAGTCGAGGGGGAGCAGGCTCGTCGGCGTGGCCGAGACCTCGTCCACCCGGTCGAGGTTCTGGCGCACCCGCTCCCACTCGCCGGAGGGGATCTCCTTCTCGAGTCGGCGCAGGACGGCCTTGTCGGAGGTCGCCCATGCAACGGGCATGGGTGAGATGAACTGGTACAGGTTGTCGCCGCCGCGGGCGCTGCGGTTGCCGACCACGGCCACGCACGGCACGCGCTCGCCCACGCGGACGTCGTGACCCGGGAGCTTCTCGCAGCTGCGGACGGCCAGCGCGGGGAGCTTTCCGGCGGAGCGGTCGACGGCACGGTCGACCAGCGCCAGGAGGGTCAGCCCGCGGGGGCGCACCTCGGCGATGATGGCCGGGACGAGTTCCGAGGTGGCGTAGGTGCGCTGCATCGAGCCCATCTTGCGCGGGATGTACCCGATCATCGCCAGGCATCCGAGAGCGAAGACCCCGGCCAGCGCGGCGACGATCCAGGCCCAGGCCTCGAAGCCGGAGTAGATGAGCAGGCCCACGGCCGCGCCCAGGACGAGCACACCGAGGATGCCCGCGGACCACTGCAGCCGCCGCACCTCGGCGAGGCTCTCGTTGTGCTTGCGGACCCAGGCGTCGTCGACGGGGATGTCGGCGAGGCGGTACTGCTCGTGCGGGGCGCGGGGGGTGCGATCGACGGCCATGGGTCCAGTATCCCAGGAACCGTCCGGACCGGACCCGCGGGTGGCCGCCGGCGTCAGCCGACCTCGGGGATCGGCGGCCCCAGCAGGTCGTCGGCGTCGATGATCCGGTAGGCGTACCCCTGCTCGGCGAGGAACCGCTGCCGGTGCGCGGCGTACTCGGCGTCGAGGGTGTCGCGCGAGACCACCGAGTAGAAGTGTGCCTGGCCACCGTCGTGCTTGGGCCGCAGCAGCCGGCCCAGCCGCTGCGCCTCCTCCTGCCGGGAGCCGAACGTCCCCGACACCTGCACGGCCACACTGGCCTCGGGCAGGTCGATCGAGAAGTTGGCGACCTTGGACACCACGAGCGTGGAGATCTCCCCGGCGCGGAACGCGTTGAAGAGCTTCTCACGCTCTTTGTTGGAGGTGGAGCCCTGGATGACCGGGGCGTCGAGCTCGTCGCCGAGCTCCTCGAGCTGGTCGAGGTAGGCACCGATCACCAGGGTCGGGGCGCCGGCGTGCTTGGCGAGGATGCTCTTGACCACAGGGATCTTGGTCCGTGCGGTCGAGCACAGCTTGTACTTGTCCTCCGCCTCGGCGGTGGCGTAGAGCATCCGTTCGTTCTCCGTGAGCGTCACCCGTACCTCGACGCAGTCGGCCGGGGCGATCCAGCCCTGCGCCTCGATGTCCTTCCACGGGGCGTCGTACCGCTTGGGTCCGATGAGGGAGAAGACGTCACCCTCTCGGCCGTCCTCGCGCACCAGGGTGGCGGTGAGCCCGAGCCGGCGCCGGGACTGCAGGTCCGCGGTCATCCGGAACACCGGCGCGGGCAGCAGGTGCACCTCGTCGTAGATCATCAACCCCCAGTCGCGGGAGTCGAACAGCTCCAACGCCCGGTGGACGCCCTTGGTCTTGCGGGTGACCACCTGGTACGTGGCGATGGTGACCGGGCGGATCTCCTTGCGCTCGCCGGAGTACTCGCCGATCTCGTCCTCGGTCAGCGTGGTGCGGGCCAACAGCTCCCGCTTCCACTGCCGACCGGCGACGGTGTTGGTCACCAGGATGAGCGTGGTGGCCTTGGCCTTGGCCATCGCGGCCGCCCCGACCATCGTCTTGCCCGCGCCGCAGGGCAGCACGACGACACCCGAGCCGCCCGCCCAGAACGAGTCGGCGGCCATCTGCTGGTAGTCGCGCAGCTCCCAGGGCTCGGTCTCGGTGGACAGGTCGATGTCGTGGGCCTCGCCGTCGACGTACCCGGCCAGATCGTCGGCGGGCCAGCCCACCTTGAGCAGCTCCTGCTTGAGGCGGCCGCGTTCGGACGGGTGCACCACGACGGTGTCGGTGTCGATGTCGGCGCCGAGCATCGGGGCGATCTTCTTGTGGCGTTTGACCTCGGCGAGCACTGCGGAGTCCAGGGAGACCAGGGTCAGTCCGTGGACCGGGCTCTTGACCAACTGGAGCCGGCCGTAGCGGGCCATGGTCTCGGCGATGTCCACCAGCAGCGGCTGCGGGACGGGGAAGCGGGAGAAGTTGACCAGCACGTCGACCACCTGCTCGGCGTCGTGGCCGGCGGCCCGGGCGTTCCACAGCGCCAGCGGCGTGATCCGGTAGGTGTGGACGTGCTCGGGGGCGCGCTCCAGCTCGGCGAACGGGGCCAGCGCCTGGCGCGCGTCGTTCGCCTGATCGTGGTCGATCTCCAGCAGCACGGTCTTGTCCGACTGGACGATCAGCGGTCCACCACTCACTCCGGCCCTCCTCGGGGTCTCACCGGACCCGCGTGGGTCCGACCCTTCATTGTCCAGGAATCCGGGTCAGCGGGTCGGGTCGACGTCGGAGACGGAGATCACGCGGTGCAGCGGCAGGGTGACGGGCTCGGCGGAATCGGGCTCGATCCCCTCGATCCGACCCCCGCCGACGGAGGCCGGCACGAGCAGTCGCGCGGTGGACCGGCCCTGGGCGTCGACGACCGAGACGGTGACGGCGGTGCCCGTGCTCGCCGCGTCGTGCAGGCGGGCGATGGCGGCCTCGCCGGTGTACGCGCCCCCTGAAGTACCCCGCGCCGAGCGCACCCGGTCGGCCGAGCGCATCGCCGCGACGGCCGCCCGCAGTTCGGAGGGGGTGGCCGTGCGCGTGGGGACGCGGGGCGCGCGGGTGATGCGGCTCTCCCGGACACGGGCCACCGGCCGGGTCAGGGCGACGACGGCGCCGGTCGTGTCCTCGACGACGGGGGAGAACCCGTGCTCGCGCAGGGCCTCCACCAGGTCCAACGGCCGGGCCTGGGAGATGAGGACGGTCGGCGCGACGGTCCGCAGTGCGCAGTTCTCGGCCACCGGGGAGCTGAGGACCTGGGCGACCAGCGACGGGTCGTCGCACCGGACGAAGGACAGGGCGGTACCCACCCGCAGCCGACCGTGACGACGGGCCACGTCCTCGATGAGGTAGTCCAGCGACTGCGGGACGGGGGTGACGGAGGTCCGGGCGAGCAGGTCCCGGATCCCCGCCGCCGTGCGCCCGGCGTCGAGTGCGCGACGCACGGAGGTCTCGGTGACGCGGTAGGTGGTGGCGGCGCCGGCCGACTCGACGTCGGCCAGGAGCGCGAACTCCGCGGCGAGCTCGGGCACGAGCGGGCCGGGGGCGAGGATCGTCAGGTCGGCCTGGACGATGACCTCCGAGACCGGGTCTGGCAGGGCGGCGACGAGGACCGGTTCGAGGTCCTCGACGCCGGGGGCGGGGGTGCCGTCATGGGTGGTGGCGGTGTGGGTGGCGGCTCCGGCGACGGGTGCGTGGGTGTCGCCGGCGAGGGCCCTGGCCGCGCTGGTGGCGGTGGTCCCGACGACGAGTCCCATCAGACGCGCCTCCGCCACGGTCTCGGCCACGGGCCGGGAACCCGCACGCGAGAACCACACCGGCGAGGACCAGCGCACCACCTCCGTCAGCAGAGTGGCGTCGGGCTCCGCTGCGGGGTCCAGGGCGGCCAGCGCCTTCAGGACCCGGATCCGTTCGGTGGGTCCGGGCGGGCCGATGGGCTCACCCAATGCGGGCACGGTGCCGCCGCCCTCGATCTCGGACCCGACCCGCCACGGCGTCCGCGGCATGGACCACCACGCGAGGACGAGCTCGGCCCAGCGGCGTGCGGGTTCGCGGGCCGACCACACGTCGGCGGCCTCGGTGGGCGCCCACACCGAGTCGAAGGCCACGTCGCCGACGTCGGCGTCGCCGACCGCGATGAGTCCCGCGGCCGCGAGGACCTCGAGCAGCAGGGGGAGCTCGCGCTCGACGAGGCCGGAGGCGCGGGCCACCCGCCGCAGTTCGCGCACCCCGACACCGCCGGCCTTGAGGGTGGCGGCCGGGGCGGTCGACAGGGCGGAGAGGACCGAGTCGCAGCGGTGCAGCAGCTCAAGGGCCGCGACGCCGCCGGAGGCGTCGACCCGGCCCGCCCCGCCCGCCCCGCCCGCGGCCGCCCCGGCCCTCGGCGCGGCCCACGCAGGGGCGTGGAGCAGCGACGATCCCTCGTCGCGGGCGCCGTGGCGGGCCCGGTCCAGCGCGTGGGCACGCGGGACGACCACCTCGCCGTCGTCCCCACCGGTCACCTCCGCGAGCCCCGAGCCCGCCAGCTCTGTCGCGGCGGCACGCACCGGCTCCGACGCCCCGGCGCCGAGAGCCCCGACGGGGGTGCGCCCGCGGGCGATCGCCTCGAGCACCCCGACCGCCGGAGCGGACAGGCCGCCCCAGGCGACGTCGAGGTCGGCGCCCGCGGGCTCGCCGGGGTGCGGCGCCACCACCGGGGCCGACCGGACGGCCACCGCCGTGACGGGCGCCATCCGGACATGGTCCCCTCCGCCCCAGAGCAGGGTGAGGTCGCGGAGACGGGCGAGGGCGGCGTGGAAGACGGGCTCGTCGTCGTCGACACCCAACCGGCCCGACACCGCACCCAGCGGCACCGCCCCGGAATCGGCTCCCACCGCTGCGGCGGTGGCCAGGACCACGAGCTCCGGCCACGTCAGGGTCCCCAGCGCGCGGGCGGTGGACGCCGGCAACCGCAGCCTCGACGCGAGCACGTCGACCGAGGCCGGGGGAGGGGTGGCCACATCCGGACGCGACTCGCACACGCGGACGAGCGCGTCATCGGACAGTCCGGCCAGCCACGCGGGGAAGTCCGGCTCGTCGCCGGCGGCACCGGGGGAACCAGCACGGCGGGGGGCGACACGGCGGGAGGAGGCTCGGGAACTCGGCATGATCCGTCCCAGCCTAGTGAGATCGCGGCGGCGGTGAGGACCGTCCGGGTCCGATACGACCCGGATGCTGACGGGACGCCCGCGAGGTGAGACACTGGACACGTGGCTGCCAAGAAGAATCTGACCCATGACAACCCGGGATGGCCCGACGCCTCGTTCGGCGAGCACCCGGTGACCGAACTCGCCGCGCTGGTCGCGGGAGGCCTGTCCCCTTTCGGGCAGGAGACCTTCCCGCTGCCGCAGCATCGGCTGGGCTACCTCCACCCGGAGACGGTGGTCAACAGGACCGTCCGCACCCGCTGAGCGCGACGCACTCACACACGAGGAAGGGCCGCCACTCCCTGCAGGGGGTGGCGGCCCTTCCTCGTGGTCCGTGGACCGGGGCTGCGCGGGTGACGCGTCAGTTGGCCAGGTAGGTGGCGAAGAAGCCGTCCACCAGGTCCTGGTTGCCGGCGTAGGCGGCGTCGACGGCGTCCCGGTTGGCCTCGTAGGTGTCGGCGATCGGCAGCACGATGCCGCGGCCCTCGGCGAAGGAGGACAGGGTCGCCACGTGATCGGCGGCGGTGACCGCCTCCGGGGCGGCGGGCGCGGCCGGGGCGTGGGCACGCGGGGCCGGCGCGGGCGCCGGGTTGGACAGGTCGCGCGGGGTCGGCGCGGAGTTCAGGCCCAGCTTGGCCGAGCAGGCGGGCCAGGCGCCCCAGCCCTGACCGGCGAGGGTCTTCTCGGCGATCGCGATCTGCTGCTCGCGCGTGGCCTGGTTGGCCGTCGGGGCGTACTGCGTACCGCCGTAGGCGGCCCAGGTGCTCGGCGAGAACTGCAGGCCGCCCTGGTACCCGTTCCCGGTGTTGATGCCCCAGTTGCCGCCGGACTCACACTGGGCCAGGCGGTCCCAGTCGGAGTCGGGGGCGGCGTTGGCGGCCGGCGCGAGGGCCAGGCCGGCGGCGGAGAACGCGGTGCCCGCGAGGACAACCTTCACAGCGTTCCTGGGCGCTGAGGAGGCGGCGGCGGCACGGTGGCGTCCGGTGTAAGAGGTCATGTCGTCAGTCCTTTTCACTCTGTGCCTACGGGGTGAGCTGTCGGGTTCGGACGAGTGCGTCCGGCCGCCGGTGGCGGCTTCACCCCAAGGCGACCATCGGTCGCCGGGCCCGTGGTGGGCCCTGTCGGGTCCCCCGTCCCCGCCCGGGTAATGGTCACTGTGGCATCGGCCGCTGGGCGGGGTTCGGTAGGTGCGTCCGATGCCGACTCGCTGACGAGTCTGCTACGAAACTGTAGCGGTCCGATGCCGGATCGTCACCATTCTGAAATAAACCGAGGCAGTGTGGGTCTGACGTGCGCGCCGTTATCGGCTCGTTACCAGCGACGTTCGCGGACGGGTGTGGTTGGTCACACCGACGGCGGCCGCGAGCCGAGGATGGCGTACAGCAGTCCCAGCAGGAACCCCACCGGGGTGAACGACATCGCCCCGAGATAGAGGAGAGTCGGCGCGTCGCGGCCGAGCACGAACGGGGTCAGCGCCGCCGCGACGGTGAACAGCACCCCGATCGTGAAGATGACGAGCGCCGTCACGAACAGGCCCCGGCGTCGTGGCCGCACGGGGTCGGCTGCCCGCGCGGACGCGGCGGCGTCAGGTGTCCAGGGGTCGTCGGCAGGGCGTCGATCGTCGGCGGTCACACGGGGAGGTTACCGCTCGCCTCGCGGTGGGCACCAACGCGCACGAGGGTAGTCTCGGGGCATCAGTCATGGTTGTCGGTCGCGTATCCCGCGTCCGGTCGGAAGGTGGTTCGCGGTGCCCAGCGGCAAGGTCAAGTGGTACGACGCGGAGAAGGGCTTCGGTTTCCTGTCCCAGGAGGGCGGAGAGGACGTCTACGTGCGCTCCGAGGCGCTCCCCGCAGGGCTCGAGACGCTGCGTCCGCGCCAGCGCGTGGAGTTCGACATGGTCTCCGGGCGCCGCGGCCCCCAGGCGTTGCGCGTGGTGGTCCACGACGAGCCGACGGTCGCGGAGGAGCGGGCCCCGAGGAGCGGGCCCCGACGTTCGGCGGACGAGCTGCACGGGATGGTCGAGGACATGATCAAGGTGCTCGAGTCGACCGTCCAGCCCGAGTTGCGCCGTGGTCACCGGCCGGAGGCCAAGGTCTCGGGCCGGGTGGCGTCGGTGCTCCGCGCGGTCGCGCGCGAGCTGGACGCCTGACCCACGGATCAGTCGGCGTAGGTGAAGCGCACCGACCACTCGCCGTTGAGGATCGACTCCGACCCGTCAGCGGCATAGACGATCGCGACCGCACGGATGGCGAGGCCCTCGATCCGGCCCTCCTCCGGGGTGGTCACGGGCACCAGCAGCTGGCCCGGCCCGCCGGCCTCGACGGTGTAGTCGCGGGAGCCGTCGGCGCGGATCTCATAGACGTCCATCGTCGACGCACGCAGCTCTCCGGGCAGCCGGACGGTGAGGACGTCCTCATCCTGCACCCGGAACTCGCCGACCGGATTGGTGAAGGTGTTCCCGTCCAGGTCGGTCGCGGTGAACGGCAGCACGGTCACCTGGCCGCGATCGCTCGCGACGGTCACCTCGGGTAGTGCACCGTACCGGGCCTCCGAACCCTGCCAGGCGCCGACGATCGCGGCGATCATGATGATCATCCACGCCGCGATCGCCCAGGTGATGGGACGGATACGGGAGCCGGTCGACGGGGTCTCGTTGCGGGAACTCACTCCCTCATTCTGCCGAGGGGCCGGGTGTCGGCCACACCCGGGTCGCGCGGCGGGCCCGGGAAGCGCGGCCTGTTGCCGCCTAGGCCGGGGACGAGGGTCGACCCGCGGCCGGTCAGGTGCGATTGCGCGAACATCAGGGCGCCGACCACGGCGATCACCGAGAACCCCACGGTGAAGTCGGTCGGCAGGAGGACGCCCAGTGCTCCGCCGAGGACCCACGCCACCTGCAGGGCGGTCTCGGAGCGACCGAAGGCCGAGGAGCGTGCGGCGTCCGGGATGTCCGTCTGGACCGACGCGTCGAGGGCGACCTTGCCCAGGGCGCTGCACACCGCCGCGACGAGCGCGAGGACGGCCGCGGCCCAGATGGTCCCGAGGAACGCGGCGACGACGGCCGTCGCCAGGGCCGCCCCCGCGGCCGTGCCGGCGATCCGTTCGGGCCGGCCCAGCGGGAGCCGCGCACCGACGGCATTGCCGGTGAAGGTACCCAGCCCGCCGGCGGCGCCCGCCATCGCCAGGAGGCCGGCCTGCTCGATCGCGGTGGCGTCCTCCTGGGCCTTGGCCATGAACGCCAGGAACAGGGTGAGGAAGCCGGTCATGAAACGCAGGAGCGACACCGCCCACAGGTTCGCCAGGACGTTCCTGCCCAGCGGCCGCGTGAGGACCGCCCGGAGGTCACCGGTCAGACTCGGGCCCCGCTCCATCCGCAGGGTGGCGGACTCCTCGTCCCGGGACGCCTCGGCGTGCGCGGGGATGGTCACGGCGACGTAGGCCGCGACGAGGGCGACCGCTGCGAGCAACCACAGGGCGGCGTCGGAGTCCCACAGCCATGCCACGGCGCCGGCTGTCGCCCCTGCGATGAGGCTGCCGCAGACGTGCCCCAGCACGGTCAGGCGGGAGTTGGTGCGGACCAGGTCCAGGGTCGGGGGCAGCACGTGGGGGGTGATGGACGCCTTGACGACGCCGAACGTCTTGGACAACACGAGCATGCCCAGCGCGAGGGGGTACAGGAGCCAGGAGTCGAAGTTCAGCGCGAGGATCACCGCGAGCACCGCACGCAGGGTGAACGTCAGTGAGACGGTGAGACGTCGGCCCCGGTGGAGGCGGTCCAGGGCGGGGCCGATGACCGGCGCGATCAGCGCGAACGGCGCGACCGTGACCAGGAGGTACAGCGCCACGCTGGCGCGGGACTCCGCGGTCGCGGCGGAGAAGAACAGGGTGTTGGCCAGGGCCACGGCGAGAATCGCGTCGCAGGCGAAGTTGGCGACCGTGACGTAGCTGAGCGGAGCGAGTCCCGAACGGTCCGCGCCGTCGGCGTGGAAGACCCGGCGCACGCCCCGTCCGGCGGAGGAGGCGGCGCGGCGCGCGGGACCGGCGGTACGCTCACCCAACGAGGCGCACCTCGTACATGGTCGGCCACAGCTTGCCGGTGAGCAGGACGTTCCCGGAGTCCGGCAGTGCCGCGATCCCGTTGAGCACGGCATCGGGGTCGGCGGGCCGCGGTTGCTGGAGCTGCCCGGCGTCGTAGATGGCGGTGACCTGCCCCGTGGCGGGGTCGATCCGCACGATCTCGTCGGTCATCCACACGTTCGCGAGGACCGAGCCGTCCGCACATTCCAGTTCGTTGAGCCGGGTGACCGGCGTGCCCCCCGAGGTCACCGACACGCGTCCGGTCGGCTCGAAGGTCGTCGGGTCGCGGAAGGTCAGGGTGTCGGAGCCGTCGCTCATCACCAGCGCCGTGCCGTCGGAGCACAGGCCCCAGCCCTCGCCCTCGTACGGGACCTCGGAGCGCACCTCGAGGGTCTGCGGGTCGCGGTTGTGGGCGATGCCCTTCTGCCAGGTGAGGGTCCACAGGGTGTCGGGGGTGACGGCCAGGCCCTCGCCGAACTCGTCCCCCGCCATGGCGACGGTCACCGCGGGCTCGCCACCCCCCAGCGGTCGACGCTGGACCACGGAACTGCCGACCCGCCCCGTCGACTCGTAGATCTCGTCGCCCACCACCTGTAGCCCCTGGGTGAACAAGGACGGGTCGTGCTCGAGCGTGCGCACGACCTCCACCGAGCCGCGCGCGGGTTGCGGGTCCGACGGCCCGACCGGCACCCGGGGGGCCGCCGAACTCCCGGCGGCCGAGCCGGCGGGGACGCTCGACGAGGCCAGGGAAGCGCCGGCGGTGGTGGCGGGCGGTGCTCCTCCGTCGTCCGAGGAACACGCCGTGAGTGCGGCGACGAGGCTCAGGGACACGACGAGGGGGCCGACCGGGCCGAGGGCGCTGCGCATGCCCCCCAGGATGCCGCACGACGGGCCGGGCCGTGACCTCCACGCGGAGATGCGCATAATGGGAGCGGTGAACACCGAGGTAGGCACGGATCAGGGGTCGGATTTCGACGGCGCGCTGCGTGAGCGGCTGGCCTCCGGCGTCGACGTAGCCCGGTCGGCGGTCGAGGAGTTCGCCGCGGAGGGTGTGGGGGAGCACCTCGGCAGCACCGTCGAGGCGGAGTTCACCACCACGCACCGGTTCGCCTCCGAGCTGCCCGGGTACCGAGGTTGGTACTGGGCCTGCGTCCTCGCGCTCGTGCCCGGTGGTGACCTGACCGTCGACGAGATCGCGCTCCTCCCGGGAGCGGACGCGCTGGTCGCCCCCGAGTGGGTGCCGTGGGATCGGCGCATCCGGCCCGGGGACCTCGGCGCCGGGGATCTGCTCCCGCCGCCCGAGGACGACGACCGGCTCGTCCCCGGCTACACGCTGAACGGCGACGACGAGCTGGACGACGCCGCGGGGCCGATCGGTCTCGGCCGACCGCATCACCTGAGCTGGGAGGGGCGGGCCGCCGCCGCCGACCGGTGGACGGTCGAGCGCGGACCGGACACCGAGATCGCCCGGGCCGCCAAGCACCACTGTGGGACCTGTGGGTTCCTGGTGCCCGTGGCCGGGTCCCTGGGCGCCCTGTTCGGCGTCTGCGCCAACGAGTTCTCCGCCGACGGGCGGGTCGTCCACCTCGAGTACGGCTGCGGCGCCCACAGCGAGGTCGAGATCCCCTCCGACACCGGGCCGGCTGTTGCCGAGGCGTACGACGACGCCGCCGTCGACGTGGTGGTCCTGCCCCAGCAGCTCGCCGCGACCGCACGTGCCCGCTCCGCCGCCGATGACCGCACGGACGATCAGGCCGCGTCCGGCCACCCTGCGTCCGGCCACGCCGCGTCCGGTGCGGCCGCCCCCCACGAGGGTGGGGACGCCGAGACGTCTGTCGACGAGCCCACGTCCGCGGACTGACCCGCTCAGTCCAGGTCGTAGTCCAGGCCCTGTTGGGCACCCGCGCTGCCGCGTAGTACGGCCCGGCGCTGCAGTGCGTAGACGATCGTGCCGACCGCCCCGACGCCGACGCCGACCGCGCCCAGGATGACCGAACGCATGTCGACCTCCTCCATGAGCATGTGGGCCAGGAGGGCCAACGTCCACGCCAGGGTGCCGATGATGACGACGGGTCGGGGGTCCAGCAGGTAGGCGGGAATCCGGGGGACCCCCGGGTCTGTCGACTCGTCCGTCATGACCGCGACGCTACCGCAGGCGGCGGGGCGGTTACTCTATGACGGTTCCTCACCCACAGCTCAGGAAGGTCACCAGATGTCGCAGAGCACCGGGGCCCCGTCGCAGCCCCCCACCAAGGTCGGGGCGCTCGATCGCTACTTCAAGATCAGCGAGCGCGGCTCGACGGTGTCCCGCGAGGTCCGCGGCGGGCTCGTCAGCTTCTTCGCGATGGCCTACATCATCATCCTCAACCCGCTGATCCTCGGCTCGGGCACCGACGTCGAGGGCAACCAGCTGTCGATCGTCGAGATCGCCGCGGTCACCGCCTTCACGGCGGGCGTGATGACCATCGCGTTCGGTGCGATCGCGCGGTACCCCTTCGCATTCGCCACGGGCCTGGGGATCAACTCGCTCGTCGCCGTCACCATCGCGCAGCAGGTGACCTGGGCCGAGGCCATGGGCCTGGTGGTCATCGAGGGCATCATCATCGTGATCCTCGCCGTCACCGGGTTCCGCACCGCCGTGTTCAACGCGGTGCCCGGCGAGCTCAAGGCGGCCATCGCCGTCGGCATCGGCCTGTTCATCGCGATGGTCGGTGTCGTCGACTCCGGTTTCGTCCGCCGCCTCCCGGACGCGGCCGGCACCACCGTCCCGGTGGGGCTCGGCATCAACGGGTCGATCGCCTCGTGGCCCACCTTCGTCTTCGTCGTCGGTCTCCTGCTCTGCGGAATCCTCGTCGCACGCCAGATCCGCGGCGGCCTGTTCATCGGCATCGTCGTCACCGCGGTCTTCGCGGTGATCGTCGAGGCCCTAGCGGACGCGGGCCCGTCCTTCGTCGACGGTGAGCCCAATCCGACCGGCTGGGGCCTCGCGGTCCCCGGCATCCCCGATTCTCTCGGGGGCATCCCGAACCTGTCGCTGATCGGCCAGGTGGACCTCATCGGCGCGTTCGTCCGCATCGGGCCGCTGGCCGCGGGCCTGTTCGTCTTCACCCTGCTGCTCGCCAACTTCTTCGATGCCATGGGCACTTTCACCGGCCTCGGCAAGGAAGCCGAGCTCATGGACGACAAGGGCAACCTGCCCAACATGAAGGCCGCGCTGGTCGTCGAGGGATTCGGTGCCGTCGCCGGCGGTCTGACCTCGTCGTCGTCGAACACGGTGTTCCTCGAGTCCGCCTCCGGCATCGCCGAGGGAGCCCGGACGGGCCTGGCGAACGTCGTCACGGGCGGGTTGTTCCTGCTGGCGATGTTCTTCACCCCGCTGTACGAGGTCGTCCCGGTCGAGGCCGCCGCGCCCGCGCTGGTGATCGTGGGTGCGCTGATGATCCCGCAGATCAAGGCGATCGACCTGACCAACTTCGCGGTCGCGCTACCGGCGTTCCTCACGATCGTGGCGATGCCGTTCACGTACTCCATCGCCAACGGCATCGGGATCGGTTTCATCGCCTGGGTCGTCATGGCAACGGCCACCGGCAAGGGCCGCACCGTGCACCCGATCCTCTGGATCGTCGCGGTCGCGTTCGTCGTGTACTTCGCGATCGGTCCCATCACCGACGCGCTGGCCTGACCGGCCGGCGGGAGGAGCGACCGAACCGTGCACGTCGTCGACGTCTCCGACCCCGCCGACCCCAGGCTGGACGACCTCCGCGACCTCAACAACTCCGACCGGCGGCCCGACCTGCCCGGCGGGCGGGGACTGGTGATCGCCGAGGGCACGTACGTCGTGGGCCGCATGCTGCTCTCGCGCTTCCGGCCACACGTCCTCCTGGGTACCGACGCGCGGTTGCACCAGTTGCGCAGGGAGGCCGCCGCCGAGGGGTGGGACGCCGACGAGCGCGCGGGCGACGCGGTGTACCTGCGCACCACCAAGGACGTCCTCAGCGAGGTGATCGGCTTCCGGTCCAGCCGCGACATCCTCGCCGCCGCGGACCGGCCCGCACCACTGCCGGTCGAGGAGGTGCTGGACGGCGCGCGGACGCTCGTCGTGCTCGAGGGCGTCAACGACCCCGAGAACCTCGGCGCGATCTTCCGCAACTGCGCTGCCCTCGGGGTCGACGGCGTGCTGTTCGGGGCGGCCGCCGGGGACCCGCTCTACCGGCGGGTCGTGCGGGTGTCGATGGGACACGTGCTCCGCCTGCCGTTCGCCCACCTGCCCGGCACGCCCACCACCTGGCAGCGTTCGCTCGAGGACCTGCGGGAGCGGGGCTTCCGGACCGTCGCCCTGACGCCGTCCGCCGACACCCCGCTGTCCCGGGCCGTCGACGCCGACAGGGTGGCGTTCGTGCTCGGCGCGGAGGGCCCGGGGCTCACCGAGCACGCGATGCGTGCCTGCGATGTGCGGGCCGCGATCCCCATGACCGACGGCACGGATTCGCTCAACGTCGCCACCGCCGCGGCGGTCGCGTTCTACGAGCGGTCCCGCCGGGACTGACCCGCTCGCGACGGGCCGCGTCGACCCGCTAGCGGGATCCGCCGTCGCGACGGCGGCGGGACACCGAGTCCGCGCCCCGGCGCACGGCGTCACCGACGAGGCCGGCGATGCTCCGTATCCGGCCGCCGCGCGCACCCCCGCCCGGCCCGCGGGATCCGGAGGGGAGCCGCTCGTAATCGTCGTCGGCGTAGGGGGAGGGCCCGCCGGCGGCGCTGTCGCCATCGGCGTCCGTGTCGGACCCGACGCCGGCGGCACGCCTCGCGGCCGCGTGGAGCTCGGCGCGGCCCGGCATCCCCACGACGTGCAGTGCCGGCCCGGAGAGCGGGGTGTGCTGGCGTACCTCGCGGCGACCGTCGGTGGCGAACCCGTGGACCGGCACGTCGAGACCCCCCGGCTCCAGGTCGAAGCCGAGCAAGTCGCGGTGGGCGGCGTGGAGGAGTGACGACGGCGAGAACGGCAACGCCAAGGGGGTGTCGGTCGCCGTGTCGAGCGGGAACTCGCCGGCCCAGTAGGGCCTCTCGAACGGCAGGGGCATGCCCTCGTCCTCGACGATCCGGTCGTCGGCCCCGGCGAACGCCCGCACGAGCCGCCCCGACTCCCACCGGGCGAATCCGCTCACCCCGTCCTCCGCATCCTGGGCGAACAGCAGGATGGTGGGCGCCTCGACCAGTTTCAGCCACGACTCCGGGGTGGCGGACGGCGTGATGGGCCCCTCCATCGGGATCTGGACGACGGTGAGTCCCGGGAACGAGCCCACGTAGATCTCCCCCGGCCCGGCCGAGGCCGAGCGGTTGAGCGGGAACGCGCCCAGGGACGCCACCGTGACCGTGGGGAACAGCCGCGACAGCAGACGTCGCGCGAAACCGGGGTCGGACGGCTGTCCCGCCCGGATCGGTGCGGCGGGATCGTCCGTGGCCAGATACCAGAAGGTTGCGACGTGGTGTCCCATGACCGGACTCAGTCGTCCTTACCGCGGACCCCGAGCAGGACGTCCTCCCACGAGGGCATCGTGGGATGACGGCGCGAGGGGCGTCGTTCGGGTTCGGTGGGCGTGGGCTGGAGGAAGTCCTCGTTGTCGGTGTTGTCGTCGTCGTCGTTGTCGTTCCCGCCTCGCACCCCCGCGGGGCGCGAGGCGCCGGACGTCGGCTCCGACCGCCCGGACGACACCGGTCCCGTCCCCGCGGTAGGGGCGGATGCGGCGGGGGTGGACGGTCCGGCTGGTGTCGACGATCCGGCTGGGGTGGCCGGCGCGGCGGACGGCGCGGGGACCGCGCGGATCGGCGGCGGGCCCGGCGGCAGCGGGGGAGGAGACGAGACCGAGCGCAGCGCCGTCGCGCGCGAGGGGTCGAGGATGTTCTCCGCCTCGTCGTCGAGGGCCCGGGCCGAACCGCCGTGCGAGTCGGGGACGAACGACCACGTCGCACTGGCGTCGTCGGACAGGCCCGCCGGCCAGGAGGTACGGACGACCCACCCACCGGACCGGTCACGCCAGGCGTCCCAGACGACCAGGTCCGGGTCCACGCCACGGCGGTCGAGGGCGGCACCCACCCGGTCGGCGAGCGTGTTGAGGGCCGGGCCGTCCGGCAGCACCGGATGGGCGCCCTTGGCCATGTCGGCGGCGTTGGCGCGTTCCAACAACACCGGCACGGCGAACCCCTGGATCCGCGACAGTGACACGCCGGCGTCGGCGGCGACCTCCTCCGGGGAGGCGCCGTGCCGGATGCGGTCCTGGATCTCGCGGGGGCGCAGCGTACCGGTCACGGGAGCCCGACCGGACCCACCACCGGGCACGAACTCACCACGGGCGGCCGCCCGCAGACGATCATCGAGTGGGAGGGAGAGCTTCTCGCCGGAGTCCGGGACCTCGCATTCGACGACCGACGACTCGGTGTCCACACCGACGATCCTCAGCTTCCGCATGCCGCCTCCTCGACTCCTCGCGGTCCCGTGGGCGGCTCGAGGGGTCGAGTGGCGCGCACCCGGGTCCTGGGCGTTGATCCACATGGTAGGTCAGCACAGCCCACCCGGCGCGCGGACGGGCCGGGTGGGCTGCGGAAAACTGCAGACGATGCTGCGCGGGTGGCCCCGGAGGACGCCGATCAGGCGAGCTGGCCGACCACGTGGTCGATGCAGCGGGTCAGCTGCGTGACGTCCTCCGGCTCGATCGCCGGGAACATGCCGATGCGCAACTGGTTGCGGCCCAGCTTGCGGTACGGCTCGGTGTCGAGGATGCCGTTGGCGCGCAGCGTCCTGGCGACCTTCGCGGCGTCGATCTTCTCGTCGAGGTCGATGGTGCCCACGACCTGCGAGCGGTGGGCCGCCTCGGTGACGAACGGGGTGGCGTAGTCGCTGGCCTCGGCCCAGTCGTAGAGGCGCGAGGACGAGTCCTTGGTGCGCGCGACGCACCAGTCCAGACCGCCCTGCGAGTTCATCCACTCGATCTGCTCGGCGAACATGATCAGCGTGGCCACGGCCGGGGTGTTGTACGTCTGGTTCTTGCGCGAGTTGTCCACCGCGGTCGGCAGGGACAGGAAGTCCGGGCACCAGCGGTCGGTGGCGGCGATCTCGTCGACCCGCGCGAGCGCGGCCGGGCTCATGATCGACACCCACAGGCCACCGTCCGAGGCGAACGACTTCTGCGGGGCGAAGTAGTAGACGTCGGTGTCGGCGATGTCGACGGGCAGCCCGCCGGCGCCGGAGGTGGCGTCGATCGCCACCAGCGCGTTGTCCGAGCCGGCCGGACGGCTCACGGGGAGCATGACGCCGGTCGAGGTCTCGTTGTGGGCCCAGCCGATGAGGTCGACCGACGGGTCCGAGGTCGGCTCGGGGGCCGAACCGGGCTCGGCGGAGATGACGATCGGGTCGGCCAGGAACGGCGCACCGCCGGTGACCTTGGCGAACTTGGAGGAGAACTCACCGTAGGTCAGGTGAAGCGACTTCTCGCGGACCAGTCCGAAGGCGGCGGCGTCCCAGAACGCGGTGGTGCCGCCGTTGCCCAGCACGACCTCGTAGCCGTCGGGCAGGGAGAACAACGAGGACAGGCCGTCGCGCACGCGGCCCACGACATCCTTGACCGGGGCCTGCCGGTGACTGGTGCCCATCACGGTGGTGGCGGCGTCGGACACGGCCGCGATCTGCTCGGGACGGACCTTGGACGGGCCGCAGCCGAAGCGGCCGTCGGCGGGCTTGAGGTCGGCGGGGATGGTGGGCAGCTGATCGCTCATGCTCTTGGGGTGCCGTTCGGTCGGGGTGTGGGACGTGGTCCATCGTAGTCCGGCCCGTCCGTGGCCCGGAGTACCGTCTGGGTCATGGAGGAACCCGCCCTGGAACCGGCCGATTTCGACGTGATGCGGGTCGGGTACGGCCTGCATCCGCGCTTGGACGTCGCCGACCTGGACGACGGGTGGCTGCCGCTGTTCACCGCGTGGTTGGAGGAGGCGGGGCGCCGAGGTGTCCGTGAGCCCAACGCGATGGTGCTCGGCACCGTCGGTGCCGACGGCCGGCCCTCGACCAGGACGGTGCTGTGCAAGGGCGCCGACGAGCGGGGGGTGACGTTCTTCACGACGACGACGTCCCGCAAGGGCACGCAGTTGGCGGAGACCGGGTACGCGTCGGTGACCTTCCCGTGGTTGGTCGCCGAGCGTCAGGTCCACATCGAGGGTCCGTGCCATCCGGTTGACCGGGCGGACAGCCTCGACTACTGGCGCACGCGGCCCCGGGGGTCGCAGGTCTCGGCGTGGGCTTCGGAGCAGTCCCGACCGGCCGAATCCGTCGAGGAGCTGGAGTCGCTGTACGCGACCGCGGAGCGGCGACTGGCGGGCGTCGACGAGATCCCCATGCCGGACAGATGGGGCGGGTTCCGGCTGGTGCCCGAACGGGTCGAGTTCTGGCAGGGCGGTCCGGACCGCTTCCACGACCGCGTCGAGTGCCTCCTGGCGGGGGAGACGTGGACGGCCCGCAGGCTCCAGCCCTGACCACCCGCGTCCAGACAGGCTGTGGGGCCGTGGGGGGGAGCGTCTGAGAACTCCCTTCGAACCGTGGTCCGCCCTCACGGTAGGGTGTGGCACAGCACATTCGTGGCGGGATTCAGGCCGCCGGGACCAGTCGTCGGAGAGGGAATCGCGTGACCGCAGGCTCGAACGGTTCGGACCGCAATGCAACACTGTCCTACCCCGGCGGTGAGCTCGAACTCGATGTGGTGGAAGCGACCTGCGGAAGCGACGCGGTGCAGCTGGGTTCCCTGCTGGCGAAGACGGGGATGACGACCCTGGACGTCGGGTTCGTCAACACCTCCGCCTGCACCTCCTCGATCACCTACATCGACGGCAACGAGGGCATCCTCCGTCACCGCGGGTACCCGATCGACCAGCTCGCCGACAACGCGTCCTTCCTGGAGGTCTCGTACCTGCTCATCTACGGTGAGGACCCCACGGAGGCCCAGCTCGCCGAGTTCACCGAGAAGGTGCTCGCCGAGACGACGCTGCCCGGCCAGATGATGCCGCTGCTGCAGGCCTTCCCCCGGGACACCCACCCGATGCCCGTCCTGTCGGCCGGCGTGAGCCTCTTCGGGACCCACGGTGACGACCTGGACATCGACGACCCCAAGGCCGTCGACCTGGCCACCGCCCGACTCCTCGGACGCGGCCCGACCCTGGCCGCCGCGATCGAGCGCATCCGGGGCGGCAAGAACGCCATCGACCCGGACCCGTCGCTCGGGTACGTCCGCAACTTCCTGCGGATGACGTTCGGCCCGGACTACGAGGTCACCGACGAGGTCGCCGACGCCCTCGACATGCTCCTCGTGCTGCACGCCGATCACGAGCAGAACTGCTCCACCTCCACCGTCCGCATGGTCGGTTCCTCCGAGGCCCCGCTCTACGCCTCGATCACCGGGGGCATCAACGCGCTGTACGGTCCGCTGCACGGTGGCGCCAACCAGGCCGTGCTGGAGATGCTCGAGCGGATCGACTCGGAGGGCGGCGACGCCACCGACTACATGGACCGGGTCAAGAACAAGGTCGACGGCGTCAAGCTGATGGGCTTCGGCCACCGCGTCTACAAGAGCTACGATCCGCGCGCGCAGATCGCCAAAAAGCACGCGCACGCGCTGCTGTCGCAGAGCAACGACCCGCTGCTCGAGATCGCGCTCAAGCTCGAGGAGACGGCGCTCGCCGACGACTACTTCGTCGAGCGCAAGCTCTACCCGAACGTGGACTTCTACACCGGCCTGATCTACCGCGCGATGGGCTTCCCGACGGAGATGTTCACCGTGCTGTTCGCGCTCGGCCGTATGCCCGGGTGGATCGCGCACTGGCGCGAGATGCGCGAGGATCCGTCCACCAAGATCAACCGCCCGCGTCAGGTCTATACCGGCCCGGCCGAGCGGAGTTTCACCCCGATCAGCCAGCGCTGAACCCGGGAACCTGACTCCAGGAGGAGACACCATGGACAAGCCCGAGATCGACATGCCGACGGGCCCCGCGCCCACCGACCTCGTCGCCGAGGACATCACGGTGGGGGACGGTGCCGAGGCGGTCGCCGGCGGCAACGTCACCGTCCACTACGTGGGGGTCGACTACGAGACCGGTGAGCAGTTCGACTCCTCCTGGGACCGCGGCGAGTCCATCACCTTCCCGCTCAACGGCCTGATCCAGGGTTGGCAGGAGGGGATCCCGGGGATGAAGGTCGGCGGTCGCCGCCAGCTGGTGATCCCGCCGGACAAGGCCTACGGCACCTCCGCGGCGCTGCACCCGCTCGGCGGCAAGACCCTGGTGTTCGTCATCGACCTGCTCAACGCCTGAGCCCTCCTCCCGTAGCCGGGAGACCCGATCGCCCCGTCCTCCCCACGGAGGGCGGGGCGATCGGCGTCGGTAGGGGGGCCGGCAGGGCGGAGATGGCGGGGCGGACGTCGCACGCCTCGCCCGGGCTGACGCGCACCGTGGGGAGCCCGGGGTGTGTGCCCGTTCTGCCCGCATAGACGGGGGCTACGCGCCCGGACTGGTCCCAGGCGGACGCGCACCCCCGCGCAGCCGTGCAGAACCGGCGCGTAGGTCCGGGTTACTTCCTCGGTCGCAGGAAAGGCGCCAGCGCGTCCAACACGGCCGGGTCCTCGATCGTCGAGGGCACCACCACGTCCTGCTGGCCGTCGGCGATCTGCCGCATGGTCTTGCGCAGGATCTTGCCCGACCGGGTCTTGGGCAGCCCCTGGACCACCGTGCAGTCCCGGAACGTGGCCACCGCCCCGATCTCGTCACGCACCATCGCCACCAGCTCGGCCCGCAGCTCCTCGGGGTCCCGGACCTGGCCGGACTTGAGGACCACGTACCCGACGGGCCGCTGGCCCTTCAGCTCGTCCCTGACCCCGATCACGGCGGCCTCCGCCACGGCGGGGTGGGTCGCGATGACGGCCTCCATCGACCCGGTCGACAGGCGGTGGCCGGCCACGTTGATCACGTCGTCGGTCCGGCCCATCACGTAGACGTAGCCGTCGGAGTCGATGTACCCGCCGTCCCCGGTCGAGTAGTACCCGTCGAAGACCGACATGTACGAGGAGACGAACCGTTCGTCGTCCTCCCACAGCCCCGCCAGCGTCCCCGGTGCCATGGGCAGCTTGATCGCGAGATTGCCTTCCTCGCCCGCGGGCAGCGGGTTGCCCTCGCCGTCGAGAACGTGCAGGTCGTACCCGGGCACGGCGACGGTGGGCGAGCCCGCCTTGATCGGCATCGGCTCCAGACCGCGCAGGTTGGACGCGATCGGCCACCCTGTCTCGGTCTGCCACCAGTTGTCCACCACCGGCGTGCCGAGCTTGTCGGTGGCCCACTGGTAGGTGTCGGGGTCCAGGCGCTCACCCGCGCAGAACAGCGTGCGCAGGGAGGACAGGTCGTACTTGTCGACCTCGGCGCCCTCCGGATCCTCCCTGCGCACCGCGCGGACGGCGGTCGGGGCGGTGAAGAGCGCGGTGGCACGGTGCTCGGAGATGACCCGCCAGAAGGCACCGGCATCCGGCGTGCCGACCGGCTTGCCCTCGTAGATGATGGACGTCGCACCGATCAACAGCGGTGCGTAGACGATGTACGAGTGGCCGACCACCCAGCCCACGTCCGAGGCGGTCCACCACACCTCACCCGGCCGGACCCCGTAGACGTTCCACATCGACCACGCGAGCGCGACCGCATGGCCACCGTTGTCCCGCACGACGCCCTTGGGCAGGCCCGTGGTACCGGAGGTGTAGAGGATGTACAGGGGGTCGGTGGCCTTGACGGGCACCGGGGCCGCCCGCTCGGACGCGGCGACGGCGTCATCCCAGTAGCTCCAGGTGGTGCCCGGCGTCTCCGGGAAGGCCTCGTCGCGGAACTGCTCGTGACGCGGGGCCACGATCACGGCGCCGGGGGTGTGCCGGGTGAGTTCGAGAGCCTTGGTCACCATGGGGAAGTACGGCACCTTGCGGGTCGGCTCGATCCCGCCGTGGGAGGTGACGATGACCTTCGGGCGCGCGTCGTCGATACGAATCGCCAACTCCGGGGCGGCGAAGCCCCCGAAGACGACGGAGTGCACCGCACCGAGCCGGGCACACGCGAGCATCGCGACGGCCGCGCGGGGAACCATGGGCATGTAGATGACGACCCTGTCGCCCCGCCCGACGCCCTCGGCGGCCAGCGCTCCGGCGAACTCCTCGACCCGGTCCAGCAGCTGGGCGTAGGTGATGGTCTCCTTCACCCCGGTCACGGCGGAGTCGTAGATGAACGCGGCCTGGTCCCCCCGGCCCGCCTCGACGTGGCGGTCCACGCAGTTGTAGGAGGTGTTCAGCTCCCCGTCCGGGAACCAGCGGTAGAACGGCGGGCGAGAGCGGTCGACCGCCGTGGTCGGAGGCGTGGTCCAGTCGATATCCGCCGCGACGTCGAGCCAGAACGCGTCGGGATCGCTGATCGAGAGCCGGTGGGCGGCGGCATAGGACGAGGCGGTGGAGTCCGACATCGGGAGTTCCCCTCACAGGTGGCAGCGTGCCCGCCGGCCGGGCCGACGGGCTGTGACAGGACTCACTCTAGTGGCAGGCCGAGCTCCCGATACCTCATCATCCGCTCGGCATACCTCCGCTCAGGGGGGCGCCTGCGGACCTCGAGGAGGGCCGCGGCGACGGCATCGGCCATCCGGTCGCAGAAGGAATCCGGTTCGTCGGCGGCGTCGGGCCTCTCCGGGACCACCACGTCCACGATCCCGGCTCCCAGCAGGTCGGCGGAGGTGATCCCCTGCGATCGGGCGACCTCCGGCGCCCGGGAGGTCTCGTGGTGGAGGATGGCGCTGGCGCCCTCGGGCGGGAGCGGTGCGAGCCACCCGTGCCGTGCACACAGGACCCGGTCGGCCGGGAGCAGCGCGAGGGCGGCCCCGCCGGTGCCCTGGCCGAGTATCACCGAGACGGTCGGGCTGGACAGCGTGACCAGGTCCGCGAGGCTCCGGGCGATCTCGCCCGCGAGGCCGCCCTCTTCCGCCTCCCGGGACAGCGCGGCCCCCCGGGTATCGATGAGCAACACCAGCGGAACGCCCATCTCCGCCGCGATCCGCATCCCACGGCGGGCCGACCGCAACGCGGACGGACCGAGCGGGCTCGTCTCGTTCTCCGCATCGCGGTCCTGGGCCAGGACGACCGCGGACTGGCCCCGGAAGCGCGCCAGGGAGAGCAGGAGGGACCCACTGTCCTCTCCCTGCCCCGTCCCCGACAGCGGGACGCGGGTGGGTGCAACCCGGTCGAGGAAGGCGCGGGCGCCCGGGCGGTCGTGCCGGCGGGACCGGGTGATGGCGTCCCAGGCGTCGGGTGGGGTGCCGTCGTCGGGCTCCGGCTCGGGTACGGGGCCGGGCGGTGGGGCCGGCTCGTCGTGGGAGGGCGGGTCCTGGCACAGCACCCGCAACGCCCGCGCGGTGAGGTCCCGCAGGCCCTCGGGAGGGAGGACACCGTCGATCATCCCGCGGCGTGCGAGGTTCTCCGAGACCTGGACGCCGTCGGGGAAGGGGGCGTCGTAGAGGGCCTCGTACACGCGGGGTCCGAGGAACCCGATGAGTGCTCCGGGTTCCGCGACGGACACGTGCCCCAGTGAGCCCCAGGACGCGAACACGCCGCCGGTGGTGGGGTGCCGCAGATAGACGAGGTAGGGCAGGCCAGCGGTCTTGTGTCCCGCCACCGCGGCCGAGATCTTGACCATCTGCAGGAATGCGATCGTGCCCTCCTGCATCCGGGTACCACCGGAGGTGGGGGAGGCGAGGATGGGCAGGCCCTCGGCGGTCGCCCGTTCGATCGCCGAGACGATCCTCTCGGCGGCGGCGATCCCGATGGAGCCGGCGAGGAAATCGAACTCGCATGCGATGAGCACCACGCGTCGACCCAGCAGGGTTCCTTCGCCGGTGATGACGGACTCGTCCACTCCCGATTTCTCCGCCGCCCGCCGCAGGGAGTCCTCGTACCCGGGCACCGAGTCCACGTGGGGCGGGCGTACCGGAGCGCCGTCCCACGGTCGGAACGAACCGTCATCGAGGACCAGGTCGAGGATCTGCAGTGCTCCCGTTCGCGCCATGACCGCATCGTACGGTGGGGGCGACTACCAGCCGGTATCCTCGGCGCAGGGGTGCGCCGCCGCACCCCCCGTCCCGCAGAGGAGGCCCCGTCGCCATGATCGTCACCCGCAGGGACGGCGCAGTCGTCGTCGTCACCATCGACCGTCACGAGACCCGCAACGCCCTGGACGCCGAGGTGTGTACCGCGCTGCGGGAGGCCGTCGAGGCCGCCGGGGTTGAGGCCGAGTCCGAGGATCCGGTCCGGGCGATCGTCATCACGGGCGCGGGAACCGCGTTCTGCGCCGGGGCCGACCTGTCCGGCGGGGTGTACAACTCGAACTTCTACGACTGCCACGCCGGGATGCTCCGGGCCGTCGAATCGGCTCCCGTGCCGGTCATCGCAGCCGTCAACGGACCGGCCGTGGGCGCCGGTGTGCAGCTCGCGCTGGCCGCGGATCTCCGGGTGGTGGCACCGGGCGCGGTCTTCGCCGTCCCGGTCGTCAAGGTGGGGCTGGCGCTCGACAACTGGACGATCAAGCGGCTCGCCAACGTCGTCGGCGGCGGGCACGCCCGCTCGGTCCTCATGACCGCGCGCCCCGTCGGCGCGGAGGAGGCGGCCCGGATCGGCCTGGCGAACGAGATCGGTGACATGGATTCGGCGATGGAGCTCGCGGCGGAGCTCGCCCGCTCGGCGCCGCTGAGCCTGCGGCACATCAAGACCGTCATCAACGACGACGACGCCCGGCTGCTCCCGCGGGACGAGCACACCGAGCTCCAGCTCCGGGCCTGGGGCAGTGAGGACATGGCCGAGGCCCGGGCCGCGCGCGCCGAGAAGAGGCCCCCCGTCTTCCGCGGACGCTGACGCGCCACACCAGCGGTAGGGCGCGCCGCGGCGGCTCCCACGTGTCGGCCCCACGTGGACCCCGGCCCGGGTACGATTCCAGCGCCCGACCCGGATCCGCCTGACGTGGGCGTCTGGCACGGCCCCGGGTAAATGACATCCAGGGGGAACGCCAGCGATGGCCAGGCACAGTGCGTCGCCGCAGAGTGGGAATCCGACGGCCCGCAGGGTCGTCCTCGTGGGAGCCGCGCTCCTCGCGGTCGTGCTCGTCGCGGTACTGGTGCTCGCCGGGCTCTCCCGGGCCGGTGTCGGTGGATTCTGTGGAGACGACCTCCGGATCAGTGTCGCCGCCGAGCCCGAGATCGCCGACCACGTGGATGCCCTGGCCGAGGATGCCGACGGGTGCTATTCCTTCGAGGTCGCCCCTGTCTCGTCGGCTGACCTCGCCGGGCGTGTCGCCTCCCGTGAGGCGCTCCCCGACATCTGGGTCCCGGACTCGGCGGTGCGGCTCGCGCAACTGTCGCGGGACGTGCAGATCCCCTTCGACACGGTGGTGAACTCGCTCGCGTCCACCCCGGTGGTCATCGCGTCCCGCGACACCCCGGTCGACATGTCGACGTGGACCTCCGCCCTGGCGACCCCGGGACTGATGATGGGCGATCCCGTCCGGTCCGGGATCGCGGACGCGCCGATCCTCGCCGCCGCGTCCGAGGTGGAGATCATGCGGTCGACCGCGGACGCACTGGGCGCGTCCATGGCGATCCTGGCGCAGGGGCAGATGAGCCGCATGGAGGTTCCCCCGACATCGCGCGAGATGCTGGACAGGGTGGTCTCCGGGGGCGGCGCGACGATCGTGACGGAGCGTGAGGCGGTGCTCGCCCGGCGTGAGGCCCCGCACGCGGGACTCCAGATCGCCGCTCCCGCCACCGGGGCGGTGTTCCTCGGGTACCCGCTGGCGGTGACCACCCAGGACCCGACCCGGCGAGCCGAGGTCGCCGGTGCCGCCGAAGCACTCCGCGACGCCACGGCCTCGCCCGCCCACCGCGACGGCCTCTCGGCGGACGGTTTCCGGAAAGCGGACCGCGCGCCCCTCGCGGACGGGTCAGGGGTGGGCGAGATCGAGATGCTCGTCGTCCGCGACCCCGACCGCCTCCACGGCGTCCTCCGACGGTGGCGGGTGTTGGCGATGCCCGGGCGGTCCCTCGTCCTGGTGGACACCTCGGGATCGATGGGATTCGGGATACCGGGTACGAACCGGACCCGGATCGAGGCACTGGTCGCCACGGCGGGCGCCGGCCTCGGGCAGTTCCCCGACGACGCGGCTCTCGGGCTGTGGGCGTTCGGCGGGGCCGCCGGCCGGGATGGCAGGCCCTACGCGGAGGTCGCGCCACTCCGACGACTCGACGAGGCCGGCGCCGACGGTTCGCACCGGGAGGCCCTCGGCGGCGCGCTGGCGGCCCTGCCCGGTCTGGTGGGCGGCGGAACCGACCTCTACCGGTCCGTACTCGACGCCTACGCCCAGGTGCGCTCCGGCTACGACCCCAACATGGTCAATTCGATCATCGTGATCTCCGACGGGGCCGACGACGCCACCTCGGACCTCGACGAAGGGGAGTTCCTCGCCCGACTACGCGACATGGTCACCCCGTCGCGCCCGGTGATCGTCGTGACGATCAGTCTGCTCGACGACGCCGCGTCGGGCACCCTGGCGGAGATCTCCCGGGTGACCGGCGGCAGCAGCCACGTCGCGCGGACGCCCGACGAGATCGTGCGGGTGTTCGCCGACGCGGTGGGCCGTCGCGGAGCGGCGCCCGGCGCCTGACTCCCTTAACCCCGGATAGAGGTAGCTGCCCCCTCGGATGGGGGTGCGGCATCCTCCGGTTTCCAGGGAATCGACCGCGTTGCCTGAGAGTCTTCGCCGAGAACTTGTGTTACGTGTCACACTTCCTCCGTCACTATCTGTGAGGCGCATCACTACAGGGGTGCGCTGATGAGAACCCGAAACGGAGGACCTCCGTGTCCCAACCAACTGATCCGCCGACGGGGGGCGCATCGCGGCGAACCCCAGGAACGGCGGAGTTCACGGCGATGCAGTCCAGCCCCGCCTTCCAGGAGTTGCGCAGCAAGTTCCGGGCGTTCGTCTTCCCCATGACCGTCGCCTTCCTCATCTGGTACTTCCTCTATGTCATCCTCGCCGTCTACGCCACGGACTTCATGGCCACGAAGGTCTTCGGAAACATCACCTGGGGGCTGATCATCGGGCTGGGGCAGTTCGTGACCACCTTCCTCATCACGTTCCTCTACATCCGGTTCGCCAACCGCGTGATCGACCCCCGTGCGGAATCCATCCGCCTCGAGCTGGAAGGTGAGGCTGTCTGATGGATTGGCTACTCAACATCAATGAACTCACGCCGGGTGAGCAGGTAGGCAGCACGCTGCTCAACATGGTCGTGTTCGGGATCTTCATCGTCATCACGATGACGCTCGTCCTGAGGGCATCCAAGTCCACGAAGTCGACGAAGGACTTCTACACCGGTGGGTCGAGCTTCACCGGTCCGCAGAACGGGTTCGCGATCGCCGGTGACTATCTGTCGGCGGCATCCTTCCTCGGCATCGCCGGCGCCATCGCGATCAACGGCTACGACGGCTTCCTCTACTCGATCGGATTCCTCGTCGCCTGGCTCGTCGCCCTGATGCTCGTCGCCGAGCTGATGCGCAACACCGGCCGGTTCACCATGGCCGACGTGCTCAGCTTCCGCCTCAACCAGCGGCCCGTCCGGATGGCGGCGGCCCTGGCCACCCTCGCGGTGTGCCTGTTCTATCTCATCGCCCAGATGGCGGGCGCGGGTGGCCTCGTCGCCCTCCTGCTGAACATCAACGACTCCACGGGGCAGGCGATCGTCGTCGCGGCCGTGGGGCTGCTGATGATCGTCTACGTGCTGGTCGGCGGCATGAAGGGCACGACCTACGTCCAGATGGTCAAGGCCGTCCTGCTGGTCAGTGGCGTCCTCATCATGTGCCTCATGGTTCTCGTGGCCGCCCGCGGCAACTTCTCCGCGCTCCTGGGTGAAGCAGTCGCGAACTCGGGCAAGGATCTGCTGCAGCCCGGTCTGCAGTACGGCGCCACCGAGACCAGCAAGCTGGACTTCGTCTCGTTGTCGATCGCACTCGTCTTCGGTACCGCCGGCCTGCCCCACGTGCTCATGCGCTTCTACACGGTCCCCACCGCCAAGGAGGCCCGCCGGTCCGTCACCTGGGCCATCGCCCTCATCGGCGGGTTCTACCTGTTCACCCTCGTGCTCGGCTTCGGTGCCGCGGCGATGGTCGGACCGGAGGTCATCGAGGCCGCGCCCGGTGGCGTGAACTCGGCGGCACCACTGCTCGCGTTCGCCCTCGGCGGTGAGATCTTCCTCGGCATCATCTCCGCGGTCGCCTTCGCGACGATCCTGGCGGTGGTGGCGGGGCTGGCGATCACGGCGTCCGCATCGTTCGCCCACGACATCTACAACGGCGTCATCAAGCACGGAAAGGCCACCGAGAAGTCGCAGCTCCGGGTCTCGCGGATCACGGTCGTCGTGATCGGGCTCCTGTCGATCGTCATGGGTATCGGCGCCATGGGGCAGAACATCGCCTTCCTCGTCGCCCTGGCCTTCGCGATCGCCGCGTCGGCGAACCTGCCGACGATCCTGTACTCGCTGTTCTGGAAGCGGTTCAACACCACCGGCGCCCTGTTCTCGATGTACGGCGGGCTCATCAGCACCCTGGTGCTGATCGCGCTCTCGCCGGCGGTCTCCGGTGGCGAGAAGTCGATGATCACGGGCGTCGACTTCTCCCTGTTCCCGCTCTCGAACCCGGGCATCGTGTCGATCCCGCTGGCGTTCCTGCTGGGCATCGTCGGCACGTTCATCGGGAAGAAGGACGAGTTCCCGGAGAAGCGGGTGGAGATGGAGGTCCGTTCCCTCACCGGTGTCGGTGTGGAGAAGACCATCGCTCACTGACGTCTCCTCGGCGGGCCCACCACCACGGGCCCCCGCCGGGTCCGCCCGGTCGTCCTCGGACGACCGGGCGGACCTCGTCGTGGGCCGGGAGGGACTACCCTCAGTGGGCACCACACCGATTCGGAGGCGGTAGAGATGTATCCCGGACAGGACGACCAGACCCGACGCATGGGGCAGCAGCCCGACTCGCGTGCCTACTCGCGGATGGGCGACGACCAGGCCTACGACCCCGCCTATGACGACGGCTACGGAGCCGACGGGGGATACGCCGCCGCGCCCGCGGCGAAGCGCCGTGGCCCCGCCCTCGATGTGGGCAAGTTCGCCGGCAGCGTGGTCGCGACCGCCCTTGTGGCGGCCATCGCCGGATGGCTGATCGCATGGATCGTGGAAGCGGTGTTCGCGCGTTTCGGCCACCAGTGGGCCAACGGCGGGAACACGCCCACGATGTACGCGGTCTACGGGGCCGTCGCCGCGCTCCTCGCCGGGCTGCTCTGGTACCTGCTGCTCGTCGGCACGGCCAACCCCCAGCAGTTCTACTCCTGGACCGTCGGGCTGCTCATCGTCGCCGCCGTGGCGCTGCCGCTGCTGGTCACGGTGCCGTTCCTCGACGGCCTGGCCGCCGCGATCGTCCACCTGTTCATCGGGTTGCCGATCCTGGCGCTGACCAGCGCATTCTCCGCCACTCTTCGGCGATGACGCGCCTGCGGCGGCCGTGACGGCCGGCCGCTGTGGGTGGTGCCCCCGAGAGGAATCGAACCTCCGACACCGGCTTTAGGAGAGCCGTGCTCTATCCACTGAGCTACGAGGGCGGGAACCGGGGAGAGTCTAACCGATGGGCAGGGGATCGTGATCGCCGACTTGGAGTGAGTGGTCCCGGCCGGTAGTCTTGACCGTCGGCGTCCATGTCATCCCCTGGTGGGACGGTGGACCACCTCGCGCGGGTCACCACCGGCCGCCGTTCGAGGGGGAGGGCGCCCGCCCGGCCGGCAGCCCACTAGACAGACAGAGGTATCGCCTGTGTCCACGTACACCCCCAAGCCCGGGGACGTGACGCGCGCCTGGTACGTCATCGACGCCACTGATGTGGTTCTCGGTCGACTCGCCGTCCAGGTCGCCAACATCCTCCGTGGCAAGCACAAGCCGCAGTTCGCCCCGAACGCCGACACCGGCGACTTCGTCATCATCATCAACGCCGACAAGGTCGCGATCTCGTCCAACAAGCGTGACCGCGTGGTGCAGCACCGCCACTCCGGTTTCCCGGGCGGCCTGAAGTCGCAGACCCTGGGCAAGGCCATGGACACCCGTCCCGACCGCGTCGTCGAGAAGGCCGTCAAGGGCATGCTGCCGAGCAACAAGCTCGGCCGTGCCGTCGCCTCCAAGCTCAAGGTGTACGCGGGTCCCGATCACCCGCACGCCGCCCAGCAGCCCGTGCCCTTCGAGATCAAGCAGGTGGCCCAGTGACCGACGAGAACATCACCCCCGAGGCCGAGGTCGCCGACGACGTGGTGGCGGACCTCGCCGCCGAGGTCGCCGAGGACTACAGCGAGGCCGACTACGCCGGTGGCACCGACTTCGTCGCCGACGCCGACGCCCAGCTGGGGTCGACCGTCACCTCCGGTCCGGCCCAGGCCGTCGGACGTCGCAAGGAAGCCGTCGCCCGCGTGCGCCTGCTCCCCGGTTCCGGCCAGTTCACCCTGAACGGCCGCACCCTCGAGGAGTACTTCCCGAACAAGGTGCACCAGCAGCTCGTCAAGTCGCCGCTGGTCCTCGTCGAGCGCGACGAGCAGTTCGACATCGTGGCACTGCTCCACGGTGGCGGCCCCTCGGGTCAGGCCGGCGCGCTGCGTCTGGCCATCGCCCGCGCGCTCATCCAGTACTCGCCGGACGACCGCCCGGCGCTCAAGAAGGCGGGCTTCCTCACGCGCGACGCCCGTGCCGTCGAGCGCAAGAAGGCCGGCCTCAAGAAGGCCCGTAAGGCCCCGCAGTACTCGAAGCGCTGATCCACCCGGGTCGCGTCACCGGAGCAGGCCCCTGCGTATGCGGGGGCCTGCTCCGGTCCATTTGCCCACTGCACTGTGGGTCGGGGTTATCCTGACCCGGCCATTCACGCCCACCGTCCGCGGCGGGGCGAACCACCACCCCCGGAGGACCACACGATATGACGCGACTGTTCGGCACCGACGGGGTCCGCGGACTCGCCAACCGGACCCTCACCGTCGACCTGGCCGTGCGCCTGGGGGCGGCCGCCGCGGCGGTCCTGGCGACCGAGGTCGAGCCGTCGCCCCGGCGGTCCGGATCCCGGCCCGTCGCCGTCGTCGGCCGTGACCCCCGTGTCTCCGGGGAGATGCTCGAGGCCGCCCTGGCCGCCGGCCTGGCGAGTCAGGGCGTCGATGTCCTGCTCGTGGGCGAGTTGCCGACCCCGGCCGTCGCCCACCTCACGGCCCAGCACGAGGCCGAGCTGGGTGCCGTGATCTCCGCCTCGCACAACGCGATGCCGGACAACGGCATCAAGTTCTTCGCCGCCGGGGGCCACAAGCTGGCCGACGAGGTGGAGGACCGTGTCGAGGCCGCCCTCACCGACGGTGCCATCACCGGACCGACCGGCTCAGCGATCGGCCGTATCTCGCGGGCGCCGCAGGAGGACGCCCTGGACGGCTATGTCCGGCACCTGCTCGATGCCACGCCGGGCCGGTTGGACGGGCTCGTCGTCGTCGTCGACTGCGCCAACGGCGCCGCCAGCGCGGCGGCCCCGCGTGCCTACCGCGAGGCCGGCGCCACGGTGATCGAGATCCACGCCAGCCCCGACGGCTACAACATCAACGACAACTGCGGTTCCACCCACCTCGACGACGTCCGCGCCGCGGTGCGCGCGCACGGCGCCGACCTGGGCCTGGCGCACGACGGCGACGCGGACCGGTGTCTGGCCATCGACGCCTCCGGCGAGGTTGTCGACGGCGACCAGATCATGGCGATCCTGGCCCTGGCGATGCGCGACTCCGGGGAACTCGTCGGCAACACACTGGTGGCCACCATCATGAGCAACCTGGGGCTCAAGGTCGCCATGCGGGAGGCCGGGATCGAGATCACCGAGACCAAGGTGGGCGACCGCTACGTCCTCGAGCGTCTGCGCGAGGGTGGGTACAGCCTCGGCGGCGAACAGTCCGGGCACCTCGTGCTGCCCGCCCACGCCACCACCGGTGACGGCGTGCTCACCGGGTTGCGCCTCATGGCCCGCATGGCGGAGACCGGCAAGTCGCTGGCCGAGCTCGCCGGGGTCATGACCGTGCTGCCGCAGGTCCTCGTCAACGTGCCGGTCGAGGACAAGGCCGCAGTCGTGGCATCCGGGGCGGTCTGTGACGCCGTGGTGGGGGAGGAGCGCAGGCTCGGCTCCACAGGCCGCGTGCTTCTGCGTCCCTCCGGCACCGAGCAGCTCGTCCGCGTGATGGTCGAGGCGGAGGACGCGAACCTGGCCGGCGAGGTCGCCGAGCGCCTGGCGGGCGTGGTCGCCGCCGTGTGACCGGCCGGGCCCGTGCGCTCTCCGGCGCCGGGCCCCGGCGACCGGGCCCCACGGGCCGGGCACCGGAGGGCGATCAGCCGCCCGTGAAGGACTTGACCAGCTTGAGCATCGGCGGGGCGCTGGCGAGCAGGTCGTCGGCCTCCTCGTCGAGCATCTCGTGGGTGACCGTGACGGTGCCCTTGAACTCCGCCTCCGGATCGGCGAACGCGGCATAGGTGTCGTCGTCGGTCAGGGTGGCCAGCAGGTACCCCGCCAGCAGCGGGCGCACGGCCCGATGGGTGCGGAGGTCGGGGTCCGCCAACCCGACCCGCTCGAGAAGCGGGTTGCGCTCGACCAGACCCGTCTCGATCGCCTTCTCCAGGCGTCGGTGTACCAGGTCGCCGCGCCACAGGCGCTGCAGATCGCGGGCGTCCTCGGAGTGGACCCCGCCCGCACCCGAGAGCAGCAGGGCGGGGGCGTCGACGGTCATCGCCCGATCGGCGGCCGAGGGCACGGTCTCGGTGGGGAAGACCATGACCACCCCGTCGATGTCGGTGCGCTGGGAGGCCAGCAGCGCGGCGACCCCGCCGCCGAGACCGTGCCCGGCCACGGCGATCCGGTGTGGATCTGCCCGGACGGCCCCACGGCCCAGGGTGGCCTGGAGGACGTCCTCCAGCGCGGCGGACAGGTGATCCGCGTAGTGCTGGTGGTTCGGCCTCAGGCCGCGGTCCGAGGCGGGCGCCACCACCACGAACCCCCACGACGCGAGATGCTTGAGGGTGTCGACGTAGTGCTCGGGCCCCCTGGTCCAGTCGTGGGCCCAACCCACGAGCGGGGCCGGCGACGGAGCGCCGCGGGGGACGAACACGACCCCCGGCGTCCCGGTGAAACCGAGGTCGCCCCTGTCGACACCGTAGGGGCCGCGTCGGGACACCTGGGCGAGCAGTTCCTTCGTCTTCTTGGCCACGATGGCCACAGTATCGCCTCGGGGGCGACGAAGGGGCGAGGGTCCCCGGACTGCGTGGCTACACTTAGCGGCCATGTGCGGAATCGTCGGATATGTCGGGCACAGGCCCGCCCTCCCTGTCGTCGTCGAGGCCCTGCGGCGGATGGAGTACCGCGGCTACGACTCGGCTGGTGTCGCCGTCCTCGACGGCGCGGGCACCTCCCGGGTCGAGAAGAAGGAGGGCAAGCTCGCCAACCTCGAGGCGGAGCTCACGGCGGCGGGCGGGGGCGGGTTCCCGGGTACCACCGGCATCGGCCACACCCGCTGGGCCACCCACGGTCGCCCGAGCGACCGGAACGCCCACCCGCACGTCTCGGGCGACGTCGCGATCGTGCACAACGGCATCATCGAGAACTTCGCCCCGCTGCGCGCGGAGCTCGAGGCCGCCGGGGTCGATCTGGAGTCCGACACCGACTCGGAGGTGGCTGCCCACCTGGTGCGGTGCGAGATGGAGTCGGGCCGCAGCGGCGGTGACTTCGTCGCCGCGTGCCGCACCGTGCTCCGCCGCCTCGAGGGCGCGTTCACCCTGGTCTTCAGCCACGCGGCCCACCCGGACGTCCTGGTGGCCGCGCGCCGCTCGACCCCACTGGTGCTGGGCGTCGGCGAAGGCGAGATGTTCCTCGGTTCCGACGTCGCGGCGTTCATCGAGCACACCCGCGAGGCGGTCGAGCTCGGCCAGGACAACGTCGTGGTGTTGCGGGCCGACTCCTACGAGATCACCGACTTCGCCGGAGAGCCCAGCGAGGGGCGCCCCTTCCACATCGACTGGGATCTCGCCGCCGCCGAGAAGGGCGGTTACGACTACTTCATGCTCAAGGAGATCGCCGAGCAGCCGCAGGCGGTCGCCGACACGCTGCTGGGCCATTTCCAGAACGGCCGCATCGTGTTGGACGAGCAGCGGATGACAGACCAGGACCTGAGGGACATCGACAAGGTGTTCATCGTCGCCTGCGGCAGCGCCTACCACTCCGGCATGGTCGCCAAGTACGCGATCGAGCACTGGACGCGCCTGCCATGCGAGGTCGAGATCGCCTCGGAGTTCCGTTATCGCGACCCGGTCCTGGACCGTTCCACGCTGGTGGTGGCCATCTCCCAGTCCGGCGAGACCGCGGACACCCTCGAGGCGGTCCGCCACGCCAAGTCCCAGAAGGCGCGCGTCCTGGCCGTGTGCAACACCAACGGCTCGCAGATCCCGCGGGAGGCCGACGCCGTCCTGTACACGCACGCCGGTCCCGAGATCGGTGTCGCGTCGACGAAGGCGTACCTGGCTCAGATCACCGCCAACTACCTCGTGGGCCTCGCGCTCGCGCAGGCCCGCGGCACCAAGTACCCGGACGAGGTGGCCGCCGAGTTCCGTCAACTCGAGCAGATGCCGCACGAGATCCAGAAGGTCGTGGACTCCCTCGACCCGGTCCGCGGGATCGCCCGGGAGCTCGCCGGCGCCAAGTCGGTGCTGTTCCTGGGGCGCCACGTCGGCTACCCGACGGCCCTCGAGGGCGCGCTCAAGCTCAAGGAGCTCGCGTACATGCACGCCGAGGGCTTCCCGGCGGGCGAACTCAAGCACGGGCCCATCGCGCTCATCGAGGAGGGCCTGCCGGTCTTCATCGTGATGCCGCCGGTCGAGGGCCGCGGGGTGCTGCACTCGAAGCTGGTGAGCAACATCCAGGAGATCAGGGCCCGCGGCGCGCGGACCATCGTGATCGCCGAGGAGGGTGACGACGTCGTCCGGCCGCTGTCGGACTACTTCATCCCGATCCCGGCGTCGACCACTCTCCTGCAGCCGCTGCTGGCCACCATCCCGTACCAGGCGTTCGCGGCCGAGGTCGCGGCCGCGCGGGGGTACGACGTGGACAAGCCGCGCAACCTCGCCAAGTCCGTCACGGTGGAGTAGGACGGCGGGGGCCACGGCAATGAGGCGCGCTCACCCGGTCGGGCAGATCAGGGATGCCGAGCGCCCGCTCATCGCCGCCGCCGCAGCCTCCGGGGACCCGGATGCGGTGATGCGCCGTGCCGCGGCCGGGGTGGCCCACCACACCGCCGTCCTCCTGAGGGAGCGCACCGGGGGCCTCTATGGCCGGACGGTGCAGTTGCTGGTCGGTGCAGGCGACAACGGGGGCGACGCGCTCTACGCCGGCGCGATGCTCCGGGCCCGTGGCTGTCGCGTCGACGCCGTGATGCTCGACCCGGTCCGCGCACACTCTCGCGGCCTGGTCGCCCTGCGCCGTGTCGGCGGGCGGATCCACGACACGGAGTCGGTGGGCTCTCGTCTTCCGGTCCCGGATGTCGCCGTCGACGGCGTGGTGGGCCTGGGCGGACGCGGACCGCTGCGCCAGCCGGCCGACCGGATCGTCGACGGCCTGGCCGCGGCCGGGGTTCCGTGGGTGGCAGTGGATCTGCCCAGCGGGGTCGACGCCGACACCGGCACCGTCCACGACGCCCACGTTCCCGCCACCCTCACCGTGACGTTCGGGCTGCTGCGGCGGGCCCACTTGCTGGCTTCGCCGGTGTGCGGCCGCGTCGAGGTGGTGGATATCGGCCTCATCGATCCCACGGATCCCGTGCAGGCGCGTCGTCTGCAGATGCAGGAGCGCGTGCCGGACTATCTGAGCGCCGGTCCGGACACTGTCGTCGCCCACTCCCGCGCCGAGGTGGGGCGCACGTGGCCGGTGCCCGGCCCGGCCGACGACAAGTACACCCAGGGCGTCGTGGCCGTGCGCGCTGGATCCGACCGGTATCCGGGGGCAGCGGTGCTGTGTGCGTCCGCCGCCGTGGCGGCGACGTCGGGGATGGTGAGGTACGTCGGATCCGCCGCGGGGGCGGTGCTCGCGGCCCGACCGGAGGTGGTGTGCCACCCGACGGTGGCCGAGGCCGGCACCGCCCAGGCGTGGGTGGTGGGGCCGGGCGGCGGGACGGGGACCGACGCGGTGGCCGACATCGACGCGGTCCTGTCGACGGGACGGCCCACCGTCCTCGACGCCGACGCCCTCACCTGCATCGCCACCCACCCCGTGCTGCTGCGCAGCGCCACCGCGCCCGTACTGCTCACCCCGCATGCCGGCGAGTTCGACCGCCTCACCGGTGGATGGGACCGCGGGGACCGCCCCGGCGCGCTGCGCCGCTTCGTCGCGGGTCTGCGCGAGCGCGGGATCGGGGCGACGGTGCTGCTCAAGGGGCGGGTCACCCTGATAGACGACGGTGAGACGACGTTCGCCGTGGATGTCGGTTCCTCGTGGGCCGCGACAGCGGGCTCGGGCGATGTCCTGGCCGGGATGGCGGGCGCGCTGCTGGCGAGCGGCATGGGTGTCGGTGGCACGGGGGTCGGTGGCAGGGGTGTCGGTGGCAGGGGGTGGGCGGTTCCGTTCCCGGGGAGTCGTTGGCGTGGCCGGCGGTCGCGGCCGCGACGGCGCACGGGGAGGCCGCGCGGCGGGCCGCGCACCGCCAGGGAGTGGCGGGTGCGCCGATCGGGGCCTCCGATCTGCTGGCAGCAGTGCGGGGAGCGATCTCCGCCCTGCGGGGGGCGTGAATCGCCCACCGGTGGTGCTTTTTGGCAGTATTGACGAAATGGGTCCAGTTGTCCCCCCGGCGCCGTGCCGCGCCGAGATCGATCTGGACGCGATCGAGCACAACAGTCGCGTCCTGGTCCGAGCTGCGCGCGGGGCGCGGGTCATGGCCGTGGTCAAGGCGGACGCCTATGGTCACGGGGCCGTCCCGGTCTCACTGGCCGCACTGCGCGGTGGCGCGCACGCCCTCGGCGTGACGACCATCGCGGAGGCGACGCAGCTTCGGTCGGCGGGGATCGGGGCCGAGATCCTGGCGTGGCTCTACTCGGCGTCCGATGACGTCCGGTCGGCCCTGGAGGCCGACATCGACCTCGCCGTCCCGAGCCCGGGTCACCTCGACACCGTTCTCGAGGCCGCCCGACGTACCGGCCGCCGCGCGCGGATCACCCCCAAGATCGACACGGGTCTCGCCCGGTCGGGCATCGCGTTGGAGGACTGGCCGGCCGTGCTCGAGCGGCTGGTCGCGGCGACCGCCGGCGGTCTCGTCGAGGTGACGGGGTTGATGGCGCACTTCGCCCACGCCGATGATCCGGGCAACCCGGTGATCGACCTGCAGGTGGCCCGGCTGCACGAGTGCGTGTCCCTCGCGCGTGCCCGGGGGCTGGAGTGCCCGGTCAACCACCACGCCAATTCGGCGGCGACCCTGACCCGCCCCGAGGACGGCTTCGAGATGGTCCGGCCGGGGATCGCGCTCTACGGTCTCAACCCGGTCGAAGGCCTGGAGGCCGACCTGGTCCCGGCCATGACGTTCTCGGCGGAGGTCCTCCTGGTGAGGCGCGTGGCCGCCGGTCAGGGCGTGAGCTACGGGCACACGTGGCACGCCCCGCACGACACCACCGTTGCCCTGATCGCTGCCGGTTACGCCGACGGGGTGTGGCGGCTGCTGTCGGGCCGGATGGACGTCACGATCGGCGGACGCCGGTATCCGAACGTCGGCCGCGTCTGCATGGACCAGTTCGTCGTCGACCTCGGCCCGGAGCCCGCGACGCCGGTCCGGGTGGGGGACACCGCGGTGCTGTTCGGGAACGGGGCCGACGGCGGCCCGACGGCCGCCGAGTGGGCCAGGACGGTCGGCACCATCCATTACGAGGTGGTCACCGCCGTGCGGGGGCGTGCCGAGAGGCACCACGTCCTTCGTGCGTCACACGGTGCCGACCGGGGGCGGGAGGCTGCGATATGAGCGAGGACAACGACGACGACGAGGTGACCGGTCGCAGCGGAAGGCCCCGGATCCGTCTGCCCAGACGCCCGGCCCGGTCCGCGGCCGAGGAGCCGGTGGAGATCCGACCACCCGAGGTCGTGGGGGGCGCGCCCGGGGATCTCGAGGCGATCAGGGAGCATATCCGGACCCCGGGAGGGCTGCGTGCGGGCCTGGGAGCCCTCGGTGCGGCCACGCTCGGTTCGGTGGTCACGCTGCTGCCCGGTCGACGGGCCAACGACCCGTGGGCCGGCGAGGACATGTGGGAACTCGGAGTGGACCGTGGCTCCATGGTCGCCGCCTCCGACGGTGTGCCGCTCGCGGTGCGGGAGGCCGGCCCCACCGATGCGCCGATGACCGTCGTGTTCGCCCACGGCTACACCCTGTCGATGGACAGCTGGCACTTCCAGCGGCGCCATCTCGCGGACCGGTTCGGCTCGGAGATCCGGATGGTGTTCTACGACCAGCGTGGACACGGGCTGAGCGGGATGAGTTCGCGGAAGAACTCCACCATCGACCAGCTGTCCCGGGACCTCGACACCGTCATCTCGGCGACGGCACCCACCGGTCCGGTGGTGGTGATCGGGCATTCCATGGGCGGGATGACGGTCATGGGATATGCCGCGCGCCACCCGGAGACCGTGCGGGAGCGCGTCCTGGGGGCCGGGCTGGTCTCCACCGCGATGGCCGAGCTCTCCGAGGCGGGGCTCGGCGCGGTGCTCGACAACAAATCCGTCGCGCGGCTCGCCGGTCTCGCAGGCCGGAGTCCCGGGGTGTTCACCAACGGTCGGCGGGCCCTCGGGGCGCTCATCTCGCCGTTCATCTACGGCGGCTCGTTCGGTGACCCCGCCGCGATGAGCCCGACCGTCGCCCGGTTCGTGGACAAACTCATCGGCTCGACCGACGTGCTGACCATCGCCAACTTCTTCGAGACCCTCACCCAGCACGACGAGTCGGCCGCCGTGCCCGTCCTGCGGGACGTCCGCACGACCGTCCTGTGCGGTGACCGCGACCTGCTCACCCCGCTCGACCGGTCGGTCGACATCGTCGAGGAACTGCCGGACGCCGAGTTCGTGGTGGTCCCGGGTGCCGGGCACATGGTGATGCTGGAGGAGCCCGCCCACGTGTCCGAGGTGCTGGGGGACCTGGTGGCCGACGCGATCATCGAATGGCGGGAGCGGGAGCGTCGCGCCGACGGCGTGGGCCGCGCCGCCATGCCCCCGCCGGACCGGGGCGCCGGTGGGGAGACGGCCCCGTCCACCGACCACGACCGGGCCTCGTGACGATCCGCGTCCCCGGGCAGCGCGACCTGCCGACGGCGGAGGACACCCGGGCACTGGGCGCCGAGCTCGCCGGCCTCCTGCGGGCCGGCGACGTGGTGATCCTCGACGGCCCCCTCGGCGCCGGCAAGACCGCGCTGACCACCGGGATCGCCGCCGGCCTGGGGGTACGCGGGCGCATCACCTCGCCGACCTTCGTCATCGCCCGTCGCCACGCCCCGGCGACGCCCGGCCGTCCGGGGCTGGTCCACGTCGACGCCTACCGACTGCTCGGCGGCCAGGACCCGGACGGTCCGCAACCGACCAGGGCCGACCTGGCCGACGAACTGGAATCGCTCGATCTCGACACGGCACTCGACAGCGACGTGGTGGTCGTCGAGTGGGGCGCCGGATTCGTCGACTCCCTCGTCGAGGCGCCACTGGTCGTCACCCTGCGTCGGCCCGACGGCACCGACGGCACCGACGTCCGGACGGCGAGCTGGCGCCGGGACGCCTCGGACGGTCCCGCACCCGGCCCGGCGGTACCCTGACCCCGTGCTCGTCCTCGCCGTAGACACCTCCACGCCCTTCGTCACCGCAGGGGTGTGCCGACTCGTGCCCAGCGACCGAGACCCGCAGGTGGATGCACTGGCCACGCGGGTCACCGAGGACGCCCGCGCCCACGCGGAGCTGCTCACCCCGCACATCCTCGAGTGCCTCACCGCCGCGGGCCTCACGCCGCGCGAGCTCGACGCCGTGGTCGTGGGCATCGGTCCGGGACCGTTCACCGGCCTGCGCGTCGGGATGGCGACCGCAGCCGCATTCGCCGACGCCATCTCCAGGCCGGTCCACGGGGTGTGTTCGCTGGACGGGCTCGCGGCCACCGCGCGCGCCGCCGGGGCGACCGGAGACCTCGTCGTCGTCACCGACGCCCGCCGCCGGGAGGCGTACCACGCCCGCTACTCCGCGGACGGCGCACGGACCTCGGGCCCCACGGTGGGCCCCGCCGCCGGGATCGACGTGGACGGCGTCGACCACCTGGTCGGCGACCCCGTGCGCCTGGGAGAGGTCACCGCCGCCGGCCACGCCGCCGCGGGGATCCTCGAGGCGGTCACCGCGCCCGACCCCGCCGGCCTCGTCACCGTCGCGGCCCCCGACCTCCTCGCGGGCACGGCCCCGGCGCCGCTGGAACCGCTCTACCTGCGTCGGCCCGACGCCGTCCCGCCCCGGCGCGCCGCACCCTCGACCGCGCTGCGGGGGGTCCAGCGGTGACCGGGACGCCGCCGGACGCGATCGTGCACGACCATCTGGTCGCCGACGACGCCATGCGGTGCGCCGACCTCGAGAGGGTGCTGTTCCCCGCCGACGGCCCGTGGTCGGCGGCGGCGTTCCTGTCGGAGATCGGTTCCCGGCACACCCACTGCTTCGCGGCGCGGGCGGACGGGGTCCTCGTCGGCTACGCCGTGCTGGCCGTGCTCGGCCCCGTGGGCGACCGTGAGTACGAGGTGCACACCATCGGGGTCGATCCGGCCCACCAGGGCCAGGGGATCGGGCGCACGCTCCTGCGCCGCATGCTCGACGTGGCGGACGCGGACGCGGCGCCGGTGGTGCTGGACGTGCGGACCGACAACGTCCCGGCCCGCACGCTGTACGAGGCCCACGGGTTCGAGGTGGTGGGGCTGCGTCCCCGGTACTACCGGCCCAGCAGGGCCGACGCGCACCTCATGGTGCGGCCGGCGGGAGCCGGTGGTCAGAACGACGCGGAGAAGGTGAGCGGCCGGTGAGAACCGTCATGGGGATCGAGAGCTCGTGCGACGAGACGGGGGTCGCCGTCGCGCGCGTGCACGACGACGGGCGCGCCGAGTTGCTGTCCGACGTGGTCGCCTCGTCGATGTCCGAACACGCCCGGTTCGGCGGAGTCGTCCCGGAGATCGCCTCCCGCGCCCACCTCGAGGCGCTGGTGCCCACCGTTCGCGCCGCCCTCGCCGAGGCGGGGGTGGAGCGGCCGGACGCCGTCGCCGCCACCATCGGGCCCGGCCTGTCCGGGGCGCTGCTCGTGGGGTCGTCCGCCGCCAAGGCCTATGCGGCCGCGTGGGGGGCCCCGTTCTACGCCGTCAACCACCTCGTCGGTCACGTCGCCGTCGCGGGCTTCGACGGTGACCCGCTTCCCGAGTGCGTGGCCCTGCTGGTCTCCGGTGGGCACACCCAGCTGCTGCACGTGCGCTCGCTCACCGAGCCGGTCGTCGAGCTCGGCTCGACCGTCGACGACGCGGCCGGGGAGGCCTACGACAAGGTGGCCCGGCTGCTCGGCCTGGGGTACCCGGGCGGACCCGTGATCGACCGGCTCGCCCGCACCGGTGACCCCGCGGCGATCGCCTTCCCGCGGGGGATGACCGGCCCGCGCGACGCCCGGCACGACTTCTCGTTCTCCGGGCTCAAGACCTCGGTCGCCCGACGCATCGAGGCCGCCGAACGCGACGGCGAACAGCTCGACGTGGCGGACGTCGCGGCCTCGTTCCAGGAGGCGGTGGCCGACGTGCTCACCATGAAGGCGGTCCGGGCCTGCACCGACCTGGGCGCGGACACCCTGCTCGTGGGGGGCGGGGTCGCCGCCAACTCCAGGCTGCGTGACCTCGCCGCGAGCAGGTGTGCCGACGCGGGCCTGACCCTGCGCGTCCCGAGGCCGCGGTTGTGCACCGACAACGGCGCGATGGTGGTGGGGGTCGCCTCCGCGCTCCTCGCCGCGGACGCGGACCCCAGCCCCCTGACCGTGGCGGCCGACCCCGGGCTGCCGGTCGAGGTCACCCAGATCGCCTAGTAGCCGAGGAGTGCCATCCCCACGGTGGTGAACGTGAACGCCATCAGCAGGAACGCGGCGACCGCGGCCAGGCAGAGGTAGCCGATCACGAGGGCGGACACGGCCATCTCCCTTCCGGCCTCGCCGCTGCGGGTGATCTGCCTGAGGGACGTGTGTCCGATCGCGACCACGACGACCGCGACGGCGGCCGGGACCAGCGGCACGAACAGGCCGAGGAACGAGCCGAACACCACGTTCGCGACGGCGATCACGAGGGCGACGACGGCCAGTGTGTTGGTCCCGGGAGGGTGGAACGATCCCGGCGTGCCGTCGGACCCGGTTCGGCGGCGCGGCCCGTCGGGCCGATCCCCTGGCTTCTCGGGTGGGTGCATACGAGGAGGTCACTCCTGGGGTGGGTGGGTGTGGCCCGCCGGTGCCCCGGGGGAGCGGTCGACCCGCGTCCGTTGCGCGAAGTACAGTCCCAACCCCGCGAGGGTGATCCCGCCGATGAAGTTACCGACATGCACCGGGATCTGGTTCCACAGCAGCCAGTCGGCGATGCTCACATCGGCCCCGAGCATCATGCCCGCGGGGATCGTGAAGTGGTTGACGACCGCGTGCTCGTAACCGAGGGCGAAGAACGTGAGGATCGGCAGCCAGATGGCGAGGATCTTGCCCGAGGTGCTCGTGGAGGAGAAGGACATGATCACGCCGAGCGCGACCAGCCAGTTGCACAGCACCGCGCTCAGCGTCACCCAACCGAGTCCGGTGACGACGCCGGCCTCCTTGTAGGCCACCGTCTTCTCCACCGCGAGGTCCACCAGGCCCTGGGCCCCGGTGGCGTCGGGTTCGGTCCCCATCCCGGTGAGCACGGAGGTCAGCATCCACGCCGCCGCGAGCCCGCCGACAGTGTGCCCGAGGATCATCCAGCCGAAGATCCGTAGGCAGTCGCGCACCCGGAGGCGGCCCTCCATCGCGGCCAGCGGGACCAGCCCGTAGGCGCCGGTGACGAGTTCCCAGCCGAGCAGGACGACCATGGTGAGGCCCAGTGGGAAGAGTACGGCGCCGAGGATCGCCACTCCGGTCGCCTCGGTGGCCACGACGGCCAGTAGGGTGGCCGCGCCGAGCAGGTAGACGGCGAGGAAGCCGCGGAGGGCCAGTTGCCACCCCGGGGCGTCGGCTTTCGCCTCCCCGCCCTCGACTGCGGCGGTGACGATGTCGGGGGGCGCGACTGCGGTCATTTCTGGGCCTCGCTGTACTCGATCGGGATCGGGTCGGGCAGAGGGGGTGGTCCGGTTGATGTCCGTGCGGTGCGGGTGAGCCTACCCGCGGCGCAGGCCCGCGCCGAGCGTTCTCCGATCTCCAGCGGACCCCGATGGCGGCGAACCCGCACGCGGTTTCCTTGAGTGCTGGCACTCGCCTGTGTAGAGTGCCAATAGACACGGAGCTCCGAGGGCGCCACCCGCGACGGTGCACGCGGCAGCCCGGGTCGTACATAAACCACGGGCCGCCTTCCGGCGTCCCGATCTGTCCAACCACACTCCGAGTCGCCCGGGATCCGGGCGGCCACACCCCATACGGGAGGATCATCGTGGCGATCAAGCCGCTTGAGGACAAGATTCTCGTCCAGGCCCTCGAGGCCGAGACCACCACGGCGTCGGGTCTCGTCATCCCGGACACCGCCAAGGAGAAGCCCCAGGAGGGCACCGTCGTCGCGGTCGGCAAGGGCCGCTTCGACGAGGACGGCGACCGCATCCCCATGGACATCAAGGAGGGGGACAAGGTCATCTACTCGAAGTACGGCGGCACCGAGATCAAGTACGAGGGCAAGGAGTACCTGATCCTCTCCTCGCGTGACGTCCTCGCCGTCATCGACTGACGTGAGCTGTTGACCCCCGCCCCGGCGGCGCCGGCCAGAGCCAGGCACCACCGGGGCGGAGGTGTCTCACCCCGCGGTACCCGCCCGTCACGACCACCCACTTCCCTCCAGGAGTTCCATCGATGTCCAAATTGATCGCGTTCGACGAGGAGGCCCGCAAGGGCATGCTCGCCGGTGTCGACGAGCTCGCCGACACAGTCAAGGTCACGCTCGGCCCGAAGGGCCGTCACGTCGTGCTCGCCAAGGCCTTCGGCGGGCCCACCGTCACCAATGACGGTGTCTCCATCGCCCGCGAGATCGAGCTCTCCGAGCCGTTCGCGAACCTCGGCGCACAGCTGGTCAAGAGTGTCGCCACCAAGACCAACGACGTCGCGGGCGACGGCACCACCACCGCCACCGTGCTCGCCCAGGCACTCATCCGCCAGGGGCTGCGCAACGTGGCCGCCGGCTCCAACCCGATGGCGATGGGCAAGGGCATCGAGAAGGCCTCCGCCGCCGTCGTGGAGTTCCTCCGCGCGGCAGCGACACCGGTCTCCGGCTCGGACGCCGTCTCGCAGGTGGCGACCGTCTCGTCGCGTGACCCCGAGATCGGTCGCATGGTCGCCGAGGCCATGGACGCCGTCGGAGTCAACGGCGTCGTCTCCGTCGAGGAGTCCCAGGGGCTGCACACCGAGGTGTCGGTCACCGAGGGCATCGCCTTCGACAAGGGCTTCCTCTCGCCGTACTTCGTCACCGACCCCGACGAGCAGAAGGCCATCCACGAGGACGTGCTGATCCTGATCCACCGGGAGAAGATCAGCTCCCTGCCGGATCTGCTGCCGCTGCTGGAGAAGGTCGCCGAGACCGGCAAGCCGCTGCTCATCATCGCGGAGGACGTCGACGGCGAGGCGCTGTCGACCCTCGTGGTCAACTCGATCCGCAAGACCCTCAAGGTCGTCGCGATCAAGGCCCCGTTCTTCGGTGACCGGCGCAAGGCCTTCCAGGAGGATCTGGCGATCGTCACCAAGGGGCAGGTCATCAGTCCCGACCTGGGCATGAAGCTGTCGGAGTGCGGCCTGGACGTGCTCGGTCAGGCCCGGCGGGTGACCGTGTCCAAGGACGACACGATCATCGTGGACGGTGCCGGCGACCAGGCGGACGTCGACGCCCGCGTCGCGCAGCTGCGCCGCGAGGCCGAGGCCACCGACTCCGACTGGGACCGCGAGAAGCTCGAGGAGCGCGTCGCGAAGCTCGCCGGCGGTGTCGCCGTGATCCGCGTGGGTGCGGCCACCGAGACCGAGTTGACCGAACGCAAGCTCCGCGTCGAGGACGCCGTCAACTCGGCCAAGGCGGCCGTGGAAGAGGGCGTCATCGCCGGCGGTGGCTCCGTGTTGGTCCAGGCGGCCGCGGCACTCGAGCGGCTCGCCGCCGACACCGCCGACGCCGACGAGGCGGTCGGGGTGAACGTGGTCCGCAAGGCGCTGTCCGCCCCGCTGTTCTGGATCGCCGCCAATGCCGGCGAGGACGGCTCCGTCGTGGTGAGCAAGGTCTCCGAGATGGGCCCGCGCGACGGCTTCAACGCCGCCGTGGGGGAGTACGGTGACCTGGTCTCCGCCGGGATCATCGACCCGGTGAAGGTCACCTCCTCCGCCGTGGTCAACGCCTGCTCGGTCGCCCGTATGGTCCTCACGACCGAGACGGCGATCGTCGAGAAGCCCGAGGAGACGGGCGCCGGCGGCCACTCGCACGCCGGTCACTCGCACTGATCGCGTCCGGCCTCCCGGGCCCCGCTCTCCGCGCCGCGGGGACGGGGCCCGGCCCCGTTCCGGGCCGGTCACGTGGTCCCGCACGCCCCCCAGCGGTTACGCTTGGCGCTCAGCAGTGGTCCCACGACCCAGGGGTCACACGCCTGTTCTGAGCCCGAGCCACATCGGCCGCTGACGGGCCGGGACGTGGGATCCGTCGTGACGTGCGTCGCGACTCGAGAGAAAGGCCGTGCCCCGTAACACATCCGTGTAACACGGGGCCCCCGTAATCCGATGACAGGTACAGCAGACGAGTTGGAACTCGCCGTAGCCGAGGCGGTCAAGGGTGACCGTGTCGCTGCCACGCGGGTGCTGGAGCTCGTGCGGCCCGGTGTGGTGCGGTATTGCCGTTCCCGCGTCGGTGGCTCGGAGAGGGTCAACCTGTCTGCTGACGATGTCGCCCAGGAGGTTCTGATCGCGGTTCTCTCGGCTCTGCCGGGGTACCGGGACCAGGGACGTCCCTTCATGGCCTTCGTGTACGGGATCGCGGCCCACAAGGTCGCGGACGCCCATCGTGGCGCCGCGCGGAACAAGTCCGACCCCGTGGAGTACCTCCCCGAGGTGCTCTCGACCGACACGGGGCCGGAGGACCACGTCCTCGACGGCGAGGTGTCGAGAGCGGTGAGCCGCCTCCTCGGCACGCTGCCCGAGAAGCAGAGGGAGATCATCCGGCTACGTGTGGTGGTCGGACTCTCCGCGGAGGAGACGGCGGAGATCGTCGACAGTACGGCCGGCGCCGTGCGCGTCGCCCAACACCGGGCGATGAAGCAGCTCCGGGCGAGGATCGAGCAGGACGGAGAGGAGCGATGGCGATGAACGACGAAGTCGATCCCGGCACCCGGGACGATGACGCCTCGCTCCGCGCGCATGACGTGGACGGCCACGACGAGGACCGTGTCGACGAGGACCGGGTCGAGGTGGATCGCGACGACGAGCTCCTCGACGCGCTCGGACGCGGCGACCGTCCCGAGGGGGATGAGCCTCTCGTCGCGCTGCTCGCCGACTGGCGCGCCGAGGTGGACTCGGCCGGACTGCCGGACCTGCCCAGCGACGAGCAGATCGAGGTGGCCCTCGCCCCGAACGTCTCCCGACTGTGGCCGCGCCGCGGGTGGGTGCATTCGGGCGAGCACCACCACGGCCAGCGTCCGGCCCTGTGGCAGGCGGTGACCGGCGCCGCCGCAGTGGCGGCCGTGATCGTCGGCGGTCTGTCCGTGGCCGCGCACAGCGCGATGCCGGGCGACCCGCTCTGGGGGGTGTCCAAGACGATGTTCTCCGACCGTGCCGGGAACGTCGAGCTCGTGAGCGATCTCAGCGAGGACCTCGCCGCCGCGGACCTCGCCGCCCGAGAGGGGGACCGGAACGAGGCCGAGCGGCTGCTCGATGAGGTGAGCGCGCGGCTCGACGAGGTCTCCGACGCCTCCGAACGAGTCGAGCTCATGAAGCGTCGGGACGCCATCAAGCGCGATCTCAGTCGGGTCACCCCGAGCGTCGTCCCGTCGCCCGCCCCGGCACCCGCGCCGGCCCCGTCGCCCCCGCCCGCTCCGGGTGTGGCGACTCTCGTTCCCGGCCTCCCCGTGCCGGTGCCGTCCAACCTGGTCCCCCCGCCGCCTCCGGGGATGCCGGTCATCCCGCTCCCGCTCGACGGGCTGCGGATCTCGACCACGCTGCAGATCCCGATCGACACCCAGCGGATCCAGGATTTCCTGTCACCGACGACCGGACGACAGGGTGACGAGGCGGATGACGACCGGGTGGTGCCGGCGCCGACGCCGAGCCGCACCACCGTGACCCAGGTCCCGACTCCCACGCAGCCGGCGCCGACCGACTCACAACAGACCTCGCAGTCGGTCCGGCCGACGAACTGACCCCGGGAAACGACTCGATCCCCGCCCCTCTCGGAGGGACGGGGATCGAGTCGTCCGGGCCGGGCCGGGCCGGGCCGGGCCCGGGTCGAACGGGCGGCACCCGCGCGCGGCGACCGCCTCTGCTCAGCGGCGCCAGTTGAGTCGACGGGGGCGCAGGGCCCGGGCGGCGTCCGCGTATCCGCGGCAGTACTCCCAGGTGACGTAGTCGTCCGGGATCGGGTCGAAGGCAGGCTCGTGGGGGAGGAGGGAGCCGTCCTCGAGAAGCTGCATGAGGTTGGCGCGGAGCATGTCCCACTCGTGGTAGTGCTCCTCGGCGCAGTCGTCACACTGGACCGCGACCCCCTTCACCCCGATCGGGGCCAGCAACCGACGGAACTCCGAGAGATCCGCGAGGTCCTCCTCGATCGCCCGCCGCTCGTCCGCGTCGAGCGGGCCCGTGGGCATGTCGTCATCGACGGGGTCGAGCTCGGCCAGCTCCGCGGCCGGATCATCCGGATCTCCGGCGAACGGGTCGGGCGGCATTCCGTGCCGTAGGGGATCGTCCACGACCTCCACCGTACCCGTGACCACGGTCTCACGTGGTCGACGGTTCGAGCCGTGGCCCCCGGAACCACTATCCTCGAAAGTCAGCACCTAGACGACCCCCCAGGAGGACGGCAGATGAGCGAGTCGAATGGCCCCGTGCGCACCGGCGGCGACGACCCGACCAAGGTCGCGATGGTGGGCCTGACGTTCGACGACGTGCTCCTCCTCCCGGCCGCGTCCGAGGTGGTCCCGAGTGAGGTCGACACCAGCACCCGCCTGACACGGGACATCACCCTGCGGGTGCCGCTGATCTCGTCGGCGATGGACACCGTGACCGAGGCCCGCATGGCCATCGCCATGGCACGGCAGGGCGGGATCGGCGTCCTGCACCGCAACCTCTCCGTGGGGGACCAGGCCGCCCAGGTCGAGACGGTGAAGCGGTCCGAGGCCGGGATGGTGACCGACCCGGTGACCTGCGCGCCCAGCGACACGTTGGCGGAGGTCGACGAGAAGTGCGCCCGCTACCGCATCTCCGGATTGCCGGTGACCGACGAGCGCGGTGAGCTGGTCGGCATCATCACCAACCGCGACATGCGGTTCGAGATGGACAAGTCCCGGCGGGTCGACGAGGTCATGACCCGGGCGCCCCTGGTGGTCGCGCGGGAGGGCGTCACCGCGGAGGCGGCGCTCGGCCTGCTGCGCCGGCACAAGATCGAGAAGCTGCCGATCGTCGACGGTGACGGGCGACTGACCGGACTCATCACGGTGAAGGACTTCGTCAAGACGGAGAAGCACCCCGACGCCACCAAGGACTCGGACGGCCGGCTGCGCGTGGCCGCCGCCATCGGCACCGGGGAGGACGCCTGGCAGCGCGCCGGGGCCCTCACCGACGCCGGGGTGGACGCCCTGGTGGTCGACACCGCCCACGCCCACAACCGCAACGCCCTCGACATGGTCGCCCGGGTCAAGCGGGAACTCGGCGACCGCGTGCAGGTGATCGGGGGCAACCTCGCCACCCGCGGTGCCGCCCAGGCGATGATCGACGCGGGTGCGGACGCCATCAAGGTGGGCATCGGCCCCGGTTCCATCTGCACCACCCGGGTGGTCGCGGGCGTGGGTGCTCCCCAGATCACCGCGATCCTCGAGGCCTCGGTCGCAGCGCATGCGGCGGGGATCCCCGTCATCGCCGACGGCGGAATGCAGTACTCCGGTGACGTGGCCAAGGCGATCGCCGCCGGCGCCTCGGCCTGCATGTTCGGGTCCCTGCTCGCGGGGTGCACCGAATCGCCGGGTGAGCTGATCTTCGTGGACGGCAAGCAGTACAAGGTCTACCGCGGCATGGGTTCGCTGGGCGCGATGCGCGGCCGCGGCAAGCCCGGGCAGGAGAAGTCGTTCTCCAAGGACCGGTACTTCCAGGACGACGTGCTGTCCGAGGAGAAGCTGGTGCCCGAGGGCATCGAGGGGCGGGTCCCGTATCGCGGAGACGTCGGTCAGGTGCTCCACCAGCTCGCCGGAGGGCTGCGTGCGGGCATGGGCTACACCGGAGCCGCCACCATCCCGGAGATGCACCGTGCCCAGTTCGTCCAGATCACGGCCGCGGGGCTCAGGGAGAGCCACCCGCACGCGATCCAGATGACGGTCGAGGCCCCCAACTACAACGTCAAGGACTGAAGTCGCGTGCGCAATGTCGTGGAGATCGGCCTGGGTCGCGAGGCCCGTCGGATGTTCGGGCTGGGCGAGGTCGACATCGTCCCCTCCCGCCGGACCCGCAGCTCCAAGGAGGTGTCCACCTCCTGGCAGATCGACGCCTACCAGATGGACATCCCGGTGATGACCCACCCGACCGACGCCGTGGTCTCCCCGGACTCGGCGGTGGAGTTCTCCAAGCTCGGTGGTCTGGCCGTGCTCAACGGAGAGGGACTGTGGGCCCGTCACGCCGATCCCGATGCCGTGATCGCCGAGCTGAGGGAGCTCGCGCTGGAGGACGTGACCGGCAACCGGGCCGTGGCGCGACTGCAGGAGCTGCACCGCGCCCCGATCGACCGCGAGCTCCTCGCCGCTGCGGTTCACCGCATCCGCGACGAGGGTGCGACCGTGGCGGTGCGGGTCTCACCGCAGCACGCGCGCGAGCTCACCCCGGGGCTCGTCGCGGCGGGGGTCGACCTGCTGGTGGTGCAGGGCACGATCATCTCGGCGGAGCACGTCAGCGGTGAGGACGCCCCGCTCGACCTCAAGGAGTTCATCGGTGGCCTCGATGTCCCGGTGATCGCCGGCGGCGTCGTCGACTACAAGACCGCCCTGCACCTCATGCGCACGGGCGCCGCCGGTGTGATCGTGGGATACGGCGGGGTCGACGGCATCACCACCACCGGCCAGGTGCTGGGTATGGAGGTCCACATGGCCACCGCGATCGCCGACGCGGCCGCGGCCCGGCGGGACTACCTCGACGAGACCGGAGGCCGCTACGTGCACGTGTTGGCCGACGGCGACATCTACACCTCCGGTGACATCGCCCGCGCCGTGGCGTGCGGCGCCGACGCGGTGGTCCTCGGGCCGCTGCTCGCCGGCTCGTTGGAGTCCCCGGGCCGCGGTGTCTACTGGGACGCGGTCTCCGCCCACCCCAAGGTGCCGCGTGGGCATGTGTCCGAGGTGGAGGACGAGACGGCCCTGGCGCCACTGGAAGAGGTCCTCGAGGGGCCCACCAGCGTCCCCGACGGCACCCGCAACCTCATGGGCGGACTGCGTCGCGCGATGGCGAAGTGCGGCTACTCCGACGTCAAGGGTTTCCAGAAGGTGGACCTGTCCGTCCGGCCCTGATCGCCCGACCGGGGGTCGGACGGCCCCACTCTCTGGACAAATCGTGACCTACTGTCGGGTAGGTTCGAGGGTGCTCGGGTACTGTGATGCCCACCATCGACCACTCCTGGGAGTTGCACCATGACGCCGCACACACCGTCGACCCCGACCGACGCCCCCACCACGCCGACGGACACGGATGTCGTCGTCATCGGATCCGGTTTCGGTGGCAGCGTCACGGCCCTGCGGTTGTCGGAGAAGGGGTACCGCGTCACGGTCATCGAGGCGGGTCGCCGCTTCGAGGACGCGGACCTGCCCAAGACGTCCTGGCGACTCCACCGGTACGTGTGGGCGCCCAAGCTCAAGCTGTTCGGGATCCAGCGCGTCCACATGATGCGCGACGTGATGATCCTCGCCGGCGCGGGCGTGGGCGGGGGATCGCTCAACTACGCCAACACGCTGTACAAGCCCACGAGCCAGTTCTTCAAGGACCGGCAGTGGGGTCACATCACGGACTGGGAGTCCGAACTCTCCCCGTTCTACGACCAGGGCCGCCGCATGCTGGGCGTGGTCACCAATCCCACGCACACCCACTCGGACGAGGTCATGAAGAAGGTGGCCCGCGTTACATGGGCGCCGAGGACACCTTCGTCTACACCCCGGTCGGCGTGTTCTTCGGCGAGAAGACCGGCGGTCAGGGCAAGCCCGGCGAGCTCGTCCCCGATCCGTACTTCGGCGGGGTGGGGCCGGATCGCAACGCGTGCATCGAGTGCGGCGAGTGCATGACCGGCTGCCGGCACAACGCCAAGAACACGCTGATGAAGAACTACCTCGCCCTGGCCGAGCGCGCGGGCGCCCGCATCCTGGACCGGACCACGGTCAGCGACCTGCGCGAGCGCGGCGACGGCACGTGGGAGATCACCCTCGAGCGGACGGGCGCCTGGACGCGTCGCGGCAAGCGCACCACCACGGTGACCGCCGGTCAGGTCGTCGTGGCGGCCGGCACCTGGGGAACCCAGCACCTGCTCCACTACGCCAAGGACTCCGGGTCCCTGCCCAGGCTCTCGGATGCGATCGGTCGGCTCACTCGGACCAACTCGGAGGCGATCCTCGGGGCCATGCGTCCGAACTACAAGCCGGAGCAGGACTTCTCCGAGGGAGTGGCCATCACGTCGTCGTTCCATCCCCGGTCGGACACCCACATCGAACCGGTCCGGTACGGCAAGGGCTCCAACGCCATCGCCATCCTGCAGACCCTGCTCACGGACGGTGACGGGCCGCTCCCGCGGTGGCGCACCCTGCTGGCCGAGGTCCGCCGCAACCCGGCCATGTTCATGCAGCTGTTCTATCTGCGCCGCTGGAGCCAGCGTTCGGTGATCGCGCTCGTGATGCAGAACCTGGACAACTCGCTGCAGACCTACGTCAAGCGCTTCGGTCCGTTCAGGTACGTCACCAGCAAGCAGGGTCACGGGGAGCCCAACCCCACCTGGATCCCCGCCGGAAACGAGGCCACCCGCAAGATCGCCGAGGAGATCGGCGGCCTGCCCGGGGGCACGTGGGGCGAGATCGCCAACATCCCGCTCACCGCCCACTTCCTGGGCGGGTGCGTGATCTCGGATTCGCCCGAGACCGGGGTCGTGGACCCGTACCACCGCGTGTGGAACTACCCGACGATGCACATCGTGGACGGCTCGGCGATCTCCGCGAACCTCGGTGTCAACCCGGCGCTGAGCATCACCGCCCAGGCCGAGCGGGCCATGTCGCTGTGGCCCAACAAGGGTGAGGCCGACCAGCGCCCGGCCCAGGGCGAGGACTACCGGCGCCTGTCGCCGGTCCCGCCCGTGTCGCCGATGGTCCCGGAGGCCGCGCCGGGAGCCCTGCGGCTGCCGATCGTCCAGGTCAGCTGACGGTCGACCCCCGTGGTCAGGAGGCGGTGAGCCCGGTCAGGGGGCGGTGAGCTCGAGCAACTCGTCGAGCGCCGCCGCGATCCCGCGGGCCACCGCGTCCGGGTCCGGCACCAGGTGTTCGCACGAGATCACCCCCAGGTCGAGCCGCCCGTCGGTCGACAGGCTGGTCACGGACAGCCCCGCACCGTGGAGCAGCGGGCCGAAGGGGTGCATGTGGGTGATCCGCGCGCCGAGGAAGTAGAGCGCGTGGCGGGGGCCGGGCACGTTGGAGACGATGAGGTTGTAGATCACCGGGTGGACGTCGGCCAGTCTCAGCGCCTCGTACGCCCGCATGCCCATGTCGAGCAGCCGACGGGGGCCCATGCGGGCCCAGTTGTCCAGGAGGGCCGGGCGGATGCTCGCGGCCTGGCGCTTCGTGGTCTCCGCTGCGGCGGAGATCCGATCGTACCGTTCGACCGGGTCGGCCACATCCGTGGCCAGGGAGACGAACATGGCCGACACCTGGTTGGCGCCACCGGTGGCCAGATCGTCTCGGGTGGACATGGGGACGATCGCCACCATGGAGGAGGTGGGAGAGTCTCCGTGGGCCTCGAGGTAGGACCTGACAGCGCCGCCGACCACGGTGAGGAGGACGTCGTTGACGGTGCCGCCGAGGCGGGCGGTGACGAGCTTGACGGACGCCAGGTCGAGTGATGCGGTGGCCACGGCGCGGTGCGGGGTGAGCGAGTGGTTGAAGAGGGTCCGCGGCGCCGTGAACGGGGCCGGCATGGATTCCCCGTGGCCCGCCCGGCCGCGCGCGCGTCTCATGGCCGCGGGGACCGACAGCGTCTCGGGGAGCAGTCGGAGGAGGGCCAGGGGCCGGCCCAGCACGTCGCGGGCGCCACCGGCGATCAGCTGCAGGGTGTTGGCCCGTCCGACGTGCGTGCGCACGAGCGCGGGATCCTGGTCGGGCGTGGTGGCGTCCGTCGCGGCGAGGGCGGAGAGCAACTCGGCGCCCAGCATCCCGTCGATGACCGAGTGGTGGACCCGGCAGAACGCGCTGACGGTCGGCGCGTGCGGGTCACCCCGCTCGATGATCCAGACCTGCCACAGCGGGTGGGCGCGGTCCAGCGGGGTGGAGGCGAGCCGACCGCACGTCTCCAGCAGCTCGGCCTCGGTGCCGGCCGGCCCGAGTTCGATCCGGCGTAGGTGGTGGGTGATGTCGAAGTCGAAGTCCTCGACCCACGCCGGGTGGCCGGGGTTCCACGGTGAGTCGTGGACCTTGCGGCGGAACGGGGGGACGGCTTTGACCCGGCGGGCGAGCCCCGATCGCAGGCGTTCGAACGAGTAGCCCTCCTCGATGGTGGTCACGTCGAGGTGGACCAGGCCGTTGATCACCATCATCTGCTCGGCGGTCTCGAGGTAGAGGAAGCTCGCGTCGAGCCCGGTCATCCGTTCCACGTGTCAGCGCTCCCCGGCGGCCGCCGACCGCGCCGCCTCCCGGGTGAGTTCCAGCAGTCGGGCCATCGCCTCCCGGATCCCGGTGGCCAGCAGGTCGGGGTCGGGGGCGAGGTGCTCGCAGGCGTTGATCCCCACGTCGAGTCGACCGCCCATGGACATGGCGGTGACCGAGAGTCCGGAACCGTGCATGAGGGGCCCGAGCGGGTAGACGTGGGTCACCCGGCATCCGAGGAAGTCCAGTCCCTGACGGGGCCCGGGGATGTTCGACACGACGAGGTTGTGCACGACGGGATGCAGGTCCGCCAGGTGGAAGTCGCCGTAGATCCGCATCAGCATCTGCAGGGTCCGGGCGGGGGCGAGCGTGGCGACGTCCTGGATGAGGTCCGGCCGCATGCCGTTCTTCGACTGCTTCTTGCCCCGGCTGGTGCGGGCGGCGATGGCGCGCAGGCGCTCGAGCGGGTCGGCGATGTCGGTCCCGAGGGACGCGAACAGGACCGTCACGCGGTTGTTGCCCCGGGCGTCCTCGGCGTCGCGGGTGGAGACGGGGACCACGGCGACGAGCGACGTGTCGGGCAGGTCGTCGTGGGAGCGCAGGTACCGCCGCAGCGCGCCGCCCATCACCGCGAGGAACACGTCGTTGACGGTCACGCCGAAGGCGTCCTTGATCTCGCTGATCTCACCGAGGTCGAGTGAGGCACCCCAGACCGCCCGGTGGGGGGTGATGGTGGCGTTGAAGCGGGTGCGGGGCGCGGTGAACGGTGCCGCCCTGGGAACGACGACGAGGTCGTCCGTGGCGTCGGCCGTGCCCGTCTCCTCCGGGGCCGGATCGTCCGACTTCTTCCTGGCCGCCGTGGCCCTGCGCAGTGCGAAGGGGAGCGCGGCGAACTCGGGTACCAGCCGGGCCAGGGTCAGCGGGCGGCGTACGGAGAAATCCCACCACCCGCCGGCGAGGAGCCGGATGGGGTTGGCGTTGCCCGCCTCGACGCGGACCATGTCGAGGTCGCGGGCGGAGGGCTGCTCTCCGGCGGAGGCGAACTTGCGCAGGATGTTCGCGCCGTTGGCCCCGTCGAGGATGGCGTGGTGGGCCCGGAAGTACACGACGATGGTGTCCGGTTCGGTGAGCCGCTCGAGGACCCACATCTCCCACAGGGGGCGTGACCTGTCCAGCGGGCGGCTGCCGAGGGTGCCGCACATCTCGAACACCGCGCGGTCGTCACCGGGGTGGTCCACGTCGACGCGGCGGACGTGTGCGGTGATGTCGAGGTCGTATTCCTCGACCCACGCGGGGTGGCCGAGGTTGAGCGGGGAGTCGTAGATCTTGCGTCGGAGTTCGGGCAGTTCCTTGATCCGGCGGCCGAGCTCGGTCCGGAGCCATTCGAAGGAGTACCCGACCTCGAGGCCGGAGACGTCGACGAAGAGGATCCCACCCACCACGAGGGGTTGCTGGGGGGTCTCCATGTACAACAGGCTCGCGTCGAAACCGGTCATTCGCTCCATCGATGCGCTCCAGCTCTCTCGGTCCCGGGCCGGCCGGGGTCGTGGTGGGGTTCATTGTGAACCCCGGCACGGGGGATGTGGCCGAGTTCGGCGGATGGGCCGCGGGGCCTAGACTCGACCCCGTGGCCGAGAACGCACAGACCGACTCCCAGATCGCCGCCGAGGCGGTGGCGCCCCGCCCGGTACTCGTGGTGGACTTCGGCGCCCAGTACGCGCAGCTCATCGCGCGCCGCGTGCGCGAGGCGCGCATCTACTCCGAGGTGATCCCGCACACCGCGACGATCGAGGAGATCCGCGCCAAGGATCCCGTCGCCCTGGTGTTGTCCGGCGGACCCGCGAGCGTGTACGCCGAGGACGCGCCCTCGCTCGACCCGGCGGTGTTCGATCTGGGTCTGCCGGTGTTCGGCATCTGTTACGGCTTCCAGGCGATGGCCGGTGCCCTCGGCGGCGAGGTCGCGCACACGGGTAGCCGCGAGTACGGCCGCACCGACGTGAGCGTGTCAGGCGGCCTCCTGCACGCCGGACTGCCGGAGCACCACCCGGTGTGGATGAGCCACGGGGACGCGGTCACGGCCGCGCCCGAGGGGTTCACCGTCACCGCGTCGTCGTCCGGTGCCCCGGTCGCCGCGTTCGAGTGCACCGAGCGGCGCATGGCCGGAGTGCAGTACCACCCGGAGGTCCTGCATTCGCCGCACGGCCAGCAGGTGCTGAGCCGCTTCCTCACCGAGGTGGCGGGGCTCGAGCCGACGTGGACCGCGTCGAACATCGCCGACCAGCTGGTGGAGGCCGTCCGCGAGCAGATCGGCGACGGCCACGCGATCTGCGGCCTGTCGGGCGGCGTCGACTCGGCCGTCGCGGCCGCCCTGGTCCAGCGTGCGATCGGGGACCGCCTCACGTGTGTGTTCGTCGACCACGGACTGTTGCGTGCGGGCGAGCGTGAGCAGGTCGAGAACGACTTCGTGGCCGCCACCGGTGCCCGCCTCATCACGCTGGACGACTCCGATGTCTTCCTCGGGCACCTCGCCGATGTCACCGACCCGGAGACCAAGCGCAAGATCATCGGCCGCGAGTTCATCCGGTCTTTCGAGCGGGCGGTGACGCAGGCGCTCGAACTCCAGGGTTCCGGTGAGGCCGCCGCCTCCTCCGTCGACTTCCTCGTCCAGGGCACGCTCTACCCGGACGTCGTCGAGTCCGGTGGCGGAGCGGGTACGGCCAACATCAAGAGCCACCACAATGTCGGCGGCCTGCCGGACGATGTGGAGTTCACGCTCGTCGAGCCACTGCGGCTGCTGTTCAAGGACGAGGTCCGCGCCGTGGGCCGTGAGCTCGGTCTGCCCGAGGCGATCGTCGGTCGCCACCCGTTCCCCGGTCCGGGCCTGGCGATCCGCATCGTCGGCGCCGTGGACCGCGACCGACTGGAGACCCTGCGCGCGGCGGACGCGATCGTGCGCGAGGAGATGACCGCAGCGGGCCTGGACTCCACGGTGTGGCAGTGCCCGGTGGTCCTGCTGGCCGATGTCCGGTCGGTGGGCGTGCAGGGCGACGGCCGGACGTACGGTCATCCGATCGTGCTGCGGCCGGTGAGTTCCGAGGACGCCATGACCGCCGACTGGACGCGCGTGCCGTACGAGACACTGGCGCTGATCTCCAACCGCATCACCAACGAGGTCCCTGACGTCAACCGGGTCGTGCTGGACGTGACGAGCAAGCCGCCGGGCACCATCGAGTGGGAGTGAGCCGCCTCCGCACGCCCACACCACCCCACCGCCCCCACCGCCCGGGCATCCGCTCCCGCGCCTGAACTCTCGCTCGCGCGCCTGTACGTTCCGGACACAGCCGCCGACGAATCCGGGGCCGATGGATGGCGCAGGGGCCGTGCGCTGCGTATCGCGGCCGGGCGTCAGCGGCGGATGACCATCATCAGTCCCACGAGTACCGCCAGGACGAGTCCCGCGGCCAGCAACGCCGTCGGGGCGATCGCGGGCGCTCCCAGGATCGCCCACACCGCCACTCCCAGCGAGGTCACGCCGGCCAGGGCGAGAACCGGGGACCCGAACCGCCGGTGCTCCACCACCTCGACGGCGCCGGCCGGGGTGGTCGCGGGCTCGGGGGAGACCCCGAATCCGAGCGGTTCGGGTGTCGGGTATCCGGTGCCGTAGGGCAGCGGGTCGTACAGCTGCGGGTCGAACCGCGGCGACTGGTCGGGCGGGGCTCCCGCGGTGGAGTGGTGGCGGTCGTCTGCGGGCGTGTTCGTACTCATCGGGTGACCTTCACGCTTCCCATCTCGGTGGTGATGTCCAGGGTCAGGACCGGCCCGTCGGTGTCGGCGGGCGGGTCGGGGCAGTCGACGGAGCCGATGTCGGTCCGGCAGTCGGCCTGCACGGCGAGCCCGTCGGGCAGCAGCACCCGCACCTCACCGACCTGGTTGGTGATGCTGTAGCTGCGGTCGCGGTCCAGGTCGAGCTCGCGCATGTCGACGGTGACGGTGCCGACGTCGTGGGTGACCGGCGTGTCCAGTTGGGCGGGGGAGGTGATCTCCACCCGCTCGTCGCCGATGGTCTCCCAGCCACCCGCGGGGACCTGGACCGACAGGGCGAGCAGCACGAACCCGACGAGTGGTCCGGCCACCACGAGCAGCCCGTACCCGCGGCGGGTGACGGCGCCGACGAGCAGCCCGCCGGCCACCACCGCCAGGGCGATCGCGGCGATGCGCGTGGTGTCGAGCCAGGTGAATCCGCCCAGCGTCGACAACCCGGTGGCGACCGCGGTCGCGATGAGTGCCAGGCCGATCGTGACCTTGGTCAGCCGCGACCGGGGCCGGGTCGGTTCGACCGGGGCGGGGGCGACGCCGGGTTCGGGCAGGTCCCACGCGAACGGGGCGGCGCCGAGCGGATCCCACGACGGCGGCACCGGGGGCCCGAAGGGGGCGTCGGGGCCGGAGCCGGGCGCCTGGGAGGCCCCGGGCGCGCGCCACGGCCCGGCGTCTGTGGCCGCGCCCCTCGACGCGTCGGAGCCGTGCGTGGTGGGGGGCCGCACCGCGGAGACCTCCGCCCACCCGGCGGGTGGTTCGGGGGTGCGCCGGTGCAGGCCGTACCAGCCGGCGAGCATCGCCGCGACCATGAGGAACCCGGCGCCGACGAGGAGGGTCTCCCCGGAAGCGCCGAAGGTGGGGGCGGAGAGGAGGACGACGACGACGAGGATCACCGCGGTGACCTTGGAGCCCGACGCCCGGCCCTTCCCCAGGAGCGCCTCCCCGGAGGAGACCTCGTCGCCGGCGGAGCGCAGGAGCAGCCACATCAGGGCGTACAGGAACACGCCCGCCCCACCCCACAGTGCGGCGATGACGAACGCGACGCGGAAGAGGACCGGGTCGACGCCGTAGCGCCGACCGAAGCCGCCGCACACGCCGGCGATCCTGGAATCGTCCGGGGTCCGGACGGGTCGGGTCCGCCACAGGGAGCGGCGCTCGGACGGGAGGTCGTGGGTGTTCGTTCTGGACATGACCCCATCGTGGTCCGTGGGCGTCCGCGGCACATCGGGGTCCGACCCTGATTTCCGACCCCGAGACCGCAGGGGAGGGAGGATGGCGGGATGGTCGACACCGTCATGGGTTTCCTGGGCTCCGACGAACAGCTGCGGCTCTTCGGGGTGACGCTGGTCGGGGTCAGCGGGCGGACCGTTCTCAAGGTGCTGCTCAGCATCCTGTTGTTCGTGTTGCTCTCCCTGTTCACGTCGATCTCGCGGGCGGTGATGCGGCTGATCACTGGGCCCGCCGGGTCCGCGTCGAGGTTCTGGACGAAGCAGAGTCTGCAGCTGTTCACCGCCATCGTGGCCGTGCTGGCGCTCTTCTCCATCTGGGTGACCCCGGGAACCGACCTGACGGTGGGGGTCGGACTCGTCACCGCGGGCCTGGCGTTCGCGTTGCAGAAGGTGATCGCGAGTCTGGCGGGATACTTCGTCATCCTCCGGGGGAGGGTCTTCGCGGTCGGTGACCGGATCGCCGTGGGAGGGGTCCGGGGCGACGTGATGTCGCTCGGGTTCCTCCGCACGACCGTCATGGAGATGGGGTCCCCGTCGTCGATGGCCGGCGCGGAGACCGGCAACTGGGTACCGAGCCGTCAGTTCACCGGCCGGGTGGTGACGGTGTCGAACGGCGTCATCTTCGACGAGGCGGTCTACAACTACACCCGCGGGTTCCCCTTCCTCTGGGAGGAACTGTCGCTCACGCTGCCGTTCGACGTGGATCTCCGACGTGTCGACAGGGTGTTCCACGCCTGCGCCGACCGGCACACGAGGGAGCTGAGCGACGAGGCGATGGCGAGCATGCAGCGGATGGGCCGCGTGTACGCGGTCGATGTCCGGGAGTTCGGGCCGCAGGTGTTCATCTCGCTGCAGGAGGACGGGATCCTCGCCACCGTCCGCTTCGTCGTGGGCAGTCACGGTGCGCGGGCGGTCAAGGACGCCATCTCCCGCGACCTGGTCGCCGGATTGCGGGAGGGGGGTGTCTCGCCGGCGAGCATGGCCGTGGATATCCGGGTACTTCCCGATTCCCCTCGGGGCGATGATCTGTGACGATGGCGTCCATGAGTGAGAACGCGACCGATCCCGCGCTGGCCACCGCGGTCCGGTCGGCGTCCCCGGTCGTCGGTCCACCGGTGCGGACCGCCGCCGTGGCGACGACAGATTTCCGGTGGTACCCACGGTTGACCCGGGGCAGCGACGGATCCGTGGTCGCGGGCGTGTGCGTGGGCCTGGCCGACCACCTCGGGGTGCGGGTCGTCCACGTGCGCCTGGTCATGGTCCTGCTGGCCACGCTCTCGGGCGCCGGCGTCGCCCTGTACTCGGCGCTGTGGGCGCTCACCCCGGCCGGTCCCGCGCGGGAGGGCGCGGTTCCGGTCGACGAGCGCGAGCGCAGACGCGGCATGGCGCTGGCCGTCGTGGCGGTGGCGGGCGCGGTGCTCTCGTTCATGGTGACCACCGCCACGGGACTGAGCGTCATCGTCCCCGTCCTCGTCGTGGCCCTGGGTGCCGGGCTGGTCTGGCAGCAGTACGACGGTGGGGGACGAGTCGCGCCGCGGTCGGTCTTCGACTGGGCCAGGGTCACCGCAGGGGCCACCCTCGTCGTCGTCGGGCTCGCCGTCGTCGTCCTCGGTCAGGTCGAGTTCGCCGCCCTGCGGTCGTCCCTCCTCGCGGTCGTGGCCACCCTCGTCGGCGTGGGATTGCTCAGCGTGCCCGTCGGACTGCGACTGTGGCGGTCCCTCGAGGAGGAGCGCGCGGCGCGGATCCGTGAGTCCGAACGCAGCGACATCGCCTCCCACCTGCATGATTCCGTCCTGCAGACCCTGGCACTCATCCAGAAGAGATCCGATGACCCGGGCCAGGTGGCGCGGCTCGCCCGCCGACAGGAACGGGAGCTCCGGCAGTGGCTGTTCGGCGCCGGCTCCCGGATGTCCTCGGGCGCGGCGACCTTCGCGGGGGCGGTCGAGGTGATGGTCGGCGACGTCGAGGACGTCTACGGACTGCGGGTGGACCAGGTCGTGGTGGGCGGTGACGGCCCGGTCGGAGACGCCGGGGAGGCCGTCCTGGGTGCCGTCCGCGAGGCCCTGGTCAACGTCGCCAAGCACGCCGGCGTCGACACCGCCGACGTGTTCGTGGAGAACGACGGACGCACGCTCAGCGCGTTCGTCCGCGACCGCGGACGCGGCTTCGACCCCGATGCCGTGGGCGGCGACCGCCACGGGCTCGCGCAGTCCATCCGACACCGCGTGGAGAGCCGCGGTGGGACCGTGCGCGTGCGCAGTACGCTCGGGCGCGGGACGGAGATCGGGATCGAGATGCCGCTGGAGGGCGAATGACGGACGGGCCGCAGGACGGGTCGGGGGAGTCGATGTGCCGGGTCTTCCTCGTGGACGACCACGCGGTGTTCCGCAGCGGGGTCCGTGCCGAACTCGCCGGGCAGTCGACCATCGAGGTCGTCGGCGAGGCGGGTTCCGTCGCCGAGGCCGTGACCGGCATCGACCGGGTGCGTCCCGACGTGGTGCTGCTCGACGTGCACATGCCCGACGGCGGCGGCGTGGCCGTGCTGCGGTCGGTGCTGGGGGCCGACCCGGGCGGCGTGGCCGATCCCGCCCGCGCCCCGGAACCGACCTTCCTCGCGCTGAGCGTCTCCGACGCCGCCGAGGACGTGATCGCCGTGATCCGCGCCGGCGCGCGCGGCTACGTCACCAAGACCATCACCGGCGAGGACCTGGCCGCCGCCGTGTGTCGGGTCGCCGACGGGGATGCCGTGTTCTCCCCGCGACTGGCCGGGTTCGTGCTGGACGCGTTCGCGCGCGCCTCCCCGGGCCCCGCCGATCGTGGCGAGCCCGTCCACGACCCCGAGGTCGACTCGCTCACCCCGCGTGAGAAGGAGGTGCTGCGGCTGCTGGCCCGCGGCTACACCTACAAGGAGATCGCCGAGGAGTTGTTCATCTCGGTCAAGACGGTGGAGACCCACGCCTCCAACGTCCTCCGCAAGACCCAGCAGTCCAACCGGCACGCGCTGACGCGCTGGGCGCAGTCCCGACACCTGGACTGATCCCCTCGCCCGGCCCGGCCGGGGTGGCTTCTCGCCCGGGTCGGCTCCGCGCACCCACCCGGACCGATAGCGTGACCGGGATGAGCGAACCGCGCGACCTGCCCGTGTGCATCATCGGTGACTCGTTCGTGGCCGGATACGGCGATGACACGGGCCGCGGGTGGACCGCGCACCTGATCGAAGCCGGCCCCTCGGCCGGTGTGCACATCCACGCCGCGGTCGCCGGGATCGGCGGGGACACCTCCGAGATGATCCTGGCCCGCTGGGACGAGGTCGATCGTCGGCGGGCCGCGTTCCCCACGACCGCGGTGATCGCGGAGTTCGGCGTCAACGACGTCATGGAGCACGAGGGCGCGTTGCGTGTCGACGAGGCGGGCACCGTCGCGGCGCTGCGCGGAATGATCGACCGGGCGCCCGAGGGGCGGTTCCTCGTGGTGGGGCCGCCGCCGGTGGTGTGGGACGAGGTCAACGAGCGTATCGCCGCCCGGGCCGAGACCATGGCGCAGGTGTGCGACGAGGCCGGGGTGCCGTTCGTGCCGACCTTCGACGTGCTGCTGGCGGGTGGTCAGTGGATGCGCGAGGTCGCCGCCGGCGATGGCGCCCACCCCGGGCCCGGCGGGTACGAACAGTTCGGCCAGGTGATCTCCGGTCCTGTGCTCGAGTGGTTGCGTCTCCTGCCGGATGTCGAGCCGGGTTACTAACGGGAACTCTTCATGGCGGCCCTGACCGTCACCGTCGGGTCCGCCTCGAGCTCGGCCACGCGCGTCGAGTCCATCGGCAGCAGCGCGATGCGCCCGTCGGAGTCGAAGTGCAGCGCCCAGCCGTAGGTCTTGGCCAGCGGGGAGGTGCGCAGGCACGGTTGGCCCGTGGAGAAGAACCGTTCGCGTTCTGCTGCGCGGTCGACTTCGGCTATGTCCTTGCGCTGGCAGTACACGTCGAATATCAGGTCATCGCTCGTCCACCTGTAGTCCTCGCCCGAGAGTCGTTCGTACTGCAGCTCGGCGACCGACCCCTTCCCGGAGGGCGGGGCGGTCGCCGCCACGGCCCTGGTGTCCGGGGCGGGCAGGATCAGGGTGTCGGTGTAGTGGGTGGTGTGCATTGTGCGCCTCTGTTCCTGTAGCGGTCCCGGGTGTCCGGTTGTCCCGGCGGTGAGGTGATGGTCTCCGGTAACCTGATTCTCGTCGTACGCCCCGTACGGCGGCAGGAGGATGAATCATGACGAGTCCGCAGAACCCTGACCGTGTCGGCGAGCATTCCGAGGAGCCCGCGGACAAGGCCCGGTACGACCACGACGACGCGGTCGCCGACGAGTGGGGTGACGAGTCCTTCCCGGCCAGTGATCCCCCCGGCGCGCTCTGAGTCAGCGCAGGATCTCGAACTGTTCGGACACCGCCCGCAGTGCACTCGCGCTGCGGGCGAACTGTTCGCGTTCGGTGGTGTCGAGCTCCAGCTCCACCACCCGCTGGACGCCGGTCCGCCCGATCACCGCGGGCACCCCGATGAAGATCCCGTCCTGGTCGTACTCGCCCCGCAGCAGGGTGGAGACCGGTAGCGAGACCTGCTCGTTGCGCAGCACCGCCCGGGTGATGCGGGCCAGCCCCATCCCGATGCCGTAGCTGGTGGACCCCTTCGAGTCGATGATCCGGTAGGCGGCGTCCCGGGTCTCGTCGAAGATCTGCGTCAGACGTTCCCGCTTGGCCGGGTCGCCCGCCAGGTCGCGGCGCAGCGGCACCCCGGAGACGTTGGCGGAGGAGAAGACCGGCAGCTCGGTGTCGCCGTGTTCCCCGATGATCGAGGCGTGCACGCTCATCGGTGCCACGTCGTAGTACTGGCCCAGCATGAACCGGAAGCGCGCCGAGTCGAGGATCGTGCCGGAGCCGATGACCTGCGCGGCGGGGAGCCCGGAGTAGCGCCACGACGCCTGGGTGAGGATGTCGACGGGATTGGTGGCCACCAGCAGGATGCCGTCGAACCCGGTCGCCATGACGTCACCGACGATGTTCTCGAACAGCGTCATGTTCTTGCCCACGAGGTCGATGCGGGTCTCGCCGGGTTTCTGGGCTGCGCCGGCGCAGATGACCACCATGGTGGCGTCGGTGCAGTCGGCATAGGTGCCCTCGGTGACGAGGGTGGGGGAGGGCGCCCACACGACCCCGTGGTTGAGGTCCATGACCTCTCCGAGGAGTTTGTCGTGGTCGATGTCGATGATGGTCAGATGGTCGGCCAGCCCCTGGTTGACGAGCGCGTAGGCGTAGGCGATACCCACGTCCCCGGCGCCGATGAGCACGATGCGATTCCCGACGGAGGCCTTCATGCCCGCAAGGGTAGAGGCGTGGGGTCGCCGCCCGGAGGGTATCGGAGGAACGTCGGTGGGCCCTGCCGTCCGGCTCGGCCCCGCTATCCGGCGGCGTCCAGTACGGCGCGGTGACGACGCTCGATGGTGATCCGGTCGTCGGCGTTGCGGGTGGCTTCGAGGGCGTCGTCACGGAGCTTCGTGGCGTGGTGGGTGAGGACCGCACGACGGTCGGGGTCATCGAGGACCTGCGTCGCGACGGCGAGGACGTCGAGAATCCTGATGCTGACCGCTGGCGCACCCGCACCGTACTGCCGCATCTGGTCGAACATCGTGGCGACGAGGCCGGCGAAGTCGGAGGTCGCCACGACGAGGCGGACCTCCCCGTCCCTGGCGTGCACCCCGGTCGGCCATTCCCTGTCCTCGAGGGTGCACAGGGCGTCCCCGAAGCGGTCCACGACGTCGACGGCGGTGAACGGGTCGTTGGTCCCGGGGCTCAGGGCACGCGTGCCCACCTCGGCGAGTAGACGGACGGCGTGCTCGACATCCTGGTCGCGGGTACGGGATTCACCGACCGTGAGGGCGGGCATGATGCCCTCGGGCAGGGTGGGGACGGCCTCGGCCACGGGGGAGTTCGGATAGAGATAGTCCCCGGGTCGCACGAGGAGCCGGATCGTCGTCCCGGTCTCGACGGCGAGTTCGACGAGCCGCCCGTGGTCGACGAGCTGCAGGTAGCCGCCCTTCTCCACGAGGAGAGTCTCCGCGTCCGCCCAGAACTCCTCCTCTGGTGGGGGCAGCACATCGCGGTCCGGATCCGTCAGTTCGGTGGCGGTGAGCAGGGAGGAACGTAGATCCGTGGTGAGGAGGTTCACGACGCGGGTGGTGTTGATCGACCCGGTGACGTGGCCGATGAAGTACACGAGTGCGCTGATGCACCCGAGCGCCAGGATGAGGGCGAGGGTGACGTTGTACTGGGGGACGAACGGGGTCCCCTCGTCGCCACCGGTGACCGTGCGGAGGCTGTAGAGGCTGAAGGCGAAGGTGGAGATGAAGACGCCCAGTGTGATCTGGTTGCCGCGGTCCTCGGTGAAGTTCTGGAGCAGGCGCGGCCCCATGGTGCCGGCGGCGTAGGAGAGGGCGGCGATGGTGATGGAGAAGACGGTGCCGCCGACGCCGATCGAGCTGCTCGCCACGGCGGCGAGGATGCTCCGGGAGCCCTCCACGCCGCCGCCGTAGATCCAGGAGGCCGCCTCGTCACTCGTGCCCGGGTTGGTGGACAACCACGCCCCCAGGTGGGCGAGGCCCAACGCGACGAGGGTCATCACGGCGGGGAGAAACCAGAAGCGCCGGCTGATCTGTCGGAGTCGGAAGCGTAGTCCGGCCATGGCTGTCCTCTCTGTGGTGGACACAGCGTAGCCGGTGGGTCCGACGGTGAAGCGCGTTCCGGCCTGTCGAACAGGTGTTCTTGCGCGATGTCGTACCCGTGGTGTTCACTGATCGCGTACTCGAAAAGCCATTCGATCAATGGTCTGTCCGGCGTGTCGGACCCGGTGGGAGGTGGGGATGATGGTAGTGGCGACGTCACCTGTCGACCTGTCCGGCCTCGGCCGGGAGGAGCGTGTCACGGAGCTGCGTCGCCGCCTGGCCGCGATGCCCGGCGGCGGTGCACCCGCCGCGGTTCGCGCCCAGGCCCCGGCAGGGCCGGCTTCGGTCGTCTCTGCGCCCTCTGCTCCGGCTGCCCCGGCTGCCCCCGTTGCCCCCGTTGCCCCCGCGGAAGCGGCGGAGATCGTGGTTCCCGGAGTCGCGGTTCCGGGGTCGGTGGCGCCCCTGTTGCCGGGTGGGGTGCTGCCCGCGGGCCGCGTCACGGCGGTGTCCGGCAGCGCCACCCTACGGGTGGGGTTGCTCGCCGCGGCCACGGCCGCCGGTGCCAGGTGTGCGGTGGTCGGATGGCCGGAGCTCGGCGTGGCCGCGGTGGCCGAGCAGGGAGGTCGACTGGACTGTCTGGCGCTGGTCCCGGATCCCGGCCCGGATCCCGCAGCGGTGGTGTCCGTCCTGCTCGACGGGCTGGACCTGGTCTTGCTGGGGCCTGGTGTGGCCCCGGTCGCCCCGTCCCGTGCGCGGGTGCTGGCGGGGCGGGTCCGAGCCGCTGGCGCGGTGTTGCTCGTGGGCGCCGGGTGGCCCGGGGCGGAGCTGACACTGGCGGGGCGGCACTGCCGCTACGGCGGACTGGGTGCGGGCGCGGGTCGGCTGGCCTCGGTCTCCACGGTGGTGCGCTGTTCCGGCCGGGCGGCACCCGCCCGGACCGCGGAATGGGTGGCGGCGGGATGAGCGCCCGGGTCATGGCGGTGTGGTGCCCGGACTGGCCGACGGTCGCGGCGGCACGGGCCGAGGGGCACGGGCTGCATCTTCCGTTGGCGGTCGTCGGGCCCCGGGGGGTGCTCGCGTGCAACGCCGTCGCCCGCGCGGTGGGGGTGCGTCGTGGTCTGCGCCGGCGTGAGGCGCAGTTCCGCTGTCCCGAACTCGTGGTGGTCGCGGCCGACCCGGCCCGGGACGCCGCGTGGTTCGAGCCCGTGGTGCAGGCGCTCGATGCCGTCGTCCCGGGTATCGAGGTGCTGCGCCCCGGACTGTTCGTGTTCTCCGCAGCGGGTGCCCTGCGCTTCCACGGTGGGGTCGAACAGGTCGTCACCCGCGTCGTCGACGCGGTGGCGGCCGCCGGCGCGGAGTGTCAGGTGGGCCTCGCGGACGAATTGCCCACGGCCGTGCTCGGGGCCCGCGGTTCGGCACTGCTGGAACCAGGTGGGGACGCTGACTACCTGGCCGGATTGCCTGTGGACGCACTCGTGGTGGAACCCGCGTTGGGGGACCCCGAGGTGCTGTCCGAGTTGGTCGGGTTGCTGCACTGCCTCGGCGTGCGGACGCTCGGCGACTTCGCCGCGCTACCGCCGCGTGATGTGGCCACCCGCTTCGGGGAGGGGGGTGCGGTGGCGCACCGTATCGCCCGCGCATCCCGTGGCGTCCGCCCTCGGTGTCCGCGGTGCCCACGGGGTCGGCGGTCGAGCACCGGTGCGACCCGCCACTGGAGCGTGTCGACGAGGCCGCGTTCCTCGGCCGGCGGCTGGCGGGGGAGTTGCACGCCGTGCTCGCCGCGTCCGGCGTCTCGTGCCTGCGTCTGTCCATCACCGCCCGGGTGGAGGGCGGTACGGAGGTCAACCGGGTGTGGCGGTGCTCATCGCCCCTCACCCCGGAGGGCACCGCCGATCGGCTCCGCTGGCAACTCGAGGGTTGGCTCACCGGGACCGCGATCGCCGGTGGGGCCGGGGGCGCGGTCACCGCCCTCGTCCTGGAACCGGTGGAGGTGGTCCCCGCCGGCCGCGTACAGGAGGGGCTCTGGGGCGAGGCCGGGCTCGCGGAGGCCCGCGTCCACCGCGCACTGGTGCGGGTCCAGGGTCTGCTCGGGCCCGAGGCGGTCCGTGTGCCCGTGGAAGTGGGTGGCCGCGGGCCGGCCGAGCGGGTGCGGTCACTGCCGTACGGTGACGCCCCGGCCGAGCCCGCCGCTCAGGGGCCGTGGCCGGGGGCGCTGCCCGCCCCCTCGCCGTCGGTGGTGTGGCCGGGGCCGGGCTACCGGTTGGAGATCCGCGAGAGCGGCGACCCGGGAGCCGCCGTCGCGGCGCGGGTGGCCCTCGTCAGGGGAGTCGTGCTGCGCAGTGCAGCCGGAGATGTCGTGGGGGTGACCCCGCGGGGTCTGCTCAGCGGCAGGCCTGCCGCGGTCGAGGTGGGCGGTCGCCGTTGCGCGCTGCTCGGCTGGTCACGGCCGTGGCCGATCGACGAGGCCTGGTGGGAGCCGACGCCCGACGGCGAGCCTCGCCGCCCTCGGGCCCGCATGCAGGTCGTCCCCGAGCGTGCGGCGGCATTGCTGCTCTGCGGCGTGCTCGGGGACGAACAGGGGAACTGGATCGTGGAAGGAGTCTACGAATGAGCCGTTCGCGGATGAGGCGCCCCCGGCGCGGCTCAGCGCTCGATGTCGACCACCAGGCGGGTCGGGTTCTGCAGCAGGAAGGCGGAGAATGCCCGGTCCGAGCCCTCGAGGCCGATCACGGACTGCGCCTGCCCCTCGAACTGTCCCGTGAACGCCACGCCCGCCACCCCGGTCGCGTCGTCGCCGGCCACGGTGCCCACGGGGACCTCCTCCATGCCGGTCTGGGTGGGCAGGACCTGGCCGCCGATCGTCACCTGCAGGAAGGAGTCGCCCGGCACTTCCACCGGAAAGCCGCTGCCCTGCTGGGCCGGGCTGTCCACATAGTCCACGGAATAGCTCGGGGTCCCGCGGCCGTCGAGTTCGAAGACCACACGGTCCTTGCCCTGGAAATTGCCCATGCGGATCTCGGATACCACCAGTTCTGCGCGTCCGGCGGCAGCGTCCGCCTCCTCGCGCTTGGGGGCGGAGTCCGTCGGGCCGGCGGTGGGGTCGGCGGCCTCGGTCTCCTCCGGCGCCAGAGCCTGCGCCAGGGCGGCCGGGGAGGATCCCGCAGTGGTCGTCTGGCTGGTGGCGGGGGCGTCGGTCGAGGTGTCGGCCCCGCAGCCCGCCATGGCCAGGGACGCGGCGGCGGTCAGGGCGGCGGCCGCTGCGAGGCGGCGATGTCGGGTACGCATGGCCCCAGCTTAAGTCCCTCTCATCACTTTTGTCCCACGAGGTGGCTACAGTTACACCACGTCGCGCGGTGGGGCACCATGGGGGCGTGTCAGTCATCGATCCCACCCCACTCACTGCCTGGTGTTCCCTCCAGTCGGCCGATGAGCCGCCCGCCGGTACCGCGGCCCACGAGGAATCGTGGGTCCTGTTGGAGGTTCCCGCGCGCTGGGGACGCGATATCTTCGACGGCGAAGCCCTGGGCGAGGAGCTGTCCGAGCGACTCAAGGAACATGTCTCGGCCTGCGGATCCCGGATGCTCTTCATCCGGCGCCCGGGCCGCGAGGGCCAACGCATCGACCGTCACCGTTTCTACCTGTGCGACACCAGGCCCGGCCGGCGGAGTATCCGGGTCGGCCGTGTCGACCGTCCCGCGGACATGCTCGACCTGGACCTCTCGCCCGGTGGGCACGTGGCGGGTACCCGCGAGATCTCGGCCCCGGTGCCGCTGGTGTGCACCCACGCCAAGCGTGACCAGTGCTGTGCGGTCCGGGGGCGTCCGGTCGTGGCCGAACTGGATGAGCTGGTCGGAGCCCGCCTGTCCGCGCTCGATCCGGACGCCGCGGTGTGGGAGTGCTCCCACACCGGCGGGCACCGCTTCGCCCCGGTCCTGCTGCTCCCCGGCACCGGCTACACCTACGGACCCGCGGAGGCGGATCTCGCGGCCCGCATCGTCGAGGCCGAACTGGACGGTCGGGTCGTCACCGAGCACCTGCGGGGTCGCAGCACGTGGGCGCCGGCCGGGCAGGTGGCAGAGGTCGCCGTCCGGGAGTCCGGCGTGGAGGCGGGGATCGACGATCTCATCGTCGACGTCGACCCGGATGACCCGCTCGTGGTCGTCGTCCGGCACACCGACGGACGCGCCTGGCGGGTCGAGGCAGGGAAGCGACCGCTCCCGCCACGCCAGCAGAGTTGCCGCAAGCCCGCCGGCGAGGCCTCGGCGTGGGTCGTGGAGTCCCTCACCCTGCTCTGAATCGACCCACCGACACCGGGCGGGTGAGCACCGGTGAACTGGTACCACGGACCCAGGACGTGGTCGGAACTCGAACGGGTGCTCTCCGGACGACCGGGCCCGCGAGGGGCCGAGAACCCGCACCCCGGCGACGGCAGCGACGCCCCCGCCTGGTCACGCAAGCGTGGCGGGTACACGGCCCCTCCGCGGGCCCGCGCCCGGGGGCGAGTGCCGTACGCGGAGCTGCACGCCCACACCGCGTTCAGCTTCCTCGACGGGGCCTCCTCTCCCGAGGCCATGGCCGAGGCGGCGGCGGAACTGGGGCTCACGGCGCTCGCGATCACCGACCACGACGGGTTGTACGGGGTCGTGCGCTTCGCCGAGGCCGCCTCCGAGCTGGGACTGGCCACGGTGTTCGGGGCGGAACTCTCGCTACCGGGCGGCGAGCACCTGCTGGTCCTGGCCAGGGGTGAGGAGGGCTACCGGCGGTTGTCGCGCTCGATCGCCCACGCCCACCTGCGGGGTGGGGCAAAGGGCGAACCGCGGTACGAGATGACCGAGCTCGCGGAGGCGGCCGGCGGTCACTGGTATGTGCTCACCGGCTGTCGTCGAGGCCGGGTCCGTCGGTCCCTGGAGCGCGGCGGGACGGGGGCGTCCGACTTCGACATCCCCGCTGCCGGTGCGGCCCTGGACCAGCTCGTCGAGCTGTTCGGTCAGGACAGGGTGGTCGTGGAGCTGACCTGTCACGGGGTTCCCGAGGACACGGAACGATGCGACGCGTTGGCGGGTCTCGCCGCGCAGGCGGGCCTGCCCGTCGTCGCGACCACCGCTGCCCACTGCGCCGGGCCGGAGGACGCGCGACTGGCCTCGGTCATGGCGGCGCTCGGTGCGCGCGACGCACTGGAGACCCACGCAGCGCACCTGCCCGCCGCGGGCGGGGCGCACCTGCGCTCGGGCGAGGAGATGACGGAACTGTTCGACCGCTGGCCCGATGCCGTGGCCGGGGCGGACAGGCTGGGCCGGGAGTGCGCGTTCGACCTCCGGCTCATCGCCCCGCAGCTACCTCCGTTCGACGTCCCCGAGGGTTACACCGAGGACACGATGCTCGCCGAGCTCGCCTACGCCGGCGCCGCCCGTCGCTACGGGACACGCGAAGAGGCCCCGGAGGCGTATGCGCAGATCGACCGCGAACTACAGGTGATCGCCGAACTGGGCTTTCCCGGGTACTTCCTCGTCGTCCACGACATCGTCGAGTTCTGCCACCGCGAGGGCATCCTCTGCCAGGGCCGCGGCTCGGCCGCCAACTCGGCGGTCTGCTACTCGCTGGGGATCACCAACGTCGACCCGGTGGGCGCCCAGCTGTTGTTCGAGCGGTTCCTGGCGCCGGAGCGAGACGGTCCGCCGGACATCGACGTGGACATCGAGTCGGGCCGTCGGGAGGAGGCCATCCAGTACGTCTACTCCCGGTACGGCCGGAACCACGCCGCCCAGGTCGCCAACGTCATCACCTACCGCGGACGATCGGCCGTGCGGGACGTGGCCCGGGCCCTGGGCTACTCCCCGGGGCAACAGGACGCGTGGTCGAAGAGCGTCGACCGGTGGTCGGGGTTGAAGAACCACGAGAGGGAGGCCACCGAGCACACCGTCCCGCCCGATGTGCTCGCGCTGGCACGGCGGCTCGTCGGACTGCCCCGCCACCTGGGGATCCACTCGGGAGGCATGGTGATCTGCGACCGCCCGGTGGCGGACGTGGTACCCGTCGAGTGGGCACGCATGCCGGGACGGACGGTCCTGCAGTGGGACAAGGACGACTGCGCGGCGGTCGGGCTGGTCAAGTTCGACATGCTGGGCCTGGGCATGCTCACCGCACTGCATCACGCCATCGACCTCGCGGCGGAACACAAGGATCTCGACGTGGACCTGGCCCGGTTGGACCTCGCGGACCCGAAGGTCTACGAGATGCTGTGCCTGGGCGACTCGGTGGGTGTGTTCCAGGTGGAGTCCCGCGCACAGATGGCCACCCTGCCCCGGCTCCGACCGCGGACGTTCTACGACCTGGTGGTCGAGGTGGCGCTCATCCGTCCCGGCCCCATCCAGGGCGGGTCCGTGCACCCCTACATCCGTCGCCGCAACGGCCGGGAGAAGGTGGTGTTCGACCACCCCGCGCTGGAGGAGGTGCTGGGACGCACGCTGGGGATCCCGCTGTTCCAGGAGCAGCTCATGCAGATCGCCACCGTCATCGCGGGCTTCACCGGAGCGGAAGCCGACCAGTTGCGCCGCGCGATGGGGTCCAAGCGGTCACCCGAACGGATGGCCCGACTGAAGGAACGGTTCTTCGACGGGATGCGCGACCTGCACGGGATCGGCACCAGCCCGCCCGGGACCCCGGTCACCGGGCCGGAGGTGGGGGAGCGGATCTGGGAGAAGATGTGCGCCTTCGCCAACTACGGCTTCCCCGAGAGCCACTCCCAGTCCTTCGCCGCCATCGTCTACTACTCCGCATGGTTCAAGTGCCACCACCCGGCGATCTTCTGCGCGGCGCTGCTGCGCAGCCAGCCCATGGGCTTCTACTCGCCGCAGTCGCTCGTCGCCGACGCCCGCCGGCACGGTGTCACCGTGCACCGCCCGTGCGTCAACCGCTCACTCGGTGGGGCCACCTGCGAGAACGATGGTGCCGAGGTGCGCCTCGGACTGGAGTCGGTCCGGGCGATCGGTGAGGACCTGGCCACCGCGATCGCCGATGAACGCGACACCCACGGCCCGTACACCTCCGCCGCCGACCTCGCCGGCCGCACCGGCCTGTCCGTCCGGCAGATGGAGGCACTCGCCACCGCCGGGGCGCTCGACTCGCTCGGCACCGGGGGCCGTCGGTCCGCCCTGTGGTCGGCGGCCACCGCGGCCCGCGAGAAGCCCGGCATGCTGCCCGGGCTCAGCCAGGTCGACGCCCCGGCCCTGCCCGGCATGAGCGTCCTCGAACTCACCTCCGCCGACCTGTCGGCCACCGGGATCAGCCCCGAGGAATACCCGACCGTCCACGCCCGGCCGTGGCTCGACTCCCGCGGCGTATGCACCACCGCCGGGCTCGCCCACGTCCCCGACGGCAGCCGCGTCGAGGTCGCCGGAGCCGTCACCCACCGTCAGCGTCCCGCCACCGCGGAGGGCGTGACCTTCCTCAGCCTCGAGGACGAGACGGGCATGACCAACGTCGTGTGCTCGGTGGGACTGTGGGCGCGATACCGGCCGATCGTCTCCGCGTCCCCGGCGCTCATCGTCCGCGGCACCGTGGAGAACCGCTCCGGCGCGGTCAGCGTGGTGGCGGACAAGATCGAACGCCTGCACCTGGGTATGGCCATCGGTCGCAGTCGGGACTTCCGGTGAGCCGCCCCCGGTCAGGCGGCCCGCGCCCTCGCGATCGCCCGCACACTGGCGACCGCGCACAGCGACCAGATGACGATCAGCACCATCACCGTGAACACACTCGCCGCATCCCAATCCAGGTAGAACGACCCCAGGGCGCACGTCGACAGCGGGTACGCCATCGCCCACCACCCCGGATTGAACGGCATGCGCGCCAGGAAGCCCCTGATCGTGGAGAACACCGCGTAAGCGCCCAGCCCGGCCCCCGCCACCAGCACCGAGGCGGCATAGGCCCGGGCGACACCCCCCAGGGTCGCGCCGAACAGCACCTGCGCGGCGGCCGCGGACTGACCCACGATCCCCAACGGGATCCACGTCGTGGTCGCCAACTCCACCGGGACGGGAGTCCGAAACCAGGCGTGGTGATACGTCCTGGCGATCACCGCGCCGCCCAGCACCAGGGCCAACACGAAGCACACCGAGCACGCGCCCACCAGAACCGACCGGACAGCCTCCGAATCGACGTGCCTGGACATCAGGCCCCCCGCACCCGCGGACACCATCGGCGGCACCACCGGCAACGCCCACGTCGGCAACGGATGGTCGGGACGGGCGGTGACCAGCCACACGGTGAACCTCAGCGCGGTGGCCAACCCCAGCACGGTCCCCGCAGCCCACAACGCCGCGTCCACCCCGAACGCGATGGTCGACAGCGCCGGCGCGCGGGCATCGACCACCACAAAGGACGCGGAGCCCACCGCGAGCAACCCCATCGAGACCATGCCCCACAGCGGCAGCATCGCCGCATCCCGGACCGAGGACGTCCACATGTCCGGGGCGCGCGCCACCGATCGCGCGAACCCCGCGCCGAGCCCCAGCAACAGAACCCAGCCCAGGATCACCATGACCACCGCGGCCGGCGCGAAACCCGGAACCCGCACCGCGTGGATCTGCAGGAGCGTCGCCAGACCACCGGTGCCCATCACGGCACCGAACCAGGCGGGGCCGGGCCCCGGGACGGACGGGGCCGCGGGCGCTGATCGCGGTCCCCGGCTCGTGGTCACCAGGACACTATGCCCGCACCTCGTCGTTGCCCGAAAATCCGGGGGGGACAACGACATCCGCCGCTCCGTCGCGCCCCGGCGAGCGACTGCCCGGATCCCCGACGCCCACGGGCACGACACCGTACGTTCGATCCCATGAGCGCCCCGACCGCCTCCCGTGGCCCCGATCCCGCCGCCCCGCTGGATGAACTGCGAGCCCGACTCGACACCGCGCGGATACTCACCGACCCGGACCTTCTGGAGGGCTACCGCCAGGACTGGGCCAAGGCCCCCGACCCGGGCCTGCCCCTGGCGGTGGTCCGGGCCCGCACCACCGAGGACGTGCAGGAGGTCCTGCGCTGGGCGAGCGCGCACGGCGTCCCCGTGGTCCCGCGGGGTGCAGGATCCGGCCTGTCCGGCGGCGCGACGGCGGTCGACGGCGGGATCGTGCTGTCCACCGAACTCATGCGCGACATCGACGTCGACCCCGTCACCCGGACGGCCACCGTCCAACCGGGGCTTTACAACGCCGAGGTCAAGCAGGCCGTCGCAGAGCACGGTCTCTGGTACCCGCCGGACCCGTCGTCCTACGAGATCTGCTCGATCGGCGGCAACATCGCCACCAACGCCGGGGGCCTGTGCTGCGTGAAATACGGGGTGACCACCGACTACGTCCTGGGGATGACGGTCGTGCTCGCCGACGGTACGGCGGTGCGCCTGGGCGGGCCGCGCCTCAAGGACACCGCCGGGCTGAGCCTGACCAAACTGTTCGTCGGCAGCGAGGGGACGCTGGGGATCGTCACCGAGATCATCCTCCGGCTGATCCCGGAGCAGCCGCCGCGCTCGACGGTGGTGGGGATCTTCCCCGACGTGGTCGCCTGCAGCGAGGCCGTGCTGGCCATCACCCGGCGGATCCGCCCGGCGATGCTCGAATTCATGGACACCGTCTCCATCCGGGCCGTCGAGGCGGACCTGCGGATGGGCCTGGACACCACGGCGGGGGCGATGCTCCTGGCCCAGTCCGACCTCACCGGCCCCGACCGCGCGGCCGAGACCGGGTTCATGGCCGAGGCGTTCCGCACCCACGGTGCGACCGACGTGTTCGCCACCGACGACCCCGACGAGGGTGAGCAGTTCACCATGGCCCGCCGGGCCGCGTTCACCAGCCTCGGCAAGACCGGCACCCTGCTGCTCGAGGACGTGGGCGTGCCCCTGCCCTCGCTTCCCGACCTGGTGGCCGGGATCGAGGAGATCTCCGCCCGCCGTGACATCCCGATCGCGCTGGTCGCGCACGCCGGGGACGGCAACACCCACCCCATCATCGTGCTGGAGGACGGCGACCCGGACCGGGCCGAGCGTGCCCGGATCGCGTTCGGCGAGGTGATGGACCTGGCGATCGGGATGGGCGGGACGATCACCGGTGAACACGGTGTCGGTCGGCTCAAGGCGCCGTGGCTGCCCGCCCAGCTGGGGGAGGACGTCATGGAGCTGAGCCGGCGCATCAAGTCCGCCCTCGACCCGCAGGGCATCCTCAACCCCGGGACGATGCTGTAGCGGCCGGGCGGGTCGGGCGGCCGGGCCGCCCCGGCTGCGCGGGCGACGCGAGCCGCGGGAATCAGGTCCGATCCCGGGGATCTCCCCGATGTGCGGCCCTCACCGGTCGGCGAGTATCGGGTCCATGGCCACCGACCGACTCAGCCTCCTGCTCTATCGGGCGTTGCTCCTGTCGACCGCGGCGATGGCGCTGGGTCTGGGGGTCGCCGCCGGGCTCGAGGCACCCACCATCACCCCGGAGTACCAACTCACCGCCTACTGGCGGGCCTACGGCCTGCTCGTCTTCGCCGCCCTGACCGGCTACCTGGGTGCCACCCCGCCCGGGGCCACCGTGCTGTGGGTGGTCGTGATCTTCCACAAGGCGTCCATGACCATGACCGCTGTGCTCCTGCTGCGCCACGACGTGACCGGGGCACCGGCCGCCGCCGCGGTCGACGGGGCGATCGTCCTGGCCACCCTCGTCGCACTCGGCCTGCGGTGGCCGGCCTCGCGGGCGGCCCACCCTGACCGCTCGGCGAACGCCACTGCTACCCGCACGAGAGCACCGGCCACCGTCCCCGACGCGGCGTGAGCGACCGCGGGCGGTGGGTCCGCCGCGGACCTCGTCGTCGTGGTCGGCTCAACCGTCGTCGTCGGATCCCGTCCCGGCGGTGACCCGGACGCGCACCGCGGCGGCCACCGGCGTCCCCACCTGGACGATGCGCCCGCCCAGGGACACCCCGATGATCCCCAACTCCACCTGGCGCGAGACCACCTCGACGGGCGAATCGGGGCGCAGGCCGATCTCCGCGAGGTGGCGCAGGACGGCGTTGTCGCGATCGGAGACCCGGGTCACGACACCTGTAGCGCCTTCCGGGGCCTGATCCAGCGGCACGTCCCCGAGGGGGTCGACCCGCCCGTCGCGCGTGGGGATGGGGTCACCGTGCGGGTCGCGGCGCGGGTGGTCGAGGAACTCGTCCAGGGCGTCGACGAACCGGTCCGACACCACGTGTTCGAGCGCGTCGGCCTCGGCGTGGACCTCGTCCCACGGGTAATCCAGGCACCGGGCCAGGAACGTCTCGATGATCCGGTGGCGGCGCACCATCGCCACCGCGAACGACCGCCCGGCCTCGGTGAGCTCGACGGGCGCGTAGGGGCGGTGCTCGGCCAGGCCCAGCGCGACGAGTCTACGGACGCCCTCTGTGACCGAGGAGGGAGACGCTCCGAGGCGCTCGGCCAACGCCCCGGAGGTCACGGGGTCGCCGCCGGCTCCCAGTGCGTGCGCGGCCATGAGGTAGGACTGGGTTGTCGGGGTGAGATCTGCGAGGTCTCGGGGGGGATCGACGGTCATGCGGGCATCATCCCTGATCGTCGTGACCGCGCGCTCGCCGCGGCCCGGGGGATCACCCCGCGACCGGGCGCGAACAACTGTGCTGCCGCGAAGATCACCGCCTGGGTGAGGACCACGACGGGACCGGGCGGGAGGTCGGCGTAGTAACCGACGTACAGGCCGACCACGCCACCGAGAAGTGCGACGACGACGGAGAGGATCATGGTCCCCCGCATGGTGTCGGCCAGCAATTGTGCGGTCGCGCCCGGGATGATGAGGGTCGCCACCACCAGGATCACACCGACCGACTGGACTCCCGCCACGGTAGCCGTGGCGAGGGTGGCCAGGAGGAGTGCGGTGAGCGCGCCGGTCCGCAGTCCCAGGGTGTGGGCGTGGAGGCGGTCGAACGCCACCATGATGAGGTCGCGACGGAATGCCAGCAGCACGATCACGGTGAACACCGACACCGCCAGCACCTGGTAGAGGTCGGAGTCACGGACTCCGAGCACGCTGCCGAACAGGATCGAGTGGAGATCACGCTGACTGGGGAAGCGGGCGATCAGGACCAGGCCGAGGGAGAACAGGGCCGTGAAGACGATGCCCATCGCGGCGTCCTCCCGGACCGTCCCGCTCCCGCGCACCGCTCCGATGAGCGTGACCGCCACCAGCGCCGCGATGAGCGCTCCGGCGGCGAACGGGATGCCCGTCATGCCGGCGATCACCACACCCGGGAGAACGGCGTGTGAGACCGCGTCGCCCATGAGAGACCAGCCCATGTGCACCAGCCAGCAGCTCAGCAACGCCCCGGCGATCCCTGACGCCGTCACCACCAGGAGCGCGCGGCGCATGAACTCGTACGTCATTGGTTCGACGATCAGGTCGATCACGGTAGGGCCCCCTCAGTGGTCGCGACGCGCTCGGTGGGATCCGGCACGCGGGCGCCGAGCAGGGTGGTCAGTATCTGCGGAGTGGTGGTCTCGTCGACCGGGCCGTGCGCCACGAGCCGGACGTTGAGCAGTGCGACCGAGTCGGCGAGTTGTGCGATGGTACCCAGGTGGTGCGTGGAGACCAGTGCTGCCCGCCCTGAGGCGGCGAGTTGGCGCAGCACGTCGATGTACACCGACTCGCTGCCGGCGTCCATGCCGTTGAACGGCTCGTCGAGCAGGAGGAGTTCGGCCTCCTGGGCCAGGCAGCGCGCGAGCAGCACCCTGCGTCTCTGGCCGCCCGAGAGTTCGCCGATTCGCCGACCGGCGATCGCGGACAGTCCGACCCGGTCCAGCGCGTCGTCGACGGCCAGGCGGTCGACGGTGGACGGGCGGCGCCACGGACCGGTGAAGCGTCGGCGGCCCTGCATGACCACTTCTGCCCCGGTCACGGGGAAACGCTCGTCGATGCCGTCGGACTGGGGGACGGCCGCCACCCGCCCCGTGCGCAGGGCGAGCGCCACGGGGGCGTCCAGGATGCGGACCGTCCCGCTGCTCGGAGTGACCAGGCCCAGGATCGCCTGGATCAGGGTTGATTTTCCCGACCCGTTCGGGCCGAGCAACACGGTGATCTCCCCGCGGGGGACGGACAACGAGACCGAGTCGAGTGCGCGGACCTGGCCGCGATCGACGGTGAGGTCCGTGACCTCGATGGCCGGCGGGCCCGCGGACGTGGCCGAGGGCTGCGGCTGTACGGTCACGACGCCAACTCCCGGGTGATCGTCTCGAGGTTGTGGTCGAGCAGGTCCAGGTAGGTGGGCACCGGACCGGAGGGGGTGGAGAGGGAATCGACGTAGAGCATCCCGGCTAGTCGGCTGCCGGTCTCTGCCGCAACCTGTTCCATGGCTGCGCCGGAGACCGTCGACTCGCAGAAGACGGCGGGGATATCACGCCCGCGCACCTCCTCGATCATGCTCGTGACCTGCCGCGGCAGCCCCTGGTTCTCGCTGTTGACCGACCACAGATATAGCTCGTCCAGGCCTATGTCTCTGGTCAGATACGAGAACGCGCCCTCACAGGTCGTCAACACCCGGCGTTGCTCGGGCACGGAAACCACGGCCGTCCGGGCGCGGCTGGCCAGGTCGACGAGGTCGGCCACGTAGTCCTCGGCGCGGGCCGTGTAGGCGGCGGCACCGTCCGGGTCGAGGTCAGCGAGTGCCCGGGCGATCGCCCGGATGTATTTCGCGCCCTCGACGGGCGACATCCACGCGTGGGGATTGGGGCGTCCGGTGTACTTGCCGGAGCGGACGGGCAGGGGATCGACTTCGCTCGAGGTGATCACGTGCCGGGCGTCGGTCCCGTCGATGAACCGCAACAGCCAGTCGTCCATGCCAAGCCCGTTGCTCACGATGAGGTCGGCGTCCTCGACCCGCTTGAGGTCGTTGACTCCCGGCTCGTACAAGTGCACGTTCGCACCGGCGGTCGTCACGGACTCCACGCGGACCCGATCGCCTCCGATACGGCGCGCCATGTCGGCGAGGATCGTGAAGGTCGTGGCCACGACCACCCGGTCCCCCGGACCTGCGGACCGTCGGCCGTCGTCCGTGAATGCCACTTCGTCACTGGTGTCGGTCCTCACGGACGTACACGCGGACGTCGCGAGGACGACCAGCAGGGCGAGAGTGAAGACGGGAACGACGGCGGTGCGGCATGTGCGCGGGCCGCCCTCTTTACGGTTCACTGCTGGACAAAAGTTAAGCATGGCGAAATCTTAAATCATGGCGCCGGAAATACCACACTGTCGACGTAATCCTGTTGCCGCCACGCCTCGTAGACCACCACCGCGGCCGCGTTGGAGAGATTCATCGAGCGCCGGCCCGCCAGCATGGGGATGCGCACCCTCGCCGTCACCCGCGCGTCGGCCAGGACGTCGTCGGCCAAGCCGGTGGGCTCGGGACCGAAGAGCACCACGTCACCGGGCGTGAACCGCACCTCGGACAGCGAGAGTTCGGCATGAGCGGTGAACGCCCACACCCGGGCGGGGAGGAGTCGCGCATATGCGGCCTCCAGGTCCTCGTGGACCTCCACGTGGGCGAGGTCGTGGTAGTCGAGACCCGCTCGGCGCAGTTGCGGCTCGGACAGGTCGAAGCCCAGGGGGCCGGCCAGATGCAGTTCACAGCCCGCGCCCGCCGCCATCCGGATCGCGTTTCCGGTGTTGGGCGGGATGCGGGGCCGGTCGAACAACACGCGTACGCCCGCTCCGGTCATAGCGGACATTCTCGCAGTGCGCTGCGGCCGCGGCGACGCCGAGTGGGATACTGGCACCCGTGACCGCGATCAAGCTGGACGGCAAGCTCACCCGCGACGAGATCGTCGCCGACCTCACCACCCGCGTTGCTGCGCTGCGGGACAAGGGTGTCACCCCAGGACTGGGTACCGTCCTCGTCGGCGACGACCCGGGCAGCCGCTCCTACGTCAAGATGAAGCACCGCGACTGCGAACAGGTGGGCATCTCCTCCATCCGGCGTGATCTGCCCGTAGAGACCACGCAGGCGGAACTCGAGGCCGTGATCGACGAACTCAATGCCGACCCCGCGTGCACCGGCTACATCGTGCAGCTGCCGCTTCCCGAGCACCTGGACGAGAACGCGGTCCTCGAGCGGATCGACCCGGCCAAGGACGCGGACGGACTCCACCCGGTCAACCTCGGCCGGCTGGTCCTGGGCGAGCCGGCGCCGCTGCCGTGTACCCCCAACGGGTGCATCGCCCTGCTCCGCCGGTTCGGGGTCGAGTTGAACGGTGCGCACGTCGTGGTGATCGGCCGCGGCGTCACCGTCGGTCGGCCGATCGGGCTCATGCTCACCCGGCGCAGCGAGAACGCCACCGTCACCCTGTGCCACACCGGCACCCGCGACCTGGCCGCCGAGACCCGGCGCGCCGACGTGATCGTGGCCGCCGCCGGCGTGGCGCACATGCTCACCGCCGACATGGTCAAGCCCGGTTCGGCGATCCTTGACGTGGGCGTGTCCCGGCTCGACGGCAAACTCGCCGGCGACGTCCACCCCGACGTGTGGGACGTGGCGGGTGCCGTGTCGCCGAACCCGGGCGGAGTCGGCCCGCTGACCAGAGCGTTTCTTCTGACCAACGTGGTCGAGCGCTGCGAGCGGCTCGCCGCCGACGCCTGAGACGCCCGTGACCCATCCCGCCCCCGGCTGGTCCCGGCCCTCCGGTAGCCAGCCCGCCGGCAACGAGGCCACCGACACCCAAGCGACCGACGCCCGTCCGCGCCGGGCCCGCCCGGCGCGCCTGAGGTGGTCGCAGCTCCGGGCCCAGTGGCCACTCGCCCTGGTCGTGGTCGGGCTCGCGGTGGCGCTGGGGTTCGTGATGTTCGAGCGGTGGCGCCGCGGGGCCTTCCTGCTGGGGCTTGTGGCGCTGGCCGCGGCGGTCCTGCGCGGCGTGGTCCCGGAGCACCGCGCCCGCTTGCTCGGGGTCCGTGGGAAGGGCTTCGACGTGGCGTTCTACTCGGCGATCGGCGTGGTCGTGCTGTGGCTGTCGATCTCGATCGACGCCCTCGGGACTGGCTGAGGGCGAGTCCGCGCTCGATCGGGCTCGTCGCGCGGGGCCCCGCTGGGTCAGCGAAGCCGCAGAGGAACGCCCTCGCGGACGTGCTCCCGAATGCTGTCCGACGCGAGCAGATAGCCCATCGTCACCAGGACCAGCAGGGAGAAGATGCTTCCCACCACGGAGATGAACGTGAGGCTGTCCAGCACGACTCGTGCCAGTGAGTTCGCAGCCAGGAGCGCCACCGCCGCCCCGAGGACCACCCGGGACCAACGGTGGGCCCGCCACAGGAGCACGCCGCCGACGATCAGCAGTATGCCCAGGGCAGATGAGGACACGGCGGTCACAGCCATCGGCCGGTACCGGGTGATGTCGTTGCCGCCGCTGGCGGTTGCGGTGATACCCAGGAGGGTGGCGAACCCGACGGCCACCCCGATGGCCCCGAATCCCACGGCGAGACCCGCAAGTCCGAGGGCGGCAGGCCGGGGGGTGCGATCGAATTCGGTCATACGTGTCCTCGTGTCCGGTCCGTGGATCCCTGCTCGGCGAGTTCCAGGGTCCGCTGAAGCATCGGTCCCACCACGTCGGATTCGGTGAGGAACCCGTCGTGGCCGGCCGGGCTGTCGATCACCACGAGTGGGTCGGCAGCCGGGAGCAGCGCCGCCAACTCTCGCTGCTGCCGTAGGGGGTAGAGCCGGTCGGTGGTGACCCCGCCGATCACGCACGGGACCGGGCACGACCGCAGCGCTTCCTCGACGCCACCGCGGCCCAGGCCCACGTCGTGCCGGTTCAGGGCGTCGGTGAGCAGGACGTACGAGCAGGCGTCGAACCGTGAGACGAGCTTGCCGGCCTGATGGTCGAGGTAGGACTGGACGGCGAACCTTCCGGACATCGACAGGTCCTCACCGCGGGGATCCTCCCCGGGCTGCGGGCGGTTGGAGAACCGCTCGTCCAGTTCCTGCTCGCCCCGGTAGGACAGGTGAGCGATGCGCCGGGCGATGCCCAGCCCGGTGACCGGGGTGCGGCCGGTGCCGTGATAGCCGCCCTGCTGCCAGTGCGGGTCGGAGGTGACGGCCATGATCTGCGCGGTCTGCACCCCGATCTGGTCCGCGGAGGCGCGGGCGCCGACGGCCAGCACGCACGCCGCGCGCACGCGGTCAGGGTAGGAGACCATCCACTCCAGGGTCCGGGCGCCGCCCATGGACCCGCCGATCACGGCGGCCCACCGTTCGACGCCCAGCAGGTCGGCCATCACCCGCTCCGCCTCGACCATGTCGCGTACGGAGACGGCCGGGAACCGGGCACCCCAGTAGTGACCGTCGGGGTGGAGCGAGCTCGGGCCCGTCGAGCCGCGGCAGCCGCCCAGCACGTTGACGGACAGGACGCAGTAGCGGTCGGTGTCCAGCGGCAACCCGGGCCCGACGAGCCCGTTCCACCACCCTGGGGTGGGGTGCAGGGAGTCGACCGAACCCACGAGGTGGGAGTCCCCGGTGAGCGCGTGCTCGACCAGGACGATGTTGGACAGGTCGTCCGCGATCCTGCCCCACCGCTGCACGGCGAGCGTCACCCCCGGGATGACGACACCCGTGACCAGGGTCAGATCGCCGATGGCGAGGTGGCCGAGGGTGCCGTCGCCCGGGGGCAGCAGCGCGAGTGGATCGGAGGACCGGATCATGCGGACGGTCCCTCAGTCGAGCGCGGCGAAACCGAGCACGAGGTCGGCGAGGATGTCCTCGACGGCCTCGATGCCCACCGACAGGCGGACGGTCGCCAGGGTGACCCCGGCGATCGCGTTGCCCTCTGCGGTGCCCTGGGAGTGGGTGGTGGTGGCGGGGTGGGAGACCAGCGAGCGGACGTCGCCGATGTTGACCAGGCAGGAGTGCAGCTTGAGCGCGTCGATGAACTTCCACGACTGCGCCTTGACGTCCTCGTCGGACGCGCCCTCCGGGACCGCGAGGTCGAAGGTGACGATCGCGCCGGCACCCTTGGGCGACAGCTTCTTCTGCAGCTCCTTGTACGGTGACGAGGCCAGGCCCGCGTACTGCACCTTGGACACGTCCTGGCGAGCCTCGAGCCACTCGGCGATCCGCTGCGCGTTGGACACGTGCCGCTCGACCCGGAGGCTGAGGGTGTCGATGCCCTGGACCAGGGTCCACGCGTTGAACGGCGAGGCCGCGGCGCCGGTGTCGCGCAGGAGCGTGACGCGGGCCTTGAGCGCGAGGGCGGGTGCACCGAGGTCGGCGTAGACCAGGCCGTGGTAGGCCGGGTCGGGCGTCGTGAAGGACGGGAAGACGTCCTGACCGTCGCGCTGGACGCGCCAGTCGAACTTGCCGCCGTCGACCAGGACGCCGCCGAGCGAGGACCCGTGGCCGCCGAGGTACTTGGTGGCGGAGGAGACCACGACGTCCGCACCCAGCTCGAGCGGGCGGATGAGGTACGGGGTGGCCACGGTGTTGTCGATAACGAGCGGCACCTGGTTGCGGTGCGCGACCTCGGCGATGGCCGGGATGTCCAGGATGTCGTTGAGCGGGTTGGAGATGGACTCGCCGTAGAACAGCTTGGTGTTGGGCCGGACCGCCGCCTGCCAGGAGGCGGGGTCGTCCGGGTTCTCCACGAACGTGGTCTCGATGCCGTACTTGGGCAGCGTGTGCCGGAGCAGCGTGTCGGTGCCGCCGTAGAGGCGGGGGGAGGCCACCACGTGCCCGCCCGACTGGGCGATCGCCTGGATGGCGGCGGTCTCGGCCGCCTGGCCGGAGGCGAACAGCAGCCCGGCGACGCCACCCTCGAGGGAGGCGATCCGGTCCTCGGCCGCGGCGACCGTCGGGTTGGTGATCCGGGTGTAGATGGGACCCATCTCGGCGAGGGCGAACCGGTCGGCGGCCTGCTTGGCGTCGGCGAAGACGAACGAGGTGGTCTGGTAGATCGGCAGGTTGCGTGCCCCGGTGTCGGAGTCCACGGGCTGACCGGCGTGGACCTGGCGGGTCTCGAAGGCCCAGTCGGGGTTGGTGTTGTCGTAGGTCATAGGGGCGGAGCCCCTCCTCTCGTCAGAAGGGTCCGACCGCTTGACGACAGCGGACCCGCGCTTGCCTGCCACCCGAACGGGTGAGGGCCAGGTCGTCTCCCGGGGCACCCCACCGCGGTGGAGGGTTGCCGCCCAGCAAGCCGGGGCTCGATGCTGGGACTCATGACCTGGGGACAGGCTAGCCTAAGCCGCCGCTCGCCTGCAACGAGCGGAAACGGCTGGACAGGCCGCCTCTGAGCAGGCCACGCCGGTAAGATGAGGCCCACGTCACGATCGGTACCGGAGAAAGAGGGCCCGATGTCCAAGATCAAGGTCGAGGGGACGGTCGTCGAGCTCGACGGCGACGAGATGACCCGCATCATCTGGAAGTTCATCAAGGACGAGCTGATCCACCCCTACCTCGACGTGGACCTCGAGTACTACGACCTGGGCATCGAGAGTCGGGACGCCACGGACGACCAGATCACCGTCGACGCCGCCAACGCCATCAAGAAGCACGGCGTCGGCGTCAAGTGCGCGACCATCACCCCGGACGAGGCGCGGGTGGAGGAGTTCGGCCTCAAGCGGATGTACCGCTCGCCCAACGGCACGATCCGCAACATCCTCGGCGGGACGATCTTCCGCGCCCCGATCATTATCTCCAACGTGCCGCGCCTGGTTCCGGGCTGGACCAAGCCGATCATCGTCGGCCGCCACGCCTTCGGCGATCAGTACCGGGCCACCGACTTCACGGTTCCCGGAGCCGGCACGGTCACCATCACCTTCACGCCGGACGACGGCTCGGAGCCGATCGAACACGAGATGGTGACGTTCCCGGAAGACGGCGGCGTGGTGATGGGCATGTACAACTTCACCACGTCCATCGAGGACTTCGCGCGCGCCTCCTTCAACTACGGGCTGCAGCACGAGTACCCGGTGTACCTGTCCACCAAGAACACGATCCTCAAGGCCTACGACGGAGCCTTCAAGGACATCTTCCAGGACGTGTTCGAGCGCGAGTTCAAGGCCGAGTTCGACAAGGCCGGCCTGACCTACGAGCACCGGCTCATCGACGACATGGTGGCCTCCGCGCTCAAGTGGGAGGGCGGGTACGTGTGGGCCTGTAAGAACTACGACGGCGACGTGCAGTCCGACACCGTGGCCCAGGGCTTCGGCTCGCTCGGCCTCATGACCTCCGTGCTGCTCACCCCGGACGGGAAGACCTGCGAGGCCGAGGCCGCTCACGGCACCGTCACCCGCCACTTCCGCCAGCACCAGCAGGGCAAGCCCACCTCCACCAACCCGATCGCCTCGATCTTCGCGTGGACCCGTGGCCTGGAGCACCGCGGCAAGCTCGACAACACCCCCGAGGTCATCGAGTTCGCCCACCAGCTTGAGGACGTGGTCATCAAGACCGTCGAGGACGGCCAGATGACCAAGGACCTCGCCCTGCTCGTCGGCGAGGACCAGGAGTACCTCACCACCGAGGAGTTCCTCGCCGCGCTGGACCAGAACCTGAAGAAGGCCCGGGCCTGACCGGCACCCGGGGACCCACCGGCGGCGGGCGTAGCCTGCTTCGGTGACCACCAGCCCGGCTCCCGCGACCGAGCCCACGGAGCCGACTGAGCCCACCGCCCCCACCACCCGACGCGTGACGCTGGCGATCCTGGCCCTCGCGCTGGGCGGGTTCGGGATCGGGGTCACCGAGTTCGCTGCCATGGGGCTGCTGCGCTCGATCGCCGATGACTTCGGGCTCACCGAGCCGCAGGCCGGCCACGTCATCACGGCGTACGCGCTCGGGGTCGTCGTCGGCGCACCCCTTCTCACGGTGTGGACCTCGCGCTGGCGGCGGCGCACCCTGCTGCTGGTCCTCATGTTGCTGTTCACCGCGGGCAACGTGGCCGCCGCCTTCGCGCCCACTGCGGAGACGCTGATCGCGGCCCGGTTCGTCGCGGGCATCCCGCACGGGGCCTACTTCGGGGTCGCATCGCTGGTCGCGGCCTCGCTCGCGGGTCCGGGGCGACAGGCGCGGGCGGTGTCCCAGGTCCTGCTGGGGCTGTCCGTGGCGACCGTGATCGGCGTCCCGGCCGCCACCTGGATGGGCGAGGCGCTGGGCTGGGGGTCGGCGTTCCTCGCGGTCGGGGTGATCGGCGCCCTGACCGTGGTCGCCATCCTCGTCGTCGTCCCCGAACCGGCCGGCGGGGTGGTGGTCAGGGCCCGCGAGGAACTGGCCGCGCTGGCGCGGCCGCAGATCCTGGCCACCCTCGCGGTGGGGGCGGTGGGTTTTGGCGGCATGTTCGCGGTCTACACCTACGTCCAGTGGACGATGGTGGACGTCGCGGGGATCGATCGCGGGTGGATGCCGGCGGTGCTGGCCCTCTACGGGCTCGGCATGGTGGCGGGCAACCTGGTGGGCGGGGTGGTCGCCGACCGGGACCTCGACCGCGGGCTGGTGGTGATCGCCACGGCGATGACGCTGATCCTCACCCTGTTCGCGGTCGCCGCGTACCACCCCGTCACGGCGGTGGTGGGGCTGTTCCTGGTGGGGACGACCGGATCCGCGCTGGTCCCCGGCCTGCAGTCCCGGTTGATGCGGCACGCCGGCCGCGGCCAGACCCTCGCCGCGGCGCTCAACCACTCCGCGCTCAACGCCGCCAACGCGCTGGGGGCGTGGCTCGGCGGGGTGGTGATCGCGCTGGGCTTCGGCTACACGTCCCCGGCGCTCGCGGGCGCGGCCCTGGCGGCGGTCGGCCTGGCGATCCTGGTGTGCGCGGTCCGTGCCGCCCGGCGCGCCGAGGGTGGCTAGCCTGTACGGCGTGAGCCTCACCGTCAGCACCGTCAACGTCAACGGGATCCGCGCCGCCGTCAAGGAGCGTTCGGAGACCAACCTCGGATTCCTCCCCTGGCTGGAGAGCAGCGGGGCGGACGTGGTCGCGCTCCAGGAGGTGCGCGCCGACGAGGACCAGGCCCGCAAGGCGCTCGCCCCCGCCCTCGACGCCGGGTGGCACCTCATCGGCTCGGACTCCTCGCTCAAGGGCCGGGCGGGCGTGGCCATCCTGTCCAGGCAGGAACCCGCCGAGGTCCACATCGGCCACGGCGACCCGGAGTTCGCCGAATCCGGCCGCTACATCGAGGCCGTGTACCCGGGGGCGCTCGAGGGCGAGACCGTCACCGTCGCCAGCCTCTATCTCCCGTCGGGCACGGCGAACACGCCCAAGCAGGACGAGAAGGACCGCTTCATGGAGAGTTTCCGGGAGCATCTGGCCGAGCGGGCGGGCCTCGTCGCCGCCCGCGACGGCCACGAGATGATCGTCTGCGGCGACTGGAACATCGCCCACCACGAGGTCGACCTGAAGAACCACAAGGGCAACCACAAGAGCTCCGGCTTCCTGCCGCACGAGCGCGAGTGGCTGACCGACGTCTTTGCCGACGGCAGCGGCTGGACCGACATCGTCCGCCACCGCCGCCCCGACGAGGTCGGCCCGTACGCGTGGTGGTCCATGCGCGGGAAGGCGTTCGACACCGATGCGGGCTGGCGCATCGACCTGCAGGTGGTCAGCGACGGGCTCGTCGAGCGGGCCGTATCCGACCGCGTGGACCGCGCGTCCGCCTGGGACATGCGGTGGTCCGACCACGCGCCCGTCACGGTCGTCTACGAGTGAGGCGGGCGTCGTGAGGGGTCCCCTGTGAGCGGCACCGTGAAGGCCATCCTGGCCCTGGTCGCCGCGCTGCTCCTCGCCCTGGGCGTGGCCGCGTACACCGGCGGCGGGTCCGGGGACGCCGGCCTCGGGACCGTGGGGGACAGGGGGACGACGACGAGCTCGGCGACCTCGTCCGATCCCGCCGTGGACGAGTCGTCCGATCCGCCGGGAATGGTCAGGTCGGCTGCCGTTCCGGCGCACGTCCTGGACACTTTGGCCCTGATCGATGCCGGGGATTGGCCCGACGCCGCCGACGCCCCCGGCACGCAGGGCGGCGACCGCTTCGGCAACCGCGAACGCCTGCTCCCCGAGGTGGCCGCCGACGGCTCCCGGCCGGACTACCGCGAATGGGACGTCAACCCCAAGCAGCAGGGCAGTGGCCGGGACGCGGAGCGGATCGTCACCGGCAGCGACGGGTCGGCCTGGTACACCGGCGATCACTACTCCTCGTTCGTCCGCATCCGATGAGCCGACCTGTCGCGATCCACGCTGCCGTGATCCAACCCGAGAGGAGCGCATGATGCTCGACTTCCGGGCGCTCGTCGCCGAGGCCGACGCGGGCGGGTCCGTCGTCCACGAGACCGGTGAGCCGCTGCCCGAGGTGCCCGCCGACCTCGCCCCCGCGGCCGGCGTCCGGCGGCTAAGCGGCATCCGGATGGCCGACCTGGGCGGACTGTACGACGAGACCTCGGCGGCGCTGCAGTTCCCCGACCACTTCGGCCGCAACCTGGACGCGTTCGACGAGTGCCTCCGCGACCTGGACCTGCCCGAGGCGCCCGGCGGGATCGTGATCCTGGTGGTGACCGATGCCGCAACCATGCTGTCCGCGGAGCCGGGCCGGAGAGCCTGGTTCGGCGAAGCCGTCGCCGACGCCAACCAGATCCGCGCCGGGCGGGGGACAGGACCCCTCGTCGTCGTCTTCTCCGTCCCTTCCGGCACCGACCCCGTGGACCGCTGGTGGTGCTGACCCGGCGCCCGTTCGCCGCGCTGAGTCACTGCTGAACTAATTCGTTGCAGAGCCGTACCCTCGGGCCCATGACGAAGTTCGCGACCGCCGACCGACCTGACCGCGCCGGGCTCGATTCCTTCCTCCGACCCCGCCACCGCGCCGTACTGATCACCCGGCGGGGGTCCGGCGGTCTCCAGACCTCGCCCGTGACCTGCGGGATCGACGAGGCGGGCCGGCTGGTGGTGGCCACCTATCCGCAGCGGGCCAAGGTGAGCAACATCCGCCGCGACCCGGCCGTGAGCGTGTGCGTGCTCTCTGACGAGTTCAACGGCCCGTACGTGCACCTGGACGGCACGGCGGAGATCGTGGACCTGCCCGAGGCCGTCGAGCCGCTGGTCGAGTACTTCCGCTCGGTGGCCGGCGAGCACAGCGACTGGGACGAATACCGGGCGGCGATGACCCGCCAGGGCAAGTGCCTCATCCGGGTGACGATCGACGACTGGGGACCGGTCGCCACCGGAGGGTTCCCGCCGGAGAAGGCGCCGCCCGCCGACCGTTGAGGGCGTGACCGGTGGCTCGGCGGCATCGTGGGAGAATGGACGCCATGTCTGAGCAGTCCACCACCGCCGCCACCGCGACCTCCCCGACCGGGGCGCCCGCCAAGCGCCAGCGGGTCCTGTCCGGGATCCAGCCCACCGCCGACTCCTACCACCTCGGCAACTACCTGGGGGCCGTGCGACAGTGGGTCGACCTGCAGGACAACTACGACGCCTACTACTTCATCCCCGATTTGCACGCGATCACCGTCCGGCAGGATCCCAAGGAGCTGCGCGAGCGGGTGTTCCGCGGGTGCGCGCAGCTGCTCGCCCTGGGCGTGGACCCCGCGCGATCCGTGCTGTTCGTGCAGTCGCACGTGCCCGAGCACGCCGAGCTGTCCTGGGTGCTGGGCTGCATCACCGGTTACGGCGAGGCCGCGCGGATGACCCAGTTCAAGGACAAGGCCGCCAAGCAGGGAACCGACGGCACCACCGTGGGGCTGTTCACCTACCCGGTCCTCATGGCCGCCGACATCCTGCTCTACCGCCCGCACCTGGTGCCGGTGGGCGAGGACCAACGTCAGCACCTCGAGCTCACGCGGGACCTCGCGATGCGGTTCAACTCGCGCTACAAGAAGACCTTCGTGGTCCCGGAGGGCAAGATCCTCGAGGGCTCGGCCAAGATCTACGACCTGCAGGAACCCACGGCCAAGATGAGCAAGTCGGGCGAGAACCCCAAGGGCATCGTCAACCTGCTCGACGACCCCAAGGTGTCCGCCAAGCGCATCCGCAGCGCCGTGACCGACTCGGGCGGCGACATCCGCTACGACCGCGAGATGAAGCCCGGAGTGTCGAACCTGCTGACCATCCAGTCGGCGTTCACCGGGCGTCCGGTCGCCGACATCGTGGCCGACTACCAGTCCGCCGGCGCGGGCTACGGGGCGCTCAAGACCGACACGGCGGACGCGCTCGAGGCCTTTGTGACCCCGCTGCGGGGCCGGTTCGACGAGTACATGGCCGACAGGGGTGAGCTCGAGCGGATACTGGCCGACGGCGCGGACCGGGCCCGCGCGGTGGCCGGGCCGGTGCTCTCGCAGGTCTACTCGGCCGTCGGCTTCACCGCGCCCCGCCGAGGCTGACCCGACCCGGCCTGGCGGGGTCCGCGTCAGCGGAGTCGGTTGGCGGACACAGATCTCCAGTTGGCGACAGCGCTAGTTGGCTGGCGGACATCGCTGGTCGACTGGCGGACTCACCGTGCGATTCTGAGGCCCAGATCGAACCTGGTGCCCGCCAACCGGCATGCGATGTCCGCCAACCGGGTGGGGGTGTCCGCCAACGGGCAGGCGCTCAGGCTTCGCGAGTCCCCTGCTGGTAGACCTGTTTCCAGTCCGAGCCCGTCCGCTGCCAGATCGAACTGCGGAGCGAGGACACCCCGTCGGGGCCCGATGCCCGCCACAGCAACAGCACCACGTCGTCGCCGAGCCGCCGCGTCTCCAGCACCTCGAGGTCCACATCCTCGAGTGAGCCGCCCTCCTCAGAGCCGCCCTCCTCAGAGCCGCCCCCGTCGCCGAGTTCGCGGCGCGTCTGCACGCGGCCCGCGTTGTCGACCTGCCGCCACCGCACGTCCAGCAGGCGGGTGAGCTTCTTGCGGTCCCCGCGGACGGCGTCGGTGAGGAGGGACCGTTCGAGGTCGACGACGAGGTCCTCGATCGCGTGGCCGGCGGGTGAGGCCGCGGGCACGGAGTCCGCGGGACGGGCGGAGGAGTGCGCGTCCACCGAGAACAGGTCGGGCTCGTCGGCGGGGCCAGAACTCGTCGTCGTCGTCGACTTTCGCCCGTCGCCATCCCCGCCCGCGGCGGGCGGAACGGAGGGGTCGTCACCTGCGCCGACGGACCGCGCGCCGGGGAACCCCGGCCCGGGCGCCGGCTGCTGACGCGACGCGTGGGCCTTGGCCGCGCCGTTGGCGAGCACGTCCGCCTTCTCGTTGAGCTCATGCCCGGCGTGGCCCTTGACCCACTCGAAGGTGACCTCGCGACCGCGCATGGCCTCGTCGAGAGCCTTCATCATCTCGACGTTGAGCACCGGCTTGCCGTCGGCCTTCTTCCAACCCTTGCGCTTCCAGCCGGCCATCCACTTGGTCACCGAATTGATGACGTACTGGGAGTCGCAGAGAATGTGGAGGGGCTCGGGGGAGTGGGCGGTCTGCCGGAGCAGGTCCAGGACCGCGGCCAGTTCACCCTGGTTGTTGGTGCCGCGCTTCCAGCCGCCGCACCGCCACCGCTCGTCGTCGATGTACCAGGCCCAGCCGGCGGGGCCGGGGTTTCCGAGGGCGGAGCCGTCCGCGGCGGCGATGATCGTCACGGTAGGCGATCCTGCCACCGTGACGACCGCCACCGCCCACCGGACCCGCGCCGTGGCGGCGGGGGATCGGTGGGCGGCAGCCGGTGTTCGTCTATCCGTACAGCTCGTCCGGCTCGATGCCGTCGAGGTCGATCTCGGGGGAACGCTTGGCCTCGTCAAGCCGCGAGGCCCGGGCGGCCTCCCGCATCTCGATGCTGTCGGTGACGAAGTCGCCGATCTCCTTGGCGATCGAGCCGATCGCGTCCGTGATGATGACGGCGATACGTCCCACCAGCGACGCGCCCGCCTGGACACCTGCCTGGACCTGGTCCTTGTTGCGTTCGAAGTCGCTCATGGACCGCTCCCTTCGTCGGTGATGCCCTTAGACGGTACCCGCGGCTCAGGCGGCGACGGGAGTCTTCCTGCGCTCGATGATCACCGCCGGCGTGTCCGCCGCGGTGGGAGGCAGGGGCAGCGCGAGGCGGAACATCTTGGACCAGACATTCGCGACCTGCTTCCACAACGGGCCGGTCGTGTACGGCAGGCCGTGCTCCTCGCAGATCGCGCGCACCTCGTCCGCGATCTCCGGGTAGCGGTGCGCGGGAAGGTCCGGGAACAGGTGGTGCTCGATCTGGTGCGAGAGGTTGCCGGTCGCCAGATGCATGAACGGGCTGCCCGAGATGTTGGCCGACCCCAGCATCTGCCGGACGTACCACTCGCCGCGGGTCTCCTCGGCCGTCTCCTCCTGCGTGAACACCTGGGCGCCGGACGGGAAGTGGCCACAGAAGATCACCGAGAACGCCCAGATGTTGCGGACGACGTTCGCGGTGAGGTTGCCGGCGAACGTGAGCGGGAACAGCGGGCCGGTCAGCGCCGGGTGCACGATGTAGTCCTTGGCCACCTGGCCGCGGACCTTGTTCCACCAGCCGGCGAGCAGGCCCTTGACGTCGGACCACTTGCGCTTGCCCTTGAGGACGTTGTCGTACTCGAGGTCGTGCATCATCACGCCCCACTCGAACAGCATCATCAGCGCGAACGCGTACACGGGGTTGCCCAGACGCAGCGGGGTCCACTTCTGCTCGTACTCCATCCGCAGCAGGCCGTAACCGATGTCGCGGTCCAGGTCGAGGATATTGGTGTACGTGTGATGCATGTAGTTGTGCGAGTGCCGCCACTGGTCCGACGGGCACACGTTGTCCCACTCGAAGCTCGAGGAGTGGAGCATGTCGTCGCGCATCCAGTCGTACTGGCCGTGCATGACGTTGTGGCCGATCTCCATGTTGTCGAGGATCTTGGACGCGCTCAGCGCGGCGACGCCGGCCAGCCAGGCCGGGGGCAGGAAGCCGAGGAACATCAGCCCGCGGCCGGCCAACTCCAGGCGGCGTTGGGTGCGCACCACCCGCAGGATGTAGTCGCGGTCGGCGGTGCCGAGGTCGGCCCTCACGCGGTCGCGGATGGCATCGAGCTCGCGGCCGATGATCTCGACCGACTCGGCCGACAGCACGATCGGCTCGGGCCCGGGGGTCTTCGCGGTCTTCGCGTCGGCGGCCTTGCTGGCCGCCTTGCCGGCCGCCTTGCCGCTGGCCTTCGGCGGCTTCGCGGCCTTCGGCGCCTTCGGGGTGGTGGACTTCTTCGGGCGGAGGCCGGGCAGTTGCAGGAGGGTCATGATGGGGTCCTTCCGGGTCGTTCCGGGCGGGTGGTGGTGAAGGTGGTCAGAGCTCGATCTCGACATCGCCGACGGGCGCGTTGACGCAGATCTGGACGTGGCAGTCAGGAGTGGCGTCGATCTCGCCGGTGCGCAGATCCCGGGTGGTGCCGGAGACGCGCACGGCCGTGCAGGTGTGGCAGATGCCCATCCGGCAGCCGTGCTGGGGGCTCAGGCCGGCGGCCTCGGCGCCCTCGAGCAGGGTGGTTCCCTCGTTCCGGGCGGTGATGCCGCTGCGCAGGTGGGTCACGGTGCCGCCGTCCCCGTCGGGCACCGGCCCGGTCGCGGAGGTGAAACGCTCACGCAGGACGCCGGAGAACCGCTCGGCACCGAGGACCTCCTCGAGGCCCCGGGCCAGCGGCTCGGGGCCACAGAGGAACACCGCGGCGTCATCGTGCCAGGGGGCTGTCTCCTCGAGATGGTCGGCGGAGAGGTGACCGGCCAGGCCGCTCGGGGTCGTCCCCTCGGCGGTGGGGACCACCGTGACCGTCACCCCGGACCGGGCCAGCTCACGGAGCTGGTCCCGGAAGGGCACGTCCTCCACGCGGCGGGCGTAGTGCAGCCACGCCACGCGGCCCGGCGCCCCGTCGGCACAGTGGCCGTCCGAGGCGAGCGTCGAGGCGATCGCCAGCATCGGGGTGATGCCGCTGCCACCACTGACCAGCAGCACATCGGCGGGGCGGGCCTCGGGCAACGCCATCTCGCCGACCGGGTTACCCAGGAGAAGTCGCATCCCGGGCGCGGCCTCGTCCCAGAGATGGTTCGAGACCACGCCGTCCGGGTGCCTGCGGACGGCGATGGTCGCCAGCCCGTCACGGCGGGACGCCGGATCGACGGGGGAGTAGTGGCGGCGGTGGACGACGCCGTCCACCACGACCCCGATCTCGAGCGCGGCGCCGGGGGCGGGGCGGTCGACCCCGGCGGGCAACCGCAGGGTGAGGACCGTGACGTCGGGGACCGGCCGGTCGACTGTCGCGACGGTCGCCCCGGTGGGGTCGTCGGACCAGTCCACGCCCAGGGAGCGGACGTAGTGTTCGACCGGATGGGGAGTGAGTAGGGTGCGCGTGACCCTGCGGGAGAAGAGTCTGCGGATGGGCGGGGCGGTCATGTGGACCTCCGTCGAGGATATGGGTCGGTGTGGTCGGACGCCGTCGGATGCGGTCGCTCCCCGGCGGTCGTCGCGCCTCGCACCGGGTCGGTGCCGTCGCGGTCGGGGTGCGCATCCGTCCGGTTCGACCACCGGACGTTTTTGAGTGTACAGCCGTTCTCCGAAATGGGAAGAGGGTCGATTTGTGGCCCGGCCCACACCCTGCGCACGGGTGGTCTCCGGCGCGTCATCCCTGGCTGGCGATAGGATGGCGAATGTGACGACGCCCAGGACACGTGCGGATCAGAAGCGGCACACCCGTGCACTCATCGTCGAGGCGGGCCGGAACGGGGTGGCCACGCGCGGCTTCACCGGGCTCGTCGTCCGCGAACTCGCGCGCGAGGTCGGCATCGTCCCCACCGCCTTCTACCGGCACTTCGAGTCCGTCGACGACCTCGCATCGGAACTCGCGTCCGGCGCGGCCGACGCCCTCGGGACGTTCATCGACGAGCTGATCTCCACCGCGACCGACGACCCCGCGACCGACTGGCCCCGCCTGGCCTCTGCCGCCGCCACCCGGGATCCGCAGACCTGGGCCATTCTCGCCCGCGGCCTGGTCGACACCGCGCATCCAGACCACCGGATCCTCGCGGCCGCCGTCGATTCCGCCCGCCGCCGGCTGGGGATCACCCTGGGTCGGCTCGAGACGCTCTCCGGAGCGGACGACACCTCCATCGACATCGCGGCCGACCTCGTCGTCGTCGTCCTCCTCCGCGCCCTCGTCGAGATGGCCGACGATTCCGACGCCCGCACCACGGTCGACGAGTGCGCCGGGCGACTGCGGGTCATCCTCGCCGGCGCCGGCGCCGGCGCCGGCGCCGGCGCCGTCTCCTGACCGGCCGCTCCCCGGCCGTTCCCCGACCGTACGCACCGACGCGGCGGCCGCTACGGACGTGGGGCCGGGCCCCGGGCTAGTTCCGTGACCGCAGTGTGAGGACCGCCCCGGCCACCACGACGAGTCCCGCCGCGCCCAGCGCCAGCCACGTGCTGTAGCGCTCGAGCACCGAGCCGCCGACGATCGCCGTCTCCGGCGTGCCCGCCCCGCCGAGGCCGCCGGCCAGGTGTTCGGTCGCATGATCGGTCGAGTCCTGCGGCCCGGCCTCGAGCACGCCCACAGGGTCCGAGTCGCCCGCCGCGTACCCCGCGTCCAGGAGTGCGGCCGCCTGCTGCCACGGCGGGCTGGGCACACGCGTGCCGTCGAGCAGCACCACCGCGAGCCGCCGACCGTCCCGCTCGGCCGCCCCGATGAACGTGTGCCGGGCATCGTCGGTGAAACCGGTCTTGCCGCCGATCGCGCCCGGGTAGTTGTGGAGCAGCAGGTTGTCGTTGCCCAGCACGAAGCCGGGGTTGATCAGGACCCCGTCCGCGCCCATCGTCGGGCCGGTGTGCTCCGGTACCGCCGCCGGATCCGGTGGTTCGGTGCCCGGACCAGCGGGGTATCCGGGGAAGCCCGTGGACGGGGTGGCGACGATCTCCGCGAACGCCGGGCGGGCCATCGCGTCCCGAAAGATCAGCGACATGTCGTAGGCGGTGGACATCATGCCCGGGCCGTCGAGGCCGTTCACGGTGGCGACATGCGTACTGCGGGCCCCGAGCGCGACGGCGTGCGCGTTCATCGCGGCGCGCGTCTCTTCGATGCCTCCCAGCTGCCGCGCCAGGACGACCGCGGCGTCGTTGCCGGAGGCCATGAGCAGCCCGCTGAGGAGCCGTCCCACGGAGTACTCCCCGCCCGGCCCGATGCCCACGAGGCTGCCCTCGGCACCCTCAAGATCAGCGTCGGCGACCTCCACGACCCGGTCCAGGTCGAGCGAGTCCAGCGCGACGGAGGCGAGCAGTGTCTTGATCACGCTCGCGGGACGGTACCGGCCGTGCGGATCCTTGGCCGCCACGATCTCCCCGGTGTCCAGGTCGGAGACCAGCCATGCGCTGGCGGTGACGTCGCGTGGCACCTCGAATCCGTCGGTCGCCACGACCTCGCAGCCGGCGAGCCCATCCCCGCCCGGAGGGGTGTCGGGCACCGGGGGAGGGGTCGGGGACGTCTGCCCGGGGATCGGGACCTCGGACTCGTCGACGGGAGCGGGCGGGCTGGTGCGGTACGGGCACCCGGTGATGTCACGCGGGGTGTCGAAGTACGACGGCGACGTGGTCGACGGCAGCACGGCGGCCGGCGGCGGCTCCGTCAGCGGAACGTCGGGAGCCGGCTCCACTGCTGTCACGGGTGCCGCTGCCGCGAGCGGTACCAGTGCGACCAGGGCTGCGGTCACGAGGCCGGCGGCTCGCTGGACGGGCCGTCGTCGGGTGCTGGTCACGGGGGTCGAGTCTACGTCCGGTCGACGTCGTCTCGGGTCGGACCCGCTGGCCCGGGTCTGACCCGCGCTCGCCCCGCAGCCGCTCCCCGGGGTGGCGTCTCGCACCCGCTCCGGGGCAGGCGAGACGCCATCTCGGCGTGCGGCTGTGGCCCGGGCGTGCGGCTGGGGTCGCAGCGGGCAGGCGCGTGTGCGGATGCCGGGGGCGGCGGGGAGGGTCGGGGCCACGAGGGAAGGAAACGGCGGAGGGGCCGCATTCTCCGTCTGTGGAGAATGCGGCCCCGGCCGGTGCTGCGAGGCGACGTCGGAACGACGCGGGTCAGCGTGGTGGCTACCCGGTGATCAGCGCGCGAACAGCAGGGCGCGCTTGACCTCCTGGATCGCCTGGGTCACCTGGATGCCACGGGGGCACGCGTCGGTGCAGTTGAAGGTGGTGCGGCAGCGCCACACGCCCTCGGCGTCGTTGAGGATCTCGAGCCGCTCGGCGGCGCCCTCGTCACGCGAATCGAAGATGAACCGGTGCGCGTTGACGATCGCCGCCGGCCCGAAGTACGACCCGTCGGCCCAGAACACGGGGCAGGAGGTCGTGCAGCAGGCGCAGAGGATGCACTTGGTGGTGTCGTCGAAACGGGCGCGGTCCGTCGGCGACTGGATGCGCTCGGCGGTCGGCTGGTTGCCGGAGGTGATGAGGTACGGCATGACGTCACGGAACGACTTGAAGAACGGCTCCATGTCGACGTACAGGTCCTTCTCCACCGGCAGCCCGCGGATCGGGGCGACCGTGATGGTGATGGACTTGCCGTCCTTGGGCAGCATGTCCTTCATGAGGACCTTGCACGCCAGTCGGTTGACGCCGTTGATCAGCATGGCGTCCGAGCCGCAGACGCCGTGCGCGCACGAGCGACGGAACGCGAGCGAGCCGTCGATGTAGTTCTTGACGTACATCAGCAGGTTGAGCAGACGGTCGGACGGCAGTGCCGGGACCTCGTACTCCTTCCAGCCGGCCGAGTCCGGATCCTCCGGGTTGAACCGGGCGATTTTCAGCGTGACCATGGTCGAGCCGGGCGGCACCGGACGGTTGGCGCCGGGGTCCTTGCCGTCGTTGGCCTTGGTGGTGTCGACTGCGGTGCTCATCAGTACTTACGCTCCATCGGCTCGTAGCGGGTCTGCACAACCGGCTTCCAATCCAGCCGGATGTCGGAGAGCAGGTCGAGACCGCCCTCCTTGAACGCCATCGTGTGTTTCATGTACGTGGCGTCGTCGCGGTCCGGGAAGTCCTCGCGGGAGTGACCGCCGCGGGACTCCTTGCGGTTGAGGGCACAGACGACCGTGACCTCCGCCAGCTCCAGCAGGAAGCCCAGTTCGACGGCCTCCAAGAGCTCGGTGTTGAAGCGCTTGCCCTTGTCCGAGACGGTGACGTCGGCGTAGCGGGCCTTGAGGGCGCGGAGCTCGTCACGGGCCTCGGTGAGCGACTGCTCGGTGCGGAAGACCGACGCCTTGTCGTCCATCATGGCCTGCATCTCGCTGCGGATGTCCGCGGCGTTCTCGCTGCCGTGCGGGGCGAGCATGCGCTCCATCCAGTCACGGACCATCTGCTCGGGCTCGGCGGGCAGCTCGACGAAGTCATGGCCCGCGGCGTACTCGGCGGCGGCGATGCCGGCGCGGCGGCCGAACACGTTGATGTCCAGCAGCGAGTTGGTGCCCAGACGGTTGGAGCCGTGAACGGACACGCAGGCGCACTCGCCCGCGGCGTAGAGGCCGGGAACGACGTCCTCGGAGTTGCGCAGCACCTCGCCCTGCACGTTGGTCGGGATACCGCCCATGACGTAGTGGCAGGTGGGGAAGACCGGCACGAGCTCGGTCACCGGGTCCACACCGAGGTAGGTGCGCGAGAACTCGGTGATGTCGGGCAGCTTCTCCTCCAGCACGTCGGCACCGAGGTGGGTCACGTCGATGTAGACGTAGTCCTTCTCGGGGCCGGCGCCGCGGCCCTCGCGGACCTCCAGGACCATCGAGCGGGCGACGATGTCACGGGGCGCGAGGTCCTTGATGGTGGGGGCGTAGCGCTCCATGAAGCGCTCACCGTCCGCGTTGCGCAGGATGCCGCCCTCACCGCGGACGGCCTCGGAGATGAGGATGCCCAGGCCGGCGAGGCCGGTCGGGTGGAACTGGTGGAACTCCATGTCCTCCAGCGGCAGGCCCTTGCGGAACACCACGGCCATGCCGTCACCGGTGAGGGTGTGGGCGTTCGAGGTGGTCTTGTACATGCGGCCCGAGCCACCCGTGGCGAAGACCGTGGCCTTGGAGTGGAACACGTGCAGGTCGCCGGAGGCGAGCTCGTAGGCGACGCAGCCGGTGGCGACGGGGCCCTCGGCGGTCTCGGTGAGGCACAGGTCCAGGACGTAGAACTCGTTGAAGAACTCCACGTTGTGCTTGACGCAGTTCTGGTAGAGCGTCTGCAGGATCATGTGACCGGTGCGGTCGGCCGCGTAGCAGGCGCGACGCACGGGCGCCTTGCCGTGGTCACGGGTGTGGCCGCCGAAGCGCCGCTGGTCGATCTTGCCCTCGGGCGTGCGATTGAACGGCAGGCCCATGTTCTCCAGGTCGATGACGGCGGTGATGGCCTCCTTGGCCATGATCTCCGCGGCGTCCTGGTCGACGAGGTAGTCGCCGCCCTTGACCGTGTCGAACGTGTGCCACTCCCAGTTGTCCTCCTCGACGTTCGCGAGGGCGGCGCACATGCCGCCCTGGGCGGCGCCGGTGTGGGAGCGGGTGGGGTAGAGCTTGGTGAGGACCGCGGTGCGGGTACGCGGGCCCGACTCGATGGCCGCGCGCATACCTGCGCCGCCGGCGCCGACGATCACGACGTCGTACTGATGCTGGTGGACCTGACGATCGGTCATGGGTTACTCAGTGCTCGCTTTCGGAAAGGTGAAGTCCGCAGACGAAGACGGCCGCGGTCAGAGGTCGTAGGCGAGGCCGAAGATGGCGTAGGTGCCCAGGACGAGGACGAGGCCGGTGGCGACGAACAGGATCGAGTTGAGCCAGAACCGGGTCGAGTCCTTGCGCGAGTAGTCCGCGATGACGGTGCGGACACCGTTGCCGCCGTGGAGCATGGCCAGCCAGAGCATGAGGAGATCCCACACGGCCCAGAACGGGCTCTGCCAGCGATCCGCCACGTACGCCCAGTCGATGCGCTGGACGCCCTCGTCGATCATCAGACCGACGGTGAGGTGACCGATCGTGAGGATGACCAGCGCGACGCCCGAGTAGCGCATGAAGATCCACGCCGAGCGTTCGAAGTTGCCGCGCGAGCGCAGGCGGGGCGAGCGCGGCTGCGCCAGGGAGGCCGGCCGGTCGTAGGACGTCTGGAGAACAGGTGCGTCTGCCATGGTGATCGTTCCCCTTAGAGGTGCTGGAAGAGAAGGAAGAGGAGGCGGGCGGTGGCCGCGGCGAACACCACGACCCAGATCGCCAGGACGGCCCACAGCATCTGGCGCTGGTACTTGGCGCCCTTCGACCAGAAGTCGATGAGGACGATCCGGAGACCGTTGAGCGCGTGGAAGAGCACGAGCGCGACCAGACCGATCTCCATGAGGCCGACGATCGGGGTCTTGTACGTGTCGATGACCGCGTTGTAACTCTCCGGGCTCACCGTGACGAGCGCGGTGTCGAGCACGTGGACGAAGAGGAAGAAGAAGATCGCGACGCCCGAGATGCGGTGCGCGACCCAGGACCACATCCCCGGGTCACCCTTGTAGAGGTTGAGCTTCTTTGTGGGGGCCGGACGCGCCGGCGCCTGCGCAGTACTCATGGGCTTGTCGTGCCTCCGAATCGTCTGGGCCTGATGCCATCGGCGCGCGTTCCGGCCCGAGAGCACAGCGGGCGCCTACTAGGACTTTAGACCTGAGATCTGACTAGGCGAAAGCAGGGTGGGTACCGTGGACCGAGCGGGTTCTCCCAGTTAGGGAAGCCTAAAAGATGTTACCGAGGGGTAAGCCAGGTGTCCCAGGACGAAACCGCAGCACAACACAACGCGATCGTCGCCGGCCTCGCCGACGCCGCCCTCGCCGCCGCACGGGGTGCCTACCGTCCGTACTCCGGGCTGGGGGTGGGGGCCGCCGCGCTGGCCGTCGGCCCGGACGCGGATCCGCCCGCCGGCGACCCCGACGGGCGGGTGCGGATGGTCGTCGGGTGCAACGTCGAGAACGCCTCCTACGGCCTGACCCTGTGCGCCGAGTGCTCGCTCGTCTCCGACCTCTACCGCACCGGGGGTGGGAGACTGCTCGAGCTCGTCGTCGTCTCCCACACCGGGGAGCCCCTCGCGCCGTGCGGGCGCTGCCGACAACTCCTGCACGAACACGGCGGCCCCGGGCTGGTGGTCCACACCGCGCGAGGCGCGGTTCCCCTCGCCGAGCTCCTCCCGGACGCCTTCGGACCGGGGGACCTGCGGTGAGTGGATCTGGTGTGAGCGCGCGACACGACGCCGTGCGGATCATCGAGGCGAAGAGGGACGGGCGGGAGCTCGACGACGACGAGATCGACTGGATCGTCGACGGGTTCACCCGCGGGGTCGTCGCGCCCGAGCAGATGTCCGCGCTCGCGATGGCGATCTACTTCCGTGGGATGACCGAGCGGGAGATCTCCCGGTGGACCACGGCGATGGTGGGCTCCGGAACCCGGATGGACCTGTCCGGCCTGACCCGCGGCGGCAGGGTGGTGCCCACCGTCGACAAGCACTCCACCGGCGGCGTGGGCGACGCGATCACCCTCGTCCTGACACCGCTGTTGGCGACGTGGGAGGTGGCGGTGCCACAACTGTCGGGCCGGGGGCTCGGCCACACCGGCGGCACGCTCGACAAACTCGAGTCGATCCCCGGGTGGCGCGCGGACCTCGACGCCGACGAGATGCGGGCCGTCCTGACGCGGACCGGGGCCGTGATCTGCGCCGCCGGGGCGGACCTCGCCCCCGCCGACCGGGCCCTCTACGCGCTGCGGGACGTCACCGGCACCGTCCCGTCCATCCCGATGATCGCGGCGTCCATCATGAGCAAGAAGATCGCCGAGGGCACCGGTGCGCTGGTGCTGGACGTGAAGTTCGGTTCCGGCGCGTTCCTGGCCGACCCCGCCGACGCCGCCGAGTTGGCGCGGGTGATGGTCGGGATCGGCGCCGCCGCCGGTGTGCGGACCAGCGCCCTGGTGACCGCCAACCACACGCCCCTCGGTCGCGCCGTGGGCAACGCGCTCGAGGTGGCCGAGGCGCGGGAGATCCTCGCCGGCGGGGGGCCGGCCGACATGGTCGACCTGACCTGCGCGCTGGCGCTCGAGGCGCTCGCCGCGGTGGGGATCCCGGACGCCGACCCGCGTGCCCGGCTGGCGGACGGGCGGGCCATGGACTCCTACCGGGCGATGATCTCCGCGCAGGGCGGGGACCCGGACGCGGTCCTACCGCGGGCGGCGCACGTCGAGGAGGTGCGGGCCCCGGCGTCGGGTCCGATCAGGTGGGACGCGCTCGGGGTCGGTCGCGCGTCGTGGTTGTCCGGGGCGGGGCGTACCCGCCCCGGCGAGGCGGTCGACCCGGGCGCGGGCGTGATGCTGCACCGCGTCGAGGGCGAACACGTCCGCGTCGGCGAGGTGGTGGCCACCGTCCACGCGGGCGACACCGCACGGTTGCCGGCCGCACTCGACGAGGTGGCGGCCGCGTTCGGGACGGGCCCGGATCGCGGTCCTGCCGGCGTGGTGACCGAGCGACTGCGCGGCTGGTGACCGTCCGGGAACGGACGCCGGGGGCGACGCATCCCCGGATCAGGCGAGGTCGGGCGTGGTGACAAGCTTCTCGACGTCGTCGACCAGGTCACGCCACTCGGACGCCTCGTCGTCGTACGGTGCGGTCGGCTCGAGCAGCTTGGCGTCGTCGGGGTTGAGGACGTAGTGCAGGTAGCGCCGTAGCGCCGACCCGCGCCCGGTCACCGACGCCTCGAGTTCGGCGTCGCCGACGTAGTTGGCCAGGTCGGTGACGAACTCGACCGCCAGGCCGAGCTGGTCGGAGTCCACCATCTCCGGCCCGACCTCGATGTCGCGGTCGAGCCCGGCCAGGACGTACACGTTGTCGTCTGTGACGTGCACGTCCAGGCTGCCGTCGGTCGCGGCGATCTTGACGCGCTCGTAGGTGGCCACCCGGCTCAGGGTGTCGTCGTCGTTGTCGGCCAGGTAGCGGGACAGGCCGCGCGCACTGGTGAAGACGTACGCCTGGTCACCGTCGCCGAGGAACACCGGCCGGTCACCCAGGTAGCAGCGCAGACTCAGGTACTCCTGGTCGGCGAACACGATCCTGACGGGGTCGATCCCCACGCTCTCCCAGAGCGAGCCCTCCGGGTACCCGGTCGGGGCGGGCTCGGGCTCCGGCTCCGGCTCGGGGAGCGCGGCCTCGGCGGTCTCCAGGTCGTGGCGCGCACGCTCGACCTCGGCGCGGTCGATCTCCGGGGTGGTCATGACGTCCTGGATGGCGTCGAGGACGTCGTCCCAGCCCTTGGCGACCGTCTTGCGGATGGATTTCCACAGCTTGAGCCCGTCGCGGCCGTAGAACTCGTCCATGCCGTGCGTGACGGACGCGAGCACCGGGTTGCCGTTGAAGAACTTGGTGACGGTGTCCAGTTCGCACACCTCGCCGATCGAGCGGGCGATCGCGAAGGACTGATCGATCTCGTCGACCGACGACTCGGTCGGATCGTCCCCGAGGAGCTCGAGGACGCCGACGAGGTCGTAGCAGTTCTCCTCCGCGGCGCGGAAGGCGAGCACGTCCGATCCGGCGAACTCCTCCCACGAGGGGTGGTCCTGCAGATCGTGCTCCGCGCCGCTGCGGACCAGGGCGAGGAGTTCGGCCGTCGAGTCGAAGGCGTAGAGGTCCTCGTCCAGCCCGAGGAACGCCTCCCAGTCGTCGTTGTCCTCCCGCCAGCTGGGTGCCCAGAGGGTCGTGACGTCTCCCTCCGGGAGACCGAGCTCGATCGGGACGATGTCCTTGGCCATGCCGGTCAGCATATCCACGGCTCGTCAGGCGGTGCCACGGCCCGCCGGGGCGGGGTCGGTGTGATGACGGGCGGCGTTCTCGGCTGCCCGCCTCCGACCGCTCACGGCGAGGGCCACCGAGCCCGAGACCAGCTCCGCGCGACGGGTGTTGGCCTGCTCCACGGCAGCCGACGTGGCCTCGAGGATCGACGCCGCGACCACCTCGGACCCGTGCCTGCGCAACCCGGGCGCCAGCACGAGGTCCACCACGCTCCCGCCGGAGTCCGCGGTCGCGGTGGCGAGTCGGTCCCGGCTGGTCGTCGAAATGCGCAGGGTCTCCAGCTGGTCGTGTGCCGACTCCCACTCGGTCGCGATCCCGCGCAGACGATCGAGGAACGCCTCGACGTCCAGTCCTCCGGCGCTCACCTGACAGACCCGCCCGGCTCGTCGTCCCAGTCCCGCTCGTCCCAGTCCCGCTCGTCCCAGTCGTCGGCGGCGAGGCGTTCCAGCAGATCGCGGGCGTCGCCGGCGGCCGCGGTGAGGCTGCGCAGGACCGCGCGCGCCACCTCCGCGGGCGTGCGGTCGAGGAGGGCTTCCGGAAGGGCCAGGCCCACCGGGACGCCGTCGGTGCCGACCTCGGCGACCACCCCGGTCATCGGGTCGGTGTGCCGGCAGCTGTCGGGTGCCATCAGCCGGTCGGACGGTAGAAGCCGTGGAACGACATGCCGATATTGTCGGTGCGGAGCCCGGACACCGCTACAGGGTCCCCGGCCTCCACGATCTGACCGTTGCCGATGTACATGGCGACGTGGCCGTCCCACACGAGCAGGTCACCGGGCAGGACGTCCTGCGGGGACACCTGGACACCCACGCCCTGTTCCTGGGCCAGGCGGGGGATCTCCACACCGGCGTCCCCGTACGCCCACTGCGTCAGGCCACTGCAGTCCAGCCCCTGGCCGGGAGAGGTGCCGCCCCACACGTACGGCACACCCTGCTGACTGAGCGCGTTGCGGACAGCGCCGGCGGCCTGCTCGTTGGGGGCGGTGACGACCGAGCCGTCGGGCAGGGTCACCTCGGTTCCGCCGCCGATCACCCCGGACCCGGCGTCACCGAACCCCGCCGTCCCGGGCACGGACCCGGACCCGGCGGCGGACTCCGCCGCGACACCCGACGAGCCACTGTCGAACGAACCGCCGTCAAACGAGCCGCCGCCCGCGCCGCCCGCGCCGCCGCCCGCAAGGAAAGCCGCGCCGCCCGCGCCGTCCGCGCCGCCGCCCGCAGCCAAGACCGCGCCGCCCGCGTCGCCGCCCGCAGCGAAGACCGCGTCCGGACCGGACTCGGTGTAGGCGACCATGGTGGCGTCGATCGCGCCGCCGGTGCCGGAACCGGCCCCGACCGTGCCCGGCATGCGGGGGGCCGGGGGGATACCGGCGGCGATGGCCCGCATCTCCGCGGTCGGCACCCTCAGCTCGGTCTGGACCCGCTCGGCCACCTGGATCCCACGCGCGAGGTGCTCGGCGGCCAGCCCGAGGAGGCCGGCCTGTCCCGGCGGGGTGAGGAGGGCCGGCCCCATGGCGGCCGCACGGGCGAGGAACTGCTGCACGATCCCTATCACCTCGACAGTCCCCCGGACCACGATCTCAGCGGCCACGGCGGTGACCCGCGCGATCTCCGCGGCGGACTCGCCGAGCGCGCCCATCGTCCGGCCGACCTCGGCGATCGAGTGCGCGGCCCCCAGGGAGGCCAGGGAGTCCCACGACTCCGACAGCAGACGTTCCAGCGGCGGGCCGAGTTGCTGCGCGGCCTCGAGTCCGTCACTGACCGGCCGCATGATGTCCTGCGCCTCGGCGGGGACGAACTCCTCCGCGGACAGCAGATCGAGGATCTGTTTGATGGGGCCGGCGTAGGCCAGCGCGTCGGCGATCACCGGATCACACCCACTTCCCGGTGAGATCGGCGCCGGCGGCGCCGGCGGCGCCGGCGGCACCGGCGGCACCGGCGGCGCCGATCGCCGCAGCGCCGGCGGCGTCGGACTCGTCGAAGAGCCTGGCCGTCTCCAACACGAGCTCCCCGGCGGCGTCGGTGACCCGCGTGAGCCCGGCCAACACCTCGCGGTGCCGCGCGGTCGCCGCCATGAGCGCGGACATGAAGTCGGCGCCCACGGGCCCGACCACGGGCGTCACCGCCTCGATCGGCAGCCCGTCCACCGCCTCGAGCGCACCCCCCAGCGTGTCGGCCAGGGTGGTCAGCCCCGCTCCCAGTTCGCGTAAACCGTCGACATGGACGTCGATCGCCCCGTCCGTCATGTCCTGCGTCCCCTCGTCGTTCTCTCTTGTCCCGTCACAGGGTTCGACGCGTCGAGAAGACGATCCGGTTCCAGCCGGTCCGGGATTTCCTCCGTATGGAATCCTGACGGGCATGGACATCACCGTCGTGGATCACCCGCTGGTCGGGGACCGGCTCCGTACGCTGCGCGACTCCGCCACCGACACGGCCGGGTTCCGCGCCGCGATGGACGCCCTCGGCACCATGCTCTGCTACGAGGCCTTCCGGTCGGTACCGACCACCGAGGTCACCGTGAGCACCCCGATCACGGACACGACCGCGGTCGCGGTGGACGGCGTGCCGCTCGTGGTGCCGGTGCTGCGGGCGGGCCTGGGCCTGTTGGATCCGGCCACTCGTCTGATGCCGGGCGCGCAGGTCGGGTTCATCGGCCTCGCGCGCGACGAGGAGAGCCACCAGCCGGTGTCGTACCTGTGCTCGCTGCCCGAGGACCTGGCCGGACGTCACGTCGTGGTCCTGGACCCGATGCTCGCGACGGGCGGATCGCTGGTGTCGACGCTGGAGACGCTCGCGGCGCGCGGCGCGACCGGGGTCACCGTGGTGTGCGTCCTGTGTGCGCCGGAGGGGATCGAGGCGGTGCGCGCCTCCGGGCTGGCCGCGACCCTGGTCACCGCGACGATCGACGAGCGCCTCGACGAGAACGCCTTCATCGTCCCCGGCCTCGGCGACGCGGGCGACCGCCTCTTCGGCCCCCGCTAACCGGCAACCGCCAACCGCCCACCGGCAAGCGCTGAGCGCTAGCCGCCCACCGCGCCTGCGACCGCATCACCGAGCCGCGCGAGCCGGCGTGCGGCGTCGCGGCGGTCCGACGCGGAGGGCCCGGGCGGGGTCCACGCCTCGACGTACGTCTTGAGCAGCGGCTCCGTGCCCGAGGGCCGCACCACCGCGCGCGCACCATCCGAGTCCACGCGGATGCCGGCGGTCCCCTCCAGCGGTCGGACCTCGCCGACGGTGGTGAGAAGCCCGGCCGCCCGCCTCAGCGCCGCCGCCGGGTCCGCGTCGTCCGCCAGGGGCAGCGACACGTTGCGCCGGAGGTGCGCCCCGAACTCCGTGGCCAGTGCGTCGAGTCGCGCGCCGACCGTCGGTCCGCCTGATCCGACCATCGCGCACCACACCGCGGCCGCCGAGACCCCGTCCTTGTCGGCCACGACGTCCGGCAGGACACAGTGCCCGATGGCCTCCTCGTAGGCGTACCGCAGCGGCTCGCCGGCCCGCACGAGCCACTTGAACCCGGTCAGCGTCTCCACGTGCCGACCGCCGCGCGCCGGGACCAACAGCGACGGCACCCGCGAGGAGACGATCGTCGACGCGACGACCGGCACACCGAGCTCGTCGCCCGCGGCCGACCCCGGAAGCGGCGCGCGCAGCAGATGGTCGGCGAGCACCGCGCCCGTCTCGTCGCCGTCGAGCATCCGCCACCGCCCGTCCGGGTCGGCGAACCCCACGGCGCACCGGTCGGCGTCCGGGTCGAGCGCGATCGCGACGTCGGCATCGATCCGCGCCGCTAACGCCAGCAGCCGCGCGGTCGTCCCGGGCCGTTCGGGGTTCGGCGAGGCGACGGTGGGGAAGTCCGGGTCCGGGTCCGCCTGCTCGGCCACCAGCGTCACGTCGAGCACGCCGATCCCGGCCAGGACGCGGCGGCAGAGATCGCCTCCGACCCCGTGGACGGGGGTCAGTACCACGCGGGGCGGCCGGGCGGGCCGTGGCAGTGCCGTGACGACGGAGGCCACGTAGTCGTCGACGAGCACGGGGTCCACCCGCACCGATCCGGGTACGGCCGTGGGAACGGCGACCCCCTCCCGCGCTGCGGCGTGCAGGTGCCGCTCGATCCGGGAGTCGGTCGGCGGCACGATCTGCGCGCCGCCGCGTCCGTAGACCTTGATGCCGTTGTCGCTCGCGGGGTTGTGGGAGGCGGTCACGACGAGCCCGGCCACCGCGCCGCGCGCGCGGACCGCCGCGGCCACCACCGGGGTGGGGACGGGCGCGCCGGGGACGACGACGACGAGGTCGTGCGCCGCCAGCACCGCAGCCACCACGTCGACGAATCGGGCCGACCCGTGCCGGGCGTCCCCGCCCACGATGACCGTCGACCCGGCTGGTTCATGTTCCCGCAGGTACCGGGCGACGGCGGTGGCCACGAGGGTGACCGTCTCGTCGTTCATCCGGCCGGGCCCCGGCCCCAGGGGAGCGCGGACGCCCGCGGTGCCGAAGGTCAGCGGTGCGGGATCGGGAACGGGCGCGGTCACGGGTGTGCCCCTCAGCAGCGGGCGACGGCGGGGACGAGGGCGCGCAGGGCCCCGGTGAGGCGGGCGGATCCGGCGGCTCCGGCGGCGAGCACCTCCGAATGGTCCAGCGGCTGCCCGGTGACGCCGGCGGCGAGGTTGGTCACGAGCGACACCGCGACCACGTCGAGGCCCAGCCCGCGGGCGGTGATGGTCTCGGGCACCGTCGACATGCCCACGAGGTCGGCGCCGAGGGTGCGGAGCATGTTGATCTCGGCCGGGGTCTCGTACTGGGGGCCGGGCATGGCGGCGTAGACGCCCTCGGAGGGGCGGCCCACGTCCACCGCGGCCATCGCGTCGGCGGCCGCCGCGCGCAGGCGTGGGGAGTAGGCGTCGACCATGTCCACGAACAGCGGCCCGGTGAGCGGCGAGCGAGCGGTGAGGTTGAGGTGGTCGCGGATGAGGACGAGGTCACCGACGGCGAGGTCGTCCCGCAGCCCGCCGGCGGCGTTGGTGAGCACGAGCGCCCGCGCTCCGGCGGCGGCCGCGACGTGGGCGGGGTGCACGACGGGTCCGGTACCCCGGCCCTCGTAGAGGTGGGTGCGCCCGGCCACGGACAGCAGCGGCACCCCGTCGACGAGGCAACTGGTGACGGTCCCGCGGTGCCCGGCGACCGCGGGGGTGGCGAACCCGGGGAGGTCGGCGGAGGCGATGGTCACGGCGGAGCCCGGGTCGGCGAGTCCGGTCACGACCTCGGACCAGCCCGACCCCAGGACCAGGGCCACGTCGTGGTGCCCGCGGCCACTCAGGTCGGCGATCCGGGCGGCGGCCGCGCGGGCCTCGTCGGTGGGCGTCAGCAGGGGCGCCATCCGCGTCAGGCGCCGGGGCCGACGTTGCGCGACGGGCGGGTGCGCAATTCGTGCACGTACTTCTCGGGGGCCCCCGCGCACTCGGCGGCGTCCGCGAGCAGGCCGAGGTAGCGCGCGGACGGCAGACCTCCCTCGAAGGCGTCCATCACGTACAGCCATGCGAGCACGGTGTCGTCGGTGCCGGCCGGGGCGATGTCCACGGCGAACTCGGACTCCTGCGCGTCGACCGGGGGACCGTCGGGCACGGTGGGCCGGCGCGTGATGCGGACCCGGATCTTGCGGGCGGGCATCCGGTCCGTGCCCTCCCAGCGGTCGAGGGCGCGGACGTCCTCGTCGGGGACGTCGTAGAGCACCACGAACACCCTGGAGTCCGGGTCCTCGACGACGGTGGCGACGGCGCCCTCCCACGTGGGGTCGTCCCCGGCGAAGGTCAGGCGCCAGCCCTCGAGCCAGCCCGTCCCCGCGAAGGGCGAGTGCGGCGCGCGGGTGTTCATCTGATCGGGATACATGTTCGTCCCGTACGCGGCGTAGAGAGGCACGCCCACAACCCTAGCCCCTTCGGCGGTGGCGGCCAGATGTCCCGGCGTCCCCGATCGAGGCGTTCGACTACCGTGTACGGCGGACGTGACGCGATCCGCCACAGCGGGCTGCGGCGCCCGGCCCTTACCCCTGTGAGCCGTGGAGGACATGTGACGCAACGCATCATCATCATCGGCGGCGGCCCCGCCGGCTACGAGGCCGCGCTGGTCGCGGCCCAGTACGGTGCGGACGTCACGATCGTCGACTCCGACGGCATCGGCGGCAACTGTGTCCTGAGTGACTGCGTGCCGTCCAAGACGTTCATCGCCACCACCGGCGTGCGCACGGACATGCGCCGGGCCGAGGAGATGGGCGTCCAGGCGCACTTCGATCCCACCGCCTACAAGCTGGGTCAGGTCAACGGCCGGGTCAAGTCCCTGGCGCGCGCCCAGTCCGCGGACATCCGGTCGCAACTCCAGCGCGAGGGCGTGCGGCTGCTGTCCGGACGGGCCCGTCTGCACGACTCCCAGCCCGGCATGGCCTCCCACCGGGTGGCCGTGACGTTCGATGACGGCCAGGAGAAGATCTTCGACGCCGACGTGGTCCTGGTGGCCACCGGGTCCAGCCCCCGCGTGATCTCGGGCGCGGAGCCCGACGGCGAGCGGATCCTCAACTGGCGTCAGCTCTACGACCTCACCGTGCTCCCGACGCACCTCGTGGTGGTGGGATCGGGTGTGACCGGTGCCGAGTTCGTCTCGGCGTTCACGGAGATGGGTGTCAAGGTCACCATGGTCTCCAGCCGCGACCGTGTGCTGCCGCACGAGGACGCCGACGCCGCCCTGGTGCTGGAGGAGGCGCTCAGTGAGCGGGGCGTCTCGCTGGTCAAGCACGCGCGCGCCGACGCGGTCGAGCACTTCCAGGACGGCATCATCGTCCGCCTCGGGGACGGTCGCACGGTCAAGGGGTCCCACGCCCTCATCTGCGTCGGTTCCGTGCCCAACACCGAGGGCCTCGGACTGGAGAGCGCCGGTGTCGAGTTGCAGCGCAGCGGCCACATCAAGGTCGACCGCGTCTCGCGTACCACCGCGCCGGGCATCTACGCCGGCGGCGACTGCACCGACTTGTTCCCGCTCGCCTCCGTGGCCGCCATGCAGGGGCGCATCGCGATGTACCACGCGCTGGGCGAGGGCGTCAGCCCCATCAAGCTCAAGACCGTGGCCTCGGCGGTGTTCACCCGGCCGGAGATCGCCACCGTCGGCATCTCGCACGCGCAGATCGAGAGCGGCGAGGTGCCGGCGCGCGTGGAGGTCATGCCGCTGGCCGGCAACCCCCGGGCCAAGATGCGCAGCCTGCGCCGCGGGTTCGTCAAGCTCTTCTGTCGCCCGGCGTCGGGCGTGGTGGTCGGCGGCGTGGTCGTCGCCCCCACCGCCTCCGAGCTCATCCTGCCGATCTCGGTGGCGGTGCGGAACCAGCTCACGGTGGGCGATCTCGCGGGCTCGTTCTCGGTCTACCCGTCGATGACGGGCACGATCACCGAGGCGGCGCGCCAGCTCATGCGCCACGACGACCTCGACTGACAGGCATCCGGCGCCCCGGCATCCGGTGCGATGGAGACGATGTCGCGTGCCCTGCGCACTGTCCGGAAGGGTCGTTCAGGTTAGGCTAAGCTCCGTCGACGTCGACGACACGGCGTCGGGAACCGCTAAGGAGCCACAATGAAGCTGCGTCGTGTTGCAGCCCTGGCCGCCGCCGGATCCCTCGTACTCGGGCTGGCGGCCTGCACCTCGGACTCCGACGAATCGGACGCACTGGTGCTCTACTCCGGTCGCAGCGAGAGCCTCGTGGCCCCGCTGATCGAGCAGATCTCGGACTCCACCGGGGTGGACATCGAGGTGCGGTACGCCTCCACCCCGGAGATGGCGGCGCAGATCGCGGAGGAGGGGGAGGCCAGCCCCGCGGACGTGTTCTTCTCACAGGACGCCGGGGCCCTCGGTGCCCTCGACAACGCGGGCCTGCTGCAGCAGCTCGACGAGTCCGTGACAGAGGCCGTCCCCGCGGAATACCGCGCGGCGGACGGCACCTGGGTCGCGACCAGCCTGCGGGCGCGCGTCCTGATCTACGACTCCCGGACACTGGACGAGGCCGAGGTGCCCGACACCATCGACGCGGTCCTGGCCCCCGAGTGGAAGGGGCGCGTGGGCTACGCGCCCACCAACGCGTCGTTCCAGTCCTTCGTCACGGCGCTGCGGGTGGACCGGGGCGACGAGGCCGCCGAGCAGTGGCTGCGGGACTTCCTCGCCAACGACCCGCAGACCTTCGAGAACAACAACGCGCTCCTGCAGGCCGTCGACGCGGGCGCCGTCGAACTCGGTCTGACCAACCACTACTACTGGTACAACTCGGCCGCGGAGAAGGGTGCGGAGAACATGCGCGCCCGCGTGAAGTACATGGCGCAGGGCGATCCGGGTGCGCTGGTCAACGTGGCGGGCGTCGCGATCCTCGCCTCCACGGACCGCCCCGACGACGCCCGCCGCGTCGTCGAGGCGTTCCTGGCCGAGCCGGCCCAGACGTATTTCGTCGAGGAGACAAGCGAGTACCCCGTGGTCCCGGGGATCGCCACGGACGCGGCCGGCCTCCCTCCGCTGGACACGCTCGGCGGCCCGGACATCGACCTCGGTCAGCTGGACGGTCTCGAGCAGACGCAGGCCATGCTCGCCCGCGTCGGCATGATCTGACGGACCGGACATCGACCTGCTGACGCGACTGCGCGGCGGCCGGCCCCTCCTCGGGGCGGCCGCCGTGCTGGCGTGTGCGGCGACCCTCATCCCGCTGGTCTACCTGGTCATCCGGGCGGGCGAACGGGGCCCGGCGTCCGCCGCCGAGGTGCTCGGCTCCGGTCGGACGCTGACCCTCCTCGGCAACACCGTCGTGCTGGTCGTGTTGGTCACCACCGCCAGCGTGATCGTCGGGGTGGGGATGGCGTGGCTCGTGGTCCGCACCGACCTACCGGGGGCCCCGGTCATCGGTGCGCTCCTGTGCGTTCCGCTGGCCACGCCGTCGTATGTCCTCGGCTACCTCTGGGTGGCCGACTTCCCGGAGGTCCTCGGGTTGCCGGGGGCCGTCGCGGTGCTCACCATTTCCTGCTACCCGTACGTGTTCCTCCCCGCCTCCGCCGCCCTCCGGCGGGTGGACCCGGGGCTCGAGGAGGTCGCGCGCACCCTCGGGCACGGCACCACCCGCGCCGTGTTCGGGGTGACCTTCCGACAGATCCGACCGGCGGTCGCCGCGGGCGGACTCCTGGTGGCGCTGTACACGCTGTCCGACTTCGGGGCGGTCGCGATGCTCCGCTACGAGGCGTTCACACTGGGCATCTACCACTCCTACCGGGCGGCGTTCGACCGTGTCCCGGCGGCTGTCCTGGCGTGCGTCCTCATCGTGTTGGCCCTGGTCGTGATGGTCGGGGAGCGGCGGGCCCGACGCGGCGAGGTCGCGAGGGTCGGCGCCGGGGTCGACTCGGCGCCCACCCGGCTACCGCTGGGTCGCCTGAAGGGGCTCGCCCTCGTCGTCGTCGCCGTCATCCTCGCGGGCGGGGTGTTCGGCCCGCTCGCCGGCCTCGCCCGGTGGGTGCGCGCCGCGGCGAGCGTGGACGTCTCGTGGGCGCCGGTGTTCCAGGCCGCCGGCACCACCGCCGGGGTCTCGGCCGTGGCGGCGCTGGCCACCATCGTCCTGGCGCTGCCGATCGGGATCCTCGCGGCGCGCTCGGACGGGATCGTCGCGCGGTCCACCGAGACCATCGCCCAGGTCGGTTTCGCGCTCCCGGGCATCACGGTGGGCCTCGCGGTGGTGTTCGTGGGGATCCGGCTGGTGCCGGGGCTCTACCAGCAGACACCGATGCTGGTGTTCGCCTATGTGGTGCTGTTCCTGCCGCTCGCAGTGGGAGTGGTGCGCTCCTCGGTCAGCGCCATCCCGGTGAGCCTCGAGGACGTCTCGGCCGGCCTGGGCTCCGGGCGTCTGCGCACGTTCGCCCGGGTGGTCGCGCCACTGGCGATGCCGGGGATCCTCGCGGGCGCGAGCCTCGTGTTCCTCAGCGTGGCCAAGGAACTGCCCGCCACGTTGTTGTTGCGGCCCACGGGCACGGAGACCCTCGCCACCGCGATGTGGTCGCACACCGAGGTGGCGGCCTACTCGCAGGCGGCCCCGTACGCCGCCATGCTGGTCGTCGTGGCGGTCATCCCCGCGTTCGTGCTGAGTCGGTCGTTCGGCTGGGGCGCGGGCGGCCGACGCGACCCGGGCACGGCGACCGCGGCCCCGGGCCGGGCGAACGAGACCGAACGGAGCGCGACGTGACCTGGAAACCCAGCCCCGGCGGGGTACTCGAACTCGACTCCGTCTCGGGCGGCTACGACGGCTCCCCGGTGGTCCGCGGCGTCGCACTCCGGGTGGAGGCGGGAGAATCGGTGGCGGTCCTGGGCGCCTCCGGATCGGGGAAGACCACGATGCTGCGCATGATCGCGGGCCTGCACCCGGTGTCGTCCGGCCGGATCCTGCTGGACGGCCGCCGCATAGACCGGCTCAGTGCCCAGCGGCGCGGGATCGGGCTGGTCCCCCAGCAGGGTGCGCTGTTCCCCCACCTGGACGTGGCGCACAACGTGGGGTTCGGACTGGTGCCGCCGGGCCCCCTGGCGAGGTGGCGCGGCCGCGCCGAGCGTGCCGAGCGCGTCCGCGAGGTGCTCGACCTGGTCAGGCTGGCGGACCGGGCGGGTGACCGGCCGTCGCAGCTGTCGGGCGGTCAGCAGCAGCGGGTGGCGCTCGCGCGGGCACTCGCCCCCGGAGCCGGGCTGATCCTGCTCGACGAGCCCTTCAGCGCGCTCGACGCGGCCCTGCGCGGAGCGGTGAGAGCGGAGGTCGCGGCGTTGCTCGCCGAGGCCGGGGCCACCTCCATCCTCGTCACGCATGACCGTTCCGAGGCGATGGCGACGGCTGACCGCGTCGCGGTCCTCATCGACGGCGAGCTCGCCCAGGTCGACACCCCCGAGCGGCTTTACCACCATCCGGTCAGCCGCGGGGTCGCCGACCTCTCCGGCGAGACCGTCGCCCTGCCGGCCACCGCGACCGGCGCGACCGCGGAGACGGTCCTCGGCACCGTGCCGCTGGACTCGCCTGCCGAGGGACGGGGGACCGTCCTGTGGCGCCCCGAGAGCCTGGAGATGCGGGGAGTCGAGGCCGCCGGGCTCGATGTCGGGTACGACGACGAGGAGATCCGGGGTCACGCCGTGTGCACCGCCGTCGAGTTCGGGGGTGCCCGGACCCTGGTGCGGATGCGATTCGACGGCACCGACCAGATCTGCGCCGTGCCGGTACCCACGGGTCAGCGCGTCGGGACGGGCTCCCGACTGGCCGTGCGTCCGCTGCGGCCGGCGGTCTTCCACGCCGTCTGACACCCCGTCGACCGCACCCGCCGACCGCACCCGTCGACCGCACCGGTCGCCGCCGGGTCAGCCCTCGACGTCCGCCCAGCCCAGCGTCCGCTCGACCGCCTCGTCCCACCGGTTGATCAACCGCTGACGTTCCTCCTCGGGCATCTGCGGCGTCCAGCGGCAGTCCTCCCTCCACAGCTCACGGAGCCGGTCGGGGGAGTCCCACTGACCCACCGCCAGCCCGGCGGCGAACGCGGCACCCAGTGCGGTGGTCTCGGTGACCTCCGGCCGGATCACGTCCACCCCGAGGATGTCGGCCTGGAACTGCATGAGGAAGTCGTTGACCACCATCCCACCGTCCACCCGCAGCGAATCGGCGGACTCCCCGGCGTCGGCGACCATCGCGGCGGCCATCTCGCGACTCTGGAAGGCCGTGGCCTCGAGCGCGGCCCGCGCCAGGTGCGCCCGGGTGTGGAAGCGGGTCAGGCCCACCATCACGCCGCGGGCGTCCGGCCGCCACCGCGGGGCGAGCAGCCCGGAGAACGCCGGCACCAGGTAGCAGTCGCCGTTGTCCTCCACTGACATCGCGAGGTCCTCGGTCTCGTCGGCGGTGGAGATCACCCCGAGGTTGTCGCGCAGCCACTGCACCAGCGACCCGGCAACCGCCACCGAGCCCTCCAGGGCGTACACGGGATCCGCATCGCCCAGTTGGTAGCACACGGTGGTGAGCAGACCGTTCTCGCTGAACTGCGGCGTCGTGCCCGTATTGAGCAGCAGGAACGCGCCCGTGCCGTAGGTGTTCTTGGCCTCGCCCGGCTCGAAGCAGGTCTGCCCGAACATCGCGGCCTGCTGGTCGCCGAGGATCCCGGCGATGGGCGTGCCGCCGAACATCCGCCGTGTCGTCACGTGCCCCAGCACGCCGGAGGAGGGGACGATCCGCGGCAGCATCGCCCGCGGGACGCCGACCTCACGGCACAGCTCGTCACCCCACTCCAGGGACCGCAGATCCATGAGCAGGGTCCGCGACGCGTTGGTGACATCCGTGACGTGGAGGGCCGCCTCGCCGTCGTCGCCACCCCGGCGCCCACCCGTGAGGTTCCACACCAACCACGAGTCGATGGTCCCCGCCAGCAGTTCCCCGGCCTCGGCCCGCTCGGTCCCGCGTTCGCCCCGCTCGTCCAGGTGCTCGAGGATCCACCGGATCTTGGGGCCGGCGAAGTACGTCGACAGGGGCAGGCCGGTGGCGGCGCGGAACCGGTCGTCGCCGTCCGGGTGGGCCTCGGACAGTCGTGCGCAGATGCCGGAGGTTCGGGTGTCCTGCCACACGATCGCGTTGTAGACCGGATCGCCGGTCTCCCGGTCCCACACCACCACCGTCTCGCGCTGATTGGTGATGCCGATGGCGGTCACCGCCGCCGGTTCGAGGTCCACGCTGCTCGCGACCTGGGCCATGGCGGCGCGGACGTTCTGCCAGATCTCCAGCGGGTCGTGCTCGACCCAGCCCGCCCTCGGCAGGATCTGCCGGTGCTCGACCTGCGCAGTCGCCGCGGGCACCGGCATGCCCCGGTCGTCGAAGAGGATCGCCCGTGTCGAGGTGGTGCCCTGGTCGATCGCGAGGATGTAGGAGCTGCGAGTCACACGGCCAAGACTACGTCCGCGTTCGCGTGGACACGTCCGCCTCGCGCGTAGAGTCGTCGGCAACGGGCCGGAACCCGCGCACGGCCCCGGAGGGAGCGCCCATGCCCACGACCAGGTCCCGATCCGTCCTCGGCCCCGACCGCCGCGCCGAGGCCTGGCGCAGACTGTCGGAGGACACCTTCGACATAGTGATCGTGGGCGGCGGTGTGGTGGGCACCGGCAGCGCGCTCGACGCGGCCACCAGGGGGCTGAACGTGGCGCTCGTCGAGGCCCGCGACTTCGCCGCCGGCACGTCCTCCCGCAGTTCGAAGATGTTCCACGGCGGGTTGCGCTACCTCGAGCAGCTCGATTTCGGCCTGGTGGCCGAAGCCCTCCACGAGCGCGAACTCAGCATGACGCGCCTGGCCCCGCACCTGGTCACGCCGCTGAAGTTCCTCTTCCCGCTCACCCGTCGGTTCTGGGAACGCCCCTATATGGCCGCGGGATTCGTGCTCTACGACGTGATGGGCGGCTCCAAGAGCGTCCCGCCGCAGAAGCACTACAGCCGCGCGGGAGCGCGCCGCGTGGCCCCGGGGCTGCGCGAGGACGCCGTCGTGGGCGGGATCCGTTACTGGGACACCCTCGTCGACGATGCCCGCCACACCCTCACCCTGGCGCGCACCGCCGCTCACCACGGGGCGGTCGTGGCCAACTCCACCCAGGTGATCGGCTACCTCCGCGACGGCGACCGGGTCACCGGGGTGCGGGTGCGTGACGCCGAGACCGGTCGCGAGACCGACGTCCGGGCCAGGGCCGTGCTCAACGCCGCCGGCGTGTGGACCGACCAGCTGCAGAAGATGCTCGGCGAGGAGGGCGGCTTCACCGTGCGGGCGTCCAAGGGCGTGCACATCGTGGTGGACCGCGACAAGGTGGACTCCGAGGCCGCGCTCATCCTGCGCACCGAGAAATCCGTGCTGTTCGTCATCCCGTGGGGCGAGTACTGGATCATCGGCACCACCGACACCGACTGGCAGCTCGACCTGGCCCACCCGGCGGCCACCGGCGCGGACATCGACTACATCCTCGGCCACGTCAACTCGGTGCTCACCACCCCGATCCGGCGCGAGGACGTCCGCGGCGTGTACGCCGGCCTGCGCCCGCTGCTCTCCGGCGGCGCCGACTCCACCGCCAAGCTCTCCCGCGAACACGCCGTGATGACCGTGGCCCCCGGCGCGGTGGTCGTGGCGGGCGGCAAGTACACGACCTACCGCGTGATGGCCGCCGACGCGGTGGACGCCGCCGTGGCGGAACTGGGGGAGCGGGCCGCCGAGGTGCCGCCGTCGACGACAGAGCGGATCCCGCTGCTGGGCGCCGACGGTTACCCCGGGATGGTCAACCGCGCCGACCGGATCGCCGACCAGTACGAGATCCGCGACGACCAGATGCAGCACCTGCTCGGGCGGTACGGAACGCTCGCCGAGTACGTCCTCGAGCTCGCCGCCGACCGGCCCGACCTCCTCGATCCCGTCGGGGGAGCCGAGCGCTACCTGCGTGTGGAGATCGTGCACGCCGCGCTCGCGGAGGCCGCCCTGCACCTCGAGGACGTCCTCGTGCGCCGCACCCGGATCTCCATGGAGTACCAGCACGGTGGCGTCGACTGCGCCCGGGAGGTCGCCGAGTTGATGGCGGGCGTTCTCGGCTGGGACGACGACCGCATCGCCAGGGAGGTGGAGCTGTTCGAGCGGCGGGTCGCCGCCGAGGAGGCGAGCCAGGTGGCGGAGTCCGACGACGAGGCGGACGGATTCCTCCGGCGTGTGCCCGAGGTCCGGGAGTTCCTCGCGGACGCGACCTTCGATCCCGCCAGCGCCCAGCCCGTGGTCGACAGCTCGACCGGCTGACCCGGCCCCGTACGGGCGGGCCGGCCGGGTGGCCCGGCCGCGGTTGGAGTGGCCCGGCCGCGTCCGCGCAGGCCGGCCGGGTGGCCCGCCCGCGGGTGGAGTGGCCCGGCCGCGTCCGGACTCCCTGACGACGAATCCGCCCCTCGCATCTCGACTCGCTCCCGGGGGCCGGGGCGGAGATCGAGATCCGAGGGGCGGATTCGAGTTCGACGCAGATGCGCCAGGGATTCGGCACGTGGTGGGCGCGAGAACGCCCACTACGTCACGAGGTCACTTGATCTCGCAGAGGACCGTTCCCTGGGTGACGGCGGCACCGGCGTCGACGGCGAGGTCGGTGATGACGCCGTCCTTGTGCGCGGTGACCGGGTTCTCCATCTTCATGGCCTCGAGCACGGCCACCAGGTCGCCGGCGGAGACCTCCTGGCCCTCCTCGACGGCGACCTTCACGACCGTGCCCTGCATCGGAGCCGACACGGCGTCACCGGACGCGGCCGCACCTGCGGCGCCGCCACGGGTGCGGGACTTGGCCTTGCGGCGGACCGTGCCGCCGGCATGGGAGCCGCCGAAGGCCAGGTCACCGGGCAGGGAGACCTCGACGCGACGTCCGTCCACCTCGACGACGACCTTCTTGCGCTCGACGGGCTCGTCGTCGTCGGCCGGCGCACCGGTGGGCGACCACGGCTCGATCGGGTTGTCCCACTCCTCCTCGATCCACTTGGTGTAGATGTCGAAGCTCTTGCCGTCACCGACGTATGCCGGGTTGGTGACGATGTGCTGGTGGAACGGCAGGACCGTGGCCATGCCCTCGATCTTGTACTCGGCCAGGGCGCGGGCCGAGCGGGCGAGTGCCTGGTCGCGGTCCTCGCCCCACACGATCAGCTTGGCGAGCATGGAGTCGAACTGGCCGCCGATCGTGTCACCCTGCTCGACGCCCGAGTCCATGCGCACGCCCGGGCCGGTGGGCTCGTGGTAACCGGTGATGGTGCCGGGGGCGGGCAGGAAGCCGCGACCCGCGTCCTCGCCGTTGATGCGGAACTCGAAGGCGTGGCCACGCGGGGCGGGGTCCTCGGTGAACTCGAGCACCTCGCCCTCGGCGATCTTGAACTGCTGCAGGACGAGGTCGATGCCCGCGGTCTCCTCGGTGACCGGGTGCTCCACCTGGAGGCGGGTGTTGACCTCGAGGAAGGAGATCGTGTCGCCCTGGACCATGTACTCGACGGTGCCGGCGCCGTAGTAGCCGGCCTCCTTGCAGATGGCCTTGGCGGAGTCGTGGATCCGCTTGCGCTGGTCGTCGGTGAGGAACGGCGCGGGGGCCTCCTCGACGAGCTTCTGGAAGCGGCGCTGCAGGGTGCAGTCGCGGGTGCCGGCGACGATGACGTTGCCGTGCTGGTCGGCGAGGACCTGGGCCTCGACGTGGCGGGCCTTGTCGAGGTACTGCTCGACGAAGCACTCGCCGCGGCCGAACGCGGCGACGGCCTCACGGGTGGCCGACTCGAAGAGCTCGGCGACCTCCTCCATCCTGTGGGCGACCTTCATGCCGCGACCGCCACCACCGAAGGCGGCCTTGATCGCGATGGGCAGGCCGTACTGCTCGGCGAACTTCACGACCTCGTCGGCTCCCGCGACGGGGTCCTTGGTACCGGCGGCCATCGGGGCGTTGGCCCGCTCGGCGATGTGGCGGGCGGTGACCTTGTCGCCGAGGTCCCGGATGGCCTGCGGCGGGGGGCCGATCCAGATCAGGCCGGCGTCGATGACGGCCTGCGCGAAGTCGGCGTTCTCGGAGAGGAAGCCGTAGCCGGGGTGGATGGCGTCGGCGCCGGACTTGGCGGCGGCGTCGAGGATCTTGTCGAAGACCAGGTACGACTCCGCGGAGGTGGTTCCTCCGAGAGCGAAGGCCTCGTCGGCCAGCTTGACGAACAGTGCGTCGGCGTCGGGCTCGGCGTATACGGCCACGCTGGCCAGGCCGGCGTCCTTCGCCGCACGGATCACACGGACGGCGATCTCGCCGCGGTTGGCGACGAGGACCTTGGTGATGTGAGAGCTGGCATGACTGGGCACTCAGGGCCTCCTGGAGGTAAACGTCTCTACTGTCGATCGGCCGTGGGGCCCACCGAGTTCTTCCGCAGTCTAATGAGAGGCCCCCCTCATGTGTGGTGTTGGGGGTCCAAGGGCTGGCCCGCGGGGGCGGGCCCGCGAGGCGTCGGGCGGCCTGACCTGCGAGGTTGTTGTGGCCGTCACGTCCCCGGGTGGGGAAACCCGGGTGGATTCACGTCCGGAGCTCGGGTCGCCAGACGCGGTGGGCGTTGATTCCGGCACCCTCGAGGAGTCGTCTCAGCAGAGGCAGGCTGAGCCCGATCACGCTCGACGGGTCGCCCTCGATCCGGTCGATGAACCAGCCGCCGAGTGACTCGATCGTGAACGCGCCCGCGCACTCGAGCGGCTCCCCCGTGCGCAGGTACACGTCGAGGTCGGCGTCGGAAGGTGCGCCGAAGTGCACGGTCGTGTCGGACGTGTCGGTCTCGGAGAAGGTGACGGCGAGGGGGTCGTCGCCGGTGAGATCGGCCACGATCAGCGCGTGGCCGGTGAGCAGGACCCCGTGACGCCCGCGCATCCTCCGCCAGCGCTCCATGGCGCGCTCGTAGGTGTGGGGTTTGCCCTCGAGGTGGCCGTCGACCAACAGCATCGAGTCGCACCCGACCACCACGAGTGTGTCGGCACCGGCCGACCTCGGCTCGGTCGCGAGAGACTCGCCCTCGCGCTGCAGGACGTCCTCCGCCTTGGCGCGGGCCAGTTCCTCCACGACCCGCACGTGCGGGGTCCCCGGCGGCAGGGCGGCCTGCAGGGCGTCCTCGTCGACCTGAGGGTGGCGGATGAGCGGGTCCACCCCCGCCTGCTCGAGGATCCGCAGTCGGGACGGGGAGGCGGAGGCGAGGACGAGCGCGATCATGGGCCTCAGCGTAGCCACCGGGTCAGGACCGCGGCAGCAGCATCGTGATGGTCAGCGTGGTGGGTTCGAGTGCCCGGACCCGGTGACGGAGCTTGGCGGTGAGGTGGAGGATCTCGCCGGTACGCAGTTCGAGTGTGCGGTCCGGCAGGCCGAACTCCACGCGTCCCCGCAGCAGCTGGATCAGGATGGGGTGGAACGCGGCGTGGTCGGGCATCTCCTGGCCCTCGTCGAACTCGAACGCGACGATCTTGGCGGTCTCGTCCCGGTGGACGACCGTGGCCCCGGGGCGGGTGGCGGACGGCGCCGCCCTCCCGATGACGTCGGTGTGGTGCGTGGCGGTGCCCTCGTCGGTGCCGGCGCGGCGGCCGTGATCGCGATCCTCGGCCGCGGGGTCGCGGGTGGGACCGCCGGATGCCCCGGCGTCCCGCCCGTCGGAGGTGGCTTCCTCGGACATCGACGATCCTCCTCGAGAACTGCCCGCCGACCGGTCCGGCGGCGGTCCCACCACCCTACTTGTCCGGCACAACGGCCCTGATCCGACGCAGCCGCCCCCGTGCCCGTACTCCGGAGTGTGCATCGGCATACGCGGGGGACGGGGACGGGGGCGGCTCGTGGTGTGGTCGGTCCTCTGCGCTCAGTACTGGCGGCGGTTGAGGAACGAGCTAGGGCTGTATCCGAACGGCGGACGCAGGCGGTCCTCGTAGGATCCCCAGTCGTCCCGGACGCCGGTTTCGTGGTCGCTCGCGTGCGCGGCGTTCCCCTGCGCGGTCGCGAAGACCGCGGACAGGATGCCCACCTCCGTGGGAGTGGGGTTGCCGCCCACGATCTCGAAGAACGGCTTCTCCGGCTGCCCGGCGGGGTCCTGCTGCTGCTCGCCGGTCACAGCGGGATGTTCCCGTGCTTCTTGGCCGGAACCTCGACGACCTTGCGGTCGAGCAGTCGCAGTGCCTGGGCGACCTGCAGACGGGTGTGCGAGGGCGGGATGACCGCGTCGACGTAGCCACGCTCGGCGGCGACGTACGGGTTGACGAGGGTGTCCTCGTACTCGGCCTGGAGCTTGAGCCGGAGGGCGTCGACGTCCTCGCCGTTGGCCGCGGCCTGCTTGAGCTGGTCGCGGTAGACGAAGCCGACGGCTCCCGAGGCGCCCATGACGGCGATCTCGGCGGTCGGCCACGCGAGGTTGATGTCGGCACCCATGTGCTTGGACCCCATGACGTCGTATGCGCCACCGTAGGCCTTGCGGGTGATGACGGTGACCTTGCCGACGGTGGCCTCGCCGTAGGCGTAGAGCAGCTTGGCGCCGCGGCGGATGATCCCGTCGAACTCCTGGCCGGTCCCGGGCAGGAAGCCCGGGACGTCGACCAGCGTGAGGATGGGGATGTTGAACGCGTCGCAGGTGCGGACGAAGCGTGCGGCCTTCTCGGAGGCCTTGATGTCCAGGCAGCCGGCGAACTGGGTGGGCTGGTTGGCCACCACGCCCACGCTGCGGCCCTCGATGCGGCCGTAGCCGACGATGACGTTCATCGCGTACTGGCCCTGGATCTCCAGGAACTCGCCGTCGTCGACGATGTGCGAGATGACCTCGTGCATGTCGTACGGGCTGTTGGAGGAGTCGGGGATGATCGTGTCGAGATCGTGGTCCTCGAGCGTGAGGTTGTCCTCGATCGCACCCTCGGCGATGGGGAACGGGAACCGCGGGGCCTCGGCACGGTTGTTGCTCGGGAGGTAGGAGAGCAGGTCCTTGACGAAGTCCAGGGCGTCCTGCTCGTCACTGGCGGTGTAGTGGGACACGCCCGACTTGGTCATGTGCGTGGTGGCGCCGCCGAGTTCCTCCTGCGAGACCTCCTCGCCGGTGACGGTCTTGATGACGTCGGGGCCCGTCACGAACATCTGCGACGTCTTGTCGACCATCACGGTGAAGTCGGTGAGGGCGGGGGAGTAGACGTGGCCGCCGGCCGACGGGCCCATGATCAGGGAGACCTGCGGGATGACACCCGAGGAGAGCACGTTGCGGTGGAAGATCTCGCCGTACAGGCCGAGCGAGACGACGCCCTCCTGGATCCGGGCGCCGGCGCCGTGGTTGATGCCGATCATCGGACGGCCGGTCTTGAGGGCCAGATCCATGACCTTGACGATCTTCTCGCCGTAGACCTCGCCCAGCGACCCGCCGAAGACGGTGGCGTCCTGCGAGAAGACGCAGACGCTCCGGCCGTCGATAGTGCCGTAGCCGGTGATGACACCGTCGCCCAGCGGCCGGCGCTCGGCGAGACCGAACGTCGTGGCCCGGTGGCGGGCCAGCGCGTCGATCTCGACGAACGAGCCCGGGTCGAGAAGGTTCTCGACGCGCTCGCGGGCCGTCATCAGGCCCTTGTCGTGGGTTTTGTCCACCGCGGCCTGCCCCATCGGGGCCCGGGCCTCGTCGAGGCGCCGACGCAGCTCGGACAGCTTCCCGGCGGTCGTGTGGATGTCGGGGGTCGCGGATGCCGTCGGTACGTCGTTAGACAGAGCCGAGTTCACGTCCGGTTCTGAGGCAGTCGTCATGTTGCAAGACTCTAACCAGTGACCCGCCTCCGTGGCGACGTGACCCGGCGTACATCCCCCGGCGGCGACCCCGACCGATGTCCGAGCGGCGACATACGCTGGGGGTCGTGCACGCAGATCCAGGTATCGAGACCCCGCCCAGGTTGGACGCCGACGCGCTCCGTCGCGCTCTGGTGGAGGGCCCGGACGCGCCGTACTCGTCTCTCGACGTCGTCGACGACATCGGTTCGACGAACGCCGAGTTGATCTCCCGCGCGGCCGGGGGTGCGCCGGACCGCAGCGTGTTGCTGGCCGAGCACCAGGCGTCCGGTCGCGGTCGCCTCGGTCGCGTGTGGACCGCCCCGCCGCGCACGCAGGTCGCCGTGAGCGTCCTGTTGCGCCCGGGGGCGATCTCGCCGACCCTCTTCGGGTGGTTGCCCCTCGTCACCGGCCTCGCGGTGAGGGACGGGCTGCGGGAGGCCGGTGGCGTCGACGCGACGCTCAAGTGGCCCAACGACGTCCTGGTGGACGGGCGCAAGATCGCCGGCATCCTCGCCGAGATGACGACCGTCCCGGGCGGCGGGGACTTCCCCGTCCGCCTACCGGCCGTCGTGGTGGGGGTCGGGATCAACGTCTCGCTCACCGGCGAGCAGTTGCCGGTGCCCCACGCCACCTCCCTCGTGCTCTCTGGCGGGTCCGACGACCGGGACAGTGTGGCCCTCGCCGTTCTCGAGGCGTTGGCCCTGCGTCAACGCCAGTGGCGCGAGTGCGAGCGCGGGAGCGGATCGACCGTCTCGGACCTGCTCATGGCGACCTACACCGAGGCCTGCTCCACCGTTGGCACCGAGGTGAGGGTCGAACTGCCGGGGGGCGTCATCAGGACCGGGCGCGCGGACAGGGTCGACCGCGACGGCCGCCTCGTCGTCGTCGACCCCGACGGTGAGTTCGCCGTCGCCGCCGGCGACGTCACCCACGTCCGTGGCGCCGGCGGTCGGTGGGGCGGCTGAGCCGTGGGTTTCATCCGATCGGTCCTTGCGCCGGGGGAGACGCTCATCGTCCACACCCACCCACACTGGCGCGCCCTCGTCCGCCCGGCCCTGGTCACGGTGGTCGGGGCCGGTCTCGCGGGGATCGCCGGCGGCTTCATCGAGGTTCAGGTGGTCCACGCCGGGGACCGTACGGCGACCTGGGCCATGGTCGCGGTGCTGTACGCCCTGGTCGTCCTCCGGTTCGGCCTCTGGCCCCTGACCCGGTGGGCACGGACCGACCTCGTGGTCACCGACGAGAGGGTGCTCTACCGGCCGGCCGGGTCCGCGCGGCGGTGCGTGGACGTGCCGCTGCGCAGGATCAGCGCCGTCAGGTTCCGCCACACCCTCACCGACCGCGCCCTGGGCACGGGATGCCTGATCCTCGAGCTCGGTCACCTGCCGCCGGTGGAGATCGACCACGTCCCGGAGGTCGCCCGCGTCCACGCCGCCGTCTACGACGAGCTCATGCGGCTGCCACCCCCGCCCCCGCCCGCTCCGGTCGCCGCGGCGCCACGGTTCCGCTGGGGGCTCCCGGGGCGGCGGTGACGACCTCGCCCCGCGTGAGACCATGGGCGACGTGAACGACGACTCGCGCATCCGCCGCAATCCCCTCGGCACGCCCGTCGTGGCGATGATCGGCGGGGGACAACTCGCCCGCATGACCCACCAGGCGGCCGTCGCCCTCGGCCAGACGCTCCGCGTGCTCGCCGCCGACCCGCAGGACCCGGCCGCCCAGGTCACGCCGGATGTGGTGATCGGCGCGCACGATGATCCCGACGCCGTCCGCGCCGCCGCGGAGGGCGCCGACGTCATGACCTTCGACCACGAGCACGTGCCCCCGCAGATCCTGCTCGAGCTGGAATCCGCCGGGGTCGCCGTGCGTCCCCGTGCATCTGCGCTCATCCACGCCCAGGACAAGTTGGTCATGCGGCGCGCGCTCGCGGAGATCGGCGCCCCTGTCCCGCCGTTCACGGGCGTGGACTCGCTCGACGACGTCCGACGTTTCCACGACGAACAGGACGGGAACATCGTCCTCAAGGCCGCGCGGGGCGGGTACGACGGTCGGGGCGTCTGGATGCCGGGCTCGCTGGAGGAAGCCGAGCGGATCGCCGACGAGCAGCTCGCCGCCGGGGTGCCGATGATGGCCGAGGGCCGCGTCCCGTGGACCCGGGAGCTGTCCGCGATGGTGGCCCGGTCCCCGTTCGGGCAGGGGGCGGTGTGGCCGGTCGTCGAGACCGTCCAGCGTGACGGGATCTGCTCGGTGGCGATCGCGCCCGCCCCCGGGCTGCCCGACGACCTGCGCTCGGCCGTGCAGGCCACCGCGTTGCGATTGGCCGAGCACCTCGACGTGACCGGCGTGATGGCCGTGGAGCTGTTCGAGGTGATCGGCTCGGACGGTCGCCCGGGAGTACTGGTCAACGAGCTCGCGATGCGACCCCACAACTCCGGCCACTGGACGATGGACGGGGCCACCACCAGCCAGTTCGAGCAGCACCTGCGGGCGGTACTCGACTACCCGCTCGGCTCCACCGTCCCGACCGCGCCCCTCACCGTGATGGCCAACGTCCTCGGCGCTCCCGAGACGCCGGAGATGAGCATGGACGAGCGCGTCCACCACCTCGCCGCGCGGTTCCCGCACGCGAAGGTGCACCTCTACGGCAAGTCGGAGCGGCACGGCCGCAAGATCGGCCACGTCAACGTCCTGGCCGACCCGGGTGTCGACCCGGACGACGCGGACCAGGTGGCCTCCGTCCGCGCGGTCGCGGAACTCGCGGCCCACTGGCTCTCCCACGCGCAGTGGGCCGACGGCTGGGACCCCCACACGGGGGCTGCCGTCGGGGACTTCGAACGCTGAGTGCACCACCGCGACGTTGAGCGCACCACACCGAGGAAAGGCGACGAGATGACCGAGCGACAGGACGGGCCGCAGGTCGGTCTGATCATGGGCAGCGACTCCGACTGGCCCACCATGGAGGCCGCGGCGGAGGCGCTCGCCGAGTTCGGGATCACCTTCGAGGTCGGGGTGGTCTCGGCACACCGCACCCCGCAGAAGATGCTCGACTACGCCCGCTCGGCGGCCGGCCGGGGCGTCCGCGTGGTGATCGCGGGTGCGGGCGGCGCCGCGCACCTCCCGGGGATGGTCGCCTCGGCCACGCCGCTGCCGGTCATCGGTGTCCCCGTGCCGCTCAAGCACCTGGACGGCATGGATTCCCTGCTGTCGATCGTGCAGATGCCCGCCGGTGTCCCGGTGGCCACCGTGTCGATCGGCGGGGCGCGGAACGCGGGTCTGCTCGCGGTGCGGATCCTCGCCGCTTCCGACCCCGCCCTGCGCGAACGAATGGAGGCGTTCCAGGCCGAGCTGGAGGCGATGGTCGAGCGCAAGGACGAGGCCCTGCGCCGCCAACTGCTCGGCTGATCGCCATCGCGGGGGCGCGGCGGGGCCGACGGCGCCGACGGGGACCGACTTCCGACTGGTAATTTGAAGGGCCGGACGCGGCCTCGCGTCTCCCGCGGCGATACTGGCGGCCGACGAGCGTCAGTGGCCCCTCCGCGAGAACCTGGCCGGCGCCCGCCGCGCGATCAGCACCGACGAATCCCTCATGGAGGCCCGCATATGTCCGGTAACCCCGACTTCGACCTGTACCGCCCGGCGGAGGAGCACGAAGAGCTCCGGGCCGCGATCCGAGCCCTGTCGGAGAAGGAGATCGAGCCCCACGCCGCGGCCGTCGACGAGGACGAGCGGTTCCCCCAGGAGGCCCTCGACGCGCTCAACGCCTCGGGTTTCAACGCGGTCCACGTGCCGGAGGAGTACGGCGGGCAGGGTGCGGACTCCGTGGCGGCGTGCATCGTGATCGAGGAGGTCGCCCGCGTCTGTGGGTCGTCCTCGCTGATCCCCGCCGTCAACAAGCTCGGCACCATGGGCCTGATCCTGGCCGGTGGGGAGGATCTCAAGCAGAAGGTCCTTCCCGAGATCGCCGAGGGCAAGATGGCCTCCTACGCGCTGTCCGAGCGCGAGGCCGGCTCCGACGCGGCAGCCATGCGCACCCGCGCCCGCCAGGACGGCGACGACTGGATCCTCAACGGCAGCAAGGCGTGGATCACCAACGGCGGCAAGTCGACCTGGTACACCGTCATGGCCGTGACGGACCCCGAGAAGGGTGCCGGCGGGATCTCCGCGTTCATGGTCCACGCCGACGACGAGGGCTTCGGCGTGTCCAAGACCGAGAAGAAGCTCGGCATCAAGGGTTCGCCCACCGCGGAGCTGTACTTCGAGAACGTCCGCATCCCGGGCGACCGGATCATCGGCGCGCCGGGCACCGGCTTCAAGACCGCCCTGCAGACCCTCGATCACACCCGCCCGACCATCGGCGCGCAGGCCGTCGGTATCGCGCAGGGCGCCCTGGACGCGGCGATCGCCTACACCAAGGAGCGCAAGCAGTTCGGCCGCGCGATCTCGGACTTCCAGAACACTCAGTTCATGCTGGCCGACATGGCGATGAAGGTGCAGGCCTCGCGCCTGATGGTGTACACGGCCGCCGCCAACGCCGAGCGCGGCTCCGCGCCCGGTGGCGAGAAGCTGGGCTTCATGGCCGCCGCCTCCAAGACCTTCGCCTCGGATGTCGCGATGGAGGTCACCACCAACGTCGTGCAGCTGTTCGGCGGCGCCGGGTACACGCGTGACTTCCCGGTCGAGCGCATGATGCGCGACGCCAAGATCACCCAGATCTACGAGGGCACCAACCAGATTAACCGCATGGTCATGGCTCGCCAGCTCCTCGCCTGATGCCCGGGGCGCCGGCCCGCTGACCGGTACACCCTCTACGAATCCGCTACTCCGATTCCGAATCTGCTACCCGCATCAGGGGAGCGGATCCGGAATCGGAGTAGCGGATTTTCGCGTCGCTGGGGCGCTGGCGCGCTGGGGCGCGGCGTCGCTGGGGCGCGTGTCGCGGGCGCCGGGCGATCAGAGGGTGAGCGTGGTGCGTTCGGTGGCCGCCACGTCGGCGACCGCGGGATCGTCCGCGTCTGCTCCCGTGACGAGCACCGCCGTGCCACCGGAGGCGAACACCCGGGCCAGGACCTGCACCACGTCGTCGCGACCGGAGCCCGCCACGAGGGCGCGGCCCGCCAGGGCGGGATCGGCCAGCTCGGACAGCGGAGCGCCGTCGAGGGCGAGCGGACCCCCGCCGGAGGGCACGAACGCGTCCGGGTGGATGCGGCAGGCCTCGGCGAGGTCGGTGACGCCCGCGGGCACCTCGACGCCGGCGGCCGCCAGCGGGCGGCCCATCGGGTCGGTGGTCATGAGGAGGGTCTCGATGTCGGTGGGGTGGCGGTCGAGGCGGTCGGGGACGGTGACGACGGCGACGGCGTCGTCCGCGGCCCCTGTGCTCACCTCGGCGCCCGCCCACCAGGCGCCGAGGAGGACGCCCGCGGTGAGCCAGTGCGCGGGCAGGTCGCACACGATCACGTCGCCCGGCACCACCCCGAGTTCGTCGCGCAGGAGTCCGGCGATCTTCGCGGCCCAGTTGGCGGTGGAGGTGACAGACAGTTCCACTCGTGACGGGGCGGCCTGGTTGTAGTGGGTGACCATGGGGGTTCCCGGGTCGAGTGCGAGGAGCGGCTGCAGGACGGTGTCGGCGGCGGTGGTCACTCTGGGCCTCCCGGGTGGTGGTCGGTCAGTGGGCGCAGTCAGTCGGTGGGCGCAGTCGGTCAGTTGACGCAGGGCACGTCCGAGCCGGCGTCGAAGGTCGGGCGATCCGCGATGGACGGCGGCAGCGGCGCATAGGAGGAGGTGGTGGGGGAGTAGGACTCGGTGCCGGCGGCGTCGCCGGTGGGGCCACTGTAGTCCTCTGCCAGCACGACGCGGACGGAGCCGTCGGGCAGCGCGGGGTCGACCTGCACGGGCAGGCCGCCGAGGGCCTCCGACACGGCGAAGGCGGCGTCATCGTCGGCGGAGGCTGCGGCGACGTGCGAGGTGTACGCGGCGGCCGGGTCGGTGAGCAGGTCGCCTGCGGTGTAGCCGAGTTCGGTGAGGGCTCCGGAGACCTGCGCGGCCAGACCGTCGATCGCGGTGGTGTTGACCACGGAGACCGTCACCTCGGCGGGGTCCGGTCCCGGCGCGTCGGTGGGGGTCTGCTCCGGATCGGTGGTGGCGTCGGCGTCCGCTTCCCGATCCTCGGTGCTGGCGAAACCGGCCACGAACTCCGACACCTCGGCGGGGTCGGCGGTGACGATGGACTCGCCCCACTCGGTGAACGAGTCGATGCTGGTGACCGGGATGGTCTCGAATCGGACTTTGCCGCCGCTGATGTCCTGGAGCTTCATGGCGAAGTCGACGAAGTCCCAGTTCTCGTCGATGACGAAGGACCGCTTGGCGGCGTCGACCAGCGCACCGAGTTTCGAGGGGTCGGCCAGGGTGCCGGCGGAGAGGATCTTCTTGACCAGCTGGGACATGAACACCTGCTGACGGACGATCCGGTCGAGGTCGCCCGCGGGCAGGTCATGGCGTTGGCGCACGAAGCTCAGGGCGTCCGATCCGGAGACCGTCTGGACGCCGGCACGGAAGTTCGCGCCCGACAGCGGCTCGTCGACCGGCTCGTTGAGGCAGACGGGGACGCCGCCGACTGCGTCGGTGAGCAGCACGAACCCCAGGAGGCCGATCTCGGCGTAGTGGTCGGCCTGGACGCCGGTGAGATCCTCGACGGCGCCGATGAGGCCGTTGCGCCCGGCCTTGACCGCGGCGCGCTGGTCCTCCTCGGTCAGTTCACCGTCCGGGTCGGACGCGACGGCACGCTCGAGATGGGCCTCCTTGTTCGCGGCGTAGACGCCGTTGATCTTGCTCCCGCCGACCGAGCTGGTCTCCACGTAGACGTCGCGGGGGATGGAGATCGCGGTGGCGGAACTGCCGTCCTCGGGGATCCTGATGAGCAGGATCGTGTCGGTGTTCTCGCCCTCCTCCTCGCCGGTCCGGATCGTGGCCAGTTCCTCTTGGCTGAGGGGGTTGCCCTGCGCGTCGGTCCGGTTGTCCGTGCCCACCAGAAGGATGTCGACGGCGCCGTCGAGGCCACCGTCACCCACGTCGAGACCGCCGGCGGAGGTCAGGTCCGAGCTGAGTCCGTTGAACAGGGTCCACCCGACGCCGGTGACCAGGAGACACAGGGCGGAGACGAGGGCGGCCACGACGCGACCGACCCGGTACGCGACCGGGCGGGCCGGGGTGGCGTGACGCCGTCTCCGTGCCCGGCCGGAGGCACGACGGGGAGTCGCTGGCAGCTCGGCGCTCATCCACCGTCCTTGTCGTCGAGTAGGGCCGCTCGAGGCCGCCGATGATGATCAACGGTACCGCGCCGCGCGCCGGGCGTCGGAATCCGTGGGGTGCGTCGTAGGGTGTTTCGCGTGACGACCCGACTACCCGTCGTGACGGTGACGTACTCGCCGGGCGACCACCTCCGCAGCTTCGTCGAGACCCTCCCCGCGGCCACGACCCGGCAGGTCGGCCTGGTGATGGCGGACAACGGGTCGACGGACGGGGTGCCGGAGGCGGTCGCGGCGGAGTACGGGTTCGCCGAGTTCTTCCCCACGGGCGACAACCTGGGGTACGGCACCGCCATCAACCGGGCGGTGACGCAGATCGCTGGCCGGCCGGAGGATTTCGACCAGGAGTTCGTCCTGGTGGTCAACCCGGACGTGACCTTCGAACCCGGGTCGGTGGACGAGCTCCTCGCCGCCGCCGCACGCTGGCCGCGGGCCGCCGCGTTCGGCCCGCGGATCTCCGAGACCGACGGGTCCGTGTACCCGTCCGCCCGGGCGGTGCCACGTCTGGGCGCGGGGATCGGCCACGCCCTGCTCGGCCAGGTGTGGCCGCGGAACCCGTGGACGGCGGGGTACCTCGACGACGCGGACATGGAGACCGAGCGGGCCGCCGGGTGGCTGTCGGGTTCGTGCCTGCTGCTGCGCCGGGCGGCGTTCGATGCCCTGGGCGGGTTCGACGAGCGGTATTTCATGTACCTCGAGGACATCGACCTGGGCGACCGTCTCGGCAGGGCCGGGTGGCAGAACGTCTACGTGCCCGCCGCCGTCATCCACCACGACCAGGGTCACGCTGCGAACGCGGTGCCGGAGTTCACCCTCCGGGCGCACCACCGCAGCGCGTACCTGTTCCAGGCGGACAGGCACCCACACGCCTGGCAGGCACCGATACGCTGGGCGCTCAGAGCGGGCCTGGAGTTGCGGTGTCGCCTGGCGATCCGGTCCGCCCGGCGCGCCGCGGGCTGAGCCCGACACCCCGGAACCGAGACCCATCCACCGGCCACCGGAGCGGGGCGAGCGCGCCCCCGCCCGCGGCCCTTTCGACAGCAGGAGCCTTCACCGTGACCTCGACGACCCCCGGGAGTGCCACCGCCGACGACGACCTGATCGCGGACACCGAGGCGGTGGTGCTGGTCGGCGGCAAGGGCACCCGATTGCGGCCCCTGACGATCTCGGCGCCCAAGCCGATGCTGCCCACCGCGGGCCTGCCCTTCCTGACCCACCTGCTCTCCCGGATCCGGGCGGCCGGCATCCGGCGCGTCGTGCTGGGGACCTCCTTCAAGGCCGAGGTCTTCGAGGAGTACTTCGGCGACGGGTCGGCCCTGGACCTGGACATCTCCTACGTCGTGGAGACCGAACCCCTGGGCACCGGCGGCGGCATCCGCAACGTCCTGTCCGAGCTCACCGCCTCGACGGTCATGGTGTTCAACGGCGACGTCCTCGGCGGGACCGACCTGCGGGAGATCCTCGCCCTGCACCGCGAGAAGAACGCCGACCTGACGATGCACCTGGTCCGCGTCTCCGATCCGCGCGCGTTCGGCTGCGTCACCACCGACGACGACGGGCGCGTCCAGGACTTCCTGGAGAAGACCCAGGATCCGCCGACCGACCAGATCAACGCCGGCTGCTACGTGTTCCGCCGTGAGCTCATCGAGCAGATCCCCGAGGGCCAGCCGGTGTCGGTCGAGCGTGAGACCTTCCCCCAGTTGCTCAGTGAGGGCCGGCGCGTCTACGGGTTCGTCGACTCCGCCTACTGGCGGGACATGGGCACGCCGGAGGACTTCGTGCGCGGCTCGGCGGACCTGGTCCGCGGCATCGCCCCGTCGCCGGCGCTCGACGGCCACGCGGGGGAGTCCCTGGTCCACGAGGGTGCCGGGATCGGGGCGGGCGCCGTCCTGGTCGGCGGGACCGTCGTGGGGCGCGGCGCGGAGATCGGGGCCGGGGCCAGACTGGACGGCGCGGTCGTCTTCGACGGTGCCCGCATCGAGGCCGGGGCGACGGTCGAGCGTTCGATCGTCGGATTCGGCGCGAGAATTGGCCACCGGGCGCTCATCCGGGACGGCGTGATCGGTGACGGCGCCGACATCGGTGCCCGCTGCGAGCTCCTGCGCGGTGCCCGCGTGTGGCCGGGGGTGCAGATCCCCGACGGCGGGATCCGCTACTCCACCGACATGTAGGCCCGGCCGGCCTTCGCCACCCATCCGATGTCTCGCCACCCATCGGATCCGGCAGGTGGCGCGACATCGGATAGGTGTCGCTCATGGCCGCTACCGAGACTCACTCGACCGTCAGGTAGGCGTCGCCTGCCGGCCGCGGCTCCCGTGGCGGGACCGTCTCGGCGGGCACGCCCACCGCGACCGCACCGAGCGGCCGCCACGAGCCCGGCAGTCCGAGCTCGCGGCGGGTGGTGTCGGCGGCGAAGATCGTCGACCCCACCCAGCACGAGCCCAGGCCGCGCGCGGCGAGCGCCACCAGCAGCGACTGCACCGCGGCACCTCCGGCGACGGTGAACATGGTCTCCTCGCAGGCGGCGCGGCGGGCGTCCGGGTAGTCGTGTGCTCCGGCGTCGTCGTCGACGAACGGCAGGATCAGCTCGGGGCAGGTGCGCAGCAGGTCGCCGCGCCCGAGTCGACGGGCCAGGATCTCGCCGGTGTGCCCGTCGGCGCGCAGGTCGCGTTCCCAGTCCGCGCGCAGGGCGTCCAGCAGCCGCATGCGCGCGCGGCCCGCGACGCGCACGAACCGGACGGGCGTGGAGTGGTGCGGTGCGGGGGCGGTGAGCGCATCCGCCACGGCGCCGGCCAACAGGTCCGCGTCGACGGACTCGTCGGAGAACCGTCGCACCGAGCGACGGGCGGGAACGGCCTCCCGCCGCCCCAGCGCCACCGCTTCGGCGGTGCCCAACCGGAACAGGTCCGAGGACCCGTCCCTGACCAGGTCACGGGCCCGCCGGGGGACGTCCACCTCGTCGTCGTCGTTGTTGGTGTCGTCGTCGTCGCCGTTGTCGTGACCGTCGTCCAGCAGCAGGTGCCCGATCCCGCGCACCACGGCCACGGGCCGCGCCCCCAGCTTGCCCTTGACCAGGTCCGCCGCTGACGCGATCTCGTCGGCCACGGCGACGTCGGTCACCAACAGTTCGTTGCCCTGGCGGTCCACGGCGCCGTCGTACCCCACCGACACCCGCAGTCCGGCGGCGCCGATGGCCATGTCGATCTGGCCGGTGCGCCAGGCCCGCCCCATCGTGTCGGTGACGACGACGGCGACGCGCGCGCCGGTGAGGCGTCGGAGTTCGCGGGCGAGCGCGGCGGCGGAGGCGTCAGGATCCTCGGGGAGCAGCGCGAGCTCGCGGGCCTCGACGTTGGAGCCGTCGACCCCGGCGGCGGCCTGGACGATCCCCAGCCGGTTCTCCGTGATGAGCGTGCGGTTGACGCGCGCGACCACGCGGACCGACTCGGCGTCCACGAGCCGCCGGCGCAGGGCGTCGCGCTCGTCCGGGTCGGTGGGGGCGGGAACGATCCGCCCCTCGGTCTTGGACAGCACCTTGGAGGTCAGCACCACCACGTCGCCGTCGACGAGGCCGTGCCGGTCGGCGGTGAGCGCGTCGGCGAGGGCGCGCGCGAGGTCGTCACCGGGCCGGAACTCGGGCAGGCCGTCGGGTGCCCACATGACGACGTCCGCGGGCGCGGCGTGTTCGACGGTCCAGCGGCGGATCTCGGGGAGCGCGCCGTCGGTCATCGGTCGGTCCGGGCGGGGACCTCGAGGCCGGCCAGGTCGATCGCGGCGGCGACCATGTCCGCGGTGGCGTCGGGGTCGGTCATGAGCAGCGGGACCTCCCGGATCGCGACGCCGTCGACCGCGCCGGAGCCGTCGGCGGGCGCGTCGCCCGGGGCCACGAGCCAGCCGTCGAGCAGGCCGGTGCCGGAGCGGGCGCCGTAGTGGCGCGCCACGGCCGTCGCGGAGGTCTCGACTCCGATCGCCGTGAGGCACGTGTCGGCCATGCCGCGCAGCACCGCCCCGCCGATCACCGGGCTGATGCCCACCACGGGGGCGGGGGTGGACCGCAGCGCGGCGCGGATCCCGGGCACCGCGAGGATCGCGCCGACGGAGACCACGGGGTTGGAGGGGGCGACGACGACGAGGTCGGCCGTCTCGATCGCCTCGAGCGTCTCCGGGGTCGGCGTGGCGGCATCGGCGCCGACCTGCACGAAGCCGGAAGGCGTCAGTTGCGCCCGGTGCTTGACCCACCACTCCTGGAAGTGGATCGCCCGCGGGCCGGGGGCGTCCGCGTCAGGGCCGTCGCCGGGGGTCGCCGCGTCGCCCGCGCCGGTCCCGTCGTCGGCCGTGCCGCCGGTCACGACCACGTGCGTCTCGCAGCGGTCGTCGGTCACGGGCAGCAGGCGTACGCCGGGGGACCAGCGGGTCGACAGCGCCTCGGTGACGTGGGTGAGCCGGTAGCCGGCGTCGAGCATCTGCGTGCGCACCAGGTGGGTGGCCAGATCCTTGTCACCCAGCCCGAACCAGTCGGGCTGCACGCCGTATGCCGCGAGTTCGTCCCGGCAGTTCCACGTCTCCCCGGCGTGGCCCCAGCCGCGCTCGGGGTCGATGCCGCCGCCGAGGGTGTACATGCAGGTGTCGAGGTCGGGGCAGATGCGGACCCCGTGCATCCAGGCGTCGTCGCCGACGTTGACCACCGCGTCGATACGATGCGGCGAACCCGCTCGGGCGGACTCGGCGTCCAGTCCGAGTAGTCGGCGGGCGCCGAGCAGGAAACGGGCGCCACCGACGCCGCCGGCCAGAACACAGATCTTCACACGGACGAGAGTAGTGACGGTGCGTGCGACGCCGCGCCGGTGGGCCGGACAGGCCCGGCCCGGGAGGGTGGCGGGCGCGCCGGGGACGTGTCCCACGCCACAATCGGGGCGGCGTGTCACCGGCCGCGGCGGGTGGGGAAAATGGTAGGTATCCCCGATTTCGCTTGACCTACGCGGCTTGCATGTGTGTAATCACAGGTGTGTCATTCCCTGGTGGGTGACGGTAAACATCGCACAGACATCAGACAATCCGCGATCCGGCAGGGCTCCCTCGGCCGTGTCGGCGACGGGCACTCAGACGCGGACCATCGCGCACGAACATGCAACACGAAGGGATGACCGTGGATCGACAGTCACGCACCATCGCGGGACCCGAGCTGGCCCTGGTCGACCTCGGTGTCTCCGGCCTGTTCGTCGAGGACGAGCAGGAGAGCTGGCAGGAACGGGCTCTGTGCGCGCAGACCGATCCCGAGGCGTTCTTCCCGGAGAAGGGCGGGTCGACCCGCGAGGCCAAGAAGATCTGCACCGGCTGCGAGGTCAAGGCCGAGTGCCTCGAGTACGCGCTGGCCAATGACGAGCGCTTCGGCATCTGGGGCGGGCTGTCCGAGCGTGAGCGGCGGCGCATCAAGCGCGACGCCGTCATGTGAGCCGCGTGCGGGTCATCCCAGCCCGTCACCCGGCCCCGTCTTCCGGCGCCACCTCCCACCCCTGACCGCCCCGTACCGGGCGGTCAGTTCTCGTCGGGGCCGGCCTCGACCTCGTCGGGGGAGAGTTCCAAGTGCTGGGAGACCAGTTCGACCAGCACGGAGTAGATGAGGTCCCGCAGGTCATCGCTGTCCGGCGCGCGCCGGGACAGGGGCTTGCGGAACAACACCAGCCGCGCCCGGGTCGGCTGCCCCGAGCGGTCGACGCCCGCTGGCACCAGGCGGGCGAGCGGGACGTCGCCGTCGGCCACGACCTCCTCGGGCCACGTCTCGCCGGGACGCAGTCGCATGCGGGGCACCATGTCGACCGCGAGGTCCAGATGCACCAGTCGGGAGTGCCAGTGCTGGTCGATCTCCGCGAACGCCTCGAGCGCGGCGGCGTCGAACTCGGCCGACCGGCTGCGCCACCTCGGCACCTCCGGGGGCAGGATCGGGCCGCGGGGGCCGTGCCCGCGTCGGTCCGCCCGCCGGGAGGTGACCACACGCGGGCCGCGACGCCCCGGGTCCCCGGGGAAATCTCGGACCGAGATCCGGCTGCCGGCGCACACGTCGCTCTGGCCGGCACCGGGGATCGCGGTGCCGGTGGGCGGTCGGCCGGGTACCGGGGCGGTGGGGGTCATGGCGCGAGGATAACCCCGCTCGTGGCGGGTGCGTCGAACCGGCGTGGGCGGGTCGCGGCCCCTCCGCCCCGGGTGCGGGACTACCCTGGGGCCTCGTGAGTGAGAACCGTCGTTGCTGCCGTCCGGGATGTCCCAACCGCGCGGTCGCCACGCTCACCTACGTCTACGCCGACTCGACGGCCGTCATCGGCCCGCTGCCCGCGGTCCGCGAGCCGCACGCCTGGGATCTCTGCGCGGCCCACGCACTGCGCATCACCGCCCCCCGGGGCTGGGACCTGGTGCGCCACCCGGACATCGACACCTCGGCCGAGGACTCGGACCTCACGGCGTTGCTCGACGCGGTCACCGGCGGCCCGGTCGGCGGGCGCAGGACCGGCGCCGCACTGGTCGACGCCGATCGCCTGCGTCGTCTGGGTGTCTCCGATCCCGGGCCGGTCCTCGACGACGCACGGAGCCGCACGGAGGAAGGGTCCGGCCCCGCCACCGGCCCCTCCGGCGCGACCGGACGTCCCCACCTGCGGGTCGTGCCGGACATGGCCACCGCACCCGACACCGGTACCGGCGGGTCCGGCGACGGCCGACCGGAGCCGGGCCCCGCCCCCCGCTGAGCCGCGGCCCGCGAGGTCGGTCCGCCGCCAGTACGGCGCGGGTAGTGTCAGGCAGAACACCGACCGACCCGTCTCACACCCCTGGAGCAACACGTGGCACGTAGCGCCGAGTCCGTCCGAGCAGTCATCAAGGCGTACGACGTCCGTGGTGTCGTCGGCGAACAGATCGATGAGGACTTCGTCCGCGAGGTCGGGGCGTCGTTCGCCCGCCTCATGCGTTCGGAGGGTGCCCGCACCGTGGTGATCGGCCACGACATGCGGGACTCGTCCCCGGGCCTGTCCGCCGCCTTCGCCGACGGGGTGACCGCCCAGGGACTGGACGTGGTGACCATCGGCCTGGCCTCCACCGACCAGCTCTACTTCGCCTCCGGTTCACTCGACTGCCCCGGTGCCATGTTCACCGCCAGTCACAACCCCGCCGCCTACAACGGCATCAAACTGTGCCGCCCCGGCGCCAAGCCGGTCGGGCAGGAGTCCGGCCTGCGGACCATCGCGGACGAGGTCATCGAGGGGGTCCCCGCTCACGACGGCGAGGCCGGCACCGTCACCGAGCGGGACGTCCTGGACGGTTACGGCGAGTACCTGCGCGGACTGGTCGACCTGTCGGGCATCCGCCCGCTCACGGTGGCGGTGGACGCCGGCAACGGGATGGGTGGCCACACCGTGCCCGCCGTCCTGGGCGGGTTGCCGCTCGAGATCGTGCCGCTGTACTTCGAGCTCGACGGCAACTTCCCCAACCACGAGGCGAACCCGCTGGAACCGGCCAACATCGTCGACCTGCAGGCCCTCGTCAGGGAGAGCGGGGCCGACATCGGCCTGGCGTTCGACGGCGACGCCGACCGCTGCTTCGTGGTGGACGAGCGCGGCGAGCCGGTCGCGCCGTCGGCCATCACCGCCCTCGTCGCCGAGCGTGAGCTGGCCAAGGACCCGGGCGCCTCGATCATCTACAACCTCATCACCTCCCGGGCCGTCCCCGAGCTCGTCGAGGAGAAGGGCGGCGTCGCCGTCCGTACCCGGGTCGGGCACAGCTTCATCAAGGCGCAGATGGCCGACACCGGTGCCGTCTTCGGAGGGGAGCACTCGGCGCACTACTACTTCCGCGATTTCTGGGGCGCCGACTCGGGCATGCTCGCCGCGATGCACGTCCTGGCGGCGCTGGGCGGGCAGGACGGGACCCTGTCGGCGCTCATGGCCGAGTACACCCGGTACGCCGCCTCCGGCGAGATCAACTCCACTCTCGACTCCGCCGAGGCCCAGACCGAACGGATGGAGGAGGTCGTCACCGCGTTCTCGAAGCGCGCCGAGTCCATCGACCGGCTCGACGGCGTGACGGTGGACCTCGGCGACGGATCGTGGTTCAACCTGCGCGCCTCCAACACCGAGCCGCTGCTGCGTCTCAACGCCGAGGCGCCTACCAGGGAGGACGTCGCCGCCGTCGTCGACGAGGTCCTCGCGATCGTCCGTGCCTGACCTGACCAGCGACACCGGGGCCGGTCGGGTCGACCTCGACGACCCCGGGGCGTTGCGCGCCGCCGACGCCACGGGTGCGCTGCTCCACGCGTCGATGGCGGGAGCCCAGTTGCGCACCGTGGCCACCGCGGCGGGCGGTGGCGCGCTGGACTCGCTCGACCGATTCCGTCCGAGGGCGGTGGTCTGGGTGTCCGGGCGGTCGGACCGTGCGCGCCACGCGGCCGGCGTGGTGGCCGCACTGGCGGAGATCGGCGGCGGCCCCGCCGTCCCCCCGCTGGTGCTCGCGCGCACCCTGCCCGCGTGGGTCGGCGCTCTCGACGTGGTCCTCGTCTCCGGGGACGACGCCGGCGACCCTCGACTGGTGACCGCGATCGACTCCGCCGCCGGCCGCGGCGCGACCGTCATCGTGGACGTACCCCGGGAGGGCCCGGTCGCCGAGTCCGGCCGCGGCCGGGCCACGTGGCTCGAACCGCTCCCGTACGTGCCGCCCCACCGTGGTGTGCTGCGCCACCTGGCGGCCGGGATGGCCGTGCTCGCCGCGCTGGGCGCCCGGGGCCTGGACGTGGCCGCCGCGGCCGACGCCGTCGACATCGAACTCGAGGGGCTCGGCCCGGAACTGGCCACCCCGGTCAACCCGGCGAAGCTGCTCGCGACATCGGTGGCGGGCCGTGATCCTCTCGTGTGGATCCACTCGGACCCGGTGTCCGCGGCCTACTGTGACCGCGCGGTCGCCGCGTTCTGCGACGCCGGCAGGGTCACGGCCGCGTCCTCGGTCCCCGACGCGGTGCGTGCGCACGCCGAACGAGCCCAGGGTCGTCCGCCGACGGATCCGCTGGCGAGCCTGTTCCACGACGAGGAGTTGGACGGACCACGCGACGATCTGCCCGTCAGGTACGTCGGTATGGTGTTGGGCGCGGACGAGGAGATCGTCCGGCTGGCCGCGGGCCCGCTCGCGGATGTCGAGTGGATCACCGATCGCGGTCGGGACACGGCCGGCGACGCCCCGGCCCCGTTGAGCGGAAAGGTGGCAGCGCTCATGGCCCGCACGGAACTGGCCGCCGCCTACCTCCTCGTCGGAGGTCTGTAGGTCCGTGGTCGCACTCGAACCGGTGGTCCAGGCCTACGCCTGGGGCTCCCGGACCGCGCTTCCCGAGCTGTGCGGGATCACCTCGCCGGCGCCCCACCCCGTCGCCGAGCACTGGTTCGGCGCGCACGACTCCGGCTCCTCGCGGTGCTCCGACGGTCGCGGCCTCGACGCACGGATCGCCGCCGACCCCGAGCGCGAGCTGGGCCCGCGGGTGCTGGCCGAGCACGGCGGGGGACTGCCCTTCCTGGTCAAGCTGCTCTCCGCCGAACAGGCACTGTCGCTCCAGGCCCATCCGTCCCCGGAGAAGGCGCGTGAGGGTTTCGCGGCGGAGGACGCGCGCGGGATCGCCGTCGACGCGCCGGACCGCAACTACCGCGACGTCAACCACAAGCCCGAGATCCTCGTCGCGCTCACCGAGTTCCACGCCCTCGTGGGCTTCCGCCCGGTGGAGCGCACGGTGGCACTGCTCGACGCGCTGGGCGTCGCGTCCCTGAAGCCCTACCGGGACATGCTCGCCGGGCAGCCCGACGCCGAGGGTCTGCGCGCGGTCTTCACCACCTTCGTCACGATGCCGCACGTCGTACTGGCCGGCGTCGTGCCCGACCTGGTGACCTGTGCGGTGTCCTACCTCACCGACCACGGGGTCGAGGGGCCGTGGTCCCCGGTGGCCGCGACGATCACCGAACTCGCCGAGCGGTACCCGACCGATCCGGGGGTCCTGGGTGCGCTGCTGCTCAACCGGGTCGTCCTCCAGCCGGGCGAGGCCGTCTACCTGGGGCCCGGGCAACTCCACGCCTACCTACGGGGCGTCGGTGTGGAGGTCATGGCCAACTCGGACAACGTCCTGCGCGGCGGCCTGACCCCCAAGCACGTCGACGTCCCCGAACTGATGCGGGTGCTCGAGTTCAGCCCGCTCGCAGACCCCACCGTCCGGGCGGTCGAGGCCGACCGCGACATCCCCGGCGAGGTCGACTACCCCACGCCCGAACCCGATTTCGCGTTGTCGCGCATCGACGTGCCGGCCGACGGCGACCCGGCCGCCTGGCGACCGGAGGGCCCCGAGGTGCTGCTGTGCACCTCCGGCGAGGCGGTCGTGGACTCCGACGGGACGAGCGAGGCCCTCGCGCCCGGGCGGGCCGTGTGGGTACCGGCCTCGACCTCCCGGGTGTGTCTGCGCAGTACCGCCGGGGCCACCGTGTTCCGGACCCGCGTCGCCGGCGGGTGACGGGGCCGACACCCCGGCGGGCCGTCCCGCTAGTGTGGGGCGGAAGTCTTTCGCGAGTCAACGAGGAGCTGGTCGAGGAACATGTCCGCTGATCTGCAGGTTCAGTCCGTCAACGGTGTCGAGTTCAAGGTGGCGGATCTGTCGCTGGCGGAGGCGGGCCGCAAGCAGATCCGTCTGGCCGAGCACGAGATGCCGGGTCTGATGGCGCTGCGCGAGGAGTACGCGGCCGAGCAGCCGCTGGCCGGCGCCCGGATCGCGGGGTCGATCCACATGACGGTGCAGACAGCGGTGCTGATCGAGACGCTGACCGCGCTGGGTGCGGAGGTCCGGTGGGCCTCGTGCAACATCTTCTCCACGCAGGACGAGGCGGCCGCGGCGGTCGTGGTGGGCCCGGAGGGGACCCCGGAGGCTCCGCAGGGCGTGCCGGTGTTCGCGTGGAAGGGCGAGACCCTCACCGAGTACTGGTGGTGCACCGAGCAGATCATGACCTGGCCGGAGACCGAGCCGAACATGATCCTCGACGACGGTGGCGACGCCACGATGCTCGTGATCAAGGGCAAGGAGTTCGAGCAGGCCGGCGCCGTGCCCTCGGACGACTCGGCCTGGTCCGCGGAGGAGAAGGTCTTCCACGCGCTGCTGCGTGAGTCCGTTCCGGCCAACCCGGGCAAGTACACGGCGATCGCCGAGTCGGTCCAGGGCGTGACCGAGGAGACCACCACCGGCGTCCACCGCCTGTACCACTTCCACAACGAGGGCGTGCTGCCGTTCCCGGCGATGAACGTCAACGACGCGGTCACCAAGAGCAAGTTCGACAACAAGTACGGCACCCGCCACTCGCTGCTGGACGGCATCAACCGCGGCACCGATGCCCTCATCGGCGGCAAGAAGGCCCTGGTGTGCGGTTACGGCGACGTGGGCAAGGGCTGCGCGGAGGCGCTGGCCGGGCAGGGCGCGCGCGTGCAGGTCACCGAGATCGACCCGATCAACGCGCTGCAGGCGCTGATGGACGGCTTCGACGTGGTCACCGTGGACGAGGCCATCGCCGATGCGGACATCATCATCACCGCCACGGGCAACAAGGACATCATCACCTTCGAGCACATGACGCGGATGAAGAACAAGGCCATCCTGGGCAACATCGGCCACTTCGACAACGAGATCGACATGGCCGGGCTCGAGTCCGCCGAGGGCGTCACCCGCATCAACATCAAGCCGCAGGTCGACGAGTTCGTCTTCGACGACGACGGCCGCTCGATCATCGTGCTGTCCGAGGGGCGCCTGCTCAACCTGGGCAACGCCACCGGGCACCCGTCGTTCGTGATGTCGAACAGCTTCTCCGACCAGGTCATCGCCCAGATCGAGCTGTTCACCAAGGCCGACCAGTACCCGATCGGGGTGCACCTGCTGCCCAAGATCCTCGACGAGAAGGTCGCCCGCCTGCACGTGGAGGCGCTCGGAGGCTCCCTGACCACGCTGGCCAAGGACCAGGCCGAGTACATCGGCGTGGACGTCGAGGGCCCCTTCAAGCCCGACCACTACCGCTACTGAGCGACGCCGGGGATGGTCGCACGGCTGGTGGTCGTCGAGGGACTCGACGGCGCGGGGAAGAACACGCTGACGACGGCGCTCGTCGCCGAGCTCGCCTCCCGCAGTCTCTCGGTCGGCCGCCTGGCCTTCCCCCGGTACGGCACCCTGCACGCCGACCTGGCCGCCGACGCACTGCACGGTGGCCAGGCCGGCACCGCGGACTCGCCCCACGCGATGGCACTGCTGTTCGCGATGGACCGGCACGCCGCGCTGGGCGAGCTCGCGCAGCTGGGGTCCACCCACGACGTGGTGCTGCTCGACCGGTACGTGGCCTCCAACGCCGCGTACACCGCCGCCCGGCTCGGTCCGGACCGCGAGTCCGAGGTGGTCGAGTGGATCGGCACCCTCGAGTTCGACCGGCTCGGGCTGCCCGTCCCCGACCTGCAGATCCTGCTCGACACCCCGGTGGAGCTGGCGGCACGGCGCGCGGGCTCCCGGGAGGCCGCCGATCCGGCGCGCGTCCGCGACCGCTACGAACGCGACGCGGAGTTGCAGGCGGCGACCGGGCGGGTCTACCGTCGGCTCGCCGCCGCAGGGTGGCGTTCGCCCTGGCGCGTGATCGGGGCGGACCCCCACGTGCGGGAGTTGGCCGACCTCGTCGTCGTCCCCCCTCCGGCCGCCGCGCCGCACCCCGGTCCGTCGGGTCGGCCGGGTAAGGTCTGAGAGGGCAGGAACACGACCCGCGGTGCGTGCCCACGGGTGGTGAGCCTGACGACGCCTACACGACACGCCGACACAAGTGGTGACCATGACCCCGAAGATCCTCGTCGTCGACGACGACGCCGCACTGGCAGAGATGCTCACCATCGTCCTGCGGGGCGAGGGGTTCGAGACCGAGATCGTCGGCGACGGAGTCCGGGCCATCGAGACGTTCCGCGCGGTGCAGCCCGACCTGGTTCTGCTGGACCTCATGTTGCCGGGCAAGAGCGGGATCGACGTGTGCCGCGAGATCCGCGCCGAGTCCCGGGTGCCGATCGTCATGCTCACGGCCAAGACCGACACCGTCGACGTGGTGCTCGGCCTGGAGTCCGGCGCGGACGACTACATCATGAAGCCCTTCAAGCCGAAGGAACTGGTGGCCCGCATCCGGGCCCGCCTGCGTCGCGGCGAGGACGAGCCCAGCGAGGTCCTGCACATCGGCGACGTGACGATCGACGTCCCCGCGCACACGGTCACCCGCGAGGGCACGCCGATCCCGCTCACCCCGCTCGAGTTCGACCTCCTGGTGGAACTGGCCCGCAAGCCCCGCCAGGTGTTCACGCGTGAGGTCCTGCTCGAGCACGTGTGGGGCTACCGCCACTCGGCCGACACCCGGCTGGTCAACGTCCACGTCCAGCGCCTGCGGGCGAAGATCGAGAAGGACCCCGAGAACCCGGAGGTCGTCCTCACCGTGCGCGGTGTCGGCTACAAGGCCGGCCCGGTCTCGTGACCACCGCTCGTCCCGACGACGCGGTGGCGTCCACCGGGGACGAGCCCGACACCCGGGACGTGACCGACTCGTCACCGACCCTCCGGGAGCGACTGTCCGAACTCGACCCGGCCGCCATCGGCGGTCGGATCGCGCGGCTGTGGCGGCGGTCGCTGCAGCTGCGGGTCGTCACCTCCACGCTGGCGCTGTCGATGGGCGTGATCCTCACGATCGCGTTCATGTTGCAGAGCCAGATGGCAGCCCAGCTGCTGTCGACCAAACTCGACGCGGCCATAGAGCAGGCCAGCAGGCTCCGCCTCACGGTGCAGGCGCAGATCGCCGCCACCGACGAGGGCACGAGCGAGCAGTCCCGGATCGACCAGGCGCGCAGCGCCATCAGCGACCGCGGACTCGCCTCCGACGGGGACTCCGTCCACGCCGGCACCTTCGACCCGATCCTCGTGGTGCCGGACCAGACCGGCCGCGGCCAGGTGGTCAGCCCCTCCGGGGCGCAGGTGCCACCGGAGCTGCAGTCCCTGGTCCAGCGGGGCAGGATCGCCTCCCAGTACGTCACCGTCGACTTCCGCGGCGAGCAGGCCAAGGCGCTCATGCTCGGCACGCCGACGGACTCCTCCATCCCCGGACTCGAGCTGTACCTCGTCTACCCGCTCACCGCGGAGGAACAGACCCTCGGGATCATGCGGGGGATCGTCGCCACGGCGGGCCTGGCGATCATCGTCCTGTCCGCGGCGATCGCGTGGATAGTGGCCCGGCAGGTCGTCCTGCCCGTGCGGCAGGCGGCCTCCATCGCCCAGCGCTTCGCCAACGGCCACCTCAAGGAACGGATGGTCATCCGCGGCGAGGACGACGTCGCGCGCCTGGCCATGGCGTTCAACGACATGGCGCAGAGCCTGTCGGACCAGATCACCCAGCTCGAGGAGTTCGGTGACCTGCAGAAGCGGTTCACCTCAGATGTCTCCCACGAGCTACGCACCCCGCTGACCACCGTCCGGATGGCGGCGGACATCATCTCCGACTCCGCCGCCGACCTGGACGCCCCCGCCAAACGCGCGGTGGAGCTGCTCGAATCCGAACTCGACCGGTTCGAGAGCCTGCTCACCGACCTGCTCGAGGTCTCCCGCCACGACGCCGGCATGGCCGAGCTCGCGACGGCCGAGATGGACGTGCGTACCTCCGTCGCGGACTCGGTCGGCACCGTGGCCCACATCGCCGAGGCCGCCGGGGTGGAGGTCGAGGTCGACATGCCCGACGAGCCGGTCATGGCCGAGGTCGACTCGCGGCGCGTCGAGCGGATCCTGCGCAACCTCGTGGCGAACGCGCTCGACCACAGTGAGTCCAAGCCGGTGAAGGTCACCCTGCGGTGTTCGGACGCCGCCCTCGCCGTCTCGGTCCGCGACCACGGGGTGGGGCTCAAACCCGGGGAGGAGACCCGGGTGTTCAACCGCTTCTGGCGCGCCGACCCCTCACGGGTGCGACGTTCCGGCGGCACCGGGCTCGGCCTGGCGATCGCCCTCGAGGACGCCAAGCTCCACGGGGGCCGGCTGGACTGCTGGGGCAGCCCGGGGGAGGGGTCCTGCTTCCGTTTGACCATCCCGCGGCGCCGCGGCGGCACCCTCACCTCCAGCCCGCTGCCCCTCACCCCCGAGGACGAGGCCAGGCTCGTGCGTACCGGCTCGCCGACCCCCCTCGAGCGGGTCCCCGGGGCAGGGGAGAGCCGGCCATGACCCGGCCCCGGCCCCGGTCCCTGCTCGTGTCGGTGGCGCTGGCCTGCGCGACCGGGCTTGCGGCGACCGGGTGCGCCACGCTGCCCTCGTCGTCGTCCCCCCAGGTCATCGACACCTTCTCGCCGGAGGGCAGCGAACTGTCGGTCCCCACACCGGTACCGGACCAGGAACCGGACCTCCTGGTCCGCGACTTCCTCAAGGCCGCGGCGATCGCCGATCAGCGGCACGCCGCCGCCCGTCAGTTCCTCACCCCGGACGCCGCCGAGAACTGGGACGACCTCGCGGAGACCATCATCGTGCTGCGCGCCGACCTCAGCGCCGAGGGCGGCCGGTCGGCCGACCGCGCCGAGTACACGCTGCGTGCGGAGAAGGTCGGCACCCTCGACCCCGGCGGCATCTTCCGCGAGGACGTCGGCCAACTCGAGGTCACCATCGGCCTGACCCGCACCGACGGCCAGTGGCGCATCGACGAACTGCCGCCCGGGGTGGTGATCGAGAAGGCCGAGTTCTTGTCGACCTACGCGCAACGGGACCTGTTCTTCCTCTCCGGATCCGGTGACGCGCTCGTCCCGGACCCGCGCTGGACGGCCGCCGACCGCACCGATCTCGAGTACTCGCTCGTCAATCTGCTCGCCACCGGCCCCCGGCCCGGACTCACCGACGCGGTCCTGTCCCGCGTACCCGCCTCCGTCTCCGTCCGCCCCGACGAGGACGAGGACGGCGCCGACGCCGCGGGCACCACCATCGACTTCGCCGGATTGCCGGTCCTCAGCAGCCAGGCCACCACCCAGTTCGCCGCGCAGGTCGTGTGGACCCTCGCCCGCGCCGACGTCCCCGGCCCCTACCGCCTCGAGCGGGACGGCGCCCCCCTCGACGAGCGATACGCGACCGGGTGGACCACCGAGGACGTCCGTGACTTCGACCCCTACCCGCCGGCGGAGCCCATGCGATACGCCCTCACCGCCGCGGACGGGTTGGTGCGGCTCGAGGCCGGCGGCGCACGACCGGCCTCGGGGCCCTGGTCGGAGGTGCGCGGCGGCACCAACGCGGTGATCTCCCACGACGGACGCAACCTCGCCGTGGTGACCGGGGAGGGGGAGATCGGACCGCGCCGTGTCCTGGTGGGGCCGATCGACGGCGCGCCCGCCGAGGCCCTCACCGCCGGGACGGTGGCCGGCCCGACGTTCCACCCGGTGACCGGGCGGGCCTGGGTGCTGGTCGACGACGCGCGACTGCTCCGTATCGGGATGGGCGAGAACGCCCCCGCCGTCCAGGAGATGGACGCCGGGCCGCTGCTCGCCCTCGGGGCGAGGGTGACCGGCCTGCGTATCGACCAGTCCGGAACCCAACTGGCCGTGGTCGTCGACGGCAAGGTGTTCATCGGCGCGTTGTCCGCCGAGACCGGACAACCGCTGCCGGGCACGTTCCGCCAGGTCGGCCGCGCACTCGGGGAGACCGTCACCGCCGTGGCGTGGCGGGACCGGTCCACGATCGTCGTGGGTCGCGACACCACCGAGGCCCCCGTCGCGACCGTCTCCGTGGACGGGGCGATCGCCGAGCCGTTGTCCCAGCGCAACATCTCGGGGCCGGTGACCGCGGTCGCGGCGGCCGGGCGCGAGATCTACGTGGTGGACCGGCGGTCCCTGCTGCGACTCGACACCAGTGCCGACACCGGTGACAGGTACTGGCGGGAGATCGCCGGACTGGCCGCCATCCGCGCGGACCCGGTGGTGGCGGGCTGAGCCGGTGACCGCCGGGGACGAGGGTGCGCCGGCCCGGTGGCGCGGCGGGGAGACCTGGACCGCGGCTCTCGCCGACCTGGTCGTACCCGTGGAATGCGCCGGATGCGGCCGCCCCCGTCACCGGTGGTGCCCGGACTGCGCCGCCACACTCGCGGGCGCCCCGCTGGGAGTGCGGACCCGCGCCGACCTGCGGGTGCCGGTCTGGGCGCTGTCCCGGCACGCCGGCCCGGCCGCCCGGGCGGTGTCCGCCTACAAGGACCGCGGGCGGGCCGACCTGGCACGGCCACTCGGAGCGGCACTGGCCGCGGCCGTCGACGTGCTCCGGGCAGACGGGGAGATCGCGGAGGCGGGCGACCGCCCCACCGTGCTGGTGCCCGCGCCCGCGTCGGCGCGGGCCCGGCGGCGGCGGGGGTTCGACCACGTCCGTGGCGTGGTGGACGTCCTCGCCGCCGAGCTCGCCGGCTCGGTGCCGGGCGGGCCGGTGGTGGTGGCCCCGCTCCTCGAGGTCCGGGGACGGGTGCGGGATGCGGCCGGGCTCGGCGCGCAGGCCCGCGCGGACAATCTCTCGGGGCGGATCCGCCGCCGCCCGGTGGGCGCAGGGTTGCGGGCGACCCCGGGGGCGCCGGCGACCGTGCCCGCCCTGTTGGGGACACCGTCGACCGTGCTCCTCGTCGACGACGTGGTCACCACGGGCGCCACCGCCGCGCAGTGCGTCGCGGTCCTGGACGCGGGCGGGTTGCGCGTCACGGGTGTGCTCGCCGTGACCGCCGCCTGACGGCGGACGACTCCCCGTGGGGGAGGGGTCGACGCGACCTTCGCGGTCCGCGGGTCCGCGCCCACGCGAGGGGGTAGGGTGGGTTTTGGACGCGTTCACCAGCACGTTCGCCGCCTGGCGGCTCCGGTGGACAGCGTCTGCAGAGTATCCACTCAGCCATGTGGGTGGCCCCTTCGGCCGGGATTCCGGGCGGTTACCGGATCGGCCGCAGCGGTCCGCCGCAGGCCCGATGAGGAGGAGCTTCGATGGCGAAGACCCCCGCAGTCCTGCTTGATCCCGCCACCTTCGACGGTCCGTCGACGGACGACCCCGGTACGCCGGAGGCCCCGGTCACCATCCGTGGCCGCAATGTCGAGGTCCCCGAACACTTCGCGAGCCGCATCAACGCCAAGCTCGCGAAGATCGAGAAGATCTCGCCGGCCATCCAACGGTTCGACGTGATCCTGCTGCACGAGAACAACCCGCGGCTGTCCAAGGTGAGCCAGCGCATCGAGATCACCCTCAAGGGCAAGCCCGGCGTCGCTCGCGCGGAGGCGGCCGAGGACACCTTCTACGCGGCCCTCGAGTCGGCGGTCGCCAAGCTCGAGCGTCAGATGCGCAAGGCCCGCACGCGGCGCAAGATCAGCCACTCCGGCCACCGGCGCCCCCAGTCCGTCGCCGAGGCGACCGCCGAGCTGACGGCCGACGCCGCCCCGGCCGAGATGCTGGACGGGGTCGACGGCGCCGAGTACGACGACGGGGTCGACGAGCAGATGCCGGGACAGATCGTGCGGAAGAAGGAGCACGACGGCGCCCCGATGTCGGTCGACGAGGCACTCGAGAAGATGGAGCTGGTGGGCCACGACTTCTATCTCTTCCGGGATACCGAGACCGGACGCGCCACCGTCGTCTACCGCCGGCACGCGTTCGACTACGGGCTCATCACCCTGAGCGACGAGGGCTGACGGCCCCGTCCCGTAACCCCCGAGGGCGGTCCGGTCCCCCCTGACCGGACCGCCCTCGGCGTGTCACGACGGCCCACAGCGCCTAGGATGAGGACGGGCCCGCGTGTCGCCACGCAGGTCGCCGTATCCACGACCACTTCCCCGACCACGAGGACGTTCGAGACTGTGTCGATTCTTTCCAAGCTGCTCCGTGCCGGCGAGGGGCGAAAGCTCAAGAAGTACACCGCTCTCGCCGACTACGTGGACACACTCGCCGACGAGACGGAGAAGCTGAGCGACGACGAACTGCGGGCAAAGACCGACGAGTTCAGGCGTCGCGTCGCCGACGGGGAGACGTTGGACGAGCTCCTCCCGGAGGCCTTCGCGGTGGCCCGCGAGGCGGCCCACCGGGTCCTCGGTCAGAAGCCCTACAAGGTGCAGATCATCGGCGCCATCGTGCTGCACACCGGCTCGGTCGCCGAGATGAAGACCGGCGAGGGCAAGACCCTGACCTGTGTGTTGCCGGCCTACCTCAACGCCCTCGCCGGGAACGGCGTGCACGTGGTCACCGTCAACGACTACCTGGCCAAGCGCGACGCGGAATGGATGGGTCGCGTCCACCGCTTCCTGGGCCTGTCGGTGGGAGCGATCCTCGGCGGGATGACCCCGGCGCAGCGCCGCGAGGCCTACCACGCCGACATCACCTACGGCACCAACAACGAGTTCGGCTTCGACTACCTGCGCGACAACATGGCGCACGACACCGCCGACCTGGTCCAGCGCGGCCACAACTACGCGATCGTGGACGAGGTCGACTCGATCCTCATCGACGAGGCGCGGACCCCGCTCATCATCTCGGGACCCGCCGACGGTTCCAGCAAGTGGTACGGCGAGTTCGCACGCATCGCGCCGCTGCTGGAGGAGGGGACCCACTACGAGGTCGACCGCAAGAAGCGGACCATCGGCGTGACCGAGCAGGGCGTGGAGTTCGTCGAGGACCAGCTGGGGATCGACAACCTCTACGAGGCCGCGAACTCGCCCCTGGTGAGCTACCTGAACAACTCCATCAAGGCCAAGGAGCTGTTCACCAAGGACAAGGACTACATCGTCCGCGACGGTGACGTGATCATCGTCGACGAGTTCACCGGCCGAGTCCTCGACGGGCGTCGCTACAACGAGGGCATGCACCAGGCGATCGAGGCCAAGGAGCGGGTCGAGATCAAGGCCGAGAACCAGACGCTGGCCACCATCACCCTGCAGAACTACTTCCGGCTCTACGACAAGCTGGCGGGCATGACGGGCACGGCCGAGACCGAGGCCGCCGAGCTCTACTCGATCTACAAGCTCGAGGTCATGCCCATCCCGACCAACCGGCCGATGGCCCGCGAGGACCAGGCGGACCTCATCTACAAGACGGAGGAGGCGAAGTTCGCCGCCGTCGTGGAGGACATCGCCGAGCGGGTCGAGAAGAAGCAGCCGGTGCTCGTGGGCACCGCCTCGGTCGAGCGCAGTGAGCACCTGTCCAAGCTGCTCACGCGCAAGGGCATCAAGCACCACGTCCTCAACGCCAAGTTCCACGCCTCGGAGGCGCAGATCATCGCGCAGGCCGGACGGCCCGGTGCGGTCACGGTCGCCACGAACATGGCCGGCCGCGGCACCGACATCGTCCTCGGCGGCAACGCCGACATCATCGCCGACCTCAACCTGCGCGAGCGCGGACTCGACCCGGTCACCACCCCGGAGGAGTACGAGCAGGCCTGGGACACCGAGATCGAGCGGATGCGCACGCTCACCAAGGAGGAGGCGGAGCGGGTCCGCCAGGCCGGTGGCCTGTACGTGCTCGGCACCGAGCGGCACGACTCGCGGCGCATCGACAACCAGCTGCGCGGGCGCTCGGGACGTCAGGGCGACCCGGGCGAGTCACGCTTCTACCTCTCACTGGGTGACGAGCTCATGAGGCGCTTCAACGGTGCTGCCGTCGAGGCGATCATGAATCGCCTGAGCCTGCCCGACGACGTGCCGATCGAGGCCGGCATGGTCTCGCGGGCCGTGAAGAACGCCCAGACGCAGGTCGAGTCGCAGAACTTCGAGATCCGCAAGGACGTCCTCAAGTACGACGAGGTGATGAACCAGCAACGCACGGTGATCTACCGTGAGCGCAAGCGGATCCTCGAGGGCGAGGACATCACCGACCAGGTCGAGTCGATGATCTACCAGGTCGTCAGCGCCTACGTCGACGGTGCCACCGCCGAGGGGTACGTCGAGGACTGGGACCTGGACAAGCTGTGGGACGCGCTCCACCAGCTCTACCCGGTGACGATCGCGGCGCAGGACATCATCGACGGCGACGAGTACGGGTCGTCCGGCGACCTGTCCGCCAAGAACCTCAAGGACGCCGTCCTCGACGACGTCTTCGCCCGCTACGACGAGCGTGAGGCAGAGATCGAGGGCATCGGTGGCGAGGGTGCCATGCGTCAGCTCGAGCGGTCGGTCATGCTGCAGGTCCTCGACCGGAAGTGGCGCGAGCACCTCTACGAGATGGACTACCTCAAGGAGGGCATCGGCCTCCGCGCGATGGCCCAGCGTGACCCGCTCGTCGAGTACCAGCGCGAGGGCTACGACATGTTCTCGGTGATGATGGACGGCGTCCGTGAAGAGACGGTGGCGTTCCTCTTCAACGTCAAGGTCGAGGCCAACCAGCAGCAGAAGGCGATGGCCGGTCCCTCCGCGTCGCAGGCGGCGGCACTCGCCGGCGCCAACCCGATCCTCCGGGCCGCCGGTACCGGCCGGGATGTGAGTGCGGACCAGATGCAGTTCTCCGGCCCGTCGGAGAGTGGCGACCCGGAGCTGGTCGACGAGGGTGCCTCCGCGAACCGGGCGGAGCGGCGGTCTCAGGAGCGGCAGCAGCGCGCAGAGCGCCGCGAGAGGGCGGCCAAGGCCGCCACGAGGGGCCGCCGGGACTGACCCGGCACCCCCGCGCGGCCCGCGGGATGGTTCAGACCAACCTGAGGGCCACGCAGCCGGCACCGGTGGGGGTGACCCGAATGCGGGCCGCGACGGCGAACAGTCGCGGCCCGCGGGCGTACGTGGCGCAGACCTCGTAGTCCACCGCCTCCGCGTCCGGCGCTCGTCCGGGGTCGGCCGTGCGGCCTTCCGACCTGCCGGGCTCCGACCTGCCGGGCTCCGACCTGCCGGGCTCCGACCTGCCGGGCTCCGCCCGACCGGGGTCGGCGGCGTGGATGTGCAGCCGGTGAACCCTGGCCGGTCCCAGGTGCTGTCCGGGCACACCGTCACGCGCGAGCGTGCGCAGCATCTCTGCGAGATGGGGCGGGAACGCGCCCCTGGTGTGGTGCGGGGCCCGCCTGCGATCCACGACTTCCAGAGCCATGACGACCAGGGCGTGTGCGGCCCGCCGCGCGGGGACCGGGACGCCGCGTTCCGGAGCCGGCACCGGCCTGGCGGGCGGGGTGACGACGCACTCCCGATCCGTCGTCCCCGCGGCCCCCGGCACTCCCGGCGCGGGTTCGGTGGAGGGTAGGGGCCGGACGCGGCCGGCCTCCCGATCGGTTTCGGCCGACCGGTGAGGCCGCACCGTCGTGGGTGGCGAAACGGGCGTCGGTGCCATCTGGGGTCTGCTCCCTCCCGCGCCGGACCCGGGGTGGTCTGGCGTGCTCTACCCCTCATGACGCGCCGGAACGGGCGCCCGGTTCCACCTCGCCTACTGCACCGTGCCCGGGTGTTGCCTAGGCTGTCCCCATGCGTGGACTGATAGTCGACTACTTCGGGGTGCTGGACGGCACGGAGGAGGACCGTGAGAACTGGCGGTCGATCCTGACCGGTGCGAGGGCGAATGACGTCCGTCTCGCCGTGCTGAGCAATGAACCCGAGGGGCCGGGGGCGGACCGTGTCCGGGAGGACGCCCGCGATCTCGGGATCGAGCACGTGGTGCTCAGCGGTGTGACCGGGGTGGAGAAGCCCGAGCCCGAGGCGTTCCTGGAGGCGGCGCGCCGGCTCGAACTCGAGCCGCGGGAGTGCGTGATGGTCGACGACGCCATCGAGAACGTCCTCGGCGCCGTGCGGACCGGCATGATCGGCGTGTTCTACCAGGTGTTCGATCGTGCGGCCGTGGAGATCCGGGGACTCCTCGGGTTGGACGAGGTGGTCTGACACCGTGGCGACCAGGTTGGCCACCGCGGACGCGGATCTGCTCCTCGGTGACGCCGCGCGTTCCCGGAGCAGGCACTCGTGCTCGTTGGCGCTGGTCGCCAGGGACGAACCGTGGGACATCGACCGCGTCATGGAGTTCGTCGACGCCCGCCTGGCCGACGCGCCCCGGTACCGTCAACGGATCCGGCACATCCCCTTCTCCCTGGCCAGGGCCGTGTGGGTGGACGACCCGGACTTCGACCTCAGTTTCCACGTCCGGCGGTCGGCGCTCCCCGCTCCCGGCGGGATGCGGCAGCTGGCCGACCTCGTGGCGCGGCTCGTCGACAGGCCACTGGAGGCGGATCGCCCGCTGTGGGAGCTGTACCTCATCGAAGGGCTTCCGGATGGACGGTTGGCGATCCTCACCAAGACGCACCATGCGCTGCTGGGCGGTCCCCACGCCGTGGATCTCGCCCAGGTGCTCGTGACGGACGAGCGGGCCTCCGCGGATGTCGACGAGGTCGCCACGTGGACCCCGGTGCCGGCGCCCGGGGACGGGGTCCTCGTCCTGGACGCGCTCATGACCATCGCGACCGACCCCCTGGAGCTGGTGCGCCGCTCGGCCCGCCTGGCTCACGCGCTGGAGCGGGCCACCCGCGGACTGGTCGGCGCGGCGAATCTGTCGGTGCTCCGTCCCGCAGGCGGTCTGGCGGAGATGTTCCGCACCACCCGTCCCCGCGGGAGCCGGGTGGGGTTGGCGTCCTTCCCCCTCGCGCAGGCGCGGGAGATCGCGCGCGAGCACTCCTGCAAGGTGAATGACGTCGTGCTCGCCGTGCTCTGCGGGGCTCTGCGGTCCTGGATCCTGTCGTGCGGCCACCCCCTGTCCACCTCGGACACGCTCAGGGCGATCGTGCCGATGGCGGTGACCTCGGAGGCCGACGGGTCGGAGAACCAGAGCGAGGCCACCTCGGCGGAGATCGCCTCGGCGCTCATCGGCATGCCGGTCGGGGAGCCCAATCCCCGTATGCGTCTGGCGCAGATCGCCCGCGAGACGGCCACCCAGCGTCATCCGCGTGAGGCCGTGGGGGCCAAATCCCTGGCGCGGCTGTCCGGGTTCGCTCCGCCCACATTGCACGCGCTGGCCTCCCGGGCGGCGATCATGTTGCCGTCGGAGAGCTACGACCTGGTCGTCACCAACGCGCCCGGCCCCCAGCGCAAGGTGTTCTGGGGCGATGGCGAACTCGTCGAGGTCTACCCCGTCCCGGCCCTGCTCGAGGGGCAGGCGCTGGCCGTGTCGATGAGCAGCTATGCCGGGACCGTGTACTGCGGGTTCACCTCGGATCGCCAGGCCGTCCCGGACGTGGAGGAGATCGGAGAGCTCATCTCGTCCGCGTTGGACGAGCTCACCGGCACCGCCGGTTGAGCAGCACCGCCTGCTGACCATCACCCGCCCGAGGAGAGTCCATCATGCGTTTGTTCGTCCCCGCCACCATGGCGATGCTCGAGACCCTGCTCGAGGCAGGGGAGATGCCCGTGCGGAGCGGCACCGCGTTCGCGGCGACCCCCGCGCTCATCGAGTCCTACGCCGAGGGCGACATGGAGGAGATCGAACACGTGGCGTTCCTCGAGGCCGCGCGGGCGTCGCTCCGGCTGCTCGGCGGTGAACTCGACTCCGGCGCCGCGCACGAGGCCCACCCGTACCGGCGGGTCGTGGTGAGCGCGGACGTCCCCGACGGGCGGGTGCAGCCGCGGCCGGACCTGGACACCGCCGTGGTGCGGCTGGACGGTGCCACGGTGGGGACCGCGGAGATCGCCGCCGTCCACGTTGATCTGGCCGGGGCCGTGGACCTGGTGAAGGACGCGGTCGAGGTGGTGGACCGTGCGGATCTGGGGGACGAGGACGCCGAGCTCACCGTCGGTGACGCCCTCGACGTGGACCTGGCGTGGTACGACGCGGTGGAACTGCCGTTCCTGCTCACGCTGCTCTAGGGGTGCGGGCGCACCCGGGCCGGACACCGCCCGGATGCCGGGACTGCCCCGATCGCCTGCGGACCCGGGTCGACGGCGTGGAGAATCGGCCCGGGGGATCCCGCCGGACGGGAACCTACGCTACCGTAGGTTCATAGTCCGGAAGCGGCGGTCCGACCCCCGGGCCGCGGGGATCCGTTTTCAAGGAGGCACCAGTGTCCGAGTCGAGAAGTGGGCTCAATCGCGTCCTGCGTGCGGCGGCCGCGCGGGTTCCGGAGCCGCGGGGGGCGCGTACGTTCCTCAACCGCCTCACCCACCCGCTGCGGATGGATGACTACTCGTCGCTCATCTACCCGCTGTGGTCGTCCCGCGAGCTGCGCGGCGAGATCGTCTCCGTGCGCCGTGAGGCCGACGACGCGGTGACCCTCGTGATCAAGCCGGGCTGGGGCGCCACGCCCGAGTACCGCCCCGGTCAGTACCTGGGGATCGGCGTCCTGCTCAACGGCCGGTGGACCTGGCGCTCGTACTCGTTGACGTCGGCGCCCACGACGGGGCGTGGCGAGTACTCGGTGACGGTCAAGGCCCTGCCGGAGGGGCTGCTGAGCAACCATATCGTCGGAACGGTCGAGCCGGGGATGATCGTCCGGCTGCAGGCGCCGGCCGGTGATTTCCACCTGCCCTCGCCCACGCCCGAGAAGCTGATGTTCGTCACCGCCGGCTCGGGCATCACCCCGGTGATGGGCATGCTGCGGTCGCTGGACCGCCGCTCGGCCGACGAGGGGTTCCCCGACGTGGTGCACGTCCACTCGATCCGCGACCGTGATGACGCGCTGTTCCACGACGAGCTCCTCGCGCTGGAGCGCACCCAGCCGGGTTACACGCTGCACCTGCGGGTGACCAGCGAGGACGGCCGCATCGACTCCGAGCAGATGTCGGCGCTCGTGCCGGACTGGTCGGAGCGTCCCACCTGGGCGTGCGGGCCCTCGGCGATGCTCGACGAGCTGACCGAGCACTTCGAGGCAACGGGACGGGACGACCTCCACATGGAGCGTTTCACCGTGGACCGCAACGCGGGCGCGTCGGGCGGGACCGTCAAGTACGGCTCGACTGACAAGACGGTGGAGCTCGACGGGGCCACCACGATCCTCGAGGGCGGGGAGAGCGTGGGCGTGCAGATGCCGTTCGGCTGCCGGATGGGTATCTGCCAGACGTGCGTCGTGGGCCTGGAGGAGGGCCACGTCCGCGACCTGCGCAACGGCACCGACCACGGTCCGGGGGAGCGGATCCAGACCTGCGTCTCGGTGGCGCTGGGGGACGTCGAGATCAAGATCTGATCGGCCGCCCGGCCGGCGCCCCCGTGAGGCCCGGGTGCCGGCCGGGCCACACCCGGCCGCCGGGCCACGCCCCGCCGCAGTCCACCGGATCAGTCCTGGTCGAACCCCAGCGCCCACGGGTCGTTGGACTGTAGCGCCCCGAGGAGTTCCCGCACCGCGAGCGCCCGCCGGTGCACGGCGGGGTCGGTGACGGCGTCGAAGGCACACTCGGGGTCCGCGGGCGGGCCCTGGTGGGTGCATCCGCGCGGGCACGCGCCGGCGATCTCGTCGAGGTCGGAGAACGCGGCCACCACGTCGTCGGGGGAGACGTGGGCCAGCCCGAAACTGCGGATGCCGGGGGTGTCGACCACCCAGCCGCCCGTCGCCAGTTCGAGGGCGACCGATTGCGTGGAGGTGTGTCGCCCCTTTCCGACGCCGGAGACCACGCCCGTCGCCCGGTAGGCATCGGGGACCAGGCGGTTGACCAACGTCGATTTGCCGACGCCCGAGTGCCCGATCATCGCGGAGATTCGGCCGTCGATCAGGTCGTGGAGATCGTCCAGCTCGTCGTCGACCCCCACCCGCAGGACCGGCACGTCGAGTTCGGCGAACTCGGCGGCGAACACCGACGGGTCGTCCAGGTCGCCCTTGGTCAGGCACAGGACGGGGTCGAGCCCCCCGGTGTAGGCGGCGACGAGGGCGCGGGCGACGAACCCGGCGCGCGGCGGGGGGTCGGCGACGGCCACGACGATGAGCAGGAGCTCGGCGTTGGCCACCACGACCCGCTCGTAGGGGTCGGAGTCGTCGGCGGTCCGGCGCAGCACCGTCGAGCGTTCCTCGACGCGGACGATCCGGGCGAGGGTGTCGCGCGCGCCGGTGAGGTCGCCGACGACGCCCACGTGGTCACCCACCACCACGGGGGTCCGGCCGAGCTCGCGGGCCCGCATGGCGACGACGCGGGTCCCGGCGGTGTGGTCGGGGCCGTCGTCGAGCAGCACGCAGCCCCAGCGCCCGCGGTCCACGGCGACGATCATCGCGGCGGCGGCGTCGTCATGGCTGGGCCGACGTTTGGTCCTGGGGCGTGAGCCCTTCCCGGGCCGGACCCGGACGTCGGACTCGTCCCATCCTCGTGCGCTGCCCGCACCCCGTCCGCTCGGCATGGCCGCCCGTCAGCCCTGTCCGGCGAGCATGTCGGCCCACATCGCGGTGAAGCCGGGCATGGTCTTGGAGGTGGACTCGACGTCGTCGACCCCGACGCCCGGGGCCACGAGGCCGATGATGGCGCCGGCGGTGGCCATGCGGTGGTCGGCGTAGGCGCGCCACGGCGCGCCGTGCAGCGGGGCCGGGGTGATCTCGAGGCCGTCGGCGAGTTCGGTGACGCCGCAGCCCACGGCGCCGAGTTCCGCGGCGAGCGCGGCGAGGCGGTCGGTCTCGTGTCCGCGCAGGTGTGCGATGCCGGTGAGCCGGGAGGGGCCGTCGGCGAGCGCGCACAGCGCGGCGACGGTGGGGGTGAGCTCGCCGATGGCGGACAGGTCCAGGTCCACGGGGGACAGGCGTGAGGGGCCGACGACGACGAGGGTGCCGTGGCCCGCACCGTCGGCGTCCTCGAGGGTGACCGACGCACCCATGTCCCGCAGGATGCCGCGGATGGCGTCCCCGGGCTGGGTCGTCGTGGCGGGCCAGTGCGGGACGCGGACGGTCCCGCCGGTGACCGCGGCGGCGGCGAGGAACGGGGTGGCGTTGGACAGGTCCGGTTCGACGACCCTGTCGACGGCCGCGATCGCACCCGGCGCGACCCGCCACGAGGACGGGGTCGGCTGGTCGACGGCGACGCCGGACTCGCGGAGCATCTCCAGGGTCATCTCGATGTGCGGCCCGGAAGGGACCGGCGAGGCGCCGACGTGGACCAACTCCGCGCCCTCGTCGAACCGCGCGGCGGAGAGCAGCAGGCCGGAGACGAACTGCGAGGAGGCGGAGGCGTCCATCTCGACGCGGCCGCCCCGCAGAGAGCCGGTGCCGTCGACGGTGAACGGCAGGCTGCCCCCGGTGATGGCGGCGCCCAGTGCGCGCAGGGCGTCGAGCACGGTGGCCTGCGGGCGGACACGGGCCGCGGGGTCGCCGTCGAAGGTGGACCGGCCGGTCGCCAGGGCGGCGACCGACGGGACGAAGCGCATCACCGTGCCGGCCAGTCCACACTCGACGTCGGCGCCCCGCAGCTCACCGGGGGTGATGACGAGGTCGGTGTCACCCGGGCCGAGCGGTCCGGACGGTCCCTCGATGCGTGTCCCCAGCGCCTGCAGCGCGCCGATCATGAGATCGGTGTCCCGACTGCGCAGCGTGCCGACCAGGCGGGAGGGGCCGTCGGCCAGCGCCGCGAGCACCAGAGCACGGTTGGTCAGTGACTTGGACCCGGGGATGGTGACGTCCGCGTCGACGGGGCCGGCGGCGACGGGCGCGTTCCAATGACTCACCTGGTCATTGTCGCCCATCGCGGCGGCATCCGCCGGACCCGGGTGCGAGGATGTCGGCATGTGTGGACGGTTCTCCCTCTCCTCGGACCCGGCGCTGCTCGCGGTGGAGCTGGACGCGGTCGACGAGGCGACGTCCCCGCCTCCCGGCCTGTTCCCCGCCAGCGCGCCCCGGGCCCCGCGGTTCAACATCGCGCCCACCACCACGATCCCGGTTCTGGCACTGGACGTCCCGCGGTCCGAGAGGCTCGTCGAGCCGGCCGGAACGGCGGCGACGGCGGGTCAGGGCGCGACCCCGGGCCCGGGCGCGGCGGCGGGCACGGCGACGCCCCGGCGGGTGCTCCGGGCGATGCGGTGGGGGCTCGTTCCCTCGTGGGCGGGGGACTCACAGCGGCTGCCGAACCTGTTCAACGCCCGGGTGGAGACCGCGTACTCCAAGCCGTCGTTCCGGTCCGCGGTCGCCCGCCGGCACTGCGTGATTCCGATGGACGGCTGGTACGAGTGGGTGGCGGGCGAGCCCGCGACCCCCGGCGGGAAGGCGGGGCCCAAGCAGCCGTACTTCATGAGCCTGCCGGGGGACCGCGGCCTGCTCATGGCCGGGTTGTGGGAGGCCCGACGGGACCCGGTGGACGAGACGGTCACCCAACTGTCGTGCACGATCCTCACCACGGAGGCGCTCGGGTCGCTGCGCCGGGTGCACGACCGGATGCCGCTGGTGGTCCGCCCCGAGGTGCTCGGGGACTGGCTCGATACCGCCGTCATGCGTGACCCGCGTGCCCTGGTGGACGGCGCGGGCGGTGACCTGGGCGAGTGGGCCGAGTCGGTGGAGATCAGGCCGGTGTCGCGGGCGGTGTCCACTGTCCGCAACGACGGCCCGGAGCTGGTGCGGCCGGTCGACCCCGCCGAGGGGATGCTCTTCTAGGCGGTCGTGACCGGGCGGCCGTGTCCGGGCGGCCGTGACCGGGCGGTCGTGACCGGGCGGTCAGCCGGCCGTGATCGGGGCGGTCACCGCCCGGGTGATCGCCACCAGATCCACGGGGGCGAGCTCGATCTCCCACCCGCGTCTGCCGGCGCTGCACAGGATCGTGGGGTGGGCCAGGGCGGAGGCGTCCACCACCGTCGCCAGGGGGCGCCGCTGGCCGACGGGCGACACGCCCCCGACGACGTACCCGGTGCTCTTCTCCGCCACGTCGATCGGCGCCAGGGTGGCTTTGCCGCACCCCAGGGCGGCGGCCGCGGCCTTGAGGTCCAGCGAGGAGGTCACGGGCAGGACCGCCACCGCGTGCGGGACCCGTGACCCCTCGGGAGGTCTGCCGGTGGCCAGGACCAGTGTCTTGAACACCCTGTCCGCGGCCACCCCCAGTCGGTCGCCCATCACGCGGGCCGCCTCGTCGCCGTAGGCGGCGTCACCGGTCACCTCGTAGGTGTGCACGGTGTGGTCGATGTCGGCGTCGCGCAGCGCGACGATCGCCGGGGTCGCCGCGGCGCCGCCTCGTCCCTTCCTGCTGCCCACGGGACGGGAGCCTAGCGGGTGACGGGGTCCGGAATACCGCGGCGGTCCACCGCGTTGATTCCCAGCAGGTACCCGGGGTAGGTCCCGGGTCGGAAGGGAGGGTGCGATGCGGACCGCGGTCCTCGACGCCCCGGGCGTGCGGTTAGACTCCGGGACACCGACAGGTGAGGAGTTCCGGTTGCCGACCGAGTTGCAGCCCGACGAGGCCGACCAGCGCGCAGAGAAGTTCGAGGAGCTGGCGATGCCACTCCTCGACCAGCTCTACGGCGCGGCCTTGCGGATGACCCGGAATCCCGCCGATGCGGAGGACCTGGTGCAGGAGGCCTACGCCAAGGCCTTCGCGGGGTTCCACTCGTTCAAGCCGGGGACCAACTTCCGTGCGTGGATGCATCGCATCCTCACCAACGCCTACATCAACCACTACCGCAAGCGTCAGCGCCAGCCCGCGCAGTACCCGACCGATGAGATCACGGACTGGCAGTTGGCCGCCGCGGCCGAGCACACCTCGACGGGCCTCCGCTCGGCGGAGGTCGAGGCGATGGAACTGCTGCCGGACGACGAGATCCGGGCGGCCCTCGCCGAGCTGCCGGAGGAGTTCCGGATGGCGGTGTACTACGCCGACGTCCAGGACCTGCCGTACAAGGAGATCGCGGAGATCATGGACACCCCGCTGGGGACCGTGATGTCGCGTCTACACCGCGGTCGCAAGCAGCTGCGCGAGCTGCTGCGCGACGTGGCCACCGAGCGGGGTTTCGGCCGCGACCGCGAGGAGGGGGCGAAGTGATGAGGGAGCACGACCCACGACTCGACGAGATCGACTGCCGGTCGGCGAAGCGCGACCTGTCCCTGCTGGTGGACCTCGAGTGCGACGACGCCTGCCGCTCTCGACTCGAACATCATCTCGCGGGGTGCCCGGACTGCCGGGAGTTGTTCCTCTCGGAGCGCCGCCTCAAGGCGAAGCTCTCCAGTTCGTGCTGCGAGAAGGCTCCGACCGGGCTGCGGGAACGCCTGATGGTGGAGATCCGACGCACGACGGTGACCACGACGGATGCGGACGGCACCACCGTGGTTCACAGACACACGACCGTCGAGAGACGCGACTTCGGCTGATCCGCGGACGCGGTGACGGACGACGAGGGGGCGGGCACCGGTCAGGTGCCCGCCCCCTCGTCGTCCACGGCGTCCGGACTCAGCTGTTCGGACGCTTACCGTGGTTGGCGTTCTTCTTACGGCGATCCCGCCTCTTGCGGCCACGCTTGCTCATGGTCGCCTCCTTTCGTCGGTGTACAAGTCTTCCATGCGCGGGCCCGTGTGGTTGCATTGGAGGTGTCCGGGGGCCGTTGTCGAGGAAGCAGAGGAATAATCCATATGACTGAACAGGTCCGTGCCGAGATGGTCGCGAACGTCTTGGAGGTCGTCGCGGCGGTCGGCACCGAGGTCGCCGAGGGCGACACGATCGTTCTCCTGGAGTCGATGAAGATGGAGATCCCGGTGCTGTGTGAGGGCTCGGGAACCGTGACGGAGGTCGCGGTGAAGCCCGGCGACGTCATCCAGGCGGGCGATCTCATCGCCGTCATCGACTGACCGATCTGCCGCCACAACGGCGGGAGGCCGGTTCCCACCCTGATCGGGTTGGGAACCGGCCTCTCGTACGCTGGCCGTCCTGGGGTCGGACGACGGCCGCGTCAGACGGTCGGGGTCAGACCGTGGTCCGGGTGCGGGCGCGGCGACGCTTGAGGGCGCGACGCTCGTCCTCGCTCATGCCGCCCCACACGCCGGCGTCCTGGCCGGACTCGAGGGCCCAGGTCAGGCACTCGGCGGTGACGGGGCAGCGGTTGCAGACGATCTTCGCCTCGGCGATCTGCGCGAGGGCGGGGCCGGAATTGCCGACGGGGAAGAACAGCTCGGGATCCTCGTCGCGGCAGATGGCCTTGTGGCGCCAGTCCATGGGAACTCCTTCGTCGTGAGACCGAGGTCGGGTGCGCCGGGCAGCACGAAAACGCGCCGTTCAGGCGTGGACCTGTACGATCGACGTGAGAACGTGCGTATTCGGTGACACCCGACGGGGTGGTGGGGGTTGTACCCGCTCCGCGGGCTCGCTCCTGCTGGAGTGGCTCCCGGTTAAGGCAAGGCAAACACGGTGTGTCTGCGCTGTTACAACTGATCGTCCCACGATTCCCTGACAAGTCAACCCTCTTGAACCTCGATGTGGTAAACGTCACGCGCTTTGTCAAATCGGCGCGAAAGCGCACACCAGAGGCTGTTATCGACTAGGTGGAGCGCGCTCCACCAGGGGTGTGGGGCCCGGTGGATCCGGTGCCACATAGTCTTGAGAGGTGAACGTGAGACGACAGGACGAGCCCCGTGTTCCGGCAGACCCGCGGATCGCGATCCCCGGCCCGGTCCGCCTCGCCGGCTGGATCGCCTCTGCTCAGGGGCTCATCGGCGTGGGCATCGCGGTGGTCCTGTTGGTCCGTGCGATCGGCGGCCACCGCGAGGAGACCGTGGTCATCAGCGGGTACGGGACCGCCGTGTGGTTCGCGATCCTCGGGGGCGGGTTGTTGGCCGCCGGGCTGGGATTGCTGCGCGGTCGGCGGTGGGGCCGCGGTCTGGTGGTGATCGCCGAGCTGCTGCTGCTCTTCGTCGCGTGGTACGTGGGGGTGGGGTCGCACCAGTACCTGGCCGGGATCGCCCTGGCGGTGGTGTGTGCCTCCGCCCTGGTGGCGTTGTTCCGGCGCGACGCCGTGGAGTGGTACGCCGCCTGACCGACTGGTACGCCGCCTGACCGGCCGTCCGCGGCCCGGTCAGGCCAGCAGCTTGTAGGCGTGGATCGAGCCGCCGCGGCGTTCGTAGAGGATGTCGCCGATCTGCGCCAGCCCGGTGACGCCGTCGCCCTCCGCGGAGGTGGCACCCAGCCGGAGTGTCTCGACGCCCGAGTCGTGGTCGAGGAGACCGAAACCGCCGGCGACGGGGAGCAGTACCCAATCCCGCGCGGTGGTGACGTCGGGGTCGGGTGACCACCCGCCGGTCAGGCCCGGGCCGGTCGCCCCGCCGGCGGTCCAGGTGTGCTGGCCGGTATCGGTCCGGAAGGCGTGGGTGGCGCCGCCGTCGAACCACCGTGCCTGGGTGTCGTCGCCGGAGAGTGTGGTGGCGCCCGGTTTCGCCGCGGGTTCGGAGTCCAGTCGCAGGACGGGGGAGTACTGGCGCGGGGAGGTGAACCATTCGACGGCCCAGGCACCGTCGCGGTCGGTCAGTGCGAGGACGCCGTCGTCGGTGACGTCGATGATCCACAGGCCACGGGCGCCGGTGGTCTCCGAGGCGATCTCCTCGGGCTTGCGGCTGTCCTCGGGGACGGTCTCGGCGAGCGTGAGCCGTGTGGAGTCGTCGCCGGGGCAGCGTTCGGCGACGGCGAACCGGTCGTCGGTGAGGTCGGCCGTTCCGAGGGTGCAGCCGGTACGTGGTTGCATGTCGGCTTCCTGGGGCGCCTCGACGGCGCCGTACTCGACGGTGCGGACGAGGTCGTCGCGCCAGATCTCGAGCCGCTCGGGGCTGGAGGCCAGCGCGTGCCGCCAGGTCGAGGTCAGTTCCATCGCGTCGGGGAAGGCGCTCTGCCGGGTGCTCGTGTACTGCTGCGTCGTCGGATCGAGGGCGGTGACGTCACTGCACCCGGCGGCCCCGTCGAACGCCGCGGCGAGGATGTCGGCATAGAACGTGGCCGCGCAGGGACGTCCGGCGTGCGAGTAGGTCCACCGCGGCTCGCCCGAGCCCGCGTCGCGGCCCACGAGGGTCCCGTCGTCGTCGATGGTGACGAGGTTGCCCTTCGTGGTCAGTGGGGCGCCCGCGCCCCCCGACGCGTGGGACCACAGGGGCTGGAGGGAGGTGGGGCGTTCGACCGCGGGGCCGTAGACGGGCTGCTCGTCGTCGGCGGCGCGGAAGTGCGAGCGGTTCGCGCTTCCCGATAGCAGGACGGCGGCGGCCACCACCGCCATGACGAGGACGATGACGGCCGCGGTCGCCAGATCGCGGCGTGTCCCCCGTTCGGAGGGCACACCGGGGAACCGTCGGCCCGGGCCGCCGGTGGCGTGTCTGTCTGCGCGCACGTGCCGTGTGTGGGGAGGTGGTGGCCCGGTCAGTCCTGACCGGCCTGGTCGGGCGACGACGACGAGGGGCGCCGACGGCGACGGCGGCGCCGCGGGGGTGCGTCCCCGGGGGTCGCCGAACCGTCTGCGCTGTCGGTCCCGGGAGCGGGGTCACCGGACGTGGTGGGCGTCGAGGCCCCGTCAGCGCCGGAGGCCCCGGTCCGGGTACGCCGCCGACGGGGTCCCGATCCGGTCCCGGACTCCCGGGCGGGCCCGCGGGAGTCGCGGTCGGCCGGGCGGCGGCCGGAGCCGGTCCCGGTGGGGGCGCCGACGCGTCCGCCGGCGCTCTCCGGGATCCCGAGATCGGACCGCAGGTGCGGGGACGTCGAATAGGTCTCGGCGGGCTCACCGGACCCGAGTCCGAGGGCCTTGTCGATCAGGCCCCACCGGGGCAGGTCGTCCCAGTCCACGAGGGTGACGGCGACACCCGTGCGTCCGGCGCGGCCCGTGCGGCCGATCCGGTGCACGTAGGTCTTCTCGTCCTCCGGGCACTGGTAGTTGATGACGTGGGTGACATCGTCGACGTCGATCCCGCGGGCCGCGACATCGGTGGCGACGAGGACGTCGACGTCACCGGAGCGGAACGCCTTGAGGGACTTCTCACGCGCTCCCTGGCCGAGGTCGCCGTGGATGGCGCCCACCCGGAAGCCGCGCTCCGCGAGATCGTCGGCCAACTTCTGGGCGGTGCGCTTGGTGCGGCAGAAGATCATGGTGGCGCCACGGCCCTCGGCCTGGAGGATCCGGGAGACCACCTCGGGCTTGTCGAGCGAATGGGCCCGGTAGACGTACTGGGTGGTGTTCTCGTGCGTGGCGCCGGAGTCGGCGGCCTCGGCGCGGATGTGGGTGGGTTTGGTGAGGAAGGTGCGGGCCAGGGTGATGATCGGGCCGGGCATGGTGGCCGAGAACAGCATGGTCTGGCGCTTCTCCGGGACCATGCGCAGCAGCTTCTCGATGTCGGGCAGGAAGCCCAGGTCGAGCATCTCGTCGGCCTCGTCGAGGACGAGGGCCTCGACCTTGCCCAGCACGAGCTTCGACTGGTTCGCGAGGTCGAGCAGGCGGCCGGGGGTGCCGACGACCACGTCGACGCCCTTCTCCAGGGCCTCGGTCTGCTGCTCGTACGGCGTTCCGCCGTAGATCGCGAGGACCTTGAGCGGGCGGGTGCCGGACCCGGAGGCCGCCGGCGCGGTGAGGCCGGTCGCGGCGATCTTGAGGTCCTGGGTGACCTGGACGCACAGCTCGCGGGTGGGGACGATGATCAGCGCCCGGGGGGTGCCGTCGAGCGTCCTCGTCGCCTCGCCGGTGGCGATGCGGTGGAGGAGCGGGACGCCGAACCCGTAGGTCTTGCCCATTCCGGTCCGGGCCTGACCGATGAGGTCGGATCCGGCCAGTGCCAGCGGGAGGGTGAGTTCCTGGATGGCGAACGTGTGGGTGATCCCGCGCTCGGCGAGCGCGGTGACGATCTCCGGGCGGACGCCGAGTTCGGCGAAGCTGGGGGAGGAGTCGGAGGACGGGGCGTCGACGACGGCGGTCGTCGTGGCCATGCCGTCGACCTCTTCGGTGGTGACATCTGTGGTGGACAGGGCGGTGCCTTTCTCGTCTCGCGCGCGGATGGTTCGGGCCGCACAAGGTCCGGCCTCGCGAGCGGGGCGCGCGCACATTTCCACGGGACCTGTCACGCCCGGCGCCGGAGCGATCCGGACCCGGGGAGTGATCCACGTGCACACATCCTATCCCGTGCCGCCGCCTTTCGAGCGCGTCGGGCTAGCCTGGATCGCACGCACCGCCGATGACGGCGTGACATGCGCCTACGACGAGAAGGGCAGGCACCGTGGAGGTCAAGATCGGCATCGCCGACAGCAACCGTGAGCTCGTGTTCAAGACCGGGATGACGCCGGAGGACGTGTACAAGCGCGTCGAGGCGGCCCTGACCGCGGAGGCCAAGGCGGTACTCGAGCTCGAGGACGAGAAGGGGCGCCGTTACCTCGTGTCCACCGATCGGGTGGCGTACGTCGAGATCGGCGAGACCGCGCGCCGCGCGGTCGGGTTCCTCTCCTGAGGGAGTGAACCCCGGGCCGGGGGCCGCCCTCGCGGCCCCGACCCCCGGGGGTCAGACCTGGTTGTCCGGGTCGGTCCGGTCCCCTCCGTGACGCGGGATCTTGGACAGGCCGCCCCAGCACAGCGTGACCGTCGTCGAGACGGCGTCCGCGCGGGGGATCGGCCGGCCGGCGTCGAGCCAGTGCCCGGCGCTGACCCGGCTGGCCCCGACCAGTCCGACGGCCAGCAGTCGCGAGCGGTGGGCGTCGAGCCCGGAGTCCCCGCGGACGAGGTCGTGGACCGCGTCGATGCACCCGTCGGTGGCCCTGTCGAGTTCCCGCCGGACGTCCTCGTCACCGGACTCGGAGTAGAAGACCAACCGGAACCCGCGGGTGTCGGCGTCGGCGTACGCGAAGAACGTGTCGACGGCCGCCTCGACCCGGCGCCGGTTGTCGGAGGTCGAGTCCAGCGCGGCACGGATGCGCCCGAGCAGTTCGTCGACGTGGTGGCGCAGCACCTCGATGTACAGGTCACGTTTGGAATCGAAGTGCTGGTAGAGCACCGGCTTGGAGACGCCGGCCAGGACGGCGATGTCATCCATCCCGGAGGCGTGGAAGCCCTGGTCGACGAACACGGTCCCGGCGGCGTCGATCAGCTGGCTGCGCCGGGCCCCGCGGGGGAGCCGGGCCGCTCGGGTGCGGCCCGGTGCGGCCGGGAAGGGTCCGTCCGGGCTCGTCATCTGCTGGCTCCTTCTCCGCCCGGGCGGGAGTCGACAGGCGTCCGGGCCAGACGGACAATACCCGCAGCCGCGGAGTGCGGGAGGAGGCGCCTCACCCCTCATGTGGGATCGTGTAGGCCTTGACTTCAGGAGTGGACGTGGAGGTGTACGGATGAGCGACGGCCGTCGCCGGACGCCGGGCGGTGCGGACGCCGAGGGTCGTCAGCGACCCCCGTACTACCCTCCGCACGGCGAGCCGCTGCGCGCGCCGTGGGACCCGCAGGAGTCGACCCCGGGGCGCCGCCGGTCGGTGCCCGGATCCCGGGACCACCTGCGTCGGCAGACCCCGGTCGGCAGGTTCTTGGCCACCTGGGGCTGGCGCGCGTACGCGATCCCGGTGCTCGTGGTGCTCACCGCCCTGGTGATCGGGGACGCCATCGTCTCGCCGGGCGCGTCGGACGAGGACCGGGTGGTCCGGGCGGAAGAGACCCCGGCCGTGGTCGGGGTACCCGCGGCGGGTGAGGTCCCGCCCAGTGGTGAGTTACCGGAGGGCGGCTCCTTCATCGGGGCCGCGAGCGGGGAGTTCAGGATCGTGCCCGGCGGCACCGATCCGGTGGGACGCCCGACGGCCGAGCAGTTCAGCTACACGGTCGAGGTCGAGGACGGGATCGACACCGTCGACTTCGGCGGGGACGACTCGGTCGCCAGGATGGTCGACGCGACCCTGGCCAACCCCAAGAGCTGGACGGCCGACGGCGCAGTCGCGTTCCGGCGGATCGCCGGTGACGAGCCCGCGTTCCGGGTCTCGCTGGCGAGCCCCGTGACGGTCCGCGAGAACTGCGGGTACGACATCGAACTCGAGGCGAGTTGCTACAACTCGGCCACGGGTCGCGTCTACCTCAACCTCGCGCGCTGGGTGCGGGGAGCGAGGTCGTTCCAGGGCGACATCGGGTCCTACCGGCAATACCTGGTCAACCACGAGGTCGGCCACGCGATCGGCTACCCGGCCCACGAGCCGTGCCCCGCGGACGGCGCCCTGGCGCCGATCATGATGCAGCAGACGTTCGGCGTGAACAACGGCGACATCCACCAGTTGGATCCCGAGGGCGTGGTCCCGGACAACGACGACACGTGTCGATACAACGCGTGGCCGTTCCCCGACGGACCCCCGGTGGCGGGATGACCGCCGCGGGCGGACCGGGGGACCGCGGCCTTCCCCCGCTGGTGGAACCGGTACCGGAGCTCACGAGGGACGAGCGGGAACGGTACTCGCGGCACCTGTTGCTCGGCGCGATCGGCGACGAGGGGCAGCGTCGCCTGCGCGCCGCGTCGGTGTTCGTCGTGGGTGCCGGCGGCCTGGGCGCCCCGGTGCTCCTGTATCTCGCCGCGGCGGGTGTCGGGCGGATCACGGTCGTCGACGACGACGAGGTGGACCTCGGCAACCTGCACCGGCAGGTGATCCACTCCGTCGGGGCCGTGGGCCGACCCAAGGTGGACTCGGCGAGGGACCGTCTGGCCGAGTTGGCGCCCGGGGTCCGGGTCGACGCGATCCACGCCCGACTCGACGCCCTGAACATCGAGTCGCTTCTCGAGGGCCATGATCTGGTGATCGACGGCAGCGACAACTTCGCGACCAGGTACCTGGTCTCCGACGCCTGCGAGATCGCGGGGATCCCGCTCATCTGGGGGACCATCGACCGCTTCCGGGCGCAACTCGCCGTGTTCTGGTCGCGCCCACCGGCGCCCGCCGACCCGGTGACCCTGCGCGACCTCTACCCGTCCCCACCGCCTCCCGGGTCGGTGCCCAGCTGTGCCGAGGCCGGGGTCGTGGGTGCGTTGTGTGGCACGGTCGGGTCGATGATGGCAATGGAGGCGGTCAAGCTCGTCACGGGAGCGGGCCGGCCCCTACTCGGACGCCTGGTCCTGATGGATCTGCTCGAGTCGACCCACCGGGCGGTGACGATCCGACCGGACCCGTCGAGGGAGCCGGTCACCCGACTGCCCGACGGGGCCGACGACGTCTCCTGCGAGATGCCGGCGGCCGTGCCGGTCGTCACCGCCGCCGAGCTCGCGGAGGAGTTGACGCAGGCGGGGTCCCCCGGCGCTGCCGCCCCGGTCCTCGTGGACGTCCGCGGGGCGGGTGAGCGGTCCATCGCCCGGATCGAGCCGTCGGTGTGGGTGCCCCTGGACTCGGTCGCCGAGGACGCCGCGGACCCCACCGGTGTCCTCGGTCGCGCCGCCGCCCGGGGGCGCCTGGTCCTCTACTGCAAGTCCGGTGTGCGCTCCGCGCGCGCCGCCACGACCCTGTCCGGGGCCGGATTCACCGGCGTCCGGTCGTTGGCGGGCGGAATCGACGCGTGGACACGCGACGTCGACCCGTCCCTGCCCGGGTATTGACCGAGGAGGTGGGTAGCGTGGGCGGCGTGAACGATGCGAGGGTCCCCGAGCACGTCCGTGGCGCGTTCGGCGTGACGGACGGCCCGGCCGTCCCCGTGGTCGCCGGCTCCGGGACCGGCTGGCTGGTGTCCACCTCCGGTGCCGCCGTCGTGCTCCGCCCCGTCGCGGACACGGCGCTGGCGAACTGGTCCGCCCGGGTCCGGGAGGAACTGGACGTGACGGGGCTACGGGTGGCCCTCCCCGTCCGCTCGACCGATGGACGCCACGTCGTGTCCGGCTGGCGCGCCGACCGGGTGGTGTCCGGTCGCCCCGAGGCGCGCGCCGACGAGACCATCGCGTGGTCCGCGCGGATCAACGCGGCGCTCGCCGACGTGGAGCCCCCGCGGCCCGCCACCCGCCCGGCGAGGCGGCCGTGGGCCGAGACCGACCTGTTCGCGTTCGCCGAGGCGGCCGCCTGGGACGGTGACCCGGAGCACGACCTGGCGCCCGGGATGGAGGACCGCGGTACGCCCTTCGCGACCCACCGTGCGGCCGCTCTGCTCGGTGCGACGGGCCTCATCCGGCACCGCAGGCCGGTCGGGATCCCCGTGACCGGCGTCGTCCACGGGGATCTCGCCCGGGGTCTGCTCTTCGACTCGTCCGCCGAACCCGCACTGACCGACGTCGTGCCCTATGCCCGGCCGACCTCGTGGTCGGCCGCGGTCGTCGCCGTCGACCACCTGTCGTGGGGGACGGCCGACATCGGGGTCCTCGGCAGATGGCGCCATCTCGAGCAGTGGCCCCAGATGGTGTTGCGCGCTGCCGTGTTCCGGTTGGCGGTACACGCGCTGCACCCCGGTTCGCGGCCGCACGCGATGGACGGGTTGCAGTCCATGGCCCGCGAGGTCGGCGAGTTCGTGGGGGACACGTCGGCATGACCCCTCGTTCCCCGCGGGCATCGTCCCGCCAGGGTGCCCTCGCGTTTCCGCTCGTGGCCCTCGTCGGCGTCGTCCTCGTCTCGCTGAACCTCCGGACCGCCGTCACCTCCCTCAGCCCGCTGCTCGGGGTGATCGACGCCGAGATCGGCCTCGGCGCCGCCGGGATGGGGCTGCTCGGGATGGTCCCGACCGCCATGTTCGCCGTCTGGGGTGTGCTCACCCCGATCGTCCTACGCCGGGTGGGTCTGGAGATGCTCACGGTCCTGGCGATGGTCGCGGCGGCCGTCGGGCAGCTCATCCGGGCCGCCGCCCACGACCCCTGGGTGATGGGCGCGGGATCACTCATCGCGCTGGCGGGGATGGGGATCGGCAACGTCGTCGCCCCGCCCCTGGTCAAGAAGTACTTCCCCCGGCACGTGGCCGCGGTCAGCATGGCCTACATCACCGGTCTGCAGCTGGGCACCGTCGTCCCGGCGCTGGTGGCGGTGCCGGTCGAGGAGGCCGCCGGGTGGCGGGTCTCCATCGGGTGGTGGGCGGTCCTCGCCGTCGTCGCCGCGATCCCCTGGATCGTCGAGGTCGTGCGGCCGGGCGTCCCCACCGACTCCCCTCGTGCCACCGGGTCCCCCCGCCCCGCCGACGGCTCCACCGGCAGCGCCCCCACCAGCGCCCCCACCGGCGCCCCCGGCGGCTCCGCCGCGACCCCCACCCGGCGCATCCGCCCGTGGCGTTCGCCCGTCGGCGTGGCGCTGGCCCTGTTCTTCGGAACCAACTCCTTGTGCACGTACGCGTTCTTCACCTGGCTCCCGGCCGTGGCCGAATCGATCGGGATGACGCGCGCGGAGGGCGGGTTGGCGTTGGCGGTGTACTCGGCGATCGGCCTCGTCGCGGCGTTGGTGGTGCCGTGGGCGGCGGGCCGCTTCGAGGACCCGTACGCCGTCGTCGTCGTCTCCGTCGTGTCCTACCTGGCCGGGTTCGCCGGCCTGCTCTGGGCTCCCGGCGCGGCGTGGGTGTGGATCTGCCTGCTCGGCGTGGGACCCAGCACGTTCCCGCTCTGCCTCACGCTGATCAACCTCCGCACGCGCACCCAGGCCGGCTCCGCCGCGCTCTCCGGGTTCTCCCAGGGCGTGGGGTACACGGCCGCGTCCCTCGGGCCGCTCGTGTTCGGCATGCTGTTCGACGGCCCCGGGCTCGGGGCGGGCCTGGCGTTCCTCACGGTGGTGTTGGCGATCATGACGGTCGTCTCGCGGACCGCCTGCCGCCCGAACATGCTCGAGGACACCCTGCGCTGACCCTCGCGGCGGGGCGATGTCGTAGGCGTGTGGTCTCATCGAGCCGTGACAGAGCCCGTCGACACCCCGACCGCCAGCCGCGCCGCCCGCGCCGACCGCGCGGTCGGCCGTCCCGGGACATCCTGGCCGGCGGATCTCGACGACCTCCTCGGTCGTGACTGGTCGGGCGCCCGGACCGGTCGGCAGGATCGGTGGGTGGTCCGCGGGGGCCCGGGTAGCGGGAAGACCTCGCTGATCGTCGACGTGGTGCGTTCGGCGGTGGCCGGCGGGGTGGGCATGGACGGCGTCCTGGTCCTCACGGGTTCGGCGACGGCGGCGGCCGCCCTGCTCGAACAGTCCACTCGCGGCCTGCCTCCGGAGCTCGTGGTGGGCACCGATGCGCCGGTCCGTACCGTCCACTCCCTGGCCCACGCGGTCGTTCGGTTGGCGGCCGCGCGGGCCGACGCACCGCCCCCGCGGTTGCGCACCGGGGCCGAGCACGACGCGGTGGTGCGGGAGACCCTGTCGGGCGAACTGGCGGACGGGGCGCCGCACTGGCCGGAGCAGATGCGTCCGGCCCTGGCCACGGTCGGGTTCGCTCGCGAACTGCGCGACCTGCTCCTGCGCTCGCTGGAGAGGGGCATCGGACCACGCGAACTCGCCCGGTTGGGACGGACCGCGGGTCGGCCCGCGTGGGTCGCCGCCGCCGGGTTCTTCCGCCGCCACGAGGAGCAGATGGCATTGCGCTCCGGTGTGCGTTCCGGGCAGTCCGACATTCCGGAGGCGCTCAACGCCGCGGAACTGGTGGGGGCCGCCCTCGACGCGCTCACCGCCGATCCCGATCTCCGTGAGATCTTCCGGTCACGCCGGCTCGTCGCGGTGGACGACGCGCAACACCTCGATCCTCTCGCCGCCGAGTTCGTCGCGACGGTCGGTGGCGGCGCGGATGTGCTGCTGGTGGTCGAGGACGGCGACCAGTCGGTGTTCCGGTTCCGCGGGGCGGACGGCGGGCTCGCGCGGGCCGTGGTGGACCAGGGCGGCCGCGCCGTCGACCTCCACGCCGGACACCGCATGTCGCCGGCGATCACGGCGGTCGCGGCGCGTGTCGCGTCGCGGCTCCCCGGGGCCGCGCGCCACCGCCCCCGCGAATCGACCGGTGGTGCCGAGGGCTCGGTGGGGGTGACCGTCGCGGGCTCGGCCGCCGCGGAGGCGGCCGTCATCGCGGATTTCCTCCGCCGCCGCCACGTCCTGGACGGTATCGACTACGGGGAGATGGCCGTGGTGAGCCGCTCCCTGCCGCGGGTGGCGGATGCGGTCCTGGCAGCCCTTGACGCCGCGGACGTCCCCGTCGTCGACGCGGGTGCGGAGATCCCGCCGGCCCACGATCCCGTGGCGTCCGGGCTGCTTCTCCTGGTGCGCTCCGCGGTGGAGGGCGAGACCGGGACCGACGCCGAGCGGACCCTGGCCATGCTCTCGGGCCCGATCGGTCGCGCCGACGCGGTCGCGATGCGTCGTCTCCGGCGCGGCCTGCGGCGCTCCGGGATAGGCGGCACCGAACCGAGCGCGGACACGCTGCGTCGTCTGGTCCTCGCGGCGGAGGACCAGATCCCGCCGGGCCTCACCACCGTGGAGCTCGCGCCGGTGACGAGGATCCGACGGGCCCGGGCGGCTGTCCTTGCGGAGCTCGAGGCGGGCGGGACCGCGGAGGAGGCACTCTGGGCGGCGTGGTCGGCGTCCCGGCTGGAGCGGCGGCTCGTCCGTCAGGCGGTGGCCGCCGACCCGTGGTCCCGGTCAGCGGACCGCTCGCTCGACGCGGTCGTGTCGCTGTTCGACCACGCCGCCGACTTCGTCGACCGGGTGCCCGGCGGATCCGTGGCGCTCTTCTGCGACATCGTCTCCGGCGAGGACCTGCCCGCGCCCGGTCGTGCGGACACCAGGGCCCGCGGAGGGGCGGTCAGCGTGCTGTCTGCGCACGCCGCGGTGGGCAGACAGTGGCGGGCCGTGGCCGTGTGCGGCGTGCAGGACGGGGTGTGGCCCGCGCCCCGCCGGCGGTCCGGGCTGCTCGGGGTCGACGAACTGGTGGATCTGACCGAGATCGCCGGCGACGGTCCCGTGCCGTCCGAGGCCGAGCGGGCCGTGTCCTCCGCCGCCGCCCGCTCGGCCGAGGAACGGCGCCTGTTCTACGTCGCCTGTTCCCGCGCGAGCGATCATCTCCTGGTGACCGCGGTCGAGTCACCGGAGCAGGGGGATGTCGCCCCGTCCCGGTTCATCGACGAGATCTCCGACCTGGCCACCGTGGCCCCCACCACAGCCCCGACCGGGCAGGTGGCGGGCCTGCCCCCGCACGCGCCCACCGTGTTCACCCTGCCGCACCTGGCCGTCGATCTGCGGGCAGCTCTGCACGACCCGGCGACCGACCCGGAAGACGCCCGTCACGCGGCCGGGCTCCTCGCCGGCCTCCGCGACGCCGGGGTGGGGGTCGCCGATCCGCGGACCTGGTTCGGCGCCGCCGAGCCGTCCACGGCCGAGCCGGTGGTCACCGCGACGCCCGGAGTGCCCCTCGCGGTCCTCTCGCCGTCCGGTTTCGGCGCCCTGGAGGAGTGCCCCCTCCGGTGGTTTCTCCAGAAGGTGCGTGGCGACTCGTCGGACGCCGGATCGGCGGCGCCGCTCATCCGGGGCTCGGCGGTCCACGCGCTGACACAGGCGGTGGAGGGAGGGATCTCCGAGGACGCGGTACGCGCGGCCGTCCTGCGCCGAGCCGAGGCGCTCACGATGGCCCGCGGGTGGTTCGCCGAGCGGGGAGCGGAATCGATGGTCGAGATGGCCGAGACGTTCCGACTGTGGCGCTCCTCGACCCGCGACGAGTACTCCACGGCCGGGGTCGAGGAGCCGTTCGAGTTCGAGGTCGAGGGCCCCGTGCGCGTCCGGGGTCGGATCGACCGGCTCGAGGCGACCACGGCGGGGCAGGTGATCCCGGTCGACGTGAAGACCGGCGGTGCCGTGGCGAGCCAGGCCGATGCAGCGGTCCACCCGCAACTCGCCCTCTACCAACTCGCCCTGGCCAACGGGGCGGTCGACTCCGCCGCGGGGCGGGAACCGGGCGGAGGCCTCCTGCTCTATCTGGCGGGTCGGGAGGGTCGCATGCCGGCCGAACGGACCCAGGACCCGCTCGGTGCCGAGGCGGCCGAGGCGCTCACCCGGCGGGTGACGGAGGCGGGCCGCGCGACCGTCGGGCCGTCCTACTCGGCGAGAGCGGGCCGCTGGTGCGACCACTGCGACGTCAGATCCAGCTGCCCCGCGCAGCCCGAGGGAGAACAGGTGATCGGATGACCGCGACGATCGAGCCCGATGCCATCGCCGACGCGCTCGGGATCCACCGGCCGACCCGCGAGCAGGCCGAGGTGATCGCGGGTCCGGCGGAACCGACGCTGGTCCTGGCGGGAGCGGGTGCCGGAAAGACCGAGACGATGGCCGCCCGCGTGGTGTGGCTGGTGGCCAACGGGTACGCACGACCGGGGGAGATCCTCGGCCTGACCTTCACCCGTAAGGCCGCGCAGCAGTTGTCCCGCCGGATCCGCCGGCGACTCGACGCGCTCGCACGCAGTCCTCTGTGCACGGGCCCGGGAGCCGCCCCCGGGGTCGCCGAGGCGATCCGCACCGAGGATCCACAGATCTCGACCTACCACGCGTTCGCCGGGACACTGCTCGGGACGTACGGACTCCTCGTCCCCGTCGAACCGGACTCGCGGCTGCTCACCCCCACCGCCGCCTTCCAGCTCGCGCACGACGTGGTGTCGAGGTGGGAGAGCCCCCTGACGACCGGATCGACCCCCGGCCGGGTGACGCGCGACGTGCTCACGCTGGCAGGACAGCTGTCCGACCACCTCGTCACCACAGACGATCTGCGCACACACCCGGACCTGGTGACCACTCTCATCGCAACCCTGCCCCCCGGCCCGCGGCAACGCCAGACCCCCACGCTGTGGCTCCAGGAGACGGCCGACGTGCAGGGGCATCGCGACGAACTCGCGGACCTGGTGGACGCGGTCGCGGAACGCATGCGCGCCGAGTCGGCTCTCGACCACGGTTCGCAGATGGCCCTGTCGGCCACGGTCGCCCGCGACCACACCCAGGTCGGACAGGTCGAGCGCCGGGCGTTCCGGGTGGTCCTGCTGGACGAGTACCAGGACACCGGGCACTCGCAGCGCGTGCTGCTCGCGTCCCTGTTCGGAGGCGGGGCAGGGCCGGTGCCGGCGGTCACCGCAGTCGGGGACCCCATGCAGTCCATCTACGGTTGGCGCGGGGCCTCGGCCTCGAACCTCGACCGGTTCCGTGAGGACTTCCCCCTGGCCGGCGGTCAGCGCTCGCACCTCCGCGAACTCACCACCTCGTGGCGAAACCCCCCGGAAGTACTCACACTGGCCAACAGGATCACCGAGCCGCTGCGGGGCCGACCGGGGTCGATCCCCGTCCCCGAGCTGCGAGCCCGGCCCGGTGCCGAGCCTGCCGACCTCAAGGTCGCGGTCCTGGACACCGCGGCGGACGAACGGGAATGGCTGGCGGACGCGATTGCCGAGCGATACCGTGCGGCCGCCCGGGACGGGCACACACCGACCGCCGCGGTTCTGGTCAGGCGCAACGGGGACTCGGCGGCGATCGCCGACGCACTCGAAGCGCGCGGCCTGGCCGTCGAGGTCGTGGGCGTGGGAGGACTGCTCGACGTCCCCGAGGTCGCAGATGTGGTCTCACTGCTCACGGTGATCGCACGCCCGGGGGCCGGAGCCGCGCTGTTACGCCTGCTCACCGGCTCACGTTTCGCACTGGGAGCCGCCGACCTCGCCGCGCTCGCCCGGCGTGCCTCCCGCCTGTCGCTCCGTCGGACAGCGACCCCGAGGGGGGCGGTGACCGAACTGGATCAGTTGGAGGACATCCTCGACGCGATCGCCAGGGGAGAGGAGACCGACTCGGCCGGGCTGGCCGACGCCCTCGCGGACCCGGGTCCGGCGCGCGACTACAGCCCCGCCGGCACGGCGCGCATCGGCGAACTGGCGGGGATCATCTCGGGTCTGCGCGCCCGCTCCTCCGCACCCCCGCCCGCCTGGTCGCTGCCGCCGAGCAGGCGCTGGGACTCGACGCGGAGGTGCGTCTCCGCCAACGCGCCGGGGCCGGGGAGGCTCGCGAACAACTCGACGCGCTGCAGGAGGTGGCGGCGGGATTCCGACCGGACCGGGGAACGGGGTTGGATGCGTTCCTGGCCTACCTCGACCTCGCGCGCACGGTCGACAGCGGACTGGCGCGCGGTGAGGTCGCCGCGACCCCGGGGCGGGTGCAGATCCTCACCGTCCACTCCGCCAAGGGGCTCGAGTGGGAGATCGTGGCCGTTCCGCACCTGGTACACGGGGTATTCCCCTCCGACCAGGCACCCGAGACGTCGGTACGCACGGCGACCCAGTTGCCCGAGCAGTTGCGGGGGGACCGCGAGTCAGAGGACAACCCGGGCGGCGTCCCGGTGCCCCGGCTCGACGACGTGACCGACCGGAAACTCCTCCAGAACGCGCTGGAAAGCCACATCAAGCGGGTCAAGCGACGCTCCCTGGACGAGGACCGTAGGTTGTTCTACGTGGCGGTGACACGAGCGGAGCGGACGCTGCTGCTCTCCGGGTCGCACTGGATCGGAGCGACCGCGAAACCCAAGGGGCCCTCCGAATTCCTCGACGAGGTCGTCGAGGCGTGCGGGGGAGACGACCCACTAGGCGAGATCGACCACCTCGTCGTCACACCCTCGCCGATCAATCCCGCCACGGCGACTGCCGTGGAGGCCACGTGGCCGCGACCGGCCGCGCCGGACCGCGTCACCGTGGCCCGTGCGGTCGAAGCGGCCGCGCCGGTGGACCCGGAAAACGAGGACCCACCGGAAGCGGGACCGGCACGTCGCTGGCACCTGGCCGCGGCACCGTTGCTCGCCGACGCGCGGCGGGCGGCCGAACAGCGGGACGAGGTGGTGTTGCCCCGTCGGCTCACCGCGGGCCAGATCGTCGCCCTGGCGTCGGATCCCCAGGAGTTCGCGGACCGCCTGCGCAGGCCGGTCCCTTTCCGCCCCGACCGCTTCGCGCGGCGCGGCACCCGGTTCCACCTCTGGCTGGAGCACCGCTTCGGTGCCACCCACCTGTTGGACATCGACGACCTGCCCGGCGCCGGCGACCAGGGTGCTGTCGACGGGCTGTCCGAGGCGGACCTGACCGAACTGCAGGAGGCGTTCGAGTCGTCCCCGTGGGCACGGATGACTCCCGATGCGGTCGAGGTGCCCTTCGAGGTAGGACTCGGCGACCACCTGCTGCGCGGCAGGATGGATGCCGTGTTCGGGGCCGCCGGGGACGGCGACGGGTGGATCATCGTGGACTGGAAGACCGGACGCGTGCCTGCCGAACGCGACATGCCCGCTGTGGCCCTGCAGTTGGCGGTCTACCGCTACGCCTGGGCGAAGATCGCCACCGCCCGCCTGGGACGACCCGTGGAGCTCGAGAGTGTGCGCGCCGCGTTCCACTATGTGCGATCCGGGCGAACGATCGAACCAGCCGACCTGCCGGACGCCGACGAACTGCTCCGTATCCTCTCGGAGGGCCCCGGGCGGGGTCGGTTGTTGTCCCGGGGCGTGCGATAGGCGACTATTCATCTCGAAGATGGCAGGGTCCCCCGAGGGACACGTCGCGGAAACGGAGTCCCATGGTCAACAAGCGCGCACTGGCGTCGCGATTCCGTGGCCATGACCCGCTGGACGAGAGCCCCGACCACGCCCTCGTGGGCGTGGTGAGCATCCCGGAACACAGTGAGACGCCCTGGCGGCTGATCGGGAAACGCGTCGCGATGGCGCTCGCGGCGCTGTGTCTCGGGGTCCTCGTGGTGTGGCTCGACCGCGGTGGTTACACGGGTGGCGGCGGACCGGGCGGTGAGATGACGCTCGTCGACTGCTTCTACTACGCCACCGTCTCCCTCTCGACCACCGGGTACGGCGACATCACCCCGATCACCCAGCAGGCGCGGTTGATCAACACCATCGTCGTCACGCCGCTGCGCCTCGTGTTCCTCATCCTGCTCGTCGGCACCACATTGGCCGTGCTGACAGAGCAGTCCCGTCAGGCCTTCAAAATCCAGCGATGGAGGAGTCACGTGCGCAATCACACCGTCGTCGTCGGGTACGGCACCAAGGGCAGGTCCGCCATCGCGGCGATGCTCGCCGACGACACAGCCCCGGACGACATCGTCGTCGTCGACACCGACCCCCAGGCGCTCAAGGCAGCGGCCGCCCACGGATTGGTCACCGTCCACGGCTCGGCCACCCGATCCGATGTACTCAAACTGGCGGGACTCACGCGGGCCTCCGCGGTCGTGGTCGCCACCAACTCGGACGACACGGCCGTGCTGGTCACCCTCACCGCGCGAGAACTCGCGCCCAACGCCAAGATCGTCGCGACGGTCCGCGAGAGCGACAACAAACACCTGCTCAAGCAGTCCGGCGCGGACTCCGTGGTCGTCTCCGCCGAGACCACGGGACGGCTCCTCGGCCTGGCCACCATCACCCCGACCGTCGTGGGGATGATGGAGGACCTGCTGACCCCCGACGAGGGCTTCTCCATCGCGGAGCGGCGGGTCGAGGAGTCCGAGGTGGGCGGCTCGCCCCGACACCTCGCCGAACTCGTGCTCGGGGTGGTGCGCAAGGGGCAGCTCATCAAGGTCAACGAGTCCGAGGCGGACGCACTCGAGAGCGGCGACCGGTTGCTCTACATCCGGATGGTCTCCGGCTGAGGCACGGGCAGCGCGAGGATGCCGAGGGGACCGGGCTACGCTCGGTGGCGCCCGTCACGCCGCCGCGAAAAGGACCCCACACGATGCCGCTGGACTTCACCCTCGACTCCGACCCGGTGCTCGCGGTGGCGGCACCCGACAGGGCTGCGCCCCTGCGGCAGGACACCGACGAACTGACCAGGGGATGGGCGACGGCTCGCGTCATGAAGGTGGACCGACGCAACAGGTTCGCCGTCGAGCCGGCGCCAAGTGACCGGCAGCGGATCCGCCTGGAACCGGCCGTACATCTCGCCGACGCGCTCCCCGAGGAGGCCGTGTTCCTCGGGCGGACCGAGGACGCGCGGCACATCTGGGCGGTCCCGGTCGAGGAGCTCCCCGCCGACCCCGCGGTGACCTCGCTCCGATCCTGCGGGGCGGACCTGGTCGAGGGTGACGGGTCTCTGGCCGCCCAGGCCATGGCCCTGCTCGGATGGCATCGCGACAACGTGCGTGGGCGCGACCGCACCCACCACCCGCGCAGGGTGGACGCGGGATGGGCGATCGAGGACCCGTTCCACGGCGGCCTCGAGTACCCACGCACCGACCCGGCCGTGATCTGCCTGGTCCATGACGGGGGGCGCCGCGTCCTGCTGGCCCGCCAGCCGATCTGGCCCGCGGGCATGTACTCACACGTCGCCGGGTTCGTGGAGGCGGGCGAATCCCTCGAGGGCTGCGTCCGCCGCGAGGTCGCCGAGGAGGTGGGCGTGGTCGTCGACCGCGTGCGCTACCTGGGCAGTCAGCCCTGGCCGTTCCCCCGGTCCCTCATGGTCGGCTTCCACGCCATCGCGGACCCGGATGCGCCCATCGTGCTCGAGGACGAGGAGATCAGCGAGGCCGCCTGGTTCGACGTCGACCGGGTGCGTGACGCGCTGGCCGGCCGTGGCGACCTCATGGTGGCGCCGGCGGTCTCCATCGCGCACGTGATGCTGCGCTCCTGGGTCGCGGCGGTCGACGGGGACGGCGACGCCTGAGACCAGGGTCTCCGGCGTCGCCGTCGGGCCCGGGTGGGCGGGACGGTCCACGTGTCAGACCCCGGCGAGCTCCTCCAGCTTGGCGCGCACCTGCGACGCCGGGGGATTGGTGGCGGTGGTCCCGTCGGAGTACAGCGCCGTCGGGACGACCCGGTTGCCGCCGTTCACGCTCTCGACGAAGGCTGCGGCCTCGGCATCGGCCTCCACATCGATCTCGGTGTAGCCGATCTCCTTCTCGTCGAGCAGCTTCTTGAGCCGCGTGCAGAAGGGGCACCACGTGGTGGTGTACAGGGTCAGGGCGCCGGCATCGTCGTTCGTCGTCTCATCGCTCATGACGGGGTGTAACGCGCGCGACCGTGGGAATCATCCCGGGGGGAGGCCTCCGGCGCGTTGTCGGAGCCGGATGCCACGATGGGGGCGTGAGTGACATGCGGCGCGGCGCGGGGTCAGGCCCGACAACAGGCCCGACAGCAGGCCCGACAGCAGGCCCGGGTTCCGGTTGGGCTGTCGGACGGGGAGGCGGTGCGACGTCCGCGCTGGAGGGCCTCGACCCGCAGCAGCGGCACGCCGTGCTGGCGCCACGTGGACCCGTCTGCATCCTCGCCGGCGCCGGGACGGGGAAGACCCGCACGATCACCCGACGGATCGCCCACCTGGTGACCACCGGGCACGTCCGCGGCGACCAGGTGCTGGCGGTGACGTTCACCGCCCGCGCCGCCGGGGAGCTGCGCATGCGGTTGGCGGGGCTGGGAGTCGCGGACGCCGGGACGGGACCCGTACAGGCCCGGACCTTCCACTCGGCCGCCCTGCGGAACCTGTCGTACTTCTGGCCACGGGTGTACGGGGAGGAACCCTGGCAGCTGTTGGACGGGCAGTTCCGCGCGGTCGCCCAGGCGGTGCGCCGGGTCGGCCTGGACCCCGCCACGGAGACCATCCGCGACGTGCTGACCGAGATCGGCTGGGCCAAGTCCAGCCTGCTCACCCCGGACACGTACGCGGAGCAGGCCGTCGCACTGGGTCGCGACCTGCCGGTGCCGGCCCCCGAGGTCGCGCGCGCGTTCCGGGCATACGAGGACCTCAAGGTCTCCGGACCGGTCCGGATGCTCGATTTCGACGATCTCCTGAGCCACATGGCCGAACTCGTGGAAGAGGTCCCGGCGATCGCCGAGGAGTTCCGGGACCGCTACCGCTGCTTCGTCGTCGACGAGTTCCAGGACGTCACGCCGGCCCAACAACGGCTGCTCACCGCGTGGCTGGGCAGGAGGGACGACCTGACGGTGGTCGGTGACGTCAACCAGACCATCTATTCGTTCGCCGGCGCAGAACCGGACTTCCTGCTCGGCTTCGCGGACCGCTACCCGGGTGCCACCGTCGTGCGCCTGGAGTCCGACTACCGCTCCACGCCTCAGGTCGTGGACCTGGCCAACGCGGTGATCAGCGCCGGCAGCGGCCGGTTCCGCAGCGCCGGGCTCACCCTGCGGGGAATGCGGCCGCCGGGCCCCGAGCCGGTCCTCGCCGAGTACCCCGACGAGGACGCCGAGGCGGAGGCGGTGGCGGGGGCCGTCGCCGATCTCGTCCACGGCGGGATGGACCCCTCGGAGATCGCGGTGCTGTACCGCATCAACGCCCAGTCCGAGCGGGTCGAGGCGGCCCTGGACGAGGCCGGGATCGGATACCGGCTCAAAGGGGGAGAGGGCTTCTTCGAGAGGCCGGTGGTCCGTCGGGCCATGTCGGCGATCGACCGACTGATCGACGGCTCGGACGAGGCGCGGGCGCAGGCGTACTCCCAGCTGTCGGACCCCACGGAGATCGTCGCAGTCCTCAGGCAGGCGCTCGAGCCCCTCGGTCTCACCGCCGCCGAGCCGTCCGGTGCCCAGGCCAGGGAGACCTGGAACGCACTGAACTCGCTGGTGGGTCTCGCGGAGGAGATCGCCACGGCCGAGGCTCGCGAGGGCCTGCTACCGGTGGTCGCGGGGCTTCGAGAACGGGCGGCGGCACGTCACGCCCCGGACGAGCGGGGTGTGACGCTGGCGTCGTTCCACGCCGCCAAGGGGCTCGAATGGGACGCGGTGTTCCTCATCGGAGTCCACGAGGGGAGTCTGCCGATCAGCCACGCGATCAACGCCGGACCGGACGCGATCGAGGAGGAGCGGCGCCTGCTCTACGTGGGCGTCACCCGCGCCCGCGAGCACCTGACGGTGTCGTGGAGTCGGAGTCGACGCGCCGGTGGCCGGGCCAGCCGACGCCCCAGCCGCTTCCTCGACCCCGTTCGCCCGGCCCAGTCCCCGGTCGGACCGCGCGGGTCCACCGACACCTCGGACAAGGGACGGTGCCGCGGGTGCGGGGAGAAGCTCACCGGGCCCATGCACCGCGCGCTCGGGCTGTGCCCGGAATGCTCGGTGGAGGTCGATACCGGCCTGTTCGAACGACTGAGGGACTGGCGCAAGGAGACCTCGGAACGGATCGGCAAACCCGCCTACACGGTGTTCACCAACGACACGCTCGCCCAGATCGCCCGGGAGCGGCCCGCCGACACCCGCGCACTGGGCCGGATCGGCGGGATCGGGGCGCACAAGCTGAGCGAGTACGGCGACGACGTGCTGAAACTGATCCGCGCCACCTGAACCCGCCCCGCGCGGGAGGCTCCCCGAGCCCGGGGCTGGTCAGCCCTCGTCGGGGAAGATCTCCGGCATCCAGCGCTGCACGATCTCCCGGTACGGGGCGGACGCCTCGAGTTGGCACAGCATGCCCACCGACGCGGACAGCACCCGGTGGATCAGGACGTACTCGCGCGGAAGGGTGAACGAGCGGGAGGTCCGGAACTCCCGCCCCGACACGTCACCGTAGACGGACATGATGCTCTGCATCCACGCGCGGCTGAAGTGGAAAACAGGCTCGCGCATCGGCTCGATGAACGGGTTCAGGAACGCCATCGCGTCGGCGGGGTCGAGGCCGTTCCGGCCGACGTATCCGGCCCGGGTCATCAACCGCACCAGTTCATCGGAATCACCGGCCAGGGCGAGCCGCATCATGGAGGTGAGAACCTCCGGCACGCCCTCGGGCAGGGGGATCGACGCGCCGAAGTCCAGGACCACCAGTCGACCGTCATCGGCGAGCAGGAAATTTCCGGGGTGGGGATCGCCGTGCATCATCCGGGCACGGGTGGGTGAACTGAACTGGAACTCGGTGAGGAGCTCGCCGGCCCGGTTGCGCTCTGCGGGGGTGCCGTCGCTGGAGATCCGGCTCAGGGCCCGCCCGTCCACCCACTCGGTGACCAGCACCTTGGGCGACGAGGCCAGCACGGAGGGCACCCGGACGAGGCGATCGTCGCGATAGGCGGCCGAGAACACCCGCTGGGTGTCGGCCTCCGCGCGGTAGTCGAGTTCGCTCACGGTGCTGTCGTAGAGCTCGTCGATGATGCCCCTGATGTCGGTGCCAGGGTTGAGCGGCCGGAACAGGGGAGCCAGTCGCCGGAGTTGCCGCAGGTCCGAGCGGAGGGCCTCATCGGCGCCGGGATACTGGATCTTGACGGCCACCTCCCGACCGTCGGACCAGACGGCGCGGTGGACCTGCCCGATGGAGGCGGCCGCGGCGGCGTCACCGTCGAACTCGGCGAAGCGTTCACGCCAGCGCAGCCCGAGTTGGGTGTCGAGGACTCTCTCCACCTTGGCGGCGGGCATGGGGGGTGCCTCGGCCTGGAGCTTGGTGAGGGCCTCCCGGAACGGCTCGGCGTACTTGTCGGGCATCCCGGCCTCGAACACGCTGAGGGCCTGGCCGACCTTCATGGCGCCGCCCTTGAGTTCCCCGAGAACGGCGAAGACCTGCTCGGCGGCCTGATCGGCCAGTTCCTCGCTCAGATCCCCGTCCCCCCGCCCGAGGGCGCGTCGACCGAGTGAACCGGCGGCGCGACCGGCGATGCCCAGTGGGAGTCCCGCGAGGCGTGCTGCGCGGCGGGACGAGGTGCGGGGTAGGTCGGACACGCCTTCAATCATGACAGAGGACGGACATGCGGGGCGGCGCCACAGTCGCAGCCTGCGTCGGCCTGCCATTCGAGCCGGCGCCACAGTCCCTCGGACGGATTGATCTCCACGGTGGCACCGATGGTCTGGAGCCTGGTGCGGGGTTCGCGGCTGGCGGCGACCTCCGCCAGCACCAGGGCTGCGGCGGCGGTGAGGGCGGGAACGGCCGCGTCAGGGCTGTGTCCGATGAGTTGCGCGGCGACGAACGGCCACCGCGGGTCCCGGCGGGCGCGGTACAGGTCGGTGCAGCGCAGACACGGGGTGACACCCGGCACCACGGTCGGGCCCACCACCACACGGCCGTCCCGGCAGTACACGTGCATGTGCGCCTGCCCGGACCGGGCGAGTGCGGTGGTGACCACCGGATCCACCGAGACGGTGCCGGTGAGGATGACCAGGTCGGGGGCCCTGCCCCGGCGGAACCAGGGCGGCCGCTCGGCGTCGAGCGTCAAGCCCGGGCTGGGGCCGGTGGTCACACGACAGCCGTTGACCGACAGCGGCCCCCGAAGCACCTCCGAGATCTGGCCGACCCCCAGGATGTGGACCCGACGCACCGGCGCGGGCCTAGGAGTGGGGCCCGTCGTGTGCGCGTCTGCGTCCGTGTCTGCTCCCGGTTCCGTCGGGTCGAGTCGTAGATGACCGAGGTCGGCCAGGTGGACGAGGATCCGGGCCACGGTGGACATCCCCGACGCGTCGATCCCCGCGCGGGCGGCCACGTCGTCGAGATGGGCCCCGCCGTCGAGGCCGCGGAGTAGTGCAGTGAGGCGGCGGGCGCCCACAACGGCGGGGGCGTCGACCACCACCGCGCGGTCAGGTGCCAGTCCCACCTGGACGGTGTGGTCATCCCGCGCGACGACCACGGTGCCGGGACGCAGGGTGGCCCGGACCCGGGAGACCGGGGCCTCGGCCTGAGCGGCGATGACGGGGGCGGCGGTGCGCGGGGAGACGGGCGCCACCGCCGCGGTTCCGGTGCCGGCCTCGGTGGCGGCGCGTGGCGGGTCGTCGGCAGGAGCGGTCACTGGGGTCACGGGGCACATCGTGGCACGCGGCGGTCCTGCCCGGGCCCTGCTCGGGCGTCGTTGTCCACAGGCGCCGGTCTCGTCGGTGCCTGTGGATAACCGCGCCGTGTGGGGTGGTCTACCGTGGTCCGCGTGTCGCCAGCCCCACGCCCCGCCGCCGTGTCCGCGAGCCCACCGTCACCCGGCCCGGGCCCGGCACCGGCGCTGCCCACCGAGCCTGATGATCCTCGGATCGAGGTGCGCCGCTCCACACGCCGCAGGAGGACGGTGTCAGCGCGGGTGGAGGGCGAGACCGTGGTGGTCCTCATGCCGGCGGGGCTGCCACGCGCGGAGGAACGACGCCTCATCACCGACATGCTCGGCCGGCTCGCCCGGTCCGGTCGCCGCAAGGGTCACCGGGCGTCCGATGCGGACCTGATGAGGCGCGCCACGGAACTGTCGACGACGTGGCTGGAGGGTCGGGCGCGGCCGGCATCGGTGCGCTGGGTGCCGGCGATGACCACCCGCTGGGCGTCCTGCTCACCGGATTCCGGGGAGATCCGGATCAGCGAGACGTTGCGGGACGTGCCTGCCTACGTGCTGGACTACGTCGTGGTGCACGAGCTGGCCCACCTCGTCGTCCCCGGGGGTCACCCGCCCGAGTTCTGGGAGGCGGTGCGCGGGTATCCGCGCACCGAGCGGGCGATGGGGTATCTGGAGGCCTACTCGCGGGTGCTCCGGTCGGGGGCCGGGTCGGACGCCCCCGGTGGCGCGGGAGAACCGGGGGTCGGGGGCGAGGGCGTGGGCGACCTGGTCGAGGGCGACGACGACGAGACCGGCCAGTACTAGGTCGGCCCGCCCGTCACGACGCCCGCCGATCAGGCCCCGTCGTGCGGCCCCTCTGAGCCTGAACCCTCGGAGCCTGACCCCTCCGGAGTCTGAACCCTCGGAGCCTGACCCCTCGGAGCCTGACCCCTCGGAGCCGGAACCTTAGGAGCCGGAGCCGTCAGAGCCGGAACCCGGGCCATTCGGGCCTGAGGCCTCGGGTCCGCCGTCGCCTGTCCCGCCGGCCTCTCCGGTCCCGCCACCCGATTCGCGGAGAAAGCGCTCGATCTCGTCGACGCCGCTGGAGTCCCCGGTCGACTCGTCGAGGAGCCGGTCGATGACGGCGGCGGGGTTCTCGAGGTCCTCGCCGACGGGCAGCAGGTCGGGGTGGCTCCACAGCCCGTCGCGGCGTTCGGTGCCCACGGCCTCCCCGACCCGGCGCCACAACTCGGAGGCCTCACGCGCCTTGCGCGGACGCAGTTCGAGTCCGACGAGCGAGGCGAAGGCCTGTTCGGCGGCGCCGCCGGTCGCCCGGCGTCGCAGCCACATCTCGCGGAGCTTGTCGGCGCTGGGCAGCCGGTCGCCGACCGCCGCGGCGACGACGGCGTCGACCCAGCCCTCGACCAGCGCGAGCAGCGTCTCGAGCCGGCCGAGCGCGGCCTCGTTGACGTTGGTCACCTTGGGGCCGATCGCCCCGGCCCCGCCGGAGAGCAACTCCTGGAGCTTGGTGGGGTCCTGCAGGATGGACGGGTCGAGCCCGGAGGCGAGGTCGTCGAGCCCGGAGGTGTCCACGCGGATGCCGCGCGCGTACTCCTCCACGGTCGCCAGGAACCGGGCGCGCAGCCAGGGGGCGCCGGCGAACAGTCGCAGGTGTGCGGCCTCGCGTGCCGCGAGGAAGACCACGACCTCCTGCCGGGGCAGTTCCAGCTCGTCGGCGAACTCGTCGATCGCGGCCGGGCTGAGCGCGGCCACCCCGTCGTCGCCGAACGGGATCCCGACCTCGGAGGAGAAGAGCACGGCCGGCGCGAGCTTGCCCAGCCCCTGCCCGAGCTGCATGCCGAAGCCCATGCCGCCCATCTGGTCGAGCATGCCGAGCAGCGGGCCGGCGAGCTGGCGGGCCTCCTCGGGCATGGCGCCCTTGGTGGCCGAGTTCATCTGTTCGGCGACGGGCGTGCAGATCTTCTCCCAGGTGGGCAGGGAGTGCTCGACCCACTGCTGGGGCGTCCACACCTCGGTGCGGTGCACTCCGGAGGGGAACTGGGTGGTCTCGTCGAGCCACAGTTCCGCCAGGCGGACCGATTCCTGCGCGGCGGTGCGCGAGGCGTCGGTGATCACGGGCGTGCGACCGAGGGACTGGAGGGCGACCGTCCGCGCCAGTTGGTAGTTGACGGGCCCCGAGCTCCCCGGGCCGGACATGGCCGACCCCATGGAGCCGAGCATCTGTCCGAACTGGGAGAGCATCTGGCCGAAGTTGCCGAACTGCGAGGGGTCGAAGCCGCCGGGACCGCCGGGACCGCCCTGGCCGCGGTCGCGGTCGTCGTCGCGCCCGTCGTCGTCGGAAGCGGAGAAACCGAAGGGCTGGTTCATGCCACAACGGTACAGCGTGCAGGGGTGGGGGGTCCGGCCGCGACGCGGCCGGCAGCGGGTGCGGTCTACCCTTGCCCCGTGAGTCGTCGCCTGTTCACCGTTCTCGCCGCGCTGGTACCGGCGGTGCTGCTGCTCGTCCTGGCGACGTCGGCCACCGTCCCCCTGGTGTCGATGGGGCCCGGACCCACCTACGACACCTTCGGCACGGCCGAGGTGGAGACGGAGGACGGTGACACGGAGCGGGTTCCGGTGGTCGACGTAGCGGGCAGGGAGGCGGACGAGACCGCCGGCTCCCTGTTCATGACGACGGTGGCGGTCCGCGACCGGCTGACGCTGCTCGACGCGATGCGGTTCTGGGTGGATCCGGCGCAGGTGGTGGTACCGCGCGACCAGGTGTTCCCTCCGGACCGTTCACGCGACGAGGTGCGCGAGTCCAACGCCGCGGAGATGGTCGGTTCGGAGAACTCCGCCGAGGCCGCCGCCTACCGGTTCCTGGGGATCCCCATGCAGCCGCGCGTCGAGGGGGTGGAGCCGGACGGTGCCGCCGCCGGGCGCCTGCGCCCGGGCGACGTGTTGACCTCCATCGACGGGGAATCCGTCGACGACGCCACGGCCGTGGTGGAGCGGGTCGGTGAGCGCCGCGCGGGTGACGAGGTCCGCATCGGGTTCACCCGTGACGGGCGTGAGGAGACGACGACGGCGACGTTGCAGTCCGCCGGACCGGACGGCGATCCCGAACAGGGCCGACTGGGCATCCTGGTCGGCGACACCCCGGCGGACGGCACCGACGTCGACATCACGGTGGACCCCGCGGTGGGCGGCCCCTCGGCGGGCCTGGTGCTGGCCGTCGCGATCGTCGACAAGCTGTCGCCGGGTGAGGCGACCGGGGGGACGCGGGTGGCGGGGTCGGGCACCATCCGTCCCGACGGGACGGTGGGGCCCATCGGCGGTATCCGGCACAAGATCCGGGCGGCCCACGACGCGGGGGTGAGCGAGTTCCTGGTCCCCGCGGCCAACTGTGCGGAGGCTGTGCAGGGCCCGCCGGAGGGCGTCCGGCTGATCGAGGTGGAGACGCTGGAGGGCGCGCTGGAGGCGCTGGAGACGGCGGCCTCCGGGGGCCAGCCACCGACCTGCGGCTGAGGCACGGCTTTTCCGTAAGGTGGGGGTCACGAGCATGTCCGCCCCAGCAGTGCAGGAGCTTTCCAGGTGTCCGTCCGCCCACCCGGCAATTCCCCCGGTCGGCCGATCGCGATCTCTCGTCGCGGTCGGGCCGTCGCCGTCGCCGTCGTCGTCCTCATCCTCCTCATCCAGGTCCTGCCCAGACTGAACACCGCGTACACGGACTGGCTGTGGTTCGGCAGTGTCGATGCCACCAGCGTGTTCCGGACCGAGTTGCTGGCGCGGCTCGGTCTTTTCGTGGCGGTCGCCCTCCTGGTCGGCCTGGCGGTGGGCGCCGGCATTCTGCTGGCCTACCGGTATCGCCCGGTGTTCCTGGCGCAGGCGGGCATGCCGGACGCGCTGTCCCGCTACCGGGCGGCCATGGGGGCCTCGCCCGGCAGGACCGTGCTCTGGATCCCGGTCGTCCTGGCGATCCTGGCCGGGTCGGTCGCGCAGACCGGGTGGCAGACCGTGCTGGCGTTCTTCAACTCGACGCCGTTCGGTGAGACCGACCCCCAGTTCGGTCTGGACATCTCCTTCTACGCCTTCGAGCTCCCGATGTGGCGCGCGATCGTCACCTGGCTCATGGTGGCCGTCGTGCTGGCCCTCCTGGCCAACCTGTTCACCCACTACCTCTTCGGCGGACTGCGACCCGGCGCCCGCGAGGGCGCCCTCACCCGCGCCGCCCGGATCCAGCTGGTGACCCTCGCCGGGCTGTTCGTGCTGGCCAAGGCCGCCGCGTACTGGCTGGATCGCTACGAGCTGTTGTTCAGCGAGAACAGCACGTTCACCGGCGCCAGCTACACCGACGTCAACGCCCTGATGCCGGCGAAGATCTTCATGTTCTCGGTGGCGCTGGTGTGCGCGGCCGCGTTCTTCTCCGCCATCGTGATCAGGGATCTGCGGATCCCCGCGCTGGCCACCGTCCTGTTGCTGTTCTCCGCGCTCGTGGTGGGGTCGGCGTGGCCGCTGGCCGTCGAGCAGTTCTCGGTGAAGCCCAACCGTGCCGAGAAGGAACGGGAGTACATCGCGCGGAACATCGACGCGACACGCGCCGCGTACGACATCGGTGAGGAGCGGGTCACCTACATCGACAACTGGGGGGCGGCCGATCCGAACCCCCGCGAGGCGGCCTCGGATCTCACGACACTGTCCAACGTCCGCGTGCTCGACCCGAGCGTCCTGGCGCCGACGTTCACCCAGCTACACCAGTTGCGCAACTTCTACGGTTTCCCCGAGACGCTGGGCATCGACCGCTACACGATCGACGGCGAGATGCGGGACTTCCTCGTGGCCGCGCGTGAGCTCAACCCCGAGTCCCTGCAGGCCAACCAGCGGGACTGGATCAACCGCCACACGGTGTACACGCACGGCAACGGGTTCGTGGCCGCACCGGCCAACCGGGTCAACGAGATCGCCGACGACGCCGGCTCGGACCGCGGCGGCCTGCCGAATTTCCAGGTCTCCGACCTCGAGGCGATCTCCAGTGGTCAGGAGATGATGATCCCGGTGACCCAGCCGCGGACCTACTTCGGTCCGCTCATCGCGCAGGCGGACCCCGACTACGCCATCGTGGGGGACAACGGCGACGGGCCCCGTGAGTACGACACCGACACCGAGCAGTACACCTACACCGGCGAGGGCGGTGTCCCCGTCGGTGGCTGGGTCAACCGGATCGCCTACTCGCTCAAGTTCGCCGAGCGCAACATCCTGTTGTCCAGCATTCTCGGGGACGACTCGAAGATCATCTACGACCGCGACCCGCGGGACCGGGTGCAGAAGGTGGCCCCGTGGCTGACCACGGACACCAACACCTATCCGGCGGTGATCGACGGCCGTATCAAGTGGATCGTCGACGGGTACACGACGCTCAAGACCTACCCGTACGCCGAGCTCAGCTCGCTGGAGGCCATGACCTCGGACTCGCTCAACGACGCGAACGGCCGGGTCCTGCCGGACGAGGAGGTCTCCTACATCCGCAACTCGGTCAAGGCGACCGTCGACGCGTACGACGGCACCGTCGACCTGTACGCGTTCGACGAGTCGGACCCCGTGCTGCAGACGTGGATGAAGGCACTGCCGGACATCGTCCAGCCACGCGAGGCGATCTCCGAGGAGTTGGAGGAGCACCTGCGCTACCCGGAGGACCTGTTCAAGGTGCAGCGTGAGCTGCTGGCCAAGTACCAGGTCGACGACCCGGGTCAGTTCTTCACCAATGACGCCTTCTGGTCGGTGCCGTCCGATCCCACGGTGACCTCGTCGATCCAGAACCCGCAGGGTCCGCCCGTGGGCGGGCCCGCCGGTGGTCCGGCCGGCAGCCCCGCCGGTGGTCCCGCCGGCGCCCAGACCGTCGACCGTGACGGGCCGGCCCAGCCGCCGTACTACGTGGTGGCCTCCGATCCGACCGACCCGGAGTCCGACGAGCCGTCGTTCCAGCTCATCTCGGCGTTCCGCGGCTATGAGCGTGAGTTCCTCGCCGCGCACATGACGGCGAGCTCGGACCCCGAGACCTATGGGCAGATCACGGTGCGGGTCCAGAGGCCGACAGAGCCGCTGTCGCAGGGGCCCAACCAGGCGCAGGACATCATGATCGCCTCGCCGGCGATCGCCGAGGACCGGCGACTGTGGGGTGAGACCGCCGAGATCACTGAGGGCAACCTCCTGGCGCTGCCGTTGGCGGACGACTCGGTGCTCTACGTGGAGCCGATCTACACCCAGCGCAAGGACCAGGACTCCGCCTTCCCGAGGCTTCTGCGCGTGATGGTCTCGTACGACCGGGCGGTGGGTTACGCGCCCACGCTGTACGAGGCGCTGCGACAGGTCGGGATCGAGGCAGACCCGGACGTCGTGCGGATCGACGAGAGCGGGGAGGCGGAGGCCGAGGCAGAGGAAGGCGCCGCGCGGCCCGCCGAGGGCGCCGCCCCGCGACCGTCGTCGCCGGCCACTGGGGGAGGCGCTGACGACTCCGAGCGGGCGGCCGCCGTGCGCGAGCTCAACTCGGCGCTGAACGCGGTCCGCTCGGCCCAGAGCGGGGGAGACCTCTCCGATCTGGGGCAGGCGCTCGAGGACCTGCAGGCCGCCGTCGACGCTTATCAGGGCCTGGGGAACTGACGTGACCTGGGGCGATGGGTGCGGGGGTGTGAGTTACGTCATCTTCTAGTCGTCGAGCGTCCACCGATTTGCAATGTCCGGTGAATGGCACGTAGTGTCATAGACGCAAACGACGCGGGGTGGAGCAGCTCGGTAGCTCGCTGGGCTCATAACCCAGAGGTCGCAGGTTCAAATCCTGTCCCCGCTACCACGCACCAGGCCCGGTTCCCGAAAGGGAGCCGGGCCTGAGTTTATTTCTGGAGTTGTCTCGCTCGAGTATGCCGACGCCGTGGTCGGGAGTGCGGACGTCGTAGATGCCTCCGGAGCGATCGTCGCGCCTGTCCGTGTGTTCCGGCCCACACAGTGGTTCGGTCCTCGTATGGTGGACAGGTGTCTGTTCGCATGTCCGATGCGGCCACGACGACGCCCCGTGACGGCAGGAGAGCCACATGACCACCTCACTCGACCGCGATGCCCTGTTGATCGGCACCCAGTGGCGTTCCCCCGCCACCGATGACGTGATCGAGGTGATCAGCCCGCACACCGAGGAGGTCGTCGCCCGGGTACCCGAGGGATCGGTGGCGGACATGGATGCCGCGGTGGCTGCCGCGCGCGAGGCCTTCGACCACGGCCCGTGGCCCCGCATGAGCCCCGACGAGCGGATCGAGGTCGTCGCCAGGCTGTCCGCCCTGTACGCGGCGCGGCTCGACGACATGGCGACCGTCATCTCCACGGAGATGGGCTCCCCGATCTCGTTCAGCAAGCTCGCCCAGGCGCCCGCCCCGTGGATGCAGATCGAAGCCTTCCTCGCCATCGCGCGTGAATTCCCGTGGGAGGAGACCCGCCCCGGCGTCCTCGGCGGGGAGGTGCTGGTGCGACACGAGCCCGTGGGCGTGGTCGCGGCGATCCCGCCGTGGAACGTCCCCCAGTTCACGGTCCTGTCGAAGCTGATCCCGGCGCTGCTGACGGGGTGCACGATCGTGATCAAGCCGGCGCCGGAGACGCCGCTGGACACCTACCTGCTGGGCGAACTGCTCATCGAGGCGGGCGTGCCCGAGGGCGTCGTGAGCATCGTCGCCGGCGGCCGCGAGGTGGGCGAGCACCTGGTGCGGCACCCCGCGATCGACAAGGTGGCGTTCACCGGATCCACCGCGGCGGGCCGGAGAATCGGCGCGATCTGCGGCGAGCAGCTCAAGCGCTGCTCCCTCGAGCTGGGCGGCAAGTCCGCGGCGATCGTGCTCGACGACGCGGACCTGACGACCGTGGTCGAGGGGCTCAAGTTCGTGGGCGTGATGAACTCCGGCCAGGCGTGCGTGGCACAGACCAGGGTGCTGGTGAGTCGCGACCGCCACGACGAGGTGGCACAGGCGCTGGCCGACGGCATCGGGTCGATGGTGGTGGGGGACCCGCTCGACCCGGCCACGGAGATCGGGCCGATGGTCGCCCGTCGCCAGCAGGAGCGGGTGAACTCCTACATCGAGATCGGGCAGCAGGAGGGTGCGACGCTGCTCGCCGGGGGCTCCGACCGCCCCGACGGCCTGGACACCGGCTGGTACGTACGACCCACGGTCTTCGGTGGCGTCGACAACTCGATGCGCATCGCGCAGGAGGAGATCTTCGGTCCCGTCATCTCCGTGATCGCCTACGACGACGTCGACGACGCCGTCCGCATCGCCAACGACTCCGAGTACGGACTGGCGGGCACCGTGTGGACCGCCGACCGGGAGGCGGGGCTGGGCGTCGCGCGACGGGTCCGGACCGGCACCTACGGCGTGAACACCTACACGATGGATTTCTCCGCCCCGTTCGGCGGCTTCAAGGCCTCCGGGGTGGGTCGCGAGTTCGGCCCCGAGGGGTTGGCCCAGTACACCGAGCTCAAGTCCGTCTACCTGGAGCAGAGCTGACCATGGCGCGAGACGAGAGGACGACGGGCCTGTCAGTGTGCGATGCGGACCGGGTCCGCACCCTGACACTGGCGCGCACCGATGCCCTCAACGCCTTCAACGAGGCGCTGTACGACGCGGTCACCGAGGCGTTGCACGCCGCCGCGGCGGACCCCACGGTCGCGGTGGTCCTGCTCACCGGTGAGGGCCGGGCGTTCAGCGCGGGCACCGACCTGCTGGAGATGGGTGAGCGGATCACCAACCCCGATTTCGTCCCCGGCGAGCACGGATTCCTGGGTCTCGTGGACGCGCTCACCGGGTTCGACAAGCCGCTCGTCCTGGCGATCAACGGGCTCGGACTGGGTATCGGCATGTCGATCATCGGGTTCGCCGACCTGGTGTTCATGGCCGACGACGCCCGGCTCAAGTGCCCGTTCACCCGCCTGGGAGTGGCGCCCGAGGCGGCGTCGAGCTACCTGCTGCCCAGGCTGGTGGGTCGGCAGAACGCCGCGTGGGCCCTGCTGTCCTCGGAGTGGATCACGGCCCGCGAGGCCCACGAGATGGGACTGGTCTGGCGGCTGTGCGCCCCCGCTGAACTCCAGCAGGTCGCCGGCGAGCACGCCGCTCGGTTGGCGCGGCTCCCGATCTCGAGTCTGCGGGCGGTCAAGCGGACGATGACCGAACCGCTGGCGCGCCAGATCGCAGACGCCCGCGAACGGGAGAACCGGGCCTTCGCCGACCTCATGGGTGGACCGGCGAACGCGGAGGCGCTGGCGGCATTCGCCGAAGGGCGCACGCCGGACTTCGCCTCGTTGCCAGACGGGTGCTGACCCCGGCGTCTGCGACGATCCCGCGCCCGCCCGTCCTCGCCGGAGCCGCATGGCCCACCATGGTGGCGTGACGCCCGATCAGGAGAGCCCCACCCGTCCGGTCGACGTGGTGGTGATCGGCGCCGGCCAGGCCGGACTGTCGGCCGGCTACCACCTCAGGCGGCGGGGGTTCGCGCCGGTCGGCCGTGCCGAGGCGGGGGAGCGCAACTTCGTCATGCTCGACGCCGAGGACGCCCCCGGCGGGGCCTGGCGGCACCGCTGGGAATCCCTCACCATGAGCACGGTCAACGGCATCTTCGAACTGCCGGGCCGACCCGTCCCCGATGTCGACCGCACCGCCCCGAGTCGGGACGTCCTGCCGCCCTACTTCGCCGACTACGAGAACCGATTCGGGCTCGACGTCCGGCGGCCGGTCCGCGTGCGCTCGGTCCGCAGACCCACGCCCGGGCGGGACGGGCCGGAGTCCGACCACCTCGTCGTCGTCACCGATCCAGGCGGTGACACCCGCCCTGAGGCCTGGGCGGCGCGCTACGTCATCAACGCCACCGGCACCTGGACCCGACCGTTCTGGCCGTACTACCCCGGCCAGGAGACGTTCCGCGGCCGACAGCTCCACGTCCACGACTACGTCGACGCCGAGGAGTTCGCCGGACAGCGCGTCGTGATCGTCGGCGCCGGCATCTCCGCCACCCAGCTGCTCGAGGAGATCTCGCGCGTCGCCGACACCCTCTGGGTAACCAGGCGGGAGATCGAGTGGGAGACGGACCCCGCCCCGGAGAACTTCTCCGCCGCGATCGACCGGGTCGCCGATCGCACCGCGCAGGGACTTCCCCCGCAGAGCATCATCCGCGTCACCGGCATGTACCGCGCCCCGTGGATCGAGCGCGCCGACGAGCGCGGCGTCCTGGTCCGCCACCCCATGTTCACCCGCATCGAACCCGACGGGGTGCGGATGCCCGACGGGCGACTCGAACGCGCGGACGTCATCCTCTGGGCGACCGGGTTCCGACCCGCGGTCGCCCACCTCGCGCCCCTGGGCCTGCGCACCCCCGAGGGGGGCATCCGGGTGGCGGAGGGCCGGGCCCTCGACGAGCCGAGTCTGTTCCTCATCGGCTACGGCCCGTCCCAGTCGACCGTGGGGGCCAACCGGGCGGGCCGTGACGCCGTCCGGGCGATCGTCGCCGAGCTTTAGTTGTCGCCGACGAACTCTAGAGGGTCCGCGAGATGAGCTCCTTCATGATCTCGTTGGTGCCACCGTAGATCTTCTGCACGCGGGCCGAGGCGTACATGCGGGCGATCGGATACTCCGTCATGAAGCCGTAGCCACCGAAAACCTGCAGGCAACGGTCGATGATCTCGCACTGCTTGTCGGTGCAGAAGTACTTGGCCATCGACGCTGTCGACGGGTCCAGTTCACCCTTGAGATGCAGGCCGATGCAGTGATCCAGCAGGGTGCGCGAGGCGAGCGCCTCGGTCTTGCACTCGGCCAGCTCGAAACGCAGGTTCTGGAACTTGAGGATTGGCTTGCCGAACGCCTCGCGCTCCTTGGCGTAATCCGTCGCCAGCGTCACGGCGGTCTCGGCCGCCGCGACCGCCGTCACCGCGATGATGAGGCGCTCCTGCGGGAGCTGCTGCATGAGCTGGATGAACCCCTGGCCCACGCCCTCCTCGCCGCCCAGGATGTTCCCGGCGGGCACCCGCATGTCGTCGAAGAACAACTCCATCGTGTCCTGGTACTTCAGGCCGATCTTGTCGAGCTTGCGGCCCCGGTCGAAGCCGGGCAGGTCGGTGGTCTCCGCGACCAGCAGGGACAGGCCCTGCGCGCCCTCGCCACCCGTGCGGGTGACGATGACGAGCAGGTCGCAGTGCATACCGTTGGAGATGAAGGTCTTGGCACCGTTGACCACGAAGTCGTCACCGTCGCGCACCGCCGAGGTGCGCAGCGCCTGCAGGTCGGACCCGGCGCCCGGCTCGGTCATCGCGATGGCGCCGACCATCTCGCCGGTCGCGAGCTTCGGCAACCACCGCTGCTTCTGCTCCTCGGTGCCGTACTGGACGATGTAGTGGGCCACGATCGTGCTGTGCACCGAATTGCCCCAGCCGTCGTCGAGGGCGCGGGTCTGCTCCTCGGCGATCACGGCCTCGTGGGCGAACGTGCCGCCGCCCCCGCCGTACTCCTCCGGGATGGAGATGCACAGCAGGCCCGCGTCGCCGGCCTTGTTCCAGAACTCACGGTCGACGGCGCCCTGCTCGGCCCAGCGCTCGAGGTGCGGCACGGTCTCCTTCTCCAGGAACGCACGCGTGTGGGCGCGCAGTGCATCCAGATCGTCGGTCATCCACGGGGATCGGAAGGGGGCGGTCTCTAGCACGGGGGACTCCAGCGATGGGACGGGGCCGGTTGACGGCCATGACGATCCCCACCATACAACTGCATTGTCTGACATGCATGTGTATGGTCGACCTTCCGGCGGCGCCCTCGGGCGTCGCACGTCGCGGCGAGACGAGGTGGGGCGAGTGAGCGCAACGGAACCCGGGTCGGGGGACGGTGTCCCGCGCTCTGCTGACGGTGACCTCACCGCCCGCGCGCGAATCCGCTACGCGGCGCTGGAGCTCTACTCCGATCACGGCGAGGACCGGGTCTCGATGCGACGGGTCGCCGCCCGGGTGGGGGTCACCATCGGGTTGATCCAGCACCACTTCGGCACCAAGGAGGGGTTGCGCCGCGCTGTCGACGAGCTCGTGGTGGAGCAGGTGGTCGCCGCACTGGCGACGGTCGAGCACTCCGGATCAGCAGCGGAGGTCGTGGCGGCCCGCGACGCCGCGGTGCGGGAGATGCTCGAGCGCAACCCGATGTTGGTGAAGTACATCAACCGGGCCCTCCTCGAACCCGACGGCCGGGGTGTCCCGCTTCTCGAGGCGATCGTCGAGCTCACCACCAGGGAGGTCGACAGTCTGCGGCGCGGTGGCCACGCCTCGACGCGGGCCTCGGACAAGGTCCAGGTGGTCCGCACGCTCATGGGTCAGGTGGGCGAGCTGTTCCTCGAGCCCGTCGTCGCGGGGATCTGGGCACAGATCGGCGGAGACCCCGACGAGCGGCCCTCCATCCGCATCATCGTCGAAGGCCGCTGACCGGGGGATCGGCCGGGATCCGACGTGTCGGGGCCAGCGCCGCACGGGTGGTGGGGCTCCAGCCGGCCCGCGCGTGGTGCACCGGCGGCTGATCGCCGCTACGCTGTCGAGGGCGTATACCCGGGCAGTCCGCCCGGGGTGGGAAGGACACATTCATGAGGCTCACCCGTGTGGCGAAGCTCGCCGCGACGGCCGTGATGGCCGGTGCCGCCACGTTGATGGCGCCCGCAGCTGCCCAAGCCGCCGTGCCCGTCGGGGGTGCGACCCCTGTTCTGGTCGGGGGAGTGGCCGGATGCACCATTACCGCCGCCGGGTACGACGACTCCGGAGCGCCAGTCGCGTTCACCGCCGCCCATTGCAGTGAGCGGATCGACGCCCCGGTGATCCTCCGCGACGACCCGGGTGCCGGCGTGATCGGCACCATCGCCACCCGCAACGAGATCCTCGACTACTCCGTGATCCGTCTGGACCCGGGCGTCGCCGTCCCCGTCCGACAGGCGGGCATCGTGGGCCGCGGACCCGCGCCGCAGTTCGGTGACGTCGTCTGCAAGGACGGGCTGACCACCGGACACACCTGTGGCATCACGTGGCAGCGCGAGGGCGACCGGTTCTGGACCCACACCTGTGCCGGTTACGGCGACTCCGGTGGCCCCGTGATCCGCGAGGGGCGTCTCGTCGGGCTCCTCTCCGGCGGGCACATGCCGCCGGACGCGGGATCGGCCGGCAGCATCGGCCCCATCCTGCCCTCGTGTATCCACCCGGCGCAGACTCCGTTCTTCCTGCCGGCGGTGGCGTACTCGTTCGACGCGATCGTCGCCGACGCCACCGCGCGCGACTGGCCGGGGAGCGGCTTCCGGATGGCCTGACCGCCCGGCACCCCGCCCCGTGGGCGAGAGGCGGACGAGGGCCCGGTACCGACGCGGTCGGTACCGGGCCCTCGTCTGTGTCCGACCCCGTCGCTACCGTCCGCTCCATGTTCTGGACCGAGGACGCGCCTACCCACTGCCCGTATGGACATGAGCTCGGTCCCGACCGGGTCCTCGTCGGCTGGGATGCCGCTCGCAGCGGCAGTCTCGACCACGGCCACCGTGTCCACATCTGCCGGCAGTGCGGAACCATCATGTCGTGGGCACCGAACAGTAGACTGGAGTGAGTCAGCTGAAATGGGCGGCGCCCCGCGGACATCGGGTCCGCGGGGCGCCGCTCAAATCAGTGATCGCGTCAGTGATCGTGATCGCGCCGGGGTCGGCTCACTTCAGCTCGGCGCTTGACAGGTTCAGGATCCGGCGCGCGATCACCAGCTGCTGGATCTGCTGCGTGCCCTCGAAGATGTCGAGGATCTTGGAGTCGCGCGACCACTTCTCCAGGAAGCTGCGTTCGGAGTAGCCGTAGCTGCCGGCCAGCTCGACCGCGCCCAGGGTCACGGCGGAACCGGTGCGCCCGGCCTTGGCCTTGCACATCGATGCCTCCTTGGTGTTGGGCATCTTGTTGTCTGCCATCCACGCCGCGCGGAGCGTGAGCAGGTAGGAAGCCTCCCAGTCGGCTTCGAGGTCGAGGTACTTGGCGACGGCGGCCGGCTGGCTGGTGGCCGGACGGTCGTAGTCGATCTCCATGCCGGCCTCCTCGAGGAGGGTGCGGATCTCCTCGAGCGCGGCCCGGGCGACGCCCACGGCCATGCCGGCGACCAGCGGCCGGGTGTTGTCGAAAGTCTGCATGGCACCAGCGAAGCCCTTGTCCACGCGGACCTCCGGATCGCCCAGAAGATTCTCTTTGGGGACCCGGCAGTCGGTGAAGCTGATCTGCGCCGTGTCCGAGGCCCGGATGCCGAGCTTGTGCTCCAGCCGGTCGACGGAGACGCCGGGATGGTCCCGGGGCACGACGAAGGACTTGATCGCGGCGCGGCCCTTGCTCTTGTCCAGGGTCGCCCACACCACGATGTGATCCGCGCGCTGGCCCGAGGTCACGAAGATCTTGGTGCCGTTGATGACGTACTCGTCGCCGTCCAACCGCGCGGTGGCCGAGACGGCGGCCGAGTCGGAGCCGAATTCGGGCTCGGTGATGGCCATCGAGGCCCACACCCGGCCGAACTTCTGCATCTGCTCGTCGCTCGCCACGGCGGCGATGGCGGAGTTACCCAACCCCTGGCCGGGGACGGACAAGGTCAATCCCGCGTCGCCCCAGCAGGTCTCGATGGCATTGAGCAGCGACTTCATATTGCCGCCGTTGGACACGCCCTCGCGCCGGGGTGCGCGACCTGATCCCATGGTGGCGCCGGAGGCCGCCTGACCGGCGTCCTCCATGGCCTCCATCATGGCCTTGAGGGTGTCCAGCTCGACGGGGTACTCATGCTCGGCGAGGTCGTACTTGCGGGAGATGGGTCGGAAGATCTGCATGGCCACCTGGCGGGCCTGGTTTGCACCCGCCTGCAGCTTCTTGGGGATTTCGAGATTGATCATCGCTTCAGGTCCTTGGTCCGGTTCGGGAGTGTGGCGGAGCGGGCGGACGTCACAGGACCACCACGCCCTCGGCCACTCCCACGGCGCGCAGGTCGCGATACCACCGCTCGACCGGGTGTTCCTTGGTGAACCCGTGGCCACCGAGCAGCTGGACACCGTCGAGGCCGATCTTCATACCTTTGTCCGCGGCGATCTTGCGGGCCAGCGCGGCCTCGCGGGCGAAGGACAGTCCCTGTTCGGCGCGGGCGGCGCCGCGCCAGGTGACCAGGCGCATGCCGTCGAGTTCGGTGGCCATGTCGGCCACGGCGAACGCGACCGCCTGCCGGTGGGCGATGGGCTCGCCGAAGGCGTGACGCTCCTTGACGTACGGGGTCACGTAGTCCAGGACGGCGTGGGAGGTGCCCACGGCGAGGGAGGCCCAGCCCAGACGCGACAGGCGGATGACGTCGGCGTAGGCCGAGGACCGGTCCTCCGGCGAGACGTCAGCGCCACCGAGGATGGCGTCGGCGGGAAGGGAGACGTCGGTGAGGACGAGTCGGCCGAGGCCGGCGGCGCGCAGGCCCATGGACGGGTCGGCCTCCACCACGAGTCCGTCGGTGTCGGATTCCACGACGAAGAAGGTCGGCGCGCCGTCGAGGGAGGCGGCGACGACGAAGAGTTCCGCGCTGCCGGCCGTGGGCACCATCGACTTGACGCCGCTGAGCGTGAACCCGCCGACGGTGCGGGTGGCGGTGGTCTTGAGATTGAACGGGTCGAAGAGTGGCTGCGGCTCGGCCACCACGACGGCGGCGGCGGGGACCTGCTCGGAGGCGAACGCCGGGAGGTATGACTTCTGCTGGGTGTCCGAGCCGAACTGCGTCAGGGTGGTGGCCACGCCGGAGGGGGCCAGGATCGGCAGGGCCAGGCCCATGTCGCCGTAGGCCAGGGCCTCGGCGACCAGCGAGTTGGTCACCACACCGCGCTCGGACGCGATGCCCTCGAACTCCTCGGGCACGTTGAGCATGGTGGCGCCGATCTCGGCCGAGCGCTCGAGCAGCGACGCGGGTGCCTCGGCGGCGGCGTCGGCGTCGTGCGCGGCCGGCCGGATGACCTCGGCGGCGAACTCTCGCACGGTCTGCGAGATCATCTGCTGGTCCTCGTCCAGCGTGAGGTCGAACAGGTCGGGCCGGGCCTCGGAGTCGGGAAGACGCTTGGGTGCGCCGCCGCCGGAGACCTTCTTGAACGACTTGGTCGCTGCACCGAGGGTCTTGAAACCGGTCTTGGTGGCCTCGTAGGTGACCCGGTCGACCTTTTGCCGCAGGCCGAAGCGCTCGGCGAACTCCGACCCGGTAATGGTGGTCAGCGCGCGCATGGCGGCGCCGATGGCGTCGATGCGCGCGGGGTTCTTACCCGGTGTCGAGGTCTCCGCGCGTCCGGTCGTGGACGGGGCTGTGGGGTTCTTGCTCATCATCACCAGCTGTTCTCGTGACGGACGGTGGACGGTGCTGTCCCTGACACCTTACTTCGGAGTAAGTTCCGTGCGCCACTCTTTCCTCGAACCCGTCCGTCCCGCCGGTGGGTCGGACGGGTGTCAGCCGCGCAGGAGGTCGACCGTCTGCTCGACCGCACCCGGGCGGCCGGCCACGAACCAGTCGTAGCCGCCCACCTCGACGGTCGCGCACACCCCGCCCGCCCCCTCGACGAGTGCGCGGCCGGGTAGCCAGTCCCACTCGGGGCAGGAGTGCTGACACCACACCGTGTGGATCCCACACGCGACGGAGGCCAGGTCCACGGAACCGGACCCGAGCATTCGGATGGTCGCCGCGCCACGGCTCACGCGGTGGAAAGGCTCGGCGAGTTGGGGATCGTCGAAGAACGGCGGGTGCAGGTAGGTGGCGAGGCTGCCGGCGGCCAGGTCACCGGGGGCCAGGCGCGCGACGGGTACCCCGTTGCGGCGCGTCGGCACGTCCGAACCGCCGACGAAGGTCTCCCCGGTGACCGGTCGGTGGACCGCGCCGAGCAGATAGTCTTCCTCACCGGTGACCGCGACGGCCGAGCACCAGTAGTCGGAGCCGGAGACGAAGTTGTAGGTGCCGTCCACCGGGTCCACGACCCACCGTCGTTCGCCGTCGCCCGCGACGAGGGAGCCCTCCTCGCCCAGGACGCCGTCGGACGGACGGTGGGCGGCCAGGAGTGCGGTGATGTGCCGCTCGGCCGCATCGTCGGCCTCGGTGACCACGTCGGAGACGGAAGTCTTGCGCCGGACGTCGAGCCCGTGCTCGCGCAGTCGCCGCGCGAGGTTTCCGGCGTCGACGACGAGGCGGGCGGCCAGATCGGCGTCGGTCATCCCCCCGGTGGACTCGTCGTGCAGGGGGCCCGGTTGTCGGGTGTCCATGGACGTTCACTTCCTCCACTTGGTCGTAGCGGCTCACTGACCACGAGCGGTAGCGGGTCCGAGGCATCCGACGCTACCGGCGGGGGGTGACGATCGGAGGCGCGGCAGGCCACGCGGAAGGGGCGGGTGGGCAAACGCTGGAAGGCGCCCGGGCCGCGTAGAGTCGGATAACGTGCACCCTGACGTTTCTGCCGACATCGCTGCCCTCGACGCGACCCTGACCACGGTCGAGAAGGTCCTCGACATCGAGGAGCTGGCCCGACGCGTCGACGAGCTCGAGCAGATGGCCGCCGACCCGGACCTGTGGAACGACCAGGACCGGGCGCAGAAGGTCACCAGCGAGCTGTCCTACATCCAGGCCGACCTGCGCCGCTGCCGGGATCTGCGGCAGCGGATCGAGGACCTGCCCCTGATGTACGAGCTGGCGGAGGAGGAGGGCGACGGCGCCGTCGAGGAGGCGGACTCCGAACGCGCCAGCCTGCGTGAGGACGTCGAGGCCATGGAGGTCAAGACGATGCTCAGCGGTGAGTACGACCAGCGTGACGCCGTGGTCAACATCCGTGCCGGTGCCGGTGGCGTGGACGCCGCGGACTTCGCCGAGATGCTCATGCGCATGTACATCCGGTGGGCCGAGAAGGCCGGCCACAAGGTCGAGGTGTACGACACCTCGTACGCTGAGGAGGCGGGGATCAAGTCCGCCACCTTCGTGGTCAAGGACCCCTACATGTACGGGACGCTGTCCGTGGAGCAGGGAGCGCACCGGCTGGTGCGGATCTCCCCGTTCGACAACCAGGGCCGCCGCCAGACCTCCTTCGCCGAGGTCGAGGTGCTGCCGGTCGTGGAGACCGTCGACTCCATCGAGGTGCCGGAGAACGAGGTCCGGGTGGACGTCTACCGCTCCTCGGGTCCCGGTGGCCAGTCCGTCAACACCACCGACTCGGCCGTCCGCCTCACCCACGTCCCGACCGGGATCGTCGTGACCTGTCAGAACGAGAAGTCGCAGCTGCAGAACAAGGTCGCCGCCATGAAAGTGCTGCAGGCCAAACTGCTCGAGCGCAAGCGCCAGGAGGAGCGGGCCGCCATGGACGCGCTCGGTGCGGGTGGCAACGCCTCCTGGGGCAACCAGATGCGGTCCTACGTTCTGCACCCGTACCAGATGGTCAAGGACCTGCGCACCGAGTACGAGGTGAACAACCCGTCCGCGGTCCTCGACGGTGACATCGACGGGTTCATCGAGGCCGGTATCCGATGGCGCATGCGGGAGGGGGCGGACGCCTAGTGGCCTTCCGGACAGACTTCAGCGGAGTCCTGAACTGGCTCAGCAACGACGGCCTGGAGGTCGTCCTCCTCGTCCTGGGAGCCGCCCTGATGACCCGGGCGATCGGCAAGATCGCCCGGATGTGGACCGGCCGGATCGACGCGAGGAACGCCGACAAGGAGTTGTGGTCGGAGGAGTCCAAGCACCTCCACTCCCTCGTCCAGGTCGTCTCCTACGTAGCGGTGGGAATGCTGTACATCCTGTTCGGCATCCAGATCCTGCTGAGGTTCGGCGTGAACCTCGTCACGCTGGTGGCGCCGGCCACCGTCCTCGGCGCCGCGCTGGGTTTCGGCGCGCAGAAGATCGTCCAGGACTTCCTCGCTGGCTTCTTCGTGCTGGCCGAACGTCAGTACGGTTACGGTGACATCGTCGAACTCACCACCGCGACCGGCGTCGCCGCCGGGACGATCGAGGACGTCACGCTCCGGGTCACCCGGCTGCGCACCCTGGACGGCGAGGCGGTCATCGTCCCCAACGGTCAGATCGTCACCGCGATCAATCAGTCCCAGGACTGGGCTCGTGCGATCATCGACGTCCCCGTGCCCAACAATGCCGACATGGACAAGGCGCACGAGGTGCTCGCGGAGGTCTGTCGCGACATCGTCCACGACGATCGTGTGGGCGAGTACGTGCTCGACGAGCCGTCGGTCATGGGTGTGCAGTCGATCAGGCTCGAGCAGACCGTCATCCGACTGCTCGCCCGGACCAAGCCGGGAATGCAGTGGGAGGTGGGCCGTCGGATGCGTGCCGTCATCCTCCGCCGCTTCCGCCAGGAGGGGATCGTCCTGGAGCCGGAGGCGCTGGCCGCCATCCGCGCCGGGATGCTGCGACCGCAGACCGGAGAGGGGAGCGTCTGATGGCCCGGCACAGGGATGATGACACGGTCCGGCCCGACGAGACGTCCCCGCAGGGCGCCGCGATCGACGACGACCCGATCCTCGACCGGCCCGATCCGCTCGGGTTGGGGGGGACCCCACCACCGGACGCACCCTCGCGGCGTGCGAGACCGTGGATCGTCGCACTGCTCGTCGAGTTCTTCAGGATGTCTCGGACGACCGCGATCCTCCTCGGCGCGTTCGTCCTGGCAGGCGTGCTGTATCTGCTCGTCCGCGACGAGCCGGTGGTCGCTTTCGGGCCGCAACCCGCGCAGGACCCCACCGGGACCTCGGAACCGGCCGAACCGGCCGAACCGGCCGAACCGGTCGACCCGTCGTCCACGCCGACGGATCAGACCACCGAGACCACGGCCCCGACCCCGAGTTCGTCTCCGACTCCGACGGGAACGGGCTCCCGCACGACCAGCACCACGGTGACGGGAGGGACCGCGACGACGGGTCCCGATGCCGAGGGGTTCCCCGGTGGCGCCGATCCGCAGGCCCCGCAGCAACAACAGCCACAGCAGTCGCCGCAGCAGCAGCCTGACCAGCAGTCGCAACCGCAGCTGCAGCAGGAGGCCCCGGGCGCCGGGGAGACCTCGGTGCCCGGCGGCGCCCTCGAGGGGTAGCGCCACCGGGTGGCCGCGCCGCGGCCGCCGCCGCGTTGTTCGACCGCTCCCGTGCCTGTGGCCTGCGTGGCGTTAGGCTATCGGAGTGATCACTGGTTCCCGTGTGACGAAGTCGTACCCGTCCTCGACGCGTCCGGCGCTGTCCGACGTGAGCGTGGAGATCGGTGACGGCGAGTTCGCGTTCCTCATCGGTGCGTCGGGATCGGGCAAGTCCACGTTCCTGCGGCTCGTTCTCCGCGAGGACCGCCCGGATTCGGGCACCCTCACCGTCGCCGGCCACGACCTCACGCGCATGAAGGGCTCCGACGTGCCCGTGCTGCGACGCTCTCTCGGCTGCGTGTTCCAGGACTTCCGTCTGCTGGAGAACAAGACGGTCGCGGAGAACGTCGCGTTCGCGCTGCAGGTGATCGGCAAGTCCCGCCGGACCATCGACAAGGTGGTGCCGGAGACCCTGGACATGGTCGGGCTGGGCGGGAAGGCCGATCGCCGACCTCACGAACTCTCCGGTGGGGAACAGCAGCGGGTCGCGATCGCGCGGGCGTTCGTCAACCGCCCGGTGCTGCTGCTGGCGGACGAACCGACGGGCAACCTCGACCCCGAAACCAGCGAGGACATCATGCTCCTGCTCGACCGGATCAACAGGACGGGGACCACCGTGCTCATGGCGACCCACGACAGGCACATCGTGGACCGCTCGCGGCGCCGCGTGGTGGAACTGGTCGACGGCTCGGTCGTCCGCGACGACGCCCGCGGAACCTACGGGGTGGACCGCTGATGGCCGCTACGTTCGTCGCCTCCGAGGTCGGGCAGGGACTGCGCCGCAACCTGTCCATGACGTTGGCCATGATCATCACCACGGCGGTGGCCCTGGGCATGCTGGGGGCGGGCCTGCTCGTGGCCATGACCGCGTCCGCGAGTCAGGACAAGTACGACTATCTCAACGAGTTCCGCGTCTACGTGGACCGGTCGATCTCGCTGGAGGATCCGGACTGCGCGGCGGAATGCGGCCGGATCCTCCAGCGGCTCGAGACGACGCCGGGCGTGGCGTCGGTGGAGTACAAGAATCCCGAGCAGACCTACGCCGAGTTCGTCGACCTGTTCTCCTCGACAGACCCGGTGCTGGTGGAGTCGACCTCGCCGGACGCCCTCGGCTCGCGGTTCACCCTCACACTGACCGACCCCACGCGGGCCGAGGCGGTGGCGCGTGACCTGGCGGAGGTGGACGGCATCGAGATCGTCCAGGGGCAGGGCGAGCTCGTCGAACGGGTCTTCTCCGTCCTCGACGGCGTCCGCAACGCGGCCTTCGCGATCGCGGTCGTCCAGCTGCTGGCGACCGTCCTGCTCATCGCCAACATGACGCAGATCGCCGCGTTCACCCGGCGGACCGCCCTGGGGATCATGCGACTGGTGGGCGCGAGCCGCTGGTACACGGAGTTGCCGTTCGTCCTCGAGGCGGTGATCGCGGCGGTGGCCGGCGCCCTCCTCGCGGTGGGGGGCCTGCTGGTGGCCAAGAACGTCTTCCTCGACAGGGTGCTGGCGGAGGCCTACCGCGCGAACCTGGTCGAGCGGATCACCACCCCCGACATCCTCCTCCTCGCACCGGGGCTGGTCGTGGCGGGCGCGGTGGTCTCCGCGCTCACCGCCTGGATCGCCCTGAGGCTCACGGTTCGGCACTGAACGCGCCCTCCATCTAGACTCTGGGGGCTGCGGAACGGCGGCGAGGGCACGGCAATCAGGAGGTGACGCGACGTGGCCAAGAAGAACAAGAAGAAGGGCGCGTCGTCCCTCGGCTCCGACGGGAGCATCGTCGCGAGTAACCGCAAGGCCCGGCACGACTTCCAGATCCTGGAGACGCACGAGGCCGGCATCGCGCTGGTCGGGACCGAGATCAAGAGCATGCGTGAGGGCAAGACCTCGCTGGTCGACGCGTTCGCGACGGTCGACGACGGCGAGGTGTGGCTCCGCGGGCTACACATCCCCGAGTACTCGCACGGGAGCTGGACCAACCACGCCCCGAAGCGTGCCCGGAAGCTCCTGCTGCACCGCCGCGAGATCGACTCGCTCGTGGGCAAGGTGCGCGACGGCAACGCCACCCTCGTCCCGCTGTCCCTCTACTTCGTGGGTGGCCGGGTAAAGGTCGAACTGGCCGTCGCACGGGGCAAGCAGGCGCACGACAAGCGCCACGACATCGCCCGCCGGACCGCCGAGCGTGAGGCCGTGCGTGAACTCGGCAGGAAGATCAAGGGCATGCGGGCATGATGCCGGTCGCGCTGGCGTCGACTTCGGCGGTGGCGTACGGCATCAGCGACTACCTCGGCGGCGTGGCCTCCCGCCGCGCCCGCGTGCTGCGCGTGGTCAGCGTCTCCTATCCGCTGTCGATCGTGCTGGTGGGCGTCGCGGCCCTGGTCGCCGGTGGGTCGCCGACCGGGGTCGGTCTGGGGTGGGGCCTGGCCTCCGGGTTGGCCTCGGGTGTCGCGGTGTGGTCGTTCTACCTGGCGCTCTCCCGCGGGCCGATGAGTGTGATCTCGCCGATCACGGCGGTCCTGGCGGCGGCGGTTCCGCTGGCGTTCGGTCTGGCGGCGGGGGAGCGGCCCGCGCCCGCGGCGGGGGCGGGCATGGCGCTCGCGCTGGTGGCGACGGTGTTGGTCTCTATGGAGAGCCGGGACGGCTCGTCCGCCCTGCACGGGCGCCTCACCCGTCGTCTCCTGGTGCTCACGCTCTTCTCCGGGCTGGCGTTCGCCGCGTTCTTCGTGTTGTTGGCGCAGGTGCCGCCGGGCCAGGGCCTGTGGCCGGTCGCGGCCTCGCGGATCGGGGCGACGGTGATGCTGCTGGTCGCCGCGGTCGCAGCCCGTGAGTCGTTCCGTTTCTCCCGGCGTCTCATCGCGATCGGCGTGGTGATCGCCGTGTTCGACGCCGTCGCCAACGGTGCCTTCTACTTCGCCTCGCAGGCGGGGATGCTCTCCCTGGTCAGTGTGATCGCTGCGCTGTACCCCGCTTTCACCGTAGCGCTGGCGATCGCCCACGGCGGGGAGCGGATGCGTGCGGTCCAGATGGTCGGACTCGTCCTGGCGGGGGTGGCGATCTCCCTGCTCGCACTCGGCTGAACGGGGTGCTCGGCTGAACCGGGTGCTCGCCTGACCGGGGAGAGCGGGATCACCCTGGCGGGCGGCGTGTCACCGGGGTAGGGTGGGGAGTCCGTCGGCGGAAGTCGGCGGTCCTGACGGGGCTGACTTGGTTTCGACTACGTGAGTTGACGCAGGGGAAGCGTGCCGGTGCAGGCCAGAGACCACCGTAAGCGTCGTGGCAACCAATTACGCGCCGATACCAATCAGCGCGACTACGCCCTCGCTGCCTGATAGCGAGCCCGTAGTCTGTCGGCCCGGGGTCGCTCTCGCCCCGGTCACCGGCATCATTCAGAGAGATCACCGGCTCACCCGGTCACGGGGTGGGTCGGGACATCACACAGTGACTGGGATCGTCATCACCGACATGTCCGCATGAGGGTGAGATCCGAGTAGAGGCCAACGCGGACTGCGCACGGAGAAGCCCTGCCGATGCTGCGGAGGACCCGGGTTCAATTCCCGGCAGCTCCACCATTCGGGCCACACCCCCGGTCGACACCGACCGGGGGTGTGGTGCATTTGCATCGATGGTGCGCGCGCGGGGTCGCTCCCGCCGCTTCGGTACCCTTTGGCGTAGTGCCGGTCACCCGGAAGAGGTCGACGGTCTCCCAATAGAGAAAGGCCTGCGTACACGTGAACGCCAAGCCCAACAAGAACACCAAGGTCCTCCAGACCAAGTCCAACAACGGGATGATCATCACCGTGGTCGCGCTCATCGCGGTCGCCGTCGTGGTCCTCGGTGGCGTCGTCTGGATGGCCCAGCGGGGCGGAGAGGCCAACCCCATCACGTTCGGCGAGACCAACGACGAGCTGATCGACATCACCGAGGCCGGCGTGGTCGTCGTCGGCCCGGACGAGGCGCCGACCGTCCAGATCTGGGAGGACTACATGTGCCCCGCATGTGGCTCCTTCGAGGCGCAGTACGGTGAGTCCATCTCCGAGGCCGTCGAGGCCGGGGACCTGCAGGTCGAGTTCTACGCCCTGAACTTCCTCAACGGACAGTCCGGTTCCGGTGAGTACTCCACCCGCGCGCTCGCGGCCATCCAGTGTGTCGCGGCCAAGGACTCCCTGCCCGTGTTCTTCGACGTCAAGAATGCGTTCTTCGCCGAGCAGCCGGGGGAGGGCGGCGGCGACCTCTCGGCCCGCGAGCTGGCGGACATCGCGGAATCGGCCGGCGCGAACGCGGACTCGGTCGAGTGCATCGGCAACGTCGAGTCCAACGGCGGCATGGACAAGGCCTCCGACAGTGCGGACAACGCCCAGCAGAGCATCCGCGAGATCACCGATCGCGTGTCCACCCCGACTGTCGCCTACGAGGGCGAGGTCGTCGACATCGGCAACGCGGCCTGGCTCCAGGACATCATCGCGTAACTCGTCCGGCGAACCGCCCGGTGCTCGTGCCGGGTGCGCAACTGTGGCCCGGCCCCGCCCCTCCCGGCGGGGCCGGGCCCGATTTGGAGGCCCGAACCGTGGTGGTGTAACTTAGGTCGGGCCGGTCACCGAGAGGTGAGCGGCGGACAAATGGATACGGGGCTATGGCGCAGCTGGTAGCGCACCACACTGGCAGTGTGGGGGTCAGGGGTTCGAGTCCCCTTAGCTCCACCGAGGACGAGATCCCGGGACAACGGAAACGATGTCCCGGGATCTCGCCATGTGGCGCCTTCCGCCATCCGGTCCGCGGTCGTAGTGTCGGGGTATGGCGGGGCCAGGGGAGATCACGGACGTCGTCGACGTGCTCGACGCGCTCGTCGACCACGGTCGGCTGGTCGGGTACGTCTGTGGCGTCCGCGAGAGCGGGCGCTCCAGGATCGTCTCCGGCGGAGCCCGCATCGTGGGCGGACCCGCGCTGGGGGAGGACGCGGTGTTTCCACTGTCGTCCAACACCAAGCCGGTCGGCGGGATCCTGGCGATGCGTCTCGTGGAACGCGGTGTGCTGACCCTCGACGACCCGGTGGACACGTTCTTGCCCGAGCTGGCGGACCCTCCAGTGCTGGCCACGCCGGACGCCCCGCTGGACCGCACGGTCCCGGCCGAGCGGCCCCTCACACTGCGGCACCTGCTCACCATGACCGCGGGTGCCGGCTGGGTGGGGGAGAACCCCGCGTTGTCGGAGGCGATGTCCGACCGTGGGGTCGCCCCGGGGCCGTACGCCCCGGCCGTCGCGCCGGACGAGTATCTCCGTCGGCTGGCGGAGCTGCCCTTCGCGGGCCAGCCGGGCCAGCAATGGTGGTACCACACCAGCAGCGATGTCCTCGGGGTGCTCCTCGCCCGCGCCACCGGCTCGTCCGTGACCGAGTTGCTGGCCGAGTACGTCACCGGGCCACTGGGGCTGGCAGACACGGGGTTCACGGCCGACCTCTCCCGTCTCCCCACCTCGTACGGCCTCGGGCCCGACGGCAGGGTTTCGCCACTGGACACCGCGGGCAGGTTCGCGGTGCCGCCGGTCTTCGAGTCCCTCGCCTGCGGCCTCGCCGCGACGGTGGGCGATTATCTGGAGCTGTTGGGTGTGCTCGTCGACGGTGGCCCGGTGCTCGACCCGGAGAGTGCTCGGCTGATGGCCACCGACCACCTGACAGCGCGGCAGCGGGCGAGCGCGGAGGATTTCCTCGGGCCCGGCTGCGGCTACGGGTTCCAGGTGGAGGTGCGCCCGGGCGGCGTGGTCGGCTGGGCCGGGGGACTGGGGACGATCGGGTACGTCGACCGCGGCACCAGGCGGGCCGCGGCGGTCTTCACCACCCAGTCCTTCGACGTCCCCGGCACGACCGAGGCGCTCGAGACCGTCTGGTCGCTGCTGCGCTGACGACCCGTCCTCGCGGACCGGTCAGCGCCACCACGTGTCGAGCGGGGTGGCGGGCACCGTGCGCTTGTGGCGCGAGCCCAGGAACAGCTGCTCGATCCGCGCGGAGGCCTCGGGCGGGACGCCGTCGCGGCCCTCGAGGTAGTCGTCGATCTGGGCGTAGGTCACGCCGAGGGCGACCTCGTCGGGCAGGCCCGGCCGGTCGTCCTCGAGGTCGGCGGTGGGGACCTTGCGCCAGGTGGAGTCCGGCGCGCCGAGGTGGCGTAGCAGTGCCGCGCCCTGTCGTTTGGTGAGACCGGTCAGGGGGGTCAGGTCGACCCCGCCGTCGCCGTACTTGGTGAAGAAGCCGGTGACCGCCTCGGCGGCGTGGTCGGTGCCGACGACGAGGAGGTTCAGTTGCCCGGCCACGGCGTACTGGGCGATCATCCGCTCACGCGCCTTGACGTTGCCGCGGACGAAGTCACGGAGCGGCCCCGCCTCGTCGGGCAGAGCCGTGAGTGCGGCGGAGGCGGCCTCGGAGGCGGCGTCGGACGCGGGGCGGACATCCACCGTGAGACTCTCGTCCGGACGGATGAACTCCAGGGCCGCCTGCGCGTCGGCCTCGTCGGACTGTTCGCCGTAGGGCAGGCGCATCGCCACGAACCGGGCGCGCGACATCCCCTCGTCCCGCAGTCGCTCCGCGGCGAGCTGACAGAGCCGGCCGGTCAGGGTGGAGTCCTGCCCGCCGCTGATCCCCAGGACGAAGCCCGTGGCGGGGGTCGAACGGAGGTAGTCGGCCAGGAACGTGACCCGCGTTTCGACCTCCTCCGCGGGATCGATGTCGGGACGGACGCCGAGTTCGGCGATGATGGTGGCGCGCAGGGCGGCAGCGCGGTCTGTCGTGGTCTCGGTCATGGCGTCAGCATAGGAACCACGTGTGACGACCGCGTGACATCTCCGCCGGTGGCCGCGAGTACCCGGAGCGCGGTCGGGGTGCGGTCGGGGTGCGGGCGGGGCGCCCTCCGTCGCCGGTTGGAGTTCTGGTCGGGCAGTCCGTTACGATGGACCAGTTGTGTGTCGTACATCCGGCCTTTCGGGACGGACGTGTCGCACAGTGATCCCCAGTCGTGTCGGCGGCCATAGCGGCCGCCCCGAGAGCCTAAGGAGCGCCAGATGAAGGTCCGCAAGTCCCTTCGGTCGCTGAAGAACAAGCCGGGCGCCCAGGTTGTCCGTCGTCGCGGCAAGGTCTACGTGATCAACAAGAAGGACCCCCGTTTCAAGGCCCGCCAGGGCTGACATGTCCGCGTGAGTCCTCACGCACCCTCGAGGGCCCGCCACCGGTTCGCCGGCGGCGGGCCCTCGTCGTCGTCGTACTCTTCCCGGCGCCCACCACGGCCCCGTGGGGACGACTCGCGCCCGGCGGTGAACCGTCCCCGGCCCGCCACATCCGTCCACGCCCCGGGCGCACGATCATCCACGTGCTTGTGGAGGGCGTGGGGACAATCTGTGGGGTCCCTGGGGAGGTCCTGTGGGATGCCGACCCGCCGCTCCGGGACGGTGATCGGCGTGCGACCGTGGGTGTGCGCGGCGCCGGATCGACGGTCCGGGGACGGGGTTCCCACCGGGGGCCCACGGTGTCCACAAGGCGGGATCGCGACCTGGGAATACCAGCGATGTAAGACCAAAATGTTGTGGTCGATTGACTCGCTGGCCACTAGGGGTAGTGTCTAGAAGCGTTGCGGCCCCAATGAATGTCACTCGTGGGATTCGGACCGTGACCCCCGACAGACACCGCGGTCATCCACAGGCCGGGCGAGAGCCCGGGCCCGGGAGGCCGCTACGAGAAGAGTCCCTCGCGCCGTCCGGGCGCCGTGCCGAAAGAGGTCCTGAGACACATGGTCACCGTCTACACCAAGCCCGCCTGCGTCCAGTGCAACGCCACCTACAAGGCGCTCGACAAGCAGGGCATCGAGTACGAGATCATCGACATCTCGATGGACGACGAGGCTCGGGAGTACGTCATGGCGCTCGGGTACCTCCAGGCGCCCGTCGTGGTCGCGGGCTCCGACCACTGGTCCGGCTTCCGCCCGGACCGCATCAAGGCACTCGCCTCCGTGGCGGCCTGACTGCGCGGTCGTAGTCCGACGGCGCGGTAACACCAGGATTCCTTCGACAAGGGGGCGGCGATGGCGGCTCCGATACCGGCCGAGAAGCCGGTGAGGATCGTCTACTTCTCCAACATCTCCGAGAACACCAAACGATTCGTCGACCGGCTCGGTCTCCCCGCACTGCGTATCCCGGTGCGGAGGACCGAGCCCGTCCCGACGGTGTCGGACCCGTATGTTCTGATCGTTCCGACCTACGGGGGAAGCCTCGAGATCACAGGCAAGAACGGCGCCGCGGTCCCGCGGCAGGTGGTCGCGTTCCTCAACAACGCGCACAACAGAAGTCTCTGCCGGGGAGTCATCGCCGGCGGCAACACCAACTTCGGACGGGATTTCGGTCGCTCCGGCGACGTGATCGCCGAGAAGGTGGGGGTCCCGTACCTCTACCGCTTCGAGTTGATGGGCACACACGAGGACGTCATCCGCGTCCGAGAGGGATTGGAAGAGTTTTGGCAGCACCAACCGTGAACCCCGAGAGCATCACCGCGGGAGAGGCGGGCGACGGTCAGCGTCTCGACTACCACGCCCTCAACGCGATGCTCAACCTCTACGACGCGGACGGGAAGATCCAGTTCGACGCGGACCGCCGGGCGGCGCGGGAGTACTTCCTGCAGCACGTCAACCAGAACACGGTCTTCTTCCACAACCTGGACGAGAAGCTCGACTACCTGGTCGAGAAGGACTACTACGAGCGCGAGGTGCTGGACCAGTACGCGCGCAACTTCGTCCGCGAACTGTTCGACCACGCATACGCCAAGAAGTTCCGCTTCCCGACCTTCCTCGGCGCCTTCAAGTACTACACCTCGTACACGCTCAAGACCTTCGACGGGAAGCGCTACCTCGAGCGCTACGAGGACCGCGTGTGCATGGTGGCGCTCACCCTCGCCGCCGGCGACCAGGTGCTGGCCCGCCAGCTGGTGGACGAGATCATCGACGGTCGATTCCAGCCCGCCACGCCCACGTTCCTCAACTCCGGCAAGAAGCAGCGCGGGGAGCCCGTCTCGTGCTTCCTGCTGCGCATCGAGGACAACATGGAGTCCATCGGCCGCAGCATCAACTCCGCGCTGCAGCTGTCCAAGCGCGGCGGTGGCGTGGCATTGCTGCTGTCCAACCTCCGTGAGCACGGCGCGCCCATCAAGCACATCGAGAACCAGTCCTCGGGCGTCATCCCCGTGATGAAGCTGCTGGAAGACTCGTTCTCCTACGCCAACCAGCTCGGGGCCCGCCAGGGTGCCGGCGCCGTGTACCTGCACGCGCACCACCCGGACATCTTCAAGTTCCTCGACACCAAGCGTGAGAACGCGGACGAGAAGATCCGCATCAAGACGCTCTCCCTGGGCGTGGTGATCCCGGACATCACCTTCGAGCTCGCCAAGCGCAACGACGACATGTACCTGTTCTCGCCGTACGACGTCGAGCGGATCTACGGCAAGCCGTTCGCGGACGTCGACATCTCGGAGCACTACCACGAGATGGTCGAGGACAGCCGGATCAAGAAGACCAAGATCAACGCCCGGCACTTCTTCCAGACCGTCGCCGAGCTGCAGTTCGAGTCCGGCTACCCGTACATCATGTACGAGGACACCGTGAACCGGGCCAACCCGATCGCCGGCAAGATCACGCACTCCAACCTGTGCTCGGAGATCCTCCAGGTCTCCACGGCCTCGGAGTTCAACGAGGACCTGAGCTACTCCGAGGTGGGCAAGGACATCTCCTGCAACCTCGGTTCGCTCAACATCGCCAAGGCCATGGACTCGCCGGACTTCGGTCAGACCATCGAGACGGCGATCCGGGGACTGACCGCGGTCTCCGACCAGACCCACATCGACTCCGTGCCCTCGATCGAGCGGGGCAACTCGGAGTCGCACGCGATCGGCCTGGGGCAGATGAACCTCCACGGCTACCTCGCGCGTGAGCGGATCCACTACGGATCCGAGGAGGGTGTCGACTTCACCAACATCTACTTCTACACCGTGCTCTACCACGCGCTCCGGTCGTCCAACGCGATCGCGCGGGAGCGCGGGACCTGGTTCGCCGGGTTCCCGGAGTCGAAGTACGCCTCGGGTGAGTTCTTCGACAAGTACACCGACCAGGTGTGGGAGCCGGCCACCGACCGGGTCCGAACGCTGTTCTCCGAGGCCGAGGTGACCATCCCCACGCAGGAGGACTGGCGCGCGCTGAAGGCCGACGTGCAGAAGTACGGCATCTACAACCAGAACCTCCAGGCCGTGCCGCCGACGGGGTCGATCAGCTACATCAACAACTCGACCTCGTCGATCCACCCCGTGGCGTCGAAGATCGAGATCCGCAAGGAGGGCAAGATCGGGCGCGTCTACTACCCGGCGCCCTACCTGACCAACGACAACCTGGACTACTACCAGGACGCGTACGAGATCGGCTACGAGAAGATCATCGACACGTACGCGGCGGCTACCCAGCACGTCGACCAGGGCCTGTCGTTGACCCTGTTCTTCAAGGACACGGCCACCACCCGTGAGGTCAACCGAGCCCAGATCTACGCGTGGCGCAAGGGCATCAAGACCCTGTACTACATCCGCGTGCGTCAGCTCGCGCTCGAGGGCACCGAGGTCGAGGGCTGCGTCTCGTGCATGCTCTGACCGCCCGGCCGCAGGCCTGCGTCCCGAACCCCACACGTCCCCAGGAGGAGATCCGATGACCGCCGAGCTGCACGCTCCGGGATCCCACAGTCCCGCCGCCGGCATCCAGCCCAAGCTGGTCGACCGGGTGTCGGCCATCAACTGGAACCGCGTCCCCGACGAGGTCGACGATCAGGTGTGGGGCCGGCTCACCACCAACTTCTGGCTGCCGGAGAAGGTGCCGGTCTCCAACGACATCCCGTCGTGGCAGACCCTGACCGAGTACGAGCAGCAGCTCACCACCCGCGTCTTCACCGGCCTGACCCTGCTGGACACCCTGCAGGGCACGGTCGGCGCCGTCAGCATGATCCCCGACGCGTCGACCCCGCACGAGGAGGCGGTGCTCACCAACATCGCGTTCATGGAGTCGGTGCACGCCAAGAGCTACTCGACGATCTTCTCCACGCTGTGCTCGACGCCCCAGGTGGACGACGCGTTCCGCTGGGCGGAGGAGAACCCCTTCCTCCAGAAGAAGGCCAAGATCGTGCTCGGCTACTACGCGGGGGACGATCCGCTCAAGCGCAAGATCGCCTCGGTGATGCTCGAGTCGTTCATGTTCTACTCGGGCTTCTACCTGCCCATGCGGTGGTCCTCGCGGGCCAAGCTCACCAACACCGCCGACGTCATCCGGCTCATCATCCGCGACGAGGCGGTGCACGGCTACTACATCGGGTACAAGTACCAGCGCGCCCTCGAGCACGTCACCCAGTCAGAGCGGGACGAGCTCAAGGACTACACTTTCGAGCTGCTGTTCGAGCTGTACGACAACGAGGCGGACTACACCGAGGATCTCTACGATCCGGTGGGGTGGACTGAGGACGTCAAGAAGTTCCTGCGGTACAACGCCAACAAGGCGCTGATGAACATGGGCTACGAGGGCATGTTCCCGAAGGACGAGACCGACGTCGATCCGGCGATCCTGTCGGCCCTGAGCCCCAACGCCGACGAGAACCACGACTTCTTCTCCGGCTCCGGCAGCTCGTACGTCATGGGTAAGGCCGAGGCCACCGAGGACGAGGACTGGGACTTCTGACGCACCGGTTCTGACCCACGACGCCCCTGCGACCGAACACGGTCGCAGGGGCGTCGTCGTCTCACGGTCGTGGAGGGACTGCTGGCTACCCGTCCGGTGCGACCCCGTTGATCGATCCCCGGATGTCGTCGAGGACCGCCCGCGCCGCCACCGGGCCCGTGCCCTCCCACACGGCACGGTCCACCACGAACACGCGCTGCGATCCCACGGCGTCGAGGTCCGTCCACCTGTCCGAGGCGAAGACCTCCCGCGCCTCGTCCTCGGAGCCGGGCCCGCCTCCCACCACCGCGAAGATCACATCCCCGTCCAGTTCGTCACCCACGGCCGGGGACTGCGGCAGGGGCGGGAGGCGCTCGCCGTCGCGCGTGCGTTGCGCAGGGGGCGCTCGGCACCCACGGCCTCGAGCATCAGGGAGCCCAGCGTGTCCGGCCGCTGCACCTCCACGCCGTCACCGTCCCCTCCGGTCACCGACACCAGGGAGACCCGGGTGTCCGACGGGGTGGTCGCGTCGGCAGTGCGCTGCGCCCGCTCGATCACATCCAGCAGCAGATCGCCGCCGGCGCGGGGCCGACCGTAGGCGTCGGCGATCGCCTCGGTGGCCTCTGTCCAGGCGAGGACGTCGGCGTCGTAGACCACGGTGGGGGCGACATCAGTCATGGCGGCGACGACGGCCGGGTCCACCTCGTCCGACCCGGCCAGCACGATGAGGTCCGGACGCAGTTCCCGCGCGGCCCGCGCGACCTCGTCGGGGTCCGCGCCGATGAGGGGGCCGACCGTCGGGAGTCCGGTCAGTGAGTCGGGCAGGTAGACGTCCGCACCGTCGGGTAGGCCGGACGTGCCGACGACGAGGTCCTGCAGCCCGAGGGCACAGGCCGTGTCCACCGCACCTGTGCCGAGCGCCAAAATCCTCTCCGGCGACCGCGGAACCTCCACCCGGTCCGGACCCGGCCCCTCCGTGGGGACCCGGCGGTCACCCGACCCGGGGAACTCCCCGGGGACCGGTGCCGGGGCGCACGACTCCTCGGGCTCCGCCGAGCGCTGCAGCTCCTCACCGGCCATCCGCGACGGGGTCGTCGTCATCGGGTGCTCGACCATGTCGACGGGGGAGGGGCCACACGCCACGAGCGTCAGCCCGGCCGCCAGGGGGACCGCCGCCCTGACGGCGCGCCGGGCATACCCCCGCGCGGGGTGTCGGCGGGGGGCGGTCACGGAATCGGTCATGGGACAACAGCCTAGGAGATCGGCCGAGAAGGGCCGCTCATGCGGAGGTCGCGGGCGGGCGGCGGGTGCCCGTCCCGGCGTGCCGGACCACGGCGTGATTAGCGGGGGTGACCACCGGTGACGAGTTCGACGGGGCGGGTGGGCGTCTCTCTCAGGCGGGGGTTAGGATTGCGGTCACGCACTATTCCTATGCGTTCGACGTGGGGTCGGTGGTTCGACCCGCGACGTCGGGTGAGGCGTTCAGGAGGACCCTTATGACCGCAGTGGCCCCCAAGCCGGTCCACGAACTCGACCACCCGCCGGGTGAACCCACGGGTGATGCCCGGCCGGGCTCGTTCGTGTGGAAGATGCTGACGACGACCGACCACAAGTTGCTCGGCATCATGTACATCGTCACCTGCTTCATCTTCTTCTTCGCCGGCGGCCTCATGGCGCTGCTCATCCGGGCGGAGCTCTTCCTCCCGGGTATGCAGTTCCTGTCGAATGAGCAGTTCAACCAGCTGTTCACCATGCACGGCACGGTGATGCTGCTGCTCTACGGAACCCCGATCGTCGTCGGGTTCGCGAACTACATCATTCCGCTGCAGATCGGCGCCCCCGACGTGGCGTTTCCCCGGCTCAACGCGTTCGGCTTCTGGCTGTTCGCGGCGGGCGGCACGATCATGCTCTCCGGCTTCCTGACCCCCGGTGGCGCGGCGTCCTTCGGCTGGACCATGTACATGCCGCTGGCGGACAAGATCCACTCGCCGAACGTCGGCGCGGACCTCTGGATCCTCGGTGTCGGCATCGGCGGCATCGGCACCGTCCTCGGTGCCGTCAACTTCGTCACCACCATCATCTGCCTGCGCGCACCGGGTATGACCATGTTCCGGATGCCGATCTTCACGTGGAACATCCTCGTGGCGTCGGTCCTCATCCTCCTGATCTTCCCGCTGCTCACCGCGGCCGCGCTCGGCGTCTTCTACGACCGCACCTTCGGTGGTCGCATCTTCGATCCGGGCAACGGTGGCGCCATCCTGTGGCAGCACCTGTTCTGGTTCTTCGGTCACCCCGAGGTGTACGTCCTCGCGCTGCCGTTCTTCGGCATCGTCTCCGAGGTCTTCCCGGTCTTCTCTCGCAAGCCGCTGTTCGGCTACGCCGGCCTGGTCTTCGCGACCCTCGCGATCGCCGCACTGTCGACGGCCGTGTGGGCGCACCACATGTACGTCACCGGCGCGGTGCTGCTGCCGTTCTTCTCGTTCATGACGTTCCTCATCGCGGTCCCGACCGGTGTGAAGTTCTTCAACTGGATCGGCACGATGTGGCGCGGCAAGATGACCTTCGAGACGCCGATGCTGTTCGCCCTCGGCTTCATCATCACCTTCCTCTTCGGCGGTCTGACCGGCGTGATGATGGCCTCGGCGCCGATCGACTTCCACATCTCGGACACGTACTTCATCGTGGCGCACTTCCACTACACGCTCTTCGGCACCATCGTGTTCGCCACGTTCGCCGGCGTGTACTTCTGGTTCCCCAAGATGACGGGCCGGATGTACGACGAGCGGCTCGGCAAGATCCACTTCTGGTTGATCTTCATCGGTTTCCACACGACGTTCCTGGTACAGCACTGGCTGGGCAACCAGGGCATGCCGCGCCGGTACGCCGACTACCTGGATTCGGACAACTTCACGGTTCTCAACCAGATCTCCACGGTCGGTTCGTTCATCCTCGGCATCGCGATGCTGCCGTTCATCTGGAACATCATCAAGAGCTGGCGCTACGGGGAGATCGTCACGGTCGACGACCCGTGGGGCGCGGGCAACTCCCTCGAGTGGGCGACCTCGTGCCCGCCTCCGCGCCACAACTTCGTGACGCTGCCCCGGATCCGCTCCGAGCGCCCCGCGTTCGAGCTGCACTACCCGCACATGAGCGAGCGGATGCGGGCGGAGGCCCACGTCGGGGGCCGTCGCAAGGCACAGGACCCGGACTCGGCCAAGGATGTGGCCGACCGGGGACCATCCCCGCAGAAGGGCTGATCGCCCGCCCGTACTCACCCACGGGCGTAGGTCCCGGGAACCCCGTCGGCGGCTCGTCCACCGGCGGGGTTTCCGCTTGTCAGGCCCCGCAACATCAGCACCGCCCTCCCCGATCACCTGTCAGGAGTACATGTGAGCACCACCGGCACCCCGGCTCTCCTCACCGTCACCGGGCCCGACCGCCCGGGCGTAACCGCGCGGGTGATGTCCGTCCTCGCGTCCCACCACGCCGATCTGGTCGACGTGGAGCAGGTCGTCGTCAACGGCCATCTGTCCCTGGGGCTCATGGTCCGGGTGGACGACGGCGCCGATGTGGTCACCGTCGTGCGGGAGCTCACCGAGCAGGTCCACGACCTCGGGATGCAACTCGAGGTCCAGTTCGACGACATCGCCCCCGCGGCCCCGCCCTCGACGCACGCGGTCGTGATTCTCGGCAGCCCCGTCCCGGCCTCCGCGTTCTCGGCCGTCGCCGGCTCGCTGGCCTCCATCGGCGCGAACATCGACACGATCCGCGGGATCGCCGACTACCCGGTCACCGGTATCGAGTTGCACGTGTCCACCGCCGGCCGGGACTCGGCCGACGATGCCCGCCTGCGCGAGACCCTCGCCCCCCTCTCGGACGCCCACGGCGTCGACATCTCGGTGGACCGGGCCGGGCTCGGCCGTCGGTCCAAGCGACTGGTGGTGTTCGATGTGGACTCCACCCTCGTCCAGGGCGAGGTGATCGAGATGCTCGCCGCGCACGCGGGCAAGGAGGACGAGGTCCGGGCCGTCACGGAGCGTGCCATGCGCGGAGAGCTCGACTTCGCCCAGTCCCTGCACGAGCGTGTCGCGACGCTGGCAGGTCTGCCCGCCACCGTGCTGGACGAGGTCGCCTCGAGCATCGTGCTCACGCCCGGGGCCCGCACCACCATCCGCACGCTCAAGCGGCTGGGGATCCGCTGCGGGGTGGTCTCCGGCGGCTTCATCCAGGTGATCTCCGGCCTCGCCGAGGAGCTGGGACTCGACTTCGCCCGCGCCAACACCCTCGAGATCGTGGACGGCACGCTCACCGGCCGGGTGGTCGGCGAGGTGGTGGACCGCGAGGCGAAGGCCGCCTACCTCCGCGAGTTCGCCGACGAGGTCGGTATCTCGCTGAGCCAGACCGTCGCGGTCGGTGACGGTGCCAACGACATCGACATGCTCACCACCGCCGGGCTGGGAATCGCGTTCTGCGCCAAGCCCGCCCTCCGCGAGGTGGCGGACGCGTCATTGTCCAAGCCGTTCCTCGACACCGTTCTGTTCGTGCTGGGGATCACCCGCGACGAGATCGAGGCCGCGGACACCGCCGCCGGCACGTACCGCCGCGTCCCCCTGACGTGACCGGCACGCCCGGGGCGGGGGAGGGCGGTCCCGAGACCGGTGGGCCCGTGATCGGCGGCCCGGCGACCGGCGCCGCACTCGACTGGTGCCACGCCCGGCTCCGGGCGGGCTCGGCCGGCGCGGAGGACCCCGAGGATCGTGCGACCGTTCGGTCGATGCCGATCGTGCTGCACCTGCCCAAGGCGGACCCTCCGGCCCGGACCCCGCTGCTCGAGTCGGTGGCCGGCGCGGTCGCGGCGCTGTGCCTCGACGAACGGGTCGCGCCGGGAGGGCCGTGGCACGAGGCCTACGCCGCGTGGTTGGACGCCCGGATGCGCAAGATCGCCCGACGTGCCCGCGGCGCCCAGTGGCGGGCCTCGCTCGAGGTCCCCGGGGTGACCCGGGAGATCGACGGCGCCGCCGCGAGGGCGTTCGTCCCCGGCCCGGTGGACGAGGTGGACCCGCGGCTGGCCAGGCTGCAGATCGGCGGCACCGACCTTGAGCGTGACGAGCCCGGCGCGCCGCCCGAGGGGACGCCGGTGGTGTGGATCGACGGTGCGCTCGAGATGTCGACGGGAAAGGCGGCGGCGCAGGTCGGCCACGGGGTCATGCTGCTCATCGCCGCGATGGAACGCGATCGTCTCGATCGCTGGTTGGCCGACGGGCTCCCGGTCGCCGTCCGCGAAGCCGATCCCTCCCGGTGGCAGGACCTGGCCGAGGCGGTGGCCGCCGGGACACCGGGAGTCGCCGCGGTGGTGGACGCCGGCTACACCGAGGTGGCGCCGGGGTCGCTCACGGTCATCGCCGTCGACGCCTGAGCGGCGCCCCGGGGAGCGTTCAGGCGTCGCGCAAGCGCTCCAGGGCGCCGGTCACGACGTCCTTGTCGGTGGTCTGCCAGAACGGCGGCAGCGAAGCGCGTAGGTATCCGCCGTACCGCGCGGTGACCAGACGGGAGTCGAGCACCGCCACCACGCCGCGGTCCTCGGTGCGGCGGAGCAGCCGGCCCACGCCCTGTGCGAGCAGGAGGGCGGCGTGGTTACCGGCGACGGCGAGGAACCCGTTCCCCCCGCGGGCCGCCACCGCACGCTGACGCGCCGAGAGCAGCGGATCATCGGGACGGGGGAACGGGATGCGGTCGATCACGACCAGCGACAGGGTCCGTCCCGGGACGTCGACGCCCTGCCACAGCGACAGGGTGCCCACGAGGGTCGTCTCCTCGTCGTCGGCGAACGTCGCGACGAGGTTGGCCGTGGAGTCCTCGCCCTGGCAGAGGACGGGGGTGTCGAGTCGTTCGCGGAGCAGTTCGGCGGCGGCCTTCGCCGCGCGCATCGACGAGAACAGTCCGAGCGTGCGGCCCCCGGCGGCGGTGATGAGATCGACCAGTTCCTCCTCGGCCGCGGGCGACGGGCCCTCCCGGCCGGGCGCGGGGAGGTGAGCTGCCACGTAGAGGATGCCGTTGCGCCGGTAGTCGAACGGGGATCCCGCGTCGAGGCCCGTCCACCGCAGGGCGCTCGCGTCGTCGTCGGAGGGCGGTTCGAGCGACACCGCGCTCGCGGTGTCCGGGCGTGCCGACGAGGCGGGCGGCAGTCCCCAGGTGGCGGCGAGCCCGTCGAACTTCCCGCCCGTGGTGAGGGTCGCGGAGGTGAGGATCACCGTGGACTCGGCGAACAGGCGGGCACGCAGGAGCCCGGCGACGGACAGGGGAGCGACGCGCAGGATCCGTCCTCGTCGTTCCTCCACGCTCATCCATACGATCTCTAGGCGCTCGGTGACCGGCCGCTCGAACGAGGAGAGGATGCGGTCTGCGGCGTCGGCGATCTCGTCCAGCGCGGCGAGGGTCTTCTGACGGTCGGAGGCACCCTGTGGGTCACCGGCGGCCTCTCCGGGCTTGGGACCCGGGACCGCGCTGCGACAGTTCTCGGCGGTGTGGCGGACAGCGGCCAGCGCGAGGTCCGCGCCCTCGGGCATGAGGTCCCATCGCGCCTCGGGACAGATCTCCAGCAGCGTGGCGAGACCCTCCCCGGCGGCGACCATGCGGTCCGCGGTCTGCTGGTCGACGAGCTTCGCCGCCCGGCGCGCGGCCTGGATCACGGCCGCGCCGGTGAGTTCGGCGGTGGTCACGCCGGTCACCCGGTCGGACAGCTCGTGGGCCTCGTCGATCACCACCGCGTCGTGTTCGGGCAGCACGGAGACATCGGTCATGGCGTCGATCGCGAGCAGCGCGTGGTTGGTCACCACCACGTCGGCGCGGCCGGCCTCCTGGCGTGCCAGTTCGGCGAAGCATTCGGAGAACTCGGGGCAGACCTGCCCCAGACACTCGCGACTGGTCACCGACACCTGCCGCCACGCCGCGTCGGAGACACCGCGGGGCAGGTCGTCGCGGTCGCCGGTGTCGGTGTCCTGCGCCCAGTCGTGCAGGCGGGCGATCTCGCGGCCCAGCCACGAGCTCGGGCCGGTGTCCCGGGGGTGGCCTCACGTGGGGTGCGCGCGGCCGTGGACTCGCCGCCGAGGGGCAGGTCGAACAGTTCCTCGGTCTCCACCTCCTCCGGGTCGGCCTCGTCGACCGGCCCCGAGCTCACCCGGTGCAGGCACAGGTAGTTGCCCCGGCCCTTGAGGATCGCGTGGGAGGGACTCACGCCGAGTTCCGGGCGGAGCGCCTTGGACAGCCGCGGCAGGTCGCGGTCGACCAGCTGGTTCTGCAGCGCGATGGTCGCGGTGGAGACCACCACGGTGTTCCCGGTGGCCACGGCGTGGCGCAGCGCCGGCACCAGGTAGGCCAGGGACTTACCGGTGCCCGTCCCGGCCTGGACTGCGAGGTGTTCCCCCGTCGCCAGGGCGTTGCCCACGGCCTCGGCCATCGTCACCTGGCCCGTGCGTTCGCTGCCGCCCAGGCCCGCGACCGCGGTGGCGAGCAGGTCGGAGACGGGGGGGAGCGAGTCGGTCACGCGGATACCCTAGCGGCCGCACCGGACAGTGGCCCGGGCCGCCGGGCGGCTCGGGGGCAGACCTGGCCGGCTCGGGGGCAGACCCGGTCGGCTCGAGGCCCACCCGGATGCGTCGGCGGACGACCGACAGCTCCGCTCAGCGGGTGGCCGGGGGGATGACCCTCACGGGGATGGCGGGGTCGCCCTGACTCAGCGCGAGCCCCTCCCACGGCAGGGACACCATCACGGCGGCGTGGTGGGCGCGTGACTGCTCGAGGGTCGGGAGCCCGGGGACGGTCTCGCCGCCCCGGATCAGCGGGACCATGAGATCGCGCGTCTCGAGACCGGGCTCCTCGGGGGCGTCCCCGGACCACGGCAGCAGCAACTCCTCGACGGCGGTGCCCGAGCGGCGGTGGTGGCGGACCGCGCGCTTGGCTCCGGGCAGGGACTCCTTCTGTGCGGAGCGTTTGGCCACGGGGATCCCGTCGACCTCGACGAGTTTGTAGACCATGCCGGCGGTCGGGGCGCCCGAGCCGGTCACGAGCCGGGTGCCGACGCCGTACACGTCGACCGGCTCAGCGCGCAGAGCGGCGATCGCGTACTCGTCGAGGTCCCCGGAGACCACGATCCGGGTGTTGCGGGCGCCGAGGGCATCCAGCTGGCTGCGGACCTGCCGGGCGAGCACCCCCAGGTCGCCGGAGTCGATACGGACGCCGCCGAGTCCGTGCCCGGCGACCTCGATCGCCGTCGCCACGCCCGTCGCGATGTCGTAGGTGTCCACCAGGAGGGTGGTGTCCACACCGAGGGTCTTCACCTGCGAGCGGAAGGCGGCCGCCTCGTCCGGACCCTGCGGGCCGGTGTGCAGCAGGGTGAACGAGTGGGCGGACGTCCCGGCGGAGGGCACGCCGTGCCGGCGCGTCGCCTCCACGTTGGAGGTGGAGTCGAACCCGGTGAGGTAGGCGGCCCGGGCCGCGGCGACCGCTGCTTCCTCGTGTGTGCGGCGGGACCCCATCTCGATGATGGGGCGGCCGTACGCCGCGGAGGTCATCCGCGCGGCGGCGGAGGCGATCGCGCTGTCGTGGTTGAGCACGGACAGGACCAGGGTCTCGAGTACGACGCACTCCGCGAACCCGCCCCGGATGCTCAGCACGGGCGAGCCGGGGAAGAACAGTTCGCCCTCCGCGTAGCCGTCGACGTCACCCGTGAAGCGGAAGTCGCGGAGCCAGTCGGTGGTCCGCTCGTCGAGCGAATCCGACAGCGCCTCGATCTCCTCGTCGTCGAACCGGAAGTCCGCCACGCGTTCGAGGAGCCGACCGGTGCCTCCGACCACCCCGTACCGACGGCCGGAGGGCAGGCGTCGGGCGAAGACCTCGAACACACACGGCCGGTCGGCGGTGCCGTCCGCCAGGGCCGCCCGGATCATGGTGAGCTCGTACTTGTCCGTGAGCAGGGCGGTGGACGGTCGCCCGGTGGGGGGCGTGACATGGGAGGGAGTCGGCGGGGTCACGGGGGCGACTCTACGGCGTGGCCTACCCGGCGGGAATCCGTATCCTGGGTTCCATGCACCCTGTGACGACACCGCTTGCGGCCGTCCGGAGCACCGCCCCGGTGATGGCGATGCCGTCGGCCGCGCCCGTGGAGTCCACGGACGCGGACCTCGACGGTGGGGTGGACAGCCCCTGGCTCACCGTGGTCTGGGACGACCCGGTGAACCTGATGAGTTACGTGACGTACGTGTTCCAGCGGGTGTTCGGCTACAGCAGGGAGAAGGCGCATGGCCTGATGCTCAAGGTCCACAACGACGGTCGGGCGGTGGTGTCGTCCGGCAGCCGCGACAAGGTCGAGAACGACGTCCGCAAGCTGCAGGAGGCCGGACTGTGGGCCACGATGCAGCGGGATGCGTGAGGCGGTGAAGGCGTGGCAGCGCAAGGCGTCCCTCGGTGGGGCGCGCATCAAGTCGGTCATGGAGAACCATGAGGTGCAGATCCTGCACGCCCTGGTCTCCAACGTGGTGGACATGCTCGAACAGCGCCGGGACTCCGCCCCGCGCGATGAGCTGGCCGAGATCACGGGGATGCGCAGTGGCCACTCGCAGGTGCCCGCCGAGGCGCCCCTGGCGCGGTTGTTGCCGGACTTCCACCGCCCTGAGGCGGCCGACCGTGCGGACGGGTCCGACACGGACGGTGCGGCCGTCGCGCGGGCCCACAACTCGGGCATGCGGATGATCCACGAGCCGGCGATCATCGACGCGAAACTCGGCTGCGCGGGCGTGGTGTTGCGTTCGTTGCCGTCGCGGGGCGGGACGGTGTCGCTGACCCTCGAGCAGGCGAACTCGTGGATGCGGTGTCTCAATGATGTGCGACTGGGGCTGGGCGCGGTCCTGCTGGAGGCGGGCTCGTCCGACGGGGTCGCCGCCACCGATATCCCCGAGTACGTGCCCGACGATGACCCCCGGTCCGCCCAGTTGGACGTGTACCACTGGCTGACCTTCATGCAAGACTCCCTGTGCACGGCCCTCGACGGGCAGTGAGGAGAATATCGTGAACCGAGACCCCCGTTCGCCGTGGCCGGGGACCGGCGCCGGCCCGGTAGACCCGGGGCCGCGGCGCTGGCCGGCCCTGGTCCTGCTGTGGTCGTTCGTCGCCCTGATGTGGGTGGTCGAGGCGGCGGACCAGGTGATCATCGCGGCGATCGGACCCCAGCAGACCCTCGACGGCTACGGGGTCCAGCCGCTGGCGACGGACGGGCTGCTCGGCATCGTGTTCCAGCCGTTGCTGCACGGGGACTGGGCGCACCTGATCGGTAACTCGATCGCCCTGCTCGTGCTGGGGTCGATCATCGCCCTGTCCGGGATCCGGCCGCTGGTCACCGTCACCCTCGTGTCGTGGCTGATCTCGGGAGTGGTGTCCTGGTTGCTCGGCGGCACCGGGACCGTCCACATCGGGGCCTCCGGGATCGTGTTCGGCTACATCTTCTACGTCATCGTCCGGGGCTTCTTCTCCCGGCGCATCCTGCACCTGGTGATCGGACTGGTCATCGGCTTCTACTACGGGCTCGAGGCGCTGGCGGGCCTGTCGCCGATGCTGGACGGGGTGTCCTGGCAGGGCCATCTCGGGGGCGCGATCGGCGGCGTGGCGTCGGCGTACGGCCTCAAGCGCGACCGGAAACCGCAGCAGCAGCTCGCCACCCAGCCGCGGTGGTCCGCCGGACCGCGGAGGTGACGCGCCCCGACCCGCAGGCTCCCATCGGGGTGTTCGACTCCGGCGCCGGCGGTCTGACGGTGGCCCGGGCGATCGTGGACCAGTTACCCGATGAGTCGGTGGTCTACGTCGGTGACACCGCCAACGGGCCGTACGGTCCGTTGCCGCTGGCCGAGGTCCGGGCGCACGCCCTCGCGGTGGCGGACCAACTCGTCGACCGCGGGGTCAAGGTGTTGGTGATCGCGTGCAACACGGCGTCGGCGGCGATGCTCCGCGACGCCCGCGAGCGCTACCCGGTACCGGTCGTGGAGGTCATCCAGCCGGCGGCCCGGCGCGCGGTGGCCACCACCCGGTCGGGCCGGATCGGGGTCATCGCCACCCGCGCGACGGTGGCGTCGCGGGCGTACGACGACGCGGTGGCTGCGGCCGCCGGGATCGAGCTGACGTCGGTGGCGTGTCCGAAGTTCGTCGAGTTCGTCGAGCGCGGTATCACCAGTGGCCGTCAGGTGCTCGGGTTGGCGGAGGCGTATCTCGCTCCGATCCGCGACGCCGACGTCGACACCCTGGTGCTGGGGTGCACTCATTACCCGTTGCTGTCCGGTGTGGTGCAGTTGGCGGCGGGGGACCACGTCACGCTGGTCTCGAGCGCGGAGGAGACCGCCAAGGACGTGCTGCGGGTACTCACCGCGCAGGACCTGTTGCGGCCGCACGACGCGGCCGAGCCGGCGACCCACGAGTACCTCGTCACCGGTGATCCCGACGCCTTCCGCCGGGTGGCGTCACGGTTCCTCGGCCCCGGTCTGGTGACCGTCGGGCGGGCGGTGGCGGACTGATGGACGGTGACACGCATCGCGGGCACAGCCGCGAACACCACGACACGCGGTGCGACGTGGCACGATGGTGCCCATGTTTCTGACTGTCCTCGGGTGCTCGGGAAGTATCGGTGGACCCACCTCGCCGGCGTCCGGGTATCTGGTCGAGGTCGACGGTCTCGCCCCCGTGGTGATCGACATGGGGCCCGGTGTCCTCGGCGCGCTGCAACGACACGTGGCCCCCGAGGACGCGACCGTCCTGCTGTCCCACCTCCACGCCGACCACTGCCTGGATGTCCCGAGTCTGTTGGTCCTGCGGCGCTTCGGCCCCGGTGCGAAGGGCGCGGGCCGCGTGCCGCTGGTCGGGCCGTCCGGGACGGCCTACCGGATCGGGGTGGCGTCGGCGGAGGAGCCGGGGACGGTCGACGACCTATCGGACTCGTTCGACGTGGCCACGTGGGACGTCGCGCCCGAGGTGGAGATGAGGGGCGACGACGACGAGGTGGCCCTCAGGGTGCGGGCCGACCGGGTGGAGCATCCTCCGGAGTCGTACGGAATGCGCCTGACCTCCCGTAGCGGCCGGGTCCTGGCGTACAGCGGGGACACCGCCTATTGCGATGCCCTGGTCGAGCTGGCGGTCGGCGCGGACGTCCTGCTCTGTGAGGCGTCCTGGACGCACGAGGAGGGACGCCCGCCGGGCATCCACATGTCGGGGGCGGAGGCGGGCCTGACCGCTCACCGCGCCGGCGTGGGTCGTCTCGTGCTGACCCACATCCCGCCGTGGGTGGACCGCGAGGCGGTCCGCGCGGAGGCGGCCGCCGAGTTCGGCGGGGAGATCCTGCTGGCGGAGCCGGATCTGCGGATCACCGTCTAGGAGTCGGTCGACGGGGGCGCGGCGCGGCTAGGATCGGCGGTCGTGACCTCATCGAACAGCAGCAGAGCAGACGGACGCGGGGACGCCGACCTGCGTGACGTGACCATCACGCGGGGATTCACCTCGCACCCGGCTGGGTCTGTCCTCGTCACCTTCGGGCAGACCCGCGTCATGTGTACGGCCAGCGTCACCGAGGGCGTGCCGCGGTGGCGCAAGGGTTCGGGCCTGGGGTGGCTCACGGCGGAGTACGCGATGCTGCCGGCCGCGACCCACGAGCGCTCGGGCCGGGAGTCGGTCCGCGGCAAGGTGGGCGGACGCACCCACGAGATCAGCCGCCTGGTGGGCCGCTCCCTGCGGGCCTGTATCGACCTGTCCGCGCTGGGGGAGAACACGATCGCGCTGGATTGCGACGTCCTGCAGGCCGACGGCGGGACACGGACCGCGGCGATCACCGGCGCGTACGTGGCCCTGGCGGACGCGATCACGTGGCTGCAGGCCAAGGGCGCGGTCACCGGCAACCCGCTCACCGGGGCGGTCGCCGCGGTGAGCGTCGGCGTCGTCGACGGCCGCGTCCTGTGCGACCTGCCCTATGAGGAGGATTCGCGGGCCGAGGTGGACATGAACGTGGTGTGCACCGACGGCGGCAAGCTCATCGAGGTCCAGGGGACCGCCGAGGGCGCGGCGTTCGGCCGCGACCTGCTGGACGCGATGCTGGACTCGGCGCAGGCCGGCTGCGAGCGGCTGTTCGAGATGCAGCGCGAGGCCCTCGCGGCGCCGTACCCGGGCGAGTTGCCGTCGCCGCCGGCTGCACGGAACCGGGGGCGGTAGTCGTGACCGTTCGCCTGGTGGTCGCGAGCCGCAATGCCAAGAAGCTGGCCGAGCTGCGCCGGGTGCTGGAGTCGGCGGGGATCGTCGGCATCGAGCCGGTGGGACTGGACGAGGTGCCGGAGTACCCGGAGGAGCCCGAGGACGGCGCCACCTTCGCGGACAACGCGCTGATCAAGGCCCGATCCGGTGCGCAGGCGACCGGCCTGCCGTGCCTGGCGGACGACTCGGGACTGGCGGTGGACGCCCTCAACGGCATGCCCGGGGTCCTGTCGGCGCGCTGGGCCGGGCGGCACGGCGACGACGCCGCCAACAACGAACTCCTGCTCGCGCAGTTGTCCGACGTCCCGGACGAACGCCGGGGGGCGGCGTTCGTCTCGGCGTGCGCGCTGGTCGGACCGGGCGTGCCCGGCGAGGTCGTCGAGGAGGGGCGCTGGCCGGGGCGCGTGCTGCGGGAGCCGCGCGGGGAGGGCGGGTTCGGGTACGACCCGCTGTTCCTGCCCGAGGGGTCGGACCGTGCGGCAGCCGAGCTCAGCTCGCAGGAGAAGGACGCGGACTCACACCGCGGCCGTGCCCTGCGCGCCCTCGTTCCGGCCCTGCGCGTGCTCGCCGAACGCGGCTGACAGCACCGCGGCCTGACAGCACCCCGGCCGGACATCACTTCGACGAGAAGGACGTTCCGCCCACGTCGCCCGCGACGGGAGGGTGCGGAACGTCCTTGTCGATGAGGGGGTGGGTCAGACCGCGTACTCGGTGCGCACGTCGCGGGTCCGCCTGTGCTCGAACCAGAACGACAGGAACGGGATCGTCCCCGCCAGCGCGGTGAGCAGGGTCCGAGACGCGGGCCAGCGGGCCTTGATCGCCAGGTCGAGCGTCATGAACAGGTACAGGATGTAGAACACTCCGTGGGCCTGACCGATGTAGGTGAACCAGTCCGGGGCGTCGGACGAGTTCTCCAGGATCAGGTACTTGTAGATCATCTCCACGGTGAGCACGAGCAACCACACGCCGGTGATCCAGGCCAGGACCCGATAGCGCTTGAGCGCGCCGGCGATCCTGCCCCCCGGATCAGGCTTGCGGTTGTCGGTCTGCTGGGTGGCTGCGGCGGTCATGAAGCAGGCTTCTCCTGGTGGGTGCCGTCGGCCCGGTCTTTCCGGGCGAGTTCGGCGAGATAAGAGTTGTAGGCGTCCAGACCTTCGTCCCGGACCGCCTCGTCCCGGGCGGGTCGACGCGTCGGCAGCAGGTCCGAGGGGATCTCCGTCATGACGCCGAAGCGGTCCCGGCCCGTTCGGTTCTTCCCGGCGGCCGGATGGTCGGGCGCGCGGTGGTCGGCCTCGTCGTCGTCCTCGTTGTCGGTACCCGGTCCGTCCGCGGCACCCGCCGAGGCGGAGGCCCAGTCGTCCTCACGGGCCTCCATGCGCACGTACTTCAGGTACGCGTAGACGAGGAACCCGGCGAGGAACGGCCACATGAACGTGTACCCGAGGTTCTGCGCGGTCCCGGTGGCCTCCTGGTAGCGGGCGAGCTGCCACAGTCCCATGCCCATGCAGAAGATCGCGCCCAGGACGACGAACGCGATCCACCCCGGGCGGTGCTTGACCCTGGTCCGCGCCGGGTCGCCGGAAGCCGTTGCACTTCCGGTCGCGTGGGAGCCAAGGGTGTCGGACACGCCTCCACGGTACCTCTGACCACACGGTAAGCTCATCTCGCCCGGTACCCCCGGGTGACGCGCCCGTGGCGGAATTGGCAGACGCGCTGGATTTAGGTTCCAGTGTCTACGGACGTGGGAGTTCAAGTCTCCCCGGGCGCACAGGTCTTCCCTCGGATCGGGTGATCAGGATGAGGAACCGGATGGCCGCGAGAGCATCGGCCGCGTCGCTGATCCTCGCGGCCTCGACGATGGTGGCCGGCTGCGCGCAGGTGGATGTCGCGGTGGACCGGGGCCTCTCGTCGAAGGCCCCCGGGGGTCAGTCTGCGGTCGAGCCCCCGGCGGAGCCGTCCCCGGTCGAAGGGGAGACGAACGTACAGCGGAGCGAGAACGGCCTTCCGCCTCTGGACGCCAGCGAGAGGCTCCGCGACAGTGCCTGCGCGAAAGCGGACGACATGATCGCGAGGGACTACTGGGGGCACACCGCGCCTGACGGCAGCGGCGGCCCGTCCACGTTCATCCGGGAGGCCGGTGTCGACTACTCCAGGGCTGCCGAGAACCTGTTCTATTCGTCCACGGGCGGTCCGGATCCGGTCGCCAACTGGATGCAGAGCCCGGGCCACAGGGAGAACATCCTCGACCCGGACCTCACCCGCGTGGGTGTCTGCCTGCGGACGGCCGCGTACCAGGGTCTCCCGGAGGCTCATCTCTACGTCCAGCACTTCGCCACCCCGATGTCGGAGAGGTAGAAGGAACCGTCGTGGTCAGTACGGTTCGGGCATGTGGTTCGACAACTGGTCCGACATACTCCGGATACTCCTCGTGGGCACCGCGGCGTACATCTTCCTCGTGGTGGCGATCCGGGCGTTCGGCAAGCGCACCCTCGCGCAGCTCAACGCCTTCGACTTCATCGTCACCGTCGCGCTGGGTTCGACGCTGGCGACCATCATCCTCAGCTCCGACGTGTCGTGGACCGAGGGCGCGGTCGCCCTGGCGCTGCTCGTCCTCCTGCAGTACGTCGTCTCCCAGTTGAGGCGACTGCCGGGCGGGCGCAAGGCCCTCACCGCACAGCCGACTCTGCTCGTCCGCGACGGGATCATCCTCGACGACCAGCTGGCGCGGCACCGGCTCACGCACGCCGACATCCGCCAGACCCTCCGCTCCTCGGGTATCGGGGACCTCGGCGAGGCCGCCGCCGTCATCCTGGAGAGCGACGGGAGCAGGAGCGTCATCACCGGTTCGCAGCTGGGCAACGGCTCCGTTCTCGACGACGTCCCGGGGTGGCCGCGACGCGACGCGGACTGACCCGCCGGCGGGGCGCGGAGTGACCCCCCGGCGAGGGGGCGCGTCAGAGGGCGGCGAGAACAGGGTCAGAGAGCGGCGAGGACCTCGTCCGCGATCTCGGACGCCGGCAGCGTGATCGGGCAGACGATCCCGGTCTCGTCGGCCTCGAGCGGCTCCACTGTGCTCAGCTGGGACTCGAGGATCCGCTGGGACGCGAAGTGCCCCCGGCGGGCGGCGAGTCGGGCCGCGATGAGCTCGGGGTCGGTGCCGAGTTCGACGAAGAACACCGGGCGCTCCACCTGCCGCAGTATGTCGCGGTAGGCACGTCGCAGCGCCGAACACGCGACGACGAGCCCCGGGCCGCTGCCCGTCGACCGGTCGCGTTCCCGCATGCCGTCCCGGACCGCGGCCAGCCAGGGCGCGCGGTCATCGTCGGTCAGGGGCTCACCGGCGCTCAGCTTCCGGCGGTTGGCGGGCGGATGCACGTCATCGGCGTCGAGGAACGGCGCACCGAGGCGGACGGCGATCACACGGGCGACCGTCGATTTCCCGGCACCCGAGACGCCCATGACGACGATGTGGGGTCCGGACACGGGCGACGGCGGCGTCAGATGGTGAAGGCCAGCGACCCGAGGATCGTCCGGCCCAGGTCCTCGTCGCCACTGATCTCCACGCCGCTGCCCGGCTCGGCGACGATCCGGCCGGTCGCCGCGCGGACGAAGGTCGGGGTGTCGAAGACCAGCTCCACGGTGGGCTGCGCGGTGTCGTCGACGTCGGCGAGGGCTGCGCGTCCGTCCACGACGACATCGGTGGCCAGCGGCAGATCGGTGCCCGCATCACCCGTGACGCGGAACCGGACCCGGGAGCCGTCCGGCGCGGCGGCCTTCTTGCCGACGATGCGGGGCAGGGCGTTCACGATCTCCCCGACCGCGAACCGGCCGATGTCGCCGCCGAGGTGATGCTGCATCCCGATGGCCTGCCGGATGTCGTCCTCGTGGATCCAGCAGTCGAAGACCCGCACACCCATGAAGCGGCGGAACGGAACGCGGCCGACGGGGGAGTCGGTCTCGGCCTCGAGGTCTGCGGCGCTCATCTCGGAGAGCTGCTCCGTGCGCTCGGCGACGACGTCGCGGAAGTCCTCGAACGCGTCCTCGACAGCCAGCGGGCGCGCCTCCTGGACGAACTTCTCGTTGAGCTCCGCGATCGGGTTGAGCACGTACTCCCGGGCGGAGGCGGGCACCTCGATGTCCGGGACCTCCTCACCGGCGAGCAGGTGCTCGGTGCCCGCCACGTGCGCCACCACATCGCGGACGGTCCACCCCGGAAGAGGGGTCGGTGCGATCCAGTCGTCCCTCTTGAGCCCGGCGAGCAGTTCGTCGAGACGCTTCCACTGTTGGATGAGGTGACGGATCTCCGCGGGGGCCTGCCCGGCGGGCTCGGCGGCGGGGGCGTCGGTCGTGACATCGGGGCTGTTGGTGTCCATGGTCACACGCTACTGCGGCGCCGCCCCGCGGGTAGCGTCTGCGGCATGTCGCCGACCACGACCGACCGTCCCACCCTCGCGATCCTGGGAGCCGGTGGCGACCTCACCGAGCGACTCCTGCTCCCCGGGTTGGGGACCCTGCTCGCCACGGATCCCGACCGCGACGTCACCGTCATCGGCTCCGGGCGGTCCGGGATGGACGACGGCGACTGGCGCGACCTCGTCCGCAGTGCATTGCGCGCCGGGGACCGCTCCCCGGAGCAGATCGACGGGATCGTGGACTCGACCCGGTTCGTCGAACTGGACGTGACGGACGCCGACGCCTTCTCCGACTTCGTCGACGGGCTGGACGGACCGGTGGTGCTGTACTTCGCCCTCCCTCCGGCCGTCACGGCCGCAGCGTGCGAGGGCCTGCGCGGACTCCCACTGCGCGACGACGTGCGGTTCGCGCTGGAGAAACCGTTCGGCGACGACCTCGCCTCGGCGCGCAGGGTGAACGCTCTGCTCGCGGACCTCGTGCCCGAGGACCGCGTGTACCGGGTCGACCATTTCCTCGGGGAGGCGACCGTGCTCAACATCCTCGGCATGCGGTTCGCCAATCGCATCCTGGAGCCGGTGTGGACCGCGGAACACGTGGAGCGCATCGACGTCGTCGCCGACGAGACGCTCGCCCTCGAGGGCCGCGCCGGGTACTACGACTCCGCGGGCGCGCTCGTCGACATGCTCCAGTCCCACCTGCTGCTGGTGATGGCGCTGGCGACGATGGACGCACCCGCGCGCCTCGACGCCACCGAGCTCCACGACCTCATCGTCACCACGCTGCGTGCGACGCACGTGTGGGATGACGATCCGCTCGCCTCCTCGCGCCGGGCCCGCTACACCGCCGGGCGGACGGGCGGCAGGGACGTGGCGTCCTACGCGGAAGAGGACGGCGTCGACCCGGCTCGGGGGACCGAGACGTTCGCCGAGGTCGTCCTCGAGATACGGAACCAGCGGTGGGCCGGGGTACCGGTGCGCCTGCGGTCGGGCAAGGCGCTGGGCGAGGACTCGATGCGGGTGACGGTGACGTTCCGGCCGCCGCGCCACGTGCCCGGGGCGTTCTCGGGGGATGTTCCGCCGACCCGCCTGACGATCGGGATCGCGCCCGACCGGGTGTCCCTCGACCTGGCGACGAACGCGGCCGACGACCGTTTCACGCTCGGAAGGACCCGCCTGGCCGCTGACCTGGGGGACAGCGAGCTGCTGCCGTACGGGGAGGTCCTCGGACGCATCCTCGACGGCGACCGACTGCTGACGGTCCGCGGTGACGTGGCCGAGGAGTGCTGGCGGATCCTCACTCCGGTGATCGAGGCGTGGGAGGCCGGCGGGGTCCCGCTCGAGGAGTACGAGGCGGGTTCCGACGGCCCGGCGGTGGGCGACCGCCGGGAATGACCCGGCCCCGGGTCCGTGGGCGGAACCGGGGCCGGGAGCTGCGGTCGGGCGGGGTCAGCCCCTGCCGCGTTCCGCCGCTTCTCGGACGGCACCCTCGTCGACCCCGTCGGGGTGGCCCACGTAGTGGACGATGCTGGCGACGAGTCCGCCCCAGATCACGAGCAGGAACAGGACCATCATGATGATCGCGGGAGCATCCATTGCTCAGGCCTCCTTGGTCTTGCGCGGGGACGCCGTCGCACCGGACGGGCGGTCGGCGGCGGGAGGGGTGAGGCCCTCCTCGTAGGCGAAGTCGCTCGGGTCGTCGTCGACCGTCGGGGGGCCGTCGAGCTGACGGGACCCGCGCCACGGCAGGAGGGACAGGACCACCGACAGCACGAGGATCGTGGCGATCATGCCCCAACCCCAGACGCCTAGGACGGACGCCTCGTACCCCTCGTACGGTTCGGCGATCAGGGTCATGATCTCGCGGATGAGGGAGTAGCCGAGCACGAGCGGCGTGATGACGGCCAGGCACACGATCCAGAACGTGCCCACCCTCCACGAGGACACCGAGTTGAGGTGATCGCGCAACCGCGGGGCGAGGCGCATGCCGAAGATCACCACGACCAACGCGATGAGCGAGATGCCGACGATGCCCAGACTGTTGACGAACTTGTCGAGGATGTCGAGATTCTGCAGGCCGGTCTCGGTGGGCATGAGAAGCAGGGAGATGGCGGCCATCGGGACACCCACCGCCAGCGTGGCCGCGGTGCGCGAGGACCCGATCTTGTCCTGGAAGGACGAGATGACCACCTCGGTGATGGAGATCAGGGAGGTGAGGCCCGCCAGGATGAGGCAGACGAAGAACACGACGCCCCAGATCGGCCCGCCCGGCATCTGAGAGATGAGGGCGGGGAAGGCGATGAACGCCAGGCCCGGGCCGCCCCCGACATCGTCCCAGCCGGCTCCCGCCGACGTGGTCACCAGGAAGCCGAGGGTGGCGAAGACGCCGATGCCCGCGAGGACCTCGAACGCCGAGTTGGAGAAGCCCACGACCAGGCCGGAGCTGGTGAGGTTGGTCTTGCGCTTGAGGTAGGACGAGTAGGTCAGCATGATGCCGAAGCCGACCGACAGGGAGAAGAAGATCTGACCGTAGGCGGCGATCCACACGGACGGCTCCGTGAGGACGCCCCAGTCGGGCGTGAAGAAGTTGTTGAGACCCTCGAGCGCGCCGTCGAGGAAGAGGGAGCGGACCACCAGGGCCGCGAACAGAGCGACCAGGAGCGGGACGAAGAACATCGCGGTTCGTCCGATGCCCTTCTGGACGCCGGCGAGGAGGACGCCGAGGGTGGCGATCCAGACCACCGCGAGGACGATGGCGATGCCCGGCACAAAATCGATGCCGAACCCGCTGCCCGCGCGGAGGAAGTCCTCGGCGAAGAAGGTCGCGGACTCCTCGTAGGTCGAGCCCCACCGCTCATCGAGGGAGAACCAGGCGTAACTGGCAGCCCAGGCGATGATGACCGCGTAGTAGACCGCGATGACGAAGGAGACCAGGACCTGGATCCACCCGATGGGCTCGGCGAACCGGTTCATCCGCCGGAAGCTCAACGGGGCGGATCCGCGGAAGCGGTGACCGATGGCGTAGTCGAAGAACAACAGGGGGAGACCCGCGGTGAGAAGTGCCACCAGATAGGGCAGCAGGAAGGCGCCGCCACCGTTGTCGTAGGCGACGAAGGGGAAGCGCCAGATGTTGCCCAGGCCGACGGCGGAGCCGATGGCGGCGAAGACGAAGACGGAGCGACGGGAGAACGTCTCCCGGGGCTTCACCCCGCTCCGGGTGGTTGGTCGTGTCATGGGACGACTCCTTGTCGACGGGCGGGCCCGCGGGCCCGCGCGGTCCTGTCATGGGACGGTGCGTGCGTCCCCGGCGTGTACCAACTTCTAGCCCGGCCGTTGCGTGTTGGTGACCGGATCGACGCAATCTCTGCATCGAGATGTGTGACTCGTGGGAATACGGTAAGCCCATGAGGACCGATATCGGCACACGAAGCGCGGAGAATCGCACGTCTGCATTCCGCGCGGTGGTGTCGGCGGTCGTCGCCGGTGTCCTCGCCGTGGGGGCGGTGAATCCCGCGATCGCCTCCGCTCCGAGCACAGCAGGCCCGGCAGGCCCGGTCGGCTCACCGGCCCCCGTGGTGGCGCCGGTCCCGGTGGCGACGCCGGTCCCGGGGCCTGCGGACCTCGTGGGGGAGACGGGGTCGTGGTTCGCGCACGGATACACCCTGGATCTCCGCTCGGACGGGACGGGAACCTTCGCGGTGTGGGTCGGCGCCTTCGACGGGACCCGGATCGACGTGAGCCTCATCCCCGCTCCGGGACCCGCGACCGTCGCAGAGGTGGTGGGTGTCGAGACGGTCGGCGCCGGCGCCCTGGGGCCGGACGGGACACCGGGCATCGGGGGACTGGTGACCATCGCCTTCGGCGCTCCGGTGCGGACGGCGCACGTCGAGTGGACGTCGGGGCCGCGACGACTCTCCGCCGATCTGTGTCCCGCTGAAGGCCTCGACGCGGTCGCCATGGCGATCCTGCGCTGCGGCGCCTGACGCAGACGGGCCCGGGCCCGGCCCGCGACACACTGCGGGCCCGGCCGCGGCACGCTGCGGGGGTGTCCGCGACACGCCGTGGGGGGTCGGAGAACCCCTGAGAACGAGATAACGATCGGATAACGGGGGCGTTGGGAAACCTGAGGGGCCCCTCACCTGTCGATATGAGGTTCGCGTCATGTCTTGATGTGGTGCGGATCACTCGGCGCGCGGCGAAAGAGCCCCCTGTTCCGGTCGCGCGTACCCCCTCAAGCTGAGGAACCCCTCAAGTTCGTGTGGCAATCTGTGTCCTGCGCCGAAACCGCTGGCCGGTCGACGCGATGTCCCTGACGCAGTGCCCAAGGAGTTCCCCACGTGACGATCGATGACCGCGACCTCACCCCCCGCCCGCTCGAGACCGGCTTCGCCGCCCGCCGCGGCGCCCCCGCGCTCGCGGACGAGCTCCGTGAGGGCACGGCCTATGCGCTCGCCTTCGGCGGACAGGGCATCGCCTGGCGCGACGCGCTGAGCGACCTCATCGACGGCACGGGCATCGGCCCGGAGCTCCAGGACCTGGTCGACGCCTCCGTCGCGTTGACCGAGCCCGTCCACGACGAGATCGCCGTCGTCCGCACGCACGGTTTCCGGCCCATCGAGTGGGCCAACACCACCACCGGTGAGGACGAGGACGGCGCGGACCTGCCCGACGACGCCTCCCTCTCCGCTGCCGCGGTCTCGCTGCCCGCGGTGCTGCTCACGCAGATGGGTGCCCTGCGCGCTCTCGCCGCCGAGGGCTTCGACGTCAATGACACGACCCCGGCGGCCGTGGTCGGCCACTCCCAGGGCATCCTCGCCGTCGAGTCGGTGGAGACCTTCGGGTCCATCGACGACCGGCTGCTGGCCGTCGCCGAGCTCATCGGCGCCGCCGCCACCCTGGTCGGACGGCGCGTCGGTCTGTTCCGCCGCGGAGAGGCGAGCCCCATGATGGGCGTGTCGGGGATCGACGGCGAGGACCTGCGCACGCTGGTCGACGAGCTGTTCGCCGGCGTCGACGCCACGATCCGCCCCACCGTCTCCATCCGCAACGCGCAGCGCCGCCACGTCGTGGTCGGTCGACCGGATGATCTCGAGGAGCTGCGTCGCCACTGCGCCGACCTCGAGGCCGAGTCGCGTCGTCGTCGCGAGGCCAAGCTCACCGGCGGCGAGATCTTCGCCCCCGTCTTCGATCCGCTCGACGTCGAGGTCGGGTTCCACCACCCGGCGATGGCCCCGGCAGTCGACGTCGTCTCCCGCTGGGCGGAGCGCTGTGGCCTGGACGCCGACCGCGCCGCCCACCTCGCCCGCCAGGTCTTCGCCGAGCCGGTCGACTGGGTGGAGGAGATGGCCGAGACCCTGCACGCCGGGGCCCAGTGGATCCTCGACATGGGTCCGGGCGAGGCGCTGACCCGACTCAACCGCTCCGTGATCCGCGGCCAGGGCGTCGGCGTGGTCGCCGCCGCCACCCGCGGCGGCCTGCGCAACCTCTTCACCCCGGGTGCGACCCCGCCGATCGAGCGGCCGTGGACCGCGTTCCAGCCGCAGCTGGTCACCCTGCCCGACGGCAGCGTCCACGTGGAGACCTCCTTCACCCGCCTCACCGGTTGCTCGCCGATCCTTCTCGCCGGAATGACGCCCACCACCGTGGATCCCGCGATTGTCGCGGCCGCGGCCAACGCCGGCCACTGGGCCGAGCTCGCCGGCGGCGGCCAGGTCACCGAGGCGATCTTCGCCGAGAACACCCAGCGCCTCACCGAGCTCCTCGAGCCCGGACGCAGCGCCCAGTTCAACTCCCTGTTCCTCGACCCCTACCTGTGGAAGCTGCAGGTCGGCGGAAAGCGCCTCGTCCAGCGTGCCCGCGCCGCGGGCGTGCCGTTCGACGGCGTGATCGTCACCGCCGGCATCCCCGAGCTCGACGAGTCGGTCGCCCTCATCGAGGAGCTCACCGAGGCCGGACTGCGGCACGTGAGCTTCAAGCCGGGCACCGTCGCCCAGATCCGCCAGGTCGTGCGCATCGCCGCCGAGGTCCCCCACATGCCGGTGATCGTGCAGGTCGAGGGCGGCCGCGCCGGCGGACACCACTCGTGGGAGGACCTCGACGCCCTCCTGCTGGCCACCTACGCCATGCTGCGCGAGCGGCCCAACGTCGTCCTCTGCGTCGGCGGCGGCATCGGCACCCCCGAGCGGGCGGCCGACTACCTGACGGGGTCCTGGGCCAACGCCCACGGCTACCCGGCCATGCCCGTCGACGGCATCCTCGTCGGCACCGCCGCCATGGCCACCCTCGAGGCCACCACCAGCCCCCAGGTCAAGCAGATGCTCGTCGACACCGTCGGCGTCGACGCCTGGGTCGGTGCCGGCCAGGCCTACGGCGGCATGGCCTCCGGCCGCAGCCAGCTCGGTGCGGACATCCACGAGATCGACAACACCGCCGCGCGCACCGGGCGCCTCCTCGACGAGGTCGCCGGTGACGCCGACGCCGTCGCCGCCCGCCGCGACGAGATCATCGCCGCGATCAACGGCACCGCCAAGCCCTACTTCGGCGACCTCGACTCCATGACCTACGAGCAGTGGCTGCGCCGCTTCGTCGAGCTCTCCCTCGCCCCCGGCGCCTCCGTCGACGGGTCGAGCACCCACACCACGGACGACTTCGACCTGGGCGCCGACTTCGGCGGCGACGTGGCCGACGACACCCGCTCGGTGTGGCTCGACCCGACCATTCGCGAGCGCTTCCACCGCATGGTGCAGCGCACCGAGGCCCGCCTCGACGCCGCCGACACCGGTCGCATCGTCTCGGCGTTCCCTCGCGAGGAGTCCATGGAGCGCCCGGCCGAGGTGATCGCCGCCCTCGCCGCCCGGTACCCCGGGCTCGCCGACGCCGTGCTGCACCCGGCCGACGCCGCCGAGTTCTTCGACATCTGCCGTATGCCCGGCAAGCCCGTGCCGTTCGTGCCCGTCATCGACGGTGACGTGCGCCGCTGGTGGCGCTCGGACTCGCTGTGGCAGGCCCACGATCCGCGCTACGACGCCGACGCCGTGTGCATCATCCCCGGCACGACCGCCGTCGCCGGCATCACCCGCGCCGACGAGCCGGTGGGCGACCTCCTCGACCGCTTCGAGGCCGCGACCGCCGACCGGGTGTCCGGCTACCTCCCCTCCACCGAGGCCGTGAGCAGCCGCCGCCGCGGGATCGTCACCACCGCCAGCGGGCCCGTCGCCGACGTGCTCAACAGCCCCGACGTCACCTGGGCCGGCCGTCTCGTCATCAGCCCCGTCCACCGCCTCGGCGTGCTCCACGCCTGGGAGATCGACGCCGAGGGCGTCGGCCGCCACCCCGTCTCCGGCGCCGTGCTCACCCCGGCCGCCGACGGCCGGACCGTCGACCTGACGCTGCCCGTCGGCCCGACCGAGATGACCATCACCATCACCCTCGGCGACGCCGTGGCCACCGGTGCCGCGCCGGTCGTCACCGACGCCGCCGCCGAGGCCGCCATGCGCACCCTGCTCGCCACCGCCGCCGGCGTCGGCCGCGGCGGTGCGGGTGGCTCCGTGATCGATGCCCTCCCCGAGGTCGACGGCAACACCGCCACCGCGCGCTTCACCTTCGAGCCCACCCTCGTCGTCGACCACACGGGCGTGACCGCGGGCAGCCTGCCCACCTCGCTCGTGCCGTCCGCCGGCGTCCCGGACGCCCTCGTGGGCGCCGCCTGGCCCGCCGTGTTCGCCGTGCTCGGCGAGACGCGCCGCCCGAGTGGCACCGGCACCGTCGTCGAGGGACTGCTCGATCTGGTCCATCTGGACCACGGTGTCCGCATGCACGCGGCGCTGCCGCAGCAGGAGACCGACCTCGTCGTCGTCGCACGGTCCGGCGGCGTCCGCGACACCGACCTCGGCCGCGTGGTCGAGGTGTCGGTCGAGGTGGCCGCGGAGGAGTCCGACGGCACCCGCACCCCGCTGTGCACCCTGTCCGAGCGGTTCGCGATCCGCGGCCGCACGGGCCGCGCCGAGGTGGGCGACCCCCGCCCCGCCGGCGGCGCCCTCGTCACCCCGTCCGGTGGGGCCGCGGAGCCCGCCGAGACCTCCCGCCAGGCGCGCGTGTCCACCACGATCACGGCGCCGCACGACATGACCGCGTTCGCTCTGGTCTCGGGCGACCACAACCCGATCCACGTCTCCGACACCGCGGCCGAACTGGCCGGACTGGGCGGCGTGATCGTCCACGGCATGTGGCTCTCGGCCGCCGCGCAGCACGCGGTGCAGGCCTCGGACGGGAAGACCCCCGCCCTGCGGATCGCCGGCTGGACCGCCCGCATGCTCGCCCCGGTCCGTCCGGGCGACCACATCAAGGTCCGTGCCGTGCAGACCGGCCGCCACGCCGGCGGCCAGGTCCTCGAGGTCACGTGCACGGTCGACGGCGCCACCGTCATGGCCGCCACCGCGCTGACCGAGGCCCCGCGCACCGTCTACGCCTTCCCCGGCCAGGGCATCCAGGCCAAGGGGATGGGCATGGAGGGCCGCACCCGCTGCCCCGCCGCCCGCGAGATCTGGGACCGCGCCGACAAGCACACCCGCTCCGCGCTCGGCTTCTCGATCCTGGCGCTCGTCCGCGAGAACCCCACCGAGGTCACCGTCCGCGGTGAGGTCCACCGGCATCCCGACGGCGTGCTCTACCTGACGCAGTTCACCCAGGTCGCCATGGCCTGCCTGGCGGTGGCGCAGCGCGCCGAGCTCGAGGCCGACGGCCTGCTCATCGAGGACGCGTACTTCGCGGGTCACTCGATCGGCGAGTACGACGCCCTGGCCGCCATCTCCGGTGTGCTGGCGTTGGAGCCGCTGCTGGAGATCGTCTTCCAGCGCGGGTCGACCATGCACCAGCTGGTGCCGCGGGACGCCCAGGGCCGCTCGGACTACCGCATGGCCGCGATCCGTCCGTCCCAGATGGGGATCTCGGACGACGAGGTCGCCGACTGGGTGGCCGGCGTGTCCCGCGAGTCCGGCGAGTTCATCGAGATCGTCAACTACAACCTGGCGGGCTCGCAGTACGCGCTCGCCGGGACCGTCGCCGGGTGCAATGCACTGGAGAAGGCCGTGGAGCGGGAGCTCGCGGTCTCGGGCGGCAAGAACGCCTTCATCCTGGTGCCCGGCATCGACGTGCCGTTCCACTCCACCGTCCTGCGCGGCGGCGTCCCGGACTTCCGGGCCACCCTCGACGAGCTGATCCCGCACGACATCGACATCTCGGTGCTCGTGGGCCGCTACGTGCCGAACCTCGTGCCGCGCCTGTTCAGCCTCGAGCGCGGCTTCGTGCAGGAGATCGCCGATCTCGTGCCGGCCGACTCGCTGGCCGAGGTCCTCGCGAACTGGGACGAGTGGGCCGCCACCCCCACGCGACTGGGCCGCCTGCTGCTCGTGGAGCTGCTGGCCTGGCAGTTCGCCAGCCCGGTCCGGTGGATCGAGACCCAGGAGCTGTTCTTCACGCCCGTAGAGCGTGGCGGACTCGGTATCGAGCAGTTCATCGAGGTCGGTGTCTCCAACGCCCCGACCGTCGCGAACCTCGCCTCCAAGACCCTCGACCTGCCCACGCACCGCGGCCCCCGGGCCCAGGTGATCAACATCGAGCGCGACTCGGCGACGTTGTACGGCACCCTGCCGCCCAGCGTGGAGGTCGACGACGACGAGCTGGACGCCGGCGACGGCTCCGCCTCCACCGGCTCCACCACCACTGGTTCGACCAACACCGCGGCTGCCGACCAGGCAGCCCCCACAGACCCCGCACCGGCCGTCAACACCCCCGGCACGGCCGGTGCGGACCGATCAGACGCGGCTCCGGCCGCGACCGCCGCCCCCGGTGCACCCCGCCCGGACGACCTCGAGTTCGGCGCGCCCGCCGCCACCCGCATGCTGGTGGCGCTGCGCACCAAGGTCCGTCCCGAGCAGATCGCGTCCGGCGACTCCATCGAGACGCTGTGCGACGGCGTGTCCTCGCGGCGCAACCAGCTGCTGCTGGACCTGGGTACCGAGCTGAGCCTGGGCGCCATCGACGGCGCCGCCGAGGCGGACTTCCCGACCCTCGCCGACCAGGTCTCACGACTGGCGCGCGGGTACGCCCCGTTCGGCCCCGTCCTGTCCGACGCGGTCGGCGAGGCGCTGCGCGCGGTCCTCGGCCGCACCGGCAAGCGGGCCGCCTACATCACCGAGCGCGTGACCGGCCCCTGGGAGCTCGGCTCCGGCTGGGCCCAGCACGTGATCGCCGAGATCGCGCTGGGCACCCGTGACGGCGCCTCCATCCGTGGCGGCGACCTGGCCACCCTCGACGCCTCGGGCGTCAAGGACGTGGCCGGCCTGGACTCGCTCATCGACGCCGCCGTGTCGGCCGTCGGTGCCGCGCACGGTGTGGCCGTCGCGATGCCGTCGTCCGGCGCCGGAGGCGGCGGAGTCGTCGACTCCGCCGCGCTGACCGAGTTCGCCGACGAGATCACCGGCGCCGACGGTGTCCTGGCCCGCGCCGCACGCGGAGTGCTCACCCGCCTCGGACACCTCGAGCCCGAGACCGTCGACCTGCTCGCCGAGGCCGACCCGGACTCCGAGCTGGCCGACCTCGTGGCCGCCGAACTCGGCGCCGACTGGCGCCGCGTGGTGGCCCCGGCCTTCGACGCCGGCCGCGCCGTCCTCATGGACGACCGCTGGGCCTCGGCCCGCGAGGATCTGGCCCGCCTGTGGACCCGGTCCGACGTGCCCGCCGACGCTGCGGACGCCTTCCGCGGTGCCGGCGAGATCGTCGCCGAGCAGGCCCGCTGGTGGGCGGCCCGGGCGACCGATGCCCGCCGCGACGCCCTGGCGAGCGCCTACCGGGAGATCTCGGAGGTCGCCTCCGAGGAGTTCGTCGGCGAGTACGCGAACGACGTCGCCGTCGTCACCGGCGCCGGCAAGGGTTCCATCGCCGCCGCCGTCACCGGACGCCTCCTGGCGGGCGGGGCCACCGTGGTGGCCACCACCTCCAACCTGGACCAGTCCAAGCTGGCCTTCTTCAAGGACCTGTACCGCAGCAACGCCCGTGGCGGCGCGGCGCTGTGGGTCCTGCCGGCCAACCTGACCTCCTACTCGGACGTCGACGCGCTGGTCGAGTGGGTCGGGTCCGAGCACGCCGAGTCGGCCGGTGGCCAGACCACCGTGCTCAAGCCGGCCCTCACCCCGACGCTGCTGTTCCCGTTCGCGGCTCCCCGCGTCCAGGGCTCGATGGCCGACGCCGGCCCGCGCGCCGAGACCGAGATGCGCGTCCTGCTGTGGGGCGTGGAGAAGCTCGTCGCCGGACTCGGTGCGATCGGCGCCGACACCGACGTCGACTCCCGACTGCACGTGGTCCTGCCGGGCTCGCCCAACCGGGGCATGTTCGGCGGCGACGGCGCCTACGGCGAGGCCAAGGCCGCGCTCGACGCCATGATCGCCAAGTGGGGCTCGGAGAAGGCATGGTCGGAGCGCGTGACGTTCGTCCACGCCATCATCGGCTGGGTCCGCGGCACCGGACTCATGGGTCACAACGACCCGCTCGTCGAGGCCGTCGAGGCCGCGGGCGTGTCCACCTGGTCGACGGCCGAGATGGCCGCCGAGCTGCTGCGCTGGTGCACCCCGGACTCCCGTTCCGCGGCCGGTGACGCCCCCGTCACCGTCGACCTCACCGGCGGACTCGGCACGGCCGACCTGGACATGTCGGCCCTCGCGGCGGACCGTCCGGCCGCCCCCACCGAGGCCTCGACCGAGGACGCCGCGGGCACGATCGCCGCGCTGCCCTCGCTGCCGACGATCACCGCCGACGAGCGTCCCGAGTGGGGCGAGGTCACCCAGCAGCTCGAGGACATGGTCGTGATGGTGGGCGCCGGCGAGGTCGGCCCCTACGGCAGTGCCCGCACCCGCTTCGAGGTGGAGACCACCGGCGACCTCACCGCCGCCGGCGTGGTCGAGCTGGCCTGGTCGACCGGGCTCATCACCTGGGAGGACTCGCCGCGCGCCGGCTGGACGGTCACCTCCTCCGGTGACCCGATCGACGAGGCCGACATCGCCGAGCGTTTCCATGACGAGGTCCTCGCCCGGGTGGGCGTGCGCACCTACGCCGACGATTCGCGGGCGGAGATGTTCGACAACACCTCGCCGCAGCTCACCTCGGTGTTCCTGCCGGAGGATCTGTCCTTCGTGGTGGACGACGAGGCCCAGGCCCGCGCCTACCAGTCCGACGACCCGGAGAACACCGTCGTCACCCGCAGCGAGGACGGCGAGTGGACGGTCACCCGCAAGGCCGGCACCGAGATCCGGGTGCCGCGCCGCGCCACCCTGACCCGGGTGGTCGGTGGGCAGATCCCCACCGGCTTCGACCCCACGGCGTGGGGCATCCCCGCCGACATGGTCTCCGGTATCGACCGGGTGGCGGCGTGGAACCTGGTCGCCACCGTGGACGCCTTCATCTCCTCGGGCTTCACCCCGGCGGAGCTGCTGGCCCACGTCCACCCGGCCGACGTCGCCAACACGCAGGGCACCGGCATGGGCGGCATGACCAGCATGCGCTCGCTGTACATCGACGGCATCCTCGGCCGCAGCCGCGCCAACGACACGCTGCAGGAGGCGCTGCCGAACGTGGTGGCCGCGCACGTCATGCAGTCCTACGTCGGCGGCTACGGTTCGATGGTCCACCCGGTGGCGGCCTGCGCCACCACCGCGGTGAGCGTCGAGGAAGGGTTCGACAAGATCCGCGCCGGCAAGGCCGAGTTCGTGGTGGCCGGCGGGTTCGACGACCTGTCCACCGAGGGCATCCAGGGCTTCGCCGACATGTCCGCGACCGCCGACTCCGCGGCCATGGCGGCCAAGGGGATCGACGAGCGGCACTACAGCCGGGCCAACGACCGGCGGCGCGGCGGGTTCGTCGAGTCGCAGGGCGGCGGCACGATCCTGCTGGCGCGCGGCGACGTCGCGGCCCGCATGGGCCTGCCGGTCACGGGCGTCGTGGCCTGGGCCGGGTCGTACGCGGACGGTGCGCACACCTCCATCCCGGCCCCCGGCCTGGGTGCGCTCGGTGCCGGTCGCGGTGGGCAGCGCTCGCCGCTGGCCCGCGGGCTCGCACAGCTCGGCCTGACCGCAGACGACGTGGCCGTGGTGAGCAAGCACGACACCTCGACCAAGGCCAACGACCCCAACGAGTCCGACCTGCACGAGCGGCTCGCCGCCGCGATCGGTCGGTCGGAGGGCAACCCGCTGTTCGTGGTGTCGCAGAAGTCGCTCACCGGGCACGCCAAGGGTGGCGCCGCGGCATTCCAGCTCATCGGGCTGACCCAGATGCTGCGGTCGGGCACGCTGCCGCCGAACCGCGCCCTGGACTGCGTCGACGACGTCCTGGACCGCCACCGCCACCTGGTGTGGCTGCGGGAGACCCTGCAGCTTGGCGGTGACCTGCCGCTCAAGGCCGGTCTGCTGACCTCGCTGGGCTTCGGCCACGTCTCGGGCCTCATCGCCGTCGCCCACCCGGAGGCCTTCCACCGGGCGGTCGCCGCGGAGTACGGGCAGGACGAGTCCGAGCGCATCCGCGAGGCCGGCCTGCGGCGCGAGCGTGAGGGCGCCCGTCGCCTGACCGATGCCATCTACGGCGGAGAGGCGCTCTACGCCCGTCCCGAGGCGCGTCGCCTGGGCGAGGGGTCGGCCGACGAGGTCAAGGAGCGCGAGGCCGCGGTCCTGCTCGACCCGGCCGCGCGGCTCGACGCCGACGGCATCCTCGCCGCTGCCGGGTCCGCGGACACCGGGGCCGCGGGCACCGGGGCCGCGGAGACCGCCGGCCGGTGACGGCCGGGCAGTGACGGCCGGGCAGTGACGACCGGGGTGAGAGGCGTCGGGGTCGACATCGTCGACCTCGGCGCCTTCGCCGCTTCTCTGGCCGAACCCGGCACGCGGCTCACCAGGGCGTTCTCGGCCACCGAACGCAGGCAGTGTCGCGAGCGCGCCGAATCCCGCGGGGCGAGATCGGGGGAGGACCCGCTGGCGCGTCACCTCGCTGCCCGCTGGGCGGCGAAGGAGGCCGTGGTCAAGGCGTGGTCGGCGGCGCTGTATGGCGCGCCCCCGCCCATTGCGCCGGACCTGCTGCGGTGGTCCGAGATCGAGACCGTGTGCGACAACTGGGGTCGGCCCTCGGTGCGGCTCGGGGGCGAGGTGGACCGTCAGGTGGCCGCGACCATCGGCGAGGGCGCTCGTTGGAACGTCTCACTCAGCCACGACGGTGGATCGGCGATCGCGTTCGTGGTGCTCGAGGGCCCGGGCGTGCAGTAGCGGCCTCCAGCCGCAGTGCGAGCCGGGCCACCGCCTGCGCCCGGCCACCGCCTGCGCCCAGCCACCGTCCGTCCTGCGGCTCGCCGTCGTGCGGCCCTGAGGCCCGATCCGCCCCTCGGAATTTCATTCGCCCGCGGGAAGCGCCGCTCAGCGGGGCCCGCGACCCGATCCGCCCCTCGGCATTTCCTACGCACGCGGGGCCCCGAGGGCGGATCGAACTCTGAGGAGTGCCTCGGTCCGGTGGTCGGGACGGACCGGATTCCTCTGCACGTCCGACCTGCCGGGTGCGAGAGGTTCTCACCGTGGCTCGGGGCCGCAGCCGGGCACATCTCGCTTCGCTCGTCGACCTCGCCGGCTCGAGCCGAGGTCGGTGGGAGGCGCGATGTTGTCCACAGGTCCCGGCGCGTCCACAGCGGGCCGGCTCCGCCTACGCGATCCGGCGGACCCGGCGATGTTGCGCGAGAGTATCGCCGCATGACCAGCATCGATGAACTACGTTCCCGAATCCTGACCGCCGAAGGGTTGATCGCCGCCGGGCACAGCACGCAATCGCTCGCCCGGGCGGTGACGACAGGAGAGCTCGTGCGACTGCGGCCGGGTTTCTACGTGGAGGGCAGCGCCCGCGAACTCGAGAGGGGAGCACGTCATCTGCTGTCGGTTCTCGCCACGGACGCTGCACTGCACGGCCCCGTATTCACTCACTGGTCGGCCGCCATGATCCACTCGCTTCCGGATTGGGGGCTCCCACTTCGCAGAGTCGCGGTCTCCCGGCACGGACATGCGCAGCGGTCCAGGACCACCAGACTCCTGAGGCATGACCTGTGCCCGATCGCCCCGGACGAAATCGTCAATGTTGAAGGCATGTCCGTCACGTCTGCTGACCGGACGATCATCGACATCGCCCGGGGCTGTGATCCGGTTCCCGGCGTCGCGGTGGCTGACGCCGGACTGCAGCGGGAACTCGTCACAGAGGTCTCTTTGCAGGAGGCGCTGGACCGCGCCTCGGGACGGGCCGGTGTGAGGAGGGCTCGTACTGTGATCGGGATGACTGATCGGAGAAGCGAGAGCATCGCGGAGACGCGGAGTCGCCTCTACTTCGGTGAGTACGGGCTGCCGGAACCCGAGACACAGGTCGAGATCTTCGACGACAACGGCCGCTTCATCGGCCGGGTGGACTTCCTGTGGCGGGAGCTCGGGGTCATAGGAGAATGTGACGGGTTCGGGAAGTACTTCGACGGCGCCGACGAGATGGAAACCCGCCGCAGGCTCGGCGTGGAGAAGGACCGCGATGCGATCCTGACTGCCCTCGGGTACCGGGTGATCCACTGGCGATGGGCCGACTTCGAGCGACCTTGGCTACTTGTTCAGAGGATCCGGGCCGTCCTGCTCGCGGCAGAAGCCGCCTGAACTGGTCGCCGTCCACACCCGGGGGCGGGTTTCGGGTCAGTCGGACTGGGCTTCCTTCTCGGCCAGCCACAGGTAGGCGGTCATCATCCGCTTGAGCTCGGTGACGGTGGCGTCGTGGATGTCCTCGCCACCGGCCGAACCGGTGCTCGCGCCGCCGGAGACCCCGCCGTCGTCCCCGGGGTCCGCGCTGGCGTGGCCCGGGGCCACGTGGCCCGCGCTGACCGAGAAGTTGAGCATCGAGTACGCCACGTGGACCAGCACCTCGGCCATGAACGCGCGGCGCTCACGCTCGGTGGCGGGCATGAGCGGGGCCAGCACGCTGGCGATCATCCGGGCGATCTCGCGCTCGTTCACCGCCGCCGTCGCGCGGGTGGCGGGAGTGGCCTGCGTCGCGAGCCAGACCGCCCGACGGGAGGGGTCGCGCAGCCACAGGTCTGCCAGGTGGTCGAGGAAGTCGTTGAGCAGTTCGGGCCAGTCCAGCGCCGGGATCTTCTGGGCGAATCGCTCGACCTCCTCGATCACCCCGTGGGCGTCCTGGCGGTCGAGCTCGCACACCAGCACGTACTTGTTGGCGAAGAACTGGTAGAGCGTGCCGATCGGAACGCCTGCACGTGAGGCGACCTCCTCGCACGTGAACGAGTCGAACCCCACCTCGACCAGCACTTCCCGGGCCGAGGACAGTAGCGCCTGGAACTTCTTGCGGCTGCGCTCCTGGATGGGCCGACGGCGGGGGACGAGGATGTTCGGTTCGTCCTGGACGGCCTCGTCGGTGGGATCCTGCGGCGGCTCCTGCGCGCGTTCGGACGGGTCGGTGGTCATGGGTGGGTCAGCCCTCCGCGGGATCGGATTCGGGCAACTCGATCTCGAGCAGCTTGGCGACCATCGCGACGTGACCCTTGGCACGGACGTTGTACCGGGCCATCGACACGGTGCCGTCGGAGTCGACGACAAAGGTTGAGCGGATCACGCCCATCACCGTCTTGCCGTAGTTCTTCTTCTCGCCGAAGGCTCCCCACTCGGTGAGCATCGTCTTGTCGGGATCCGACAGGAGGGGGAACGTGATGCCGTACTTGTCGCGGAAACGGGCCAGCTTCTCGGGGGCGTCGGGGGAGACGCCGACCACGCCGAGGCCGGCGTCGTTCAACTGTTGCAGCGCGTTCTCGAAGTCCACGGTCTCAGTGGTGCAGCCCGGTGTCATCGCGGCCGGGTAGGCGTACACGAGGACCTTCCCGTGCTCGTCGAGGAGCTCCCGGAGCGACGTGGGTGTGCCGTCGGCGTCGGGGAGGGTGAAGGCGGGGGCCGTCTGGCCCACCTCGAGCCGTGGTGCGGTCACCGGTGCTCCTGGGGGTCGGGTCGGGGCGGCGGACCATCCCAACCTATCCGATGCTTCGGCGCACGGGCGCGGATCCACGCCGGGTGCAGTAGCGTGGGCGGGGTCAAGAACCCGCGGGGCGCCCGCGGACGAGCGATCGACGGAGGTCTCGTGTCCAGGAGTTACGACAGCATCGAAGGCGACATCGCCAAGGCGCGTGACGATCTCGCGACGACCTTGGACGAGATCATCGACCGGGTGAATCCGAAGAACCTCGCGTCCGAGGGCAAGGAGCGCGCCACCGCGGCACTCAAGGACCCGCGCGTCCTGGCGGTGCTCGGGGGCATCGCGACGCTGGTCGTCGGCGGGATCACCGTGTCAATGGTCAACAAGCGCAAGGAGCGCCAGCGCATCGAGGCCTACCTGGCGGCCCGTCGGGCCCTCTGAGGCGACCGGCCTCACGCGGGCGTCCGGAGCCCCGCCCGGGGATCCTGCCCGGCAGGGTCATCCCCGCCCGACTCCCGAGAGCGTTCCGCCCACCCCTGTCACCGGGGGCGTGTGCGGGACGCTCTCGTCGTTTCTGTTCGGCTTCCCGGGTCGCCCCGTCCGTTCGGCCACCCGCATCGCCCCGTCCGACCGGGCACCAGTCGAGCCCCGCTCTGACGAGGCGATCCGGCGCGCCTCAGGCGGCCCGGCACACGAAAAAGCCCCGGGTCGTGGACCCGGGGCTTTCTCTCTTGTGCGCCATCAGGGACTCGAACCCCGAACCCGCTGATTAAGGTTCACGACTTGCAACAATGGGTCAACTTTGCGCATCGTGGCCGTTTACCTGGCACTACGCGGGTGGTGTGATTGGTCTAGATTCGTCTGAAACTGTCGGCCTATCCGTCAATGTGTCGGGTAAGTGGTGGGTCGACAGTTCGCCAACAGAGCACAACGCCCCGACACCGTGATGGTGCCGGGGCGCTGCCCAGCTCAACTACTACTGGGCATCCGTGGCCGACCTGCGGCGACCACGGGGGTCTAGGGGTGGCGGGCTACGTTGCCCGTCCACGCAGGCGGTCGAGGTCCTGCCGACGCTTCGACCGATCCGAGTTGTGAGGCAGGCGCTCACCCTCCACCGCCATCGGTGAGTACTTGATCCCGTTCCACGTCGGCCACGCACGACCACCATCCGCCACGACCACGTGGTCACCCTCGGCGGCGCGAGCGTTGATCGGCTGGACAGTCGGTGCCCCGGCATCCCGGCAGGCGCGTGCCAGCTCGGACACGGCCTGGTTGTGGGGCCGACATTCGGCGGCGACCTCTTCGACAGTTCGCAAGTACTCCTCGTACGCCTCTCTCATCCGCGCGTATCCGTCAGCGAGCGCGTCCGGGTTGATCGTGGCGGCGATCTCGTCGGCGCGGGCGGCGGCGGCGTCCTGGGCCTTGCGAGTCCGGCGACTCTCATGGGCGGTACGGCGGGCGGTCTCGACCTCGGTCTCGGCGTCGGCCTTGGTCCGCACCTCGGCCAGCTCTTCGGCGTCCACGTCCTCACCACGACCAAGCGCGGCCATGATCTTGTCCAGGAGGTCACGCCAGAAGCGGCGCTCGGAGTACTCGTCGTCGGTGGTGGTGTCGGGGGTCGGGTTGGTCATGATTCCTCCGTGGTGGGGTTGGGGTCTTCGGTGAAAGCGGCTTCGAGGATCTGGGAGTCGATTGCTTGCATGAAGTCGTTGGCAACGGACATGCCGTGGTTCTCCACCTCGGTGGGAAGCGACGAGGACAACAGCACGCTCTTGTCGGTGGCAATACCTGCGGTGGTGGCAACAGCTCGGAGGACAACGGGGTCCAGTAGCTCGGCCTGGAGTTCGACGCGGACCCGCCGCACTGCCAGTTCGGCGATCTCCACCCATTCGACGGCGAGGCCAGCGCGTGCTTGTTCCGCCTGCCGTGCCCTGGCGGTGGTGGCCGCTTCCGTCACCGAGTTGTCGAACGTGACGCCCGCGATGCCGGCGGCTTTGGTGACGAGGGATGGTGCGACTTTGAGTCGGCGCGAGATTTCGTTTCTGCCGATTCCCTGCCCTGCCAGTCGTGCGACTTCGGGCGCGATGCGTTCTGCCAGGGGCGGAGGTTTTACCGGGTGCCCGGTCTCGTCGCTGTTCATGTGTCGGCGTCCGGGAGTGCGTCGAGTTCGGCGAGTGCGAGGACGATGGTGGCGGCCTGGGCTACGGCGCGGGAGAGGTCCGCGATTAGACGGGGCTGGTTGATCATCTGCTCGGTGATCCGGTCGATGATGTCGTCGTGCGACGGGGCCGGTTCGGGTGTCGGCTTGGTCATGACTTGTCCTGCCATTCAATCGAGAAGGTTTCGGCGATCGGTGCGGTACGTCGCCGGCGTCGCCGTAGGTGGTGGCGTTGGTCGGGTTCGTCGTCGGGCCGGTCGGGCGGGGTGGCTTTCATGGCGGCTCGCTCTTCGGCGGTCCATCGTTCACTGACGACGGCCACAATCAGCGCCGCTCGGGCTTGGTCGTCTGACAGTCCGCGAACGATGCGCAGGGCACGGCCGGGGTGGTCGCCTGCCACGGCGGCGCGGAGTTGGAACACGAGGTCGTGGACGCCGGCGGCGCGGGTGCCGGGTTCGGGGCGCGTCGAGGACGTCATGCGGCATCGCCTCGGAGCCAGGACGGGGCGGTGATGTCCACACGGACGCTGCTGCCGGGGTTGTAGTCGGAGCCTGTGACGAGGATGTGCCAGCCGGCCTTACGCAGGGTTGCGAGGTCATCCAGCGCTTCACCGTCGAGCCCGTACGGGTGCGCGCTGTACGTGGTGTTTCCGCTGACGCTCCACTTGTCGCCGTGGTCCGCCCATCGGCGTCGGATGCCCTCACCGTCGTTGTCAGGGTTGGCGTAGTGGTCCGGGTCGAGGGTGCGGAAGATGGGGTTATCCCATTCCCACTCGGTGCGGATGGCGGGGGCACCTGTATGTCCGGGGGTGCCAGCGTAGGAGGTGCTCATCGGGGGTCCTCTTCGATCATGTCTGCGATGGTGCGGAGGCTTGCGGCGAGTGCTGCGCGGTGCCTCTTCGGGTGTTCGATGTCGAGGCCCGCGAAGCTGTGGAGGATCTGTGTGGTGGCGGCGACGATGGCGCGGTCGCGGTAGTCCCAGCAGATTCCGCCGAGGGCTTCTTCGAGGATCGGTTCGCGGTGTGCGTAGTAGTCGGCCCAGTCGCTCGCCGGGTATGCGTAGCGGCGACCGGGGTGGGCACGGTTGCAGGCTTCGATGAAGCGCAGTTGCAGCTCGGGTTGTAGTCCGGTGGCTGGACGGCGACGCCTCGGGGTGCTGGCGGTCATGCTGCGGTCTCCTTGAGGGTGGCGGCGGCGCGGTCGTGGACGCACTCAACACACTTTCCGGTGGCGCCGATGATGGTTCGGTGGGTTGGGCATCGAGGCTCGTCGTCGTACGGGGCCGTAGGCGGTTCAGCTAATTCAGCAGAATCAGCAATATTCGGATTCTGCTGATTTCGCTTAATTTGCTGAGGGGGGTTGGCGTCGAACACGCTGTGGTGAACGCGGTACTTCTTTGCCGGTGGCCTGCCCGGTCCGGGCTTCCGTTCCGGCTCAATCTCGAAGAGGTAACCGAGGTCGACCAGGAGGTCCACGGCAGGCTGAGCGACTTCCCTGGTCGGTAGCCAAGTCGGTGCCGCGCCGATCAGGTCTCGGACGGAGAACCAGTCGAGTTCCTTGCGGCGGATGAGGCTGACGACGCGGCGTGCGAGTGCGTGGGATGCCGCCCCATCGGAGAGTCCGTCGAAGACTCTGGTGGCGTGGGCGGTGAAGTACTTGGCGAGGACGATCCCGGCGTCCATCGTGTCACCGGAGATGGTGGTCGAGTCCCGCTCGGTGGCTGCATGAAAGAGTCCGGCCATTCGCACGGCTGCGCCTACAACCTTGGAGGCCCACGCTTGCATGTGTGCCAGCGATCCACCTGGGCCTAGCTCGTGTTCGATCTGTTCGGCGTATACGAGCCGCGCCTCATCGGCTTCTGGGGACAAGTAGAGGGTTGTAGTGACCCCAGCCTTACGGGCGTCGCAGGCGAGCGAATAGAGGGCATCCCGGTAGCCCTGAGTGATGTGCGCAGATACCGGCTCGGGGTCGACGCTGCGGCGGCCCACCATTGACGGGGGCCACGAGTACATGAAGCGAGCCATAAGACCGGACCCCATAAAGGCGCGGTTGTTCATCGCCTCGGCGAGGATGGGCGGCTGAATCATGATCCCCACCGTCAACGCCGGGTCTTCAACGAACTCCGATGGGCGGCCTTTGCGGTCGACGCGGATCGGGTCGCCAGCGTGCGCCATCAACACGTTCGTGATGTCAGTGTTGGGTGAGTATCTGCCCGATAGTTCGGTGAACAGTCCACCCTCGGACGACAGGATGGCGAACCGCCCGCCCTGCTCTGCCATGAGCGAGTCGAGCGCTTCGACGGTTACGTCGTCGCCGATGATGCGGGGCGGGGCCATAATCTTCATGGCTTCGGCTTGGCCGGCTGCGGAGATGGCTGCCGACATGAGTTCGTCACGCTTCGCCGGGTCGGATGCGTTGCCCGCTTCCCGCTTGGCCTTCTCGGCATAACGCTCGGCGATGTCTCGCTGTGTGGCCTGTTCAAGGAGTCCTGGCGCTAGTTCCTGGTAGAGGTCTCGCTCTACCTCACGAACGGGCGCGGTGGCCGCCTTCATCACGGAGGACTTCCGTTCACCTGAGCCTGCGATCACGGCAATGAATAGGTTCACGGGCTCGCTGTATCCGGGGCGAACCTGGACCTGGTAGAAGCCTCCAGCGGCGGCGGATAGTGCGGCGAGGGCTGCGCCACCGGCTAATCCGGGTGCGGTTTGGGTGGACTCTGCGAGGGCGTGAACGAACGCGCCTACCGGCTTGGGTAGTGCGTAGAACGGAAAGTCGGGAGTGTCGACCTCACGCGCCAGCGGTGTCGGGACCCCTTCAGCAAATTCAGCGAAATCAGCATTATTCGGGTCAGTTCGATCTTCGAGCATGAGGTACGGTGCGGCCTCGCTCGGCACGTGGCCGTAGTCATCATCGGATCGGTTGCGGGTCACTGTGCGACCTTTCGGAGCCGTGTCCTGGTATGATGGACACAAGGTTTCGGAGAAGGTGCCCTCGCTACGACTGTCGGGTCAGCGGGGGCATCGCCCTTTTCATAGGGCGTAACCGAGGGGCGTAGTGGCCTCCAGAAGCGTCGTAGGCGGGCGTTATACGGGGCGGGGTACCAGGAGTTCTTGCAGCCGGTCCACGTCCACGTACGTCCGGTTCAGGGACTTGTACCGTGCGAGGTCACCACGGGCGAGCAGATACCAGACGTGGCGCGGGGAGCATCCGGCGCCGAGGGCGGCATCGGGGACCGGGGCGAGGTTCTTTGCGTCCATGTGCACATGGTTGCACCAGTTTTGGGGTACGGAACTTGTGCAGGTCAGGGCATGTTTTCCGCCGCGATCCGCAACGATTCCCCCAGCGCGCGGGCCTGCTCGGCGTCCAACTGGAGCGACCAGTTCTCCACCGCCCCGGTCATCGACGTCATCTCGATGAACGCCATGTCGCCGCGGTAGGCGATCACCCGGATGCGCGAGTCCGCCGGCCAGTCGGGGCGCACCACGTCGATGAGCGCGTGCCGGTAGCCGCTCATGCCGCACCGCCGGCGGTCTCCACCGTCTGCGCCTCGATCCACGCGTTCACGTCCTCGGGGCGATACCGGATGAGTCGGCCAGCGCGGATGAAGCGCGGCCCGGTCCCCTGGTGTCGCCACTCGGCGAGGCGCTGGACGGTGACGCCGATGTACTCGGCGAGCTGGGGTGGGGCGATCAGCCCGGTCGTCTCGGTCATGCTGTCCTCCCAATGGACTAGATACGGCTTGCTTGTCCATAATATGCACAGTAAGTTTGTGTTGGCTAGCGGCCAGCCGGAATACGCGTACATTCGCCACGTGGCGGACAATGACAACGGCTGGGCCGAACAACTCACGGCGAGAATCGGGGCAGGCGTGAAGCGGCGACGAACAGAACTCGGACTATCGGCGCAAGCGGTCGCGGACCGGACAAGCGAACTCGGGCATCCCATCGGCAGGGGAGCGATCGCACGGCTGGAGACCGGGGCGCGCGGCATGGTCGAGGTCGCGGAGCTGTTCGTCCTCAGCGAAGCACTGGAAACGTCGCCGGTAGCCCTGTTGTGGTTCGACGCGCCCGATACCCCCACCGCGTACCTGCCGGGGTACGAGTCCTACGCCGGCGACGGGTTCCTGTGGACCATCGGCGAACGACCTCCGAGTACCAACAGCGACCGAGGCACCCCCGGAGAGAGCGAGCGACAGTTCGCCCGGTTGGGTGCCCTGCGGCGACTCATCGACGCCAGGCGAGCGCTGGTACGACTTTCTCAGTCGCGGCATCCGTCGCGGTCGGGTCAGCAACGTGTCGAGGTCGACATGACCACGCTGTACACCGAGTTGGAGCGGGCCGAAGAAGAAGCCATCGCGCACGGCTGGACGGTGCGGCGCAATGGGTAGGCGCGCAACCCCGGTAGGCGAGCTGGGGCGGATCAACTTCACCAAACTCAACCGCGACAAGAAGGGCGACGGCATCGCGCGAGGTCGTGTGAAGGGCGCTGACGGGCGGCTACACGCCGTCGAGGCTTACGGCCCATCGCGCGACAAGGCGGAAGACAACCTGCGCGCCCGCGCTCGGGAAGTGACGGGAATCTACGCCACGGCGGAACTGTCACCAGCAACCCGGCTAAAAGATCTTGTCGCACAACATCTCGATGATCTGGACCGTGTAGGCGACCAACGACCGCAGACACGCGCCCTATACCGGCTCGTCCTCGATGACTTGGACTCCGATAAGGGCGGCCCCGGCGAGTTGCAGTTGGCCGATTGCACACGGGGCAGGATGCGGGCGTGGCTTGAGTCGGTCGAGCGTGAGCACCCGGCGAAGGCTCGGCGGATCCGCGTGGTCTTAGACGGGGCGTTCTCGCTCGCTGCCGACGCCGACGCGCTCGGCGGCAAGGCATCCCCACTCGCCGGCTACCGCATGGCGAAGCGTGACGCGGCGGCGGTACGTGCTGCTACCGAGGGCGAGATTCGGGAACTGCGCCAGCGGGCCGAAGATTGGGTGAACGATGTTGTCCGCGACGATGACGGCAACCCCGTGCCCACCGGACGGCCGGGTCGAGCGAGGACGGCGACGATCATCCCGATCATCGAGTTGCTCATCTCCACCGGGGCGAGGATCTCCGAGGTTCTCGCCATCCGCGCCGAAGACTTGGACCTTGATTCCGAACGGCCCACGGTGGCGATCCGAGGCACGCTGGTACCCATCGACAACAAGTGGGTTCGGCAACCGCTCACAAAGTCGGCACGTGGTCACCGCACCCTCACCCTTACCCGCCGTTGTGTCGACGCGCTAAGGGAGCATCTGGAGGCCAATCCGGCACGCCGTGGTGAGCTGGTGTTCAGAAGCGAGGCCGGAACGATTATCCCGCCGTCGAACGTGCGGCGACAGTGGCGCGCGATCCGGGGCGACGACATGGCCTGGTTGATCCCTCGGTCGCTACGCAAGACGGCCGCGACGATGATCGCTCGGGAGCACGGGGCAGAAGCGGCGGCGGCGCAACTCGGAAACACCAGATACGTGGCGGATCGGCACTACGTCGAGCGGGCCGATGTAGCCCCGGACCGAACCAACATTTTGGAGATGATTTAGGGGCAACTGTTGGGTATCTGTCGGATCGGCTGACGGTAGCCCGCCAATGAGAAACCCCCGGCAACCTGTTAATGCAGGTCACCGGGGGTTTTTATTGTGCGCCATCAGGGACTCGAACCCCGAACCCGCTGATTAAGAGTCAGCTGCTCTGCCAATTGAGCTAATGGCGCTTGCTTGGTGCGACAGAAACAGTAACAGCAGCCGGGCTGGTTCACGAAATCGCCTGGTCAGAAGGGGTGAGACGGGGTTGAGGTCCCTGCGGCCCCAGGAGTTTCGATATGGAGTGCGGCCATGTGACCAGGCATACTGGAGGGGACATCTTCTCGGCCGCGGCTGCGTCCGGGGGGAAGCGCACGTCGGAAGGGGCATCAGTGAACGTGAGCACAACGGATCGGACGGGGCGGCGAGCGACCGGAATCTGGTCGAAGGCCCGCCTCGGACTGGCCGTGGCGTTCACGGGGACGCTCCTGCTCACCGGCTGCACCATCGGCGACGGCGGTGCGCAGGACACCCAGGTTGCCGAGGCACCGGCGGAGCCCTCCGCCGTGATCGACCTGTCGGTGGCGGAGGGTTCCACCGACGCCAACCCGGTCGAGCCCATCGTGCTCACCGCGACGGACGGCCGGTTCGATTCGGTGGTGATGCGCAATCCCGAGGGCCTCCAGGTCGAGGGCGAGTTCAACCCCGAGTTCACCGAGTGGCGCACCACCGAGGAGCTCGGCTACGGCCGCCAGTACACGCTGGAGTCGACCGCCACGGACGAGGCTGGCCTGGTCACCCGGAGGAACGCCAGCTTCACCACGCTGACGCCCACCATCATGACGGCGGCCTACCTGACCACGGGTGAGGGATCCGTGGTGGGCATCGGACAGCCGGTCGCGGTGATGTTCGACGAGCCGATCGCGGACCGTCGGGCGGCTCAGGACAACATCCACATCACGACCGAGCCCGCGGTCGAGGGCGCGTTCTACTGGGTCTCCGACCAGGAGGTCCGCTGGCGTCCGGCCGAGTACTGGGCGCCCGGCACCAAGATCGACGTCCACGTCGACATCTACGGCCAGGACCTCGGCGGCGGGATGTACGGCCAGCAGGACGCCCAGAGCAGCTTCGAGATCGGCGACGCCGTGATCTCCCGGGTGGACGACTCCACCAAGCAGATCGTCATCGAGCGCAACGGCGAGGTCGTCAAGACCATGCCCACCTCGATGGGCAAGGCCGCCACCCCGACCCCCAACGGGGTCTACGTGATCGGTGAGAAGCACGCCTCGATGATCATGGACTCGTCGACGTACGGCGTGGCCGTGGACTCGGCCGAGGGGTATCGCACCCCGGTGCAGTACGCGACCCGGATGTCCTACAGCGGCATCTTCGTCCACGCCGCGCCGTGGTCGGTCTGGGCGCAGGGAAGCCAGAACACGAGCCACGGCTGCCTCAACGTCACCACGGCGGACGCGAAGTGGTTCTACGACAACGCCAAGCGCGGCGACGTCTTCGAGGTCACCGGCACGGTGGGCGACACGCTGCCGGGATGGGACGGCCTGGGCGACTGGAACGTCCCGTGGGAGACCTGGAAGGCCGGCAACGCCGATCAGGGCGCGGCCTGAGCCGATGGATTCCTCCCGGCTGGGCCTGTGGATCGGCATCGGGATGGGGATCGGCGTGGCGTTCGGTGCCGCGCTGGACAACATCGGGCTGGGCGTGGCCCTGGGCCCGTCGGTCGGTGTCATGATCTGGGCGGTGGAGGCCGCTCATCGCGAGTCGCGCGGCCGCGGTGGTGACGAGCTCGACGCGGGGACCGGCGACGGCCGGGACCTCGAGTAGAACCCCCGGGCGACCGGCGGGCCCCGAGTGCAGTGGTGAGAACCCCGTGGCGGGGTTCAGGACGACTTCAGGACGACGACGACGAGGTGGGCGACCGCGGATCGCGCTCTGCGGCCGCCCGGAACAGCGCGCGTCCGGGTGCGGCGGTGAGGCCGTGCGCGACGGTACTGGCCACGACGATCAACGTGCCCGCGCCGAGCAGTACCGGGTCCGCACCCGCGCGGGAGGCCTCCTCCGTCAGGTAGAAGACCGCCGCGACGCCGACGGGCCCGAACCAGCCGAGGTAGGCGGCGCCCCGAGGTTTCAGCCCCAGCGGCTTCATCACGGCGAGGATCAGCGGCGGCCTGCGTAGCAGCAGCACCGCGGCCGTGAGCCACACCGCCCCCCATCCGAGGCGGCCCCACTCGGTCCACGGGATCATCGCGCCGAGAGCGACGAAGAAGGGGATCACGGCGAACTGGTTGACGGCCTCGTCGATCTCCACCTCGGTCCGGCGTTCGCCGCCGGAGCTGGTGACGTTGAACGCGAGTCCGGCGACGAACGCGCCGAAGATGCCGTTGACCCCGATGATGCCCGCCACTCCCAGGACGAGCAGCGCCAGGAGGAGTGTGTACAGCAGAATCGGCCCGGTCTCGGTGACGTGGTGTCGTTCCGAGAAGTGCAGCGCCTTGGCGGCCGCCACGCCCGCGATGATCCCCACGACGAGGGCGCCCGCGATCTGCCAGGCGGCCTCACCGGCCGCCTGCCCGGCGGTGAGCGGGGTGGCGACCGCCAGGGCGACCAGGACGAGTGGGAGGGCGAGCCCGTCGTTCGCGCCCGATTCGAGCGACAGAAGCTGGCGGTCGTGCTCCGGCAGGTCCTCCTCGGCCTCCTCTCCGGTGACGACGCTCGACGCGAGGACGGGGTCGGTGGGGCAGATGGCGGTTCCGAACAGCAGGGCGAGTGCGAAGGGGATGCCGAGCACCCACATCGCCAGCCCGGTGGAGACGAGCGCCATCCCGGGCAGGACGAGCACCAGCAGCAACGCGAGTCGACGCCAGTGCGTCCTGATCGCTGAGAAGGGGTACCGCAGGGCCACGCCCATCACCGAGATGGCCAGGAGGATCTCCGCGCCGTGGTGGAGGGTCGAGTGCTCGGCCACGATGTCGGGCACGTCGAACACCCCGAGGACTGCCGGCCCCAGGACGATCCCGGCGACGAGCGCGAGCAGTGGCTCCGTCACGGGCCACTGGCGTAGTCGCGCGGAGAAGGCCACGATCACCACCCCGAGCGCCCCGACGATCGCCAGCAACACATCGAGCGTGGACAACGGTTCCTCCCCGGGTCAGTCGGATCACCCCGCACCATAGGAGAGCCCGGGCGTTTCCGCATCCGTGCCCTCCGCCCGTCGCCGCCCTCCGCCCGCCGCGGCGCGGGCACCTGCAAGAGTGATCCCATGACCGAGCGCGAGATCACCCGGCCCGTCGACCTGGCCCGCGGCCGCCGGCTCAACCCGGAGGCGGTGGGCTGGTCCCGGTCGCCCGTGCACCGCACGCGGATCGCCGGCTGGGGCCGCACCAAGCGCTGGGAGTACTGGGGGATCGTCACCGACCGTTTCGTGGTGGGACTGACGGTGGCGGGCCTGGACTACCTGGCCAACTGCGCGGTCTACGTCCTGGACCGCCGGACGGGCCAGGAGGCGACCCGCAGTGGCATCCGACCCCTGCACCGGCCCCGCTTCGGCGACGACCCCGGTGACGGGACCCTCCACGCGTCGGCCGGCGTGGGTGCCGGGCGCGTGGGGATCGGGATCGACGACGACGAGGGCCGCACCTCCATCCGTGTGCAGGCGCGGGAACTGCAGGTGAGCCTGGAGGTTTCCCGGCCGGGACATGACGGCCTCGCGGTGGTGGTGCCGTGGAGTGAGCGCCGGTTCCAGTACACGCTCAAGGATCTCGCCAATCCCGTCACCGGCACGGTGACCCTGGACGGCACGACGCACGACCTCGGCACGGGGTGGGCGGTCCTGGACCGTGGGCGGGGCCGCTGGCGCTACGCGACCACCTGGAACTGGGGGGCCGGCAGCGGGGTCGTGGAAGGCTCGACGCGCGCGATTCAGGTCGGCGGGAAGTGGACCGACGGCACCGGTTCGACCGAGAACGGGATCCTGATCGACGGCCGGTTGCACAAACTCGGAGAGGACCTGCGGTGGACCTACCACCTGACCGAGCCGGGGGGACCGTGGCGGGTGCGGGGTGAGCGCCTCGACGCCACGCTCACGCCGTTCCATCTGCGCCGCGACGTCACCGAGCTCGGTGTGCTGGCGGTGAAGACGCACCAGGCGTTCGGCGTCTGGCACGGCACCGGGGTGCTGGACGACGGGTCGGAGGTCTCGCTCGACGGGCTGGTCGGCTGGGCGGAGCAGTCCCGCAACCGCTGGTAGCCGCCGGAGCGGCGATGCCCGCGAGAACTGGAGGCGAATCGGGAGAAAGGGGCAGGGCCCGGACCGTGAGGTCCGGGCCCTGCGCTCGGGGTGGCTGACGGGGCTCGAACCCGCGACATCCAGAATCACAATCTGGTGCTCTACCAGCTGAACTACAGCCACCACCGCCGTCCTTGCGGACAGCGCTGACGACTTTACCCCGTGGGCCCCGTCGCCGAGAAATCCGCAGGTGGGGTCAGTAGCCGCGACCCGGGCGGGGGTCAGTCCACCGGGGGCATATCGGCGGCGGCCTGCTTCACCTCGTCGCTGGTCGGGCCGGGCTGGGGCACGAACGCGGTGGCCCGGTAGTACGCGAGCTCGCGGATGGATTCCTTGATGTCCGCCAGGGCCCGGTGCGACATGCCCTTCTCCGGCTGGCCGAAGTAGATGCGCGGGTACCAGCGGCGGCACAGTTCCTTGATGGAGCTGACGTCGATCATCCGGTAGTGCAGGTACGAGTTGAGCTCGGGCATGTCCCGGGCGAGGAACCCGCGGTCGGTGCCGATCGAGTTGCCCGCCAGGGGAGCGGACCCCGCCACCGGGACCCACTCGCGGATGTAGGCGAGAACCCGCTCCTCGGCCTCGGCGACCGTCACCGTGGACTCGCGGATCTCCTCGGTGAGGCCGGAGGAGGCGTGCATGTCGCGCACGACCGGCACCATCGCGTCGAGCTTGGCGTCGGGGGCGTGGATGACGATGTCGATCCCGTCGCCGAGCACGTTGAGCTCGGAGTCGGTCACCAGCGCGGCGATCTCCACGAGCGCGTCGGACTTGATGTCGAGGCCGGTCATCTCGCAGTCGATCCAGACGATGCGGTCGTTCTTGGACTCCTGGTGGGGCGTCGGCGAGGACGTGGGGGCAGGGGTCTCGGCGGAGGTCGGCTCTGGCATCACTCGACTATATCGCCGCAGGATCGCGGCCCCCGCGCGGGACGATCAGGCCCCGCCCTGCTGCCCTTCGCCGAGCTTGGCGTAGAACTTTCCGACGATCGGCGCCATGATCCCGCGCGGGGTGTAGTTCCCGGCCACGGACATCGCCTGGCTCAGCGGGCCGGGGACGATGCGCATCTTGTTGCGGGCGAGCGCGTCCAGTGAGACGCGGGCGGTGTACTCGGTGTCCACCCAGAGCCGGTCGGGGACGAGGCGGTCGACGAAGGTCTTCTCCTCCTCGGCGATCTCCTCGGTGCGCACCGGGCCGGGCGCGAGCAGCGTGACGGTGACGCCGGAGCCCTTGAGCTCGCCCCGCAGCGACTCGGAGAAGGTGTTGAGGAACGCCTTGGATGCGGCGTAGGTGGCGTTGTTGGGGATCGGCATGTTGCCAGCCGCCGAGCCGACGTTGAGGATCGCCCCGGAGCGCCGCTCGACCATCCCGGGCAGCACCGCCAGCACCAGGTCGTGGCACGCCACGGCGTTGACCTGCACCTGGTGCTTCTCGTACTGCGGGTCCAGCGAGGCGACGGGGCCAAAGGTGGCGATGCCGGCGTTGTTGCACAGGACCGAGATCTCGCGCCCGGCCAGCTCGTCCAGCAGCGGCTGCCGTGCGGCGGGGTCGGCGAGGTCGCACGCGCGGACCTCCACGGTCACGCCGAACTCGCCCTCGAGCCGGGCGGCCAGCTCCTGCAACACGGCCTCGCGTCGGGCCACCACGATCAGAGAGTGCCCACGCCGGGCGAGTTCGGTAGCCAGGGCCATGCCGATCCCCGAGGAGGCGCCGGTGACGACTGCTCGGTTCGACGCGGTGGGCGTGGGCAGGGACATAGGGCTCCTCGGGTCTTCCACTCGGCTCGCCCGCGTACGGCGGGTGTGGCAGCGCTGACCTTACCCGCGTGCCGCCCTCCGGAGCGTGGTGGAGGTCCTAGCCTGATCGGCGTGAGCAGCATCGGAACACCGCCCCCGTCAGCGACCACCTCGTCGTCACCATCGCGCCGTGGCGTCGCCCGCGGGCAGGTCCTGGCGTGGGGGATGTGGGACTGGGGGGTCGGCGGCGTTCAACGCGGTGATCGTCACCTTCGTCTTCTCCGTCTACCTGACCGACTCGGTGGGCGCGGATCTCGACGGGCCGTTCTCGGCGGCCACGTGGCTGTCGATCTCCATCGCCGTGGCCGGGCTGGTCATCGCGCTCACCGCGCCGGTGATGGGGCAGCGCGCCGACCGCGGGGGCCGGCGTCGCCGCGCGCTGGGCCTCTGGACGTATGCGACGGTCCTGCTCACGGCGCTGATGTTCCTCGTCGACGCCGACTCGCCGTACCCGTGGTTCTTCGTCGGCCTGGTGCTGCTGGCGGTCGGGTCGATCACGTTCGAATTCGCCGAGGTCGCGTACTTCGCGATGCTGCGGCAGGTCTCCACCCCGTCCACCGTCGGCCGCGTGTCCGGGTTCGGCTGGGCGATGGGGTACTTCGGCGGGATCTTCCTGCTGCTCGCGGCGTTCGTCGGCTTCATCTACGGTGACGGCCCTGTGCGCGGCGTATTCGGCGTCACCACCGACGGCGGACTCAACGTGCGACTGGTCTGCCTCGTCGCCGCCGTGTGGTTCGCACTCTTCGCGCTACCGGTGCTGCGGTCGGTGCCCGAGCACCGCCCGGGGGCGGGGAGGAGCGACGACGACGCCCTCGACAGCGACGACGACGAGCCCGGCTTCCTCGAGTCGTATCGCATCCTCTGGCGCGACCTCAAGGCTCTCTGGCGGCGGGATCCGCGGACGGTGAGGTTCCTCCTCGCGAGCGCGATCTTCCGGGACGGGCTGGCGGGGGTGTTCACCTTCGGGGCGATCCTGGCCGTGACGGTCTACGGACTCGCCCCGGGGGACGTCCTGATCTTCGGCGTCGCGGCCAACGTCGTCGCGGCGCTGGGGGCGGCTGTCGCGGGACTGATCGACGACACGGTGGGCCCCAAGGCGGTGATCATCGGGTCGCTGGTGGCGATGATCGCGACCATGACCGTCCTGCTGGTCGTGGACGGCACGGGCATGTTCTGGATCTTCGGGCTGCTGATGTGCCTGTTCGTGGGGCCCGCGCAGTCCGCGTCCCGGTCGTTCCTGGCCAGGCTCGCCCCGCCCGGCGGCGACGGCCAGATGTTCGGGCTCTACGCCACCACCGGGCGCGCGGTCTCGTTCCTCGCACCCGCCCTGTTCGGGCTGTTCACGTGGGCTTTCTCGGCCGACCGCGCGGGCATCGCGGGGATCGGGCTGGTACTGCTGGTGGGGCTACTCCTGCTGCTGCCGGTGCGCACCCCGAGCCGCGCCGAGGCGGAGAGCACCTGGGAGGACGCGGAGCCCGCACGCTGAAAGGGCCGGGGAGTGCGGTCAGAGCCGGCCGGCATTCAGCAGGTCCAGCACCGCGGCGGCGTCGTCGGCGATCTCCGAGAACCCGGCGGCGCGGAACTCGGAGTCGCCGATGCCGCCCGTGCGCACCGCGACCGAACGTATGCCCAGCTTGGTCGCCGCGATCGCGTCCCAGGTCGCGTCGCCGACCATGACGGCATCCGCGGCGTCGACACCGGAGCGCTCCAGGGCGATCTCGACGATCGTGGGATCGGGCTTGGCCCGGTCGACGTCCTCACCGGTCGTCACGGCGTCCACGTAGTCGTCGATGTCGAGCAACTCGCGGGCCTCGGCGAACTCCGACGGCGGCGCGGACGTGGCCAGCACAGTGATCCACCCCTGCTCCTTGGCGCCGCGTACGAGGTCGCGGGCACCGGGGAGCACCCGCAGCGACTCGGCCTGTTCGGCGTAGTACTCACCGTGCAGGTCCTTGGCCCGGCCCGCGATGCTCTCGCGCTCCTCGTCGTCGTCGATCCCCGCGATATCGAGCAGCTCCTCCACGATCGTCGAACCGTCCTTGCCGATCCGACGGTGGACGTCCACGAACGGCACCGGCGCACCGGCCTCGGCGAGAGCGCGGACCCAGGTCCAGACATGCACGTAGGTCGAATCCACGAGAGTGCCGTCGACGTCGAGGAGAAGAGCGCGCTGGGTAGTCATGTGTTCGACGGTGCCGCGCCCCGGGCCGGGCGGCAACCGCTTGGGGGTGTGGGGAGCCAGGCACGTGCGGCGGCGTCGATCCGACGCGGGGACCGGTGGCATCGCGGGACGGCCGCGCGCACGATCGATAGGCATGACGCGATTCGGATACACCCTCATGACCGAACAGTCCGGCCCCAAGGAACTCGTGCGCTACGCGGCCAAGGCCGAGCAGGCGGGGTTCGACTTCGAGGTGGCCTCGGACCACTACTTCCCCTGGCTCAGCTCGCAGGGGCACGCGCCGTACGTGTGGAGCGTGCTCGGAGCGGTCGCGCACGTCACCGAACGGGTCGACCTGTGCACCTACGTGACCTGCCCGATCCTGCGCTACCACCCGGCCGTGGTGGCGCAGAAGGCCGCGACGATGCAGATCATGTCCGACGGCCGGTTCATGCTCGGCATCGGCGCGGGGGAGAACCTCAACGAGCACGTCGTGGGGCAGCGCTGGCCGTCGGTGGACGAGCGCCACGAGATGACCGTCGAGGCGCTGGAGATCATCCGCGAACTGTTCGACGGCGGGTTGGTCACCTACTCGGGCGAGCACTTCCGCGTGGACTCCGCCCGACTGTGGGACCTACCCGATAAGCGCGTGCCGATCGGCGTGGCCGCCGGCGGCGAGAAGGCCCTCGCGCACCTCGGACCGCTGGGCGACCACCTCATCGCCACCGAGCCCGAGAGCAGCTACATCGAGAAGTGGAACGGCCTCGAGGGCCAGACCCGGATCGGTGACGGCGCCCGCGCGATCGCACAGATCCCCATCAGCTGGGACCCCGACTCGGAGTCCGCCGCCGTCGAGCGCGCGCACGACCAGTTCCGGTGGTTCGCCGGCGGGTGGGCCATGAACTCCGACCTGCCCACCACCGCCGGGTTCGCCGCCGCCACCCAGTTCATCCGCCCCGAGGACGTGGGGGAGCAGCTGGCGTGCGGGCCCGACCTCGACGCGATCGTCGAGAAGGTGCGGCCCTACTGGGAGGCCGGGTACACCGACATCGCGCTGATCCAGATCGGCGACTCCACCCTCGACCGGTTCCTCGAGGAGGCGGCCGAGCCGCTGCTGGCGCGGCTGCGGGAGGCCGCGGGCTGATCGCGGGGCCACGCAGTGGCTGTCCGGCCGGTCGGGGCGAGTACCTCGGTCGGCCGGGCCCTTCGCGACGTCCCGCGGTCAGTGCTCGGCGCGGCCCTGCATGGCGGAACTGCCCAGATCGCTGCCGGTGAGCTCGGCCCCCGACGAGACGGACTCGACCCAGGCGTCGGTCGTGGCGACCGCGGCGAGATTCGAGTTGAGCACTGCCATCAGCGTCTCGTGGACCTGCTGTGCCGGGACCGACCCGGCGGAGTTGGAGATGTGGATCGCACCGGTGGCGTCGGAGAGGACCTCCACGGCGATGCCCAGCGGTTCCGCGGTCACGGCGGTGCCGAGAATGCAGTTGTTGGTCATGTAGCCGACGAGCGTCACCCGGTCGACGCCCTGCTCCCGAAGCCAGTCGACCAGCCCGGTGCCGTCGAAGACGCTGGCATAACTCTTGGTCACGCGCTTCCACTGCGGCTGGAGGCGGCTCTCGAGGTCCGCGTGCAGGGACCACCCGGCGCTGCCGTTCGCGAACACCGGAGCGCCCTCCGGCAGGTCGTGCTGGACGACCACCACGGGCATGCCGGCCTCGCTCGCCGCGTCGACCGCACGGACGATCTGGGCGAGCGACTCGTCACGGGGTGGGTACTGGATCTCGAGCGGACCGTCGAAGTACTCCTGCTGTACGTCGACGACGATCAACGCGCGATTCTGCGAACTCATGTGGATCCTCCGGATAGGCGGTACGGCCGGGAACTCGGCCGTCACCCCGATCCTCGCGGGCCGACTGCGCTACCGTGAGTGGCAAAAAGGAACACTTTCGATGGAAATGGGCCAACCTGTGCGTATCGCCGTCCACGTCTTCGACGGCATCACGATGTTCCACCTCGCGGCGCCCCTCCTCGTCTTCGGCGAGGTGACCCGGCTCGGACTCGCGGACGGGTGGCAGGTCGACACCTGGAGCACAGACGGCGGAGACGTCAACACCGCCGAGGGGATCGTGCTCGGCGACCTCGACGGGCCCGCGACGGCGGAGCAGGCCGACATACTGGTTTTCCCCTCATGGTCTCCGGAACTCCCCGACCGGGATCCGTGCCTGTTATCGATCGTGCGTGGCGCCCATTCCCGGGGCAGCCTGGTGGCGGGGTTGTGCCTCGGTGCCTATCCCGTGGTCGCGAGCGGAGTGCTGGACGGTCGTACCGTCGTCACCCACTGGGAGGGTGCGGCGGAGCTCGCCCTGCGGTACCCGGCGGTCGACGTCCGCTCGTCCGACCTGTACATCGACCACGGGGATGTGATCACCTCCGCGGGGACGGCCGCCTCGCTCGACGCGTGCGTCCACATCGTCCGATCCCGGCTCGGTGCCGCGAAGGCCGCCGTGCTGGCCCGCAGGATCGTGGTGGCGCCGCACCGCGAGGGTGACCAGGCGCAGTACGTGGAACTGCCGGTGCCCGACGGGGGAGACGACGGGGAGATCGGGGAGACGATCGACTGGGCGCTGGCCAATCTCGACCGGCCGCTCTCGGTGGACGACCTCGCCGGACACGCCTGCATGAGCAGACGCAGCTTCGCCCGGAAGTTCCGGGCGACCACCGGCGCGAGCCCCGGGCGATGGGTGCTGTCGCGCCGGCTCGACCACGCGCGGACGCTGCTCGAGACCACGACCCGCTCGATCGAGGACATCGCCCGCGACTGTGGGTTCGGCAGCGCGGTGACGTTCCGGCAGAACTTCGACAGGAAGTACTCGACGACACCGTCGTCCTACCGCGCCCGGTTCGGGGAGGCGCAGGAGTGAGTTCCACCAGGCCCGTCGCCCCGGACCATGCGGACGCGTCCCGACTGGTAGGAACGGCGCCTGCCCGGTGCGGAACGCGGCCGCAGACGTCATGGCCACGATCTGCGTGACCAGACCATCTAGCCGCCGGACAGGGGCAGGTAGTCGTTGGTCATGGCTGCGGCGCCGTCGACCTCGGTCTCCAGCAGTCCGTTGTCATGCATCCACGACGCGTAGGCCGCCCAGTCCCGGGCTGTCTGCCGCCCGAAATCCTCCTCGGGTAGAAGCGCCAGCGTGGCGTCGATCATCTTCTCCAGCATGTCGGGCTCGTAGGAGCCCTCGGTCACCGGGGTGAGGGACTCGAGGGCAATCCGGCGGTCCGCCAACGCGGCCTGCTGCCCGGCCTCGGTTCCGGTGAGGAAGTCGCCCACGCGCTCGGCATAGTCGGCGTCGCCGGCGAGCCGATTCGGGTTCGCGATGATCACCAATTCCGCGTAGTCGGGCACCCCGAGTTCGGTGACCGGCATGATCTCGAAATCGTCCCGGGCGCCGAGTTCCACGCCTTCGATGTTGCGGAACGCCCCGAAGATCGCGTCCGCCTGGTCGGTGAGCAGCGACTGGTTGAGACTCTGCTGCACATTGGGGGTGGATATCGAGTCAGGATCGATTCCGGCCTCACGGGCGATGAAGTCGAGGGTCGGTTCCTGGGACGCCAGCCCCGACAACCCGACGGTCTTGCCCTCCAGATCGGCTGCGGAGGTGATGCCGGACTCCGTCCTGGCGATCAGGGAGGTCAAGGACGTCGGGATCAGTGCCGCGACCGAGATCACGTCGAGTCCCTGTTCGACGGCGATGAGCGTGTCGGGCTCGTAGGAGATGGCCAGGTCGACCCGCCCCAGGGACACCTCCCGGGCGGCGTCGGCCGTGTTGGACGGCGTCGTGAACGTCACGTCCACGCCGGCGTCGGCGTAGGTGCCGGTGTGCTGCGCGGTGTACAGCGCCACATGGTCGGGATTGGGGCTCCAGTCGAGCAGAACACTGACCGGGGCGTTGTCGGTGGCTCCCGACTCGGCGGCTCCGGGCGCGGCGGTGTCCGGGGCCGCCTGACACCCGGTCAGAGCCACCGTGGCTGCGGCCGCGATCGCGAGCACGCTCACCCCGGGTCGCGAGAGAGTCCGGCGTCGGATCCTGCTGGGTCGTGTGTCCGTCATGATGGGTTCCTTTCCCCGGTGGGTGTGTTCCACGGGCAGATCAGGCGTTCGAGGATGGTCACGCTGGCGAGGAGGACGCTGGACATGATCGTCAGCACCGCCACCTGGGCAAAGACGAAATCGGTCTGGAGCCGGGGGATCGCCTGGAGCATGAGGTAGCCCAGGCCGTTGGTGGAGCCGGTGTACTCGGCGAAGACGGCGGCCACCGGCGCGAAGGTGACCGAGACGCGCAGCCCGGCGAAGCCGCGAGGCGCGGCGAAGGGCAGACGCACCCGCCAGAAGAGCGACCACCTGGTGGCGTGCAGGCTCCGCAGGGTGTCGATCATTCGGGCGTCGACCGAGCGGATTCCGGAGAGGAGATTGAGGGCGACCGGGAAGAAGCACAGCAGGGCCACCACGATGACCTTCGGCGCCATGCCGTAGCCGAGGGAGATCGTCAACAGTGGGCCTATCACGATGACCGGGATGGCCTGGGAGGCGACCAGCAGGGGGGTCATGGCCTGACCGACGGCGGGCACGAATCCGCTGATGACGACCACGGTCACCGCGACGACCACTCCGAGGACCACCCCGACGACGGTCTCCGTGGCGGTCAGCAATGTGGCCGAGCCCAGCCGGTCGGGCCAGGTGGTCACGAGCGAGTCGAGCACGGCGCGGGGTGCGGGAATGACGTACTCGGGCACGAGCTCGAGCGAGGTGACCGTGATCCACGCGGCGAGGACCAGCAGGAGCGTGACGCAGGCAGGGGCGGCGGACCGAAGGAGTCGCACGGTCATCGGTCGGTCCCTCCCTCGGTGAGGTGCGATTCCCGGGCCAGGGCCTGGAGCACTTCCCGGCGAGCTGTGGCGAAGTCCTCGTCGCCGAGGAGGACCTCGCGGGGGCGGTCGTCACCGAACCATCCCGGCCAGGTGGAGACCACACGCGCCGGGGCGTCGGGCTCGTGTCGTGCGAGCAGGACCACGCGTTCGGCGAGGAGCAGCGCCTCATCGACGTCGTGCGTGACCATGACGAGGGTGGCCGAGGTGTGGGTGATGGTGTCGCGGAGCCACTGCTGGACCTCCGCACGGGTGATCGCGTCGAGCGCGCCGAGCGGCTCGTCGGCCAGCAGCACGGGTTTGCGCGCCAGCAGAGCCCGCGTGAGAGCGGCGCGCTGGCGCATGCCCGCGCTGAGAGCTGAGGGACGGGCATCGGACCAGGCGCCCAGTCCCACGCGGTCCAGCATGCGCTGGGCCTCGGATCGGGCCACGCGCCGGCGCACTCGTTGGTTGCGGAGACTGATCGCGACGTTGTCGAGCAGGGACAGCCAGGGCAACAGGCTGTCGCCCTGGGGCATCAACGCGCAGGACTCCAGGCGTCGTGCGGGCCGGCGTTCATCGAGGACGGCGGCGGTCCCGGTGGTCGGTTCGACGAGGCCGGCGATCACCGACAGCAGCGTCGACTTACCGCATCCGCTGCGTCCGACAACGGCGATGTGCTCGCCTACCGGAACGGACAGGTTGAGGTCTGCGAGAACCGGGCGGAGCGCGCCCGGATAGGTGTGTCCCAATCCATCCAACGCCACTGCCGTGGTTCCTGGGCGGCTCACGAAAGCGCATGCCAGCGCATCTGACATCCCTCCGCTCGTGTGAACGAGTTCAGGTTCAGCGGGTGTGATCTCAGCCCCGTTCGGTAGGGGCACCCCGTGTCATCGAAGCTGATCTTGCGAATCAGCTCGAAGTCCGAACGTACCATCGGCACATCTCGGGATCTGATGTGCGTCCATGGCTGGAGCGAGGAGCGGGCGGGCCGCCGTCAGTGGCGTGCGGACCGCCGGTGAGGATGACCGATGGATCGCCAGTGTGACGAGTGTTCGGCGGGGTTTATGGCCCGGTCGCCGCGGCAGCGGTTCTGTTCGGATCGGTGTCGGTACCGGGACAAGGACCGCGGTCGGATGCTCGCGTGTTCGGTGTGTGGCGAGCCGATGCACCGGGGGCCGACGGTTCGCACGGACGGACGGCACCGACACAACCGGTGCGTACACGAAGAGGTCTAGGGGTACCCCCGCTAGGTTGCTCGGGTTAGTCTTGGAACGCCCAGCAACACCGGATAACGCCAGACAACATCGACCAACGATGTGCTATCCGCGACGGAAGTGGCGTATACAAGAGGCAAGCCCGGTTGGGCAGGTTCTGGAGGTGGACTATGACAACGACGTTTGACAGCCGTAACGATTACGTGGACCTCACCGAGCCGTGCGCCCTAGCCGATATGGCCGGGGACACAAAGCGCTACGTAGCGCACAAGGACGCAGACGGAGTCATCACGTTGATCCCCTCAGGGAACCTTGGTGAGCGGGAGCTCTTCCTGCTTGAGAACCCTCAGTTGCTCGCTGCGGTCAACCGTGGAATCCAGGACATCCAGGACGGGCGCTACTCCGTCATCGAGTTCTGACAGCCGGTTTGTGGCGCCCCCGTTCGTCCTAGCGTTCTCTGTTGAGGCCCAGCAGACGCTGGTTGACCTGAAGAGGCCCCAGCACGGCAAAAAGAAGAAGAAGGTCGACAAGGCCCTGAAACTTCTTCAGGATGCTGGCCCGGGGTACCCGGGGCTCAACTCCCACAAGCTGAACGGCCTCACTGGCCCGGGTGGTGCAGACCTGTGGGACTCCTACGTCGAGAACAACACCCCCTCGGCATGGCGCATCTACTGGGTGTACGGGGACAACGACTACATTTTCGTGGTTGAGATCGGCCCTCATAAGTGACCGGTTGGGCCTACATGCCGCGCAACCAATCGAACCCCTACGGGGTGCTGGTGCTGATCCCCTTCCCCAGAGTTTGCCCGGTCACCATGTCGGCATAGACCATCTGCCCACGACGAGTAGCCCGCCCTGTGAAGGTGCGAGCTTTGTCGTGACCCCCTGGCATGTCCGGCCGGACACCATCCAGGGAGCGCCCACGCCGGTTCGTGGGTGTGCACACCGGAGACGGTTGGTTAGGGGCGGAACCGTCCTGAGAACGCCCTAGATCGCACGCTGAGCGATCACCGCGCCAACCGTGGACAACGTAGGGCCACGGTTGGACGGAAACGGCTCAGGGGCGCTGCTGGGCTGTCTTCACGGCGTCGATGATCGCCAGCGCGAACCGTTCCGCCTCGTCGGGCGTGAGGTCGCACTCAGGATCGAACACCCGAATGAAGGTGGGGCCGGCGTCGAGGCCGTCGAGGGACAGGCGATCTTCCGCGAAGACGCCCACGTCCCAGGTGACGCCCTTGGGGGTGAAGTACCGCGCCCAAGTGACGATCTGCGCGCCGGTGGCCGTCTCGATCATGGGCTCTTCCGGTTCGGATGCTTGGCACCATGCGGGCCGCTGGCCGGGCGCCCTCATCGCAGGGACTCCCAGTGAGCCTTGAGCGCCACGGCGTAGGCAGCGCGGGCCGCGGTGAGCGCGTCGGCGATCTCGACGGCTTGGTCGGTGCTCATGTCGAGCTCGCCGTGGACCGACAGGATCGGCGGGGATGCCTCGCCGTTATCGACCAGGCTGACGACCTCGACGGTGATCTTCTGCCGGTCGTTGCCCGGTCCGCCGGCGATGATGCGCCGGAAGTGAGTGATGTCGTCGCCTGTGAGCGGTGGCGGTGTGGGATGCTGGCTGTTGGCCATGACGCTTACCTCGTCTTGGTCGCTGGCCCCGAGCGTTCCCGCGCTACGGGGCCATTTCTATTGACCAACACAAGGCAACTTGTACGCCAGTTGCACGACCTGCGGACCGCACAGCATAAATGCCGCTTGAACTGCGTAAACCTTGCGCCCCCGAGAGGATTCGAACCCCTGACCAGCCGGGTAGAAACCGGTTCGAGGGATGATCTGGCCTGCGCGAAATCGGCCTTGGCCTGCGGTGGAGTCTGCCGGACTCAGTTTCGATCAGTCTCGAATCGCGGTAAGTGTGGGCAGAATGTGGGCAAAGGTTCTCGAATCCATGTTCTACACTTCGCCCATGCTCTGGACTGAGGATGCGCCCACCCATTGTCCCCACGGGCACGAACTCGGCCCCGACAGGGTCCTCGTCGGCTGGGACGCCGGCCGCGCCGGAAGCCTCGACCACGGCCGACGCATTTTCATCTGCCGCCAATGCGACACCATCATGCAGTGGAAGCCGAACTGTCGACTCAAGTGATCGTGCAACGCAGAAGGCCGCCCCCACCGATAAGGCGGGGGCGGCTCATTCGTGCGAGTGAGGCGGTTTGGCCTCACAGGTCTGGGCTGATTTCAGGTGGTGGGGTCTCGATGTCCTCCGGGTCGACGTGCAGCTGCAGTTGCCGGACGATCCTGCGGATGTAGGCGATCGCCGCCTTGTACTTCGCTTCCACGAGGTTCAGCCGTTCCTCGAGGCGGTCGATTCGGCGGTCCCGTTCGGCGAGCTGCTGCTCGGTGCGCTCGTCCTGCTCCTTGAGTTGGCGCTCGGTCCACTCCCGCTGTTCGGCCATGAACGCCGCCCAGTCCGCAGTCCTTGCCTGGGAGGCCGTGGTCTCGTTCGCCTCTTGCCCTGTCTTGCGCGTGAACCTAGCAGTGATCCAAGTGCCGATCACCAGGATTACGGCGCCGCCCAGCGTGACGACGGCCTCCCCCCACGTCACCCGTCGCCCCTCGGCTGAAGGATCACCGGCTCCCGCGACGGGCCCACGGTGTCCGCCAGGGCTGCGACGATGATCGTCAATCCCGCCACGTTCAGGATCAGCGCCCCAGTGACCCATCCCCGTGAGGCGTCACCGAACAGAGTGGCCGTCATGTAGGACAGTCCCCAGATGCCCCACAACATCGACACGAACGCCAGCGCGTACCTGGCGATGATGCGGTCCCACATGCCGACGAGGACGGTCACTCCGGATGCGATCCAGACGAACGCCCACACGTGCAGCGGCACCAGGGCGTCGATGAAGTGGGTCAACCCGCCAGTACTGGGCTGGTCGACGTAGGCCACCCCGCGAGCGATAGCCCCCGCCGAGACGATCGCGAGGGCCGCGACCCGCAGCCTGGGGTGGAGCGGCTCGAACGCCCGCATCACTCGACCAGCCGGTGCTCGCCGACGTAGGACTCGGGCAGCCACGGCGCCTGGTCCGGGACGTACTCGATCGTCCCGGTCGGCGTGTGGCCGGTGGCCTCGACGGCCTGGCCCTCAACGGTCTCGCGCAGACGGCGGAGCTCGTCGAGGATGACGGGGATGTTCTCGCGGCCGATCGCGGCCCACTCGAGGACCTCGGGCCCGTGGCCGCGGTCGGCCGGGGTGATATTGCGGACGGCGGTGACACCGCCACCGACTGCCAGGAGGCCGCCGACGGTCGGGAGGATCGCGTCGACGAGCTCCTGGGTGATCACGCCCCAGGCAGCGAGGATCGCGCCGACTGCGGCGACGCCGATGTACAGGGAGATGCGGACGCGGGAGTCGAGGTGCTTGGCGGTCATGTCGATCAGCCCTTCAGCTTCGGGTTGCGGGCCCCGGCCGGGAGCTCCGGCAGGGTGTCGGTCATGCGGGGGACGCCGAGCTGCGCGCCCACGGCGGCGACGGCGTCGATGAACGAACGGTGCCCGGTCTGCTTCCAGCCGGGGACCTTGCCGAACCCGGCGTCGTCGGCGTCCATGCCCATCTGCACGGCCAGGCGCTTGACGTCGTGCCCGATGGGTCCGCAGTACGCCGCGATCTCCTCGCGCACGATGCGCCTGAGGTCTGCTTCGGTTGCCATTGTCAACCAGTCCTTTCCTTGGCCGGCGGGGCCGGTCATGTGTTCGGTGACGTAGCGCAGGAACACGTCCCACGGGAAGTTCTTGCCGGGGTCGGTGTGGTCTGATTCGCGGAACGCGACGCTGATGTCGCCGTGCGTGCAGAAGCCGCGGACCCGCTTGGTCTGGACCTCGGGGATCGACAGGCGTCGCACCTCGTGCCCGTACTCCTGGCACCACTCGGCGCAGATCCGGGCGGCCTCGCGCAGCTGGTCGTCGTGGGCGAGCCACGTCTCGCGGGAGTCGGCCGCGTACCCGAGGAACCCGACGTGGAATCCGAGCCGGTCCCCGGTAGGCAGGGACGCGCACGGGATGTAGTTGTCGTCATTGGCGCGCAGGCTCTTGCCGTCAGCGGAGATGAGCACGGTGTACGAACCGGTGCCGCTGGTCTGCTGCCACTCGGCCCGTGCGCGCAGCGCGCGTTCGCCGGACTCGCGGGGGCACTCGTAGGTGTGGACCGCGATCAGCGGCACGGTCGACGGATCGCGTGGCCCACGGTCGACGGTGGTCAGCTGGGTGTAGGTGGTGGACGGCTGGCCGGCACCGCCCGGCGCCGGGGCAGGTGCGGGGGCCGGTGTCGCCCCGGGCCAGCGGGCGCCGGCCAGTAGCGGCATCGGGTCGAGGCGGTTCGGGCCCGGCGGGGACCACACGTAGCGGTGCCACTCGAGGTGCAGGTGTGGGGCGACGCCGCCGTTGGTGCGGGAGTCGGGGTTGATGCGCCCGATCCGCTGCCCCTCATGCACGGCCTGGCCGACGCTCACCTCGGGAATGATGTGGCCGTAGACGGTGAGGCCACCGCCGACGGATGCGGGGTGGTCGACGTTGATCCACTGACCGAACCCGGACGCCGGGCCCGCCGCGGTGACGGTGCCGTCCTTGACGGCGTAGATCGGGTGGCCGCCGGACCCGCCGTCGCGGCCGAAGTCGGTGCCGAAGTGGACAGTGCCCCAGCGAGGGCCGAAGCCAGAGGTGACGTAGAAGCCACGGTCGACGGGCATGGTGGGCATGGTCTCTCCTAGATGATCTGGCGGCGGTCGCCGCAGCGGCAGCGCAGGACGGTGCCGACCGGGGTGTCGTACGGGCGGCCGACGGTGACGCGGTGCCCGCGCGCGGCGTGCGTGAGGAGCCAGAGTGCGGCCCTCACCGATGGGACACCTTCCATGCGACGGTGTCGGCCAGACGATGCGCGAGCGACAGCCCGCCAGCGTGGGGCCGCGTGTAGGCCAGGGTGTGGGCGCCGGTGAGGTAGCCCTCGATGTCCCGGCGGGCGCGGTCGAGGCGCGGGCCCAGGCCGCGCAGGTATGCCAGCGGGTCGCGGCGCCACAGGCCCATGTAGGTGGCGAGCTGCCAGTCGCGCTGACGCAGGTGACCGGCGAGGTCGACGAGAAGTGCGCCGGGGATCTGGTCGGACAGGTCCGCCGCGGTGCGCAGCGGCGAGTCCGACAGGCAGGACGAGATGACGTCGCCGGGGGCGGAGGTCCAGAACGTGCGATCGCCGATCGGTCCGACACGACTGCCGGCGATGCCCGAGCCGCCCGGGTCGGGTAGGCCTCCCTTCCAGTTGTCCTGCCACCGGGTCGAGGGCCGGTACGGGTCGGACATCAGCCCGACCGCCGCCACGCGGTGGTGCTCCTGGGGACGGGTGGCGAGCCAGTCGTGGATCACGCGGCAGCCGCCGGAGTAGCCGAGCAGGACCAGGTCCTCGCCTGGGTGTTCGGCTGCGATGCGGTCCAGGTCGAGCACGCCGATGTGGGCGGACACGGCCCACGATGTACGGCCGCCGATGCCGACCATCGCCGCGGGCCAGTGCACCGGCACGACCTGGTGACGCGCGGTCTTCTGGGCAAGGCGGGCGGTGACGTTGCCGATGATCGACCGGGAGTCCCCGGGCACGATGCCGGCCGATCCGATCCCGTCCGCGGTGACGATGAGCATGGGGCCTCCCTGGACATGGGGAAGGCCCCCGTCGAGTGGCGGGGGCCGAGGGTTGTTCGAGTTGTTGGGGAGTTGTTTCAGGCGGGCTCGTACATCAGGTCGAACACCTCGGCCGCGCAGATCAACAGCTCCCCGCCGGTGGCGCGCAGGAGCCAGTCGCCGGGGCGGGCGGTGGTGGTGCCGCCCGACGGCGGGATCTCCAGGACGCCGGCCGGGTCGCACTGGCCGGGCGGGTGCAACTCGTGGCCGATGAACTCGCCGACCTCCGCGCAGTTCGTGCCGGGCAGGTACTGCACCGCCTCGAAGGTGGGGCGGCGCTGGTGGACGGTGATCGGCATGATGCCTCCTAGATGGGGAGCGGGCGGTCGGCGATCACGTGGCCGGCGAGCTCGTCGACGAGCATCCCGAGGAAGTGCACGAACGCCTCCTCGGCGTCGGTCATGTCGTCGTCGCCGTCGGGGATGGGCAGGCCGCGCCGCACGAAGGTGTCGATCGCGGCGTGGCCGGCCTCGTGGACGAGGATCGCCAGCTGCGGCGGTCCGCCGAAGTAGAACGTCCCGTCGTGCTGCCCGGCCGGGTCGGGGAAGAACGCCGAGTGCGGGGAATCGAGTTCGGCGCCCGGGTGGTCTGCGAGGATCGCCGCGGCCGTGGCATCCGGGTCCGGGCAGATGACCACCTCGTAGACCGTCGAGTCCGGCAGGGTGCCGGCATCGGCCTGGGGCCACGAGGTGGCCATCTGGAATCGCCGCACGATCGCTCCTTTCAGCCGCCCATAATCGGGAAGTACCAACCGTTCAGATGGCGGCTGCTACGGTTGGCCCCGCAATCTCTCGTGATCGGAAGCGGATAATCTATGGCCCAAGCGCCGGCAAACGTCCTCTGGACTGGTGGGTGGGATTCCACATTTCGCGTTGTCAGTTTGGTGCTGAACGACCAGCGGGAAGTCCAACCTTGGTATGTGGCCGACCCGAAGCGCGGCGGCACTGAGAAAGAAGTTCAGACCCAGGGCCGGATCAGATCTGAACTCGCGAGGTTCGATAGCGGTGTCGCTTCGCGCTTGCTTCCGACAATCACTCGCGAAGTGAGCACCATCGCCCAATCTGCCAAATACACGGAAGCTCGACGTCGACTTGCCAGCGGGCAGCACCTCGGCAGCCAATATGAATGGCTGGCCTCCTTTGCCGAGAACGAAGGAATCGAGCTGGAACTCTCGATTCACAAAGACGATAAGGCCCACGCAGTGATGCGAGGACACACCGTCACGGACCGTGACGGTGTCCACCGCGTACGTCCTGATGCGCCCTCCGATGTCGTGACCCTGTTCGGCCAGTTCGCATTCGGCTTATTCGACACGACCAAGCTGGAAATGCTCGAAGCCGCCCGCGATGCCGGTTTCGCCCCGCTGATGGAGATGACGTGGTTTTGTCACACTCCACTGTTCGATGGGAGACCTTGCGGGTTCTGCCCTCCATGCACCTATACGAGGGAAGAAGGGCTCGGTCGACGAGTCCCTCCTCCGACCCTGCGTCGCCGCGTGCACTACGACGGATTCCGAGCGGTCCGACGGCTCAGGAAGGCAATCTCACCTCGTAGATAGTGCCCCCGATCCGGGCTTTCATCGCTGTCACGAGGTGGGTTTCCCCGTCCAGTCGCACCTTCATCGCTACCGGTCGGCCACGGAACGGCGGCACTTTCGGAGGCGGGGGAGTCGGTGACACCCTCGTGGCCGCGACGACAGGCTCCGGCCCGTCCGGGTCGAACAGGAACGGCAAGAGCGCCCACTGGGCCTGCGCCATCGGTACTGTCACCTTGCCCGCCACATCGGTGTAGTCCAGGCCGAACACCTCTAGGTGGTCCGGCGCTTGCCCGTGGAACGTGTACGCCAGCGGCGGCGGGTTCAGGACCGTGGTGTTGAGGTTGAACGGCACGTCGCGGGCGGTGCCCCGCCGAACCATCTCGGCCTCGCCAGCACGTTTCGCGGCCCGCGCAGTCGCGATGTTCGCGCCCGACCACGCCAGCACCGCATCGCGGACGACCTTGTACCAGCGGAACCGCTCCCACTTGTGGATCGTGTCGTTCAGGGCCGGGGTCTCCACCAGCAGGAACGGAATGTTCCGCAGACCGCACATGCTACGCAACACCCACGGGTCGTCTGTCTCGACCGAGTACGGGCCGTGCTCGATGGACTGCGCATCCAGCGCCGACTGGACCGCCGCGTGGAGCGACAGGGACTGCTCGGTCACTACGGGCGCCGACATCGGGTGTCTGCCCGGCAGCATCTCCACGCGAAGCGTGGTCGGGGATGAGCCGAACTGCTCGTGGCAGTCCACCACCAGCGCCGGGTCGAGGTCCGTGATCGCCTGCTGGACGAACCTCGACTCGATCACCGACAGTGACAGATGCTCTCGGTTCATGTTCGCGCCACCCGAGGCGGGGATGGTGCGGTACAGCGGGAAGCCGCCAGGGTTCGCGGTGGGGATGAAGTAGAACCGACACGCCCCGAGCAGGGCGAGTGAGGCAGGGTCGGTGGCCTCGGCGAAGTCACGGATCGTAGACAGGAGCGTCTCGCGGCCGACAGGCTCGTTGCCGTGCTGCATCCCCACGAACAGCACGCACGGAGCGTCATGCGGGGTGGACGGCAGATCGACCGTCACCAGACGGACGGGAAGGTTCAAGTTGGTCGACAAGCCGAGGAGGGTCGTGGTGACTCTGCCTGTCCCGGCGAGTGCCGTGTACAGGTCGGCCTCATCAGCCAGCGTGGTCAGTTCCTCGCCGCTGGTGGACTCGAAGCGGGTCAGCATCTACACCGCCTCCGTCGGTGCGGGCACACCATCAACGCCGACACCCACCCAATCCACGTACTGCTCCCCGACGAGGGAGAACACGCGAAGCCCGACCCAGCCAGGGCCGGGGATGGCGGTGTCGGTGACCTGGAAATCCCACGCCGTCGGTTCAGGGGTGGAGTCCAGCCACGTTCGAGAAGATATGACGGACCCCTCCGCCCGGAGCCGGGTGATGTACCACGTGTTCGCGGAGAATGTGCGGGCGGCCGTTCCCAGCGTGGTGAGGGTGGCGCTTGCAGGATGCGACTGCAAGGAGTCCGTGGTCGCGTTCTGCGACCCGCCCACGTAGCCGGTCGGGGTGGCGGCGGTACCGGCCCCTCGCACAACCGGGCGCACCGGGACAGCGGCGCTGTTGCCGCTCCACCGCAGCACGACCTCCACGTTCGAGTGCCCGCTACCGATCGCGTCCCACGCCAGGACCCGGTTCGTTTCCCCCGTCGGGGCAGGTGCAGTGCTTTTCAGGATCACCCCACCCAGCCCTGCCGCGTCGGCCTGCACGGTCCACATGTTCGTGTCGCGCCACCGGGTCGACCAGCCTGCCGGGGGCTGGCCGATGGTGTTCTCAGAGAAGTCGGTGAAGAACTGGGTCTCCGGTGGCGGGGTGCCGCCGAGGATGAGCACCAGCGTGCCGTCTTCGGCGGGTTCGTAGGCGGCATCGAACGTGGCGACCGCCCGCTTGAGGGGGCCGCCGTCGAACACGTCGGACAGGCTCGCGTAGGTCGCGGATGCCTCGATCTTGTCGAGCTTCGCAGAATCCAGGTCTTCCACCTCAGCCTTGGTCCCATAGGTGGCATTAAGTTCCGACTGGGTGAGGTACGGCGCGACGTTCGACTGAGCCGCCTCGTCGAGCGTCTGGCGGATCGCATCGACGTGGGTGCGGTGCCCCTCGGCGACCGATGCCGCGCCCTCGGCGTCGGACTTCGCGGTCTGCGCATCGCCCGCCGCGGTGACCGTCTGGCTCCGCAGCTGCACCATCTGCGACTCCACCCAGGATCGGGTCGGAGACATTTCCTGCAACGCCTCGGTCAGCAGGGTCATGTCGGCGGTGACACCGAGCTCGTACACGTCGCGCAGGCCCTCGCCCTCCACGAGCATGACCGCCGGCCCCGGCTCGAGCTCGACGGAAATCTCCCCGGTGGGGGAGACCTCCACGGGGACCGGGACCGACGCCACGAGGCGCACCTGCTCGGTCAGCGACGAGCGGCGCGAGGGGGCGCGGACCGTGACGCGCAGCGTGGCCAGCGGGACCCGATCGGGCAGCGGGGAGCCCGTGACGTCGTCGATGGTGCCGGTAAGGATGGGCACAAGAGCCTCCAGAGGTTTCAGGGCCCGGTACGAGCGGGCGAGGAAGGAGAGGGCCAGGCAGGGCGGCTGGTCAAGCGGTGTCGTCGATCGTGCCGCCGGGGTCGTCGCTGGTCGCCGCGTTCTCGATGTCGTCGGACCACTGCACCACCGAGAACTGCGACAGGCGAGCGCCACCCTTGACCGTGCGGATACCGACCAGCACGTTGAACTTCCACCGCACCTGCACGTAGTAACCCGGCGCCGGGGTGACGAAGAACTTCGACAGCGACACCGGCACACCGACGTTCACGTCGGAGACAGTGCCGCCGTCGGCGTGCGCCCTTGGGGCAGGCAGAGTCGTGTACGAGTACGGGGTCAGGTCCGGCTTGAGCACCACGATCTCGCCCTGCGCACGGTCGAATCCATCGCCGGCGTGGACGAACGAGGCGTTGGCGTGCCACAGGCCGGCCCGGTCCAGGCGGATGCACCATTCGCTGAGGACGGTCGACGGGTTGGTCGCCTCCGGGTGAGGACGGGACACCTGCACCAGCTCGGCGTCGTTGTTCGGGCCGATCTGCGAATCGAACGGCAACGCCCGGTTCCGGCCCGGGCCCAGCCGCAGATTGTTGTACATGTACGCCGCGCAGTACGCGGAGGTACCCAGCAACTCGAACCGCTCGTTCAGCTCGAGCTGCCCATCGACCAGCGCCGGAATGTCACCGTCGTAGCGGCCCAGGACCATGTCGACGATTCCCGAGATGATGCCGTTCAGCCCGTTGGCGAGCGCCTCACCGATCCCGCCGACGGATTCGACGGCGTCTCGGATCGCCTGCAGGATCCCGCCCGGCGCGCCCGGCGTCGTCGGTGCGGTCCCACTGAGGTTGACTCCCACCGGTCACGCCTCCTTCGCGGTGCCGGCACGCTTGGCCACCAAGGCGGCCTTCGCGTGGGTGATGTACTCAGCGAGCTCCGCCTCGTCCATCTCGGTGAGATCCTTCTCCGGGGTCGTCACCTGGACCGTCATCCGGTCGTCCTCGGCCTTGATCCACACCCCGAACTCGTGCGGAGCCCCGGACCCGCCGAGAGCGTCGTACTTCACCGTCGGCGGCGCCGACGTGCCTGGGCCGGCGCAACCGAGATGGTCGAACACCCACTTCGCCATCGCGTGCGCGCCGTCGGCGTCCACCGCGAGGTGCGGCATGTTGAAGAACAAGCACGCCAACGGGTGAAACTTCGGGTCGCGCGGATACGGGTACAGCTCGTCGAGCACCTTGTCGTCGGGCATGGTCTCTCCTCACATGATGAAGGTCTTGACGCGGTCGACCGAGTTCTGGATCGTCTTGATCGACCGGGCGAACAGGGCGGTCGGGTTCTCCCGGACACGCGGGTCGCCGAGCTCGATCGCCGAGCGGAGCCGCTTGTCGCCCTTCTTCTGACTGATCACCGTCTTGGAGGCGTAAGTGGCGAAGATGATCCCGCGGTGCACCACGCCCTGTTGGTCGCCGGCGCGGTAGTCGATGCCCCACTGGAACGGGGCGCCGCCGTCGACGGTGAACCCGATCGAGATGCCGCCGGCGCCCTGGGCGAGCATCTGGTACGCCTGCTGGTACGCCTCGATCGTCCAGCCGTCACCGGCCCCGACCGAGTCGCGGTTCGCGAACCGACCGTGCCACTCCCTGCGCTTGAGGTCAGCAGCCTCGGACCAAGCGAACAGCTTGTCCTTGAGCCCTTCGCCGACCACGTCGCCAAGGAAGTCCGCCGCCGCGACGATGACCGGACCGAACACCGGGATCGCCATCGCCAGCGCCGCACCCAGCCCGCCGAAGACGGCCTTAGCGCCGAGACCGAGCATGTTGTTGATCGCCTCGGGAGAGCGGCCACCGACCGTGACGTGCCAGACGTCCGACTTCGCGATCGTCAGCTCCGAGGTCACCGCCTCCATGTGCTCGGGCTGCCACAGCACCCACGCCGGCACTCCGGCCGCGGTGGACGGGGTGTCGGCCAGGCCGATGCGCGGGGCGTTGGCCTCGGTGTCGAACGTGCGGATGAGGCCCTTGAGCAGGTCCCCGGCATGTCCGGTGGTGGAGGTGTCCCACTGTCGGGGCACGATGTCGAGGACGATGGTCGGCTTGGTCAGGATCGTGTGATCCGGGAACGGTTGCGGATCGCCCTCGAGCCACACGTCCAGGGTCAGCAACAGGCCGGCGGCGTCCAAGGTCTCCTTCACCGCCGCGAGGCCGGAGTCGAACCGCATGTCGAGGATCGTCATGGCGGTGGTGACCGGGGCGTTGATCGGGTTGACGATGCACGCCCATTGGTCGGCCACGACGTTCTCCCACGACTCGGGGGCCCACAGGTCCCAGCCGTCGATCGCGCCCGGCTGGAACTCGCGCATCGTGTTGACCAAGAAGTACTCCTTGACCACCTTCAAGCTCTGCCCGGCGCGGATGTCGCGGTACTTCGGCTGGGCGATGATCGGGAATCCGGGACTAGCCTGGAAGGTGATGTGCGCGGCGTACCGATGCAGGCTGACGGCCTCGATCTTCACCCGCGCGCGCTTGGAACCGTGGCCGTCGGTGATCCGCATGACCCGGTAGAACAGCCGATGCGGCTTGCCCGTGACGGGATCCTGCCCGGTCTCGATGAGCACCCACTGCGCCGCGTGGATCAGCTCGGTCCACGTGTCCTCCGGCTTGGAGGGGTCCAGCGACCCGAGCGGGATGAGCGTGTCGACCACGGGGTGGTTCACCGGATAGGAGCCGACCCACGTCGCCTCCTCGTTCGGCACCTCCGGGCCTTCCCACTCGATGAACCCGTGCAGGTCGTCGACCGGTTCGATGTGCCGGTCGAGGAGCTTCATCACCACGCCACCCGCGGCGGTGGTGGCCAGACGTTCAGCGGACCAGTCCGACACGACTCACCTCCCCCACGGGTTGAGGAACAACGGCTGCACCACTGCGGTGCAACCGGTGAACGTCCACGGCGCGGTCGTGCCGGGCTCGATCGGGACCGGGGCGACCCGGCCCCGCATCTGCTGACGCAACGCCGTGGCGGGCTGGCCGTCGATCGTCACCATCCCGCCGGTCGCAGGATCGGTGTCCCACACCGCCGGCACCGCAGTGGTCGGCAGAGTGAACTCCGGGATCCCCGGCCCGGACACCGTCGCGCCCGACCCGACCCACTCGATACGCGGGTAGTCGTCCAGATCCCCGGCATTGAGCACCTGCACGGCGCCGGTGTACGGCGCCGACTGCGGTCCGATCCACAGCCCGTCGAGGCACTGCACCGACATCGACAGCGCCACCCGCCGCACCGGCTGACCCGGCGCCCGCTCGGTCGGGGACCGATCAGGCATCGGGAACCCACCCGAGGCGAGCCGCGCCCGCGTGCGCATCAGCACGCCGCGGTCCGAGACCCACGTCAGCTCCCCGTCGACGAGAGGCGACCACGCGCGCGCGAGCGCGTCGAAGATCTCGTCGAGCTCACGAGTCTCGCCGTCGACCAACTGCGAGGACACCGTCAGGTCGAGGGTGCCGGTCATCGGCGGCACCGTGAACCCCGACACCACGTGCCCGGTGCGGGCAGGGCGCGCCTCCACCGTCGTGTCGGGGGAGGCGATGAAGCCGGACACCTTCGCCGCCTCCGCGCCCTGAGCGCCCTGCCTCTCACCGACGAGAGTCCATTCCGAGGAGTCGACTCCCACGTATGCCAGGGTGATCACAGGCAGCCCCCTTCCACGGTCAGACGATCCCGGACACGCCCGCACCGAGCGGAGCGGGCGCGTTGTCGGAATCGGTCACACGGATCTCCAGGTCGTCGACGCGCTGGTCGAGCTCGTCGAGCATCTGCTTGACCTCCTCGTCCGTGTACGCCGTCTTGCCGGCGGGCAGCGCCACGGTCACCGAGGTGCCCGCGGGTAGCTGCTCGGCCGAGATGTCGGCCTCACCGTCGACCGACGGCACCACCGGCGCCGACAGGTCGAGGCCGCTGAGGTCGTTCGGCACGGCGGCGGCGGGGTCGTCGAGCTTCGTTCCGATGACCCGGCCGTCGTCGTCAAGGATCGCGGCCTCGCCACCGATAGGCCCGTCGACGATCGCGTGCAGCAGATTCCGGGTGGACTCATTGAGCTGACCGCCCAGGATCCCGCCGAGACCGACCATGCCCAGGGCACTGTCGGCCACGTCGAGACCGAGTGCGGTACCGAAGTGCTGCGCGAACTCCTCCGCCGACCCCATGCGGCCCTGCTCCGTGCTCGCGGACGCCCACGCGGTGAAGCCCTTCTCCGCCGCATTGGCAAACCGCTCGAGCTCGACCAGGCCCTCGTCGACCCACCGCTTCATCTCGGGGGTGAGGAACTGCAGCTCGTGCACCAGCGCCGAAACGTCCCTCCACTGCTGGTTGGTCAGGATCGCCTCCGGCTTGCCGGAGGCGTTGACCGCCATGGTGATGCCCTCCTCGAGGACACCGCCCTGGTCGTAGCCACCCGCCCGGTCGTACGCGGCCGAGATGGACCCGTACTTGTCCAGGGCGTAGTTCATCGACGCACGCAGGTTGGCCTCGGGGTCCCAGATGTTGTCGAACCCGGGATCCTTGTACGACTGGAACGTGGGGTCGATGGTCTGCATGAGACCCTTCGACGGGATTCCCGCCGCAGCGTTGGAGTCCCACAGGTTGATCGCGTTCGGATCGCCCCCCGACTCCTGCTGCATACGCCGCAGCACCGACCCGACGAGCGCCTGCGACTGGCCCTTCTCCGCCAATAGCCGCTCCACCAGACCGCGGAACTGCTCCACACCGGGGGTGCCGACCCAGTCGCCGTGCGGCGACGACCCGCCCGACTGGCCCATCAGGAACTCCTTAACGGAGTCGACCAGCTTTGTCGCCATACCCTTCGCAACCCCACCGAACAGGCCCGGCCCCTCCGGGATCATGCCCATGATCGGATCCATGATCGACGAGAACGCCTTCGCGACCAGAGACCGCACCGGGGACACCCCGCCGCCGCCCGGCCCGTCCATCGAGATGACGTCGCCGGTGTAGGGGTCGATGATCTCGGCCATTGCCCAGTGCACGTGATTGGAGTGTCCACCGATCGCGCCGGTCGGGGCGCCGCCGACCATGTTCGGTCCCGGATCCCAGAACAGCTCGAGGACAGACGGCCCGTACTCTCGGGCGATCCACGACGCGAGCGGGCCACCGGGGAGGTCGAAGTCGACGGCCCGCTGAGCCATGTGATTGTCGAACCCGGAGCCGACGTCCTCGTAGCGGGTGCCGGACGTGATTCGCTGGTTCGGGAACGCCTGCGCCACCGACGCAGCCATAGCGCGCTGAATGTCGGAGGTCAGCATCTCCCAGCCCGGCAGCACACCACCGGCCGCGTAGCGCCCGGCGTGACCGAGGGGGAGCCCCTTGCGAGCGCGGGCGTTGAGCTCGTCAATCCCCTTCGGTCCACCGACGGCGTCGACGAACTCCGGGCGCATGATGCCCTCGCCGCCGCCCAGATCGACGCGCACGCCGGTCTTGGGGTCCACGAAGTTGTAGATGTCACGGCCCGGCGTGTACCCGGGCAGCACACCGCCGCCTGCGTATGCGCCGAGCCACTCGGGGTTGTACGGGTCGAGCGTGCCCAGACCAAGCCATCCGGCGACCTTGTTCCACACCTCACGGATGCCGTTGTTGTAGACGGTGTCGATGACGAACTTCACCGGCTTGGCGGTGATGCCCTTGATGCGGTCCCACATCTGGCCGATGAAATCGACGGCCTTCTGGAACGCGGTCTCAACGAATCCGAGGCCGGTCTTGAGACCGTCGAACACGGGGTGCACGACGTTGTCGGCGACCCAGGCGATCCCCGCGCCGAGGGCATCCCAAGCCGGCCTGATGACGCTATTCCACACCCAGGAGAAGAAGTCACCGACCGCGCCGAGGGCCCACTTAAGCGCGTCCCAGTTGGGGCGGATAACGTTCTGCCACACCCACGCGATGCCCGCGCCGAGAGCGTCCCAAGTCGGCTTGATCACCGAGTTCCACACCCAGCCGAAGAACGCGCCAACCGCGCCGAGCGCGGCCTTCAGCGCGTCCCAGGCGGGCCGGATAATCGCGTTCCAGACCCACGCGATCCCGGCACCTAAGGCGTCCCATGCAGGCTTGATCAGGGAGGTCCACACCCAGCCGAAGAAGGCGCCCAGGGCGGACAGGGCGGCCTTCATCGCATCCCACACGGGCTTGATGACGTTCTGCCACGCCCAGGCCGCCGCGTTCTTGATCGAGTCCCACAGGCCGATCCAGAAGCCGCGGAAGGCCTCGGACTTGTTCCACAGGATGACGAACGCGGCGACCAGTCCGGCGATGGCTAGAACTACCCACGTCCACGGGTTCGCGAGCATCGCGGAGTTGAGAAGCCACTGCGCGATCGTCAGGTTTCGGACCCATGTCAGAAGCGAACCGGCAGTGAGGATGCCGGAGGCGATCGCTACCCCGCCGAGCGCGATGGCGGTCACCCCGAGGACGATGCCCAGGTCCTTCAGCAGGTCGATGTTCTCCGACACCCAGCCGATGAACCCGCCCGCACTGTCGATTGCGAACTGCTGCGCCGAGCGCTTGAATGCCTCAAGCCGGGTCGCGGCATTGTCGTTGAGGGTGTCGCCCATTTCTGCGGCCGCGCCGCCGACGTCACCGAGCGCCTGGACCGCTGTAGACGGGTCCAGATCGAACAGGGCCCCGCCCAGGTCCTCGGCCTGGGTGCCGAACAGTCCGACGGCGGCGGCGTTGCGCTCGACTGGATCTTCCATCGCCCGCAGGCCATCGAGGACCTGATCGAGGCCCTCGCGGGCCCCCTCGCCGCCGGCTGCGATCTTCGCGGTCATCTCCTCGGCATTGAGGCCGATGGCCCCGTATGCCTCCGCCGACGCCTTCGACCCGTCGATCGCACGGATCTGAAACTCCTTCAGGGCATCCGCGACCAGGTCTGCGCTACGGGCGCCGCCAGCCATGCCCTGAGCGATGAGCCCCGTCGCGGTCTGCCCGTCGATACCGAGCGCCTGGAACAGCGCCGGGTACTCCGTCATGGTGTCGAGGAGGTCGCCCGCCTTATCGGCCCCCTGCTGGAAGCCGCGGGTAAGGATGTCCATGGCCGCGTCGGCGTCGGGCGCGAGCCCGGTCTTGAGCATGGTGCCAACCGCACCCGTGGCGCCCGCGAGATCCTGATCGAACGCCGTGGTCAGGTCCAGCACCTTGGCGGTGATCGACTCGATCTGCGCGTTCGTCGCGTCCTCGTCGACCAACCCCTGCTGCCACACGCCGCGCAGTGCGTCGTTGACGTCCTCGAACGAATCGCCGTACGCCTGCGCGTACAGGCTGCCCGCCATGTCGCCGAACTCTGCGGCCATCTCGGGGGTCGCCCCGAGCTGCGCTGCGAGCTTGTCGCCCAGGCGGTCCTGGTCGAGACCTTCCATCATGGCGTCGGCCGAGGCGACGATGCCGCCCAGTCCGGCAGCGAGGCCGCCGAGCTTGCCGACCAGGCCGTCGATACCGCCGCCGAAGCTCGACATCGACCCTTCGCCCATCTCGAACGCGTCGGCCTGCTCACGGGCCGCGCGCGCTGAGTCGTCAGTCGCCCGGGCCAGCTTGTCCCGCTTCGACGTCAGGGACTTATCCGCGTTCTCAGCCGCGGTCGTCGCCTCGGACACGCGTCGCTGGGCAGTCGCCAGCTGCTCCTGCGCACGCGCGATCTTCAGCGTGTCGCCAGAATCGCGGGCCCGGGCAAGCTGCTCCTCGGCGATGCGCACCTTGCCTGCTGCGTCCGCAACCTTGTTGTGCGCCTTTTCCGCGACCTCAGAGGCCTTGTCGACCGCGGCCTTCGATCGCTCGACACCGGAAGCGATCTCCTTGCCGACACGCTCGCCGACCTTGGTGCCCGCGCCCTTGGTGCCCTTGTCGAGCTCCTTCGCGAAGTCCGACAAAGAGGGCAGCGTCGGAACCCATACGACGTCACTGTCCACAGCCACCAACGCCACCCCCTTGCTAGTCGGTTGACACCTTCACGCCCGCCGCCGGGGCATCTCGCCCGGCGCCACCACCGGGGCGTAGCGACCGCAGCACTTCCAGCGCCTTGCTGGCCGATTTGCCGCCGAGGTTGCCGAGCTTCTTCTCGTCCTTCGACCACGGGTACGGACGGAACTTCGGCATCTTCGGCTTCTTGCGCTTCTGCCAGACCAGGCGCTGGTCGATCACCTTGAGCAGGTGGATCTGCTGCCACTGCAGCGCCTCGTTCCACGTCCACAACTGGCCGTCGTTCTGAGCCCGATGCAGCGCCGACGTAGGTGGCAGGCCATTGATCAGAGAGACGAGCATCCGCACGGTGATCTCGCCGCGCCAGAAGGCGGCGACGGGATCACCGAGCGACGGATACTGAGCGATCAGCGCCGATTCGCACGCCTCCGGGTAGCGCGCGAGGACCTCCGGGTAGGGTCCGCCTGCGTATCCGCGTAGGCCTCGAGAGCGGCGTTGATGTGCTTCATCTGGCCGCCGGTGGCACGGAACTTCTCGCCCTGCTCGTCGCCGAGGTACAGGTCAATCAGCGCGGTCCGGAACTCCGAGGAATCGATCTCCCCGTCGTCCAGATCGTCGCGCAGATCCTCCAGGTCGTACTGGAGAGAGTCGTCCGCGAGACGCGGGTCGATGCACCACCACGTCTCACCGAGGGCGATGAACGGGAACCGGTCGGCGCTTCCGACAACCTCCTCACGCTTGGCGAGCATCGCGTCGATGTCGATGGGCTTGTCGGAGAACTTGTCCATGGCCACGGTGGGCCTCCTTCATGTCGGGCTGTCGGGCATGAGGTGGCCCCGGTCGCGCGTGCCCGACAAGGCGCACGACCGGGGCCGTCAGTGGGGCCGCCCGAGGGCGGCCGAATGGGGAGGACGGATCAGGGGGTGGCCGGGGTCGGCAGGTCCCAGCCCTCGAGGAACTTGCGCTTGCAGGACCAGCCCTGCGCCGTGAGGTAGCCCTTGATCGTGATGGGGTACCCGATCAGCGAGCCCTTCGTGTACGTCTGGCCGCCCCGCTCGGAAATGCCGCCGTTGGGGATCTCGATGCGGCGCCGGTACGGGTCGTCGATGACGTCGATCCCGAAGAACACGCGGTGCTTCTTCGGGATGTTGCCGTCGACGAACTCGATCGAGCCGTCCGCGTTGCGGGTCATGTCCGCTTCCTGCTTGCGGAAGTACAGCGCGATAGTGTCGTACGACGTGGTCCACAGGGTGGTCTCCCACGTGATCAGCACGCTGGTGATGTCCTCGCGGACCTCTGCCGTGGCCTGCCACGGGGTGAAGCCCTCGGAGGACTCGTCGACCGACTCGGTGATCCCCTCGTCGGAGATCCAGCCCAGGTCGATGAACTCCTCGGCCCACTCGGCCATCCCGTCGGGGGCGATCGTGCCCAGGGGTGCGTACATCAGCTGCCCGGTCACGCCCATGCGGACCAGTTCGTCGTCGTAGTTGTCGCCAATCGGGGTGCTCATAGCGTTCCTTCCTGAAATGCGTGAAGCCCCCGAGGACTCGGGGGCTTCGTCGGTGGTGGGTCCCGCTACGAGCGGGCGAGGAAACTCACGGCCGCGCCGTAGCGGCGGACGTTCTCGTTCCTGTCGGGGCGGGGTGTCAGGGCCGGACGACGGCTAATCGTCGCGGCGCGCGAGGCCAGCGGCACCGCCAGCCGCTCGCGCACGGCCTGCCCCACGTCCCGGGCCGTGACCTTCTTGGCCGCGTAGACGTCGACGTCGGCGTCCAGGCGGTCGAGGGACAGCCGCCCGTCCCACGACTGGAGCTCCTGGGTAGCCGGCAGCGCGGTCACCTGAATGAACGGGAGCGGACTGTCCGGGCGCATCTCGGGGCCCACCCCGGCCGCCCCCAGCTCATCGAGGACCGGCTTGAAGTGGGCGACGAGCTCGGACTCGATGTCGACGTCAGCCATGGCCTACCGCTTCCGGGGAGCCTTCGCGGCCGGCTGCGCAGAGTCGGCCGCGGCGACCGCGTCGTCCAGGGCCGCCCCATCAGCGTCAGTGTCGGCGGCGGTCTGCGGCCGCTCGGCTTGGGCGGACTCGTCGCCGTCCTTACTCTTGGCCTTCTCCAGCGATGCCGCGCGGGTGTTCATCGACGGCCGGGCCGGAGGTACGTCCTTCTCGCTGACGTACTGCGCCTGCCCGGTGCGGACCGCGGCGCGTGCCTCCCGCGGCCGCAGTTCCTCGGTCTTGCCGACCTTGCTCGGGTCCGAGTGGGCCGCCCACTTGACCTTGATCGTCTCTTCCTTCGTTGCCATGGTCATGCCTCTCTGATTGCGCGCCCCAGGGCGCGGATTCTGGGGGTCGACTCCGAGCCGTACTCCTCGATGGGGGAGTCCGACACGATGTTCACGTAAGCGCGGCCACCGGGCCGGATGCCCGACTTGACCGTGATGCGGGCCTTGCCGCCCTCAGCGTTGGTGATCGCCTGAGCCCGTGCCGCCTTCGCCCGCGCCACCTTCATCAGGTGGGCGCGGACCTGCCGGTTGCGGTTGATCTGGTCGAACATCTTCTTCGACATCGCCATCAGCCGGACACCCTCTCGAGCATCGCCTCGACGTGATGGACCCCGTTCGGCTTCATCGGATGGGGGAACCGCAGGATGTCGCCGATGACCGCGAACACGAGCCCCGAGGGGATGCGGATCCGGTCGATCGGCCGCAGCGGTAGGTCCCTGCCGGGTGGCGAGATGAGCTGCCACCCGGTGACGACCTGCGGCCGCTCCGCCGGCCCCTCGGACGAGCTGAGCGGCTGCACCGACACCATGAAGTCGACCGGCACGGGCTCCGGATCGGACCAGTCCAGGACGTCCGTCCCGAACTCGTCCTCTTCGACCGTCGGCCGCAGGATCGTGATCGTCGTCGTGAACCCCGGCCTCATCCGACCTCATCTCCAAAGTGCCACGACGGGGAGAGCGCACTGGGCGCCCCGAACATGGCCAGATGCCAGTCCAGGAGCCGCAGCGCGCCCGCCGTGGCGACGAGCGTGCCCGAGCCCGCGAGTGCCCCGTTGCGCCACGAGTAGGACTGGTGGCCCCGGTACTCGCCCGGGGCGAGCGCCTCGGCCACCATGTCGACCACGACGATCTTCGCGAGACCCATCTGCTCGGGGTCTGAACGGTCGATCGTCACGTACTGATCCAGTAGCCGCGACGCCGCAACGATCAGAGACCCGGCCCGGTGGGTGTCCACATCCGAGAACGGGCGCTCCACCTCGTACCCGACGTCATGCGCCTCGGCGTACATGCGCGGCTCCTTCCTGTGCCAGCCTCCGGCGCACCACTACGAGGTGATGCGCCGGAGGGGCGCCCGGGGTCACCCGTACAGGGCGATCAGATCGGCGCGAGTGGCGTCGTCCGCCTCGGCGGGGTCGTGCCCCTGGGCGACCGCGTACTCGCGCCAGGCGGCCACGGGGCCGGTCTTGGCCGGCTTCTCGACCGTCTCCTGAGTGGAGTCGTCGGGATTCTGGTCGCCGGCCTCGTCGGCCGGGTTCTGGTCCCCCTGGCCGTCACCGTTGTCGCCGCCTCCGTCGCCGTTGCCCTCGTCGGTCTTCGGCTTCTCCGGGGGCGGCTTCTGCTCGGTCTTGGTCGACTTCGCAGCCGCGCGCTTGATCGGCTCGACGGCCCCGATGCGCAGGAGCCGGGCCTCGTCCGCTCCGGTGATCTCGACGGTGGCCCCCTTGCGGTGCCGGACGAACCGGAACTGCTCGGTGGGCTTGGAGATCACCTGGTCCCACTGGTCAGCGAGGAGCTTGTACTTCGCCATCGGATCAGCCCCCCTGCACGCCGGTGATCCAGCACGCCGCGAGCGGCTGGTCGACGCCCTTGACCCGCTTGCGGGAGGTGTCCGAGCGCCACGACTCGGTCGGGCCGCCGTTGGGTCCACCGCCCTCGGGGTACATGTTCGTCGACTGCAGCACGCGGGTGTCGGAGTAGAACCCGACCGTGCGGCGCTCGACGACCAGGACCCGGTCCAGCGGCCACGAGCGCGACTGCAGCGCAGCCATGCCCATGATCTGGTTGGGGAGCTTGCCGGTGTAGCGGATGTCCTCGGCGGCGAGGGTGTCCTTGTACACGTCGATGAACTTGTCGTTGTCCATCAGGACCGGGGTGATCGAGGCCGGCAGAACGACGGTGTCGGCCACGAACCCCATGGTGTCGTCCCCGTCGGTGTCGCCGGACAGGGACGCCGAGCCGATCTTCTCCATCGCCGCGGCGATGTCGTGACGCGGGTTGCCGGCACCGTCGGTCCAGGCGGCCGACGCGGGGATCTCGGGGATCGCCGAGTTCGACAGCAGGTGACGCAGCGCCCGGTCGTCGTTGCGGATGAACGTGTTGACGAGCTGCGTGATCTGCATCTGCGCCAGATCGAGCCGACCCTCGTCGATCATCTCCTTCGAGACTCGGATGCCGCGCGCGATCTTCTGCGAGACCGCGATCTTGGGCAGGCCGATCGCGCCGGCGGTCACCGGGATCTCGGCGAACTCGGCGACCGGCTCCGGGCCCTCCTCGAGGTACAGCGGCGTGGACTCGTTGTAGGAGACCAGGCCGTTGACGTTGGGGCCCGCGTCGCGCAGCAGCGACTCGGAGAGGAACTGGTTGGCGAGCAGTTCGATGATCTTCGTCGGGACCAGCTTGGGGTTCCCGACGAGATCGTTGATCGTGATGCGGGGACCGTCGTTGACGCTCACCACTCCTGTGGGTGCCATGATGGCGATTCCTTTCTGGGGGTCAGAGGGTCCGGACGAGCCCGGACTGATCGGCCGCCGTGACACCAGCGGGTTCGGTGACGTAGCCGAGGATCCGGCCAGTGGGGGACGCGCCGGCGGGCTTGACCTTGCCGTCGCCAGCGGAGACCACCGCCTCGCCGAACGCGGCGGCCGCGGAGAACACGCACCGCACTTCGATGCCGCCGTAGGCCACGGCCGTGTACTCGGGAACCGAGACAGCCGAGACGAGCGGGTTGCCGAACGCGTCAGCGCTCGAGGCGGAGCTCGGCGGTGAGGCATCGCCGATCGACACACCGAGGACGGTGCCCGAGTCGGCGGCGGCGACACCGACCTTGCCGCCGGTGCGCGCCTCGACGACCTGTCCGCCGCGGACGGTCTCGGTGACGTGGAAGGTCTTGGGGCCGTGCTTGGTGACCATGGGGATCGCGGACATCAGAAGCTCCAGTTCTTGAAGAGGTCGGACTCGGTGACGTCGGCGGAGGCGCCGACCTCGTCGCCGTTGTGGCCGATCTCAGCGACCGGCACCATGTTGTCGGGCAGGGACGCCAGCACGTCGGCCATGCCGGCGTCGTGCTCGATGACCGAGCACCAGTGGTCCTTGCGAGAGGGCGGGATCTTCCCGGCGCGAATGGCGGCATCGACCTTGCCTTCTCGGTCCTGGAGCTCGAGCTTCTTCTGCGCGGCGGCACCCGCCGCGGCCTGAGCCTTGATGCTCTCCAGCGTGGAGGCGTCGACCATGGTGAGACCCTTCTTTTCGGCTGCTGCGCGGATCTGCTCGACCCCCAGAGCGGCGGCGGAGACCGGCGCGGCGTCTTCGCCCTCGCCGGCGGCCGCCGCGGTGGAGGTGTCCACGAGCGCAGTCAGCGCTTCGAGAACATCCTGAGCTGTGGCTTCTTCTCCCAGGCTGAGCAGGCTGAGCAGCTCCGCGGCCTGGGTGTCGTCGAATTCCATCGACGTTCCTTCCTCTTCGGTATCACCGACCGCGGCGGCCGGAGCGTTGGGGCGGGACTCCTCACGGGAGGCCCACGCAATGGCGGGGGTCCGGCCGGACGCTGCGACGTACTCGCGCTTGACCAACTCGGCTTCCCCCCACGTGATGCCGGTGTCGGCGGCGGTGAACGGGACCCGGTACAGGTCCCCGGTCTCGTCGTCGACCGCAATGACTTCGCCCGGGTCGACGTAGATCTCTTCGATCCACCACCAGTTATCGGCGGCGGGTCCCTCGTAGAAGCTGCGCCGCACGTCCTCCACCGACTGCGACGCGGCGACCTTGATCGCCTGTGGCATGGGGGTTCCTTCCCTCGTGACCGGCATGGTGAACTCCGCCCCGGTCGGATCGGCGGATTCTGCGGCGGACACCCCGTACAGGGCCGCGATGTCCTGGAGACTGCCGAGCGTGCCGACGCCCGGCGCCGTCACTCCCAGCAGGGCTACGGCGGTCAGGACGAACGGGTGCTCGCGTCCGGTCTGATCGGTGAACCCGTACTGGCCCTCGATGGACCGGTCGGGGAACGCGGACGCCAGGACCGTGGCCAGCCACTCGGGGACGCCCTTGTAGTCGCCGACGAGAGTCGACCCGTCATCGGAGACCCGCATGTTGTCGACCCACCCGACCGCAGGTTCGCCGTCGAACCGCGAGTCACTGTGGCCCAGCTTGAGCACCGGCCGGCGGATCGCCGGGGAGTCGAGCGCGGACACCGCGGCGTACAGGTCGTCGGAGGTGACCGTCCACATCCCCGTCGAGATCGGCCACGTGCCGACCTTGATCAGCTCGACGTTCGGGATCGTCTTGAGCACCGGCCGCGGTGGCACCACCACCTCAACCATCGCCGCCACCCCCGTCCGTCTCGCTCGCCCCGGACCGAGAGCCCGGGTCGGGTGCGCCGAGCGCCCGGCGCAGCCACACCTCAAGGTCGTCGTCGACCGTGATCGCGCCCGAGTCGATGAGCGTGCGGACCGCCTGAGCGACCGCCATGTCGGTAGAGCCGATCGTGTCGAACGTCAGCGTCGGGGCGAGTACGTCGGTGCCGAACTGCCAGTCGACGAGATCGTCGATCACGTGCTGGTTCGTCGTGTCGGCGACCATCTGGGCGATCGCGTTCAGCGACGTGATGAACAGGTCCGCCTGCGTGGAGGCCAGCGCGTACGAGCCTCCCTTGCCGTCGAGGTTCAGGAAGTGCGCGAGCGCGGTGCGGGCGATCTGCGCGTCGTGGTACTCGATGACGGTCCTCGCCGGGACCAGCATGCCGTTCACACCCTTGAGGTCCAGCTTGGCACCGAACGGCAGTCCCGCACCGGCGGAGTCGCCTGCGCGGTACTCGTTGGCCATCTTGCGGCCCTTGGCGATGTCCTCGGAGCTCGCCCCGTCGGGTGCGGTGTAAACCGGAACGCCGACACCGTTGCGGCGCACCGAGATCGCCTCGATGCGCAACAGCTGGTCCTTGAGGAGCCAGTGCTTGTAGGCGCCCCGTAGGAGCGAGGTGCCAGCCCAGTCCGCTCCCTCCCGCTCGTTGACGTACGCGACCAGGCGGTCGACCGGGATGAACCGCCGGCCGCCGTCGCGGGCCTTGACGGTCCGGCCCGCAGGGGATGCCTGCTCGATGCCGACCAGGCCGCCGTCGTCGGCGACCTTGATGTCGGTCAGCGTGGACGGCATCCGGGGGGCCAGCTTGCGCAGCTCGACGTCCCCGGTGACCGGGTCAACGGTGACGACCTGCTCGAAGAACATGTGTCCCAGCGGCAGCGACAGCAGCGCCAGCCGCAGATGCTCGGTCCACGAGAACCGCGACTTCCGGCGCCGGGGGGCCGGGTTGTCGCCCGTGGTGAGCGGTAGCCCGAGCTGCTCCGCGACATACGCGGCCACCTCGGGTTCGGCGTCGCCCGGGTCGATCCGCCACTTCGTGGACCGGATCGGCAGCGTGACGGCCTTGAGCACCGAGATCGTCTGAGCATCCGCCCGGCGCATCCGGTTGAACACCGTGACCGACTGGGGCCACCGCAGCTCGGGGACTTCCTCAATGTCGGCGTCGATGGACCAGTAGCTGCCCGGGCCCGTCAGCATCGGCGACTGGGCCGACACCACGTACCCGACCTCGCCCACGGGCGCCGCAGCGGGCGCGGCGGCCTTCACAGTCTCGGTCATCAGCGCCCCCTTCCTCGTCTAGAAATTCGCGGTCATGAAGTCGATCCCCTCGCCCGGACCCGACGGCGAGTCCGCCGACGTCGGAACATGCTCGGGCGCCGGCGGCGGCGCATCGGCCGCGACGTCGAACTTGTCCAGCCCCCAGGCCGCGTTCGTCAGCACGATCAGCGGAGAGATGTCGTCGTTCTTCAGCCGCTCCCACGCCGCCCCGCCGGACTGCCCCACGTCGCGCAGCTGCGCGTGTTCGAGCAGCGGCGCAACGCGCGGGTCGCCGTCGTGGGTGAGCGTCTGGTTGTCGACCGCCTGGAGGAACCCGTTGGTCGCCTCGGAGAGCTGACCGGACTTGACGAACTCCGGCTCGATCTCCAGATCGGTGAGCGGCTTGGTCAGCAGGTCCTTGGCGATGCTCTTGTCGTCGAGCACGACCGCGACCGGATCGTTGGCGGCCACGGCCGCCGCGACCTTCGCCGCGATCTCGGTGGGCGAGCCCGGGCCGCGGTAGCCGATCTGCACGTGCTTGCCGGTCGCGGTGCGTACCGCCGCGCCGATCGTCCACCGCCGCGACTTGCGCATCGCCGGGTCGCGGATCGGTTCGCACTCCACCGCCAGGCAGACCGCGCCGGTCGCGACCGCGGCGAGGTCCTTGAGGGCGCTCCACGCGTCGGGGTCGATCACCGGGGGCAGGTCCTCCGGGCCCTCCGTCGGCCAGTCGCCGATCCCGAGGTATTCGCAGGCGAACGACTTCCGGCCCGCCTCAGTCTTGCGGAACGTGCGCCACTCCGCGCCGAGCTTGGCGTCGGTCTGGATCACTCCGTAGGACGGATTGGCCTGCCTCCACGTGGACGGCTGGTCGAGCTGGACATCATCCGGCGCCCGCCACTCCGCGTAAAAAAGCCGGTCCTCGCGTTCTCGGCCTCGAGCGCGCACCGACGCCAACTGCATCCCGTTCGGGTGCTGATCAGCGTTGACCGCGCTCGAGGTGTAGATCTTCTGCGGATCGGCGGCCGCCATCTGCGTCGGCGACAGCGCGGCGAGGTCAGCGAGGTCCAGGTCGTACGCTTCGTCGTAGATCGTCAGGTCGATCCGGTCCAAGCCGCGGGCCGCGTTCGGCGATCGCGTGGTGAACACGACTTGCGCCCCGGTCTTGAGGACGATCGTGCCGCGACCCTGCGAGCAGGTCTTCGACTCGACCAGTGCGAGGAGGTCACCGTGCGCTTGCACCATGTTCCAGGTGCGCTTCCACAGCGACTTCGCGGTCTCCCACTGCTGCGCCGAGAAGATGATCTGCTCGCCGAGCTTGAACATGCGGTAGATGACCAGCAGCGACAGGATCAGCGACTTGCCGTTCTGCCGCGGGACGATCAGACAGCACTCCGGATGGGTCCACGTGCCGTCGGGTTCCTTGGCCATGATCTTCTCGATCGACCATGTCTGCCACGGCATCGTGCGGACCTTCATCCGGCGCGCGAGGGTGACGACCTTCTCGCCGAGCTCCCAGAGCCCGATCTGGAACGACTGCTCGAACGGCGTCTGCCGGCCGGTGAGTTTGGGGAACTCTTCCGCGATGATCTCGGCGAACCGGGCGTCGATGTCCTCGTCAGAGGTCGTCGAGGATGTTGCCGATCTTGGCGCCGAAGCTACTGCCTCCATCACGCCTCCTCCGGATCTCCGCGAGCGTCTGCCTGAACACCGTCGTGAGCTGACGGGCCTCCTGCATCACCGAGTCGACCCGGACCTCCAGCACCGTTCCGGTGCGCCCCTCGGTCAGCTGCGCCCACAAGTCGGTGTCGCCGCGCAGGATCGCGTCGAGCTGGTCGAGGCGATCCTTCGTTCGGCCGGCCTCTTCGATCAGCGCCACCAGGTCCGCCGGGTCGTCGTCCTCGGCCAGCGCCGCGCGCAGTCGATCGCCGCCCGACCGTTCGTCGGCGGCCCGGTCCTCGTCGGCCACCGCCGCCACCTCCTGCACGTGAGTTTCGAGCCCGGCAAAAACTCCTGACTGGCACCGGCGCAGGGAGTCAGGAGGGCGGGGGTCCGGATATTTTCGGGGTGGGGGTCCTATCCCCAGTACAGGACGTGGGCGCGCGGCTCCGGCGGCCCGGTCAGCTCGACCATGGCCACCGCGGGAGCGCCAGCCGGGGGCGGCCACACTCCGGTCACTGCCGGGCGGAGCTCGTCCTTCGATCCGTCCCCACGCTGACGGTTGCAGGTAGAGTGCATCAGCCGGTCAGCCTTGCGGCCGCCGCGGCTGCGGGCCTCCGAGTGGTCGCCCTCCAGGGTCTTGCCATCGAAGTTGCGAGCTGGATCCTTGAACATCGGACGCTCACACCACCAGCACGCGGTTCCTTCCACGTGACGACGACGCAGGCTCTCGACGTCCTGCTGGTGCCTCCACCCGAGACCGCGCTCGGTCGTCGAGCCTGACATCAGGTGAGCCGGTCGAGGATCTGTGCCTTCGCGAGGTCCAGCATCCCGAGCATCGTCGTCGCGGCCAGGTCGTCGTCCGCCTCGACGAGGACGTACTCGGTGCCGCCGTCGGTCGAGAGGGTGATCGTCAACGCTGCGAGATGCAGCCCGTCGGGTGCGGCGTCCATGAGGGCCTCCCGGTGGTTGAGCCCGGCCGTGCGCCACGCGGGGGATGCGCGCCCTCGCATCGAAGCGGGGCCAGTTGGGAGATGCGCGCGGGCGGCTACGGCCGGGAGACTAGATCCACGCTCGATGCCGCGGCGTGGGCTCACGGGTTCCGCACGCCGACCACAGGGCGGGAACGACGAAGCGCGGCGGTCCAGTGGACCCACCGCGCTCGCAAGGCGAAGCCTAGCACGTCGTGCTGGACAAGCCAGTCACATCTTCCGTTTCGCGTGTCGCACGTGATCGAGCACCTCGCTCACCGCGTACATGCGGCAGCGAGGCGGCCCGTACACCGACACCTTCCCTCGCTGGCCCCACTTGCGGATCTGCTCGGCCGTCGGCTGGTGCTGGCCTTCGGTGTACTCGTCGACCAGCTGCGCGCACATCTCGGCCGACACCTGCGCAGTCGCGAGCCCCTGGGCGCGCTCGGCGGTGGAGTACTCGTCCAGGCGCCGAGCCGGCGGCGGGGTAGTGATCCCGAGGATCGTGGCGGCCCACGTGCCGATCTCATCCGCGCAGTCCTGGCCCCATGGCTGCTGGGCGATCCGGTGGGCATGGACCCGGAGGTGGAGTGCGAGGGACCGGTCGTCGTCGTGATCGGGGAGATGCACGCCGGTGTTGTCGCGCAGGTTCTCGGCCCACAGCTTCAGGCAGGTGTGGATCTCGAGGGACGCGGACAGGGCGGTCAGGTTGAGGGGCGGCCGGGAGTCGGGCACCCGCGGGTTGCGGGCAGACCTGCCACCGGGCGGGCTGGTCTCCCGGCGAGCGATGCGCAGCAGCTCGGCGGACGAGTCGGCGATGATCTTGCAGTCGGTCGCCAGCGTGCGCACGGTGTGCCGGTCGAGGAACGTCTCGGTCACGAAGTCTCCTGGGATGCGGGGTCGGACGGGTCGAGCAGGATCAGCGGCATCAGCCCGCCTCGCTCTCGGTCTTGCACTTGCGGCAGGGCTCCGGCAGACCATGGCGATCACAGTCCGAGCCCTCTACCAACAGCGGAGGCCCGGCATGGCCGTAGTAGGGAGATCCCCACCTGCCAGCCACCTCCACCTCCGGACAGGCCCCAGCAGACGGGACACCTTCACCAGCGGCCGCAGGACGACCACCACCACGACCACGCCGCCGCCGCTTCCTGGAACCGGACGGCTTACCCGAACCCTGGCCCTCGCCCTGGCCCTTCCCCACACCCCTACCCACTCCCTGCCCTGACCCTGCCCGGCCCGGGTGCGCGCGCGTCGCGCGTACGGGGACACAATCTTCTTCGGGTTCTGGGTGGGTTACCCGATGGGTTTGTGATCGGGTCGGTGGCGGGTCGGCTGGTCGTTCGGCGGCGGGTACACGCGGCCCCTGTGCGTCCTGCGGTCCGTTGTCGACGGCGCCGGGCGTCCCGGTCACGGCGGCCTCGTGTGGCGATCCCTGGGGTTCTGCGGCGCGGTGCGGCGACCGGGTGTGGCCTGCGGCGCGGTGCGGCGATCCGGTGGGGTCAGCGGTCACGTGGGGGCGTCGTGCCGGGCCTGCGGCCGGCGGCGTCTGGTCGGGTCCAGCGGAGGACGGGCGGGTGGGGCCTGCGGGCGTGCCCGGCGTACGGCCGGCGCTGTGGGCAGGGGGCGGGGCCAGGGTCATCCCGGCTTGGGCGGGGGTGCGTTGTCCCTTGCGGCGGTTGCAGTCCCCGCATGCGAGGACGACGTTCTCCGGGCCTGCGGCCTTGGTGGGGTCGACGTGGTCGAGGTGCGCCTTCTTGGCTCCGCGGTGGTCGTACTTCTTGAGTTCGCATCCGCAGTACCGGCATGCCGCGACCGTCGGATCGGACGGGTCGAGGCAGTCGCGCGCCCACACCTGGGCATGCAGCTTGGAGTCCTTGAGTTCGCGCCGCTTGCGGCGGGTGGTCTTCACCTGGTCGGCCCGGTCGTAGCCGAGGTCCCACCAGTCGTGGAAGATCCAGCCCTTCTCCGGCGGCTGTTCGCAGCGTGGGCAGTCGTGGCCGGGCTCGTGCCATAGGCCAACCCCGACGAGGATGCCGGCGAGCTCGATCGCCAGTCCAGCGTCCGGCAGGAGCCGGGCGATCTGGGAGCGAGTCACCATTCCGTCGGACAGGGTTGCTTGGCAGTCGGCGCCGGCCATGGTCCACAGGAACCCGGCCGCGGGGCCGCGGAGGTCACCGTCCAGAACGGAGTCGGCCAGGTCCCGGTGCTTCTGGGAGTTGGGGAGCTGGTCGTCGATCTGGAAGAACACGGGTGGCCTCTCGGGTCAGGGGTACGCAGGACGGGACAGGGGTCGGGTGGTGGCGAGCGCGGGAGCGGGCGACGGGTCATGAAGGCTCCCTCGGGGTGGTCTTGCCGTGACGCTCGTCGTGGTCCGGGCGTAGGCAGACGTGGGGCCGATCAGTGCGCATCACGCACGGATCCGGGTCCGGGTATGGGCGGACGGTCTGGCGCTCGTCATTCGTCATCGCTGCGCGCCTTGCGCGTGTTGACGCAATCCGTGAACCCGGCCACGAACACAGCTATGCCGAGAACGACCAGCGCCACGTACCAGCCGAGGTTGGAGGCAGCGAAGAACGCGGTCACCAGGTACGTGCCCAGGACGGTCTTGACGAGGATGTCGCCGCGCCGCTTCTGGGCGGCGGTCGGAGCGCGTTGGTCACTCATCGCCCGTCACCCGTCGTAGTCCGCGGCGATATGCACGGCCGTGGTCATTGGGGCGTTGTCTCGCCAGACGACTCCCGTTTCGACGCTGACGGCCCTGGTGTCGCGCCATTCGCCGAGTTCCTCGTCCAGCACCAGGACGTCGAGGTCTCCATGCTCATCCGCAGCGTTGTGAAGGGCTGCTATGAGTTCGCTGATCTTCATGCCTTCTCCTTGGGTGTTGGTCGGGCGTGCCGCTGCTCGTGATCCGGCCTCAGGCACACGCTTGGACGGTCGGGGCGGACTACACACTCGTCGGGGTGGAGTTGCCGGAGCTCTGGCGGGAAAGTGGCAGGATCCGCCGGCCCGGGGATGTAGCCGCCTTGGGCGAACTCCGTCACGTTGTCTCCTTGGGGGTTGGTCGGCCGTGCCGCTGATCGTGGTCGGGGCGTAGGCAGACGTGCGGGTGCTGGGGGCGCATGACGCACGGGTCCGGGTCGGGGTGCGGGCGGGCTGCGGGCGGCCACTGACGGACACCTGTGCCGCCTTCCCTGAATGTGATGGTCACAAAGTCGGTGGCCCACTTCGCGTTGTGCTCGCCGTCGTGCCCCTCGTCGAGGAAGCACTTGTCCGGGCCGAGCCACCACGTGCAGCTCCCCATCCCGCTCATCGCTGTCCCCATTCGTAGCCGCAGCTGGTGCAGGTGCGGATGACGTCGTACGGCCGTTCGTCCCAGCGGTCGTAGATGTCGGGGTCGACCCACTCGCGGACCACGCCGCCGCCGAACCTGAGCACCTGGTGCACGGTGCCGTCGGACGGCTGGACGATCCGCGGGGCGGCCGGGTTCGGGACGCGCATCGGGTGCACGTCGCAGACGTGGCAGTGGGGGCACATGGCGCCGGCGGTGAACGGGCCACCGTCACGCTGACGATCCGGCGCGCTCACGGCGCGTACTCCAGGAGAGCGACCCCGACCACGAAGAACACGCCGAGCAGCGGTGCAACGATCCAGAAGCGCTTCGTGGACAGTTCGCCGTCGAACCTTTGAGCCATGAGGATGACGGTTAGGGAGACAGCCACCACCAGGGCGGCTCGTCCCGCACCGGTGATTGACGCGGTCACTGGACTGCCCCTCTGTCGTCCCACTCCGGGGTGGCGTGCTGGACGGTCCAGTCGGCCAGCCCGCCGTCGGTGGTGGCGGCTTGGTTGAGGGCGTGGGCGCGGCCCTGCGCGTGATCCCGGCGGGTGGTGACGAGGACAGTGCGGCGGCGGGACGGCGAATGCACCCGATACACGTCGGTCACAGGACGGCCCTCCCGTCACCCTCGGCGGGGTCCATGGCGTAGACGTCGAGGTCGTCGCGGGCGATCCGGTCGAGGAACCCCTGCACGCCTTCGAGGGCCACGACGTCCACCAACGATCTGCGATAGTCTCGGCAGCTGATTCGGTCCCCGATCCGCTGCACCTTGCGAGCGAAGTAGGCGGCAGTCTCTCGGACGGTGTGCTCGCTCTGCCGGCCCTCGCGTAGTGGCGCGGGGGCGAGGAGGCCAGCCTCGGCTAGGGCGAGTGCCATGTGGCGAATGCCGAGGCTCATCGCGTACTTGCGATCCCCGCCGGAGATTCCGAGGCGCGCCCCGCAGGAGCATTCGCACCAGGCGACGCCCGCAGTTCCGCCACGCGGCCCGCCGAGTTGATGCGCGGCCAGCACCCGCGCCGCTTGTTCGATCGCGTGCTTCATGCCGGTCACCGCGTGGCCTCCTCGAACCCGAGGGGGTTACCCTTCTGGTCCCAAACGGCCCGGCAGGACTGGCACTGCAACACGAACTCGTTGGCCTCGCCTGAGACGCTCATCATCGTCATGGCCACCCGGCCGTCACACTCGGGCTGCGGGCAGTCGTATGTGGTCTCAAGGGCCGCGATAATCCGGTTCGCGTCACTCATCACTGGTCGCCTCCGAGGGGAACAGCATCCCGGCCCGCACGACACGCTCGAGCACGCCGCGCATCTGGTCGGTGACCATCTCGTCGCCGTACAGGATGTCGGCGAGGGCATCCGTCTGCTCCTCGACCGGGTCGGCGGTCTGCTCAGCCTCGATGCCCAGCAGGTTGCACACCTCCCGGGTCTGCGCATGGGCAGTAGCGGCCCACATGCCGTCGGGGTCCGACATTGGCAGCGTGTCCCGGATCGTCTTCTTGATGTCGGCGCGTGTCACGGCGGACTTGCGTGCCTTCACCGCTTCGGCGACGATCTCGGCGCGGAAGGTGGCGAACTGGTCCGCGATCTCCTCACGTTCCTGTTCGGCGCGGACGGCCCGGTCGACCATCTCGCCCTTCTTCCGCAACGCCTCATCACGCTCACGACGCCAGCGGGCCGCCTCCGTGCCCATCGGGTGCCCTGGCTTGGGGTGGTGCGCGTTCAGGTGGGCCAGCGCCGCCGTGCGGTACGCGGCTGCGCCCTCGCCACGCTCGTGGGTCGTGATCTCGCCCAGTACGTTGGGCAGGCTCGGCAGGTCGTCGCGGGTCCACTGCCCGCCGGCGGCCGTGGGGTTGGCGAGGGTGGCGCGGAGCCGCGCAAGGTCAGCGAGAGTCCACCCCTGACGGCCAGGGGCGAGGGCGTCAGCCAGTGCGGACCGCTGCTCGTGGGACAGGCGCGCCCAGATCGACGCGATCCCCTCAGGGTGGTCGACGGTGATGCCGAGCTGGCCAACCTGGATCTCGGCCCCGTTGTCGGCGGTGATCTTCGTGCTCATGGTCGGAGAACCCTTCCGGTCTGGTAATTCCACGTGCGGTTCATGTGGTCGCGCTCCCGGTTGAGCTTCTGCTCGGCGATGCGGAGAGCTCGGGTGGCGCGGAGGTAGCGGACGACCGCCACCACGGCGGCGGCTGCGGCGCCGAGGACAACGAGTACGGTCATGCCGCCACCTCGCCGATGACGTCGATCTCGGCAGACGTCGACAGGCGGCGGTGCCAGACACCGCCCACCATCAGCGAGTACGACCCGGTGTGCCGGCAGTAGTCGTCGAGCCGCCCACAGACGCGCTTGCCGGCGGCGTAGAAGGCGACGGACCGGCCGATGTGGTCGACGGTGAGGTGACAGGCCAGGATGCTGTTCATCGGAGAGCCCCGTTCGTCCAGGCTTGCTGGGCGAGGTGCCGCATGGTGGCCCAGCCGGACCACGCGGGCAGGTACGGGATGTGGGAGAGCCAGTGCGTCATGCCGGTTCCTTCCGTGCGGTGGTCGCGTCTGCGGCGTTCTGGAGGCGGTTGCGGATCTCGTCCCGGACCGCCGGCAGGAGTGGGGAGTCGGGACCGAGGGCGGTGATCGCGTCGATCAGGTCGATGTCGCTCATGTCGGCCGCGGCTTTCGCGCACGCCTTCATGGCGCCCATGGCGCTACCGCGCCTTCGCTTGGGAGTGCAGGAGGCGGGACGCCTCCGCGGTGGCGCGGGCGTCTCCGAGCGCGGAGTGTGCTTCGGCGTTCGTGACGCCGAGGGAGGCGAAGAGTTCGGCGGACGACGTCGGTTCGGCCGGGTCGATGTCGAGAACGCCGGCGGCGTAGGTGGCGAGGTCGCGGAGCTGGTACCGGCGGCGGCACTCCACCTTGTGGTACTCCATCGCCGCGTCGATGAAGCGGGCGTCGAACGCCGGGTTGACCCCGGCGAGGATGTTGCCGTCGAGCATCGTGCCGAGGTCTTCCCACCGCTTTCGGGTCGTCTCGAGGTCGACCTGGTGGGCGTAGATGCCGCGCTCGAAGTAGCGGTTGACCTTCATCGCGCCCGGGTGAGCGTCCTGGAGCCAGGTTGCGCGGATCGGGGCGGGGACGAAGTACAGCTCGTCGCCGGCGGTGAGGTCGATGGCGGCGACCTCGAGGACGTCGTGGACGTTCGGGTCGAGGCCGGAGGTCTCGACGTCGACGACGATCAGGTGCGGCAGGGTGCTGGTCACGGGGCGTGCTCCTTCAGGGTGGGGACGAGCGGTCATGACGCCTTCTTGGCGGGGGAGTAGACCGCGGTGATCTCGTCGCGGACGGCGCGCGCGGCGAGGCGGAGGACGTCGCCGACGGTCTTGTTCTGGGACATCGCCTGCTGCTCCATGCGGACGGCGAGCGCCTCGAACACTTTGCGGTCCCGGTTGCGGGCGTCGTCGCCGGCGTGGGCGGTGGCGTGGCCGACGGTGTCGAGCTTGCGGCGCAGCTCGCGGACGTCGCGCTGGGACTGGTTGAGGGCGTCTTTCTCGGCGGCGAGGGTCTCGCGGGTGTTCTCGAGGTCGCGGGTGGTCTCGGCGATCTCGGTCTCGAGTTCGACGACGCGGGCTGTGGTGTGGTCGTGCTTCTCACGCTCGGCGGCGAGGGCGGTGGTCGACTTGGCGAGGAGGTCCTGGGTCTGGCCCAGGTCGGACTCGAGGTGGCTGATGCGCTGCTCGGCGTCGCGGGCCTTGCGGCGCTCGCGCGGCGAGGGGGCGGTGTCGGTCTGGTGCGGGGTGAGGATCTCGGCGAGCTGGTCGCGCACCGCGGGGTCCTTGACGATGTAGGTGCTCATGGTCTGGTCCTGTCGAGTTCGGCGAGGAGGTCGGTCTGCCCGGGGATGGGCGGGTGGTCGAGGGCGGCTTCGCGGCCGGCTATCCAGCGGAAGATCTGGGCCTGCCGGTCGGGCGGGAGGGAGGCCCACCAGGCGTCGGCGAGACGGGCCTGCGGGTCAGTCATCCTCTGCGGACTGGTCGGCGTCGGCCATGAAGGCCTCGTACTCGTCGATGTGGGCTTCCTCGACGGTGGAGAGCGGGTAGTCGTAGTCGTCGACGAGACCCTGGAGGTAGGCCACGGTCCCGTCGTCCCACGACTGGGCGACTCCGAGCGCGTCGTGGTCGCGGTCGTGGCCGATGTGGATCCACCAGGCGGCAAAGATCAGACGGTCGAGAGACCAGCCGGCGGGGTCGAGGGCCGGGTCGTCGCCGTCGAGCTCGGCGTCGGGGCCGGCGATGATCGGCGCCAGGCGTTGCCGGTTGCTGGCCATCCTGTACCCGTCGGGGTCCTCGGCGACGAGGTCGCGCAGCTGCCGCTCTCGTACTCCCGGCTCGGCGCGCATTCCCTCGCGCCACTTCTCGTGCAGCCACCGGAAGCGGGTGGCCTGCGCGGTCTCCCGGTCGCGGCGCTCCTGCCGGTACTTGTCGTTCTGCTCCTCGCGGACAGCGCGGGCCGCGGCCTCGCGCGCCTCCTCGGCGGCAGTGTCCTCTTCGTTGTCCTCCGGGACCTTCTCGGCGCTGACGAACGTGGTGCCCTCGGTGGGGTCTTCCTCGGCGCGGGGGCGGATCTGCACCCACTGGACGCGCGGTGCGGAGTTGCCGCCCCACGGTTGGTACTCGGCGACGTACACGCTGACCGTCGGGTCTGTGACGTCGTCGGGGCGCTGGGCGAGGAACAGGCGGACCTCGTCGGGTCCGGCGGCCGCGGGCCCGTCGGTGATGGTGGCGCCGGTCTCGGTGAGTTCGGCGAGGATGGTGTCGCGCTTGCGGTTGAACTCGGCCTCGGCGAGGGCCTTCTCCAGGGTGTAGCGGAAGTTCGGGGTCCCGATGAACCTCTCGACGCGCTCGGCGAGCTCGTGGTCGCCGTCGAGCTTGGACAGGTGCAGCGCGTCGGAGATGGTGATCTGCCCGTCGTCGACGGCGGTGCGGGCCTTCTCTGTGAGGCCGGCGATCTGGGCGCGGTCCTTGACGTGCTTGGAGGTGCGGCCGATGGCCTTGGCGATCTTCGCGGGGGTGACGTCGAGGTCGAGCAGTGCCTGGACGGCGTCGCCTTCCTCTGTGGGGGTGAGGTCGGTGCGGGCCATGTTCTCGGCGAGCATCGCCTCGAGGACTGCGGCTTCGGTGTCGAGGTCGTAGCGGATCACGCACGGCACCTCGGCCCAGCCGAGGGACTGGACGGCGGCGAGGCGGCGGTGCCCCATGACGAGGGTGTAGCCGGCCGCATCGTCGGCGGCGGCTGGTGCGACGACGAGGCGGCGGTGCCCCATGACGAGGGTGTAGCCGGCCGCATCGTCGGCGGCGGCTGGTGCGACGACGAGGGGCTGGTGCAGGCCTCCGGACTTGATCGAGGCGGCGAGCTCGTCGACGCCCGTGACGGTGCGGCGGACGTTGCGCGGATGCGGATGGACGTGGTCGATGTCGACAAGCGCGAACTCGGACGTGGTCGGAGTGGTGGTCATCGGGTGGTCTCCGTCAGGTGTGGTCGGCGAGCCGGGCAGGTCGCGAAGTGCGGCACCCACAAGCGGCTGGCGCGGTCGGCGGGGTAACGGCGGGCCCGGTCGCGGGCCTCGTCCAGGTCATGGCCGGACAGTTGCACCACAGTCGAGGTGCGGCGCCCGGTCGGTTCGGTGATGAAGCGGCGGTGATAGATGCCCAGCTCCGGGTCCGGAGACACGTCGAGCGGCACGGCCTTCCCCGAGGGGATGAGCGTGGCCCACGCGATCTCGTGGCCGCATTCGCGGCACCAGGCTGGGCGACCCATCAGGCGCCCTTGGCCAGTTCGGGGTGGACAGGCCACCAGGCCTGCACCGGGAACTCGATCGTCGAGGTGTCGCACAGGCCGCCGTGCCCGGCCCAGTACACGCCGCCCGCGAGGGGCGACGACGCGCGCTGCGCGAGGGTGCCGATCTGGCCCCGGGCGTCAGCGATCACCGTGTGCGGCGGGCAGTCGCGCAGCTCCACGAGCGTGTCCACGGTGCGGACCTCTCCCTCGGTCATGACGCCACCCCCATGAGGGAGAACCCGAACTCGATAGCGAAGAACAAGACCGTCCCGGCGACACTCATGAGGAGGGCATGCCAGAACGCTCCGGCCATTGCCTCGCGCAGCGAGAAGCCGAACGAAAGCCCCAGCCCGGCACTGAACGCGAAGAGGGCGCAGAACGCGACGGCGAACCAGTAGAGGACGATGAGCACACTCACAGCAGGTCCTCGATTGGGAGCTGGGACAGGTTGACCGCGTCGCGGCGGGCGTCGAGCTCCTCGTACAGCTCGTGCAGGGTCTCGTCGACCTCCTGGTAGGAGGTGACCGGCTGCCAGTCGCGGCCGTCGATGTGCAGCTCGACGGTCTCGCCCCGGTCCAGCGCGCTGCGGGCGACGCTCTCGAGGTAGGCGAGATCGCCGTTGCCGATGGTGAAGCCGCTGCCGGAGCGTCGTAGGTAGATCATCGGATTCCCTCCTTGTGCTCGGCGAGCAGGGCGAGGGCCTGCTCGGTTTCGGCGCGGAGTTGGTTGACGTCGATCACGGCGAGGACCTCGCGCGCCTCGGGCACGGTGCGGGCGTAGGAGGGGGCGGCGGTGATCGGGGTGGGGGCCGCGACGGCCGGCATCCCCTCGGCGCGGGGGCCACGTGCGGCCTGTCGCTCCGTTCCGGCCGTCGCGGGGTTCTGGAGCGCGTCGGCGGCGGCGGCCCACAGGGCGGCGCGCATCCGGGCCTCGCGCGGGGTGGTGCCGGCGGGGGCGACGATGCGGTCTGATCCTGCGGAGCGGACGTCGCCGGCGGCGTCGATGTAGACGGCGACCATCACAGACCCCCGCGTGAGGCGATGATCATCATGATGAGCACGTAGATCACGATGATGCTGAGGGTGACGTACAGGCTGTACTCGTCCTCGCGCAGAAGCGGCCCGTCCGGGACCTCGGGCGTGGCGGGCGGCGCCGGGCGCGGGGCGGGGATCTCGCCGCGCCCGGCCTCGGTCGCGTACGGGAGCGGGGCCGGCAACGGCCGGTCTGGGCGGGTGTCGGTGCTCATCGGATCCTCCGGGGCAGGTGGCGGGACGGCTTGACGCCGGTCGCGCGTTCGATCTCGCAATGGTTGTGGCCCGCCGCGACCAGGGCCGGGATGTAGTCGGCGATGTCGTCGGGGCCGCAGATGTCGTCGGGGACGGGCAGCCCGGCGACGATCAGTTCGCGGATCCGGCCGAGGACCACCCAGTCCGGCACGTCGGCGGTGAGGTCCCAGTGGATCGAGTTGGACGGGGCGAGACTGGTGACCGTGGTGGCGGTGGTCATGACGTCCTCCCGGGGAAGAGCTGGATGTCGTCCAGCGCGACGGGCGCCAGAATCGTGCGGTGGTTGTGGTCGCGGATCCACACCATCGCCGCCCGTTCACGGGTCGGCAGGTGGGTGAACCGGTCGATGCCGCGCACCACGTGGTAGCGGCCGTAGGCGCGCGCGTAGGCGTGGTCACCGGTGGTGATCTCGGTGGCGGGACGCATGTCGGGGGTCATCACTGCTCACCGCCTTCGGGGTTGAGCGCGGTGGCGGCCACGACCCAGTGCCACGACCCGGCGCGGATGCAGGCCACGCGGTGCTGGTCGTCGCCGTCGCCGTCGTAGAACCGGAGTTCGGTGCCTTCGGGGCGGGCGTAGGTGGTGTGCCGCTCGGCCAGGACGCGGATGTCGGAGCCGTTGGAGCAGCGCACGATCCACGCGGTCTTGCCGCGATCGGTGTGGGCGGGCATCGCCGCCGGCGACGGCAGGTTCTCACCGAACGAGGGGACGGAGCAGTCGCGGTGCTCGGCGGTGAAGTCCTCGAGCATCCGGTGCTCGGCGTCCAGGGCGTCGGTGTCGACATCGTCGTCCGCGGCAGGCGCACCGGCCGCACCGCAGCCGGCGCCGCACTGCGTGCAGTCGGCGTGCCAGTCGCCGTTCGACTTGGAGACGACGACGACACTGCCGGTCTTGGTCATCTGGGACGGCACGGGCAGGACCATCGGTCCGCCGGCGAACTCCTCGGCCTCCACGACCGCGGCGAGGGTGTCGGGTGTGGTCATGACGAGACCTCCAGAATGTGAGTGAGGGAGCGGCGTATTTCGCGAGAGTCGCTGTCGGTGGTGTCCTCGTCGGACAGGATCGAGGCGATAGCGGTGAGCAGGCCGACGGCCTTGATGCGGGTGGGGGCGTGGCCGCCGACGACGACCTTGAGGGCCTTGCCGGTCTCGCGGCCGCAGGTGCAGTCCGCGGGGTGATCGACGGCGGGCAGGTCCTCCAGCGTGGCCACGAGTACGAGCGGATGCTCGGCGGTGTCGAGGAGTTCGTAGAGCATCACGCCGCCGCCAATGGCTGGCCCGCCGCGATCCACGCGTCCAGCGAGGACCTCGGAATCCGCCACAATCCGCCAGGCCTGTCACGCCTGGCCGAGATGACGCCCAGCTCGCACAGCCCAGCGATCGTGTTGTGGTCCCGGCCCACGAGAGCGCCGGCTTCTCGGGACGTCAGCACCAACTTGAACGCCGCCCGAGCCACATCAACCGGGGCGCTCACGACGCCACCGCCTCAGACATCGGCAGTGGATCGATCGCCAGGAGCCCGAGCTTGCGCTGGATGAACGCGATCCCCGACGGCTGCACGTACGTCGTGTACGACGTGCCCTGCTCGCCGTTCGAACGTTCGAACGTGTGGGCCTTCACCTCGAAGTGGTGCATGTACTTCTGGTAAGGCGTGTTCCGCATCGGTCCCTTCGCGATGAACACCCCGGCGTTCCTCAGATCGCGGAACAGTTTGTTCTGCGACGAGCCGAGCATCTTCGCCACCGCGCCGACGCCGTACTTGCCGGTCGCGTCGAGGAAGTCGTCGTACGCCTCAGCCTTCGGCGCCAGGGCCTTGTTCTCGGCCTCGAGCGCGAGCCGCTCCTCCTCAGCGTTGAGAGCGAGCCGCAGGATCTCCTGCCGCGACAACGACGCCGGATCGAACGCCGGAGCGCCGTAGCTGCCAGTGCGGCGGATCTCCGGCAGGACGGTCCCGGTGATCCAGCGGCGGAACGCCGCCGCCTCCGGCTTATCGGACCGGATCACCACCTCGTACATGCCCGGCTCGGACACGACGGTCGCGTTCTGGTGGCGACCGAGGGCGTCACGGATGGGGTACGTCTGGCGTACCCCATCCTCGAGTCGCTCCGCGATCTGCGAGGGCCCCCGGGTGAGACCGAGCACTCGGCAGAGGTCGGCGAGCACGAACCACGGCTCGCCCTCGATCGAGACGACACGTACCTGCGCGTCGCCGTAGTTGAACGGGACCAGCGTCCCGGTAGCATGGTGTTCGGACATTGTCTCTCCTACGAGTTGGTGTCATGCCCGCCGCGAGTACCAGTCGCGGCGGGCTTCTCGTTTCCGGAGGCGGTCGGGACCGATGAAGCGGCCCCGACCGCCGGGGACTCTCCTACGCTCGAAGCACCACACACCGAGCAAGGAGAAGACTGATGGGGAACTGGGACGAGCTTCGCGAGCAGGTCGCGGAGACTGCGGAGAAGTTCCTGCAGAAGGCCGACACTTTCCCCTACGAGGCGACGGCGTCGAAGGCGCTGATGTCCCGCCAGGCCGCGATCCTGTATGACCTGGTCGACGGAGAGGGTGCGCCGAATTCGCTCCTCAAGTCGGTCCTTGACCTGTCGATCGCGCAGCTTCACGCGGTCACGGACCTCGAAGGACGCCTGATCTCCGTCGAGCGGCATCTCAAGAGACTCGACTTCGGAATCGATCCGGCCGAGTAGAGCTTCGACCTCGGCGGACGCGACGGCAGCTCCGCCGATTAACTGGCCGTCCCACTTCAGCCACGTCATGACGCCACCGCTGTCTCGCTAGCGCTGCCGATTGCCACATCGGGCATGGCGACGACCTCGTGGGCGACGAACAATTCCTCCCAGTCGCGACCGAGCCGCGCGGCGATTGCGCACGCCAGGTCCTCGCTGATGTTCTTCAGTCGGCCGGACTCTAGCGCGTAGATCGTCGTGTGTGAGCGGCGCACCAGGAAGGCGAGCTCGCGTTGCGTGTAGCCCTTGGACTTGCGGCACCGGCGCAGGGTGCCCGGGTCCTTGACTTCCATCCAGCACTCCAATCGTCGTCCGCGCCGTCTGGCGCGCTGCTGCGTCCTCATGTCTACTCCTCGGTCCACTGGTTGGCAACTGCTAGCGCTAACGGTAGGCGTGCGGTTGCCAGGGTGTCAATAGGCATTTATCGACGTCATGCGGCTAGCGTCGTAAACCTGGTTGACAGCGCACTCGCTGAGGCGCTGGCGCAAGGAAGTCGTGACGAAGGAGAGTTCAGGCCGTGAACGCACCCCGCACCCTTCGTGAGCTGCTCGAGGAGGCCTCCGGATACGGAGAGCTCTCCACGCGGCAGCTCGAGGCGAAGGTGCACAGCGCTGTCGAGAAGGGCGACCTTCGCGGCAAGCTGAACCGGGCGACGATCGCGCAGATCCTCAACGGCAGCTATCGAAAGCGCCCGACAGACGACACGATCCGCGCCATCGCCTACCTCGCCGGCGTCAACGACGAGGTCGCGTTCACAGCAGCAGGACGACGCACCCCAGGAAGGCCCTTCGCAGAAGACCTCCCCGACGGTGTCGACGACCTGACCCCAAAGGAACGCGAGGCCGCCGTGTACATGCTGCGCGTCCTCGTCCAACAGCGACGGGAGCTCAACCAGAATGAAGACCAGGACACGCAGGACCCGCAGGGCGATCCGAAGGCTGATGGAGAAGCTGGGACTCGCGGAGCCCCCATGAAGCCCGTCTTCTACCTCGAGGACCGCCGCGCCCCCGACGTCGACGACATGCTCGACCGAGTCACCGCGGAAGCCCGCCGGCAGGAAGAGGGGGAGCAGGAGTCTGAGGAGCCGCTGCCGTTCGACCCGACCGCAGTGCACGCAGCACGCGACGTCGACGGACCGTCCCAGGGCGAGCTCCGCCGCCGGCCTGGGAAGAACGCCGGCGAAGAGAACCAAGAGCCAGGCGACGACTGGGAAGGTGCGTGATGACGACATACGGGTTTCGACTTTTTCGGTTCACCGTTCATCAAGGACAGAAGCGCAAAGAGCAGGACCTCGTGGTGCACGAGGACGGTAAGGCGCCCTGGAGGTATGTGGACCACTTGCACTCGGCGGCTGCGGCGCGTGAGGGCACCTCCAATTCGGGGCACCCGCCCAAGCCAGACGGCAGTCCTTACAAGTCCTACGGCGAAAGTCCAGTATTCGAGCTTCGCAAGGTCATCCGCGGTGGCGGTCACCTGGCTGGTGCGTTCAGATTCGGGCGGGACGGAGGGCACGAATGGGCCTACCCGATTAAAGCGGACGATGACCGCGATCCAGTCGACATCGAGGGGATGGCGCCAGCGCGGAGATACAGGTTCGCGATGCTGTTTCCCGATTCGGGCAACGAGGGCGTGCTTATGCTCGAGTCCGTCGGCGGGGCTTGCCCCTACCAGTCGTTCATGCGGTGGGTTCGATACTGGTCGCAGCAGGCGACGGCCGGGACCGATGATGCGTGGTACCGCATGAAGGTGACTCCGATAGCCGACAAGGACCAGGTCGACGAGTTTCTCAAGGGCGCGAGGGTCGACGAGTTGGTTCTGTCCAGCGAAAAGGCAAGTAGGTCTCGTCGAATTTCGGAGAAGGGCTTCAAGCTCACGACGAAACTCGACGCGAGTTCGAAGCGAGCCGCGCTCAGCAAGCTGACCACGGCGATCACCGCCGGTAAGCCGGAAGATGAGCTCGCCGATGACTTCGCCAAGCTTGTCGGGGGAGGGGTCGACGCGCTCGACTTCGAGGACGCGTGGCTGCATGTGGACTCGCCGACCTTCGGCTCGCAGACGATCAGTCCCAGCCGGCTCCCCGAAGTCTTCACCTACCGGATCGGCACCGAACGACCGGACGAGGATGTACTGCATCAGGAGGTGAAATCACGCCTACGTAAGCTCGACAAGGTGCCAGCGGTGACTACTATCAAGCACACAGGCTGGCCGACTGGAGTTGACGATGTTTGATCGGTTCGATCTACGTTCCATTTTCCGGGCTCAGTGGCGGTCTTTGTCCTACTTCGGCGATCGCGGGGCGGACGGCACGAGGGCGGTTCACCCAGACATAGTGGCTCGAGTAGTCCTACTCGCGGTGCCGATCGCAGTCTGCGGGGCAATGTGGATCTTCGACGGCGTACTCCGAAACGCGGCCGTGTTCCTCACCGCATCAACGCTTTTCTCGGCAGTTCTGCTGGGCGTCTTCGCCCAGCTAGCCTCGCTCCGTTCACGCTTCACCGTGGACGAGCCAACACCGCAAGACCAAGACCAGCGAGACGTCTTGGATGAGAGCGTAAACCACGTCATGGCGGCAGAGATTGGGGCCATCGCCGCGTCGATCTTGTTGGCGGTAGGGCTAGGGACTTCGGGCTCGTCCACGATCTGCGGCCCACTGGCGTGGGTAGTCAGTGGCACGTTGGCTTACGTCGCCGTTGTTATCCTGATGCTTCTGCCGAACCTGCTCTACGCCTACACCAGGACGAACAACGTCGACAGCGCCCTGAGTGGGTTCGGGCGGTAATCACACGACTGTAATCCCAGCTCAGGTGGGGTGCATGTCGTACCTGCGTGGTCCTATTCGGTTCATGCGTGAACACCGATACCATCCGTGGCGAGTCCTCCGAGACCTGCCACACATCACCCTCCGGTGGTCCGCGGCCGTCGCCAGGGGAAGGGTCGATGGCCACACGATCATCCTGCATCCGCTACTCACTCAGGCCGAACGACGCTCCACGCTGGCGCACGAACTGGTGCACCTCGAGCGCGGCCCGGCACCACCACACCTGACCGCCCGCGAGGAACTGCTCGTCGAGGAGATCGCAGCCCGTCGTCTCGTCGACCTGGACGACCTTGCCGACGCGATCGTGTGGCACGACGGTCACGCCCATGACGAGATGGCGGACGACCTGTGGGTCGACCGGGCCATCCTCGTCGCCCGCATCCGGGCCCTCGACCCCGGGGAACGCGCCTACATTGAGCAGATCCTCGCCAGACGAGAGGGGAGCGCATGACCGAAGACGAGCACCGCATCATGCGGTTCGAGTCCCGCTGGTGGCGGCTGGCCGGATCCAAGGACACCGCGATCCGCGACGAGCTCGACCTCGCCCCGACCCGCTACTACCAACGGCTGCACCAGCTCATCGCCCGACCAGACGTCCACGCCGCCTACCCGGTCCTCGTGAACCGACTCAGGCGCCGCACCACCCGCCGACCCGCACGCCCCGCCGTGGGCACCCTCAACCTCGACTAGGAGACCGCGTGGCGACCATCAAGCCCTACGACACCGCGTCCGGGCGCCGGTACAGGGTCCGCTACCGGCGCCCCGACGGCCGGCAGACCGACAAGCGCGGCTTCACCACCAAGAAGGCCGCCGAACTGTGGGCCGCCGAGAACACCGTCGACCTCGCCACCGGGGCGTGGCTGTCACCCGAGGCAGGCAAGACCCCCCTCAGCGCCGTGGCGGACGCGTGGCTGGCGTCTAAGAACCGCGTCACCCCGAAGACCCGCGCCGGCTACACCACCACCGTGAAGATCCACCTCGGACCCTTGCGGGCCCTGCCCGTCGTCAAGGTCACCCCGGCCGTCGTGCAGGACTGGGTCGACACCCTCGAAGGGTCGCCGAAGACTGTCCGCAACGCGGCGTCCATCCTCCACTCGATCATGGGCCGAGCTGTCCGTGACCGACTGGTGCAGGCCAACCCGTGCGACGGCATCGACCTGCCGAAGGTGTCGGCCGGGACACGTAACTACCTCACCGCCGCCCAAGTCGAATCCCTCGCCCAGGTGTCGAAACGGCCCACCCTTGTGAACACGCTCGCCTACGCCGGGGTCCGCTGGGGGGAGCTCGCCGCCCTCCACGCATCCGACATCGACCCCGCGGCCCGGCGGATCCTCGTCCGCCGGTCCGTCACCGAGGTGTCCGGCACCCTGCACTGGGGTGAGACGAAGAACCGCACCGTCCGCGAGGTGCCGATCCCGACGTTCCTCGCCGACCAACTCCGCTTCGCCATCAAGGACAAGGACCCGGACGAGTTGGTGTTCACCGCGCCGCAGGGGGGAGTGCTGCGGTACCGCAACGCACGCCGCTGGTGGGATCCCGCGGTGGTCAAGGCGGACGTCCCCGCCGGGCTCACGCCGCACGAGCTCCGGCACACGTGCGCGTCGCTGGCGATCCGGTCGGGGGCGAACGTGAAGGTCGTGCAGCGGATGCTCGGCCACTCGTCCGCGGCGCTGACGTTGGATCGGTATGGGCATCTGTTCGATGACGACTTGGACGCGGTGGCGGACGCGCTCGAGGGTTTGCGTTCGCGGGAGTGTGGGCAAAATGTGGGCACGGCGACCGGATAGGGACCGGTCGCCGTGCCGGAAATATGCCCTGACCTGGGCGCCCCCGAGAGGATTCGAACCCCTGACCAGCCGGGTAGAAACCGGATGCTCTATCCACTGAGCTACGGAGGCCTGCGACGCGCGCGTGGGGCGTCGCCGGGAGAATGGTAACCGATCCGGGGGGTGGGTCCGACAGTGGCGAATCGGCCCGGGGGCGCCGCGGTTCCTACGATGGTGGTCATGACGTCGTCGAAGACCGCCCCCGCCACCGCCGGGCGGTTCGGAACCCGCAACATCGTCGCCCTGGTACTGCTCCTGGCGGCGGTGGCGGCCGCGGTGGTCATCCCACTGTCGGCCATGTCCGCCGAGGTGGCGCTCGAGCTGGTGGGCGTGCCCGATCCGGGTCCGCTCACCACGGCCGGCCTCCCGGCGCTCCGGTCGATCGCCGAGCTCCTCGCCGCCGTGGCCGTGGGGGCGGCGCTGTTCGCGGCGTTCTTCACCCCGCCGCAGAAGGACAAGACCCTCGACGTCGACGGCTACCGCATGCAGCAGATCTCGTCGTGGGCGAACATCGCCTGGGCGATCGCCGCGGCACTGCTCATCCCGCTGACCCTGTCGGACGTCTCCGGGCGCACCTTCCTCCAGTCGCTCCCGCCGGACCAGTGGTTGGTCGCGATCAACCAGATCGACATCGCGTCCTCGTGGCGCTGGGCGGCGATCATCGCGCTGGTCGCCGGGATCGGGCAGCGGCTCACGCTGAGCTGGCGATGGTCGGTCATCTGGCTGGCCGTCTCCCTGCTGTCGCTGCTTCCGGTGGCGGCCACGGGCCACGCGTCCGGCAGCACCGCGCACGACCTAGCCACCAATTCGCTGATGATCCACCTGTTCGGCGCCGCGTTCTACGTGGGTGGGCTCGTCGCGCTGATCATCCACACGTGGCGCGGCGGCTCGCGCGTCGCCCTGGCCCTGCGCCGCTACTCGGTGGTGGCGACGGTCGCGATCGTCGCCCTCGGGTTCACGGGCGTGATCAACGCGCTCGTCCGCCTGCACCCGGGTGACCTTCTCACCTCCACCTACGGACTGTTGGTGGTGTCCAAGGCTCTCCTGCTGTGCCTGTTGGCTCTGTTCGGTCTGGCGATCCGCCGCCGGATCATCGCCAAGATCGAGTCGACGGGGGCCAACGCGCCGGTCGACCGGCCCACGCTGCTGCGGATCATCGTGGTGGAGGCCGTCGTCATGGCCGGCACCCTGGGGCTGTCGGTCTCGCTCGGCCGCACCCCGCCGCCGGCGCCGCTGTACGTGCCCACGAGGCAGGAGGCGCTACTGGGCTTCGAGCTGCCCGGGCCCTTCGCGTTCGGAACGGTCTTCGGCACCTGGCGCTTCGACCTGGTCCTGGGGCTGGCCGCGGTGGTCCTGCTCGGCCTGTACCTCTGGGGCCTGGTGCGGCTGCGCCGCCGTGGGGATGCCTGGCCGCTGAGCCGCACCGCGTTCTGGGTGGCGGGCTGCGTGATCCTGTTCCTCACCACCAGTTCCGGCATGGGGATGTACATGATGGCCGACTTCGCCAGCCACATGGTGGGCCACATGCTCATCTCGATGCTGGTGCCGGTCCTCCTGGCGCTCGGTGGCCCGTTCACGCTGGCCCTGCGCGCGCTCCCGGCCGCCGGTCGCGGCAACCCTCCCGGGCCCCGCGAGTGGCTGGTGGAGTTCATCAACAACCCGCTCTCGCACTTCCTCACCCACCCGATCGTGGCGTCGGTGCAGTTCGTGGCCGGTTTCTACCTCATCTACTTCGGCGGGTTCTATCAGACGTTGGCCTCGGAGCACCTGGGCCACATGTTCATGAACGTGCACTTCCTCATCAGCGGCTACCTGTTCTACTGGGTGATCATCGGCGTGGACGCCGCGCCGCGGCACTTCTCGCCGATGTACAAGCTCATGGTCCTGCTGAGTTCGCTGCCGTTCCACGCGTTCTTCGGCATCCTGCTCATGAACACCAAGACCGTGCTGGCCGAGCCCTGGTATTCGGGCATCGGCCTGCCGTGGATCCCGGATCTGCTGCAGAGCCAGCAGGTCGGCGGTGGCGTCGCGTGGGCGGCGGGGGAGATCCCGCTGGTGATCGTCATGCTGGCCCTGGCGTGGCAGTGGTACCAGAGCGACATGCGCGAGGCGCGGCGCGGCGAGCGGCAGGCCGACCGCGACGACGATGCCGAGCTCAAGGCCTACAACGAGATGCTCCGGGAGATGTCCCGCGCCGACCGCCGGCCCTGAGACCGAACACCTCGTCGTCGTCACAGGCGCCGGTTCTCCACACCCCCCGCCCCCCTCCACAGGGCGGCCACCGCGGGCGGTGGGAACGAGGGGTGACGACGACGAGGTGGGGCACGCTGCAAGTCACGAGGCCGACGCACGGTCGGCCGAACGTGACAGGAGTGACCCCATGAACGAGACCCACACGACCGTCCGCGGAACCGTGATCACCGACCCCACCACCCGGCGGGTGGGCGACGACCAGGTGTTCACCTTCCGGGTGGCCAGCAACAGCCGCTACCAGGACCGGCTCACCGGCGAATGGAAGACCGGCGGCACTCTGTACTTCTCGGCCAACTGCTGGGGACGCCTCGGGCAACGGGCGTCCGGCGCACTGTGCAAGGGCGACGGCGTGATCCTGCACGGTCGGCTGCTCACCAACGAGTACGAACGCGACGGTCGAATCATGCGCGACCTGGAGATGCGGGTTAGCGCCGTGGGGCCCGACCTGTCCCGCATGGACGTCACCGTGCGCCGCGCCAGGACGGACGCCCCGGTCGAGGGGGCCGGTGTCGACGGGGCGGGCGTCGACGAGGGCGGCCTGCGGGGAGCTGCCGAGGACTCCGACGCCATGGCGCTCGGGTCGCTGGACCCGGATGAGCCGGGGTCCGAGCAGAGCGAGGCGGGCGAGTTCGTGGGGGCGGCCGGCGCCTGATGCTCCCGGGGGTGGGGCCGGCGTCCGCCGCGGACGCCGGGGCCGCGGGCGGACACGTAACATGGGGGTCGTGCCCGCGGCCGACCCGCGGTGAAGTGAACTATATGCGCAGGTGAGAGGGTAGAATGGCCGAGTTTATCTACACGATGAAGAAGGTACGCAAGGCGCACGGGGACAAGGTGATCCTCGACGACGTCACGATGTCCTTCTACCCCGGTGCGAAGATCGGCGTCGTGGGCCCCAACGGCGCCGGCAAGTCCTCCATCCTCAAGATCATGGCCGGGATCGACCAGCCCTCCAACGGCGAGGCGTTCCTCGATCCCGAGGCGACCGTCGGCATCCTGCTGCAGGAGCCGGAGCTCGACCAGTCCAAGACCGTCAAGGAGAACGTCGAGGACGGCCTCGGCGAGACGATGGTGCAGCTGCGTCGGTACAACGAGGTCGCCGAGGAGATGGCGACCGACTACACCGACGAGCTCATGGAGGAGATGGGTCGGCTGCAGGAGCAGCTCGACGCCGTGGACGCCTGGGACGTGGACTCCCAGATCGAGCAGGCCATGGACGCCCTGCGCTGCCCGCCGGGCGACTCGCCGGTGACGAACCTGTCCGGTGGCGAGGCGCGTCGGGTGGCGCTGTGCAAGCTGCTGCTGAGCAAGCCCGACCTGCTGCTGCTCGACGAGCCCACCAACCACCTGGACGCCGAGTCCGTCCTGTGGTTGGAGCAGCACCTGGCCGCCTACCCCGGCGCCGTCCTGGCCGTCACACACGACCGGTACTTCCTCGACCACGTCGCGCAGTGGATCTGTGAGGTCGACCGCGGTCAGTTGCACCCCTACGAGGGCAACTACTCCACCTACCTGGAGAAGAAGGCCGAGCGCCTCGAGGTCCAGGGCAAGAAGGACCAGAAGCTGCAGAAGCGGCTCAAGGCCGAGCTCGAGTGGGTGCGCTCCGGTGCCAAGGCGCGCCAGTCCAAGTCCAAGGCCCGTCTGGCCAAGTACGAGGAGATGGCCGCGGAGGCGGAGAAGCACCGCAAGCTCGACTTCGAGGAGATCCAGATCCCCACGCCGCCGCGGCTCGGCAACGTGGTGGTGGACGTCGACAAGCTGACCAAGGGCTTCGACGACCGGGTCCTCATCAAGGACCTGTCGTTCACGCTGCCGCGCAACGGCATCGTCGGCGTGATCGGCCCCAACGGCGTCGGTAAGACGACGCTGTTCAAGACCATCGTGGGCCTGGAGGAGCCGGACTCCGGCACCGTCAAGGTGGGCGACACGGTGAAGCTGAGCTACGTCGACCAGAACCGCGCCAACATCGACCCGGAGAAGTCGGTGTGGGAGGTCGTCTCCGAGGGCAACGACTACATCGAGGTCGGCCAGAACGAGATGCCCTCGCGTGCCTACGTCAGCGCCTTCGGCTTCAAGGGCCCGGACCAGCAGAAGAAGTCCGGCGTCCTGTCCGGTGGTGAGCGCAACCGCCTCAACCTGGCGCTGACGCTCAAGGTCGGCGGCAACCTGATCCTCCTCGATGAGCCCACCAACGACCTCGACACCGAGACGCTGGGCAGCCTGGAGAACGCACTCGAGGACTTCCCGGGCTGCGCCGTGGTCATCTCGCACGACCGCTGGTTCCTGGACCGCACCTGTACCCACATCCTCGCCTGGGAGGGCAACGTGGACGAGGGGCAGTGGTACTGGTTCGAGGGCAACTTCGAGGGCTACGAGAAGAACAAGGTCGAGCGTCTCGGCCCCGACGCGGCGCGCCCGCACCGGGTCACGCACCGCAAGCTCACCAGGGACTGACCGCAGATGGCCACGCCGACCACCCAGGGCTCGGACGCCCCGACCACCGGAACCTCACCCGGGGCCGCCACCGTGGCGGGGGCCGTGCACCGGGTCCGGATCCCGTTGCGCATCTCCGACTTCGTGGGCATGCACGTCAACAACGTGCGGTTCCAGGAGTTCTCGCAGGACGCCCGCCTGATGTGGTTCCGCGAGAAGTTCGGGGTGCCGGGCTCCCGGGTGCCGAGCGCGCTGGCGCGGTGGATGGAGATCGACTTCCGTCGCACCATCGCCATGGGCGTGCCCGAGGTGTGGGTGGACGTGCAGGTGGTGCGGGTGGGCCGCACCTCGTTCACGATGCGGACCTCGATCGGCTCCGAGTCGACCGGTGCCGAGCCCTGCGCGGTGGTCGACACCGTGATGGTGGTGACCGCGGATGACGAGACCACGACACTGGAGATCACCCCCGTGGAGCGCGCGGCGCTGCTCGGGGACCGGGAGGAGGCGGGATGACCATGCGCGACGCCGTGGACGCCGGGACGTTCCGTTGCACCCTGCAGGTGCGGTGGGCGGACTTCGACCAGTACGGCCACGTCAACAACATCAAGTACCTCGAGTACGCGCAGGAGGCGCGGATCCTGTTCATCCGCAGCCGGTTCGGGCCGTTCGGCCTGGGCAACCTGCCACAGGTCGTGCGGCGCACCGAGATCGACCACCTGCGGCCCGTCCTGCGTGACTCGACCTCGGTGGACGTGGAGATCGACGTCGAACACGTAGGGACCACGTCGTACCAGATCCGCCAGACCATCCTGGACGCGGCGGGCGAGATCTGTTGCACGCTGCGGGTGGTCATGGTCGCCTACGACTCCTCCACCTCGACCGCGGTGGAGATTCCCTCCGGTGTCCGCAACGTGCTGGAGGCGGCCTCACAGCCGGCGGCGATCACCGACCAGGGGCCCGCCACGTGACCGACCAGCTCGTCTACGAGACCGGCGGCCCCCTGGGCGTGTCCGGAGAGCCGGGCCGCAGGGTGTTCACCTCGGCGATGCCGGTCCGGTGGTCGGACCAGGACCTCTACCACCACGTCAACCACGCCCGGATGATCACGCTCATCGAGGAGGCGCGGATCCCGTGGCTCTTCTCCGAGGGCATGCCCACCGCGACGCTCACCGCGGGTGCGGTGATGACCGACCTGGCGGTGAAGTACCGGGGCCAGGTCAAGCACGCAGACGGCCCCATCCGCGTGCGCATGTGGTGCGAGAAGGTCGGCGGGGCGATGTTCGTGGCCCGGCACGAGGTCCGCGGCCGCATGACGCCGGACTCGGCGCCGCCCGCGGTGGACTGCACGGCCACCATCGCCGCGTTCGACTTGGCAACCCAGCGCCCGCGCCGGTTCACCCGCGCCGAGCGCGACTACCTGCTGGAGTTCCGGCACGAGGACCCGGCGTGATGGCACCCGGACCGGACGCCGGGATGATCCGCGTGCCCGACCCCGCCGACCGCGACGACCTGCGCACCCTCCTCCGGCGCATCCTCCGCCTCGACGAGGCCGCCGTGGTGCGGCTGACCTCCGGGGCCGGGGGCCGGATGCGCGTGTGGGCCCGCACCCCCTTCGGGGCACTGGTCGTCCGCGGACTCGGCGGCGACTGCCCCGGCGGCGACGTCGTGGCAGGTGCGGACCACCTGCTCACCGAACTCGACGTCCTGCCGCGCGGAGACATCGACGGTCGGATCGACCCCGGCATGCCGCTCCTCTCGGCATGGCAGGGACTGCTGCCGCCCGCCGACGGGTTCCAGCCCGTCGAGGACGTGCCGGCCCAGGTGCTGCTCGACCTCACCCGGTCGGGCCGGGAGGCCGCGCGGGAGAACGCCGGGCCCGCCGGCTTGCCGCCGTCGCTGCTCGACCAGGTGGCCCTCACCGTCCGAGCGGACACCGCCCACCCCGTCGGCGTGGACATGCGGACGGTGTTCTCCATGGTGATGTGCGGGTTCGTGCCGGAGAAGGCCGGTTCCGCCCCGGAGGGCGAGCCGGTCCGCGTGAGCGAACGCGGCGCCTGGCTCCGCCTGGACGCCCGGTACGGCACGGTGTTCCGCCGGACCGACTCCCTCACCCTCGAACCACTGCGGTGACCGCTCCCGACTTCTCGATCTCCTGGCCCGGGCGGGGCCGCGCCGCGGCCTCGGGTGCCGACGGACCGGTCCCGCGGATCGAGGCCCTCGTCACCGGCGACGCGGATCGCGCTGACGGGGCCGGGGTCGTCACCGAGGGGGCCGTGCTGGTCGGCGACGGCGCGCGCATCGCCGAGGCCCACGACGCGCTGGACGCGCACGGCCTCGCGCCCTGCGGCGCCGCGCAGGTGGTCTACCTCGACCCGCCGTACAACCGCGGGGGCCGGTTCGACGCCTACCACGACAACATGCCGCGCCACGAGTGGCTCGACTACATCGAGACCCGGCTCGTGGTGGCCCGCGACCTGCTCGCCGAGACCGGAACCGTGTGGGTACACCTCGACGACGCCGAAGCCCACCGGGTGCGTTGCCTGCTCGACGAGATCTTCGGCGCCGACGCGTTCATCGCGGACCTCACGGTGGAGAGCAACCCCAAGGGACGGCAACTGGACCGCTTCTTCGCCGGTTCGCACGACCGTCTGATGGTGTACGCCCGTGACCCCGAGCACGTGCGGCTGGCGGGCGGGGTGGCCTCGGCGGTCGATCCGGCGGACTTCCCGCACCGGGGCGTCGACGGGGTCAGCTTCCGGCTCCTACCGCTGCGCAACACCAACAAGCGTTTCAACCCGCGGACCACGCCCACCATGACGTACCCGCTCTACGGCGACCCGGTCACCGGCGAGGTGTCGGTGGAACCGGGCGGGGGACTGGAGGAGATCCTCCCGGTCTTCGGCGATCTCACCCCTGCGGTGTGGCGGTGGTCGCGAGAGCGGGCGCGGGAACGCGTCGGCGACCTGGTGTGCCGGACGGTGAAGGGTCGCTCGGGACCCCGGGTCGACATCTACCAACGGGACCGGTTCGAGGCGGGTCGGATCAAGAAGCTCAAGACCATCTGGCTGTCCCAGGAGGTCGGCTCGACGGACACCGCGCGAGCCGAACTGAGGGCGGCCGGGGTCGACGGGTTCCGCACCCCCAAGCCGGAAGCGCTGATGCGGCGGGTCGTCGAACTGGCCACCGACCCCGGCGAACTGGTCGTGGACCTGTTCGCCGGGTCCGGGACCACGGCGGTCGCGGCCCGTGCACTGGGCCGGCGCTGGGTGGTGGTCGAACGCAACCCCGAGACGGTCCGCGACGTGCTGGTGCCGAGGTTGCGCGTCGGCTCCGACGACGGTTAGCGGAGCATGAGCCCGCCGCCGTCGACCATCATCGTCTGGCCGGTCATGTACGACGCGTCGTCGCTGGCCAGGAAGACCGCGACCCGGCCGATGTCGGACTCGGGATCCCCGAAACGGCGCATCGGGGTGCCGGACAGGAGCCGCTTCTCGATCCCCGGGTTCGCCTCGATGTAGGCTTCCACGCCCTCGGTGAGCGCGAGGGGGGAGATGACGTTGACGTTGATCCCGTCGCGCGCCCACTCGTTGGCGGCCACCCGGCTGATCGCGCGGATCGCCTCCTTCGCCGCGGCGTACGACGCCTGGGTGGGGCTGCCGTCGATGCCGGCGCCGGAGGCGAAGTTGATCACCGACCCGTCCCGCCTTGCCAGATGCGGGTGCGCGGCCTTCATCAGCCAGAACGTCGGGTAGAAGCCGGTGGAGAAGGACAGGTCCATCATGTCGCCGGTGGTCTCGAGCAGTGGTGCCTGTCGGGACGCGTGGGCGTTGTTGACCAGGACGTCGAGGTGCCCGAACGCCTCCACGGCGGCCGCGACGATCGATGCGGCGTTGGCCTCGACCGAGATGTCCGAGTGGAGGTAGCGCACCTGCTCACCGAGCTCGGCGGCGAGCGCGTCCCCGGCGTCGTCGTTGATGTCCACCACGAGGACGTTGGCGCCCTCCTTGACGAACGCACGGGTGATGCCGCGGCCGATCCCGCCGGCACCGCCGGTGACGATCGCGGTCTTGTCGGAAAGTCGCACGTCGAAGCCCTTCAGGAGTCCTGCAGCCACACGGCGGTGTCCGGTGGCAGATCCCTCCCGTCGAGTGGGCCGGAGGCGAGGATGATCTCGCCGTCGGGCAGGGGCACCGTCCGAGGGGATGTATTGATCATGCACAGGATTCCGCCGCCGTCGCGCCGAAATGCCTGACACCCGTCAAGTTCACTTTCCCAGACGATCGCTTCCGTGTCCGCCGTCGGCCAGGATTGCCTGATCCCGATCGCCGTCCGGTACAGCGACAGCACGGAGTCGGGGTCCTCCCGCTGGGCGGCGACCGTGAGGTGCGACCATCCCTCGGGCATCGGCAACCAGGTGTCGTCGGCGGTCGAGAACCCGTACGGGGGCCGGTCGCCCTCCCACGGGATCGGCACGCGGCAGTGGTCACGGCCCATCTCAGCGTGGCCGGTCCGTTCCCAGGTGGGGTCGGTGAGTCGATGGTGGGGGATCGCAAAATCGCTGGGCAGGCCGAGCTCGGCACCGTTGTAGACGAACGCGATCCCCGGCAGCGCCAGCGTCACCAGGAGCATGGCGCGGGCCCGGGCCGTACCGACGGCCCCGTTGCCGTAGCGGGTCACCTCGCGGACGACGTCGTGGTTCGACAGCGCCCACGTGGGTGCCGCCCGCGAGACCCGTGCGGCCTCGAGCGTGGAGTCGATCGCCTCGCGCAGGGCGCGCGCGTCGAACGGGGCGCCGGTGAGGGCGAAGTGGAACGCGAAGTGCAGTTCGTCGGGCCGGAGGTAGCGCGCGAACCGCTCGGTCGGTCCCACCCACACCTCGCCGAAGGCGGCGGCGCCCGGGTAGTCGTCGAGGACGCGGCGGATCCGTCGGTGGATGTCGTGGACGCCGGGTCGGTCCCAGCGCGCGTCGCGGGGGTCGACGACGAGCTGGGCGATCTCCACGTCGTCGGGTAGATCCGCCAGGTCGTCGGGTTTGGCCAGCCCGTGGGCCACGTCGATCCGGAAGCCGTCGACCCCCAGGTCCAGCCAGAACCGCAGGGTCCGCTCGAGATCGTCGGCGACCTCGGGATTCGTCCAGTCCAGGTCCGGCTGTTCGGGGGCGAAGAGGTGGAGGTACCACTGGCCGGGCGTGCCGTCGGGCTCGGTGACGCGGGTCCAGGCGGGTCCGCCGAACACCGACGGCCAGTTGTTCGGCGGTTCGGAGCCGTCCTCGCCGCGGCCGTCCCGGAAGAGATAGCGCGCGCGTTCCGGGCTGCCCGGTCCGGCGGCGACCGCGGCGGCGAACCAGGGGTGCTCGATGCTGGTGTGATTGGGCACCAGGTCCATGATGAGCACCTTGCGGGCGGCGTGGAGCCGCCCGAGGAGCTCACGCAGCGTGTCGACGCTGCCGAACAGCGGATCCACGTCCCGCGGGTCGGACACGTCGTATCCGTGGTCGGCGCCGGGGGAGCGCATGATCGGGGAGAACCACACCCCGTCGACGCCCAGATGGTCCAGGTGGTCGAGGCGGTCGATCACGCCCTGCAGGTCACCGACGCCGTCGCCGTCGGAGTCGGCGAACGACCGCGGGTAGATCTGGTAGAGGACCATGTCCTCCCACCGGCGCATCGCGTGGGAGGGAGGCCTCACCCGATCTCCGCGGAGTTGACCATCATTGCCGCGGCGCGGGTGAGGTAGTCGACGAGCGCCGCCCGGTGTTCGTCGTCCAGCGTCTCGCGGTCGATCGTGTCCACGGCGGCGAGCATGTGGGTGAGCCAGGCGTCGTGGGCGGCGCGGTCGACGACGTACGGGTTGTGCCGCATCCGCAGCCTCGGGTGCCCGCGCTGCTCGGAGTAGGTGGTGGGCCCTCCCCAGTACTGCTCGAGGAACATCCGCAGGCGGTCCTCGGCCGGCCCCAGGTCCTCCTCGGGGTACATCGGGCGCAGCACGGGGTCGCCCGCCACCCGGCGGTAGAACTCGTGGACGATCTTCCGGAACGTCGCCGCTCCACCGATCTCGTCATAAAAGGTGCTGCTGCTCATGCCTCCCATCATGCCTGCCCAGGCGCTCGTGGGGCCCCTGGGCAGGTGGTGACGGGTGGGCGGTGGTGGCCGGACCCCCCGGGGACGACGACGAGATCCCGCGACGGCGACCCGGATCCGCCCGCCCGCCGGGCCGAACCGGCGGGGTCGGCCACCTTCTGCTACGCGTTAGCCGCACGAAGTGTTCACCGAAGGTGCATCATCGTGGCAGGCGAGGTTCACGACGAGCCCGGACACGGCTGATGCACTGGGCTCGGGGCAGACGAGCGGAGACCGACCATGGGCACTGCAGTGCGCGAGAACGCGGAGTACCGACAACGGGGTTCACGATCCCCCTCCCGGCTGGAACCGGTCCCGGACCGGCACGTCCCGCTGTCTTCCGCCCCGCGCGTCCTGCTGCTCAACGCCAGCTACGAGGCCCTGACGGCCCTGCCCGCCCGCCGCGCGGTGGTGATGTTGATCGGCGGTAAGGCCGACGTGGTCCATGACCACCCGGTCGAGCTCCTGGTCCGCTCGGTGGACACCGCGATCCGCGTGCCGTCGGTGATCCGACTGCGCGAATACGTCCGGATCCCGTACCGCTCGCAGGTCCCCATGACCCGCGCGGCGCTCATGCACCGCGACGGACACAGGTGCGGCTATTGCAGCGCCAAGGCCACCACCGTCGACCACGTCATCCCGCGCAGCCGCGGGGGAGCGCACGGGTGGGAGAACTGCGTGGCCTCCTGTGCGCCGTGCAACCACCGCAAGGCCGACAAGCTGCTCTCCGAGCTCGGCTGGGAGCTGCGGGTGCCCCTCGCCGCGCCGCGGGGCCGGACCTGGCGGTTGGTCTCCCAGTTGCGGGAGATCGGCCCGCACTGGGAGGACTACCTCTACCTCGACGCCGCCTGACCGACCGGTGTGGCCGCCCGGCCGACCGGACGGTCAGCCGGCCTCGGCCGCGTCGACGGCCCGGGCGTCCAGAGCCCGGACCATGTCGGCGGTCTGCTCGGCGATGATCCGCCGGAGGGCCGACGGGTGGGTCTCGTCCGCGACGACCTGCTCGAAACGCTCGACGGTGTCGCGGTCCACCGCCCAGGACGGGAAGAGCCCCTCGGCGACGGTCTGGGCGAGATCGCCGGGTCGTGCCCTCCACAGCGAAGTGACGTCGTCCAGGTAGCGCTCGCAGAGGCCGGTGAGCAGGTGCTCCTGACCGGGCAGGTCGACACCCAGGAGCGTGGCGCGCACGATCGCGTTGGTGGGGGCGTCGGCACCGGTCTCCAGCAGCAGCTGCTCGGCCTCCTCCTTGGCTCCGACGGTGGGGCGGGCGGCACGCGCGGTGGCGGCCCGCCGGGCTCCGCCGGCGGTGTCGTCGGTGGCCAGTTCCGCCTCGATGCGGTCGGTGTCCGCGGCGCCGGCGGCGACCAGCGCGGTGAGCACGGTCCAGAGTAGGTCCGTGTCGACGACGAGGCCGGGCAGTCCCGCCTCGTCGGCTCCGGCGTCGAGGAGCGTGGCGAGCACGCGCCCCTGATCGACACCGATGGGGCAGGCGCACAGGGCGGTGAGGAACGCCAGCTGGTGATCGGACCCCGCCTCGGCGTCGCGGGCCGCGGTGAGCATGGCCGCGGAGAACGTCTTCCAGCCGGTGGCGGCGGCCCAGTCCGGGTCGGCGTACCGGGCCAGGGCTGTCTGGGCCTGGGTGAGCACCCTCTGCACCACGCCGATGTGGGACTCACGCGGCACGGCCCGGGCCACGACCTCGACGAACCGGCGGGCCGGCAGGCGCCCCTCCCGCGTCATCTCCCACAGTGCGGACCAACACAGCGTCCGCGCCAGCGGGTCCGCGACGTCCTCGAGCGACTCCAGGACGGTGGCCAGGGACCGCTCGTCGAGCCGGACCGAGCAGTAGGTCAGGTCGTCGTCGTTGGGCAGGATCAGATCGGGCACGTGCTGCCCGGCGAGCGAGGCGACGGGCGTCCGCTCGCCGGAGATGTCCAGCTCGGCCCGTTCGGTGCGCACGATCGCACCGGACCCGTCGCGGCTGTACAGGCCCACGCCGAGCCGGTGGGTGCGCAGCTCGCCGGCGCCCGGGGACGCCGGGCCCTGGACCACGGTGAGGTCGTCGATCGTGCGGGAGTCGCCACCGGTCGTGACCTCGACGGAGATCGGGTTGATGCCGGTCGTGCGCAGCCACTGGTCGGCCCAGCCCGACAGGTCGCGCCCCGACGATGCCTCCAGTGCGGAGAGCAGGTCGTCGAACCGGGCGTTACCGAAGGCGTGGTCGGCGAAGTACGCGCGCAGACCGGCCAGGAACGGCTCGCGACCGACATAGGCTACGAGCTGCTTGAGTACCGAGGCGCCCTTGGCGTAGGTGATCCCGTCGAAGTTCGTCTCCACCGTCTCCAGGTCGGTCATGTCCGCGGCGACGGGGTGTGTGGAGGGCAGCTGGTCCTGGCGGTACGCCCACGACTTCTCCACGATCGCGAAGGTCGTCCAGGCGTCCGTGTACTGCGTCGCGTCGACCTGGGCCAGCACCGAGGCGAACGTGGCGAAGGATTCGTTGAGCCACAGGTCGTCCCACCAGAACATGGTCACCAGATCGCCGAACCACATGTGGGCCATCTCGTGCAGGATCGTCTCGTTGCGCCGTTCGTAGCGGTAGCCGGTGGCCCGGGAGCGGAAGACGTAGTCCTCGAGGAACGTCACGGCACCGGCGTTCTCCATGGCACCGGCGTTGAACTCTGGGACGAATATCTGGTCGTACTTGCCGAACGCGTACGGCAGGCCGAACTCACGGTGGTAGAAGCCGAAGCCCTCCTTGGTCTCGGCGAACAGGCGTTCCGAGTCGAGGAACTCCGCCAGCGACGCCCGGCACAGCAGGCGTAGAGGAATGGTGCCGTGCTCGTCGGTGTAGGCGTCCTCCACCACGTGGTACGGGCCCGCGATGAGGGCGACGAGGTACGTCGACATGATCTCGGTGGGGGCGAAGCGGTGCACCACGCCACCGCCGGGGGCCGGGGACTCCTGGGCCGGGGTGTTGGCCACCACCACCCACTGCTCGGGCGCGGTCACCGTCAGGGTGTAGCGGGCTTTGAGGTCGGGCTGGTCGAAGCAGGCAAACACCCGCTTGGCGTCCGCCGTCTCGAACTGCGAGTAGAGATAGACCTCCCCGTCGGCCGGGTCGACCATCCGGTGCAGGCCCTCACCGGTGGTGGTGTACGCCAGATCGGCGTCCACGATCAGCTCATTGTTCTCCTGCAGGTCGGGCAGGGTGATGCCGTCCTCGTCGTCGTACCGCTCGTCGCCGGGGGCCGGGAACAGTTTCCGGCCGTTCAGGGTCGCCGACCGGATCACGGCCGCGCGGAGGTCGATGAAGGTCTCCGCACCCGGACGCGAGCAGGAGAACCGCACCACGGTGCGCGAACGGAAGGTGTCGGTCCCGGGCCCGCCGTGGCCGTCGGTGAGATCGATCTCCACGTCGTACGACTCGACGGCGAGCAGTTCCGACCGGGCGGCGGCGTCGGCGCGGGTGAGGTTGAGCGAGCGCATCGGTGAGGACCTCGGTTCGGTGGGGGGTTCGGCTACCGCACCAGTCCTACCACCCGGCGGGGAGCCGAGGCGGCCGCAGTGGCGGCGGCCGCCGGAGACGGGGAGGATGGGGTCATGACATCAACTACCCGGTCCGCCACCCGCTCCGTCGACTTCTGGTTCGACCCGCTGTGTCCGTTCGCGTGGGTCACCAGCCGCTGGATCCTCGAGGTGGAGAAGGTCCGCGACATCTCTCTGACGTGGAACGTCATGAGCCTGTCCGTGCTCAACGAGGGCCGCGACCTGCCCGAGGACTACACGGCACTGATGCAGCGCGGCTGGGGGCCGGTGCGCGTGGCCATCGCCGCGGCGAAGCTCCACGGTCCGGAGGTCCTCGGGACGCTGTACACCGAGTTGGGCACCCGCATCCACGACCAGGGCCGCGGCATCGAGGACCCCACCGTGATCACCGAGGCGCTCCAGGCTGCAGGCCTGGACGCCGACCTCGCCGCCGCCGCGGGGACCGACGAGTACGACGACGAGCTGCGCGCCTCCCACCACCGCGGCATGGACCCGGTGGGCGACGAGGTCGGGACCCCGGTCCTCCACGTCGACGGCACCGCGTTCTTCGGTCCCGTCCTCACCCGCATCCCGCGAGGCGAGGACGCCGGCAAGGTCTTCGACGGCGCCGCCATGCTCGCCGACTACCCGTACTTCTTCGAGCTCAAGCGAAGCCGTACCGAGGACCCGCAGTTCGACTGAGACCCGGGGGTGGGGTCGCGGTCGCGCGTGGCAGAATCTCCGTCATGCGCATCTACCTGGGGGCGGACCACGCCGGCTTCGAGACCAAGAACGCCATCGCCGAGCACCTGAAGGCCTCCGGGCACGAGGTGGTCGACTGCGGCGCCCACACCTACGACGCCGAGGACGACTACCCGGCCTTCTGCATCGACGCGGCAGCCAAGGTCGTCGCGGACCCGGGCAGCCTCGGGATCGTGCTCGGCGGCTCCGGCAACGGCGAGCAGATCGCGGCCAACAAGGTCCCCGGCGCCCGCTGCGCCCTGGCGTGGAGCGTCGAGACCGCGCGGCTGGCGCGTGAGCACAACAACGCCCAGCTCATCGGCATCGGGGGCCGCATGCACTCGGAGGAGGAGGCGCTCGCGATCGTCGACGCCTTCCTCGACCAGGAGTGGTCGGGGGTCGAGCGTCATCAGCGGCGCATCGACATCCTCGCCGAGTACGAGGCCACCCACGAGGCCCCGCCCGTCCCCGGCGCCTGAGACCCCGTGCCTGAAGGGCACACCCTTCACCGGCTGGCCCGCCTGCACACCGAGTACTTCGCAGGCGGGCCCGTTCGTGTGTCCAGCCCGCAGGGGCGGTTCGCCGACCACGTCAGCGTCGACGGCCGGTACTTCGACCGCGCGACGGCCGTCGGCAAGCACCTCTTCCACCACTACGAGGGCGGCCTCGCGGTCCACGTCCACCTGGGGTTGTACGGGTTCTTCGACACGCACCTCGTCCCCGAGGGGCAGGACCCGCCCGCCCCGGTCGGGCAGGTGCGGATGCGGGTGGGCGCGACGGCGGGGGACGGGCCCGCCCACGTCGTCGACCTGCGCGGCCCGACCCGCTGCGAGGTGATCGCCGAGACGGGCGTCGCAGACGTACGAGATCGGCTGGGCCCGGACCCGCTGGACCCCGCGGCCGATCCCGATCGGGCGTGGGCGCGGATCAGTCGTAGCGCGCGGACGATCGGTGCGCTGCTCATGGACCAGAAGGTGCTGGCCGGCGTCGGCAACGTCTACCGCGCCGAGGTGCTCTTCCGGCACGGGATCAGCCCGTTCCTCCCCGGGGTGGAGCTGCGCGAGGGGGAGTTCCGGGCGCTCTGGGACGACCTCGTGACGCTGATGGAGGTCGGGGTGGAGACCGGCGCCATCCACACGATCCGTCCCGAGCACGACCACGGCGACGTACCCCGCCGGGGAGCCGATCGACCGCGCAATTACGTCTACCAGCGCGACGGCTGGGCGTGCCGGGTGTGCGGGGGCGAGATCGCCCTGCAGACGATGGACGCCCGGACGCTCTTCTGGTGCCCGACGTGCCAGGCGGGCCGACCGCGCTGAGGCCGCGCAGGCGGCAATTCGCAGCCGCCCGCCGCCATGGCGTCTCGCGCGCACCGCGGTGCGGGCAGGGCGCCGGGCCGAGGAGCGGCTGTGGGAGGTGCGGGCATGCGCTCGCGCGAGACGCCATCCGCGGGAGCGCCTGCGGGGCGGAGGTGGGGACTTCGCGGGGATGCACCGCGTGGGACCTCCGGCCGGGAAATCGACGATGCCCTGCCTCGTCAGTGTCTGACGGGACAGGGCATCCGGTGGAGCGGGTGACGGGAATCGAACCCGCGTAGCCTGCTTGGAAGGCAGGGGCTTTACCATTAAGCTACACCCGCATCGGCAGCCTGACCTGGCGTTTCATCCACGGTCACGCTCACGCCCGGATAACACTACCGGACCGTGGCGACGCTCCCAACTCCCGGCCCGACAAGTCGGAATCGGCGGGCGGATGGCCCTGTCGTACACTGGGCGAGTTGGTTTGCGGCCCGGCGGATGTCCTGTGCATGATCGCGGGATGGTCGGCCGCGCGACTCACCGGGATGTGGCGCAGCTTGGTAGCGCATCCGCTTTGGGAGCGGAGGGTCGCAGGTTCGAATCCTGTCATCCCGACCAGCGGAGCCGAAAGACACGAACCCCACATGACTTCCTAGGAGAACATCACCGTGAAGAGCACTGTCGAGCAGCTCAACCCGACCCGGGTCAAGATCACCGTGGAGGTGCCGTTCGCGGAGCTCGAGCCGGATTTCGCCAAGGCCTACAAGTCGCTCGCCGGCCAGGTCAACATCCCGGGCTTCCGCCCGGGTAAGGCCCCGGCCAAGCTCCTCGAGTCGCGGATCGGTCGCCCGGCGGTCCTCGAGCAGGTCATCAACGACATGATCCCGTCGCGCTACAGCCAGGCCGTCGACGAGCACGAGCTCGTCGTGCTGGGCCAGCCCGAGATCGAGGTGACCAAGCTGGAGGACAACGACGTCGTCGAGTTCACCGCCGAGGTCGACATCCGCCCGGAGATCACCCTGCCGACCTTCGAGGACCTCGAGGTCACCGTCGAGGCCCCCGAGACCGACGAGGCCGCCGTCGACGCGGAGCTGGACAACCTGCGAGCCCGCTTCGGCACCCTCAAGGGCGTCGAGCGCGGCGCCACCACGGGCGACTTCCTCTCGGTGGACCTGGCCGCGACCGTCGACGGCGAGCCCGTCGACGAAGCCTCCACCGAGGGACTGTCCTACGAGCTCGGCTCGGGCACCCTCGTCGAGGGCCTGGACGACGCGGCGGCGGGTCTCAAGGCCGGCGAGTCCAAGGAGTTCACCTCCTCGCTCGTCGCCGGTGACCACGCCGGCAAGGAGGCGGTCATCACCGTCACCGTTCAGTCCGTCAAGGAGCGCGAGCTGCCCGAGGCCGACGACGAGTTCGCGCAGATGGCCAGCGAGTTCGACACCCTCGACGAGCTCAAGGCCGATCTGACCGAGAAGGTCGCGCAGCAGGCCAAGGCCGGCCTCGCGGGCGAGATCCGCGACAAGGTCCTCGACGCGCTGATGGAGGCCACCGACGTCCCCACCCCGGAGGCGGTCGTCGAGTCCGAGGCCCACGCCCAGATGCACCAGCTCATCGACCAGTTCGGTGGCGACGCGTCCATCCTGGACCAGGCGCTGGCCGCCGAGGGCACCGACCGCGAGACCTTCGAGGCCGAGACCCGTGAGGGTGCCGCCCGCGCCATCCGCAGCCAGCTGCTGCTGGATGCCGTCGCCGAGCAGAACTCGACCGATGTCTCGCAGGAAGAGCTCACCCAGCACATCCTGTTCCAGGCCCAGCGCTACGGCATGGACCCCAACCAGTTCGTGCAGCAGATCCAGCAGGCCGGTCAGCTCGGCTCGCTGTTCTCCGACGTCCGCCGGTCCAAGGCTCTGGCCGACGTGATCGGCAAGGTCACTGTCAAGGACACCGAGGGCAACGTCGTCGACACCAGCGAGTTCTTCGGCACCGTCGAGGCCGACTCCGCCGACGGCGCCGATGACGCCGAGGCGACTGCGTCCGACGCCGACGAGACGGCAGCGGACGAGAAGGACTCCGACGCCTGATCGTCCCCCGAATGACCCCCGACAGGGCCGGGACCGCACCACGCGGCCCCGGCCCTGTCGTCGTGGCCCCCGCGGACGATGCTGGTGGCCCGACGCTGAGAGCGAACACCCGCCCCGGCGGGACGGTTCCGTCGTCGGTGTTGGTTAGTGTTTGACGTAACGGTTCCCCGGCCACCGGTCGGCCGGGCGCCGCGCTAGCGGTGAAGACGATGAGCGAAGGTAGGTTCCCCGTGGCCCAGAACGGTTCAGCGGCTCAGCCCGGTTCGACGCAGCCCGCACTCAGCTCGCCGGGGTCGCACGGACTCACCCTCGGCGACTCCGTATACGAGCGCCTCCTGCAGGAGCGGATCATCTTCCTGGGCTCCCAGGTCGACGACGACATCTCCAACCGCCTCTGCGCGCAGATCCTGCTGCTCGCGGCGGAGGACCCCACCCGCGACATCGCGCTGTACATCAACTCGCCCGGTGGTTCCGTGACGGCCGGCATGGCGATCTACGACACGATGCAGTTCGTCGAGTGCGACGTGGCCACCTACGGCATGGGCCTGGCCGCCTCGATGGGTCAGTTTCTGCTGACCGCGGGCACCAAGGGCAAGCGCTACGCCCTGCCGCACGCGAAGATCATGATGCACCAGCCGTCGGCCGGTGTCGGTGGTTCGGCCGCCGACATCGCCATCCAGGCCGAGCAGTACGCCGCCACCAAGCGTGAGATGGCCGAGCTCATCGCCTTCCACACGGGCCAGTCGTTCGAGCAGGTCACCGAGGACTCCGACCGTGACCGCTGGTTCTCCGCGGAGGAGGCCAAGGAGTACGGGTTCGTCGACCACGTGATCTCGCGTGCGTCCCAGACGGGCGGGACCTCGCCGTCGTGATCGAGCCCTCCGCCCACGGGAGCGCTCCCGCAGCCCACCCAGCCCCGCACACCACCACGGAGTCACCGATGACCTCAATGCCGACCTCCCGATACATCCTGCCGTCCTTCGTCGAGCACTCCAGCTACGGCGTCAAGGAGTCCAACCCCTACAACAAGCTCTTCGAGGAGCGCATTATCTTCCTGGGCACCCAGGTCGACGACGCCTCGGCGAACGACATCATGGCCCAGCTGCTGGTCCTGGAGGGTCAGGACCCGGACCGCGACATCACCATGTACATCAACTCGCCGGGTGGCTCGTTCACCTCGCTCATGGCGATCTACGACACCATGCAGTACGTGCGGCCGGACATCGTGACGGTCTGCCTCGGCCAGGCCGCGTCGGCCGCCGCGGTCCTGCTCGCGGCGGGCACCAAGGGGAAGCGGGCCGCGCTGCCCAACGCCCGCGTGCTCATCCACCAGCCGGCCACCGGCGGCATCCAGGGCCAGGTCTCCGACCTCGAGATTCAGGCCGCGGAGATCGAGCGGATGCGTCGCCTCATGGAGACCACGCTGGCCCAGCACACCGGGCGCACCGCCGATCAGGTCCGCAAGGACACCGATCGCGACAAGATTCTCACGGCCGCGGAGGCCAAGGACTACGGCATCATCGACACCGTGTTCGACTACCGCAAACTGTCGACGAGCAACTGAGCCGACGGCGGCGCGCCGCTGGGGGCAGCGGTGCGCCGTCGGGTGCAATGAACTGATCTCGCGGGGTCGGCTTTACGGCCGTCACCGCGTACCGTCGACTACGGGGCGTGACATCGGCGCCCCCGGAATGCGAGGACGTAGAACTCATGGCGCGTGTAGGTGAGAGCGGCGACCTGTTGAAGTGTTCCTTCTGTGGGAAGAGCCAGAAGCAGGTCAAGAAGCTGATCGCCGGTCCCGGCGTCTACATCTGCGACGAGTGCATCGAGCTGTGCAACGAGATCATCGAGTCCGAGGTCGACGATGCGCAGGAGACGGGTCCGGACACGCTGCCCAAGCCGTCCGAGATCCACGCGTTCCTGGACGAGTATGTGGTGGGGCAGGACGCCGCCAAGCGGAACCTGGCGGTGGCCGTCTACAACCACTACAAGCGCATCCGGGTGGGGGCCTCCCTCGGCCGCGGCGACGGTGTCGAGTTGGCCAAGTCCAACATCCTCATGCTGGGACCCACCGGCTGTGGCAAGACGTACCTCGCCCAGACGTTGGCCAAGATGCTCAACGTGCCCTTCGCGATCGCGGACGCCACCGCGTTGACCGAGGCCGGTTACGTGGGCGAGGACGTGGAGAACATCCTCCTCAAGCTCATCCAGGCTGCGGACTTCGACACCAAGCGTGCCGAGATGGGCATCATCTACATCGACGAGGTCGACAAGATCGCCCGCAAGGCCGAGAACCCGTCGATCACCCGGGACGTCTCCGGTGAGGGCGTCCAGCAGGCGCTGCTGAAGATCCTCGAGGGCACGCAGGCGTCGGTGCCGCCGCAGGGCGGCCGCAAGCACCCGCACCAGGAGTTCATCCAGATCGACACGTCCAACGTGTTGTTCATCGTGGCCGGTGCCTTCCAGGGTCTGGAGAAGATCGTCGGCGACCGCGTGGGTCGCAAGGGGATGGGTTTCGGGTCCGAGGTCGCCAGCAAGAAGGACCTCGACACGACCGACAACTTCAGCGAGGTCATGCCGGAGGACCTGGTGAAGTACGGGTTGATCCCCGAGTTCATCGGCCGCCTGCCCGTCGTGGCGACCGTGACGAGCCTGGACCGCGAGGCCCTGGTCAACATCCTCTCCGAGCCCAAGAACGCACTGGTCAAGCAGTACGCCCGGCTGTTCGAGATGGACGGTGTCGAGCTGGAGTTCACCGAGGACGCGCTCGAGGCCGTGGCCGACCAGGCGATTCTGCGGGGGACCGGTGCCCGTGGCCTGCGCGCCATCATGGAGGAGGTCCTCCTGCCGGTCATGTACGACATCCCCGGGCGCGATGACGTCGCCCGCGTAGTGGTCACCGGTGAGACGGTCCGCGACAACGTCCTGCCGACGATCGTCCCCTTCTCCGACGAGGAGCTGCGCGAGCGTTCCGCCTGACACCGGACCCGCGAGAAGGCCCCCGCCACTCGGCGGGGGCCTTCCTTCGGCTCCGGCCCGGGCGGGCGCCGGGTCAGGCCGCCGCGCGCCGCTCCAGCAGCGCCGAGACGGCCATCCCCAGCACGATGCCCCAGAACGGCGCCGAGATCCCGAGCAACGACACGTCCGCGACGGTGACGAGCAGGCACACGAGCGGTCCGAGTGCCCGGTCGGTCCGGAACGCGGTGACGAACGCCGACTGCAGCGGCGCGAGCATCGCCAACCCGCCCAGGGCCGCGATGAACGCCGCGGGCATGCCGAGGATGAGCCCGACGAAGGCCGGGGAGAAGACGCCGACCACCAGGGCCAGGCCGCCGTTGCCGATCGCGGCGGCGTAGTGGCGGTCGCGCTCACCGGAGGAGACGAGCAGGGCGTTCGTCGGTCCGGTCAGGCACGTCGCGACCGCGCCGACCGCCGAGACCAGCAGGGACCAGACGCCGCACGCCACCGCGCATGCCGAGACCGGGGGGTGGTGGCCCTTCGCGCGCAGGACCGCGATGCCCTGACCGTTCTGCACCACGAGGACGGTGATGGCCAGTGGCACGACCAGCTCGGCGATCGCCCGGAGGGTGAACTCCGGGGCCTGCAGCATGGGGGCGGCGATCAGCCCGTCGTCGAGGACGCCGCGCGACAGCCCGCCGGACAGGACCACGGCGACGATCCCCACGACCATCGCGGCCAGGATGGGCGGTACCACCCTGGCCAGGCGGGGGACGGCGCCGACGACGAGGAACGCGATCGCCATCGGTAGGGCCACCGCGACGGAGGCCCACACGGCCTCGACCAGTCCCAGCCCGAACCGGAGGAACACCCCGGCGACCATCGCCATGATGATCGGCATGGGGATCCAGTCCATGAGCCGGCGGGCCAGGCCGGTCAGCCCGACCAGCAGGATCAGCACCCCGGTCACGACGTAGGCCCCCAGGACCTCCGACCACCGCAGGTGCCCGAGCGAGTTGCCGACGATCACGGTGCCCGGGATGGTCCAGAAGAACGCCAGCGGCGTGCGGTAGACCCAGCTCATGAGGATGGTGAGCAGTCCGTTGGCGAAGAACACGCCGAAGATCCACGAGGACAACTGTGCGGGGGACAGGTCGCCCTGCCCGCCGGCGGCGAGGATGACGGCAACGGGGCCGGTCGCAGAGAACACGAGCGCGATCAGCGCGTTGGCGAACTCGCGGGGGCCGAGGTCGGCGAGGACCCGGCGGGGCGAGGGGCGCGCCACCGGGGCGGAATCGCGTCGGCGGCCGCGCGCGGACGGTTGGCCGGTCGCGGTCGGGTCGGCGGGGCGGTCGGCGGGGCGGACGGTGGTGTCGTCCGGGGTTCCGTTGCTCACAGGTCTCCCGTGGGGTCGGGGTCGGTACGCGCTGAATCGATACGGGGCGAGTCGGTACGGAAGGGCTCGCTGCTGCGGGAGACGTGTGCGGCCAGCTCGGTGCGACCGCTCACTCCGAGCTTCGAGTAGATGCGGGTCAGGTGGTACTGGACGGTCTTGACCGACAGGAACAACTCCTCGGCCGCCTGGGCGTTGGTCCGGCCCGCGGCGACGAGCGTCGCGACCGCACTCTCCTGAGGCGTCAGGGTGCTGTTGCCCCCCGTCCTGGCCACGTCCACACCGCCCGCGCGTCGTTCGCGATCGCACCGCTCCACGTAGGCGCGGGCGCCCAGTTGCTCGTAGATGTCGCGGGCGGTGCCCAGCGCGAGGTGCGCCTCCCGGCGTCGGCCGGCCCTGCGCAGGGTCTGCCCGTAGCCGAAGTGCATGCGCGCGGAGTAGTAGGGCATGGCCAGGCCGTCGAGGTGGTCGAGACTGCGCCGGAAAATCCGGTTGCACTCGTCGACGTCCCCGCGCACCGCGGCGATACGGGCGCGCACCGCTCCGAGCCGGGCGAGGGTGGAACGGTGGCCCCGGCGCTCGGCGCGGGCCTCGGCGGGACCGATGAGGTCCTCCGCCTCGTCGAGCCGACCCGCGAGGACGAGTGCGTGGGAGTACAGGTCGTGCCACGGCCAGTACCCGGGCTGATCGATGTCGAGTTCACGGGACAGGGCCACCAGGGGCTCGGCGGCCAGACGCACGGACGTGTAGTCACCGGACGAGGCCGCCACCTGCATCCGCGCCATCGCCGACGGGATGACCTGGACCGGGTAGGCGTCGGTGCTGGTCGTGAGATTGCGCAGGTGGGCGGCCGCCCCGAGGTGGTCTCCCCGCATCGACCGGATGACGGCGCCGGGCCAGTGGACGACCGGGGCGAGCAGGTCCAGTTCGAGGTCGTCGACCCTGCGGGCGGCGGTGTCGACCACCCGCAGGGCGTCATCCCAGTCGCCGCGCAGCAGGAGCGTGCGGGCGAGCCACGCCTGGGCCCAGATGGAGATGCGTGCGGAGCCCGAGACGTCCGCCGTGGGGACCGCGGACCCCAGGTGCCGGCGGGCGGTCTCCAGGTCGTCGCGAGCCAGGGCGATCCACCCCGATGCCATCTCGAAGCGCTGGGCCACGGCCGGCGCGAGACCGGTGAGCCGGTCCTCGACGGCGGGGGACGCGTCGGGGCCGCCCTCGATCGCGCGGCCCAGCATCTCGATGGCCCGGGCCTCCTCGACCTCGGGTTGGTCCGGGCGCCCGCTGCCGGTGACCACCCGTGTCCAGTGGCGGATGCGGGTCGGCCGCCACTCGCACAGGGAGTGGACGACGAACTTCTGGGCCAGGGCGACCGGGTCCGCGGCGGGAGAACCCGGGACGCCGCCCTCGCGGGCGGCGAGAGCGCGGTCGAGCAGGACCTGGGCCTCTCCGGCGTGCCCGAGGTGCACCGCGAGGGATCCCAGTACGGCGTCCCGCCGGGGATCCGACCGCACCCGCTCCAGCCCCTGGGCCAGTGATCGGGCCTCACTGATGCGGCCCGCGTTGATGAGTGCGTCGACCCCGTCGATGTGCAGGTCGCGGGCGCGGTCGCCGTCAGGGGTGAGCGCCGCCGCGGTGAGGTAGGCGTGGCCGGCCGAGCTCCATCGACCGGCGCGGGCGTGCACGAGCGCGCGGGCGCGCAGCGTCTCGGACAGGTCCGCATCGGGCCCCGTCGACGCGGAGGCGCGGTGGTCGAGCGCGCCGTCGACGTCGTCGGCGGCCTCGGCGACGCGGCCGGCCAGCGTATGCAGGTGGAGCAGTTCGCTGGGCGGTACCCCGCGAAGGACCGCCGTCCGCAACAGTGGGGAGCGGAACCGGACGGTCGCGGCGCCGGGGGAGAGGTCCACCTGGGCCAGGTCCGCCGTGTGGGCGGCGTCCAGGGCGGCGGACACGAGCGCGGGGCCGGGTACGACCCCGCCCCGCGCGGAGATGAGCGCGGTCAGCGACTCGAGCGTGACCGGTGGGGACAGGACGGCGGCAGCCTCGATGACCTCCCGCTGCCCGGGCTCCATCGCGTCGAGCAGCGCCGCCGTCTCCCGCTCGACGGAGGCGGGCAGCGGCGGGACGGAGAAGGGGGCGATCCACCACGAGCCGGGCGCCTGATCGGCCACCGTCGCGACGGCACCCGCCTCGCCGCCGGTGTAGTCCAGTAGACGCCGGGCCGCCGCCGCGGACGGTTCGCGCCCGGTCCGGGTCGCGACGAGCGTCCGGATCTCGGACTGGTCCAGGGCTCCCAGCCGCACGGTCTCGCGGGCCAACTCCGCGCACAGTTCGGCGGAGGGGCCGTGCGCGGGGCTGCCGAGGGTCAGCACGAGCATGACGGAGGCCCGGCCGGCCGCCTCCACGGCGGAGGCCAGGACACGCAGGGAGTCGGGATCGGAGTACTCCGCGTCGTCGATCACCACCACCGCGCCGGGGCCGGCGGTGACGAACGCCCGGGCCAGGGCCTCGACGAGCACGACGTCACCGACCGGCCCGGCCGTCTCTGCGACCCCCGCGACCCCGGCCGTCTCTGCGGCCGCGGCGCGACGTGGTGGTTCGGCGTCGGGCCGGGGCAGGCGCTCGAGGACCCGGGCGGCCACGACGAGCTTCGTGTCCTTCTCCCACGGCAGCGCCCGCACGAGCACCGAGGTGACCCCGGCGAGTTCGGCGACCACGGAATCGACGAGGTGGCTCTTGCCCCCACCGTCGGCGGCGGTGACCAGCACGGTCGTCGACCGCTTGCCCGCCACCGCGTCGTGGATCGAATGGAGACGATCCGCGGCGCGGTGGTGACCGTAGCGGGGGACGGGATGGGCGAAGGTCATGCGGTCAGCGTAGATCCGACCCGGCGTGCTCGACCGGTTCCGCGGCGACGGGCTCCCCGGCCACCGCGGCGGCCGGCGGGTCGAAGTCCAGCGGCGTGACCTCGTCGGGGACCGCGACGGGCTCGGACTGGGCGGGCGAGCGGGGCACGGCCAGGGTCAGGGCGGCGCCGGCGAGGGCGATCCCGCCGAACACGAGGAAGGAAGTGTCCGCCTCCAGTCCGGCCGCGACGAGGAAGCCGCCGATCACGGGACCGAGGATGCCGCCGAGGCGTCCGAACCCCGCGCACCACGCCACACCCGCGGCGCGTGCGCCCGTCTCGTAGTAGTTGGAGACGAACCCGTACAGCAGGACCTGCGTGCCGATCGTGCCCATGCCGGCAGCCGCGACGAGGGCGACGACCAGGACGAACGGCGGGGACACGGTGATGGCGACCAGGGCCAGGGTGGCCAGGACGAACGAGCAGGCGACGATCACGCGCGGCCCGTGCCGGTCGGCGAGCCACGAGGCCGCGAGACCGCCCACGATCGCGCCGCCGTTGAGGACGAGCAGGAAGCCGAGGGAGCTCTTGGCGTCGATGCCGTAGTTCTCCATGATCGTCGGCAGCCAGGTGTTGAGGCCGTAGGTGAGCAGCAGGCCGGCGAAGCTCATGAACCCCAGGAGCAGGGTGCCGAGGCGGTAGGCGGGGGACAGCAGGGCGGCGAAGCCGGTGCGGGCGGCCACCTTGTCGTCGTCGCGGTCATCGCGAGGCGTCGTGTCGGCGGTGCGGGGCGCGCCCGGCGCCGCGGCCATCTCGAGCGGCAGGCCCCTGCTGGCGCACACCTCGGCGGCCTGGCGGATGCGGCCGCGGGAGGCCAGCCACCGCGGGGACTCGGGGAGCGCGAACCAGGCGTAGGGGAGGACCAGCACCAGTGGGACGGCGCCGATGAGGAACAGGCCGCGCCATCCGATGTGGTCCCGCAGCACCATGGCCAGCGCGGAGGCCAGGACACCGCCGGCGGGGATCCCGCTGTAGACGACCGCGTTGAACAGGTTGCGACGCCCGGCGGGAGCGAACTCGGCGATGATCGCACCGGCCGTGGCGACGATGGCGCCGATCCCCAGCCCGGTGAGCAGGCGAAGGACGCCGAACGTGGTGATGTCGCGGGCGAACGCGGTGGCGGCCATCCCGACGGAGAACCAGGCGATGGCGCCGAGCATGATCCGGCGTCGGCCGATGCGGTCACCGACGGAGCCGGCGGTGAGGGCGCCGATCATCACGCCGACGAGGGCGTACGAGCCGAGCGCACCGGCCTGGGCCGCGCCGAGGGCGCCGATCTGGGTGGGGTCGGCCATGAGGGTGGGCAGGACGGCGCCGTAGATGACGAGGTCGTATCCGTCGAAGAGGATGGCGAGCGCCACCACGGCGAGGACACCGTAGACCGTGCGGCGGTGGGCGGGGGACTCCCACACCTCGGGGGCGGGGATGGTTCTCCCGGGTGGGCTGGAGGGGACGGAGCGGCTGGAGGGCGCAGGGGTGCTCGAGGACACGGAAGGGCTCCGTTCGGTGGGGGGTGGGGAGAGGTGTGGGCGTTCAGCACGGGGTGGCAGGCGGTTCAGCCCGGGGTGGCAGGCGGTTCAGCCCTGGTCGCCGCCGGCGACGGGGAGGACGGATCCGGTGATGTAGGAGGCCTCGTCGGAGGCGAGGAAGCAGATCGGCGCGGCCTGCTCGTGGAGGGTGCCGTAGCGGCCCATCACGGTGGAGTCGACGGTCTGCTCGACGATCTCCGAGTACCAGGTCTTCTCCTGGTCGGTGCGGGCGTCGCCGCCACGGGAGATCCGTCGTTCGGGGGCGAGGGTGCCGCCGGGGGCGGTGGCCACCACCCGCACCCCGTGCGGCGCGGCTTCCAGCGCCAACGCCGAGGTGAGGCCGTTGACGCCGCCCTTGGACGCGGCGTAGGGGACGCGGTTGACCCCGCGGGTGGCGACGGAGGAGACGTTGACGATCGTGCCCGCGCCCGCCGAGACCATGGACGGCAGGACCGCCCGGCACATCCACAGCGTGGGGAACAGGGAGCGGCGGACCTCGGCCTCGATCTGCTCGGCCGAGTACTCGTGGTACGGGCGGGCCCAGATGGTGCCACCGACGTTGTTGATGAGCACGTCGATCCGGCCGTGGGCGTCCAGCGCCGCACGGGCCGACGCCTCGGCACCCTCGAACGTCTCCAGGTCGGCCTCGACGGGTACGACCCGGTGACCGTCCGGGGACACCGCGGTCAGCTCGTCGGCGACCGTCCTGATGAGGTCGGCCCGGTCCACCACGGTGACCAGCCCGCCCTCGCGGACCACCCGGTCGGCGACGGTGCGGCCGATCCCCTGGACAGCGCCGGTGATGAGCACCGACCGGCCGGCGAAGCGACCGGGGGAGACGACGGGCGGGACGGGGTCGTACTCGCCGACGGGCGCGCTCACGACGCCGCCTCCACGGCCTGCTGGTCCAGTGCGGTGCGCATGGTGGCCTTGGCGTGTTCGCTGTGCCGGCGGATGAGGTATCGGGCGGCGTCGCGGTCGCCCGTCTCGAAGGCCGCGACGATCTCCAGGTGCTCGGGGACGATGTCCTCGGACACCCAGCGGGCGTCGGGCAGGACGCTGTTCATCACCTGGGTCACCTCCAGCATGCGGTAGGCCTGCAGCAGCGAGTCGTTGCCGGTGCAGCGGAACAGGAATTCGTGGAACTGGGCGTTCGCGGCGGTGAACCGTTCGGGGTCGAGGAAACGATCGCCCTCGATGTACTGGTTGGCCGACTCGGCGAGCATCCGGAACTCGGCGAGCCGGGCGTCGGCGAGGCGTCCCATGGTCAGCTCGATCACGCCGAGCTCGAGCGCCATGCGGGCGTCGAACTGGGCGTCGGAGTGGCGGATCGCGGGGTGCACCTCGCCACTGACGACGCCGGGGGCCGACGTGATGGTCTCGGAGCGGTTCCCGCCGGCCAGGGACACCGTGGTAGTGGTGCCGGCGGTGGGCGCGGGTGACCTGGGCGCGAGCGTGACCTGCGGCGGGACGTAGCCGGCCGGGCGTGCGGCGATGGGCGCGGGGGATTCGGTCGCGCGGTCGGCGGGCGCGGCGTGCCCGCCCGGGGTCGGCGGGGTGAAACCGACCGGGCGCGCGGCGATGTTCGCCACCGGCTCGGCGGTCCGGGTGCCGGGCGCGGTGTGACCGCCGGGGGCGGGCGGGGTGTAGCCGACCGGTCGGGCCTCGATTGCCGGAACGGGGTCCCCGGGGCCGCGCGAGATGATCCGGGCCGGCCCGTGTGGTGCGGCCGGAGCCGTGGTGGCCGCGGCGGGTGCCGCGGGCTCCGTCTCCGGGGTGGAGGGGGAGGTGTCGACGACGAGGGCGGCCTCCTCCGTCGGCTCCGCCGATTCCGCGGCGGGCTCGGCGGACCGGTCGGGCACCGCGGTCGCGGGAGTGAACTTCTCGTAGTAGAAGTGCGTCACCTGCAGACCATCGTCGTCGAGGAATCCACGCACCGCCTCGACCATCGGGGGAGGCCCACACAGGTAGATGTCGGTCGTCCCGTCATGCAGGTACTCCGGGCGGATCAGCCCCGTGACGTACCCGCTGTTCGGGTGGGTCGTGGCCGGATCGGCGACGACCAGATCCCAGGTCATGCCCGGGATCCGGGTGGTGAACTCGTCCAGCAGGTCCGTGTAGACCACGTCGGTGTCGAACGAGGTGCCGTAGATGAGGTGGACCGGCCGGTCGGTGGTGCCGGCGGCGGCGAGGGTCTCCAGGATCGACAGCACGGGCGCCAGGCCGGTGCCGCCCGCCAGGAGTAGCAGGGGGCGGCTGGACTCGCGGAGGAAGAAGCTGCCCATCGGACCGGTCAGCTCGAGGCGGTCGCCCACCGCGCAGCGCTGGGCCAGGTACTCCGACATCGCCCCGCCGGAGGCGTACTTGATGAGGAACGACAGGTGCCGCGAGTCCGCTCCGGTGGAGAACGAGTACGACCGCGTCTGGTCGGTACCCGGAACCGAGATGTTGACGTACTGGCCAGGCAGGAACGCCAGGGCGTCGCGGTCGTCCAACTCGACCGACAGCGCGAACGCACCCTCGGCCAGGCGCTCGACGGCCGTGACCGTCGCCGGGTGCGCCGCGGCGGCCGTCTTGGCCACGTCGGAGGTGGTGGGGATCTGCACGACCAGGTCGGATCGCGGGACCATCTGGCAGGGCAGGCAGTATCCGGCCGCGGCCTCGTCCTCGGTGAGGGCGTCGTCGATGTAGTCGCCGCCGTCGAAGTCGCCGGACTCGCACAGGGACTTGCACGTCCCGCACGCTCCGTCGCGGCAGTCGAGGGGGATGTTGATCCGGGCCTTGTACGAGGCGTCGGCGACGGTCTCCATCGGACCGCAGTTGACGAAGCGCGTCACGCCGTCCTCGAAGGCCAGGGCCACTGAATAGCTCATGGGGTCTCACTCCAGGTCGCTGGCGATGTCGGCCGCGCACGCGACCGGGTGGGTGCCGGCGCCCTGGGCGGGCGCCGGCGCGGGTGTGGGATCACACCATGTAGACGTCCACGATGTGGTGGATGTAGTCGTTCTTCAGGACCACCTTCTTGTAGGTGATCAGCGGGGACTCACCGGTGACGTCGAGGGTGTAGAAGGACGTGCCGAAATACTGGTCGGTGGTGTTGTACCGGAAGTACGACGACAACCAGTTGAAGCGGACGTCGACCTCTCCGGGCCGGCGGTCGAGCACCTCGATGTTGCTGATGAGGTGGTTCGTCCGCGGTTCCGGCAGTGACGTCGAGGAGGAGCGCTCGGTCCGGATGCGGAACACCCGGTCCTCGATACCGGCCCGGTTCGGGTAGAAGATCAACGAGATCTCCGAGTACGGGTCGGTCGTGAGCTCACCGTCGTCGTCCCAGGCGGGCATCCAGTACATCGCGTCCTCGCGGTAGCACTCGATCCACTGCTCGAACTGGCGGTCGTCGAGCAGTCGTGCCTCGCGGAACAGGAAAGTGGAGATCTCGTCGACGGAGATCGACGCCACGGCGGGTGCGGTCATGGTCAGGCCTTTCGTGGGGCGGGGGTGGGGCGTGCGGTCGACTCGGGCCGGGTCAGGCGTCGGCCGGGACGGTCGTGCGCTGCCGGGCCCGACGCTCGTCGTCCTCGCGGGCGCGGGCCTCGGCGGCATCACGGGCGGCGGTCTCGGCCTCAAGCGCGCGCTGCATGGTCTCGAGCCAGTAGGCGTGCTGGATCGGGTACAGCCCCTCGTCCTCGGTCTTGGCCCCGGAGGACAGCACGTTCTCCATGCCCAGACCGCGGGCGGTCTCGTCCGGGCCGGTGATCTGGTGGGTGCTGCCGCGGGTCATGTCGTTCCACGGCGCGACGTCCGCCAGGTAGGTCTTCTGGCAGGACCGGAACTCCTCCAGGTCGTCCGGGGTCGCCATCCCGGTGGCGTTGAAGAAGTCCTCGTACTGACGGATCCGGGCCGCGCGGTTCTCGGCGCTCTCGCCCTTGGGGGCGATGCAGTAGATCGTCACCTCGGTCTTGTCCACCGAGACGGGCTTGAAGTGCCGGATCTGACTCGAGAACTGGTCCATCAGGTACACGTTCGGGTACAGGCACAGGTTGCGGGAGGCTCCCACCATGAACTCGGCCTTCTTGGTGCCGATCTGGTCGGCGAGCTCCTGGCGGCGGTCCCACAGCGGCCGGTCCTCGGGGTTGCCCCACCACATCCACAGGAGCAGGTGGCCGTGCTCGAACGACCAGTAGCCGCCGCCCTGCTTGCCCCAGGTGCCGGCGTCCATCGCCTTGGTCTCGTTCTTGGACTCACCCGACGAGCGGCGCGCGGTGGTCGCCGCGTAGTTCCAGTGGGTGGCCGACACGTGGTAACCGTCGGCCCCGTTCTCGGCCTGGAGCTTCCAGTTGCCGTCGAAGGTGTAGGTGGACGAGCCGCGCAGGACCTCCAGTCCCTCGGGGGACTGGTCGACCAGCATGTCGATGATGGTGCGACTGTCACCGAGGTGCTCCTCCAGCGGGAGCACGTCCGGGTTGAGGCTGCCGAACAGGAACCCGCGGTAGCTCTCGAAGCGTGCCACGCGACGCAGGTCGTGCGAGCCGTCGGTGTTGAACTGCTCGGGGTACCCGGCGTCCCGCGGGTCCTTGACCTTCAGCAGCTCCCCGGAGTTGGAGAACGTCCAGCCGTGGAACGGGCAGGTCAGGGTGGTGCGGTTGTCGGTCTTGCGCCGGCAGAGCATAGCGCCGCGGTGGGAGCAGGCGTTGATCAGGCAGTTGAGCTGCCCGTCCTTGCCGCGGGTGATCACGACGGGCTGGCGGCCGATGTCGGTGGTGAAGTAGTCGCCGACCTCCGGGATTTGGCTCTCGTGCGCCAGGTAGACCCAGTTGCCCTCGAAGATGTGCTTCATCTCGAGTTCGAAGATCTCCTCGTCCGTGAAGATGCGACGGTTGGCGCGGATGATGCCGTCCGCGGGCCGGTCCTCGAGTGCGGTCTCGAGGGTGGCCTGGACGTGGTCGAGTCGATCTGACATCGAGGGCTCCTAGCGTGGGTCGGTTCCTGCCGCGACGTTGCGGCCTGCTGCCGGTGTTCCTCCACGGTGCCCTACTGTGTCTTCGATCACACTAGGGCTCTTCCTAGTCATACCTAGGTGTGCCGCGTTCGCAATGCGAACACTTTGCACGCCTCAGGCGCGAGACCTGCGCTATTGCCTGAAAAGTGTTCGCTTCGCGCACGAGATGTCCTCTACATATGTTGTAGGCGGTGATTGACGACACATCGAATGCGGCGCACAGTAGGGACATCGACCGGGCCCCACCGGTCCGATCCGACCCCCACCCCGACCCCACCAGAGGGAGCGTCATGACCAGCACCGCAGTGCCCACCGCCGCCGGCTCCGGCTCCGCCGCGACGGACAAGTTCAAGGGCAGCCGCTTCACGTCCGACACGAGCACCGAGCGTGCGGCCGCCATCTACAAGGACGTGCTCACCAAGCTGTCCGAGGTGATCTTCGAGCACGAGGTCACCTACGACGAGTACCGCGTCCTCAAGCAGTGGCTCATCGAGGTCGGCGAGGGTGGCGAATGGCCGCTCTGGCTGGACGTCTTCCTGGAGCACTTCATCGAGGACTCCAACAGCCGCATCTTCAACGGGACCAAGGGTTCCATCGAGGGCCCCTACTACGTGCCGAACGCCCCGGACCTCGGTGCCAAGGGCGTCATGCCGATGCGCGAGGACGAGAAGGGCACGCAGTTCGTGTTCAAGGGCCAGGTCCGCGACCTGGACGGCACGGGCATCGAGGGCGCGTCCGTCGAGCTGTGGCACGCCGACGCCGACGGCTACTACTCGCAGTTCGACGACGGCATGGGCATCCCGGAGTGGAACCTGCGCGGAACCTTCACCACGGACGCCGAGGGCAACTTCCACATCACCACGGTCCAGCCGGCCCCGTACCAGATCCCGCACGACGGACCGACCGGCGAGTTCATCGCCAGCTACGGTGGCCACCCGTGGCGTCCGGCGCACCTGCACCTGAAGGTCACCGCCCCGGGCAAGCGCCTCATCACCACCCAGCTGTACTTCCAGGGTGGAAAGTGGGTCGAGGACGACGTGGCCGGTGCCGTCAAGCCCGAGCTGATCCTGGACCCGAAGCCCAACGCGGACGGGATCGACGAGGTCGTCTACGACTTCGTCCTGGACCCCGTCTCCGAGAAGCGTTTCGTGGCCTGACCGGCGACGACCTCGTCTGCAATCCCCGCCCGCCCCGGCCGCCACGAGCGGCCGGGGCGTCGGCGGTCGATCCGGCCGGACCACCAACACGAAGGGCTCGACGATGTCTGACCTGACCATCCGTTCCGTGGAGACACGGATCCTCGACGTGCCGCTCATCAGGCCGCACAAGTTCGCCACCACCACCGCCACCGCCCAGTCGATCCTGCTCGTGGCGGTCACCACCGAGTCCGGGGTCGTGGGCTACGGCGAAGGCGTCACACCGGGCGGCCCCTGGTGGGGAGGCGAGTCCGCCGAGACCATGCAGGTCCTGGTGGAGAAGTATCTGGCCCCCGTGGCCGTCGGTCGGCGGGTCGACGAGATCCCCGCCGTCCTCGAGGCGATGGAGGGCGTGGTGGCCCGCGGCCGTTTCGCCAAGGCCTCCCTCGAGATCGCCATGTTCGACGCGTGGGCCCGGTCGCTTGACGTACCCGTGCGCTCGCTGCTCGGCGGAGCGGTCCGCGACTCGATCGAGTGCACGTGGGCCCTGGGCGCGATGCCGCTCGAGGAGATGGTCGAGGAGATCGACGAGCTCCTCGCCGCGGACCGTCACCGCACGTTCAAGCTGAAGATGGGCGCCCTGGACCCGGCCGAGGACGTCGCCCGCATCGCGGCGCTGGCCGAGCGCCTCGACGGGCGGGCGGGCCTTCGGGTGGACATCAACGCACGCTGGGACCGGTTCACCGCGAACGTCCACCTCCCGGCGCTCGTCGAGGCCGGCATCGAGCTGATCGAGCAGCCGACCCCCACCGAGCAGATCGAGGTGCTGGCCGAGCTCAACCGCTCGCTGCCGGTGCAGTTCATGGCCGACGAGTCGGTCCAGTCCCCGCACGACGCCCTCGAGGTGGCACGCCGGGACGCGGCCGGGGTGATCGCGGTGAAGACCACCAAGCTCGGTGGACTGACCCGGGGCAAGGAGGTCGTGGCGATCGCCCGCGCGGCCGGGATCGCCTGCCACGCCGCCACGTCGCTCGAGGGGCCGATCGGGACCGTCGCCTCACTGCATCTCGCGTGCGCCGAGCCCGGTTTCAACTACGGCTCGGAGCTCTTCGGGCCGCTGCTGCTCGCCGAGACCTACGTGACCACCCCGATCCGCTACGAGGCCGGCCGGGTCCACCTGCCGTCCGGGCCCGGGCTGGGCGTCGAGCTCGACCACGACGCCGTCGACAAGTTCACCCGCCGCTGACCGCTGCACCACACGAGAAGGAGAGCCCGACGATGGCACTGTTCCACGTCCGCATGGACGTCAACATCCCCAATGACCTGGACCCCGAGGTCCGCGCCGACACCCTGGCCCGTGAGAAGGCCTACAGCCAGGAGCTGCAGCGCTCCGGAACGTGGCGGGAGCTGTGGCGCATCGTGGGCCGGTACTCGAACATCAGCATCTTCGATGTCGAGTCCGGCGACGAACTGCACGAGATCCTCCAGGGGCTGCCGCTGTTCCCGTACATGGACATCGAGGTCATGGCCCTGACGCGGCACCCGTCGCGAATCGAGTGATCGCGCCGGGCTGACCGCCCGGGAACTCCCGTCCCGCGGAAGACGACGAGGCCGCCCGCCCCGAAAGGGGCGGGCGGCCTCGTCGCGCGGGAGGTGTGTCGGTCAGACGCGCTCGAACACCGCCGCGAGCCCCTGGCCGCCTCCGATGCACATGGTCTCCAGGCCCCACTGCGCGTCGCGGCGCACCATCTCGCGCGACAGGGTGGCGAGCATGCGCGCCCCGGTGGCGCCGACGGGGTGGCCCAGGGAGATGCCGGAGCCGTGCGGGTTGAGGTGCTCGGAGGTGGGGTCGAGGTCCCACTCGCGCATCACGGACAGGGCCTGCGCGGCGAACGCCTCGTTGAGCTCGATGACATCCATGTCGGCGAGCGTGAGGCCGAGTCGGTCGAGCGCCTTGGCGGTGGCGGGGACCGGCCCGATGCCCATCGTCTCCGGTGCCACGCCCGCGACGGCCCACGAGGCAAGGCGGACCAGGGGGGTCAGTCCGAGGGAGGCGGCCCTGTCCGCGGTAGTGACGATGCACATCGCGGCACCGTCGTTCTGGCCGGAGGCGTTCCCGGCGGTCACGGTGGCCTCCGGGTCGGTGCGGCCCATGATGGGCCGCAGGCGCGCCAGCGCCTCGACGGAACTGTCGGCACGGGGATGCTCGTCGGTGTCGACGACGAGGTCGTCACCCTTGCGCTGCGGAACGGTCACCGGGACGATCTCCTCGGCGAACGCCCCGGACTCCTGCGCGGCCACGGCCCGCTGGTGGGACTGCACGGCCAACCGGTCCTGCTCGTCCCGGCTGATGCCGTACTCACGACGGAGGTTCTCGGCGGTCTCGATCATCCCGCCGTCGATGATGTGCGAGCGTCCGCCGACGGTCGTGCGAGCCCGGCCGAGACGGTCGACCAGCGAGATCCCGTCCCCGCGGATGCCCCAGCGGGGGCTCGGGGAAGCGTAGAACTCCACCTGGCTCATCGACTCGACGCCGCCGGCGACCACGAGGTCCATGCCGCCGGAGGCGACCTGGAGTGCGCCGGTGATGATCGCCTGGAGTCCGGAGCCGCAGCGCCGGTCGAGTTGCATGCCCGGCACGTCGATCCCCAGGGGGGAGTCGAGTGCGGCGATGCGGCCGATGGCGGGCCCCTCGCCGTTCGGGGAGCCCTGTCCCAGCACCACGTCGTCGACGTCGGCTCCGGTCAGGCCGGTGCGCTCGACGAGGGCGGTGAGCAGGCCGGTGGCCAGGGTGTTCGCGTCCAGGTCGCGGAACACCCCGCCAAAGCGTCCCACGGGGGTGCGCAGGGGTTGGCAGATGACGACGTCACGCATGGATTTTCCTCAGTTCGGGTTCAGCGGTTGACGATGGCGAGGTCGGCCGACAGTGCGCGGGCGGTGGCCAGCAGTTCGGGGATGACCTCGCCTGTGAGCTGGTCGGGGGAGTAGCGGGCGGCGTGGGTGGAGACGTTGAGGGCCGCGCTGACCGCGCCGTGGCGGTCGTGGACCGGTGCGGCCACCGAGCGCAGGCCGGGCTCGAGTTCCTGGTCGACGACGCACCACCCGCGCTCGGCCACCCGCGCCAGCTCCGCGCGGAGCGCTGACTCGTCGGCGAGGCCGTGGGGGGTGAGCGCCCGCAGGTCCGTCGCGGCGAGGTAGGCGTCGAGGTCCTCGGCGGGGAGCGAGGCGAGCAGGACCCGCCCCATCGACGTGGCGTAGGCGGGGAACCGGGTTCCGATGGTGATGCCGATGGTCATGATGCGACGCACCTGGACGCGCCCCACGTAGACGATGTCGGGGCCGTCGAGCACCGCCACGGACGAGGATTCGCCGAGTCGCGAGCTGAGCTTCTCCAGGTGCGGTTGGGCGAGATCGGTCAGCGGGAGCGCCGACAGGTAGCTGTACCCGAGGTCGAGGACCCGGGGGGTGAGCCAGAAGACCGAGTCGGCCGTGTCCACGTAGCCCAGTTCGACGAGGGTGTGGAGGAAGCGGCGGGCGGTCGCCCGGGTCAGTCCGGTGTTGCGCGCGACGTCACTGAGGGTCTGGCGTGGCTGGCGGGCGTCGAATGCCCGGATGACCGCCAGGCCGCGCGCGAGCGACTGGACGAAGTCGGGGGAGGCCGGGCGGTCGCCGCCGTCGTCCACGGACCCGGCCGGGGTCGACACCACGTCGGGGCGGGTCACGCCGCGCCCGTGTTCCGTGCGGCGTCGAGGTGTCGGCGGAGCACGTCGGTGATGCGGTCAGGGATCTCGACGGTGGGCACGTGGGCCGCCGGGGAGACGACGACGAAGTCCGCTCCGGGCACCCCGTCGGCGATCTCGCGCAGTACCTCCGGGGGAGTGGAGGGGTCCTCGTCCCCCGCGAGCACGAGGGTGGGGCAGGAGATCCGACCCAGCTCGGCGCGGTTGTCCCAGCCGGCCAGCGCGTCGCAGCAGGAGGCGTATCCCTCGGCCGGGGTGCCCAGGACCATCTCGCGGAGCCCGGCGACCAGCTCGGGCTCGGCCTCGGCCCGCGCGGCGGTGATCCACCGTGCGACGACGGCGTCGGCGACCGCGGCCGTCCCGCCCTCGCGGACCGCGGTGGCGCGATCGGCCCAGCCGGACGGTTCACCGAACTTCGCGGCGGTGCACAGGAGGGCGGTGGAGAGCACGCGGGTGGGTTCGTGGACGGCGAGCCACTGGGCCACCGCGCCACCGAGCGAGAGTCCGGCCACGTGGAACCGGTCCACGTCGATCGAGTCGAGCAGGGCCAGAACGTCGGCGGCCAGGTCGGCGATCGTGCAGGGGCCGGGGACGACCTCGGACGTGCCGTGGCCCCGGTGGTCCACCGCGACCACGGTGTGGTCGCGGGACAGGTCCCGGGCCTGCGCGTCCCACATCGAACGGTCGGACCCGAGTGATCCGAGGAGGACGAGGACGGGGGTGTCGGCGGACCGGGGTCCGCTGACCTCGTGGGACAGGGTGGCGGGCATGGTGTCGGTCCTCTCGTGCGTCTGGTCGCGGGCGGTGCGTTGCGTGGTGTGTGGTGCGCTCGGGCGCAGGCGCTCCACGTCGGTACCTGACCCACGATACCCGCATATCGTACGAGGAGCGAACACTTGTACAATATGCGAACACTGGATAGGGTTCGTGACATGACCAACAAGATCTTCTCGTCGGCCGCGGACGCGGTCGCGGACATCCCCGACGGTGCCTCCCTGGCCGTGGGCGGGTTCGGTCTGGTCGGCATCCCCGCCGTCCTCATCGACGCGCTCCTCGAGCAGGGCGCCACCGACCTGAGCACGGTGAGCAACAACTGCGGCACCGACGGTTTCGGCCTGGGCAAGCTTCTGGAATCGCACCGGATCACCCGGACCACGGCCTCGTATGTCGGCGCCAACAAGGAGTTCGCCCGCCAGTACCTCTCCGGCGAGCTCGAGGTGGAGCTCACGCCGCAGGGCACGCTCGCCGAGCGCATGCGGGCCGGAGGCGCCGGCATCCCCGCCTTCTACACCCCGGCCGGCGTCGGCACGATGGTCGCCGACGGGGGCCTGCCGCTGCGTTATGACGGCGAGGGGGGCGTCGCCAAGGCGTCCGAGCCCAAGGAGGTCCGGGTCTTCGACGGCGAACAGTACGTCCTCGAGCGCGGGATCGTCACCGACTTCGCCCTGGTCCACGCCCACAGGGCCGACACCGTGGGCAACCTGCAGTTCCGTGGGACGGCTCGCAACTTCAACCCGGACGTGGCCATGGCCGGTCGGATCACGATCGTGCAGGCCGAGGAGGTCGTCGAGCCGGGCGGGATCGACCCGGCCAACGTCCACATCCCCGGCATCTTCGTCCAACGGATCGTCGAGGTCGGCCGCCAGGAGACCGGCGTCGAGATCCGCACCACCAGGGAGGCCTGAGCCATGAGCTGGACCCACGAGCAGATGGCGGCTCGCATCGCCGCGGATTTCACCGACGGCCAGTACGTCAACCTCGGTATCGGTATGCCCACCCTCATCCCCGGATATCTTCCCGAGAGTGTGCAGGTGACCCTCCACTCGGAGAACGGCATCCTCGGCGTCGGGCCGTACCCGACGGACGACGAGCTCGACCCCGAGATGATCAACGCAGGCAAGGAGACCATCACCGCCGAGGCGGGGGCGGCGTTCTTCTCGTCGTCGGAGTCCTTCGCCATGATCCGCGGCGGTCACGTCGACGTCGCCGTCCTCGGCGCTATGCAGGTCTCGCAGTCCGGCGACCTGTCCAACTGGATGGTCCCCGGCGCCATGGTCAAGGGCATGGGCGGTGCGATGGACCTCGTCCACGGCGCCGACCGCGTGATCGTGATGATGGACCACGTCACCCGCAAGGGCGACCTCAAGCTCATGCAGGAGAACACGCTCCCGTACACGGGCAAGGGCTGCGTCCAGCGGGTCGTCACCGACCTGTGCGTCCTCGACATCGCGCCGGAGGGCTTCCGACTCGTCGAACTGGCGCCGGACGTGACCATCGACGAGGTCCGCCGGAAGACGGGCGCCGAGATCCACGCCTGAGTCGACGCTCGGGTGGACGTCAGGTGTACACCGCCCGCGGAGGCGGGAGGCGGGGTCGGATTCTCACTACTGTGGGAACCGACCCCGTCGTCGTCCCCGGAAGGTCCGTCCCACATGAGCACCTCCACCCCGGTCACCGCCACCCCGGCCACCGTGACCGTCACCGGCGCCGCCGGAAAGATCGCCTACTCGTTGCTGTTCCGTCTCGCCTCCGGGCTGGTGTTCGGGCCCGGGACCCCGGTCCGCCTGCGTCTGCTCGACATCCCGTCGGCCGTGGTCGCGGCGGAGGGCGTCGCGATGGAGATCGAGGACTGCGCTCTCCCGCTGGTCGAGTCGATCGAGATCACCGACGACGTGGACACCGCGTTCGACGGCGCCAACGCGGCATTCCTGGTGGGCGCCAGGCCGCGCGGCAAGGGGATGGAGCGCGCCGACCTGCTCACCGCCAACGGGGCGATCTTCCGGGAACAGGGCCGCGCCATCAACGCCCACGCCGCCGACGACGTGCGGGTGGTGGTGGTGGGCAACCCCGCCAACACCAACGCCTACATCGCCCACCGACACGCGCCCGACGTCCCCGCCGGTCGCTTCACCGCCCTGATGCGGCTCGACCACAACCGCGCGCTCAGCCAGCTCGCCACCCGGCTGGGAGCGCCGGTCGCCGACCTGGACGGGGTGGTGGTCTGGGGCAACCACTCGGCCACCCAGTTCCCCGACGTGTCGTACCTGACGCGACGGGGCGAGCCGGTCACTTCCGGGCTCGACGAGGAGTGGTTGGCTGACACGTTCATCCCGCGGGTCGCGAACCGGGGAGCCGAGATCATCTCGGTGCGCGGATCGTCGTCGGCCGCCTCGGCCGCCGGCGCGGCGGTCGACCAGATGCGCGACTGGGTGCACGGCACCAGTGGGGAGAGCTGGACCACGGTCGCACTGCCGTCGGAGGGGCAGTACGGGACCGTGCCGGGTGTGGTGACGGGGTTGCCCTGCCGCAGCCGCGGCGCGGAGTGGGAGGTCGTCGAAGGACTGGCGATCGGGGACTTCCAACGAGCCCGCATCGACGCGTCGGTGGCGGAACTGGTCTCGGAGCGTGACGCCGTTCACGGACTGGGACTGGCCGACTGACCTCGGGTGCACCGGGGCTGACGGCGTGTGCCGGGCCCCGGCGTCCACGGCCTAGGATGGTCGGGTGACGACTCCAGCTTCTGCCTCCCCGAACACCGACCGCGCGGACGCCCTGCCCGCCTCCTGGAACCCAGGTGAGGTGGAAGGCGGGCTGTACCAGCGCTGGGTGGAGGCCGGCTACTTCGAGGCCGACCCGTCCAGCGACAAGCCCGCCTACTCGGTGGTGTTGCCGCCGCCCAACGTCACGGGCAGCCTGCACATGGGCCACGCGCTCGACCACACCCTCATGGACGTGCTCACGCGGCGCAAGCGCATGCAGGGCTTCGAGGTCCTGTGGCTGCCCGGCATGGACCATGCCGGGATCGCCACGCAGACCCTCGTGGACCGCAAGCTCCGCGACGAGGGGATCGACCGCCACGAGATCGGCCGCGAGGCGTTCATCGAGAAGGTCTGGGAATGGAAGCGCGAGTCCGGTGGGACCATCGGGGAGCAGATGCGTCGCCTCGGCGACGGTGTCGACTGGTCGCGTGAGCGGTTCACCCTCGACGACGGACTGTCGCGCGCGGTGCAGACCATCTTCAAGGAGCTGTACGACAACGGTCTGATCTACCGCGCCGAGCGACTGGTCAACTGGTCGCCCACCCTGCAGACCGCGATCTCGGACATCGAGGTCAAGTACGCGGACGTCGAGGGCGAGCTGGTGAGCTTCCGCTACGGCTCGATGGACGATTCCGAGCCGCACCTGGTCGTGGCCACGACCCGGCTCGAGACGATGCTCGGTGACACCGCGATCGCCGTCCATCCCTCCGACGAGCGCTACGCGCACCTGGTGGGCACCGAGATCCCGCACCCGTTCCGCGACGGGTGGACCATGCGCGTGGTCGCGGACGACTACGTCGATCCCGAGTTCGGGACCGGCGCCGTGAAGGTCACGCCCGCGCACGACCCCAACGACTTCGCGATCGGCCAGCGTCACGGCCTCGAGATGCCCACGATCATGGACGCCACCGGCCACATCACCGGGACCGGGACCCGCTACGACGGGATGGACCGTTTCGACGCCCGCAAGGCCGTCCGGGAGGACCTCGCAGAACAGGGACGCATCGTCAAGGAGGTGCGTCCGTACCTGCACTCGGTGGGCCACTCCGAACGGTCCGGTGAGCCGATCGAGCCGCGGCTGTCGCTCCAGTGGTGGGTGCGGGTCGAGGAACTGGCGAGGATGGCCGGGGACGCCGTGCGCGACGGTGACACGGTGATCCACCCGACGAGCCAGGAACCGCGCTGGTTCGACTGGGTCGACGACATGCACGACTGGTGCATCTCCCGACAGTTGTGGTGGGGTCACCGCATCCCGATCTGGTACGGCCCCGACGGCGAGGTGGTCTGCGTGGGACCCGGCGAGGAGCCGCCCGCCGGATACTCCCAGGACACCGACGTGCTCGACACGTGGTTCTCCTCCGGACTGTGGCCGTTCTCCACCATGGGCTGGCCCGATCGCACCGCCGACCTCGAGCGGTTCTACCCCACGTCCGTCCTGGTCACCGGGTACGACATCCTCTTCTTCTGGGTGGCGCGGATGATGATGTTCGGCACCTTCGTGGGCCGGACCCTCACCGGCGACACGGCCGCTCCGGGGAAGGTTCCGTTCACCGACGTCTTCCTCCACGGCCTCGTGCGCGACGAGCACGGCCAGAAGATGTCCAAGTCCAAGGGCAACGGGATCGACCCCTTGGACTGGGTGGACCGCTTCGGCGCCGACGCGCTGCGCTTCACCCTGGCCCGCGGGGCCAACCCGGGCGGCGACCTGTCGGTCGGGGACGACGCCGCCCAGGCGTCCCGCAATTTCGCCACCAAGCTGTTCAACGCCACCCGCTTCGCGCTGATGAACGGGGCGAAGGTGGGCGAACTGCCCGCCGCGTCCGCGCTCACCGACGCCGACCGGTGGATCCTGCACCGCCTCGGGGAGGTGCGGGTGGGCGTCGACGACGCGCTGGACCGCTACGAGTTCTCCAAGGCGTGCGAGGCCCTGTACCACTTCGCCTGGGACGAGGTGTGCGACTGGTACCTCGAGCTCGCGAAGGTCCAGTTCGGGTCGGACGACGACGCGCGCGCCTCCGAGCGGGCCGAGAACACGAGACTCGTCCTCGGACACGTGTTGGACGTCCTCATGCGGATGCTGCACCCGGTCATCCCGTTCGTCACGGAGACGCTGTGGACGGCACTGACCGGGCGGGAGTCCGTGGTGGTCGCGGACTGGCCCACCGACGTGGCGCCCGCCGATGACGCCACGGAGCCGGTCCGCCGCGTGGCCGACGCCCAGACCCTCGTCACCGAGATCCGGCGGTTCCGCTCCGACCAGGGCCTCAAGCCCGGTCAGCGGGTGCCGGCACGGATCTCCGGCGTGGACGCCGCCGACCTGCCGGCGGACCTGCTCGCCCAGGTGTGCGCGCTCGCCCGGCTGACCCCGGCCGCCGAGGACTTCACCGCGACGGCCTCGCTCGAGGTCCGGCTCGGGTTGTCGACGGTGGACGTGGAGATCGACACCTCCGGGACGATCGACCTCGCCGCCGAGCGACGCCGGTTGGAGAAGGATCTCGCCGCCGCACGCAAGGAACTCGAGACCACCGGTGCCAAACTCGGCAACGAGGCGTTCCTGGGCAAGGCGCCCGACCATGTCGTCGACAAGATCCGCGGCCGCCGCGACCTCGCGGAGGCCGAGGTCGCCCGGATCACCGCCCGCCTCGAGTCGATGCCGGCAGGAAGTGACCCCGCGTGAGCGATCGACAGTGGCTCCCGCCGCACGACCCGAGCGAGGGGTGGGACACCCCGACCGAGGAGGATGTCGCCGAGATGCTCGGCGAGGACGGCCTCGTCTCGGGCGTCCCGCTCGGTGGTCCGATCCCGGGTGACGAGGACGGCGACGGCGATGATCACCTGCCGCCGCGCCCGGTCCCCGAGGTCGGCAGCCCCGAATGGCAGGCCGACGCGGCCGACCTGGCCGCGGTCGAGGAGGAACTGGCGACCCGCTGGCCGGAATCCCGCCTCGAGCCGAGCCTGGACCGGATCGCCGAGCTGATGTCCGTGCTCGGCGATCCGCAGCACGCGTACCCCGTGGTCCACGTGGCGGGCACCAACGGCAAGACATCGGTCACGCGGATGGTCGACGCGCTGCTGCGGGCCCTGCACCAGCGCACCGGACGCAACTCCAGCCCCCACCTGCAGAGCGTCACCGAGCGCATCGCGCTCGACGGGGAGCCGGTCACCGCCCGCACCTTCGTGGACACCTACCGCGAACTCCAGCCCTATCTCGAGCTCGTCGACCAGCGGTCCGAGGAGGCCGGCGGCCCACGGATGAGCTACTTCGAGGTGCTGACCGCGATGGCGTTCGCCGCGTTCGCCGACGCACCGGTCGAGGTGGCGGTCGTGGAGACGGGGATGGGCGGGACGTGGGACGCCACGAACGTGGTCCGGCCCGCCGTCGCCGTGATCACCCCCGTCGGCCTGGACCACACCGACTACCTGGGCGAGGACCTCGCGACGATCGCGGGGGAGAAGGCCGGGATCATCCAGCCGGGCCCGGAGGACGATCTGCTGCCGCGGGACCCGATCGCCGTGATCGGGCGCCAGGAGCCCGAGGCCATGGACGTCCTGTTGCGTCGCGCCGTGGAGGTGGGCGCGGTCGTCGCCCGCCTCGGTTCGGAGTTCGACGTGGTCGAACGGCGGGTCGCCGTCGGTGGCCAGCAGCTCACCCTGCGAGGCCTCGGGGGCGAGTACCCCGAGGTGTTCCTCCCGCTGTTCGGGGAGCACCAGGCCGAGAACGCCGCGACCGCGCTCGCGGCCGTCGAGGCGTTCTTCGGCGCGGGACCGGACAGGGCCCTGGACCCGGAACTCATCCGTGCCGGCTTCGCGGCGGTCGACAATCCCGGGCGCCTCGAGCGGCTCAGCTCCAGCCCCACCGTCCTGGTGGACGCCGCCCACAACGGACACGGCGGACGCGCACTCGCCGAGGCGGTCACCTCGGAGTTCGACTTCAAGCGGCTGGTCGCCGTGGTCGCGATGCTCGACGGCAAGGACGCCGACGCGTTCCTCGCCGCACTCGAGCCGGTGGTGGAGGAGGTCGTCGTCACCCGGGCCGCCTCACCGCGCGCGATGGACCCGGGCGACCTTGCTCGCATCGCCGAGGAGCGGTTCACCGCCCAGCGCGTCCACGTCGTGGACACCCTGCCCGACGCGGTCAGCGCGGCCCTCGACCTGGTCGGGGTCCCGGATCCGACCGCGGACGACGACGTCTCGGGCGTCGGCGTGCTCATCACGGGTTCCGTGGTGACCGCCGGGGCCGCCCGCAGCCTGTTCGGAAAGGACGCACAGTGACCGACCCGACCCCCGGCCCCCGGGGCGCCGCGCACGAGCCCTCGGTGGACCCGTGGAAGGGGCTGCGGGGCATCATGGCCGGCACCCTCGTGCTCGAGGCGATCGTGATCGGTCTGGTGCTGACGGTCATCGCCCGGCTCGACGGCGGCGCCCACTTCCAACCGTGGAAGGTGTGGTTCGTCAGCCTCCTCGCAGTCGCGATGCTCGTGGCCAGTGGACTCCAGCGCAAGCCCTGGGCGATCCCGCTGAACCTCACGCTCGCGGGTCTGGCCGTCGCCGGCTGGGCCGTGCACTGGTCGATGGGGGTCTGCGGGCTCATGTTCGCCGCGGTCTGGGCGTACATCCTGTACCTGCGCCGGGACCTGACCCGCCGGATGGCCGGCGGCTATCTGCCCAGCCAGCACGACTGACGGCTCCGGACGGTCGGCGTGGACACCGGGCTTGTAGGATCGCCCTCGTGACCGAGAGAACTTTCTTCCTCATCAAGCCCGACGGTGTCGAGCGCGCGCTGACCGGGACCATCCTGGCCCGTATCGAGGCCAAGGGCCTCAAGATCGTCGCCATGGACATGCGTCAGGTGTCCCGGGAGACGGCGGCCGAGCACTACGCCGAGCACTCCGAGCGTCCGTTCTACGGGGACCTGCTCGAGTTCATCACCTCCGGTCCGGTCGTCGCCGGCGTGCTCGAGGGCCCCCGGGCGATCGCCGCGTGGCGTCAGCTCGCCGGGGGCACCGACCCTGTGGAGAAGGCCGCGCCCGGCTCCATCCGTGGCGACTTCGGTCTCGAGACCCAGTTCAACCTCGTCCACGGCTCGGACTCCGAGGAGTCCGCCGCCAGTGAGATCGCGCTCTGGTTCCCCGGTCTGTAGATCCCCGTCCTCCCGCAGTGATCGAGCTGCGCGCGCCCGTCGGCCCCGAGGCCCGGCGGGCGCGTTTGCGTTCGGTGGTGCCGGGCGACGACGTTTCGGCGGCGGGTGTGGGAGAATGGTCGAAGCCCATCCTGGCGAGTGGACCACCAGTCCGCCCCGGAACGGGCGCCCGCCACCCGTGGCCCGGTTCGTCCCGGTGCCGCGGACCACAAGACGTCGTCCCACCCAGGTGGGGCCCAGACAAGAAGACGCCCGACCCCGTGCGGCGGCGTGGGTCACCGGTATCCGGTGACGTGATCGCGCCCGGAGTCCGGCCGGAGGAGACACGTGTCGGATCCGAACCTGACAATCGACGACATCAACGCGCTTCCCGAGAGGATGCGCGCGCACGCGGCAGCCAGGGCCGTGGGCATGAGCAGCAGGGAATTCTTGACCGCCATGGCCGGGATCGGCGTGGAGATCAAGAGCGCCCAGTCCGGGGTGACCCGGGAGGTGCTGCTCGACTGGTTCACCAGCCGCGGGCAGGACACGGGGACGGCGCCCGGTGCCGCGCCGGCAGGGGACACCGGTGCCCAGGCGCCGGCGGCCGAGGCGTCCGCGACCGACGCCCCCGCCCGGAAGGCCCCGGCGGACAAGGCGCCTGTGGAAAAGGCCCCCACGAAGAAGGCTGCCGCCAAGAGGGCGGCCAAGGCTCCCGCCGGTAAGACCGCCGAGAAGACCCCCACCGCAGAGATGCCCGCCGACCCGGCGTCGGCTGAGGCGACTGCCGCTGAGACGTCGCCGGCCGAGACTCCGGCCGAGACGCCTGCTGCAGAGTCGGCGACGGGCGGGACGGCGGCGACGGAGACCGCTCCCGCGAAGAAGGCGTCCGGCAGGAAGAGCCCGGCGCGCAAGACCACAGCCGAGAAGACCGCCGAGAAGGCCACGGATGCGGAGAAGTCCGCCTCCAGGTCCGCGGAGAAGTCCGGCACGAGGACCGGGAAGAAGTCCGTGCAGGGCTCCGCGGACGACTCCGCAGGGACCGGGGGAGCCGGGACGAGCGGCCGGAACCGCCCGGCGCTGCCCGAGATCGCGATCGTCACCGGCGAGGTGGGGTCGGAGGAGTCGGGCAACCGTCGGCGTCGGTCCACCGCGACCCCGTCGTTCTCTCCGCTGTTCCTCTCGCCCGACGAGGCTCCCGCGCAGACGCAGGCGGACACCCGCTCGGGCGACGAGCCCCGCGGCCGCCGCGGCCAGGGCCAGACCCAGGGCCGGGCCCGCACCGAGACCGCCCCCGACACCGCCCCCACCCCTCCCGCCGAGGACACGCAGGTCGAGCAGGACGGGCAGGAGCAGGGATCCGACGACGGCCGCGCCACGGACCAGTCCGACTCCGGTGACGGCGGGACCCGTCGTCGCCGTCGGGGCCGTCGCGGACGTGGGCGCGGGCGCGGCGAGGCCGGCGACGACCAGAACGGTGAGAACACCGGGACCGAGTCGTCGGACGACGGAGACCAGCGCGACAGCGACCAGCGCGACGACGCCCCGGACGAGACCTCCGGCAGCGATGACGGGAGCTCCGACGCCCGTCCCGATTCCGCCGCCGAGACCGACGACCGGTCCGCCGACGACTCCGACGGGCAGTCCGGTCCGGGTGACGCCGACGGTGACGATTCGGACGACTCGGGGAACGGTCCGTCGGGTTCGAGGCGCCGTCGCCGTCGTCGTCGTCGCAGTGGGAGCTCCGGCTCCGACGACACCCAGACGTCCAACGATGACCCGCCCCAGACCGAGGTCCACGAACGCGAGGCCCGCCGTCGCTCCGGACGCGGGGGACAGGGCTCGGGTACGTCGTCCGACGAGGTCCAGGGCATCACCGGCTCCACGCGGCTCGAGGCCAAGCGCCAGCGCCGCCGCGACGGCCGCGAGGCCGGTCGTCGTCGCCAGCCGATCCTCTCCGAGTCCGAGTTCCTCGCCCGCCGCGAGGCCGTGGACCGCGTCATGGTGGTCCGCGAGAAGCAGCGCGGCGACGGCAAGGGCGTCATGACCCAGGTGGGCGTGCTCGAGGACAAGGTCCTCGTGGAGCATTTCGTCACCACCGAATCGGCGCGTTCGATGGTCGGTAACGTCTACCTCGGCCGTGTGCAGAACGTGCTGCCAAGCATGGAGGCGGCGTTCGTCGACATCGGGCGCGGCCGCAACGGCGTCCTGTACGCCGGCGAGGTCAACTGGGAGGCCGCCGGGCTCGGCGGCAAGGCCCGGCGGATCGAGCAGGCACTCAAGTCCGGCGACATGGTGCTGGTGCAGGTCACCAAGGACCCGATCGGGCAGAAGGGTGCCCGCCTGTCCACGCAGATCTCGCTGGCCGGGCGCTTCCTCGTGTACGTACCGGACGGCAACTCCACCGGCATCTCGCGCAAGTTGCCCGACACCGAGCGTCGCCGCCTCAAGGCGATCCTCAAGGAGGTCGTGCCGGAGGGCTCCGGCGTGATCATCCGCACCGCCGCCGAGGGCGTCAGCGCGGAGGAGATCGGCCGCGACGTCGAGCGCCTGGCCGCCCAGTGGACCGAGATCTCGGAGGCGGCCGCCAAGCGCACCGGCTCCGGGGCCGGCACGCCCGTGGCGCTGTACGAGGAGCCGGACCTGCTGGTCAAGGTCGTCCGCGACCTGTTCAACGAGGACTTCTCCAAGCTCGTCATCCAGGGCGAGACGTCCTGGGACACGGTGCACGACTACGTCTCGCGGGTCGCGCCCGAGATGACGGAGCGCGTGGAGCGGTACGACAACCCGGATGTGGACGTGTTCGCCACCTACCGTGTGGACGAGCAGCTGGCCAAGGCGCTCGACCGCAAGGTGTGGCTGCCCTCCGGCGGCTCGCTGGTGATCGACCGCACCGAGGCGATGACCGTCATCGACGTCAACACCGGCAAGTACACCGGCTCCGGCGGCAACCTCGAGGAGACCGTCACCAAGAACAACCTCGAGGCCGCCGAGGAGATTGTCCGCCAGTTGCGCCTGCGCGACGTCGGCGGGATGGTGATCATCGACTTCATCGACATGGTGCTCGAGTCCAACCGCGACCTCGTGCTGCGGCGCCTCACCGAGGCGCTGGGGCGCGACCGCACCCGGCACCAGGTCTCCGAGGTCACGTCGCTGGGGCTGGTGCAGCTCACCCGCAAGAAGCTCGGTACCGGGCTGGTCGAGGCGTTCTCCACCCCGTGCGAGCACTGCCAGGGCCGCGGGCTGATCGTGCACGCGGACCCGCTGCACACCGAGTCGCACAACGCCGATGAGCCCGGTGGCCGCCGCGGCCGTCGCAAGGGTGGCAACGGCAAGGGCTCAGGGGAGTCCGAGGCGCCCGCGCCCAAGCAGGCCCCGCGCAAGGACGGCCCCGCGCCGGCCGCGCACCCGGCCGCGCTCGCGATCTCACGGCAGAACGGCGAGGCCGACGCCGACGCGGACAGCGCGGCCGGGTCGCACGCCGAGGGTGGCACCCGCACCGACGGGGGCCGTGGCGCGGCGCCCGAGACCCGGGCAGCCGAGACCCCGGCAGCCGGGACCGAGGCAGCCGATGCCAGGGGGGCCGCGACCCCCGAGGTCGTGACCGCGCCCACCGCGGAGACGCCGACCGCTCCCACCGCGGAGCAGACCGCCGAGCCGACACCGACGCCGGGCACGGCCGAGCCCGACTCGGCGGACGCCGCCGGGACCACGCGGCCGGCGCGTCGCCGCCGGGCAGCGAGGCGGGCCACGAGCAGTGCTCCGGCGCCGACGACCGCGGCCGAGGACGCCGCTGCGGCCGAGGTGACCGACACCCCGCAGTCCGAGGCCGCCGTGGTGGCCGAGGCGGAGACCGTCGTGGAGCAGGTCTCCACCCCGGGTCCGGACACGGCGGGTCCGGACTCCGGGCCCACGGGTCAGGCCCCGGGCGGGCGTCGCCCCCGCCGGCGGTCCACCCGCCGCGAGGCGGGCGCCGCCGGGACCGACACCGCGCCGCAGACCGCACCGGCCGATCCGGTCGCGAAGGTCGAGGCCGCGCCCCTGGCGGAAGCGCCCACCACGGTGGTCGCCGAGCCGCGCACGCGGCCCGCGAGGCGACGTGCCACCAGGACGACGACCGCCCCCGCGGGCGACTGACGCACCTGGCCGCGGGCCGGCGGCACGGTCGGTTTGACCTGCTGTGCCGCCGGACCGTAACCTTGACAGGTCGCTCGTCGCGGCGCTATGTCGTGGCGCGAGGAGTCGCGCGACGGGACCGGGAACGGTTCCGGGGCCCGCGACCCTCGACCGACGCGAGTCGGCGAGCAAGAGAGAACACCGCACACCAGGTGTGGTCGCCCCAGGCGGCCGCACACCCGAGAAGCAAGGGGAAGCCCTCGATGTACGCGATCGTCAAGACCGGCGGCAAGCAGTACAAGGTCGCCGAAGGGGACCACGTCAAGGTCGAGAAGATCGAGGGCGAGGCCGGAACCTCCGTGTCGCTGTCCCCGATCCTCGTGGTCGACGGTTCGGCCGTCACCTCCGACGCCGACGCCCTGGCCAAGGTCACCGTCTCCGGCGAGATCGTCGAGCAGACCAAAGGACCGAAGATCCGGATCCACAAGTTCAAGAACAAGACCGGGTACCACAAGCGTCAGGGCCACCGTCAGAAGCTGACGGTCGTCAAGATCACCGGTATCAAGTAATCCATCTCCGGCCGCTCAGGCCACCAGCTCAGCGCCCTCGGGCGTGCTCCCTGAAGGAGGGACTCGGACATGGCAAGTAAGAAGGGCGCATCCAGCACCCGTAACGGTCGTGACTCCAACGCACAGCGCCTCGGCGTCAAGCGGTTCGGCGGCCAGGAGGTCAACGCCGGTGAGATCCTGGTGCGCCAGCGCGGCACCAAGTTCCACCCGGGCGTCAACGTCGGCCGTGGTGGCGACGACACCCTGTTCGCCCTCTCCGCCGGTGCGGTGGAGTTCGGCACCAAGCGCGGTCGCAAGACCGTGAACATCGTGCCGGCCGGCGCCGAGGCCTGAGCCTCCCAGCCGACCACTTTCATGAACAGCCCTCGGGGGCCGGGCGGGGTCGTCAAGACCCCACACCCGGCCCCCGAGAGTATTTGCACCACCCCGCCCGTCATCGCCCGTCACCCGGAGGAGTCCCCACCATGTCGAGATTCATCGACCGCGTAGTGCTCCACCTCGCGGCGGGGGACGGCGGCCGCGGCTGCACCTCGGTGCACCGCGAGAAGTTCAAGCCCCTCGGCGGCCCCGACGGCGGCAACGGCGGGCACGGCGGCGACGTCGTCCTCGTCGTGGACCCCCAGGTCCACACCCTGCTCGACTTCCACTTCCGGCCCCACGCCCGCGCGGGCCGGGGCCAGCCGGGTATGGGCGCCAACCGCAACGGTGCCCAGGGCGCCGACCTCGTGTTGTCGGTGCCGCCCGGCACCGTCGTGCTCGACGAGGACGGCGAGGTGCTGGCCGACCTCACCGGCGTCGGCACCCGCTTCGTCGCCGCCGAGGGTGGCAAGGGCGGTCTGGGCAACGCCGCCCTGGCATCCCGGGCCCGCAAGGCCCCCGGCTTCGCGCTGCTCGGCGAGCCCGGCGAGGTCCGCGACCTCACGCTCGAGCTCAAGTCCATGGCCGACGTCGGACTGGTCGGCTTCCCGTCCGCCGGGAAGTCCTCCCTGGTCTCAGTTCTCTCGGCGGCCAAGCCCAAGATCGCCGACTACCCCTTCACCACCCTGGCACCCAACCTCGGCGTGGTCTCGGTCGGCGACGACACCTTCACCATCGCCGACGTCCCCGGCCTCATCCCCGGCGCCAGCGAGGGCCGGGGCCTGGGTCTGGACTTCCTGCGTCACATCGAGCGCACCGCCGTGCTGGCCCACGTGGTGGACTGCGCGAACCTCGAGTCCGACCGGGACCCGATCTCCGACGTGGACGCCCTCGAGGCCGAACTCGCCGCCTACCGGTCCGAACTCACCGACGCCGGGATCGGCGACCTGGCAGACCGCCCCCGCGTGGTCGTGCTCAACAAGATCGACGTGCCCGACGCCGCCGACATGGCGGAGATGGTGCGCGAGCACTTCGAGGCCAAGGGGTGGCCCGTCTACGCGATCTCCGCGGTGGCCCACAAGGGGCTCGACGAGCTGCGGTACGGCCTGTACGAGCTGATCAAGGCACACCGTAAAGCCAACCCGCCCGCCGCGCCCGAACGGATCGTCATCCGCCCCAAGGCGGTGGACGTCGAGGAGTTCCGCGTCCGCCCGGATCCCGCCGACCGCGGCGCGTTCATCGTCACCGGGGCCAAGCCCGAGCGGTGGATCCGCCAGACCGAGTTCGACAACGACGAGGCCGTGGGCTTCCTCGCCGACCGGCTGGCCCGGATCGGGGTCGAGGAGGCGCTCATCAAGGCCGGCGCCACGGAGGGCTGCACCGTCACCATCGGTGACGTCTCGTTCGAGTGGGAGCCGCAGACCCCGGCCGGCGTCGACCTCATGCGCACCGGGCGTGGGACCGACATCCGGCTGGAGTCCGACGAGCGGATCGGCGCCACCGAGCGCAAGTACCGCAAGCGGGTGCGCCGCGGCCTGATCGACCCGGACGAGGAGATCCTGGAGTGACCACGGAGCGGGAGTTGCGCCGCCGTATCGGCGCGGCCCGCCGCGTGGTGGTCAAGATCGGCTCGTCGGCCATCACCAGCTTCCACGGCGGGATCCGGCGGGCCGAACTCGACGCACTCGCCGACGTCTGCCAGTCGCGGATGGCCGCGGGGTCGGACGTCTTCGTCGTCTCCTCCGGTGCAATCGGCGCCGGCATGGCGCCACTGGGGATGACCACCCGCCCCGGCACCCTGTCCGCGAAGCAGGCCGCGGCCAGCGTCGGCCAGCTCGAGCTGGCGCGCGCATGGGGCGACTCGTTCGCCCGCTTCGACCGGGTGGTGGGCCAGGTCCTGCTCACGGCCGCCGACATCGGCCGGCGGGACAGCGCCGCCAACGCCCAGCGGACCCTCGACCGCCTCCGCACCCTGCACGCGGTGCCGGTGATCAACGAGAACGACACCGTGGCCACCAACGAGATCCGGTTCGGCGACAACGACCGGCTCGCCGCGTTGGTCGCGCACCTCATCAGCGCCGACGCCCTCATCCTGCTCTCGGACGTCGACGCCCTGTACGACTCCGACCCGCGCAAGGGCGGGGCCAGCGCGGTGACCATGGTCGGCGGCGAGGGCGACCTCGACGGCGTGATCGCCGGTGCCGGCGGGGCCCTGGGGACCGGCGGCATGGCCTCCAAGCTCGCCGCCGCCCGTCTGGCCGCGGACGCGGGTATCCCGGTCCTGCTCACGGCCGCGGAGCTGGCGCCGCAGGCCCTCGCCACCGACCCGACGGTGGGCACGGTCTTCGCGGCCCGGCCCGAGCGGATGACCGCCCGGCGCTTCTGGGTCCGGCACGCCGCGGACGCCCGCGGGGCGGTCCTGCTGGACGACGGAGCGGTCCGGGCGGTGACCGGCTCGCGGCGCTCCCTGCTGCTGGCCGGGGTGACCGGGGTGGACGGGCTGTTCCACTTCGGCGACGTCATCGAGATGCACGACGTCGATGGCCGCGTGGTGGCCCGCGGGATCGCCCAGTACGACTCGGTCGAGGTCCGCGCCCGGTTGGCCGACCGGGCGGCGGGCGGCACCGGCTCCGGTCAGGGGCGCCCGTTGGTGCACGCCGACGACCTCGTCCCGGTCTGACCAGCGACCCCGGTCGGCCCGCGCTCAGCCGTCCGTGACGGTCCCCTCGGTGTGGACCGGGGTGACGGTCCCCTCCTCGAGGTTGTAGATCGCGCCGACGATCGCGGTGCGGCCCTCGGTGATCGCGCGGTCGACGGCGGCCGACTTCTGCCGGATCGCGGTGACGGTGTGGCGGACGTTCTCCACCACCACGTCGTCGTACCCGGCGTCCGGGTCGCGCCGCGCCTCGAACACGGCCGGCGAGATCCGCTCGACCACGTCGCGCAGGTAACCGGACGGGGTGGAGTGCGTGTCGATGGCGGTGATCGTGGCGCCCACCGCACCGCACGAGGTGTGGCCCAGCACGAGGGTCAGCGGGATGTTCAGGGCCTCGATCCCGAACTCGATCGACCCGAGCACCGACGAGTCCACGATGTGGCCGGCGTTGCGGATCACGAACAGGTCGCCGAGCCCCTGGTCGAAGACGACCTCGGCGGGGACGCGGGAGTCCGCGCAGCCGAACACCTGCGCGAACGGATTCTGCTGGCCGGCGAGCTCGGTGCGCCGAGAGGGGTCTTTGTGCTCGTTGAGGTTCTCCCCGGCCACGTAGCGGGCGTTGCCGCGGAGTAGTCGGGCCAGCGCGGTCTCTGGTGTCTTTGCGATCTGCATGGCCCTATTTTGCTCCTCGACGCTCACCCGTGGTGCGGCAGGGCCGCATCTGCCAGCTCGAGGACCTCCACGCAGTCGCCGTCGATCGTCAGGGTGGCCTCGTCGTGCGCGCGGGTGCGGCCGCGGTTGACCACCGCGACGGGCGTGCCGGTGGTCACCGCACGCCGTACGAACCGGTATCCGGAGCGGACGGTCAGGGAGGAGCCGACGACGACGACGAGGTCCGACCCGTCGACGAGCGCGTTGGCCTCCTGCACGCGATGCGCGGGGACGTTCTCGCCGAAGTAGACGATGTCCGGTTTGAGGACTCCCGAGCAGGCCCGACAATCGACCATGCGGAAGTCGGAGGTCTCGGCCAGGACGGCGTCGGCATCCGGCGCCACCTCGATCGCCCCGCGGGAGGTCACGCGTTCGATGAAGCCGGGGTTGAGGCGTTCGAGCTGTTCGTGCAGAGCCCACCGGCTCTGTCGCAGGCCGCAGTCCAGGCAGATGACCACGGCGTAGGTCCCGTGCAGGTCCACGAGCCGGCGGTTGCCCGCCTTGAGGTGCAACAGGTCCACGTTCTGGGTGATCACCCCGGTGACCAGGCCGCGACGCTCCCAGTCGGCGAGCAGGAGGTGCGCGGCGTTGGGCCGCGCGGCCTCCATGTGCCGCCAACCGAGGTGGTTGCGCGCCCAGTAGTGCCGGCGGTACGTGGGGTCGCCCACGAACTGTTGGAACGTCATCGGGGTCCGGCCGGGCGAATCGGGCCCGCGGTAGTCGGGGATGCCCGACGGGGTCGAGATGCCGGCGCCGGTGAGCACCACCGCCCGCCGGCCCCGGAGGAGTTCGGCGAGTGCGGCCGCGCGGTCGGGCAGGTCCGGGTCCGCCTCCGTGCGCTCGGCCGGCGTCCAGGCGGTCTCACGGATCCTGACCATCTAGAGGCCCCCGGGCCCCGAGGGGTCGTGCGCGCACACCACGTCGAGGGTGTCGTGGCGACGCCGGGCCAACCCGGCGAGCCTGGCGTGCGTCAGGGACACCGCGCCCGGTTCCAGGGCCAGGGCGCGTTCCAGGACGGGGATCGACCGCGGCACGCGACCCGTCTGACCGATCTGCCCCCGGTGGTAGAAGGCGTCCCCGGCGTGGAGGAGGTCCTTGTCGTCGTCGTCACCGCCGCCGGGCACCAACACCCCGGCGTGACCCACCGCGTGGCCCGGCAGGTCCACCAGCATCATCCCCTCGGCGACATGGTCCAGGGGGTGCGCCCGGAAGCCCTCCCACCGGTCGGTCCCGTAGGAGTACTCGACGAACCGCGGCCCGTGCGACCACTGGGGGCGGCGGTACCGGCGGCGCTCGACAAACCGCGGCGTGCGCACCGCCCACGTCAGCGCCTGGGCAGCGACGTGCACCTGTGCCTCCGGGAAGTCGGCGAGCCCACCGATGTGGTCGGCGTCCATGTGGGTCAGCACGATGTGCCGCACGTCCCGCGGATCCAGGCCCAGCGCCTCGATGCGGCGGACCGCGGTCTCGCCGGTGCGCAGCGCCGGGCGCAGCGCGTGACGCATCGTCCCGAGGCGGCCGGCCGGGTCGGCGATGTCCTGCAACCCGATCCCGGAATCCACCAGCACGAGCCCGTCCGGGGCCTCCACGAGCAGCACGCGCGTCGGAACGAGGCCCCCCATCGTGCCGCAGTTGAGCTGGTGGATCCGCATGGGAGAAACGGTACCGACCGACGGTAGGGTGCGTGGCATGGCCGCAGGTGGAGTGCTCGATCCACGACCGGTGGTACGCGTCGAGCGGCAGCGCGACGGGGGCGTGGACGAGCGGGCCGAGCCCGTGTCGGCCGGGGCGGGGCGGTGGCCGTACTCGATCCCGGCGGTGGCCCAGCTGTTGCGCGAGGGACTCGAACTCGACGACCTCACCGTGCTCGTGGGGGAGAACGGCGCCGGCAAGTCGACGATCGTCGAGGCCGTCGCCATGGCGTACGGGCTCGGCGCCGAGGGCGGGTCGGTCAACGGCCGTGACGTCACCTGGGAGTCGGAGTCCCCGCTGCACGACTCACTGCGGCTGGTCCGGGGCGGGGGCGCGCCGAAGTGGGGGTATTTCCTGCGCGCCGAGACCATGCACGGCATGTTCACCTACCTCCAGTCCTCCGGCCCGGAGCAGGACTTCCACTCCCGCAGCCACGGTGAGGCGTTCTGGGACATCGTCACCACCTCGCGGTTCTCCGGCGGCGGGTTGTTCGTGCTGGACGAGCCCGAGGCCGGACTGTCCTTCGACGCCCAACTCCGACTGGTCGCCCTGCTGCTCGAGCTGGCCGACCGGCGCGGGGCGCAGGTGCTCATGGCCACCCACTCGCCGATCCTCGCTTCGGTGCCCGGCGCCGCGGTGTACGAGCTCTCCGACGCCGGGATGCACCGCACCCGGTGGGAGGATCTGGCGATGGTCGACCACCACCGGCGCTATCTCGACGCGCCGGAACGGTATCTGCGCCACCTGCTGGAGTGACCGGGCACACTGGGGCGCATGAGCCGCTCTGAGTCCCGAACGCACCGCACCACCGGCGAGGCCCGGCCCGTCCACCCCGTCTACCCGGAGTGGCAGCCGCCGTCGGCGTCACGGGCGGCCAACACCGGACCGCTTCCCGCGCCGGAGCCGGGCTTCACCCCGGACGTGATCGTCGTGGGGCACGGTCTGTCCGGACTGGTCGCCACCCACGAGGCGACCCACGCGGGCAAGAAGGTGCTCGTGGTGGACCAGGAGAACGAGAAGAACCTCGGCGGTCAGGCGTTCTGGTCGCTGGGCGGCCTCTTCCTGGTCGACACACCCGAGCAGAAGCGGATCGGGATTTCCGATTCGCTCGAGTTGGCGTGGCGGGACTGGCTCGGCTCCGCCGGCTTCGACCGGCCGGAGGACCACTGGCCGCGGCAGTGGGCGCGTGCCTATGTCGAGTTCGCCGCGGGGGAGAAGCGGCGGTACCTCCACGACCTGGGCCTGCGGATCATCCCCACCGTCGGCTGGGCCGAGCGCGGCGGCGGCGACGTGGCCGGGCACGGCAACTCCGTCCCGCGCTTCCACGTGACCTGGGGGACCGGGCCCGAGGTGGTGCGGGTGTTCGAGGAACCCGTCCTGGAGGCCGCCCGGGCCGGGCTCGTGCGCTTCGCCATACGTCACCGGGTCGACGAGATCGTGGTCGAGGACGGTCGCGCCGTCGGCGTGCGAGGAGCGACCCTCGTGCCCTGCGACCACGACCGGGGTGTGGCCTCCCCGCGCGAGGAGACCGGCGCGTTCGAGTTCCGGGCCGGGGCGGTGCTCCTCGCCTCCGGCGGTATCGGCGGCAACCCCGACCTCGTTCGTCGGTACTGGCCCGCGGACCGGCTCGGCGACGCTCCCGAGCGCCTGATCCTGGGGGTGCCCGAGCACGTGGACGGCCGGATCCTGGAGATCTCCGCGGTGGCCGGGGCCAACCTCATCAACCGGGACAGGATGTGGCACTACACCGAGGGCGTCGAGCACTACGCGCCCGTGTGGCCCTCGCACGCGATCCGCATCATCCCCGGGCCGTCCACCCTGTGGCTGGACGCGAACGGCGACCGGATGCCGGTACCGCTGTTCCCGGGGTTCCACACCACGGCGTCCATCGAGGCCATCCGCCGCACCGGCCGGGACTACTCCTGGTTCATCCTCGACTCCGCCATCGCCGGCAAGGAGTTCATCCTCTCCGGGTCCGAGCAGAACCCGGAGCTCACGGACAAGAGCATCAAGAAGTTCGCCTCCAAGGCCGGAAGCGGACTGCCGCCGTCGATCGCCGAGTTCGCCGAGAAGGGCGTCGACTGGGTGGTCGCGGACACCCTCGAGGAGATGGTCGCCGGCATGAACTCGCTGCTGCGTGACGGGGAGCCGGAGCTCGACGTGGAGCGGGTGCGCGAGTTCGTCCTGGCGATGGACGGGCAGATGGACAACCCGTTCGCCAAGGACGCGCAGGTGCAGGCCATCCACAACGCGCGGCGCGTCCTCACCGACAAGCTCACCCGGTTGGCCAAGCCGCACCGGCTGCTCAGGGACTCGGGGCAGGGCACGGGCTCGGCGGCCGGCTCCGGCGGCCCGCTCATCGCGGTCAAGGTGCACCTCATGACCCGCAAGACGCTCGGCGGCATCGAGACGACCCTCGACTCCCAGTGCCTGACCCCCGGCGGCGAGCCCTTCCCGGGGCTGTACGCGGCGGGCGAGGTCGCCGGCTTCGGCGGCGGCGGCGTGCACGGGTACAACTCGCTGGAGGGCACGTTCCTCGGCGGGTGCATCTTCTCGGGGCTCAAGGCGGGCCGGGCGATGGCGCGGGAGGCCTGATCGGCGCGGGCGGCCGCGAGGAGCGCACTCTTTCCGCGGCGAGGATCGGTATCGCCGGCGCGGCGGTCGTCGGCGTCGCCTTCGGCATGGCGCGGTACGTCTACGGGCTCACCCTGCCGGACATCCGCCGGGACCTCGGTCTGCCGGAGCTGGTGCTCGGGCTCGTCGCCAGCGCCACGTTCGTCGGCTACCTGGCCGGCCTGCTGCTCGCGGGACCCCTGTCGGCCCGGCGTGGACCGCGCGCACCGACCACCGTGGGCGGGGTCTGCGGCGCGCTCGGTGCCGCCATCGTGGTGACCGCGCAGTCGCCGTGGCTGCTCGCCGTGGGCGCGGTGCTTGCCGGCAGCGCGGGTGGCTGGGTCTGGGCGCCTTACTCGGACATCGTCACCCGGACGGTGACCGCCCGACACCAGCCCAGCGCGCTGGCGATGATCACCACCGGTACGGGCCTCGGGCTGATCGCCCTGGGCGGGCTGGCCGTCCTCGCCGTCCAGGGATCCTGGCGTCTGGTGTGGGCGATTGCGAGAACTGTGGGCGGACGGCTGGCGAGACGGCGGGATCGACTGGGTGAGGGACATCGCCGAGCGTCTCCCGCCCGCCGTCGTCGCGAAGCTCATGGGGCTGCCGCCACAGGATGCCGACCGACTGTGGGAATGGGCGTTCGCCAGTACCAGGATGTTGGACGGGATGGTCACGGCCGACGAGTTCGACGACTCGCTCCGGTCGGCCGGGGAGCTGGTCGACTACCTCTCGGCCGCGGTGACCGGGGCGGAGGCCGGACAGGGCGCCTCGGTGCTCGGGGCACTCGCCCGTAAGCTGGAGCGTGGCGAGATCTCCCACGACGCCGCGGTGCAGGTCCTGGTCCAGCTCGTGGCGGCGGGTATCGAATCCACCGTGGGCCACCTGGGCACGCTGGTGTGGCGCCTGGGGCAGCACCCCGAGCACCTCGACACACTCCGGTCGGACCCGGGGCGCCGCTCGCCGTTCATCGAGGAGACACTGAGAACGGATGCGCCCTTCCGGGGGTATTACCGCCACGTCACCACGGACACCGAACTCGGCGGGACCGCTCTCCCCGCGGGCACCCACCTCTTCCTCCTGTGGGGTAGCTCCAACCGGGACCCCCACCGGTTCGGGGATCCGGACCGGTTCGGACCGGACCGGATGAGGGCTCGCACCTGTCGTTCGGGCGCGGCATCCACTTCTGCCTGGGTGCGGCCCTGGCGCGCATGGAATCCCGCGCCGCACTCGACTTCCTCCTCGATCTCGGCGGGGACCTCGAGATCGACGTCTCGCGGACCGAATGGCACCAGAGTCTTCTGGTCCGTCGCCTCCGGAGCCTCCGACTCACAGTGTGAACCGGACGTCGGCGAACGGGCCCGGCGAGGGCGCTCAGTCGTCGCCGGTCGTCACCTCCGTGGGGCCCTCCTCGTCCGCTCCGCGCGCCCCCGCCTCGACTCGCCGCTCCCGCGCCTGTCTGCGCCCCCGCAGTACGCCGAGTTCATAGGTGGCCAGGACGATCAGCCACAGGGCCGTGATTGGGATGACGAACCAGAGCATGGCGGCGCTGAACGGATCCAACGCGTCGTGGTCGGCAGCCTGCAGCACCACGTAGACGACATACGCGGCGTAGAAGCCGGTGAAGAGCAGTCCCTCCCACCGCTTGATCGCCATACCGGTGAAGGCGACCGGGAGCAGGGCCAGCGAGACGGCGAGCATGATCGGCAGGTCGAAGCGGACGGCCCCGGGGGCGACGTCGATGGGCGTGATGAGCGAGGTCATCCCGAGAACGGCACCGATGTTGAACATGTTGCTACCGACGATGTTGCCGATGGCCAGGTCCCGTTCGCCGCGGATCGCCGCCACCACGCTCGTGGCGAGCTCCGGCAGCGACGTCCCGACCGCCACCACCGTGAGGCCGATGACCAGGTCACTCATCCCCCATGCCGATGCGAGATCACTCGCCGCCGCGACGAGTAGTCGCGCGCCGACCACCAGCAGGGCCACTCCGACGACCACGAAGACGCTGCTGACCAGAACCGGGTGTGACGACGCGACGCCGGACGACCGCGTCTCGCCCGCGCTGGCGCCACCCGCGTCGCCATCACCCGCGCCGTCGACGGCGGCGTCGCCACCACCGGGGCCGTCAGCGACCGGGTCCTCCGGTGCCGCGGCGACCCGGCCTCCATCCTGCTTGCGCGAGATGACGATCGTCGCCACCACATACGCCACGAGGCCGGCGAACAACAGCAGACCGTCGAGGAAGCTGATCGTGCCGTCGAGTGCCACCAGCAGCGCGACCACCGAGAACAGCACCATGATGGGGATGTCGACCCGCACGATGCGGGACGTCGCCACCAGCGGGGCAACGATCGCTGTCAGACCCAGGATGAGCAGGATGTTCGCGATGTTGCTGCCCACCACGTTGCCGACGGCCAACCCCGGGTACCCGCTCAGCGCGGCGTCGACGCTCACCGCGAACTCCGGCGCGGAGGTCGCGAAGGCGACGACGGTGAGTCCCACCACCAGCGGGGAGATCCCGAGGGTCGTGGCCAGACCGCCGGCGCCTCGCACCAGCACTTCGCCGCCGCCGATGAGCAGGACGAATCCCACCGCGAGGGCGAGCACCGTGAGGGCGCTCATGACGGGTCCGACCGGATCGTGGTGAACCCCGGCCCGGCCGACGGTGACGGTCTCGTTGCATTACCCATGGGTCGATGATCCCGTGCCGGACTCCGGTCTGTCGATGCGCGGGCGGCGACCCAGCCGGACATCACACCCAGCCGGACATCACACCTAGCCGGATGTGGCCACGGCCAGGGGCAGGACGGCGGGGACCCCGGAGGAGCGGAGATGCCGGGCCGCCTCGGTGATCGTCCACCCCGTCCCGAGCAGGTCGGTGACCAGGAGGACGGGGCCCTCGGACGGCGTCGACGGGCCGGAGAACGTGCCCCACAACTGAGCCACGCGGTACGCGGAGTTCTGGGCCGTCACCGCGGGCAGGGCCGGATCGCGGGAGATCTCCCCGAGGTGTTCCATGCGACCCATCTGAGCCAGGGCATGCGCGAGAGTGGTGACCAGCTGCGGGTGCTCGCCGGTGAGGAGGGCGGCCACGCCGGTGGGCCGGTCGGCCCAGCCCCACTCGCGGAGGACGGGAATACACGCGCGTGCGAGCCATTCCGGAGCGTCCTGGTCGGGCTCGGCGAGCAGGGCGCGCAGCTTCTGGCCCAGGCCGAGATCGGTCAGACGGGCCAGAGCCCGGCCCTCGGCGGGGCCGTCGGCGATCTTGCCCTTGAGCGGGACATCGAGCTTGGCGAGGCCGGTGGGCCACTGGCGGCGGGGCGGCAGGACCACGCCGGGCCGTTCGAGGGCCTCGCGGGCGCGGGTCAGGGCCCCGGAGTCGACGTCCGTGGTGCGGCGCTGACCCGTGCAGTTGTCGCAGCGACCGCAGCCGTCGGAGGCCGGGTCGAGGGTGGGGTCGTCGAGCTGGCCGCGGAGGAACTCCATGCGGCAGGACCCGGTGCGCTGGTACTCCAGCATCGCCTGCTGCTCGGACTGCCGTGCCTCCGCCAGCCACGCGTACCGCTCGGCGTCGTAGTGCCACGGCCGACCGGTGGCCACCCAGCCACCCCGGACGCGCTGGACCGCGCCGTCGACGTCGAGGACCTTGAGCACCATCTCGAGCCGGTTGCGGCCGAGGTCGACGGCGGGTTCGAGCGCCTGCGTGCTCTGCGGTCGGTCGGGCTCCAGCGCGTCGAGGACCCGCCGCACCACGTCCTCGGGCGGGAACGCCAGGGAGGCGAAGTGATTCCAGATCGCGCGGTCCTCGGGCCCGGGCAGCAGGACCACCTCGGCGCGGTCGGCGGCACGCCCGGCGCGGCCGATCTGCTGGTAATAGGAGATGGGGGAGGGTGGGGCACCCAGGTGGACCACGAAGCCCAGGTCCGGCTTGTCGAAGCCCATGCCCAGCGCGGAGGTGGCGACCAGGGCCTTGACCTCGTTGTCGAGCAGCGCGCGCTCCAGCTCCTCGCGTTCACCGGCGTCGGTGCGGCCGGTGTAGGAGCTGACCCGGTGCCCGGCCGAGGTGAGTAGTTCGGCCATGTCCTCGGCCGCCGCGACGGTGAGGCTGTAGATGATGCCGCTGCCCGGCAGCGACTCGAGGTTCTCCACGAGCCAGGCGGCGCGCTTCTCCGAGTCGTCGATAGCCACCACCGACAGCCGCAGCGACTCGCGGTCCAGTCCGCCTCGCAGGACGAGGGTGTCCTCCGAGGCGGACTCACCGACCCCGAGCTGCTGCGCGACATCGCGGACCACCCGGTCGTTGGCCGTGGCCGTGGTGGCCAGGACCGGCACGCCGTGGGGCAGATCGGCGAGCAGGGTGCGGATACGCCGGTAGTCCGGCCGGAAGTCGTGACCCCAGTCCGAGACGCAGTGGGCCTCGTCCACCACCACGAGGCCGGCGTCCGCTGCGAGCGCGGGCAGGACCGTGTCCCGGAAGTCGGGGTTGTTGAGACGCTCCGGGCTCACCAGCAGCACGTCGACCTCACCGGCCCGGACCGCCGAGCGGACCTCGTCCCACTCGGTCATGTTGGCCGAGTTGATGGTGGCCGCCCGCACCCCGGCCCGGGCGGCGGACTCGACCTGGTTCCGCATGAGTGCGAGCAACGGCGAGACGATCACGGTGGGGCCCGACCCCAGCTCGCGGAGCAACCGGGCGGCGATGAAGTACACCGCCGACTTGCCCCAGCCGGTGCGCTGGACCACCAGCGCGCGTCGCCGGTCCGCCACCAGGGCCTCGATGGCGACCCACTGGTCCTCGCGCAGGACGGCGCCCGGGCCGGCGAGGGCGCTGAGCAGTTCGTCGGCGCGGGCCCGGAGGGCGGCCCGGTCCCCGGTGGCCGGGTCGTCGGAAGTGGGACGGTCCGCTGTCGAGGTCATGGGCCCATCGTGCCCCACCGCTCCGACAGCTCACCTGCGGAGCGGAGCCCGGGAGCGTTTACTCGGCCCCGTGACCAGTGGTGGGCAGGGAATCGCGGGGCAGGTCGAGCGGGCGACGGACCGACTGTCGCGGCGGCGGGTCGGGGTCGTGATGGCTGCCGGGCCACCGGGCGGCGTCCACACCGCTGCACGCGGGGACACCGGTCGGGGCGCCACGCCGGACGCCCACACGCTCTTCGAGATCGGCTCCGTCACGAAGGTGTTCACCGCCCTGTTGCTGGCCGACGGTGTCGTCCGGGGGCAGTGGCGCTTGGACACCCCGGTCCGGGACCTGCTCCCCACCGGCACGGACCTGCCGGGTGGCGACGACGACCCGATCACGTTGCAGCACCTCGCGACCCACACCTCCGGGCTCCCCAGGACGCCCGGCCGGCTGGGGCTCCGGGAGAACCTCGCCTACGTGCGCACGGGTGCGGATCCCTATGTGGACCTCACGGAATCGGACGTCCTCGCCGGACTCCGTGGCCTCCGCCCGCGTCGGCACCCGGGGCAGGACACGCCGAGGTACTCGAATCTCGGCTTCGGCCTTCTCGGCATCGCGATGACCAGCGCGACCGGGGCCGACTTCGGGGCGCTCGTCCGCGACCGGATCTGCGGACCACTGGGCATGCCCGACACCGTGACCGAGGATGAGATGACCGACGAGCAGCGGCGGCGAACGGCCCTCGGGCACCGCAGCCGCCGCCGCGGCGCCGAGCCGTGGCCGCTGCGCGGCATGCCGGGCGCCGGAGCACTGCGCTCCACGGCGGCCGACATGACGCGGTTCCTCGCCGCGCATCTCGATCCGTCGACCACCGACCTCGAGGCCGCCGTCCGACTCACGCAGGCCACGCCGCCGTCGGGTCCGGGACGGATGGGGCTCGGGTGGCATCGCGCCGGCCCGGGCACCCTGTGGCACAACGGCGGGACCGGCGGATTCCGGTCGATCGCCGTCGTCGAGACCGTCGGCGGGACCCTCGCGGTCACCCTCGTCAACCAGACCAGGGAAGCCGATCTGCCCACCTTCCGACTCCTCCGCGCCATCGGCTCGTGACCACCGCGTTCCGCCGGCCCTGCTGCGGCCGCGCTCGTCGTCGTCGTCCTCCGCGACGCATGTCGCTCCCTGCGGCCATACTGGGCCGCATGGCTCAGACATGGAAGCAGATCGTGGAGGCCGACCCCGAGCACTCCCGGCGGTACGCCCGACGGTGGGACGACATGGTCGCCGAGGGAGTGGACATCGACGGCGAGGCGCGGCTGATCGACGCGATGGCCCCGCGCGGTGCCCGGATCCTCGATGTGGGCTGTGGTCAGGGGCGCACCGGCGCCTACCTGCACTCGGCCGGACACCAGGTCACCGGCGTCGACCTCGACCCGCACCTGATCGAGCGGGCGCGGGAGCTGTGCCCGGAGGCGTCGTGGGAGGTCGCGGACCTGGCGGACGAAGGCTGGCCCCGCGGGCCGTTCGACCTCGCCGTGTCGGCGGGCAACGTCCTGGCCTTCGTCGACCCCGCCGACCGCGGCGCCGTGCTCACCAACCTCGCCGCCCGCCTCGCCACGGCGGACGAGGGCACCGAGGGTAGGGCCGGCCGCCTGGTCGTGGGCTTCGGGCTCGACCGGGGCTGGACCCGGGAGGAGTTCGACCGCGACGCCGACCGCGCCGGGCTGCGGGTGCAGCAGCGCTGGTCGACGTGGGATCTGTTGCCGTTCGACGACGACAGCGGCTTCATGGTCACCGTCCTCGTGCGCAGCGACGGGGCCGCCTCGTGACCTCCGCGGCGTGGACCGTCGACGACCTGCCCGACCTGACCGGGAAGACCATCGTGGTCACGGGCGGCACCAGCGGCATCGGGAAGGAAGCCGCGCGTGAACTCGCGCGTCGGGGCGCCCACGTCGTGCTCCCGTCCATCACCCGCGCCGAGGGGGAGGCGGCGGCCGCGGAGATCGACGGCTCCACCGAGGTCCACGAGTTGGACCTGAGTGACCTGCACGCCGTGCGGGAGTTCGCGACCTCGTACACGGACCCCGTCGACATCCTGATGGACAACGCCGGTCTGATGAGCAAGACCAGGCGGGAGACCGCCGACGGCTTCGAGCTGCACCTGGGGGTCAACGTCCTCGCGCCGTTCCTGCTCACCGAACTCCTGCTGCCCCGGATCCGGGAGCGGGTGGTGATCACGGCCTCGATGGCCCACGCCAAGGGGCGGCTCGACTTCGCCGACCCCCACTTCCGACAGCGCCCCTACTCGATGGCGGCGGCGTACGCCCAGTCGAAGCTGGCGTGCATGCTCTGGGGCCTCGACCTGCAGAACCGGCTCGCCGCCGCGGGTTCCGAGGTGGACGTGCAGCTCGCCCACCCCGGGTTCGCCGCCACCTCGATCCTCGACCCGACCCCGTTCCCGCCGGTCAATGCCGTGCTCAACCTGCTCGGCCGGCGGATCGTCCCCACGGCGGCCGACGGGGCTCGCCCGCTGCTGTACGCGGCGACGGAGGATCTGCCGCCGGCGTCGTACATCGGACCGACGGGCTTCCGACAGATCGCGGGCCCGCCCGGACCCGGTGAGCGATCGGGCCCTGCCGGCGACCCGGACCTGGCCCGCCGATTCCGGGAGTTCGCCGTGCGCGAGACCGGAGCCGTCCCGACGGTCTGACTCGTCGGAGGTGGCTCCGCCGGCCGCATCGGTAAGCTGGAACGTATGACAGCCAGCCACCTCGACGCTTCCGACCTCACTGGCCAGACGGACGCCGGGCCCGCCGCGGACCCGACCCGCGACGCCGTCCACGACGCCGCCCGCCGGGCCCGGTCCGCCTCGCGCGAGCTGGCCCTGCTCACCGCGGACCGCAAGAACGCACTGCTGCAGGCCGCCGCCGACGCCCTCGTGGTGGCGGAGTCGACGATCCTCGAGGCCAACGCCCGGGACCTCGCCGAGCAGTCCGAGGCCGGAATGGGCGAGGCCATGCTCGACCGGCTGCGGCTCACCGCCGAGCGGATCGAGGGCATCGCCGGCGGTCTGCGCCAGGTGGCCGGCCTGGCGGACCCGGTCGGCACCGTCACGCGTGGCTCGACCCGCCCCAATGGGCTGCAGTTGCGACAGGTCCGGGTCCCGCTCGGCGTGGTCGGGATGATCTACGAAGGTCGCCCCAACGTCACCGTCGACGCGTTCGGGCTCGCCTTCAAATCGGGCAACGCCGCACTGCTGCGGGGGTCGCGCTCGGCCCGCAACTCCAATGAGGCGCTGGTCGAGGTGCTCCGCGGTGTCCTCGCGGAGCACGGCCTGCCCGTCGATGCGGTCCAGCTCCTGCCGTCCGAGGACCGGTCGTCGGTCACCCACCTCATCCAGGCGCGCGGTCTGGTGGATGTCGTCATACCCCGCGGTGGTGCGGGGCTGATCCAGACCGTGGTGGAGAACGCCAAGGTCCCGGCCATCGAGACCGGCACCGGCAACTGTCACCTCTACATCCATGGAGACGCGGACCTGGACGAGGCCATCAGCCTGCTGCTCAACGGGAAGACCCGTCGCTGTAGCGTCTGCAACGCCACCGAGACGGTGTTGCTCGATTCCGCCCTCGGCGACGCGGCCGTGGACCGCGTCGTGGGGGCGTTGAGGACGGCCGGCGTCACCGTCCACGGCGACCGCGAGGGCCTCGTCCCCGCCGACGACGTCGACTGGGGCGAGGAATACCTCAGCATGGACATCGCGCTCAAGGTGGTCGACGGGGTGGACGAGGCGATCGAGCACATCGACCGCTGGTCCTCCGGACACACCGAGGCCATCTCCACCCGCAGCATCGACGTGGCAGACCGGTTCTGCGCCCGCGTCGACGCGGCGGCGGTGATGGTCAACGCCTCCACCGCCTGGACCGACGGGGAGATGTTCGGCTTCGGCGCCGAGATCGGTATCTCCACCCAGAAACTCCACGCCCGCGGCCCGATGGGGCTCGAGGAACTGACCAGCACGAAGTGGATCGCCCACGGCAAGGGGCACGTGCGGCCGTAGAGGCACTCGCGCCCGCGCCGCCCGCCGGCCCGCCACCGACGACCCCGAACCGAAAAGGACCCACCCGATGGACCGAGCCCGCACCGCCCAGCGACCCGCATTCGAGAGCATCGACCACGTCATCGAGGCCCTCGGTGGACAGGGGTACCTGGCCGACCGATCGACCGCGACGGTGGTCTACCTCGCCGACCGGTTGGGCAAGCCGCTGCTCATCGAGGGCCCGGCCGGTGTCGGCAAGACGGAGTTGTCGAAGGCCGTCGCCGCCGCCACGGAGGCCGAACTCATCCGCCTGCAGTGCTACGAGGGCGTGGACGAGGCCCGTGCGCTCTACGAGTGGAACCACGCCAAGCAGATCCTGCGGATCCAGGCCGGGCAGGGCGAGGGGTGGGACTCCACGCGCGACGACGTGTTCGCCGAGGAGTTCCTGCTGTCCCGGCCGTTGCTCACCGCCATCCGGCGCAGCGAGCCCACCGTCCTGCTCGTCGACGAGGTCGACAAGGCCGACATCGAGATCGAGGGCCTGCTGCTGGAGGTCCTCAGCGACTTCGCGGTGACCATCCCCGAACTCGGGACCATAGAGGCCACCCGACGCCCGTTCGTGGTGCTCACCTCCAACGCGGCCCGCGAGCTGTCCGAGGCGCTCAAGCGACGTTGCCTCTACCTGCACCTCGACTTCCCGACGCCCGAGCTGGAGCGCAAGATCCTCGCCTCCCGGGTGCCGGAACTCGACGACCGGTTGGCCGAGCAGCTCGTACGCGTGGTGGGCGTCCTGCGCGCGATGGCGCTGAAGAAGGTGCCGAGCGTGTCGGAGACGATCGACTGGGGTCGCACCCTCGTGGCGCTGGGCCTGGACAGCATCGACGACGAGGTGGTCCTGCAGACGCTCGGCGTGGTGCTCAAGCACCAGTCCGACCAGCTGCGCGCGGCCGCCGAGCTCCGGCTCAACTAGGGCCGTGGGGGACAGGGAGGTGGGTGGAATGACCGAGAGGGCCCCGGGTGGGATGTCCGGCCACCTCGTCGACTTCGTCGACGCACTGCGCCGCAAGGGCATCCCCGTCGGTCCGAGCGAGGCCGTGGACGCCGCCGCGGCGATGGTGCACGTCGACCTGCTCGACCGCGCCGCGCTGCGCGAGGCGCTGGCCTCGACGATCCTGCACAAGTCCACGCACCGTGGGGTGTTCGACCAGCTCTTCGACCTGTGGTTCCCGGCCGCCGTGGGGTCCCACACCGCGGGCGACGCGGTGACGCTCGAGGTGGAGATCCCGACCGACGACGACGGCAAGGTGGATCCGGACGCCCTGAACGAACTCATCGCATCGCTCCTGCTCGAGGACACCGAGGAGTCGCGGGCCAAGGCCCGGGCGTTGGCGGAACTCCTTGTCGAGCAGCTGGGCTCGTACGACTCGGTGAACGGACCGCGCTACTCCGCCTACCAGGCACTGAGCCCGCTCGACACCAACTCGATCATGCAGCGGATCCTGGACGGGCTGCTCGGCGCCGACCCCTTCGACCCGGACGGTTCCCAGCGGCACGCCGAGAAGACGGCGGCCGCCAACTCGGCCGCCGACCTGGTCCGCGGCTTCCTGCGGGAGGTCGCCGACGAGACCCGCCGCCGTACCGCCGAGACCGTGGGCCGCGACCGCGTCGCACAGTACGCGGTGGGGCCCGCGGCCGAACAGGTCGACTTCCTGCGGGCCAACGACCAGGACCTGCAGGCACTGCGCCGCAGGGTGGGTCCGCTGGCCAGGCAACTGGGCAGCCGACTTGCGGCCCGCCGGCGTCGTCACCGGCACGGTGCGATCGACATGCGCAAGACCATGCGCCGGTCCATGTCCACCGGCGGCGTGCCCGTGGAACTGGTGCTGCGCAAGCCCCGCCCGGCCCGTCCGGAGCTGGTCGTGTTGTGCGACGTGTCCGGCTCGGTGGCCGGGTTCAGCCACTTCACCCTCCAGCTGGTGCACTCGCTCCGGGAGCAGTTCTCCCGGGTGCGGGTGTTCGCGTTCGTCGACACCACCGACGAGGTGACCTCGTTCTTCGAGACCGGGTCGGACCTCGGATCCGCGATGAGCCGGATGGTCCGCGAGGCCGAGATCGTCACCTACGACGGTCACTCCGACTACGGCCACGCACTGGCGGGCTTCGCGGACAGGTACGCTCACACCCTGACCAGGACGGGGTCGCTGCTCATCCTGGGAGACGGCCGCAACAACTACCGGGATCCGTCCGTCGAGGCACTCGAGTTCGTCAGCGAGCGGGTCGGACACACCCACTGGCTCAACCCGGAGCCCAAGCGGCAGTGGGGGACCGGCGATTCGGCCGCCAGGCTGTACTCCCAGTACGTCCCCATGCACGAGTGCCGCAACGTCGAACAGCTCACGACGGTCGTCGCGAGCCTGCTCCCCGTGTGAGCGATCGCGGCGGCGGGGCGCGGCAGACGACTGGGCGTCACCCCCGACCGATAGACTCACCGACCATGACCACGACGGGGACCACCGACGGCGCTCGACGCCGTATCGGAGTGATGGGCGGGACCTTCGACCCCATCCATCACGGTCACCTCGTCGCGGCCAGCGAGGTCGCTCACCGGTTCGGTCTCGACGACGTGGTGTTCGTCCCCACCGGCGAGCCGTGGCAGAAACGGGGCCGGGAGGTGTCCCCGGCCGAGGACCGGTACCTGATGACGGTCATCGCCACGGCCTCCAACCCGCGATTCTCGGTGAGTCGCGTCGACATCGACCGCGACGGGCCGACCTACACGCTCGATACGCTCAAGGACCTGCTGCGCCAGCACCCGGACACCGATCTGTACTTCATCACGGGCGCCGACGCGCTGGAGAAGATCCTCACGTGGCGCGGGTGGGAGGAGATGTTCGACTTCGCCACGTTCGTCGGGGTCTCCCGGCCCGGGTTCGAACTGTCCGACACGCACCTCACCGAGATCCGGGACGGGCGGGTCCACCTGCTCGAGATCCCCGCGCTGGCCATCTCGTCCACGGAGTGCCGCCGCCGGGCGGCCGAGGACGCGCCCGTGTGGTATCTCGTGCCGGACGGTGTCGTGCAGTACATCGCGAAACGCAATCTCTACCGGCCCGAGGGCTCGACCCGCCTGGACGGCACCCCCGCAGCGACGGCCCCGGTACACCGGGTGCCCGTCCCCACCGATCCCCACCCCGAGGAGAATCCCCAGTGACCGCAAGCCCCGAGGCCCTTGAGATGGCCGCCATCGCGGCCCGCGCCGCCGACGACAAACTGGCGACCGACATCGTCGTCATCGACGTCTCCGGCCAGCTCATCATCACCGACTGTTTCGTCCTGGCGTCCGCCGACACGGAGCGGCAGGTCAACTCCGTCGTCGACGAGATCGAGGACAAGCTGCGCGAGGCCGGCCACAAGCCGCTGCGTCGTGAGGGCACCCGTGAGGGCCGGTGGGCGCTGCTCGACTACAACGAGCTGGTCGTGCACGTCCAGCACGTCGACGAGCGCGACTACTACTCGCTCGACCGCCTGTGGAAGGACTGCCCGGTCGTCGAGATCGAGGGCGTCGAGACGTCGCGACGGTCCGCTGACGACGCCGGCAACGCCGACGACTCGCTCGCGCCGGAGGAGCCACAGCGGGATCAGGAGCTCTGAACCACCCGGTGACCCGACGTCTCATCCTCCTGCGTCACGGCCAGACGCACTACAACGCCTCGTTGCGGATGCAGGGACAGCTGGACACCGAGCTCAGTGAGCTGGGTGAGCGGCAGGCCCACGCCGTCGGCCGCGTGCTGGCACCGCGTCGCCCGTGGACGATCCTGTCCTCGGACCTGCAGCGGGCGCACGAGACGGCGAAGGCGTTGGCGACCGAGGTGGGATTGGACGTCCGGACCGACCGGCGGCTGCGGGAGACGCACCTGGGGACCTGGCAGGGCATGAGCCACTCCGAGGTCGACGGGCAGTGGCCCGACGCCCGGGTCCGGTGGCGCAGCAGTCCCCGGTGGTCACCGCCGGAGGGCGAGAGCCGTCTGGACGTGGCGCGGCGGACCCGAGAGGTCGTCGACGAGTTGGTCGAGGCGTCGCCCGACTGGAGCGAGCACCCCGCCGTGATCGTCGCCCACGGCGGCGCGATAGCGGCCCTGACCGCGTCGCTGCTCGAGCTGCCGGTGGAGCAGTACTCGGTGTTCAACGGACTGGGCAACACCTGCTGGGTGCAGCTGTCGGCGCACGTCCGCCCCGAGGGCACGGCCGCGCAGCTTCCCGAGCCCGAGGTCGGCCCCACCACCGAGGCCGCCCGAGGTGTGCTGTGGCGCCTGGACCAGTGGAACGCCGGCATCACGCCCCCGGTGGGCTCGTCATGACGATCCGCCTGGTCACCGACTCGAGCGCCGACCTGCCGGCCGAGTGGGTCCGCGAGTTCGGCATCACGGTAGTGGGTCTGCACGTCGTGGAGGAGAACGACCGGGCGGTGTCCACGGCCGCGGTCACGCCCGACGAACTGGCGGAGATCTACGAGGAACTGCTCGCGGATCCCGACTGCACCGGCGTGGTGTCGGTGCACCTGTCCCGCGAGCTCTCGCGTACCTGGCAGTCGGCGGCCGATGCCGCGACCAGATTCGGGGGCCGGGTGCTGGTCTCGGACTCCCGCGGGGCGGGCATGGCGTTCGGGGCCGCTGTCGCGCAGTGCGCGTGGGCGGCGGGAAACGGGCTCGGTCTGTCCGCGACCTACGAACTCGCCGAGCGGCTCTGCCGGGGCGCCTCGACGTACGCCGCCCTGGAGTCACTCGAGAGTCTGCGCAGAGGCGGCCGGATCAGTGCGCTCGCCGCGCTCTTCGGTAGCGCCCTGGCCATGCGCCCGGTGATCGTGTTGCGTAACGGATCGGTGGACCTGGCGGCCAAGGCCCGCACCACCACCAAGGCGCATGCGCGGCTGCGGTCCCTGCTGCGCGACGACGTGGCGCGCGGCGACGTGCTGGTGGTGGTCCACCACCACCAGGCGCGCGAGCGGGCCGAGGAGATGGCCACCGAGATCCGCAAGGAGACCCAGTTCCCGGAGCGGGTCATGATCGTCGAGTTCGACGAGGTCCTCGCCTGGCACCTGGGGCCGGGAACAGTGGGTGTCTCGGTGACGGACCTGGTCGACACCGGATTCCCCACCCTTCCCCCCTCTCCACAGCCGGCGGACTGACGGCCGCGATCGGGGCCGCCGCGGGAGCCGTGCCGGGCTAGCTTCGCGCCATGCGAACCGAGACCCCGGCACGATCCGGCGGCCCCGTCGACTCCCACCGGGACCCTGCGCGGGCGGCCGCCTTGCACCGACTCGCCAGCGCACTCTCGCCGCCGGATTCCGACCGCCCTGCCGCGGTCGATCAACGTCCGGCCCCGGGCGACGCCCCTCCGGCAACCGGTGGTGGGCCCGGCCGGCCGGCCGCGGTGCCGTGGGCCGACCTCGACCCCGCAGGTGACCGGCCGGAGCGGATCCCGCCGCAGTACCCGGATGCGGCCGCCTGGGCCGACCCGCCGTGGTGGGGTCGCATCCGGTGGGCGCCCGACCGGCTCGCCGGGATCGCCCTGGTGATGCTCGTGCTGGGTCTCGGCGCGTTCTCCGTGCACCGTCTGATCTCGTCCGTCCCCGAGGGGCCTGCGGTGCCCGACCTCCCGTTGGCGCAGGTGGGGGAGCCTGTCGCCGATCCCGCCGATCCCGCCGATCCCGCCGACGCGGCCACTGACGAGGCCGGCGCCTCGCCCCGGCCCGCCCCGCCGACCCCGGGGTCGGTGGGCGGGGAACCGGTTCCCGCCGGGGAACCGCTCGTCGTCTCCGTCGTGGGGCTGGTCGGCCGCAGCGGACTGGTCACCCTCGCGCCCGGCGCGCGCGTCGCCGACGCGCTCGACAGCGCGGGGGTGTCCTGGAGGGCGGGGACCGGGACGGGCTCAACCTGGCGCGCAAGGTCTCCGACGGCGAACAGATCCTCGTCGGGTCGGCCCCCGGCCCGGACGGGTCGGGAGGCCCGCGCAGCGACATCATCGGACCGGGCCCCGGCCCGGGGCAGGCGGCACCGGGGACCGGAGCGCCCGCGGCGGGTTCACCGGATCCGGGAGGAGGTGGGGGTCTGGTCGATCTCAACGCCGCCGACGCGGCGGCACTCGAGTCGTTGCCCGGCGTGGGGCCGGTGACCGCGTCGTCGATCCTGGCGTGGCGGGCCGCGAACGGGTCGTTTACCAGCGTCGACCAGCTGGTGGAGGTCGACGGTATCGGGCCGGCGACCCTGGCACGGCTCCGGCCGCTGGTCACGGTGTGAGCCACCCGGTCGACACGTCACGGCGCCGGATCCCTGCGGCGCGGGATCTGCGGTTGGTCGTGCCGACGCTCGCGGTGTTCGCGGCCACGGCCGCGACGGGCGTGGTCCGCCCGGCTCTCGCCGCCGCCGTCGCGGTGGTGTTGGCGGCGGCCGCGGTGGTCGCCGCGCTGTGGTCTGTCGGCGGGTCGACCGGTTCCGGGCACGGGGTGCGTGAGCGACTCGACCGCGCCGCGCTGGGCGTCCTCGCGGTGGTGTGCGCGACGGGCGCGGTTGCGGCGGGGGTACAGGCCGCCCGGGTGCACGCCCTGTCCGCGCACCCGCTGAACGATCTGGTGGGCGCGCGGACAGGGGTACAGGCGGTGGTGACCGGGTTCGACCGGCCGATCCGCGGCGGCGGGGTGATGGTGCCGGTCCGGGTGGAGTCCACCGGGTCGGGGAGCTCGGCGCGCGAGGCCGAACTCGACGTGGTGCTGCTGGCCCGCGACGGCTGGCGGGGGCTCCCGCCGGGGACCCGGGTGGAGGCATCGGTGGCGGTGGTGGAGCCGCGATCCGCGGGAGAACCACCTGCACTCCGGGCGCTGTCCCCGCCCCGCGTGACGGGCCCACCCGGATGGTCCGGACGGATCCCGGCGGCGGTGCGGGAGCGGCTCCGGCAGGTCTCCGGCCGCGCACTCGAGGGAGAGGCCGCCGGGCTGCTCCCCTCCTTCGTCCTGGGCGACGAGGGAGGGGTCTCCGCCCGGACCCGGGACGAGTTCCGAGCGGCGGGGCTGGCGCATCTCGCGGCGGTCTCGGGCGCCAACACCGCCTACGTCGTGGGGGCGGTCCTGCTCGCCGCGGCGGCCCTCGGGGTGGGGCGACGCGGGCGGATCGTGGCGGCAGGACTCGCCCTGGGCGGGTTCGTGGCCGTGGTCGGCCCGGAGCCGGCCGTTCTGCGGGCCGCCGGCACCGGGGCCATCGGTCTGGCGGCGCTGGGCGCCCACCGCACCGGCCGCCCGCTGGCCGCCCTGGCGGCGGTGGTCCTCGTCGTCGCCCTCCTCGATCCCGCCACCGCCACCGGGACGGGCTTCGTCCTGTCCGTCACCGCGACCGCCGCTCTTGTACTGGCCGCGAGGCCGGTGGCCCTGCGGATCCGTCGACCGTGGATGCCCGGCCCGGTCGCCGACATCCTGGCGGTCTGCGTCGTCGCCCACCTGGCGACGCTTCCGGTGCTCGTGGCCTCGGGGCTGGGTCAGGGGCCGTGGGCCCTGCCAGCGAACATCGCCGTCGCTCCGGCCGTCCCGTTAATCACCGTGCTCGGTACGGCGGCGGCCACGCTCGGTCCGGTGTGGGAGGGCGGTGCGGTCCTGCTCGCCGCGGCCTGCGCCCCCGCACTGTGGTGGCTCGAGACCGTCGCCGACATCGCTGCCGGGCTGCCGGGCTCGCCACCCGTCATGCCCGGGTGAGAAGCTCCTGGTCGCGCACCAGGTCGAGCGACAGCGTTCGGTAGCCCTGTTCCTCGAAGAACACGGTGAGCCGGTCGTCGTCGACGCTCATGACGATCCCGGATCCCCACTCGCGGTGCACGACCGCGGACTGCAGGGGGAAGTCCGCAGCGTCGTGGGTGAGGTCGACCGCGGTGCCGGCGTCGCAGGTGTCGCAGTTCCCGCACGGGTCCGCGAGCTCCTCGCCGAAGTAGCCGAGCAGGAACTGGCGCCGGCACCCGTCGGTCTCGGCGTATCCGCGCATCATCCCGATCCGCGAGCGATCGATCCGCTCGAACATCTCCGAGGTCTCCTCGGCCCGCCGGACCGCCTCCTTGGGCCGCACGTCCTCGACGAGTTCCAGCCCTTTCCGGCCGGACTCGACGAGGGCCGCCGCCTCGAGCAGATTGACCGCGCCCGTGACACGCCTCGGGCCGAAGTCGAGGGACTTCTTCAACCGGCTCAGCCGTACCGGGCCGTCGGCGCGACGCAGGTGCTTGATGACCGCGCGGATGACCTCCTCGTCGGCACTGTGCGACGAGAAGAAGCTGCGCAGACCGAGGTCCTCGCTGCGGTAGTGGAGTTCGATGGTCGCCGGCTCGCGGTCGCGTCCGGCCCGTCCCGCCTCCTGGTAGTACGTGTCGAGCGAGTCGGGGATGTCGGCGTGCAGGACGAACCGCACGTCCTCCTTGTCGATCCCCAGCCCGAACGCGCTCGTCGCCACCACCACGTCGAGGTCACCGTCGAGGAAGGAGCCCAGCGTCTCCTCACGGTCGGCCGACTTCTGCCCGGCGTGGTAGGCACGGACCCTCAGTGGGCGATCCGAGTCGGCCGCTCGTGCGGCGATCCGCTCGGCGTACTCCTCGGTGGACCGGCGGGTGGCGGTGTAGACCAGGCCGGGGCCGGCGAATTCGACGGCCCGCTCCACGACCGCGTCCTTTTTGCCGTCGTCCTCGACGTGCCTTCTCACCGCGAGGTGCAGCTCCGACCGGTCGAACCCGCCGGCCAGCACCAGGGCGTCGGTCATGGCGAGTCGGTCGACGATCTCCTCGCGGACCGGGGTCGAGGCGGTGGCGGTGAGCGCGATGACGGTGGGGGACCCCATCCGGTGGCGGGCGGCGTCCAGCCGCAGGTAGTCGGGCCGGAAGTCGTGGCCCCAGGCGGAGACGCAGTGCGCCTCGTCGACCACGAGGAAGCTCGGCCCGGCCGCACGGATCCGTTCGAGGACCTCGCGTTTGGCCAGCTGCTCGGGGGTGAGGAACACGAAGTGGACGCGCCCCGCGACGACCTCGTCCCAGGCCTCCGCCTGCTGTCGCACGCCCATCGAGGAGTTGATCGCCAGCGACCGGGTGGGCGCGGAGTCCGCCATCGAGTTCAGCCCCTCGCACTGGTCGCTCTGCAACGCGATGAGCGGAGAGACCACCACACACGGCCCGTCCGCCATGATCCCGGCGAGCTGGTAGATGGCCGATTTGCCGTAGCCGGTGGGCAGCACCGCCAGCACGTCGCGACCACCCACCGCCGCCTCGATCGCCTCGGCCTGCAGCGGGCGCAGGTCGTCCCAGCCGAAGACGCGGCGCGCCACCTCGTGGGGATCGGTGGCCTCGGCCCGGGTCGTCGTCACGTGTGCGTCCTCTCGAGTCGCGGTCGGGCTGCCCGCGGTGGGATGGTCCCGGATCGTCGAGCGTAAGCGCACCAGGCGGGGTGGTCCCACCGGACGCGCCCCCGGCTGGTCGTGCTCGCACCCACCGGCCGCTCAACCGTCCCGGGGTGGGCCGTCGGGGGCATCCAGGTCGCCGGGGTGGTCGATGTCGCGCGGTGACCCGGTGTCGTCGCACGGCACCTCGGCCACGAGGTGGGGGTGTGCCCGCAGGTAGTGGCGGGCGCCCGCGTCTCCGGCCGCCGTGGCGATGATCCGGGGGAGGTGTGGCGCACCGAGGAGGACCGGGTGCGCACGGGTCCCGCCGTAGGTGGCCACCGCCAGTGACGCCTCGGCGGCGAGGACCCGGCGGACCGACTCCGCGCCCAGCCACGGCATGTCGACGGGGACCACCACCACGTCCTCGTCCCCGACCGCGGTGAGCCCGACGCGCAGGGAGGAGCCCATGCCCGTGTGCCAGTTCGGGTTGTGCACCACCTCGGCGCCGGGCACCTCCAGTTCGACCGCGCCGCTGACCACCACAACCCGGTCGCAACCGCCCGCGTGGAGAAGGCCCACCGCGCGGTCCACCAGGCGGGCACCGCGGAAGTCGACGAGGGCTTTGGGGCCGCCGAACCGTCTGCCGGCGCCCGCTGCCAGGACCAGCCCGGTCATCGGGGCACGGACGCGTCGAGGCCGGTACCGGGCTCACCGTCCCGGCGCCGACGGCATTCGACCTCGAGCAGCGGATCCACGTGTCCAGTATCCCCCGACGGCTAGGGCGTGGGCATGCCTCCGGTCACCGCGAGTGTCTCGCCGATCACGTAGCTGGACTCGGGCGAGGCGAGGAACACGTAGGCGGGCGCCAACTCGGTGGGTTGCCCGGCGCGGCCGAGCGGGGTGGACGTGCCGAACTCGGGCAACTCCTCCTTGGGCTGCCCGTCCGACACCTGTAGAGGAGTCCAGATGGGGCCGGGCGCCACGGCGTTGACCCGGATACCCTTGGGGGCGAGCTGTTGCGCCAGCCCCTTGGTGAAGTTGTTGATCGCGGCCTTGGTGGACGCGTAGTCCAGCAGGTTCGGCGGCGCCATGTAGGCCACCACGGACGTGGTGTTGATGATCGTGGACCCGGGTTCCAGATGGCGCAACGCGGCCCTGGTCACCCGGAACATCCCGACGATGTTGACCCCGAAGGTGTCGGTGAGCTGCTCGTCGGGCAGATCCTCGAGCGCGGGTGCGACGACCTGCTTGCCGGCGTTGTTGACGAGGATGTCGAGGCCTCCGAGCCGCTCGACGGCGGTGTCGGCGAGGCTCTCGCAGAACGCGCGGTCGGTGAGATCGCCGGGGATGAGCACGGCCGTGCGGCCTTCGCGCTCGATGATCTCGGCGACCGCGCGGGCGTCGGGTTCCTCCTCGGGCAGGTGGTGGATGGCCACGTCGGCGCCCTCGCGGGCGAAGGCGATCGCCACCGCGGCCCCGATGCCCGAGTCGCCGCCGGTGATGAGCGCCCTGCGGCCGGTGAGCCGGCCGGTGCCACGGTAGGAGTGCTCGCCGAGGTCCGCCTTCGGCTCCAGGTCGGCGTCGAGGCCCGGCTCGTCCTGGTGTTGGACCGGCGGCTCGATGGCGGGGTAGCGGGTCGCCGGGTTCTGGAACGTCAGCTGGTCCGTCGTCTCGGTGTTAACGTCCTGGTTCTCGCTCATGTCGTTCCTTTCGATGCTGGGACACCGCGCATCGTGGCGCTCCGCGTCGGCGTCGCACGGTCGGACTGGCTCGTGGCCCCGAAAATACGTGGGGGAGCGGGCCGGGTCGACCGGTCGGTGCGCGGTGGTGGTGCGGGCCTGTCGGCGGGGCGTGGCACGATGACTGGGAGAGATGACGACGACAACCACAACGACGACGAGGAGCGCAGATGGCATCGGGGTCGGCACCGGCTGTGTTGCACCTGGTGTTGGGCGAGGACGAGTTCCTCACCGAACGCGCCACCACGGGCGTCGTCTCGGCGGTGCGTGCGGCGACCCCCGCCGGGCAGGACGCGCCGGTCGTCTCGAGGCTCGGCGGGCCCGAGGTCACGGCTCCGCAGCTGTTCGAGCTGCTCTCGCCGTCCCTGTTCGGTGAGGCCCGCATCGTGGTGATCACCGGCGCGGCGGAGCTGGGCAAGGACGCCCAGTCCGCGGTGCTCGGCGCGGCCCGTGACCTGCCCCCCGAGACGGTTCTGGTCGTCCAGCACACCGGTGGCGGTCGCGCCAAGGCCCTGGTGGCGGACCTGCGCAAGGCGGGGGCCGAGGAACACGCGGCGGGCAAGATCACCCGGCACACGGACGTGGTCGGCTTCGTCCGGTCCGAGTTCCGGACACAGGACGTGAGGGTCGCGCCCGAGGCCTGCGAGGCACTCGTGGAGGCGGTGGGGACGGACCTGCGGCAGTTGGCGTCGGCGTGCGGTCAGCTCGTGGCCGACACCGGCGGCAAGGTCGACGTGGAGGCGGTGCGGCGGTACCACTCGGGGGTCGTGGGGGTCAGCGGGTTCACCGTGGCCGAACGCGCGGTCACCGGGGACGTGGCCGGCGCGATCGAGGCACTCGAGTGGGCCATGCACACCGGGGTCCCGCACGTCGTGCTCGCCGACGCCCTGGCCGACGCGGTGAACTCCATCGCCCTGGTCGGCACCCAGCGGGGCGTGCCGCCGGCCGACCTGGCCCGGCAGGGCCTGCCGCCGTGGAAGGTCAAGAAGGTCACCGCGCAGACCCGCTACTGGTCCATCGAGACCCTGGGCAGCGCGCTGCAGGTCGTCGCCACGCTCAACGGCGAGGTCAAGGGCGGGGCGGAGGACACGTCCTACGCCCTCGAGCGCGCTGTCCGCGCGGTCGGATCGCTCGCGTCTGCCGGCTGACCGGACCCGCGCGGCAGGGACGCGGGCGGGCCCGAATCGGGGAATCGACGGCCAGACACATGGCGGCCAGGCACACGACGGCCATACATACGACGAGGGCCCACCTCACGCACGTGGTGCGGGGTGGGCCCTCGGAGCCTCGTCACGTCAGGCGAGCAGACGTGGGGCTGGGTGCCTCCCGGTCAGGGGAGGGACCGGGGTGCTCAGAGGCTGTTGACAGCCTTGGTGAGCGCCGACTTCTTGTTGGCGGCCTGGTTCGGGTGGATGACACCCTTGCTGGCGGCCTTGTCGAGCTGACGGGAGGTGGCGACGAGCAGGGCGCCGGCCTTCTCCTTGTCACCGGCCGCGGTGGCCTCACGCAGGCTGCGGATGGCGGTACGCAGGCCCGACTTGGTCGACTGGTTGCGGAGGCGGTTGCGCTCGTTGGTGAGGTTCCGCTTGATCTGGGACTTGATGTTGGCCACTCGTCACACCTTTTTGTCGTGTGTCGACGGCTCCACGAGGGGATCCCGCCGATCGGATGTCTTGTCGTCTCGTCCGCGCGGACACGTGCACAACGTGCTCCGGTGGACACCGACGGCCCACTTTACCAGCGGGGGTGTCACCGGCCAAAACGTGCGACGACGCCTCCGTCGATCCCCGGCCCCGGAGGGGTCGGCCGTCTCAGCGCCAGCCGTAGTCGGCGCGGAGCCGATCGGCGACCGCCTCGAACCTCGGCCGCGGGCAGATCGCGCCCTCGCGGCGGATGCCCTGTTCGGGAACGTCCAGCACGCGGTCGAGGCGCACCCAGCTCGGTCGGCCCTCGGGGTCCCAGGGGCCCGATCCGAGCCCGAGCCACCCCTCGTCGTCGTCCCTGGAGTGCTGCGACGAGAGCTGGAGGCCGAGCAGACGGTCCCCGTCGCGCCCGACCACCAGGACCGGGCGGTCCTTGCCGCGGCCGTCGTTCTCCTCGAACTCGACCCAGGTCCAGACGATCTCGCCGGGGTCGGCGTGGCCGTCGAGGTCGGGCGCGTAGGCGATCCGGCGGGCCCGGCTCGAGGTGGGGGCGGTGCCGGTGGTGGCGGGCCGTCCCCCGCCGCCGACCTCCGGGGACAGGGCGGGGGAGACCCCACGGTCGTCCAGCCGCCTGCGTACCTCGCGTGCGACGGTCGGTCCGTACCTGCGACCCACGCGGACCGCCGTTCGACCCACCCGGGCCCAGTCGATAGCCATGAGCGTCAGCGTAACCGTCCTATGATCTCGACATGGACATGCTGTTGGCAGTGGTGTGGGCGGACGACGACGCCCCGGTGGATCCTGCGGACGCGGCGGGCCTGCGGGCACGGATCGCGGACGCCGTCGAGGGGTCGCTGTCCGCCCTCGGGGTGGAGGAGTACCTGCTCAACGTGCGCGACGAGGCGGTCGCGGGCGCGATGATCGACGTCCGGGTCACGCCGCGGCCGGTGCTGGCGGCGCTGCGCGCCCGCGTGCCGGTCGCCTCGGCTTCCGCGTGCGCCGACCTGCTGGAGGCACTGCGTGACCTGGGGCCGGTGTCGGCCTGGTCGGTCACCGCCTCCGAGCCGCTGCCCGCGCCCGGACCGGGGCCGGACGGCCGGTGCGAGGGGATGGCCAACCTGGCGTTCCTGCGGCGGCCCGAGCGCATCGGCCGGGAGGAGTGGCTGCGCACGTGGCTCGAGGAGCACACGCAGGTCGCCATCGACACCCAGTCCACCACCGCCTACACCCAGCACGTGGTGGTCCGTGCGCTGACCGCCGACGCTCCGGTGATCGACGGGATCGTGGAGGAGGTCTTCCCCGTCGAGGCCGCGACGGACCTGGGGGTGTTCTTCGACGCCCGCGGCGACGACGCGCGCATGGCGGCCAACATCGAGGCCATGACCGCCTCGACCGGACGGTTCCTCGACGACGGCACGGTGGACGCCGTCCCTACGGGGCGGTACGTGATGGGAGTTCCCGGCGCGGGCGTGTGACAATGGGGTGATCGCCCGGTCGGACCGCACCCAGCCACGCCCGGGCCCGCCCGAGGAGTGATCGAGATTCCCAACTTCGCAGAGACGACGTTCACCGATCCCGCCAGGATCAGGAACTTCTGCATCATTGCCCACATCGACCACGGCAAGTCGACGCTCGCCGACCGCATGCTGCAACTCACCGGCGTGGTCGAGGAGCGGCTCATGCGCGCCCAGTACCTCGACCGGATGGACATCGAGCGCGAGCGCGGCATCACCATCAAGGCGCAGAACGTCCGCCTGCCGTGGGTGCCGCGTTCCGGCCCCCACCAGGGCGAGGAGATCGTCCTGCACATGATCGACACCCCGGGCCACGTGGACTTCACCTACGAGGTCTCCCGCGCGCTCGAGGCGTGCGAAGGTGCGATCCTGCTGGTCGACGCCGCGCAGGGCATCGAGGCCCAGACGCTGGCCAACCTCTACCTGGCCATGGAGAACGACCTCGAGATCATCCCGGTGCTCAACAAGATCGACCTGCCGGCGGCGGACCCGGACCGGTTCGCCGAGGAGATCTCCCACATCGTCGGGTGCGAGCCGGACGACGTGCTGCGGGTCTCCGGCAAGACGGGCATGGGCGTCGAGGCGCTGCTGGACAAGGTGTGCGAGAAGGTCCCCGCGCCCGTGGGCGATCCGGACGCCCCGGCCCGCGCGATGATCTTCGACTCGGTGTACGACACCTACCGCGGTGTGGTCACCTACGTCCGGGTGTTCGACGGCTCGCTCAACCCGCGCGAGAAGGTCAGGATGATGTCCACGGGCAGCACCCACGAGGCGCTCGAGGTCGGCATCATCTCGCCGGAGCCCAAAGCGACGAAGGGGCTCGGGCCCGGCGAGGTCGGTTATCTCATCACCGGCGTCAAGGACGTCCGCCAGTCCAAGGTCGGCGACACCATCACCACCGCCCGCGGCGGGGCGGAGGAGCCGCTCGCGGGGTACGCCGAGCCCAACCCGATGGTCTTCTCCGGGCTGTACCCGATTGACGGCTCCGACTACCCGGTCCTGCGCGACGCCCTGGACAAACTCCAGCTCAACGACGCCTCGCTGGACTACGAGCCGGAGACCTCGGTCGCGCTCGGGTTCGGCTTCCGCTGCGGCTTCCTCGGACTGTTGCACATGGAGATCACCCGGGACCGGCTGGAGCGCGAGTTCAACCTCGACCTCATCTCCACCGCCCCGAACGTGGTGTACCGCGTGGTCGCGGAGGACGGCAGCGAGCACCAGGTCACCAACCCGTCGTACTGGCCCGAGGGCAAGCATCGCGAGATCTTCGAGCCGATCGTCAAGTGCACGATCATCGTGCCCAGCGAGTACGTGGGCACGGTCATGGAGCTGTGCCAGTCCAAGCGCGGCGAGATGAAGGGCATGGACTACCTGTCCGAGACCCGCGTCGAGCTCCGGTACGTCATGCCGATGGGCGAGATCATCTTCGACTTCTTCGACTCGCTCAAGTCCCGCACCAAGGGTTACGCGTCGATGGACTACGAGGAGGCCGGCGAGCAGGTCTCCGATCTGGTCAAGGTCGACATCCTGCTTCAGGGCGAGGCCGTGGACGCGTTCAGCGCGATCGTGCACCGCGACTACGCCCAGGCCTACGGCAACAAGATGACGGGCAAGCTCAAGGAGCTCATCCCGCGTCAGCAGTACGAGGTGCCGATCCAGGCGGCGATCGGCGCGAAGATCATCTCCCGCGAGAACATCCGCGCGATCCGCAAGGACGTGCTCTCCAAGTGCTACGGCGGCGATATCAGCCGTAAGCGCAAGCTGCTGGAGAAGCAGAAGGAGGGCAAGAAGCGGATGAAGTCCATCGGGCGGGTGGACGTGCCGCAGGAGGCCTTCGTCGCGGCACTGTCGGCGGATTCGAGCGCGGACAAGAAGTAGGTCCCCGCACCGTGCGCGTGACTCACGCCCGCGCGCGGTGTCGGCGGACGGCGCACCGGTTGGTGCACCGCGTCGAGCAGTAGGTCTTGCGTCCGTTGCGGGTGGTGTCGGCGAAGACGGCGTCGCAGTCGTCGGCGGCGCACCGCGCGAGCCGGTCGATGCCTCGCGAGGTCAGGTGGAGTGCGGTGCCCACTGCGAACATGGCGGTGAGCAGGCGGGCGAAGGAGACGTCGTCGGCGCGGTAGTGCACGTGCCAGTGGCCGTCGTGGTCGGTCAGGCGCGGCGGTGCCGAGTGCTCGGCCAGGAGGGCGTTGAGGGCGTCGGCGCGCCCGTGCGGCGCGGTGGTGTCGACGACGACGAGCCACGCGTCCAGAAAGGCGTCGACCTCGTCCAGGTCCGCGTCCGAGGCGCTCCGGTCGATGGTCACCCCCGCCTCGCGACAGCGGTCCACCAGTTCGCGGGTCGTGCGGGGGCGGCGATTGGCCAGGTCGGCGGCCAGCGTGACCGGATCGGCCCCGTAAGGGTTGATATACACAAACCAATTACAGCACAGTGATCGCCATGCCCTCATCGTTCGCGGCCGTCGCCGCGTCCCCCGCACTCGGTGTGTCCGTCTGGGTGCTCGCCGCGCTCGTCCTGGCGGCGTTCGTCGCCGGGTGGGTGGACTCGGTGGTCGGCGGGGGAGGGCTCATCCAGCTGCCGGCGCTCGTCATCGCGCTGCCGGCGGAGGCCTCGACGCCGGAGATCCTCGGCACCAACAAGCTGTCCTCGGTCGCCGGCACCCTGGTCGCGACCCTGACCTATCTCCGGAAGATCCGCGTGCCGGTGGCGATGGTGTTCCCCCTGGTGGTGGCGGCCTTCGCGGGGTCCGCGGCCGGGTCCTCGGTGGCCCGGTTCATCCCCAAGGAGCTCCTCACGCCGATCGTCCTGGTGGCCGTCGTGGCGGTGGGCGCCTACACCTACTTCACGCCGACCATGGGGCGGGTCCACGAGGAACGGCACACCGGCTGGTCGCGGACGTGGCGCTCGGCGCTGATCGGTGGGGTGATCGGGTTCTACGACGGGGTGCTCGGCCCGGGGACGGGGTCGTTCTTCGTCATCGCGATCGTCGCGTTCCTGGGGTTCGGGTTCCTCCAGGGCACCGTGGCGGCCAAGCTCGCCAATCTCACCACGAACATCGCCTCGATCCTGGTGTTCGGCCTCCACGGTGAACTGCTGTGGATCATCGGCGGGTGCATGGCGGTGGCCAACCTGGCCGGCGGGTTCCTGGGGGCGCGGATGGCGATGCGGCACGGCAACGAGTTCATCCGCACCGTGTTCCTCGTGGTCATCAGCATCCTGGCGGTGAGACTGGCCTGGGAGACCGCCACGCAGTGGCTGTGACCCCGGGGGCCCGCCGCGGCGTGCACCGACGCGAGCGCCGGCGGACGTAGACTCCCGCACATGACCCTTCCGAGCCCCGAGGCCTCCCGTCATCCGCTGCTCGACGAGTCGCCGTTGCCGTACGGCCTGCCGGACTTCGCCGCCATCCGGGAGGAGGATCTGGAGCCGGCCATCCGGACCGCGATCGACGACCACGCGGCCGAGGTCGCCGCGATCGTCGCCAACCCGGAGTCGGCGACCGTGGACAACACCGTGGTCGCCCTCGAGCGCTCGGGCCTGGCCCTGGACCGGGTGCTGGCGGTGTTCTACGGCCTGCTCGGCCCGGACGCCACCAAGGCCCGCCTCGACGTGGACCGGGTCGTCTCGCCGCTGCTGGCCGCGCACCATTCCGCGGTGATGACCAACCCGGTTCTGTTCGGCCGGGTGGACGCGGTGCTCTCCGCTCTGGAGGCGGGGGAGTTGGAGGTCGACGACGAGACGGAGCGGCTCGTGCGCCGCCACCACCGCGACCTGCTGCGCGCGGGCGCCGCCCTCGACGACGCCGGCCGGGCCCGACTCACCGCCATCGACACCAGGCTGGCCGAGTTGACCACCGAGTTCGGCGAGAACCTGCTGGCCTCGACCGCCGAGCTGGCCGTGCCGGTCACCGACGAGGCCGAACTCGCGGGCCTGTCGGAGTCCATGCGGTCCACGCTCGCCGCGGTCGCCGCCGAGTCGGGGCGAGAGGGGTGGCTGATCCCACTGGGGCTTCCCACCGTGCAGCCGATCAGCGCCCTGCTCGACGACGCCGGTCTGCGCCACCGCGTCATGGAGGCCTCACTCGGTCGGGGCGCGACGCCGGGCCACGACAACACCCCGGTCGTGCTGGAGATCGTCCGCCTACGCGCCGAGCGGGCGCGGCTGCTCGGGCTGGGATGCCACGCGGAGCACGTCATTGCGGTAGAGACCGCCGGATCGCCCGAGGCGGCTCGCGGGCTGCTGCTCGACGTGGTCGACGCGGCCGTGACCAACGCCCGCAACGAGGCCAAGGACCTGCTCGGCGGCGACGACCGTGAACTGAACCCGGCCGACTGGGCCTGGGCGTCCGAGCGGCTGCGGGCCGAGCGGTTCCAGGTCGACGACGCGACCGTCCGTCCCTACTTCGAGCTCGAGCGGGTGCTGCGTGACGGGGTGATGCACGCGGCATCCGAGCTGTACGGGCTGCGCTTCGCCGAGCGGAACGACCTGCGCGGGTTCCTCCCCGACGTCCGGGTCATCGAGGTGTTCGACGACGAGCGGGCCGAGCCCGACGCCGGCGTGGGGCTCCTGCTGTTGGACTACTACGCCCGCCCGACCAAGCGCGGCGGGGCGTGGATGAGCTCGTTCCGCGACCAGTCCCGGCTCCTGGATTCGCGGCCCGTCGTCGTCAACGTCATGAACCTGGCCCGTCCCGCGGCGGGGCAGCCCACGCTGCTCACGATGGACGAGGTCACCACGATGTTCCACGAGTTCGGGCACGCCCTGCACGGGCTGCTGTCGGACGTGGAGTACCCGGTGTTCTCCGGCACCTCCGTGCCCCGGGACTTCGTCGAGTTCCCCTCCCAGGTCAACGAGATGTGGGCGCGTCGACCAGAGATGCTCGCGCACTATGCCCGGCACGTGGAGACGGGGGCGCCGATCGTCGAGGACCTCGTCGAGCGAATGCGGGAGGCCGAGCGCTTCGGTGAGGGGCAGGCGACCGTGGAGTACCTCGGGGCGGCACTGCTCGACCTGGCCTGGCACTCCCTGTCGCCGGAGGAGGCCGACGCCGTCACCGACGTCGACGAGTTCGAGGCCCGCGTCCTCGCCGAGGCAGGTCTCGACGTCCCCGGCATAGAGCCGCGTTACCGGTCCCGGTACTTCCAGCACATCTTCGCGGGCGGGTACTCCGCCGCGTACTACTCCTACTTCTGGGCCGAGGTGCTCGACGCCGACGCCACCGAGTGGTTCGTCGAGAGCGGGGGCCTGACGCGGTCCTCGGGCGAGCGGATGCGGCGCGAGGTGCTGTCCCGGGGCGGGGCCATCGACTTCCTCGACGCCTACCGCCGCATGCGGGGGTCGGAGCCGAGCACCGCCGCGCTGCTGCGTCGGCGTGGGCTCGACTCCTCGGTGGTGGGAGGCCACGGGGTCGCCACCGCCGGGCGGTCGTAGGATCGGGACGTGACGGCGTTCCTGCAGTTCTGGGACAGAGTCGAGCTCTGGCTCGCCACCCTGCCGTTCCCGTTGCAGGTGATGCTCCTGCTCGTGATGGGGCTCCCGCTGTTCTTCCTCGTCGCGGTGGCGGTCGAGAAGGGCGCGGATGTCCTCGTCCACCGGTTCCGGGCGCTCGTCGCCCCGAGGACCGTCGAGACCCGGAAGGAGGTCCGTTGATGCCCCGGTCGCGTGTGACACTCGCCCTGGTCCTGCTGATCGCGCTCGTCGTGATCGCATGGGTCCTCGTCGAGGTGCTCTGACCCCCGTTCCACGGCAGGAATTCCGCGATCGCCGCGGAATTCCAACCACCGCCACGCGGCGCCGTCCGGCCGTACACTCCTCGACATGCAGCGCTTGAGTGGGCTCGATGCCAGCTTCCTCTACTTCGAGACCAGGTCCCAGCTCCTGCACGTGTGCGGGCTGATCGTCCTGGACGTCTCCGGGATGGAGGACGGGTACTCCTTCGAGGCCCTGCGAGCCGAGCTCCGACGTCGGATCACCGCGATGCCGCCGTTCCGGCGCAAGTTGCACGACTCGCTGCTCAACGTGGACCATCCGGTGTGGGTCGAGGCCGAGGACTTCGACATCGACCACCACCTCCACCGCGTCGGTATACCGGAGCCCGGCGGGGACCACGAGCTCGCCGAACTGTGCGCCCACCTGGGCAGTCAGCCGATCGACCGGTCCATGCCGCTGTGGCAGATGTACGTCATCGAGGGACTGCCGGACGGCCGGGTCGCGGTCTTCGCCAAGATGCACCACTCGACCGTCGACGGCGTCACCGGCGCCAACATGCTCTCGCAGCTGTGCACCCTCTCCCCGGACGAGCCGGAGCTCGACGAGGAGCTGGTCGAGGAGACCGCCGGTGGATCCGGCGCCCTGGAGCTCGCCGTCGGTGGTGCCCTGTCGCGCCTGGCCACGCCGTGGCGACTCGCCTCCCTGTTGCCGGGGACGGTCGGGGTGCTCCCGTCCTGGATCAACCGCGCCCGCAAGGGACTGGCGATGCCCGCGCCGTTCACCGCCCCGCGCACCCCGTTCAACCGCACGATCACCGGACACCGGTCGATCTCCTACGCGAGTGTGGACCTGGCGGACATCAAGCGGGTCAAGAACGCGTTCGGCACCACGGTCAACGACGTGGTGCTCGCCGTCTGTTCGACCGCTCTGCGCAAGTACCTCGACGACCGCGACGCACTGCCGCGCAAGCCGCTCATCGCCATGGTCCCCATGTCGGTGCACGCCGCGGAGTCGCGCCCCGGCACCAATCGTGTCTCGGGCATGTTCATGTCCCTGGCCACCGACATCGACGACCCGGTCGGTCGGCTCGAGGCGATCCGCGACGCCAACACCGTCGCCAAGGACCACACCGACGCGCTGGACGCCAACCTGCTCACCGACTGGGCGCAGTTCGCGGCGCCCTCGGTGTTCGGTTCCGCGGTCCGCATGTACTCGCGACTCCGGCTGTCCGAGCGCCACCCCGTGGTGCACAACCTCGTCATCTCGAACGTGCCCGGCCCCAACTTCCCGCTGTACTTCCTCGGCGCGAAGATCGAGAAGATGCTGCCCCTGGGCCCGGTCTTCCACGGCGCGGGCCTCAACTGCACCGTGATGTCGCTGGACGGCAGTCTGCACTTCGGGTTCATCGGGTGTCGTGACCTCGTCCCGGATCCCTGGCCGTTGGCGAACGCGGTCGAGGACGCCCTGGCGGAGTTCGTCGTCGCGGCGGAGGAGCGGGAGAAGAGCGGCACCCCCACCGCCGCGCGCAAATCGGCGGGCGAGTTGGCGCAGGAGCGCAAGGAGCAGCGCAGTGCTGCCCGCCAGGCGTCCAAGGAGTCCGCGAAATCGGGGTCCAAGGCCACGGCGGAGATCGGACGCGAGCGCGCTTCGACCCGGGAGGCCACGCAGGACGAGTCCGGCGCGGACGCGGCCTCGCGGCCCGCCGCCGGAGAGGCGGGTGCCACGACGGCGCCCGCGAAGAAGGCGCCTGCGAAGAAGGCGCCTGCGAAGAAGGCTCCGGCCAAGAAGGCGCCCGCGAAGAAGGCCCCGGCCAAGAAGGCTCCGGCGAAGAAGGCGGCCGCGAAGCAGACCTCGGCGACGAAGACCCGGGCCGAGAAGGCGCCTGCGAAGAAGGCCTCGGCAAGAAAGACCCCGGCCACGAGGAGTTCACGTCAGAAGCGGGCGGCGAAACCGACGGGGTCCAAGCCCGCAGGCACCACACCGGCGGGATCCGAGCCCACCGAGCAGGCGGGGGCGGGCCCGACGACCGGGACGCCGACATACAGCGCACCGGCCGCGACCACGCAGACCGCGCCCACGCAGACCGCGGCCGGGCCCGATCGTCGGACAACCGCGCCGGAGGCTCCCGCGGGACCGGGTACCCCCGACGATGCCGCCCAGGCACCGACCTACAGCGCGCCCGCGGCTACAGTCCTTGGCGACGACGAGATCTCGGCGACACCGACCCCGCCGATCGAGACCCTGCCCGCCCCGGACCCGACTGGAGATGAGACCTCATCGGACACCCAGACCGGTCAGGTGTGACCGCCGCGCCCCACGACCCCGCCACACTGGCGAGTGCGCCCCCGACCCGCGATCCGCGGGCGCCCTTCGGCATCTACCTCCACGTGCCGTTCTGCTCCACCCGGTGCGGATACTGCGATTTCAACACCTACACCGCCGGCGAACTCGGCTCGGCGACCTCCCCGGTCGATTGGGAACGGGCCGCGGCTATCGAGATCGACCGGGCCGCGCAGGCCCTGGCCGCGACGGGCACGCCCCCGCAGGTCGACACGGTCTTCATCGGCGGCGGCACCCCGTCGCTGGTCGGCGCGGACGTCCTCGTGGGCCTGCTCGAGCGCATCGACTCGACCTTCGGGCTGGCGCCCGGCGCGGAGGTCACCACCGAGAGCAACCCGGAGTCCACCTCGCCGGAGTTCTTCGCCCGACTGCGCGAGGGCGGATTCACCCGCATCTCCCTGGGCATGCAGTCGACGGCCGCCCACGTTCTGCGCGTCCTCGACCGGACCCACACCCCCGGACGACCGCAGGAGGCGGTGGCCGAGGCCCTGCGGGCCGGGTTCGAGCACGTCAACCTCGACGTCATCTACGGCACCCCGGGGGAGACGGACGACGACCTGGCGCGGACGCTCGACGCGGTCGTCGACGCCGGGGTCGACCACGTCTCCGCCTACTCGCTGATCGTGGAGGACGGTACCGCGCTGGCCCGCCGCATCCGCCGCGGTGAGATGCCGGGCACGGTCGACGACGTCCTGGCCGACCGTTACGAGCAGGTGGCCGAGCGTCTGGCCCGCGCCGGGTTCCACTGGTACGAGGTCTCCAACTTCGCCACCGATTCCTCGGGATACTGCCGCCACAACATGGGCTACTGGCGCGGCGGCGACTGGTGGGGCATCGGGCCGGGCGCGCACTCGCACGTCGCCGGGGCCCGGTGGTGGAACGTCAAGCATCCCGCCCGCTACGCCGCCGAGTGCGACGCGGGCCGGCTGCCCGTGGACGGCGGGGAACTCCTCACCGACACCGACCGCCACATCGAGCGCATCATGACCGGGCTCCGCCTGGCCGAGGGGCTCGGCGACGGCGCCTTCACCGCCGACGAGCGGACCCGCGCCGACACCCAGGTGGCGGCCGGGCTGCTCCGGCGACGGCCGGCCGGCGATCCCGCGGGCCCCGGTTACGCGCTCACCGAGGCGGGCCGGTTGTTGGCCGACGGGGTCGTGCGCGACGTCCTCGTCTGAACCGTCGGCCCGGGAAGTGGCATAGAATCGCCACGACGAGGACAGGGAGGAGCGAGCATGTCGAGTACGGCCGATCGTAGGACCGACGTCTTACGCGCGATCGTCTCAGACTACATCGCCTCCCACGAACCGGTCGGGTCCAAGGCCCTCGTCGACCGGCACTCACTGGGCGTGTCCAGCGCCACCATCCGCAACGACATGGCCGTGCTCGAGGCCGAGGGGTTCATCGTCCAACCCCACACCAGTTCCGGTCGGGTCCCCACGGAGAAGGGCTACCGGCACTTCGTCGACTCCATCGAGGAGATCACCCCGCTGTCGCGCGCGGAACGCCGGGCGATCCAGGCCTTCCTCGAGGGCGCCGTCGACCTGGACGACGTCCTCCGGCGGGCCGCACGGCTGCTGTCCCAGCTCACCCGTCAGGTCGCCGTCGTCCAGTACCCGGTCCTCGGTCGCTCCACGGTGCGCCACCTCGAGGTGGTGAGCCTGAGCCCCACCCGCCTGCTGCTCGTCCTCATCACCGACACCGGCCGCGTCGATCAACGGACGGTGGAGCTGGCCGCGCCGTTGACCGACGAGCTCCTCGGGGAACTGCGGACCCTGCTGTCCGAGGCCGTCGCCGACAAACGCCTGCCCGACGCCTCCGAGGCCCTGACCTCCACGGGCGACCGGGCCCGTCCCGAGATCCGCGACGCGGTCGAGCGCTGCGTCGCGGTCCTGGTCGGCACGCTCGTCGAACATCCCGACGACCGGATCGTCCTCGGCGGCACGGCCAACCTCACCCGCAGCGCCGCCGACTTCGACGGCTCCCTGCGCTCGGTCCTCGAGGCGCTCGAGGAGCAGGTCGTGATCCTGCGACTGCTCACCGCGGCCCACTCGGTGGGCCGGGGAGGGCCGGGGGGTGTCACCGTCCAGATCGGGGCGGAGACCCAGGCCGCCGAGATCCGCGGCGCCTCCGTGGTGTCCTCGCAGTACGGGGCGGAGGGCCAGACATTCGGTGGGATGGGGGTGCTCGGGCCCACACGGATGGACTACCCGGGAACAATCGCCTCGGTCGCCGCTGTTGCCCACTACGTGGGCGAGCTCATCACCGGGCGCTGACGTCCGTACGCTCCTTCCCGGAGCCAGAACTTCCTCTCGACGAAAGGCCACACGTGTCACGCGACTACTACGGGACCCTCGGGGTCGATAGGGGCGCCTCGGAATCCGAGATCAAGCGCGCCTACCGCAAGCTCGCCCGGGAGCTCCACCCCGACGTCAACCCGTCGGACGAGGCGCGTGAGAAGTTCAGTGAGATCACCGCGATCTACGAGGTGCTCACCGACCCCGAGAAGCGCCGGGTCGTCGACATGGGCGGCGACCCGCTGGACTCCTCGCCCGGCGCCGGTTACGGCGGCGGCGGCTTCGGTGGTGGCTTCGGCAGCGGCGGCCTCGGTGACGTGTTCGAGGCCTTCTTCGGCGGCGGCGGGGGAGGCGGCGGCGGCCGCGGTCCGCGCAGCCGCGTGCAGCCCGGCTCGGACGCCCTCATCCGCGTGACCCTGGGCCTGGACGAGTGCGCCACCGGAGTCACCAAGGAGATCCAGGTCGACACCGCCGTGCTGTGCGAGAAGTGCCACGGCAAGGGGTCGGCCACGGACACGCCGCCAGCCACGTGTGGCATGTGTCAGGGCCAGGGCGAGATCCAGTCCGTCCAGCGGTCGCTGCTCGGCAACATCATGACCAGCCGCCCGTGCCCCACCTGCGCGGGCACCGGCGAGATCATCACCGACCCGTGCGGTGAGTGCACCGGCCAGGGCCGCGTCCGCAAGCGCCGCACCGTCTCGGCCAAGATCCCCGCCGGCGTCGGCGGCGGCATGCGCATCCGCCTGTCCGGGCAGGGTGAGGTCGGTCCCGGTGGCGGTCCCGCCGGCGACCTGTACATCGAGGTCAACGAGCGCAACCACCCGGTGTTCGTCCGCGACGGCGAGGACCTGCACTGCACCGTCCGCGTGCCCGTCGTCGACGCCATGCTGGGCGGCGAGGTCGAACTCGAGACCGTCGTGGGCGAGCCCCTGACGATCGACATCCCGTCCGGTACCCAGCCCGGTCACACCGTCACGCTGACCGGCCGTGGGATGCCCCGCGTGCGCGGCGGCGGCGCCGGCGACCTCACGGTCCACATGGAGGTCGTGGTCCCGGAGAAGCTGGACCGCAAGCGCCGCGACCTGGTCGAGCAGCTGCGCCGCCTCGACGGCGACTCGGCCGAGGTCGTCAACGAGGACACCGCCCGCCGCGGTGGCCTGTTCTCCCGCCTGCGCGACGCCGTCGCGGGGCACTGAGGCGCCCGTGACCCCGTCGTTGTTCCGGGCCGGGACGGTCCCCGGTGTCGGCGAGACACTGGTGCTCGACGGGCCGGAGGGCCGGCACGCCGGATCCGCGCTCCGCGTCCGGGTGGGGGAGGCCGTCCGGGTCGGTGACGGTCGGGGAGTGGTGGCGGACTGTGTGGTGATGACGACGAGTTCCGGCAGGGTCGAGGCGGAGGTCGTCACCCGGGTCGACGTCCCACGCCCCACCCCGGAGGTCACCGTCGTGCAGGCCCTGCCCAAGTCCGAGCGGTCCGAGCTGGCTGTCGAGCTGGCCACCGAGGCCGGAGCCGACCGGATCGTGCCGTGGCAGGCCGACCGCTGCGTGAGCCGCTGGACCGGCCCCAAGGTCGACAAGGGCCGCACCAAGTGGACCAACGCCGCCCGCGCCGCAGCCAAGCAGTCGCGGCGGGCGTGGGAGCCCGAGATCGGCGACCTCGTCGACTCGACCGCCCTCGCCGCCCTGGTCGCCTCCGAGGTCGACGCAGGTGCCCGCGTACTCGTCCTGCACGAGGACGGCGCCGCCGGTTTCGCCGACGCGGTCACCGCGGGCCCGCCGGCGACGCGGGTCCTCGTCGTCGTCGGCCCCGAGGGCGGGGTCTCCGACGCCGAACTCGACGCACTGACCGCGGCAGGCGCCCGGCCCGTCGTCCTGGGCCCGGAGGTGCTCCGCACCTCCACCGCCGCCACCGTGGCGCTGGCCGCACTCGGCGTTCTCACACCGAGATGGTCGCCCGCGGGGTCTACACTCGATCCAACCTCACCATGACACGGGAAGTGATCCACGTAAGCACCGCAGGAAGCGACAGCGCCACCGGAAACGACCGTCCCACCGGGAACGACCGGGATCCCGCCACGGCCACCGACACCGGTGGCGTCCGACGCGACACCGGCGACTCCTCCGCCCGCACGGCCGTCCAGCTGGACCCGGACCTGGCGATGGCGGTGCTCGGCACCGCCGACGCCAACCTCCGCGCCCTCGAGGACCTGCTCGACGCGGACCTGCACGTGCGGGGTGGCACCATGACCATCTCGGGCGATCCGCCCCACGTGGACCGTGCCTCCCGGGTCGTGTCCGACCTGCTGCGGCAGGCCCGCAGGGGAGTGGAGATCACCCCCGCCTCGGTGCGCCGCTCGGTGGAGATCCTCGCCGACTCGGGGCCGCTCACGCCCGAGGAGGTGCTCGGCACCGACGTCCTGTCGCGCCGCGGCGGCATGATCCGGCCCAAGACCCTCGGCCAGAAGCGATACGTCGACGCCATCGACGACCACACGATCGTGTTCGGACTGGGCCCCGCCGGCACCGGCAAGACCTACCTCGCCATGGCCAAGGCCGTCGCCGCGCTGCGCGCCAAGGAGGTCAGCCGCATCATCCTCACCCGGCCCGCGGTCGAGGCCGGTGAACGCCTGGGCTACCTGCCCGGCACCCTGCACGAGAAGATCGACCCGTACCTGCGGCCGCTGTACGACTCGCTGCACGACATGATGGACCCCGAGGCCATCCCGAAGCTCATGGCGGCCGGGGTGATCGAGGTGGCGCCGCTGGCGTACATGCGCGGGCGGACGCTCAACGACTCGTTCATCATCCTCGACGAGGCGCAGAACACCACGCCCGAGCAGATGAAGATGTTCCTCACCCGACTCGGCTTCGGCTCGAAGATCGTCGTGACCGGGGACATCACGCAGATCGACCTCCCCGGCGGGCAGCGCTCGGGCCTGAAGGTCGTCCGCGACATCCTCACCGGGGTCGACGACATCCACTTCTCCGAACTCACCTCCCGCGACGTCATCCGTCACGCGCTGGTCGGGCGGATCGTCGACGCCTACGCCAAGCACGAAGCGCGTCTCGAACGAGGCGAGCGACCCACCATCCACAAGAACAGGGAGCAGCGCCGCCGATGAGCATCGAGGTCGCCAACGAGTCGGGCGTGGAGGTCGACGAGGCAGAACTCATCGACGTGGCCGCGTTCGTGATCGCCCGGATGGACGTCCACCCGGCCGCCGAACTGTCGATCACCCTCGTCGACAAGGACACGATGGCCGATCTCCACGTGACGTGGATGAACCTGCCCGGCCCCACCGACGTCATGAGCTTCCCCATGGATGAGCTCACGCCCGGAGGCCGCCCCGACCTGCCCGAACCCGGACCGGCCATGCTCGGCGACATCGTCCTGTGCCCGGCGTTCGCCGCCGACCAGGCCGCCAGCTCCGGCCATCCCCTCGCGCACGAGCTCGCGCTGCTCACCGTCCACGGGTGCCTGCACCTGCTGGGGTACGACCACGCGGAGCCCGCCGAGGAGCGGGAGATGTTCGGCCTCCAGAACGAACTGCTGGGCGAGTGGTACGACCACCGAGACGAGTCCCCGAGAGTGGACGCCTGAGACGTGGACACCACCATCCTCACGGCCATCGCGGCCGTGGTGCTCATCCCCGTCGCCGGACTGTTCGCCGCCCTCGACGCCGCCCTGAGCACGGTCTCGGTGGCCCGCGTCGAGGAGATGGCCAAGGAGAACCGTCACGGCGCGACGCGGCTGTCGAAGATGCTCGCCACCCGGCCGCGGTACATCAACGTCACCGTCCTGCTCCACATGCTGAGCCTGGTGGCCGCGGCGGTGTTGTTCACCGTCGTGTTCAACGATCTCATCGACTCCACGGGCTGGGCGCTGGCCGTCGCCGTCGTGGTGACCACCGTCGCCGCCTACATCGTGGCCGGGGTCGGACCCCGCACCCTCGGCCGACAACACGCCTACTCTCTCGCCCTGGGCGCCGCGACCCCGCTGACCGTGACCGGGTTCGTCCTGGGCCCCGTCGCCACCCTGCTCGTCGGCCTGGGCAACGCCGTCACCCCCGGCGGCGGTTTCCGCAACGGTCCCTTCGCCTCCGAGATCGAGCTGCTCGAGATCGTCGACATGGCCCGCGAACGCGGGGTCGTGGCCGACGACGAATCCCGAATGATCCAGTCGGTGTTCGAACTCGGCGACACCACCGCGCGCGAGGTGATGACCCCGCGCACCGAGATGGTGTGGATCGAGTCGGACAAGACGGTCGGCCAGGCCGCGCGACTCACCGTGAAGTCCGGGTACTCGCGTATCCCGGTGGTCGACGGGGACAACTCCGACGACGTGGTGGGCGTCGTCTACCTGCGCGACATCGTCGCCCGGCTCGACGACCCGGACGGGCGCGCCGCCCCGGTGGCCGACGTGATGCGCCCCGCGGTGTTCGTGCCCGACGCCAAGCGGATCGACGACCTGCTGAGCGAGATGCAGCGGGACCACAACCACCTGGCGATCCTCGTCGACGAGTACGGCGGGACCGCCGGGCTGGTCTCCATCGAGGACATCCTCGAGGAGATCGTCGGGGAGATCGTCGACGAGTACGACACCACCGAGGTGCCGCCCGTCGAGGACCTCGGCGACGGACGCTACCGCCTGTCCGCCCGGCTCGGGCTGGACGAGGTGGCCGAGCTGTTGGACGTCGAGTTCGCCGACGAGGTGACCGAGGAGGTCGAGACCCTGGGCGGGTTGCTCGCCCTGGAGCTCGGGCGCGTCCCGCTGCCCGGCGCGCACGTCGTGTCCACCGGGCTCGACCTGCGCGCCGAGGGCGGCCACGACCGGCGCGGACGGGTCAAGGTGGTCACCGTCGTGGCCGCACCTGTCGAGACGAACGAGCACGACACCCAGGATCACGACGAGGAGAACAGATGAGCACCCCCGAGGGCTACCGGAGCGGGTTCGTCAGCTTCGTGGGCCGCCCCAACACGGGCAAGTCCACGCTGACCAACGCGCTCGTGGGGGAGAAGATCGCCATCACCTCCTCGCGGCCCCAGACCACCCGGCACGCGATCCGCGGGATCGTGCACCGACCGGACGCCCAGATCATCCTGGTCGACACCCCCGGACTGCACCGGCCCCGGACCCTGCTCGGCGAGCGGCTCAACGCGCTGGTCGAGGACACCTACTCCGATGTCGACCTCATCGGCCTGTGCATCCCCGCCGGGGAGCGCATCGGCCCCGGGGACCGCTGGATCCTCGAGCAGGTCCGCAAGCTGTGCCCCACCACGCCGGTGCTCGGGCTGGTGACCAAGATCGACACCGTCTCCAAGAAGAAGGTCATGGAGCAGCTCGTGGCCGTGTCGACGTTCCTCGGACCGGACTCCGAGGTCGTCCCGGTGTCGGCCGCATCCGGGGAGCAGGTCGACGTGGTGGCCGACGTCATCGCCACCCTGCTGCCCGAGGGCCCCCAGTTCTACCCCGACGACATCATCACCGAGGAGTCCGACGAGAGCCGCATGGCCGAGCTCATCCGCGAGGCGGCCCTCGAGGGCGTCCGCGACGAGCTGCCCCATTCGATCGCCGTGTCGATCGAGGAGATCCTGCCGCACGAGGGCCGCGACGACATGGTGGACGTCCACGCCACCGTGTACGTGGAACGGCAGAGCCAGAAGTCGATCGTGCTGGGCAAGGGCGGCTCGCGCATGCGCGAGGTCGGCACCACCGCCCGGGCCGGCATCGAGAAGCTGCTCGGCACCAAGGTGTACCTCGACCTGCACGTCAAGGTCCTCAAGGAGTGGCAGCGCGACCCCAAGATGCTGGGACGCCTGGGATTCTAGCCTCTCCACGGCTCGTGGCCCGTGGGACAATGGACACCTGAGCGCGCATGCACCCGCGTGCGCGCCCGCCCGGACATCGCCCCGGAAGGAGGCCCGGATGCATCCCTTCACCGACACGGGCCTCGTCGTGCGCACCTACGACCTCGGTGAGGCCGACCGGATCGTCACCCTGCTGACCGAGCGGCACGGGCTCGTCCGCGCCGTCGCCCGGGCCGTGCGCCGCACCCGGTCCCGGATGGGCGCGAGCCTCGAGCCGTTCGCGGTGGTGGAGGTGCAGATCGCCCCGGGCCGCGGTCGCAGTGGGCTCGGGACCGTCCGCCAGGCCAGCAGCCGTGAGTCCCTGGCTCATCCGCTCGTGGCGGACTACCCGGCGTACACCTCCGGGTGCGTGGTCCTGGAAACCGCCGAGCGCCTCGCGGGCGAGGAGGGGGCGCCCACCCCGCGGCTGCTCGGCCTCGCCGTGAACGCCCTGCGCTCCCTGGCCGAGCACCGCCGCGAGCCCGGACTGGTCGCCGACGCGTTCCTCCTGCGTGCCATGTCCGCCTCCGGCTGGGAGCCCGTCCTGGACTGCTGCGTGCGCTGCGGCGTGGTGGGCCCGCACCGGGCCTTCCACGTCGCGTCCGGCGGGACCGTGTGCGTGCACTGCCGCCCGCAGGGATGCGCGATGCTCTCACCCGGTGTCGCCGAGCACCTGTCCGCGCTGCTGGCGGGGGAGTGGGACGCCGTCGGGGTGTCCTCGCCCGCCGTCGTGCGCCAGGCCTCCGGCATCGCCGCCGCACACCTGCAGTGGCATCTCGAACGAGACCTGCGCAGCCTGCCCCTGGTCGACCGCGGCACGGTCGGCCCCGTCGAGCCAGTAGAGGAGTCCCGTGCCCGGACTACCCAGATTTCGTAAGCGTCCCGCCCCGCGGGCGACCACGGTCCGGCCACCCACCCCGCACGAGTCGGGTGCCCGCCCGCCGGCCATGCCGGCCGAGTTCGTGCCCCGCCACGTCGCGCTGGTCATGGACGGCAACGGCCGCTGGGCACAGGAGCGCGGTCTGCCCCGCACCGAGGGGCACAAGCGCGGCGAGGCCGTGCTCATGGACGTCGTGCAGGGCTGCATCGAGATGGGCATCCCGTACCTGTCCGCCTATGCCTTCTCGACCGAGAACTGGAAGCGCAGTCCCGAGGAGGTCCGGTTCCTCATGGGCTTCAACCGGGACGTCCTGCGCCGCCGCCGGGACGAGATGCACTCGCTGGGCGTGCGGGTCCGGTGGGCGGGGCAGCGGCCCCGGCTGTGGCGGTCGGTCATCTCGGAACTCGAGGAGGCCGAGGAGCTCACCCGCGACAACACGGTCATGACCCTGGCCATGTGCGTGAACTACGGGGGCCGCGCCGAGATCGTCGACGCCGCCCGGGACTTCGCCCGCCGCGTGGCCGCCGGCGAGCTCTCGCCCGACGACCTGACGGAGGACAACTTCTCCCAGTTCCTCGACGAGCCGGACATGCCGGACGTCGACCTCTTCCTGCGGCCGTCCGGGGAGCTGCGCACGTCCAACTTCATGCTGTGGCAGGCCGCCTACGCCGAGTTCGTCTTCCAGGACACGCTGTTCCCGGACTTCGACCGCCGCGACCTGTGGGCGGCGTGCCTGGAGTACGCCGAGCGTGACCGGCGCTTCGGCGGCGTCACCAGCCCCTGACACTCGGACGCCCGGTCAGTCAGCCCGCCTGGCCCGCCGCGCACTCCGCGCACAGGCCGAACAGTTCGACGGTGTGGCTGACGTCGGTGAACCCGTGTGCCCGGCCCGCGCGGTGGGCCCACACCTCGACCCCCGGCTCCTCCACCTCCACGGTGAACCCGCATACGCGGCACACCAGGTGATGGTGGTGCGAGTCGGAGCACTTGCGGAAGATCAGTTCCCCGGAGTCGGTCCGCAGCACGTCGACGGCCTCCGCGTCGGCCATCGACTGCAGGGTCCGGTACACGGTGGTCAGCCCGATCGTGTCCCCGCGCTCACGGAGTTCGGCGTGCAGGTCTTGGGCGGAACGGAAGCCCTTGGACTCGTCGAGCAGAGCGGAGATCGCGCTGCGCTGTCGGGTCGACCGCACGCCGATCGGCTTGTCCGGTGTCGTCATGGATCTACTGCTCCCCGGCGTGCCCGACGGCCGCCTCGACGATGTCGAGCAGATGCTCGTCCAATAGTTCGTAGCGCATCTCCCGACCCTGCCGGTGGGAGGAGACCACGCCGGAGGACTTGAGGATGCGCAGGTGCTGACTGACCAGCGGCTGGGTGACGCCGAGTGCGTCGACCAACTCGTGCACGCACCGGGGACCGTCCCGGAGTTGCAGCACGATCGCGATACGCAGCGGGGCGGACAGGGCCCGGAGCAGTTCCCCGGCCGCGGACACCACCCGCTCGGGCGGCAGGGGGACCGGGGAGGCCCGGTGGTCGGCGTCGTGGACGTCCGTGACCGGGTCGGATCCGGTCGATCGGGGTCCGCTGTGCATCGTCTCCACCTTCCGGGCTCGCTCCCGGGCTCGGTCGCCGCCGGCGTCGTATCGGGTAGGGGACCCCAGTATCCCAGACCCGGGGGCCCGACCGGATACCCTGGTGAAAGTGCCCGGGCGCCGGCCCGCGCCGAGGTGGTCCATCCGACGCCTCCGCCAACCGACTCACCAAGGGAGAACCCCCGACGTGGCAGCCTCAGCTTCCGTCATCGACACCGTCGTCAACCTCTGCAAGCGCCGAGGACTGGTGTACCAGTGTGGCGAGATCTACGGCGGTACGCGCTCGGCGTGGGACTACGGCCCCCTGGGTGTGGAGCTCAAGGACAACATCAAGAAGCAGTGGTGGCGCACCTTCGTCACCGGCCGGGACGACGTGGTGGGCCTGGACTCGTCGATCATCCTGCCCCGCCAGGTGTGGCAGGCCTCCGGCCACGTCGAGACGTTCACCGACCCCCTGGTCGAGTGCAGGTCCTGCCACACCCGGCTGCGTCAGGACCATCTCCAGGAGGCGTACGCCGCCAAGAAGAAGCTGGATCACCCGTCCGAGGCCCCGATGTCGGAGATCGCCTGCCCCAACTGCGGGAACAAGGGCCAGTGGACCGAGCCCCAGCTGTTCTCGGGCCTGATGAAGACCTTCCTCGGCCCCGTGGACAACGAGACCGGCCTGCACTACCTGCGTCCGGAGACCGCGCAGGGCATCTTCATCAACTACAAGAACGTCATGACCACCGCGCGTCGCAAGCCGCCGTTCGGTATCGGCCAGATCGGCAAGGCGTTCCGCAACGAGATCACCCCCGGCAACTTCATCTTCCGCACCCGCGAGTTCGAGCAGATGGAGATCGAGTACTTCGTCAAGCCCGACGAGGCGGACGAGTACTTCACGACGTGGGTCGAGGACTGCTGGGACTGGTTCGTGGACCTGGGGATCGACCCGCAGAACCTGCGTCGCTTCGACGTCCCCGAGGACGAGCGCGCCCACTACTCGGCGGGCACGATCGACTTCGAGTACAAGTTCGGGTTCTCCGGCAACGAGTGGGGCGAGCTCATGGGTATCGCCAACCGCACGGACTACGACCTCACGCAGCACCAGACCCACTCCGGTGAGGACCTGCAGTACTTCGACCAGGCCTCGGGCGAGAAGTACATCCCCTACGTCATCGAGCCGAGCTTCGGCCTGACCCGCTCGCTCATGGCGTTCCTCGTGGACGCCTACACGGAGGACGAGGCGCCCAACGCCAAGGGCGGAGTGGACACCCGGACGGTGCTCAAGCTCGACCGCCGGCTCGCGCCGGTCAAGGCCGCGGTGCTGCCGCTGTCGCGCAACGCGGACCTGTCGCCCAAGGCCCGTGATCTGGCGGCCCAGCTGCGCAAGAACTGGAACGTCGACTTCGACGACGCCCAGGCCATCGGTCGCCGCTACCGCCGCCACGACGAGATCGGCACCCCGTTCTGCATCACGGTCGACTTCGACACCCTGGAGGACCAGGCCGTGACCATCCGTGAGCGAGACACCATGGCGCAGGAGCGCGTGGCGATCGACCAGGTCGAGGGGTACCTCGCCCAGCGCCTGATCGGGTGCTGACGGACTCCCCTGGCACACTGGTCGGGTGAGAAGAACAACCCGGTCCCCGCTCCGTGCGGTGTCCAGGGCCGTCGGCTGGCTCCTGGCCATCGCACTGCTGTTGTGCCTGGTCATACCCGGATTCATCTCGTTCCGGGTGTGGTCCGTGGCGCGTGTCGACGATCGATCTCCGGCCGACGCGATCGTGGTGCTGGGCGCGGCGCAGTACAACGGCATCCCCACCCCCGTGTTCCAGGCCCGGCTGGAGCACGCGGCCCTGCTCTTCGAGGAGGGGGTCGCGCCCCAGGTCATCACGGTCGGTGGTAGCCAGCCGGGTGACCTGTACACGGAGGCCGGGTCGGGGCGGGCCTATCTGACCCGCCTCGGCGTGCCCCCGGAGGTGATCCTGGCGGTGGAGACCGGGACCAACACCGAGGGCAGTCTGGACGCCGCGGCCCAGACCGTGCGCGACCAGGGCGGGCAGTCGGTGGTGCTGGTCAGCGACCCCACGCACTCGTATCGCTCGCGCATGATGGCGCGGGACGCGGGGCTGGACGCGTGGACCTCGCCGACCCGCCACGGGCCGGCGGTGTGGACCCGGGAGAACCAGATCATGGGGATCATCCGGGAGACGGGCGCGGTGCTCTGGTACCAGTACCACCGGCTCGCCGGGAGCAGTGTGGACTTCCCGGACTGAACCGCCGGGGCGGGTCGCGCGTGCGGATGCGGCCTGCCGCAGGGATGACGGGGCGGTGACGCCCGGAGGAGAAGTGGATGACGGGATACGCGTACGACGCCGCGGACGCCGAGCGCCGGGTCGACGAGGGTTCCGGCCGCGCCCGCGGGAAGGCGAGCGAACGCAGCCCGTTCGACCGGGACCGCGCCCGCGTCCTGCATTCGGCCGCATTGCGCCGACTCGCCGACAAGACCCAGGTGGCCGGCCCCGGGGACGGCGACACCCCGCGGACCCGCCTCACCCATTCGCTCGAGGTCGCCCAGATCTCCCGCAGTATCGCGGCCGGGCTGGGGAGCGACCCGGACCTGGCGGACCTGGCGGGCCTGAGCCACGACATCGGACACCCGCCCTACGGCCACAACGGCGAGCGGGCGCTGGACGAGGTCGCGCGCGGGTTCGGCGGCTACGAGGGCAACGCTCAGACCGTACGGATCCTGTCGCGGCTCGAGCCCAAGGTCGTCGACGCCTCCGGCCGTGGGGTGGGGTTGAACCTCACCCGCGCCGCGCTGGACGCGGCCACCAAGTACCCGTGGCTGCCGCGGGAGGGGACGCGGAAGTTCGGCGCCTACGCCGATGACGCGGACACCCTCGCGTGGATCCGGCAGGGCGCTCCCGGGGACACCCGGTGCCTCGAGGCCCAGATCATGGACTTCTCCGACGACGTTGCCTATTCGGTCCACGATGTCGAAGACGCGATCGTCGCCGGCCGGCTGGACCTGCGCTCGCTGTCCGACCGGTCGGAGGTCGCGGCGCTCGCGGAACTGGGCGCGGAGGAGTTCCGCGGTCCGGACGCCGATCAGCTGGAGCAGGCCGCCGGGCGTCTCGGTGCGCTCGAGGTGGTCCGCGCCGTGCAGCCGTTCTCCGAGAGCTTCACCGGGTTCGTGGCGCTCAAGGCCCTGACCAGTGAGCTGGTGGGCCGGTTCGTCATGCCCGCCATCCACGCCACCCGCGAGGTGCACGGGGCCAGGCCGCACGGCCGCTACAGCGCGGGTCTCGAGGTGCCGGTGGAAGTCGAGGCCGAGGTGGTGATGCTCAAGACGATGGCGGTGCGCTACGTCATGAGCGACCCCGGCCACCGCCTCCGGCAGGACCGCCAGCGGGACCGGATCCATCGGGTGGCGGAGTTCCTCGCCCAGTCCGCGCCCGCGGGCCTCGACCCGGTCCTCCGCCCGCTGTGGGATTCGGCGCCGGACGACGCCGCGCGGATGCGGGTGATCGTCGACCAGATCGCCCTGTACACCGAGAGCCGGCTCGAGCGGGTCGACCGGGCGAGCGCCGGCATCCAGGCCGCCTGGGGCTGAGCCGCCCGCCCTCGGCGCCCGTCAACCGACCGCGCGCACGACCTCGCCGACCAGCCGGTCCACGCCCACCGCGTCGAGGGTCGAGCCGGGGGAGAAGCCGGTGCGGACCACCACGAGATCGGCCGAGGGGACCACCACGACGTACTGCCCGTCGTGCCCGGAGGCCCAGAACGCGTCGGTCGGCATGTCCGTGAACCGGAGCGGGGTCCCGTCACCGGCCGTGTTCAGCCACCACTGGGCGCCGTACGGTTCGGGCTCGCCGCCCGCCGGGACCCCGGTCGTCGCGTAATCCATCCACCCCGCGGGCAGCAGCCGCTGTCCGTCCACCTCGCCGTCGTCGAGCACGAACTGACCGAACCGCGCCCAGTCGCGCGGGCTCGCCCACAGGTACGAACTACACACCGACCCGCCCGAGGCGTCGGCCTCGAGGACGGCGCTGCGCATCCCGAGCGGGCGGAAGAGCAGTTCCGCGGCCATCTCCGGCCCCAGCCCGGTGCGTTCGTGCAGCAGGTCGCAGACGATGTTGCTCGTGCCGGACGAGTACTGGCGGAACTCGCCGGGGGCGTGGGCGGCCGGTTGGGAGGCGGCGAAGGCGGCCATGTCGGGTTCGAGGAACAGCATCCGGGTGATGGGTGTGCCCAGGTCGTACTCCTCGTCCCAGTCGAGGCCGGAGGTCATGCGCAGCAGGTGGTCCAGCGAGATCTGCGACCGCTCGTCGGTCCATTCGGGGCGCAGGCCGGTGGTGGCGGGGTCGAGGTCGGCGTCGCGGAACTCGACCTGCGCGCGCCCCACCAGGGTGGCGGCGACGCTCTTGGCCATGGACCAGCCGAGCTGGCGGGTGTCGGGGCCGAAACCGTCGGCGTACCGCTCGCCGAGGATCTCGCCGCGATGGACGACGACGAGGCCCCGCGTCCTCTCCTGCGCCGCGGCCTCATCCAGTGCCGACGAGACCTCGTCCGGTGCGTCGGACGCCTCTGCCAGGCGGATGCCCTGAGGGCCATCCCCGCGCAGCGGCGGGGGCGGCTCACTGCCCTGCGATCCCGCCGCGCGGTCACCGAGGGCACAGCCGTGCTCGGAGACGTGGGCGGTCTGCCGGAAGCCCACCCCCAGCACCGAGGCGGTCGCGGTCCCGGCCTCCTCGTCGACCGATGTCCGCATGACGGGCACCAGCGGATTGGGCGGGAGGTCGGTGTCGTAGTCCTCGCGGCCCACGAGGTAGTGCAGGGCGCAGGCGTTGTGGGCGGCGTACCCGGTGCCGGTGAGCAGCATCGGCCGGTACCAGACGCCCACCGCGACCACGGCTGCGACGAGGAGCGCGACCACCGTGACCACCGCGATGAGAACTTTCCGACGACGTGTCATGGGGTCAGAACCGCCCGCCCGCGCCGCCACCGCCGAAGCCGCCGCCACCGCCTCCGAAGCCACCGCCGAATCCGCCACCGAGGCCGCCGCCGCCGAAGCCGCGGGCGGATCCGAAACCGCCACCGCCGCCGCGGAGCATCCCCTGGATGAGCGCGCCGGCGACCATGCCGCCGACCATCGCGCCGGTGTTGGACCCGCGCCGTCCGCCGCGTCCGTACGGGCCGCCCCGGCCGCCGTACCCGCCGTAGCCGCCGGAGTACTGGGGCCGGGAGGCGTCGCTCTGCGCGAGACGGAGCGCCTCGCGGGCGAGGTTGAGCGCGCGCTCGGCGGCAGGGAACGCGGCCGGGCCGACCGTGCCCTCGGCGGTCGCCAGCGAGCTCTTCGCGGCCGCGAGGCGCGTGCGGGCGGCCTGGCCGATCACGTACGAGCGGCTGCCGATGAAGTCGTCGGCCTCGCGGACCGCCCCCGCGGCGCGGGTGATCGCGGCCCGGCGGGCGGCACGGGCGCGGTTGGCGGCCTCGGCCTCGTGCCCGGCGGCGGCCAGGGCCTCGTCGAGGTCGCGGTCCACGTCGATGAGGTGGGAGAAGGTCCCCAGCGGATCGGTCTGACCGTCGCGGCGGGCCGCGTCGACCGCCTCGCGCGCCGCGGCGGCCACCTGCGTGAGGGTCTGGCTGGAGGTGTCACTGACGTCGGTCGACGCCAGCAGCCGCGAGGCCATGGTCAGTTCCTCCTCGACCTCCTCGATCAGCGGGTCGAGGTCGCGGCGCGCGGTCGCGATGTCGTCGGCGGCGTGTTCGACGCCGTTGACCAGCTTCTCGGCCCGGGACAGCTCGCCTTCGGCGGAGGTGATGGCGTCCACGGCCTCGCCCTGTTCGCCCACCGGCCGGGCCAGTGCCGCGCGGGCGCGGACGGTCTCGCCTTCCGCGGCGTCGAGCAGTTCACCGGCCAGCGAGAGGTTGTCGGAGATGGAGGAGAGCACGGCCGACGGGAACCGCTCGCGCAGGTCCGCCATGGTCTTCTCGGCCTCGGGGAGCCGGGCGCGCAGGGAGACCGCGCGGCGGGTGAGCGTGTCGACGGAGGCGGCGCCGTTGATGAGCAGGTCGCGCATCTCGGCGAAGGCCGTGGCCTGTCCCTCGAGGCCGCGTTCGGCGCGTTCGGCGCGGGCGGCCACCTCGAGCAGCATGGCCTTGCGCTGGTCGGGCGTCTCGGGGATGTCGTCGTCGAGCCGCTGGACGAGTGCGTGCGCGGCGGCGACCTCGGCTCGTGCCGAGTCGAGCGCGGAGCGGAACGGCCGGGTACGCAGCTCGCCGAACTCGCCTGCGGCGGTCTCGAGGGCGTCCGTGGAGGCGTCCACCGACTGGTCGGCATCGGCCAACCCGGAGCGGGCGCGCGCGTCGAGGACCTCCACCGGCAGGGCGGACATTCGGGCGGTGTCGTCGCCGGGGATGTCGCGGGCGTCCTCGGCCTGCCTGGCCGTCCGCGTGGCGCGGCGCCGGCGGGCGAACAGGACCACGGCCGCGACGAGGGCGATGATCACCACGATGATGGCCAGGATGGCGAACGGCGAGATCTCCGAGCCGGAGCCCTGGCGTTCGAGCCCGTCGGCCGCGCCGGTGACGGCGCCGGCCCAGTCGCCGGCGGCGAGGCGCGGTTCGATGTCGCGGTCGGCGATCTCTTGCGCGGTCAGCTGATCGGCAGTGGGCGAGGCCTCGGGGTCGTCGAACTCGAACCAGTACCTGCCCTCGTCCACGGCCACCACGAGCAGTGCGTCGGACGCGCCCAGGTCGGACAGTTCCCGGGTCTGCTGCGTCCACTGCTCGACCGGGATTCCGTCGAGGGTGTCGACGAACGTCACCCACAGCTGGATCTGGTCGGTCGAGCGCAGTTCGGCCAGTCTGCTCTCCACCTCGGGGGTGTCGCCGCCGAGGACCCCCGCGGAGTCGGTGAGCTGCTGCTGCAGGTTCGACGGGGGCTCGGCGGAGGCGCCGGGGGCGGCCCACACCAGCGCGAAGGCCAGGAACTCGACCACCGTCGCGAGCGCTGTCACCGGGGCCTGGCTGAACCGGGAACGGGGTCGCCGGGCGGCGGCGGGCGGGAGTTGGGCGGCGATCATGGCCCCAGCGTATCGGCCCCGAACAGGGGGCACGCCGGTCCTCGCCGGAGGCGGCTACTCTGGGCGTCATGGCAGGGCGGATTCCGGAGCAGGACATCGCCGCGATCCGCGAACGCACCCGTATCGAGGAGATCGTCGGCGAGTACGTCGCGCTCAAACCAGGTGGCGCGGACTCGCTCAAGGGGCTGTCCCCGTTCAAGGACGAGAAGACCCCCTCGTTCCACGTGCGTCCGCAGCACGGCTACTTCCACTGTTTCTCGACGGGTGAGGGTGGCGACGTCTTCGCGTTCCTCATGAAGATGGAGCACATCAGCTTCGTCGAGGCGGTGGAGCAGCTGGCCGACCGGCTGGGCTACCGCATCTCCTACGAGGGTGGCGGGCAGGTCATCCAGCGCGATCGCGGCACGCGGTCCCGGCTGGCGCAGGCCAACGCGGCCGCGCAGAAGTTCTACGCCGAGCGGTTGGCGCAGGACCCGGAGGCGGAGACGGCGCGCACCTTCCTCACCGACCGCGGGTTCGACATGACCCAGGCCCAGCACTTCGGCTGTGGATACGCGCCCGCCGGCTGGGACACCATGAGCAAGCACCTCATGCGCCAGGGGTTCGAGCCCAAGGAGCTGGAGGCGGCCGGGCTGTCCAAGACGAGTTCGCGTGGCACCCTCATCGACCGTTTCCACCGCCGGTTGCTGTGGCCCATCCGCAATCTCGGCGGTGAGGTGATCGGGTTCGGCGCGCGCAAGCTGTTCGAGGACGACACGCTGGGCAAGTACATGAACACGCCCGAGACGATGCTCTACAAGAAGTCGCAGGTGCTTTTCGGTCTGGACCTGTCCAAGCGGGAGATCGCCTCGCAGCGCCGCGCGGTCGTGGTCGAGGGGTACACTGACGTCATGGCCATGCACGCGGCCGGCGTCACGACCGCGGTCGCCGCGTGTGGCACCGCGTTCGGCGAGGACCACCTGTCGACGCTGAGGCGCCTGATGTTGGACGACAACTACTTCCGCGGCGAGATCATCTACACCTTCGACGGTGACGAGGCCGGCAAGAAGGCCGCGCTCCGGGCGTTCTCGGGGGATCAGCAGTTCTCCGGCCGGACGTTCGTGGCGGTGGCCCCGCCGGGGACGGATCCGTGCGACCTGCGTCAGAACAAGGGCGACGCGGCGGTGCGGGATCTCGTGTCCGCGCGGGTGCCGATGTTCGAGTTCGCGATCCGCTCGATGCTCGAGGACTACGACCTCGACCACGCCGAGGGGCGTGTGGAGGCACTGCGTCGCACGGTGCCGGTGGTGGCGGACATCCGCGATTCGACGCTGCGTGACGAGTACGCTCGCCAGCTCGCCGGCTGGGTCGGCTGGGACGACCCGGCGACGGTGGTGCGCCGCGTCCGCGAGGAGGCGCGCAAGAAGGGCCGCGCGCGGTCGGCAGGGTCGGGTCCCGGGTTGCGCAAGCGTGCCCCCGGTGGACCGGGCGGGGGAGCCCGACCGGGGTGGGACACCGCCGAGCGTGGGGGCGGCGCGGGTCGTGGACGTGGGGGATACGACGACGACGAGGCCGGCGGCCGCGCAGCTCCGCAGACGCCGGAGGTGCCGGCGGGCGTGCCCATCCCCGCCGCCGCGGACCCGGTGCTGTGGCCCCAGCGGGAGGCCGTGAAGGCGGCCCTGCAGTACCCGGGGCTGGCCGGGCCGCTCTTCGACTCGCTGCCGGAGGAGTGCTACACTCACCCCGCCTATGCCACGATCGCGCAGGCGCTGTCGAAGGCTGGGGGGTGCGCGGCCGGCAAGAGCGGCGCGAACTGGGTCTCCGAGGTCTCCGAGGGGCTGGGCGACGACGGGCTGCGCCGACTGGTCGGGAGCCTCGCGGTGGAGACGCTGCGCGTGTCCGAGGAGGCGTTGCCCCGCTACATCTCCGGTGTCCTGGCGCGTCTGCAGGAGGTGTGGGTCTCGGGTCAGATCGCGGACCTCAAGTCCAAGGTGCAGCGGATGAGCCCCGCCGAGGACCCGGAGGGTTATTCCGCGTTGTTCGGTGATCTGGTGGCTCTGGAGGAGTACCGGCGCGGCCTGTTGAACCAGGCGGTCGGCGCTACTCCGGATATCGCCTGACCAGCCGATTTGGTTCGTCGGCCTGCGGCGCACTAAGGTGAGTTCTCGGTATCCGGCATCACCGCCGGGCGCCAGCAGTGATCCCCCATAGCTCAATTGGCAGAGCATTCGACTGTTAATCGAAGGGTTATTGGTTCGAGTCCAATTGGGGGAGCTCAGCAACCAGGTCAGTGGCTTCCGAGCCACTGACCTGGTCTGCATTTCAGGGTGGTCAGCCGGGTGGGGCGTGCAGGGTGGGCCGGTAGATCAGCTCCTGGATCCGGCCGTCGAGGGTACGGCTCTCGAGCAGCTCGAGGTCACACTCCGCTCCCCCCACGGCCCGGGACACTCTCGCCCGGCTCTGCGACGAGGTCGCGGTCGAGCACACCTCGGCGTCCGATTCCGGGCGTACGGTCCGCGTCTCGGCCGTCCACCGCGTGGGCGTTCTGCCGGTGGGCGAGGTCGCGGTGGTGGTGGTCGCCGTGGCGCCGCATCGGGCCGAGGCGTTCGCGGCGTGTTCGGAGCTCATCGAGCGTCTCAAGCACGGGGTGCCCATCTGGAAGCGGCAGCGCTTCACCGACGGCGTCTCCGAATGGGTGGGCGTCGGCGACTGCTGAGTTGGTCAGGCCGGCCGTCTGCGGGGTCGGTACCTGTCCTGACCCGGCGGATTGATGAGTGTGCCGTCGTCGGCGACGATGCGGTCGGCGAAGGCGTTCCACTCGCGTTCCCAGATGGCGTCACGGGCACGGGCCAAGGGGCCCTTGGGTCGGGTGCGGTGTTCGTGTCCGGTGTCGGTGATGATGACGAGTTCACCCAACGGCCCGGACCGGTAGGCGTTGGTCCCGAACGTCTTCTCCCGGTGGTGTTTGCGGCACAGGCAGACGAGGTTCCACTCGGTGGTCGGCCCGCCGAGCTCGGGGTCCTTCGTGTTGAACGCGATCACATGGTCCACGTCGCAGGCCTCGGCGGGAACCGAGCACCCGGGGTGCCGGCAGGTGCCGTCGCGCATGCGGATTCGCTCGGCCATCGCGGGGGTGATCATGTACCGCAGGGCGTGCTCGGGGGAGTCGAGCACGCCGGGGGCGGGGTCGATGAGCTCGAACCGCACGCTCGCGTCGTCGCCCTCGAGCAGTTCCGTGCAGAGCCATTCGACGCTGCTGTAGGTGCCGTGGACGAACTCGACACGGTTGGGCAGGCCCCGGGCCGCGGAGGCGATCACGCTGATGCGGATCGGCTGACCGGCCCGCGCGGCGTTACCCAGCGTGGGCCGGGGGAGGTCCGCCCCGAGCCTGACGTCGCCGAGTGCGATGCCGTCGTGCTCGGACGCGGAGTCAGTGTCGGAGCCGGGGCCGGGGCTGGTCGTGGACGGGTCACCAGCAGGCGGATAGACGGCGAGCGCGGCGAGGGCGTCGGCGCGGAGCTGGTCCAGGGAACCGTCCAGTCCGTCCGCCGAGGCGGCCGACGCATCGGTCTCGATGCGACGACGGAGGAGTTCGGCATCGGCGGCGGTGAGCCTGGCCCACATCGTGGCCATGCCGTTCCGGTCGCCGCGGAATCGGACCGAGCGGGTGGCGGCCGCCGCGGCGGCGGCGTCCTGCGCGGCAGCCGGGTCGTGTCGCTCCACGGCGTCATCGATCGCCGAGTCCACCGCGTTGCGGGTCGGCCGGTCGCCACCGTCGAGATCGTCCGTGAAGCGCGCGACCACCTCGTCCTCCACGATCGACACGATCGCGTCGGACACCTCCGCCAGGCGACACGCGATATCGACCGCCAACTGCTCGGGCAGTAGCCCGCGGTCGACCGTGGATCGCAGACGGGGCAGCCGTCGGTGGATCTGCGTCCCGGCCGTCACCAACCGCGCGGCGTGCCAGCACGTGAGCTGGCACGCCGCCACGAGGTGATCGCGGGCCCGGGCCTCCGGATCCAGCCGGGCGTACGCGGGCCGACGCGAACCGGCGCCGGCCTCGTCGGCCTGCTCCGCCTGTGCCTGGGCGGCCCGGGCGAACTGGTCGACCAGGACATGCGCCGCCTCCAGCCGCGTGGCCCCGGCGCGGTTCTGCGCCAACGTCGCGGCACGGGCCGCCTCGCTGACGGCCTCCATGTCGACCATGCCGAGGGGCTCGGGTACGGCGAACAGTGCACTCGTCGTCGTCACCATTCCACCCCCTCCGCCACCGACATCGAACCTACATTCGACAATACCCGCACCGGCGCACTAGCACAAGGGTTCGATCATTTTCGATCACTCACCCCAACCTGGTACCCACCCACTGCGCCAGGGAAACACCGTCACCTGCACCCGATCGACCAGATCGGCGGCCATCAGCGCCCGGTTCATCGACAAGCTGCCGTGCGAGCGCAACGACACGTCGGATTGCTGCTTCAAGCGAGCGACCACCTCGACGGCGTTTCCGCTGACGATGGCCGCGTCCGGCCAGTCGAGGGGACCATCCAGCGTCGTTGACACCACCGTGGTCAGCAGCGTGGTCATCTGGGTGACCCAGGGGTCGAACACGCCGGAATCGTCAGTAGCCGCCCCAATCACCGTTGTCGTTGTACGACCCGAAGCCGCCTCCCATGGGAGGCAGTCGGCGATCAGCCCGGTTGGAGTGTCCGGAAATCGCCTCGGTCGAAGCTGATGTGGAACCTCCTCGAGTCGATCCGCCAGCCCTCCGGCGTGCGGGTCCACAGGTCCGAGTACTCGCCGAGGCACTCGTAGGACAGATCGGACTGGTCCCCGGCACCGAGGTGGAGGACCCGCGCGTACGTGAGGCTTCGTGCCCGGTCCTCGTCTCCGTGGAAGGCGAGCTGGACCCGATGGTTGCCCAACAGGTGCTGGGACGGTCCGCAGCCCCCGAGGTGCTCCCTGACCCTCTCGATGATCGCCTGCCGACCGGTCGCGCCGTACCCGGTGGCGGACTCGGTGAACAGCTCGCCCAGCCCGTCCCAGTCACGTGAGTCCAACGCTGAGGCCACGTCGGCCAGACGCTCAATGATCAGGTCCCTATCACTTGTCATCTCCCCTTGGTAGCAGTGATCGCCGGGGGATCTCAGCTGTCGTCGCTAATCTGGCCGCCATGACCGACGTCGAGATCGCGCTGTCCACCGGCCGCGTCAAGGGCACCGATCTGGGGGATGTGGTCCGCTACTACGGCATTCCGTACGCCGAGGACCCCGTCGGCGACCTGCGGTTCGCCGCCCCGGTCCGCCGCGAACCGTGGCCGGGCGTCCGCGACGCCACCCGGCCGGCGGCCACCGCGCAGCGGCTGCGCTTCGACCCCGATCCGGCGATCCCCGAGCCGATCGTCGCCGGCACGGACATCCTGCACGTCGACGTGTGGGCTCCCACCGAGGGCACGGGCCACCCGGTTCTGGTGTGGATCCACGGCGGCGGCTGGGAGTCCGGGTCGTCGCACCAGCCCTGGTTCGACGGGACCGCCTTCGCGCGCGCCGGGATCGTCGTGGTCTCGGTGGGCTACCGCCTGGGCGTCGAGGGGTTCACCGCGTTCCCCGACGCCCCGGACAACCGCGGGGTGCGGGACTGGATCATGGCCCTGGAGTGGGTCCGCGACGAGATCGCGGCGTTCGGCGGCGACCCCGGGCAGGTCACGGTGTCGGGTCAGTCGGCGGGCGGCGGGGCGGTGCTCTGCCTGCTCGCCTCGCCGTTGTCGGTCGGCCTGTTCCACCGGGGGATCGCCTCGTCGCCCGCGGTGCTGCGATCGCCTGCCGCTCAGGCCCCCAAGGGCACGACCGCGGCGGAACTGGCCGCCGGCGGGCGGGGCGCCGTCGACGAATTCCACCGGCGCCTGCGCAAGGACAATCCCTTCCTCATGCCGTTCCGGCCGACGGTCGGCGACGACACCGTCCCGGTCCCGCCCCTGGAGGGCATCGGGAGCGGTCCCGGGCTCGCCCTGCCCCTGCTCATCGGCTCCACGGCCACGGAGTTCGAGGGGGTCGTCCGGGCCCTCCCCGGTCCGGCGCTGGTGCCGGGTGCCGCGATGATCCTGCGGTCCCAGGAACTGCCCACCACCGGACTGCGCGCGCTGGCCAGACAGTCGGCGGGCAAGTCGCTGCGCCGGGCGGTGGGGGCGGTGGTCGACGCCGCGACCATCCACTCGACCGTTGTGCGGGCGGCAGAGACCCGGGTGGCGGCCGGCGCGCCCACCTGGGTGTACGACTTCCGCTGGGCCGAGGGCCGCGGCGCCGTGCACTGCGCGGACCTGCCGTTCTTCTGGTCGGTGCCGGAAGCCGCGAACGTGCGGGCCTACCTCGGAGCGGATGCGCCTCCGGATCTGGTCGACGCGATGCACCGGTCGTGGGTCGACTTCGTCCGCTCCGGGGACCCTGGGTCCCCGCCCTATGCGCCTCCCGGGAGACGGGTGCAGGTGTGGGATGACCCTCCCGCCGTCGTCGAGGACGGACTGGCCGACGTCCGCGCGGTCTGGTGGCCCGCCGGAGACTCCTGACGTCTTGCTACGATTGCGCGGCGCGTGCCGGTGACATACCCGGCGCGTGCGGGGGGCTATAGCTCAGTTGGTTAGAGCCGCGGACTCATAATCCGCTGGTCGCGGGTTCGAGCCCCGCTGGCCCCACCACAGCTGGCCCCACCACCACGCCGCGACCCCACCGCGGACGCGGGTCGGCCCGGTCAGGCGGGCCCGGAGCGCCCGACTAGAATCGATCTCCATGGTCGACTCACTGCTCGTCGCCGGTACGACCTCCGATTCCGGAAAGAGCGTCGTGACCACCGCACTGTGTCGGGCGTTCGCCCGACGCGGCATCGACGTGGCCCCGTTCAAGGCCCAGAACATGTCCAACAACTCGATGGTGGTCGCCGCCCCCCACAGCACAGGTCCGCACAGCACAAGCCCGGACGGCACCGCCGAGATCGGGCGCGCGCAGTGGATCCAGGCGCTGGCCGCGGGCGTGGCCCCGGAGCCCGCGATGAACCCGGTGCTCCTCAAACCCGGCGGCGACCGGCGTAGTCACGTGGTGGTGATGGGACAGCCGGCCGGGTCGGTGTCCTCCCGCGACTTCGTCGACGGACGGGCCCACCTTGCCGAGGCCGCGTACGCCGCCTACGACGACCTCGCCTCCCGTCACGAGCTCGTCATCTGCGAGGGGGCCGGCAGCCCCACCGAGATCAACCTGCGTTCCAGCGACTACGTCAACATGGGCCTGGCCCGGCACGCGGACATGCCGGTCGTCGTGGTGGGGGACATCGACCGCGGCGGGGTCTTCGCCGCCCTCTACGGCACGGTCGCACTGCTCGAGCCCGCCGATCAGCGGCTGGTCGCGGGGTTCGTCATCAACAAGTTTCGCGGCGACCCGACGCTGCTGGCCCCCGGGCTGCGGCAGATCGAGGACCTCACCGGCCGGCCGGTCCACGGGGTGCTGCCCTGGAATCCCGACCTCTGGCTGGACTCGGAGGACGCCCTCGCGGTGGGTCCCCGCGCCGCCGACGCCGCCGCCACCCTGCGGGTGGCCGTGATCCGTCTGCCGCGGATCAGCAACTTCACCGACGTCGACGCCCTCGGCCTGGAAGCGGACGTGGAGCTGGAGTACGTCACGGAGCCCCGCGACCTCGCGGGGGCGGACCTAGTCGTCGTCCCCGGGACCCGCGCCACCCTCGACGACCTCGCCTGGCTCCGCGCCCGGCGCCTCGACCGGGCGCTCACCTCCCACGTCGAGCGCGGCGGCGCGGTGCTGGGGATCTGCGGCGGCTTCCAGATGCTCGGCGGGGAGATCTCCGACCCGGACGGCATCGAGGGCGAGCCCGGTGCGCGGGTGACCGGCCTCGGACTGCTTCCCGCCACCACTCGCTTCGGCGCCGAGAAGGTCCTGCGACTGCCGACCGGACGCGCGCTGGGTCAGGACGTGGGCGGGTATGAGATCCACCACGGCAGGGTGAGCGTCGGCGGCGGGGCCGAGCGGGTCGACGACGACGAGGAGTTCCCCGGCGGAGCCCGGCGGGGCCGCGTGTTCGGCACCATGTGGCACGGAACCCTCGAATCGGACGGCTTCCGGTCGGCGCTGCTGGCCGAGGTCGTCGGCGGCTCCGGCGGCGTGGGGGAGGGCTCCGGCGGCGCGGGTCGTGTGCGTCCGGCCTCCGGGGTGAGTTTCGCGCGGGCCCGCGAGGCGCGGCTCGACCTGCTCGCCGACCTCGCCGAGGAGCACCTCGACCTGGACGCGCTGCTCGAGCTGGCCCGCTCGGGCGCTCCGGAACTGCCGCTGCTGCCGCCGGGGGCGGACCGATGAGCGTGCTGATCCTGGGCGGCACCGCCGAGGCCCGCGACCTCGCCGTCCTGCTGCAGGAGCGCGGCCTGCGGTTCTCCTCGTCTCTGGCGGGCCGGGTCGCGCGGCCGCGGTTGCCGGTGGGGGAGGTGCGCGTCGGCGGGTTCGGCGGCATCGACGGGCTCCGGCGGCACCTCACGGAGGCCGGCGTGACCGCGGTCGTGGACGCCACCCACCCCTTCGCCGCCGGCATCTCGGCCAATGCCGCCGCCGCCTGCGCCGCCGCGGAGGTGCCGCTGCTGCGGCTCGAGCGGCCGGGCTGGGCCGCCGCCGCGGGGGCCGATCGCTGGCACTGGGTGGACGACCACGACGAGGCCGCCGCTACTGCGTCCCGCGTGGGCCGGCGGCCGTTCCTCACCATCGGCCGGCAGTCGCTGGACAGGTTCGTCGGCCCGCTCGCCGAGCACCACGCGCTCGTCAGGGTGGTGGACCCGCCGGAGGTGGAGCTGCCCGCGTCGTGGCGACTGCTGCTGAACCGCGGCCCCTACTCGGTGGCGGGTGAGCGTGAGCTCTTCGCCGACCACGGCGTGGACGTGCTGGTCACCAAGGACTCGGGCGGCGGTCACACGTGGTCGAAGATGGCGGTGGCCGACGAGCTCGACGTGCCGGTCGTGGTGGTGCGACGGCCCGGACCCGCACCGGGCGTGCCCGTGGTGGACAGTGCAGCAGCCGCCGCGGAGTGGGCCGGCGCCGCTGACTGACCAGGCCGGCGCCCCGAGGACCGCGGTTAGAGCAACTTGATGTGGATCTCCCGGATCCGGTCGTCGTCCACCGTGTAGCGGCCGCGCAAAGTCAACGTCATGGTCTGCCCCTCGTCCAGCGACATCCCCATGAAGTCCTTCACGTCGGCGCGTGCGGTGAGCGTGTTGATCACCGTGACTATGGCCGTGTCGCCGTCGACCTCGATCTCCTCGGGGGTCATGCGGTCGACAAACGTACTGGTCATCGCGCGGTAGGTGTCGAGGTAGGCGGAGATCCCGTGCTGGGTGCCGGCGGCGGAGTGCAGGACGACGTCCTCGTGCAACACCGCGGCCAGGTGGTGGGGGTCCTCGCTGTTGTAGGCCTCGTAGTAGGCGGTGATGACGTCGCGCACGGTCATGAGGTCTCCTCGGTGGTCGTTCCGACCCGGGCGGTCAGCGAACCGGATGCCGGGTCTACGCCTATTCGGCCAGAACGCGCCCGCGACCGCAAGGGGCCCGGTTAGCCGAGTCGGGCGGGCCGACGCGCGGTGGCGAAGCGCCGCGCGTGCGCTGCGAACCGGGCCGCCATCGCCGGATGCCCCGCCCAGTGCGTGTGTAGGTAGGACGCGTGGACCGACCCGCTGACGAACCCCTCTGGTCCGGCGCTGCTGGTCCAGGCGGGAGCCGCGCCCGGTTCGTCCGCGCGCGAGCCCGCCGCGCCGGCGGGCGGGTTCACGGCCGTGCGGTGGAACTCGTGGCCGGTGACCTCGGTGCCGGCGGTCGCCAGGACACTGTCGGCACCTGCGGTCGAGCGGCGATAGGCCAGGGTGAGCCGCGGGGCCATGGCCGCGTCGGCGTCAACAGCACCGACCATGGGGACACCGTCGAGGGTGCGACAGAGATAGAGCAGGCCCGCGCACTCGGCGACCGTTGGCGTCCCGGCCATCGTCGCCGCCCGCAGTGCGCGAAGCATCTGCTCGTTGGCGGCGAGGTCCGCGGCGTGGACCTCGGGGAACCCGCCCCCGCGGTAGATTCCCGCGGCGGTGTCGGGCAGTGCCTCGTCGGCCAGCGGGTCGAACGGCACCACCGAGCAGCCGGCCGCCTCGAGCAACTCGACCGTCTCGGCGTAGCGGAAGGTGAAGGCCCGGCCACCGGCCACGGCGATGAGGGGGCGTGCCTCGTCGTCGTCGACCCCAGGCGCCCGGCCATCACCCGGGGCGTCACGACAGGCGCCCCCGTGATCAGCGCCGACGCCCCCCAACGCCGCGCGCGCCGACCACGCCCCGCCCGCCAGCGGCGGCGCCTCACGCGCGATCCGCATGACGGCCTCCAGGTCGATCGACGCGGCCACCTTCCCGGCCAGGTGGTCGAGCGACCGCGCGGCCTCCGGGCGTTCGGCGGCGGGGACCAGGCCGAGGTGTCGGGAGGGGGCGGTGACGTCGTCGTCGCGCTGGAGGACACCCAGGACCGGGATGCCGAGTGGGGCCAGCGCGCGGCGGACCTCGTCGGAGTGGCGGACGGAGCCGGCCTTGTTGAGCACCACCCCGGCGATGTGCACGGCCGGGTCGTAGGAGGCCATCCCCAGCACCACCGCGGCGATGCTGCGGGAGGCGTGGGAGATGTCCACGACCAGCACGACGGGGGCCCCGGTGAGCGCGGCGACGTGGGCGGTGGAGGCGAACCCGTCGCCGCCGATGTGCCCGTCGTACAGGCCCATCACGCCCTCGATCACCGCGACGTCGGCGGGCCGCCCGGCGCCGGCGCCGGCGCCGTGCAGCAGCAGCGGCACGATTCGCTCCTCGCCCACCAGGTGCGGGTCGAGGTTGCGGCCCGGCCGCCCGGTGGCCAGGGCGTGGTAGCCGGGGTCGATGTAGTCGGGGCCCACCTTGTGCCCCGAGACCTCCAGCCCGGTGCGGCACAGCGCGGCCATGAGGCCGGTCGCGACGGTGGTCTTGCCGTGCCCGGACGCCGGCGCGGCCACGACGATCCGCGGGAGGTCGGTCACCATTCGATGCCCCGCTGACCCTTCTGCCCGGCGTCCATCGGGTGTTTGACCTTGGTCATCTCGGTAACCAGGTCGGCGACCTCGAGCAGCCGGGGGTCGGCGTCGCGGCCGGTGATCACCACGTGCTGCCGGCCGGGGCGGCTGGCGAGGGTGGCGACCACGTCGTCGACGTCCACCCAGCCCCATTTCATGGGATAGGTGAACTCGTCGAGCAGGTAGAGGTCGTGCCGCTCGTCGGCGAGGCGCCGCTTGATCTCGGCCCATCCTTCGGCGGCGTCGGCGGCGTGGTCGTCCTCGGTGCCGTCCTTGCGCGACCACGACCAGCCCGAGCCCATCTTGTGCCACTCGACGGGCCCGCCCTCGCCGGTCTCGGCGTGCAGGCGGGCGAGGCGTTCCATGACGGTCTGCTCGCCGATGCGCCACTTGGCGGATTTGACGAACTGGAACACACCGATGTCCCAGCCCTGGTTCCAGGCGCGCATCGCCAGGCCGAACGCGGCGGTGGACTTCCCCTTGCCGGGCCCGGTGTGGACCATGACCAGCGGCCGGTTGCGGCGTTGGCGGGTGCTGAGCCCGTCGTCGGGCACGATCTCCGGCTGTCCCTGGGGCATCAGGCCACCTCACCTTCGGTGCGCGGATGGCCGGGTCGTGTGTGGCCGGGTCGCGTGCGGTCGTCCGGGGTCGGGCCGCGGTCGGCGGAACCGGGGCGCGCGGTGCGGGCGCGGACGGTATCGGCGAGTCCCTCGGCGGTGACCTCGCCCAGTGGCACGTGCTCAGCGCCCAGGTGCCCGGCGAGCTCGGAGGCCAGGCCCATCCGGAAGCGGCCGGTCTCGCAGTCCACCACCACCGAGGCCACGCCGAGGGAGGCCAGCCCGGTCGCCGCGGTGCGGGACCTGGCGAGGGCGTCCGGGCCGTGGGTGGCGCGGCCGTCGGTGACGACGACGAGGAGGGCCCGCCGCCGCGGATCGCGGACGCCCTCGATGCGCAGGACTTCGGCGGCGGTGATCAGTCCCTCGGCCAGTGGGGTCCGGCCGCCCGCCGGGAGTTCCGCGAGGCGGGTGGCCGCGATGTCGACCGACGACGTGGGCGGCAGGGCCACGTGGGCCGCGGCCCCGCGGAAGGTCACCAGTCCCACCTTGTCGCGGCGTCGGTAGGCGTCCAGCAGTAGGGAGAGGATCGCGGTCTTGACCTGCTCCATCCGGGTGCGGGCGGCCATGGAGCCGGAGGCGTCCACGCAGAACAGCACGAGGTTGGACTCGCGGCCCTCGCGGACGGACGAGCGCAGGTCCTCGGCGGCCAGCCGGAGTCGGCCACCGTTTGGGCCGGCTCCGCGACCGCGGGCGGATTGCTGCGGCGCGGCGGACCGGATCGTGGCGGGCAGGTGCAGGTCGGAGCCGGTGAACGCGCGCGCGCCGATGCGGCGGCCGCTGGTGGTGAGGGCCCTCGACCGGCGGCCGGCCGCGCCCTGGCCGGTACCGGCGACGGCGAGCAGGCGGGTGCGGTACGGCGCCGCGGCCGCGGTGACCGTGCCTGGCTCGGGCGGGGTGGGCCCGGGAGCGTCGGACCGCGAGGCGTCGGCGGGGGTGTCCTCCGCGGCGTGTCCGCCGGGCTGCTCGTCGGCTCGGCCGTCGGCGTCGTCGTCCGATCGCCCGCCCGCCTGGGCGGGGCCCGCGGTGCTGGAGGCGTTGCCGGCGCCGGGGCCGTCCTCGTTCTGCTCGGTCTGCTCGGGCGAGTGCTCGTGCCCGGCGTGCTCGGCCGAGGCCCGCGCCGGGGCGGACTCTGCATCCGAGGTGTCTGCCGACGCGGACTCGTCTGCGGACTCCGACTGTTCGGCGTCGTCGGCCGGCGCGGTCTCGTCCCGGGGGTCGGGATCGGGCTCGTCGTCGTCGCCCAGGAGCCGTTCCAACAGGTCCTCGTCGAGGCCCGGCGCATCGAACGGGGCACGACGGCGGCGGTGGGGCAGCGCCATGCGCGCGGCGACGCGGATGTCCTCGCGGGTGATCCGGGTCCGGCCCTGCCATGCGGCGTGGGCGGCGGCGGTGCGGGCGGTGACGATGTCGGCGCGCATGCCGTCCACGTCGAAGCCCGCACAGACCCGGGCGATGGTGGTCAGCGCCCAGGGGGTCAGTCTCACCCGGTCGAGTACGCGCCGCGCGGCGGCGATCCGTTCGCGCACGGCGGCCTCGTCGGCGGCGTGGGCGGCGACGAATCCCGCCGGGTCGGCCTCGAACGCGATCCGGCGGCGCACCACCTCGGCGCGCAGCTCCGGGTCCCGGGGCGCGGCCACCTCCACGGTGAGGCCGAAGCGGTCAAGCAGCTGGGGCCGGAGCTCACCCTCTTCGGGGTTCATGGTGCCGATCAGCACGAAGCGCGCGGCGTGCTCCACCGAGATGCCGTCGCGCTCCACGGTCACCCGGCCCATCGCGGCGGCGTCGAGCAGCAGGTCCACCACGTGGTCGTGGAGCAGGTTGACCTCGTCCACGTAGAGCAGTCCGCGGTGTGCGCGGGCGAGTAGGCCAGGTTGGAACACGGTCACACCGTCGGCGAGCGCACTCTCCAGGTGTAGTGATCCGGTGATGCGGTCCTCGGACACCCCGATTGGTAGCTCGACCAGGCGGACGGGCCGCCGCTCGGTGGGCGCGTCGTGGGGGATACGCCCGTCCGGGGTCTCGGAGCCGCGGTCCTCGGGTGCGGAGGTGAAGCGGTCGCCGGTGACGACCTCGACCTCCGGCAGGATCCCGGTGAGGGCGCGGACCATCGTGGACTTGGCCGTGCCCTTCTCACCGCGGATCAGCACGCCGCCGACCGCCGGGGACACCGCGGTCAGGGTCAGGGCCAGCGCCATGTCGTCGGAACCGACGACAGCGCTGAAGGGGTAGTGCAGTGGCATGGGGGCTCCCGCTCTCGTCTGCCAGGCTGGTCAGCGCGAGGCCGGTCTCCGGACTTCCCGGCTCATCTCGGATGTGCGCGCGGGGCGCGATCGCCTGAGAGGCCGGGTTACCGTAGCGGGCCCTGTGCCGGATTCTCACCGGCTTCCCTGATTCTCCCCTCCGCCCCGCCTGTGGCGGGTCGTGGGGCACCTCGTGCTGTGGGGTCTGTTCGGTTGTGTGGTCCCGAGGCTAGCCCAACGGCCTGTCCCGGGGCGCCTCAGGTGTCGCGGTAGGGTTCCGCGTCATGAATGCACGGGTGGTGGTCGTCGGCATCGGCGGCGACGGGTGGGCGGGGCTCGACGAGGCCCGCCGTCGCGCCGTCCTGGGCGCCGAGGTGGTGCTCGGCGGTGAGCGTCATCTGGCGATGATTCCGGGCGACGTGCCGGCCGAACGAGTGCCGTGGCCGCGGCCACTGAGGGACGGGTTGCCGGAGCTGCTCGAGCAGTTCCGCGGGCGGTCGATCGTGGCCCTGGCCTCGGGCGATCCGCTGGTCGCCGGGATCGGCACCACCCTGATCGATGTGCTGAGCGCGGACGCGGTGGAGGTGCTCCCGGCGGTGTCCTCGGTCGCGCTGGCCCGCGCCCGGATGCGGTGGCCGGCCGAGTCCGTGGCGGTGCTGCGCGACCACCGCGCGCTCGGTCGTGAACTGGCACCGGGGCGACGTCTGCTGGTGCTCTCGGCCGATCGGAATACGCCGGGAGAGGTCGTCGCGATGCTTGTTGGCGCCGGCTTCGGGGGGAGCGCGATGACCGTTCTGTCCGATCTCGGGGGCCCGGCCGAAGCGCGATTCAGCTGCCCGGCGCGCGACTGGGTTGTCGACCACGGGGCCCCCGCCCTGCACGTGTTGGCCGTCGAGTGCGTGGCCGACGCGTCCGCCCGGCCGCTTGGGCTGGCGCAGGGATTGCCCGACGACGTCTTTGAGAACGACGGCCAGCTCACCCGCCGCGACCTGCGAGCCTCTGCCCTCTCCCGGCTCGCGCCCTCGGCCGGAGAGCTGCTGTGGGACGTGGGTGCCGGCGCCGGGTCGGTGGGCATCGAGTGGATGCGCGCTCACCCGTCCTGCCGGACTATCGCCATCGAGGCTGATCTCGGGCGGGCCGCGCGAATCGAGCGCAACGCGACCGCGCTCGGCGTGCCCGGGTTGGAGGTCGTCCACGGTCGTGCGCCGGAGGTCTTGGAGGGTTTTCCGCGGCCGGATGCGGTGTTCGTCGGAGGGGGCGGCACGGCCCCTGGCCTGCTCAGACAGTGCTGGGACGCGCTTCGTCCCGGCGGACGGCTGGTCGCGCATGCGGTGACCCTGGAGACCGAGCGCGTGGTGGTCGACGCCCGCGCCGAATTCGGCGGGGAGCTGACCAGGATCCAGGTCGAGCACGCGGACTCGATCGGCCGGTTCACTGGCTGGGCGCCAGCTCGGGCTGTGGTGCAGTGGGCGGCCGTGAAGCCCTTCGTCGCTGCGGCTGATACTTCGGAGACAGGGGAGAGCTCGTGACCGTTCACTTCGTGGGAGCCGGCCCCGGCGCCGCCGACCTGCTGACGCTGCGCGCGGCTGCGGCGCTTGCCGCCGCCGACGTGTGCCTGTACGCGGGGACGTATCTCGACGACGGTGTGCTCGACCACTGCCGACCCGAGGCCCGGTTGGTGGACACCCAACATCTGGACTTGGATGGGATCATCGGCGAGATCGTCGCCGCTCACGCAGAGGGTCTCGAGGTGGTCCGGCTGTGCTCGGGTGACCCGTCGCTGTACTCGGCGCTCGCCGAGCAAACTCGCCGACTCGACGCGGCGGGCGTTCCGTGGGATGTAGTTCCTGGTGTTCCCGCCTATGCCGCCGCGGCCGCCGAGCTGGGCGTGGAGCTCACGGTTCCCGAAGTGGTTCAGTCGGTGGTGCTCACCCGTGTTCAGGCGCGATCGACGGCGATGCCGTCGACTGAGTCGTTGGAGAATTTCGCCGCCACCGGCGCGACGCTTGTGTTGCACCTGGCGATCACCCGTACCCGCGAACTCGCTGAGCGGCTGATCCCCACGCACGGCGCCGACTGCCCGGTGGCCGTGGTGGCCAACGCGAGCCGCCCGCACCGCGTGGAGCTGCGCGGCACTCTCGCTGACATCGCGGACGCGGTCGAGGCTGCCGGACTGAGGCAGGCTGCTGTGATCATGGTCGGCCGCGCGCTGGTCAGGCCGGGCGAAGCGGAATCGTGGCTGTACGCCTCGAATCCCGAGCGTGAGTCGAAGCGGCGGAGTGTCGCCGATACGCTCGGAGGGGATTGAACGCGGCCGGCGCCCGAGCGCTGACCAGGGAATTTCACATAACCCAACATTATCGGCACATCCGTAGGGCGGGTGCTGGGGGGACCGACGAAAACCAGTCCGACGTTTAGTTTAACCAACGACGACGCCCCCGCAGTCGTCAGACCGCAGGGGCGCCCCTTGGGTGACTCAGCCGAACTGCGACAGGAATGTCGCCGTGTAGCTGGTCGCGAACGCGACCAGGCTCGCGGCCGCGATGATGCCTGCGACACGAACGGCCCCGACTGCCAGCTCACCACTGGACGCGGTGCCGTTCGCCGCCTTGTGCACGGTCACTCCTCCGTAAACAGCGGCGACGACCACGAGCATCAACGCGAGTGCGATGAACGAATAAACGATGGTCTCCATTTCACCTCCTTTCGTTGTAGGTCGGTGACCCTATCGGCGACTCATGCCGGTGCAGCACGCCAACGAAAGTGCAGGTAGAAACCCTCTAGGTCGAGGAAGTCGTAAATGAGGGACCGATCGCGGCCAGGGAGTGGCAGATAGGGCTTGTCGGTACCGCGGGTCCGGCGAGTTGGTGTGTTATCTCGCAACATCGTGGACACCGGATCTCGACTCTTCGGTGACAGCCGATCTCACGACTTCGTGTGTCCTGTCTCATCACTTCGAGGACACACGATCTCATGACATCGTGGACACGCTGTCTCACCACATCGTGCACAGGAATCGGCGTGGGCTGGGCGAGTGTGGCGGTCATGTCCAATTCACTGTCGCCGCGCACGCGGGCCTCGATCATCAACTACGACCCGACCCAACCGCACGCCTTGTCCGTGACCGAGTTCTGCCGGTCCTTGAAGATCTCGCGCAGCGTGTTCTACAAGGTGCGCACCCGCGCGGCCCAGGAGTCGACGGCGGCGTTGCATCCTCGCTCTCGAGCGCCACGGTCACCGGCTCGGCGGTACGGCCCAGACGTGGTCAACGAGATCGTCGGGATCCGCAAGCGTCTCAAGAAGGATGGATGGGATTACGGCCCACGCTCGATCCACTACGAGGCCGCGATGCAAGACGCCTTCCCCGGGGACTTCATTCCGTCGGTGGCGACCATCGGCCGGTTGCTGTCCGCAGTCGGGCAAGTCGACCCGGCCCCGAAGAAGCGACCGAAGTCGTCTTACATCCCGTTCGTCCGCGCCACAGCGATGGCGCTGTGGCAGCTGGACGCGTTCGAGTATCGCCTCGCTGACGGCACAACTGCGACCGTCTATCAGGTGCTCGACGACGCGACCCGCTACGACGTCGGATCGTGGGCCCATAGCCGGCACGAGAACAGCATCGACGCTAAACGTGTACTCGAGGACGCGATTGAGCGGCACGGCGCTCCTCAGGAGTTGCTGTCAGACAACTCGTCTGCGTTCAACCAGCTACGCGGTGGCAGGATCGGCAACGTGGAGGTGTTCCTCGCCTCGAGAGGCACCATGCCCATCACGGGCCTGCCGGGAAGGCCCACCACGCAGGGCAAGAATGAACGCTCACACCAGACGATGACCCGGTTTCTCAATGCGAACCGTCCAGGCACGCTGGAGCAGTTGCGCGAGCGGATCACCAGGTTCCGCGAGCACTACAACCACCGCCGCCCGCACCAGGCTCTGGACCAGGCCACGCCACGGACTGCGTGGGATCTACTCGACCACACCCCTGCGGTCGAACCGATTCGCATGGAGGTGCTCCAAGCAAAGGCCTCCCAGTATCGGCAGGCTCGACGCTTGAGCCAACGACAGATCGGGCGTGCAACGGTAACGGTCTCCAAGTCAGGGCAAGTGCTGCCTGAACCGCCCAGCGTCGACGCGATGGAGCAGGCCGCAGACCAAACGGTCGTTGAGGTCACGGCAGCGAACCGGCAGGTCTACTACCACGGGTACGCCGTGCGTCTTCCGACCACGTTCGGCGGACGCGAGTTCTACCGGACCATCACCGACGACGAATTTCTCCTGTCCGACATCACCACCGGCGAGGTCGTCATGTCTTTCCCGCTGCCAATGGTGGCGCTGCGGGTCCGCGGCCGGCACGTCGCCTCCTACGCCATCCGAGGCGTTCACGTGGCCAACCCGACCGCACAGTGGGCGCGGAAGATTGCCGAACATGAAGCAGAGTTCGCTCGGCGTCAGGAGGCTGTCCCCGAAGTCTTTGGGGACGGTCGATGACACCGGCCACCAACTCCAACGGGGCAACGCGCGATGCCTGGTAGACGTGCACGAAGTCGTGAGATCGGCTGTCACCGAAGAGTCGAGATCCGGTGTCCACGATGTTGCGAGATAACACACCGGATCGCCGGACTAGGCGTACCCACTGGCCCTATCTGCCAAGGGAGCCCCGAACCTAGGTCACTAGCTACCTAGCCCACAGTGTCCTAATGCCCTAGGGGCCTAGTGGGCTAGTGGGTGAGCTCGGCGTACCGGGCAAACAAGAGTTCCAACCGCTGCCGTTCGTTGCTGAGTTTCCGAGACGCACCGAAAACTCGGTCAACCTCCCGGTCCAAAGCATCGTGCGCCTTCACGAGCACCGGGTCCATCGCCAACGGGTTGTAGGCATCCGCCAGACTTCGGTCTGGATGCTGCGCTCGAGCATCCAGAACTTTTTGGCCGCCCTCGATGATTCGTTTCCTGTCCCTGTCCGTGAGTTCAGGCACGGGGAAGGTGTACCAAGTCAGCGTGCTTCCGAAGCGCAAATCAGACTTGATTCGCCCACCGATAGTTCGCTGCCAAGTAATGAACATCGACGATGAGATCAGGGCGAACTGGAGGTTGTCCGGGTCCTTGAGAGTGAAGTTTGCGTCGCCAGCGATCACCTCTGGACCGAACTTTGCCACCGGAAAGTAGCGCCGGTTTTCACTAACGTGCCTGGGGATGCACACATAGGGAAGATCCTGCTTGGCACGCTGACGGAACAGATGGGGGAACTGCGCGAAGTCACGAGTACTAGCTGCTCGCGATGCCGATCTGAAGTCGCGTACCCGCTCGATACGCGTCTTCAAGATCTGAGACCGACTTGCGTCGGCCGGGTTCATTCCGTCGAGCCACAGACACCAGCGGTCTTCTCCACGCAACAACTCACGCGCTCCGACGAATTGATGCACGTATTTCGCTGCAATGGGGTCAGCCATGACCTCGTCATACTCGTCGACCTCCACGATCAGATTCCCGTCATCGGTCGGCTTCGACCCGTAAACAGTCCTGCCGACCTCCGGTGAAATCGGTGCAGCAGCCTTCGTGACTAGAACGTTGGGGCCGTCCACTAGGTACGCATTGATTCCCGTTGAGACGCTGCGCGGTGTGGGCCTGCCCCTCACATCGGGATAGTCCCAGAGCTCAGGCTTGGCACTACGGTCTCGGGTGAAACCGACGATGACACAGTGCACAGCTGCTTTGCCTGGCGCTTCAGAGTCCCAGGCGAAAGTGCGGTGCGCGAACTTGATCCGCCAACCAGCGTCGAAGATCGGTTCAAATAGGCGCGGAACCTGGTCCCCTTGGCTGATCGAGTTCGTCGTGACAAACGCCCACTCGCCGTGGGCCCGGCTGGCGTACAACTGGAGAGTTTTCGCGTGCCACCCAGTCACGAAGTCCATGCGAGAGAGCTGCTTGTCCTCGCCCCACGCAGCTTGTAGATCGCGCAGCTGGTCCTGCTCCCGACCGTCCCCACGGAACGGCGGGTTACCGAATACGTAGGTGTTTCCGGCTGGTACGGGAAGGAGGTCCTTCCAGTCGATTTGGAGAGCGTTGGTGTGGTGAATGTGGGCAGTAATCGCGATCGGTAGGCGTTCGGGAGCTTGGCCGACGGCGGCGGCGAGTTCACGGTTGGCTTGGTGATCGACGAGGAACATGGCGGTTTCGGCGATCTTGGCCGGCCACCAGTTGATCTCAATGCCGTGGAACTGACCGATGGTGACCTTGGTTTCCAGCGTGGCGTCCAGTGCCATACCGGTTTGCCCCTCGCGGGTGCGGATTTCGCGGATGATCTGGGTTTCGATCCGTCGCAGGTCGCGGTAGGCGACCACCAGGAAGTTCCCGCATCCGCAGGCCGGGTCGACGAACACGTGGGTAGCGAGACTGTCGCGGAACTCGCGTAGTGCTTTGACGCTGGTGGACTTGTTATCGCAGAGTCGGTTGGCCTCGGCCTGTAGGTCGTCGAGGAACAGCGGCCCGATGGTCTTGAGGATGTTCGTCTCGGAGGTGTAGTGCTCCCCGGCCTCGCGTCGCGCTTCTTTGCTTTTGACGAGCTGAAACATCGCGCCGAACACGGCTGGGGAGATCCGGGTCCACCTGAACCGGCACGCTTTTAGGAGCGCGTCGCGCATGGCGGGGGTGAAGTACTCCAGCGGCAGAGCATCGGCGAACAGGGCACCGTTGACGTAAGGGAAACGGGCAAGCAGGTCACCGAGATTTTTGTTGCGTTTGCTGGTCGGGGTGTTGAGCACACCGAACAGGGAGTGCAGTTGTGCGCCGAGGTTGTCGGCGTCGGTGCGTTGCTCGACCCACCGGTGGAACAGGTCCGCTTCCCAGAGCCCGGCGTCGTCGCCGTAAAGCAGGAACAGGATGCGGGTCAGCATCATCGAGGCCCGCTGCACACTGGCGTCCTCATCGGCGGGATCTCCGGTGAGAACTAAATCGACGTCGATGTCTTGATCGGCCTCGTCACCGACCATCGCTTCGTAGAGCTGGGCCATCAGTTGCGCGGCATGGATGGAGGCGTCCTGCTCCTCGCGCCGCGTGACGGTTTCGTGCCCTGCAAGGAACAGCATCTCATCGAGGTGTGCGGGCACCTGGTCGATAGTGAACTCGACGTGACTCTCGCCCTCTCCGAGCTGGTCGATGCGGATGCGCTCGAAGTCGGTGACGACCACGTACTTGGGGAACTCGTGCTGTCCAATGGAACCGCCCGCGAGGTAATCCTGGGCCTGGGCTTGGGCCTTGTCCAGGTCGACGCCGAGAGACTTGGCTTCGCCGATGAACACCCCGGACTGGAAGACGTCGATCGAGCCCTTGTTTCCAGTACTGGCACGGGTAGCTTCCCGCTCGAACAAGTCGATGCGAGCGGCGTTAATGCCGAAGCAGGCGAGAAGGTCAGACCAAAATGATTGGGCGAAGCTCGACTCGGTCCCAGTGACTTTGTCGCTGCGCCACTGAGCAATGCGTTCAGACCAGTGGGTCGAGAAGATTTGCAGTTGTTGACGAATCTGGCCGCGGTCCAACGTCGTCGCCGACACTCACACACTCCTGATCTACATGGGCCGATTCACTGTTCCGACACACAAATGCTTGATCGGAACGGTGCGGACCGTGAACGCTCCTAGACATACGGTAGAGCGCCCTTGGAATACCGCTTAGGTCGGTGGTCGAACTAAAACGAGCGTTTCCAGATCTACGTCGTCCCTGCTTCGAGCTTCGGGGACGTGCGATCCATCCAACGAAGCAGCTTCCATCGCTACCTTCGCCTGTTCCAGTGCACTTGCAACGGACTGGGCGGATGCAACTCCTGAATAGAACCTTGCTGCGAAGACAACTGCGCTGGCGTCGTCGATTGCCTCCGACATCGCAATCACGGTAGGGATCGTTTGAAGTAGATCCTCAGCTCCGGCCAAGCTCTCGCAGGCGTTGAGGACTACTAGACGCGGAGGCTCGTCGGTGGCGCCGAGCAGACGTGCGAGCAAACTGAAGTCCAGCCCGTCTCCCACTTGAGTCCCAGCGTCGTTCTCCATGAGCAAGCCGAGACTATTGGCATGTCCGGAGAAGTGCACGACGTGGGGCCGGTGTTCGTTGAGGCCTTCAAGGAGGTCATACGTGGTCGCGGCGGGTAGGTGTTGGGCGTGTCAGATGGTCTGTGTGAGTTGAGCCGGAGGAGGAATCATGAACGCTATGGCTGTTGACGACCACGACGCTACGGATGTATCAGATGCTGCTGGGCTTCGCCGGGAGGTGTTCTCGGATGCGCTGATTGATCACGTACTCGCCGAGACCCGTTCGCGAGGGTTGGAGTTGACTGGCAAGGACGGCTTTTTGAACGAGATGCTCAAGGCCGTCCTTGAGCGGGGCATGGGCGCCGAGCTGACCGAGCATCTGGGCCGCGATGCCCACGCCCGTGGCGGGGACGGAAACCACCGCAACGGCACTTCGCGCAAGACCGTGGCCACCGAGGTCGGCCCGGTGGAACTGGATCAGCCCCGCGATCGGCAGGGCTCGTTCGCCTCCCAGCTCGTCCCGAAGGGCGCCCGCCGGCTCGGCGGGCTGGAGGACCAGATCATCTCGCTGTACGCCGGCGGAATGACCGTCCGGGAGATCGAGCACCACCTCGCGCGGACCCTGGGGGTGGAGCTGTCGCACGAGTCCATCGCCAACGTCACCGACGCGGTCCTGGACGAAGTCGCCGCCTGGCAGCACCGCCCGTTGGAGGCGTTCTACCCGGTGGTGTTCCTGGACGCGATCCACATCAAGATCCGCGATGGAGCCCACGTGAAGACCCGCGCTGCCCACATCGCGGTCGGGGTCGATCTTGAGGGCGTCAAGCACGTGCTCGGCATCTGGGTGCAGGCCAAGGAAGGCGCGGCGTTCTGGGCCAGCGTGTGCGCCGAACTGGCCAATCGCGGCGTCAAAGACGTCCTGATCGTGGCCTGCGACGGGCTGACCGGACTGTCCGAGGCGATTGCCGCGACCTGGCCTTTCGCCGAGGTGCAGACCTGCGTGGTGCACCTGATCCGGGCCTCGATGCGGTTCGTGTCCTACAGCGACCGCAAGAACGTGGCCAAGGCACTCAAGCCGATCTACACCGCCGCCAACGCCGAGGCCGCCAGAGCCGCACTGGAGGCCTTCGCCGAATCGCCGCTGGGCGCCAAGTACCCCACCGCCGTCAGGTCGTGGGAGGCCGCCTGGGAGCGGTTCATCCCGTTCCTGGCCTTCGGCCCAGCCACACGCAAGCTGATCTACACCACGAACTCGATCGAGTCGCTGAACTACCAGCTGCGCAAGATCACCAAGAACCGCGGGCACTTCCCCAGCGATGCCGCCGCGATCAAGCTGCTATGGCTAGCCATACGCAACATCGAGGACCGACGAGACCGAGAACGCGCCAAGGACGCTCAACGCCGAGCAGACGGCCACGCAGGCCCCCGGAAATCGATCCCCAGACTCGTCGAAGGCGCCACCATCCACGGTTGGCGAGCCGCACTGGCCGAACTCGCACTGGCCTACCCGGAACGCTTCGACCCCCACATGTGACAGACATCACTAACCAAAACTCACACAATTATCTTGACAGGCTCTAGGTGTTCGATCGTGACCAGCTCACGATACTTCGACTTCTTCAGCATCTCTCGGACCTGCCGCACCTCGTAGTCCACGCGGAGCCATACGCCAGTGGTCTCAACCGATCCGTCCGGATGCTCGACGGTTCTCTCAACTGCCTCGGGGTTCGCGGTCACGAACAGCACGCGCAGGATTTCTGGCTGGGGCGGGGCAACCTGGACATACCGGATCGCACTGGTAGGACGAGAGGCTTGCACGACCTGACGAGCATGCTGCAGCTCGGTCCTGCGGCGCTTGTCGGCAGCTCGGTCCTGCACGGTCTGTTCGGACTTCAACGCACCGGTCAGCGCGGTACTTTTTTGGCCAATGGCCCTGTTATTGGCCGCGATCTTTTTCTCGACCTCCGCCGCTTTTCTCAGCGCATCGACCTTCTTTCTATCTTCTCGCTCCGCTGCCGCGACCGCTGATCTGCGAGTGGGTTCGGACTTCGTTCGAGCCGCCTCCGCGCGCTTCTTGCTAGCCGCAGCGTCTGCTTTTACTGCTGCGTCCTGGTGCTTGGCTAAGTCACGTGAGAGTGTGGCCCCTTTGGTCTCCAGCCGACTGATGTCTGACCGGATGGTGTCACTTCTGCTCATCGCGTCCTCTCGCTGCTACCTGCCTGAAACGAGAGTACGAGATGCCTCTGACACGCACTCTGTACAAGCTGCGGCAGGACTGCCGCAGCTTGAGATGACAGCGGGGTTTAGTTCGGCAACAGGCTGCGGTGATAGTGCCCCGTGGGGTAGCCGTACTGTGACTCGCAACTTCATTTGGCGGGTTTTCACAGCTCCTGAAGACGCAAATACTGTCGCTCTGGGGTACACCCGTGCGGGACGATAAGCCTCCGACCATCGCTGCTGTGCCACAGGGTCTAGTTTGTGGCTTTCGCCGTTATATGGCGGGGTTCTGTCGACGCTCTGTGGCGGCATCTGCTCATGGCGATACACGCGAGCACCGGTCTGGTCACAGATAGCGGCAGACAGTCGTGGTGTCGCATTTGGTGGGGTCGCTGGAGGTGGCACTGTGGTGAAGGTGCGCGACGGTGTGTCGCAGTGCTTGCAGGTCGGCGATTTGGCGGTCCAGGTCGCCCAGGTGGGCTTCGAGCAGGGCGTGCACGTGCTGGCAGGGTGCGACTCCGGCGTCGCGGATGTCGAGGATCTCGCGAATCTGGGCCAGGGTGAGCCCAGCGGTGCGGCCGCGGCGAACGAAGTCCAGGCGCGCCAGGGCCGCAGGGGTGTAGTCGCGGTATCCGTTGGCGGTGCGCTCAGGCGCAGGTAGTAGGCCGGCTTCTTCGTAGAAGCGCAGCGTCTTGGTTGTGGTGCCGCTGGCCACGGCCAACTCACCGATGCGCACAGTGGCCCCTTTCTCGGCTCTCGTCCATGTTCGCCTTGACCTTCCCCTGCGCTGGAACGTCCACTATGGACGCTGAAGAGGGGTCACGCGAAGGAAGGTGGGCAAATGGGTGTGGACTACGACGTCGATCTGGCCGTGATCGGCTCAGGAGGCGCGGCGATGTCCGCCGCCATCGCGGCCAGCCAGGCCGGTAAGAGCGTCGTGCTGGTTGAGCGCGGTGTTCTGGGCGGGACGTGCGTGAACATCGGCTGCGTGCCGTCCAAGACGCTCCTGGCGGCCGCCGGGGCCCGGCACGCCGCGCTCACCAATCCCTTCAAAGGTGCCCCAACGTCAGCCGCACCGGTGAACCTCGGCGATCTGGTGGCCCAGAAGGACGCACTCATCGAGCGCCTGCGTGATGCGAAGTACGCCGATGTGGCCGCTGCCTACGGCTTCCAGGTCCGCCCAGGCCAGGCCAGCTTCCTGGACGGGGACACCCTGGCCGTCGACGGCCAGGCGCTGCGGGCCCGGGCCTATCTGGTCGCCACCGGTGCCACCCCCGCCATCCCGGAGGTGGTCGGTCTCGACTCTGTGGACCGGCTGACGTCCACCACCGCGATGCAGCTGACCGAGCTGCCTGAGTCCCTGGTCGTTATCGGTGGCGGGTACGTCGGGATGGAGCAGGCCCAGCTGTTCGCTCACCTCGGCACCCGGGTCTCTGTGGTCGGGCGTCTGGCGCCGCACGCCGAGCCGGAGCTGGCCCAGAAACTTCGGGAAGTCTTCACCGACGACGGCATCACCGTGGTCGAAGAGCGCGCGACCACTGTGGCCCGCGAACTAGGCCCCGCAGGAGAGGTGGTGGTGACCACGGACTCGGGCGAACAGGTGCGCGGCGCGCAGGTCCTGGTGGCCACCGGACGCCTGCCCCGCACCGACGGCCTGAACCTGGCCGCTGCCGGTGTGGACGTGGACGAGCGCGGCTTCGTCGTGGTCGACCAGACCCAGCGCACCTCCAACCCGCGCGTCTGGGCCGCCGGTGACGTCTCGGGGGCTCCCCAGTACGTCTACGCCGCCGCCGCCGGCGGTCGGGCCGCCGCGCTCAACGCCCTGACCGAGGACAGGTACCCGCCGGCAGCTCGGGTCGACTACGCCGGCTTTCCTGCGGTCGTGTTCACCCGGCCCCAGCTGGCCTCGGCGGGGTTGACCGAGGACGAGGCCCTCACCCGAGGGCACGCGTGCGACTGCCGCGTCCTGGACCTGTCCGATGTCCCCCGGGCGCTCGTCCAGCACGACACCCGCGGGGCGGTGAAGCTCGTCGCCGACGCCGTGAGCGGCAAGGTTCTGGGCGTGCACGCTCTGGCGGACGGGGCCGGGGAGATCATGCTGGCGGCCACCTACGCCATCAAAAGCGGCATGACCGTCGACGATCTGGCCGGGGCGTGTCAGATGGTCTGTGTGAGTTGATCCGGAGGAGGAATCATGAACGCTATGGCTGTTGACGACCACGACGCTACGGATGTATCAGATGCTGCTGGGCTTCGCCGGGAGGTGTTCTCGGATGCGCTGATTGATCACGTACTCGCCGAGACCCGTTCGCGAGGGTTGGAGTTGACTGGCAAGGACGGCTTTTTGAACGAGATGCTCAAGGCCGTCCTTGAGCGGGGCATGGGCGCCGAGCTGACCGAGCATCTGGGCCGCGATGCCCACGCCCGTGGCGGGGACGGAAACCACCGCAACGGCACTTCGCGCAAGACCGTGGCCACCGAGGTCGGCCCGGTGGAACTGGATCAGCCCCGCGATCGGCAGGGCTCGTTCGCCTCCCAGCTCGTCCCGAAGGGCGCCCGCCGGCTCGGCGGGCTGGAGGACCAGATCATCTCGCTGTACGCCGGCGGAATGACCGTCCGGGAGATCGAGCACCACCTCGCGCGGACCCTGGGGGTGGAGCTGTCGCACGAGTCCATCGCCAACGTCACCGACGCGGTCCTGGACGAAGTCGCCGCCTGGCAGCACCGCCCGTTGGAGGCGTTCTACCCGGTGGTGTTCCTGGACGCGATCCACATCAAGATCCGCGATGGAGCCCACGTGAAGACCCGCGCTGCCCACATCGCGGTCGGGGTCGATCTTGAGGGCGTCAAGCACGTGCTCGGCATCTGGGTGCAGGCCAAGGAAGGCGCGGCGTTCTGGGCCAGCGTGTGCGCCGAACTGGCCAATCGCGGCGTCAAAGACGTCCTGATCGTGGCCTGCGACGGGCTGACCGGACTGTCCGAGGCGATTGCCGCGACCTGGCCTTTCGCCGAGGTGCAGACCTGCGTGGTGCACCTGATCCGGGCCTCGATGCGGTTCGTGTCCTACAGCGACCGCAAGAACGTGGCCAAGGCACTCAAGCCGATCTACACCGCCGCCAACGCCGAGGCCGCCAGAGCCGCACTGGAGGCCTTCGCCGAATCGCCGCTGGGCGCCAAGTACCCCACCGCCGTCAGGTCGTGGGAGGCCGCCTGGGAGCGGTTCATCCCGTTCCTGGCCTTCGGCCCAGCCACACGCAAGCTGATCTACACCACGAACTCGATCGAGTCGCTGAACTACCAGCTGCGCAAGATCACCAAGAACCGCGGGCACTTCCCCAGCGATGCCGCCGCGATCAAGCTGCTATGGCTAGCCATACGCAACATCGAGGACCGACGAGACCGAGAACGCGCCAAGGACGCTCAACGCCGAGCAGACGGCCACGCAGGCCCCCGGAAATCGATCCCCAGACTCGTCGAAGGCGCCACCATCCACGGTTGGCGAGCCGCACTGGCCGAACTCGCACTGGCCTACCCGGAACGCTTCGACCCCCACATGTGACAGACATCACTAACCAAAACTCACACAATTATCTTGACAGGCTCTCTGGCCGACACCTGGGCGCCGTACCTGACCATGAGCGAAAGCCTGCGCATCGTGGCCGGCCTCTTCCGAAACCAGATGCCGACGTCATGCTGCGCCTGAAACCCGCGGCCCCAGCGGGGTGGACGAGGGCTCCCGCGGCGGCCCGCCTGGCGCCGTGAATGTGCCTTAAAAACCTACAGTCTTATGAGACACCAGGCGGGGACCGGACGCCGAGACCGCTTCATGGGCCGATGGGCACCTTCTGCCTCTCGCGAAGTCGTCTCACCGTGAACTGTCGCAGGGTGGTGCTCGGTAGGGGTTTGTGAGTCATAATCATGTCATGAGCCCCGGTGATTCACGGGGATCTGCGGATCGCTGGGCGAAAATAGACCGAAGTGCTTCCTGAACAGGGGAAACTGGGACTTGTCTAAGGTTCCATGTTCTCCAGCAGAAAGCACTCGGTAGGTGAAGCGTACTTCGTGGTCGGCCGGTCTGTCCGTTACTGCTGATGGTGTCGGGGTGATCGCCCACGCCGGGGCCATCGCGCCTCGACTTCTGGCTGATCAGGTCGGTCTGACCGCCGAGCTGTCAGGGGCCATGGCTCGCCGACAATTTATCCCGATCCACGACCGCGGCCGTGTGCTGATCGATACCGCGGTGATGCTCGCCGATGGCGGCGAGTCCATCTCCGACATCGGCGTCCTGCGCCACCAGTCCGGGGCCCTGGGCCCAGTGGCGTCGGCGCCGACGGTGTGGCGCACGCTCGATGAGGTCACTGCCGGCAAGCGCAAGAAGATCCAGGTCGCGCGTGCCCGCACCCGGCGGCACGTGTGGTCGCACCTGCCCGGCGGGGTGCCCGCATCGGCGTGTGCGGGGCGGGATCTGGGATCGACGGTCGTGCTCGATGTGGATGCCACCATCGTGGTCACCCACAGCGAGAAGGAACATGCAGCTCCGACGTATAAGCGCACGTTCGGCTACCACCCGATCGGCGTGTGGTGCGACAACACAGAAGAGTTTCTCGCCGCGAGCTTGCGCCCGGGCAATGCTGGCTCCAACACCGCTGCCGACCACATCGACGTCCTGGGCCAGGCAATCGCGCAGATCCCCGCTGCTCACCGGCGTGACCTGCTGATCCGCTCGGACGGCGCCGGCGCCTCTCACGACCTGTTGGATTGGATCACCGAGCAGAACCGCGTCCGTGGTCGACGGGTGGAGTACTCGGTCGGGTTCTCCATCACCGCCCCGATTCGCCGGGCCATCGTGACCTGCCCCGAGGCCGCGTGGGGACCAGCGCTCAATCCCTCCGGTGACATCCGGGACGGGGCCGAGGTTGCCGAGCTGACCGGATTTCTCGCTCCCGGGATGCTCGCCAAGTGGCCAGACGGGATGCGGGTCATCGTCCGCCGCGAACGACCCCACCCCGGCGCCCAGTTGTCGATGTTCGAGGAGATCGACGGGTGGCGCTACCAGGCGTTTGCCACCAACACCACCACCGGGCAACTGCAGTTTCTTGAAGCACGGCATCGGGCGCACGCCCGGGTAGAGGACCGGATCCGTCACGCCAAGGACACCGGTCTTGGCCGTCTGCCCTCACGCGAGTTCGCGCTCAACCAGGCCTGGTTGGTGGCGGTGATGCTCGCCGCAGATCTGGTGGCGTGGACACGGATGCTGGCCTGTACCGGCGAGGCTGCGGTTCTGGCCTTGTGCGAGCCCAAAGCGCTGCGCTACCGCTTCCTGCACGTCGCAGCCCGGCTGACCCGTAGCGGCCGGCGACGCCGGGTGAAGATCCCCGAAACGTGGCCCTGGGCCACCGCCATCGTCGCCGCGTTCAACAAGATCGCCGCGATCCCCAAACCAGCCTGATCTCACCTGCCCGCCCTCGACATCACCACCCGGAGACCCGCCCACCGGCAGCGCCAGCCGGCACCCCCGCACGCCCTTACGCGAAAACAAGCCCGCCGTCACCCGACAGCAGCAGTCACACCGGCCCGTGAATCAGCGGGGTGAGGCTCTTGGGGTACACCCGCGTGAGCACTGCGAGTCAGGACGCGCAGTTGCAGTTGGATGCACTCGTGGATTCCGGGGTGCAGAAGCGGGATGTGTTCGCGGATGTGACCTCGGGTAGCCGGACCGCGATCGAACGCCCGGGGATGAAGCGGCTATTGGACTACGTCGAGTCCGGCGACACGGTCGTGGTGTACCCCAGATGCCTCATAGCCCGATTCTGCCCCACAAATCCCTACCGAAGCCGGCTCTGAAACAAATTACGTCAAGACGACTTAGTGAGACTCCGGTGGGTGCCTGTAGCGCCAGGAAACCTGTTCAAAACTGGCCGTAGTCCTGGACGAGATTAAGTGTCTTGACAACCTTTAGGTTTTCAAGGCGTTCGCAGTAGTTCAGTAGACGCTGTATAGTTCAGCAAGTGCTGACTATTGCTTCTCGTGTGGATGTAATGAACCGGTTAGGACGGGCGATGGCCGACCCGACACGGTCCCGGATACTGCTGATCCTGCTCGAGCGGTCGGCCTATCCGGCAGAGCTGGCCCGCATCTTGGAGCTGACGCGGTCGAACGTGTCGAACCATCTAGCATGCCTGCGCGACTGCGGGATCGTTGTCGCAGTGCCCGAAGGACGCCAGACCCGGTATGAGATCGCAGACCCGCACTTGGCGCGGTCGCTATCCTCCTTGGTCGAGGTCACCCTCGCCGTCAACGAAGATGCCCCCTGCTTGGAGCCCGACTGCTCAGTGCCGGGTTGTCACGCCACGGAGGTCCAGGCGTGATCCTGTCCTCGGCCCTGCAGGCGATCGGCCTGTTCGTTGCCACCAATATCGACGACATCATCGTCCTGTCGCTATTTTTCGCCCGCGGAGCAGGCCAACGCGGAACCACCGCACGCATCTTGGTCGGCCAATACCTTGGATTCGCCGGCATCCTTGGCGCCGCTGTGCTCGTCTCCCTGGGCGCGGGAGCCTTCCTGCCCCCGGAGGCCATCCCTTACTTCGGCCTGATCCCACTTGGCTTGGGACTGTGGGCCGCGTGGCATGCCTGGCGCGGGGACGATGATGACGACGACGAAAAGATCGAGGGCAAGAACGTCGCCGTGTGGACCGTGGCCGGCGTAACCTTCGCCAACGGTGGAGACAACATCGGCGTCTACGTCCCCGTCTTTCTCAACGTGGGCCCAGGAGCCGTGGTCGCCTATTGCATCGTGTTCCTAGTGCTGGTGGCGGGACTGGTGGGCATAGCCAAATTCGTCGCCACCCGCCGACCTATCGCCGAAGTCCTAGAGCGCTGGGAACACATCCTGTTCCCGATAGTCCTGATCGGCCTAGGTGCCTTCATCCTGATCAGCGGCGGAGCATTCGGACTCTGACAAAACCGACTCAAACCCCACCGCACACTCGTGAGCCGCCGACTCGCTCTAACCCTTCCGACAGAACGCCCGATTGGTACGTCGCCGCCAAAAAGTAGCCGACAGAAGACCGCCACAAAGCGATCAAGTCCACAGGGTTCGGTTCGATACTTATGAAACGGCGTCCCGCCGGGTCTAGTATGTATTGACACGCAGACCGGGCGAAAGGGTCTTCTGATGGCTGATCGGATCGGGACGTTGCGGGGCCGCTCGGGTGACGGTGACGAGGAGGTGCTCATCGTCAGCCGCGGGAGCGTGCGCACTCGGTTCCGTCGCCGGGATGAGTTGGGTTGGAACTTCCGGGTGGAGTCGACGGACTCGGAGAACGTCATCGAGCGGAATGCGAAGCCAAAGCCGGCTCCGAAGTCGGCTCGCCGGGCCTCGCGTCCGCGTGGGCAGCGAGTGGCGTACGTGCGGGTGTCGGCCGCCGATCAGAACGAGGCGCGTCAGCTCGAGGCAGTGGGGGAGTGCGACCGGGTCTATGTCGAAAAGCAGTCGGCTCGCTCGCGTGCTGATCGGGTGAAGCTCGCCGAATGCATCAGGTATCTGCGAGATGGTGACGAGCTGGTTGTCGCCTCGATGGACCGGCTCGCCCGATCCCTGGTCGACCTCAAACAGATCGTCGGCGAGATCACCGGAAAAGGCGCGAGTGTGGAGTTCGTCCACGAGCGGGCCACCTACGCAGCTGGCGCCCAGGATCCTCGCGCCGACCTGATGCTCTCTCTTCTCGGGGCGTTCGCCAAGTTCGAACGCGCCATCATCCGTGAACGCCAGGCCGAGGGCATCGCCATCGCCAAGGCGAAGGGCAAGTACAAAGGCCGCAAACGCGTCCTGACCGAGGAGCAGATCGACAAGGCCCGCGCCCACATCCAGGCGGGGGAGGGGCCATCGGCCATTGCCCGGGACCTCGGAGTGGGCCGTTCCACGCTCTATCGCGCACTTCAGCGCCCGCAGTCGTAGATAGCTGATGTGTAGCGGTAGCCCGTCCCCAGCATGACGAAGCCGGACCTACACGTGAACGAGACAGCGCGGATAAGTCAGACGTCGTCCTGAGCCGCGCGAGTCCTCAAGTTTCCGCTCAGCGAGTGCCGGTTGAGCGCAGACCGTAATTGGTGGTAGCACCCCAACGATAGAATCGAAGATTACGCCAGAGACGGAGAGACAAATGGTCAAGAACTTCCTTCGCAAGCTAGTTGAGCCCGAGACGCGGGCCCTCTATCACTGGAGGTGCCCCTGCGGGGCACACTCACGCGGAGGCCATCCCTCCGAGTATGACGCCGAGCGCAGAGCCGAGCGACACCAATTGGAAGCCGGGGTCGAACTCAATGCTCACCTCGCCGGGGAGCGTCACCCCATTCCCGAGGTGTACGCCACGGAAGACGTGATCGAATAGTTCGATCGTGCAGTTGTCGGAACTGACGCTGGGAAGGCGCAACACGTACCGCATTTGGTGATCGTCAATCGCGACACCTGCGTGGGGTCCGGTCCCTTGGCATGAGGTCACCGGGCCTCCCGAGCAAACGTTTCATCCATGGAAGATGATCCAGGCCGGACTGTCACGGTCGTGGGGAGAACGCTAGTTGACGTCGCCGGCTCTTGAGCTTTCCCCGCAGCGCGCTTCTTCCGCGACTAGGCGAAGGGAAGCTAAAGCCACTCTATATTTCTGTTTTCTCTGAGTGACCACACGAAACGAGTACTATTCGCCTGAGTGACTATAAGACGGTCGCCCGTGTCCAACTCGAACGAATCGTCGTCGAATCGATTGTACGTATAGGCCATCCCAGTGCTTTTCTCGATGAAATTCCACTGATTGTTCCAGTCGCCCCTGTACTCGAAGTCACTCATGTGGGCACCATACAAGCCGATGGAAGAGACGGCTACCACTTGTGTACCGTTAGGTTCCTCCGATCGACTTCCCTAGTGGTGTTCACTCCAAACTCGCGCGACACGTTCACGGGACGCCCTGACTCGCCGCGCCCCTTTCAATGCGTGGGGTGCTGCGGGCGGGTCAAACTCGGTGGCCTCCTGGATATGCCCGTGGTGGGCAGTCGGCCCGGCAAGGGGCCGACCTATCCCGGGACGTTCTGGTGAAGCGCCATCTACCAGGTTCACCTACGGGGAGGAGGCTGACTTGACATAAGGTCTGGATATCGGCGGGTGACCCAGCCTGGTCGATTGTCGTACGACCGACCAGGCCGGGCATTGATCGTTAGCTGATCGCGGACAGGAGTTCGGTGCAGGCCTGTTCGCATTTGCGGCAGGCTTCGGCGCAGACGCGACAATGCTCGTGCATGTCCTCGTGCTTCTTACACTCGGTGGCACATTCTGCGCATGCTGTCCGGCATGCCTCGAGCGTGGTCTTGACCGTGGCGAGGTTCTGCCCGGTGCGACGGCTGAGGATTTTGCCAGTGGTTGCGCAGAGATCGGCGCAGTCAAGGTTGAGGCGAATGCAGTTCCGTAGGTCTGCGACCATCTCTTCGGCCAGGCAGGCGTCAGCGCACGAGGTGCAAGTCTGTGCGCATTCGAGACACGCGGCGATGCAGTCGGCAAGCTTCTGCACGTCTATGCCGGAAGCGTCGTTGGGGTGGGTTTCGATCATTGAAGTGATGTGAGACATCGATGTGCTCCCTTCTTCTCCGAGTCGTCGCTGGAGGCGCCCAGCTAACGCCGACGCTACTGATGCGCAGAACTGGCTACAGTCCCTCGGTTCGACCTTCGCAGAATCTTTGTAATAACAAGCGTCCAATACCCGTTGTAGCGGCTTTTCGCAGAAGGGCGGATCATTGTGCGGAGCGGTGACGCACGGTGATCCACTGCGCTGTGATGATGACTAGGGCCACGATCGCGGTGATGCCCAGCGTGAGTGGGTCGGACTGCGCCTTGAGCAGGAGGAAGGGTACGAGCACTGCGACGTCGAGGACGATCGCGACCCACGGGATCCACGCCTTGGCATTGACGTCGTCCTTGAGGCGTCGGACGATCCCGTAATGGATGGCGATGTCCATTGCCAGGTACAAGATCGCCCCCAGGGAGGCGATCTGTGACAGGTCGAAGAAGGCTGCCATGAGGATCGCCAGGCCGGCTGTGATGTAGAGCGACTGGTGTCCGCCAGCCCCGGGTAGGCCCGGCACCTGGCCCATGTCGCGGAGCATGTCGTAGAGCTTGGAGACAGAGAACAAGCTCGCGATGAGTCCTGACAGCGTCGCCACCACCGCGATGATCACGGTCAGCGTGACGCCCCAGGATCCGAACATCGGCTTGGCAGCCTCGGCGAGGGCGTAGTCGCGGGCCCCGATGATCTGCGGAACGGTCAGGCTGGCGGTTACTGCGACGGTGATCAACAGGTAGAGGACGGTGCACAGGGCGATGGAGATCATGATGGAGCGGCCGATGTTGCGCTCCGGGTCCCGTAGGTCCGCGCCCTGGTTGGTGATCGTGGTGAAGCCCTTGTAGGCCAGGATGCACAGGGTCACCCCGGCCAGAAAGCCCATCCAGCCGTGCTCCGGTGGGGTGCGTTCGGCGACGGTGAACAGTCGGCCCAGCGAGGACACGCCCGCGGCCAGGATGCCGGCGATCGCCAGCACCGCGATGCCCACGATCTTGAGCGCCGCGGTAGCGGTGGCTGACCGCTCGACCCACTGGTTGCCCACCAGGTTGACCAGCGCGGCGGCGGCGATGGCGAACACTGCCAGCACCGGCACCCACAGGGAGGAGTCCTGCATGCCGAACGGCCGCAGCACGTAGGTGCCGAAGGTCCGCCCCAGCAGGGACTCGGCGAGGATCATCGACACGTACATGAACAGGGAGAACGTGCCGGCCGCCACCCCGGGCCCGTAGGCGGCTTTGAGCAGCATCGCGATCCCGCCCGAGGACGGGTTGGTGGCCGAGTACCGGATGTAGGAGTAGGAACTGAACGCCACCACCACCGCGCCGGCGAGGAACGCCCACGGCACCCAGCCGCCGGCCAATTCCGCGACCTGGCCCACCAGGGCGAAGATGCCGGCTCCGATCATTACCCCGGTTCCCAGCGCGACGGATCCGGTGAGAGTGAGCTTGTCTTGGGACTGTGTGCTGTGGTCCATGCTGACCGCACTACCTTCCTGCCGGTGGGTGGCCGCGTCGGTGGCGATATCGGCGCGAGTGGGGATGTCAGGCGAGTTGCATAGTGGTCAGGCAGGTGAGGTCGTCGTCGCCCGTGGAGATCGGAGCGGTGGCCGTTCTGCCGTCGTGGTCGATGGTGAGCGTGGCCGTGATGCCTCGCGGTAGCCAGAGCCCGAGGAAGCCGTTGTCGTAGGTGGTGAGCGGTTCGTCGATGAGGGTGTCACCGGAGGCGTTATCGGTGACTGTGACGTGCACCTGTTCGTTGGCGATCTCGCCGAGGCAAGTGGTCAGGCTGTGGAATCGGCAGGGGTGGGTGCTCGTGTAATACGGAGCCACTGACAGATAGAACTGGTCCTCTGGAATAGGAATCGTCTCGAGGCTCTCATCGCCACTGGTCAAGACCAGCTCTGTCGGCTGCACCGAGGCGATCAGATCGTTCGGCCTGTCGGCCACCGGCATGGTGTCGAGCGTGTTGATGATCTGGGGTGCGTCGAGGCCGGCGAGGTCGTAGTGCTCCAACGACGCGGGAGGCCAGTTGGGTACTGCATTTTCGGCGGGCCCGGGCGAGCAGCCGGTCAGGGTCAGGGCAGCGGCGGCAACGAGCGCGATCGCGGCTCGTCTCCGAGTGGAGTGGGTGGTGTTCATCGGATTCATCCTCGTTGCATCGCTGTGGTGACGGTGTCCGGGCGGAGGTCGAGACGGCGCAGCAGCTGCGCGTTGAGAGCAACGACGACGGTGGAGGCGGACATGAGGATGGCGCCGACGCCCATGGGCAGTACGAATCCGATCGGGGCCAGGACACCTGCGGCCAGGGGCACGGCGGCGAGGTTGTAGCCGGCGGCCCACCACAGGTTCTGCTTCATCTTGCGGTAGCTCGCCCGGGAGAGTTCGATGACCGAGAGCACAGAGCGGGGATCCGATGAGGCCAGGATGACGCCGGCGGAGCCGATCGCCACGTCGGTCCCGGCGCCGATGGCGATGCCGACGTCGGCTTGGGCCAGTGCGGGCGCGTCGTTGACCCCGTCGCCGACCATGGCGACCTTCTTGCCTTCGGACTGCAGTTCGGCGACTTTGGCGGCCTTGTCTTCTGGCCGGACCCCGGCGAAGACCCGGTCGATGCCGAGTTCGGCGGCGACGGTGTCGGCCACGGCGCGAGCATCGCCGGTGATCATGACGACTTGGGCTCCGGCGGCATGCAGGGCGTCGACGGCGTCCCGGGATTCCGGCCGGATCTCGTCGGCCAGCCGCAGCGCGCCGATCACCCGGCCCTCGGCGAGGATGTGCAGGATGATCGCGCCCTCGCCTCGCCACTGGTCGGCGATGGGGAGTTCATTGCGTCCGTGCTGATCGAGCAGGTGGGGGCCGCCGACTTCGACCACGGTGCCGTTCACCGTGGCCTTGACGCCCACGGCCGGGGAGGAGGAGAAGTCGGTCGCCTTCGACACGGTCAGGTCGCGGGTCTGTGCGGCCCCGACCACGGCTCTGGCCAGCGGGTGCTCACTGTCGGACTCGGCGGCTGCAGCCAGGGCAAGCACCTCGTTGGCGGTGTGCCCGTCTATTGATTCGATTCCGGTGACGGTGGGTTCGCCCTTGGTCAGGGTGCCGGTCTTGTCGAACAGGACGGCGTCGACGGTGCGCATCGACTCGAGCGCGAGGCGGTCCTTGATCAGTACGCCGCCGCGGGCGGCGCGTTCGGTGGCGATGGAGACCACCAGCGGGATCGCCAATCCCAGCGCGTGGGGGCAGGCGATGACCAGCACGGTGATCGTGCGCACCACACCCGCGTCCGGCAACCCGAGAGCGCTCCAGATGATCGCGGTGATCACGGCCGATGCGAGGGCGAACCAGAACAACCAGCCGGCCGCGGTGTCGGCGATGCGCTGGGCCCGCGAGGAGGATGCCTGTGCGTCGGCCACCAGCTTCTGAATTCCGGCCAGAGCGGTGTCGTCCCCTGTCGCCGAGACCTTCACGCGCAGGCCGGAGTCAGTGGCCACGGTGCCTGCGACGACCTGCTCGCCGATGCCGCGGCGGACCGCCTTGGATTCGCCGGTGACCATGGATTCGTCCATGCTGGCCGAGCCGTCGATGATCGTGCCGTCGGCGGGCACAGAAGCACCGGGGCGGACGATCACCACGTCGCCGACCACCAGGTCGGCCGGGGAGACGATGACGACGTCGTCATCGTCGACCTTCTCGGCCTCATCCGGCAGCAGCGCCGCCAGGGAGTCGAGCGCGGAGGTGGTCTGCGCCAGGGAGCGCATTTCGATCCAGTGGCCCAGCAGCATGATCACCACCAGCAGGGCCAGTTCCCACCAGAAGTTCAGCTCATGATCCAGGATGCGCAGGGTAGCGCCCCAGGAGGCGATGAACGCCACCGTGATCGCCAGGCCGATCAGGAGCATCATGCCGGGCTGGCGAGCGCGGAGCTCGGACAGCGCGCCGGTCAGGAACGGCCGACCGCCCCAGAGATAAATCACCGTGCCCAGGGCGGGGGAGACCCACCACACCCAGCCGGCCTCCGGCAGCTGGTAGCCGATGAGGTCGGCGAACATGTCATTGAAGCCGACCACCGGCACTGCCAAAACGAGCATGATCCAGAACAGCCGCCGGAACTGCCCGACGTGGTCTGCGTGCCCCGCATGACCGCCGTGGTCTTCATGACCGGAGTGATGCTGTCCGGTGTGGCCGTGGCCCGCCGCGTCGTCAGCTGCGCCCGGGTGATGATGTTCGGCTACCGAGGTGGCCATCTCGTCGGGGCGGCCGGCCGAACCGTCACCGGGTCCGCCGCGGCGATCATGGTGGTGGTGATCGTGTGGCTGACTCATTTGGCTACTTTCGTGTGAGCGCCGGCGGCCAGGGCGGCGTCATCGTCAGCCTGCGGACGGCCGGTGGCGGCGATTCGTTCTAGGTCCGTGGGCGTGGAGCAGCACGAACACGCTTCCTTGACGGCCGTGAGCGGGAGCGCAGAGCGCGTTGTGGAGAACATGGATTTTCCTCTCCGCGTGGTGTGGTGTCTCGGGTGTCGTGCCGGGCCGGTGTGGCCCATGGCGATCGGGTGGTTAGAGCGAGGTGAGCAGGTCGCGCATGGTGTCGATCTCCTGCTGCTGGGTGTCGATGATGGTCTGGGCCAACTCGACCGCAGGCTGGTAGCGGCCACCTTCGACCTCCTCCTCGGCCATGGCGATGGCGCCCTGGTGATGGGCGATCATCTGCTCCAAAAACATCCGGGCGGCGTCGGCTCCCTGTGCGTCGGACAGCTGTTCTAGTTCGTCGTCGGAGAGCATTCCCTCCATCATGGACATGTCGTGACCGCCGTGACCATCCTGCGGTTCGGTCGCCTCGCCCCACTGCTCCAGCCAGTCGGTCAGCTGCGCGATCTCGGGGCCCTGGGCAGCCTTGATCTCCTCGGCGAGCGCCGCGACGTCGGCGGGGATGTCGTCCTTGGCCAGGATGATGTCGCTCATCTCGATCGCCTGCTGGTGGTGCGGGAGCATCATCTGCGCGAACATCACGTCGGCCTGCGAATGCTCCTCGTCCTGGCCAGAGGCAACGGTGCCGGCCACGGGTGTGGTGGCGCCGGCCGCGGTGGTGGGCGCGGCGGGCGAGGCTTCGGTGCTGTCGGTGCTGTCGGTGCAGGCGGACAGCGTCAGGGCAACGGCGGTCAGGGCTGCGGGCAGGAGCAGAGTGGTGCGGGTCATCGTGGTCGATGTCCTTTCGGGTCGGCGTCAAGATCGGGTGGTGTGTCGATCGGGTGGTGGTCAGGCGAGGTAGGACAAGGTGGTCATCATTCCGGCTTCCTGGTGGTAGGCGTTGTGGCAGTGGAAGGCCCATTGGCCGGGGTTGTTCGCGTCGAACTCGATCTCGATAGTCCGCATGGGGCGGATCGTGACGGTGTCTTTGCGCAGCCCGCTGTCGGCGAGGGCGAAGGTGTGACCGTGAAGGTGCATCGGGTGGGCCATGTCGGACATGTTGCGCAGCCGCATCCGGACCCGGTCGTCGCGGGAGACCTCCAACGGCGTGGTGTCGGGGTGGGTTTGCCCGTTGAGTGTCCAGCGATACGGCATCATGCTGCCGCCCATGTCGACGCTGAGGTAGCGGTCGTGCCCCCGGTCCGGCAATCGTGAGTCCGGCGCTGGGGTCAGATCCGCGGCCAGCAGCACCGGTCCGTCGAGTTCGCCGGGGCGCGGGTCGGCGGGTAGCTCGCCGGCCCCGGTGCGCACGAGGGCGTACCCGTACCCGTTCTTGCCTTCTGCTTCGGCGAAGAGGGGAAACACCCCGTCTGTCAGCGTGACCACGGCGTCGACCCTCTCGCCCATCCCGAGCAGGATCGCCTCCGTCTCCTGGGGAGCGGTGGGAAAGCCGTCGGTGTCGGTGACGGTCATCGTGTGTCCGCCGAGGGCGACGCGGAAGAACGTGTCCGCCCCGGCGTTGATGATCCGGATCTTCGCGCGTTGGCCCGGGCTGGCAGTCCATGAGATCGGATCGGCCGGGACTCGGCCGTTGACCAGGTAGTGCGGATAGTGGACGTCCCCGGCGACACCGAGCAACCGGGAGGTCATCATCGGGTTGCTGGACCGTGCGCCCCCCATCTGGCCGTGCCCCATTCCGGCCATCGGCCGGCCCTGAGCGCCGGGGGCATCCATGCCCACTCGCCCGGCGGCGTCCTCGGGCGTGCCGTCGATGCCGTCGATCCAGTCGTCGAGGACGACGATCCATTCGTGGTCATAGTCCCCGGGGTCGGCGGGATCGTCGATGATCAGCGGACCGTACAGGCCCCGGTCGAGCTGTAGCCCGGAGTGTGAGTGGTACCAATGAGTCCCGGCGTGGGGGACTGTGAAGTCGTAGGTGAACCGGGCGCCCGGATGGATCGGGTCCTGGGTCAGACCGGGCACTCCGTCCATATCGTTGCGCAGGGCGATGCCGTGCCAGTGCACGCTCGTCTCCTGGTCGAGCTGGTTATCCACCTCGACTTGCAGCAGATCTCCTGCCCGGGCCCGCAGGACCGGACCCGGAACAGTGTCAGCAAATGCCCAGGTCGACACCACGAGACCACCGAGATCGACCTCCACCGGGCGCGGGGACAGCCGAGCGTTCACCACCTGCTGGCCTGGTCGCTGCCGCTCGGCCTCCAGGTCCCGGATCGCCGGATCCGACGCCGACACCGGCACCCCCGAGGGCGCCGGCTCGCTGCAGGCGGTCACCGCACCCGCGCCGGCCAGGACCGAACCGATGAGAAATGCCCGCCGCGACAACTCCTTCATCGGTCGCCCTCCGAGGGCGACGGCCCGAACAGGGCAGTGACCAGGAGCAAGGTTGACGCCCACAGTGCGGTGACGACCACGGCGCCGACGGTCAATGCGACCCATCCGAGCATGAGGTACCTCCCGTGTCCGACTCGACCGCCCATGGTGACCGGCCACCCGAGCGTTCTGGATGGAGATCGTGTGAAGATTCGGTCAAGGCGCCCACTCGGGTGAAGGATTTCCAGGAGTTGCGGCGAAGATGGCCTGCATGCCCCCTTCCGTTTCTGGCGCTCGCCGTTCGAATCCCCAGCAGCACGCCGGTCCGCGGGCGCTGGTGGTCGATGACGAGGAGCCCCTCGCCGACCTGGTCGGGTCCTATCTCGAGCGCGACGGGTTCGATGTCACGATCACCGGGGACGGACAGGAGGCGGTGGGTCTGGCTCGTCGAATCGATCCCGATGTCATCGTTCTCGACCTGGGGCTGCCCGGGCTGGACGGGATCGAGGTATGCCGTCAGGTCAGGACGCACTCCGACGCCTACATCGTCATGCTTACGGCCCGGACCGAGGAGGTCGACACGCTGATCGGCCTGTCCGTCGGCGCGGATGACTACATGACCAAACCGTTCAGCCCGCGCGAGCTCTCGGCCAGGATCCAGGCGATGATGCGCAGACCTCGAACCGGCGCCACCGAAATCGACCACGGCAGGTCGCCGGAGCAGGTACGGACCGTCGGCGACCTGACTATTGACACCGCGGGCCGAGAGGTCACCGTCGGCGGCGCCGATGTCGCGCTGACCCGCACCGAGTTCGACATCCTCGCCGCGCTCGCCCGCGACCCTGGGGTCGTCTTCAGCCGAGCCCAGCTGATGGCCGCCGTGTGGGGCCCGAACTGGGTGGGTGATGACCACTTGGTAGACGTCCACATCGGTCACCTTCGCCGCAAGCTGGGCGACGATGCCTCCCGAGGCCGTTTCGTACGCACGGTCAGAGGAGTTGGTTACCGCATGGGAACCGGCCAGTGAACGACATACCATCGCCGGACGCGACTGAAACTCGGCCCCGCACCAGCCGACGCGTCGCTGGGTTCAGCTTCGGAACCCGCCTGCTTCTGGCCATGTCCAGTGTGGTCGTCGGGTGCGCGGTCAGCGCGTGGCTCGTCGCCTCCGCCCTGGCCCCGGGCATTTTCCACGACCACCTCGGTCAAGCCGGCATCGACCACGATTCGAACGAAGCAGCCCACGTCGAAGAAGCCTTCACGGTCGCCATAGTCCTTGCTTGGGGGCTGGCGGTGGCCATCGCGGTCCTGGTGGCCTTGCTCACCAGTTGGTACCTCACCCGCCGGGTCCAGCGCTCGGTCACCATGGTTACCACTTCGACGGCAGACATAGCGCGTGGGCACTACGAGACCCGGATGGCGAGTCCGAAACTTGGCCGGGAGTTCGACGATCTGGCGACCAGCGTCAACGAACTGGCCAGGCGTCTCGATGCGACAGACGCCACCAGGCGAAGGATGCTCGCGGATCTGGGCCACGAGCTGCGCACCCCGCTGGCCACCATCGACTCCTACCTCGAGGCCGTGGACGACGGAGTCCGTACCTTCGACGACTCCACAAGGCAGGTGTTGTGGGCGGCCACCCGGCGGCTCGAACGCCTCGCGTCGGACATTGTCGACGTCTCCGATGCAGAAGAACACCTCACACGACTGCAACCAGCCCGAACCACCACTAAAGCCCTGGTGGAAACGGCAGTCAACGCAGCACGCGAACGCTACTCGGACAAAGGTGTCCAGCTGCACATGGGTGAGATCGAACCAACCGACGTCACCGTGGACGTCGAGCGAATAGGACAGGTACTGGGAAACCTCCTCGACAACGCCCTACGACACACACCGACCGGAGGGACCGTCACCCTCAGCGCTGTTCGTTCGAGAAACGAACACAACCGCGATCACCGTCTCCGACACCGGGGAAGGGATCGCCGCACAGCACCTAGATCATCTCTTCGACCGCTTCTACCGAGCCGATCCCGCCCGAGGCCGAAACGCAGGCGGCACCGGAATCGGCCTGGCGATCACCCGAGCACTGGTCGAAGCACACGGAGGACGAATCCGAGTAAGCAGCCGCGGCACAGGCCACGGAGCACAATTCACCCTCGAACTCCCCTGCACGGCAGAGACGCCAGGAACGAAACTGCTTTAGCAAACTTGCACCTCCCCGTCATCTGTCCGCCCAACCCCGCTGCACTCCCCGCGCACGTCAGTGCTTGAGTGGTCGGTCTAGTCCCAGGGTGTCAGTCTCGCGGCCGCGGACAGCGATTCTCCGGTGTGGTGGCAGCAATCAAGCTGAGCCTGCGGCGGCGCTGCGGAGCGGGAGTACGGAATGGTTGGTCAGCTCGAGAACGGTCTCGCCGCTGGTGTCGGCGAGTTCTGCGGTTATGGTCACTTTCGCATCGCCGCGTTCGGGTCGTGGAGTCATCACTTGCACTGTCAGGTGTCCGGTCAATGTGGTGTCCGGCCGCACCGGCCGACGGAACTGAATCTCGAAACTGCGTCCCACCCCTCCCGTGAAACGGGACCAGAAGGCGGGCACGGCCAAGCGCTGGTAGATCGCCAAGGTGTGTAGTCCACTGGCGATGACGCCACCGAGCGGGGTTGTCGCGGCCGCGGTCGGGTCGGTGTGGATGAACACCGGATCCCACTGTCGTGCGTAGGTGACGATCTCCTCCTCGGTGATGGTGTAGCTCCCGAGTGGGATTAGTTGGCCGGGTTCGAGATCGTCCGCGTAGTAGATGTCGGTCATGTCGCCCTCCCAAGTAGTCGGCCCAAACCGGCCTCAGATCGCGGGAGGCCTCCATGACTTCCGAGCTTTGGCGAGCCAATACTGGCTTCGGGTCTAGCCGATGCCCGAGTGATCAGAGTTCACGACGTCACAAACCTCGGACTCCACACGCGTCCCGACTCCGTGACCCGGGTCCCAGAGGCGCCCACGATGAGCAGGCACTTCATGTCGACGGAGTCGCAGTCGAGGTCGGCGAGAGTCGTCACGGTGAGGGATTCCTCGGTTCGCCCAACATCACGGCCCACGACCACTGGCGTCGTCGGGCAGCGGTGGCGGAGTAGGACCTCGCGGGCGTCGGAGACCTGGTGGGTGCGCGAGCGGGAGGCGGGGTTGTAGACCGCCAGGACCAGATCCGCGGCGGCGATCGCGTCCAGCCGCTGGTCGATCACGTCCCACGGCTTGAGCCGGTCCGACAGGCTCATCACTGCGAAGTCGGCGCCGATGGGAGCGCCCGCGCGCGCGGCGACCGCCTGCACGGCCGAGACGCCGGGAGCGACGCGGACGTCGATGCCGGTGAAGCGCGGATCCTCCGCGGCCTCGAACACCGCCGAGGCCATGCCGAACACGCCCGCGTCGCCGCCGGAGACCACGGCCACTTGCTCGCCCGCGCCGGCCAACTCCAGGGCGAGTGCTGCGCGGTCGACCTCGACGGTGTTGCCCGAGCAATGGCGACGCAGCCCGGGCCGCTGGGGAACCCTGTCGACGTACGGGGCGTACCCCACCACGTGGTCGACCTCGGACAGGATCCGCGAGGCCTCCGGGGTGAGCCAGTCCTGCGGCCCCGGGCCCAGGCCGACGACGTGCACGACGCCGCGCGATGCTGGGGACTGCTCGTCGGCAGAGTTGGCCGAGCCGGCGGTAAGCGCCGGGGAGGGCTCCCCGGGTGCAGAGAGCTGCGCGGGCCGGCGGCCGGTGGGGTCGGAGTGCTGAGAGTCGCCGGGGACGACGATGAGCGAGAAGTACGGCACGGAGTCCGGGTCGACCTCGCTGACCGGGTGATGTGCCTCCGCGTCGGTCGACGCCCGCTCCACATAGACCGCGCCGTCGAGCCGACCAGCCGCCTCGAGGGCCCGCCGGACGGCGGGGAAGTTGCGGCCGAGCTTCATAATGATTGCGCCGTCGGTGTCTGCAAGCCGCCGCGCGAGCTCGGGCTCGGGCAGAGTGCCCGGCAGGACGGTGAGGACGTCGGTTTGCCGGACCAGGGGAGTGGCGGCCGCGGCGGTGGCGGCGGCGAACGCGGGAATGCCCGGCACGATCTCGGTGTCGAACCGAGGGGCGAGCTTGTCGTGCATGTACATGAAGGAGCCGTAGAACAGCGGGTCCCCCTCGGACAGCAGCACCACGTCGCGGCCGGCGGCGAGGTGTGCGGCCAGCCGCTGCGCGCTGCGCTCGTAGAAGTCCGCGATCGCGCCCGCGTATCCGCCCGGGTGGTCGGTGACGCCCGTGGTCACGGGGTACTCCAGTCGCTCCTCGATCGCGCCAGAAGGGATGAGGTCGGCGGCAATGCGGCGGGCGTTGGACTCCTTGCCGCGCCCGGCGTGAAAGGCCACGACGTCGGCCGCGCCGATGAGCCGGGCGGCCTTGAGGGTGAGCAGCTCGGGATCGCCGGGTCCCACGCCGACGCCGTACAGCCGGCCGGTCACTCCGCCTCCTGCGCCAGGGCGTTTACGGCAGAGGCGGTCATCGCGGACCCGCCGCGCCGCCCGTGCACTGTGACAAAGGGGATGTCGATGCCGTGGTCGTCGGCGAACTCGGCGAGCGCTGCCTTGGACTCGGCGGCTCCGATGAAACCCACGGGGCAGCCGACGATCGCGGCGGGTCGGGGAGCGCCGTCGAGAAGCATCTCCAACAGGTGGAACAGGGCGGTGGGGGCGTTGCCGATCGCGACGACGGCGCCGTCGAGGCGATCGCCCCACAACGCCAGCGCGGCGGCGGAGCGGGTCGTGCCCATCCGCGCGGCCAGGTCGCGGACGCCGGGATCGGCCAGGGTGCACACCACGTCGTTGGCGCGGGGGAGCCGGGCCCGGGTGATCCCGGAGGCGACCATGTGGGCGTCGCAGAGGATCGGCGCGCCGGCGTCGAGCGCGGACCTGGCCGCGCTGACCAGGCCGGGGTGCACCTGCAGGTCACGGGGCAGGTCGGTCTGACCGGTGCCGTGCACCATCCGCACGGCGAGTCGCTCGGCGTCCGCCGGAACGCGGGACAGGTCGGTCTCGCGGCGGATGGTCGCGAAGGAGTCGACGTAGATGGCGGGCCCGTCGTCGAGGTAGTCGTAGCGACGCGGCGGCCTCAAGGCAGCACTCATGGGGTCCTCCTCGGGGTTCTCGCCCCGGTGTGAGAAGTCGCAGCGACGCGGTGGGAGCGCGCTGATCCCCGGTGAGTATCTGGCTGGGCCCATCGGCTCGACGGGCCTCACAGTGGCGGAACCGCCCCGGACTTGCACCGGGTTCCTCGCCGTGGGACAGCCCGCAGCCTACTCGCGGACGACCAGCACCCCGCGCCACGGGGTCACGATGAGCTCGGCGACGTCGCCGCCGGTGAGCCGGGCGATGAGGGTGCGGCCGAGGATCCCGTCCGGCGCCGCGACGTGCTCGATCCGCCCCGCCGACCCCGCGACCGGCCCGTACGGCAGCGCCGGGGCCGGGCTCGGGAGCCGGTCGTCCACGGGGTGGGCCGCGACGAGGGGGTTGGCAGTTCCCGCACGTGCCACGGGGCGTCCGGCCCGACGCCGCGGGCGTCGACGAACTCGCGGGCCAGCTCGACCAGCCGCTCGGCGGCGTCAGTCAGCGGCACGACGTCCGACCACTGCTCACCCACCCGCAGCTGCGCGATGTCGGCATCCAAGGCGACCAGGCCCAGATCGCAGGAGCGCTCGAGCAGGTCCCCGCGGCCGTCGTCCAGGACGAACAAGAACCGGCCCGGCAAGCCGCCGAGCGCGGGATCGGCCAGCAGCCCGGCGTCCAGCGCCTCGGTCACCGGCCGCAGGTCCGCGCGGCCCCGGGCCTGCCCGCCGAACGACTCGCCCAGGCCCGTCAGCGGCGAGACGAGGACGTTGCGCACCAGCTCGTGCCCGGGCGCGGGGAGCAGGCCCGTCTCCGCGATCGCCGCCACCACCTCGCCGGGCAGCTGCCCGTCCGGACCGATCGGCAGAGCCCGCAGTTGCAGGTTCGCGCGTGTCGTGACGTGCACGTTGTCGTCGTCGCCGTATCTCACGGCGACCCCGTGCAGGCCGGCCAGTGCCGCCGGTGACACGCGGCCGCCCGGCACGCGCAGCCGGACCAGGGCGCCGTCGGAGGCCGGCCACGGCCGCAGGACGCCCGGGCACATGTCGCCACGGGTCCGGCGGGTGGGTTCGGCGATGCTCACGGGGGCCATTGTGGCAGCCCGACGCGCGCGTTCATTTTCCCGATCCCCGGTGGTAAGTTTCTCTTCACAACTGAAGAAACGGAGCTCCACCGTGACACCTCGCCGCGTACCCACCCTTCTCGCCTCCGTCCTCACCGCAGTCGCACTGGTCGCGGCCGGGTGTTCGTCGGACGCCGCCACCGAACCCGCCGCCGCCGAAGCGGCCACCACCACCACGGCATCACCGGCCGCCGGGTCCGTCGCTGGGGTGACCGTCCCGGACGCGTTCACCGCGATCACCGTGGTCCCCATCGGGAGCCCGCCGCTGCCGTTCAAGGGCACCGACGGCAAGTACCACGTGGCCTACGACCTGCAGCTCACCAACGCCACCAAGGTGCCGGCGAGCGTGGACAAGATCGATGTGGTGGACGGCGCCGATCCCTCCAAGGTCATCGCCAGCTTCTCCGCCAACGAGCTGGTGGATCCGGACTGCGTCTTCGGCGACTGCAACCGCCTGCGGGACCTGCCCGCCGGGTACGTCGACACCGCGCAGATCCCGCCGCAGGAGAGCCGGGTCGTGTTCATCGACTTCACCCTCGACTCGCTCGACCAGGCCCCGGACGCGGTGCTGCACCACCTCTACGGGACCGGCGCCGCCTCGCCGGCGTTCGGGGAGCCGGGGCCCATCGACTACCTCACGACACCGGTCGTCTTCTCCACCCGGACCGTTCCGGTCATCGCACCGCCCGTGCGGGGCGAGAACTGGGTGGCCCTCAACGGGTGTTGCGAACCGGGGTTCCCGCACCGCAGCTCGGTGATGTCGGTCAACGGCAAGCTCAACAACAGCCAGCGCTTCGCGATCGACTGGAAGCGCACCAACGACCAGGGCGAGTTCTATACCGGCGACAGGAACCACAACGAGAGCTACGTGGACTACGGCGCCGAGATCCTCGCCGTCGCCGACGCCACCGTCGTCTCGGTCCTCGACGGGATGGACGCCAACGCGCCGGGGGTCCTGCCCGCGAGCAACCCGGAACTGGCCTCCAAGCTCACCGTCGAGAACGTGGACGGCAACCACGTGGTGCTCGACCTCGGTGACGGCGTGTACGCGATGTACGCACACATGATCTCCGGCTCGGTCACGGTGAAACCCGGCGACACGGTGACCGAGGGCCAGGTGCTGGGCAAGCTCGGGAACACCGGCAACGCCAACGCCTCGCACCTGCACTTCCAGCTCATGGACGGGCCGAGCCTGCTCGAGGCCGACTCGCTGCCGTACGAGCTGAAGGGGTTCGACTACGCCGGGCAGGTCCCGCCGCAGCGGATCGCCGACGCCGACGACTTCCTGTCCGGCACCTTCGTCGACGGGGCGACCCTCTCGCCGGAGCCGCGGATGAACGAGCTGCCCCTCAACCTCGCGGTGGTGGACTTCCCCTGACCGGGACGGCCGTCCCCGGCTGACGCGAGGCAGCCAGGTAAGTCGCTCCTGACCCTCGCGCGACGGCCGGGCGGCCACTGGCGGGGTCCGCCGGATAGGCTCGCCGGTGCCGTGGTGTTCGGGAAGCCGGAGGAAAAGCCGGCGCGGCCCTCGCCACTGTAGTCGCGGAGTCACGCGGCCCTCGTCCGTCCCTCACGGGTCGGAGACCACTGGATCCACGGGTCCGGGAAGGTCGGTCGCACGGCGTTGATGCGGAAGCCAGGAGACCGGCCACGGCGACATGTTCCACGAGGGTTTGGAGAAGAACATGCGCCCCACCCGGCGTTTGGCGTCCCCTGATGGCGCCTCGGCACAGCACGACGTGCCCCGCATCACCCTGTTGTCCACCTCCGACACGGACCTGCTCTCCGCGCGCGAATCCGGCGCGGCGTTCACGCTCGGCAACCCGTCTCGACTCGACGTCGAGGCGAATCTGCCCGAACTGCTCGACGGCGCCGACCTGGTGGTGGTCCGCATCCTCGGCTCGCGGCGATCGTGGGACGCCGGGTTCGCCGCCGTGCTCGGCGCGGGCGTTCCGGTGGTGGTCCTGGGTGGCGAGCAGACCCCCGACGCCGACCTTATGGAGCTGTCCACCGTCCCGATCGGCACCGCGGCCGAGGCACACCGCTATCTCGCCGAGGGCGGCCCGGGCAACCTGGCGCAGCTGCACGCGTTCCTGGCCGACACCGTGTTGCTCACCGGCGCCGGGTTCGAGCCGCCGGAGAACGTGCCGGTGTGGGGTATGCCGCCGCGGCCGGACACGACGGAAGCCCCCGGCCTGCCCCGCGTGGGCGTGCTCTACTACCGCGCCCACGAGGTGAGCGGGAACTCCGGGTTCGCCCACGCGCTGGCCGACGCGATCGACGCCGCTGGCGCGGTGGGTGTGCCGGTCTTCGCCGGCTCCCTGCGCTCGGCCCCCGACGAGTTGTTCGACGCCCTTGGCACTCTCGATGCGCTGGTCGTGACGGTTCTCGCCGCCGGCGGCACCACTCCCGGCACGGTGAGCGCGGGCGGCGAGGACGAGACGTGGGACGTCGAGCGCATCGCCGCGCTCGACATTCCCGTATTGCAGGGCCTGTGCCTGACGTGGAGCCGCGAGGACTGGGCGGCCTCCGACGACGGCGTCAACCCGCTGGACTCCGCCAACCAGATCGCGATCCCCGAGTTCGACGGCCGGATCATCACTGCGCCGTTCTCGTTCAAGGAGATCGACGCCGACGGACTGCCCCGCTACGTGGCCGATCCCGAGCGGTGCGCGCGTGTCGCCGGGATCGCCGTGGCCCACGCGCGGCTGCGCCATGTGGCGCCCGCCGACCGCAAGGTCGCGCTGGTCCTGTCGGCCTATCCGACCAAGCACTCCCGCATCGGCAACGCCGTCGGTCTGGACACCCCGGTCTCGACCATCCGCCTGCTGCGCCGGATGCGCGACGAGGGTTACGACCTGGGCCCGGACGACGGCCCCATCGCGCGCTTTCTCGATCGACCGGGCCTCGACCTCACCGAGCCGGGGGCGGATGGCACCGTCGCGGAGGGCGGTTTCCCCGACGACACCGCCGCCGGCGACGCTCTCATTCACGCGCTTATCGCCGCGGGCGGGCAGGACGAGGAGTGGCTCACCAGCGCCCAGCTCACCGACAGCCACGTCCGGATCTCCACCGATGACTACCTGCGCTGGACCGCGGGTCTGCCCGAGACGCTGCGCGCGGAGATGGTCGAGGCGTGGGGGCCCGCGCCGGGCGAGCTGTTCGTCAACGACGCCGGCGAGATCGTCCTGGCCACCATCCAGGCCGGCAACGTCGTCCTGTTGATCCAGCCGCCCCGCGGATTCGGCGAGAACCCGGTCGCCATCTATCACGACCCCGAGCTCGCGCCCTCCCACCACTACCTGGCCGCCTACCGCTGGCTCGCCCACGGCTTCGGCGCGCACGCGCTGGTGCACATCGGCAAGCACGGCTCGCTGGAGTGGCTGCCGGGCAAGAACGCCGCGCTCTCGGCGGACTGTGCCACCGACGCGGCGATCGCCGACCTGCCGCTGATCTACCCCTTCCTCGTCAACGACCCCGGCGAGGGCGCCCAGGCCAAGCGCCGCGCGCACGCGACGATCGTCGACCACCTGGTCCCGCCCATGGCGCGTGCCGAGTCGTACGGGGACATCGCCCGCCTGGAGCAGCTGCTCGACGAGTACGGGAACATCGCGTCGATGGACCCGGCCAAGCTCCCGGCCATCCGCGCGCAGATCTGGACCCTCATGCAGTCCGCGCACATGCACGAGGACCTGGGCCTCGAGCAGCGGCCCGACGACGAGGAGTTCGACGACTTCCTCCTCCACGTCGACGGCTGGCTGTGCGAGATCAAGGACGTCCAGATCCGCGACGGCCTGCACGTCCTGGGCCAGGCGCCCGCGGGCGAGGCGCGCGTCAACCTGGTGCTGGCGATCCTGCGGGCCTCGCAGGTGTGGGGCGGCGAGTCCGGCGCGGTTCCGGGCCTGCGCCGCGCACTCGGGCTGGCCGAGGGCGCGCCGACCGAGGAGGTCGACCGGGTTGAGGCGCTGGCCAAGGCGCTGGTCGAGGGCATGGACGCGCGGGAGTGGGACGTCGCCGCGGTGCCCGACGTCCTCGCCGCCGCGGGCCTCACCGCGGGTGGGGCGGGTGACGGCGGCGCGGGTGACGGCGCGCCAGAGGGCGACGACGACAACGACGACGGCGACAACGACGACGAGGTCGCGCAGGTGCTCGAGTTCGCCGCCCGCGAGGTGGTGCCGCGACTGGCCGCCACTGTCGATGAGCTGGACGCCGTCATGCACGCCCTGGACGGCGGGTTCATCCCGGCCGGGCCCTCGGGATCCCCGCTGCGGGGTCTGGTCAACGTGCTGCCCACGGGCCGGAATTTCTACACGGTGGACCCGCGCGCCGTCCCGTCGCGGCTGGCGTGGGAGACCGGTCAGGCCATGGCCGACTCGCTGCTGGACCGGCACGTCGCCGAGACCGGTGAGTACCCGAGCTCGGTGGGGCTGTCGATCTGGGGCACCTCGGCCATGCGCACCTCCGGGGACGACATCGCCGAGGTCCTGGCCCTGCTGGGCGTCCGCCCCGAGTGGGACGAGGCCTCCCGCCGGGTCACGGGCCTGGAGGTGGTCCCGTCCGAGGAACTGGGCCGCCCGCGCGTCGACGTGACCGTGCGCATCTCGGGCTTCTTCCGCGATGCGTTCCCGCACGTCATCGGGATGCTCGACGACGCCGTGCGGATGGTCGCCGAGCTGGACGAGCCCGACGAACACAACTTCGTCGCCGCCCACACGCGTGCCGATCTGGCCGAGCACTCCGACCACCGCCGGGCCACCACCCGCATCTTCGGCTCCGCACCCGGCTCGTACGGCGCCGGGATCCTGCAGACCATAGAGGCGGGCAACTGGCGCGACGACCGAGACCTGGCCGAGGTCTACACCCGCTGGGGCGGGTACGCCTACGGCCGCGACCTCGACGGAGTCCCCGCGGCCGACGACATGCGCACCAACTACCGGCGCATCGCGGTGGCGGCCAAGAACATCGACACGCGAGAGCACGACATCGCCGACTCGGACGACTACTTCCAGTACCACGGCGGGATGATCGCCACCGTCCGCGCGCTCACCGGCGCCGAGCCGCGTGCCTATGTGGGCGACTCGACCACGCCCGACGCCGTCCGCACCCGGTCGCTGGCGGAGGAGACCACGCGGGTGTTCCGCGCGCGAGTGGTGAACCCGCGGTGGATCGCGGCCATGCAGCGGCACGGCTACAAGGGGGCGTTCGAGCTGGCGGCCACGGTGGACTACCTCTTCGGGTTCGATGCGACCGCCGGCGTGGTCCACGACTGGATGTACGACTCGCTCGCCCGCGAGTACGTCCTGGACGAGACCAACCAGGAGTTCCTGCGCCGGTCCAACCCGTGGGCGCTGCGCGGGATGATCGAGCGGCTCTCCGAGGCCGCCGACCGCGGGATGTGGGCCGAGCCCGACGCGGGCATCATGGACCGGATGCGGCAGATCTACCTCGACGTGGAGGGCGATCTTGAGGAGTCCCACGGTGACTGAGTTCCCCACCGGCCGCAGGCGGGTGCGGGTCGTGGGCATCGGCTCGGGCGGGCTCGACCAGATCACGGTCGAGGCCGCCCGGGCCCTGCGCGCCAGCGGCTACGCCCTCGCGGCGGTGAAAGGCCCGGCCGACCCGTTGGTCGATCTCCGCGCGCAGGTGCTCGCCCGCCACGCGCCGGGCGTCGAGTTGGTGGGTGTGCCCGATCCGGAGCGGGACCGCTCGTCGTCGTCGACCTCCTCCGACGCCGGGTATCGCGGCGTGGTGGCGGACTGGCACGAGGCCCGCTCCCTGGCCTGGGAGCGCGCGATGGCCGCGAGGCCCGGCGACGTGGCGATCCCCGTGTGGGGCGATCCGGCGTTCTACGACTCCACGCTGAGGATCCTCGACCGGATCGCCGAGCGCGGTGCGCTGGACCTGGAGGTGGAGGTCGTGCCCGGGATCTCCGCGCTCCAGGTTCTGGCCGCGCGCCACCGTCTGGTCCTGCACGAGATCGGCGGCACGGTCACCGTGACCACCGGCCGCCGGCTGCGCGAGGTCGTGGCCGCCGGCGCCGACAACGTGGTGGTGATGCTCAACGCCGACCTGCCGCTCGATGACCTGGCCGACTGGCACATCTGGTGGGGCGGCAACCTCGGTAACGCTGGCGAAACGCTCGTGGCGGGCCGGGTCGGCGACGTCCTGCCGGACCTGCGCGCGCACCGCGAGCGGCTGCGCGACGAGCACGGCTGGGTGATGGACGTGTATCTACTGCGACGCGGAGAAGGGACCACGGCCCGATGACGGCTGAGAAGGACACCGCCGGGGCGACGGCCGGGACGACCGGCGGGAAGGACAGCGCCGGCGCCACGGCCGCGCGGGACTGCGCGGGCCGGGTCGTGCTGGTCGGCGGCGGGCCGGGGAACCCGGGGCTGATGACCGTGGCCGGCCTCGACGCCGTCCGCACCGCCGACGTGGTGGTGAGCGACCGCCTGGGACCGGTGTCGATCCTCGACGAGCTCGACCCCGGCATCGAGGTGATCGACGTGGGCAAGGTGCCCTTCGGTCCGGCGACCCCGCAGGAGGAGATCAACCGGATCCTCGTCGAGCACGCGCGGCGCGGGCGCACCGTCGTCCGACTCAAGGGCGGCGACAGCTTCCTGTTCGGCCGCGGCGGCGAGGAGCACCTGGCGTGCACCGCGGCCGGGGTGCCCGTCACCGTGATCCCGGGCGTCACCTCGGCGCTGTCGGTGCCGACCCTCGCGGGCGTCCCGGCCACCCACCGCGGGCTCTCGCAGGGCGTGTCGGTGATCTCCGGCCATGTCCCGCCGGGCGACCCGCAGTCGACCCTCGACTACGGCGCGCTCGCCAGGTCCGGGACCACGCTGGTGTTGCTCATGGCGGTCACGACCCTGCCCGCCATCACTGCGGAACTCCTGGCCGAGGGGATGCCCGGGGACACCCCGGCTGTGCTGGTCGAGAGCGGCTCCACCCCGGCGCAGCGCGTCCTGCGTGGGACGCTGGCGACGATCGCGCGGCAGGCGGCCGAAGCGGAGGTCGAGCCTCCCGCGATCACGGTTATCGGGGCGGTCGCCGGGCTGGCAGGGCAGCTGTCCGCCGGAGCGAGCTGTGGGTAGTCGGCCGGCCGGGTCCGCCCTCGACGAGTGGTCGCGGATGCGCGGATCGCGAAACTACGTCCGACGGACGAGCTCGGCTCGGCGGTCCTCCGGGGCACGGCGCGGGCAGCTCGCGCACGTGCCGCCGTCGGTGGCCAGATAGATGAGGCAGCAGGAGCTGCGGCGGACGAACCGGCGGGTCCGCTCGGGGCCCTCCACATCGATGTACCGAGCCGGTAGCAGCGGCGGGCGGCACACGGCGTGTGCGAGCTCGGAGCCGCGATTCGGGTCGCCCGCCGCGCGGCCCGCCTCGAGCGCACGGTTCGCGATGGAGTCGGTCGCGATCGCCCACAGCGCCCGCGGTGCCGCGCCCGAGACCTCCGCGAGGGCGGCGATCACCTCGCCGTGGGCCTCCAGCAGCGCGTCGGAGTAGGCCGCGGTCGACGGCAGGAGGTGTTCCGACAGCGCCGAGTGGAGATAGCCGTTCGGCTGCAGCGAGACGGAGAGCCGCTGCGGTCGGGGATCGGGCACGCGGCCGATCGCGAGCAGCATGACCAGCGGCGCGGCCACCAGCGTCGAGCTGGCCGAGTACCACCACAGCGTGCCATTCACCCGCGGATCGCCATGGTTCCAGCGGCGGCCGGTGTTCTCCACCCGCCGGGCCAGCCACCGCGGGTCCGTCAGCACCGATCCGGGCAGGACCTCCGGGCCGTGTTCGATGGTGCGGACGAAGTCGCCGAGGAGGTCCGAGACGCCCGAGTACGCGGCTGTCACGGTCTCGGGGGCGCGGAGCTCGTCGTCGTCGCCGTCGTCACCCACGGTCCCGTCACTCATCGGCGAGCCCCGCCACGTCGAGCGTGCGGCGGCCGTCCGGCCCCGCCCGCACCTCGCCACGCACCCCGAACACCTCCCGCAGCACCGCGGCGTCCAGGACCTCCTCCGGCGCGCCGGTCGCGACGAGGTGACCGCGGTGCAGGACCGCGATGACATCGCAGTACTCGGTGGCCATCCGCAGATCGTGGATCGTGAGCAGCACCGCCAGCCCGTCGGCCGCCAACTCGCGGAGCAGGAGGAGAACCGACAATTGCTGGTGCAGGTCGAGGTGATTGGTCGGCTCGTCCAGCAGGAGCACCTCGGGCCGCTGGGCGAGGGTGCGCGCGATCGACACGCGTTGCTTCTCGCCGCCGGACAATGCCACCACGTCTCGCTCGGCCAGCTCGGTCAGCCCGACCCGGGCGAGGACATCCTCCACGACCGCCGAGTCGTCGGCGCCGAAGGGCTCGAGAAGTCCCCGTGTGACCGTCCGGCCCAGGCGAACCGATTCGCGGACCGTGATGCCGCCCAACGAGACCGGTTCCTGCGTACTGGCCCCCACCGCGCGGGCCAGCGTGCGGCGGCGCAGCGCGGCGATGTCGCCGTCGTCGAGCGTCACCATCCCCGCCGACACCGGCAGGGCGCGATAACAGGTGCGCAGCAGCGTCGTCTTGCCGCTGCCGTTCGGGCCGACGAGTGCGGTGACCCGTCCGGGTGCGACCGTGAGGTCCACGCCGTGGAGGATCCGCCGACCGCCGAGGTGGGCGGAGACGCCGTGCGCGGTAAGGCTGCTCATCGCGACGCCTTCCCGTAGCGGTGCCACAACATCAGCAGGAACACCGGGCCGCCCACGACGCCGGTCACCACGCCCACCGGTAACTCGGTGCCCTCGCTCACCGCGCGGGCGGCGAGGTCGGCCAGCACCAACGCGACCGCGCCGAGCAGGGCCGCCGCGGGAAGCAGGCGCGCCGCGGTGCGGCCCGTGAAGAACCCCGCGAGGTGGGGGATGAGCAGGCCGACGAAGCCGATCGTTCCCGACACCGCCACCGCGCCCGCGGTGAGCAACGAGACGAGCAGCAGCATGAGTACCCGGAACCGGGGCACGTTCACGCCCATCGCGGTGGCGCCGTCGTCACCGGTGAGAAGCAGGTCGAGGTGGCGGCTGCACAGGATCACCACCGTGCCGGCGACGGCGAGGATAGCCACGGGCGCCCACAGCATCGTCCACCCGGCGTCACCGAACCCGCCCGCCAGCCAGCGCATGACCGTGCCCAGCTGGTGGTCGTCGCCGAGGACCAGCAACGTGAACGTGTTGAGCGCACCGAACACCATCGTCATGGCCGCCCCGACCAGCACGATGGCGGTCGTGTCATGGGCGCGGCGGGCCACCAGGACGACGCCCGCCAGCGGGAGCAGCGCGCCGAGGAACGCCGCGATCGGCAGGGTGAACACGCCCCACATCCCGGCGCCCACGCTGAGGACCGTGAGCACCACGACGCCGAAGCCCGCGCCCGAGGAGACGCCGAGCAGATACGGGTCGGCGAGAGGATTTCGGGTGACCGCCTGGGCGACGCCACCCGCCACGGCCAGCGACGCGCCCACGGCCGCCGCCATGAGCGCCCGGGGCAGTCGCGACTCGAGGACGATCGCCTCGCGGGCGTCGGTCCACCACGGGTCGAAGACCCCCGGCGCCAGGCGGTGCGCGACGATCGCCCACACGTCCCCGATCGGGATGGACACCGAGCCCAGGGAGACCCCGGCCGCGATCGTCATCGCGAGCACCGCCACGAGCGGGAGGCAGATGAGCCACAGCGACCGCCGCCCGGTGGGCGGGGCATCGGCGATGCGCCCGGAGCCGGGGCGGGGATCGATGCCCGTGCCGGCGCGGTCAACGCGCCCGCTGGCCTTCTCGGCGACGGTCGTCATGTCACTGCCCGAACGCGTGCGGGTGCAGCTCACGGGCGATGGTCTCGGTGGAGGTCGTCATCCGCGAGCTCTCGAAGAAGTCGGACAGCGGGACCACCACGATGCGGTTCTCACGGATCGCCGGCGTCGTGGACATGATGGGCTGCGCGCGCAGGTAGGCGATCTTGTCCTCCGCGCTGGTGGCGCCGTAGTCGAGTACCACGATCGCCTCGGGCTGACGCTCGCCCAGGATCTCCCATGTGGACGTGAGATAGGGGCGGTCGCCCTCGGAGAAGATGTTGTCCGCGCCCGCATACTCGCCGATCAGTTGTCCGATTCCCACGCCGCCGATCGTCGTCGGTTCTGATTCGCCGCCGTCGTAGAAGAACGTGGGGGTGCCGGTGACACCCGACGCATCGAGTGTCTCTCGGACCTCCCTCATCTCGCCGGTAATCCGGTCCGTCAGGTCCCGTGCCCCCGGCTCGACGTCGAGGATCCGGCCGAGTTGGGAGAAGTCGGTCTCGAGCATCGACAGGTCACCGAAGCCTTCTCCGCAATACTCGGAGAACAGGAAGGTGTTGATCCCCGCGGCCTCGAGGGCATCGCGGCTGCGGCCCTCCTTGTCGTCGAAGGCGCTGCGCATCCCGGCCACCACGAGGTCCGGCTCGAGGTCCACGATCTGCTCCCAGGTGGGGTACTCCTCGGCCAGCGAGGGGATGGTGTGGAACTGGTCGGCGACCTCCGGCAGGACGTCGTCCTGCTCGCCGTATCCCATGCCCACGATCCGGTCGCCGGCACCCAGCTGGATGAGGGTCTCGGTGACGTGGTCGTTCATCGAGACGATGCGCTGGGGTGGGGCGTCGTAGGTGGCCTCGCGGTCGCAGTTGGTGATGGTCACCGGGTCGGCGAAGGGTTCGGTTGAGCCCGCGGCCTCCTGCGCCTCGCCGCGGGAGCAACCGGTGAGGGCGATCCCCGCGACGAGCAGGGTGGCGAGCGTGATTCTGGGGTGGCGACGGAACATGATCAGTCCTCGGATCGTGTCGTGCGGTCGACGACACGTGAGACCCGCAGGAGGGTAGGAGTCGACGACGACACCACGTCACCTGACAGGACCCCGGATCGCAGACCACGGCGATGTACTCGGAGTCGCGAACATCCGGGCAGGTAATCGGGCTCGCGGTCACCAAAGTGGCCACACACCGTTGCGGGTCAGCGCCGGATTCCCACCGGTCTTCCCCTGCTCGTTCCGGATGTCAGCAGTACGCCCTCAGGATAGGCACACCGCGTCCGCGAGCGGTGCAGGCACCCCGGCTCGGCGGAGCCGACCACCCGCGCTTCGTGGCCCGGCGACGCCCGAGGACGGCGCGACGCACGACCACACCCAGCACGGCCAGCGCGGCGGTGGCCAGCTGGACGCGGTCGTGCAGCAGAACCGCGCGGCGGATGTCGTCGGCCCGGACCGACCGGCCGTCACCGAGGACCGCCCGGTCCTCCACGCCGTACGGGTACGGCGTGGGCCCGCCGAGCCTGACCCCGAGCGCGCCCGCGCACACGGCCTCGACGACCCCGGCGTTCGGGCTCGGGTGCGCCCGCGCATCACGGAGCCACGCCCGCAGGGCCCCGGCGGGACTCCCGCCCACGGTCGGGGCGCAGACCACCCCGAGCGCGCCGGCCCCCCGGGCCGGCAGGAACCCCAGCACATCGTCGAGCCGCGCCGCAGCGGTGCCGAAGTGGCGGTACCGCTCCGAACGGTGACCCACCATCGCGTCGAGCGTGTTGGTCGCGCGGTGGACGGCGGCGCCGGGCGAACCCGCCACCGCGGCCCAGAACAGCGTCGCCACCGCCGCATCGGAGGTGTTCTCCGCGACCGACTCGACGACCGCTCGCGCGAGATCCTCCGGGCCGAGCGCGGCCGGATCCCGTCCGCACAACCACGGCAACAGGTCCCGGGAACCCTCGTGATCGCCCCGGGCGAGCAGGTCACCCTGCCGCCGCGCGACCTCGAGCAGCGACGACCCGCCCAGGCACGACCACACCACGGCCGCGTCCCACACCACGGCCGCCGCGAGGTTCCTCCCGGCCAGACGGCAGACGACCGTCACCGTCGCAGCCGTGCCCCCCACGAGGACGCCGGTGAACAGCAGGCCCGCCGCCCGCTGCGCGTTGGGCGTCCGGCCGGGCCGCAGCAGGCGCGGCTCCACGGCGAGCGCGACCCGGCCGAAGCCCGCGACGGGGTGAAACCGCCCCGGGTCGCCGACGAGGCGGTCGAGGGCGAACCCGGCCGCGATGCCTGCCGCGCGGGTCGCGAGTGCGGTCCCGTCAGCGCGCGAGATAGCGGACATGCGCCCCCCGCCCGTCATGGGTCACCTCGGCCTCCACTCCGTACACCTCCCGGATCAGGTCGGCGGTGAGCACCTCGTGGGGCGCGCCGCCGGTCACGAGCCGCCCGCCGGACAACACGATCAGATGGTCGCAGAACGTGGCCGCCAGGGTGAGATCGTGCAGGGCCGCGATCACCGTGGTGTCGGTGGAGCGGACCAGGGCCAGCAGGTCGAGCTGGTGGCGGATGTCGAGGTGGTTGGTCGGTTCGTCGAGGACCAGCACACCGGGCTCCTGGGCCAGCGCCCGCGCGATCTGCACCCGCTGCCGCTCGCCGCCGGACAGCGTCGCGTACCGCTGGTCCAGGCGGTCGCCGAGGCCGGTCGTGGCCGCCGCGCGCCGCACCACCCCGTCGTCCCCGGGACCCGGACCCGACCAGGCCGCGCGATGGGGGATGCGGCCGAGTTCGATGACCTCCCGGACCGTGGGGTTCTGGTCGGTGGTCGCCTCCTGCGCCACCAGGGCCACGCGCCGGGACAGGCGTTTGCGGGGGAGTGATCGGATGTCCGTGCCGTCGAGGTGCACCGATCCGGTGTCGGGCCGGAGCAGGCCCGTCAGGATGCGCAGGAGCGTCGACTTGCCGGATCCGTTCGGCCCCAGCACCCCGACCATCGTGCCGGGGGCGGGAGCTACGGTGACGTCGTCGAGGATGGTCCGGCCGCGCACGGACCACGAGACGCCTCGAGCCTCGAGGGTCGACGGGGCGGCGGTCATCGGCCGTGTCCCCGGCGGAGGAGGAGCCCGACGAAGGCCGGGACGCCGATGAGCGCGGTGGCCACCCCGATCGGCAACTCCTGGGGCGCGATCACGGTGCGGGAGACGGCGTCGATCCACACGACGAAGACGGCGCCCATTAACGCCGCGGTCGGGACGAGGACCCGGTGCCGGCCCCCGACCAGGGCCCGCGCGGCGTGCGGGAGTACCAGCCCCACGAAACCGATCGCGCCGCAGGTGCTCACGATGACGGCCGTGACGAGCGCCGTCACCACCATGAGCACCAGCCGCGTGCGGGCCACGTTGACGCCGAGGGCGGCCGCGGCGTCCTGGCCGAAGGTGAACGCGTCGAGGCTGGAGGTGTGCAGCAGGCACGCCACCAGTCCGAGCAGGACCACGACGCCGCACACCGCCACGTCCGACCAGCGGACGGAGGCCAGCGAGCCGAGCAGCCAGAACAGCACGCCGCGGGTCTGTTCCGCGTCGGCGGCGATGTAGACGACGAACGAGGTCACCGCGGAGAACAGCTGGGTCGCCGCGACCCCGGCCAGCACCACCCGGTCGGTGGTGCCGCCGGACGCGAAGGCCAGGACCAGGACGAAGCCGAACGCGGTGAGCGCCCCGACGAACGCCCCCGTGGTGAGCCCGACCGCGCCCGCGCCGACCCCGAGCACCACCACGAGGACCGCCCCGGTGGAGGCGCCCGAGGAGATGCCGAGGATGTACGGGTCGGCCAGCGGGTTGCGCAGCAGCGACTGCAGGATGACGCCGCACAGTGCGAGCCCCGCCCCGGCCAGGGCCGCCATGAGGGTGCGCGGCAGCCGCAGGTTCCAGATGATCCCCTCCTGGATCCGCGTGAGCCCGGAGTCGGCTCCCGTGAGGCGGGCCAGCGCGGACTGGACGACGTCGGCGGCGGTGAGTCCGGACGGGCCGATGGTGATGACGAGCGCCGTCGACACCGCCAGCAGCCCCAGGCCGCCGAGCCATAGGGTGGCCAGCGCGGACGGTCGCCGCAGGGGCGGCCGCCGACGCGGTGGCGCCGGGACCACCGGGGCGGTGGTCCTCTCGGGTGCGAGGGTCATCGGGTCAGTTGGCCGGGTCCGGCTCGGCGAGACCCGGCGTGGTGAGTCCAAGAGCGGTGAGCCCCGCCGCGACGGTCTCCACCCCGTAGATCGTGCGCAGCGACGGGTTCATCTCGGCACCGGTGATGTCGATGAACCGCTTCTCCCGGACCGCCGCCATCTCCCGGGTGACGGGGTTGGACTCGAGGTAGGCGATCTTGGCCTCCGCGGTCTCGGCGGTCTGGCTCTTGCGGGTCAGGTCGCCCACGACGATCACGTCCGGGTCGCGCTCGGCCACGACCTCCCAGCTGATCTGCGGCCACTCCTGGGTGGTGTCGTCGAAAACGTTCTCCAGGCCGAGGGTGGTCGAGATGAGGCCGGGGGCACCGCAGCAGCCGGCCAGGTACGGGGACTCGGAGTTGGCGAACCAGTACATCGCGGAGATCCCGCGGGCGTCGACGCTCTCGGCGGCCTCATCGAGTCGGCGCTGCAGGTCCGCCACCAGCTCGTCACCGGCCTGCTCCACGTCGAAGATCGTCGCGAGATCGGTGATCTCGCGGTAGAGCAGGTCCGGGGTGAGCGGGGTCTCGCGGACGCCGTCCCCGGAGTCGGCGACCTTGCCCACGCAGTCGGTGGGGGAGAGGTACGTACCCACGCCGAGTTCGTGGAACTGCTCGCGGGCGGCGACCCCGCCCTCGCCGAGGGTGCTGCCGAAGGAGGCGGTGACGAAGTCCGGCTCCACGTCCAGGACGGCCTCCATCGACGGCGCGTTGTCGGCCAGGCGGGGGACAGACCTGTTCACCTCGGAGAACTCGGGTAGGACCGGGTCTGTCCAGGTGGCGGTGCCGACCATCCGGTCGCCGAGGCCGAGGGCGTACAGGATCTCGGTGGAGCCCTGGTTGAGCGAGACGACCCGTTCGGGCGGGGCGTCGAGCTGCACCTGCTCCCCGCAGTTCTCGATCGGATCGGTGCCCGGGCCGGCGATCGCGGCCGGGTCGTGGGCGGTGCAGGAGGTCAGGGTGAGAAGGGTGACGCCGGCGAGGGCGACCAGGGTGGACGAACGCATGGGTGTGCTCCGAGGTCGCGGGCCTGCAACGCGAAGCCCGGTGATGACCTGGCGGTTGTCACCGCGAGGGCCAGCCGGTATTCGGACTCGGGATCACCTGGACGGAGCGCCTTCCCAGACCGTGCGGCCCAGTGGCATCGTGCCCCGCCATCACCCTCACCGCTGCGCGTCAGTTCCGGATTCGCACCGGATTCCCGCGACCGATCGGTCTCGCTGGCGATCACAAGGTAACACGCGCTCCAGGGTCAGTACGCCAGCCCCATCCGCATCGCGCCCACCGCCTCGGACAGCGCCGAGCGCGCGAGCGGGGTGGCCCCGACGGCGTTGACGAACGGGTGGACCAGTGTCTCGTGGCGGCGCAGCGAGACCGGGACACCGGCATCGGCCATCTTCCGGGCGTAGGCCTCGCCCTCGTCGCGCAGCGGGTCGAACCCGCCCGTGGCCACGTGGGCGGGCGGCAGTCCCGAGAAGTCCTCCGCAAGCAGGGGGGAGGCGCGGGGGTCGAGCCGGTCCTCGTCGGACCGGATGTAGGTCTCCTCGTACCAGTCCATGTTGGCCCGGGTGAGGAAGAAGCCGTCGCCGAACAGCTCGTACGAGCGGGTCCGCGCGGACATGTTGGTGGCGGGGACGAACAGCAGTTGGAAGTCCGGCATCTTCTCTCCGGCGTCGCGCGTCTGCTGGCAGACCACCGCCGCCAGGTTGCCGCCGGCGCTGTCACCGCCCACCGCGATGCGCGTCGGGTCCACGCCGAGTTCGTCGGCGTGGTCGCGGACGTACCGGAACGCGGCGATCGCGTCCTCGACCGCGGTGGGGAACCGGAACTCGGGTGCCAGCCGGTAGTCCACGCTGATCACCTTGAGCCGGCCCGTCTCGGCGATGTAGCGGCAGGTCGCGTCGTGCGAGTCGACGCTGCCGAGCACCCAGCCGCCGCCGTGGAAGAACACGAGTGCGGGCAGCGTTTCGTCACCGTGGACCGGCGAGTACAGGCGCGCGGGCAGGTCGGCCCGGTCCGGGTCGGTGCCGCCGAGCGGGAGGACGATGTCGGTGACGACGGCGAGGTCGATCTTCTTCCCCGAGACGGTGAACGCCGACCGCTCGACGGCCGAACGTGCCTTCTCGACGGTCAGATCCTCGTATTCGCCCTCGGATGTCATCGAGATGACCCGGAGCCCGGCCTGGAAGTGCGGGTCGAGGACCTGGCCGTCCATCCGTCGCGGGGTCCCGCCCACGAGTCGGAGGAGCGGGCCGGGCAGGAACCCGGCAGCGGTCATGACGGCCTTGGTCAGGCGATCCGGGATCGACGGGGAAAAGTCACGGTGGCCGGACATGGGAGAGCGCATGGGCACATTGTGACGCGGATCCCTGGGATGATCGGGGTAATCGGACGAAGGAGCTGATCATGCGTTCAGAACACGACAGCGTGGTGCGGGTCGAGGGCCTGGTCAAGACCTTCGGCCGCGCCCGGGCCCTGGACGAGTTGGACCTCGACGTGCGCCGCGGCGAGGTCCACGGGTTCCTCGGACCCAACGGGTCGGGCAAGTCCACCACCATCCGAATCCTGCTCGGGCTCATGCGCGCCGACTCCGGGCGGGCGACGGTGTTCGGCGGCGACCCGTGGCGCGACGCGGTCGAACTCCACGCCCGGCTCGCCTACGTCCCCGGCGAGGTGACCCTGTGGCCGCGGCTGACGGGCGGCCAGTGCATCGACCTGCTCGGCCGGGCGCTCGGGGGACTGGACCCGGGCCGTCGGGACGAGCTGATCGAGCGTTTCCGGTTGGACCCGACCAAACGCACGCGTGACTACTCTAAGGGCAACCGACAGAAGGTGTCGCTGATCGCCGCACTGGCCTCCGACGCCGAACTGCTCGTGCTGGACGAGCCCACGTCCGGCCTGGACCCGCTCATGGAGCAGACGTTCCAGGAGTGCGTCCGCGAGGCCGTCGACGGCGGCGCCACCGTACTGCTGTCCAGCCACATCATGGGCGAGGTCGAGACCCTCGCCGACCGCGTGAGCATCATCCGCGACGGCCGCACCGTCACCTCGGGGACGCTGGCCGATCTGCGGCGTCACACGACGACCGAGGTCCACGCCGTCACCGACGCCGATCCGGGTTCACTCGGGCGCGTGACGGGGGTCGACGGCCTGCGGATCGAGCAGGCCGCCGACGGTCGGTTCGAGGTCCGCTGCCATGTGCCGGCCCCGCAGCTGGGGGAGGTCACCGGCCTCCTTCACGCGGCCGGCATCCACACGCTCACCGCGACCCCGCCCAGCCTGGACGACCTGTTCCTCAACGCCTACTCCGGTGCCGGTGCGGCGACCGGAGACGATGGCCGGACAGGGGACCGGCGATGACCTCGCCGTTCTCCGGCACCGGCCTGCTGGCACGCATCGCCCTGCGCACCGGGTGGCGGGCCGCGGCCGCCTGGGTCCTCGGCCTGGCCGCGCTGTACCTCGTCACCGGGCTGTCGATCGCAGCCCTGTACGACACCCCGCAGGAACTCGCCACGTACGGCGCCTCGGTCGGCGAGTCGATGATCATGCTCACCGGCCGGGTGGCCGGGCTCGACACCCTCGGCGGCGTGATGATGAACGAGTACTCGTTCATGGTCGCCTTCGGCATCCCCGTCATGGCGATCGCCCTGACCGCGCGCGCCACCCGCAAGGAGGAGGAGTCCGGACGGTCCGAACTGCTCCTGGCGGGCCGGGTCGGCCGGCTCGCCCCGACGGCGGCCGCCCTCGTCGTCGTCACCGGGGTCTTCACCGTCCTCGGCCTGGCGCTGTGGGCGGCGACCCTCACCGTCAACCTCGACCGCGCGGGCGCGGCGCTGTACGTGGCCTCCATCGTCGCCGCCGGCTGGGTGTACGCGGCCGGCACCGCCGTGCTCGCGCAGGTGTTCGCGCACAGCCGGACCGTGTGGGCGGCGGCGATGACCGTGGCCGGACTGACCTTGATCACACGCGGGATCGGCGACGTCAACCGCAACTGGCTGAGCTGGACCTCCCCGCTGGGCTGGCACGGCCTGACCCGGCCGTTCGGCGAGTCCTCCGTGGTGCCCCTGATCGTCGCCGTCGTCGCCGCGGCCGGGCTCGCCGCGGTCGCACTGTGGCTCGCCGCGCGCCGCGACGTGGGCCAGGGGATGGTCCCCGCCCGGACAGGCCCCGCCACCGCGTCCCGGTGGCGGGCGTCCCGGACCGGGACCGCCGTACACCAGCACCTGGGCGCACTGACGGGTTGGACGATCGGCGTGGTGGCACTGATGGCCATGTACGGCGCGCTGATGAACGTGGTGGTCGAGACGATGATGTCCAACCCCGACCTCGCCGTGTTCCTCGGCGATTCGGGCACCGTGGTCGACTCCATCGTGCAGATGCTGGTGGCGTTCACCGGATTCCTCGGGGCCGGGTTCGCGTTGCAGACCCTCTCCGGGTTGCGCGGGGAGGAGACCGCCGGGCGACTCGAGATGGAACTGTCCACGGGGCGCTCGCGGTGGTCGTGGCTCGCCGCCCACACCGCGGTCGTCGCCGCCGGCACCGTCGTCGTGGTCCTCGCCGGCGCCGCCGCGTTCGGGATCTCCGCTGCCGCCGTGCTCGACGACCCGGACCTGGCGGGACGCATCATCGGCGCCGGGGCGTGGTACGTCCCCGCCGCGCTGGTGTTCGTCGCGATCTCGATCGGTCTGTTCGGCGCATCCCCGAGACTGCAGGTCCTGGGCTGGGCGCCGTTCGCCCTCGCCGTCGTCGTCACCCTCATGGGACCCACGCTCCGGCTCGACGAGGACCAGATGCGCCTGTCCCCGTTCGGCGCGGTGGGCACCGCGCCCGTCGGCCCCGTCAACGCGATCGGCGTGGCCGCGCTCCTCACGGTGACGGTCCTGCTGATCGCGGTGGGCCTGGCCACCTTCCGGCGCCGCGACGTGCCGCGGACCTGACCGCGACACCCGAGCCGACCTGACAGACTGGCTCGCACGGCCGCCACGCCTCACCGGCGCGGCCGTCACGGACACCGGCGCCGCCGGTCGCACGCGAACCAGGGAGGAACCGATGTCGGACGAGTTCGATCGAGACAGGCTCTCCACCGCGCTGTCGGTGGTCACGGACTGGCCGGTGGACACCGTCTCGGCCGCGGTGGTCGGCCCCGACGGCGCCCTCGCGGTCCACGGCGACGACACCCGCGTGTACCGCCTGGCCTCGGTGACCAAGCCCCTCGTCGCGATGGCCGCGCTCCTGGCCGTCGAGGAGGAGGCCATCGGCCTCGATGACACCGCAGGGCCCGAGGGGTCCACGGTGCGTCACCTGCTCGCCCACGCCTCGGGGCTGGACTTCGCCGACCGCGACAAGGTCCGCGCCGAGCCGGGGGAACGGCGGATCTACTCCTCGGCCGGGTTCGAGGTGCTGGCCGACCACATCGCCGACGCCACCGGGATCGCCTTCGGCGACTACCTCCACGAGGCGGTGTGTCTGCCGCTGGGCATGGAGTCCACCACGCTCGAGGGCTCCGCCGGGCACGGGGCCTCTGCCAGCCTGGCCGACCTCATCGCGTTCGCCCGCGAACTCGTGGCCCCGCGGCTGCTCGCGCCCGAGACCCTCGAGGAGGCCGTGACCGAACAGTTCCGCGGCCTCGACGGGATCGTGCCCGGGTACGGCATGCACAAGCCGTGCCCCTGGGGGCTGGGCTTCGAACTCCGCGACGCCAAGCATCCCCACTGGACCGGGCAGCACAACTCGCCCGCGACCTTCGGGCACTTCGGGCAGTCCGGGACCCTGCTGTGGGTCGAACCGGAGATCTCCACGGCGCTGATCGTGCTCACCGACCGCGACTTCGGCGACTGGGCCAAGCCGCTGTGGCCGGAACTGTCCGACAGGGTGGTCGATGCGGCAACCCGGCGTTCGCGCGAAGAGGACTCGCTCGGGGGGTGAGTCCGCCACCCGCGACACGCCCGCACTCGTGCCGGGCGCGGGAATCACCGTGCTGTAACTTTGCTGAGAGTCGAGAAGTGTCGCTGGTGTAATTCGATCACTTCAGGCACAGTGTTAACCACAAGCAACAGAAGCAACATCATTCACACGATTTCGTGAGGTCGTTGGGGAAGACGTCCCTCAGTGAGTCGGGAGTGAAGTGATGTCTGACCATAACTATCTCGCGGATACGACGACCGGCGTGGTGTTCATCCATGCCGCGCCTACCGCGTTATGCCCTCACGTCGAGTGGGCTCTCGCAGCCACGCTCGACGCCAACTCAGCCATGCGCTGGGAAGACCAGCCGGCCCAGCCGGGCGCTCGCAAAGCGATCGTCGACTGGATCGGCCCGGTCGGCACCGGCGCGCGTCTGGCCGATTCGCTGGCCAAGTGGTCGATGCTGTCTTTCGAGGTCACCGAGGACCCGAGCGACCTCGTCGACGGCGAACGCTTCTCCCACACACCCGAACTCGGGATGTGGCGGGGGCAGACGGGCGCCAGCGGCGACGTGGTGCTCAGCGAGAACCGTCTTCGCCATCTAATGAAGGCCGGGCCCGCCGCCTTCCACGCTTCGGTGGAGGACGAGCTCGGCACCGCATGGGACCGCGCCCTCGAACCGCTGCGCGGCCACCCGGCCGCCGCCGAGGTCACCTGGCTCTCCCGGGTCGGCTGACCCGCCGGACCTCCGCACTCCCGCGCTCACTCCGGACAGCGCCCGCCCAGCTCTCGGGGCGGGCGCTGACTCGTGTGCGCGACACGCTGGCGGCGGGCGGCACCCGGCACCCGGCACGCATGCGGCACCCGACACCGGCTGCGGGTGGCCCCCGCGCCCTTCCGGGACACGACTGCGCCCCCTCCCGTCAGATCGGGGAGGGGGCGCAGTCGTCGGGTGCGGATCCTGCCGGAGGTATTCCGGCCGGATTCAGGTCACAGCGGGATGTTCTTGTGCTGGCCGCGGGTGTGCGCGGCCGCGTCCAGCGCCTCGGCGATCCGTCGGCGGGTGTCGGTGGGCTCGATGACCTCGTCGACCACACCGATGGAGACCGCGCGACCCACGCCACCGGCGATGGCCGCGTGCTCATCGGCCAGACGGTCGTGCAGGGCCTCCCGCTCGTCCTCGGGAGCCGCCGCGAGGGTGCGCTTGTGGAGGATGCCGACGGCGGCCTTGGCGCCCATCACCGCGACCTCGGCGTCGGGCCAGGCGAACACGGCGGAGGCTCCGAGAGCGCGCGAGTTCATCGCGATATAGGCACCGCCGTAGATCTTGCGGGTGACGAGCGTGACCCGGGCGACCGAGGCCTCGGCGAACGCGTGCAGCAGCTTGGCGCCGCGGCGCACCACGCCGTCCCACTCCTGCGAGACGCCGGGCAGGTAACCGGGGACGTCCACGATCACGACCAGCGGCACGCCGAAGGCGTTGCAGAGCCGGACGAACCGCGAGGCCTTCTCCGCGGACTCCGAGTTGAGGCAACCGCCCAACCGCAGCGGATTGTTGGCGATGACACCCACGGTGCGGCCGGACATCCGGCCGAAGCCCACCACGATGCTGGGCGCCCACTTGGCCTGCAGCTCCTCGAAGGTGGTGCTGCCATCGAGCTCCGAGGAGTCGAGCAGCCCGTGGACGAGAGGACGGACGTCATACGCGCGCTTCGGTGAGTCGGGGAGCAGGCCCGCAAGATCGGTGTGATCGCCCTCGAGGGCACGCGGGTCGAACTCGCCCTGCGCGGACAGCAGGGTCACCAGACGACGCGCCCGGTGCAGGGCATCACGCTCGTCGGTCGCGGCGATGTGACACACCCCCGACTTGCGGTGGTGCACGTCCTGGCCGCCCAGGCCCTCCATGTCGACCTGCTCGCCGGTGACGGAGCGGACCACGTCGGGACCGGTGACGAAGATCTTGCCGGCCGGCGCCATGATGACGACGTCGGTCAGCGCGGGGCCGTAGGCGGCGCCGCCGGCGGCGGGCCCGAGCACGACGGAGATCTGGGGCACGTGGCCCGACGCGCGGACCATGGCCTCGAATACGAGGCCGACCGCGTGCAGCGCCTCGACGCCCTCCGCGAGTCGCGCCCCACCCGAGTGCCAGACGCCGACGACGGGCAGATGCTCGTCGATCGCCACGTCGATGGCACGCACGATGTGCCGGCACCCGTCCAGGCCCATGGCACCACCCATGACGGTGGCGTCCGTCGCGTACGCGATGGTGGGTTCGCCGTCGATCAGGCCGCGCGCGGCCATGGCGCCGGAGGCGTCGGGCTCGGTGATGAACTCGAGCGAAGCCGGGTCGAAGAGGTTCTCGAGCCGGACGACGGGATCTCGAGGGTCGATCTGGGTGTTCTGGTCAACAGGGCTGGTGATGGTCATATGTGCAGTCCTTTCCTCGGCGCGTGTCCCTGGAAGGGAGAGCGCGCCTGCGATGGACCCCCGGACTGGCTTGTGGGCGATCGGCGTTCGGATCGGGACCCCCGTCCCGGTCCGGACCTCTCGCCCGGCACCCCGCCGTGAGCGGGGTGATCATTGTTGGGCCCTGTGTGGGGGCGGGGACGCGGGCTCGACGTGGTGCACCGACCGCACCTTCGGCCCTGACTGCGTCCCCGCCCCGGCACACGGGGCCGGATGTCAGCTCTGGTCGAGCTTCTGGATGTAGTCGACCGCATCCTGAACAGTACGCAACTTGGCGAGGTCTTCGTCGGGGATCTCAACCCCGTAGCGGTCCTCGGTCTGCACGGCGATCTCCACCATGGAGAGCGAATCGATGTCGAGATCGTCGACGAAGGACTTCTCCGGGGTCACCTCGGAGGGTTCGATCCCGGTGACCTCCTCGACGATCTCCGCCAGTCCTGCGATGATCTCGGCCTCGGTGCGTGCCATGTGGTGTCCCTTTCTGATGGGTGGTGCCGTGCCCGGCGGGCGCGACGGATGGTCTGGTCGCGATCGCCGGCCGGGGCCGACGATCGGGGGTGGGAGGAGCGGTCAGGCGCCGCTGAGTGCGGGGACCGACTCGAGGGCGAGTTCGAGGTCCTCGGGGGTGGTCACGCCGTACCGGGGAACGTCACGCATCATGCGCTTGGCCAACCCGACGAGTGAGCCGGAGGGCGGCAGCTCGATGAACGCATCGACGCCCAACTTGAGCATCGTCTGCGTACAGAGGTCCCACCGGACGGGATGAGTGATCTGGGAGACGACCCTGTCGAGGGCGTCGCGACCGGAGGTGACGACCATGCCGTCGGCGTTGGAGACCAGCGTCAGCTCCGGGTCGTTGACCTCTATCGTGTCGGCCAGGTCGCGGACCTCGTCGACGGCGGAGGCCATGTGGTGGGTGTGGAACGCCCCGGCGACCTCCAGTCGACGCAGGCGGGCCCGGCTCGGTGGATTCTGCTCCAGGGCGTCGCAGGCCTCGAGCGGGCCGGCGGCCACGATCTGGCCCGCGCCGTTACGGTTGGCCGGCTGCAGCCCGGCGGTGTCCAGCGACAGCAGGACATCGGCCTCGACCCCGCCCAGCACCGCGATCATGCCGGTGGGGCGCTCGGCACACGCCCGGGACATCGCGGCACCGCGGACGGACGCCAGACGCAGGGCGTCGGCTTCCGACACCACCCCGGCGATCGCCAGCGCGGCGATCTCGCCGATCGAATGGCCGGCCACCATCGTGTCGCAGGGCACCTGGCCGCGACGGCGCAACTCGGCGGCACCGAGCAGGGCCGAGGCGACGACGAGTGGCTGGGTCACCGCGGTGTCGGTGATCTCCTGCAGGGTCGCGGTCGTGCCGAGACGCTCGAGGTCGAGTCCGCTCGATGCGGACCACTCGTCGAGACGGTCCGAGGCACCGGGCAACTCGAGCCAGGGCGCGAGCATCCCGGCTTTCTGAGACCCTTGTCCAGGGGCAGTAAGGCAAAGCACGGGTATCAGAGAACACGCCCCGCCCCTCTTAGGATGATGTTCCCCAAGCCAGAAACACAGCCGGGATTTTGTGCGCTTCCCACAAATGACGAGCTGGCTGGTCGTCCATCTCCGGTCGGTTCGGTTTCGTTACACCTTGTTACGGGAGTGATTTATCACGACTCCTGAGTGCTTCGGTCGGCGAACTTCCCGAGGACGAGGGCGATTCTCAGGACAAAAGCGTCCCTCGCGTTAAGTGGGTCGAATTTGGTGATTTGACTCACTCTCTTGAGGCGGTACCGCACGGTGTTGGGATGGACGTACAACTCGCGGGCACACGCCTCGACGTGCCCACCGGAGTCCAGATAGGCCCGGAGGGTGTTCTCGACCGAGGTGTCTGCGCCCCTCAGCGGTGTGACGACCCGGTCGACCAACATCGTCGCCGCGCCCCGGTCGCCGGCGAGGACCCGCTCGGGCAGGAGGTCGATCGCCGCGACCGGTCGGGGGGCGCCGGGCCAGCCACAGACCGCCGCCACGCCGGAGAGCGCCTCGGTCGCGCTGTCCGGGGCCTCGGCGAGGGAGCTCACCGTGTGCCCGACGACGACCGGCGCGTCGGGTGAGAAGGAGTCGAGGACCTCGGCCGGGACGGCGGAGGAGGACTCGAGCTCCCCGGAGAGGATGACGACGAGGCGCGCGCCCTGCACCACGGCCAGTGCGTGGCGGCCGGCCGCGACCGCGGCTTTGTGCGCGGCGGGCACCGACGCCAGTCCGAGTTCCTCACGGGGCCTGCCGACGATCACCGTCGCCGCGGTGGTCGGGTCCCAGTTCAGGGCCGAGGCACCGGAGGCGAGGTCGGCATGACGATCACCGCGGACCACGGCGTCGACCAGCATCGCCTCCATTCGGGTGTCCCAGGCTCCCCGGTTCTCCGCGGCGGCGGCGTAGACCGCCGCCGCGGTGAAGCCGAGTTCACGGCCGAACTTGAGCACCGCGGTGATCATGAGTCCGCGTTGGCGCTCGTTGTGGGTGATCCGTGGCATCACCAGCTCGAAGTACTCACACGTCGACCGGACGAGCTGGACCGTCTGCTGCAGGGTCAGCCCCTGGCCGAGCCCCTTGGGGAGCAACTTGAACCCCGCGATGGTGTCCGTGTGCGGGGCCTCGGGGTTGCGCATCCAGGTGACGAAGTCGCGCACCGCGCTCTGGATGATCAGCTGGATCTCGGCCCGCTGGTCGGCGGACAACTCGGCGAAGAACGCCAGATCCTGTTCCAACGCGCGGACCGCCTCGGTCGACAGGGTCCCCGAGTACCGGGTGATGCGCTTGAGCAGGGCATCGGAGACGGGACGATCGTCCGGCGGCGTCGCGGAGCGCCGCCGGACGGGATGTGCGTCCCTCTCTCCGGTCCCGGGGTCGGCCATGTCTGTCACGCCACTCCGGGGTCCGTCGTCGGCTCGGGGGCGGCCATGACGTCGTCGATCCGGTACAGACGCGCCGCCTCGAGCAGGGTGGTCTTGTCGATGGCACCCTCACGGGCCAGGCCCGCGAGCACGGCCACGACGATCGACTCGGCGTCCGTGTTGAAGAAGCGGCGGGCCGCGGGCCGGGTGTCGGAGAACCCGAAGCCGTCACATCCGAGCACGGTGAAGTCACCGGGGACCCAGGCGCGGATCTGGTCCGGGACCGCCTTCTGGAAGTCGCTCACCGCGACCTTCGGACCCTCGGCCGAGGCCAGGGCCGCGGTGACGAACGGGATGCGCGGCTGCTGATCGGGGTGGCGGAGCTCGTGGCGTTCGCACTCGAACCCGTCACGGGCGAGCTCCGTCCATGAGGTCGCCGACCACAGGTCGGCCGCGACGTCCCACTTGTCGGCGAGCATCTTCTGCGCCTCGACCGCCGCATACATCGCCACGCCGGACGCGAGGATGGAGGCCTTGTGGCTCCCGGCCTCCGCCGCGCGGAAGCGGTACAGACCGCGCAGGAGGGCGTCGACGTCCAGGTCCTCGGGCTCCGCGGGCTGCGGGACGGGCTCGTTGTACAGGGTGATGTAGTACGACACGTTGCGGTCGATGCCGTCGGTCTCGGTCTCGTGGGCCGCGCCGGGGCCGTACATGCGCTCGATGCCCGCGCGCATGATGTGGGCGACCTCGTACGCCCATGCCGGGTCGTAGGAGATGATCCCCGGGTTGGTCGCGGCCAACAGCGGGGAGTGGCCGTCCATGTGCTGAAGGCCCTCGCCGGTGAGCGTGGTGCGGCCGGCGGTGGCGCCCAGCAGGAAGCCGCGGGCGAGCTGGTCGGCGGCGGCCCAGATGCCGTCGCCGGTGCGCTGGAACCCGAACATGGAATAGAAGATGTACAGAGGGATCATCGGCTGGCCGTGGGTCGCGTACGCGGTCCCGGCGGCGGTGAACTCGGCGACGGACCCCGCCTCGCTGATGCCCTCGTGCATGATCTGGCCGTCCTTGGCCTCCTTGTAGCTCAGCATGAGGTCGTGGTCCACCGAGGTGTAGTTCTGCCCGTGCGGGTTGTAGATCTTCAGGGTGGGGAACCACGAGTCCATGCCGAAGGTGCGGGCCTCGTCGGGGATGATCGGCACGAAACGGTCGCGCAGGGACTCGTCGCGCATGAGCTCCTTGGCCGTCCGCACGAGCGCCATGGTGGTGGCGACGGCCTGCTTACCCGACCCCTTGCGGAGTGACTTCAGGGCGTCGATGCCCGGCACGGCCAGGGGGGTGAAGGTCTGGCGCCGCTCGGGGACGTGCCCGCCGAGGGCGGACCTGCGGTCCAGCATGTAGCGGATCTCCGGCGAGTTCGGCCCCGGGTTGTAGTAGGGCGGCTGGGTCGGATCGGCCTCCAGCTCCTCGTCGGTGATGGGGATCTGCTGCTTGTCGCGGAACAGTTTGAGGTCGTCGAGCGTCAGCTTCTTCATCTGGTGGGTCGCGTTGCGGCCCTCGAAGTTCTGGCCCAGTCCGAAGCCCTTGATGGTGTGGGCCAGGATGACCGTCGGCCGGCCGGTGTGCTCGAGCGATGCCTTGTACGCGGCGTGGATCTTGCGGTAGTCGTGACCGCCGCGGCGCAGCGCCCAGATCTCGTCGTCCGTCATGTCCTCGACGAGCTTGGCGGTGCGGGGGTCGCGGCCGAAGAAGTGCTCGCGGATCCAGGCGCCGTCGTTGGCGCGGAAGGTCTGGTAGTCGCCGTCGGAGACCGAGTTCATCAGCGAGACGAGCGCGCCCTCGGTGTCCTTGTCGAACAGGGCGTCCCATTCGCGACCCCAGACCACCTTGATGACGTTCCAGCCGGCGCCGCTGAAGTACGACTCCAGCTCCTGGACGATCTGGCCGTTCCCTCGGACCGGCCCGTCGAGACGCTGGAGGTTGCAGTTGATGACGAAGGTGAGGTTGTCGAGGGCGTCGTTCGCGGCGATCTGCAGCGCGCCGCGCGACTCGACCTCGTCCATCTCACCGTCACCGAGGAACGCCCACACGTGCTGCTGCGATGTGTCCTTGATGCCGCGGTTGTGGAGGTAGCGGTTGAACCGTGCCTGGTAGATGGCGTTGATCGGCCCCAGACCCATCGAGACCGTGGGGAACTCCCAGAACTCGGGCAGCGAGCGGGGGTGGGGGTAGGAGGGGAGTGAACGCCCCGGATGGCTCTTCTCCTGCCGGAACCCGTCGAGGTCCTGCTCCCGCAACCGGCCCTCGAGGTAGGCCCGGGCGTACATGCCCGGGGAGGCGTGGCCCTGGAAGTAGATGTGGTCGCCGCCGCCGGGATGGTCCTTGCCGCGGAAGAAATGGTTGTACCCCACCTCGTAGAGCGGGGCCGCCCCGGCGTAGGTGGAGATGTGACCGCCCACGCCGATCCCGGGCCGCTGGGCGCGGTGGACCATGATGGCGGCGTTCCACCGGATCCATCGACGGTAGGTCCGCTCCACCGCCTCGTCGCCGGGGAACTCCGGCTCGAGGCTCGTGGGGATGGTGTTGACATAGTCGGTGGACGTAAGGGCGGGCAGCGGAACACGCTGCTTGGAGGCCCGCTCGAGGAGACGCAGCATGAGGTAACGGGCGCGCTCGGGCCCGGCCTCGGCGAGCAGGCCGTCGAGCGAGTCCATCCACTCCTGGGTCTCCTCGGGGTCGGAGTCCGCCAGGTAGGAGGCGACCCCTTCCCGGAGAATCGGCACGTTGGTGGGGGCGGTCCCGTCCCGTGGGCCTTCGTTTCCGCTCATGCGTATCGTCCTCACTTCTGTGATTCGTACCGTGGCCGCCCGGTGGGGCCACCACATGTCGTGGTACATCGTCGGGCCCGGGCCGCGGCCCGCAGGTGTGGGCGGATCGCGTCGGGCTCGGGGCGGGCCACCGTAGGCCCACCGGTTCCGATTGTGCCCCAAAGCGTGACGCGCGACACCGTCGCCTGAGCCGACACACCGACAAATGGGCGGTAGTCGTTTCCCCGGCGGGTGTGCGCGGGTAGTGTTCCTGGTCAGCGAAAGACCCGAGAAGTAGCACGACGGAGTAGAGGGAGGAACACCACGGTGGTCGCCGCGGCGAACCAGCAGGACGGAGCGGACCAGGTAGCTGGTCAGCTCGAACTGACGGAGGGCATGCTCGTTCAGGAGGTCGGATGGGATTCCGACTGTGACGAGTCGATCAGCGAGGCCGTCGAGGACGCCGTCGGATCAGAGCTGCTGGAGGAGGACACCGATGAGGTGGTCGACGCGGTACTGCTCTGGTGGAGGGACGGTGACGGCGACCTGGTCGACCGACTCATGGACGTCATGACCCCCCTGGCGGACGACGGCTCGGTGTGGGTCCTCACCCCCAAGACGGGGCTCGACGGGCATGTGGTGCCCGCAGTGATCGCGGAGTCCGCCCAGACCGCGGGGATGCTGCAGACGCGCACCGCCGCGCTCGGGGACTGGGCCGGAAGCCGGCTCGCCCTGCGGAAGAACAGCATGCCCCGCAAGTGATCGCGGCACCCCGGACCCCTCGTGCGCCCCGGGGTGGGGCGCTGTCCCGGGTGGGATAATCTGACCGCACCGGCGCGATCGACGCGTCGGTGCGCACGCGCGCGTAGCTCAGCGGTTAGAGCTCTGGTCTTACACACCAGCGGTCGGGGGTTCGATTCCCTCCGCGCGCACCGATGACGAAGACCGACCGATGACAACCGGCCTATGACAACCGGCCTATGACAACCGGCCGCACCCGGTGCCGAGGGCTCGGCGCGGGTCAGGTCCGGAGGCGGTCCGCTCGGCGGAAGGCCCTGCGCTGCTCGGCGTCGTTGCGGTCGCCGTAACGGGCCCGCATCGCGCGTTCACGGGCGGACGCCTCGTCGAGCTCGGTGGCTCCCCGGCCGCCGCCGTCCGAGCCGCCGCCGTCCGAGCCGCCGCCCGACGCGTCACCGTTCGCGGGATCGTCGCCGCTGTCGCGGCCGAGGTCGTCGGTGCCGCCGCCCCGGGCGTCGACCCCCGCGGTGGGCGTGGTGCCGTCATCCGGCGTCCCCGCCCCCTGATCGGCGTCGGCGTCGGCGGCCGCGACCTCGGCGTCGCGACGCCGGGCCCGGATCTCCGCCCAGGCGAAGTAGATGAGCGCGGCCGGGGCGAGCACGCCGAAGGCCAGCCACTGCAGTCCGTAGGACAGGTACGGGCCGTTCTCGATGCCGGGGATCGGGGCGGGGGAGAGCGATCCTGGCTGGCCCCCGGCCAGCTGCAGGTAGCCCTCCGACACGAGGTCGTGCCCGAGGGTGTCGCCGATGACGACCGGGTCCACCACGCGCACCGCGGGCAGTCCGGCCATCGGGACGGGCTCGGCCTCGCCCGGCTCGGTGACCCGCAACCGGGCGGTGATCTCGACCTCGCCGGCGGGGGCGGCGGGATAGTCCGGGACCGCGTTGTTCTCCCCGACGAGCACGTATCCGCGGTTGACCAGCATGTCCGCGCCGTCCACGGGGTCGAACACCGTGAGAACCTGGTAGACCAGCTCGCCGTCCACCGACCGGAGTCGCAGCAGCGCCTCGGAGTCCGGTCGCCACTCCCCGGTGAGGGTGACCAGGCGCCATTCGCGCTCGGCGAAGGCCTGCGGGCCGTCCACCACCTGCGCCAGCGGCGCGGGCTCGGCCTCGACGGATTCGGCCAGGCGGGCGTTGCGGGCGTCGAGATCGTCGCTCTTGCCCAGCTGCCACGGGGCCAGCAGCGCGAAGCACGCCCAGGCGAACAGGGCCGCGGCGAGGACGCCGATCACCCATCCCGGGGTCAGGAAACGCCGCAGTATCCGCATGCTCCCAGGGTATCCGTCCCGGCGCGGCGGGTCCCGTGGCAGGTGTGCCCGCTACCCCGTGAGCTCGCGCACCTCGGCGACCAGCCCGGGCAGGGCCGCGGTGATCTGCAGGCGGGTGCGGGTGAAGCCGCTGTCGTCTCCGTAGTAGGGGTCGGCCACGTCCGCGCCGTCAGCGCCGTGCTCGTGTGCACGGGGGTCGTAGGAGCGCAGCAGCCGGATCCGGCCCGGGTCGACACCCGCCCGACGCAGGTGGTCGCGGTGGCCGGTGTCGAGGGCCACCACCAGGTCGGCGTCGTGGTCGCCTGGGGACAGCTGCGAGGCCACGTGCCCGGTGTCGTAGCCGTGGGCTGCGAGTTCGGCGGCGGCGCGCGCGTCCATGCCGTTGCCGACGTGCCAGTCGCCGGTGCCGACGCTGGAGACGGTCACCCGGTCGCCGAGTCCGGCGTCGTGGAACGCCCGGCGGGCAATGACCTCGGCCATGGGGGACCGGCAGATGTTCCCGGTGCAGACGAACACCACCCGCACCCGCGACTCACCACCCACGGATGATCTCCTCCAGCGCCGCGGTGTCGACGGCCGACCAGTGGGCGCGGTCCCACTCGTCGGGCCGCCCGTAGCCCCAGCGCACGATCGCGGTCGGGACGCCGTAGCGGGCGGCGCCCTCGATGTCGTGTTCGCGGTCGCCGATCATGAGCACCTGCCCGGTCCCGCCGCCGTCGACGGGCGTCGGGTCGATCCCCATCGCCGAGAGGGAGTGCGCGATGACGTCGGCCTTGGCCATCCGGCCGACGGAGATGTCCGCCCCACCGATGAACTCGAAGGGGGCGGCCAGGTCGAAGTGCCCGAGGATCCGGCGCGCGGCGACCTCGTCCTTGCTCGTGGCGACCGCCATCCGGTAGCCGTCCACGGCGAGCCGGTCGAGCAGCGCGTCCATCCCCGTGAAGACGGCGTTCTCCAGCCACCCCACCTCGTCGTAGCGCTCGCGGTAGGCCGCCACCGCCCGGTCCAGGTCGGACCCGGCGAGGCCGAGCGAGGTCAACGTGTCGACCATGGGCGGGCCGGCGATGGAACGGATGTCGCGGTCGGAGTCCCAGCGCGCGCCCACCACGCCGAGCGCGTGGTGGAGGGACTTGGCGATGCCGTCGAGGGAGTCGGTGATGGTGCCGTCGAGGTCCACGAGGAGGATCGGGCGGTCGGTCATGCCGCCATCCTCCCAGAGTCCGCCGGGCGGGTTCCCCCGCCGGTCCGGGGCCGCGCGCCGTTCGTGGTCGTCCTACGCTTCCGGGAATGAGCGAGAAACCCGGAGAGCGTCCCGACCAGGCGTCGTGGGCGGCGCTGCGACACCACGGTGACGCCGAGCTGGTCCCCGGCGCCCTGGACTTCGCCGTCAACGTGCGCGGATCGGGGCCGCCGGGGTGGCTCCGCGACAGGTTGGCGGCCCGCCTCGCCGACCTGGGGGGATACCCCGGGGGCGACGACGACGAGGCCGCCCTCTCCGCCGTGGCCGCCCGTCACGGGGTCGGACGCGACCGCGTCCTGCTGCTGGGCGGGGCCTCGGAGGGATTCCACCTGCTCGCCGCCCACGCGGCCCGGAACCTGCTGCGAGCGGCGGTGGTGCATCCGTCCTTCACCGAACCGGAGCTCGAGCTGCGACGGGCCGGCGTGCCGGTGGAGCGGGTCCTCCTGCCGGTTCCGTTCGACCTCGACCCCGGCCTCGTCCCCGAGGAGGCGGACCTCGTCGTCGTCGGCAATCCCACCAACCCCACCTCGGTGGCGCACCCCCGGTCCACCGTGGCGGCGCTGTGCCGGCCCGGACGGGTGACGGTCGTCGACGAGGCGTTCTGCGACATCCTCGCGGACGAGGCGGCCCGCACCCTGGCCGGTGCCGACCTGCCGGGCCTCGTGGTGCTGCGGTCGCTGACCAAGACGTGGGCGCTGGCCGGCCTGCGCGTGGGGTACGCCGTCGGGGACCCGTCGGTGTTGGCCGATCTCGCCGCGCGCCGTCCGCACTGGCCCCTGGGCACTCTCCAACTGGAGGCCATCCGGGCGTGCGTCGGTCCGGCGGCCGATCCGGAACTCGAGGCCGCGCGGGCGCAGGTCGTCTCCGAGCGGGACACCATGGTCCGCGCCCTCGACGCCGCCGGGATCGAGGTGGCGGTGCCCCCGTCCGCGCCGTTCGTCCTGGTCCGCACTCCGGCCGGGATCGACCCGGTCGCGTTCCGGACCGGACTCGTGCGCCGGGGGATCGTCACCCGCCGCTGCGACACGTTCCCCGGCCTCGATGCCACCTACCTGCGACTGGCGGTGCGGCCGGGCACGATGGTGGACGAACTCGTCGGAGCCTGGCTCGGGGAGGTCGCGGCACGGACTGATCGCGGCACGGACAGGTCCCGCCGCGGCGGGTGAACAGGAAGGGGAGCGACCATGACCACCGGCAGGCCCACCCTGGCCGACGTCATCGACCTGTTGGAGCACGCCTACCCGCCGCGGCTGGCCGAGTCGTGGGACCGCGTGGGGCTGGTCGCCGGGGACCCGGCGGCCGAGGTCGGACGGGTCGTCGTGGCGGTGGACGCCACCGACGCCGTGGTCGACCACGCGCTCGCCGAGGGCGCCGACCTGCTGCTGGTCCACCACCCGCCGCTCATGCGCGGCGTGCACTCCGTGGCCGCCGACACCCCCAAGGGCCGGCTGCTGCACAAGCTCATCGCCGGCGGGTGCGCGCTGTACTCCGCGCACACCAACGCCGACTCCGCACGGCCCGGCGTCAACGATGCCCTCGCCGACGTGCTCGGCCTGGTCCCCGGCCGCCCCCTGGCCCCCACCGGTGACGGCACCGTCGACCGGTGGGTGGTGACCGTGCCCGACGACGACCTCGACGACCTGCTGAACGCGGTGTTCGCCGCCGGGGCCGGACGGATGAGCGGCTACACCGAGTGCTCGTTCTCCGTCCAGGGCACCGGGCGGTTCCGTCCCGGCGTCGGCACCGACCCGACGATCGGCACCGTCGGCGAGCCCGAGCGGGTCTCCGAGACGCGGGTGGAGTTCGTGGCGCCGCCCGGGCTGCGGTCCGCGGTGCGGCGAGCCGTCCTGGCCGGGCACCCCTACGAGGTGCCCGCCATGGACGTGTTCGTCAACCACGCCGGACCCGGGCCGGGGCCCGAGGACACCGGGCTCGGGCGGATCTGCGAACTCGACGCACCGATGACGCTTGCGCAGTTCACCGAGCTCGTGGCCGAGCGTCTGCCCACCACCGAGTGGGGGGTCCGCGCCGCGGGCGACCCCGACGCCGAGATCAGGCGCGTCGCGCTGTGTGGCGGATCCGGCGACTCACTGTTGGGTGCGGCCCGCGCGGCGGGCGCCGACGTCTACCTCACCGGGGACCTGCGCCATCACGTTGTGGACGAGCACCTTCGCTCGGGCGGACCCTTGCTCGTCGACGCCGCGCACTGGGCGCTGGAGTTCCCGTGGTGCGCCCAGGCCGCGGCCCTGCTCGAGGAGGGGGCGGACCTCACCGCGACGGTGTGCGATCAACGGACGGACCCCTGGACGGTGGCCGCCGGGGGAGGGCGCGTGCAGCGGTAGTCTTGGCACCCATGAAGGCCGATCCCCACGACCAGCGTCGACTCGTCGACATCGCCGACCTCGACCTGCGCCTGGCGAGTCTCGAGCACCGGCGGTCGCAGCTACCCGAGCAGACGACCCTGGACGAGCTGGAGGCCGAGCGGCGGGCCGCCACCGAGTCCGTCGCCCGTGCCCGGATCCACCTGGAGGATCTCGACCGCGCACTCGCCAAGCTGCGGTCCGATCTGGAGGCCGTGCGCCGGCGCCGGGCGGCCGACTCCGATCTGCTGGCCAAGGGCGGCCTGTCCGAGCGGCAGGCCACCGAACTGGACTACGAGCTGCGTTCGCTGGCCCGCCGCCAGGAGGCCCTCGAGGGCGAGCTGGGTGAGCTGGGCGAACGTCACGAGGCCATGGAGGCCGACGTCCGCCACTCCGGGGCGATCGTCACCGACCTGGACGCGCGGATCGGGATGGCCGTGACGCTGCGCGACACCGCCCTCGCCGAGCTCGAAGACGCGGTCACCGAGACGATGGCCGAACGGGCCCGCGACGCGGAGACCGTCCCCGCCGACCTCCTCGATCACTACACCCGTAGCGCCGCGGAGGCGGGCCGAGGGGCGGCGATCCTCAACGGAGGCCGCTGCTCGGCCTGCGCCATGGACCTGGACCGGAGCACCGTCTCGGCGTTTCGGTCCGCCCCCGCGGACGAGGTCCTGAACTGCCCCGAGTGCGGCGTGCTCGTGGTCCGCACCGACAACTCGTGAGCAGCGGACCGGGCTCCACCGGCGGGCCGGGCTGGACCGGCGCCACCGGGCGCCCCACCCGGATCGTCCTGGCCCGTCACGGCCAGACCCCGCTGTCGGTGGACCGGCGCTATTCGGGCCAGGGCGACCCCGAGCTCACCGAGTTGGGCGTCACCCAGGCCGAGCGCACCGCAGCCCGGCTCGCGGCACTGCCGGATCTCGCCGCGGTGGTCTCCTCCCCGCTGCGCCGGTGCCTGGGCACCGCCGAGCGGGCCGCCGACGCCACCGGCGTGCCCCTGGTGGTGGACGAGGACCTCATCGAGACCGACTTCGGGGGGTGGGAGGGGCTCACCTTCCGGGAGGCCGCCGAGCAGGATCCAGACCTCCACTCGCAGTGGCTGAGCGACACCGCCGTCGCGCCCCCGGGCGGCGAGAGCTTCGCCGTGGTGCGGGCGCGCGTCGAGCGGGGACTGCGGCGCATCGTCGCCGACCGCCCCGGCGGCGTGGTCGCCGTCGTCAGCCACGTCACCCCCATCAAACTGGCGATCCGGGCGGGCCTGGGCGCCGGTGACGAGCTGCTGTTCCGGCTGCACCTGGATCTCGCCTCCGTCTCCGACGTGCGTTTCTACTCCGACGGGCCCACCTCGGTGCACCTGGTCAACGACACCTCCCACCTCGTCTGAGCCCGCACCCCGACCGGCCCGCGCGGGCGACTAGACTCCCTGGGGCGAACGAGTCGGCCGGACGGCCGCGGACAGGGGAACCGGCGCTATCGGCGGCCAGGCCCCGGCCCGAGGAAAGTCCGGACTCCACAGAGCAGGGCGGTTGCTAACGGCAACCCGGGGTGACCCGCGGGACAGTGCCACAGAAAACAGACCGCCGCGCCTGCGGGCGCGGTAAGGGTGAAACGGTGCGGTAAGAGCGCACCAGCGCCCCGGGTGACCGGGGCGGCTTGGTAAACCCCGCCCGGAGCAAGGTCGAAGGTCGCACCGCTCGCGGTGCGGCTGCGCGGATGGTGTGCAGCGATGCACGGGAGGGCTGCTCGCCCGAGTCCGCGGGTGGACCGCTCGAGGTACCCGGTGACGGAGTGCCCAGATGGATGGTCGTCGCCCTCCGCCCGCGGAGGGCACAGGATCCGGCTTACAGGCCGGCTCGTTCGCCCCGTTCCCGGCAGGCGCCACCGCGGCGCGCGGTGGCGGGTCCGGACCCGGATAGTAGGGTCCGAGGTGACAAGCCCGTCGCGTCGAACCGAGGAGGCCCACCGTGTCGGACGAACAGTGGTACTACGACATCGCCACAGGTCAGGCGCAGCAAGGCAAGGTGACCAACTGGGACAACCGGATGGGCCCCTATGCCACGCGCGGCGAGGCCGAGGCGGCGCTGGTCAAGGCGAAGGCCCGCAACGAGGCCTGGGACGCCCAGGACGACTAGTACGAGCCCGGGAGGTCGAGCCGGGCTGTCCTACTTCTTCCCGCCCTTCTTCTTGCCGCTCTTCTTCTTGTCCTTCTTCTTCCGGCGCCGCCGTGCCGCACGCCGTGACTCGGACAGTTCGCGATAGGCGGCCGTGACCGCCGCGGCGTCGCTCTCGAACCCCTCGAGGGTGCGCTCGGAGAACGCCCGCTCGTGCTCGAAGAGCACGCCGAGGCCGAACGTCGACTCACCGGCGAACTCGGCCCGCCGCGCGATGCGCCGGATCCACTGCCGGGTGGTGACGCTGTCCTGGACCTCCCCGAGCACCGTGTGCAGCCGGTCGCAGGCCGTACGCAGCGGGGCCACCGTGAGGTCCTCCGTGTTCGGGACCGCACTGACGTTGCGGCGCAGTGCCTTGGCGCGCTTGCGCACGACGTGGGTGAGTTCCTCCCGCTGGGCCAGCGTCAGATCGAGGGAGTCCAGGTCGCGCTCGGTGCGAGTGCGGACCTTGGTGAACTTGGAGAACTGCCGGTCCACCCCGCGCAGCAGTGTCTCCTCGGCCTCGCGCCGCTTCCTACCGCCCTTCGACGGAGCACCGCCCTTCGACGACGCCCCGCCCCCCACTGCGGCAGGGCCGGTGCCGGCGACGCGGACCAGCTCGTGGAGTCGGTCGACCACGTCGAGGTACCGGTCGGAGAGCAGCGCCGCGGTGACGCGTTCGCCCGCGCGCTGCTCCTCGAAGTCCAACTCGGTGCGCAGGAGATGCCGGGTCCGCGCGGTCACCACGTCCTCGGGGTAGTCGGCTGCCAGCTCCCCGAGCCGTTGGTCGACCACCTGGATGTCCCGGGCCTTGCCCAGCACCGCGGCGAGCTCCTTGAGCTCGGCGAGGAGCGCGGCCGGGTCGATGTCGGTGCCGGCGGTCTCCGCCCCGAGCTCGTCGGCGTACGAGCTGATGGTGCTCCGCAGGCCACGGACCGCGACGCGCATCTGGTGGACGCCCACCACGGTGACGCGCCGGGCCGCCGGATCGTGGTCGAGGAGTTGCTGCAGGTCCTGGACAAGGGCGTCGCGCACGGGCGAGACGCCGCGCTCGTAGAGGTCGGGGAGTGGGCCGATGGTGCGGGCGAGTTTGGACGACGACGACGAGGCGTGAGCCCCGGCGTCCGCGCAGGCGGCGGCGACGGTCGCGAGGAGATCGTGTGCATCGGGTCGCGCCGGATCGACCAGTTCGGTCTCCCATTCCCGCCATCCCGCCGTTGATCCGCCGGCGACGAACGACTCGGTGGAGACACGGTCGTCGCAGAACTCGATCACCGCGGCCCCGTCGGGGTCCCGCAGCGTGAGGACCTGCCGGCGGTTGGCGATGCGGGCGACGGGCTCGAGGGGCCGACGGCGGACCAGCCCGGCGACGGCCGAGACGAGCTCCGCGGGGACGACGTCGTCACGGGGGTCGCCGTCGCCGAGCGGGGCCTGCAGTTCGACGCGTCCCGCCCGGTCGGGCAGTTTGAGGTGCCAACCCTCGTCGTCCCCGCCGGTGCGGCGCCGGAGTGTGACCTTGTGCCGGGTGAGCGAGAGGTCCGCGGTGTCGTAGTAGGTGGCGGAGAGCTGGTGCTCCACCGGGACGTCCGCGACGAGAGGCGCCAGGGCGTCGACAGTGGGCAGCGGGGTGTGCTCGTCGACCTCGAACTTGCTCTCGACCTCGACGGTCTCGTTGATCGTCATGGTCCGGTTGTATCAGTAAAGGATGAACACCGGCAGTGAGCGCCGCCCCTTCCGGACTTACCGGCGGGTAAGGTCAGTGGCTACGGTCACACGTTCGTCGTAAGGGAGAGACTGTGGATCAGCCGAAAATCGTCGACGTCCTGGTGGTGGGGGCGGGGTTCTCCGGACTCGGTGCCGCCATCCGGCTCGCGCAGGAGGGCTTCGACGACCTCGTCGTCCTCGAACGCGGCCCCGACGTCGGCGGGACGTGGCGCGACAACAGCTATCCGGGCGCGGCGTGCGACGTCCCGTCCCACCTGTACTCGTACTCGTTCGCCCTCAACCCCGACTGGTCACGGGCCTTCTCGCCGCAGGGCGAGATCTACGACTACATCCGGAAGGTCACGCACGAGGCCGGGGTGCGCGAGAAGATCCGCTTCGGCGTCGACGTCACCTCGGTGGACTACGACGAGTCCCGCGGCCGGTGGACGGTGCGCACCAGCGAGGGGGAGTACGACGCCCGCGTGGTGGTGCTGGGCGTCGGCGCACTGTGCGAGCCCAGGCTCCCGGAGATCGACGGCGTCGGCGACTTCGCCGGGCCCGTCTTCCACACCGCCCGCTGGGATCACTCGGTGACGCTGGCCGACAAGCGAGTCGCGGTGATCGGCACGGGCGCCTCGGCGATCCAGGTGGTGCCGTCCATCGCCCCGACCGTGGCGCACCTCGACGTCTACCAGCGCACCGCGCCCTGGGTCCTGCCCCGGATGGACCGGCAGTACCCCCGGTTCGAGCGGTCGCTGTACCGCCGGGTGCCCGGGTTGCAGCGCGCGGTGCGGGCCCTGCAGTACGCCAGCCGCGAGTTCCAGGTGGTGGGCCTGACCCGCACCCGCGCCGCGCTGGCGCCCATCAAGGCGCTCGGACGTGCGCACCTGGCGATGCAGGTGCGCGACCGTGCCCTGCGCGCGCGGCTCACCCCGCACTTCGAGATCGGGTGCAAGCGCATCCTGCTGTCCAACACCTGGTACCCGGCACTGTCCCGGGACAACGTCGACGTGGTCACCGAGCCGATCACCCGCGTCACCGAGGGCGGGATCGTCACCGGTGACGGGACCGAGCACCCCGCCGACGTCCTGGTGGTGGCCACCGGCTTCCACGTCACTGATTCACCGTTCTTCGAGCGCGTCCGCGGAACGGACGGGCGCACCCTGGCGGACAAGTGGCAGAGCGAGGGGATGGAGGCCTACAAGGGGACCACGGTCGCCGGCTACCCCAACCTGTTCGTCCTGGTGGGCCCCGCGACCGGACTCGGGCACTCGTCGATGATCTACATGATCGAGTCCCAGCTCAACTACCTCGTGGACGCGCTGCGCACCATGCGCGACCGCGGCCTGCAGACCGTCGAGGTGCGTGCGGCCGTCCAGGACGCGTACAACCGCGAACTGCGCGACAGCACCGGCGAGACCGTGTGGGTGACCGGCTGTAGGAGCTGGTACCTCGACGACAAGGGCAACGCGCCGGCCGTGTGGCCGGACTACACCTTCACCTTCCGCAACCAGACCCGGGAGTTCGACCTGAGCGCCTACCGGCGGACCGCGGCCGACGCCACGGCCGCGACGCGTACCGGGCAGGAGGCCCTCCGGTGAGCGCCCCGATCGGCAGACTGTTCGGCTCGGTCGGGTCGCTGGCCCGCCGCCCCCGCTGGCGGATGGACGGCAAGGTCGTCGTCGTCACCGGCGCCGGCTCGGGGATCGGGCGCGAACTGGCGCGCGAGGCCGCGCGGCGCGGCGCCCGGTTGGCACTGAGCGACATCGACGCAGACGGACTGGCCCGGACCGTCGAACTCGCGCGCGGTGACGGCGCCACCGACGTGCACTCGCAGCGTCTCGACGTCACAGAACAGGCGATGGTCGCCGAGTACGCGGGGGCGGTCGCCGAGCACTTCGGCGTGGTCCACCTGGTCGTCAACAACGCCGGCATCGCGTTCACCGGGGCGGTCGAGCAGTCCGGCTACAAGGACATCGCCCGCGTGATGGACGTCGACTACTGGGGCGTCGTGCACGGCACCAAGGAGTTCCTCCCGCACCTCATCGCCTCCGGCGACGGCCACCTGGTCAACATCTCCAGCATCTTCGCGTTCCTGTCCGTGCCCACCCAGAACGCCTACAACGCGGCCAAGGCGGCGGTCCAGCAGTTCACCGAGTCCCTGCGGATGGAGATGATGGCGGCCGGGCACCCCGTCGACGTCACCTGCGTCCACCCGGGCGGGATCAAGACCGCCGTCGCCCGGAGCGCCGGCGCGGCCGAGGGGCTGGACAGCGCGAACTTCGCCGCGATCTTCGACGCGAAGTTCGCGCGCACCGAGGCGTCGACGGCCGCGCGGGTGATCCTCGACGGCGTCGAGCGACGTAGGGCGCGCGTGCTGGTGGGGGTCGACGCCCACCTGCTCGACGCCCTGGTCCGGCTGTTCCCGACCGGCTACCAGAAGGGAACGGTCGCGATGACGCGCCGCTTCGGGGTGGTCTGAGACGGGGGCGCGCCCGGCCCGGGCGCCTCAGGGCCGGAAGCGGTCCGTGGCCTCCAGCAGGTGGTGCGTCGTGCCGGGTTCGGCCATCGCGTGCCCCGCGTCGGGGACGATGTGCAGCTCCGAACCCGGCCACGCCGCGTGCAGTTCCCACGCGCTGGCGACCGGGCACACCACGTCGTAGCGGCCGTGGACGATCACGGCGGGCAGGTGGGCGATCCGGTCCATGCGGTCCAGGATCGCCCGGCCCCGCAGGAACGCGTCGTGGACGAAGTAGTGGTTCTCGATCCGGGCAAAGGCCAGGGCGAAGCGATCGGGGTCGCCGCCGGTGCCGGCGGGTCGGGGGAGCAGGGTCGAGGTGGACGTCTCCCACGTGGTCCACGCGCGGGCCGCCTCGAGTTCGACCTGCGGATCCCCGCAGTGCAGGAGCCGGTGGTAGGTCGCGACGTGGTCGTAGCCCGGCTGATGGACGGCGTCGGGGCCGTCCGCGGCGAGCAACGGCGCGAGGTAGCCCTCCCACACGTCCGGGAACAGGTGCGCGGCCCCACCGCGGTAGAACCAGTCGATCTCGCTCGGGCGGCACAGGAAGACGCCGCGCAGGATCAGACCGCGGACCCTGGAGGGATGCTCCTGGGCGTACGCCAACGCCAGGGTGGAGCCCCACGAGCCGCCGAAGACCAGCCACTCCTCGACCCCGAGGTGCTCCCGCAGGCGCTCGAGATCGTCGACCAGGTGCCAGGTGGTGTTGACCGTCAGGTCCGCGCCGTCGGCGACGTGCGGGGTGCTCCGCCCGCACCCCCGCTGGTCGAGAAGGATGATCCGGTAGGCCGCCGGGTCGAACATGCGTCGGTGCTCGGGCGTCGTCCCGCCACCGGGTCCGCCGTGGACGAACAGGACGGGGGCGCCGTCCGGGTTGCCGGAGCACTCCCAGTACACGTGCTGCCCGTCGCCCACGTCGAGCATCCCGCTGTCGTGGGGCTCGATCGCCGGGTACGGGGCACGGCGGGCGGCCCCGTGTCCGCTGTCGGTCGTCGGTGCCATCACGGTCAGAAGGAGTGTTCGGCGCCGGGGAAGGCGCGCGAGCGGACCTCGGTGCCGTACTCGCGGGCGGCGTCACGCAGCGTGTCGGCCAGCTCGGCGTACCGCTTGACGAACTTCGCGGTGCGGCCCGTGCTGTGCCCGGCCATGTCCTGCCAGACCAGCACCTGGGCGTCGCACCCGTTGCCGGCCCCGATGCCCACGGTGGAGATCTCCAGTTCCGCGGTCACCTCCCGCGCCAGGTCGGCGGGCACCATCTCCATCACCACGGAGAACGCCCCGGCCTCCTGGACGGCGCGGGCGTCGGCGCGCAGCTGATCCGCCGCGTCGCCGCGACCCTGGACCCGGAACCCGCCCAGCCCGTTGACCGACTGCGGCGTGAAGCCGATGTGCGCCATCACGGGGATCCCGGCGTCGACGATCGCCTTGATCTGCGGGACCATCCGCACGCCGCCCTCGAGCTTGACGGCCTGGGCTCCGCCCTCCTTCATCATGCGGGTGGCCGCGGCCACGGCCTGCGTCGGCGAGGCCTCGTAGCTGCCGAACACCAGGTCCGCGACGACCAGTGCCTTCGGGGCGCCGCGGGTGACGGCCCGCACCAGCGGGATCATCTCGTCCTCGGTCACCGGGACCGTCGTGTCGTAGCCGTAGACCACGTTGGCGGCCGAGTCGCCGACGAGCAGCACCGGGATCCCGGCCTCCTGGAACAACCGCGCGGAGACGAAGTCGTAGGCGGTGAGCATCGGCCACGGCTCGCCGGCGGCCTTGAGCTCGGCGAGGTGGTGCAGACGGGTGACCCGGGTCAGGCCCTGCGGCCCGTCGCCCTTCGGCGTCTGGTCCGGTGCGCCGCCGGCGCCGTAGACCGGGGAGTCGGGGGTGTCGCTCATGGGAGTGTGGCCTTCCTTCGGTGACCTCGAGGCCGGCTGGAGCGCCGGTACCCGGGTGGACAGGGGGCGGTGACGTGCGCGGCGGGATCCGTGCGCTGTCGCGGACGAGTCTGCCACGACCGGCACGGAGGGGTCCGGTGGGCGTCGGGGCGGGCGGATGTCACACGCTCGTAACACGACAGGCACTAGGTTGGACCGCATGAACCGCCAGCAGGAGTACGTTCTCAGGACCTTGGAAGAGCGCGACATCCGGTTCGTCCGGCTCTGGTTCACCGACGTCCTCGGCACCCTCAAGTCGGTCGCCGTGGCGCCGGCCGAACTCGAGGGCGCCTTCGGGGAGGGGATCGGCTTCGACGGCTCCGCCATCGAGGGCTTCTCCCGGGTCTCGGAGGCGGACACCGTCGCCAAGCCCGACCCGTCGACCTTCCAGGTGCTCCCGTGGGCCCACGCCGACGGCAAACAGCACTCCGCGCGCATCTTCTGCGACATCTTCAACCCGGACGGCAGCCCCAGCTGGGCCGACCCCCGGCACGTCCTGCGGCGTCAGCTCAGCAAGGCCGCCGACCTCGGGTTCTCGTGCTACGTGCACCCCGAGATCGAGTTCTTCCTGTTCAAGGACCTGGACACGGACGGCGCGGAGCCGGTGCCCACCGACAACGGCGGTTACTTCGACCAGGCCGTGCACGACTCCGCCCCGCACTTCCGGCGCCACGCGATCGAGGCGCTCGAGGCGATGGGCATCTCGGTGGAGTTCTCCCACCACGAGGGCGCGCCGGGCCAGCAGGAGATCGACCTCCGCTACGCCGACGCCCTGAGCATGGCGGACAACATCATGACGTTCCGCTACGTGGTCAAGGAGGTGGCCATGAACAACGGGGTGTGGGCGTCGTTCATGCCCAAGCCCCTGCGTGACCACCCGGGCTCGGCCATGCACACCCACATGAGCCTGTTCGAAGGCGACGCCAACGCGTTCCACGACCCGGACGACGAGTACCAGCTGTCCGATACCGCGAAGTCGTTCGTGGCGGGCATCCTCACCCACGCGCCCGAGTTCTCGGCGGTGACCAACCAGTGGGTCAACTCCTACAAGCGACTCATCGGCGGAGGCGAGGCCCCCACCGCGGCCACCTGGGGCCGGGCCAACCGGTCGGCGCTCGTCCGTGTGCCCATGTACACGCCCAACAAGGCGTCCTCGCGCCGCATCGAGGTGCGTAGCCCGGACTCGGCCTGCAACCCGTACCTGGCCTACGCGGTGATGTTCGCCGCCGGGATCAAGGGCGTCCAGGAGGGGTACGAGCTGCCGCCGGAGTCCGAGGACGACGTGTGGACCATGAGCCGGCGCGAGCGGCGGGCGATGGGATACACCGACCTCCCGGGCAGCCTCGAGCAGGCGCTGGACGCGATGGAGGAGTCCGAGCTCGTCGCCGAGGCGCTGGGCGAGCACGTGTTCGAGTTCTTCCTGCGCAACAAGCGGCGCGAGTGGCGCGAGTACCGCAACGACGTGACCCCGTACGAGCTGCGGCACTACCTCAACTTGTGACCGGGGGCGGCATCGTGAGCAGGGACTCCTCGCGCCCTCGGTTACCGAGCCCGGGTCGCCTCGGGCTGCTCGACGACCGGGCCGCGGACTGGCTCGACTACCTGGGGTGGACCGACGACGACGCGGTCCCGGTGCTGTGGTCGCTGTCCCGGGCTCCGGACCCCGACCTCGCTCTGGGAGCCCTGGTGCGGCTCCACGAATCACTCGCCGCCGGGTCCCACGATGAGAGTGGCTCTGCCCGCGCCCGCGCCGGTGCCGACGTCGCGGCGCTGGACGACGCGCTGCGATCCGACTCGCGGCTCCGGGCGCGGCTGCTGGGGCTGCTCGGATCCTCGAGCGCGTTGGGCGACCACCTCGTCGCCGAGCCCACTCGGTGGGCGCTGCTGCGCGGAGGACTGCCGACGTTCGAGGACGTTCTGGCCGACATGCTCGGGGCGGTCGAGGCCGTGCCCGAGCAGGCGGTGGAGGGCGCGCCGCCGCCGTCCCAGAGGGAGGACCTGCGCAGCGTCGGGACGTACCGCGCCGGGGTCATCGGCGGCGCCGCCGTCAGCGTGCTGCGCTCGACCTACCGCGACCACGTGGCGCTGCTCGCCGCGCACGACGTGGCCGGGTCGGTCGAGGACGACGAGCCCGTCCTGCCGTTCACCGAGGTGGGCCGGCGCCTGTCCGACCTCGCGGACGCCGCGTTGACCGCCGCTCTCGCGGTCGCGGTGGCCACCGTCCACCCGGACTCGCCGATGCCGGCGCGGTTGGGCGTGGTGGCCATGGGCAAGGGCGGGGCGCGCGAACTCAATTACATCTCGGACGTCGACGTGATCTTCGTGGCCGAGCCGGCCGACGCCAGGACCGGTCGCGTGGCGGGGGAGCTGATGCGCATCGGGTCCATGGCCTTCTTCGAGGTCGACGCGGCGCTGCGCCCGGAGGGCAAGTCGGGCGAACTGGTGCGCACCCTCGAGTCCCACACGGCCTACTACAAGCGTTGGGCCAAGACGTGGGAGTTCCAGGCCCAGCTCAAGGCGCGCCCCATGACCGGCGACCTGGCCCTGGCGGAGGAGTACCACGACACCGTCCACCCGATGGTGTGGACCGCCGCCGAGCGGGACGACTTCGTGCACGACGTGCAGGCGATGCGCCGGCGCGTGGAGGAGAACGTGCCCGAGGCCCTGCGCGAGCGCGAACTCAAGCTCGGACGCGGGGGTCTGCGCGATGTCGAGTTCGCCGTGCAGCTGCTGCAGATGGTCCACGGCCGCACCGACGAGGACCTCCGCGTCACCAGCACCGTCGAGGCGCTCGGCGCGCTGCGCGACGGCGGGTACATCGCCCGCGAGGACGGCGCGGAACTGCTCGCCGCCTACGAGTTCCTCCGCCTGCTCGAGCACCGCCTGCAACTGCAGCGCTACAAGCGCACCCACCTGCTACCGGAGGACGACGACGAGGAGGCCTACCGCTGGCTGGCCCGCGCGGCGCACATCCGGCCGGACGGGCCCAACGACGCCGCGCAGGTGCTGCGGCAGAGCCTGCGCGAGCTGCGCCGCCGCGTTCGCCGCCTGCACTCCAAGCTGTTCTACCGCCCGCTACTGGACTCGATCGCCTCGTACGACGCCGAGGCGCTCTCGCTCAGCACGGAGGCGATGGAGCGTCAGCTGGCCGCCCTCGGCTTCGCGTCGCCCCGCAACGCGTTGGGCCACCTGCGGGCGTTGGCGGGGCAGAGCAGTCGCCGCGGCCGCATCCAGGCGCTGCTGCTGCCCACGTTCATGGAGTGGCTCGCGGACACCGCGGATCCGGACGCGGGACTGCTGGCCTACCGGCGACTGTGCGAGGAAAACGAGGAGATCACCTGGTTCCTGCGCACCCTGCGGGACGACAGCATCGTGGCCCGCCGCCTCGTCCGGGTGCTGGGGACCTCGGCGTTCGTCGCGGGCCTGCTCATGCGCAACCCCGAGGTGATCCCCGACCTCACCGACGGCGCGCAGGGCCCAGTGCTCGTGGCCTCCAAGGTCTCCGACATCGCCTCCGCGCTCACGGCCTCCGCCGCCCGGCACCCCACTCCCGAGCGGGTCATCGCCACGGCGCGGTCGCTTCGCCGCGCGGAGCTGGCCCGGATCGGGGCCGCCGACGTCCTGCAGATGATCTCGGTACCCGACGTCGGGCGGCGACTGTCGGCCGTGTGGCGGGCGGTGCTCGAGGCGTCCCTGGCCGCCGTGGTCCGCGACATGATGCCCGAGGGCGGTGCGGCGCCGGCCCGCCTCGCGTACATCGGGATGGGGCGGCTCGGCGGGGACGAGCTGTCCTACAGCAGCGACGCGGACGTGATGATCGTGTGCGACCCGGTCGAGGGCGCCAAGGAGGACGAGGCGGTCCGGTGGGCCACGCACGTGGCCGAGCGGGTGGGCAAGCTGCTGGCCTCGCCGTCGTCGGATCCCCCGCTGGACCTGGACGCCGACCTACGCCCGGAGGGCCGCAACGGCCCACTCGTGCGCACCCTGGCCTCCTACCGTGCCTACTACGCCAAGTGGGCCGAGACGTGGGAGTTGCAGGCGCTGCTGCGGGCCTCGTTCGCCGCCGGGGACCGCGAGCTCGGGCTGGATTTCCTCCACATGATCGACGAGTTCCGTTACCCGGAGCAGGGCGTGCCCCCGAAGGTCGTGCAGCAGATCCGCCGGATGAAGGCGCGGATCGACTCGGAGCGCCTGCCGCGTGGCGCGGATCCGGCCACCCATACCAAACTCGGCCGCGGTGGCCTGGCCGACGTGGAGTGGAGCGCCCAGTTGTTGACGATGCAGCACGCCGCCAGGGTGCCCGGGCTGCACACGACGTCGACCCTCGAGGCGCTCGACGCCGCCGCCTCGGCCGAGTTGCTGCCGGAGTCCGAGCGCGACGCACTGGTCGACTCGTGGCTCATGGCCGCCCACGCCCGCAACGCGTTGGTCCTGGCGCGCGGCAAGGCGGTCGACCAACTGCCGGGTCAGGGCTCGATCCTGGCGGCGGTGGCGATGATCTGCACCGGTTCGGCCGACGGCGCGGGGTTCCTCAACGAGTACCTGCGCGTGACCCGTCTCGGTCGCAAGGCGGTCGATCACGTGTTCTGGGGCGAGGACTGACGCCGGCCCCGGGGGTGGGCCAGGGCCGGGACCAGGGTCGTCCCTGATGCGGCAGGTGCTCCCACGCCGATAACCTGGGTCCATGCCTGTGACCATGAACCTCACCCTCACCCTCGACGGCGTGACCTACGGCGAGCTGTACGAGTTCGTCGACGCCGTCCGCGCCGCCGGGGTGCCGGCCGACGAGCGGGTCCGCTGCCTCGGTTCCGACGACAAGGGCGACCGCTTCGAGGTGGACCTCGGCCCGGACCGCCGCCGGGCAGGATCGGCCCGTGCGGCCTCCGGCGCGCTGGTGGGCCAGCCGGTGGAAGGTCCCGCCGCGCCCGGGGCTGCGTCGTCGTCCTCACCGACCGTGGCGTCGGTCGCCGAGACGGTGCGCTCGATGGTGCGTAACGGCGACGACCTGGACCGCGTGATCGCCGCGCTGGGGGACCTGCGCAAGTTCCTGCGTTGAGCCCTCGCCGCCCGGTCGCCCGGGCTGTCGCCGTCCTCGCCGCGCTCGTCGCCGGCGCGGGTGTGGCGCTACACCACTCCCGCTCGGAGATCCCGGCCGTGCCGGTGCTGGCGAGCTTCGCGGTCGCCGCCTGGGCGTTCTCCCTGGTGGCCCTGATCGCGGCACTGCGTGCGCGGTCGGTGCTGCTCGGGATCATCGCCGTCGTGTTGGTGGGTGCCGGGGTGGTCCAGTACGGGCCCCTCGTGGCACCGCCACGCCAGATCAACGACGACGAGGGCATCCCGATGCGGGTGATGGTGCAGAACCTCGAGTTCGGCCGAGCCGCCCCACACGACGTGGTCCGGGCCGTCCGCACCGGCGGGGTCGATCTGCTCATGACCGTGGAGACGACCCCGGAGGCGGCGGACGCGCTGCGCACGGCGGGTCTCACGGGGCTGCTGCCGCACGAGGCCGCCTCGACCGCTCCCACGACGCAGGGGGTCGCGGTGTGGTCGCGGTTCCCGCTCTCCCCGCCCGAGCGGGTCCCGGGCTTCAGCCTCGGGCTGGTACGCACCGAGATGGCGGGGCCGGGCGGCCCGGTGACGGTGGTGGCCGCGCACCCGGTGGCCCCGGTGTTCGACGCCCCCGCCGCCGTGGAGGAGGCCGATCGCCTGCGCTGGTACCTCGGCAGCCTTCCCGGGCCCGCGCCGGTGGTGGTGGGCGGGGATTTCAACGCCACCTGGGATCACGTGCGGTTCCGTGACCTGCGGGGCCTCGGGTACACCGACTCCGTCTCCGGCGGGAGTGACGGCTGGGTACCCACCTGGCCGGCGGGTCGACGGATCCCGCCGCTCATCGGGATCGACCACGTGCTGGCCCGCGGGGCGGTCGCGGTGGGGGACACGGACACCGTGGAGGTGGCCAGGACGGACCATCGCGGCGTGGTCGCGACGGTGCTTCTGCCCGCGCCGCGGGCTCGGTGACCTAGCATGCGCACCATGAGTTCACGCATCCGCCTGATCGCCAGCGGCGTCACCTCGGCCGCGGCGGTGGCCCTCCTCGCGGGGTGCGGCGGGGCGACGGTGGACGGTCAGGCCCCGGAGGTGTCCTCGGACCCGGCCGCGTCGGCCGCCTCGTCGTCGCCGTTCGCCGAGGAGCGGCCGGAGAAACCCACCGGTCCCGTCGCGCCCCCTCCGCCGCAGTCGCCGGCGCCCGAACCGATGCCGGGGGAGCCCGAACCACTGCCTCCGCCCGAGGACGCGCCCGGACCCGAGCCGGAACCCGCGCCCGCGGAGCCCGCGCCGCCGGCTCCGGGTGCGGGGGACTTCGTCGCCCTGCTCGAGCGGCGGGGTGTCGTCCTGCCCGAGGGCGTGGACCCGGTCGCCACGGCCACCGAGGCCTGCGGCCGGTTCGACGGCGGGCAGCAGATGGACGAGGTCTCCGGATGGCTGGGTGAGCGGGCCCGCCTCGACGCGGACGGCCAGGGCTTCTTCCTCGGCGCCGCGGTGGGGACCTACTGCCCGGAGAACTTCCCCAAGCTCGGCTGAGGCACGCCCGGCCGGGTCACGCCCGGCTGGGTAATTCTCGGTCAGGTCACATCCGGCCGTACCGGGCCCGCCCGATCGAATAGAGGCCGTACAGGGCGATCCCCGCGCCGGTGAGCACCAGCAGCACCTGACCGAATGGCTGCTCGCCAACCGCCCGCAGGGCGGCGTCCAGCCCGCCCGCCTTCTCCGGATCCGCGGTCACGACGGCCGCGATCACCAGGCCCCCGAGGATCGCCAAGGCGATGCCCTTGGCGACATACCCCACCCGGCCCGTGATGATCATGGCCCGGCCGACCTCCCCGGACCCGGTGCGTTCGAGGTCCTCGACGAACTTCGTGGTGGCCCCCTTGTAGACGTGGTAGCCGCCCACCGCGAGGATGGCGAGCCCGGCGACGACCAGGGCCATCTTCCCCACCCCGGAGCCGAGCAGCCCGGCCGTGGCTCCGGAGGCGGTCGCGGAATCGGACCCCCCGCCCCCGGAGGCGAACCGCGCGGTGGTCAGTCCCAGGACCACGTACACGGCCGCCTTGGCCGCGGCCTTGATCCGGCCAGAGGTCTCCTCGGACCCGAGGAACAGCTCGGTGATCTGCCACAGACCCAGCGCGAGGAAGCCCACGGCGCCGACCCATAGCATGACCTGACCGCCCGGTGCGCTCGCGATCTCCGCCAGCGCACCCGAGTTGGACGCCTCGCCGCCGCCCGACCCGAGTGCGATCCTGACGGCGATCCAGCCGATGAGCAGATGGAGCACGCCGTTCATGACGTATCCGGCGCGGGCCAGCCACTCGAGCGCGGGATGGTCGGCGGCGGAGCGCGCGGCGCCGGAGACGGTGGCAGAACGTATCGGGGAGTTCATGGGTGAACTCTCCCACGTCGCCGCGGATTCACCACTCGAACCCTGTCACCACTCGATCTCGCCGAGGACCTCGTTGCGACGGCGCAGTTCCGCCAGCCGCAGTTCGGCCGCGCGGTGCTCCTCCATCCGCATCCGCGCCTGTTCGGCGAGGGCGTCGGCCTCGACCTCGGCGAGCAGGAGCTGGAGTCGGTCCTTCTGCTCACGGAGCGTCTCCACCGAGGTGTCCATGGCGATGAGCTTCCGGGAACCGGCCACGGCGTGGAGGAAGGGGTTGCGCTCGAGGATCAGGCGCGCCTCCTCGGGGGCCAGCACCCTCGACAGTTTGAGCAGGACCGGATAGCCCTGCCCCTGTCCCTGCCGGTCGGTCTCGGGGTCGTGGCCGGGATCCAGTGCTGCGGCGACGACCTTGAGCAGCCGGGCCCGGGGCGAGGAACTCCGGAAGTCGAACTCGTCGGTGTCCATGTGGTCCGGCTCCTTCCCGGCGTCCTGCCCGGCAGTGGCTGCTTACCTGCCACCACCGTAGGCGTACCGGCCGGGACGGCCGGGCGGTTCACGGTTTTTGCGCTCCGGAGGGGCTCAGCAGCTGTAGCGGGGTGTGCGGGACGACCGCGTCCCGGCGGTGTGCCCGCCCGGCGCCGATACACTCGAGCTGTGACTACCGGCAATGAAGGCGCAACCGACCTCGACTACCTGCTCCGCCAGATGGCAGAGGGCATCGAGCAGGCTCCCGTGAACTTCCCGATCACCCTGGTGATCAACGGGAACACCTGGGAAGGCAACCTCACCACCGAGGGTGAGTTCATGCGGATCCAGGCGGCCACCTTCGACGCGCTGACGGGTGATGAGAAGTCCGAGCAGGTGGCTGATGCCCAGGCCAGTGCATTCCGGCAGATCGGCATCACGAAGTACGAGGAGGCACTGGACGGGGAGGACAGGGTGGCCTCGTTCATCCACGTCACGGACGCCTGGCAGAGGGGAGAGAAGGCTCCGATCCCGGTCATGCGCGTCCGGATCTCGTCGGTGGATGCGTGGACCTTCGGCCACGCGAGTAGCTAGAAAGGCGCCGCCCGCCCGGCCATCGAGGTGATGACCGCGCGGGCGGCGCCCGGCACTACGACCGAAGTCGATGCCCGCCCCGGCCTGCGCGGGGGCAGGTCAGGGCGGGCATGAGGGTCAGCAGTCGTAGTAGAGCTCGAACTCGTGCGGGTGCGGACGGAGGTTCACCGGGGCGATCTCCTTCTCGCGCTTGTACGAGATCCAGTTCTCGATGAGGTCCTCGGTGAACACGCCACCCTCGGTGAGGTACTCGTGGTCCTGCTCGAGACGGTCGATGACGGCGGGCAGCGAGGTGGGCGCCTGCGGGATGTCGGCGGCCTCCTCCGGCGGGAGCTCGTAGAGGTCCTTGTCGACCGGAGCCAACGGCTCGATCTTGTTCTTCACACCGTCGATGCCGGCCATCATCATCGCGGCGAACGCGAAGTACGGGTTGCCGGACGAGTCGGGGCAGCGGAACTCGATGCGCTTGGCCTTGGGGTTGTTGCCGGTGATCGGGATCCGGACACACGCCGAGCGGTTGCGCTGTGAGTACACGAGGTTGATCGGGGCCTCGTAGCCCGGGACGAGCCGGTGGTACGAGTTGATCGTGGGGTTGGTGAACGCCAGCAGCGATGGTGCGTGGTGCAGGATGCCGCCGATGTAGTAGCGGGCGATGTCGGACAGCCCCGCGTAGCCGGACTCGTCGTGGAACAGCGGCTTGCCGTCCTTCCACAGCGACTGGTGGGCGTGCATGCCCGAGCCGTTGTCGCCGAAGAGTGGCTTGGGCATGAACGTGGCCGACTTGCCGTTCTTCCAGGCGGTGTTCTTGACGATGTACTTGAACAGCTGGACGTCGTCGGCAGCGTGCAGCAGGGTGTTGAACTTGTAGTTGATCTCCTGCTGGGCGCCGGCCACCTCGTGGTGGAAACGCTCGAGCTCGAAGCCGGCGTTGGTGAGGTTGGTGGACATCTCGTCGCGCAGGTCGACGAAGTGATCGTACGGGGCGACGGGGAAGTACCCGCCCTTCTCGCGGACCTTGTAGCCCAGGTTGGGCGAGCCGTCGGCCTCCTGGCCGGCGCCCGTGTTCCAGTTGCCGGCGCTCGAATCGACCTCATAGAAACCGTGATTCGTCCCGGAGCCGTAGCGGACGGAGTCGAACACGAAGAACTCGGCCTCGGCCCCGAAGAAGCACGTGTCGGCGATGCCGGTGGAGAGCAGGTACTCCTCGGCCTTGCGGGCGACGTTACGCGGGTCGCGGCTGTAGGCCTCACGGGTGAAGGGGTCGTGGACGAAGCAGCTGATGTTGAGCGTCTTGGCCCTGCGGAAGGGGTCGAGACGGGCCGTCGCGACATCCGGCAGGAGCATCATGTCGGACTCGTGGATCGACTGGAACCCCCGGATGGAGGAGCCGTCGAAGGCCAGGCCGTCCTCGAACATGTCCTCGTCGAACGCCGCTGCGGCGATCGTGAAGTGCTGCTCGTTACCCGGCAGGTCGGTGAACCGGATGTCGACGTACTCGACGCCCTCGTCCTTGACGTACTTGATGACCTCGTCCGGCGTGGAGAATGCCACGATTCGCTCCTCGTCTCTGAAGTGCGACGGGAAACCGGTGTCTCCCGTCGTGCGGTGACCTCACGATATGGGCGAGGTGTTGCCCGGCCGTCAAGCGAATGTTTCGCTGGTGTTACGTCACCGGCCGGGTGGGTCCCTCCCAATAGGGTCAGTTTAGTCACCCGAAGCGGGGTATCGCCGACATGGGGATCGGCAGGTCGCCCGGCTACCCTGAGCAGTATGCGTGACGTTGCGGGATCATGGTTGTCCGGCCCCACCTCCGGCAGTGGGCCGGAGCAGAAGTACAAGGGTGAGAATCTCGGTCTCCCGGCGTCCGGCGCGGGCTCGATCGCCCCGTTGGGCGTTCGTGTCGGCGCGCTGGCGGTGGACTGGTTCCTCGCCTACGGGCTGGTCGCCGTCATCGTGATGCTGCTCGGCCCGGAGACGCTGGGGGGCGACTCGTTCTCCGCCGTCTCCAGCTGGGCCGTGCCACTGCTGTGGGGCGTGAGCGGCGTGGTCTGCGTGTGGCTGTTCGCCCAGACGCCGGGGCAGGCGCTGGTCGGCATCGGCACGGCACGGGTCGACGCCGAGGAGCGGGTGGGTTTCGTCCGTGCGCTGGTGCGTGTGGTGTTCATCTTCTTCCTGCTGCCCCCGCTCATCCAGGACGAGGACGGACGCGGCATGCACGACCGCGCCACCGGCACCACTCTGATCCGTACCCGTTGATCCGTACCCGCTGACGAGACGACGCCCGCCGCCCGGGACGGGCGGCGGGCGTCGTGAGCCCGGTGGCTGCGACAGCCTGACGGCGGACGGCTCAGCCGCGGCGGCGGGCGCTGCGCTGGATGTTGCGCACCTTCGCGCCCTGGGGGACCGGGCCCTTGGGCATCTGGTTCTGAATGCCGGTCTTGGTGCTCAGCGCGCGGAGCCGGGTGTCGAGGGCGTCGACCTTCGCCCGGCTGATGTTCATCGGGTATCGGGTGAGCCGGCGGTTCAGCTTGCGCAGTGGCACCTGCTCGGGGGTCGCGTCCTGCTCCTCGCCGACGATCAACTCGTAGATCGGGGTGTCGCCGACGACCCGGGCGACCTTCTTCTTCTCCTGTGCCATGAGCGGCTTGAGCCGGCGCGGCTCGCCCTCGCCCACGATCACGATCCCGCACCGGCCGACCACGCGGTGGACCGCGTCGAAACTCGTCGTGGCGGCGACGGCCTGGTTGACCCGCCACCCGGACCGCAACTGGTCCAGGGCCCACGCGGCCGCGCCCGGCTGCCCCTCGGCCTTGCCGTACACCGTGTTCTGCACGCGGCGCGAGAAGATCACCATCGCGAGCATGAGGCCGGTGAGCACACCGAGGGGGAGCATCCACCACTCGCCGCCCCACAGCATGCCGAGGAGGAAGAACACAACCGTCGACAGGACGACCGCGCCGATCATCAGCGGCCACAGGAGCTTGTCCTGCTTGGACTGGATCTTCAGCGCCTGCCACATCTGGCCGCGCTGTTCCTTGCCCGCCTGCCGCCGGACGGCCCGGGCCGCCTTCTTGTCCGCCTTGGTGAGCTCGCTCTTCGCCATGGTCATCAGGATACGTGCCCGCCACCGCGGTCCGGGAACCGCGGCTGACCCGAGGGGTGCCCCGCCCCGGCCGACTGTGGGCGGGTCAGACGCGGGCGCGCTCGCGGTCCAGGACGCTCGAGGCCTCCTGGGACGCCGAACCTCCTGTCGTCAGCTGCTGCAGGTGCTCCGGAACCGCCTGCCCGCGGTGCTCCAGCGCCTGGACGTAGAGGCGGCCGGCTCGGTACGACGAGCGGACGAGCGGTCCGGCCATGACGCCGGCGAAACCGATCTCACGGGCCTGATCGGACAGCTCGACGAACTCCTCGGGCTTGACCCAGCGGTCGATCGGGTGGTGCAGCGGGCTGGGCCGGAGGTACTGCGTGATGGTGAGGATGTCGCAGCCGGCGGAGTGCAGGTCGCGCATCGCGTCGACGATCTCGTCGGTGGTCTCGCCCATCCCCAGGATGAGGTTGGACTTGGTGACGAGGCCGAAGTCGCGCGCGGCGCGGATCACGTCGAGGGAGCGGTCGAACCGGAACGCCGGGCGGATCCGCTTGAAGATCCGCGGCACGGTCTCGAGGTTGTGCGCCAGCACCTCGGGACGCGACTCGAACACCTCGGCCAGCTGGTCCGGGTCCCCGTTGAAATCGGGGATGAGGTTCTCGACCCCCGTGTTGGGGTTGAGCTCGTGGATCTTGCGGACGGTCTCCGCGTAGAGCCAGGCCCCGCCGTCCTCCAGGTCGTCGCGCGCGACGCCCGTGATGGTGGAGTAGCGCAGACCCATCTCGCGCACGGACACGGCCACGCGCCGCGGCTCGTCACGATCGAGGGCGCTGGGTTTGCCGGTGTCGATCTGGCAGAAGTCGCAGCGGCGGGTGCACTGCTCGCCGCCGATGAGGAACGTGGCCTCCCGGTCCTCCCAACACTCGTAGATGTTGGGGCAGCCGGCCTCCTCGCACACCGTGTGCAGGCCACCGGTCTTGACCAGCGTCTTGAGTTCCTTGTACTCGGGACCCATGGTGGCCCTCGTACGGATCCACGACGGCTTGCGCTCGATCGGCGTCTCGGCGTTGCGGGCCTCGATACGGAGGAGCTTGCGGCCTTCAGGAGTCACAGTCACGGCCGCAAGCCTACGCGCGAATCACGCTACGGGCAGTCGGCCGTCCAGCGCCTCCACCATGTCGGAGGTGACCTGGTCGAGAACCTCCGACACCGGCACCACGCGACCGAGTTCGGCGCTGAGCGACGTGACCCCGGCGTCGACGATCCCGCAGGGGACGATCCGCGAGAACGCGGTCAGATCGCAGTCGCAGTTGAGGGAGAACCCGTGCATCGTCACGCCCCGCTGGACACGGATCCCGATGGCGGCGATCTTGCGCTCGGGCCTGCCGTCCGAGGCCGCACACCACACCCCGGAGCGCCCGTCGACGCGCCCGGCCTCCACGCCGAGCCGCGCGCAGGTGGAGATGAGGGCCTGCTCGACACGGCGGACGTACTCGACCACGTCGATGGGGTCGGTCAGCGCGACGATCGGGTACCCCACCAGTTGGCCGGGTCCGTGCCAGGTGATCCGGCCGCCGCGGTCCACGTCGACGACCGGGGTGCCGTCGGTGGGACGGTCGGACGGCTCCGTGCGTTTGCCGGCGGTGTAGGTGGCGGGGTGCTCCAGGAGGAGGATCGTGTCGCCCCGCTGCCCGTCGGCGCGCTCCTCGGCGAGGGTGCGTTGGAGCTCCCAGGTGGGGCTGTACTCGACGGTGCCGAGCCGACGGATCTCCGGGGGCGCCGGGTCACGGCGGAGGGACTGACCGGTGTGCGACATGTCCCCAGGGTAGGCCGAGGGGTGTGACGACGACGACGACGGGCGCCCTCCGTGAAGGAGGACGCCCGTCGCGGGGTTCAGCGGAACCTACCGATCAGCTGGCTTCACAGGTCGAGGTCACCGTCGAACTCGGCCTTCTCCAACCGGTCCTTCACCGTGGTGAGGAAGCGGCCGGCGTCGGCGCCGTCGATCAGGCGGTGATCGTAGGTCAGCGGCATGAAGCCCATCGACCGGATGGCGATCGACTCGCCGTCGGCGTCGGCATCCACCACGGGCCGCCGCACGATCGCGCCGGTGCCGAGCATCGCCGCCTGCGGCGGGACGAGGATCGGGGTGTCGAACAGGGCCCCCTCGCTGCCGATGTTGGTGATGGTGAACGTGCCGCCCTGGAGGTCGTCCGGGGTGAGCTTGGACGCCCGCGCCCGCTCGGCCAGGTCGATGATCGCCTTGGCCAGCCCCGGGATGTCCAGGTCCTGCGCGTTCTGGATGACCGGGGAGAGCAGCCCCGCCTCGGTGTCCACGGCGATCCCGAGGTTCACCGACCCGTGGTAAGTGATCTCGTTGGTCTTCTCGTCGTACGACGCGTTGACGTTCGGGTGCGACACCAGGGCCTCGACGACCGCCTTGGCGTAGAACGGCAGGTACGAGAGCTTGGCGCCGTGCTTGTCGGCGAACTGCTCCTTGACCTGCGAGCGCAGTTGCGCCACCCGGGTCATGTCCACCTCGAAGACCTGCGTGAGCTGAGCGGTCTGCTGCAGCGACTCACGGGTCTTCTGCGCCGTGATCTTGCGGATCCGGTTGGCCTTCTTGGTGGTGCCGCGCAGCTCCGCGAGCTCGGGCCGGACGCCGGCCTTCGACGGGCCGCCGCTGGGCGCCTTCTTCTCGGCCGGGGTCTCGGAACCGGAGTCGGAACCCGAGCCCTCGGCCGCCGCGAGGACGTCCTGCTTACGGATCCGGCCGCCGATGCCGGTGCCCTTGACCGAGTCCAGGTCGACGCCGTGCTCCTGCGCGAGCTTGCGCACCAGCGGGGTGACGTACGGCGAGCTGCCGGACTTGGCGGCCGCCGCGGGCTCGGCCCGCTCGGGCAGGTCGCCGGAGGACCCGCCGTCGGACTTCTCCGACCCGCGCGGCTTCGCGGCCTTCCTCTCGCTCTTCTGCTCGGCCTTCTTCCCGGACGTCGACCCGGACCCGGACTCCGCCTTGGCGGCGGCCTTCTTCTCGGTCTCGGGGGTGTCCTCGGGGACCTCGTCCTCGTCGGAGGCGTCCACGCCCTTGTCCTTGGCGTCGGTGGCGTTCTGCTCCTCGGCCGACTGTTCGTCCGAGTCAGAGCCGGAATCGCCGGAGTCGTCGTCGGAGTCGCTCGCGGCGTCGCCGTCGCCGATGACGGCGAGGGTGGCGCCGACGTCGACGGTCTCGTCCTCCTCGGCCACGATCTTCTGCAGGGTGCCGGCGACGGGGGAGGGGATCTCGGTGTCGACCTTGTCGGTGGAGACCTCGAGCAGGGGCTCGTCGACCTCGACGGTGTCGCCGACGGACTTGAGCCACTTGGTGATGGTGCCCTCGGTGACGGACTCGCCGAGTTCGGGCATGACGACGTCGGTGCCCTTGCCGCCGCCCCCGCCTCCGGAGGACTTCTTGGCCGGGGCGGACTCCTCGGCGGGCTCGTCGTCCACGGGCTCGTCCGCGGCATCCGACTCGTCGGCCTCGTCGGCCTGATCGTCGGAGTCGTCGGCCTCATCGGCGGAGCCGGAGTCAGAGCCGGAATCGCCGGAGTCGTCGTCGGAGTCGCTCGCGGCGTCGCCGTCGCCGATGACGGCGAGGGTGGCGCCGACGTCGACGGTCTCGTCCTCCTCGGCCACGATCTTCTGCAGGGTGCCGGCGACGGGGGAGGGGATCTCGGTGTCGACCTTGTCGGTGGAGACCTCGAGCAGGGGCTCGTCGACCTCGACGGTGTCGCCGACGGACTTGAGCCACTTGGTGATGGTGCCCTCGGTGACGGACTCGCCGAGTTCGGGCATGACGACGTCGGTGCCCTTGCCGCCGCCCCCGCCTCCGGAGGACTTCTTGGCCGGGGCGGACTCGTCATCCGCGGAATCGTCGGCCTGGTCGGCCTCGTCGTCAGAGTCGTCGGCATCATCGGCGGAGCCGGAGCCGGAGCCGGAGTCGTCGTCGGACCCGCCCGAGCCGTCGTCGATGACGGCGAGTTCCCCGCCGATCTCGACCGTCTCGTCCTCATCGGCGACGATCTTCTTCAGCGTGCCGGCGGCGGGCGACGGGATCTCGGTATCGACCTTGTCGGTGGAGACCTCGAGCAACGGCTCGTCGACCTCGACCGTGTCCCCCTCCTTCTTGAGCCAGCGGGTAACCGTGCCCTCGCTGACGGATTCACCGAGAGCCGGCATCTGTACGGAGAAGGCCATGGTGTCGTGACTCCTCAAGAGTTCTCATTCGCTGCCAGCAAGCGCGGTCCGCGCCCGCGTGAGCGGCGTCGTGGGTGTGAGTTATCTGTTCGTCGTGTCGATCCGGGGCCGGATGCGCGGTGGCGCCCCCACCCAGGATCGTCGTCCATTGTGCCCTCTGCCACCTCTCGGCGTCGGCGGACGTGCCGATCCCGACCCCGGCCGGTGCCCGATCCGCCGGTCGCCCGCCGGTCGCCCGCAGCGTGACGGGCGTCGGGCGTCGGTACGATCGTGTCCCATAGGCGGCCCTCACCCCGTACGGGGGCCCGACGGGAGGGATCGACGGTGGGTATCCGTGACCTGTTCGGGCGTCGTGGGCCGCGGGTCCGGGCGGATCCGGCCGATCTCGACCACCTGCGCCGGTGGTGTCGCACCCGCGTGGGCGTGGAGGCCTATCTCGAACCGGAGACCCTCGTCTCGGTCCCCGGCCTGTGCCTGGTGGCCTTCGACGGCGAGTGGACCCGCCGACCGGTGGGCGACGTGGCCACCGCGCGGAAACTCGCGGCGCAGTTGAAGCTGCCCCTGTTCGACGCCGCCGTCCAGGGCTACCCCCAACGGATGCGCGACTACGAGGAGGTCCGCATCAAGCGTGAGCGGCGCGAGCGGGCCGAGCGCCTCCGCGACCGGCTGCGCGAGCCCGAGGGGGCTAGCCGCGCTGACCCCGCCGCCCGCGGCAGACTCAGGCTCCGGCGGCGATGTCCTCGAGGACGGCGAGCATGGTCCGCACGGGCACCCCGGTTCCGCCCTTGGGCAGGTACCCCTCCGGGCCACCGTCGTTGTAGGCGGGGCCGGCCACGTCGATGTGCGCCCACTCGACGCCGTCCGCGACGAACTCGGAGAGGAACAGTCCGGCCGAGAGCATGCCGCCCCACCGGTGCGGGGTGACGTGGGTCAGGTCGGCCACCTCGGAATCCAGCCCGGCACGCAACTCCTCGGGCAGTGGCATCGGCCACCCGCCCTCGCCGACCGACCGGCTGAGGTCGGCCACCCGGTCGCGGAAGTCCTCGGTTCCCATGACACCCGGGGTCTTCTTGCCCAGCGCCACCATCTGCGCACCGGTGAGGGTGGCGGTGTCGATGAGATGGGACGGGGAGTCCTCGCAGGCGCGGACGATCGCGTCGGCCAGGATGAGCCGCCCCTCGGCGTCGGTGTTCTTCACCTCGACGGTCGTGCCCCCGTACATGGTCAACACGTCGCCGGGCCGGTACGCCGTCGACGACGGCATGTTCTCCGCCATGGGCACGGTCGCCACCACGGTGAGATCCAGGCCCAGCCGCGCGGCGAGGATGACGGTGGCGACGACGGCCGCGGCGCCACCCATGTCCATGGTCATCTGCTCCATGCCGGCGGCCGGCTTGATGGAGATGCCGCCGGTGTCGAAGGTGATGCCCTTGCCCACCAGGGCCACGGTGGGTCGACCCTCGGCGCCCCGGTGGGTGAGCCGCACCATGCGCGGGCCGCGGGACGAGCCGCCGCCCACCGCGAGGATGCCGCCGTAGCCGCCCTCGGTGAGCGCCTCCTCGTCCAGCACCTCGACCTCCAGACCGGCGTCGCGGGCCAGTTCGGCGGCCCGGTCGGCAAACGATCCGGGGAACAGCAGGTTGGGCGGGGTGTTGACCAGATCGCGCGCCAGCCCGACACACTCGGCGACGGTGGCGGCGCGGATCACGGCGTCGGCGCCGCCCTCGGCGACGAACACCTTCAGCGAATCGCTGTTCTCGTCGTCGTCGTTCTTGGAGGTGACCTTGGCCGGGCGGAACGATCCGAGCCCCGCTCCCAGGGCCACCGGCTCCGCGCGCTCGGCGTCCAGCAACACCAGGGCGGACCCGAGTCCGCGGCAGGCGCGCGCGGCGGCGCCGGACGCGCGGCGCAGGGACTCGTCGGACACTTCGTCGTCGGAGGACCCGAGCCCCACCAGCACCACGGACCCGGCCGACACACCGTCCGGCGCCGGGACACGGGTGGTGGAGGCGACCTTGGTGGACGCGCCCACCGACCGCGCGACCGCGGCGAGCGCCGCGGTGACCTCACCCTCCAGACCGGGGGCGACGACGACGGGCGCCGCATCCTCTCCGGCCCCGGCATCGGCCGCGATACCGACCACCACGACGTCGGCGTCCACCGGCGTCGTGACCGCCTCGATCGGGGCGAGATCCGGGCTGTGGGTGAGGATCGACTGCGCGGTCGGCATGAAGCGCTCCTGGGGGTCGGCGGGACGTACGGGAAGGGTCGTGATGCCCGGACGACGCGGCGGGACCGCCACGGCGAGGGCACCATAGTCTATCGACTAACGTGGGCAGGCAGCCGGACCGTAGAGCGCGAGGAGTGGCCACATGACAGACACAGGGGACCTTCACGAGGGACCACTGCACTCCCGCCACGTGGAGGCCGGCGCGACCTTCGCCCCGTTCGGCGGCTGGTCGATGCCGGTGCAGTACGCCGGCACCGTCGCCGAACACACCGCCACCCGCACCGCCGTCGGACTGTTCGACGTCAGCCACCTCGGCAAGGCGCTCGTGACCGGCCCGGGCGCCGCGGAGTTCGTCAACTCGTGCTTCACCAACGACCTCGACCGGATCGCCGCCGGCAGCGCCCAGTACACGCTGTGCTGCGACGAGTCCGGGGGAGTGGTGGACGACCTCATCGCCTACCGGGTCTCCGACTCCGAGATCTTCCTCATCCCCAACGCCGCCAACACCGCCGAGGTGGTCCGGCGGATGCAGGCCGCCGCCGCCGAGCGGGCGCCCGTGGTCACCGTCACCGACGAACACCGTTCCCGCGCCGTGATCGCGGTCCAGGGCCCGCTCGCCGGAGAGGTGCTCGAGGCGGTGGGGCTGCCGACCGACCTCGACTACATGGCGTACGTCGACGCCGGCTGGAACGGACACTCCGTGCGGGTCTGCCGTACCGGGTACACCGGCGAGTACGGATTCGAGGTGCTGCCCGCCTGGGACGAGGCCGGCCCGATCTGGGATGCGCTCGCCGAGCAGGTGCTGTCCCGTGAGGGCGCCCTGTGCGGTCTCGGTGCCCGCGATTCGCTGCGCACGGAGGCCGGCTACCCGCTGCACGGCAACGAACTGTCCGTGGACCTCAGCCCGCTCGAGGCACGCTGCGCCTGGGCCATCGGCTGGGACAAGCCCGCCTTCTGGGGGCGCGAGGAACTGCTGCGTCAGAAGGAGGCCGGCCCCGCCCGCCGGATGTACGCGCTCGAGGTCACCGGACGCGGGATCCCGCGCGCCGGACAGACCGTGCGCGCCGGTGGACGCGAGGTGGGCGTCACCAGCTCCGGCACGTTCTCACCGACCCTCAAGACGGGGATCGCGCTCGCGTTCATCGAGCTGGACGCGGGTCTGAAGAAGGGCGACGAGGTCGTCGTCGACGTACGCGGACGAGAGGTACCGTGCCGCCTCGCGGTACCCCCGCTCATCGAGATCCGCACCCGCTGACCCGCCCCCTTCCTCCAGGAACGAGACCCGCAATGTCCGAGTTCGACGTCCGTCCGTCCGCCTCGCCGAGATCGACCGCCGAGCGCGAGGCCATCCTCGCCGCCCCCGGCTTCGGCAAGCACTTCACCGACCACATGGTTACCCTCCCGTACTCGAACGGGCAGTGGGGCACCCCGGTCGTGGAGGCGTACGCCCCCCTGTCCATCGACCCGTCCGCCGTGGTCCTGCACTACGCGCAGACGATCTTCGAGGGCCTCAAGGCCTACCGGCAGGCCGACGACTCCATCGCCTCGTTCCGACCCGAGCAGAACGCCGCCCGCTTCAACCGCTCCGCGGAGCGCCTCGCCATGCCGCAGCTGCCCGAAGAGCTGTTCATGGAGTCGTTGCGGCAGATCGTGGCGATCGACCGCGACTGGGTGCCCGCCGCCGGCGGTGAGGAGGCGCTCTACCTGCGGCCCTTCATGATCGCCACCGAGACCGGGCTCGGCGTGCGGCCGGCCGACGAATACCTCTACTCGGTGATCGCTTCCCCGGCCGGCGCGTACTTCTCCCGCGGCGTGGCCCCCGTGAGCGTCTGGCTGAGCACCGAATACGTGCGCGCCAGCCCCGGCGGCACCGGCGCCGCCAAGTTCGGCGGCAACTACGCCGCCTCGCTGCGCGCCCAGGAGCAGGCCGCGGCCAAGGGATGCGACCAGGTGGTCTGGCTCGACGCGATCGAGCGGAAGTACGTGGAGGAGATGGGCGGGATGAACCTGTTCTTCGTCCTCGGCTCCGGCGACTCCGCCGAGATCGTCACCCCCGAACTGTCCGGCTCGTTGCTGCCGGGCGTCACCCGCGACAGTCTCCTGCAGTTGTCCCGCCACCTCGGCTACCCCGTGACCGAGCGCAAGGTCTCGGTGGACGAGTGGGAGTCGGGCGTGGCCTCCGGCGAGATCACCGAGGTGTTCGCGTGTGGCACCGCCGCCGTCATCACCCCCGTCGGGTCCGTGCAGCACTCCGGCGGCGGCTACACGGTGGGTGACGGCGGGCCGGGGGCGATCACCATGCGGCTCCGCGAGACGCTCACCGGTATCCAGCGCGGTTCCGTGGAGGACCCGTTCGGCTGGATGACGACGCTGGTCTGAGCCGCGCCCCGTCAGAGCAGGAGCACCGCCGCCACCAGCGCGGCGGCGGTGCCCGTCTCGATCACCGCTCCGAGGACGTCCCCGCTGATCCCGCCGAACCGGCGGACCGCGTGTCGGCCGAAGCCCGCCGCGGCGCCGTAGGCGGCGACGCCCGCCACGGCGCCGGCCGCGGGGGCCCACCACGTGGCGGCGGACCACCCTGACCCCGCCAGCGCGGCGCCCGCGGCCGCACACACCAGTCCGGTCACCACCACGGCGACGCGGGACTGGGAGCCGGCGACGAGCGCGCCGAAGCCGGTCGGCGACGCCGCGGGGACGCCCCGGCGCAGCAGGACGGCCGGTAGGCACCGCGAGAGGACGACGGCGGCGACCGGGGCGAGCCAGGCCCCCGAGTCGACCAGGGTGCCCAACGCTGCCACCTCGGCGAGCAGAACCAACACCAGGACGGCGGCCCCCATCGGCCCGACGGACCCGGACCGCATGATCTCCAGTGCGCGATCCGGGCCGGCGTACGACCCGAGTCCGTCCGCGGTGTCGGCCAGCGCGTCCACGTGCATCCCGCGGGTGAGGGCCAGAACGGCCGCCACCCCGATCACCCCGGACAGCAGCGCGCCGGCCCCCATCGCGTGCACACCGTGGGCCAGTGCGGTCGCGACGACGCCGCACACCAGGCCGACGACGGGCATCGCCGTCATCGCCCGGCCGGCCGCCGCGGAGTCGGGGACACCCGGTCGCCCCACGGGCAGCACCGTCATCCACGACAACGCGAGTCGGACCGCGGCGAGCACGGGTCGTCAGTCCTTGCCGGCGACCCCGGCGTCGGCGAAGGTCGCCATCTGCGTGAGGATCGCGACGGCGTTGTGGACGACGGGCAGGGCGGCGACGGCCCCGCTTCCCTCACCCAGACGCATCGAGTGTTCGAGGATCGGGTCGAGGGACAGGTACGTCAGCGCGGCGGTGTGGGCGGGCTCCGCGCTGCGGTGGCCGGCCGCCCACCACTGGCGGGAACCGGGTGCCATCGCCTCGGCCATGAGCGCGGCGGAGGTGACCACGGACCCGTCGAGAAGGCACGGCGTCCTACGAACTGCGGCCTGGGCCAGGAACCCGGCCATCGCGGCGAGGTCCGCACCGGAGACCTTGCGCAACATCGCCACGGGGTCCCGCAGGTCGCCGGACGCCCGGAACATGGCGTCCCGGATCGCGGCGGTCTTGCGCATCCAGCCCTCGTCGTCGATCCCGGTTCCGCGGCCGACCAACTCGACCGGCTCGCGACCGGTGACGAGACACGTCAGCACGGTGGCCGGCGTGGTGTTGCCGATGCCGAGGTCGCCCGCGATGAGCAGGTCCGCCCCGGAGTCGACCTCCTCGTCGGCGATGCGACGACCGGCGGCGATCGCGGCCCGCACCTCCTCGGGGGTCAGGGCGTCCTCCCTGTCGATCGACCCGCTGGAGCGGCGGATCTTGTGGTCGTCGAGCCCTCCGGGACGCTCGGCCGACATCGCCATGTCGGCCACCCGGACCGTGGCGCCGGCCATGCGGGCGAGGACGGACACCGCCGCGCCGCCGCCGACGATGTTGTCGGCCATCTGCAGCGTGACCTCGCGCGGGAACGCGGACACCCCGTGTTCGGCGACGCCGTGGTCACCGGCGAACACCACCACCCTGGCGCGGTCGAGCGGGCGGGGCGGGCACGCCTCCTGGCACGAGGAGACCCACACGCTCAGCTCCTCGAGCCGACCGAGGGACGTCGCGGGCTTGGTCAACGTGAGATGCCGGGCGCGGGCCTCCTCGGCGACGGAGTGGGACGGCGGGTGAACCGGGGGGAAGGCGACGGGGTCGTCGTAGTACGACACGTCGCCCAGGCCGGGGAAGTCGTGGGGGACGGTATCGAGGTCCCGGGGCGCGGCCGCGGCCTCGGCCTCGGGCGCGCCGACGGCACCCATCGTCGTACCGGTGGCCGTCGTCGCACCGGTGACCGTCGCCGTCGCCGCGGCGGGGGTGCGCGCGACGCTACCGGCGGTCGGGTGCACGGCCTCGAGGGGGAGGGGGCGACCGGCGACGACGAGGACCGCCGAGTCGCACACCCCGGCCAGCCGCCGGTTGAGCGAACCGATCACGTCGGCGAACACCCGACCGGAGAGCGTGTCCGGCACGACTCCCAGACCGACCTCGGGCGAGACGAGGACGAGGGTGCCGGAGTGCTCGGCGACAGCGGTGACGAGGGCGTCCAGGTCCGCCGCGACCGCGGCACCCCCGTCGGTCCACCCGAGTGTGGCGTCCATCCGACGCGTCAACCAGCCTCCGAGGTCGTCCACGAGGATCGTCGATGTCGGGTGGTCGGCGAGGACCCGGACGATGTCCTCCGTCTCCTCGGTCACCCACCGGGTGGGCCGGCGCTCGCGGTGTGTCTCGATCCGCGCGGCCATCTCGTCGTCCCCGGGGTCGCGCCGGGCCGTGGCGACGTACACGACGTCGTCGTCGGTGGCCGCGGCCACCGACTCGGCGTGGGCGGACTTGCCCGAGCGGATACCACCGAGGACGAGCAGGCGCATGGGGGTCAGGCCCTTCCGGGGATCAGTGGCTCTGGACGGGTCAGATGGCGTCGCCCGGGCGGACCCGGGGGCGGGGGGTGCGGAGCATGCGGGGCTGCGTCGCACGCATGACGGCGTACCACCCCATGCCGAAACCGGTGTCGTCGGTGGACGGGAACCTCTCGCGGACCGCCTTGTTCACGGTTCGTCCGAGGAGGATGCCGTCGACGACGACGACCATGATGAGCACCAGGAAGAGGGTCTGGCTGTAGACCATGAGGGTCGGGTTCGGGATGAGCTGGAACACGATCACGAACAGGGCGAGCGGCATGAACCAGTTGATGAGGCGCCGGTGGGTGTCGACCCAGTCGCGCGCGAACCGGCGGACCTCTCCGCGGTCACGGGAGAGCACGTAACGGTCGTCGCCCTCCATCATGAGCTGGCGGCGCTCCTCGCGCGCGGCGCGCTCGCCGGCCCTGGCGGCCCGACGCTCGTCCTTGGTCATGGTCGCCTGGGCGGCCTTCTTGCGCTCCTTGGCCTCTTTGCGGGTGACCGGCGCGGTCACCGGACCCTGGCGCACCCCGCGGGCGCGCTCCTGGTCGCGACGACGGGGCGTCGGCTTCCCCTTGCCCGCGGGGCGGCGCGGGTCGCCGGAGGGCTCGGAGGCAGCCGCATCCGCGGACGCGGACGCGGGCCGCCCCTCGGGGGCGGGGGAGCCTTTGCCGCTCTCGTCGTCTCTGGAGCCGAATGCACGCAACTTCACACACCCAGGCTAGGCGATCGACACCGGCGCCGGACATTCACCCATGGGCGACAGCAGGCGTATCGTGTGCGGGGGAACGGGTGCCGGGGAATAGAGGACTCCCCGGTGGGCGTTGAACCTTTCACGACGCCCCCGAAGCCCTCTTCCGATCGCAAGGAGAACCGACATGACCACTGCGGAGAACACCGCTACCGGCGTACTGCTCACCGAGGCAGCCGCCGCCAAGGCCAAGGCCCTGCTGGACCAGGAGGGTCGTGACGACCTCTCGCTGCGCATCGCCGTCCAGCCCGGTGGCTGCGCGGGCCTGCGCTACCAGCTCTTCTTCGACGACCGCTCGCTCGACGGTGACGTGGTCGACGACTTCGGCGGCATCAAGCTCGCCGTCGACCGGATGAGTGTCCCGTACCTGACCGGTGCGTCCATCGACTTCGTCGACAGCATCGAGAAGCAGGGCTTCACCATCGACAACCCGCAGGCCACGGGCTCCTGCGCATGCGGCGACTCGTTCAACTGACGCCGCGGTCGCACTGACGACCGGGCGACCCGGGCCGATCACCGATCGGTCCGGGTCGTCTACTGTCTGGGGCATGCCCGTCGTCATCACAGGTTCCATCGCCACCGACCACCTCATGACCTTCTCGGGTCGCTTCTCCGAGCAGTTGCTGCCGGACCAGCTCGCGCACGTGTCGCTGAGCTTCCTGGTGGATTCGCTGCAGATCCGCCGGGGCGGGGTCGGCGGCAACATCGCCTTCGCGCTCGGCGTCCTGGGTCGGCGACCCCATCTGGTGGGGGCGGCGGGCGAGGACTTCGCCGAGTACCGCGACTGGCTCGAGCGGCACGGTGTCGATTGCTCGGCGGTCCACATCAGCTCTGCTCTGCACACGGCGCGGTTCGTGTGCACGACCGATTCGGAGATGGCGCAGCTCGCGTCGTTCTACCCCGGCGCGATGGGGGAGGCGGCGACGATCTCGCTGGCTCGCCTGGCCGACCGGATCGGCCGTCCGGACATCGTGCTCATCGGGGCCAACGACCCCACGGCGATGCACTCCCACACGATGGAGTGCCGCGAGCTCGGTCTGGACTTCGCCGCCGATCCCTCCCAGCAGCTCGCGTTCCTCGACGGGGACGCGGCCGGTGAGCTGGTCGACGGGGCGCGGTACCTGTTCACCAACGAATACGAGTACGAGCTGCTGCTCAACAAGACCGGGTGGTCGGCAGAGGAGCTGGACGCCAAGGTCGGCACCCGCGTCACCACCCGGGGTGGGAACGGCGTCGTGATCGTCGAGCAGGGCGCGGAGCCCATCGAGGTCGGGATCGTCCCGTCGGACAACCTGCTGGATCCCACGGGGGTCGGCGACGCGTTCCGGGCGGGCTTCCTCTCCGGTGTCCTGGACGGGTTGTCGCTGGAGCGTTCCGCCCAGTTCGGAGCCCTCATCGCCACCCACGTCCTGGAGACCACGGGCACGCAGGAGTGGACCATCGACCCGGCCGCCGCCCGCCGCCGGCTCGTCGATGCCTACGGGGACGAGGCCGCCGAGGAACTGTCGGCGCTCCTTCCCGCCTGACCGTCCCGCCGCCTCCTGCTAGAGGCGGACGGGGTACTCGCGCTGCTCGATGTCCGGGGTGATCCGGCCCTCGACGAAGATGCCGTGCCAGATCATGAAGCACAGCATGGTCCAGATGCGACGACTGTGATCGGACTCGCCGCGGCGGTGCTCGTCGAGCATCCGCAGTACCGCGGCCTTGTCCACGAACTCGTCGGTGCCGGACGCCGCCACGTGCTCGCGTGCCCAGTCGTGCAACTCCGGCCCGGCCAGCCAGTGACGGGTCGGGACGGGGAATCCCAGTTTCTTCCGGTGCAGCACGTGGGCGGGAACGATCCGTTCGAGGGCCTTGCGCAGTGCGTACTTGGTGGTGCCGTGGGCGACCTTCTCGGTGTGGGGGAGCCGCGACGCGACCTCGTAGACCTCACGGTCGAGGAACGGCACCCGTAGCTCGAGGGAGTTGGCCATGGTGACCTTGTCGGCCTTGACCAGGATGTCGCCGCGCAGCCACGTGAACAGGTCCAGGTGCTGCATCCTCGCGACGGGGTCCCATCCGCGGGACCGCTCGTAGATCGGCGCGGTGACGTCCTGGTGGCTCCACTCCGGTCGGTAGTCGCGGAGGACCGCCTCCACCTGCGCGTCGGAGAAGGAGCGGGCGTTGCCGTAGTACCGGTCCTCGAGGCTCATCGAGCCGCGGTGCAGCAGGCTCTTGCCCCGGGTGCCCTCCGGGATCCGGGTGCTGAGTCTGCCCAGCGCACGACGGATCCCACCGGGGACCTTCTCGAACGGAGCCAGCGACAGGGGCTCCTTATAGATGGTGTAGCCGCCGAACAGCTCGTCCGCGCCCTCACCCGAGAGGACGACCTTGACGTGCTTGCGCGCCTCGCGGGCGACGAAGTACAGCGGGACCAACGCCGGGTCGGCCACCGGTTCGTCGAGGTACCAGATGATCTCGGGGATCGCGGCGGCGAACTCCTCGGGCGAGACCACCTTGACGATGTGCTCCACGCCGATCGCGGCGGCCGACTCGGCGGCGACGTCGATCTCCGAGTACCCCTCGCGCTCGAAACCGGTGGTGAACGTCAGGAGGTTCTCGTTGTGGCGTCGCGCGAGGGCGGCGATGGCGGTGGAGTCGATGCCCCCCGAGAGGAACGAGCCGACGGTGACGTCGGCGCGCATGTGCTTGGCGACCGAGTCCTCGAGTGCGGCGGCGATCTCGTCGTAGCGGCGCTCGGCGTCGCCGTCGGCGACGGGCACGACGGGGAACGTGGGCTCGAAGTAGCGCTGGATCACGGGCTCGGTGCCGGGGGTGACCGTGGCATGGCATCCCGACTCCAGGCGCCGGACGCCCCGGGTGAGGGTCTCGTCCTCCGGGACGTACTGGAGGGTGACGTAGTGCTGGAGGGCGCGGGTGTCGAGGGAGGTGTCGACGACGACGAGGTCGATCAGTTCGGTGACCGACTTCTTCTCGCTCGCGAACACGGTTCCGCCGGGTCCGGTCGCCATGTACAGGGGCTTGATGCCGAAGGGGTCCCGGGCGACGAACAGCGAACGCTCGACGGTGTCCCAGATCGCGAAGGCGAACATTCCGCGGAGCCGGCGGACGGCCGAGGGGCCCCAGTGGTGGAACGCCACGACGATCGGCTCGCCGTCACCCTCGGTGGCGAACACGGCACCGAGCTCGCGCTGCAGCTCCTCGCGGAGTTCGAGGTAGTTGTAGATCTCCCCGTTGAACACCAGCGCGTAACGGTCCGGCTGCTCGGGCGGACCCCAGCGGAGCGGCTGGTGAGAGTGCGCGATGTCGATGATCGACAGGCGGTTGAACCCGAAGGCCATGTCGCCGTCGACCCAGGTGCCCACCTCGTCGGGGCCGCGGTGGCGCTGGCACCCCATGGCGCCAAGGACCCGCGCCTCGTGGGTACGGGCGGAGCCGTCGGGGGTGATCAGACCAAGCAGGCCACACATGCGTCGGGTACCTCGTCCATCGTCGTCGGGGCGTCAGCGGTGACCCGCCCGAGCGGGTCGCGACGCGATCGAATACTACTGGTCGGCGGAACCCCTCCGGCCCACCGCCGACGGCGTGGGGGAGCGGGCGGGTGAATTGCTGGACCCGCGGCTTCCATTCTGAGAGCCGTGGTCTACTCTTTTAAGGTGTCCCGGCCACGTGGTCGGTGCCGCTGATCAGGAAGGCGTGATGGTGGAACAGCGTGACGGGCGTCGTCGGACGCGCAGGGCGACACTCGCGATGTCTCTCGGCACAGTGGGCTTGCTGTTGTCCGGTTGTAGCCTCCAGACCGACAACAAGTGGTGGAACCAGACGATGAACTTCGGCTTCCCGACCGGGATCACCCCGGAGGGCGTCGCGATCCGCGAGTTCTGGACGGGCACAGTCATCACGTCGCTCATCGTCGGCTTCTTCGTGTGGGGCCTGATCTTCTGGTCGATGGCGTTCCACCGCAAGCGGAAGAACGACGACGGCGAGTTCCCGCGCCAGACTGCGTACAACGTGCCCCTGGAGCTGATCTACACGGCTGCGCCGTTCGTGATCATCTCCGTGCTCTTCTACTTCACCGTGGTCACGCAGAACAAGGTGCTCGATCTCCGTCCGCAGGAGGAGGTCGGCGTCAAGGTCGACGTCACCGCCTACCAGTGGAACTGGAAGTTCGGCTACAACAAGGTCGACGTCGCGGGGGCCAGCATCGAGGACGGCACCAACGTCGAGGCGCAGCGCGCGGCCGAGGAGGCCGGTGTGCTCTCCGACGAGGTCCGTGAGGCCCTGGGTCAGCAGGGTGAGCCGGCGGCCGGCGGCCCGATCCACGGTCGTCTTGCCGAGGACAAGTCGTACCTCCACTACAACAACATCGAGACCGTCGGTACCTCAGAGGAGGTTCCGGTCCTGGTTCTGCCGACCGACACGCGCATCGAGTTCCGCCTCGCGTCGGCCGACGTGGTCCACTCGTTCTGGATCCCCGAGTTCATCTACAAGCTCGACGTCATGCCGCACCCGGGCAAGAACCAGCAGTTGAGCATGTTCCAGATCGAGGAGATCGATCGCGAGGGTGCGTTCGTCGGACGCTGTGCCGAGATGTGCGGTGTCTACCACGCGATGATGAACTTCGAGCTGCGCGCGGTATCGCCGGAGGCCTTCGCCCAGTACATCCAGTTCCGTCAGGACAACCCGACCGCGTCCAACGCGGAGGCGCTGGAGTCGATCGGCCAGGACCCGTACTCGACCTCCACCGCACCGTTCAAGACCGGACGCAGCGATACCCGTGACCAGAACAACATCATCGAGACCGCGTCGGGCAACTGACGGTTCTCCCGGTATCACGCGAAGGATTCCTGAACGATGAACGCAACAGTACGAATTTTCGACGCCCTGTTTATCTTCCTGGCCGTCATGGGTATCGCGTACGCGTACCTCACCGGTACGTCTCGGACGGGCGTCGAGTGGGTCGGCGCCACGGCCTTCGTGCTCTCGGCCGGCCTGAGCCTGCTGATCGGTGGTTACCTCCGCTTCGTGGCGCGGCGCATCAGCACCCTGCCCGAGGACTTCGAGGAGGCCGAGGTCTCCGACGGCGCCGGCGAGCTCGGCTTCTTCAGCCCGCACAGCTACTGGCCCGTGCTGGTGGCCTTCTCGGTCTTCATTATCGGCTACGGAGCGGCCTTCTGGAACTGGTGGGTGCTCATCGGCGGCGCCGTCGCGCTGGTCATCACCGCCTGCGGCCTGGTCTTCGAGTACCACTGGGGACGCGAGAAGCACTGACCGTCTGACCGTCTTCCACCGGGGCCCGGTGTCGCACGCTGCGACACCGGGCCTTTGTGCTGTCGCCACCAGGGTGTCGGCCCGGGCTCGCCGCGCGCCGGTCAGAAGGGTGGTGGGTCGGGGTCGTGGTGGTGGTCGGGTGGGGTGTCTGGTGGTGGGGCCATGGTGTTGGCTTTGCGTTCGGCGGCCAGGCGTAGGGCGCGTCGGTACCAGTGGGTGCTTTGTGGTCGGGGGTTGAGCCAGGGGCGGCGTGGGGGTGGGATGTCGGCGTCGGGGTCGGCCCTGGTGTCGGTCGCAGCCCCGGTGTCGGTCTCGGTGGTGTGGCGGCGCCAGCGGGCGAGGGGGCCGTCGGGGTGGGTGGTGAGCGTGTGTCCGGTGTCGGTGGTGATGGTCAGGGTGCCGTCGGGGGCGAGTTGGTAGTGCCAGTTGTGGAAGGTTTTGAAGCGGTGGTGGTTGCGGCACAGGGCGGCGAGGTTGTTCTCGATGGTCAGTCCGCCACGGGTGGGATCTGTGTGGTTGAAGGGGCGGACGTGGTCGATGTCGCAGGCGTCGGCGGGGACGGAGCAGCCGGGGTGGCGGCAGGTGCCGTCGCGTAGGCGGATGCGGTGGGCCAGTCGGTCGCTGATGCGATAGCGGTGGGCGTGGTGGGGGGTGTCTGCGGCCCCGGGTGCGGTGTCGGGCACGGTGATGGTGGCGCCGGTGCTGCGGGTGAGTAGTTCGATGAGGGCGTCGATGGTGGCCGGGCCGCCTCGGGGGAGGTAGACCTCGGGTTCGCCGTCGGGGCCGGGGGGTGCGAGCACGGTGATGGTGGGGCGGATCTGGGTGGCCGGCGGGCGGTGACCCGCACCCGTGCCCGCCCCGGCGCCCCTGCCTGCGTCGGTGTCGGTGCTGGGGTGGCCGAGAAGGGTGGCGACGAGGGCGTCGGCGCGTAGTTCGTCCATGCTGCGGATGGTGTCGGTGTCGAGGGTGTGGGCGCCGTGGCGGCGGGTGGTCTCGACGCGGGTGCGGGTGTCGCGGTGGCGTTGGTCGGTGGCCCTGGTCTGCAGCAGGGTGTGGATGGCGAAGGCTTCGGTGGCGGTGAGGTGGGCGGTGAGGTCGGCCATGCCGTCTGGGCCGCGGCGCAGGGTGACGCGGCGTTCGCGGACCGCGGCGGTGCGGCGCAGGCGTACGCCGTCTGGGTCGTGGGCGGCGATGATGCGGTCGGTGTGGGACAGGATCGCGTCGCGTCCGGGGCGCCTGCCGGCGGCGAGGGCGGCCAGGAGCCAGTCGATGACCTCGCGGTGGACGGCGTCGCGGTGCAGGGAGTCCACGGTGCGCATGTGGCGTGCGAGCAGGGTGGCGGTGGCTTCGTCGAGTCGGCCGGTGTCCATGGCCTCGACGAGACAGGGGAACTTGGTGACCAGGGTGATGGCCAGGGTGAGCAGGCTGCGGGCGCGGTTGTGGTGCACGCCGTAGGCGGCGACGATCTCACTTGTGGCGATGGTCAGTGGGTCGATGACGGCGTGTTCGGGGCGTTGGTCCAGGCCGGGGCCGTAGCCGGCGGCGATGTCGCGCAGTTCCTGTTCTTCGCGGCAGGTGGCCCACAGGTCGTGGCAGGCGCGCAGTCGGGCGGCGGCCGCGCGGTTCTCGGCGTTCAACGCCGCCAGGGCTGCGGAGCTGGCGGCGGTGACGGCGGGACTGCCGGCCACCGCTCCGGCATCATCCCCGGTGGTCGTCTCCCGCATGTGCACCCCCTTTCCGGCGGTTGACCGCACGACCCTGATTCGCCTGTGTGTTCGATTGGGGAAACACTAGCAAGCAGGTCCGACACACGGCTCTGACCTGGGAAGACCGGCGGACTGCGCCGGTCGGTGCGAGGATGGGACCGTGTTGGACACGGATGCCGTCGTCTCGGTGAGTTGGTGGGCGGTCATCCCGCTGATCGTCGTCGGCTCTGTGCTCCACTTCGCCTACGACTGGAGCGGGCACCACCGGGTCGTGGCCGTGTTCGCCGCGGTCAACGAGAGCTACTGGGAGCACATCAAGATCGCCGCCTGGCCGACCATGGTGCTGTACGCGGCCCTCTTCGTGCTCGGGGGCGCCTCGCAGCCGTCCTTCGTGCCCGCAGCCACTGTCGCCCTCTATTCGATCCCGGTGACGATGATCGGGGTGGTCTTCGCCTACAAGGCGGTCGCAGGTCGCAATGTGCTGTGGGTGGACATCGCCGTGTTCGGCCTGTGTATCGCGCTCGCCCAGGCGATCTTCGTGAGTCTGCTCAACGGACTGGAGGCGGACGTCCTCGTCGTCGTCCTCTCGGTCTTCTACCTGGCGGGCATCGTCGCCGCCTACGTGGTGTTCACCCTGAGGCCCCCCGCCGAACCCGACGTCTTTATCGACCCCACGACATACAGATACGGGGTCGAGGGGCACGCCGACTACGAGGCCGCACCCGAGGGCTGACGGGCGTGGCGCAACCCGTCGGACGCCTCGGGCCCCGTCCGCGGGGAGCGGACGGGGCCCGACGGAGCCAGGGTGTCGTGGGACCTACAGGCCCATGTCCTTGGCGATGATGGACTTCATGACCTCGTTGGTGCCGCCGTAGATGCGGTTGACGCGGTTGTCCGAGTACAGGCGGGCGATCGGGTACTCGTTCATGAATCCGTAACCGCCGTGCAGCTGGAGGCAACGGTCGATGACCTCGGCGGCCACCTCGGTGCAGAACAGCTTGGCCGAGGCCGCCTCGGCGGCGGTGAGCTCGCCCTCGTCCAGCGCCTCGAGGGCGCGGTCCGCGACGGCCTGCGCGGCGTCGACCTTGGCCTGGCACGCGGCCAGCTCGAACTTCGTGTTCTGGAACGAGGCCACCTCCTTGCCGAAGACCGTGCGCTGCTGCGTGTACTCCTTGGCGAAGCGCACGGCGGCCGCGGCCTGGGCGTACGCACCGTAGGCGATGCCCCAGCGCTCGGACGGCAGGTTCTGCCCGAGGTAGTAGAAGCCGCGGTTCTCTTCGCCGAGCAGGTCCTCGACCGGGACCTTGACGTCGGTGAAGGACAGCTCGGCCGTGTCGGAGGTCTTGAGTCCGACCTTGTCGAGCTTGCGGCCCACTGCGTAGCCCTCGAGCTTGGTGTCGACGGCGAGCAGCGAGATGCCGAAGCGGCGGTCGTCCTCACGCGGGGGAGCGGTACGGCAGGCCACGATCACGCGGTCGGCGTGGACGCCGCCGGTGATGAACGTCTTGGCACCGTTGAGGACGTAGTGGGTGCCGTCAGCCGAGAGTTTGGCGGTGCTCTTCATGCCGGCCAGGTCGGACCCGGTGCCGGGCTCGGTCATCGCCAGCGCCCACATCTCCTCGCCGGAGACGAACTTGGGCAGGTAGCGCTGCTTCTGCTCCTCGGTCGCCAGGGCCTTGATGTAGGGGAGCCCGAGCAGTACGTGGACACCCGAGCCGCCGAAGTTCACGCCGGCGCGGGCGGTCTCCTCGGACTGGATGGCCTCGAACTTGTGGGAATTGATCCCCGCGCCGCCGTACTCCTCGTCGACGTTGATGCCGAACAGGCCGAGGTCGGCGAGCTTGTAGTAGAACTCACGCGGGACGATGCCGGCCTCGAACCACTCCTGGAAGTGGGGGGTCACCTCGGACTCGATGAAGTCACGGAGGGTCTGGCGGGAAGGCCTCGTGGTCTTCGTTGAACACAGTGCGGCGCAAGTGCGTGCCTTTCCGTTGGACGTTCTGCTCCGGTGGCAGGCCACCGTGGAGGGGAGCGGAGCGTCAGGTTGGTGTACTCCTACTGGTGAGTAGCCTACAAGAATTCGAACTCTCTGACCCGTCCGCCGGCCCGTCCGACGCCGCGACGTCACCCCGTCGGCGGAGTGAATTCCAGGCCGTCGTCGGCGATCAGCCTGATCGGCCCGGTCACCTCACGTCCGGTGACCCGCTCGCCACGCTGGGTCACCGCCACCACGCCCTCCTCGCGGAGGTCGAACGCGACCTCCCGGGCGACGGGCATGAGGTCGCGCCAATGATCCCCACCCGCCACCCGGGCCGCATCCGACGGGCAGATCGACCCCTGGCCGCGCGAGCGCAGGAGCGTCCTGATCGTCGCGGCCAGTCGATCGCGTGTCCCCTCCCGGGTGGGTGCCCACCACGGGTCGCCGCGCTCACCGAGCGCGACCTTGGCGTCGTGCACCATCACCCGGGCGGCATCGCCTTCGGTCTTGACCAGCCGGCGACCGGTCATCAGTGCCCGGACGAGCTCCGAACGGAGCTTCTCGGGGATGGACGGATCCGTCGCGCGCCACCGCCGGCCCCCGACCACGATGTGGCGACCGTCCTCGGTGTGCTCCACGCCCGGGGCGGTGTTGTCGTCTCGATCGGTCACACCCAGATCCTGCACCGCATCCCCCTCGTTACCCACCGATCGGCGATCGACGGTCTCGCGTACCGCGCCGGTGTTAGGGTCACTACAGGAACTGGAACGTGTTCCACCGGAGCTGGATGACGACGAGGGGCTGCCGTGACGGCGCAGGACAACACATTCGACGCGGAATTCGACGTGGTGGTCGTGGGGTCGGGGGTGGCAGCCCTCTTCGGTGCCGCGACCGCCGCCGCCCGAGGTCTGTCGACCTGCCTGATCGAGAAGACCGACCGCTTCGGGGGGACCTCCGCGTACTCCGGCGGCGCCGTGTGGCTCCCTGGCAACACCGTCCTCGCCCGGGACGGGATCGAGGACTCCGTCGAGCGGGGGCGCACCTACTTCCGCGCCGTGGTGGGGGACCGCACCGCCGCCGACGTCCAGGACGCGTTCCTCAACACCGGGCCGCAGGTCGTCGAGTTCCTGCAGGACGAGCTGGGCATCCCGACCCGCTTCCAGGCCTTCCCCGACTACTTCGACGCCCCGGGGCGCCAGGAACTCGGCCGGAGCATCTACCCCAAGCCCATCAAGGGCGAGGAGGTCGGCGACCGGGCGACCGACATCCGTCCGCCGGTTCCGGCCGACCAGTTCGGCGCGGACGAGGACACCGCCAAGCTCGAGGGCGGCAGGGCCTGGGTGGCGCGACTCGTACTCGCACTCGACGCGATGGGCACCGCGGAGACCCGACTGAACACCGCCGCCGAGGAACTGGTCCGTGACGACGACGGACGTGTCGTCGGGGTGGTCGTGAACGGTGTCTCCGGCCGGCAGGTGCTGGGCGCACGCCGTGGGGTACTGGTCGCCGCCGGCGGTTTCGAACGGTCGGCGGACCTCCGCCGCCGCTGGCAGGACATGCCCACCGCCGACTGGTCCTCGTCCCACCCCGCCACGGGCTCGGGCGACGCCGTCCGCATGTTCGAGCAGGTCGGCGCGGAGCTGGACCTGCTCGACCAGTCCTGGTGGTGCCCCGCCACGCTGTTCCCCAACGGGCACGCCGCGTTCACCCTGGGCTTCCGCTCCGGGATCATCGTCGACGGCACCGGCCGGCGATTCGCCAACGAACTGCTGCCGTACGACCAGATGGGGCGCAAGATGCACGCCCGCATGGCCGACGGGGCCGGTGACGAGTTCTGGTTGGTGTTCGACGACGCCGAGGCCGGCGGCTACCCGGCGATCTGTATCCCCGCACCCGAGCCCGACGCGTTGCGCGGGGCCGGCCTGTGGCACACCGCGGGATCCGTCGAGGAACTGGCCGAGGCCACCGGGCTCGATCCCGCCGCGTTGCGCGAGAGCGTGGACCGGTTCAACGGCTTCGCCGAGCAGGGGCGCGACGCCGACTTCGCCCGCGGCGAGGACCCGTACGGGCGGTTCTTCCTGGGTGCCGCCACGGCCGATCAGTGCCTGCGGCCCGTCGGCGGCGACCAGCTCCACGCCGTCCGACTCGTCCTCGGCGACCTCGGCACCAAGGGCGGTGCGGTCATCGACGCGAACGGCGCCGCGGTCGACGCGGACGGTCGCCCCATCCCGGGTCTCTACGCCGCCGGCAACTCGTCCGCGTCGGTCTCCGGTGAGGCCTACCCGGGGCCGGGGGTGCCCCTGGGGTCCGGGATGACCATGGCGTACCGGGCGGTGGCCGACATGGCCGGACAGGCCCTCCCGATCGCTCCCTGAGCACGGCGCCGGCGCCGGCGACGAACCACCCCGGTCAGCGGCCGGCCCATGCGAGGAAGTCCGCGGCCGCGATGACCGGCGTGCTCCACTTGTGGGCCGCCCTCGCCTTGGTCGACTGGCTGCCCGGCTCCGCGACCACCAGGGCGTCGCAGCGACTCTTGGTGACCGCACCGACGGGAACCAGGCCACGGCCGAGGGCGAGGGCCTCCATCTCGTCCCGGGACACGAGGACGCCGCTGCGGTCCAGGGCGCTGCCGGAGAAACACACCCGCGTCCCGGGCCGCAGGACGTCCGCCGCGCCCGCCTCCGGCGGAGCCTCCAGCCCCGGCGTCAGGTCCGAGCCCACGATCTCGGAGGCCAGCCGGAGCCGCTCCAGCACGTCGGCGGTCATCGGCACCCGCTTCGCGGCGCGTCGGATCTGCCCGGCGACGAGTCCGCGCGCGCCTGCCCGGAGATCGCGGTCGCCCGGGGTGACGATCTCGTCGTCGTCGTCGTCGTCGTCGTCGTCGACCTCGGCCCCCGGGCGCCCACCGCGGCGGGGGCGCCCCAACAGAGCGGCCCCGACCTCGGCGCTGATACCGAGCATCGCCGACAGTTGGGGGAGTACCTCGGAGGTCGGTGGGCGGACGTCGGCGTCGCGGCTGAGCAGGTAGCCGACCGCGGCCTCGTCGACGAGGTCGGCGTCGAACGTGCCGGCCGCCGCGTCATCCAGGTGCAGCCGCCCGTGGGCCTCGAGCGCCACCCGCGCACGCGCGAGGGCCGATCCGGAGCGGCCACGTGCCCGCTCACCCGGGGTGAGGGCGTCGGTGGGGATGTCGACCCCGACCGGCAACGGCACCGTGCCTCCCAGGCGCGCGAACTCGGCGTCCAGTCGACCGAGAGTGACGTCGAGGTCCACGCCGACCGGGGTGTGCCCGTCCACCAGTGGGGCGACCATCGACCACGCCTCGAGGAGCGTGGGGGCGAGAAGGACATCGGAGACGGTGATGCCGTAGTCCGTCCGCGCCCGGGCCAGGTCGCGCTGGGGATTGACCAGCGTCGTCACCGCGGTGCCGTCGGGGAAGGCGATGGCGAGCTCCACCGGCCGGGGCCGGGACCGGGGCCCGTCCTCGCCGACGGACACCACCGCGACAGCACAGCAGCGGCGGGCCGAGGGCCCACCGTCCGGCGCCCGCAGGAATCGGATGATCCGCCGGTCGGTCTTGAGGTCCCCGGGCAGCACCGGCCGGGTGAGGACGAGGCCTCCCAGCGACCGACAGCGGCTCAACGCCACGTAGAGCTGCCCCGCCACGAACGTGCCGCCGCCGAGGTCCACGACGACCCTGTCCAGGGTCTGTCCCTGGCTCTTGTGGATGGTCACCGCCCAGGCGAGGGTGAACGGGAACTGAGTGAAGGACCCGACCACCTCGTGTCGCATACCGCCGCCGTCCGTCACCGGTCGGGTGACGTCCCAGGTGTGGAGCGCGACCTCGGCGGCCTCACCGCCGATGAAGGCGACGACGACGACGGGCCCTCGCTCTCCGCGGTCGCCCCGTCGCCCGAGGGTCACATCGAGCACCCGTCCGATGGATCCGTTCACCCAACGGTCCGCCGGGTCATTGGTGAGCATCATGACCTGCGCGCCGACCTTGAACCCCAGCACCTCCCGGGTGGGGAGCTCGAACCCGGTGAGATCGCCGGTGAGCGTCGCCTCCATCGCCAGTTCCGACCCGGACAGCCGATCGAGGCGGTGTTGGTTGTGGCTCGCGGCCCTGCGGTTGGTGGTGGTGAGCGTCAGCCAGAACTCGGCGTCCGGCGGATCGAAGTCCGGGTCGGTGCGGGAGTTGAGCCGTTCGCGCGCCGGGCCGACGAGAGCGCCCTCGCGGATCGAGTTGAGGATCGCGGTGAGCTCCGGGTCACCGGACTGCCGGAAGACATGGGTGAGGTCGACGGTGGGGAAGTGCTCGGGGTGGTAGCGCTCGGCCGAGAAGAAGTACGGCGTCGGGTAGGTCGCCTCGAAGGACGATCTCTCGGAGGCCGTCACCACCGGCGGTAGCTGGAAGAGGTCACCGACGAGGACGAGCCGGACGCCCCCGAACGGCATCGTCGGGTCCGGGCCGAACCTCTCGAGCGCGATGGCGACCATGTCGAAGACGTCGGCCCGCAACATCGACACCTCGTCGATGACGAGCGTGTGGGCGCCGGCGAGGGCCTGGGTGAATCGCCCGGGACGGTAGGCGCTGCTGCGCACGTGGTCGACCGTGTGGTCGGGGTGGAAGCCGAACAGCCGGTGGATGGTGTAGCCGCCCACGGTGAGGGCTGCGATCCCGGTGGGCGCGGCGACGAGGGTGGGGTGGTCGGTCTCGGCGAGGAACCGGCGGATCAGGGTCGACTTTCCGGTTCCGGCCCTACCGGTGAGAAAGAGATCGTGTCCCGAGTGCAGAAGGTCGAGTGCGCGGTCGACCTCGTCGGTGAGCACGAGTCCTCCGCGTCCGGGGCCCACCGGCATCCGATCGTCGCTCATCTGTGCCTCCCCTCGGCCGCGACGGCTGGCTTCCGACGACCGCGGGCCGGACCTCCAGGTGGAGATCCGGCCCGCGGTCGGGTGCTGTCGGGGAATCAGTGCCCGTCGTGGCGACGAGTCCGGTTCTCCTCCTGCAACGTGGTGAGCATCGAGTGCTCGCGGTGGTGCTTGTCGTGGTCGGCGTCCTCGAGCAGACGGGCCTCCTCGACCGGATCGGCCTTGAGAGCGCCCCGCGGGGGACGGCCGGCCACACCGAGCTGGTTCATCTTGGTGGGCACCTTGGCGCCGGCGTAGGCGAGCGGAACGGCATGGCCGTGCTCGTCCATCTCGCCGAGCGGCTGGTGCACCTCGATGAACTCGCCCTGCGGCATCCGCATGATGATGCCGGTCTCGATGCCGTGCTCCAACACCTCGCGGTCCGCGCGCTGGAGACCCAGGCACAGGCGGTAGGTGGCGAAGTACACCAGCGGCGGCAGCAGGATGAGCCCGATGCGACCGGCCCACGTCGTCGCGTTGAGCGAGATGGCGAAGTGGTACGCGATGAGGTCGTTGGAACCCATCAGGACCAGGATCACGTAGAAAGTGATCGCCATCATGCCCGAGGCGGTACGGACCGGCACGTCGCGCGGACGCTGGAGCAGGTTGTGGTGCGCCTTGTCCCCCGTGATCTTGGCCTCGATCTGCGGGTACAGGAACATCAGCACGACCATGGCACCGAGCATGACGGCCACCCAGGTGGTCGCCGGGATCGTGTACGGGCCGAGGTAGAGCTCCCAGGCCGGCATCACACGGGCGCCGCCCTCGGTCCACAGCATGTACCAGTCGGGCTGCGAACCGGCGGAGATGTGCGACGGGTTGTATGGCCCGAGGTTCCATATCGCGTTGATCGTGAACAGGCCCGCGAAGAGCATGAGCATGCCGACGGTGATGGCACCGAACGCGATCGACTTGACGGCGAAGACCGGGAGGATCCGGACGCCGACGACGTTCTTCTCCGTGCGGCCGGGCCCGGGGAACTGCGTGTGTTTCTGGTACCACACCAGCGCGAGGTGAGCGGCGATCAGCGCGAGGATGATGGCCGGGATGATCAGCACGTGCAGGACGTAGAAGCGCGGGATCATGATCTCGCCGGGGAAGTCCCCGCCGAAGATCATCCAGTGCATCCAGGTTCCGATCACGGGCAGACCCACGATGATCCCGGAGGTGATGCGGAGGCCGGTGCCCGAGAGCACGTCGTCCGGCAGACCGTAGCCGAGGAAGCCCTCGACGATGCCCAGGAGCAGCAGCACGCAACCGATGGTCCAGTTGGCCTCACGCGGGCGGCGGAACGCACCGGTGAAGAAGATGCGGATCATGTGGACGACCATCGACGCCACGAACAGCAGGGCCGCCCAGTGGTGGATCTGCCGCACGAAGAGTCCGCCACGGACCTCGAACGAGATGTCCAGCGCGGTCTCGTAGGCACGAGACATCTCGATTCCGTTGAGCGGCGCGTACGCACCCTGGTAGATCACCTTCGACATGGAGGGGTCGAAGAACAGGGTGAGGTAGACACCCGAGATCAGCAGGATGATGAAGCTGTACAGGGCGATCTCGCCCAGCAGGAAGGACCAGTGGGTCGGGAAGACCTTGTTGATCTGCCGGCGCAGACCCTTGGCCATGGTGTACCGCGCGTCGAGGCCGTCGCCCAGTGCCGCGAGTCTCGTGTTGTTGCTCATGAACGACGCTCCCAGAAGGCAGGTCCGACCGGCTCGATGAAGTCACCGTTGGCAACGAGGTAACCCTCGCTGTCGGCGGCGATGGGCAGCTGCGGCAGTGCACGGGCGGCGGGGCCGAAGATCGGCTTTGCGTACTCGAGCGCGTCGAACTGCGACTGGTGGCACGGGCAGAGGAATCGATGGGTCTGCTGCTCGTACAGCGACGTGGGGCAGCCGAGGTGGGTGCAGATCTTCGAGTAGGCGTACAGGTCGCCGTAGTTGAAGTTCTCCTGGCCCTTGCGCTTGGTCACGCGGGCCGCGTCCTCGGGACGGAAACGGATCAGCATGACCGCGTTGCGTGAGCCGTGGATCGAGTGCATGTGCTCCTCGAAGTTGCCCAGGGCGCTGGCGGGGAGGGGGAAGACGGACTCGAGGCCACCGGCGGACAGGTCGTCCACACGGATGCGCTCGAGGCGACCCTCGCCGGCCGGCGGGTGCCCGTCGGGGTAGACCTTGCCGGTGTCGCGGCCGAGGTAGACCTTCTCCGGCGGGAGGCCGTCGGGACGGGTGTCGGACGCCAGGGTCCACCCGGTGGTGTGCAGCGTGCCGTCACCGGCGAGGGTCATCTCCCCGCGCTTCCACGGGTTCTTGATCATGCCGCCGAGCGGCAGGATCGCGGAGAGGCCGATGAGCCCCACACCCGCGCCGAGGAAGCCGCCCATGACCTTGCGGCGGCCGAGGGTGGAGGTCTTCCACGAGTCGTTGAGCTCGGCGACGAAGGTGCGCCGGTCGAGATCGTCCGAGGCGCCGTCGTGGCGGGTCTGGACCGAGATCTCCTCGGGGATGAACTTCTTGGTGAACTGCACCGCGCCGAAGCCCAGGAACAGGATCGACAGCCCGATCGTCAGGCCGAGCAGTGGCGTGTAGGTCATGTACAACCAGTAGCCGTCCTCACCCTCGCCGCGGTACTCCCACGGCCAGAAGATGTAGACGACGGCGAAGGCGAGGCCGAACAGTGCCGACAGCGCGAACCAGGTGGTGACGGTCAGCGCCGCGCGCTTCTCGGCGCGGGTGGTGGTGCCCTCCGGGAAACGGGCCTCGCGGAACCGGACGTCGACCTCGTCGAGTTCGGTGCCCATGCGCACGAGCTCGGCATCGCTCATCCGGTCGAGATCCGCAGGGGACGGGTTCTTCGGGGTCTCACTCATGAACGGGATCCGATCCACAGGGTCGCGCCGATGAGGGCGACGATGCCGACAAGCCACATGGCCACACCCTCGGTCACGGGACCGAGGCCGCCGAGGCCGTAGCCTCCGGGCGAGACCTTGGAATCCGAGTCCTTGACGAACGCGATGATGTCCTTCTTCTCGTCAGGGGTGAGTTGACGGTCCGAGAATTTGGGCATGTTCTGGGGTCCGGTGAGCATGGCCTGGTAGATCTCCTGCTCATTGGCAGGGTCGAGAGTGGGGGCGTATTTGCCCGACGACAGAGCGCCGCCGCGACCGGTGAAGTTGTGGCAGGACGCACAGTTGAGGCGGAAGAGCTCTGAACCGCGTGCGATCTCCTCGGCGCGGGCCTGACCGGAGGCACCGCGCAGCGACTCCTGGGCGATGGTGCCGTCCGGGTCGGTGACGACCTCGGGGCCGCCACCGTAGAGGTCGACATACGCTGCGAGCGCGATGATCTGGTGCTCGCTGTAGCGGGGCTTCTTGCGCTCCGCCTGGGCCTCGTTGTCCGCCGCCGGCATGCGGCCGGAGTTCACCTGGAAGTACGTCGCTCCCGCGCCCGTGCCGACCAAGGATGGACCGCGGTCCTTGACGCCTTGGAGATTTATCCCGTGGCAGGTGACACAGGAGACCTCGTAGAGCTGCTTTCCGTCGGCGATGAGCGCGGCCTGGTCCTGTTGAGCCGTCGCGACCTGTGGCTCGGGAATGACAGCCGTGGCGACAGCGCCCGCCCCGACGAGGCCGCCCGCGATGACTAGCGCGCCGACTGCCTTCCGGCGACGCTTCGTGGACACTGGGCGCGCTGGAGCCACAACGGGGTCCGGCGACGGCGTATCGGCAGCGGGTGGGAGAGGAGAGTTCATTGTGAGTTCCCTTTGGAGTTGGGACCCGCTGGACACAGCGTCCTGCGGCCAGCTGACTACTGAATGAAGTAGATGGTGACGAAAAGTCCGATCCAGACCACGTCGACAAAGTGCCAGTAATACGACACGACGATGGCGGCTGTGGCCTGCGCCGGCGTGAATCGCGACATCGTGGTCCGCATGACCAGTACGACGAACGCCAGGACGCCCGCCAACACGTGAAGCCCATGGAAACCGGTGGTAATGAAGAATACCGACCCGTAGACGCTCGACGAGATCGTGACGCCCTCGAGGTAGAGCATCACGTACTCGTACGTCTGTCCGATGAGGAACACTGTTCCCATCAAGGCGGAGATCATGTACCACCTGCGGAGTCCGAAGACGTCACCCTGCTCGGCGGCGAAGACGCCCATCTGGCAGGTGAACGACGACGCCACCAGGATGACGGTGATCGTCAGGGCGTACGGCACATTGAGGTGTACGGGATAGGAAGGCCAGTCACCTCCCGAGTTCGCCTTGGAGACGAAGTACATCGCGAACAGGCCCGCGAAGAACATCAGCTCCTGGGACAGCCAGACAATGGTGCCCACACTGACCATGTTCGGCCGATTCAGCGAATGAACACGCTGGGCCATGGCCGATCCTGAGTTATCTACTGCGCTCGTCACGTGGCCAAGTATGACCCCTGAGGAGGGACGAGTCTGCACGGACCCCCGAAATCGGCGTGTCTGTCCAGCGTTTCCGCAGGTCGCTTCGGAAACTCTCAGGGCAAGGGTCGGTATTGGTCCCCCTTGCAGGGGCTATCAGGGCACTCTCAGGCGAGCACCGGCCGCTCGCCGCCGCCGGAGTGCAGGGTGTCAGCGCACGGGCCGGGTCGGAACAGTGGCACGATTGACGACGTGCGGGCGGCGCCCTGTGGGGCGTGTCCGTTTCCATGACACCAGAGGAGGTCGGGACACGTGGGCAGTTCGGCAGCGTTCGACGGGGGCCGGTCGTGGCCCGGGGTTCTCGGTACCCTCACCGCGGGCGGGGACCTCGATCCGGCGGAGGCCGGGTGGGCGATGTCCCGGATCATGGAGGGTGTCGCCACCGACGCTCAGATCGCAGCCTTCGGCGTTGCCCTGAAAATGAAGGGCGTCACGGGTCCGGAGCTCGACGCGCTGGCCTCGACCATGCTCGACTACTCCCGTCGGGTGCCCACTGATCGTCCCTGCGTGGACATCGTCGGTACCGGTGGCGACCGCCAGGGCACGGTGAACATCTCCACGATGTCCTCTCTCGTGGTGAGCGCCTGCGGGGTGCCCGTGGTCAAGCACGGCAACCGGGCGGCGTCGTCCAAGAGCGGCGGTGCCGATGTGCTCGAGGCGCTCGGGGTGGCGATCGACCTCGGCCCGGAGGACGTCGGGCGGTGCCTCGACGAGGTGGGCGTGGCCTTCTGCTTCGCGCCCGTGTTCCATCCCGCGCTGCGTTTCGCCGCGACTCCCCGGCGTGAGATCGGGATCCCGACCGTCTTCAACATCCTCGGGCCTCTCACGAATCCCGCGGCACCCGCCGCGAACCTCATCGGCTGCGCCTTCGAGGGGCTGATGACGGTGATGGCGGAGGTGTTCGCGTTGCGCGGTAAGTCGGCGCTCGTGGTGCGTGGGTCGGATGGTCTCGACGAGATCACCATGACCGGTCCCACCCGGGTCCTGCGGGTCTCGGGCGGTCATGTGGACGAGGATCAGGTCGAGCCCGCCGACTTCGGGATGAGCGCCTGCTCGATCGAGGAACTACGGGGTGGGGACGGCGTCCACAACGCCGGGGTCGCCCGCGATCTCCTCGCGGGAGCGCGGGGCCCGGTCCGCGATGCGGTATTGCTCAACTCCGCGGCCGCGCTGGTGGCCTTCGACGGTCTCGAGCGTGGTTCCGACCTGGTACCTGCCATGCGGGCCGCGGTGGACCGGGCCGCGGCGGCGATCGACGACGGCGAGGCGGGGCGGCTGCTCGAGAAGTGGGCCGGGTTCAGCGTGCGCTGACGAGTCCCGTCCCGCGGTGCTCGGCGGCGGCGCTCTCGGCCAGGGCCGCCCAGCCGGTCAGCGTGTGCGCCCCGTCAAGGGGGAGCGTCCAGCAACCCTCGACCGAGACGATGCGTGTCCTGGTCGAGTCGATCCACCGGTGGACGTTCCGGATCTGGGCGGCGGTGGCACCGGCGAAGGGGCCGGGGCCGGGCTGCACGGTGGTCGCGGCGGCCCGGAGTCCGTCGATGACCGGCATCGGTGCCGCTCCCGGCGGGACGACCCCGGATCCGGCGAGTCGACCGTGGCGCACCACCGCGACCGCCCACGTCCGGCGCGGCGCCGGCTGTGCGAGAACGATCTCGGGCAGCGAGGCCGTGGCGGCGAGTTCCTGCCGTCGGGAGAGGACCCGCACGAGAGCTGCGGTCCTGTCGCGGAGCCTGGCCGCGCGTTCGAACGCGCCCTCGGCCGCGAGTACCTCCACGCGGTCGACCAGATCCCGCAGGGGGCCGGAGTCCCGTCCCTCCGCCAGCGCCGCCCAGCGATCGGATCCCGGGGCGGTGCCGAACACGCCGAGGAGGTCCTCCCGGGCGGCCCGGGCGTCCTCGGCGCGCCGGAAGGGCCCGATGGCGGCGGGGTCGTCCGGCGTTCGCACGACCTTCGGGCGGGTGGCGCGGCCGGTGGGGGGCGTGAGCCACCAGCCGCGGCGCGGGCTCCGCGACCGGGTGTTGAACGGGGGTTGAAGCGAGTCGATGAGCTGTTCCTCGACGGTCCACGCCTCGAGGAGGTGGGCGCACGCGACCGAGTCGATCGAGTCGGCCAGCCCGACCATGGTGCGCATCCGTCCGCGCGTGTCACCGCCGGAGTAGTAGGACCGGGCCCGTCTGCGGACCGCGCCGGACGAGCCGACGTACAGGGCGCCACCGGCGTCATCCCGGAACACGTAGACACCGGGCCCCTCGGTCAGCGAGCCGGTCATGGCGGCCCGCCGCCTCACCTCCGGGGAGAGACGACCGTCGTAGGCCCGTAGCTCCGACAGGGTCGAGACCCCGCAGTCGCCGACCCGCGAGATCAGTGCGTGGAGCACGTCGACCGTGGCGCGGGCGTCCTGCAGGGCCCGGTGATTGGGCTCCACGGTGGCCCCCAGGTGCGCGGCGAGGACTCCCAACCGATGGCCTCGTGTCTCCCCGCGGTGCAGCACCCGCCTCGCGAGAGCCAGGGTGCAGAGCGACGGGGGATCGGGCCACGGGCGCCCGGTCGACGCGGCGGCGGCCCGCAGGAAGCCCAGGTCGAACCGCGCGTTGTGGGCGACGAGGACGGCCCCGCGGGAGAATTCGAGAAACGTCGACATCACCTCGCCGAGACTCGGGGCACCGACGAGGTCGTCCGGAGCTATCCCCGTCAGTCTGCTGATGTGGCGGGGCAGGGCACCGTCGATCGAGACGAACGTCGACAGTTCCGCCTGCACCTCGCCGCCCCGGACGCGTACCGCGCCGATCTCGGTGATCTCGTCGCTTCCGGTCCGGGTGCCCGTCGTCTCCAGGTCGACCACGACGAACGTGACGTCGGACAGCAGAGGCTCGAGATCGTCGAAGGCTGCCTGCACCCCGGTCGAGACGGGGGAGGGGGATCGGGGCATGGCGGAGACGGTAGCCCCGCCCTCCGACACCGCCGGCCCCGCCGTGGTTGTCGGACCTTGTCCCTAGGGTGCCCCGCAGTACGACCACCCCGGGCCCGGATCGCGGCTCGATAACGAACGGGCAACACGCCCAGGACGAAGTGTGAGGTAGATCATGTTCACGATGGACTGCGTGCGGTGTCCCGCAGGACCCGCCGCATGTGACGGGTGCATCATCGCCGTTCTCGACGCCGGAAAACCGCAGGTGGACGAGCTATCTCCGGAGTCGTGCGGCTATGTTCTGGACCCGGAGGTCCGCGAGGCGATCGACGTCCTGCGCGAGGTCGGAATGGTCTCCACGGTCGAGATTCTGGGGGCTGACGTCGCCGCGTGAGCGATGAACTGGACTTCGACGAGACGGTTTCGTAACCTTTTCGAGACCTCGGAAGTCATCGCCCGCCTGCCGGCGGGGAGCCGGGGTCACACCTAAGCGCCGAAGGGCGCACCGGGGAACCAAGATCCACTGGGGTGAATCGCACGAGGGCCTACAGGTCCGAAGCGTAGGACAGACTTCCGTGTCCGAACCCGTCAGCTAACCCGGTCGGTGCCGCAGGAAGAAAGAGGAACAGTCTTCGTGGGAGCCCACAGCATCAAGACCAGCTCGACCGGCCGCCGTGTCGCCGCCGCCGGCCTGCTCGCAGCCGGAGCCGCTGTCGCCGGTTCCGGAACCGCCGCCGCCGCACCCGTCACCGTCGACGTCCCCGTCGAGCTGCGGCTGCCCGGCGTGCCGAACCAGGTCTCGTTCGACCTACCGGAGGGCATCGAGCTCCCGGCCGGCCTGGCCCAGGCCCAGGCACAGGCGGCGCCCGTCGAGTTCGCCGCCCCCGCGCCGGTGGTCTCGACCGGCCAGCGCATCCTCGACGCCGCCACCACCCGGGTCGGCTCGCCCTACGTCTGGGGCGCTACCGGCCCCAACTCGTTCGACTGCTCCGGTCTGACCTCGTGGGCCTACAAGGAGGCGGGGATCTCCATCCCGCGCACCAGCCAGGCCCAGATCGGCGGCGGCACCCAGGTCTCCAAGGCCGACCTGCAGCCCGGCGACATCGTCGCCTTCTACAGTGGCGCCAGCCACGTCGGGATCTACGCCGGCAACGGCCAGGTCGTCCACGCCCCGTACTCGGGCACCTCGGTGAGCTACGCGCCGGTGGACTCCATGCCGTTCTACGGTGCGACACGCTACTACTGAGTCGGGTCGCTCCCCGAACCTCCGCAGACCCCGTCGGCGTCCGGTCTCGAACCGGTCACCGGCGGGGTCTGTCGTCTGTAACATCCCCTCTCGGGTACCCGATTCCACCGTAGGCGTCGGCTGGGCGCCCGCGCCCTGCGTGACCCGGATCCGAGAGTTCGACGACACCAGATGACCCGCAGCCTCAGCGTGCTCGCGATCGCAGCGACCGTGACCACCTCGTTGACCCTCGGTCCCGCGCCGGCCGGAGCGCAGACCACCACCCCGGACCGGTCGTCGCCAACCGCGACCACGGCGCCTGTCCCGGGTCCGGTTACCCCGCCTGATCAGGTTTCGACTTCTCCCGCTCCGTCGTCGACCGCTCCGTCTTCCCCCGCTCCGTCGCAGACTGCACCGTCCACCACGCCGTCCGCCACAGCGGTGCCCGGCGAGATGAGCGAGGACCTGGCGGAGCTGGCCCGGTTGTCCGAGGAGGCGGGAGCATTGGGGGAGCAGCTCCACCTCGCGCGCGGGGAACTGGACCGCGCCAACGGGGAGCGCGTCCGCCTCGAACGGGCCGCCGGGGTCGCAGCCGGACGGTCCGCCCTCGCGGACGGCACCGCGCGCCGGGACCAGTCCATCGTCGATCACCTCGCGACCATGCGGTACCGGGGCGGGGACACCGGCGCCACACGGGCGGCAGTGCTCGCCGAGAGCCCCCGGGACCTGGTCGACAGGCTCGACACGCTGCGCCGACTGTCCGGGGCCACCACGAGTGCACTGGACGCCTCCAGAGCTGCGTCCCGGGATGCGGTGCAGCTCAGGGAAGAGGCCGCGCGTTCCGCGGCCGAGGCCCGGGACGCGGCCCGCGTCGCGCAGGAGCGAACCGACGCGCTCGCCCGCCGAACCGAGGAGATGCGGGTACGGATGGATGAGGTCCGTCGCCGGGTCGACGCACTGTCGGACGCACAACGCGATCTCTGGATCGGCGGACCGGTGGTGCCGGAGGGGTACGTTGCCCCGCCGGTGGACGACGTCAATTCCGCGGCGCTCCGAGTCGCACTCTCCCGGCTGGGCGCGCCCTACTCGTGGGGCGCGACGGGCCCGTCCGAGTTCGACTGCTCCGGTCTCATGGTGTGGTCGTACGCGCAGGAGGGCAAGGCGCTGCCCCGGGCGAGCCAGGCGCAGGCGGTCGCGGGCGCCCCGGTGGCGATGAACGACATCCGGCCCGGTGACCTTGTCATCTACTTCCCCGGCGCCACCCACGTCGGGATGTACGCCGGCGACGGTCTGGTCCTGCACGCCCCGACCTACGGTGTGCCGGTCCGCCTCGAGCAGGTCGACGCGATGCCGATTCACGGGATCCGCCGCTACTGACCCCGGCCGACCCGGCCAAGCACGGCCGCCCCGCGCAGACACCGGCCGTCCCCGATCGCGCTCCGCCCCTTCCCGACGAGGACGACGCACCGGGCGGGGCCGAGGCGGGCCGGGTTGTGTGGCAGGCTCGGAGCCGATGACCAAGACGCTGTTGATCACCAACGACTACCCGCCGCGCCCGGGCGGGATCCAGTCGTACCTGGAGACGTATCTGAGCCACCTGGACCCGACGGACGTCGCGGTGCTCGCCTCGACGTTCCGGGGTGGCGAATCGGCGGAGTACGACGCCGCCAAGCCCTATCTGGTGGAGAGGGTGCCCACCGAGGTGTTGCTCCCCACGCCCGACCTCGCGGCACGCGCACGAAGGCTCGCCTCGGACTTCGGCGCGACGACGATCTGGTTCGGGGCCGCCGCCCCCCTCGCCGCCATGGCGCCGGTGCTACGGCAGGGCCCCGTGGACCGCATCATCGCGAGCACACACGGACACGAGGTCGGCTGGTCGATGCTGCCGGGCTCGCGCCAGATCCTGCGACTGATCGGCGAGTCCACCGACGCGGTCACCTACGTGAGCGACTACACACGGAGGCGGTTCGCGGCGGCGTTCGGCCCCCGCGCCCGCCTGGTGCACCAGCCGGGTGGCGTCGATACGGAGAGGTTCCGGCCGGATCCCGCACGGCGAAGGGCGATCCGCGACCGTTACGGACTCGCGGACCGCGACGTGATCGTGTGTCTGTCCCGCCTCGTGCCGCGGAAGGGCCAGGACATGCTCATCCGGGCGATGCCGGAGATCGCCCGGCGGGTGCCCGGGGCGGTCCTCGTCGTCGTCGGCGGTGGGCCCTATCGGCGCACGCTGGAAGGACTGGCACGCCGCCTCGGGGTGGCCGACCGGGTCGTCTTCACCGGCCGCGTCCCCGCGGACGAGATCGTCGACCACCACCGACTCGCGGACGTCTTCGCGATGCCGTGCAGGACCCGAGGGGGAGGGCTGGACGTCGAGGGGCTGGGAATCGTCTACCTGGAGGCGTCCGCGTGCGGGGTGCCGGTCGTGGCGGGCCGGAGCGGCGGTGCCCCGGAGACGGTGCGCGACGGCCGGACCGGTCTCGTGGTCGACGGGACGTCACAGGGCGAGGTCGCCGACGCCGTCGCCGGCCTGCTCGAGGACCGGCCCAGGGCGTCGGCCATGGGGGTCCGCGGCCGCACCTGGGTGCTGGAGAACTGGCGCTGGGAGGACCTGGCCCGGGACATGGAACGCGTGCTCTCGGGGGAGTGACCCGCGAGAGCACGCGTTCCGACGCGCGGTCCGATCAGGCGTAGAGCGACTCGATCTGCTGGGCGTACTTCTGGTGCACGACGTTGCGCTTGACCTTCAGGGACGCGGTGAGCTCACCGGTCTCCTCGGTGAACTGGTCCGGGAGGACGTGGTACTTCTTGATCGACTCGGAGTGCGACACGCTCCGGTTCGCCCGCACCAGCGCCTGGTCCAGGTGCTCGATCAGATCGGCGTCCTTGAGCAACTCGTACAACGAGCCGGACTTGTCGTGGTGGGTCTTCCACCGTTCAACGGCCTCCGGGTCGAGGGTCAGCAGGGCCGAGACGAACGGCTTGCCGTCGCCCACGCACACCGCCTCCGCCACGAGCGGGTCCGCACGCAGCGCGTCCTCGAGCTGGTTGGGCGCCACGTTCTTCCCGCCGGCCGTCACGATGATCTCCTTCTTGCGGCCGGTGATCGACAGGTACCCGTCCTCGTCCAGCGAACCCAGGTCACCGGTGCGGAACCAGCCGTCGCTGAAGGACTCGGCGGTCGCCTCCTCGTTCTGCCAGTAGCCGGAGGCGACGACGGGTCCGCTGACCTCGACTTCACCGTCCTGCGCGATCCGGACCGCGCAGCCGGGCAGCGGCTGGCCGACGCTGCCGATCCGCATCCGCCCCGGGGTGTTGACCGTGATCGCCGCACAGGTCTCCGTCAGGCCGTAACCCTCGAAGATGTTGACCCCGATGCCGTCGAAGAAGTGGGTCAGACGGTCACCCAGGGCCGCGCCGCCGGAGATGGCGACCTCGCAACGCCCACCGAGCGCGTTGACGAGTTTGCCGTAGACCAGCTTCGAGAAGATCGCGTGGCGCAGCCCGAGCAGCGGACCCACCCGGCCGTCACCCCGGTTGGCCTTGGAGTACGCGACCGCGGTGTCCGCGGCCTTGTCGAACATCCACGCCTTGACCGTGCCGCCGTCCTGCGCGGTCGCCTGGGCCTTGTTGAAAACCTTCTGGAACACGCGGGGGACGGCCAGGATGTAGTGCGGCTTCATCTCGCCGAACGTCTCGACCAGGTTGGTCAGGTCGGAGGAATGCGCGATGGTCACGCCGGCGTGGAAGCCGGCGTAGGTGATGGCGCGGGCCAACACGTGGGCCAGGGGCAGGAACATCACCGAGGTGGCGTCGTCCCGCAGGATCCCGCTGAACGGCGTCTCGAGCACGGCGAGCGTCTCGGACATGAAGTTGCGGTGGCTGAGCATGACGCCCTTGGGGCGGCCCGTGGTCCCCGAGGTGTAGATCAGCGTCGCGGGGGAGTCGGCGCGGACCGAGGCCCGGCGCTCGTCGAGCACCGAGACGTCGACCGTGGCCCCCTCGGAGGCGAGGGTCTCGAGGACCGGGGTCGCGCCGTCGATCACCAGGACGTCGGCGACCTCCAGGCCCTGCACGCCCTCTCGGGCGGTGGTGGCGTGGATGTCGTTCTCGACGATGATCAACCGGGCCGCGGAGTCCTCCATGATCCAGTGGATCTGGTCGGCGCTGGAGCTGTCGTACACGGGAACGGTGACCGCGCCGACGGCCCAGATCGCGAAGTCGATGAGATTCCACTCGTACCGGGTGGAGCTCAGCAGGGCGACCCGATCGCCCGCCCGGACACCGAGCGCCACCAGTCCGCGGGCGATCGTCCGGACCTCCTCGGCGAACTCGCGGTTGGTGACGTCCGTCCACCGACCGTCGACGGGCTTCTGGAACGCCACGTTCTCCGGGGTGTTCTCCGCGCGGTCGTATGCCGACTGAACGCAGGACCAGTCGTCAGGGACGGTGAAGTTGGCGGGTACCGCGACGTATTCGCGCAAAGGGTCCTCCCGGTGGAGACGTTCAGAGTATGTCGGTGACCACACACACTATCGCCGGGACCACACGGTGGTCACGTCGCCTGCCTTCCGGGCGCCGCGGGTGGGGCGCATCGCGGAGCGGGATATGTGAAGCTTGTGGGTATGAGCGAGCACGACGGCGCCCCCGAGGTGTGGCCGACCAGAGACTCCACGGTGGTCGACGCACCGGTGGAGGACGTCATGGCGGTCATCTCCGACTTCGCCGCGTACCCGGAGTGGTCCGCGTCGATCCGCGCGGCCGAAGTGCTCTCCAGCGGTCAGGACGGCCGTCCGGACCGGGTGCGGTTCGAGCTCGAGGCGGGCGCGATCGTCGACGAGTACGTCCTCGTCTACTCCTGGTCGGCGGACGACCGCGGTCTGGAGTGGCGGCTCGAGAGCTCGGCGTTGCAGAGGGCCCAACGGGGCTACTACCGGCTCGAACCGGTGGCGGGCGGCACGCGTGTGGACTACGAACTCGAGATCGAGCTCACGGTCCCGGTGATCGGGAGCCTGCGCAGCCGCGCCGAGCGCCGGATCCTGGGCGACGCACTGAAGGAACTCAAACGCCGGGCGGAGTCGCGGTGAGCAGAACTCGTGTCGTCGTCGTCCTCGGGGGAGATCCCGAGGACCGCGCGGGCGTCACCGCCGACCTGCTCGCGGACCCCGGCTGCACGGCGTTGATCCTGACCGGCCATCCCGATGCCGTCGACCCCCGTCTCGACGTCTCGGAGGACGGGCCCGTCGAGGTCCGGGTCGACGACCCGACGGCGAGGCTCGAGACCTACCGGTCCGGCGCCGCCGATCCGGACGACGACGTACTCGCGGCGCTCGCCGCCGGAGGGGACGCCCCACTGGCCGCGGTGCTCGGGTGGGAGTACGCGCGACGGGCCGCGTCGTCCGAGTACTGGGACGTCGTCGTGGTCGAGCTCGACGGGGACCTGACCGCGGTGCGCCGGCTCGCGGCGGCCGGGGAACTGGCCGCGTTCGTGGAATCACGTTGGCCCGCCAATGTGCGCTTCGCCTCCATGGCGGCGGGCGGACGCGCCGACGTGCGGGTGCGGGAAGCGCACAGACTCGCGCTGCTCGCCGGTGACGTGGCCGGCTTCCTCGCCGGGAGGATCGAGACCATCGTGGTGGGGTCCCCGGCCGGCTCCACGGCTGCCATGGCGACTCTGGCCCGCGGCGCCGTCACCCCGGTGGTGGCGCCCGACGGCGAGGGCGGATACCGGGTCGAGTACCCGGCCCCGACCCGCCCGTCCGCGCCGGTCTCGGTCGAGGGGGACCGGCTCCGCCTGGAGTTCGACGGGTTCCGGGCGGTGGTGGCGCTGCCGCCGCTGCTGCGCCGGTGTGTGCTCACGCAGTCCGTCTTCGAGCGCGACGCGGGTCGACTGGTGATCAGCTTCCTGCCCGACCCGGATCTGTGGCCCCCGAACCTCGTACCGTCCGGATCCGCGGACCGCGCCGGGTAGTATCCGCATTCGTCGACAGCCATCACAAGAGGACCGGTGACCCGTTGCTGTACTACCTGTTCAAATACGTGCTCATCGGCCCGTTCCTACGTCTGACGAGTCGTCGGGTCGTCACGGGACGCGAGCACTTCCCCGAGCGCGGTGGCGCCCTGCTGGTCGGCAACCACCAGTCCGTCGCGGACTGGTTGTTCACCGCTCTGCTCATGCCCCGCCGGGTCACCTTCCTGGCCAAGAGCGACTACTTCACCGGAACCGGTGTCCGCGGCATACTCAGCCGGTGGTTCTTCGCCGGCTCGGGCCAGCACCCGATCGACCGCACCAACGCCGACGCCGCGCAGGCCGCCCTCGACGCCGGGCTCGAGGTCCTCTCATCGGGGGAGATCCTGTGCATCTACCCGGAGGGGACGCGCTCGCCGGACGGTCGTCTGTACCGCGGGAAGACCGGGCCCGCCCGCCTCGCACTCCGCGCCGGGGTGCCCATCATCCCGGTGGGCGTGACCGGGACCCCCGAGTACGTACGCCGGATCTCCCGGTTCCGCCCCGGGCGGCGCACCGAGATCCGGGTCATGCTCGGCGAGCCGCTCGATCTGTCCCCGTGGGCCGGGCGCGAGGGGGACCGGGACGCTGAGCGCGAGATCACCGACGAGCTCATGCGGCGGATCCAGGCGCTGACCAATCAGGAGTACGTCCACGACACGTATGGCGCCGAGATGAAGAAGCGCTACGAGGCGGTGCGCAAGGCCGGGCGGAACCTGCTCGACCACCCCGTCGAGGGACAGCGCTGATCGCCGGTGCGCTACTTCTACGACTGCGAGTTCATCGAGGACGGCACGACGATCGAGTTGGTCTCCGTGGGGATCGTCGCCGAGGACGGCCGGGAGTTCTACGCCGTGTCCACCGACTTCGACGCCTCGGCGGCCGGGCCGTGGGTGCGGCGCAACGTCCTTCCGAAGCTGCCCAACCCGTCGTCGTCCGCGTGGATGTCCCGGAGCCGCATCCGGGACGAGCTCTACGAGTTCGTCACCGCGCCGCCCACCGGCGGGGTCGAGATGTGGGCGTGGATCGGGGCGTACGACCACGTGGCCGTCTGCCAGCTGTGGGGCGACATGACAGCCCTTCCCGCCGCCATGCCCCGGTTCACGCGCGACGTCCGCCAGCTCTGGGAGACCGCCGGCAAGCCCGACCTGCCCGCACACCCGGGAGGGGAACACGACGCCCTCGCCGACGCCCGCCACGCCGCGATGCGCTTCCGCGCCATCGCGGCGAAGTCGCCCCACCTGGGTCTCTGAGGCCCGCTCCGCCGGTGGTGGCGTATCGTCGCCGGGGTGAGCAACTGGACAGTCGACGTCGACATCGCGCAACTCCCCGACCTCCCGCCGCTCTCCGCGGACCTGGATCGGCAGCTGGCGGACGCCCTCTCGCGGCCCGCCCTTCAGCAGCCGTCGTGGGATCCCGGTCACGCCGCGGCGATGCGCAAAGTGTTGGAGAGCGTGCCGCCGATCTGCGTCGCCTCCGAGGTCGAGCACCTCTCCGATCGCCTCGCCGACGTGGCGCACGGGCGTGCGTTCCTGCTCCAGGGCGGTGACTGCGCCGAGACGTTCGAGGCGAACACCGAGCCGCACATCAAGGGCGTGATCCGCACCCTGCTGCAGATGTCGGTCGTGCTGACCTACGGTGCGTCGATGCCCGTGGTCAAGGTCGGCCGGATCGCCGGCCAGTACGCCAAGCCCCGCTCGGCGGACCGCGACGGAACCGGGTTGCTGTCCTACCGCGGCGACATGGTCAACGCGCTCGAGCCGGACGAGGCGGCCCGTGAGCACGACGCCTCCCGGCTCGTCCGTGCCTACGCCAACGCGGCCGCGGCGATGAACCTGGTCCGTTCCCTCACGGCGTCGGGCACCGCGGACCTGCATCGCGTCCACGAATGGAACATGGAGTTCGTCGCGGGCTCGCCCGCTGGTGCCCGCTACGAGGCCCTCGCCGCCGAGGTGGATCGTGGCCTGCGCTTCATGGACGCGTGCGGGGTCTCGGACCAGAACCTGCGCTCGGCCGACATCTTCTCCTCCCACGAGGCGCTCGTCCTGGACTACGAGCGGGCCATGTTGCGCCTGGCCGACGACGGCACGGGCCTGACCGGCGACGCCGAGCAGGGGTTGTACGACCTGTCGGCGCACTTCCTGTGGATCGGGGAGCGGACCCGCGGCATCGACGACGCCCACGTGGCGTTCGCCTCGCTCATCCAGAACCCGATCGGCCTGAAGATCGGTCCCACCACCACGCCCGAGTTGGCGGTCGAGTACGTGGAGAAGCTCGACCCCCACAACCGGCCGGGTCGACTGACGCTCGTCTCCCGGATGGGCAACGACAAGGTCCGCGACGCGCTGCCGCCGATCGTCCAGGCCGTCGAGGCGACCGGCCACAAGGTCATCTGGCAGTGCGACCCCATGCACGGCAACACGCACTCGACGTCCAACGGGTACAAGACCCGCCATTTCGACCGGATCATCGACGAGGTACAGGGCTTCTTCGAGGTCCACCACGCTCTCGGTTCCCACCCGGGTGGCATCCACATCGAGCTCACCGGTGAGGACGTCACCGAGTGCCTCGGCGGAGCCCAGGACATCTCGGACATCGATCTGGCCGGTCGCTACGAGACCGCCTGCGACCCGCGCCTCAACACCCAGCAGTCGCTCGAGCTCGCCTACCTCGTGGCGGAGATGCTGCGCAGCTGACGCCGTAGGGGCCGGCCTCGCGCCCCGGAGGCACGGCCGGCCGCGCCGGAGACGCGGCCGGTCCTAGCCGAGCGCGTCGATCTCGACCTCGCTGCCCCTGGCCACCACCCGGCCGGGCAGCGGGGTCTGGCCGTAGACGATCCCCCTCGACGTTCCCGAGTCGATGGTGGCCTCGAGCCCGGCGTCCTGCAGCGTCCGGCGCGCGTCGGAGGCCCGCGAACCCAGCACCACCGGGACGGTCACCGCGTCCGACGGGACGACCCGCAGCACCGCGTTCGTCGGGTCGAGCCGGGTCCCGGCGGGCGGATCGGTGCGCACCACGCGGCCGTCGGAGATCTGACGATCGGTCACGGGCGATTCGCGGACGATCGTGAACCCCTCGTCCTCGAGGATCCCGGTCGCCTCGTCGAGGGGCACATCCCGGAGGTCCGGCACGGTCAGTGCATTGGAGACGAGCAGGACGACCCCGTCCCCGCGGGACACGTCGGTTCCGCTGTCCGGGTCGGTGCCCACGGCCGCGCCGCCGTCCACCTCGTCGTCGTAGACCCGTCTGACCTGTGACACGGTGAGGCCCGCGCCCTCCAGGGCCGCCCGCGCCTGGTCCTCCTCCAGGCCCACGACCTCGGGGACGGCGACGGGTGCGGGGCCGGAACTGGTCACCATGGCCACCCGGGTGCCCACGTCGACGGTCGTGCCCGCGCCCGGCTGGAGCGAGACCACCTGGCCGACGGGTACCGAGTCCGAGTACTCGTTCCCGCCCCGGACCGGTTCCAGTGAGTTCTCCCGCAGCGCTGCGGACACGGCGTCCACCGACCTGTCGGCGCCGACCTCGGGCACCACGGGGCGACCGACGGACACCAACACATCGACGGTGTCGCCGCGCGGCACCCGCTCGCCCGCCGCGGGGTCGGTGCCCACCAGCGCGGACGGGGGGACGTCGTTGCTGAAGGCGTCGCGGGTCGCGGCGGCCAACCCGACGGCGTTGACCGCCTCGGTCGCCTGCCCCGCCGACATACCCTGAACCGACGGCACCTCCACGAACCGGCCGGAACCCAGCCACCAGCCGGCCACGGCTAGGCCGATCGCGGCGGCGAGCACCACGATGAGCCACAGCATGCCGCGCTGGCGGCGGGGCCGGATGACGTCCCGGTCGGGCGCGGGCTCGATGCCGCCGGGGGGATAGTGGCCCGATCCCGCGCCGTGCCAGTGCGCAGGAGCAGGGCCGGCCCCCGCTCCCGCCCCGGGACCCGCCGCCGCCGGGGCCACCATGGTGTCCACCCGCGTCGGCGTCGGCCCGTCGCCCCGGCGCAGCGCCTCCCCGCTCTCACGGTCGGCGGCGTCGAACTCGGACTCCCCGCCCGGGGTGGCCCGCGCGGCGTTGGCCCGCGCCCGCGACCACGAGGACTGCCGTGGTGCCGGGACGACATAGTCGGGGAACCGGCCGATCCTGGCGGCCTGGTCCAGGTCCCGCAGCATCTCGCCGGCGTCGGCGTAGCGGTCCTCACGGCTGCGTCGCGTGGCGCGCAGGATCAGGTGGTCGAGGTCCTCGGCCACGGTGTCGGACTGGTCGGACGGGGCCGGCACGTCGGTGTCGAGGCGACGGTAGGCCACGGCGATGTTGTTGTCACCGCTGAACGGTGGCTCCCCGGTGAGCATCTCGTAGGCGAGAACGCCGAGGGAGTACAGGTCGGACCGGGCGTCGGTGTCGGCGCCGGAGATCTGTTCGGGGGACAGGTAGGCCGCCGTGCCCATCACCACGCTGCTCGAGGTGGCGCGGGACTCGGCCACCGCCCGGACCAGGCCGAAGTCGGCGAGTTTGACCGCGCCGCTGCCGGAGATCAACACGTTCTCGGGCTTGATGTCGCGGTGCACCAGCCCGGCCTGGTGGGCCTCCCGCAGGGCGCCGAGGAGCGGACGCAGGACGGCGGCCGCGGCGTACGGGGGCATGGGGCCGCGCTCGTCGAGCAGTTCCCGCAACGTGCCACCGGGCACGAGTTCCATCACGAGGAACGCGGTGTCGGCCTCGACGCCCTGGTCGAACACCTGGACGATGCCGGAATCCGACAGGCGGGCCACCGACCTGGCCTCGAGGGTGAAGCGGTCCACGAACGCCTTGTCCCCGGCGAGGGTCGGATCGAGCAGCTTGACGGCGACGTGGCGGTCCAACCGCTCGTCGGTGGCCAGGTGGACGGTGGACATCCCGCCGCGGGCGATGACGGCGTCGAGCCGGTATCGCCCGTCGAGCAGTGTTCCTGGGCCGGGGGGCTTCCCGTCGTAAGTGCTCATGTCGTCCATTCTGCCCCTCCCGTCCCGTCCGCGGTACGTCCCGAGCGGACGGGGTCCGTAGCCCGACGCCGTCGGCCGCGCCGGCACCGCCGGTGGGGCCCGGGTGCGCCCGTGGGACTAACCTGGGTGGCGTGAGTACTGTTCCGCACGCCGACGACGTCCTGCCCGCCGACGTCGAGACCATCAACCTCCCCGCGGTGTCCGAGCGCCTGGGCATCCCCGTGACCCGCGTGCACGATCTCCTGCGCGACGGGACCCTGCTCGCCGTGCGGCGAGCGGGCATCGTGGTGGTGCCGGCGACCTTCCTGGATGACGACGACGAGGTCGTGCGCTTCCTGCCCGGGCTGGTCGCGGTCCTGCGGGACGGCGGCTACCGGGACGAGGAGATCCTGCGGTGGCTGTTCGCCGAGGACGACAGCCTGCCCGGCCGGCCGGCCGACGCGCTACACGGTCACCGCGCCCGCGAGGTCATGCGGCGCGCCCAGGCGATGGCGTTCTGACCCCGGCGGTGGCGCGCCGCCACCACCAGACCGCGGCGAGGGCTGCCGCGAGGGCCGCCCCGACGAGCGCGGGGCTGTAGAGGCTGGTCGACCCGTTGGGTCCGATCGCCATCACGAGGAAGACGGTCACCGCAACGACGGCTGTGGTGGCGCGTCGACCGGGTCGGGCGGCGACCCAGAACGCCGCCACCCACACGTAATACCAGGGCCAGGCCAGCGAGTTGAGGATGACGAAGGCCAGCAGCGCGACCATGATGCCGCGGAGCGCCGAGCGGGTGTCACGCCGGTGGAGCCACCACACCACGACGAGGGTGACCCCCAGGACCACGCGTCCGACGCGGCGGGCGACCGCCAGGACGTCCTCGAATCCGGGGGTGTCGACCACGGCGTGGACCAGGTGCGCCGCGGCGGTGGGCGCGCTGAGGTAGTTGATGACCCGGTCGGAGACGGAGATCGCGTCCAGCCAGCCGAACCCGGTGCCCGAGGCGAGGGTCGCCAGGGCGAACGCGACGGCGGCGGCCCCCGCCGCGGCCCCGGTGTCGACGAGGGCGCCGACGAGGGGGCGGCGCGCCCCGATCGACGTCCGCCGTCGGTCCAGGGCGATCCACAGCAGGAACGGCGCCACGATCACGGCGGTGGCCTTGAACGCCACCGCGATCCCGATCGCCGCCCCGGCCCACGCGTAGCGCCGGTCGAGCGTGAGGACCACGGCGCCGACGCATGCCACCAGCGGGAAGATCTCGTTGTGCAGCCCGCCCGCGAAGTGGATCACGGACAGCGGGGAGGCGCCCGCCATCCACACCGCGGCGCCGGCGTCCACCCCGGCGCGGCGGGCCAGGGCGACCACGAGCGCGACGAGCCCGGCCAGTGCGGCGAGTACCACCACCCCGAGGATGACGATCCCCACCGCCGGGTGGCCGCCGGACAGCGCCACGACGACGCGCATGAGCAGCAGGTGCAGCGGGCCGTACGGGGTCGCGGTGGACTGCCAGTCCGGGCTGACCTCGTCGGTGAAGGGGCCGGGGTTGGCCTCCGGTCCGTGGTGGTACGGGTCCACTCCCGCGGCGCTCATGGCGCCCTGCGCCAGGTAGGACCAGGCGTCGCGGCTGAACAGGGGGACCGCGGGCAGCATCGGCGCCGACCACAGGGCCGTGGCCCACACGGCGTCCCGGGTGGGGAGGCGGCCCGAGACCGCCCGGGGGCCGAGCGCGAGCCACGAGGTGACCAGCAGCGCGACGCCCGCCCAGCAGAGGATGAGGGCGAGGACCTCACCGTGGCCGAACGTGTACCCGGGCAGCCCCACCGCGACCGCGACGCCGCCGTCCACGGGCAGGGCGCCCGCGCCGAAACCGGCGATGGTGAGCAGGACCGAGCCGAGGACGCCGCGCCACAGCGCCGGACCGGAGGGACCGGTCAGGGCGGCGCGGGCCGAGGCGGTCGTCGCGGTGGTCGCCCGGCGGATCCGCGACGATGGTGATGACGACAATGGCGACGACGACGAGGTGGTCGCCTCCGGCCGGGGGGCGGACGCTCCGAGCACGGATCAGGCCCGCCTGCGGGTCGCGGCCTCCGCCAGTGCGCGCAGTGTGTCCCGCCCGTGGTCGCTGATCGCATCGGAGGCCACGGCGTCCAGGGCGCGGGTGGTCAACGCGTCGATCTCGGCCTCCACCGAGACCACCGCACCGGACTCCACGAGGATGCTGCGCGCGCGTTCGAGCGTGGCCGCGTCGGGTTGCGTCCCGAGAACTCCGAGGAGGAACTCGGCGTCCCGGCGGGGGGCGAGGGCGGTCGCACGGGCGAGCAGCAGGGTGCGCTTGCCCTCCCGCAGATCGTCCCCGGAGGGCTTGCCGGTGACCTCCGGGTCGCCGAACACGCCCAGCATGTCGTCCCGCAACTGGAACGCCTGGCCCACGGCCACCCCGAACTCCCGCAGGGCCGAGACGGTCTCCGCCCCGGCACCCGCCAGCTCGGCGCCGATGTGCAGTGGCCGCTCCACCGTGTAGGCCGCGGTCTTGAAGCGGTTCACCCGGGCCGGGGTGAGCTCGTCGGTGGCGCCCGAGGCCTCGGCGAGGATGTCGAGCATCTGCCCCGACAGGACCTCTGTCTTCATGGCGTACCAGGGACCCAGCGCGCGGGCCAGGGCCTCGGGGGGTACCCCGGAGGTCACGAACATCTCGTCGGCCCACGTCAGGGCCAGGTCGCCCACGAGGATGGCCTGGGAGACGCCGTAGCGGGCCGCGTCCCCGTCCCAACCCTCGTTGCAGTGCGCGGCCTCGATCGTCCGGTGGACGGTGGGGCGGCCTCGCCGGGTGTCCGAGGCGTCCACGATGTCGTCGTGGACCAGCGCACAGGCCTGGATCAGCTCGAGGGCGGCGCAGGCGGTGACGACCTCGTCCGGGGCGGGAGCGTCCGTGTCGCTCGCGGCGGCCCAGCCGGCCAGGGCGAACCGCGGTCGCATCCGTTTGCCGCCGTCGAGGACGAAGTCGGAGAGCAGGCCGGCCAGGCGGTCGACCCGCTCGTCTATCCCCGCCACGACCGTGCGCCGTTCGTCGATGAGTCGGCGGAGCGCGTCGAGGACGCGTTCTCCGTCGTCGGGGCGAGTCGCCGAGACCACGGGCACCATCCCTTCCGGGCGCCGGTGTCCGGCCGCCCTCGTCGCCGACGATCCTAGTCGTCGGGCGGCGGCCGGACGTGGTGCGCGTCGGGCTACCCTGGTCGGGTGACCCAGCTACCCGACTCCGACCCGACGGACGGCGGCCGGCACCCGAGCATCGTGGAGCGGATCGCGACGTCGACCACCCCGAGGGTTCCGTTCTCCGTCGAGTTCTACCCGCCGCGAGACGAGGCCGCCGAGGACCGACTCTGGCGCGCCGCCACCGTGTTCTCCGACCTCGGGGCGGCGTTCGTCTCGGTCACCTACGGGGCCGGCGGATCCACGCGGGACCGGACCGTCCGGGTCGTCGAGCGGCTCGTCCGTGAGACCGACCTGCTGCCGATCGCGCACCTGACGGCGGTGGACCACACGGTCGCCGAACTCACCGACATGATCCGCATGTACGGCGAGGTCGGGGTGTCCAACATCCTCGCCCTGCGCGGGGACCCGCCCGGGGACCCGCTGGGCGAGTGGACGGCTCACCCGGAGGGGCTGCACTACGCCGAGGAGCTCGTCCGTCTGATCCACGAGGTGGGGGGCTTCCACGTCGGGGTGGCGTCCTTCCCCGAGGGGCACTACCGGGCCCGGGACCTCGAGCACGACTCCGAGATCCTGGTGAACAAGCTCCGGGCCGGCGCCGAGTACTCGATCACCCAGATGTTCTGGGACGTGGAGCACTACCTGCGCCTGAGGGATCGCGCCGTCGCCGCCGACCCGGAGCAGGGCGCCAAGCCCATCATCCCCGGACTCATGCCGGTCACGAGTCTGCGGCAGGTCCAGCGGATGGTCGAGCTCTCGGGCTGCGCCCTGCCCGACGACCTGGCCGAGCGGCTCCGGACCGCGGCCGGGGACGGGCCCGAGGAGAACCGGGCGGCGGTCCGTGAGGTCGGGATCGATCTCACCACCCGCATGTGCGAGCGACTGATCGCCGAGGGTGTCCCGTGCCTGCACTTCAACACCCTGAACTTCTCCAAGGCCACCCACGAGGTCCTCACCAACCTGTCGATGGCCCCCGCCCCCGGGGTGGCGGCCGGCAGGATCTGATCCGCCCCGGTGGGGGTGCGGCTCGGGTCAGCGCACCAGCCGGTCGGCACGGGCCCTGGACGTCCGGGCGGCCAGGATCGTCCCGATGGACACCAGCAGGGCGGCGCCGATCCCGACGATCATCCACACCGCGAACCCACGTGCGGCCGGGTCGGGATACGACGACGAGGCCTGCATCCGCGTGATGGACCCCGGAGCCGGGGACCAGCTGACGGAGTTGCCGGCCCCGATGGTGCCGTTGGTCTCCTTGATGCGGTTGGGGAAGGTCAGGTCGACCCGGGTGGTCGCCGTCTCGGCGCGGTCGGCGGGCAGCAGGGACAGGTCCACCGATCCGCTGAACGACACCGTGTCGCCGCTGCGGCGGAAGCCCAGGCTGTACGGCCGTGCCCCCTCGATGTCGATCGCGAGGGTGAGGGTGTCGACCTCCGCGAACGTCAACTGGGTGAAGTAGATCTCGCGGCCGGTGAAACCGTCCGCTGAGTAGGGGGTGATGCGCACCTTCTGCTCGAGCCCGGACGGCGTGGTGATCCGGTCGAGCGCGGCCGCCTGAGCGGGCTGGTCACCCGCCACGAGGATCCGGCCGGAGACGGTGTCGTCCTTGCGGACGCTCATCTGGGCGTTCAGCTGGAGGCACCCGGACAGGAGCACCAGGAGGGTGGCCAGGGCCGTGAGGCCCGCCAGTCGCCGGGGCAGTCGGGAGCGGCCACTGCTCGTGGGGGCGTTCGCTGTCGGATGGGGCGGGGTCACGGCGGTCATTGTGCCCGTGATCCCCGCCGTCGCCGCGCCGACCTGCCGAGTCGGCGGGTCACGAGCCGCGCCACCGTCCTGCCGCTGGTCCCGATCACACCGCCACCGGGGTGGGTCGAGGCCCCCGCCAGGAACACGCCGTCGGCCCCGGGCACGGCGTGACCGCGCAGATCGGGGTGGGGACGCATCGGCAGCATCTGGTCGAGGGACATCTCCACGTGCATGACGTTCCCGCCGATCAGCCCGAGTTCGGTCTCCAGGTCCTCGGGGGTCTGGACGTGACGGTGGACGATCGAGTCGGCCAACCCCGGCGCGAAGCGGTCCGCGACGGCGATGATCCGGTCGGCCTCCGCGGCGCCCTCCTCCGACCAGCCACGGCCGTCGGCCAGGTGGCGCGGGTGCCACTGTGACCACAGTGTCAGCTCGTGGCGGCCCTCCGGAGCCAGCGAGGGGTCGAGCGCGCTGAAGCTCATCGCCAGGACGGCGGGATCGGCGTCGAGGCCGCCCGCGGCGGCGACGCCGTAGCGGCGATCGAGGTGCCGTCGGTCCGTGACGAGCAGTTGCAGGCCGTGGGCGCTGGTGCTCGTGGGTACGCCGGGATACGTGGGCAGTGCATCGGTCCCGAGTCTGACGGCCATCCCCAGTCCGAAACCGGGCCTGATCCGCCGCCGCCACCCGTCCAGCGTCGCCGCCGGGAGTTCGCCGGCGAGGAGGTCCAGGGTCGTGTGGACGTGGCAGGCGGCGACGACGGCCGAGCAGTACAGGGATCGTCCGCCCTCGGTGTCGACGCGCCACCCCGAACCGGAGCGCCGGATCGAGGTGGCCCCGGCACCTGCGGTGACCGTCCCCCCGTGCGCCCGGACGGCGGCCGAGAGGGACTCCGCGAGCGCGCCCGAACCGCCGATCGCGCGCCCCGGCGGGATCCGGTGCATCAGGGCGGCGAACCCGATCATGGGGGCTGTGGCGGGGTGGGACATCGGCGGTCCCGACTGCGCGCCGAACCACGACAGTGCCGCCTTGAGGCGCTCCGAGGTGAACATCGCGTCCAGCAGCGCGTCACCGGAGGACAGGAAGGTCTGGACCGCGCCGAACGGATCGCGCAGGTCGTCGGCCCCGAGGAACGCCGAACCGAGACCCGGGGCGGTGGGGCGGACCGCGAACCCCTTCATCATCCGTCCCGCCAGGACGTCCCACCGGCGGACGAACTCCCGGTACGCGCCGGCGTCGGCCTCACCGCAGGCCGCGGCGATGCTGGCGCACGTGGCGTCGAGGTCACGGTGGAAGACGATCGGTGGCGCGTCGGATCTCGGCGGGGCGGGCGCGAAGCCCCACGGGTCGCAGTCCACGTAGCGCAGTCCGTGGGCCTCCAGCCCGAGCTCTTCCGGGATCCCGGTGTGGCGGATCATCAGATGTGCCGAGGACCCGCGGTCGGTGCGGTGGCCCGGGTACCGTTCGACCGTCGACGTGGCGCCGCCGATCACCGTGTCCCGTTCGACCACGTGCACGTCGAGCCCGGCGCGGGCGAGATAGGCGGCGCACACCAGTCCGTTGTGGCCGGAGCCGACCACCACCACGTCATGCCGGGGGGTCACGTCCGATCTCCGTTCCCGGCGAGCGGTAGCGATCGGGCCAGGACGGCGAACGGTCTCGCGTCCCCCTGGAACCGATACGAACGCAGCACATCGGTGAACCCCAACGACCGGTACAGGCGCCAGGCCGCGTTGTCCTCGCCGTCGACCTCCGGGGTCGACAGCAGCACCGTGCTCTCCGGCCGGTCGGCCAGGAACGTCCTGACGAGGGTCGCGCCGATGCCGCGCCCCTGCAGTCCCGGCGAGACGTGCAGCTCGGTCAGTTCCACGTAGTCGGGCGGGAGCTCACGGTCCCGGTCCCGCAGTCCCCGGGAGACCTGGTCGTACCACCACTGCCCGGGAGCGCCGTGATAGCCGTAGCAGATGGCGACGAGCTGCCCCCGGGTCTGACCGAGCAGGCGTCGGCGCGGGGCCTCGAACGCGGCCACACCCGACCAGCCGTCCCGGTAGCTGTGCTCCATCCACGCCGCGGCCCGGGAGCGGACCACCTGCGGCGGGTAGCCCATGGCGTCGACGTAGACCCCCAGAGCCTCGGGCAGTCGGTCTCGGAAGTCGGCTGCGTCGAGCCGGGTGATCACGGTGTCCATCCACCCCATTTGATCACGGGCGCGGATACGGGGCGTCCGGATGTGTCGTACCCCGGCGATACCGTGCGCGCAGAAGGGGAGGTGCAGGAGAGATGGACACCAGGAACAGGATGCGGACGGCCGGCGGGGGAGCGGTGGGAACCCTCGGACGGGCGAGCCGTGCGGAGCTGCACCGTGGGCGCGCGATCGCCGCCGCTGCTCCCTCCGAGCGGTTCCTCGAGTCGTACCGCGCCGCGAGGTACGCGGCCGGGGCCCTGCTGGCCCCCGGGCCGCGGCGGCGCGGTCCCGCGGACGTCTGGCACCGGCTCGCGGCGGAGGTGCCGGAGCTGGAGCGGTGGGCGACCGCCTTCAGTGGGTACTCCGCTCTGGCGGCGGCGGTCGAGGACGGGCTCCCGCGTACGGTCTCGGATCGGATGGCGGACGATTTCCTGTGGGCGGTGGGACGGTTTCTCGACCTGGTGGACGAGCGGTTGGGGGTCCTCGGCCCCGCCGCCTGAGGAGCCGGGCGGTGAGACGGGGGAATCCTCAGGTGTCAGAGGGGAATCCCGGTGGTACCCGCCGCGTTGCCCTCGTATGATGGGGGGAACCCTGACCGGCTGATCCCCATCCACGGTTGGTGCGAACCGACCGAGCCGGCCGCGCTCGTTCGTCACGAGCATCTGAAGGAGGTCGAAGTGCCCCTGTCCGAGCACGAGCAGCGCATGCTCAAGGAAATCGAGAGCGCGCTCTACGCCGACGACCCGAAGTTCGCGTCGTCTGTCCGAAAGACCGGTGCGACCGGTGCTCGTCGTCCGGCGGGCCTGGTGGTCGCGCTGGCGATCCTCGGTGTGGCGCTTCTGATCGGCGGGCTCGCCCTCGACTTCAAGCCCGGCGGCTTCCCGGTACTGAGTCTCGTCGGGTTCCTGGTGATGTTCGCGGCGGGTGTCCTCGCGCTGCGGTCCACGCCGTCGCACGGCGCCGCCGGCGCCAAGGGCACCGGCGGACCCCGGGTCCCCGGCACCGGGCGGACATCGGCCAAGCCCGCCGACGGGCGGAACTACTCCTCCCGCATGGAGGACCGCTTCCGCCGACGGTTCGACCAGGAGCCCTGACCGGCCCGTCCCACGGCCTTTCGACGAAGGGGTGAGCGCACACGCGCTCACCCCTTCGTCCATTTGTCTGACGCTCTCGGGCCGGCAGCCCAGAGCCCATCGCGACCCGGAACGTCCGTCCCCGCCGAGATGCCGGCGCTCCGTCCTTCCTCCCCACCACGCCCCACCCGTGCTCCCCACCACGCCCCACCCCTCCTCCCCACATCTCCCCACAGGGGCCGGCTCGGCTGCCACGTGAGTCGTCTCGAGTCACATGAGTCCCAAAAGACTCGCGGAAGTGGGCTCCCTCCGGGCTGTTGATCCGGTGTCGGGACGGCGACGGCAGGGTCCCTATGGCCACTGAACTGCGGTGACGCGAGGCGGTGGGGCGAAGTGGGGCGCAGGCCTTGTTTGTGGGGCGTTGTGGGGTAGAGTGGGGCACGCAAGGAGCTCGATGGGCCTGGACCCCAGGAGGTGGCGGGTGACCGACACCGATCTCGTCGACTCCGGACGTGAACGAGCCTTCGTCGGGTACGGGACACACCGTCCCAAGCTCGACGACAAGGGGCGGCTGACGATCCCCGCCAGATTCAGGCCAGGCCTGGCGGACGGGGTGGTGGTGTGTGGGTGGTTCACCAACACGCTCTCGGTTTTCCCTGAGGACGAGTTCGACGCGCTGGTCAGAAAGGTCCGGCCGACCGCCAACCTCAGCGAGAGGCACATGGCGTTCTTCCGGCTCCTGGTGAGCGGCGCGGAAGTCCAACAACTGGACTCGCAGGGACGGATCTCCATCCCGGCGAGTCAGCGGAGCTACGCGGGTCTGGACAAGGACTGCGTCGTCAACGGCCTCGGGGAGCGTCTCGAGGTCTGGGACGCCGAGGCGTGGGACCGCTACAGCGAGGAGAACCTACCCGTGTTCTCCGAGATGGAGGGCACCTCGCTCGGGATCGAATTCTGATCCGGGGAGAGGACGGACACGAGCAAGCGAGAGCACGACGGACGGAGCCCCCCGGCCCCTGCCCGGCACCACCCTGACGTACTTCCCCAACGCCAGGTGGGTACCGGACGGGGACCAGGGGGCTCCACCACAACCGGAGCACCGACGACTTCCGGACGCGAGGAGGCGAGATGGCAGACGAGTCCGACGCCGACCGCGACGCCACGCGCTCCGGGCACATACCCGTCTTCCTCGAGCGGACCATCGAGTTCTTCCGGCCCGTCGTCGAGGCGGCCGCGCAGGACGGCCGCGTCCCCGTGATCGTGGACGGGACCCTCGGGCTCGGGGGGCATTCCTCCCACCTGCTGGCCGAGTTCGGTGAGCTGCGCATCCTCGGCGTCGACCGTGACCCCGAGGCCCTCGAGATGGCGACCCGTCGCCTCACGGCCTACCGCGACCGGTTCACGCCGGTTCACGCCCGCTTCGACGATTTCGACCGCGTCGTGGCGGCCCTCCCCGGGGAGTCCCGGGACGAGGCGGGCCCCGCGATCGACGGGATCCTGCTCGACTTCGGTGTCTCCTCCATGCAGCTCGATGTGGCCGAGCGAGGTTTCGCGTACTCCGTCGACTCCCCGCTCGACATGAGGATGGACCCCACCACCGGCCCCACCGCGGCCGACATCCTGGCCGAGTACCCGCGTGACGACCTCGCCCGCGTCCTGCGCGTCTACGGCGAGGAGCGATTCGCGCGACAGATCGCCGCAGCGATCGTCCGCCGCCGGGACACCGACCCCGTCGTGACCAGCTCCCAACTCGTCGAGCTGCTCTACGACACCATCCCGCAAGGTGCCCGCCGGACCGGCGGACACCCGGGCAAACGCGTGTTCCAGGCCCTGCGCATCGAGGTCAACGCCGAGCTGGAGGCCGTGGAGAACGCGGTGCCCGGATACCTGGACCTGCTCCGCCTCGGCGGCCGTGCGGTGTTCATGTCCTACCACTCCCTCGAGGACAAGATCGTCAAACGCGAGCTGGCCACGCGGACCGCATCGCGGACTCCGGCGGGCCTGCCCGTGGAGCTCCCCGGTCACGGCCCCGAGTTCGAGGCGATCACCCGGGGAGCGGAGAAGGCCTCACAGGAGGAGATCGACCACAACCCGCGCTCGGCCTCGGTGCGGGTGCGGTGTGTCCGGCGTATCGACGGGAGAACCCCATGACGAGCACGATCGACACGCCCGGCACCGCCGGCGGGCTCGACACCCGCCCGGCGACGACACCGGGTGCCGACGCGCCCGCACCCGCGGGACGGCCCGTCGGCCTCCGACGCAAGCCCGTCACCCGCTCGGTTCGCGGCCGCCGGACCGTGGTCGTCCCGGCGGAACGTCTGAGTCCCGCCGAGCTCGCCGCGAGGGTTCCCTTCGTCGTCGTCCTCCTCCTTCTCATCGGCGCGGGGGTGGGCGGCACCCTCCTGCTGTCCGCGCAGACCACCCAGGACACCTACGACCTCAAGAACGCCCGCGACGCCAATGTGGAGTTGGTGGAACGGATGGAAGCTCTGCAGGCGTCCAACGAACGCGCCCGGTCCGCCGAGGTGCTGGCGCAGCGCGCGGAGAAGCTCGGCATGGTCGGAGTCGCCAGCGCACCCATCCTGACCAGGGGATCGGACGGCGTGCTCGAGATCGTCGGCGAGCCCGAGGCGAAGCTCGGCGCGCCGATCAAACCTCTGCAGCCCGCTCCGGTAGCGTCCGGACCGTCGAGGTCGTCCGACCGGGACGGATTCGACGCCCCGCCCGCGCAGGCGCCCCAGGACCGCACGCCCCGCGGGGTCGCCCCCGTTCCCTATCCGCCCCTCGCAGCCCCTCCGTCCCCGGTCACCCCACCGCCCGCCATGGTCGAGTCCGCCCCACCGGCTCCCGCCCCACAGGCGGACCCCGCGCCCGACCTCGTCCCGCCGGCTCCGGCACCGCCCGGTGAGGACGCCGCGACCCTCGCCCCGGTGCCCGGACCGCTCTTCTAGACACCCGAACCCCGAAAGGCCCGCTGGAGATGACCGAACGACGCAGCCCGGGAACGGGCGCCCGGGTCCCCTCGGGCGCCCCGCGCGGCACCGCGCCGGGAGCCGGACGGCCACCGAACCGGTTCGGCAGGGTCCTCACCGCCTCGGCGACCGAGCGACGCTTCACCTTCATGCGCTCCGCCTTCGCGATGATCATGGTCATCGCGCTCGTCAAGCTCTTCTGGGTGCAGACCCTCGGGGGAACGGAGCTCGCGGCCCGCGCCGAGAGCCAACGCCAGGTCCACGAGGTCCTGCCCGCCACGCGGGGAGCGATCGTCGACCTCAACGGCGACCCCATCGCGTTCACCCGCGAGGCCCGCGATCTGTCGATCCAGCCGCTGGTCGAACAGCGCAACGCCGAGGTGCGACGGGAGCTCGACAGCACCAAGCCCACCTGGGACGAACTGGTCGAGGAGATCGCCGACGAGTTCGAGACCGTGCTCGGTGACGCCGTCGACCGCGACGAGATCGAGGCCAAACTCACCTCGGAGGGTGGCTTCACCTATCTCGTCCGCAACGTCGACGTCACGCTGGCCAACGCCATCACCCGCGATTACCCCATGATCGGGGCCGAGCGGGTCGACATCCGTGAGTACCCGGGGGGCGCGCTCGCCGCGAACGTCGTCGGTGCGACGACGAAGAGCGACGAGGGCAAGCTGATCGGGCTCCAGGGCATCGAGGCACACTTCAACGACGAACTGGACGGGGAGGACGGGCGGCAGACGTTCGACCGGGCCCAGGACAACACCGTCATCCCGGGCACCCTGCGCAACGTGACCGAGCCGCGCGACGGCGACACCATCCGCCTCACCCTGGACGCGGACCTGCAGTGGCACGTGCAGAAGGCCATCCAGACCGCCAAGGACACCTCCGGAGCCGAGACCGCGTCCGCCGTCGTGCTCGATGCGCGCACCGGTGAGGTCCGCGCGATGGCCAACGACAACACGTTCAACCCGGCCGTCGGGGTCGCTGCCGAGCTCGAGCGGGGGGCGGACCTGGGCAACCCGGCGATCACCTCGCCGTTCGAACCGGGCTCCGTGCAGAAGATCATCACCGCCGCCGCCGCGATCGAGGCGGGGCTGACCGATCCGAACGAGGTCCACTCCGTGGACGGCAGCATCCGCATGGAAGGTGTCACCGTCTCCGACGCGTGGCAGCACGGCCCCACCCCGTACACCACCACCGGCATCTTCGGGAAGTCCTCCAACGTCGGCACACTCATGCTCGCCCAGCGGGTGGGCAAGGAGCCGTTCTCCGAGTACCTCGACAAGTTCGGCCTCGGCCAGCGCTCGGGGATCGAACTCGCCGGGGAGTCCGAGGGTCTGGTGCCCGACCTGCAGAACTGGCAGGGCGGCACCTTCGCCAACCTGCCCATCGGGCAGGGCCTGTCCATGACCACCCTGCAGATGGCGGGCATCTACCAGACCATCGCCAACGACGGTGTCCGCGTGCCGCCGCGGATCGTCGCCGAGCGCGTCGGCCCCGACGGCGAGCGCACCGAGACCGAGCGTCCCGAAGGTGAGCGGGTCATCAGCACCGAGACCGCCCGCACGGTGCGGGACATGTTCCGCTCCGTCGTGCAGTCCGAGGGCACCGGCCCGCAGGCCGCGGTCGCCGGCTACCAGATCAGTGGTAAGACCGGCACCGCGCAGCAGATCGACCCCGGGTGCTCCTGTTACTCCAACTCGCGCTACTGGATCACCTTCTCCGGCATCCTGCCCGCCGACGACCCGCGGTATGTGATCGCGATCATGCTCGACGCCCCCTCGCGCGGCGTGCTCGGGGCCTCCGCGGCCCCGCTCTTCCACGACATCGCATCGTGGCTGGTCAATCGCGACAACATCCCGCCGTCCGCCCCCGCGCCGGAACTGGTCCTGCAGGCGCGGTGATCAGCGTCCGGCAGGGTAGCGTGTAGCGGGTTCACGGGAGGGTAGCGAGCAAGGAAGGCGGGGCGAGGACAGGCGATGACGACAGCGCGAGAGCTGGCAGACGCGGTGCGGGCCACCCTTCTCGGCGACAGGACCCGGGGTGGTGACGACCTCGTGGGTGCAACGATCCGCGCACAGGACTGCGGCCCCGGGATCCTCTTCGCGGCACTGCCCGGCACGCGGGTCCACGGCGCCTCGTTCGGCGCCACCGCGATCGAGGCGGGCGCCGACGCCGTGCTCACCGACCCCGAGGGTCTCGAGATGATGGCCGCCGTGGCCGACCGGGTCCCCGTCCTCGTGCATCCGGACCCCCGATCCGTCCTCGGCGCGGTGTCCGCGGCGGTCGCGGGAGACCCCTCCGCCGCACTCGACGTCGTGGGGATCACCGGGACGTCCGGCAAGACCACCACCTCCTACCTCGTCGAAGCCGCGCTCGAAGGCGGCGGCCATGTCGCGGGCCTCATCGGCACCACCGGGAGCCGGGTCGACGGTCGGGCGCTGCCGAGTCGCCTCACGACCCCCGAGGCCCCCGAGTTCCAGGCCCTCCTGGCCCGGATGAGGGATGAGGGGGCCCGCGCGGTCGCGGCCGAGGTCTCCAGCCACGCCCTGCGGCTCGGGCGCGTGGACGGCACCAGGTTCGCCGTGGGTGCCTTTCTCAACCTGACCCAGGACCACCTGGATTTCCATCCGAGCATGGACGACTACTTCCGTGCCAAGTGCCGTCTGTTCGACGCCGAGGCCGACCCGGGGTCCGCGGTCCGCCCCGCCGAGCGGGCCGTCGTCGTGGTGGACGACGACTGGGGCCGGAGACTGCTCGGGATGCGGCCGGACGCGGTCACGGTCTCCGCCGAACCCGGGGCCGACGCGGACTGGACGGCGGGGGAGTCCGCGACCACCGATCGCGGCACCCAGACCTTTACCGTGCACGGCCCCCGCGGGCTGACCGCCGACGTCGAACTACCGCTGCTCGGCCGGTTCAACGTCGCCAACGCTCTTGTCGCACTGGCCGTCGTCGATGCCCTCGGCTCGGACGTGGCAGGCGCGGCGGCCGGTCTGGCGCGCGTCCGGGTCCCCGGCCGGCTCGAGCCCGTCGTGCGGGGCCAGGACTTCCGGGTGCTCGTCGACTACGCCCACAAGCCCGGCGCGGTCGCGGCGGTGCTCCGGTCGGTCCGCGCGCAGACCGAGGGCCGCATCGCCGTGGTCCTCGGTGCCGGTGGCGACCGCGATCCGGGCAAGCGCCCGCTCATGGGCGCCGCCGCCGCCGAGGTCGCCGACCTGGTCGTGGTCACCGACGACAACCCGCGCAGCGAGGACCCGGCCGAGATCCGCGCGGCGGTCCTCGCGGGCACCGAGTCCACCGCCGGTGACGACACCCTGATCGAGGAGGTCGGTGACCGGGGAGCGGCGATCGCGACGGCGATCGACTGGGCCCGCACCGGGGACGTCGTCGTGATCGCCGGCAAGGGCCATGAGACCGGTCAGGAGAGGAACGGGACCGTGTTCCCGTTCGACGACCGCACCAGAGCCGCCGAAGAACTCATCAGACGACTCGGATACGCCGCCCCCACGGGCGAGACGGAGGACAACGCACCATGATCGACCTCACCCTCGGCGAGATCGCCGGGATAGTCGGCGGTCGGTTGGTCGGTGGAGACCCCGCGTCGGCCGTCACCGGTTCCGTGGAGTTCGACTCCCGCCGGATCGGGGAGGGCGGGCTGTTCCTGGCCCTGCCCGGGGAGCGCGTCGACGGTCACGACTACGTCGCCCGCGCCCTCGACGCCGGGGCCGCCGCGGCACTCGTCGCCCACGAGGTGGACGGGGCGGACGGCGCGCAGATCGTCGTGCCCGCGGTCGACCGGAGGCAGACCAACGCCATGGCGCTCGCCGCGGACACGGACGGGTCCGGCGCGTCGGTGCTCGCCGCGCTCGGCGCCCTCGCCCGCGCGAGTGTCGACCGGCTGGTCGCCGACCACGGTCTGGTCGTGGTGGGGGTGACCGGTTCGTCCGGCAAGACCAGCACCAAGGACCTCATCGGCGCCGTGCTGTCCGAAGCCGGCACTGTCGTCGCGCCACCCGGATCGTTCAACAACGAGATCGGGCATCCCTGGACCGCGCTGCGCGCCGACTCCGGCACCGACTTCCTCGTCCTGGAACTCAGTGCCCGTGCGCCCGGGAACATCCGCGAGCTGGCGGCCCTGGCACCGCCCCGGATCGGCGTCGTGCTCAACGTCGGCACCGCACACCTCGGCGAGTTCGGCTCGCGAGAGGTCATCGCCGACACCAAGGGCGAACTCGTCGAGGCGCTCCCGGACGCCGCCCACGGCGGGGTGGCCGTCCTCAACGCCGACGACGAGCGGGTCCGGACCATGGCCGGACGCACCGCCGCGGAGGTGGTCTCCGTGGGGGTCGAGGGATCCGCGGACGTCCGTGCGGAGCGGGTACGGCTCGACGACGAGGTACGCGCCTCCTTCCGCCTGGTCACCCCGCGGGGTGAGGCCGATGTGGCGCTCCGTGTGCACGGGGAGCACCAGGTGGGCAACGCCCTGTCGGCGGCCGCGGTGGGTCTCGCGTGCGGGATGTCGGTCGAGCAGGTGGCCGCCGCCCTGGGGACCGCGGAGGCCGCCTCCGTACGCCGGATGGACGTACGGATGACCGCCGATGGCGTCACCGTCGTCAACGACTCGTACAACGCCAACCCCGATTCGATGCGGGCCGCGCTGAAGTCCCTGGCCGTCATGGCCCGCTCCGGCGGCGGCCACCGGCGGACCTGGGCGGTGCTGGGGGAGATGGCCGAACTCGGCGAGGACGCGGTCACCGAGCACGACCTGCTCGGGCGTTTCCTCGTCCGCCTGGACGTGTCCCAGCTCGTGGTCGTGGGCCTGGGCCGCCCCCAGCGTGCGCTGTTCCAGGGCGCGATCCAGGAGGGCTCGTGGGGTTCCGAGGCGGAGCACGTCGCCACCGCCGAGGAGGCCGTGGCGATCCTGGACGAACGCGTGGAGCCGGGCGACATCGTCCTGGTCAAGGCCTCTGCTGCCGTCGGTTTGTGGAGCGTCGCCGAGCACCTGCTCGCGTCGCGTGGTGAGGAGAACCAGTCATGACCCAGATCATGATCGCAGGCATCGTCGCCTTCGTCGTGAGCATCTTCCTCACACCCCTGCTCATCATCTACTTCCGGCGCAAGGGCTACGGCCAGGAGATCCGTCTCGAGGGACCGCAGTCCCACATGAGCAAGCGCGGCACGCCCAACATGGGTGGTGTCGCGATCCTCACCGCCGTGTGGCTCGGGTACATCGTCGCCGGGGTGATCGGCCAGGTCACGGTCGGCGGGGGCGGGTTCACCGCCTCGGGCGTGCTCGTGCTCGGTCTGGCCACCGCGCTGGCGGTGGTGGGGATGGTCGACGACGGCCTCAAGGTCTTCAAGCGCCACAACAAGGGCCTGGGCATCCTGTCCAAGACCGCCGGCCAGGTCCTCGCGGCCCTCGCGTTCGGCATCCTCGTGCTGCAGTTCCGCAACAACGACGGGCTCACCCCCGCCAGCACGTCGTTGAGCTACGTGCGGGACTTCGTCGCGGTGAGCTTCCCCGTCGTCGTCTTCCTCGTCTTCATCGTCGTCCTCGTCTACGGCTGGTCCAACGCGGTCAACTTCACCGACGGCCTGGACGGCCTCGCCGCCGGCTCCATGGCGATGGTGATGGGCACCTACGTGGTGTTCACCTTCTGGCAGTTCCGCTACTCCTGCTTCTCCACCGCGGAGGGCGTCGACCTGTCGGGCTGCTACCAGGTCCGTGACCCCCTCGACATCGCGGTGGTCTGCTCGGCGGCGCTCGGCGCCTGCCTGGGCTTCCTGTGGTGGAACGCGGCCCCGGCCAAGATCTTCATGGGGGACACCGGGTCGATGTTCCTCGGCGGCATCGTCGCGGGCGTGTCCGTGGTCTCTCGCACCGAGCTGCTCATGGTGGTCGTGGGCGCCGTGTTCGTCATCGAGTTCGTCTCGGTGCTCATCCAGGTGGCCGCCTTCCGCACCACCGGGCGTCGGCCGTTCCGCATGACCCCCATCCACCACCACTTCGAGAACGGCGGCTGGGCCGAGACCACGGTGACCATCCGGTTCTGGCTGCTCGTCGCGATCTCCTGTGGTCTGGCGATCGCCCTGTTCTACGGCGACTGGCTCGCGAGCTCGACGGGATGACCGACATGACCCACACCGCAGGTACCGCCGGCACGGCGGCCGACGCCGGTCCCGACGTGCGCGAGCTGACCGGCTCCCGCGTGCTGGTCCTGGGCGCGGGCGTGTCCGGCCCGGGCGCGGTCCGCATCCTCCACGCGCTGGGCGCCGAGCCGGTCGTCGCGGACTCCCGTCCCGAGGCCATCTCACGACTCCGAGAGGCGCTGCCCGACGACATCGGGTGTGCGGGCGTCGACCTCGACCGCGCAGCCGAGCTCCTCGACGGATCCGATGGTCCGGGCCGTGTCGACCTCGTCATCACGAGCCCGGGCTGGCGGCCGCACTCGCCGCTGCTGCTGGCCGCCGCCGACGCCGGGGTGCCGGCGTGGGGTGATGTCGAACTGGCCTGGCGGGCCGACGCCGCCGAACTGTTCGGGCCGCGACGCACCTGGCTCGCGGTGACCGGCACCAACGGCAAGACCACCACCACCTCGATGCTCGAGGCCATCTGCCTGGAGGCCGGGATGGCCGCGCGCGCCTGCGGGAACATCGGGCTGCCGGTGACGGACGTCCTGCTGGCCGAGCCCCGCGTCGACGTGCTGGCGGCCGAGCTGTCCAGCTTCCAACTGCACTGGGCGCCGAGTTGCCGCCCGGACGTCGGGGTGGTGCTCAACGTCGCCGAGGACCACCTCGACTGGCACGGCTCCATGCAGGCCTACGCCGAGGCCAAGGCCCGTGTCCTCACCGGCCGCGTGGCCGTGGCCGGCGCCGACGACGAGATCGCCGCGCGCCTGCTCGCCGCCGCGCCCGCCCCGACCGCGATCGGGGTGCGCCTCGGTTCGCCCGGTCCGGGGAGTGTGGCGTCGTCGACGGCGTTCTCACCGCGCGGATCGGCGGTGGTGACGAGGACGACGACGAGGTGGCGCTGCTGCCCGCAGCGGACGTCCGCCCGGCCGGGCCCGCGGGCGTGCTCGACGCGCTCGCCGCCTCGGCCGTCGCCCTCTCCGTGGGCGCGCGACCCGAGCACGTGGCCGAGGCCCTGCGGGGCTTCACCGTGGGCGCCCATCGCGCGGAGCCGGTCGACACGATCGACGGGGTCGCCTACGTGGACGACTCGAAGGCCACCAACCCCCACGCCGCCCGGACCTCGCTGCTCGCGGGCGGGACGATGGTGTGGATCGCCGGGGGCCTGCTCAAGGGCGCCGACGTGGAGCCGCTGGTCGCCGAGGTCTCGGGCGTGCTGCGCGGCGTGGTCCTCATCGGCCGCGACCGTGGGCGGATCGCCGAGGCATTGGCCCGACACGCGCCGGCGGTGCCCGTTGTGGAGCTGGCCTCGGGAGACGATGACGATGCCGCGGGTCCCGACGAGCCGCAGCAGACGATGGACCGGGCGGTCGCCGAGGCCGCACGGATGGCCACCGGAGGCGACACCGTGTTGCTCGCCCCCGCGGCCGCGTCGATGGACATGTTCACCGACTACGGTCACCGCGGGCGCAGCTTCGTCCTCGCCGTGGGCCGCGTGGCCGGGAGGTAGGGCAATGGCAACCGACAAGGCAGCGCGCCAGAAGCCGGCGCGTGAGAAGCCGGTGCGTGAGAAGACACAGCACGAGCGCGCGGCCACCGAGACGCGACCGGACCTGCTCGGGCGGATCGCCGCACCCCTGGCCGCCATCAATCGCGCGCCCCTGACCTCGTACCACGTGGTCATGGTGGTCACCGCCCTGCTCACCGTCATCGGATTGGGCATGGTGCTGTCCAGCTCCAACGTGCTCGCCTTCTCCGGCGGCGGCACGCCGTTCGACATCTTCCTGCGCCAGGCGCTCTTCGTCCTCATCGGCTGGGTCGGCTTCGTCACCGCGCTGCGCGTCCGCATCGAGCTGGTCCGGGCCGCGGCGTTTCCGCTGCTGCTGGTCGCGATCGGACTGCTCGTGGCCGTGCTGATCCCCGGGGTCGGGTCCGAGATCAACGGGTCGAAGGGTTGGATCGACCTGGGGCTGTTCTCGATCCAGCCCGCGGAGATCGCCAAGTTCGCCTTCATCCTCTGGGCGTGCTCGGTGGTCGCCAAGCGGATGCGCACGGGGTACTGGCTCGATCTGCTCTTCCCGGCCGTGGTCGGCTACCTCGTTGTGGCGGTCCTCGTCGTCGTCGCCCCCGACCTGGGCATGGCCACTGCGGTGACCATCGCCTTCCTGTGTGTGCTGTGGTTCTCCGGGTACCCCACCCGGCACTTCGTGTGGGTCATCGCGGTCGGCGTCGTGGTGTTCGGCGTACTCGCCGTGGCGTTCGCCTACCGCTTCGAGCGGATCCGGACCTACTTCGACACCTTCCGGGGCGATTTCTCCAACCCCCAGGGCGCGGCCTACCAGTCGTACCAGGGCATGCTCTCGCTGGCCGACGGCGGATTGTTCGGCGTCGGGCTGGGGCAGTCCAGCGCCAAGTGGTTCTACCTGCCCGAGGCCACCAACGACTTCATCTTCGCGATCATCGGCGAGGAACTGGGCTGGTTCGGGGCCGCGGTCGTGGTGTCGCTCTACCTCACCCTCGGGTGGGTCGGCATGCGCGTCGCGCTGCGGTCGGTCGACCCGTTCCGGCGCCTGCTCGCCGGCACCGTCACCGCGACGATCGTCATCCAGGCCTTCATCAACATCGGGTATGTGGTCGGCCTGCTGCCGGTGACGGGTCTGCAGCTGCCCCTGATCTCCAACGGCGGCACGTCGGCGGTCGTCACCCTGACCTCGCTCGGGCTGCTCGCCAACTGTGCCCGCCACGAGCCGGAGGCCATCTCCGCGATCCTCAGCTCCCCGTCGCGGCGCCGGCGCAGCTGGCTCGCGCTGCCCGACCCGCGGCCCTACACGCCCGAGCGGCCGGTCCCGGCCTCCGCCACGCCCGGACGGTCCAGCGCCGGCACCCGCCGGTTCGGGGACCCGGTGACCAGGCCGCAGCCGCCGCGGACCGGCGGTCCCGCCCCACGCGACAGGTCCGCGGGCGCCCGCCGTACGGCCCAGCCCGCCCCCGTCCCGCGGCCGCCCCGGGGACCCCGAGGCCGCCGGCGTACGAGACGATGCCCATCCCCGCCGAGGCCGCGCGGGACCGTCGTCGCGGCGCCACCGCGATGACCGGCCGCACCGCCCGGCCCGTGCGCGGACGGGAGGCCGAGCGTCGCCAGCCGCGTCGCCCGGCCCCTGACGCCGGCTCCCGACAGAGCCCCGGCGCGGGTCGCCCGAGCCCGATCCACCGGGGACGGGAGCGATGAGCGCCCCACGATCCGGCGGGCCCTCCGTCCTGGTGGTCGGCGGCGGCACCGCCGGTCACATCGAGCCGGCGCTCGCCGTCGGCGAGGCCGTCACCGCCCTCGATCCCACCGCGCGGGTCACCGCGGTGGGCACGCCGCGCGGGCTCGAGACCGAGCTGGTCCCGCGCCGGGGCGTCCCACTCGAACTCGTGGACCCCGTCCCGCTGCCGCGCAGCATCGGCGGCGACCTGTTCCGACTGCCCACCCGACTGCTCCGGGCGGTACGGGGCGCGCGGGACGTCCTGCGTCGCACCGAGGCGGACGTCGTCGTCGGGTTCGGCGGCTACGCGTGCGTGCCGGTCTACCTCGCGGCGGCGGCCCCCTGGGCCGGACGGGCGCCGGCGGGCGACGTCGGATCCCGATCATCGTCCACGAGGCCAACTCCCGCGCCGGCATCGCCAACAAGCTCGGCGCCCGGTTCGCCGTCGCCACGCTGGCCGCCGTCACCGGCTCGGGCCTCGACGCCCGCGTCGTGGGCAATCCCGTCCGGCGTTCGGTGGCCACGCTCGACCGCGCGGCACTCCGCGCGGAGGCACGCGCCGCCTTCGGCCTCGACCCCGACGCCCCCACCCTGCTCGTGGTGGGCGGCTCGCAGGGCGCGCGCTCGCTCAACACCGCGATGGCGGGCGTCGCCGAGGAGTTCTCCCGCGCCGGCGTCGGCGTCCTCCACGCCGTGGGCCCCAAGAACGTCGTGGACGCCGCCCGGGTGCCCGCCGACGCCACCCCGTACGTGACCGTGCCCTACCTCGACCGGATGGACCTGGCCTACGCGGCCGCGGACCTCATCCTGTGTCGGTCCGGAGCCATCACCGTCGCCGAGGTCTCCGCCGTCGGACTGCCCGCGGTGTTCGTCCCGCTCCCGCACGGCAACGGTGAGCAGGCCCTCAACGCCCGCGACCTGGTCGCCGGCGGGGCCGCACTCCTCGTGGAGGACGGGGCACTCACCACCGACTACCTGCGGACCGAGGTCCTGCCGCTGCTGCTGGACCGCGGCCGCCTGGACTCGATGTCCGACGCCGCAGTCAGCGGCGGCTCCCGAGACGCGGCGGAGGTCGTGGCGCGGATCGCGCTCGACGCCGCCGGAAAGGCCCCTCGTTGACCGACCAGACCCCGCAGACCGACCAGACCCCGCCGACCCCGTCCGTCCCGCCGGCCCCGCCGACCACGGCGTCCGTCGATGACGTCCCCGCCACCCTCACCCGCGTCCACATGATCGGGATCGGCGGCGCCGGCATGTCCGGGGTCGCCCGGATCCTGCTCGATCACGGCGTCGCGGTCTCGGGCAGCGATGCCCGCGACTCGGCCGACCTGCGGGCCCTGGCCGATCGGGGCTCGATCGTGCGGGTGGGGCACAGTGCCGAGGCGCTCGGAGCCCACGGCGCACCGCCGGAGATCGTCGTGATCTCCAAGGCCGCGATCCCCGCCGACAACCCCGAGCTCGCGGCCGCGAGGGCCGCGGGGATTCCCGTCGTCACGCGGTCACAGGTGCTGGGACACCTGGCACGGTCGGGCCGCTCGATCATGGTCTGTGGCACGCACGGCAAGACCTCGACGACGTCGATGCTCATCGCCGGCATGCTCGCCGCCGGCTCGGACCCGTCCTTCGCGGTGGGCGGCACCGTCCTGCAGTTCGGGACCAACGCCCGCGGCGGCAGCGACCCGGTGTTCGTCGCCGAGGCCGACGAGTCCGACGGCTCGCTCGTCCACTACGACCCCGACGTGGTCATCCTCACCAACGCCGAGCCCGACCACCTCGACCACTTCGGCACCGCCGAGGCCTACTACGAGGTGTTCGACACCTTCCTCGCCCGTATCCCCGCCATCGGCGCGCTGGTGGTGTGCCTGGACGACGAGGGCGCCGCCGAGCGCGCCCGGCGGGCCGCGGCGGCGGGCGTCCGCGTGCTGGGATACCGGACCTCCGACGGGCCGGTCTCCGATCTGCCGGTGTCGGGTGAACTCTCGGAGATCGTCGTCGACTCCGCCGGCACCCGCGCCGACCTCATGCTCGACGGCGTCCCCCACGGCGAACTGCACGTCGGGACCCCCGGCGAACACATGGCGCTCAACGCCCTCGCCGCCCTGCTCGCCGCGCGCGAGGTGACCGCCGCCGACGGGATCGCCGCCAGCGGCATCGGCGCCTCCGGGTTCGAGACCGACGGGTTCCTCGCCGGCCTGTCCGGGTTCGGGGGAGTGGGACGACGATTCGAACCCAAGGGGGAGGCCGTCGTCGGAGGCGGGCGCGCGCGTGTCTACGACGACTATGCGCACCACCCGACCGAGGTCGCGGCGGTCCTCGGCGCGGCGAGGGAGATCGTCGAGACGGACGGCGGTCGACTGGTCGCCGTCTTCCAGCCGCACCTGTACTCGCGGACCCGCATCTTCGCCGAGGAGTTCGGCCGGGCGCTCTCGCTCGCCGACCGGGTCGTGGTGCTCGACGTCTACGGCGCCCGCGAGCAGCCCGAACCCGGCATCGACGGCGGTTCCGTCGCGCGGCACGTGACGGTCCCCGTGCAGCACGTGCCCGACCTGGACTCCGCGCTCGGGGCCGTGTTTGGGCTGCTCGAGGCCGATGACGTGGTGTTCACCCTCGGCGCGGGGGACATCACCACTCTCGGTCCGCGGATCGTCGCCGGCCGGGGTCCGTCGGGCCAGGGTTCGTGAGGAGGGCCGCGCGGTGACCGACGTACCCGGGGACCGTCCGATCGACGAGCCCGTCGACGAGCCGGACGACACGCCGGACCACCCGACCGCCGACGGGGGAGCGGGGGACCGGGCGTCCGAGGGCGGCCCGGAGGCCACGTCCACGGATGACCCGGACCGCCGGCTCGCCGCGGCCACCGTCCGCAGCTCCGACGAGCGGGTCCGGCACTCCGACCCGGCCGTCCGCGCGCGGCTGCGGCGGCGCCGCCGACGCACCAACCGCATCTACGCCGGACTCGGGGTGGCACTGGTGGTGCTGCTCCTCGGCTACATCGCCCTGTACTTCCTGCCGGTGTTCTCGGTCCGCGAGGTCAGCGTCGAGGGCACCCGGACGATCCCGTCCGAGGTGGTGACCGAGCGCGCCGCCGTGGTCCCCGGGACCCCGCTCCTCCAGGTGGACACGCACGCCGTCGCGCGGCGGGTGGCCGGACTCCCGCGGGTCGACCAGGTGACCGTCAAGCGCGACTATCCCTCGGGGCTGCGGATCGAGTTGATCGAGCGCACCGCCCTGGTGGTCGTGGAGGTCGACGGGACCCAGCACCTCGTGGACGCCCAAGGCATCGACTTCGGCCCCGGTGAGCCCCCGCCCGGCACGCCCCTGCTCACCGTCGGGGACGCGGCCGGCGCTGACCTGCCGTCGATCGTCCGCGATCTGGCGACCGTGTTCGCCGAGGTGCGCGGCACGGCGGGTCAGGAGATCGCCTCGGTCGAGGTGGAGACCCCCGCGTCCATCGTCCTCACACTCGCCGACGGGCGGATCGTGGAATGGGGCGCGGCGGGGCGGGATCACGAGAAGGCCGTCGCCCTGCAGATGGTGCTCGAGCAACCGGGCCAGATCTGGAACGTGTCGAACCCCGCCCTGCCGGCCTCGCGGTAGCCCGGTCGGGAGCCGGTGGACACGACACGCCCGCGAGCCTCGTGGACGCGCGGGGCTGCTGGACCTACCGTGTGTGCAGACGGCGGAAAAGGCCTCTGACCAGCAAGTTTAACCCTCAACTAGAGGGTGAGACTTTAGGCTCGCGGAACTTTCGTCGAGACAGCATGCAACCGAGCACGACACCCCCATAGGAAGGCCGGGCCTCGATGAGCTCACCGCACAACTACCTCGCAGTCATCAAGGTCGTCGGGATCGGCGGCGGCGGCGTCAACGCGGTCAACCGGATGATCGACGAGGGGCTCAAGGGCGTCGAGTTCATCGCCGTGAACACCGACGCACAGGCCCTCCTCATGTCGGACGCCGACGTCAAGCTGGACGTCGGCCGCGAGCTCACCCGCGGGCTGGGCGCCGGCGCGGACCCCGAGGTCGGTCGCAAGGCCGCCGAGGACCACAAGGACGAGATCGAGGAGGTCCTCAAGGGGGCCGACATGGTCTTCGTCACCGCCGGCGAGGGTGGCGGGACCGGCACCGGCGGCGCGCCCGTCGTGGCCGCGATCGCCCGCAAGCTCGGCGCCCTGACGGTCGGTGTGGTCACCCGCCCGTTCTCGTTCGAGGGCAAGCGTCGCGGAGGCCAGGCCGACACCGGCATCGACCAGCTCCGCGAGGCCTGCGACACGCTCATCGTGATCCCCAACGACCGCCTGCTCCAGCTCGGCGACGCGGGTGTGTCGATGATGGAGGCCTTCAAGACCGCGGACGAGGTCCTGCTCAACGGCGTCCAGGGCATCACCGACCTCATCACCACGCCCGGCGTGATCAACGTCGACTTCGCCGACGTCAAGGGCGTCATGTCCGGGGCGGGCAGCGCCCTCATGGGCATCGGCTCCTCCCGCGGGGAGGGACGCGCGTTCAAGGCCGCCGAGGCCGCCATCAACTCCCCGCTGCTCGAGACCACGATGGAGGGCGCCAAGGGCGTCCTCATGTCCATCGCCGGCGGCAGCGACCTGGGGCTGTTCGAGATCAACGAGGCCGCCACGCTCGTGCAGGAGGAGGCGCACCCGGACGCCAACATCATCTTCGGCACCGTCGTGGACGACTCGCTCGGCGACGAGGTCCGTGTGACCGTCATCGCCGCCGGGTTCGACGGCGGGTCCCGTCCGGTCACCGCGGGCGCGGGACAGTCGCGTCGCGGCCGCCACCACCTCGACGACGACGAGTCGGTCCCCGGCGCCTCCGGCGACACCGGCGGTGCCTCCGAACTCGGCTCGACCCCCTCGACAGCCGCCGCCGCGAGGAGTCGGCCTACCCGGGTCCCGCCGCCTCGGCCGGCAACCCGGCTCCGGCGGGAGGGTCCTCCTCCCGCCGCCGCGACGAGGACGACGACATCGACGTGCCGCCGTTCATGCGGCACTGACGGTCCGATCCATGGCACCCGACGGCTCGGGGCGCGTACGCCGGGTGGTCACCGACCGCCGCGGCGGCGCGTCGACCGGAGATTTCGACTCGTTCAACCTCGGTGACCACGTCGGGGACGCCCCGGCGGCGGTGGCAGCCAACCGGGCGCGGCTCGCCCGTCGACTCGGCCTGCCCGCGACCGACGTCGTGTGGATGGACCAGGTCCACGGCAACCGTATCGCCCGCGTCACCCGCCCGACGGGCGGCCCGGTCCCGGCCACCGACGGCCTGGTGACCGACCGGCCGGGCCTGGCGCTGGCGGTACTCACCGCCGACTGCGTCCCGGTCCTGGCCGCGGACTCCGAGGCCGGGGTGATCGGGGCCGTGCACGCGGGCCGGGTCGGCGCCGTCGGCGGGATCGTCCCGTCGCTCATCGGGGCCATGACCTCCCTGGGCGCCCGGGCCGAGCGCATCACCGTGCTCCTCGGACCCGCCGCGGCGGGGGAGCACTACGAGTTGCCCCCCGCGATGGTGGACGAGGTCGAGGCCGCCCTGCCCGGCAGCCGCGCCCGGACCGTCGCGGGGACCCCCGGGGTGGACCTGCGTCGGGGCATCACGCGCCAACTCGCCGGGCTCGGCGTCACCCGCGTCGACTCCGACCCGCGCTGCACGATCGCCGAGGAGTCACTGTTCTCCTATCGTCGACAGGGGCGGACCGGGCGCCAGGCCAGCGTGATCTGGCGGCAGCAGTAGAGACCCGGGGCCGGCGCACCCGCCGGCCGGGAGGAGGAAGAGCGGACATGACCGATCCCAGGGCGGACGAACTCGCCACCAGGCTCGCCGCGACCCGGCAACGTCTGGACGCGGCGCGGGCGGCCGCGGGACGGACCGATGAGGTCGACCTCGTCGTCGTCACCAAATTCCACCCCGTCACCGACGTCGTCCGGCTCGCCCGCCTCGGGGTGCGCGACGTCGGGGAGAACCGCGTCCAGGAGGCCGCGGCGAAGGTCTCCGATCTGGCCGCCGCCGACGCCGAGCTGGCCGCGGCGGTGCGCTGGAACATGGTGGGTCACATCCAGTCCAACAAGGCCGCTGCGGTGGCCGGGTGGGCCGACCGCGTCCACTCCGTCGGCTCGGCCAAGGTCGCCGACGGCCTCGAGAAGGGCCGCGCCCGCGCCGCCGGGGAGCGCGACGACGTCACCCCGCTGCCCGTCCTGATCCAGCTGAGCCTGGACGGTAACACCTCGCGCGGCGGAATCGCTCGTGAGGACCTGCCCGGCCTCGCCGACCACGTGGCCGGTCTCGGCCACCTGCGCCTGGCCGGGCTCATGGTCGTCCCCCCGCTCGAGGGCGAGGCGAGCGCCCACTTCGCCGACGCCGCCGAGGTCGCGGCCGCGCTGCGCCGCGATCACCCCGACGCGGTGGAGTTCTCCGCCGGGATGTCCGGGGACATCGAGGAGGCGGTCGCCGCGGGTTCGACCTGCGTGCGTGTCGGAACGGCCATCCTCGGCCCCCGACCAGTAGTTTGAGAGCCAGCCTCGCGGGGACACCCGCCCGCGAAGAACACACGCCCGCGACGACCCCGTTACCAGGAAGGTCCCGGAAGATGAGCGCAATCGCCCGGTTCAAGGAGTACTTCGGAATGGCGCCCGTCGCGGCGTACGACGACGAGTACCTCGACGACTACGACCGGCCCGTCCACCACGACGTGCGTGCCCCCCGCGGCATCCACGAGACGGACGACCTCGGCCCGGTCGCCCGCGACCGTCGGGACGACTACGGCTACGCCGCCGACCGGTACCTGGAGGAGCCCGCCCCCCGAACCCGGATCGCCGACCTCGACCCGGTCGACGAGCGCCCGGTCGCCCCGCGCCGCGGTGACATCGACGAGCCGGCCCCCGCCCGCGCCGCTACCACGCCGCCGAGGCCGGGGCCCGCGCCACCCTGCGCGGCGTTCCCGCCACCCGCGGCGCCGTCGCGCTCGCGCCCGAGGAGGACTTCGTGGAGGACGGACTGGTGACCGTGCCCGAGACCGTTGTGGAGCGCCCCCGCGGCTTCGGCGACGGCAAGAGCCTCGGCGAGCACTTCCGCGCCGGCCGCGCCGTCGTCCTGGACCTGTCCACCATGGCCTCCGGCGATGCGCGCCGGATGGTGGACTTCGCCGCCGGACTCGTCTTCGGCCTCGACGGCCGCATGGAGAAGGTCGCCGACCGTGAGCGCACCTTCCTCCTGCAGCCGGCCGGTATGGACCTCACCGAGGCCGAGGTCCGCGACGCCGTCAACGGCGCCTTCCGGCGCTGACACCGACCCCGTTGACCACAGCCGACAGGACGCCGGTGACGGCGCGACGTCGCGGGCCAGTAGGGTTGAGCCGTGCGTGAAATCCTGCTGGTCCTCTACATCATCACCCAGATCTTCTGGTACATGCTCCTCGCCAGGATCGTGGTCGAGATGATCGCCTCGTTCTCCCGCGGGTGGAGCCCCCGTGGCGTCCTCGCCGTGGTACTGGAGTGGCTGTTCACCGTCACCGACCCGCCGGTCAAGGCGCTGCGCAAGGTCATCAAGCCCGTGCGCCTGGGACAGATCTCGCTGGACCTGTCGGTGCTGGTGCTCTTCGTCATCATCATCGTCATCCAGGTGATCCTGCGTGGCCTCATGATGAGCGTGGCGTGAGGCCCCGTTGCGGCCGCTGGTGACGCGCGGGCCGATTGTGACTAGATTGGCCACCGTTAAGGTAGTAATGAAGTCGCGGGTCCGGTGCGACAACGCCGGGCCGGCACCCGAGACGACCACGAGGGGTATCCCATGCCGTTGACTCCAGCCGATGTGCACAACGTCGCGTTCTCCAAGCCGCCGATCGGCAAGCGGGGCTACAACGAGGACGAGGTCGACCAGTTCCTCGACCTGGTCGAGACGGAGCTCGCGGAACTCGTCTCGGACAACGAGGACCTCCGCCAGCGGGTGGAGGAGCTCACCAAGGATCTCGAGAAGGCGCGCAAGGCCGCCGACGAGTCCGGCAAGTCCTCCGGCGCCGCCACCGGCGGCTCGGGTACGGCACAGCAGCCGGCCGCCCCGGCGCCCGCGCCGACCCCCGCGCCCGCACCTGCCGCGGCCGCCGCGCCGATCACCCCGACTCCCGCCGCCGCGACCCCGTCGCTGGGCAAGAGCGAGGACGACGGCGCCGCCAACAACGAGACCCACCTGCGCGCCGCCCGCGTCCTGGCCATGGCCCAGGAGATGGCCGACCGGCTCACCGGCGAGGCCAAGAAGGAGTCCGACGGACTCATGGCCAAGGCCCGCAGCGAGTCCGACCGGCTGGTGGGCGACGCCAAGTCCCAGTCTGATCGCCTGGTCGGCGACGCCAAGTCCCAGTCCGAGAAGATGGTCGGCGACGCCCGCAAGGAGGCCGACAAGATCCTCACCGAGGCCAAGAGCAAGTCCGACGGCATCGTCAAGGACGCCCAGGCCCGGTCCGAGCAGCAGGTCAAGGAGGCGCAGGCCAAGGCCGACGCCCTGCAGGCCGACGCCGAGCGCAAGCACACCGAGATCATGGCCACCATCAACCAGCAGCGTGGCGTGCTCGAGAGCCGGATCGACCAGCTGCGGACGTTCGAGAAGGACTACCGCAGCCGCCTCACCAGCTACCTGGAGAACCAGCTCTCCGAGCTCGGCAAGACCGGATCGGCCGCCCCGGCGGCCCCTGCGGCCCCGTCCACCCCGGGCGGCCCGGCGGCCTCGTCCGCGCCCGGCGAGGGTACCGGCAGTGCCGGCGCCCCCGGCTCCTCCGACCAGTCGGCCAAGAAGGACGGCGGTCACCGCGCCGAGTGATCCACCCCGCGTGACCGATGCGGTCCCCGCCCCTGCCCAAGGGTGCGGGGACCGACGTATATTCGGGGGGACGGGGCCACCGACGGTGCGACCCCCTTTGTCCATCGCACGGCACCTATGATTCGCGCAGCACCTAAGATTCGACCAGCACCAGGATTCGCACAGCACCAGGAGGCACGGATGCTCGTCGCCGCGCTAGGACTGACGATCCTCGGTTTCGCCTTCCTCGTGGCCGCCGTCGCGACAGGTCAGATCGGGTGGGCGTGGGCGTGCATCCTCGTCGGGGCCCTGGGGCTGGTCCTGCTGCTGGTCGACCTGGTCCGGGGGCGCGCCGAGCGCGACCGTGAGCCGCGGGCGACCTCGGAAGAGGCGGACGCCCGCGCCGACGGGTAATATCGGAACCTGTCCGGCCGGGAGCCGGACGCGCGGAGATCCGGCCATCACCGGGGAGTGCTCGGAAGAACGGTGGGACCCCGCACGGCGGGGACCGCTCAGTAGAACCGAACGGGGGAGCCCGTCACAGCCCGACCCAAGAGTGGGCGTCGCACGTCGTCGCCAAACGGGGTGGTACCGCGGACGGAACGCGCCAGACGCGATCCGGTTCGTCCCCGAGCGCAGGCCTGACGGCCCCACGGATGCGAACTCGTGCGGGCCCCGTACGCGAGGAGTCCGCCCAGATGAGCACCGAACCCGTAGCGACCGAGCGCGCCGACGGCGAGCCCGCTGCCACCGGCAGCGCGTACCCCGTGCTCGACCTCGCCGGGGGCGCCACGTCCCAGACGCCGTCGTTCCCCGCCCTCGAGGAGACGGTCCTGCAGCGGTGGGACGAGCGCGACACGTTCCGCGAGTCCATCCGTAACCGTGCGGACGCGCAGGAGTACGTCTTCTACGACGGGCCCCCGTTCGCCAACGGCCTGCCACACTACGGCCACCTGCTCACCGGGTACGTCAAGGATGTCGTCCCGCGCTACCGCACCATGCGTGGGTACAGGGTCGAGCGCCGGTTCGGCTGGGACTGCCACGGCCTGCCCGCCGAGCTCGAGGCCGAGAAGCAGCTCGGCATCACCGAGAAGTCCCAGATCCTCGATATGGGCCTGGCCGAGTTCAACAACGCCTGCGAGATGTCGGTGCTGCAGTACACCGACGAGTGGGAGAAGTACGTCCACCGCCAGGCCCGCTGGGTGGACTTCGAGAACGACTACAAGACCCTCGACATCGACTTCACCGAGTCCGTGCTGTGGGCCTTCAAGCGGCTCTACGACAAGGGGCTGATCTACAAGGGCTTCCGCGTGCTGCCGTACTCCTGGTACGAGCAGACGCCACTGTCCAACCAGGAGACCCGCCTGGACGACGCCTACAAGATGCGTCAGGATCCGGCCGTCACCGTCGGGCTGCCCCTGGAGGCCCCTCAGGACAGCCCGTTCCACGGCGCCGAGGCACTGGTGTGGACCACCACGCCGTGGACCCTGCCCTCCAACCTCGCCGCCGCCGTCCACCCCGAGATCGACTACTCGGTGGTCCGGGTCAACTCCGGTGAGTTCGCCGGGCGGACCTTCGTCCTCGCCGAGGCCCGCCGCGGCGTCTACGCCGCGGAGTTCGGTGAGGACGCGGAGGTCGTGACGACCGTCAAGGGCTCCGAGTTGGTGGGCCTGCGGTACACCCCGCCGTTCGACTTCTTCGCCGGTCACGCGGGTGCCCACGTGGTGCTCTCGGCCGACTATGTCACCACCGAGTCCGGTACCGGCGTCGTCCACCTCGCGCCCGCCTTCGGTGAGGAGGACAAGGACGCCTGTGACGCCGCCGGGATCGAGCTCGTCATCCCGGTGGGCCCGGACGGCAAGTTCACCGCCGAGGTTCCGCCGTACGCCGGGCAGCTCGTCTTCGACGCCAACGCCCCGATCTCCCGCGACCTTCGGGCCGATGGCAGGCTGATCCGCCACGAGACCATCGAGCACTCCTACCCGCACTCCTGGCGCTCCGGCCAGCCGCTCATCTACATGGCGCTGCCCGCGTGGTTCGTCAAGGTCACCGCGTTCCGGGACCGCATGGTCGAGCTCAATCGCGAGCACATCACCTGGATGCCGGAGCACGTGCGCGACGGCCAGTTCGGCAAGTGGCTCGAGGGCGCCCGCGACTGGAACATCAACCGCAACCGCTACTGGGGCGCCCCGATCCCGGTGTGGGAGTCCGACGACCCCGCCTACCCGCGGGTCGACGTCTACGGGTCCCTCGACGAGCTGGAGGCCGACTTCGGCGTCCGGCCCACCGACCTGCACCGCCCGTACATCGACGAGCTGACCCGGCCCAACCCGGACGACCCGACCGGCAAGTCCACGATGCGCCGCATCCCGGACGTGTTCGACTGCTGGTTCGAGTCCGGGTCGATGCCGTTCGCCCAGGTCCACTACCCCTTCGAGAACAAGGAGTGGTTCGAGACGCACAACCCGGGTGACTTCATCGTCGAGTACAACGGCCAGACCCGCGGCTGGTTCTACACACTTCACGTGCTGGCCACCGCGCTGTTCGACCGGCCGGCGTTCACCCATGTCGCCGCCCACGGGATCGTCCTGGGCAACGACGGTCTCAAGATGAGCAAGTCCAAGGGCAACTACCCGGACGTCAACGAGGTGTTCTCCCGCGACGGCTCGGACGCCATGCGCTGGTTCCTCATGAGCTCGCCGATCCTGCGGGGCGGCAACCTCGTGGTCACCGAGCAAGGCATCCGCGAGGGCGTCCGCCAGGCCATGCTGCCGCTGTGGAACTCCTACAGCTTCTTCCAGCTGTACGCCTCCCGCCGGGCCACCTGGCGCACGGACTCGGAGCACGTGCTGGACCGCTACATCCTGTCCCGCCTGGCGTCCACGCGCGACGCCATGACCGAGGCGCTGGACGCGACGGACATCGCCGCGGCCTGCGACGAGCTGCGCCTGTTCGCCGACGCCCTGACCAACTGGTACGTCCGCCGGTCGCGCTCCCGGTTCTGGGCCGGCGAGGACAGCGGCCAGGATTCCCGCGACGCCTTCGACACCCTCTACACGGTGCTCGAGACCACCATGCGCCTCGCCGCCCCGCTCCTGCCGCTGATGAGCGAGGTCGTGTGGACCGGGCTCACCGGTGAGGAGTCGGTGCACCTGGTGGACTGGCCGACCGCCGACGAACTGCCGGGAGACGACGGACTGGTCGAGGCGATGGAGGCCGTGCGCGACGTGTGCTCGACCGTGTCCTCGATCCGCAAAGCCAAGCAGCTGCGGGTGCGCCTGCCGCTCAGCTCGCTCACGGTGGCGATGCCCGACGCAGAGCGGCTCCAGCCATTCACCGGTCTCATCGCCGACGAGGTCAACGTCCGCGAGGTTCGCCTCACCAGCGACGTGGCCGCCCACGGCCGGATGGAGCTGGCGGTCAACGCCCGCGCCGCCGGCCCGCGGCTGGGCAAGCAGGTCCAGGCCTGCATCAAGGCCGCCAAGTCCGGTGACTGGACCGAGACCGACGGCGTCGTGGTCGCCGGTGGTGTGGAGCTGCAGGAGGGCGAGTACGAGCACCGGCTCGTGGCCGCCGATCCCGAGTCCACGGCGGCGCTGCCCGGCGGTGCCGGCCTGGTGGTGCTGGATCTGACGGTCACGGAGGAGCTCGAGGCCGAGGGCTGGGCAAAGGACCGGATCCGCGAGATCCAGGAGGCCCGCCGCGGTGCCGGTTTCGACATCTCCGACCGCATCCGGGTGCGCATGGAGGTGCCGGCCGCCCGCCGTGAGTGGGCGGACCGTCACGCGCAGCTCATCGCCGGCGAGGTGCTGGCCACCGACTTCGCCGTGGTCGACGCACTGGACCCGGCAGACGGGGACCCGGTCGAGCTCGCCGAGGGCGTCCGGATGACGCTGGCTCGGGTCTGACCGGCGGCTCGTCATGGGTGGCGGGCAGGACCGCTGGGTCCTGCACGTGGACATGGACGCGTTCTTCGCGTCCTGCGAGCAGCTGACCCGGCCGACCCTGCGGGGTCGGCCGGTGCTCGTGGGCGGTCAGGGCGGCCGCGGTGTGGTGGCGGGGTGTTCCTACGAGGCGCGAGCGAAGGGTGCCCGCTCGGCCATGCCCTCACACCAGGCGCGTCGATTGGTGGGGCCGGGCGCGGTGTTCGTCTCGCCGCGGATGCCGGTCTACCGGGTTCTGAGCCGCCGGGTGTTCGAGGTGTTCGCCGAGCACGCGCCGGTCGTGGAGCAGATCTCCGTGGACGAGGCCTTCCTCGAGCCGCCGGAGCTGCGGGGCGCCGACGCCGACCGCACCCGACAGTGGGCGCAGGAGTTGCGTGCCGCCATCCGTGCGGCGACCGGGCTCCCGGCGTCGGTGGGGGCGGGGGCGGGCAAGCAGTACGCCAAGATCGCCTCGGAGCTGGCCAAGCCGGACGGTGTGGTGGTGGTGCCGCGCCGCGACCACGCCGAGGTGATGTTCCCGTTGCCGGTACGGAGCCTGTGGGGTGTGGGCCCGGTGGCGGGGGAGCGGCTGGCGCAGTTCGGGGTGGCGACCATCGGTGACCTCGCGGCGATGGACGACGACGACGTGGCCCACGCGCTCGGCAAGACGGTCGGCCCGGCGATCGCCCGGATCGCGCGGGGGTACGACGACCGGCCGGTGCACGAGCGGGCCGAGGCCAAGCAGATCAGCGCCGAGAGCACGTTCGCCGCCGATCTCACGACGTCGGGTCAGGTCGCGGCCGCGGTGCGGCGGGCGGCCGAGGCGGCGCATCGCAGGCTGCTCTCCGACGGCCGTGCGGCGCGGACGGTGACGGTCAAGGTCAAGCGCTCGGACTTCACCTCGATCACCCGCTCGTACACGTTGCCGGTGGGCACCACGTCGCTGGAGACGATCATCGGGGTGGCGCGCTCGCTCGCCCCGGACCCGGTCGACTTCGGGGCGATCCGCCTGCTGGGCGTGGGGGTGTCCGGCCTCACCGATCACTACCAGGACGCGCTGTTCGAGCAGGAGTTCGTCCCCGTGGACCGGTCGGGACACGACGACGACGAGGACCTGCCCGACATCGTGGGGGTGGGCACCACCGTCACCACCGACGAGTCCGAACCGGGCGACGACGGGACCGGACCCGCGGACGAGGGGGCGGCCGACGGACGGGCGGCGGGGGGACTCCCGGCGATCGGGGCGTGGCGGCAGGCCGGGCACCGGCGTTTCGAGACGGGTGCGGATGTGCGACACCCGGAATTCGGGCACGGCTGGGTGCAGGGATCGGGCCACGGCCGGGTGTCGGTGCGGTTCGAGACGGCGGCGACGGGCCCCGGTCGGATGCGCACGTTCGCCGAGGACGATCCGGACCTCGAGCCCGCGGACCCGCTGGACTCCCTGGGGTGGTGACCCGGCGGCCCCCCGCCGCCCGCCGACGCCCGGCCCTACTGCAGCCGCTCCTCGGGATGGCGCCTCGCCCCCGCCGACGCCCGGCCCTGCTGCAGCCGCTCCTCGAGATGGCGCCTCGCCCCCGCCGCGGGGCACGCGAGACGCCATGGGCGCGTGCGGCTGCGGCGGGGCGGGCAGGGCGCCAGCACACCCCCGGCTGACCGCGCTGCCTCTCTGCCCTGCGCTGCGTGAACGCCCGCCGGCGCCCCGCCAGCCCCGCAACCGCCGGCCCCGCAACCGGCGACGTCTGCTCGTCAGCTGTAGAGGTGGTAGCGCCCCCACTTTCGGCGCACCTCTGCGGCCGCACCGTCGCCGCCGGCGCCGTCTGCACTGCCCGCGGTGGACAGCAGCGCGGCGAGCAGGACCCGGGCCTGCCCGGATCGCAGGTATCCGCAGCTCAGCACGCCACGAGCGGCGAGCTCCGCGCCACCGCCCGGGCCGCCGTAGGTCGAGGTCGCCTCACCCCGCGGCACCCGGCTGGACGCCACCACCACGATGTCCGGCCGGTCGTCCGCCAACCGTGCGACCGCGTCCGCGACGAGCGGGGGCAGGTTGCCGGATCCCGACCCCTCCAGGACCAGTCCGCGCGCCCCGGCCTCGACACACGCGTGCACCGCGACCGCGTCCGCGCCGGGCGGGCACGCCACGACGTCGACGCGGGTGTCGGCGAACCGGGCCCGGCCGGGGAGGGTGGGGCGTTCGAGCTCCGGGGGCAGGTCCTCGACCGGATGCTCGGGCGAGTTGCGGGCGAAGGCGACGGGATCGGTCGTGTGCCACTTGCGCACGCCGCGGGCCTGCAGGATGGCCCGGCCCAGGACCACCAGCACCCCCAGGTCGCGGGAGACGGGGTCGGCGGCCAGCAGGACGGCGTCCAGGAGATTGGCGGGCCCGTCGGCCCCGGGATGGTCGGCCGGGAGCTGGGCCCCGGTGAGCGCGACGGGCCGCGGGTCGTCGTGGTGCAGATCGAGGGCGATGGCGGTCTCCTCGAGGGTGTCGGTCCCGTGGGTCACCACGACCCCCGACACCGCCGGATCGGACAGCACGTCACCCACCGCGTCGACCAGCAGGTCCCACTCGGCCGGGCCGAACGTGGAGGAGTCGGCGTCGAGCACGGTGCGCGCGCTCACGGTGATCTGGCCCGGCAGCACCGCCCGCAGGCCGTCGAGCATGGCCTGCGTCGCGGGGTCGGAGTCCCCGGCCACGACCGCTCCCTCCGGCGTGGTCGAGGCGGTGATCGTGCCTCCCGTGGTGCAGATCACGATGTGGGGGGTATCGGTGCTGGTCTCGGCGCTGGTCACCCGCTCCACAGTGGTGTGCGGGCGGCCCGGCGTCAACCATCCCGGCCGCTGACGATGGAACAATGGCTCACCGATGTTCGTTGGGCCGGTGACCCGGCCCGGAGCCATGCCCGGCTCGGTACCGCATGCCCGGTGCCGCACATCTCGACGAAAGGACCCCGCGTGAGTCTTCGACGGACCATCGCCGCAGTCTCCCTGTCCGCCTTCGCACTGGGCGGCCTCGCCGCCTGCGGAAGTGACGACGACGGCCCCGGGCCCCGGGGCACAGCAGCCCCCGCGCCCACCACGAGCGCGCAGGAGACCGCCGCCGTGCCCACCGCCGAGGAGCTGACCCAGCTGCTCGACCGGGCCTCCGACCCCGCCGTGCCGGTGGAGGAGAAGGTCGACCTGGTGGAGGGTGGCGCGGAGGCGCCCGAGATCTTCGACCAGATCGCCGCCCTCAAGGCCGAGCAGGGCGCCGACGTGACGATCACCGGCGCAGCGGAGGGGGACATCCCCGGCACGCTCATCGCCAACGCGGTGATCTCGCAGCCGGGCCAGGAGGACATCAACGTCCAGGCCCAGTTCATCAACCAGGGTGGTCAGTGGCAGCTGCAGAAGGCGTTCGCCTGCGCGCTCATCACCAACGCCGGGCTGGAGCCGCCGGCCACGTGCGCCGCGGCCTGACCGCACGTCAGCGCGCCGTCGGCCCGGACTGACAGCGAGGCCTGACCACGCGTCAGTCCACGCTGCGGAACTGCAGGACCGAGTCCTCGTCGTAGGTCGTGCGTCGTCCCGAATCGGGATCGACGTAGACGGCCCGCGTCGAGGACTCGGTCGCTCCGCCCACCGGCACCGGGGCGCGTAGGTCCACCGTGAGCTCGCCCGAGCCGGAGACCTCGTAGGACTCCACGTCGAGGGTCACGCCCGGCCCGCCGTCGGGGGCCGGGGCGGCCAGGGTGCCCGCCGGGTCGGGAGCGGTGGTGCTCGACCGGACGGTGGCGACGTCGCCGTCGAGGTCGACCAGTTCGTAGGTGGTGACCCTCGTCGGGGCCACGGCGTCGTCGACCCGGCGGGTGACGGTCCACCGGGCGCCGACGCCGATCTCTTCGGTGGGGAACGCCACTGTCGCGTCCGAGACCGCGTTCGCGGTGATCTCCACTCCGGCTCGGGCGGCGTCTGTGGCCCCCGAGGGGGCCGCCAGCGACAGTTCCCGGACGATGCCGTCGGCGCTGCGGGTCCAGGTCACGGTGAACCCGGGGGCGGTGGAGAACTGGGCGTTGCGGAGTTCGTCCACGGACGTGAACTCCCGCGCGGTCACGGTCGCCCGCTGCGCGCCGTCGACGTCGGGCTCCGATCGCCCCTCCACGGTGAGGGTCTGCGCCGGGGTGTCGTCGGTGCGCGGCTCGGCTCCCGGGACCTCGGTCCGCGAGGTGGCCGAGCGGGTGATCGCGACCACCGACCCTTCGCGCGAGGGGGCATAGGCCAGGACCCGCCGCTCGCCCTCGCCGGCGTCGATGAGGTCGACGACCGGGGCGGGACCGGGGTCGACGGTCACCTCGGGCTCGAGGGCATCCGTCCCCTCTGCGGCAGACGAACCCGGGCCGCCGTCGGCGGGGTCCGCGGCATCGTCCCCGGCGCACGCGGAGGTGCCGGCCACGAGCGTCACGGCCAGCGCCGCCGCGAGGAGACGGTGACCGCGACGAGCGGTGCGGGAGGGGCCGGGGGAGACGGTCGATCGCGGGTCCACGGCTCCGAGCCTAGAGGGTCGCCGACCCGGCGCCGTCGGGCCCGCGGCCGGATCAGGGATACTGGAGCCCATGACGGAGACCAACGGGACGCCACCCGACGCGTCGGGGCCCACGCCCGGCAGCGCGGCGCCACAGGGTGACTCACCCGCGAGCACCGCGCCCCACGACCCCGCGCCGCACTACTTCCGGCACGGGCCGGTGGTCATGGTGGTGATCGCCGCGCTGATCGTCGCCGTCGACCAGATCGCCAAGGTCCTGGCCGTGGCGAACCTGGAGGACTCGAGGCCCATCGAGCTCATCGGCGACACGGTTCGTCTGGTCCTGCTACGCAACCCGGGCGCCGCGTTCTCCATGGGCACCGAGTTCACGGTGGTGCTGAGCATCGTCGCCACGGTCGTGGTGGCGGGCCTGCTGTGGTTCTCCCGCAGGGTCCACTCCCGGTGGTGGGCGTGGGGCCTCGGACTGATCCTGGGCGGCGCCGCCGGCAACCTGGTGGACCGCTACTTCCGCGCGCCCGGCATCCTGCAGGGCCACGTCGTGGACTACATGTCCGTCGGCTGGTGGCCCGTGTTCAACGTGGCCGACGCCAGCCTGGTCACCGGAGTGATCGTGGTGGCCGTGGCCGTGTTCCGCAACGTCGACTTCGACGGCTCGCGGGTATCCGAGGCGCTCGCCGCCGACGAGAGGGACCCCGCCGACCCCGCCGCCCCCGCGAGCGGGAAGGACCCCGCCGATGGGTGAGGTCCGCACCTTCCCCGTCCCCGACGGGCTCGACGGCATGCGCGTCGACGCCGGGGTCTCCCGCCTTCTGGGTATCTCGCGGACCGCGGTCGCCGACCTCGCCGGCGAGGGCAAGGTCCTGCTCGACGGGCACACCGTGGGCAAGTCCGACAAGCTCACCGGGATGTCCTGGATCGAGGTCGAGATGCCCGAGCCGCGGGCCGAGCCCGCCGTGGTCGCCGAGCCGGTCGAGGGGATGGCGGTCCTGTACTCGGACGCGGACATCGTCGTCGTCGACAAACCGGTCGGCGTCGCCGCGCACGCGTCGGTCGGCTGGACCGGCCCCACGGTGATCGGCGGCCTGGCCGCCGCCGGGTACCGCATCTCCACCTCCGGCCCGCCGGAGCGCAAGGGGATCGTCCACCGGCTCGACGTGGGCACCTCCGGCCTCATGGTGGTGGCGGCGTCCGAGCGGGCGTACACGCTGCTCAAGCGGGCGTTCCGTGACCGGACCGTGGACAAGACCTACCACGCGCTGGTGCAGGGCCACCCCGATCCGCTGTCGGGGACCATCGACGCGCCGATCGGCCGGCACACGTCGTCGGACTGGCGTTTCGCCGTCACCTCCGACGGCAAGCACTCGATCACCCACTACGACACCCTCGAGGCGCACCAGGCCGCGACGCTGGTGGAGGTCAAGCTCGAGACCGGCCGCACCCACCAGATCCGCGTGCACTTCTCCGCGCTGCATCACCCGTGCGCGGGCGACCTCACCTACGGCGCCGACCCGGTCCTGGCCAGGCGGCTCGGCCTCGAGCGGCAGTGGCTGCACGCGGTGGGGCTGGGCTTCGAGCACCCGGGCGCCGGCTCGCGCGTCGACTTCACCAGCACCTACCCCGACGACCTCCAGCACGCGATCGACGTCCTGCGCTCGGCATGACCCTCGCCGCGCGGGTGCTGAAGATCGCCGGCGTGGGGGTCGTGATCGTGGTGGCGTTGGTCGCGATCCTCACCGCGCTGCGCACCGACCCGCCCCGCAGCCCTGGCGTGATGACCGACGCCCTGGGACCCGAGGACGGCGAACGCGTCGAGGACTACCTCGCCCGCGCGGCCGACTCACTGGTCACCGCGGGCGGCGGGGAAGAGGCCGCACAGGGTTCCGACGGAGATGACGACGACGACGAGGCCCTCGCCTCCGACCCCGACGCCCGTCGCTGGGCCCTCGTGACCGCAGGCTGGGCGTGGACGGTCCCCGAGGCGGTCGGCGTGGTCCGGGAACTGCCGCGCGTCTCGGGTCTGTACGTGCAGGTGCCGGTCGAGGGGGTCGCGATGCCCGTCACCGGGGTGACCCTGGCCGAGCCGGTGGCGGGGGAGTCGGGGCGCGAGCCCGTCTTCCACCGCGGCCTCGAGCAGGTGGCCCGGCGGCTCGACGCCGGACCTCCGTCCGGGCCCGGGGTGCCGCAGCCGCCCGACGCCGGGCGGGCAGCCGCCACCGCCGCCCTCACCGTCTCGCGGATCCGTGCCGGTGAGCCGGCGATCATCGGGCTGCTCGCCCGCGGCACCACCGAGCAGTTGCGCGCGGTGGCCGACCAACCGTGGGTCCGCGCGGTCGAGGCCCTGCCGCCGGACGCGGTATGGGAACGCTTCGCCGTCCGCCCGCTGCAGCCGCAGCAGGTCGACGCGGCGTACCCGCTGCCCGACGGCGGCCCCGTCCCGGCCGCCTGACCGGTCCCCGCCCGTCTGACTGGCCCCCACCCCCGAAAGGGCTCGATGTGCGGGGCCGATCCGGGGCCTGGCTAGGGTTGCGCCGGTGAGCAGCGAGGGGCCGAGCCGGCGGGTGAGCAACAGCGAGAAGTCGGTGGCCGGCGGGATGGTCGCCGGCATCGCCGCGTACACCCTCTGGGGGTTCTTCCCCGCGTTCTTCCCGCTGCTCGAGCCCGCCGGCGCCGTCGAGATCGTCGGCCACCGGATCGTGTGGTCGCTCGTCGTCATGGCCGTCGTGCTCACCGTGCTGCGGCGCTGGCGCGACCTGTGGGCCATCGACCGCGTCTCGTGGGCCCGGGTCGGCGGGGCCGCCGTCTTCATCACCGCCAATTGGGGCGTGTACGTGTATGCGGTCAACTCCGAGCGCGTCACCGAGGCCGCCCTCGGGTACACGATCAACCCGCTGGTCAGTGTCCTGCTGGGCGTCCTGTTGTTCCGCGAACGACTCAATCGCCCACAGTGGCTCGCGGTGGCCCTCGCCGTCGTCGCCGTCGGGGTCCTCACCGTCGGATACGGCCACTTCCCGTACCTCTCGGTGATCCTCGCGATGAGCTTCGGCATGTACGGCGTGCTCAAGAAGAAGCTGCGCGTGGACCCGGTGATCGGGATGACGGGCGAGGTGCTGGTGATCGCGCCGTTCGCCCTGGCCCTGCTGCTGTGGCTGGGTGCGACCGGCGCGGGCACGTTCACCACCGGGGGTGCCGGGCATGCGGTGCTGCTGGCCACCGCCGGGCTCGTCACCGTGGTGCCGCTGCTGCTGTTCGCCGTGGCCGCGCAGCGCATCCCGCTGGCGACCGTGGGCATGCTGCAGTACATCGTCCCGGTGCTGCAGATGGCCTGGGGACTGCTCGTCGTGGGCGAGCGGCTCGACGCCGTGCAGTGGGTCGGGTTCGCGCTCATCTGGGTCGCGGTGATCGCGTTCACGCTGGCCGGCAGGCAGCCACGCTCGGCCCGCGCTGGGGTTTCGGGGACTGTCGGGGATCCGACCTACACTGGGCCGGACGAGTCGTAGGAGGAATGCTGCGTGGGCGGATCCCAGTTCGTGCATCTGCACAATCACACCGAGTTCTCGATGCTCGACGGGATGGCGCAGATCGACCCGCTGTTCGCGGAGGCCTCCAGGCTCGGCATGCCGGCGGTCGGGATGACCGACCACGGCAACATGTACGGCTCGTCGGACTTCTACAAGCAGGCCGTCAAGACCGGCATCAAGCCGATCATCGGGATCGAGGCGTACGTCGCTCCCGAGTCGCGGTTCAACAAGAAGCGCGTGCTGTGGGGCGAGAAGAACCAGAAGAGCGACGACGTCGCGGGCTCCGGCGCGTACACCCACATGACGATGGTCGCCGAGAACGCGACCGGCCTGCGCAACCTGTTCCGCCTGTCCTCGCTGGCCTCGTACGAGGGGCAGCTGGGCAAGTGGGCGCGGATGGACGCTGAGATCCTCGCCGAGCACTCCGAGGGGATCATCGCCACCTCCGGCTGCCCCTCCGGTGAGATCCAGACGCGGCTGCGCCTGGGCCACAGGAAGGAGGCCTACGAGGCCGCGGAGAAGTGGCAGTCCATCTTCGGCAAGGACAACTTCTTCCTCGAGTTGATGGACCACGGGATCGACATCGAGCGCAGGGTCCGCGAGGACCTCCTCACGCTCGGCAAAGACCTGGGGATGCCGCCACTGGTGACCAACGACTGCCACTACGTCACCCGCGAGCAGGCCCACTACCACGAGGCCATGCTCTGCGTGCAGACCGGAAAGACCCTCGCCGACGAGAACCGCTTCAAGTTCGACGGTGACGGCTACTTCCTCAAGTCCGCCGACGAGATGCGCGCCCAGTGGGACACCGAGGTCCCCGGCGGCTGCGACAACACCCTGTGGATCGCCGAGCGCGTCCAGCCGTACGACGACATCTGGGCGCCCAAGGACCGGATGCCCAAGTTCCCCGTCCCGGACGGCGAGACCGAGGACACCTGGCTGGCCAGGGAGGTCCAGAAGGGGCTGGAGTGGCGGTTCCCGGACGGCGTCCCGCAGGAGTACCTCGACCGCGCGGCGTTCGAACTCGAGGTCATCAAGGGCAAGGGCTACCCCGGCTACTTCCTCGTGGTCGGTGACCTCATCGAGCACGCCCGCTCCATCGGCATCAAGGTCGGACCCGGCCGAGGCTCGGCCGCCGGCGCCCTGGTCGCGTACGCGCTGAAGATCACCAACATCGACCCGATCGAGCACGGGCTGCTGTTCGAGAGGTTCCTCAACCCCGAGCGTCCGTCCGCACCGGATATCGATATCGACTTCGACGACCGCCGCCGCGGCGAGATGATCCGCTACGCCTCCGACAAATGGGGCGCCGACAAGATCGCCCAGGTCATAACGTTCGGCACCATCAAGACCAAGGCCGCCATCAAGGACGCCGCGCGCGTGAACTTCGGCCAGCCCGGGTACGCCATCGCCGACCGGATCACCAAGGCGCTGCCGCCGCCGATCATGGCCAAGGACATCCCGCTGTCCGGCATCACCGACTCCAAGCACGAGCGCTTCGGCGAAGCCGCCGAGGTCCGTCAGCTCATCGAGACGGACCCCGACGTCAAGCGGATCTACGACACGGCCCGCGGGCTCGAGGGCATGGTCCGCCAGGCCGGCGTGCACGCCTGCGCGGTGATCATGTCCTCCGAGCCGCTGCTGGACGTGATCCCCATGTGGAAGCGCGCCCAGGACGGCGCCATCATCACCGGCTGGGACTACCCGTCGTGTGAGGACATCGGCCTGCTCAAGATGGACTTCCTGGGCCTGCGCAACCTCACGGTGATCGGCGACTGCCTGGAGAACATCAAGCTCAACCGTGGCGAGGACATCGACCTCGACACCCTGAGCACCGACGACCTCCCCACCTACGAACTGCTCGCCCGCGGTGACACCCTGGGCGTGTTTCAGCTCGACTCCGGCGGCATGCGCGAGCTGCTCAAGCGGATGAAGCCCACCGGCTTCAACGACATCGTGGCCGCCCTCGCCCTGTACCGACCCGGCCCGATGGGCATGGGGACGCACTGGAACTACGCCGACCGCAAGAACGGCAAGCAGGAACTGGTGCCCATCCACCCGGAGCTCGAGGAGCCCCTCAAGGAGATCCTCGGCGAGACCCACGGTCTGATCGTGTACCAGGAGCAGATCATGGCCATCTCCCGCGAGCTCGCGGGATACACGGCCGGTGAGGCCGACGGCTTCCGTAAGGCCATGGGTAAGAAGAAGGCCGAGGTGCTGGCCGCCGAGTACGAGAAGTTCTCCGGCGGCATGTTCGAGCGCGGCTTCTCCAAGGACGCCGTCGACGCACTGTGGGGCACCATCGAGCCCTTCGCCTCGTACGCGTTCAACAAGTCGCACGCGGCTGGCTACGGTCTGGTGTCCTTCTGGACCGGCTACCTCAAGGCCAACTACCCGGCCGAGTACATGGCGGCGCTGCTCACCTCCGTCGGCGACGACAAGGACAAGGCCGCCCTGTACCTGTCCAACTGCCGACAGATGGGCATCAAGGTCTTGCCACCGTCGGTCAACGAGTCGCGGACCAATTTCCTCTCGGTGGGCACGGACATCCGCTTCGGGCTGGGCGCGGTGCGCAACGTCGGCGCCCAGGTGGTGGATTCGATCGTCGCGGCCCGCGAGGCGAAGGGCGAGTTCGGCGACTTCTCGGACTACCTGGCCAAGATCGACCAGACCGCCTGCACCAAGAAGGTCACCGAGTCGCTCGTCAAGGCCGGCGCCTTCGACTCGCTCGGCCACCCGCGCAAGGGCCTGTTCCTGGTCCACGCCGACGCGGTGGAATCGGTGATGTCCACCAAGAAGGCCGAGGCCGTGGGGCAGTTCGACCTGTTCGGCGGGGGAGATGACGCCGAGGCCGACTCGGGCTTTGGCGACGTCTTCGCCGTCCGGGTCCCCGACGAGGAATGGGACATCAAGCAGAAGCTCGCCCTGGAACGCGAGATGCTGGGCCTGTACGTCTCCGGGCACCCGCTCGACGGGCTCGAGGCCGCCCTGGAGGCCAAGACCGACACCACCATCGCCACGATCCACGAGGGCGAACTCGCGCACGGCACCGCCGTGACGATCGGCGGGATCATCTCGGGCGTCGACCGGCGGGTCAACAAGAACGGCGAGCCGTGGGCGATCGTCACCATCGAGGACTTCAACGGCAGTGTCGAGGTGCTGTTCTTCCCCAAGACGTACCGTCTCGCGGCGATGGACATCGCCGAGGACGCGGTGGTGCTGGTCAAGGCGCGCATCAACATCCGTGAGGACCGTGTCTCGGTGTTCGGCGACACCCTCGAGGTGCCCGACCTGGTCGTCGGTGGCAACGGGGCGCCGCTGGCGCTCACGCTGCCGACGCGGATGTGCACCATCGAGACCGTCACGGCGCTCAAGCAGGTCCTGGGGCGGCATCCCGGACCGTCGGACGTGCACCTGCGGTTGGTCAACGGCAGTTCGTCGACCGTCCTGCGACTTGATGACCACCTGCGGGTCGAGACCTCGTCCTCGCTGATGGGTGATCTCAAGGCGCTGCTCGGCCCCGGCTGCCTCACGGGCTGACCGGGTTGACGGTGATCGTGGGCGCGGTGGGACACTGGTGGCTGTGACCGTCACCGATTCCGCCACGACCCAGGTCGTCACCCCCGACGACATCGACGCCGCCGCCCGCCGGATCGGTGACGTGGTCCGGTGCACCGACCTCCAGGTCAGTGAGCGGCTGAGCGAGCAGACCGGCGCGCACATCCTGCTCAAGCGGGAGGACCAGCAGGACGTCCGCTCGTACAAGATCCGCGGCGCCTACAACCTCATGGCGCAGCTGAACAGCGACGAGCGCAGTGCCGGCGTCGTGACGGCCAGCGCCGGCAACCACGCCCAGGGCGTGGCCTTCGCCTGCCGGGTGCTGGGCATCAACGGGCGGATCTACGTGCCGACCAACACGCCCAAACAGAAGCGGGACCGGATCCTCGCCCACGGTCGCAATTCGGTCGAGCTCGTGGTGACGGGGACGAACTTCGACGCCGCCCAGACCGCCGCCCGAGCCGACGCCGTGCGCACCGGGGCGACCATGGTGCCGCCGTTCGACCACCCCGACACCATGGCGGGGCAGGGCACCATCGCCGCCGAGATCCTCGCCCAGCTCGACGAGACGCCCGACGCCGTGGTGGTCCCCGTCGGCGGTGGCGGGCTGGTCGGTGGGCTGGCGACCTACCTCGCCGAATACGCGCCGGACTGCAAGATCATCGCCGTCGAGCCCACCGGGGCCCCGTCCCTGACCCGGGCGCTCGAGGCGGGGGAGCCGGTCACCCTCGACACCGTCGACACCTTCGTGGACGGCGCCTCCGTCGCACGGCTGGGGGAGTTCCCGTTCGGGGTCATCTCCTCGATGACCGAGCGGATCCAGGTCCTCACCGTCGACGAGGGCGCGGTGTGCACCGAGATGCTGGAGCTGTACCAGAACGAGGGGATCATCGCGGAGCCCGCCGGGGCACTGGCGGTGACCGCGCTGGAGCAGCTCGAGATCGACGAGGGTGCCACCGTCGTCTGCCTGGTCTCCGGTGGCAACAACGACGTCTCGCGGTACAGCGAGATCATCGAACGCTCCCTGGTCCACAAGGGGCTCAAGCACTACTTCCTGGTGAAGTTCCCGCAGGAGCCGGGCCAGCTGCGCCGCTTCCTCGACGAGGTGCTGGGGCCCGAGGACGACATCACGCAGTTCGAGTACCTCAAGCGCAACAACCGCGAGTACGGCGCCGCGCTCGTAGGCATCGAGCTGGGCTCGGCCACCGGCCTGCACTCGCTGCTCGAGCGCATGGACGCCTCCCGCATCGACTGTGAGCGCCTCGAGCCGGGCACCGCGGCGTACGAGTACCTGACCTGACCTGATTTCACGCGCGGGCGGCGTCCACCGTGACGTCGTCTCAGCGCGTCCGCAGCACCGCGAAGCCGAACGCCTGGCAGAACACCGAGTCGTCGTCGGCGACCGCCCCCGAGGCGAACACCGCCTCGCCGGTCAGCGGGACCCGCGACGGCTCGGTGCCCAGGTTCACCACCAGCGCCAGCGCCCCGCGGTGGACCACGAGCCAGCGGTTGTCGTCGGCCTCCACGCCGCAGTCCACCCGGACCGAGCCCAGCCACGGGTCGCTGAGCTCCGGCTCGGACTTCCGCAGGGCGATCAGCGCCCGGTAGGTCCGCAGAATCTCGGCGTGCTCATCGGCCGCCTGCTCCGTGCGGTCGAGCACCGAGCGACGGAACGTCTCCGGATCCTGCGGGTCCGCCACCGTGTCCGGATCCCAGCCCATCGCCGCGAACTCGCGGGTCCGACCCTCACGCACAGCCTCGGCCAGCTCCGGCTCGGGATGCGAGGTGAAGAAGCAGAACGGCGTCCGCGCGCCCCACTCCTCGCCCTGGAACAGCATCGGGGTGAACGGCGAGCACAGGATGATCGCCGCTTTCGCCAGCTGCTGCTGCGGCGTGAGGTTCATCGACGGCCGGTCGCCGGCCGCGCGATTGCCCACCTGGTCGTGCGTCAGCGTGTAGGCCACGAACCGCGACCCCGGCACCCGGCCCACGTCCAGCGGCCGCCCGTGCACGCGCCCGCGGAACGTCGAGAACGTCCCCGCGTGCAGGAACGCACCCGTGAGCACCTGTCGCAGCGACTCGAGCGACCCGAAGTCCGCGTAGTAGCCCTGCCGTTCCCCCGAGACGGCGGCGTGGACGGCGTGGTGCACGTCGTCGTCCCACTGCCCGTCCAGTCCGAGGCCGCCACCCTCACGCGCGGTGACCGTCCGCGGATCGTTCTGATCCGACTCGGCGATGAGCGAGAGCGGCCGCCCGAGATGGGTGGCCAGCGACTCCACCTCCACCGTCAACTGCTCCAGCAGATGCACGGCCGAGGCGTCGTGCAACGCGTGCACCGCATCCAGCCGCAGCGCGTCCACGTGGAACTCGTCGAACCAGCGCAGCGCGTTGTCGATGATGTGGCGCCGCACCTCGCCCGAGTGCTCACCATCCAGGTTGAGCCCCGACCCCCACGGACCGTCCGCGGCCGACAGGTACGGCCCGAACTCCGGCAGGTAGTTCCCGGACGGGCCCAGGTGGTTGTAGACCACGTCCAGACACACCGCGAGCCCGCGAGTATGGCAGGCGTCGACGAACTCCTGGAACGCGTCCGGCCCGCCGTACGGCTCGTGCACCGCGAACCACGCCACCCCGTCGTAGCCCCAGCCGTACTCGCCGTTGAACGCATTGAGCGGCATCACCTCGACCATGTCCACGCCCAGCTCGGCCAGCTCATCGAGGTGCTCGATCGCGCTGGTCAGCGTCCCGCCGGCCGAGAACGTGCCCACGTGCATCTCGTAGATCACCGATCCGGCCAGCTGCCGTCCCGTCCACGCCTGGTCCGTCCAGCGGGACTCCTCGAGGCGGTGCACCCGCGACAGTCCGTGGACCCCGTTCGGCTGACGCGGCGACCGCGGGTCGGGCCGCGGCGGGCTGACCTCGTCGTCGTCGCCGGTCACCACGAACCCGTAGTCCCTGCCCAGCTCCCGGGGGATGCCGGACGTCCACCAGCCGCCCGGGGCGCGGCGCATCGGGACCGGGTCGGTGTCGGGGGAGTCCAGCACCAACCCCACCGCGCGGGCCCCGGGCGCCCAGACGGAGAACATCTCGTCGCGCGGGTCGGCGGCGGGGACGGTCGTGGCGGGCGCGCTCGTGTCGGGCGGGGTCGCTTGGCTCGGTGAGGTCACACCGCCCAGCGTAGGGAAAACGCGCCGCTGCGGGGAGGGGCGAACGACGCCCGCAGGCCGAACTGCGCCCCTCGACGACCGACGGCGATACTGGGGCCATGACAGACTCCCCGTCCCGCGTGCTCCGGCTCACCGCCGGACCGGACGTGACGGGCGAGTACGAGGAGAAACGCTCCAGGTTCGCGGCCGTGCTGAGACGGTGCGACGACGAGGAGGACGCCCGCGCCCTGATCGCCGAACTCCGGGCGGCGCACCCGGCGGCTCGCCACCACTGCAGTGCCTTCATCGTGGACGCTCCCGGGGCCAGCCGAATCGAGCGGTCAAGCGACGACGGTGAACCCTCCGGCACCGCCGGCACCCCCATGCTGGACTTGCTGCGGGGAAGTGGCCTGACCGGGGTGTGCGCGGTGGTCGTGCGGTGGTTCGGCGGCACCAAGCTGGGCACCGGCGGGCTGGCGCGGGCCTACTCGGCGGCGGTGTCCGGGGCGGTCGACGCCGCGTGGCGGACTGGTCGCGTCGCGGAGGTGACCCGCACCCCCGCGTGGACCGCCGAGGTCGACCACTCCGTGGCCGGTGGTCTCGAGGGGGCGCTGCGCTCGGTCGGTGCCCGGGTGATGGACGTCGACTACGGCCGGCGCGTGCGGTTGACCGTCGCCGGCGAACTGGACGTGGTCGGGCCGATCCTGGCCGCCCGCACCTCCGGCGGGGTCGAGTGGGAGTCCACAGGGGTGGCCACCACCGAGAACGCGGCCGTTCGCCGGGATATGGAATCCTGACTATATGAGCATGCAGCCCTACCAGCCGAACTCGATCGAGCAGCAGAAGCAGCAGGTGCGTAAGGATGCGCGCACCACCGCTATCGCTCTGGGCGTGACGGCCGTGTCGCTGCCGATCGCGCTGTTCGCGAGCTCGTTCTTCACCGTGGTGGCGATCCTCGCCGCCATCGTGGCGATCTACAACGGCAACAAGGTCCGCAAGGCCATCTCCGGCAAGCCCGACCAGAAGCGCGAGCTGTACTGACGCCAGCCGTGCTGATCCGGCTGCGGCCCGGGTGGGCGCAGTCGCGGCGACGGCACAGTCGAGCCCGCAACAGGCGAGCCCGGATCAGGCGAGCCCGCCGCAGCCGAGCCCGGATCAACCGTGGCGGCGCACCACGTCGGACAGGTCGGCGCGCTCGGCCCGGAACGTGTTGGCAGGGTGGTCCGCGTCGGCGAAGCCGAATGCGATCCCACAGACGATGAGGCGGTCCTCGGGGATCTGCAGGTGCTCGCGGACCGCATCCGAGTACAGAGCGATCGCTGCCTGGGCGCATGTGGCGACGCCCAGCGACGTGGCGGCCGCCAGGAACGTCGACACGTAACCACCGCAGTCCACCGCCCCGTACGTGCCGAGGCCCGCGTCAGAGGTGATCACCGCGACGTGCGGGGCGCCGAAGAAGCGGTAGTTCTCCAGCATCTGACGCAGCCGGGCGTCCGTGTCCGACCGCTCGATGCCGAGCGCCGAGTAGAGCCCGAAGCCGCTCGCCCGGCGGCGGTCGCCATACACACCGTCATACCGCTCCGGGGCGGGAAAATCCGAGCGCATGTCGTTGGAGAGCACATGGTCGGTGAGATGCTTGCCGAACGCCGCCGTGGCCCGTCCCGTCACCAGCTCCACCTGCCAGGCCTGCGAGTTGCACCACGATGCGGTGCGCTGGGCCATGCGGAAGATCCGGTCGATCGTCTCCTCCGGGACCGGCTCGGAGGTGAATCCCCGGCAGCTGTAGCGGTCGTCGAGGAGTTGCTCCAGCGTGGCGGCGGCGTCGGTCATGGGCCCTCCAGGGGAACTCGTTCCAAAGTGTGAGCCCAGTCTCGCACGGGCCCCAGGCGGGCTTGGCAGGGGCTGTAGCCGCCAGCGCTGCCACCGCCGCCTCGCCAGCCCCACCCGCACCTGCACCTCCCCGCCGCCGCCGAGCACAACCAGAGCCACGGGACCAGGGGACCATCGACTGACCTGTGTGATTCTGCCGGACCCGAGGGATTCCGCAGGTGAAACGGAATCGGACAGGTCAAGATGCGTCGCCCGCGCTCTCGGAAGGCGCCGCTCGCAGGGCGGGGGTCCAACGGGAGCGGCGGTCCCCGTTATCCACAACCGCTGCCGCCTCCACAGGCGAGCAGGAATCAGGCGTCCGGACCCCGGTCCAGCGCGGTGACTCGGTGATCATCAGCGTGTGCACGAGATCAGCGAACTCCGTCAGATGGTGATGACGACCGACGAATTACTCGGCCGGGGCATCTCCAGCCAGTCGCTCAGCCGTTCGGTGGCCTCCGGAGAACTGGTCAGGCTGCGCCCCGGGTTCTATGTGGAGGGCACCGCCAAGGAGCTGCCCCGGGAGTCCCGTCACCTGCTGGCGGTGTTGGCGGCGGATGCCGCCCTGGACTCGCCCGTGTTCTCCCACTCGTCTGCCGCTCTGGTGCACGGGTTGCCTGGATGGGGTCTGCCACTGCGGCGGGTCACCACCTCGGCTCCGGGTGACAAGGGCCGCAGCCGTACGTCGCGTCTGGTCACGCACCACACGGGAAGGCTCGACGACGAGGACGTCACCAGAATCGACGGGCTGCATGTGACGACCGCGCCGAGGACTCTGGTGGATGTCGCGCTGTCGACGGGAAGGGACGCTGCGGTGTCGGTCGCGGACGCCGCCGGGCACCGTGGACTTGTCACCGACCCGGATGTGGAACTCGCGTTGCAGCAGGCCTCGGGACGAATGGGGGTCAAGAGAGCTCGGGCGGCGTTGAGCCTGGTCGACAGTCGGAGTGAGAGCGTGGCGGAGACGCTGAGCCGTCTGACGTTCCTCGATCACGGGCTGCCCACGCCGGAGACCCAGGCGAACATATTCGACACCCACGGCAATCGCATCGCCCGGGTGGACTTCTTGTGGCGTGAGTTCGGGGTGATCGGGGAATGCGATGGTTTCGGCAAGTACTTCGACGGTGCGGACGGGCCCGAACTCAGACGCCGACTCGCGCGCGAGAAAGACCGCGACGCCGAGTTGCTGGCCCTCGGCTATCGGGTCCTGCACTGGCGGTGGGCGGGTCTTGAGCAACCGCGCCTTCTCGCCGAGCGGATTCGGAGAGTCCTCTACCCGGCCGCCGCGTGAGCCGAGGACACGCGGAGTGAACCGGGGAATCACGGAGCGGCCCTGCCTCGGCCAGCCCCACCCCTCTCACCCGCCCGGCCCTTCGCGACAAGCCATCCCGACTGACCTGTGTGCTTCAGCCTGACCCGTGGGGCCCCGCAGGTGAGTCGGAATCCGACAGGTCAGGTTGCGGGCACGTCGCGGTTATCCTCGGGCCATGAGTGTTCGGGTGGACGCGTGGACCTGGTCGGTGCGGTTGTTCCCGTCGCGGACCAAGGCGGCGGCCGCCTGCCGCGGTGGGCACATCAAGGTCAACGGCGAGGCGGTGCAGCCGTCGAAGCCCGTCGTTCCCGGCGACCGCGTGCAGGTCACCGGCGCACTGGGGCGGGTCCGCATCCTCGAGGTGGTGACGACCATCAACAAGCGGGTCGGTGCGCCGGTGGCCGCGACCTGCTACATCGATCACTCGCCCCCGCCGCCGCCCAAGGAGGTCCTGGCCTCCCAGCCGCGGCGGGAGCGGGGAGCCGGGCGGCCCACCAAGCGGGAGCGCCGCGAGACCGACCGACTGCTGGGCCGCGACTGAGGGCCCCGCGACTGAGGCCCCCGTGCCGCCGCGCCGCCGCGCCGCCGCGCCCCCGCCGGTCAGCCGCCCTCGCGGACGATCACCACGACCGCCGACTCACTCAGCAGCTCGCCGAGATCGACGCGGCCCGAGAGCGGCGTCCCGTCCGGGCGGACCGCCCAGGTCCCCTGCGGTAGCAGCACCACGGTCCCGGTGATCTCCTCGGCGGGCAGCACCGCGGTTCGCCGCCGCGCGATCATCCCGACCGTCGGCCGGCCGTCGACGGACCGGGTGAACGCCACCACGTCCGAGGCGGCCGGACCCTGCACGGGCAGCGGCACGTACGCCCCGCCGGTCAGGGCCTCCGGGTGCGCCCGCCGCAAACGCAGCAGCTCGCGGACCAGCATGAACTTCGGGTGTCCCGCACGGGCGACGGCGCCGGAGCGCAGCGGCCCGTAGTCCACGAACCGGCGGTTGTCCGGGTCGACGAGCGAGTCCTCCCACACCTCCGTGCCCTGGTAGACGTCCGGGATGCCGGGGCCGAGCAACTGCACGGCCTTGGCGACCAGCGAGTTGTCGCGGCCGGCCGGGGCGATGCGCTCGACGAACGGCCCCAGCAGCCCGCCGCCGGAGTCGATCAGCGTGTCGATCCACCGGTGCACACCGGACTCGAAGTCGGCGTCCTGATCGGTCCAGGTGGTGTGCACGGCGGCCTCACGCACGGCCTTGTCGGCGTAGTCGTGCAGGCGCGACCGCAGGTCGTCTGTGGGCCCGCCCAGCTCGGGCCAGACGCCCACGATCACCTGGAGGAGGAAGTAGCCCGCGTCCTCGGCGGGCGGCGGGAACTCGTCGAACACGCGCGTGACGAGGTCGGCCCACTCCTCGGGGAGCTGCGAGAGCACCGAGATCCGGGCGCGGACGTCCTCTCCGCGCTTGGTGTCGTGGGTGCTCAGCGCCGTCATCGCCAGCGGGGTGGAGCGGGCCCGTTCGGCCATGGCGAGGTGGAACGCCTCGACGGGCATCCCCATCCGGCCGGGCGAGCCGCCGACCTCGTTGAGCGAGACCAGTCGCGCGAGCCGGTAGAACAGCCGGTCCTCCTCGGCCTTGGCGGTGGCGGCGCCGGTGACCTGCGCGAGCCGGGTCGAGGCCTCGCCGCCGCGGGCCAGTGCTGCGGCGACGAGCCCCAGGGCGGGCACCAGTTCGGGCCGGTCGCGGCGCAGTCCCCCCAGGATCGTGGGCAGGGTGCCGCGCAGGACGGGGTAGTCGGCCCGGTAGTACGGCGTGCGCGCGACGACGGAGATCAGCGTCTCCCGGAGGGCGGCCTCGTCGACGTCGTCGCTCGCCGGGCCGTCCAACCCGACCGCCACCTCGCGACGAACCGCGCGCGCCAACCTCGCGAGCTCGGGCGCCAGATCCTCCGCCACGATCTGCCGTTTGAGTTCGGCCGACTGCGCGTGGACCTGCTCCTCGTCGCCGGGGTCGCCGGTGTAGCGCCGGGCGAGCTCGGACAGCCGGGCCTCGCCGGAGGCGTCGACGAGCAGCTGATCGATGAACCGCAGGGCGTCGTAGCCGGTGGTGCCGTCGACGGGCATGGCGGGTTCGAGGACCTCGGGTGGGGTCGATTCGGTACCGGGCGCGAGGATCTTCTCGACCAGCAGGACGCGGTCGTCGCCGGCGAGTGCCCGCAGCCGTCGCGCGTACCCGACCGGGTCGGACAGTCCGTCGGGGTGATCGACGCGGATGGCGTCGACGAGGTCCTCCTCGCACCAGCGCCGCACCTCGGCGTGTGTGGCCTCGAAGACCTCGGGGTCCTCCTGGCGCAGCCCGGCGAGCCCGGTGACGGTGAAGAACCGCCGGTAGCCCAGCAGCGGCTCGCGCCAGTGGACGAGCCGGTAGTGCTGGCGGTCGTGGACCTCGCGGGCGGTGCCGTCCCCGGTGCCGGGGGCCACCGGGAACCGGTGGTCGTAGAAGTGCAGCTCGGCCTCGCCGGAGGGCGAGTCTCCGGGGGCGACGACGACGAGGTCCGCCACATCGTCCGGTGTCCCCAGGACGGGGATCGCGATCCTGCCGTCGGCCCCGTTCGCCTCCTCGGTGTCGAAGTCGAAGAACGAGAAGTGCGGCGAGTCGGGGCCCCGCTTCAGCGCGTCCCACCACCACGGGTTGGCGGCCGGCTCGTCCACACCGAGGTGGTTCGGGACGATGTCCACCACCAGGCCCAGCTCGTGGGCCCGGCACGCCGCGCGAAGGGAGCGCAGTGCGTCGATCCCGCCGAGTTCGGCCGAGACGGTGGTGGGGTCCACGACGTCGTAGCCGTGGGTGGAGCCGGGAGTGGCGGTCATGACGGGCGAGAGGTACACCGCGCCCACGCCGAGGTCGGCCAGGTAGGGCACGAGCTCCTCGGCGTCGGCCAGGGTGAAGCCTCGGCCGTCGGGGTCCGAGGCGGGGGTGCGCAGCTGGAGGCGGTAGGTGCTCGCCAGCGCGGCGCCCCGGCTCGGCCCGGCCCCGGCCCCGGCCCCGGTCCCTGTCTCGTCCTCGGCGGCCATGCTCAGCTGACCTTGCGCAGCACGATCGTGCCGCGGTCGGCCACGGTGATGGTGCCGTCCGAGCTTAACTCGTCCGCGCGCTCCTCGAGATGGTCGGCGGTGTCCAGGACGACCTCCCACTTCTCGGCGTAGTCGGCGCCGAGCAGGGAGAACTCGATGGGCTCGTGGTGGGCGTTGAACAGCATGAGGAACGAATCGTCCACGATCCGCTGACCGCGCACGTCCGGCTCGTGGATCCCCTCACCGTTGAGGTACACGGCCATGGACTTTCCGAACCCGGAGTCCCAGTCCTTACTGGTCATCTCCGAGCCCTCCGGGGTGAACCACCCGATGTCCTGCGGTTCCTCCTCACCCCGCAGCGGGGAGCCGAAGAACCGGCGGCGACGGAACACGGGGTGGTCCTTGCGCAGCTGGACCAGGTTCCGGGTGAAATCCAGGAGGTCCTGCTTCTCTTCGTCCAGGTCCCAGTCCATCCACGAGATCTCGTTGTCCTGGCAGTAGACGTTGTTGTTGCCGCCCTGGGTGCGGGCGATCTCGTCGCCGTGGGCGATCATCGGCGTGCCCTGCGACAGGATCAACGTGGTGAGGAGGTTGCGCCGCTGGCGGTGGCGCAGCTGGATGATCTCGGGGTCGTCGGTGGGGCCCTCGACCCCGCAGTTCCAGGAGCGGTTGTGGCTCTCGCCGTCGTTGCCGTCCTCACCGTTGGCGTCGTTGTGCTTCTCGTTGTAGCTCACCAGGTCGTTGAGCGTGAACCCGTCGTGGGCGGTGACGAAGTTGATCGACGCGTTGGGACGACGACCGGTGTGCTCGTACAGGTCCGAGGACCCTGTCAGGCGCGAGGCGAACTCGCCCAGGGTCGCGGGCTCGCCGCGCCAGAAGTCGCGCACGGTGTCGCGGAACTGGCCGTTCCACTCGGTCCACAGCGGTGGGAAGTTGCCCACCTGGTAGCCGCCCTCGCCGACGTCCCAGGGTTCGGCGATGAGCTTGACCTGGCTGACGATGGGGTCCTGCTGGACGAGGTCGAAGAACGAGGACAGCCGGTCGACGTCGTGCAGGCCGCGCGCCAGGGCGGAGGCGAGGTCGAAGCGGAACCCGTCGACGTGCATGTCGAGGATCCAGTAGCGCAGCGAGTCCATGATGAGCTGCAGGGAGTGCGGGTGCCGGACGTTGAGCGTGTTCCCGGTGCCCGTGTAGTCCATGTAGTGCTGCTCGTCGCCCTCGACCAGCCGGTAGTAGGCCTGGTTGTCGATACCGCGGAAGCCGATGGTGGGGCCCATGTGGTTGCCCTCGGCGGTGTGGTTGTAGACCACGTCGAGGATCACCTCGATATCGGCTTCGTGGAACGCCTTGACCATGGCCTTGAACTCGCTGACCGCGTCGCCGGGCCGGTCGGAGAACGCGTACTCGTTGTGGGGCGCCAGGAACCCGAAGCTGTTGTAGCCCCAGTAGTTGCGCAGGCCCATGTCGATGAGTCGTTGGTCCTGCATGAACTGGTGCACCGGCATGAGTTCGATGGCGGTGACGCCCAGGTCGGTGAGGTAGTCGATGATCGCCGGGTGGGCCATCCCCGCGTAGGTGCCGCGCATCTCGGCGGGGATGTCCGGGTGCGTCGCGGTCATGCCCTTGACGTGCGCCTCGTAGATCACCGTGTTGTGGTACTCGTGCCCGGGGGCGCGGTCGTTGCCCCAGTCGAAGTACGGGTTGATCACGACGGTGGTCATGGTGTGCCCGAGGGAGTCGTCGGTGTTGCGCTCGTCCGGGTTGTCGAGGTCGTAACTGTGCAAACTCGGGTCCCCGTCGAAGGAGCCGTCGAAGGCCTTGCCGTACGGGTCCATGAGCAGCTTGGACGCGTCACACCGCAGCCCGTCGGAGGGTTCGTACGGACCGTGGACGCGGAACCCGTACCGCTGACCGGGCGTCACGCCGAACAGGTAGCAGTGCCAGATGTGGTAGTCGACCTCGACGAGCTCGATACGCTGTTCGCCGCCGTCGTCGTCGATCAGGCAGAGCTCCACGCGCTCGGCGACCTCTGAGAACAGGGAGAAGTTCGTGCCGGTGCCGTCGTAGGTGGCCCCCAGCGGGTAGGGGGTACCGGGCCAGGCTCGGATGAGCTCCGGGGCGGACTGCGTCTCGTCGTCTTGGGTCACCCGACCCAGGGTAGTGCCTGAGGGCCGTCCGGACGTGGCCGTGCAGGCGGAGGCGGGTCGTGGGCTCCGTCGGCCACCCGCAAGCAGGTCACCGCCGGCCGTTCACCGCCAGCTGTTCACCACCAGCCGGTCGCGGGCCCCAGCTGACGCGCCAGCTCCCCGGAGGCGGACCGGACCCACGAACCCGAGAGGTGGTGGGAGTCGTGGTAGACGATCACGTTGCCCACCACGGCGGGGCAGTCCTCGGGGTCGCACAGGCCGTCGGTGAGGTCGAGCAGCCGCACCGAGTCGAGGCCCGCGGCGGCGATCGCGGCGGGGTTGATCGGGGAGATGGAGCGCTCCCGCGGCATGCCGCACTCTTCCGGGGTGCCGCCGGCGCCGAGGCAGTCGCTGGCGCGGATGGGTCCGCGTCCCTGGTTGAGCCACGGGGTGTCGCGGATGGCGATGACGCCGATGCCCTGCTCGCCGAGCGCGCGCCACAGGTCGACGTATTGGCGGGGCGTGACGTCGGGGCCCACGACCCCGACCGGGCGGGTGGCCGTGGTGAACACGAAGTCGGGATCCAGTCCGACGAGGGCGGCGAGTGCCTCCGGGGTCCACTCCGCGCAGCTCTCGTACAGCGGTTCATCGCCGTCGGAGACCGAGGCGTCGAGCGTGAGGGGGCAGCCCATCTTGAGGACGGTGACCACCCGGAAGCCGTAATGCCGGCCGACCTCGTCGAGGCCGCTGATCCAGTGTTCGGCGTGCGACCCGCCCGTGAGCGCGATGGTGCGGGGGGAGGTGACGTCGCCGTACACGCACATCTCGACCTCCGTCGACTCGAAGGTCGAGATGCAGCCGTCCATGGTGCTGGCGGGGAGGTCATTGCCGACCTGGAGCAGGGAGGGTACGTAGGGGGCGTCGTCGGGTGCGGGGACGCCCTCGAAGAACGCCCGCGCTCCGGGGTGGTCCGGGTCGGTGAGGGAGTCGACGTACGGGACGGACGAACGGGAGCCGGAGGTGGCGCTCCACCAGCTGACGGTCCCCAGGCTGGCGACGACGGCGACGACGACGACGACGCTCGCCCCCACGAATCGCTTCTGCTCACGGGCCGAACGGGCCGGGCCGCCCCGCTGCCGGTCGCGTGCCGCCGCCGCCGGGGTGGTGCGTCCCCGCGCCCGGCTGGCCATGCGGAGCGGGCGCTCGACGTACTTCTCGGTGAGGAGCGCCAGCACGAGCGAGACGACGATGATGGTCAGGCCGGAGACCAGCGTGATCTCGGCTTCGCGGTCGTGGGACAGCCACAGGATGAGCAGCGGCCAGTGCCACAGGTACAGCGAATAGGAGATGTCGCCGAGCCGCCGGAACACCCGTCCGGACAGGAGCCAGGTGACGGGGTCCTTGGCCGGGGTGGCGCGCTGCCCGACCGGGAGGTTGCCGCCGAGGATGATGAGCAGGGCGCCGCCGATGGGGTACCAGGCGAGCGGGCCGGGGAAGTGGGCGGCGCCGTCGAAGAAGAAGCCGGTGCTCACCACCAGGAAGAGTCCGGCGACGGTGGTGAGCAGCCGCAGGGGCCACGGCAGGACGATTCCGGCCAGCAGGATGGCCACCAGGCCACCGATGAGCAGTTCCCACATGCGGGCGCCGGTGTCGTAGTAGTTCCACGCCTGATTGTCGGCCTGTCCGAGGACGGCCCACCACACTGAGGCGGCGGTGCCCGCGGCGACGATGCCCACGAGAAGCCATTTCGGAGTGCCCCTGCGGACGATCAGGCGCCAGAGGGCGGTCCCGCCCAGGATCACCGCCAGAGCGACCACATAGAACTGGCCCTGCACGGACATGGACCACAGGTGCTGCAGCGGGGAGATGGTCGCGTCGGCGGCGACGTAGTCGGACGCGGTCAGCGCCAGTTCCCAGTTCTGGTAGTACAGCAGCGAGGCGACGGTCTGCTCGAAGATCGTCGACCATTGGGTGGGCGGCTTGACGAGCACCGTGCCCAGCACGGTGGCGGCGATCGTCACCACCAGCGCCGGGTACAGCCTGCGGACAAGCCGCTTCAGGTGGGGAAGCGGGGAGAGCGGCGTGCCGGGGTCGCCGGCGCCGCGCAGGAGCGAGCCGAGGAAGAAGAAGCCGGACAGGGTGAGGAAGACGTCCACGCCGCCGGAGACGCGGCCCATCCAGATGTGGAAGACCACCACCAGCGCGATCGCGAGGCCACGCAACCCGTCGATGTCGTGTCGGTAGGCCATCTTCCCGCGGCGCCGCCCAGCGGGCGCGGGAGGAGAGATGGTGGCCACTGGCGGGTACTTCCTGACGTGTCGTCCGGTGGGTCGGTGGGGGCCCGGCCCGGCGTCCGGGCACCGTGCCGTACACCGGCGGAGCCGGGTCCGATTACACCACAACGGGTCGGCACCACCGGCGTTGGTACAGTCCGTGCGCATGACCAGCCCGTCGTCGACATCGTCGTCCCCGCCGTCGTCGACCACGGCCCCGCACCGCGGCGGTGCGGCCCGATTCGCGGCGTCGACCCTGCTCGGCGTGGTGGGCCCGTTCGTGGTCGCGCTGCTGCTGTGGATCGTCGCGGCGCCCCGGGCGGCGCTGTTGTCGGTGGGTGACGGCCGGGGGCTCCGGCTACCGGACTCGGGGGTGGACGGTGGCAGTCAGCTGCTCGTGTTCATCGTCCTGTCGGGGTTCGCGACCGTGTGTGCGGTCATGGTCCTGTGGCGGCGTCACACGCACCTGCGGCGGCCGGATGGCGTCCCGGCGCTCGTGCTGCTGCCGGGTGTGGCCTGCGCGATCGCGGCTGCGGCCGCGACGCCTCTGGCAGACGTGGTCGCGGCGCCCCCGGATGACGTCCCCTACGGCGAGGTGGTCCGGCAGGCTCCGGCGGTCGGGAGTCTGTTCTTCGACCGCATGGTCTTCGGCACGTCCGGCCCGTCATGGGACTGGTTCCCGCCGGGGCTCGACTGGGTGGTGTTCGGGGTGATGATCGCGGCGTTCACGGTGGCGGTGCTGGCGTACCTCGCAGACCCCGAGGCCCCCGTCAGCCCACCCCCGCCGGCGGCCGCAGCGTAGCGAACTGGTCGGTGATCCGGAGGCGCCGTTCGGCGAACGTGTACAGCGCCGCCGGCCGGCCGCCCGTGGGCCGGGGGGAGCGCTGCGTCCGCACCGCACGAGCTCACCGCGGCGGGTCAGGACGCGCTGGAGGTTGGTTGGGTCCACCGGGTGGCCGAGGGCGGCGCCGTAGAGCTGCGCGAGGTGCGACAGCGTGAACTCCATAGGCGCCAGGGCGAACCCCAGGGTGGAGTACGAGAGCTTGGCGGCGAGGCGTGCGCGGGCGCGGGCGACGATCTCGGCGTGGTCGTAGACGGTGTCGGGGAGATGGTCGACCCGGAACCAGGCGGTGTCGTCGGGGATGGCGGGATCCGCATCGCTGGGCAGGACACCGAGGAATCCGGAGGCGAACACGCGCCGGCCGGGTATGCGGGCGGGGTCCGAGAATTCCGCGACCGATTCCAGGTGGCTGAGCGAGCGCACGTCGACCTTCTCGGCGAGCTGCCGGGTGGCGGAGGCGGGCAGGTCCTCGTCGTCGCGGACCTCACCGCCGGGTAGCGCCCACCGGCCGGCGGCCGGCCCGAGCGAGTGCTGCCACAGCATCACGTGGAGCGCCGGTGCGGTGGAGCCGGGGGTCGGCCGGACCTGGGTCACCACGACGAGCACCTCGTGACCGGTGTTACACTGCATCATGTTTTCGATTGTAAGTCGAAAACGGGGCCGGTGGCGTATCGGCCCGGAGAAACGACCCGGGAGGGGGCAGCGATGAGCACTGCCACAGGACACGGCACCACGGTCGCGCCGCGGCCGGACACCACCGTCGGGCGGCTCGATTCGCCCCTGGCCGCGAGGATCCGCCATGACGGCTCGGTGTACACGGGTGTCGAGCCCGACGCGGAGTGGGCCGCCGAGATCCGCCGTCTCGCCGCCGAGCGCGACGCGGTGATCCTCGCCCACAACTACGAGGTCCCCGCCATCCAGGACATCGCCCACCACGTGGGGGACTCCCTGGCCCTGTCGCGCATCGCCGCGGAGGCCGAGCAGTCGACCATCATCTTCTGCGGCGTCCACTTCATGGCGGAGACCGCCAAGATCCTCTCCCCGGACAAGACCGTCCTCATCCCCGACGAGGCCGCGGGCTGCTCACTGGCCGATTCCATCACCGCCGAGCAGCTGGCGGAGTGGAAGTCCGAGCACCCGGACGCCGTGGTGGTCTCCTACGTCAACACGACCGCCGCGGTGAAGGCCCTCACCGACATCTGCTGCACGAGCTCCAACGCGGTGGAGGTGGTCGAGTCGATCGACCTGGACCGCGAGGTGCTGTTCCTTCCCGACCAGTTCCTCGGTGCGCACGTCCGGCGCAAGACGGGCCGCGAGAACGTGCTCGTGTGGGCGGGCGAGTGCCACGTCCACGCGGCGATCAACGGCGACCAGCTCACGGCCAAGTCGGAGGCCCACCCGGGCGCCGAGCTGTTCGTCCACCCCGAGTGCGGCTGCGCGACGAGCGCCCTGCACCTGGCCACCGAGGGTGCGGTCCCCGCCGATCAGGTCAAGATCCTGTCCACCGGCGGGATGGTCGACGCCGCCCGCGCCTCGGGTGCCAGCGAGGTCCTCGTGGCCACCGAGATCGGGATGATCCATCAGCTGCGCAAGGCCGCGCCGGAGATCGACTTCCTGCCGGTCAACGACCAGGCCAGCTGCCCCTACATGAAGATGATCACCCCGGCCGCGCTCCTGCGCGCCCTCGTCGAGGGTGCCGACGAGGTGCACGTCGATCCCGCGACGGCCGAGGCCGCGCGCGGGTCCGTCGAGCGGATGATCGCCATCGGCAACCCGGGGTCGGGGGAGTGAGCGGGGCTGCACCCGGGGTCGACGACGACGAGCACTTCGATCCGGACACCCGTGCCGACGCCCTGATCGCGGTCCGTCGTGCCCTCGAGGAGGACCTGCGATACGGCCCGGATGCCACGTCGCTGGCGACGGTGCCCGCGGACGCCCGTGCCACGGCCCGCCTCGCGACCCGCTCCGACGGCGTGGTGGCCGGGCTGCCGCTGATCGAGATGGTCCTGGCCGAGGTGCTCGGCCGGGCCGAGCCGGGGCGGGCGGATTTCTCGGTGACGCGCCACGCCCGCGACGGAGACCGCGTCTCGGCCGGCGACGTGGTGGCCGAGATCAGCGCCCCGACACTCGGTCTGCTCACCGCCGAGCGGACCCTGCTCAACCTCGTCTGTCACCTGTCGGGGGTGGCGACCGCGACCCGGGCGTGGGCCGACGAGCTCGCCGGCACGGACTGCGCCGTCCGCGACACCCGCAAGACCATGCCCGGCATGCGACTGCTGCAGAAGTACGCGGTGCGCTGCGGCGGCGGGGTCAACCACCGACTGGGCCTCGGCGACGCGGTGCTGGTCAAGGACAACCACGTGGTGGCCGCCGGCGGGGTGCTCCCGGCGTTGGCCGCGGTCCGCGAGCGCTTCCCCGACCTGCCCTGCGAGGTCGAGGTGGACTCCCTGGAGCAGCTCGACCAGATGTTGGACGCGGGCGTGGACCTGGTCCTGCTGGACAACTTCCCCGTCTGGCAGACCCAGATCGCGGTCCAGCGCCGCGACACGGTCGCACCGGGCACCCGCCTGGAGTCCAGCGGCGGGCTGACCCTCCATGCGGCCGCCGACTACGCCCGCTGCGGGGTGGAGTTCCTGGCCGTGGGGGGCCTGACCCACTCCGTCGCGGTGCTCGATCTGGGGCTGGACATGTGAGGTCCGCCCCACCGCCGCCTTCGGGCTCGGGCGACGGGCCGCTGTCCGCGTAAAGTCGAGGACCATGACGGGGTTCTGGGACTCAGGCGAGAAGAGCACGGCATCGGAACGACGATTGCAGCGGATGGAGGAAGCCCGCCGCCGCGTGGAGGCCGGGGAGAACACCTCGCCGCCGCCTCCGCCCGCACCCGCCAGGAGCACCCGGCCGACTCGGTCCGCCCGCGCCGCCAAGGCCCCGACCGTCGATCCGCTCGCCGTGACCGGCGCCCAGTTCGCGGTATGGCGCAGCGTCCAGCACTTCTGCAGCACCGACTCGACGCCCGACGCCCGCGGCGCGAACCTCGACCTCTTGGTCGCCTGGTCCGACTCGATCCAGCCGTTCCGGCTCCGGCAGCGCATCGTCGCCCGCCTGGACAACGAGGGCGCCTGGCTGCCCGTCTGCTACGCCAAGGACGGTGCCCGCGAGCCCATCACGCAGGCCCAGGCGGAGCGCTACCGGGAGGCCCGGCTCGGCGAGACCACCCTGTCCGGCGGGGCCCAGAAGCCGCTCAAGGACACCGACCACCCGGACGAGACGCTCACCCTGTAGTCGTCCCTGACGCGCCCCGACCCCGCCGGCCGGGGGTCAGCGGTCCGCGAGCGCGAACCGCCGCCCCTCGGGCTGCGGGCCCGTCGCGAGGACGATCTCCTCGGCTCCCGCCTTCGCGGCCGCCGCGTCGGTGGTCTCCTTGGCGGCGGTGACCTCGTCGTCGTCGTTGTTGTCAGTGCCATCACCCGCGCCGCCTCCGGCAGGGTCCCCCTCGCCGGTGGCGCGGACCATCTCGCCGTCGCCGGGCAGGGGATCGACGGCCACGATCGCCCCCTCGTCCAGCAGGTCGATGATGGCCGTGCGCGCGGCGCGGGCGTAGCGCAGGTTCCGCAGGGCCGGGGTGTCGGAGTCGGGCGCGGACGGGTCCACGTCGACCAGCCGCAGCGGCTCGCCCGACGGCGCCTCGTACGCCTCGCAGACGGATTCGACGAGCTCGTCGAGCGCCAGACTGTCCCGCTCGCCGAGCTTGTCCACGATGATCATGCGGGCACGCTCCAGCGCCGGCGCCTCGGGCTCGGTCGCAGTGTCGATGGCGGTTCGGATGGTCTCGAGTGAGGTCATACCCCGAGCCTGCCAGCCCGGGCGACGACGTGCAGCCGGTCAGCAGGGCCGGTGGGCGTCGTGTACCTCCGATACCACCGTCACCACCACGTCCTCGATCTTCCAGCTCAGCTCCGCCAGCCTCCGGCGCACGTCCGCGAGCCGCTCGACGGTGATCTCCCGGCCGCGGGCCGAGACGAGGAACGCCTCGACGTGGAAGACGTGCCCCTCGTCGCGTACCCGCGCGCCGTGGTCATCCGCCCAGTCGACGCCCGCCAGCAGCTCGTCGATCCGGTACACGAGCGGGTGCGGGTCCGTGCCGTCGAACCGGGTGGGTCGCGCATCGGCGAGTCCCTCGATCGCCCCGCGCAGGTTTGACCACCCGTCCCGGACGATGGAGGCACTCACCACGAGCGCTGCCACCGCGTCCGCCCACCACAGGCCGAGCGAGATGCCCAGCACACCGACGATGGTGGCCAGTCCGGTCTTCCAGTCGGCGCGGTTCATGTCGGCGTCGGCGTAGAGCACCTTGTCGTGCAGCGCCTCGGCGGGACCGGTCTTCATGCGACCGAGGATGAGCGGCCCGACGACGGACAGTGCCATCACCGCGATCATCAGCCATCCGGACCAGATCACCTGCCCGCCGATCACCACGACCCCCATCGGCGGGCGTTCACGGGTCAGCAGAGCCGTTCCGGAGTCGACGACGAGGAACGCCCCCATCGCGAGCAACGCCACCCCCGCGACGAGGTGCCCGATCCCGACGGAGCGGTGCCTGCCGTAGGGGAAGCGGGCGGTCGGCGGCATGCGGGAGACCCGGATCGCCACGAGGAAAGCGATCGGCGGGAGCAGCGACAGCGAGTCCTCGATCCACGCGGCCTTCATCGCCTGCGACTGACCAGACACCGCGTACACCGCGGCGACGGTCACGGTCATCACCGCGAGGGTGGCCCACTCCAGGCGGATCGCCCGGCGCAGCGCTGCCCGCTGCTCGACGGGCAGGTCGTCGCGACCGAGCCCCGGGGCCACGCCCGCCACCGCGTGTTCGCCCCGGCCCCTGTCCCGCTCGTCACTCACGATTCACCCCCGGCCTCGGCGAGGTAGGTCTCCAACGCCACCAGCAGCGCGTTCTCCCCGAGCGGTGTGGCCATCACCATCTTCTCGGTATCCCCGTCCGGGGTGATCTCCTCGGTGTACGGCCTCGTCAGTGCGACCTCCTTTTCCCACGGCGAGTCGGAGGTCAGCCCACCCACGACCACATCGAGGTCACCGCGGGCCATCGCCATTGCCAGTTCGCTCTCCGCGCCCGGCGTCCACTCGACGTCCGCGGCGTGGGCTTCGGCGAAGCCGGTGACGAGGTCGACCTCCCGACCGGCGACGCGGCCGTCGTCGTACACCTCGGTCCACGGTGGGTTCTCCGACACGCCCACCCGGAGCACGCCGTCGGTGATGCGCGCGAGGCTGCCGTCGGTGTCCTTGGGTACAGGTCCGCCGCAGGCGGCCGCGAGGGTGGTGACGGCGGAGGTGAGAACAACGGCGACGACGCTGCGGGCGGTCGTCGACACCGGGCTGCGGGACGGGCGACGCACGACGGGATGGCTTCGGACCTGCACGATTCCCCCTCCGCGTGGAGCAGTTCAGGACGAGAGTTCCACCAGGACGCCGGGGATCTCGGCCAGCAGTTCGCGGGCGAGGAAGCCGGTCGTACCGATCCGGGCGGACAACCGTTCCCCTGCCCGCCCGTGGCTGTGGGTCGCCCACGCGGCGGCCTGGGCGGGTTCGGCGCCCCGGGCGAGCAGCCCACCGATGAGCCCGGCCTTGACGTCACCCGACCCCGAGATCCCGAGCCCGAACGAACCGGACTCGTCCCGCCAGAGTCGGCCGTCCGGGGCGGCGATCCACGAGGTCGCGGTGCCGGTCACCACCACGGCCCCCGCGCGCTCGGCCAGCGCAACGGCGTGTCCCGGGGTGTCAGCCTCCACGTCGTCCTCCGGCACGTCGAGGGTGCGGGCGAGTTCCTTGGGGTTGGGGCTGAGGACCGCGCGACCGTCGAGGGGGGCGAGCCCGCCGGGGTTCTCGGTGACGTAGGCCATCCCCAGCGCGTCAAGCACGAGGGTGGTGTCCAACCGGGGCACGACGTCTGAGAGCAAGTCCACCGCTGCGACCTTCTCGCAGATCCCGGGGCCGAGCACCACGGCGTCACACCCCTCGGCGAGCTCGACGATCGTGTCCGCCCCCGCGGCGGTGAGTTCACCGGCGTCGTCCTCGGGCAGACCGATCGACTTCGACTCGGGAATGTGGATCGCCAGCGACGACGACACCGACCCGGCGGTGGCGATCTGTAGTTTGCCGGCCCCGCACCGCAGCGTCGCCTCGGCGGCCAGCAGCACAGCGCCCGGGGTGGACCTGCTGCCACCGACGACCAGCACCCGCCCGCGGCCCTCCTTTCCACCACCGGGGGAGGGGAGCGCCCAGTCCCGCAGCGCATGGTGCGTGAGGACCGACTCGCTGCTCACCTCGCCGCTCATCTCGCCGCCGCCTCGTTCCCTGAAGGCGACTCCCGCGTGGTGGGCGCATGGCCGCGCTCCACGGCCGTCGTGTCGGCATAGCTATGCAGCTCGAGCCCCGCGCTGCCGGGGTGGTGCCCCACCGATTCGTGCCGCCCCGGGCGGTGCCGCCCCGGGCGGTGCTGCCTCGGTGCGAGCTGCCGCTGGCGATAGATCGTCACCGAGCAGTTGGGCAGCGGGTCCTCGCGGTCGACCCGGAGGACCTCCTCTTCGGCCAACTGCTCCAAGGCAACCCGGAAACACATGATCACGGCCTGGTGGCTGAAGACGCAGACCCGCTCGCCCGCGTACTGCTGCCGGAGGTCCGTCAGCAGGTACCGCACGCGCAGCAACACGTCGGTCCAGCTCTCACCACCCGGCGGGCGGTAGTAGAACTTGCCGATCCGGTCCCGTCGCTCTGCCTCCTCCGGGTACCGCTCCCGGATGCCCCGGCCGGTGAACCCGTCGAGGATCCCCAGGTCGCGCTCCCGTAGTCGCTCGTCGGTGAGCAGCCCGGGGCCACCCGCCCCGCCGCCCGGTGCGGTGTCGCCGGCCGCCTCGAGCGCAGCCGTGGCGGTGTCCGCCGCACGGCGATAGGGCGAGGTCAGCCACACCGTCGGCCGGGCGTCCTCGGGCAATCCGCCGAGCCAGGCGCCCACTGCCCGAGCCTGCCCCACTCCCGACTCCGACAGCGGGGTGTCGGCATCACGGTGGTCCAGTTCGAGACGATGGGCGCCGGCGGCACGGGCGTTGTCGTTGGCGACGTTGCCCACGCTCTGACCGTGGCGGACCAGGAGGAGTCCGGCGAGTTCCGTCACGGCTCGAGGACCACCTTCACGGCGCCGTCCTCCTTCTTCTGGAACATCTCGTACGCGCGGGGCGCATCGGCCAGCGGGAGCCGGTGGGTGGCGAAGTCGTCGACGCCCAGCGGATCGTCGTCGGTGAGCAGCGGCATGATCTCCGGAACCCAGCGCTTGACGTTGGCCTGGCCCATCTTCAGGGTGATCTGCTTGTCGAACAACGTCAGCATCGGAATGGGATCGGCGGTGCCTCCGTACACGCCCGAGAGCGAGATGGCCCCACCGCGGCGCACGATGTCGATCGCCCCGTAGAACGCCCCGAGGCGGTCCACCCCGGCGTGCTCCATCATCTTCTTGCCGAAGAACTTCGGCATCAGACCGACGGCGGCGTGCGCAGCGCTGGCGATCGGCGAGCCATGCGCCTCCATCCCCACCGCGTCGATCACGGAATCGGGCCCGCGGCCATCGGTCATGTCGCGGATCGCATCGCCGATCTCGCCGGGAACGTCGGTCGGATCGAGGACCTCCACCCCCCGGTGGGCCTGACGGGCCCGGCGCTCGGCCACCGGGTCCACGCCGATCACACGGTGACCACGGTGGGCGGCGATCCGCGCGGCCATGTCCCCGATGGGCCCGAGGCCCAGTACGACGACCGTGCCGCCGTCGGGGATCTCGGCGTACTCGACGGCCTGCCACGCGGTGGGAAGGACGTCGGACAGGTAGAGGTAGCGGTCATCGGAGTGCTCGTGCGGCACCTTGATGTGGGTGTTCTGGGCCTGCGGCACGCGCAGGTACTCGGCCTGGCCGCCGGAGACGCTGCCGTACAACTCCGAATAGCCGAACAGCGCGGCGCCCATACCCTGGTCTCGGACCTGCGTGGTCTCACACTGGGTGTTCAGGCCCTTGTCGCACATGTAGCAGTGGCCGCAGGAGATCTGGAAGGGCATCACCACGCGGTCCCCGGGCTTGAGCCCGGTAACCTCGGCGCCGACCTCCTCGACGATTCCCATGGGCTCGTGGCCGAGGATGTCGCCCTCGTTCATGAAAGGACCCAGCACCTCGTACAGGTGTAGATCCGATCCGCAGATGTTGGTGCTCGTGATCTTGACGATCGCGTCGGTGGGCTCCTGGATCTTCGGATCAGGAACGTCCTCGACGCGGACGTCGCGCTTGCCGTGCCAGGTGACTGCCTTCATGTGCGGGGCTCCTCTCTGGTCGTGCCATGCGCGTTCACGCATGCCTCCGACGGTAGTAACGGAGGGCAGCGTCCGCATCCGGTAACCGGGGGCCGCGGGTCGCAGGACGCTCAGGACAGCGCAGTGTGGTCGGGACATCATCGCGTTCGGGAGACCGTCGGCGAACCGGGGCTCTCGCTTCGCGATACCGGATAAAGTGATCGTCATTCAGATCGGATCGGTCGGTTACCCGACCCCGTCGCTGGTGGTGACCATGAGTAGTCCGCCCAACGGACCCGGCTGGGGTAACGAGGGGTGGGGGCACGCCTCGTACGGAGAGCGTCCGCAGGATGCGCGTCGCTCTCCGGTGGTCTGGGCGCTCGGCGCGCTCATCGTCGTGTTGCTGATCGCCCTCGCAGGCACTGTCGGGTACCTGCTCGCGTCCGACGACGACCAGCCGGGCGCGGCTTTCGCACCCACGACGACCCCCTCCGAAGCGTGGACGACGAGGCAGGGCGCCCCCTCGGCCTCGACAGGGAACGGCACGCGCGCAGGAGTGGCGGGGGTGGGGCCGTGCGACCCGGACGAGATCGCGGCAGAAGCGGGTATCACCCGCCGGGATGTGAACATCGATCGGTGCCTGGGCGACTGGGCTCTCGCTCATGTGGACGTTCCGGCCGGCGAACCGGCCGGGGACACGCAGTACATCCTCGGTCGCGCCGACGGAACCTGGAGTCGCTATACCGGCATTCCTTCGGGGATCTGCTCGGATGATGCGGAGGGTGACGGGATGCCCGCCGAACTGGCCGCGTTCCTGAACGAGTGCCCGCGATCTGAGGGCGCGGCGGGGGATCTGGGCCTGGCCACACCGATGTCGAGGCCGGCCTGCGATGGCCGGGGAATCGTGGTCCTGTATTCGGCTGTCACGCCGGGGGCCTACTCGGAGGAGATCTCTTCCGCGCTGTCGAGGCACCCGGGGGCGTCCTACCTCCGTACCGACATGGCGTGCCCGTCCCTGCGTTCTCGCGATGAGAACGGCAATGTCATCTACGCGGTCTACCGGCCGTCGGGGTACACGCGTGGGGAACTGTGCAGCGATGTGCGAGCGGCGGGTCCGCCCGCGTACGGCCGGTGGCTGGACACCACGAGCGACCCGACCGAACTCGTCACCTGCTGACCCGGAGGTCGGCCGGCTCGGGGACGGGGTCAACGAATGAGCAGCGGAATGTGTTGTTCATCAGTGGTGTTGGCCCCGTGGTGGCCGAGCAGGGATGACTCCATCTTCTCGAGCTGTGTACGCGCGAGAATCACCCCTCCGGCGGCGATGCCGATGACGTCGCCCAGACGATCGGCGTGGTCTCGGTCGGGTCCGAAGAGGTGCTCGTCGAGTGCCTGCTCACGACTGATCACCCGGGCTCGCCCGGCCAACTCTGATCGCCACGTGTCCAGGACATCGTCGGCCGATCCCGGTCGCGCGTAGACGTGACGCACTCGGGGCTCACCGGCAACGGTCTCGACGTCGGCGAGCAGCGTCGGCGTCGCGTCTATGTCGACAACGGTTTCAGCAGTGACCATCCCGTGGTCTGCCGTCAAGATGAGCCTGCAATCGCGGGGCAGGTCAGTGGCGAGGTCCGCGACGCACCTGTCCACTGCGCGCAGGGACTGCAGCCACTCGGGAGACCCCGGCCCGTGGACATGGCCGATGAGATCGAGGTCGCCAAAGTAGGCGTAAGCGAACCGTCGAGCGCGAGACGGCTGACTGAAGGTGTCGAGTATTCCCTGGCGGACTTCGTCAAGGGTGTTCGCCGCCCGATAGTCGCCCCCCGCCCGGAACGCTGCGCGGGTCAGTCCCGACTCGCGGAAATCCTCTCGCATGACGTAGGTGACATCGACCCCGTCAGCGGCAAGCAGCTCTAGAACACTCGGCTGTTGTTGAACCTGTCGGGGCGGGAAGCGATCCATCGCCGAGGGGCCGCTCGACGATTCGACCGTCCACCGCAATGGATTGAACGACGCTGGCGGACCGCCGGACTCGCCGGAGATCCGGAAGCTGTATCCCACGATGCCGTGTTTGGAACACGGAGCACCCACCGCGAGGCTGGTCAGGCTGGTCGCAGTTGTCGAGGGAAAACCTGCGCAAATCATGCGGCTGGTCATCGCGGCGAGGGTGGGGGCCTCCTCGGCGTGCTGGCGGATGAGCTCCGCACCAAGCCCGTCGATGAGTACGAGTACTGCATCCCGAGCCGGCGGTAGGTGCAGGGGGTTGCGAAGGTCAAGCCCCAGGGCCGCAGCAACTGACGGCATGACGTCGGCCAGTGAACCGTCAGACGGGTTGGCGGGGATCGCGCTCATCTCATCACCATCCCCCAAGACCCGCACGGAGCGGGGGAAATCCGTGCCCACAGGACGTTCGGTTCACTCGGTGCGGCCCTCGTGGTGTCAGAAGGGTGGTGGGTCGATGAGTTCGTCGAGGCGTTCGTGGAGTAGGGCGCGGATGCCTTTTTCGATGTCGCTGTGGTGGGGTTTGTTGCGGGCCCACCAGCGGCTGGCGCTCTCGGGGGTGGCGCTGGCGGGGGCGGCTTTCTCGGGCGTGGTGTCGGTGGCCGCGCCGGTGCTGGCGCTGGTGGCGTCCGTGTTTGTGCCGTTCCCGGCGGGTGGGGTGGGGTCGTAGGTGCGGGCGCGTTCGGCGTTGCGGCGTTCGGTGTTGCGGCGTTCGGTGCGGTGGCGGGAGGCGCGGCGGGACCAGAACGTCGGCTCGGCGTCGGCCTTCTCGTCACCGGTGGGCCCGGGGCTGCGACGTTGTTGCCGGGTCCACGCCTCGGTTTCGGCGTGGGCCTGTTCACGCCGGTACTCGGCCAGGGGGCCGGAGGGTCGGGTGAGCATGGTCGAACCGTCCGGGGTGCGCACGGTCAGGGTGCCGTCGGGCTGTAGGTCGTAGATCCAGTCGGAGAAGGTCTTGAACCGGTGATGGCGGCGGCACATCGCGGCGAGGTTGGCCTCGATGGTGTGTCCGCCCCGACGGGGGTCGGCGTGATCGAACGGCACCACATGGTCCAGATCACAGGCCTCGGCCGGGATCGCACAGCCGGGGTGGCGGCAGGTGCCGTCCCGTAGCCGGATCCGGCGGGCCAACTGGGCACCGGGCCGGTATTTCAGGGCGGCGCGGGCGTCGTCGGCGGCGCCGATGCGCGGGTCGATGGGTTCGAAGGTGGCCCCGTCGCTGGTGGCGAGCATGTCCAGCAGGGCCTGCAGGGCGGCCTGGCCGGAGCGGGTGAACTCCACTCGGGCGCCGCCGGCGTCGCGGGCGTGGTTGCCGGTGGCGATGACGGTGACCTTCGGCCGCAACGCCACCCCGGCACCAAGCTCGCCGGGCTGGCCGGGCCGACCGGCGCGACCAGCGGCGCCAGCTAGGCCGGCGTCGCCGCACACCAGGGACATCAGGGCGTCGGCGCGCCGTTCGGCGATCGAGTAGTCCTCGACCTCGCCAGCGGCCGCGCGATCGCCGGGGTTGGCGGTGTCGGGGTTGGCGGTGTCGGCTTGGGCGTTGGCGGCGGCTTGGGCGTCGGCGTACTTGTGGTCTTTCACGCGGTGGTCGAGGGCCTCGGCCAGGACGGCGGCTTCCTCGGTGGCCAGGATCGCCGAGACGCTGGACATGCCGTCGACGCCCTTGTGCAGTCGCACCCCGCGGGTGCGGGCGGCCTCTTGTCGGCGCAGGCGGATCCCGTTCGAGTCGTAGCGGGCGATGATCGCATCGACGTTGCCGCGGATGGCTTTCTCGCCCATGCGCACCCCGCCCTCGATCGCGGCGAGGTATTCCTCGACGACCTGGCGCTGCACCGCCTCGAGCACGTCGACGTGGACGGTGGCCATCTGCGAGGCCAGTATCTTCGCGGCCTGCAGATCCAGCCGCCCCTGCGCCATCTCGGTCAGGATCGCCGGATACCGCAGGTGCAGGTCGAGGGCGAAGGTGATCATCCGTTCGGCCCGGCCCGTCGAGATCGCCATCGCCGACACCACGTACCCGGCCGCGACATCGATCGGATCGAGTACCGCATGACCGGGCCGACACTCACCGCTGCCCGCCCCGGACTCCTCCCGGTGCTGGCATTCGACAAATAGCTCGTAACAGGCCACGAACCGGCGCGCCGTCGCGCGATTCTCGCCCATCCACCCCTCCCGCGCCGCCGCCCGCAACCCCGACAGCGACACGGGCGCCGCGGAACCGGCGCCGCCACCAGACGGGGACGGACCACCGGACGGGGATGGGGACGGGCCACCGGCCGCGGCGTCTGCGTTTCCGCCCATGTGCTCCACCCCCTGACCGTCTGGCTACCTGGTATCGAATCTGTGTTCTACGATACGCACACACATTCGACCAAGCAAGGGTTTTCTCCGCTGCTGGCCTACCTATTGATTTGCAATCACCGATCGCCCATTTCAGCGAAATGTATGATCCACTCTTCTTGATTGCTTGGGGTGGATGCCCCGTAGACCCAAACTCGGAGGCGTTCCATGACCAAGACCATCACCTGTGCCGGAGCGATGGCTGCCGCGCTGCTCGTCATCTCGACGGGGGCAGCCACCGCCCAAACTGCGGGAGCGGTCGGCTCCGACAGCCTTCCGGGTTCGTCGGAGACCGAGGGGGGCTATCTCGGCGAGGCCGGCGAGCTGCTGCCCGGTTCTGTTACGGGTTCGCTGCCCGGCTACGCCTCCGGACCGCTGGGTTCCACCGCCACCCTCGTGTGCAACCTCGGTTCTGCGGCCGGCGCCGCCGCCAACCTGATGGGGGTGCCGTTGCAGGTTCCCGTCGGAGTCATCTGCATGGTCCTCAACCCGGTCGCCGAGTCGGCGGATGCGCTGCTCGAGGGAGACGTCCAGGGTTCCGTCGGCGCGGTGGTGTCCGGTGTTCCGCTGGTCGGCGCGTCGCTCGAGGATCAGATCGACACCGGGTCCGCCACCGAGTCGGTGGAGGGGTCCGTGGGTGATCGACTGGGTTCTGTCTCCGAGGCCGCGCTGACTCCGGAGAACTGAGGCGGCTCCCGGAGCCCAGCGCCCAGCTCCCGGGGCCCGGCGCCCGGCACCCCGCGCCCGGCCCCCGCACCCCGACCCCTGCACCCCGGCTAAGGGGCGGGGTCGATCCGGGTCGTGGGCGTCGGCCTACCTAACGCTGCTGGCGCCCGAAGGCGTGCGGTTCGACGGGTTGTTGCGCCCGGGGTAGGCCCGACACCACGAGTCGGTAGGACTCGGTGACCAGCTCGGAAACCATGTCCGCGGTCAGTGTGCCGCCGGGGTGCAGCGAGATCCAATGCCGCTTGTTCATGTGGTACCCGGGCGTGATGTCGGCGTGCGCATCGCGCAGGGACATCGAATCCGACGGCAAGGCCTTGAGGATCACTTGACGCTCGCCGTCGACGACCGCGTGGAACATGAACATCTTCCCGCGGACCTTGAACACGTCGAAGTCCGGCCCGAAAGGGAACTCCAGAGTCGACGCGGGCAACTCGCGGGCTCGCATCGCCGCGCACTTCTGGAGCTCCCGTCCGTTCATGCCGTCGACGCTACCGTCGCTGACTCCGCGCCCGGCTCCGCGCCCGACCCTGCGCCCGGGCGGGCGGGACGCTGCGGGTCGCCCGGCGTGTCGTCGTCCCGGCCCGGCCGGGTGATGAGCGGGTTTGCGAGTGTCCCGGCGAACTGCAACGACCCGGCCTGATCGGTCAGGTCGACCATCTGCCGCGTGTTCCGCAACTGCAGGCGGTTGAGGCACGAATGCTTGAACCGCGGAGCGAACAGCGCCTCCCAGGTGGGATGGTGCACCTCGCCGTCGTGGTCCTCGCCGTTGTTCCCCTCGCCGCCGCGACCGCCGCCGCCGCGACCGCCGCCGCCGCGACCGCCGCCGCCGCGACCGCCGCCGGGAGCCAGGGTCTCCAGGCACTGCCGCGTCTCGTCCCAGAATTGGTCGGCGTCGAGCACCCCGGCGACGTCGAGGATCGAGGCGAGGTGGCGCAGCACCCCGTCCATGACGTCGGTGTGGACGCTCAGTGCGGCTGTCTCTGCGTCCACCACGTGGCGGATCCGCTCGAGTCCGGCGGGCAGGGGCCGGTCACGCACCACGGCGACCTCCTCGCCGATGTCCTTGAACAGCGCCCGGCGCACGGTGTGGTCGGGGCCCATCACCACGATCACGTTCTCACCGTGCGGCATGAAGACCAGCCCGTGCACGAGCAGGCACCTCGCGACGGGCAGCACGTAGGCGTCGAGCAGCGCCCGGAGCCAGGTGCGGGCGTCCAGGCCCGACCGCTCGAGGTGCTCGACGGCGAGGGACCGCCCGTGCAGGTCCACGTGCAGCATCGAGGCCAGCGTGACGGCACGTTCTCCGGGGGCCAGCCGCGAAACGGGGCTCTCGCGCCACAGGGCCGCGATCATCTTGGTGTGCGGCCCCTCGTCCGAGATCCTGGCCGCGGCCGCCCGGTGGTAGGCGTCGCCGGTGTAGCCCACGGCGGCGACCTCGCGCAGGATCTGGAAGTCCAGCGCGCGCAACACCGGATCCGAGGCGACGACCCCGGCCACCCAGTCGTTGACGGCCGGGGTGTCGCGCATGTACTTCGGCGACAGGCCGCGGGTGAAGCCCATGTTCTGCACGGCGAGGGCGGTCTTGACGTAGCCGCGCTCGGGGTGGGTCACGTCGAAGAAGGTGCGGACGGACTGCTGTGGCCGGTACTCGCTGTCGGATTCGCCCAGGTAGACCAGGTCGTGGCGCGCGAGATCGGGGGCGAACGCCACAGCGACCTCGTGCTGCCACTGCCACGGGTGCACGGGCACGATGCGGTAGTCGGCGGGGTCGAGGCCCAGCGAGCGCAGCTGGTCGTCGCACCGTACGAGGGCATCGGTGCCGAACTCGCGCGCGTAGTGGTCGCGCTCGTCGAGGCCCGTCACGGTGGCCAGGTCGCTCAGGCCGCGGCGGGCTGCCAGCCACACCAGCCGGACGGTCGACAGGGCCTCGGGCGTGTAACGGTGACGGTCGTCCAGCCCCAGGCCGATACGGCCGTTGTTGGCGACGAACCCGGGATGCCCCTCGGTCATCGCGCCCTCGACCTCCTGCAGATCGGCCTCCGCGAGTTGCTGCGCAGGTCGATCGCGGTGATGCAGGCAGAACGCCGCCGAGCCGAGCGTGGCCGCGATCTCCTCCAGATAGGTCCCCACGAGCGACCCGGGGATCCCCAGACGGGGCGCGAGGGTGAGGATCAATTCCTGCGCGTCCGGCTCGGCCGGGACACCGTCGACCTCGCGGCACAGCGAGGCCTCGTCGATCGCCCAGTGCTCCAGCGGCAGCACCCGCGCGCGGAACGTCCACCGTTCGCCGCCGGCGCGCACTTCGTAGGTGTCCGGGCCGACGTCGGTGTGAGTTGAGCGGGTGGGCGCGAGGAGCCGCTCGTGGGAGAACTCGGCCAGCGCCTTGGCGCAGAGGTGGCGGTGCGCGCGGCGCATGGCGTGACCGGTGAGGTGGGCGTGGGGTGGCGGTGTGACCGGGGGTGACGACGACGAGACCGGCATCGACGTCCGGCCGATCTCCGACTCGCGGAACGCCTCGGCACGACAGATGGAGAGCAGCGCCGTCTTGTCGGGCAGGTCGACGGGGCCGTCCTCGCGGAAGCCGGCGCGGGCGTTGAGCCGGTGCACGGCGGTGTTCCGGATGTCCGGCTCCACCACCATCCGGCGGGCCGGGGCGCCGAACAGCGGCACCTCGAACGCGGTCGAGCAGATGGCCCCCATCACGGCCGCGGACGTGCCGGGGACCGGCGTGCGGGTGGGCGCGACGAGCAGGTGCATCCCGAGGTCGCCCGGCTCGTGCGGGTACCGGCCGTCGAGTTCGACGACGTCCGGGTCGTAGAACACGGCCAGGCCCACACGTAGACCGTCGATGCGCACCGTGTGCACCGACCGGTGCGGGCTCGCCGACCAGTCGGTGAGGAACTCCTCGACCTGCGCCGGGGTGGTACCCCGCATTCCCCAGTAGGCGGAACCGGGATGGTCGAGCCATGCGTGCAGGGTGCGGACGGTGTCGTGGTCGAGGGCCAGTGGTTCCAGGGTGACCAACCCGGCGGGTGTGTGGACGGTGCTGGTGTGGACGGTGCTGGTGTGGGTGGGGGCGGTGGTGTTCATCGTGCCTCCTGGTGCCGGGCGGTCGGGGCGCCGAACTGCTGGAACGCGATCGACGACTCGATCGGGTAGACCTCGCGGCCGCAGATCCCGCGCAGGATGATGCTGTTGCGCATCGCTCCCATGCCCAGGTCCGGGGCGGTGAGCCCGTGGGTGTGTTCCTCCGCGTTCTGGACATGGATGAAGGAGTGTGCGCGGTCGACGGTGTGATCACGGGCCACCCGGTAGCGCCCGCGGCCGTCCCTGTCGATCTCCTCGGCGATCCCGTCGAGGAACCGCGGCGGCGTGGGGTAGTAGCCCGTCGCGAGGACGAGTCCCTCGGTGTGATGGGTCCACTGCCTGCCGGTGTCGGTGCAGTGCAGGTCCAGGCGCAGGGCAGCGCCGGAGGCGGTGGCGGGGCCGGTGCCGGTGGCGGGGTCGGCCTCCCGGCGGGCACCGTCGAGGGCCGTGGCGGCGGCCAGCAGCCCGGTGTCCAGGCCCTGGACCGAACGGCGGTAGAGCAGATCATGGATCTGGTTGATCAACTCGGCGTCGATGCCCTTGTACAACGAACGCTGCTCGCGCAGCATCCGGTCGCGCTGGTCCGGGGGCAGGTCGTGGAAATGGTCGATGTACTCGGGCGAGGTCATCTCGAGTGTGAGCTTGGTGTACTCCATCGGGAAGAACCGCGGCGAGCGCGTCAGCCAGTCGACGCGCGGCCCGTCGCCGGCGGCGGCGGAGAGCAGGTCGTGGTAGATCTCCGCGGCCGATTGGCCACTGCCCACCACGGTCACCGACCCCAGCGAGAGCAGGTCCTCCCGCCGGTGCAGGTAGTCGGAGGCGTGGAGAGCCACCGTGCCGCCACCGTCGAGCAGTCCCGTGTCGATCGGCGACCACGGGGTCGTGCCGATCCCCAGCACCAGGTGGCGGGCGCGATAGGTCTCGGTGCCCTCGCGGGTGAGGGCGGTGACACGGTAGACGGGGGCCTCGTCGTCGTCGCCCGGTCCCTCTCGTCCCTGGTCCTCCCGTCGGACGTCGACGACCTCCCGCCCCCAGCGCAGGCCGCGCACCCGCTCGGCAGCCCACCGGCAGTAGGCGTCGTATTCGGCGCGCAGCGGCTGGAAATTCTCACGGATGTAGAACGGGTACAGACGCCCGACCTGCTTGAGGTAGGCGAGGAACGAATACGGCGAGGTCGGGTCCGCCAACGTGACCAGGTCGGCGAGGAACGGCACCTGGATGGTCGCGTCGTCGAACATGAGTCCGTGGTGCCAGGCGAAGCCGTCGCGGGAATCGAGGAACACCGCGTCCAGACCCAGCGGCTCGGCCAGGCACGCCAGGCCCAGGTTGAACGGGCCGATACCGACGCCGAGCAGGTCGTGCACGCGGGAGGTGCTCAGGTCAGTGCTCACGTCAGCACCCCCGCGGTCGTGGCCTCACGTATCCCCTCGGCGAGGTAGCGAGCGGCGTCGCGGACGTCCGTCAGCACGACGGCCACGTCCTCGTCTCCGAGGTTCGGATCGAGAACCGTCAGCTTGAGACAGGGCCGGCCGTCCACGACCGTCGACGCGACGAGCGAACGACCCTCCGCGAACAGCGCGTCGCGGACGGGGCGCACGAGGGCGTCGGCCTCGTCGTCAGTGAGTGCGCTGTCGGTGACGGGACGGTCGGGCGCGGTCACCGCGGGCCGGGGCCGGAAGAGCACCGTCGACAGCGCCGGGCGCCGCACCAACTCGAGTTCCGGGTCGGCCTCGATCGTCCGGCCGATCCGGGCGGCCACGTCGATCGCCTCGTCGAGTAGACGGCCGATGCCGTCAGCGCCCAGCACGCGGAGCGTCATCCACAGTTTGAGGGCGTCGAAACGGCGGGTGGTCTGCAGGGACTTGTCCACGGCGTGGTCGTCGCCGTCGGCGGGGTTGAGGTAGTCGGCGCTCACGGTGGAGTGGCGGAAGCCCGAACCGTCGCGCAGCAGCAGCGCCGAGGCGGCCACCGGCAGAAAGAACGTCTTGTGGAAGTCCACGGTCACCGAGTCGGCGAGCCCGATCCCGTCGAGCAGGTCCCGGCGCGTCGGGGAGACCAAGAGCCCGCCGCCGTAGGCGGCATCCACGTGTAGCCAGACGTCGTGGCGGCGGCAGATGCCACCGACCGCCCGCAGCGGGTCGATCGCGCCGTGGTCGGTCGTACCGGCGAGCGCGACGACGGCCGCGACCTCGTCCCCGGCGTCGGCCAGCGCGGACAGGGTGCGGTCGAGGGTCGCGGGGTCCATCCGGTCGCCGTCACCGGGCAGGGCGATGACCGCATCCGGCGAGAGACCCAGCAGGCGGGCCGCCTTGACCACGCTGAGGTGGGCGTGTTCGCCGGTGACGATGCGCAGGCGGGTCAGTCGGGCGCCGCGGTCCGTGTCCCGCTCCGCCCCCCGGCGCCCGGGGGCCGGTCGGGCGAGGCGGTCCTCGCGGGCGGTGAACAGGCCCTGCAGGTTGGAGGCGGTACCGCCGGTGGTGAAGACGCCGTCCGGGCGGGGGGTGGCGTCGAGATCACTGGCGTCGAAAGCACTGGCGTTGAGATCACTGGCGTCGAAACCGATGAGACCGGTGACCCAGTCGATGAGCTTCTGTTCGATCAGACACGCCGACGTGCCCTGATCCCAGGTCTCCACAGCCGTATTGACCGACGTCGCGAGTGCCTCGGCGGCGACCGCCGGGATGGTGATCGGGCAGTTGAGGTGGGCGAGGTAGCGCGGGTGGTGGTAGCCCACCGCGTGGTCGAGGTAGAGACCCCGGACCTCCTCGAGTGCCCTGTCCAGCGTGCCCAGCGGCGCCGCGAGATCGACGGCGGCGGTCTGCGCTGCCAGCGTCGACGGCGACGCGGATGAGCGCGGCGTGGTCCGACCGTCGAGATACCGGCTCACCTCGGCGGTCGCGGCAGCCAGGGCGGCGGCGTGGGCCTCCCGGTTCCGGCTGCCCAACAATGGATCGTTCACGGGTACTCCGACCTACTCGGGGACAGTGGTACGGCCGAACGCTATGCAGGGTAGGCTTACCTAAACAACAGTAGAGTGAGATGAATCACGTTGTGGGACAGGTGAAGTGGAAATCTTTCCCGTAGCTGTTGTGTTCGGGGGGCGGATCCCGTTACCGTGACGCCTACCAAGGTAAGCCATGCCTAAATCGGCCGCACCCTCGACGACCCCGGATCGGTTACCAACCAGGCGACGTTCCACACCAGATGGAGACCCCATGACCGCACCCGCTGCACGATCCCGGCTGACGCTCGACGGACCCGACGATCCGGCACGTCCGCGGGCCCGGGCGGTCCTCGTGGCCCTCGCGGCCTTCGTGGCGCTCCTGGCCGTGCTGGCCGGGTGCTCGACCGGCGCCGTCGACGGCGGCGGGGACGCCGGCGCGGGAGGCGGGGTCGAGCGGCAGGGCGAGTTCCCCCGCACCCTCTCGCACGCCTACGGCGAGACCGAGATCCCGGAGGCGCCCCAGCGAGTGGCCACCATCTCCTGGGTCAACGCCGACGTCTCCCTGGCGTTGGGTGTGGTTCCGGTGGGGATGCCCCGCAACTCGTTTGGCGCCAACGCGAACGGGTCCACGGACTGGTTCGACGCGGAACTGGAGGAGGTCGGCGGTGACATGCCGACGCTGTACTCCGAGACCGACGGAATCAACACCGAGGCGATCGCGGCCCTCGAGCCGGATCTCATCCTGGGTGTCTACTCCGGGATGACCGAGGAGGAGTACGAGACCCTCTCGAAGATCGCCCCCACCATCGCGATGCCGGAGGGCGACGTCGCGTTCGGCACCGCCTGGCAGGACTCGACCCGGCTGATCGGCGAGGCCCTCGGTCGTTCCGAGGCCGCCGAGGAGCTCATCGCGGACGTCGAGGGGCAGATCGACCGGGTCGCCTCGGACAACCCGGGAATCCGCGACACGACCTTCATCTACGGCACCGTCGACCCCGACGCCGCGGAGAAGATCTACGCGTTCACCGACGTCGACAACCGCCCCCGATTCCTCGAGCAGCTCGGGATGGTCCAGGCGCCGGTCGTCGCCGAGGCGTCGAGCGGCTCGCCCGAGGAGTTCGCGGTGACCTGGTCACCCGAGCGCGCCGACGAGCTGGTCTCCGACATCCTCATCACCTACGCCGCCTCCCCCGAGGTCCGCGAGGCCATCGAGTCCGACCCGCTGCTCGGGCGCATCCCCGCCGTCGAGGCCGGGCGGATGGTCGTGCAGACCGACGAGCAGCAGGTCCTCTCGATCTCCGCCTCCTCGCCACTGAGCCTGCCGTGGGCGCTGGAGAACGTCGTGCCCGACATCATCGCGGCAGCACAGCAGGCCTGACGCGCGTGACCACCCCAGCGACGAGCACCGCCGACCCGCCCGCCCTCCCGGCGGGCGGGTCGGCGGGTGGGTCGGCGGTGCCGGCGGTACCGACCGTGCAGCGGCGCCACCGTGTCGTGATCGGCACGGTGGCCTCGTCGACGTTGCTCGTCGCGGGCGTGGCACTCTCGCTGTTCGTGGGAGCGCGATCCGTCGACCCGACGGTGGTGTGGTCGGTGTTGGCGGCGCTCCCGTCGCAGGTGTTCGCCGGTGACCTCACGGCCACCCTCGCCCCCGGGTCGGGCACCGGGATGGACGAGGTGGTGGTGGCCGCCCGGGTTCCCCGCACGATCACCGCGATCCTCGTGGGCGCCGCGCTCGCGGTGGCGGGCGCCGGGCTCCAGGGCGCCACCCGCAATCCGCTCGGCGACCCGGGCCTGCTCGGGCTGACCGCCGGCGCCGCGCTCGGCGTGGTGCTGGGGCTGGCCCTCGCGCCGGCCGCCGGCCCGTCCGCCGTCGCGTTGTTCGCGGTCGCCGGCTCCCTGGCCGCGGGCATGGTGGTGGTCGGCGCCGGTCGACTCGGCGCCGACTCCGGCACCGGACTCGTCCTCGCCGGGGCCGCCGTCACCGCGGGGTGTACCGCGGTGACCTCCTCGCTGGTCATCGCCCTTCCCGGAGTCCTGGACCGGTTCCGCTTCTGGGGCCTGGGCTCGGTGGCCCGCGCGTCCGCACCCGAGATCGGTGCCGCCGCGCCGTTCATCCTGCTGGGGCTCGTCCTCGTCCTGGCCGGCGCGGCCACCCTCGACGCCCTCGCGCTCGGCGACGACCTGGCCCGCGGGCTGGGAGTGGGACCCGTCGTCGGGCGCGCCGTGGTTCTGGCAGGTGTGGTGATCCTGTCCGGGGTCGCCACCGCGCTCGCCGGCCCCATCGCCTTCCTCGGATTGCTCGTGCCGCACCTGCTGCGGCGGCTGGTGGGGGTGGGCAACCGCGTCGTCCTGGGCCTGTCGGTGATCGTGGGGCCGGTGGTCCTGCTGTTCGCGGACACGGTCGGGCGTGTGGTCGCCCCGCCCGGGGAGATCGCCGTCGGTGTGATGACCGTGGCGATCGGTGTGCCGTTCCTCATCGCCCTGCTCCGCGCGAACCGGGGGGTGGGCGGCTCGTGAGCCCCGACGTCCTCGACCGAACGGCCGGCCGCGCCCGCGGCTCCTCGACCGGCACCGAGCTCGCCGAGACCGAGCGGGTCGTCCGCCACCTGTCGGCCCGCCGCCGCAGGCATGCGGTCCTCGTCGTCGTCGGCCTCGCGGTCGTCCTGGTGACGGTGATGGCGGTGCGCGTGCTGCTGGGCCGTTACACGGTGACCATCCCCGACTTCATCGCCATCCTCGGCGGGGCGACGATCCCCGGCGCCACGTTCGTGGTGATGGAGGACAAGCTTCCGCGTGCGGTCCTCGGTGCGCTCGCCGGCCTGGCGTTCGGCGCGTCCGGCGCGCTGTTCCGACGCGTCCTCGGCAACCCCCTGGCCAGTCCAGACATCCTCGGGATCTCCCACGGCGCCTCCGCCGGGGCCGTGGCCGGGATGGCGCTGTGGGGGCTGCGCGGCGTGGGGGTCGTACCCGCCGCGTTGCTGGGATCCGCCGTCGCGCTCGCGATCGTCCTGGCGGCCTCCGCCGGCCGGCGCACCGGGATCGTCGGCCAACGCTTCCTGCTCGGCGGTGTGGCCGTCGCCGCCCTCGGCACCGCCGTCGTCACCCAGCTCATCGCTCGGCTCCCGCTGACCGGCGCCCAGGAAGCGGCCGTGTGGACCGTCGGGTCGCTGTCCGGGGCGTCGGGGGAGCGCATTGCCTGGCTCGCCGTCGCGCTGGTGGTACTGCTCCCGCCGGGGATGTGGCTGCACGCCGCGCTCCGGCCCGCCGAGTTGGGGCCCGAGCTCGCCGTCGGCCTCGGGTCCCGCCCGGTCCCCACCCGTGCTGCCGCCCTGGGGGTGGGGAGTCTGCTCGCCGCCGCCGCGACGGCGGTGGCCGGCCCGCTCGCGTTCGTCGCCCTGCTGTCCACTCCCGTCGCCGCCGCGCTCGGCCGCGGACGCCCACGTATCGGGGCGGCGGCGTTGACCGGCGCCGTGATCGTGGTGGCCGCGGACATCGTGGCCTCAGAGGCGTTGGGGACGGTCGACCTGCCCACCGGCGTGGTGACGGGCGCGCTCGGCGCCCCCGCCATGCTGTGGATCCTCCTGCGTTCGAGAAAGGTGGCCTGATGAGCATCCCCGCGCCCGTCGCGTCCGTGACCCCGGCCCTGCCCATGGATTTCGGCCCCGAACCCGACCCGGCCTTCCGCCTACGCGGCCTGACCCTGGGCTACGGTGCCGACCCGGTCATCCGCGACCTCGACCTGGACCTCCCCGCCGGACGGACCACCGTGCTCATCGGTGCCAACGGCTGTGGCAAGTCCACGATCCTGCGGGCCCTGGGGCGTCAGCTGCGCCCGCTGTCCGGGTCGATCGAGACCGACGGTCGCAGACAGTCCGAGGTCGGTGCCCGTGAGCACGCGCGGTCCGTGGCGTTCCTGCCGCAGTCCCCGCTGGTGCCGGAGGGGCTCACCGTGGCCGAGCTCGTCGCGCGCGGCCGGCACCCTCACCGTCGGTGGTGGGGAGGAGGCGAGGACGACGACACGGCCGTCGCCGAGGCGCTGGCGATGACCGGCACCGCCGAATTCGCCCAGCGGCGGGTCGACGAGCTGTCCGGCGGCCAACGGCAACGCGTCTGGGTCGCACTCGTGTTGGCCCAGGCCACACCCACCCTCCTGCTCGACGAACCGTGCTCGTTCCTCGACCTGGCGCACCAGCTCGACGTCCTCGATCTCGTACGCGACCTGCCGCTGCCCGCCGGCCACCGCGACCACGGCACCGGCCGCCGCACCGTGGTGGCGGTGCTGCACGAACTCAGCCTGGCCGCGCGGGTGGCCGATCACCTGGTGGCGGTCGCCGAGGGCGGCGTGGTCGCCGCGGGCCCGCCAGACCAGGTGATCACCCAGGAGACCTTGCGTCGCGTGTTCGACCTGGACGCCGACATCATCACCGATCCGGCCACCGGCCACCCCGTGGTGCTGCCACGGGGACGACGGAAGGGGACAACATGACCGCTGTAGCCGTAGAGGCACCGATCGTCGTCTCGCAGACCCGCGTCATCGACTCCCGCCCGCTGGGGGAGTCGTTCGTCCGCCTCGTGGTGGCCGGGCCCGACCTGCTGCGGTGGTCCGCCGACGTGGTGGACCCGGGCACCGTCCGTGATGCCTACATCAAGGTCATCGTGCCCCCGCCGGGCGGTGGCGGCGCGATCCCCGATGCCCACGCGATCCGCGACTGGCTCGCACTGCCAGAGGCCGAACGCGGCTGGATGCGCACCTACACCGTCCGCCGCGCGGACACCGTCGAACTGGACGGGGAACACGTTCCCGCACTGACGGTGGACATGGTGGTCCACCCCGGTGGCGACGAGGGGCCGGGATCCGCCTGGGCGCGCTCCGTACGGCCGGGCGACATCGTGCACATCGCCGGGCCCGGGCGCGGGCACGCGCCGTGGGCCGCCTGGGCGCCCGGGCAGTCCGAGCGGGTCGTGTGCGCCGGTGACGAGACCGCCGCGCCGGCGCTGCTGGCGATCGCCGAGGAACTGGCAGGGGAACTCGCCGCGGAGCAGGCCACGGCTGGCTCGGTGGCGGGCGGGTCTGTGTCGGGCGGGGCGGTGACGCGGCGTCAGGTACAGATCATCGTGGAGGTGCCCACCCACCGCGATGCCGTGGCACTGGCAGAGGACGCCCCCGACTTCGTCACCCTGCTGCCGCGGGAGGGGGAGCCCGGCACCGCGGTGGCCCGTCGCCTGGCGGGCGTGCTGGACCTCGGCGACGAGTGCGTGCGGACCGTCCTGGGCGGGCGCCGACCCGCTGAGCGCGAGTGGCAGCCGGCGACCGCCGTCTCCTCCGGCCAGCCGTACGTGTTCCTCGCGGGAGAGGCGGGGCTCGTCCGTGCCATGCGCCGCCTCGCCGTGGACGCCGCCGGGGTGCCCAAGGAGGCCGTGGCGTTCATGGGGTACTGGCGGCGCGGCGCCGCGGAGTGCTGATCGGTCCTAGGCGCCGCGGTCGGCGGGCGGGTACGACGGGTCCCGCAGCGCCCTGAGGACGTTCGGGTAGCGAGACCCGGGCAGACGGTTCCCGATCGGATCGAAGTGCAGGTTCTCGTCATCGTCCTCCCACGAGTCCACCGTGAGCCGGCCCAGCGTCTTCCACTTGCCGAGCGGCGTCGCGTGTTGCAGGGTCCACGTGCCGCCGTCGCCGGTGGGGATCGCGGCCAACAGGAGCGGGCGACCCGCGATGAGCACCGGGAACATGGACGTCATGGTGCGGCCCATCGTCCGCCAGCCCGTGGTGAGGACGTACCGGCTCAGCGGTCCCGTGCCGGTGCTGGCCAGCAGGATGTCCACCGGCCGCTCGGCGTGGATGCGAACGGCCATCCCGCCGATGTCGGGCACCGCGTCCGGCAGCCCCACCGCGCGGGAGAACCGGATCGTCGCCGGCCAGCGGCCCGTCACGTCCAGCAGGGACGACCCCGTGCGACCGACCCCGGTCACGCTCAGCGTGGCCTCGGCGATCACACCCTTGGGGTGCAGCGCCTTCGGGCGCGCGAGTCGCGCCACCGCGGCCACGGCGCCGAACGCGGACCCGGCCAGACTGGACAGGGGCGCCGAACGCAGCGCGACCTCCTTCGACTCCGTCGTGGTGGGCACGAGAGCGGAGGACCGGGGGGAAGAAGGCTCGGCTGGAGAGCTCGCTGCGGCGTCGTCGCGGCCGGCATTCCGGGTGCGTCGGGACATGGAGTCACGATACCGACCCGCGTCAACCCAGTGCCGATCGTAGGCGGGGCAGCACCCAGTCCCACGCGATCCGCTCCTGCTCCAGGCGCAGGTCGCCCCGCGCGGTCAGCAACTCCAGCGTGGCGACCTCGTCCGCGGTCAGTCGCGTGGGTTCTCTCCGGGTGGGTCTGGGGTCCGTGACGGTGAGGTCACGCCAGGTATCGAGGGTCTCGACGTCCATGAGAACGCTGACCGCGTGTGGCGCGTGGTGGCGGAGCCTGTCGAGGATCGCGAAGCCGTGGGAGTCGAGGTCTCCCCAGTAGACAATGAGGGCGGCGAGGGCCCACGGCAGTGCGGCGACGGCATCGACGGCGAATCCCCGCCCGAACAGTGCGACGGCGCCGGGTAGAGGCGGGAGGGCCAGGAACGTGGTGAGATTCTCGACGACGACGAGGTGTTGCGGTCCCGTTCCGTCGTCCCAGAGCTCGGCCAGCTGATCGACCGGGCTCTCCACATCGCGCAGCGGGAAGGGGATCGCGGGGTCGAGGATCCGCATCCGGACGCGGAGGTCGGAGCGTTTGAGTCCCAGCCCGGAGACGATCGGCGGTTCGTCGTGTGCTGCGCTGTCGCGACCCGACCGGGCAGCGTCGACGAGCTGCTCGACCAGACGGATGCGGGTTTCGATCCACTTGGTGTCGACGCCGGGAACCGCGACCTCGCGAGCTCGCAGCCCCTCGGTGGGATGCTCGAGCACCCATCGGCACACTGCGAGCAATCGCTCCATGTCCCGGTCGGGAAGCTTCTCCCAGAGGGGGGCGGTGGCCGCAGCGGCCAGACTGAGTTCGGAGTGGTCGGGGCCCAATCGGAGCAGATCATCCGCCCTGGCGCGCACAGTCTCCCATCGCGCGGCTCGTCCCCCGATCCGCGCGATGGCCCGGTCGCCTCGGATCTCCACGCGCTGAGGAAGGGCGACCACACCGAAGCCGGGCAGTCGACGGTCCGCCCAGGCGACCTCCACCTCGTGGGCGCCGTGGGTAGCGCGCGCGTCGACGGAGGATTCGAACTCCCGCCACCGGCGGATCCAGTCCGCGGTTCCGGTCGGATCGCCGGATGCGCGTGCTGCAGTCGGGCATGCAGTGGAGAATCGCAGGACGTCGGTGGCTCCGGAGGCCGGGTCGGCGAGCCATTCGCGGTACCTTCGAGCGAACCGGGTGGCGCAGGCCTCGGCGAGGTCCGCGGGAGTACGCGGCGGGTTCGGCCCGGCCATGTCAGGTCGCGGCTTCCCAGGTGACCCGCTCGATGCGGGAGCGGCTACCGTCTTCGTTTCCGACCACCACGAGGCCACCGATGTACGGCTCGAGGGTCTGCAGCAACTTGAGCGGGGTCGCCAGAACCATGTGGAACCCGAAGTCGGTGAACACGTCCATCGCGCGGCGGGTGTAGTCGGGGTCGGCCCGGTCGAACGCCTCGTCGAGGACCACCGTTCCGTAGCGGGGCACGTCCGCGTCAACGTCCGCGAGCTGGAACCGCAGCGCCGCGGCGAGACAGAAGAACACCAACTTCTGCGCCTGGCCGCCCGACAGGCCCGAGGACGAATCGTGGTAGTTGGTCGGCGTTCCGGCCTCGTCGATCTCGACCCCGATGAAACCGACGTGCCGCCTGGTGTCCAGCACGGTCTGGCGCCACCGTCGGTCGCCGGCGTCCGTGGATCCCAGCCGGTCCAGTAGGCGCGACATCACCGCGAAACCGGCCTCTGCGGTGTCGACGGTGCGTTTGTCGAGCGCTCCGGAGACCGCCTTCTCCAGGTCGCCCAGGAAGTCGGTGACGGTCTCGGTGCGTCGGTCACGCACGTCGATCTGCAGCCATCGCCCGGACTGGAACTCTGATCGGCGAAGCGAATCGTTGACCGGTCTGATCCCGGTCTCTATCTCGGAGCGGGCGCGGCGGATGTGACGGGCGAGTTCGCCCAGGTTCCGGGTCTGCATGTCCCCGATCAGCCCGAGAAAACGGTCCTCGAACTCCGCGAGGCGGTCGCGGCGGAGCTGGACGAGCCACTCGACGGCCTCACCGACGAACTCCGGATCGGACTTGAGGTCGGCCTTCCTGGCGGGCCACCGTTCCAGGTACGAGGTGAGGACCGAGGTGATCCGACGGTGGATCCTGTCGCGTTCGGTCGCGGTGGCCACCTGCTCGGCGGCGATGGCGCGCTCCGCGCGCTGGCAGACCTCCTGCACGTTGTCGGCGGTCAAGCGGCGCGTCGCCGCCGAGAGTCGCCTCCGGATGCGGGCTGCGGCGGCCTCGTCGATGCCGCGTTCCTCGTGGCCGGTGAGGCCGGCGAGCCGCCTGTCCAGGCTCTCCACGACGCTGGCGGCGACCGCTCCGGCCCTGTTCGCGGAGTCGTAATCCGCCTGGGCCCGCGATTGGGCCTCCTCCGCGGCGCGTAGGTCCCGCTCCATCTCGGCGACTTCCGGGTGCTCCTCGCGCCACTGTTCCAGCCGGTCACGGGCGGCACGAGCACGTTCGTCGGCGGTGTGCGAGTCCACCTCCTCCCACCGCAGGCCCATGAGGGTGATGGCCGCGCGTTGGCGGGCGCGGCGCTGCGCGTCGAGGTCGTCCAGTCCGGCCCACTGCCGCTCGTGCGTGTCCATACGCGCCCGGATCTCGTTCCGGAGGGAGGTGAGCGCGTCCACCTTGGAGTCGTCCATACCGCCCAGCTGGAACGCGGCGGGGTCATCGATCCGTCGACGGTCGTCCTTCTCGAAGCGCGCACCCCGTCTGATCAATCCGTGCAGGGTGACGGCTTTGTCGTGCTGATCCAGTTCGGCGGGGGTCTCGACGCAGGTCACGTCGAACTCGCCGGCGAGCCTGCGGTTGAGCCACTGGCGGAACGGCCCGTCGGCGGGTCGGACCTTGCGAACGAGGCTATAGGGGCCGGTGCGGCGGGTCGCGGAGTCATCGCCGTGGTCGACCACCTCGTAGACCAGACGCACGCCCAGGTGGGTCGAGTCGACGGCGGCGGCAACTCGTGCCCGGAGGTGGTCGGGGACGAGCATCGTGCGGGCGAAGCCGGACAGGACCCGCTCGATCGCGGGACGCCAGCGGGCGTGCTCGGCGGGGACGTCGAGGAGTTCTCCGGCAAACGGCAGTTCGCGCGCACCCAGCCCCGCCGAATCGCACACGAGGTCCCGCGCGGCCAACAAACGCGAGTCGATGTTCGAGCGGTGGCGCAGCAGAGCCTGTAACTGCGCGGTCACCTCCTCGAGCGAGCGCTTCTCTTCGTTCAGGGAGCCGGCCACGTCGCGCAGTGTCTCGCGATCCCGCGCCCGCTCGGCCTCCTGTTCCGCGTCCTCGCGCTCGAGCGTGGCGAGCAGGACGGCGAAGTCCTCGGCGGACGTCGGAAGGGTGCCACCCAGGCGCTCGACCTCGGTCTGTGCGCGCGCACGCCGGGTGGAGACGGCGGTGGCGTGTTCGAGGGCTCGGTCGAGCTCCCGTGCGAGTTCGTCGCGCCCGGCGCCGGCGCTACCCCGGAGGCGGGCACGGATGTCGTCGGTCGCCGTGCGTCGGGCGTCGAGTCGCTCTCGAGTTGACGCGACGCTCGACTCCGCGGCGACCAGCGCCCCGCGGGCCGTCCGCAGCTCCTCTTCGACGAGCTCGGTGGTCACGGCGGCCTGCACCGCGGGAAAGGCCACATTCTCGGCGTCGAGTTCCTCGGCTCGGTCCAGTACGCGGTCCCGGGAGGCCCGGAGGTCCGCGAGAGGGGTCAGATGGGCGATCTGCTCGCGCACGTCGACCACGGACCGGTGGGCTTCGCGGAGTTCTGCGAACTGCGCCACGGCGCGGTCGGCCACAGCGAAGGTGCTCGGCTCCTCCAGCATGAAATCGCGGAAGAGTTGGTCGAGACTCGACAGTGATTTGGCCGACAGGGTCCGGTGCAGCAGGAGCTGAGCGGACTCGGAGGCGATGCCGAGCCGCCGCCGGAACGCGGCGGCGAACGCCGAGTAGCTGTCGTGGAACCGCACCTGCGGGATCTCCCGCTTGAGCGCCCGCTTGTCGATACCGCTGCGGAGATAGCCGAACAGGTCCGGCAGGTCCAGGGGCTCGGTGGACGCGTGCTCACGGATGCCGTGGAGACGCTTGACGCCCGCTGCGGAGTTGTCACCCGAACGCAGGTACATCAACAGCAGGAGGGTTACGCAGGTGCCGCGGCCACACGAGTACGTCAGCGCGATCGCGGAGTAGGTGGCCCTGGGCCGCAGGTAGACGGAGGACAGGTCACCGGATTCGGCGTCGGCGCCGCGCCGCCAGGCACCGCGGATGTAGGACACGAGCGTGCGTCCTGACCCTCGGCCCGCCTCCTCTTGGGCTGCAGCGTTGAACCGCAGGTGAGCGGGGGGCACGAGCACCGCCGAGACGGCGTCGATGAGGGTGGACTTACCGGACCCGGAACCGCCGGTGATGAGGAAGCCCTTCCGCGGAACCTCCACGTCGTGATACCCGTCGAGCGTTCCCCAGTTGCAGACCTGGATCCGCGACAACCGAAGTTGACCAGGGTGTTCCGGAGCCCCGGGAAGCTGCAGTGCTTCAGTCATCGTCGACCACCTCATCGTCGCCCACCTCGTCGTCGAACACGTCGCCCTCGAACAGGGCAGCGTCCCGCCCGGCCGCGCTTTCACCATCGGGCCCCCCACGCGACTCGATCAGTGCGCGGTACTCGTCGCGGATTCCCGCGACGACGTCCGCGTCGAACAGGTGGCGAAGCACTGGAGAGACCTCGGCGCGGCCCCCGGTCTCCGTGTCCGAGAGCAGTGAGTAGGACTTGAGACGATTCCACGAGGCATCGAACTTGCGCGCGTACCGGCTGCGGTCCGAGTCGACGACCGAACGGTAGACGTCGATCCGCTCGGCCACGTCCTCACGATCCACGATCACGCGCTCGCCAGGCTGGGCCACGGACAACTCGGACCGCAGGTGCAGGAGCAGGACGGTGTCCATGTGCGACAGCGTCTCGGTGCGTAGCACTGCCGGGACGTCAACCTGACCACCCGTGTCGACCTGCCTGGTGAAGGCGATGCCGGCATCATGGTCCAGCACCAGATCGAGGAACACATCCGCCAGTCTCGATCGAATGGCGGGCTCGTCGGAGACCACGGCCGCCCAGATCTCCGGGTGGCGGTGCGCCTGCACCAGTGGGCCAGTGAGCAACCGGGCCAGGGCGCGCCGGGAGGCGAAGGACAGCGTCCCGGTGTCGCCGGGCCACAGGCCCTGATCGGCGGCCTCGTCGGGTCCGTCAGCATCGGCCGCAGCAGGGGTCGTCACAGATCATCCTCCAAAAATCGCTCGGCCCTGAAGACCAGTGTGGGGATCCGGGCGCTCAGTGTGGAGTCGAAGCCGCTCGACCACGTGACCGTCTCAACCGGACGCGGGTCCTCGGACGGGGCTTCCGCCTGCGTGGCGATGGCCAGGTTCAGCAGTCCGACGATACTGGCGACCCCCTGGGTGGCCGGGTGTTCGCGAAGGATCGCCCCGATCGACGACGGCCCGAACCTCGACACGACGTCACGGACATGAGAGCGGAGTTCGGTCTCGTCGATCTCCGAGGCGCGGACCAGCGCTGTCAGGGCCTCGAGGTCCGCGTGACCCTCCTCGTGGTGCGTGACCTCCGCGGCCACGAGTTCCTCGCCCGGATTACGCAGGCGAAGCGCCCCGACCGAGCGGACCGACATGCCGATCCGGCGCAGCGGCACGGACATCCTGGTGTTCGGCCGTACGGCCCTTTCGGTGCTGGCCTCGGCCGCGGAGGCGCGAGCGGACCGGATGAGGGCCAGCATCCGCCGGTGCTCCACGTAGGCGTCGGTGGTGACGAAGTGTCGCAGGCTGCGTGACAGAGAGGTGAGCACCCCGTTGACTTCGGCGCCGGCGGTCTCCATCTCATCGAACAGTCCGCGGAGTCCGCGCCGGGCGGGCGCTGGAAGGTCCGTGACCTGCTGCCGGCCCAGGATGTCGTCGATCCAGGTGTCGACGGAGGCGGAGCGCTCGGGGTCAAGCAGTACCGAGTAGAACGACGAGAAGCTACGGCCGGCCTCGGAGTCGCCGATGAGATCGACCCCACCGAAGACTGCGTCGAGGACGTCGCCGCGGGCACCGTCCTGGTCGAGAAGACGACGTCGAAGATCCTGGTTGAGCGAGTCGAATTCAGCGCGGACGCGGGCGAAGTCCGCGGGGACATCGTCCGCCCCCCGAAGGATCTCCGACACCTTCTCCGCGACCCGTTCCGGGCCCGCGAGATCCACCTCACCCTCCTCCACACGGGCGATGGCGGCATCGATACGGTCCCGTTCGCGGTGGAGGGCGGCCAATCTGCCCTGGACCGAAGGATCGGTCTCGCGGGCGAGATCCTCCAACTGCCGGGTGAGGGTCTCCACCCGGGACACGGTCAGCCCGCGCCGTGGAGTCTGAAGGCCGTCCAGGAAGTCCATCACCACCAGCGCGGCCTGGGTGGGCTCGAGCGTCTCACCCGTCGCGGCAGTCCCCGGCCGGCGGAGCATCCATCCGGCATCCACCCAGGTACGCACGTAGGACTGTGCAGTGCCGGGGACCTCCGTGCCGGCATCGCGTACGGCGGTCAGTGTCCGGTCCAGGAACTCGTAGAACTCGGACGAGGGGACACGCCTGGACGACCCCTCGAACACCTCGGTCAGTACCGCGACGATCAACGGCCACAGCTGACTCCGCAGCAGCGCCAGAACAGCCGACTCGGCGCTGAGGCGGGAGAACGCGAGGTAGCGCGCGAGTGCGGACACGTGTTCATGGTGGCACGCGACACCGACATCACTCGTCCTGAGGTGGCGCCGGAGGTGATCAGTCGTCCACGCCCCGGGCGGCCAACGCGTCGCCCAACTGGTCGGCGGTGGTGAGGGCGCCGAGCACGGTCGGCACCACGAGCGCGCGGATCGACATGCCCAGGCCGCGGGCCTTGCGGGCCTCGGTGACCTGGCGAAGCCGACGCGCGAGCAGGGGGATGGCGCGGATGGTCAATACCAACACCAGTGCGATCCGGTCCGGTGAGACACCGACGTGCCGCAGCGGCTGGGCGGCCCGCGTGACGGCGTCGAGCATGTCCGAGACGCGGGTGGTCAGGGCGACGAGGCCCGCCACCGTGATCGCGACCAGCAGGGCCCCGCAGACCCGGAGGGCGGTGTCGAGGTCGGCGACGATCCACTGGAGTACCAGGATCGCGATGAGCATCGGCAGCACCGGGCGGACCTGGTCCCACGCCGCCCGCGGACGGATCCGTCCGATCGCGTAGAGGACCGCGGTCACCCCCAGGGCGGGCAGCACGTGCCAGGGCTCGCGTATCGCCAGGGTGGCGACGAGGATGAGCACGCACACCAGCAGGATCTTCCACCCCGCCGGCAGTCGGTGCAGGAGCGAGTTCCCCGGTTGATAGGTGGCGAACACCTAGGCCCCCGGCCCCGAACCCAGGGCGATCCGCCGATAGCCCGCCAGCGCTGGGCCGGGGGCGTCGTCGATCACGACCCGGCCGCCGTCCACCACCAGGACGCGGTCGAAGTCGGCCACGAGGTCCAGATCGTGCGTCACCACCACGAGCTGCTGCTGCAACCCGGCGAACGTCTCGGCGACCAGCGCCCGGTTGCGCAGATCCAGCAGGGTCGTGGGCTCGTCGGCGACCACCACGGCGGGTTCGATCACCAACACCGCAGCCAGAGCCAGTAACTGCTTCTGTCCCCCGGAGAGGAGGTGGCACGGATGTTCGGCATGGCCGGCCAGGCCGTAGGTCTCGAGCACCTGCGCGACTCGTCGTCGTCGCTCCTCCCGGTTCAGACCCGAACGGCGCAGGGAGAAGTCCACGTCCTCCTCCACGGTCGGCATGACGATCTGGGTGTCCGGATCGGTGAAGCAGAAGCCCACACGGCGGCGGATCGCCGCGCCCTTGCGGCGGGTGTCGAGGCCGTCGACGGTGACCGTCCCGGTAGTGGGGACCACGAGACCGTTGATCATCCGAGCGAGCGTCGACTTGCCGCCGCCGTTGACGCCGACGATCCCGATGCGTCGCTCGGTGAGGGTAAGGTCGACGTCGGCGAGGACGGTCCGGTCACCGTAGGCGTGGCCGACCCCGTCGAAGCGGATCTCCGTGCTGGTCACTTCCGGCGCAGCGGCGCGATCAGGCCGGGACGTGCCTTGTGGACCTGCGTCGCGACGATCGCCGTGACGACCGCCTTGACGAGGTCACCCGGCAGGAACACCGTGTTGGCGGCGATCGCACCGCCGAGCGTCAGTTCGGTGCGGAGCAGCATGCCGGCCACCCCGACGGCATAGATGACGACGATGCCGCCGAGGATGTTGATGAGCAGTCCCGGGACGAGCCGGTAGCGCGGCATGATCCACGCGGTGAGCAGGCCGATCACGATCACCGCCGGGATCCAGCCGATGAGGAAGCCCGCGGTGGGGCCGGCCAGCGAGGTCAGGGTCGTGCGGCCGCCCGCGAGGACGGGCAGCGCGAGACCGATGACCATGACCGCGAGCACCGACAGGGCGCCTTTGCGCCAGCCGAGCAGTGAGCCGGCGAGCATCACGCCGAGCGTCTGCAGGGTGATGGGCACACCCGCCGAACCGATGCTGATCTGGCCAGGCAGGCCCAGCACCACGATGAGAGCGGCGAACACCGCGATCTGGGCGAGGTCTCGGGTGGCGCTACGGGCCGGGGCCCGGTCGACGGTGGTGCTCACTGGACTCCTTGGCTCCGCGGGTGCTGCTCGACAGCCTGATCCGGTCCATTGTCGCGCGTGTCACGTCGGATGGCCTCATCGGGCTCCGGCGCGTGCGGTCGCCGGCCGGAGGGATGCCGCATAAAGTGACTCAGATCACAGTAGGGCGAGCGGGGGGCGGTGCGTCATGGGTCGAGCACCAGACGGACTCGGAGCCCTCACCGTCGCACTGCTCGCCGCTCTCATGCTCACGGTGGTGTCCGTCGTCCACTCGCCGACGACCGCCGGTGCCACGCCGTATTCGGTCTACCTCGATGTCCCGGCCGACAACGCCGACGGCGAAATGGCGGGCGGCGTCTCGACCGGGATGACCACCGACGTGGCGGAGCTCCGGGACGCGCTCGACGTGGTGAGGGCCGCCCGTGTCGCCCCGGAGAGGTACTCGACCCTGGCGCGCCAGTATTGGTTGGCAGTGGGAGCGGAGAAGGCCGGCATCGACCTGGGGCAGTGGGAGCCCGCCCGGGGGTTGGCGGCGAACCTCGACACGGTCGACAAGGTGTACGTCAACTACCTGCGCCTGTACAACTCCCACGACGGGTACTGGTGGACCGGGATGGCCGGGCTCGCGGGGATGTCGTTCGCCGCCGGATTCTGGGACCTCGACGAGGTCGGCGGGCTGCTCACCGTGCCGGGCGTGCACGAGGTGGGACTCGGGGTCGGAGGGGCGATGGCCGGCGTGCCGTGGGAGGTGGCACGCGAGATGCCGCGCGACGTGCACCTGCTGGCCACGGCCGGTCCGACCCTGCGGCGGCCGGATGTCGACTGGTACATGCACCGGCTACTCGTCATGCAGCGCCACATCTTCACGGACATGATCCCGGTGCACGAGGCCTACGCCGCAGGGGGATTGTCCGCGGTCGAGGAACTCGCCGCGGGAGGAGCGTACGACGACTACGCGCTGGAGTCCTGGCGGATGCTCGACGCGGGATCCCCCGACGGCCTGTCCGAGGCCCTGCTGCGGATGGCGTCCCGGGAGCAGAACCAGATCATCGCCGACCAGTGGGACGCCACCGCCGCCGGCCGCGGCGACCTCGGCAGGGTGCTCACCTACATCACCACCGTCGGCGGTGCCCCCGACATTCCTGGCGCACGCACGCTGGGGCAGTTCCGACCACTCTCGGTCCGCGCCGAGGTCGGCGGTCAGCCGGTGGTCGCCCACACGCCGCTCCCGGCCTTCAACTGGGCCGACCGCGAACCACGGTGGGAGTACATCGAACAGGACCTGGTGCCCGCGTACCGATCGCTCGTCCGCGACCGCCCCGACGAGGCGCCGCAGTATCTCGACGTGGGATTCCGTCCCCGCGCGGAGCAGAACCGGATCCTGGTGCGTCTTCCGGAGTTCGCCGGTCAGATGACCACGGGGTGGGCGGTCGTCCCGGGGCGGTAGGGGAGGACGATCACAACTCCCGGCAGGGCGACCGGCTCGCCTGCTCGGAACCGCCCCTCGCCCTCGTGCCCGACACGATGCTGACATCGTGTCGCGAAGATCACCGGGCCGGTGCCGCCCGGATGTGCGCCCGCTCGCCCTGCCGACCCACCAGGCTGAGGAACTCCACCGGGCCGGCGCTCGTGGCGCCAAACCAGTGCGGGGTGCGGGTGTCGAACTCGGCCGCCTCGCCCGGCGTGAGGACGAGATCGTGCTCGCCGAGGACCAGTCGGAGCCTGCCGTCCAGGACGAACACCCAGTCGTAGCCCTCGTGGACGTGGAGGTGGGGCTCGTCGTCGTCACTCCCGGTGGGGAGCACGAACTTGAACGCCTGGATCCCGCCCGGTCGGCGCGACAACGGGATCACGGTCGCGCCGTGGTCGGTGGCGATCGGCTGCAGCGTCACCCGCGGGTCACCGGTCGGCGGGGCGTCGACGAGCTGATCCAGGGTGACGCCGTGCGCCCGCGCCAGCGGCAGCAGCAGTTCGAGGGTGGGTCGGCGCTGCCCGGACTCGAGTCGCGACAGCGTGCTGGTGGAGATCCCGGTGGACTCCGCCAGGGCGGTCAGTGTGAGGTCGCGGCGTTGCCGGAGGGCCCTCAGCCGCGAACCCACGGCGTCGAGGGTGCGGGCGGTCGGATCGGTCATGCGCCGAGTTTGCCAGACTGGCAAGGTTAGTTGCGACATCCGGGTGAAGGGACCATCGTCGAGGGGGACGAGGCCCGGAACCGGTGGCCCGGAGAGCGGAGGTCGACAGATGGACTCGGACGATCGGGAACTGCGGGATGTGGTGGTGGTCGGTGGCGGGGCGGCCGGCCTGAGCGCCGCGCTGACGTCGGCCCGCGCCCGCCGTCGGGTGACGGTGGTGGACGCCGGCGAGCCGCGCAACGCTCCCGCCGAGGGGGTCCACGGGCTGCTCGCCCTGGACGGCGTGAGCCCGTCGGACCTGCTCGCGCGAGGCCGCGCGGAGGTCAGGGGGTACGACGGCGAGGTCATCGACGGCGAGGTCGTGGACACACTCACGGCCGGGCACGGCTTCGACGTCATCCTGCGCGACGGTTCGGTGCTGCCCACCCGCACACTGCTCATCGCGACCGGGGTGAGCGATGAACTCCCCGACATCCCCGGGGTCCGCGAGCAGTGGGGGCGCGGCGTCCTGCACTGCCCGTATTGCCACGGTTGGGAGGTGCGCGACCAGCGGATCGGCATCCTGGGGATCCACCCGATGTCCGCGCACCAGGCCATGCTGTTCCACCAGTGGAGCCGGGACATCACGTTCTTCAGCGGCGGTCGCCCGATCGACGAGCAGGATCGGGTCGCCCTGGCCGCCCCGGGCATCCCGATCGAGGAGCGGGGGATCTCGGGCGTGGTGGCCGACGGTGGGCGGGTGGTCGGCGTGGAGGTCGACGACGACGAAGTGATCGATCTGGACGCCGTGGTGGTGGCCACCCGGTTGACGGTCGGGGTCGAGCCGTACGCGGCCATCGGTCTGGAGGCGGTCGATCACCCGGTCGGCACGGTCATCCCGACCGACGAGATGGGCGCCACCCCGGTGCCGGGGGTGTGGGCCGCGGGCAACTGCGCCGATCTCATGGCGCAGGTCGGAGCCGCCGCCGCCCATGGGGCCCGCGCCGCGCAGCAGATCAACGCCTCGCTGATCATGGCCGACCTCGAGAAGGCGATCGAGGTGCGCGATGGCACACGAGTTTGACCGCGCCTACTGGGACGACATCTGGGCGGGTGCCGGCGGCAGCGTCGGAGACGACGACGGTGACCGCCCGGCCGCGATGGCCGCGAACCCCCGAACCCATACCTGATCCGGGAGGCCTCCCGTCTTGTCCCCGGGACCGCGCTCGAGGCGGGCTGCGGCGCCGGGACCGAAGCGCTCTGGCTGGCCTCGCAGGGCTGGCAGGTCACCGGGGCGGACATCGCCGCGGAGGCGTTGACGATCGCCGCCCGGCGCTCGGCGGAGCTCGGACTGTCCGGCCGGGTGTCGTGGGTCGAGGCAGACCTCGCCGTCTGGGAGCCTCCGGCGCGGTACGACCTGGTCACCACCCATTATGCCCACCCGGCGATTCCGCAGCTGGACTTCTACGAGCGGCTCGCCGGCTGGGTCGCCCCTCGCGGCACGCTGCTCATCGTCGGGCACCTGAACGACGCCGGGCATGGGCGGCACGGCGGGCACGTGACCCACGCCGGGCACGATCGCGGCGCCCATCCGCCGGCAGAGGCCGGTGTCACCGCGGCGTCCGTCACCGCGCGGCTCGAGGCCGACCGGTGGGAGATCGTCGCGGCCGAGGAAACCTCGCGCGAGATGCCGGGCCACGGCGGCGCGCCCGTGACGGTCCACGACGTCGTCGTCACAGCCACCAGGAGGCCCTGAGGCGGTGGGTCGCGGCGTGTGGCCGACCCGCGCGACGGTGGCGAAGGTAGTTCTTATACATGGCCCGTGTCATCCCCGCTCACCCCGTCTACGGACATCCCACCGAGGAGAAGGTGGTCGACCTCCTCCGCGACCAGCTCTCCGACGACAGCCTGATCGTCGTGGGTCAGCGGGTGTCCACATACGAGAAGGATCACGAGGTCGACATCCTCGTGGCGATGCCCGGCGCGGGGATCGTGGCGATCGAGGTCAAGGCCGGGCAGATCGCGATCGAGGACGGCCGGTGGGTTCAGGGCAGCGGCACCAAGAAGGTCACCATCGACCCGGTCGCCCAGTGCCGCGACGCCCTCTACGCGTTGCGCGGGTACGTCAGTGAGGATCCGCGGTGGCCGGATCAGCTCCAGCGCTGGACCCACATGCTGGTGTTCCCGAACGCCTCGATCCCCGCGGACTTCGCGATGCCGGAGATCCCGCGAGACCGGATCGTGGACCGCGATCAGCTCGACGACCTCGCGATGATCGCCTTCCGGTTGGCCCGGGACTCGGGCGCGGCTGACCGTCCGTTCCTGTCCGCGGACACCGTCGACCGGCTGTCCGAGATCCTCGGAGGTCGGGGGCTACCCCAGCGCGACGTGGTGGCCCGCGCGGCCGAGAACGCCGACATCGCCGACGCGCTCACCCGTGAACAGTCGGTGCTCCTGCGGGCGGTCGACGCCCTGCCGCGGGTGGAGATCCGGGGCGGCGCCGGTAGCCGGTAAGACCTATCTGGCCCTGGAACAGGCACGACGGTTGTCAAGGGACGGGCAGCGGGTCGCACTGATCTGCTACTCGCACGGGCTGGCCAGCTACCTCAAGCGGGTCACCAGCGGATGGAAGCGCCGGGAGAGGCCCGCGTACGTCGGTGAGTTCCACGCCCTGGGCGTCGACTGGGGCGCGCCGGTGGGGCCGGATGAGCGAATTCGGTCCACCGAGACGGTGCGGTGGTGGGAGGAGGATCTGCCCCGGTTGATGTCCGACCTCGCGGACGAACTGCCCGACGGCAAGCGATTCGACGCCGTGATCGTCGACGAGGCCCAGGACTTCGCCGACAGTTGGTGGCAGCCGGTCGTCGGAGCGCTGCGTGACAGGGAGAACGGTCGGCTCATGATCGTCGGCGACGCGGGCCAGAGTGTGTTCGAGCGTGCCGGCCGTCCGCCCGTGGACCTCGTGCCGCTCGTGCTGGACCACAACCTGCGCAATACGCGGCAGATCGCCAGCGCGTTCATGCCGCTGGTGGGTCAGCGCATGGAGTTGCGCGGCGGCACAGGTCCCGCCGTCCGGTACGTGGAGGTGCCGGAGGGCGCCGATCCCGTCGCGGTGGGTGACGACGAGGCGATGCGGCTGCTCGACGAGGGGTGGGAGCCCCGCGATGTGGCGCTGTTGACCATCGGCTCGCGTCACCCCATGCAGGTCGAGCTCCAGGAGGACGGCAACGACGCCTACTGGGAGACGTTCTGGGACGGCGAGGACATCTTCTACGGTCACGTCCTCGGCTTCAAGGGTCTCGAACGACGTGCCGTGGTCCTGGTGTGCAACAGCTACGCGGGCATCGACCGCCTCCGCGAGCGCATCTACGTGGGACTGTCACGGGCGACGGACGTACTCGTGGTGGTGGGGGAGATCGACACCTGAGCTCTCGCGGACGACACCGGCCGCCCCGGCCTCGAGGGGAGGCCGGGGCGGCCGGGGCGCGACGGAGTGGTGGATCAGCTCCCGAGGTCGGTCTCGCCCTCGACGAGCTCGGCTTGCTCGGCCCTCTGGTTGCCGTGCGAGACGGCGATCTTGCGCGGCTGGGCCTCTTCGGCCACCGGGATCACCAGGCGCAGGACGCCGTCGGTGTAGTCGGCCTCGATCTTGTCGGTCGCCAGGCCCTTGCCCATGGCGAGCTGCCGGGCGAAGGTCCCCGACTGCCGCTCGTGCATGAGCCACTGCGCGTCACCCTCGGCAGGCGCCCGCCGCTCGGCGCGGACAGTGAGGGTGCGGTCCTCCACGTCGATGTCGATGGTGGAGGGGTCGACCCCTGGCATATCGATGAGCCCGACGAAGCGATCGCCCTCCTTGTAGAGGTCCATCGGCAGGGAAGTCGAGGCGGTGGCGCTGCGGAGCCCCTCGCCCAGGAGGCGATCGAGCTCACGGAACGGATCGAAACGGGTGCTGGTGGCCATGATGGTCTCCTTCTGGGCTGATCGGTGTGCGCCCGGTATCTCCGGGGTCGCACACGGTTCAACCCTCGAGCGGAGTTGAGTATTCCCGACTCAGGTCGACATTTTTCGGTTGAGTCCGCTCCGCTCAGCCCGGAGGCCGACGTGGTTCACGGGAAGGCCGGCTTCGGTGGAACCGGAGGGTACCTCGCGCCGTCACCCCGAGTAGGAGAGGCTCGGGCGCCCACCGAGAACGGGCGTCCACAGTGTGCGGACATCGGGGCGGGTGCCTCGGCTATGGCCTGGTGGAGAGCCCTCGCGTTCGAAGGTCAGACGATGCGGGGGTCCGATTCCCCTGAGGTGTTCGTCCTCCTGACCTTCAGCGTGATGTTCTTCGTCGCGGCCGATCTGACGGGGGCAATTCTTCTCTGGCATCTGAAGTGGAGTGAACGAACCATCATGAGGACTCGTGCCGCGGTGGCGGGACTGATCATCGTGTACGGCGCGACGTCCACCACGACGCTCGCACTCATCGCGGCGTCCGAGTGGGCGCTGGGAGCGATCCTGCCGGGGGCGTTCACCGCCTACATTCTGTATTTCACTGTCCGCGAGTGGCGCGGGAACCGCGTCCGTCGGGACCGGCGGGACAGTCCCCACCCCGTGGAGTCGTGAAACGTTGTCGCACGGCTGGTCGTTCTTCGCCGTGGCTCTCCCTTACTCCCGGACGAGGTTCCCGGGGAAAGCGCTCGTCCCGGCGGGTTTCGACGCTGACGAAGCCCGGGATCGGCGACTCCACGCCGGACCCGCCCCAGGGCGCGGGTGCGCGCGCCGGATCCCCGGGATCCACCCGCGCAGGTGGCCCGGATCGCGGTGCTCGCGGCCGCTACTAGACTGGTGAAAGGTCGTCGCGTGCGGCGTCCGCAGTACCGCGTTCTCCGGAACGCGGTGCTCGCGGGCCCGTTCGTGCCGTCCCGGCACCCCACTGAAAGGCCACACTATGCTCTCCCGCATCGACCTGCGCGGTCGCTCACTCGGCACGGCCGAGTTGCGGCGCACACTCCCGCGCGGCGCCGCCGACGTCGACTCGGTCGTCGACACCGTCCGCCCGGTGGTCGAGGCGATCCGCGAGCACGGGGCCCCGGCCGCACTCGAGTACGGCGAGAAGTTCGATTCGGTCCGTCCGGCGTCGGTGCGGGTCCCGGCCGAGGTCATCGCCCGGGCGGTCGACGAGTTGGACCCTGACGTCCGAGCCGCGCTGTCCGAGGCGATCCGTCGTGCCCGCATCGTCCACTCAGCGCAGCGCCGCGGTGACACCGTCACCGAGGTCGCCCCCGGGGGGTTCGTCACCGAGCGGTGGGTACCGGTCGAACGCGTGGGCCTCTACGTTCCCGGCGGCAAAGCCGTTTACCCCTCCAGCGTCATCATGAACGTCGTACCGGCGCAGGTCGCCGGGGTCGGGTCGCTGGCAGTGGCCTCTCCGCCCCAGGCGGATTCCGGTGGCTGGCCGCACCCGACCATTCTCGCCGCGTGCTCACTGCTCGGGGTCGAGGAGGTCTGGGCGGTGGGCGGCGCCCAGGCCGTGGCGTTGCTCGCGTACGGCGGTCAGGACACGGATGACTCCGTTCTCGAGCCCGTCGACATGGTCACCGGGCCCGGCAACGTGTACGTCACCGCCGCCAAGCGCCTGTGCCGCAGCGTCGTGGGCATCGACTCCGAGGCGGGCCCCACCGAGATCGCCATCCTCGCGGATGACACCGCCGACCCGGTCCACGTCGCGTACGACCTCATCAGCCAGGCGGAGCACGACCCGAACGCCGCGAGCGTCCTGGTCACCCACTCCGAGACGTTGGCGGACGCCGTGGACCGCGAGATCGAGTCGCGCTACGAGGTGACCCTCAACTCGGACCGGGTGCGCGAGGCGCTCGAGGGTCCGCAGTCGGGCATCGTCCTGGTGGACGATATCGAGGCCGGTCTGCGGGTGGTCGACGCCTACGCAGCCGAGCACCTCGAGGTCCAGACCCGCAATTCCGCAGCCGACGCCGCCCGCGTGCGCAATGCCGGCGCGATCTTCGTGGGCGCCTACTCGCCCGTCCCGCTCGGGGACTACGCGGCGGGGTCCAACCACGTCCTGCCCACGTCCGGTACGGCGCGACACTCGTCGGGGTTGAGCGTGCAGACCTTCCTCCGGGGGATCCATGTCGTCGACTACGACCAGGCCGCCCTCAAGGAGATCGCGCCGACCGTGGTCGCACTCGCGGACGCCGAGCGGCTGCCCGCGCACGGTGAGGCCGTACGGGCCCGATTTGAGGACCTCGGCGCGGGAGAGGACGGACGATGACCGATTCCCCACGTCCCGGAGTCGGGCTCGGCGCCCTCCCGCTGCGAGAGAATCTCCGCGGACAGAGCGCCTACGGGGCCCCGCAGCTCGAGGTCCCCGTACAGCTCAACACCAACGAGAACCCACACCCGCCCAGCGCGGAACTGGTCGCCGACATCGCCGGCGCCGTCGCCGCAGCCGCCGAAGACCTCAACCGCTATCCCGACCGCGACGCCGTCGCACTGCGCACCGACCTGGCCTCGTACCTGACCCGCCAGACCGGCGTCGATCTGGACGTGGACATGGTCTGGGCCGCCAACGGTTCCAACGAGATCCTGCAGCAGCTGCTGCAGGCGTTCGGCGGGCCCGGGCGCAGCGCCATGGGCTTCGTCCCCAGTTACTCGATGCACCCGATCCTCGCGGCCGGAACCGATACCGAGTGGATCCCGGTGGATCGCGGGTCCGACCTGTCCATCGATATCGCCGCTGCGGTGGCGGCGATCGAGGAGCACCGGCCGGACGTGGTGTTCGTCACCACGCCCAACAACCCCACGGGGCACGTGGTCGACCTCGACGACCTGCGACGCCTGCTCGACATGGCCCCCGGCATCGTGGTGGTGGACGAGGCGTACGCGGAGTTCTCGCCGTCCCCGAGCGCCTGCACCCTGCTCGCCGACTATCCGACCAAGCTCGTCGTGTCGCGGACCATGAGCAAGGCGTTCGCCTTCGCGGGTGGCAGGCTCGGCTACTTCGCGGCCGACCCGTCCTTCGTCGAGGCCGTACTGCTCGTACGGTTGCCCTACCACCTGTCGATGATCGCGCAGGCCGCTGCCCGTGCGGCGCTTCGTCACGCCGACGAGACGTTGGCCTCCGTCGCGCTGCTCGCCGGGGAACGCAAGCGCGTCACCGCCGGGCTGGAGGAGCAGGGCTTCGAGGTGCTTCCCAGCGAGGCCAACTTCGTGCTCTACGGGCCGTTCGTGGACGCGACGCGCGCGTGGCGGCGTTATCTGGACGCCGGCGTGCTGATCCGCGACGTGGGCATCCCGGGTCGACTTCGTGCGACCATCGGGCTCGAGCACGAGAATGATCGGCTGCTGCGGGTGAGCGCCGAATTGGCGGTCGACGAGATCGAGACCCGAACCGAGGAGAAGCGATGAGTGAACAGACCGCGCGGCGGGGTCGTGTCGAGAGGTCGACCAGGGAGTCGTCGATCGTCGTGGAGATCGACCTCGACGGGACGGGCCGGTCCGACATCTCGACCGGGGTGCCGTTCTTCGACCACATGCTGACGGCCTTCGGCCAGCACGGCGCCTTCGATCTCACCGTGCGCGCGACCGGTGACAGCGAGATCGAAGCGCACCACACGGTGGAGGACACCGCGATCGTCCTGGGACAGGCGCTCGCGCAGGCCCTCGGCGACAAGCGCGGCATCCGCCGCTTCGGTCAGTGTTCCCTGCCCATGGACGAGACGCTCGCCGAGGCGATCGTCGACGTCTCCGGACGGCCCTACTTCGTCCACACCGGTGAGCCCGAGATGATGGTCGGCTACGTCGTGATCGGTCACGACAGCGCGCCCTACGGAACGGTGCTCAACCGGCACGTGTTCGAGACCCTCGCCTACAACGCCCGGATCGCGTTGCACGTCCGCGTGCACTACGGCCGCGATCCGCACCACATCACCGAAGCCGAGTACAAGGCGGTCGCGCGTGCTCTGCGCGCAGCCGTCGAGCCGGACCCGCGGATCACCGGCATCCCCTCGACCAAGGGCGCGCTGTGATGCCGGCGTGACCCCGCGCGTCCACACCCCGGGGGCGTTCTCGAAGCTGGCGCGTACCCCCGGGGTCCCGGCCGCGTTCGTCCTGGTCCTGCTCGCCTTCGGGGGGTTCTCCCTGCTGCTGCCCGTGGTGCCGCTCGCCGTGGTCCGTGGCGGCGGGAGTGAGTTCGTCGCGGGCGCCACCACCGGTGTGTTCATGACCGTGACCGTCCTGTTCCAGCTCGCCACCCCGAGAGTCACGGCCGCGATCGGCTATCGCTGGGTACTGGGGATCGGCAGCGCGCTGCTCGGTCTCCCCTCGGGGCTGCTCGCCCTGTTCGACGGCCCGTTCGCGGTATTGGCGATCAGTGGAGTGCGAGGCGCAGGCTTCGGCATGATGACCGTCGCCGGCTCGGCTCTGGTGGCAGAACTCGCGCCACCCGGCATGCTCGGTCGGGCGACGTCACTGATCGGCCTCGCCGTCGGCATCTCCGAAGCCATCTTCCTGCCGGTCGGCCTGTGGCTGCTCGACCTCTTCGGCCTGCCCACGGTGGCCTGGGCGGCCACCGGGTTCGGCGTCGTGGGCCTGGTCGCCGCCGCCCGCCTGCCTCACGTGTTCCCGAGCCCCCCGGGGGAGTCGGACCAGTCGGCGCTCGGCGCCAGGAAGGTCGTTCTCCTCCTGGCCGGGCCGTTCCTGGTCATGGTGGCGGTGACCCTGCCCTACGGAGCAGCGGCATCGTTCCTGTCACCCGCGTTGGATTCCATAGTCTCCGGAAGCGGCGCGGTCGTCGCCGGCGTGGGACTCGGACTATTGGGCGCCGGTGTCATCGTCGGCCGCACCGTCGCCGGGCTCATCTCGGACCGACGTGGACCCGGGGCACTGGTCTGGCCGGGTCTCGGGGTGGCGGCACTCGGAATGCTCGGCATCGCGGGGTTGTTGACCATGGAGGTGAACCCCTGGTGGTTCCTCGTCCCGACCGTCGTCTTCGGTCTCGGGTTCGGAGCCGTTCAGAACGAAGCCCTGGTCGCATCGTTCGAACGGATGCCGCGCTCGCGTCTGGGGACGGCGTCCGCGTCGTGGAACATCTCCTTCGACGCCGGTACCGGTCTCGGATCCGTCGTCATGGGCGGGTTCGCCGGCTTCGGCTACGTCGTGCTGTTCACCGTGGCGGCCGGGGTCGTCCTCGCGGTGGGCGGCCCGGCGGCGGTGGGCGCCCGACGCACCAGGCCCACGCGCGATCTGACCCTGACCGACACCGGCGATAAGGTGAACCAATGACGACTTCCGCCACACGGGTAGCACTCCTGGACTACGGCTCGGGAAACCTGCGGTCCGCGCACCGTGCGCTCGAGCGGGTCGGCGCCGAGGTCGAGCTCACCTCGGATCCCCGCGTCGCCACCGAGGCGGAGGCGTTGGTCGTGCCGGGGGTCGGCGCGTTCGCCGCCTGCATGAAGGGCCTCGAAGCGGTCAAGGGCCCCCGGATCATCGGTGAGCGTCTCGCCGGCAGTCGGCCCGTCCTGGGTATCTGCGTCGGCATGCAGGTCATGTTCGAGCGAGGCACCGAGTTCTCGGACGGGGAGCACGAGGACTCCCCGGGGGTCCCCGGGTGCGGTGAGTGGCCCGGCGTGGTGGAGAAGCTGCACGCACCCGTGCTGCCGCACATGGGCTGGAACACCGTCGAGGCGCCGGCGAACAGCGTCCTGTTCGCCGGCATGCCCGCCGACGAGCGGTTCTACTTCGTCCACTCCTACGGCGTGCAGCGCTGGGAGATGGAGCCGTCGGATCACCTCCGAGCCCCCGACGTCACCTGGGCCGAGCACGGCACCAGGTTCATCGCGGCTGTGGAGAACGGGCCGCTGTCGGCCACTCAGTTCCACCCCGAGAAATCGGGCGACGCGGGACTGCAGCTCCTCGAGAACTGGATCCGTTCTGTCCGATAGGGGTGAAGGGGACCGGGCCCCGGTGTCCTTCGCCGTGCTCGCGCTGGGCGTGGCCGGGGCGGGAGTCCTCGGCCTCGCGCTGACCGCGATCGCGGTGGCCGTGCTCCCCGTGCCGCCGGTCGGCAAGGCCGTCGTCGCACTGGTCGGGCTGATCCTCGCGGTCGCGGCGATGGGTCTGGTGTCCAACCGCATCACCGATCGCGCGATCCGCGCCGAGTACGGCGAGGAGCCCGGCGGGCAGGCGGAGCGCCCCGGTGACGACGGACTAGGCTGATGGCCGTGACCAACGCCAATTATCTCGAACTCCTGCCCGCCGTCGACGTCGCAGACGGTCAGGCCGTCCGTCTCGTACAGGGGGAGGCCGGGACCGAGACCTCGTACGGGGCGCCGCTCGACGCGGCGCTGCAGTGGCAGCGTGACGGTGCGGAATGGGTTCACCTCGTGGACCTCGATGCCGCGTTCGGCCGGGGCTCGAATCGCGATCTCCTCGCCGAGGTCGTGGGGGCGCTCGACGTCAAGGTCGAGATGTCCGGTGGCATCCGCGATGACGATTCGCTCGAGGCCGCCCTGGCCACCGGCTGTGCGCGCGTGAACCTCGGTACGGCCGCGTTGGAGAACCCGGAGTGGTGTGCCTCGGCCATCGCCCGGCACGGCGATCGGATCGCGGTGGGACTCGACGTGCGAGTGGTCGACGGCGAGCCCAGGCTGCGTGGTCGCGGATGGGTCTCCGACGGCGGCAACCTCTGGGAGGTTCTCGAGCGTCTGGACACGGACGGCTGCGCCCGGTACATCGTCACCGACGTGTCCAAGGACGGCATGCTGAACGGGCCCAACCTCGAGATGCTCTCGCAGGTGTGCGCGGCCACCGATGCCCCTGTCGTGGCGTCGGGCGGTGTCTCCTCGGTCGCGGACCTCGAGGCCATCGCCACGCTGGTTCCGCAGGGTGTGGAGGGCGCGATCGTCGGCAAGGCGCTCTACGCGGGCCGGTTCACCCTTCCCGAGGCGCTCGCCGCCGTCAGCCGACGCTGACCACGCGGCCTCGTGACCGCCAGGTAGCTTCCCGACCCCGCATGACCTCGAGCAGGAGGCCCGAGATGGACGATCAGACCGGAAATGCCCTGCCGACGGACCTCCCCGTCGACCCGGCCGAGGCGCTCGCACTGGCGACGCGCGTGCTCGACGAGGTGACTCCTCGCTTCGTCGAGGGGGTCGGCGCGAAGGGCATCCAGAACAAGGGATCGCGCAACGACTTCGCGACCGAACTGGACCTCGAGTTGGAACGCCGTATCTCGGAGGCCCTGAGGGAGGGGACAGGGCTCGAGGTGCACGGTGAGGAGTACGGCGGTCCGCCCGTCAACGAGGGCACCCTCTGGGTGGTGGACCCCGTCGACGGCACGGCCAACTACTCGTTGGGCATCCCGACCGCCGGCATCCTGGTCTCGTTGGTCCACGAGCGTCAGCCGGTGCTGGGGCTGACCTGGTTGCCCCTGCTAGGGATAACGTTCACCTCGATCGCGGGGGGACCGCTCAAGGAGAACGGCGCGGAGGTCTCGCAGATCTCCGACGTCTCCATCCGCGACGTCGCACTGGGGCTGGGTTCCCTCAACACCGGTGCCCGCACGACCTACCCTCCGGCGTATCGCCGCGAGGTCTTCGAGCAGCTCACGCTCGACGCGGCCCGGACCCGCAAGTTCGGCTCCACCGGGGTGGACCTGTCTTTCGTCGCGTCGGGGCGACTGTCGGCGGCGGTCAGCTTCGGCAACTTCGCGTGGGACAACGCGGCCGGCGCCTCCCATGTCCGCGCAGCGGGTGGTGTGGTCACCGACCTCACGGGGGAGCCCTGGTCCACCGACTCCCAGTCCATCCTCGCCGCGGGCCCGCGAGCCCACGCGGAGGTCCTCGACACGATCCGTCAACTCGGCGAGCCGAGCAACTTCTTCGAGGCCGGGCGACGGCGCGCCACTCCGGAACCCGAGAGCCCCCGTCCGTGGCTACAGAGCGGGCGGTGACCGGATCATGACACTCGCCACCAGGGTCATCCCGTGCCTCGACGTGGACGCCGGGCGCGTGGTCAAGGGCGTCAACTTCCTCGACCTCCGCGACGCGGGTGATCCCGTGGAGTTGGCCGCCGCCTATGACGAGCAGGGCGCCGACGAGCTGACCTTCCTCGACGTGACCGCGTCGTCGTCGGGTCGCGGGACCATGATCGACGTGGTCAAGCGCACCGCCGAGCAGATCTTCATCCCCCTCACCGTGGGAGGAGGCGTGCGTACCGAGGAGGACGTCAACCAGTTGCTGCGGGCCGGCGCGGACAAGGTGAGCGTCAACACCGCCGCCATCGCCCGCCCCGAGCTGCTCGGCGAGCTCAGTCGACGATTCGGCTCGCAGTGCATCGTCCTGTCCGTGGACGCGCGGACCGTACCCGAGGGGTCCGAGCAGACCCCGTCGGGATGGGAGGTCACCACGCACGGTGGTCGCCGCGGTACCGGCATCGACGCCGTCGAGTGGGCGCGGCGCGGGCAGGAGCTCGGCGTGGGCGAGATCCTGCTCAACTCGATGGACGCCGACGGCACCAAGGCGGGTTTCGACCTGGCGATGGTGAAGGCGGTCCGCGAGGCGGTGTCGATACCCGTCATCGCCTCGGGCGGTGCCGGTGCGGTCGAGCACTTCGCTCCGGCGGTCCACGCCGGGGCCGACGCCGTCCTCGCGGCCAGTGTCTTCCACTTCGGGGAGATGACCATTGGCGACGTGAAGGACGCGCTCGCGGCAGAGGGGATCACGGTCCGATGAGCGCCCACGTCCTGGATCGGTCGATCGCCGAGAGGCTGTCGCGCAACGCCGACGGCCTCGTCGCCGCGGTCGTGCAGGACGCGACGTCGGGCAGGGTGCTCATGATGGCGTGGATGGATGACGCCGCGCTGGCGGAGACGCTGGCGACCCGGCGGGGTGTGTACTACTCCCGCTCGCGTGGGCAACGGTGGGTCAAGGGGGATACCTCCGGCCACGTGCAACACGTGCGTCGCGTGGAGATCGACTGCGACGGAGACACCGTCCTGCTCCATGTCGACCAGACCGGCGCGGCCTGCCACCGGGGCACCACCAGCTGTTTCGACACCGCAACCCTGCTCGGAGAGGACTGAACGGCGTGCCCTTCATCCAGATCAACCAACTCGACGGGATGGCCGCGGCGGACAAGGCCCGCGTCATCGAGGCGGTCACGGCCGCGTACGCCGAGGCCTCGGGCAAGGACCCGGCGAAGGTGTGGGTCCACGTCCACGACATGCCGCACGATTCCTTCGGGATCGCCGGCAAGGCCTTCGGATGAGCACCGAGACGACCACGTTCGAACAGTTCCGCGCGCTCGCCGCGGGCCACCGGGTCGTGCCGGTGGTGCGCACGGTGTTGGCGGATTCCGAGACCCCGTTGTCCGCGTACGTCAAGCTCGCCGGCGACCGACCGGGGACGTTCCTGCTGGAGTCGGCGGAGCACGGGCGCTCGTGGTCGCGGTGGTCGTTCATCGGCTGTGGGGCGGCCGCCGCGTTGACCGTCGACGGCTCGGGCGAGGCGACGTGGTGGGGCAACGTGCCCGCGGGCGCGCCCACCGGCGGTGACCCGCTGGACGCGCTCCGGAGGACACTCGACCTGTTGCGCACCGATCAGATCCCGGGACTTCCCCCGTTGACGTCGGGGATGGTCGGTTACCTCGGGTACGACATCGTGCGCCGGCTCGAGCGGATCCGGCCCGACACCGTCGACGACCTGCAGTTGCCGGAGATGGTCCAGTTGCTGGCCACGGATCTGGCGGCGTTCGATCACCACGAGGGTCGCATCCATCTCATCGCCAACGCGGTCAACTGGGACGGCAGCGACGAGCGGGTCGAGCAGGCCTACGCGGACGCGGTGGCCCGGGTCGACTCGATGACGGCGCGGCTAGCCGACCCGGGGACGGGCGGCGTGAGCGTGTTCGACACTCCCGCCCCCGATGTGCGTCGCTGCACCGACGAGTCGACGTACCACGCGCGGGTCGCCGACATCATCGAGCAGATCTACTCGGGCGAGGCCTTCCAGGTGGTGCTCAGTCAGCGGTTCGAGGTCGACACCGCCGCCTCGCCGCGCGACGTCTACCGGATTCTGCGCACCACCAACCCGAGCCCCTACATGTTCCTCATGACGATCCCGGACGGTAGCGGGGAGGACGGGTTCGGCGATACCGCCTTCACCATCGTGGGATCGAGCCCGGAGGCGTTGGTGACCGTCCAGGACGGGGCGGCGACGACCCATCCGATCGCGGGGACCAGACCGAGGGGCGACGACGAGGAGCACGACGTCCTGCTCGCCAAGGACCTGGTGGATGACGCCAAGGAGAACGCCGAACACCTGATGTTGGTCGATCTCGGTCGCAACGACCTCGGCCGGGTCTGCGTGCCGGGCACGGTGGAGGTGACCGAGTTCCGCCAGGTCGAGCGCTACAGCCATGTGATGCACCTCGTGTCCACGGTGACCGGGCGCCTGGCCGACGGGCAGACGGGCATCGACGCCGTGACCGCCTGTTTCCCGGCCGGCACGCTGTCCGGTTCGCCCAAGCCCCGCGCACTGCAGATCATCGAGGACCTCGAGGACACGCGACGCGGTGTGTACGGGGGCGTGGTCGGCTACGTCGATTTCGCCGGCAACACCGATCAGGCCATCGCGATCCGGTCGGCCGTGATCAAGGACGGCACGGCCTACGTCCAGGCGGGTGCCGGCATCGTCGCCGATTCGGTTGCCGCCTCGGAGGATGCGGAGTGCCGCAACAAGGCGATGGCGGTCCTGCGGGCCGTCGCAGCCGCGGAGACACTGCGCGACGCCGGGGAGGGCCGGTGACCCACCGCGCCCGTCTGCTGGTCCCCGTCGTGCTGTTGGTGGTGGGGGCGGCGCTGCTGTGGGTCGCCTCGCGGATGGTGTGGCTCGACGTGGTGGCCTTCAACGACCAGTCGGGAGAGGGCCGACGGGCCCTGACCGGAGCGGACTGGCAACCCGCCCTCGTCCCGCTCGCACTGGGCGCGCTGGCGGCGATCGCCGCTGTGGCCCTGGTCCGAGGTACTGCCGCGCGAGCGGTGGGCGCCGTCATCGCGCTGCTCGGCGTGGCCGCCGGGGGCCTCATGGCGATGTCGGTGGGGGAGGTCGACGCCGACCGGGTCCACTCGGTGATCACGAGTGACGAGGGCCTGGCCCGGACCGATGCCGGGCCGGGTTCCGAGGGCGCGGAGGCGATCCCGCAGTGGTCGGAGATCACCGAGTTGTCGACCCGGCCCGCGGGACCCGTGATCACCGGCGCGGGCGCCGTCGCCCTGTTGGCGGCGGGGATCGTCGTCCTGGCCAGTCCGGCCCGCCCGGTGCGCCGTGACGACCGGTACGTGACCCCGGCGGCCCGGCGGGAGGGTGCGGCGACCGGACCGGACACGGAGGACGACGCCGGGCGGGATCTGTGGCAGGAGTTGGACGACGGACGGGATCCGACCGGCTGACCGGGTCAGGGTGGTCCCGATTCGGGAACCCCGGCCGGGACCTCTATTGTCGATCTCGATCACACTTTCCGCCCTACGACTGCAGAGGGAGGTCACGGTGGGTACCGTGCTCGACTCGATTCTCGACGGGGTCCGTGAGGACGTCGCGGCCCGTGAGGCCGTCATCGATATGGCGGCCGTGAAGAAGGCGGCCCAGTCGGCGCCGGACCCGCTCGACGCGCTCAAGGCGTTGCGCGATCCCGGGGTGGGCGTCATCGCCGAGGTCAAGCGAGCCAGCCCGTCCAAGGGCGCCCTGGCCGAGATCCCCGACCCCGCCGTCCTGGCCCGGATGTACGAGGAGGGCGGGGCGCGCGTCATCTCCTGCCTCACCGAGGAGCGCCGTTTCAACGGCAGCCTGGCCGATCTCGACGCGGTCCGCCGCGCGGTCGACATCCCGGTTCTGCGGAAGGACTTCGTGGTGGGGCCGTACCAGATCCACGAGGCGCGGTCGCACGGCGCGGATCTGATCCTGCTCATCGTGGCCGCGCTCGAGCAGGACGCCCTGGTGTCGCTCCTCGATCGCACCGAGTCGCTGGGTATGACGGCGTTGGTGGAGGTCCACACCGAGGAGGAGGCCGACCGCGCGCTGGAGGCCGGAGCCACGGTCATCGGTGTCAACGCCCGCAACCTCAAGACACTCGAGGTCGACAGGGACGTGTTCTCCAGGATCGCGCCCGGGCTCCCGTCCGACGTCGTCAAGATCGCCGAGTCCGGGGTCCGGGACGCCTCGGACCTCCTGGCGTACGCCAGCGTCGGGGCGGACGCCGTGCTCGTGGGCGAGGGACTGGTGACGCAGGGCGACCCGCGGGCGGCCTGCAACGCCCTGGCCACGGCCGGTGCCCACCCGTCCTGCCCGCAGGGACCCCGCTAGTCCGGTGCCGCCGGCTTCAGGCAGACTGGGGACGTGAACTCCAAGGATTTTCCGTCACTGCCCACCATGGGAGAGGTGCTCCGGTCCACCACCGGACATGAGCCCGACCAGCGGGGCCACTGGGGGCCGTTCGGCGGCCGTTACGTCCCCGAGGCGCTGATGGCGGTGGTCGACGAGGTGACCGACGCCTACGCCAAGGCCCGGGCGGACGACGAGTACCTCGACGAGCTCGACCGGTTGCAGCTCCACTACTCGGGTAGGCCGTCGCCGTTGTACGAGGCGACGCGGTTCGGTGCGGAGATCGGTGCGCGGGTGTTCCTCAAGCGCGAGGACCTCAACCACACGGGTTCCCACAAGATCAACAACGTCCTCGGCCAGGCGCTGCTCGCGCAGCGGATGGGCAAGAAGCGGGTGATCGCGGAGACCGGCGCCGGTCAGCACGGGGTGGCCACGGCGACGGCGTGTGCCCTCCTCGGCCTCGAGTGCAAGGTCTACATGGGCGCGGTGGACGTGCGCAGGCAGGCGCTCAACGTGGCGCGGATGCGGTTGCTCGGTGCCGAGGTCGAGGCCGTGGAGATCGGTTCGGCCACGTTGAAGGACGCGATCAACGAGGCGATGCGGGACTGGGTCGCCCACGCGGACGACACCTATTACGCGTTCGGTACCGCGGCCGGGCCGCACCCCTTCCCGACGATGGTCCGCGACTTCCAGCGCGTCGTCGGCGCCGAGGCCCGGGTGCAGATCCTCGATCAGGCCGGTCGGCTGCCGGACGCCGCCGTGGCGTGCGTCGGCGGTGGTTCCAACGCGATCGGGTTGTTCCATTCGTTCATCGACGACGACTCGGTTCGTCTGGTCGGGTGCGAGGCCGGGGGTGACGGCGTGGGGTCCGGACGCACCGCGGCGACCGTCAACGCGGGGACGCCCGGGGTCTTCCAGGGTTCGTACGCCCATCTCATGCAGGACTCCGACGGGCAGACGATCGAGTCCCATTCGATCTCGGCGGGCCTGGACTACCCGGGTGTCGGGCCCGAGCATTCGCGCCTGGCGGAGATCGGGCGGGCCGAGTACCGCCCGATCACGGATACCCAGGCCATGGACGCGTTCGCTCAGTTGTGCCGCACCGAGGGCATCATCCCCGCCATCGAGTCGGCGCACGCGATCGCCGGTGCCGCGCAGCTCGCCGCGGAGGGCGTGGACCTCATCCTGGTCAACGTCTCCGGTCGCGGCGACAAGGACGTCGACACCGCCGCCCGGTGGTTCGGCCTGTTGGACGGGGGGACCCCGCCCGAGGCCGGGGTGGATTCGAGCCAGGGCGCCGACGACGGCGCGGGCGAGTTCGCGGACGGAGGAGTCGAGGGATGAGCGTTCTCAGTGACGTGTTCGAGCGGTGCCGGAGCGAGGACCGGGCCGCGCTCATCGGCTACTACCCGGCGGGTTACCCGACTCTCGAGGGGTCGATCGACGCCGTGCGCACGATGGTCGAGGGCGGATGCGACATCGTCGAGGTCGGCATCCCGTACTCCGATCCCATGATGGACGGGCCGACCATCCAGGCCGCCGCCGACACCGCGATCGAGGCCGGGTTCCGCGTGGCGGACACCTTCGGGGTGGTCCGCGCGGTCGCCGCGGCCGGTGCGGTCCCCGTGGTCATGACCTATTGGAACCCGGTGCTCCAGTACGGTGTCGACCGTTTCGCTGCCGACCTCGCCGCCGCCGGCGGTACCGGCGTCATCACGCCCGACCTCATCCCCGACGAGGCCGACGACTGGATCGCCGCGTCGGACGCCCACGGAATCGACCGGGTGTTCCTCGTCGCGCCGTCGTCGACCCCCGAGCGACTCGCGATGACGCTCTCCCACACGGGCGGTTTCGTCTACGTCCAGGCCGTCATGGGTGTCACCGGCGCCCGGGACGTCGTCTCGGACGCGCCCCGGACCCTCACCGCGCGGGTCCGTGAGATCTCCGGCCTCGCCTGTGGGGTCGGGCTGGGGGTGCGCAACGGTGAGCAGGCGGCCGAGATCGCCTCGTACGCCGACGGCGTGATCGTCGGGTCGGCACTCATCACGGCGGCGACCGAGGGGCTCGACGCCCTCGGGAGGCTGACCGCCGAGTTGGCCGAGGGCGTCCATCGAACCGGAGCAGCGTCGTGATCCCCAGCCCTCCCCAGGGCGTCTGGGAGATCGGTCCGTTCCCCCTGCGTGCGTATGCCCTGTGGATCATCCTCGGCATCGTCGTCGCCATCTGGTGGGGCGAGAAGCGCTGGGTCGCCCGTGGCGGCCGGGCCGGGGTCGTGATCGACACGGCGCTGTGGGCGATCCCCTTCGGCCTGATCGGCGGACGGATCTACCACGTGGCCACCGATTGGTACCGCTACTTCGGAGAGGGCCGCGATCCCGTCGACGCGTTGAAGATCTGGGATGGCGGCCTGGGCATCTGGGGGGCGGTCGCGTTCGGCGCTCTCGGCGCCTACATCGGTCTGCGCCAACAGGGCATCCGGGCGCTGGGGGCGCTGGGCGATTCGATCGCCCCCGGCATCGTGTTGGCACAGGGGATCGGCCGACTGGGCAACTACTTCAACCAGGAGCTCTACGGCCGCGAGACCGATGTGCCCTGGGCGCTGGAGATCTACCAGCGCTACGACGAGTCCTACGGGTACTCGGAGACGATCGGGCGGTCGACCGGACAGGTGCTGGCGACCGTTCACCCGACATTCCTCTACGAACTGCTGTGGAACGTTCTCGTGGCGATCGCCCTGGTGCTGATCGACCGGCGGTTCCGCCTGGGCCACGGTCGGCTCTTCGCCCTCTATGTGGCGTTGTACTGCTTCGGTCGCTTCTGGGTGGAACTGCTGCGCGCGGACGCCGCCACGGAGGTGTTCGGACTGCGCATCAACACCATCGTCTCCCTCGTGGTGATGCTCGCCGCGCTGGTGTATCTCTGGCGGGCCCGCCGCGGCCGGGAGGAGGCCTCCGACCTGCGGGCGCCGGACGACGTCGGGGACGACCCGGCGGAGGGTGGTCCCGCGGGCGACGCACCCCCGTTGGCCGGTCGTTGACCTCGGGTTAACCGGGTGGCCGGTCGAGGGGACTAGATTGGTACGAGTGAATCGTCGTACCAAGATCGTCTGCACCCTGGGTCCCGCCGTCGCGTCGGAGGAAGGAATCCGAGAGCTGGTCGACGCGGGCATGGATGTCGCCCGCCTCAACTTCAGCCACGGAGAGCACTCCGACCACGAGGCCAACTACCGATGGGTCCGCAAGGCCTCCGACAAGTCCGGCCGGGCCGTCGGTGTCCTCGCGGACCTGCAGGGCCCCAAGATCCGACTCGGCCGCTTCCTCGAGGGCCGGCACGAGTGGGAGGAGGGCGACCGTGTCGTCATCACCGTCGCCGAGGTGGAGGGCACCAAGGATCGCGTCTCGACCACCTACAAGGGGCTGGCGAACGACGCCCGCCCGGGAGACCGCCTCCTCGTCGACGACGGCAACATCGGACTGACCGTCGAAAACGTCGACGGTGACGACGTCCAGTGCGTCGTGACCGAGGGCGGTACCGTCTCCAACAACAAGGGCGTGTCCCTGCCGGGCATGAACGTCTCGGTCCCCGCGTTGAGCGAGAAGGACATCGCCGACCTCCGGTTCGCCCTCGGCCTGGGGGCGGACTTCATCGCCCTGTCGTTCGTGCGGTCGCCGGCGGACGTCGACCTCGTGCACGAGGTGATGGACGAGGTGGGCATCCACGTTCCCATCATCGCCAAGCTGGAGAAGCCGGAAGCCGTCAAGAATCTCGAGTCCATCGTCCTGGCATTCGACGCCATCATGGTGGCCCGGGGCGACCTCGGCGTGGAGTTGCCGCTGCAGGAGGTGCCGCTGGTCCAGAAGCGTGCCATCCAGATCGCGCGCGAGAACGCCAAGCCCGTCATCGTGGCCACCCAGATGCTCGAGTCGATGATCACGAACTCCCGGCCCACCCGGGCCGAGGCGTCCGACGTGGCGAACGCCGTCCTCGACGGGGCGGACGCGGTGATGCTCTCGGGGGAGACCTCCGTCGGCAAGTACCCGATCGAGACCGTACGCACGATGTCGTCCATCGCACTCGCGGTGGAGTCGGACTCCACGGCCGCGCCGGATCTGGTGCACATCCCACGGACCAAGCGCGGTGTCATCTCCTACTCCGCCCGCGAGATCGGTGAGCGGCTGGGGGCGAAGGCGCTCGTCGCGGTCACCTCGACGGGGGATACGGTGCGGCGGCTCGCCCGTCTGCACAGCCACCTGCCGCTCATCGCCATCACCAGCGACCCCCGCATCCGCAGCCAGCTGGCGCTGACGTGGGGGACCGAGACCTTCCTCACCGACCGCGTCAACGACACGGCGGAGATCGTCAAGGTCACCGACGAGATGCTGCTCCCGCTCGACGGGTACAACGAGGACGACCTGATCGTGCTCGTCGCGGGGAACGTGCCGGGCGTCGAGGGGTCAACCAACTTCATCCTCGTCCACCGGATGGGCGAGGTCGACCACTGATCACCATCGGATAACAACCGACAGGCGCCGGTGAGCAAGCCGCTCACCGGCACTTTCGTCTGTGTTCGTGCCTTTGACGTGACAGAGTCGAGACACTTCTGTTACCTTCTTGGAGTCGACTGGGAAGCCGGTCACGTCCCTGCTTCACCCGCTCCAGTCTCCGAGGTTCCCTGATGTCCGACGCCACTCGCATTTCCTACGCCGAGCTCGCCGATCGACTCGGCGTCGAGGGCACCGGCGCGACCGCCGGGCGCCACCGCGCCGCCCGCTCGTCCAACATGGGCCGCCTCGTTGCCGGCACCGTCGCCGGCGCCGCCCTCTCCGGCGGCATGGCCATGGCCGCCGCCCCCGCAGCCTCCGCCCAGTCCGCCGAGATCAACGCCGACCAGCTGATTGAGATGGCGCAGGGCGTCATCCAGGGCATCGGCCTCACCGAGGACCAGCTTCGGGAGTACGCGATCGACCCGGCTGTGTTCGGCTCGCTCGGTGTCCCCTCGGTCGGTGGCGCCCACGCCCCGACCTACGGTCCGATCACCTCCGGCTTCGGCCCCCGTTGGGGAACGTTCCACAACGGCACGGACTTCGGTGCACCGATCGGGACCCCGATGTTCGCCGCCAAGTCCGGCACCGTCGTGGCTGCCGGCCCGGCCTCGGGGTACGGACTGTGGATCCGGATCCAGACCGACGACGGCCACCTGCTCGAGTACGGACACAACGACCAGAACCACGTCTCGGTCGGCCAGCGGGTCAACGCCGGGCAGGTCATCGGAACGGTCGGAAACCGCGGCTACTCCACCGGGCCGCACCTGCACTTCGGCGTGCGCAACCCGGCCGGCCAGTGGATCGACCCGGTGCCGTGGCTCCGCGCCAACGGCGTCGCCGTCTGATCGATCGACGCCCCCGACACGCACCCGTCGCGCCCCGTCTCCCCTCGAGGAGGCGGGGCGCGACCGCGTTGACGGGCCACGTGTCGGGCCTTTCTGACACAGTGGGGCGAGAGAGTCCACCACCAGTCGAGAGGCGATCCATGTCGCAGACCGTCAAGGGCGTCATTGCCCGTAGCAAGGGGGCCGAGGTCGAGTTGGTCGACGTCGTCGTCCCCGATCCCGGACCGAACGATGTCATCGTGCGGGTGCAGGCGTGCGGCGTCTGCCACACGGACCTGGCGTACCGGGACGGCGGGATCAACGACGAGTACCCGTTCCTGTTGGGCCACGAGGCCGCGGGCATCGTCGAGACCGTCGGTGACCGGGTCACCCATGTCGCCGAGGGCGACTACGTCGTCCTCAACTGGCGCGCGGTGTGCGGTGAGTGCCGGGCCTGCAAGAGGGGCCAGCAGCAGTACTGCTTCGCCACCCACAACGCCTCGCAGAAGATGACGCTGAGCGACGGCACCGAGCTCACCCCCGCGCTCGGCATCGGCGCGTTCATCGACAAGACCCTCGTCCACGAGGGGCAGTGCACCAAGGTCGACCCGGCGGCGGACCCGGCGGTCGCCGGACTGCTCGGATGCGGTGTCATGGCCGGCATCGGCGCGGCCGTCAACACCGGCCAGGTCAGCCGTGGCCAGTCCGTCGCCGTCATCGGGTGCGGTGGAGTCGGTGTCGCCGCGGTCGTGGGCGCCCGACTTGCGGGCGCCTCGACGATCATCGCGGTCGATATCGACGACACCAAGCTCGAGTGGGCCAAGGACTTCGGTGCGACCCACGCGGTCAATTCGACCTCGACCGATCCGGTGGCCGCTATCCAGGAGCTCACGGACGGCTTCGGCGCCGACGTCGTGATCGACGCCGTCGGTCGGCCGGAGACGTACGAGCAGGCCTTCTACGCGCGTGATCTCGCCGGGACCGTGGTCCTGGTGGGCGTGCCCACGCCGGAGATGCGGTTGGAGTTGCCGCTGCTGGACTTCTTCGGCCGTGGTGGCTCGCTCAAGTCGTCCTGGTACGGCGACTGTCTGCCCGAGCGCGATTTCCCGATGCTCGTGGATCTGCATCTGCAGGGTCGGCTCCCGCTCGAGAAGTTCGTCTCCGAGCGGATCGGCATCGGGGCCGTCGAGGCGGCGTTCGACGCGATGAAGTCCGGTTCAGTCCTCCGATCGGTGGTGACGATGTGAGCGAGATCCACACCAGCGCCGGGCACGCCGGCGGTCTGCGTATCGAGAAGGTCGTCACGAGCGGCATCTTCGCGCTCGACGGCGGCGAGTGGGAGGTCGACAACAACATCTGGATCCTCGGGGACGACTCCGAGGTGTACGTGATCGACGCCGCGCACACTGCCCAGCCGATCATCGACGCGGTGGCGGGCCGCCGGGTCAAGGGCATCCTGTGTTCGCACGCCCACAACGACCACATCACTGTGGCGCCGGAACTGTCGGAGAAGCTGGATGCGCCGATCCTGGTGCACCCGGGTGACCAGATGCTGTGGGACGAGACCCACCCCACCGTCTCCCACGGCGAGCTCTCCGACGGGCAGCGTCTGGAGATCGCGGGTACCCGCATCGACGTGATGAACACCCCGGGTCACTCACCGGGATCGTGCGTGTTCCACGTTCCCGAGGCGGGCGTGTTGTTCTCCGGCGACACCCTGTTCTCCGGCGGACCGGGGGCAACGGGCCGGTCGTACTCGGATTTCCCGACCATCATCACCTCCATCCGCGAGCGCATCCTCACGCTGCCCGCGGAGACGCTGGTGCACACCGGTCACGGTGACGGGACGAAGGTCGGGGACGAGTCCCCGCACCTCGAGGAGTGGATCGCCCGAGGGCACTGAGACCGCCGCCGTGGGCGCGGGGAGGACTGACGCGGGGGAGGGGCCGGGGAGATGACGACGACGAGGACGCCCGCAGAGTCCGGTCCTCCCACTCCGTGGCACACCCTCGCGCCCGCGGAGGTGTTGTCCCGCCTCGGTGCGGGCCCGGACGGGCTCACCAGCGCCGAGGCGGGCGCCCGTCTCGTCCGGCACGGGCCCAACACCTTGCCCGAGGCCGAGCGGGTTCCCGGGTGGCGGCGGGTGGCGAGGCTGTTGGCGGACCCGATGATCCTCGTGCTCGCGGTCGCGGCTGCGGTGAGCGCGGGGGTGTCCCGGGAATGGGAGACCCCCGTGGTCATCCTGCTGGTGGTCGCACTGAACACGATCCTCAACTACGTCCAGGAGACCCGTGCCGAGGCCGGTCTCGCAGCCCTGCGCGATATGTCGGTCCCGCACAGCCGGGTGGTGCGGGACGGCGTGGAGGCCGAGACCGACAGCAGTGGGCTCGTCCCGGGCGACATCGTGGTGGTGGAGTCCGGAGACAGGGTCCCCGCCGACGGCCGGGTGCTCTCCGGATCCCGGTTGCAGGTGGCCGAGGCGACGTTGACCGGGGAGTCGGCCCCGGTGGACAAGGCCGCGGGAGCGGTACAGGGCGTCGACGCGCCTCTCGGAGACCGCGCTGGCATGGTGTTCATGAACACGGAGGTCACCCGGGGCCGGGCGCGCATCGTGGTGACCGGTACCGGTGAACACACCGAGATGGGCGCGATCGCGGACCTGCTGGGCGGTGCGGGCGCCGGTCCGACGCCGCTGCAGAAACGGATCGGTACGCTCGCCCGCGTCCTCACCGGGATCGCGCTGACCGTGGTGGGACTGGTCCTCGCGATCGGGCTCGTGCGCGGTCAGTCCTGGGAGGACATGCTCCTGTCCGCGGTCTCCCTGGCGGTGGCCACGATCCCGGAGGGGCTCACGGCGGTCGTGGCGTTCACGCTCGCGATGGGTGCCTCGCGCCTCGCCCGCGAGGGCGCGATCATCAAGAACCTCGCCGCCGTCGAGACACTCGGTTCGACGAGCCACATCGCGACGGACAAGACCGGGACCCTCACCCTCAACGAGATGACCGTCACGCGGATCGTCGCGGGCGGCGGGTCGTACTCCGTGACCGGGACCGGATACGACGGGGCCGGGACCGTCCTGTCGTCCGACCCGGACGTCGTACCGGACCTGAGACGGGCCGCGGTGGCCATGGCGCTGTGCAACGACGCGATCGTCGCCGACGGGCGACTGGTCGGAGATCCGACCGAGGGCGCACTGTTGGTGGCGGCGACCAAGTGCGGGATCGACGTCGAGGGGCTGCGCGCCGCCCGTCCGCGGGTGGCCCAGGTCCCGTTCGACTCGGCGTACAAGTTCATGGCGACGGTCAACCGCGCACCGGGTGGAGACCTCGTCCTCCACGTCAAGGGTGCCACCGGTGCCGTCCTGCCTCGCGCCACGCACGTCTGGGACGGGGCGACGGCGGTGGAGCTCGACGACGAGCGGCGTGGAGCGTTGCGCGCGGACACGGAGGGGCTCGCCGCGTCCGGCCTGCGCACGCTGCTCGTGGCCGCCCGGCCTTTCGGCGACGGTGACGGACCACCCGACGAGGACTCTCTGCTCGGCGAGGTCCGCGACCTGACAGTGCTCGCGGTGCTGGGGATCGTCGACCCACCGCGGCCACGCGCCGCCGAGTCGATACGCATCGCCCACCAGGCGGGCATCTCGGTGCACATGATCACCGGAGACCACCTGGTCACGGCCTCGGCCATCGCCCGCGACCTCGGTATCGGCGGGGAGGCGGTGAGCGGTGTCGAACTGGACCGCATCGACGCCGAGGAGCTGTCCGCCCGGGCCGCTCGCCTCGGCGTGCTGGCCCGCGTGACCCCCGAGCACAAGATCCGGATGGTGCGGGCCCTCCAGGCTGACGGGGACGTGGTGGCGATGACGGGAGACGGTGTGAACGATGCGCCCGCCCTGCGTCAGGCCGACATCGGGATCGCCATGGGGATCACCGGTACCGACGTGTCCAAGGGCGCGGCGGACATGGTGCTCACCGACGACAACTTCTCGACGATCGTCTCCGCGGTGCGGCAGGGGCGGGGGATCTACGACAACATCGTCAAGTTCGTGAAGTTCCAGCTCACCACCGCGTGGGCGTTCGTGATCGTCTTCTTGGCGAGTGGTCTGTTGGGGCTGGCGACGGTGCCGTTCACCGCGCTGCAGGTCTTGTTGGTCAACATCGTCATGGACGGCCCGCCGGCGATGGCCCTGGGTGTCGAGCCGGTGGAGAAGGATGCCATGCGCAGGCCTCCGCGTCCGGCCGGCGAACAGATCCTCACTCTGACGCGCTTGGTGCGGATCCTCTGGCTGGGCGTCGTGATGGCCGTGGGTACCCTGCTCGTGCTGGCGTCCGCCGAGGCGGTGTTCCCCGATCGAGCAGGGGAACCGCTGTTCGCCACCACGTTGGCGTACGCGACGTTCGTCTTCTTCCAGGTGTTCAACCTGATGAATGTTCGATCCGACCACGGCTCGGTGTTCTCTCGCGACATGGCGCACAACGCCCCGATCTGGGTCGCGCTGGGCGCGGTGCCGCTGCTGCTGATCGCGGTGGTCCAGGTGCCGTTCCTGCAGGGCGTTTTCGACACCACCTCGCTCCGCGCCGACGAATGGCTGCTGGCCACCGCGGTGGCGTCGTCGATCCTCTGGCTGGAGGAACTGCGCAAGGCCGGCGCGAGATGGCGTACGCGACGGGCCGGTGTGTCGGGCAGGATGGACGTGGTCTGACGCGCCCACCCGAGGGCGCCGCCACCACCGCGTCAGGTAGCGGGCGCGACACGGTCGGACCGACGAGGAGGAGTCATCATCATGGCCAGGGTCACCGCCAGCAACACCATCGTCATCGAGGCGCCCGTCGAGGCCGTGAGCGCGGCGATCGCCGACTACGCGCAGGTCCGGCCCCGCATCCAGCCCGAGCAGTTCAGCGCCTACCGCCTGATCCAGGGTGGACAGGGGGACGGCACCGTCGCGGCGTGGAACCTCCAGGCCACCAAGAAGCGAAGCCGGGACGTCAAGGCCAACGTCACTGTCGACGACGCCGCAGCGCACTGGTCACTCGTGGAGAAGGACGAGAACTCGTCCATGGCCACCACCTACACGGTGCGCGAGACGACGGGGGGCGCGCTCGTCGAGATGACCACCTCGTGGGACGGCGCCGGGGGAGTGGGTGGATTCTTCGAGCGGACCTTCGCGCCGGCCGGGCTCAAGCGCATCCAACACGCCCTGCTGTCCAATCTCAAGGACGACCTCGAGGGGTAGCCGACCGGGTTCCGACCGGGCTCAGTCTGGCCGGGCTCAGTCTGGCCGGTCCGCCGAGCGAGAGCGGTCCGCCGAGGGACTCGTCGTAGTCGCGGTGGCGGACTCGGCCGCCTCGACATCCGTCCCCGTGGGCGCGGCCGCCGCGGCCGCCTCGCGCGCGGCCTCGGCCTGTGCCGAGCCGGTCCGGAGCACGATCTGCGGCATGAACGCCAGGATCACCGAGGCGGCCACGGCGAGGATGCCGGCCACCAGATAGATCTCGGACATGCTCAGTGCGTAACCCTGCTCGAAGGGGTGGGCGACCAGCTCGGGAAGCCGGTTGATCACCGAGGAGTCCTTGGTGACCGTTTCCAGTGCCCCCGCGCCGGTGGTCGGGTCGGCGAGGGCCCGGACGATCCCGTACGCGTCGGGATCCTGCCGCAGGGCGGGGTCGGCGAGGCCCTCCTGAACACCGCGGGCGAGGCTACCGTCGGCGGCGGCCTGCTCTAGTTCGCCCGAGATGGAGCCACCGACGCGGCTGAAGAGAATTGACAGGAACACCGCGACGCCGGCGGTGCCACCGAGCTGACGGAAGAAAGTGGCCGACGCGGTGGCCACACCGATCTCCCGCGGACTCACGGCGTTCTGGACGAGCAGGGTGAGCGGCTGCATGCAGTTGCCGAGCCCGATGCCCAACACCAGCATGTAGACCATCACCAGCGTCAGCGACGTGTCGGCATCGATCGTCCACAGCAGGAACAGGCCGACAGCGGCCACCGCCGTGCCGAAGATCGGGAACTCGCGGACACGACCGGTCCTGGAGATGAGCTGGCCCGACACGATCGAGGCACCCATCATCCCCGCGACCAGCGGGAGCATCATGAGTCCCGACTCCATGGGATCGGCGCCGTGCACGATCTGCATGTACAGCGGCAGCGTCATCATGCCGCCGAACATGGCCATACCCACGATCACGCCTCCGACCGTGACGATCGCGAAGGTGCGGTCGCGGAACAGGCGGAGCGGGATGAGGGCCTGGTCGCCCGCGCGGGCCTCCACGATGAGGAAGAGCCCGATGCCGGCCAGCCCGACGATGTAGCAACCGAGGGCGGCAGGGGATCCCCACCCCCAGGTGTTGCCCTGCTCGGCCACCAGCAGGAGCGGCACGAGTCCGACGACGATCGCGGCGGCGCCCGCCCAGTCGACGCGATGGTCGACCCGGACGTTCTTGACGTTGAGCGTGATCATCACGAGGGTCAGGGCCGCCGCGCCGATGGGGACGTTGATGAGGAAGATCCAGCGCCACCCGTCGATGCCGAAGATCGTGTCGGCGCCGGCGAAGAACCCGCCGATCACCGGCCCGAGTACCGACGACGACGCGAAGACCGCCAGCATGTAGCCCTGGTACTTGGCGCGGTCACGCGGCGGGATGATGTCGCCGATGATCGCGAGCGCCAGGGACATCAGTGCGCCGGCGCCCAGTCCCTGGATGCCGCGGAAGACGGCGAGCATGTACATCGAGGTGGCGAGCGTGCAGAGCAATGAGCCGAACACGAAGATGACGATGCCGATCACGAAGAACGGCTTGCGCCCGTAGATGTCGGAGAGCTTGCCGTACAGGGGCGTCGAGATGGTGGACGTCATGAGATACGCGGTGGTGACCCACGCCTGGGCGTCAAGGCCCTGCAGGTCGTCGGCGATGGTGCGGATCGCCGTGCTCACGATGGTCTGGTCGAGGCTGGCCAGGAACATGGCGGACATGAGGCCGGCCAGGATGACGAGGATCTGGCGGTGCGTGAACTCGCCGTCCTCGCTTGCGTGGACCGAGGATGTCTTGGGAGTGGTCATCGGTTCTCCTCGGCGGAGGTGAGAGAGCAGAGTTCGGCGTGGAGGGAGTCGGCCAATCGGGCGAGGTCCGCGATGAACGCGTCCGCCCGGTCCGGCGTCCAGTCCTCGAGGAGGCCGGCCATCCAGTCACCACTGCGCTCGAACACCTGGCTGACGAGATAGGTGCCCTCGGCGGTGAGTGTGACGAGGCTGGCACGTCCGTCATCGGGATCGGGGACCTTTGCGATGAGCCCGCGGGTCTCGAGTTGGCGGACCTGGCGACTCACCACCGATACGTCGGTGTGGACCCGGGCGGCCAGATCGGTGACCCGGGCCGGGCCGTCATGGATGGCGAACAGCAGCGGATGCGCGGACGGCTCGACGGCCTCGTCGTAGCGGGGCACCGAGAGGTTGACCGCACGCAGGAGTTTGACCACCCGCGAGAGGTCCACCACCAACCGGCCACCGCGTTCCGCGTCTATCGCCATATCCGCTCCTCGAACCGATTGCTTGCAACAAGCAAACATTACGCGCGTAGCGGACCACTGCGCCACCGGGTGGCGCGCGGGTGGAGAGGGCGGACGCGGTGATGAGGTGATGAAATGATGGGCTGATGAGAGGAATGCGAGCGGGTCTGACCTCGCTCGAGGGGTGGTGCCCCCGGTCGGACTCGAACCGACACTGGACGGGTTTTGAATCCGTTGCCTCTGCCAATTGGGCTACGGGGGCGAACGCGGTGAACCGCTGGTCCGGAAGTCTAACCGACGACCGATGAGCGTCTGTCCGACGCCCGCCCTAGAGTGGCCGTGTGAGCACCACGAGTCAGACCGCAGAAGCCAACACCGCCCCCGGTTCGGGCGCCTCCTCCGGCGCCCCAGCGGGGGAGGGGCCCACCCGACTGCTGCTCCTGGACGGGCACTCACTCGCGTTCCGTGCGTTTTACGCGCTGCCGGCCGAGAACTTCTCCACGGCGTCCGGCCAGCACACGAACGCCGTGTACGGATTCCTGTCGATGGTCGCCAACCTGGTGACCGAGGAGGAGCCCACGCACCTGGCCGTGGCATTCGACGTCTCCCGTGCGACGCTGCACCGCACGGCGGAGTACCCCGAGTACAAGTCCACCCGGTCGGCCGCGCCCGAGGAGTTCAAGGGGCAGGTCGAACTCATCCAGGAGGCGCTGGTGGCGTTGGGGGTGCGGACGCTGTCTCTGGAGGGCCACGAGGCCGACGACATCATCGCCACCCTCGCCACCCACTCGGGCGGCGCCGAGACGCTGATCTGCACCGGGGACCGCGACGCTCTGCAGTTGGTGTCCGACGAGGTCACCGTCCTCTATCCGGTCAAGGGGGTATCCGAGCTCGCCCGCTTCACACCCAGCGCCGTCGAGGCGAAGTACGGGGTGACCCCGGCCCAGTACCCGGATGTCGCGGCGCTGCGCGGTGACACCTCCGACAACCTCCCGGGCGTGCCCAAGGTCGGCGACAAGACCGCAGCCAAGTGGATCACGCAGTACGGCACCCTCTCGGAGCTCATCGCGCACGCGGACGAGGTCAAGGGCAAGGTCGGTGAGAGCTTCCGCGAGCACCTGCCCCAGGTGCAGCTCAACCGGCGGATCACCGAGCTCACGCGTGACCTGGACCTGGGCGTCGAGATCAGGGACCTCGTCCGCGCGACCCCGGAGCGTGCCGACGTCAACGCACTGTTCGACCGGTTGGAATTCGGCCCCCAGGCGCGCGACCGCTTCCTCTCCGCCTTCCTGCTGGAGGGCGCCCCCCAGCCCGCCGCCGAGGTGGAGCTCGAGCAGGCCGCGGTGCTGCACGCCGGCGAGGTCTCCGACTGGCTCGCCGCCCATGCGCCGGCCGGGCAGCGGCACGGCCTCGTCGTCGTCGGACCCTCCCGGCCCGGGGCGGGCGACGCACAGACCATCACCATCGCCGCCGCAGGCGGGGCCTCCGGACACCTCGATCTCGCGGCCATCGGGCCGGACGACGAGCAGGCGCTGCGCGCCTGGCTGGCCGACGACGCGGTATTCAAGGCGGTCCACGACGCCAAGGCCGCCACGCACGCACTGACGGGACGCGGGCTCCGGTTGGGCGGGGTGACCATGGACGTGGCCCTGGCCGCCTACCTGGTGCGACCCGGACAACGCAGCTACGGACTGGCGGAGCTGTTCCAACGTCACCTGCAGCGCGAACTGCCCGAGGCGGAGGCGGGGGACAAGCAACTGTCCCTGCTCGACGATGTCGATGACGCCGAGACTGAGCAGAAGAACGCCGACGCCGCCGCGACCCGCGCCCGCGCGGTGGTCGATCTCGCAGAGCGGCTGGACGTGGAACTGGAGCAGGTGCACGGGGCGCGCCTGATGGCGGAGATGGAACTGCCGCTCGTGCCGGTGCTGGCGCGGATGGAATCTATCGGGATCGCGGTGGACGGCAACGCCCTGGACGGGTTACGGGACGACTTCGCCGACCGCGGGCGGCAGGCGGCCGACGCCGCCTACGCCGCGATCGGCGGCGAACAGATCAACCTCGGCTCGCCGAAGCAGTTGCAGGTCGTGCTGTTCGAGACCCTCGGCATGCCCAAGACCAAGAAGACCAAGACCGGGTACACCACAGATGCCAAGGCGCTGGAGGAACTGCTCACCAAGGAGACGGGCGACACCCCGGGACGGGCGTTCCTCGAGGCACTACTGCTGCACCGCGAGACCACCAAGATGCGGACCACGGTCGAGGGGCTCATCAAGACCATCGGTGACGACGGGCGTATCCACACCACGTTCAACCAGACCGTGGCCGCGACCGGCCGGCTTTCCTCGACGGACCCCAATCTGCAGAACATCCCCGTGCGCACCGAGGACGGTCGACGCATCCGCGAGTCGTTCGTCGTGGGTGAGGGCTACGACTGTCTTCTCACCGCCGACTACAGCCAGATCGAGATGCGGGTGATGGCACACCTGTCCGGCGACGCCGGGCTCATCGAGGCGTTCCGGACAGGGGAGGACCTGCACTCGTTCGTGGGCTCGCGCGCGTTCGGCGTGCCGATCGACGAGGTCACCCCGGAGCTCCGTCGCCGGGTCAAGGCCATGAGCTACGGACTGGCCTACGGGCTCAGCGCGTTCGGCCTCGCCGCCCAGCTCGGGATTAGCCAGGGTGAGGCCAAGGATCAGATGGAGGCCTACTTCTCCCGCTTCGGCGGTGTGCGCGACTACCTGCGCGCAGTGGTCGAACAGGCCCGCCGTGACGGCTACACGGAGACACTGTTCGGGCGGCGTCGCTACCTGCCCGAGCTCAACTCGGACAACCGGCTCAAGCGGGAGAACGCCGAGCGTGCCGCGCTCAACGCACCCATCCAGGGCACGGCCGCCGACATCATCAAGGCGGCCATGCTCAAGGTCGACGCGGACCTCACCGAACGGCGGCTGAAGAGCCGCCTTCTGCTCCAGGTCCACGACGAACTCGTGCTCGAGGTGGCGGAGGGCGAACTCGACGAGGTCCGGGACCTGGTCGTGGACCGCATGTACTCGGCCATCGAGCTCGACGTCCCGCTGGACGTCTCGACCGGAACCGGTCCGGACTGGGACTCGGCGGCGCACTGAGCGTCCCGTTGACCTCCCGGGGGGCAGCCGACCTGTACCCTAAGTTCATTTCAGATTCGGCTCCACGACGCCTGAAAGGGCACCCCATGACGCTCACCTCCCGGCGCGGACTGCGCGCCGCCATGGTCCTGACCGCCACCGCGGCCCTCGCGCTGACCGGTTGCACCACCAACACCGAGGGGCCGCAGAACTCCGGGGAGCCTCGTGACGAGGTGTCTCTCGAGACCGACGAGAAGATCGCCGCGCTCGTCCCGGCCGAGATCCGGGACAAGGGCGTCATCGTGATCGGCACCAATCCGCCGTACGCGCCCAACGAGTTCAAGAACGAGAGCGGCGAGATCGTCGGCTTCGACATCGACGTGATGACCGCCGCCGCACAGCTGATGGGGCTTCGCGCGGAGTTCCGCGAGTCCGACTTCGAGAAGATCATCCCGGCGATCGAGGGCGGCACCATGGACATGGGAGCCTCGTCGTTCACGGTCAACGACGAGCGGCTCCAGACCGTCGACTTCGTCACCTACTTCGAAGCCGGCATCCAGTGGGCAGCCGCCGCCGGCAACGACGTCGACCCCGATGACGCCTGCGGCCTGAACGTCGCCGTCCAGCGGACCACGGTCTCCGACCAGGAGGACGTGCCCGCCCGCAGCGAGGCCTGCGTCGCGGCCGGGAAGCCCGCGATCGAGAAGGTCCAATTCGATTCCCAGGACGAGGCCTCGACCGCCGTGGCGCTCGGGAAGGTCGACGCGATGTCCGCCGACTCGCCCATCTCCGCCTACGCGGTCAAGCAGTCCGAGGGCAAGATGCAGCTCGTCGGCGACGTGTTCGACTCCGCCCCCTACGGCTGGCCCGTCCGCAAGGACTCGGAACTCGCCGCCGCCCTCGAGGCTGCCGCCGACAAGCTCATCGAGACCGGCGACTTCGAGACGATCGCCCAGAACTGGGGCCTCGAGGCCGGGCTCATCGATGACGCCGAGATCCGGAAGGGCTGAGTGACCGGTAGGTGAGTACCGCGCAGAAGGGGGCGGACGCCCCCGCGGCGGAGGCCCCGGAACCGATCCGGGCGGTGCCTCTCCGGCACCCGTGGCGTTGGGTGTCGGCGACCGTCGTACTGGTCCTGGTGTTCCTGTTCATCTGGGGCGCGGCGACCAACCCGGCCTACGGGTGGGACACCTACGCCCGCTACCTGTTCGACACCAGGTTCGGCATGGCCGTGTTCTACACGATCGCGCTGACGCTGCTGTCGATGATCCTCGCCGTGGTCCTCGGCGTCATCCTCTCGGTGATGCGGATGAGCAGCAACCCCGTGCTCAAAGCAGTCGCCTGGGTGTACCTGTGGATCTTCCGCGGAACGCCGATCTACGTGCAGCTGCTGTTCTGGGGCCTGATCTTCACCCTGTACCGCCAGGTCCAGTTCGGGATCCCGTTCACCGACCTTCAGTTCGTCCGGTTCGACGACACGATGGTCCTGTACTCGGCGTTCTGGCTGGCCGTGGTGGGCCTGGCCATGAACGAGGCCGCGTACATGGCGGAGATCGTCCGCGCGGGCATCTCGTCGGTTCCCGAGGGGCAGGCCGAGGCCTCGACCGCACTGGGGATGACGTGGGGCCAGACGATGCGGCGGACCATCCTGCCGCAGGCGATGCGGGTCATCATCCCGCCGACGGGCAACGAGTTCATCTCGATGCTCAAGACCACCTCACTCGTCGTGGCGATCCCGTTCTCCGGTGAGCTCTACGGGCAGGCGCGCGACATCTCGGGCGTCAACTTCCAGCCCATCCCGCTCCTTCTGGTCGCCGCCACCTGGTACCTGGTCATCACCAGCGTGCTCATGGTGGGTCAGCACTACCTCGAGAAGCGCTTCTCCCGCGGCGCCACCCGGAAGCTCACCGGCCGGCAACTGCGCGCACTCGCCGATGCGGACGGGCTCACCCCGTCCGCCCTCGCCGCGGTCAAGGGCACCGATCAGTCGGGAGGGATGGCATGACGACGATGGTCAGGGCCGAGCAGGTCTGCAAGAACTTCGGGTCGCTGCGCGTCCTCAAGGGCATCGACCTCGAGGTCGCCGCCGGTGAGGTGCTGTGCCTGGTGGGGCCCTCCGGATCGGGCAAGTCCACCTTCCTCCGGTGTATCAACCACCTGGAGCGGGTCGACGCCGGCAGGCTCTACGTCGACGGCGAGCTGGTGGGCTACCGGGAGAAGGGTGACAAGCTCTTCGAGATCTCCCCGAAGCAGGCCGCCCGCCAGCGACGGGACATCGGCATGGTGTTCCAGCACTTCAACCTGTTCCTCCACCGCACCGCCCTCGAGAACGTCATCGAGGCGCCGATGTTGGTCAAGGGCCAGTCGCGTGGGGAGGCCACCGAGCGGGCCCGCGACCTGCTCGCGAAGGTGGGTCTCGCCGCCAAGGCCGATGCCTACCCGGCCCAGCTGTCCGGCGGGCAGCAGCAGCGCGTGGCGATCGCCCGGGCCCTGGCCATGGACCCCAAGCTGATGCTGTTCGACGAGCCGACCTCGGCCCTCGACCCCGAGCTGGTCGGGGAGGTCCTCGGCGTGATGCGCGATCTCGCGGACGCGGGGATGACTATGGTCGTGGTCACCCACGAGATGGGGTTCGCCCGGGAGGTCGCCGACACGGTGGCGTTCATGGACGACGGGGTCGTGGTGGAGTCCGGCACACCCGCGGACGTTCTCACCTCGCCGTCACATCAACGGACCAAGGACTTCCTGTCCAAGATCCTGTGACGCCGGGGCGGGTCCGGCGAGGGTGGGTCAGGAGAGCGTGGCCACGAAGATCGCCGTGCCGGGGAAGATCCCGCCACGCAGCGGGCTCCACTGCCCCCACTCCCGGTCCAGCCACTCCGGCCACTCCGGCTCGATGAGGTCCTGCACCACGAACCCGGCGGCGACCAGTTCGCGGATCCGGTCGCCCACCGTCCTGTGGTGCTCGACATAGGTCAGCTGGCCGTCGTCGTCGTACTCGGTGTACGGCGAGCGGTCGAAGTAGGGGAACACGGCCAACAGACCCTCCGGGCCCGGATCGTCGCGGAAGATCCACCGCATGGGGTGGTTGACCGAGAAGACGAACCGGCCGCCCGGTCGCAGGACGCGCGCCGCCTCCGCCATCACGCCCGCGGAGTCCGCCACGAACGGGATGGCTCCGAACGCCGAGAACGCGACATCGAAACTGCCGTCCGCGAACGGCAGCCGGCCGGCGTCGGCCTGGATGAGGGGTACGGTCGCCGCCGGGCCCGTCGCCCGGCTCGCAGCCTCGGCCCCCACACGGAGCATCCCGGCCGAGAGGTCCACGGCCACGGCACGGGCGCCCCGGCCGGCGATCCACCGGGAGCACGGAGCCGACCCCGACCCGATCTCGAGCACGTCGCGGCCCTCCACGTCACCGAGCAGGTGCCAGTCACCTTCGTGCAGGCCCTCGGGGCACCAGACGAACTCGCCGTCGGCGGAGTGGGCGCCGAGGAAGTCGCCGTGGTGATGGTGGTAATCCGTCGCCTCCGAGTCCCACCACATCCGTGAGGCTCGGACCGACTCTCCATGTCCTGGGGGGTTTGTGGACGTCACGTGTGAAGCGTACAGTTGACGGTCGCGTGCGTACGCGCTCGCTTTCTTCCCGTCCGCTACGATTCCTATCCACTCCGGAGCACCCCACCATATGACCACCAACACCACGTCCCCGCAGGTAGCCGTCAACGACATCGGCTCCGCTGAGGACTTCCTCGCCGCCATCGACGCCACGATCAAGTACTTCAACGATGGTGACATCGTCGAGGGCACGATCGTCAAGGTCGATCGTGACGAGGTCCTGCTCGACATCGGCTACAAGACCGAGGGCGTCATCCCCTCGCGCGAGCTCTCCATCAAGCACGATGTCGACCCGGGTGAGGTCGTCGAGGTGGGCGATGAGGTCGAGGCCCTGGTCCTGACCAAAGAGGACAAGGACGGCCGTCTGATCCTGTCCAAGAAGCGCGCACAGTACGAGCGCGCCTGGGGCACGATCGAGGAGCTCAAGGAGAAGGACGAGGCCGTCAAGGGCACCGTCATCGAGGTCGTCAAGGGTGGCCTCATCCTCGACATCGGTCTCCGTGGCTTCCTCCCCGCCTCGCTGGTGGAGATGCGCCGGGTCCGCGACCTCCTGCCCTACGTGGGTCAGGAGCTCGAGGCCAAGATCATCGAGCTGGACAAGAACCGCAACAACGTGGTGCTCTCGCGCCGTGCATGGCTCGAGCAGACCCAGTCGGCCGTGCGCTCCGAGTTCCTGCACCAGCTGCAGAAGGGCCAGGTCCGCAAGGGCGTCGTGTCCTCGATCGTCAACTTCGGTGCCTTCGTGGACCTCGGCGGGGTCGACGGTCTCGTCCACGTCTCCGAGCTGTCCTGGAAGCACATCGATCACCCGTCCGAGGTCGTCGAGGTGGGCCAGGAGGTCACCGTCGAGGTCCTCGACGTCGACCTGGACCGCGAGCGCGTCTCGCTGTCGCTCAAGGCCACGCAGGAGGATCCGTGGCGGCACTTCGCCCGGACCCACGCGATCGGTCAGATCGTCCCGGGTAAGGTCACCAAGCTCGTGCCGTTCGGCGCCTTCGTGCGTGTCGACGAGGGCATCGAGGGCCTGGTCCACATCTCGGAGCTGGCCGAGCGCCACGTCGAGGTCCCGGACCAGGTCGTCACGGTCAACGACGACGCCATGGTCAAGGTCATCGACATCGACCTCGACCGTCGTCGTATCTCGCTCTCGCTCAAGCAGGCGGACGAGGACTATGCTGAGGAGTTCGACCCGTCGAAGTACGGCATGGCCGACAGCTACGACGAGGCCGGAAACTACATCTTCCCCGAGGGCTTCGATCCCGAGACCAACGAGTGGCTCGAGGGCTTCGAGAAGCAGCGCGAGGAGTGGGAGAACCGCTACGCGGAGGCCGAGCGTCGCCACAAGATGCACACGGCCCAGATCGAGAAGGGTCGGGCCGCTGCTGCGGAGGCCGCCGAGGCCGCCCCGACCAACTACTCGTCGGAGTCCACCCCGTCGTCGCGTCCGGCTGCGGCGGAGGCCGCTCCGGCCGAGTCCACCGGCGGTTCGCTGGCCTCGGACGAGCAGCTGGCCGCCCTGCGCGCGAAGCTCGCCGGAGGCGAGTGATCGCACAGTAGGCATCTGAGAGCGGCCCCGCACCGGTATCCGGTGCGGGGCCGGTCCGTCTATCCCCGGTGCGCTCCGGTGGCGGTGGCCGGTCTGTGACGTGCGCAGTGCGGAAGTGCTGCCTTGCGCGCCGGACGGGTGAGCACCCTTGGCGATGCGAGCTCCCGGGCTTGGCTGGTGGCGCGTCATGCCGGGGGGGCGAGGAGGCCGCCCGCACCGACCGTCCCGCTCCCGGGGTCATCGCGGTGGATGTCGGAGCGGGTGAGATCGGGGCGGTGACCACCCTGCCTCGCATCCCCGAGGACTCACGGGCGTCGGCGGGGGTGTGCCCGACACGCGGGAGTGGCGCGCAGCGATCGGTCAACGACCGGGCGGTTCGACGATCGGCTCGGCGACGGCGGGCTCGACCTCCGCGATCTCCTCGAGGCGCTCCTCGTCGATCACACCGCGGTCGTCGATGGCTCCGGACTCCGCCGCAGTACTGACCGTGACACGGGACTCCACGGTGGTCCGGGGGTCCGCGTCCGGAGCGGCGAAGTCGAACTCGTCGAGATCGGTGCGAAGTAGGAAGACGTTGTACGCGTCCCAGGTGGAGAGCGTGTAGTACAGGTACCGGCTGTCGTTGTCCGTGGTGAAGGGATGGATCATCGGGGCGTAGCCGTTCGGGAACATGCTTCGATCGACGATGGTCTGGGGCTCGGACCACGGTCCCCAGGGGCTCTCCGACACCCGCATGGAGACGACGCCCGTCGGCGAGGGCGTCACGGCGATGTACTTGTCCAGGTGCTCGTTGTACTGTACCGAGAGTTCCTCGACGCGTGCCGGGATGACGTCGTACCCGGTCGGCTCGTCGGTCCAGCCCGCGCCTGGACCCGCGTACCACTCGTACGCGGCGGGGTCCTCGATCTGCCCGATCGGAACCCGAGTGAGCATCGCAGGACCCTGACGACCGGACGGGGTCACGTACTCATAGAGATGACCAGCGTCGAGGAGAAACGCACTCATCTGCGCCCCGTACCAGCGGTCTCCGTCCACCGGCGGCAGGGTCTCGCTGTCCGGAGCGGGTTCGAACTGAACTGTCGGGTTCCATCCGGTGAAATCCGTGACGCGCCGCATCGTCTCGGTGAGCACCGTCCACGATTCGCCGTCGTCCGTGGACTTCACCAGTGCGGAGTAGTTGGTGTTCCAGCCGCCAGGCGCGTTCCAGTCCCGCACGGACATGACCCGCATGTACATGTCATCACCGGTGCTGATCGCGGCGGTCGGGATGACGGTGACCTCGCCGGCCCCGTTGGACTGGTGCGCACCCTGGACGAGTGCCGTGGCCTTCCCTTGTGGATCGGAGGGGACCGCCCTGAGGACGTCCATCCCGTTCTCGGGGCTCCCGCCGGCGGTGGCGAGCATGACGTTGGAGCGCCACTGGTTGTCTGTGGGAGTGCAGTCTCCGAAGGTGTCGCCGAACAGGGCCATGGTCTCGCCATCGTGGGTGAAGGTGATCCCGAGGTCTGTGCCGTGAATGTCGTACAGCTCGTCGGTCTTCGCGGGGCTGGTCGGCCCGGTAACCAGCTGGCGTACGGACGTGGCGCCCTTGAGGACCGGGATGGTGCCGTCGGCCCCGGTGACCCATCGGGGGAATCGGCGAACCGAGGATGCGGTGGCGTCGAGCACCGAGTTGGTCGCGTTCGCGAGCGATCCGGTGACGGGGAAGGGGCCGAGGGAACCCGGGGGGATGTTCCCGAAGAAGCTGTTGCACGGACCGCTCTCGCCGAGCAGTGAGCCTGTCGAGCCCGAGGACCCGGTCGATCCGGTCGACCCGGAGGAACCGGTGAAACTGGTGGAACCCGTGGAGTCTGCGGACTGGGCGGCTGCGTGGGCGGGAGCCACCGTGATCGCCAGTGCTACAACGAGAGGCAACGCAGAGAGCAGACGTGGCACAGAGTTAATCCGGTTCACACGTGAGACCTTACCTACGTCGCTCGGACCGGCACGCCTTTCGGTCACCTAGACTCCACGTCATGCTGATGGTGGGTCTGACCGGTGGGATCGGTGCCGGCAAGTCGACGGTGACGGCGGTGCTCGCGGAGGCGGGGGCGGTGATCGTGGACGCGGACCTCATCGCCCGCGAGGTCGTCGAACCGGGTTCCCCCGGGTTGGCGATGCTCGTCGCCGAATTCGGCGAGGACATCCTGGGGCCGGACGGTGCACTCGACCGCGCCGCCCTCGCCGCCCGCGCCTTCGTCGACGCGGAGCGGACCGCGGCCCTCAACGCCATCACCCATCCGCTGATCGGGGAGCGGACCGCCGAGCTGTTCGGCTCGGCGCCGGAGGACGCGATCGTCGTGCACGACATGCCGCTCCTCGTGGAGGGCGGGATGACACCCGGCTACCACCTGGTGATCGTCGTCGACACCCCGGAGGAGATCCGGTTGCAGCGGTTGGTGGAGTTCCGGGGGATGCCGGAGGACGACGCCCGCGCCCGCATGTCGAGGCAGGCCACCGATGAGGCCCGCCGGGCCGCCGCGGACGTGGTGATCGACAACTCCGGGGACCGGCAGACCGCCGTGGACCTCACCAGCGCCCTGGTCGAGGTCCGCCTCCGCCCGTTCGAGCACAACCTGCGCACCGGGACCCCCGTGGTGGGCGACCGCACCGTCGTCCCGTTCCGGCCCGAGTGGGCAGGCGAGGCGGAGCGGGCGTGCGGGCGCCTGCGTCACGTGGTGGGGAAGATCGCCACCCGGATCGACCACGTCGGTCCGACCGCGGTCGAGGGACTGGACGCGCCCGACGTCATCGATCTGCAGGTGACGGTGCGGGACGCGGCAGCGGTCGAGGTCGCCCTGCGCACGCTCACCGAGGCGGGATACGTGCGTGATCGGTCGAGCGAACGGCCGTTGCTGCACTGGTGCGACCCCGCCAGGCCGCTGGAGGTGTCGATCCTGGCAGAGGACGACCCCGAGCACGAGTTCTCGCTACTCATGGCCGAGGTGATCGGCGCGGACCCCGACGCACGGGCCGAGTACGCGGAGATCCTGCGTCGCGCGGACCGCGAGGAGACGCGTCAGTGGGAGCGCACCCTGAGCGAGGCCGTGCTGCGGGGGCGGTAGCGCCGACCGGGGGCGGGTCCGCAGCCCCGCCCCCGGCCGGGTCTCACTCGGTCGGGACCACCCCGTCGACCAACTCGGAGACCGGCACCTGCCGCACGACCTCGGTCGGCGCCGGCTGAGAGCTGGCCCGGCGCAGGTTCGGGTCGGGGAACACCTCCGACAGCCGGGTGCGCACGAGGAAGACGTTGTAGGCGTTCCAGGTGGTGACGAGGTAGTAGAGGTCCTCGCCCTGCGCCCACGGGTGCATGAACGCACCGTAGACGCCGGGCAGCACCGAGTAGTCCACCAGCGTGGTGGCGGAACTCCACGGCCCCTCGGGGCGGTCGGCGGTGCGGAGGACCACCGAGTCGTACCCCTGCGAGTACATCGCGGTGTACTTCCCGAGGTACTCGTTGTACATGGTCGAGATCTCGCTCGCCGGGGCGGGCAGGACCCGCTCGGCGGCGCCGACATCGGACACCCATGCCGAGCCGTTCCAGTACTCGTACGCCTCGGGGTCGAGGACGCCCGCGGCGGGCGGGTTGGCGGATCCGTCGAGCTCGTCCGCGGTCGGGGAACCGGCGAGCGGAACGCGTGCGACGACCGCCCCGCCCTGTCGCCCGGAGGGGGTGAGGTACTCGTACAGGTGCGTGTCCGTCTTGAGGTACGAGCTCATCTGGGAGCCGCGCCACGCAGGATCCACGGCCGGGGCTCCGGCGCCGAGGGGGACCGTGTCGGTGATGGGGCGGGCCAGAGAGGGGACGACGGCCCAGTTCTCGCCGTTGTCCGTCGAGTACGCCATCCCCGAGTAGTTGGTGGTCCACGATCCGGGTTGGCCCCAGTGGGCCACGGACATGAACCGCAGGTACTGGACACCGTCGACGGAGATGCCCGAGGTCGGGATGATCGTGACCTCACCGGGCAGCCCGGATCGCGGGACCAGCGACTTGGCGAGACCATCGGTCCCCATGGCGGCGGAATCGATGGTGATGCCGTCGGTCAGATCGGTGTCGGCGGAGCGGAACAGGACGTTGGAACGCCACTGGTTGCCGGGCACCGTGCAGTCGCCCATGGTGTCGCCGAACGCCATCAGGACCTGTGGGTGGGCGGGATCACCGTTGTCCCACATGATGCCCAGGTCCGTTCCGGCCACGCCGAACCGGTTGACGGAATCGCCGGGACTCGTGGGCCCGGTGACGAGCTGTTCGAACCGGGTGGGTCCACGCAGGACGGGTACCGTGCCCTCCTCTCCGGTGATCCACGGGGGCATCCCGTAGACCGACCCGATCATCGGATCGAGCGAGCCGGATAAACCGTTGCCCAGGGAGCCGGTCTCCAACTGCTGGACCAGCGATCCCGAACGGTCGGCGGAGCCCAGCGCGCGGGAGGCGGAGCCCAGCGACCCGGAGCCACCGGAGGACCCGAGCGAACCGAGGGAACCGGTGCCCATACCGGCCCCGGTCCGGTTCTCCAGCAGGGAACCGAAGTTGCCGAACATCTCGCTGCACGGGCCGGCAGCGGCGGTTCCGGCTCCGACCGTGCCGAGGGTCACGACCGACGCGGCGGCCGTGATCGACGCGACGACGACCGAGCTCAGGCGGCGGGGGAGAGGTCGGGTCATGTCACGCCTCCGGGATGGGCCGACGCTCGACCAGGACGGTCTCGCCGGTGTCCGCCGGGTCCGGGGTGTTGCGGGTCCAGCTGTCGTCGGTCGTCCGCATCCGCGACCGGGCGTCGGGAAGGGTCCGCGGCGGGATCTGGGTGAGGTCGGTCCTCATGAGGAAGACGTTGTAGGCGTCCCAGGTGGACATGGTGAAGTACAGGTCCTCGCCGCGGGTCTCCACGGCGGGGCTCCACGGGTGGACGAAGGCGCCGTAGAGGGTCGGGACGTGCTGGTACGAGAGCAGGATGTCTTCACCCGACCACGGGCCCCAAGGGGTGGCGGACTGGGCCATGACGATGTTGTTCGCGCTGTTGTTGTACAACGCGATGAAGCGACCCAGGTGCGCACTCCAGGACACCGACAACTCGCTCACGGCCGAGTTGACCGTCGGAGCGCCGAGCACCGGGACGGCGTCGCGGTGATCGACGACCCAGTCGCCGCCGTCCCAGAAGCGGTAGGCCGCCATCTCCTCGATCCGGTTCTCGGGGACCCGCGCGAGCCGTGCGGACCCGCTCCGACCGGAGGGTGTGAGGTACTCGTAGACGTACCCGTCGTGCTTGAGGAACGCGCTCATCTGCCCGGCGGTGTGGGTGGTGGACTCCGGGCCCAGGTCGACCGGGAGAGGCATCGGTGCGGTACCCCGCCGGGCGGTATCGCGTACGGGGACCCAGTTCTCGCCGTTGTCCGTCGACCGGGCGAGAGCGGAGTAGTTGGTGGTCCACTCACCGGGCGAACCCCACCGTTCGACGGACATGTACCGCAGGTACTGGGTGCCGCCCACCTCGACGCCGGCGGTGGGGATCACCGTGGTCTCGTCGGGGTGGCCGGTGCGGGGGAGGATCGACTTCGCCATCCCGGGCCGCTCCATCGGCGCGTCGGTGATGCGCATCCCGTCGGCCAGAGTGCGATCGCCGGATCGGAACAGGATGTTGCTGCGCCACTGGTCACCGGGCTCGTCACAGTCGCCCATCGTGTCCCCGAGGGCCATCATCATCTGCGGATCCGAGGCGTCGCCGTTGTCCCAGAGGATTCCCAGGTCGGTGCCGGAGATGCCGAATCTGTCGACCGTGTCGTTGGGGCTGGTGGGTCCCGTCAGCAACTCGACCGTGGTGGTCCGGCCCCGGAGGACCGGGATGTACCCGTTCCCGCCGTCGGCCCACGGGGTGGCAGGCGCGGACGTGGGCGCCCCCAGAGACCCCGAGAGGGACCCCGACCCGCCCGCGGTGCCGCCGGCCGGGGGCCACGGGTCACACGGTGCGGCCGTGGCGACCGGTGCGAGGAGGGTGAGGGCTCCCGCCGCGAGAGAGGCGGCGGTGACCGCCGTGATCGGCCGACGTACGCCGTGGGGGCGGGCGGTACGACGACGAAGTGGGCTGAGGGCCACGGGGTTCTCCAGACGACATGACAGGGACGGTGAGGGGTTGCTCACAGCTACGGTAGTTGGCACCCCTGACATCCGCTGCGGCGACACCGGTGGGCGGGGGTGAACGGCTGCTCGTACGCTGGTGGTATGGCTTTCGCGACAGAGATCCCCGACGACGGGGTCCCCGCCGACCCGACAGTGCTCTCGTACTCGGAGTTCCGACCGATCGGCGATGTCGAACGTAGTGCGACCCGCTTCGAGGTCGTCAGTGAGTTCACCCCGTCGGGCGACCAGCCCACGGCGATCGCGGAACTGACCGAACGCCTCGCACGCGGGGAGCGCGACGTCGTACTGCTCGGTGCGACCGGCACCGGCAAGTCGGCGACCACCGCCTGGCTCATCGAGAAGGTGCAGCGGCCGACCCTGGTGATGGCGCCCAACAAGACGCTCGCCGCGCAGCTGGCCAACGAGTTGCGCGAGATGCTGCCCAACAACGCGGTCGAGTACTTCGTCTCCTACTACGACTACTACCAACCGGAGGCGTATATCGCCCAGACGGACACCTTCATCGAGAAGGACTCGTCCATCAACGACGACGTGGAGAGGCTCCGGCACTCCGCGACGTCGTCCCTGTTGTCCAGGCGCGACGTCGTCGTCGTCAGTTCGGTCTCGTGCATCTACGGTCTCGGCACACCCCAGTCCTACCTCGACAGGTCGGTGGCGCTGGCCGTCGGGCAGGAGGTCGACCGCGACCAGTTGCTCCGGCTGCTCGTGGATGTCCAGTACGAGCGCAACGACGTGTCCATGACCCGGGGCACGTTCCGGGCGAAGGGCGACACCGTCGACATCATCCCCACCTACGAGGAACTCGCCGTTCGCATCGAGTTCTTCGGGGACGAGATCGACGCGCTGTACTACATCCACCCGCTGACCGGTGACGTCGTGCGCAGGGTCGACGAGGTGCGGATCTTCCCGGCCACCCACTACGTCGCCGGTCCCGAGAGGATGGCCAAGGCGATCGCCTCCATCGAGGCCGAGCTGGAGGAGCGCCTGGCGGAGCTGGAGAACCAGGGCAAACTGCTCGAGGCGCAGCGGCTGCGCATGAGGACGTCCTACGACATCGAGATGATGCAGCAGGTGGGCTTCTGCTCCGGTATCGAGAACTACTCGCGGCACATCGACGGTCGGCCGGCGGGCAGTTCGCCGGCCACGCTCATCGACTACTTCCCCGAGGACTTCCTCACGGTGATCGACGAGTCCCACGTGACCGTGCCGCAGATCGGCGCCATGTACGAGGGCGACGCCTCCCGCAAACGCAATCTCGTCGACTTCGGGTTCCGCCTGCCGTCCGCCCTGGACAACCGTCCCCTGACCTGGGAGGAGTTCTCCGGCCGGGTGGGTCAGACCGTCTACCTCTCCGCCACGCCCGGCCCCTACGAGATGGGGCGCGCCGGTGGGGAGTTCGTCGAACAGGTCATCCGGCCGACCGGGCTCGTCGACCCGAAGATCGTGGTCAAGCCCACCAAGGGGCAGATCGACGACCTGACCGGGGAGATCCGTCAGCGCGCCGAACGCGACGAGCGGGTGTTGGTGACCACGCTGACCAAGAAGATGTCGGAGGACCTCACGGACTACCTGCTCGAGTTGGCGATACGGGTTCGGTACCTCCACTCGGAGATCGACACCCTCCAGCGGGTGGAACTACTCCGAGATCTCCGGCGCGGGGAGTACGACGTCCTGGTCGGCATCAACCTGCTCCGGGAGGGACTGGACCTGCCGGAGGTCTCGCTCGTGGCGATCCTGGACGCCGACAAGCAGGGTTTCCTCCGCTCGGCCACCTCGCTCATCCAGACAATCGGCCGTGCGGCCCGCAACGTCTCCGGTGAGGTCCACATGTACGCGGACTCGGTCACCGAGGCCATGCGGCAGGCCATCGACGAGACCGATCGCAGGCGTGAGAAGCAGGTCGCGTACAACACCGAGCACGGCATCGACCCGCAGCCGCTCCGCAGGAAGATCGCCGACATCCTCGACCGGGTCGGAGAGGAACGCGGGGACGACGCGGATCCCCAGGACCGACCGGAGCTCGTGGGCGCCCGGGCGGCCGACGGGTCGGCGCGACCCCGCAAGGAGCTGGAGAAGCTCATCGAGGAGATGACCGAGCAGATGATGTCCGCGGCCACCGACCTGAGATTCGAGCTCGCGGGGAGGCTCCGGGACGAGATCGCCGAACTGCGCAAGGAACTCAAGGGCATGCGTGAGGCCGGGATCGACTGACCCGGGCCGCTTTTTCCCGCGTTTACCCCGCCCGTCGGCGGCGTGTTCGGACTACTCTGGGTGAAACGTGTTCCCGAGGAGAGGAAGCAAATGAGCGCCTACACCAGAGTGGTGGTGGGAACCGACGGTTCCGAGTCGTCCTACCGCGCCGTCGATCGCGCCGCGCAGCTGGCCGCCGACGCCTCGGCGGACCTCGTGATCGCCTGCGCCTACGTGCCCGCCGATCCGCGTTCGGTCAGCCAGGCTGCGGATCAGCTCGGTGACGACGCCTACCAGATCCGCGGGGACAATCCTGCCGAGGACATCGTCCGCGGCGCCAGGGACCGGGCCCAGAAGGCCGGAGCGACCAAGATCGAGGCGCGCACCGTGAAGGGGGCGCCCGTCGAATCGCTCATCAAGCTGGCCGACGACGTGGGGGCCGACCTCCTCGTGGTGGGCAACAAGGGACTCAACTCCCTGACGGGCCGGCTGCTCGGGTCCGTACCCGCCGACGCCGCACGACGCGCGACCTGCGACGTGCTCATCGTCCACACCACCTAGACCGCGCGCCGAACCCGGCGCCCCACCCGGCCGCCGGGGTCAGTGGCAGAGGTGGGTCCGGCTCGCATCGACGATCGCCCGACCCACCTCGGCGGTGTCGAGGTCCGGGTCCTGCGCCGCGATCGCGCTGGTGAGCGGGCGGATTCGTTCGAGGATCGTCTCGTCGTCCGCGCCGTCGGCGATCCCCCCGCAGATGCCGGCGCCCACCTCGATGGTGGTGACGGCGGTCATCTCGGTGGGGAGGCCGAATCCGGACAGTTCTGCGAGGAACTCCTGCTCGTCGTCGGTGCGCGGGTCGGGCCTGTCCCGGGCCGCGGTCTGTGCGGAGGTCACGGGTCGGGGCTCCGCGACGGCGGACACGCTGTCGACCGGGGCCTCCGCCCGGGTGCCGCACCCGCCGGCCGCCGCGACCGCGATGAGGGCCGAGGCCGCCAGCACGCGGGATCGGGTGTGGGTCATGCGGTGGGCTCCTGTGCGCTGTCATCGAGACGGTCCCGTATACCCGAGAGTAGCGGGCCGAAGCCGCCGGGCTGGACCAGGATGAGTTCCTGTGTCGCCCGGGTGGCGCCGACGTACAGGTCCTGCATCCCCTGGGGCGAGCGCGCCAGGACGCGTTCGGGGTCCACCACCACGACCACGTCGAACTCCAGCCCCTTGGCCAACGCCAGCGGCAACACCGATGTGCCCGGCCGGGCCAGTTCGGCAGCCTCGTGGACCGCGGGATAGCCGACACCGCCGAGCTCGTCGTCGTCTCCTCGGGAGTCCTCGTCGCCGCCGGGATCGGGCAGCAGCACCGCCACCGCCCGCTCCGACGGCACCGCCGCGACCTCCTCGGCGACCGCCTGCGCCACCGACCGACCGTCCGGCTCGAGCCACGCGACCGGCCGTCGCCCCGCGCGCACCGTCCGCGGCGACGACGCGGCCGGGTCGATCTCGGCGAGCAGCAGCTCCGCCACGGCGGAGATCGTCTCCGGGGTGCGGTAGTTCACGGTCAGCTCGGACAGCACCCACCGGTCGTCCACATACGGCGACAGGGCATCGGCCCACGAGTCGATGCCCGCCGGGCTCGAGGTCTGGGCGACGTCACCGACGAGGGTCATCCACCGGTTGGGGGAGCGGCGCATGAGCACCCGCCACGCCATGGTGGACAGCTCCTGCGCCTCGTCGACGATCACGTGCCCGAACGCCCACGTCCGGTCCGCGCCGGCCCGGTCGCCCACGGTGAGATCGGAGTCCTCGCTGTGACGGCGGGCCAGGGACTCGGCGTCGACGACGTCGTAGGCCATGAGCACCTCCGGATCGAGGTCGTCCTCGATGTCCTGCACGGCCGAACCCGTGAGGATCTCGAGAGCCTCCTCCGCCTGTCGGACCTGCTCCGCCCACGCGCGGTCCGCCTCACTGCCATCGGCGGTCGGGTCCTCGCCGAGGAGTTCGGCGAGCTCGTCCAGCAGCGGTACATCCGCCACCGAGAACGCGGCGCCGTTTTCCCGGAAGAGCGCATCCTGGTCCTCCGCGACGTAGTCACCCGCCGCCTCGGCGATCCGGTCGCGGCTCGACAGCAGGTCGGCGAGGAGTTGCTCGGGCCGTAGCACCGGCCACCACCCGTCGATCGCCTCGGCGACCTCGCGGGAGGCCTCGACCTCCCGGCGGAGTTCCGCGCGGTCATCCGCGTCCAACAGGGGGCGGGCGGCGTCGCCGAGGTCGCCGACACCGTCGCCGTCCGGTGACCATGCCTCGTCCTCCGCCCGCCCGACCGGGTCGGTGAGTGCGGAGACGTACTGCTCGGTGAGGGCGTCGATGATCCGCGTCGCGAACGCGTCGCGGGACTGGTTGTGGGGTCGCCGGGTCATCCGTCCGCGCCCTCTCGCCGCCCGCACCGTCGCCGGGGTCAGTGTCAGATCGTGTCCCTCGACCCGCACCACGACGTCGGCCTCCGGGGCGAGCTGGCGGGCCCGCACCGCGGCCTTGAGGATTCCCACCATCTCGCCGGAGCCCTTGACCTCCTCGCCGCGCAGTGTCTCCGGTCCGGTCGCCCGGACGCCCGGATAGAGATCGGCGAGCGTCCGCAGGACCACCCCCGACTCGCCGAGGGACGGCAGCACGCGCGCGATGTAGTCGAGGAACCGCGCATTGGGTCCGACGATGAGCACACCGCTGCGGTCCAACCGCTGCCGGTGCGTGTAGAGGAGGTAGGCGGCGCGGTGCAGCGCCACGGCGGTCTTTCCGGTACCCGGGCCGCCCTGGACCACCAGGACGCCGGAGTGCGGGTTGCGGATGATCTCGTCCTGCTCCCGCTGGATGGTGGCCACGATGTCCGTCATGTGGGCGGAACGGGCGGTGTCCAGCGCCTCGAGCAGGGCGGACTCGCCCACCACGTCGTCGTGGTCCTCGGGGACCTCACCGTCTTGCGGGGCCGTGAGGTACTCGTCGTGGATCCCGATCACCCGGCGACCGATCGTCCGCAGGTGGCGGCGCCGGTGAGCGCCCTCCGGCCGGGCGGTCGTCGCCAGGTAGAAGGGCCGGCTGTGGTCGGCGCGCCAGTCGAGGAGCAGCGTCGTGAGGTCGTCGTCGTCGTCGCGGAGACCCACGCGCCCGATCCGACGTACCTCGCCGTCCCCCATGTCCAACCGGCCGAAGTACAGGCCCAAGTTGGCGGCGCTGAACGCCGCGAGCTCGGAGGTGTAGAGCCGGGCGAACGACTCCCGTTCCGACCGCGCCTGCGGGGTGCCGCCCGACCCGCGCAGGACGGCGTCCAGGCGCGCACGCGTGTCCGCCCGCAACTCCTCGAGGCGGTCGAGGAGGCGGCCGAGGTGACGTTGTTCCTCGTCGACGGCGTCGTGTCCCGTCACGGGCGCTCCTTCCGGGGTCTGCGTGGTCGGTTCGGGCAGGATGACCAGGCTACCGGGAACCGCGACGGGTGCTCAGACGACGACGACCCCGCCCGGGTGGGGGCGGGGTCGTCGGGAGGCGGTGTGGCCGCCGGCGGTAGTCCGGGGGCGGTGGCCCGCCCCGGTCGTCAGGGACGGATGACGTCGGCGGCCTTCGCGCGGACCTCGTCCGTCATCTTCTTGGCCTCGGAGGCCTTCTTGCCCGCCTCCTTCTCGAACCGGGCGGACTTCTTCCTGGCGTCCTTGCCGGCGCGGGTCGCCTTCTTGCGGGCGTCCTTCTTCTTGGCCTGCGCGGCCTTGCGGGCCTCCTCGGCCCGGACCGCGGCGAGTCGGGTGGCGACACCGGCCTGGTCGCGGACCTGCGCGGTGTAGGGCCGGGCCTCGTCGGCCGCTGCGTGGGCCGCGGCGCCCGCCTGCTCGCGGACCTGCGCGGCGATCGGGGCGGCCTGCTCCCGGGCGGTGGCCGCGCGATCCCGCACGCGAGCGGCGACCACCGGCGCGGTGTCACGCACGACCCCAGCGAAGCCGGACGCCTGGTCACGCACCTGATCGGCGACCTCCGGGGCCTTCGCCCGCACGGTGTCGGCCACCTCGGGAGCCTTGTCGCGCACGGCGTCCGCCGCGCCACGCGCCTGATCGGCCACGGTGTGTGCGACACCGGCGAGCGCCGCACCGGCGGCCGCGGACTCGGCCTTCGCCCCGGGCAGCTTCGCGGCCATCTTGTCGCCGGCCTTCCGGGCGCGCCAGGCCACCCCGGGCTGTCCGGCGGTGTCGACCGAGGCGAGGATGAGCCCGCCTAGGAGCGCCACGTCGGTCGCCAGACCGGTGGTCTTGCGACTGCGGGCGTCCTTGTCGGACTCCATCCAGAACGCGTGGCGGCTGACGGTCGAGGGCACGTGGGCGGCGGTGAGCGCGAGCGCCGACAGGCGGGGGGCCTTGCCCAGCGCGAACAGGACGCCCGCGCCGATCTTGACCCCGGCGAGCGCCTTGACGAGCGTCTCGGTGTCCTTGGGGACGGGCGGCACCGATGCGGAGACCGTGTCGTTCACCGCCTGCTCGCCCTTCTCCATCAGCGGGGTGGCCTTGTCGACGAGCGGCGCCGCGTCGGCGACATGGGCCTGCGGATTGCGAAGCGTCTCAACGCCGTCGATGACGAACACCGTGGCGAGCATGGGTCGTGCGAGTCGTCGGATCATCGTTCCTCCTGGATAGGTGGGAGTGCATGGTCGAACCTAGTCCGAACCCGGTGAGGGCGCCTCCGGTCGCGATCCGGGGCTACCCGTCGACGGACCGTCACCGGGGGAGTGTGCTGCGGCGATCGCACACGGTGGCGGTTTGATAACGATTGGATGTCGGCCCACAGGGCGACGGGGACAGGACCCCCGTCGCGGTCACCACCCGCGCTCCCGCCACTCGCCCAGATGCGATCGCTCGGCACCGATGGTGGTGTCGTCCCCGTGTCCGGGATGGACCACGACGTCGTCATCGAGGACGTCGAAGACCCGGGCCTCGAGGTCGTCCATCAGCGAGGCGAAGTCGGCTTCCGAACCGGTCTTCCCGGGGCCGCCGGGGAAGAGGGAGTCCCCGGAGAACAGGTGGGTGCCCGCGTCGGTGCGCAGGACGAGTGCGATGCCGTCCGGAGTGTGACCCCGCAGGCCGATCACCGCCAGCCGGAGGTCGCCGACCACGAGCTCGTCCCCGTGCGCGACATGTCGGTCGGTGGGGACGTCGATGCCCCCGGCGTCGCCGGGGGAGGCGATGGTGGTCAGGCCGAGGGCGGCGACCGTCTCGGCGAGACCGATCCAGTGATCGGCGTGGAGGTGCGTGGTGAGCACCTCCTTGACCCCGGGTGCGCGGTCCCTCAGATGGGAGATCAGCTGCGGCGCGTCGTTGGCGGCGTCGACGAGCAGTACGTCGCCCGTCGCGGTCGACTCGATCACGTAGACGTTGTTGTCCATCTCGCCGACCGAGATCTTGGTCAGTCGGGCGGGGCCCACGGTCCAGCGCTCGCCGGTCAGTCGGCCTCCGGTACGGCCGGAGTAGCCCTCGGTGAGGGTGATGCGGTCGGGTAGTGACTCGGTGGGATTCGACATAACGGCAGGCTACCGACGTCGGGCGCGGTCGGTGGCCGGAAGCGTGTCGTACTACGTTGGTACCTTCGTCTGCGGGAACGGCAGCCATGCGGCAGGTGCGGCTTTCGCCACGGAGACGTGGCGGCCTCCCGACTCGGAAGGAGAACCCATGGTGGACCGTCTGGTCGTCCGCGGCGCACGGGAGCACAACCTCAAGGGCGTGGACATCGACGTCCCCCGCGATTCGCTGATCGTGTTCACCGGACTGTCAGGGTCCGGCAAGTCCTCGCTGGCGTTCGACACCATCTTCGCCGAGGGCCAGCGCCGCTACGTCGAGTCGCTGTCCTCCTACGCCAGGATGTTCCTCGGGCAGATGGACAAGCCGGACGTCGACTTCATCGAGGGACTGTCCCCGGCCGTGTCGATCGACCAGAAGTCGACCAACCGCAATCCCCGCTCGACCGTCGGCACCATCACCGAGGTGCACGACTATCTGCGCCTGCTCTACGCCCGCGCCGGGGTCCCGCACTGTCCCACCTGTGGGGAGGTGATCTCCCGCCAGACCCCACAGCAGATCGTCGACCAGATCCTGGAGGGCGAGGAGGGTGCACGGTTCCAGGTGCTCGCCCCCGTCGTCCGGACACGCAAGGGTGAGTTCGTCGACCTCTTCGCCCAGCTCGCCGCCGACGGTTACAGCCGCGTGCGGGTGGACGGAGAGCTGCACACGCTCGCCGAGCCGCCCGTCCTGAAGAAGCAGGAGAAGCACGACATCGAGGTGGTCGTGGACCGGCTGGCGGCGAAGCCGTCCTCACGGCAGCGGCTCACCGACTCCGTGGAGACCGCCCTGGGGCTGGCGGATGGCGTGATCGTGATCGAGTACGTCGACCTCGACGACTCCGATCCCGCCCGGCACCGCAGGTTCTCCGAGCACATGGCCTGCCCGAACGGGCACCCGATCGCGCTGGACGACATGGAGCCCCGCGCGTTCTCGTTCAACAACCCCTACGGGGCCTGCCCCGTGTGCGACGGTCTCGGTTCCCACCTGGAGGTGGATCCGGACCTGGTCGTCCCGGACCCCGAGCGGTCTCTCGCCGACGGCGCGATCGCACCATGGTCGGGTGGCCAGAGCGCCGACTATTTCCAGCAGTTGCTGACCGGCCTGGCCGGGGACATGGGCTTCGACCTCCGCACCCCGTGGCAGGACCTGCCCGCGAAGGTGCGCAAGGCCGTGATGGGGGGCGCCCCCACCAAGGTCCGGGTACAGTACCGCAATCGGTTCGGCCGCGTCCGGACCTACGACGCGAAGTTCGAGGGCGTGATGTCGTTCCTCAAGCGTCGCCTGGACCAGACCGAATCGGAATCGCAGAAGGAGCGCTACCAGGGCTACATGCGCGAGGTCCCGTGCCCGGGATGCGACGGCACCAGGCTCAAGCCGGAGATCCTCGCCGTCACCCTCGCCGGGCCCGGGGGCATGGAGCGCTCGATCGCCGACATCAGCCGTATGTCCGTGGAGGACTGCGCTGCGTTCCTGGACGGGCTCGAACTCGACCCGCGCCAGGCAATGATCGCCGGTCGTGTCCTCAAGGAGATCCAGGCACGGATGGGCTTCCTGCTCGACGTGGGGCTGGACTATCTGTCGCTCGACCGCGTCGCCGGCAGCCTGTCGGGCGGCGAGGCCCAGCGGATCCGCCTGGCCACGCAGATCGGGTCGGGCCTCGCGGGCGTCCTCTACGTCCTGGACGAGCCGTCCATCGGCCTGCACCAGCGGGACAACCGGCGACTGATCGACACCCTCGTCCGGCTGCGCGACCTCGGCAACACGCTCCTGGTGGTGGAGCACGACGAGGACACCATCCGCTCGGCGGACTGGATCGTCGACATCGGGCCGCTCGCCGGTGAGCACGGGGGCCGGGTCGTGCACTCGGGCGACTACGAGGGGCTCCTGGCTGCCTCCGAATCGCTGACCGGCGACTACCTCGCCGGGCGTCGTCAGATCGCCATCCCGGACAAGCGGCGCGCTCCGAGCCCCGACAAGCGTCTGCACGTGAAGGGCGCCCGGGAGAACAACCTCAAGAACGTCGACGTGGTCTTCCCCGGCGGCGTGCTGTGCGCGGTCACCGGCGTCTCCGGCTCGGGCAAGTCCACTCTGGTCAACGACATCCTCGCGACCTCGCTGGCCAATCAGCTCAACCGGGCCCGGCAGGTGCCCGGCCGGCACTCCCGGATCGACGGCGTGGACGGGTTCGACAAGCTCGTCCAGGTGGACCAGTCGCCGATCGGTCGTACCCCGCGCTCCAACCCCGCCACCTACACCGGCGTGTTCGACAAGATCCGCACCCTCTTCGCCGCCACCACCGAGGCCAAGGTCCGCGGGTACAAGCAGGGCCGGTTCTCGTTCAATGTCAAGGGTGGGCGCTGCGAGGCCTGCCAGGGTGACGGGACGTTGAAGATCGAGATGAACTTCCTGCCGGACGTCTACGTGCCGTGCGAGGTGTGCCACGGGGCGCGGTACAACCGCGAGACCCTAGAAGTGCACTACAAGGGCAAGACCATCGCCGAGGTGCTGGACATGCCCATCGAGGAGGCGAGCGAGTTCTTCGAACCGATCACCTCGATCCATCGCTACCTCCAGACCCTCACCGAGGTGGGGCTCGGATACGTGCGGTTGGGTCAGCCCGCCCCGACCCTCTCGGGTGGTGAGGCCCAGCGCGTCAAACTGGCCGCCGAACTGCAGAAGCGCTCGAGCGGGCGGACGGTGTACATCCTCGACGAGCCGACCACCGGTCTGCACTTCGAGGACATCACCAAACTGCTGTTGGTCATCCAGGGGTTGGTGGACAAGGGCAACACGGTCATCGTGATCGAGCACAACCTCGACGTGATCAAGAGCGCCGACTGGGTCATCGACATGGGGCCCGAGGGCGGTGCCGGGGGCGGCTCGGTCGTGGCTGAAGGCACCCCGGAGCAGGTGGCGACCGTACCCGGGAGCCACACCGGCCGTTTCCTTGCCGAAGTGCTCCCCGGCGTGGCCGACGGGGAGGCCGAGGCCCCGACTGCGACCGAGGTCACCGAGCAGACGACGGGGAAGAAGGCGTCGGCGAGGAAGTCACCGAAGAAGAAGGCTGTCGCCACGACGAACCAGTCCTCGAAGAAGCAGGCCGAGAAGACCGCCGAGGCGGGGTCAGCGGCGTCCGCGACGGCCAAGAAGACCGCTGCGAAGGCAGCACGTAAGGCGCGCGCCCTACGCTGACGGCTTCCCGGTCCGGGACGGATGGCCCCGGACCGGGGCCCGTCGGGTCAGCGCGGCGCGGTCAGTGGGCGGCGCGGTCGGCGCGGCGCGGTCAGTAGACCGGGCCGGTGAACTTCTCGCCGGGGCCCTCGCCGGGCTCATCGGGGTACGCGCTGGCCTCGCGGAACGCGCGCTGCAGCCCCTGTAGACCGTCCTTGACGACCCGGGCCTGCGGCCCCAGGTGTTCGGCCGACCCGGCCACCAGGCCGGCGAGGGCCGTGATGAGCTTGCGGGACTCGTCGAGATCCAGTCGCGGGCTGGCGGAGGGGTCGTCGTCGGAGAGCCCCAGTTTCTCAGCAGCGGCACTCATGAGGACGACGATCGAACGGAAGATGATCTCCTGTGCGGAGACGTCCGCCAGATCGACGACCTCGACCTCGCGGGCGTCGAGGTGCCCCTCGAGCAGGTTCTCGGCGGCGGCCTGGTCGGTGGAGGCGGGCTGGTCGGTGGTCATGCCGAACACTGTCCCACGGACCGGTCGATATCGTGTCGCCAGCCACCGGTTTGGGGGCAACGCCGACGACTGGTACAGTCAACTCCCGACTGTGGGAACCTGCTACGTAGTGGGTTCCATCGTCCAAGAGGAGCCCGATCTCCCACCATCCGACGCCGGAAGGCAGTTTGATGGTCACCACCCCGACGAGGGGCCGCGAGTGATCGCGGAAGTCTCGTCGTCGACGGGTGAGGAGTGAGAGGCCCCCGGCATCCCTGCCGTGGGGCCTTCTCGGTTTCACCGGCGTACCCGGTGTGGCCCGGGGTCCCTCGAGGGCGGATGCGCGACCGCGCCAGTGGTCGCGACAGAGCACCATCTACCGAGGAGGGCCCATCAGCGCCGAAGCACGTATCAACGAACGAATCCGTGTCCCCGAAGTCCGACTCGTCGGCCCCGGGGGCGAGCAGGTGGGGATCGTTCGCGTCGAGGATGCACTTCGTCTGGCCCTGGAGGCCGATCTGGACCTCGTCGAGGTCGCGCCCACCGCGCGCCCGCCGGTCTGCAAGATCATGGACTACGGAAAGTTCAAGTACGAGGCGGCGCAGAAAGAGCGCGAGTCGCGGAAGAACCAGCAGCAGACCGTGGTCAAGGAGCAGAAGCTCCGTCCGAAGATCGATACCCACGACTACGAGACCAAGAAGGGGAACGTCGTCCGTTTCCTGGAGAAGGGCTCGAAGGTCAAGGTCACGATCATGTTCCGCGGACGTGAGCAGTCCCGCCCCGAGCTGGGCTTCCGTCTGCTCCAGCGCCTGGCGGACGACATCACCGAGTACGGATACGTGGAGACCAGCGCCAAGCAGGACGGCCGCAACATGACCATGGTCGTCGCCCCCCACAAGGGCGCCAAGACCCGCGCCAAGGCGCAGGAGTCCAAGGTCACGGACCCCGCTTCCGAATAGGCACTCCGCCGCCCAGACCACGGACGCCCGACGTCCGCACACCCGAGGTCCCACCGGGCCTTCCGGGACGAACCATGTGAGGAAGACCGATCATGCCGAAGATGAAGACCCACAAGGGCACCGCCAAGCGCTTCCGGAAGACCGGAACCGGCAAGCTGGTCCGCCAGCAGGCCAACCGTCGCCACATCATGGAGAAGAAGCCCACCAAGCGCACCCGTCGCCTCGACGGCCGTACGGATGTCGCCCCGGCCGACGTCCCCCGCATCAAGCGGCTTCTCGGGCTCTGAGCCCTCCCACCACCGAAGAGACTTCCGGTCGCCCACGAGCGACCGGCCCAAACCAGTGAGGATTGATCAGTGGCACGCGTGAAGAGGGCAGTCAACGCCCAGAAGAAGCGTCGGACCGTACTCGAGTCCACCAAGGGCTACCGCGGACAGCGTTCGCGGCTGTACCGCAAGGCCAAGGAGCAGATGCTCCACTCGATGACCTACAGCTACCGCGATCGTCGTGCGCGCAAGGGCGACTTCCGCAAGCTGTGGATCTCCCGCATCAACGCCGCGGCCCGCGCCAACGACATGACGTACAACCGCTTCGTCCAGGGCCTCAAGCTCGCGGGCGTCGAGGTCGACCGCAAGGTCCTCGCGGACCTCGCCGTCACCGACCCGGCCGCCTTCACGGCGCTGGTCGAGGTCGCGCGCAAGGCGCTTCCGGCCGACGTCAACGCGCCGGCTGCCTGACACCCGCGAATTGACGAACACTCCGCCCGCACAGGGCACGGGACGACCCGCGGATCCGTTCACCGAACGGACCCCGCGGGTCGTTTCCGCATCCAAGCTCCACCGCGCCGCCGCCAGGCGTGAGGCCGGCCGGTTCCTCGCCGAGGGGACCAACTCGGTCGAGGCGGCGGTGGCCACCGGCGTCGCGGTCGAGATCTTCTGCACCGCCGACGCACTCGACCGGTTCGCCGGCCTGGTCGACGCGGCCCGTTCCGCCGGGATCCCGGTGTCCGTGGCGACCGACCGGGCCCTGAAGGGACTCTCGGACACGGTCACCCCCACGGGCATCGTCGCGTTGTGCCGCGCCGTGGCGCGCACGGCGACCGGGGATCCCGTCGCCGACGGGCCCGCGTCCGGGACCGAACCGCAGCCCCGGTTGGTCGCCGTCGGCCAGGCGCTGTCCGAACCCGGCAACGTCGGCACCCTGGTCCGCGTCGCGGACGCGCTCGGGGCCGACGCGGTCTGGCTCACCGAGGGGGCGGCCGACCCGGAGAACCCCAAGGCGGTCCGGGCGTCCGCCGGCAGCCTGTTCCATCTCCCGGTCGTGCGGCGGATCGCCGAGGACCACCTGATCGACCGGGCGCACCGGGCGGGACTGCAGGTGGCGGTCGCCGATGCCCACGGCGAAGTGGACGTCGAGCGGGCGGACGAGGCCCTCGCCGAGCCGACCGCGTGGATCTTCGGCAACGAGGCCCACGGGGTGCCCGAGCACCTCGCCGCGCGCGCGGATCTCCGCGTCCGTATCCCCATCCGTGGAAGGGCCGAGAGCCTGAACATCGTCACCGCCGCCTCCATCTGCCTCCACACGAGCGCCCGGCTGCTGGCGGGATCATGACCGCGACCCTCACCGCCCGCGGATTCGGCGCCACCCGCGGGGCGCGGACCCTGTTCGACGGGCTCGACCTCGTCGTCGAACCCGGAGACGTCTGGGGCCTCACCGGACCTAACGGCGCCGGAAAGTCCACTCTCCTCCACGCGCTGGCCGGCGACCCCGTCGCCGAGATGACGGGACAGCTCACCCTCAGCCCGCCGGACGCCACGGTCGGGCTCCTCCGACAGGAGGTGGAGCGCGACGACGACGAGGTGGTCCGCGACTTCCTGCACCGCGTCACCGGCGTCGCGGACGCGCTCGAGCGGATGAACGCGCTGGCAGGGCAGATGGCGGATTCCGACTCGGCCGCCGACGCCTACGGGGACGCCCTGGAGCGCTGGTTGGCGCTCGGCGGTGGCGACCTCGACGAGCGGATCCCCGTCACCGCAGCCCGGCTGGGGCTGGACGACACGGTCCCGGACCTGCCGATGTCGGCGCTGTCGGGAGGGCAGGCCGCCCGCGTGAACCTCGGCGCCGTGCTGCTCAGCCAGTACGACATCCTGCTGCTGGACGAGCCCACCAACGACCTCGACCTGGCGGGGTTGGCCGTCCTCGAGGATTTCATGCAGGCCGAACGGCGCCCGATGGTGGTGGTCAGCCACGACCGCGAGTTCCTGGCCAGGTGCGTCACCGGCATCGTCGAACTGGACTCGGCCCAGCAGCAGATCGCCGTCTTCGACGGCGGCTACGAGGCATACCTCGCCGAACGGGCGCTGGCACGGCAACGGGCCCGCGACGCCTACGAGGAGTACGCGGGCCGGGTCGATCAGCTGAAGGACCGCGTGCAGACACAGAAATCCTGGCTGGACAAGGGCGTGCGCAACACGATGCGCAAGACCGGCGGAAAGGACGCGGAGCGCGACAAGCACATCCGGAACCGGGCGGGCCAGCGCTCCGAGAAGCAGGCCGCCAAGATCTCCCAGTCCGAGCGGGCGATGGAACGCCTCGAGGTGGTCGCCGAACCGCGCAAGGAGTGGGAGCTGCAGATGGAGATCGCGACGGCGCCCCGCTCCGGTTCCGTGGTGGCCGTGCTCGCCGAGGCCGTCGTGCGCCGCGGCGACTTCGTCCTCGGCCCGGTGACCCTGCAGATCGATGCCGGGGACCGGATCCTCATCAGCGGATCGAACGGCTCGGGCAAGACCACGCTGCTCGCCGCGATCACCGGGGAGCGGTCGGTCGACTCGGGCCGCGCGACCGTCGGGTCGGGGGTCCAGCCCGGGACGGTGGACCAGGCACGGACGGAGTTCGGCGGGCCGGACCCGCTGCTGGACACGTTCTGCGTCGCCGCCGACTCGGCCGGCCTCGACCCCACCGAGGCCCGCACCCTGCTCGCCAAGTTCGGGCTCGGTGGAGAGCACGTCGCCCGAGCCTGCGCGTCACTGTCACCGGGGGAGCGGACCCGTGCCGCGCTGGCCCTCCTGCAGCAGCGCGGGGTGAACCTGCTGGTGCTGGACGAGCCGACCAACCATCTGGACCTGCCGGCGATCGAGCAGCTCGAGCAGGCCGTGGACGCGTTCGGCGGCACGGTCCTGCTCATCACCCACGACCGGCGGATGTGGGACGCCTTCCGCGCGACCCGCGAGCTGCTGGTCGACGCCGGGTCGGTGCGGGAACGACACTGACGCGGCTCCCCCCGGCCATCGCCGGGGGGAGCGGGGGCGGGACCGGGGATCGACTAGTCTTGGCCCCGATGCGGGGCGGTCGACGGAAGTCCGCCGTGACGGGGAGGACGAGGGCACCGGTGAGCGAAGACACAGGCGAGGTCCGGATCGACGAGGAGTCGCTGGCGCGGTACTCCGCGGACGCCGAGGCCGCGTTCGCCGCCGCGGCGGACCTCGAGGCGTTGGCCGCCGCCAAGACGGCGCACCTCGGTGACCGCAGCCCCATCGCACTGGGCCGCCGCACCCTCGGTTCGCTGCCCAAGGAGCAGAAGGCGTCCGCGGGCAAGGCCGTCAACGTGGCACGGACCCGGGTCCAGCAGGCGTACGACTCCCGCCTGGCCGAACTGCAGGCCGAGCGGGACGCCGCCGTCCTCGTGGCCGAGACGCTCGACCTGACGGTCCCGTCGGGGCGCGCGCCGGTGGGCGCGCAGCACCCCATCACCATCATCACCGAGCAGGTCGCGGACGTGTTCGTCGCAATGGGATGGGAGATCACCGAGGGGCCCGAGGTCGAGGCGGAGCACTACAACTTCGACGCGCTCAACTTCCTCCCCGACCATCCCGCGCGCACCCTCCAGGACACCTTCCACATCGCGCCCGAGGGCAGCCGCCAGGTGCTGCGCACCCACACCTCGCCGGTGCAGATCCGCACCATGCTCGACCGGGAACCGCCGATCTACGTGGCCTGCCCGGGCCGCACGTTCCGCACCGATGAACTCGACGCCACCCACACCCCGGTGTTCCACCAGGTCGAGGGCCTGGCGATCGACAAGGGGCTGACCATGGCGCACCTGCGCGGCGCGCTCGACGCGTTCGCCCGGGCACTGTTCGGTCCGGAGACCCGCACCCGGATGCGGCCCAACTACTTCCCGTTCACCGAGCCCTCCGCCGAGGTCGACGTGTGGTTCCCGCGCAAGAAGGGCGGCGCCGGCTGGGTCGAGTGGGGCGGCTGCGGGATGGTGCACCCCAACGTGCTGACGGCGTGCGGCATCGACCCCGAGGAGTACTCGGGCTTCGCGTTCGGCATGGGCCTGGAACGCACCCTGCAGTTCCGCAACGGCCTGTCCGACATGCGCGACATGGTGGAGGGCGACGTCCGCTTCTCCCTGCCGTTCGGCATCCGCTCCTGACCCGCCGCATCCACCCCCCACCCCAGAAGACGAAGGACCCCACAGTGCGAATTGCGCAGTCCTGGCTGACCGAGATCCTGCAGCGGGCCAACGACGGCTGGTCCGTCAGCCCGGCCGAGCTCGACGCCGGTTTCGTGCGCGTCGGCCTCGAGGTGGAGGGCGAACCGGAGCAGTTGCCCCAGATCGACGGCCCGCTCACCATCGGCCGTGTCAGCAGCATCGAGGAGCTGGAGGGCTTCAAGAAGCCCATCCGCTTCTGTCTGGTCGACGTGGGCGGTGACGAGCCGCAGCAGATCGTGTGCGGCGCCCGCAACTTCGCGGAAGGCGACCTGGTCGTCGTCGCCCTGCCGGGCACCGTCCTGCCGGGCGGGTTCGAGATCGGCAAGCGCACGACGTATGGCAAGCCGAGCGAGGGCATGATCTGCTCTGCCTCCGAGCTGGGGATCGGCTCCGACCACAGCGGGATCATCGTCCTCGCCGAGGGCACCGCCGAGCCCGGGGACCCCGCCGCACCGGTGCTCGCGGCCGGCGCCGGCGAGCGGGACACCGTGATCGAACTCAACGTGACGCCGGACCGTGGCTACTGCCTGTCCGCCCGCGGCCTGGCCCGCGAGCTGGCGTGCGGGTTCGACCTCGACTTCGCCGATCCCGCGGCCGAGCTCGGACTGCCGTCGGAGAAGGAGACCTGGCCGCTCGAGGTGGCCGCCGAGTCCGGTGCCCAGCGGTTCGCCCTGCGCCGGGTCACGGGAGTCGACCCGTCCGCGCGGACCCCGTGGTGGATGGCGCGCCGCCTGCTGCTCTCGGGCGTGCGCCCGATCTCCCCGGCCGTCGACGTCACCAACTACGTCATGCTCGAGCTGGGGCACCCGATGCACGCGTTCGACGCCGCTCGCCTGCAGGGCGGGCTGACCGTCCGCCGGGCCCGCGCGGGGGAGACGCTCACCACCCTCGACGACGTGGAGCGCACGCTCGACCCCGAGGACGTCGTCATCTGTGACGACCGCGGCCCGATCTCGTTGGCCGGCGTCATGGGTGGCGCCAGCACCGAGGTCTCCGACGACACGACCGACGTCCTGCTCGAGGCCGCCGTGTGGGACACCCTCGCGGTGTTCCGGACCATCCGCCGCCACAAGCTCCCCAGCGAGGCGGGCAAGCGTTACGAGCGTGGGGTCGACGCCGCCGCGTCGATCGCGGCGCTGGACCGCGCGGCCACGCTGCTCGCCGAGATCACCGGCGGCACCGTAGAGGCCTCTCTCACGGACGTCGGTTCGGCGCCGGCGATGCCGACGATCGCGTTCGACCCGGAGCGGCCCTCGCGGGTGGCGGGGGTCGGGTATCCGGTGGGGACCACCCGTCGTCGTCTGGAGCAGATCGGGTGCGCCGTCGCCGGTGACGACGCGGTGTTGCTCGAGGTGACCGCGCCGGCCTGGCGTCCCGACCTGACCCTGCCCGCGGATCTGGTCGAAGAGGTGCTTCGCCTGGAGGGGCTGGAGAACATCCCGTCGGTGCTGCCCACCGCGCCCGCCGGTCGCGGCCTCACCGAGTTCCAGCGCGGCCGCCGTGCCGTCGGTCACGCCCTGGCCGCAGCCGGGCACGTCGAGGTGCTCACGTCTCCGTTCTGTGACCCGTCGGTGTTCGACGCCATGGGACTGGACGACGACGACGAGCGCCGCAGCACCATGGCCGTGGTCAATCCCCTCGAGAGCGACAAGGCTCATCTGGCCACCACGCTGCTGCCCTCGCTGGCCGAGATCGCCCGCCGGAACATCACGCGCGGGGCCCGCGACCTCGCGCTCTTCTCGGTCGCGCAGGTGTCCTTCCGGACGCCGACGACGTCCGGGGTCGACATGCTGCCGGTCGATCGGGAGCCGACCCCGCAGGAGCGGGACAGCCTGGCGGCGTCGCTGCCCGACCAGCCGCTCCACGTGGCAGCCCTCTACACCGGTAGACGCGAGCCGGGCGGGCACTTCGGCCCCGGCCGGGAGGCCGACGCCCTCGACGCGGTGGAGGCGGCGAGGATCGTCGGGCGGGCCCTCGGGGCCGAGGTCGAGGTGCGGGCGGCCGAGCGCGCACCGTGGCACCCGGGTCGCTGCGTGGAGGTCCTGGTCGATGGTGGCGACCGCGACGCCGGGCCGGGTGAGATCGTGGTGGTCGGTCACGCCGGTGAGCTACACCCCGCGGCGTGCGAGCGGCTCGGGCTCCCGGCGCGCACGTGCGCGGTCGAACTGGACCTCACCGCGATCGGCGCCCGGGAGGTGCTGCCGGCCCCGACCATCTCGCCGTTCCCGCCCGTGAACCAGGATGTGGCGCTCGTCGTGGACGTGGCCGTGCCCGCTGCGCAGGTCGAGGCTGCACTCCGCTCGGGAGGCGGGGAGCTGCTCGAGAGCGCGCGACTGTTCGACGTCTACACCGGCGCCCAGCTCGGGGACGGGCGTAAGTCCCTCGCCTACGCGTTGACGTTCCGTGCCGACGACCGCACCCTCACGGAGGACGAGGCGAGCGCATGGCGCACGGCCGCCGTCGAGGCGGCGGAGAAGGCCGTGGGGGCGAGCCTGCGTGGCTGACGGCCGACGCCCCGCCGGTGCACGGGTGCCGCGGGTCCTGTGCATCGCGGGCACGGACCCGTCCGGCGGCGCCGGGCTGCTCGCCGACACCAAGGCCGTCGCCGCGATGGGCGGGTACGGAATGGGTGCCGTCACCGCGGTCACGATCCAGAACACCGTCGGGGTGACCGGGGTGCACGCCGTGCCCGTCGACGACGTGATCGCCCAGCTCGACGCCGTCGCCGATGACGTGACGATCGACGCCGTCAAGATCGGCATGCTCGGTGAGGCCGCTCTGGTGGAGGCGGTCGGCGACTGGCTTCGTCGTCGTCGTCCACCCCACGTCGTCCTCGACCCGGTGATGGTGGCCACCACCGGAGGCCGGCTGGCCAGTGAGGACGCGGCGCGGATGCTGCGGGACCTCGTCCCGCTGGCGGACCTGGTGACGCCCAATGTCCCCGAACTCGCGGTGCTGTGTGGCGGCGAGCCCGCGGAGCACATCGAGACGATCGTCGGGCAGGCCGAGCTCGTGCACGAGCAGACCGGCTGCGCGGTGCTCGCCACCACGGGCGATCTGGACGACGGCAGTGCGGAGGACGTGCTGGTGGAGTCCGAGGGGGACCGACGCACGACGCTGCGCCTGCCGTTCGTCCGCGTCGACACCCCGCACACGCACGGCACCGGGTGTTCGTTGTCCTCGGCGCTGGCCACCGCGCGGGTGGGGGAGAGGGACTGGGAGGCGGCCTACCGCCGCGTCCGCCCGTGGATCGACGGGGCCCTCCACGGCGGTCTCACCCTGGAGGTCGGCCGCGGTTCCGGCCCGCTCGACCACACCTGGTTCCTGCACCGCTGACCTGGGACGGCGCGGCCGTCCGCACCGACTGTGTCGTACACCTGTGCGAGTATCGGTTCCGCCGAACGGCCGAGACGATCAGGAGCAGACAGTGAACACCTCCCACAACACCTCCCACAACACCTCGCAGGGCACCTCGCAGACCCGATCGCAGGACGGGCACGAGGGCGCCGGGCCCCCCTCGTCAGAGAAGGCGTTGGACAGGGTCCGCAAACTCTTCGCCAAAGCCGAGAGCGTGGCGGGCACGCCCGAGGCCGAGGTCCTGCTCGAGCGTGCCTACGCCCTGCTCGCCAAGTACGGCGTCGACGAGGCGCTCGCGCGGACCGGTCCGGATACCGCCGCCGCCGAGGTGGCGGTCATCGACCACGTGATCTCCGGGAGCTATCAACCCGACCAGGTGGGACTGGTGGCCGCCCTCGCCGCCGCGATGCACTGCCGGGCCGTCACGTCCGCCCGCGGCGACGGCACCCGGGTCGTGCACATCGTGGGGGTTCGCCGCCACGTCGAGCGGGTGGGCATGCTCGCCGGGGCCCTCACCGGGGTCATGCTCGCCGCAGCGGCCAGACAGCGGCCCTCCCCGGGTGTCTCCGCGGTCACCCACCGCAAGTCGTTCATGACCGGTTTCGCCTTCGAGGTGGGGCGGAGACTGGAGGCCGCCGAGCGGGGCGCGGTGGCCGAGAGCCGGGACGCCGCGGGCGCCGGACTCGTCCTGCGGTCCGACTCGCAGCGGGCGGAGACCGAACTCCGTCGGCGCTTCCCGACCGCCGTCCGCGGTGCCCGCAGGCGGGTCGGTACGTCCGGGATCGAGGAGGGGCGTCGGGTCGGTGGCTCGGTGGATCTCGGCCAGCGCCGCTTCACGGGCGGCCGCCGGCAGATCGGGGCCTGACCCCGCACGCGGGGCGCCGGGCGGCGGGGCGTCGGACGGCGGGGGGCGGGGCAAGGGGCGCGGCTCGCCGGGGGAGATGCAAAACATTGCAAAGTGGTGCATACTCGTGCGTATGGCAATCACGGTGGCGGTCGCAGGTGCTTCGGGTTACGCGGGCGGGGAATTCCTCCGACTCCTACTCGGGCACCCGTCCTATGCGGCGGGGGAGTTAAAGATCGGCACGCTCGCCGCCGGGTCGAGCGCCGGACAGACGCTCGGGGAGCACCACCCGCACCTGCTGCCCCTCGCCGACCGCGTCCTCGCGGAGACCGAGGCGGAGACGCTCGAAGGCCACGACGTCGTGGTGCTGGGGTTGCCCCACGGGCATTCTGCGGCGATCGCCGAGCAACTGGGGCCGGACGTCCTCGTCGTCGACCTCGGGGCGGACTTCCGACTGGTGGACGCAGAGGACTGGACGGCGTACTACGGCTCCGAGCACTCCGGTACCTGGCCGTACGGTCTCCCGGAGCTCCCCGGGGCGCGTGAGGCGCTGCGGTCCACCCGCCGCGTCGCGGTCCCGGGGTGCTTCCCCACGGGCGCCACGCTCGCGCTGTTCCCGGCCGTCGCGGCCGGCCTCGTCGACGCCTCCGCCATCACGATCGTCTCCGTGACCGGAGCGTCGGGCGCAGGCAAGGCCGCCAAGGTCCCGATGCTCGCCGCGGAGGTCATGGGCTCGGCCAAGGCGTACGGCGTGACCACCCACCGGCACACGCCCGAGATCACCCAGAACCTTCGTGCGGTCACCGACGCGGAGGTGTCGGTGAGCTTCACCCCGGTTCTCGCCCCCATGGCCCGCGGCATCCTCACCACCGCGGTGGCGCCCACGACCGCGACCGCCGGGGAGCTCCGGGCGGTGTACGCCGAGGCGTTCGGAGACGAGCCGTTCGTCCACGTCCTGCCCGCGGGCGTGCAGCCCATGACCGCCTCCGTGCTCGGATCCAATGCGGTGCAACTCGGCATCGAGGTCGACGAGCGCGCCGGCCGCGCGGTGTTCACCGCGGCGATCGACAACCTCGCCAAGGGCACCGCCGGGGGCGCGATCCAGTCGATGAACCTCGCGCTCGGACTCCCCGAGACCGCCGGACTCAGCACCGTCGGCCTGGCCCCGTGACCGCGGACGCCCTGGCGGGCGCCACCTCCAGAGGCCGGATCCACGGTCTCGAGATGTGGTGGGCCCCGGAGGGAACCCATGCGATGTTCTGGGTCGCCCCCGCCGGCTCGACCGGCATCCTCAACGTCCACGGTGACGGGGCGGACGCGGTGGAACTGCGGTGGAGCACCCTGAGCGCCGAGATCCCGTCCACCCGCGCGGTCGTCCTGCTCGACGGCCCCGGCGTCGGAGACCCCGGCGCGGACTTCACGGCCGCGCACGAGGTCGCCGAGAACGTCGCCCGGTTCGTCAGCTCGAGATCGGGTGTCGAGGCCGGCCCGATCGAGGTGCTCGTCTTCCGGCCCGACACCGATCACGCGCCGTGGCCGGAACCCGCACCGACGGCGGACGGAGCCGAGTTCCGTTTCCGACACCGCGGTGGCGCGGACGTCCGACTCGCCCTGACCATTCCCGACCAGCCCGGAGAGGCCTGACATGACCACCGAGATGAACGACGGCTCCACGCAGCTGACGCCGTTCGTCCGCGCGCACGTGCTCGCCGAGGCGCTGCCGTGGCTGCAGAAGTTCCACGACAAGATCGTCGTGGTCAAGTACGGCGGTAACGCCATGGTGGACGACGACCTCAAAGCGGCTTTCGCGGCGGACATGGTGTTCCTGCGCACCTGCGGGCTCAAGCCCGTGGTGGTCCACGGGGGCGGGCCGCAGATCACCTCCATGCTCGGTCGTCTGGGCATGGAGGGCGAGTTCCGCGGCGGGTTCCGGGTCACCACCCCCGAGGTCATGGACATCGTCCGCATGGTGCTGTTCGGCCAGGTCGGACGCGAGCTCGTCGGTCTGATCAACGCCCACGGCCCCTACGCGGTCGGGATCTCCGGAGAGGACGCGGGGCTGTTCACCGCGGTCCGCCGGACGGCGATGGTCGACGGTGAACCCACCGACATCGGGCTGGTCGGCGATGTGCAGTCCGTCGACCCGCGGGCCGTCCTCGACCTCATCGAGGCGGGCAGGATCCCCGTCGTGTCGACCATCGCGCCCGACTCCGACGGAACCGTGCACAACATCAACGCCGACTCCGCGGCCGGGGCGCTCGCAGCGGCCCTGGGTGCGGAGAAGCTGATCGTCCTCACCGACGTCGAGGGGCTGTACACCGACTGGCCGGACCGCTCGTCCCTCGTGACGCATCTCGGTACCGAACCACTCGAGCGGCTCCTCCCGTCCCTCGAGAGCGGGATGGTTCCCAAGATGGAGGCCTGTCTGCGGGCGGTCCGGGGCGGGGTGCACGCAGCCCATGTCATCGACGGCCGCGTCGAACACTCGGTGTTGCTCGAGATCCTCACCGAAGGGGGCATCGGGACGATGGTCACCGAGGGCCACCACGAAACCAGGTCGCCGGCAGGAGTCGAGAAATGAACGACACGCACACCGTCACCGACACCCCGACCCTCACCGCGCGGTGGGACGACGCGCTGATGCGCAACTACGGCACCCCGCCGCTCGAGCTGGTCTCGGGCAGTGGCGCGACGCTCACGGGCGCCGACGGTCGTAGGTACGTCGACCTGCTCGGCGGGATCGCCGTGAACTCCCTCGGACACGGCCACCCGGCCGTGGTCGACGCGGTCAGTCGCCAGGTCGCCGAACTCGGGCACATCTCCAATCTGTACGTCCACCCCAGGGTGGTCGAGCTGGCCGAGCGTCTCGAGTCCCTCTTGGCGGTGGACCAGCCGGTGCGTGCCTTCTTCTGCAACTCGGGAGCCGAGGCCAACGAGGCCGCGTTCAAGATCGCCCGCCGGACGGGCCGGTCCCGCATCCTGGCAGCGGAGAACGGATTCCACGGACGGACGATGGGGGCGTTGGCGATGACGGGCCAGCCCGCCAAGCGCGCGCCGTTCGAGCCGATGCCCCCCGGGGTCGAGTTCTTCCCCTACGGCGACATCGACGCCCTGACCACGCTGGTGGAGCAGGCTCCGGGCGAGACGGCCGCCGTCATCATCGAACCGCTCCAGGGCGAGGGCGGCGTCGTCGAGCCTCCCGAGGGGTTCCTCGCCGACGTGCGCGCCCTGTGCACCGAGCACGGCGTCCTCATGATCGTGGACGAGGTCCAGACGGGGATCGCCCGTACCGGTGCGATGTTCGCCTGCCGCAAGGCCGGGGTCGTGCCCGACGTGATCACCCTCGCGAAGGGACTCGGTGGTGGCCTGCCGATCGGCGCGTGCCTCGGCGTCGGCGCCGCGGGCGAACTACTCACCGCCGGGCAGCACGGCACCACCTTCGGCGGTAACCCGATCTCGTGCGCCGCCGCTCTCGCCGTACTCGACACGATCGAGTCCGATGACCTCGTGGCGCACGTCGACCGCCTCGGCAAGATCATCGCCGCCGAGATCGAGTGCCTCGACCACCCACTGGTCGACCACGTGCGTGGACGGGGCCTCCTGCTCGGGATCGTGCTCACCGCGCCGGCCGCCAAAGCGGTGGAGGAGGCGGCGCGCGGAGCCGGGTACCTGGTGGGCGCCACCACGGCGGACGTGGTCCGCCTCGCACCACCGCTCATCCTCACCGAACAGCAGGTCGCCGAGTTCGTGTCCGCGCTGCCCGGGATCCTCGACACCGCGTCGTCCACCATCGCAGCCCAGAAGGAGTCCTCGTCATGACCGGCCCGACCGCCAGCTCATCGACCGCGTCGACCGCGACCTCCACCCCTGCGGTCCGTCACTTCCTCCGCGACGACGACCTCAGCCCCGCCGAGCAGGCCGAAGTCCTGGACCTCGGGTTGAAGCTCAAGGCCGAGCCGTTCTCCGCCCGACCCCTGGAGGGCCCGCGGTCTGTCGCGGTCATCTTCGACAAGACCTCCACCCGCACCCGGTTCTCGTTCGACGCCGGGATAGCGGAACTGGGCGGGAACGCCATCGTCGTCGAGTCCGGCTCCACCCAGATGGGCAAGGGGGAGACCCTCTCCGACACCGCCCGGGTGATGTCGCGCTACGTCGAGGCGATCGTGTGGCGCACCTACTCCCAGGACGGCCTCGTAGAACTCGCCGCCCACGCGGACGTTCCCGTCGTCAACGCCCTGAGCGACGAGTTCCATCCGTGCCAGATCCTGGCCGACCTGCTCACCATCCGGGAGAACTTCGGCCGCACCGAGGGACTCCGGGCGGTGTACCTGGGGGACGGGGCCAACAATATGGGCCACTCCTACCTCCTCGGGTTCGCGACCGCGGGTATGCACATCACCATCGCGGCCCCCGAGGGGTATCAACCCACCGGTCAGGTGGTCGCCGACGCCGAGCGGATCGCCGCGGAGACCGGTGGTTCGGTGACCATCACGACGGACGTCGACCGGGCTGTCGACGGCGCCGACGTCCTCATCACCGACACCTGGGTCTCGATGGGTATGGAGGACTCGGCCACGCAGCGACTGCGGGACCTCGCCGACTACCAGCTGGACCGGGCGTCGGTGGCCAGGGCCTCGGACGACGTCATCGTGCTGCACTGCCTGCCCGCCTACCGGGACAAGGAGATCGCCGCCGAGGTGATCGACGGCCCCCACAGCCGAGTCTTCGACGAGGCCGAGAACCGACTCCACGCCCAGAAGGCGCTTCTGGTCTGGCTACTGGAGCGATCGTGACCGCCGTCGGCAGCGTCAGCAGGACGGCCCGGCACGCCCGGATCACGGAGATCCTGCGTCGCCGACCAGTGCGCAGTCAGACCGAGCTCGCCGAGGCGTTGGCGCAGGAGGGTATCGCCGTGGCGGTGGCCACCCTCAGCCGGGACCTGGACGAACTCGGCGCCGTGAAGCTCCGCGCCGCAGACGGAGGCGCCGGGCGCTACGTGATCCCCGAGGACGGCAGCCACGTGCCGGGAATCCCGGGCGGGACGGACCGGCTGGGCAGGCTGATCGCGGACCTACTCGTGTCCGCCGACCACAGTGCCAACATCGCGGTCCTGCGAACTCCTCCCGGGGCGGCAAACTTCCTCGCCAGCGCCCTCGACCGGGCCAATCTGGACGACGTCGTCGGGACCATCGCGGGGGATGACACCATATTCGTGATGGCCCGCGAACCCGTCACCGGAGCTGAACTCGCCGACCGACTGGCCGGACTGGCACGACGCCAGATCTGACCGGCCCCGCAGACCGACCCACCCCCCTGAACAGACCCCACACATCAAGGAGAACACCATGTCCGATCGCGTCGTCCTCGCCTACTCCGGCGGACTCGATACCTCCGTCGCCATCAGCTGGATCGGTCAGGAGACCGGTGCCGAGGTCGTCGCCGTCGCCATCGACCTCGGTCAGGGTGGTGAGGACATGGACGTCATCCGGCAGCGCGCACTGGACTGCGGAGCCGTGGAGTCGGTGGTCGTGGACGCCCGCGACGAATTCGCCGATGACTACTGCGCCCCCACGATCAAGGCCAACGGCCTGTACATGCGCGAGTACCCGCTGGTCTCGGCGATCTCCCGTCCACTCATCGTCAAGCACCTGGTCACCGCGGCCAAGATGCACGGTGGGACCTCCGTGGCGCACGGCTGCACGGGTAAGGGCAACGACCAGGTCCGCTTCGAGGTCGGTTTCGGTGCGCTCGCGCCGGACCTCGACGTGATCGCGCCGGTCCGTGACTACGCCTGGACCCGCGAGAAGGCGATCGAGTTCGCCGAGCGGAACGAGATCCCGATCAACGTCACCAAGAAGTCGCCGTTCTCCATCGACCAGAACGTCTGGGGCCGTGCGGTGGAAACGGGCTTCCTCGAGGATCTGTGGAACGCCCCGACCAAGGACGTCTACGACTACACCGAGGACCCGACCATCAACTTCGCCGCCCCCGACGAGGTCACGGTGACCTTCTCCGAGGGCGTGCCGGTCGCGATCGACGGCCGCAAGGTGACCGTGCTCGAAGCGATCGAGGAGCTCAACCGTCGCGGCGGCGCGCAGGGCGTCGGGCGCCTCGACATGGTCGAGGACCGCCTGGTGGGCATCAAGAGCCGCGAGGTTTACGAGGCGCCGGGCGCCATGATCCTCATCACCGCCCACAAGGCGCTCGAGGACGTCACCCTCGAGCGTGAGCTCGCCCGATACAAGTCCGGCGTGTCCGACACCTGGTCCAACGCGGTCTACGACGGTCTGTGGTTCTCGCCGCTCAAGTACGCCCTGGACGCCTTCATCGACAACACGCAGCAGCACGTGTCCGGTGACATCCGGATGGTCCTGCACGGCGGCTCGATCACCGTCAACGGCCGTCGTTCCGACTCCTCGCTCTACGACTTCAACCTCGCCACCTACGACGAGGGTGACTCGTTCGACCAGAGCTACGCGAAGGGCTTCGTCAACCTGCACGGCCTGAGCTCCAAGATCGCCGCCAAGCGGGACCTCGGCCTGTGAGTGCGGAGCAGGGCGACTCCGGGCGGCACGGCACCAACACGGGCTCCCTGTGGGGAGGTCGGTTCTCCGGCGGGCCGTCGGAGGCCATGGCCGCGCTGAGCAAGTCCACCCACTTCGACTGGGAGCTGGCCCCGTACGACATCCGCGCGTCCAAGGCGCACGCCCGGGTTCTGCACCGCGCGGGTCTGCTCACCGGTCCCGACCTGGACGCCATGCTCGACGGGTTGGACCGCCTGGCCGCGGATGTCGATTCGGGGGCCTACGTCCCGGCGGAGTCCGACGAGGACGTGCACGGTGCCCTCGAGCGCGGCCTGATCGAGCGGGTGGGGCCCGAGGTGGGCGGTCGGCTGCGTGCCGGCCGGTCCCGTAACGACCAGGTGGCCACCCTGTTCCGCATGTGGCTCCGCGACGCCGTGCGGGCGGTCGCGGCGGGGGTCCTGGACGTGGTCGACGCGCTCGTCGGCCAGGCCGACGCGCACCCCGAGACGGTGATGCCGGGCAAGACCCACTTCCAGGCCGCGCAGCCGGTCCTGCTCGCCCACCAGTTGCTCGCGCACGCCCAGCCGTTGCTGCGCGATCTGGACCGGATCCGTGACCTCGACCGCCGTCTGGCGGTGTCGCCGTACGGTTCGGGTGCGCTGGCGGGGTCGTCGCTGGGGTTGGACCCGGACGCGATCGCCGCCGAGCTCGGCTTCGACCGGGCCGCCGACAACTCGATCGACGCCACCAGCTCCCGCGACTTCGCCGCCGAGGCGTCGTACGTGCTGGCGCAGATCGCGGTCGACCTGTCCCGCCTGGCGGAGGAGATCATCGCCTGGTCCACGCCCGAGTTCGGGTACGTGACGCTGGCGGACGAGTGGTCGACGGGCAGCTCGATCATGCCGCAGAAGAAGAACCCGGACGTGGCGGAGTTGATGCGCGGGAAGACCGGTCGACTGATCGGTAACCTGACCGGCCTGCTGGCGACCCTCAAGGCGCAACCGCTGGCCTACAACCGCGATCTGCAGGAGGACAAGGAACCGGTCTTCGACTCGGTGTCGCAGCTGGATTTGTTGCTGCCGGCCATGGCCGGTCTCGTGGCCACCCTGGAGTTCCATCCGGAGCGGCTCGCCGAGCTCGCTCCCGCCGGGTTCACCCTGGCCACCGACATCGCGGAGTGGATGGTCCGGCAGGGCGTCCCGTTCCGGGTCGCCCACGAGGCGGCGGGGGAGTGCGTCCGTGTGGCCGAGAACCGCGGCGTCGGGCTCGACGAATTGGACGACGACGAGTTGGCGGCCGTGGACCCCGCGCTGACGCCCGAGGTGCGCGAGGTCCTCACCGTCACCGGGTCGATCGCGTCGAGGAACGCCCGGGGCGGCACCGCGGGCGAGGCGGTGGCCGCCCAGCGCAGGCGACTGGGCGAGATCCGCGACGAGTTCGCGGGCTGGGTAGGGTGAGCGCCATGTCCGTCATCGACGCACGTCTGCTCGAGATCCTCGCCTGCCCCGAGGACAAGGGCCCGCTCCTGCTCGCGGGATCGGAGACGCTGTACAACCCGCGTCTGCGCCGGGCCTACCGGATCGACGACGGCATCCCCGTGCTGCTGGTCGACGAATCCCGGCAGGTGGACGACGCCGAGCACGCGGAGCTGGTCGCCCTGGCAGGTGGAGGCACCGAGGGGTGAGTTCCCCGGACGACCGCACAGGCCCCGCCGTCGGCACCGATACCGATCGGTTCCGGTTGCTGCTGCGGGAGTCATCGCCTGACACCGCGGCCCGGGCTCTGCTCGGAGGGATCCTGTCCCACGGCGCGGTCTCGGTGAGGATCATGGAGGTCGAGGCCTACGGCGGGCCACCGGAATCCCGCTTTCCCGACGCGGCCGCTCACACCTGGCCGGGCCCCACCCCCCGGAACGAGGTCATGTTCGGGGACGCCGGTCATCTGTACGTCTACCTGAGCCACGGGATCCACCAGTGCGTGAACATCACGTGCCGGCCCGCCGGGGAGGGCGGCGGAGTACTGCTCAGGGCGGCCCGCATCGCCGGCGGCCACGAGATCGTGGACTCCCGCCGGCCCGGCGTCCCGGCCGAGCGGGCCGCCCGCGGACCCGGCAATCTCGGCAGCACCCTGGGCATCGACCTCACGATGAGGGGCATCGACGTGCTCGACTCGTCGTCGTCGGTCCAATTCCGCCCCGACCCGGTCCCCGGGCACCACATCAGGTCCGGTCCGAGGGTCGGGGTCTCCCGCGAAGCGGACCGCCCGTGGAGGTTCTGGGTGGCCGGCGCGCGGGAGGTCTCCGCGTACCGACGCAGCCCACGGGCCCCGCAGCTGACCCGCCCCGTGGTGGCCGGACACGCCGAGTGAGGGACAATGTCCGTCGTGACCAACAACATCCTCGATGAACTGCAGTGGCGCGGGCTGATCGCCCAGTCGACCGATCTCGACGCGCTCCGGGCGCACCTCGACGAGGGCGCCGTGTCGCTCTACTGCGGGTTCGACCCGACCGGGCCGAGCCTGCACGCCGGTCACCTCATCCCGCTACTGACCCTGCGCCGGTTCCAGTTGGCCGGACACCGGCCGATCGTTCTGGCAGGCGGCGCCACCGGCATGATCGGTGACCCCCGCGACGTGGGGGAGCGGGTCATGAACACCTCCGACACCGTGGCGGAGTGGACCGAGCGGATCGCCGGTCAGCTCGAGCGGTTCGTCGACCTCACCGAGGGCCCCGTTGGCGCGCGGGTCGTCAACAACATGCAGTGGACCGGCCACATGACGGTGATCGAGTTCCTCCGCGACGTCGGCAAGCACTTCTCGCTGAACACGATGCTGGGTCGGGACACGGTCAAGCGCCGGCTGGAGGGAGAGGGGATCTCCTTCACCGAGTTCTCGTACATGCTCCTGCAGGCCAACGACTTCCTGCAGCTGCGTCGCAACATGGGGTGCACGCTCCAGCTCGGCGGGTCCGATCAGTGGGGCAACATCGTCGGCGGTGTCGATCTGAACCGGCGGGTCGACGGGGAGTCCGTGCACGCGATGACCGTTCCCCTGGTGACCTCGTCGGACGGGAAGAAGTTCGGGAAGTCGACCGGAGGCGGGAGTCTGTGGCTCGATCCCGCGATGACGAGCCCGTACACCTGGTACCAGTACTTCCTCAACACCGCCGATGCCGATGTGGTGCGGTACCTGCGGTGGTTCTCCTTCCTCGGTAGGGAGGAGATCGACGAGCTCGAGGAACTCACCCGAGAGAAGCCCCACATGCGGGCGGCGCAGAAGCGACTCGCCGAGGAGATGACAACCCTGGTCCACGGAGTCGCCGCGACCGAGTCCGTCCAGGCCGCCGCGCAGGCGCTCTTCGGCAGAGGCGAGTTGGCCGGCCTCGACGAGGCGACGCTGGCGGCCTCGCTGGAGGATGCCGGTGCTGTCGAGATCGCGCAGGGTGAGCCCGCCACGATCGTCGATCTCCTGGTGGCCTCCGGTCTCTGCGACAGCAAGGGGGCGGCGCGGCGTGCGATCGGGGAGGGCGGCGCGTATGTCAACAACGAGCGCGTCTCGGATCCGGAATGGACTCCGGCGGCCTCTGACCTCCTCCACGGATCATGGCTCGTGCTCCGGCGGGGGAAGAAGAACTTCGCCGGGGTCAGGATGAACTGAGTCTGGAAGATCGTTGAAGGCGCCGGTGAACCCGGCGCCTTTGGCATTTCTGCAGGTCTAGCTGCGGGTTTGCGTTTCCGTTCACGTCTGCGTAACTTATTGGGAGTCGCCGAGAGCGGCCCGGGCCGAGAGGCCGGGGACGCCGAGGAGACGGGCTCCGAACAGCAAGAAGATCTCGCCGGTTTGACTCGGTGAGACCAGATAGCTAAGATGGAGAAGTTGCCCTCGAGAGAGTGGCGGCGGCGCCGCGAGGCGGGAAAGCGACCGGATTGTGAATCGGAACGCAGACCTGTTACGCTGGTGGAGTTGCCCTCCTCGGGAGGGCGGCGGAGATCACCCCGAGTGAAGCGAGGCGAACAGCCCCGTGGAGACGGTGTGTGGGTGTTGTTTGAGAACTCAACAGTGTGTTTTGTTTGTGATAGTGCCAAATTTTTTGTTTGGTTGCGACCCTTTCACATCCCTGTCGTGGGGGTCGCGTTTTTGTTTGAACAGCCAGTTTTTGGTTTGTTTTTGCTTGGATTGTGCTTTTCGTAGTGCTGAGAAGCTTTTATGGAGAGTTTGATCCTGGCTCAGGACGAACGCTGGCGGCGTGCTTAACACATGCAAGTCGAACGGTAGGGCCCCTTCGGGGGTACACGAGTGGCGAACGGGTGAGTAACACGTGGGTAATCTGCCCTGCACTTCGGGATAAGCCTGGGAAACTGGGTCTAATACCGGATATGAACTCCTGCCGCATGGTGGGGGTTGGAAAGTTTTTCGGTGCAGGATGAGCCCGCGGCCTATCAGCTTGTTGGTGGGGTAATGGCCTACCAAGGCGACGACGGGTAGCCGGCCTGAGAGGGTGATCGGCCACACTGGGACTGAGACACGGCCCAGACTCCTACGGGAGGCAGCAGTGGGGAATATTGCACAATGGGCGAAAGCCTGATGCAGCGACGCCGCGTGGGGGATGACGGTCTTCGGATTGTAAACCCCTTTCAGTAGGGACGAAGCGCAAGTGACGGTACCTGCAGAAGAAGCACCGGCTAACTACGTGCCAGCAGCCGCGGTAATACGTAGGGTGCGAGCGTTGTCCGGAATTACTGGGCGTAAAGAGCTCGTAGGCGGTTTGTCACGTCGTCTGTGAAATCCCTCGGCTTAACCGGGGGCGTGCAGGCGATACGGGCAGACTTGAGTACTACAGGGGAGACTGGAATTCCTGGTGTAGCGGTGAAATGCGCAGATATCAGGAGGAACACCGGTGGCGAAGGCGGGTCTCTGGGTAGTAACTGACGCTGAGGAGCGAAAGCATGGGTAGCGAACAGGATTAGATACCCTGGTAGTCCATGCCGTAAACGGTGGGCGCTAGGTGTGGGGTCCTTCCACGGACTCCGTGCCGTAGCTAACGCATTAAGCGCCCCGCCTGGGGAGTACGGCCGCAAGGCTAAAACTCAAAGGAATTGACGGGGGCCCGCACAAGCGGCGGAGCATGTGGATTAATTCGATGCAACGCGAAGAACCTTACCTAGGCTTGACATATACAGGACGACGGCAGAGATGTCGTTTCCCTTGTGGCTTGTATACAGGTGGTGCATGGTTGTCGTCAGCTCGTGTCGTGAGATGTTGGGTTAAGTCCCGCAACGAGCGCAACCCCTGTCTCATGTTGCCAGCACGTAATGGTGGGGACTCGTGAGAGACTGCCGGGGTCAACTCGGAGGAAGGTGGGGATGACGTCAAATCATCATGCCCCTTATGTCTAGGGCTTCACACATGCTACAATGGCTAGTACAGAGGGCTGCGATACCGCGAGGTGGAGCGAATCCCTTAAAGCTGGTCTCAGTTCGGATTGGGGTCTGCAACTCGACCCCATGAAGTCGGAGTCGCTAGTAATCGCAGATCAGCAACGCTGCGGTGAATACGTTCCCGGGCCTTGTACACACCGCCCGTCACGTCATGAAAGTCGGTAACACCCGAAGCCGGTGGCCTAACCCTTGTGGAGGGAGCCGTCGAAGGTGGGATCGGCGATTGGGACGAAGTCGTAACAAGGTAGCCGTACCGGAAGGTGCGGCTGGATCACCTCCTTTCTAAGGAGCACTCACCACGCTTTGGTGTGGTCAGAGTTTGCGCAGGGTTCGCGTCCGAATGTGGCGCGCTCTGTGGCTCATTGGGTGGAACACTATCGCGTAGGACTCGCCGTGATCGGCGGTATCAGATTGCAGGATCTGGTGCCGGCGTTAGCGTGGTCCGGACGAAACACACTGTTGGGTGTCTGAAACAACACCATCGAGCCTTCGGGTTTGGTTGTTTCTGATGGCACTGATTCCCGAGACATCTGTTGCGGGCCTTTGCGGGTCTGTGGGTGTGGGTGGGGTTGGTGTGTGTTGTTTGAGAACTGCACAGTGGACGCGAGCATCTTTAATTGTTTGTGAATGTAAGTGTGTAAGAGCACACGGTGGATGCCTTGGCACCAAGAGCCGATGAAGGACGTAGTAGGCTGCGATAAGCCTCGGGGAGCTGCCAAACGAGCTGTGATCCGAGGGTGTCCGAATGGGGAAACCCAGCACGCGTGATGGCGTGTTACCCGCATCTGAATACATAGGGTGTGTGGAGGGAACGCGGGGAAGTGAAACATCTCAGTACCCGCAGGAAGAGAAAACAATAGTGATTCCGTCAGTAGCGGCGAGCGAACGCGGATCAGGCTAAACCGCATGCGTGTGATACCCGGCAGGGGTTGCGTGTGTGGTGTTGTGGGGCATGATGTCCCGGTTCTGCCGGACCGGGCGCTGATTGATCGCGGGTTAGGGGAACGACTTGGAAGGGTCGGCCGGAGAGGGTGAGAGTCCCGTACCTGAAAACCTTGCGGCGGGGCGATTTGTGTTCCCAAGTAGCAGCGGGCCCGTGAAATCTGCTGTGAATCTGCCGGGACCACCCGGTAAGCCTAAATACTTCTTGGTGACCGATAGCGGATTAGTACCGTGAGGGAATGGTGAAAAGTACCCCGGGAGGGGAGTGAAATAGTACCTGAAACCGTGTGCTTACAATCCGTCAGAGGCTCATAAGCTGATGGCGTGCCTTTTGAAGAATGAGCCTGCGAGTTAGTGGTATGTCGCGAGGTTAACCCGTGTGGGGAAGCCGTAGCGAAAGCGAGTCCTAATAGGGCGACTGTAGTGGCATGCTCTAGACCCGAAGCGGAGTGATCTACCCATGGCCAGTGTGAAGCGACGGTAAGACGTCGTGGAGGCGCGAACCCACTTAGGTTGAAAACTGAGGGGATGAGTTGTGGGTAGGGGTGAAAGGCCAATCAAACTCCGTGATAGCTGGTTCTCCCCGAAATGCATTTAGGTGCAGCGTCGCATGTTTCACCTCGGAGGTAGAGCTACTGGATGGCCGATGGGCCCTACAAGGTTACTGACGTCAGCCAAACTCCGAATGCCGAGGTGTGAGAGTGCGGCAGTGAGACTGTGGGGGATAAGCTTCATAGTCGAGAGGGAAACAGCCCAGATCGCCGGCTAAGGCCCCTAAGCGTGTACTAAGTGGAAAAGGATGTGGGATCGCTGAGACAGCCAGGAGGTTGGCTTAGAAGCAGCCACCCTTGAAAGAGTGCGTAATAGCTCACTGGTCAAGTGGTCCTGCGCCGACAATTTAGCGGGGCTCAAGTACACCGCCGAAGCCGCGGCATTCATACAATAACCTCCTCCGGGCAGGTGTATGGATGGGTAGGGGAGCGTCGTGTGGCCATAGAAGCGCCGGAGTGATCCAGGCGTGGAGGCCACACGAGTGAGAATGCAGGCATGAGTAGCGAATGACGAGTGAGAAACTCGTCCGCCGAATGATCAAGGGTTCCTGGGTCAAGCTAATCTGCCCAGGGTGAGTCGGGACCTAAGGCGAGGCCGACAGGCGTAGTCGATGGACAACGGGTTGATATTCCCGTACCCGTGTGTGCGCGCCCATGGTGAATCAGTGATACTAACCGCCCTGAACGTTCTAGAGCATCCTTCGGGATGACGTGGACCGGATGCGCGGGACCTGAACTGGTAGTAGCCAAGCGATGGGGTGACGCAGGAAGGTAGCTGGGCCAGTCAGTGGTTGTACTGGTGTAAGAGTGTAGGCCGTGACATAGGCAAATCCGTGTCACATCAAGGCTGAGACTTGATGCATACCCGTTGTGGGGAATTCAGTGATCCTATGCTGCCGAGAAAAGCCTCTAGTGAGTTCATACACGGCCCGTACCCCAAACCGACACAGGTGATCAGGTAGAGAATACCAAGGCGATCGAGAGAACTGTGGTTAAGGAACTCGGCAAAATGCCCCCGTAACTTCGGGAGAAGGGGGACCACGCCCGGTGACGATCCTTGCGATCTGAGCTGGGGGTGGTCGCAGAGACCAGAGAGAAGCGACTGTTTATTAAAAACACAGGTCCGTGCGAAGACGTAAGTCGATGTATACGGACTGACGCCTGCCCGGTGCTGGAAGGTTAAGAGGACCGGTTAGCCGCAAGGCGAAGCTGAGAATTTAAGCCCCAGTAAACGGCGGTGGTAACTATAACCATCCTAAGGTAGCGAAATTCCTTGTCGGGTAAGTTCCGACCTGCACGAATGGCGTAACGACTTCTCTGCTGTCTCGACCACAGACTCGGCGAAATTGCACTACGAGTAAAGATGCTCGTTACGCGCGGCAGGACGAAAAGACCCCGGGACCTTTACTATAGCTTGGTATTGGCGTTCGATTCGGTTTGTGTAGGATAGGTGGGAGACTGTGAAGCATGCACGCCAGTGTGTGTGGAGTCGTTGTTGAAATACCACTCTGATCGTATTGGACGTCTAACCTCGGCCCATGATCTGGGTTAGGGACAGTGCCTGGTGGGTAGTTTAACTGGGGCGGTTGCCTCCTAAAGAGTAACGGAGGCGCCCAAAGGTTCCCTCAGCCTGGATGGCAATCAGGTGTTGAGTGCAAGTGCACAAGGGAGCTTGACTGTGAGACTGACACGTCGAGCAGGGACGAAAGTCGGGACTAGTGATCCGGCACCGGCAAGTGGAAGCGGTGTCGCTCAACGGATAAAAGGTACCCCCGGGGATAACAGGCTGATCTTCCCCAAGAGTCCATATCGACGGGATGGTTTGGCACCTCGATGTCGGCTCGTCGCATCCTGGGGCTGGAGTAGGTCCCAAGGGTTGGGCTGTTCGCCCATTAAAGCGGCACGCGAGCTGGGTTTAGAACGTCGTGAGACAGTTCGGTCTCTATCCGCCGCGCGCGTAAGAAACTTGAGGAAGGCTGTCCCTAGTACGAGAGGACCGGGACGGACGAACCTCTGGTGTGCCAGTTGTTCCACCAGGAGCATCGCTGGTTAGCTACGTTCGGAAGGGATAACCGCTGAAAGCATCTAAGCGGGAAGCCTGTTCCAAGATGAGGTTTCTCACCACCTTCGCGTGGTTAAGGCCCCCCACAGACCATGGGGTTGATAGGCCGGAACTGGAAGCGCAGCAATGTGTGCAGGTGACCGGTACTAATCGGCCGAGGGCTTACACACAAACAGCCCTAAAGTTTGAACGCGTCCACTGTGCAGTATCTGAAACAACACACCCACGCCCAAAGCGTGGGCCTTGTTTCGCAGAGTTACGGCGGCCATAGCGGCAGGGAAACGCCCGGTCCCATTCCGAACCCGGAAGCTAAGCCTGCCAGCGCCGATGGTACTGCACTCGTGAGGGTGTGGGAGAGTAGGTCACCGCCGAACACAACTTCATGACCAGCGGGAGGGACTATATGTTCCTCCCGCTGGTCGCATTTGTACCCTTCTACCCACTCCAGTGCCGGTCTGCCCGGCGCACGTAAGGTGAACGACGTGAACGAACCTCGGTCCGAGAACACCGACCGCTCGCCCCGACGCGGCGACCGCGACGTACCCCGCCGGGGAGATCGGGTGCCACAGGAGCGTCGGAGAGACAACAGCTCGTACGGCGAGCGTCGCGGAAAGCGGTACGACGGCTCGGAGACAGGCCGGTCGGACGGTGCGAAGCAGGCCGATCGACAGGATGCACGTCCGCGTTCCGCCGGCGACGACACCGCACGCCGCGGTGCCGCCTCTGACGGGGGAAGCGGTCCCCGGCGGGCCCCCGTCGGCGGTCGCGGCGGCGGAAATCGACGCGACGGCGGAGACCGACGCGGAGCCGGCGCCCCGGGCGGAGCCCGGCGGGGTGGCCGTACCGGAGACGACCGTAGATCGGAAGGTCGTCCCGGTCAGGAGGCACGCCAGGCGGCCAGAGCTGACGAGCCGCAGCTCCCCGATGACATCGAGGCCGCCGACCTCGACCTCGAGATCCGTCGGGACCTGCGCAGTCTGGACAAGTCCAACGCCGAGTCCGTGGCCAAGCACATGGTGGCGGCGATGTACCTCGTCGACGAAGACCCGCAGCTCGCGCTCGCGCACGGTCGCGCGGCCAAGAACAGGGCCGGGCGCATCGGTGTCGTCCGGGAGACCCTCGGTGTGTTGGCGTACCGCGCCGGCGAATGGTCGGAAGCGTTGAGCGAACTCCGGGCGGCCCGCCGGATCTCCGGCGGGCCGGGCCTGCTGGCGATGATGGCCGATTGCGAACGAGGCCTCGAGAGGCCCCAACGTGCCATCGAACTGGCCCGTGGAGAGGAATCCCGGTTGCTCGAAGGTGACGAGCTCATCGAACTCCGCATCGTGGAGGCCGGTGCCCGGGTGGACATGGGCCAGTTGGACGCGGCCCTGGTGACCCTCCAGGACGCCGGCCTCGACAAGGACGCGCGCGGTGAGTCCGCGGCGCGTCTCGACTACGCCTACGCCGAGGTGCTGCTCGTCGCCGATCGCAAGAGGGAGGCGGCCGACTGGTTCGGTCACGCCGTCACCGCGGACCCCGAGCAGACCACCGACGCGGAGGCGCGTCTCGCGGAGCTCGAGGCGTAGGTCAGTTGAGCTCCCTTTCGCTGGCCGCACGGCACGACGCCCTACTCGTCGATCTCGACGGCACTCTCATCCGCGGTAGCCAGCCGATCCCGGGGGCCGCGGAGGCGCTCGCGAACGCGGGGCTCCCCGTGGTCTACGTGACGAACAACGCGAGCCGCTCGCCCGGGGACACCGCCGACCACCTTCGGTCGCTCGGCTTCTCCGCCGGCGCCGACGACGTCATGACCAGCGCGCAGGCCGCGGTGGTGATGGCTGCGGACCATGCCGATCCCGGTGCCAGGGTCCTGGTGGTGGGACACGACAGTTTCCGCGACCTCGCCCGGCAGGCCGGGTACGAGGTCGTCCTGTCCGCCGACGACGATCCGGAGATCGTCCTGCAGGGACTGTCCCGGGAACTGACCTGGTCGGATCTGGCCGAGGGATGTCTGGCGATCCGTCGGGGTGTGCCCTGGGTCGCGTCCAACGTGGACGCCACGTTGCCCACCGAACGAGGCCTGCTCCCCGGGAACGGGTCCCTGGTCGCCGCCCTCCGTGCGGCGACCGATCGCGAGCCCCTGGTCGCGGGCAAACCGGCCGCCGGCGTGTTGACCGCCGCCGCGGATCTGGTCGGTTCCACCCGCCCGCTGGTCATCGGTGACCGCCTCGATACGGACATCCAGGGTGCGGTCGCCGCCGGGATGCCGTCGCTCATGGTGCTGACCGGCGTCCACGGCGTCGACGATCTCCTGGTCGCGGATCCCGACAGCCGGGCCACCTACCTGGCGGACGATCTCTCCGCACTGTCTGCCTCGGCGGAGGCCAGCCGGATCGACGCCGCAGTGGAGTTGGACGGAACGGTCGAGAACGGTGCCCTGCACCTGACCAGCGCGCCGGAGGCGCTCGATCGGCTCGATCTCGCCCGTGCGGTGGTCAGACTGGCGTGGCGTCACGAGTCGAAGGCATTCCGGGCGGCCGACGAGGGCCTGCGATCCCGGCTGGCGGGTGCAGGCCTCGGCGTCGGCTAGCGTGTAGGCCGTGACGACCCCCGGACCACAGCCACGCCCCGGGCCCGCGGGCCCCGACACCGACGAACTCCGCTCGACGTTCGACGATCTGCTCGCCGATTCCGTCGGGGGCCAGGGCGCTGGACCGGACGGCTCATCTGTCCGGGACGACCAGGTGGCCGCCCTCGACGCCGCCCACGAGCTCCTCGCGCTGGCGCTGACGGCGCTGGACAGTCGGCGCTGATGGTCGCGAAGCGGATGCGGCTGGACGCCGAACTGGTTCGCCGCAAGATCTGTGACAGTCGGGAACGCGCCCGTGATCTCATCGATTCCGGGCGCGTGATCGTCAACGGGGTGGCAGCCACCAAGCCCGCGACCCAGGTCGAGCCGACCACATCGATCGCGCTCACCGCCTCCGATGAACCGGACTGGGCATCCCGCGGAGCCCACAAACTGGTCGGAGCCCTCGAGGCGTTCTCCGACGTGCCGGTCTCCGGAGCTCGGTGTCTCGACGCAGGCGCGTCGACCGGCGGGTTCACCGATGTCCTGCTCTCGCGTGGCGCCACCCGCGTCGAGGCGGTGGACGTGGGGTACGGACAGTTGGTGTGGCGCCTGCGCAGCGACGAGCGCGTGGGCGTGCACGACAAGACCAACGTCCGCTCCCTGACCCCGGACGACATCGGTGGCCCGGTGGACCTCGTGGTCTCCGACCTGTCGTTCATCTCGCTCGCACTCGTCCTGCCCGCGCTCGCAGCGTGCGTGCGCCCGGGAGGCGACCTGTTGCCGATGGTCAAGCCCCAGTTCGAGGTGGGCCGCGAGCGTGTCGGCCAGGGCGGTGTGGTGCGCGACCCGGCACTGCGGATCGAGGCGGTCACCGGTGTCGCCCGGGCTGCCGCGGCACTCGGACTGGAGCCGCTGGGATGCGTCGCCAGCCCGCTCCCCGGCCCGTCCGGGAACGTCGAGTACTTCCTCCACCTCCGTAAGGTCGGCGCGGGAGAGCGACTCGAGATGAGCGCCGAGGCGCAGCAGGCCATACGGACGGCAGTAGAGGAGGGCCCGCAATGAACGGCACGCCCGGACCGGTGCACTCGCGCAGGATCCTGCTCGTCCCCAACGTCGCCCGGCAGGACATCGTCGCCACCGTCGCCCAGGTGGTCGACGCGTGCGCGACCAGGGGCATCGCGGTGCGGATGGTGGAGGGCACCAGCGAGAGCGTCGCCACGGGGGCGGGCGTGGAGACGGTCCCTGACATCCCCGAGGCCGCCGAAGGGTGTGAACTCGTCCTGGTCCTCGGTGGTGACGGCACGTTCCTGCGCGCCTGCCAGTACGCCAACGCCGCGGACGTGCCGATCCTGGGGGTCAATCTCGGACACATCGGCTTCCTCGCCGAGTCGGAGGTCTCCTCGCTCAGTGGCGTCGTCGAGCAGATCGCGGCGAAGGACTACAGGGTGGTCGAACGGATGACGGTGGAGGCCACCGTCATCCACGGGGACACCGTCCTGGCCCGGGACTGGGCACTTAACGAAGTCAGCATCGAGAAGGTCTCCCGGCAGGGCGTCCTCGAGGCGTCCGTGGAGATCGACGGCCGACCGGTCAGTGACTACGGCTGTGACGGCATGTTGGTCTCCACGCCGACCGGGTCGACCGCCTACGCGTTCTCGGCCGGCGGGCCGATCGTCTGGCCCGAACTCGACGCCATCCTCGTGGTCCCCAACAACGCCCACGCGCTGTTCGCCCGTCCGATGGTCGTGGCACCCTCCTCCAGGGTCGCGGTGGAGACCGGGGTGCATTCCGGCCCGGCAGTGGTGGTGGTGGACGGACGACGCCTCGTCGACGTCCCGCCGGGCAGCCGGGTCGAGGTGGTGCGGGGCGCGCGCTCGGTCAAGTGGGTCCGACTGGACGACTCGCCGTTCACCGACAGACTGGTCACGAAGTTCGAACTGCCCGTCACCGGGTGGCGTGGGCGGTCCGCTGTCCGGCCCCTCACCTAGGGTGGGTGCGTGCTCACGGAACTTCGGATCAGCGGCCTCGGCGTCATCGACGAGGCCGTGGCCGATTTCTCGCCCGGGCTGTCGGTGCTCACCGGCGAGACCGGCGCGGGCAAGACGATGGTGGTCACGGGACTGAGGCTCCTGGCCGGAGGGCGCGCGGACCCCGGGCGTGTCCGGCGCGGTGCGGAGAAGGCACTCGTCGAAGGGCGCTTCGACCTGGCCGCGACGGCCACCATGGACGCAGCCGACCGACGCGACCTCGACGAGTTGCTCGAGGACACCGACGTCGAACTCGACGAGGACGGCAGTGTCATCGCCGCACGCCGGGTGGGTGCGGACGGCCGTTCGCGTGCCAGGCTCGGGGGGAGGTCTGTCCCCGCCGGGACCCTCGCCCGCTTCTGCGCGCCGGTGCTGGCCGTGCACGGGCAGAACGATCAGCTGCGTCTGCTCCGTCCGGACAGGCAGCGAGACGCCGTCGACGCCCACGGTGGGGACGAGGCGCGGGCGGCCCTCGACGCCTACCGCGACACCTATCGGCTGTGGCGGGACGCCGAGCGTTCACTGGCGGAGCGCACCGGTCGGGCTCGTGAGCTGGCCCGGGAAGCCGACCTGCTGCGGATGGGACTCGAGGAGATCGATGCCCTGGGGCCCGAGCCGGGGGAGGAGGCCGAACTCGACGCCCGCATCCGCCGACTCACCGATTCCGAGGAACTGCGAGAGGTCGCGGGTCAGGCCCACGACGTCCTCGCCGGTGACGGCGAGACCAGCGAGCCGGTGGTGGGCGTCCTCGACCAGTTGCGGCACCGTCTGGCCGCTGCCGGTGACCCGGCGCTCGACCCGATCGCCACCAGCATCGGCCAGGCCGTCGCGGCGCTCGGAGATGCCGCGACCGAGCTCGGCCTGTACCTGGCCGAGCTGCCGGTCGACGCGGCGGACCTCGACTCGGCATTGGAACGACGCCACGACCTCAGGGCGTTGACCCGGAAATACGGCACCGATGTCGACGACGTGCTCGCGTGGGCGGACAGGGCCCGTACGCGGCTCGGTGAGGTCGACACCTCCGACTCCGCCGTCGCCGAACTCCGTTCCACCGTGGAGCGCCTCGCCGCCGAACTCGACGAGCGCGGAGCCACACTGACGCGCATCCGACGCGCCGCCGGGGACGATCTCGCGGAGAGGGTGTCCGCCGAGCTGGCCGAGCTGTCGATGGGCGGGGCCCGGCTCGTGGTCCGGGTCACCCGATCAGGCGAAGGCCTCGACGGCGCCTCGGAGTCGGGTCTCGACGACGTCGAGCTGGCGCTCGACGGGCCGTCGGGCATCGTCCCGCTCGGCCGAGGCGCGTCGGGAGGCGAGCTGTCGAGGGTGATGCTCGCGCTCGAGGTGGTGTTGGCCGAGAGATCCGGGGGAGGGACCCTGGTGTTCGACGAGGTCGACGCGGGAGTGGGCGGCCGGGCGGCGTTGAGCATCGGTAAGCGGCTGGCCAGACTGGCCAGAACCCACCAGGTCATCGCGGTGACCCACCTCGCCCAGGTCGCGGCGTACGCCGACACGCACCTGGTCGTGCACAAGGACACCGGCGCCGGGGGATCGGACGGGGTCGTCTCCGGGGTCACGGCGGTCGCCGACTCCGATCGGGTGACCGAACTCGCCCGGATGCTCGCCGGTATGGAGGACACCGACACAGGTCTGGCACATGCGCGGGAGTTGCTGGAGAAGGCTCAACGGGAAAAGTCTCAAGCTCAAGTCGACCGTTAATCCGACACGCCGGGCAGACCTCCCTGGTCACGTGAATCACACGCGTGATACTCGGCGCATGAAGATGTCGGGTCTGCTCAGCCGCCGTTCCACTGACCTCGCCGGTGTCGTGGGCACCGTCCGCCAGATCGAGGTGGGGTCACAGGTCCCCAGGAAGCTCGGCGCCAAGGACGTCGCCGTGCTCGATCTCAACCGCGCGCCCGCCGACACCGCCCGCGCTCTCGTCGACGCCGGGGTGGCGGCAGTGGTACACGTGCCCCGTCAGGGGGAGGAGATGCTCCCCCGCGCGGCGTTCCGGATCCTCGCCGCGTCGACGATCCCGGTCATCGAGGACGCGGACCTGTCCGGGGTCGCCGACGGGACCCGGGTGCGGATCGACGACGGTGTCGTCTACTCGGTCAAGTCGGAGGACGAGATCACGAGCGGCCGCGAGGTGGACTCGGCCACGCTCCTCGCCGAGGTGGACACCGCGGAGAGCGGGTACGTCGAGTCGGCGCTGGCGCACCTGGCCAACGCCACCGAGTTCCTCAGCCTCGAGCACCCGCTGCTGCTGGACGGCGAGGGCCTCCCGTCGATCGACGTCGACTTCACCGACCGTCACGTCGTTGTGGTCACCGGTGACGCGGCCGCGCGCGGCCAGCTCGCCGAACTCAAGCCGTTCATCCGGGAGTACCGACCGCTGTTGGTCGGCGTGGGTGCCGGCGCGGAGTTCCTGCGCTCCGCTCGGCTGACGGCCGACGTCGTCGTCGCGACCCCCACGGACGTGTCCGACGACGTCCTCACCGACGGCGCCGTCCTGGTGGTGCCCGCCGACCGCGACGGGCGCGCCGAGGGCCTCGAGAAGATCACAGAGCTCGGACTGGGGGCCACGACATTCCCCGCCGCCGCGACCGCGAGGGACATGGCGCTGCTGCTGGCCTACCACGGGGGCGCCGAGATGATCGTGGTGACCGGCGACGACAGGGGGCTCGAGAACGCGTTCCGCGACTCGTCCGCACCCTCGTCCACGATGGTCGACACGACCGTCTCCTCCCGCCTGGTCCACGCCGATGCCTGCGCGACCCTGTACCGGTCGCGGGGCGCCGGGATCGGACTCGCCCTGGTCGTACTCGCCGCCCTGATCGCGGTGGCCGCGGTCGTGGTGGCCCGCGACGCCGCCGCGGACCTGCTCATCTGGGCCGTCGAAACCTGGAACTCCTTCGCGCTCTGGGTCCAGGGGCTCTTCCGTTGATCTCTCTGCGTCGCCACGTCCTGACGCTGGTGGCCGTGTTCCTCGCTCTCGCGGTGGGGGTCGTCCTCGGGTCGACGTCCGTGGCGACGTCCATCAGGGACGCGGTGGTCGAGCGTGAGGAGACGACGGCGGCGCGGCTCGAGGCGTCGCAGGAGGATCTGGCCGCGGAGCGGATCGCCGTCGACCGACTCGACTCGCTGGCGGGAGACCTCACCCCGGCCGTCGTGGACGGTCGGCTCGACGGGAGGCCGGTCCTGACGATCGTGGCACCCGGAGCCTCCGACGAGGACGTCTCCGCGGCGCGCGAGGTCATCGACGCCGCCGGCGGGATCGACGCCGGCCGCGTCACCCTGACGGACAAGGCCGTCGACCCGGAGGCGGACGCGGAACTCCAGGCTCTCGTCGCGAACCTGCCCATCGGCACCGCCCCGGCCGCTGATGCGGACCTCGGTACCCAGCTGGGCACGGCGCTCGGTCGCGCGGGGCTGCTGCGCGCCGAGGACGCGGAACCGCACCTCGAGGACGACGACCGGGAGACGGTCCTCACCACCCTCGCGGATGCGGGGATCATCGGCTACGAACCCGGGACCCTTCGGCCCGGACAGCTGGCGTTGGTCGTGACCGGGCCCCGGGACGAGGAATCGACAGGGGTCCGTGTCGCCGCCCTGGCCCGCACCCTCGACGGTGAGGGCGCCGGCGCGGTGGTCGCGGTGCGGACGGGCGACTCCGGGGGACGCGACGCGGTCAGCATCCTGCGGTCCTCGGCGGAGGAGGACGTCTCGACCATCGATGACGCCGGTACCGAGGCGGGACGTCTGGCGACGACGCTGGCGCTGGCGGAGCAGCTCGACGGTGGGCAGGGTCACTACGGGCTGAGGCCGGACGCGACCGCCGCGGCGCCGTCGCTCCCCCCGACGCCGGAGCGGTGATAGCCTGAAGCCCCGTGGGGTGCACCGGAGCCACACCAGCATTCATCCATTCCGGCGTATGGACACGGGAGTCCCCTTGGCACTGAACCGAACCGCATCGCGGTCCGAGACCAAGCACATCTTCGTCACCGGCGGCGTGGCGTCGTCGCTGGGCAAGGGGCTCACCGCCTCGAGTCTCGGACAGTTGCTCACCGCCCGCGGTCTCCGTGTGACCATGCAGAAGCTGGACCCGTACATCAACGTGGACCCCGGCACGATGAACCCCTTCCAGCACGGCGAGGTGTTCGTCACGGAGGACGGCGCCGAGGCCGACCTGGATCTCGGCCACTACGAGCGGTTCCTCGACCGCGACCTGGACGCGAAGGCCAACGTCACCACCGGGCAGGTGTACTCCGCGGTCATCGCCAAGGAGCGCCGCGGCGAATACCTCGGTGACACCGTGCAGGTGATCCCGCACATCACCGACGCCATCAAGGACCGCATCATCGCGATGGGTGACCCCGACGACCAGGGGCGTCGCCCCGACGTGGTCATCACCGAGGTCGGCGGGACCGTGGGCGACATCGAGTCCCAGCCGTTCCTCGAGGCGTGCCGGCAGGTCCGCCACGAGGTGGGCCGGGAGAACATCTTCTTCCTGCACGTGTCGCTGGTCCCGTACCTCGCACCGTCGGGTGAGCTCAAGACCAAGCCCACGCAACACTCGGTGGCCGCGCTGCGCTCGATCGGCATCGTCCCCGACGGGTTGATCCTGCGGTCGGACCGGGACGTCACCGACGGGCTCAAGGCCAAGATCGCCCTGATGTGCGACGTGGACCTCGAGGGCGTCGTGTCGACCCCGGACGCCCCGAGCATCTACGACATCCCCAAGGTGCTGTTCAACGAACACCTCGACACGCACGTCATCCGGCGTCTCAACCTGCCGTTCCGGGACGTGGACTGGACCGTGTGGGGCGACCTGCTCCAGCGCGTCCACGAGCCGCGCGAGGAGGTCGAGATCGCCCTCGTGGGCAAGTACATCGACCTGCCCGACGCCTACCTCTCCGTCACCGAGGCACTGCGCGCCGGCGGCTTCGCGCACCACGCCCGGGTGAACATCCGGTGGGTCGAATCCGATGCCTGCACCACCGAGGCCGGCGCACGCGAGGCGCTCCGTGGTGTGGACGGCATGCTCATCCCCGGCGGGTTCGGTATCCGGGGGATCGAGGGCAAGCTCGGCGCCATCTCGTGGTCCCGCAAGAACCGCATCCCGCTGCTCGGGCTGTGCCTCGGTCTCCAGTGCTCGGTGATCGAGGCTGCCCGCTCGGTCGGGCTCGAGGGCGCCTCCTCCACCGAGTTCGACCCCGATGCCGAGCACCCGGTCATCTCGACCATGGCCGATCAGGTGGACGCGGTCGCCGGCAACGCCGACCTCGGCGGCACCATGCGTCTGGGCTCCTACCCGGCCACGCTCACCAACGGCTCGGTCGTGGCCGAGGCGTACGGGTCCACCGAGATCACCGAACGCCACCGCCACCGCTACGAGGTCAACAACGCCTACCGCGACAGGATCGCCGAGTCCGGCCTGCAGTTCTCGGGGACCTCCCCGGACGGGCACCTGGTCGAGTTCGTCGAGTACCCGCGCGAGCATCACCCGTTCTTCGTCGCCACCCAGGCTCACCCGGAGTACAAGTCGCGTCCGACCCGCCCCCACCCGTTGTTCGTCGCGTTCATCAAGGCCGCGCTGGACTACGAGAACGAGATGCGGCTGCCCGTCGAACCGTGGCGCTCCGGTCAGGGCGGGGGCTCCACTCCGGAGACGGTGGACGCGCCGGACGCCAAGACGTCCAGCGTCCGTGCCGACGAGGTGGACACCGAGACGGCCTCCGACCCCCGCGCGGACGGGAGCTGACCGGCGTGTCCGAGCGCGGTGCCCCCGGGACGCACGACTACCGCACCGTCGCGAGCCGTGAGATCTTCGACGGCCGCGTCGTGCGGCTGCGTGTGGACACCCTGACCATGCCGGGCGGGGGCACCGCCGACCGGGAGATCTGCGGGCACGACGACGCCGTCGCGGTGATCGCCCTCGACGACGACGACCGGATCACCCTCGTCCGGCAGTACCGGCACGCCGTGGGGGAGCGACTCTGGGAACTGCCCGCAGGGCTGTGCGACGTCGACGGCGAGGAGCCCTTGGCGACCGCGCGCCGTGAGCTCGCCGAGGAGACCGGTCTCGAGGCCGAGCACTGGCGCCCGGTGATCGAGATGATCCCGTCCCCGGGGTTCTGCACGGAGCGCGTCCACGTGTACCTGGCCACCGGACTCCGGCAGGTCGAGCGCCCGGAGGCGGAGCACGAGGAGGCGGACATGGAGGTCGCGCGCATGCCGTTCGCCGAGGCCGTCGACGCCGTGCTGGACGGCCGGATCGTCAACGGTATCGCCGTGGCCGGCATCCTCGCGGCCCACTCGGTGATCGACCGGTCCTGACGGGATCGGACCCCCGGTGACCTCGGAGGGCGGCGCCACCGTGCAGATCCGCGGGTATCTGGACCACCTCGCCGTCGAGAAGGGGGCCTCGGCCCACACCCTGGCCGCGTACCGCCGCGACCTGGAGAAGTACCACCGCTATCTCGCGGCTTCGGGCGTCGACGACCTGACGTCCGTGACCGAGGCGCACGTGGAGGAGTTCCGCACCCGGTTGGCCACCGCCGACCCGGACGAGGGACGGAAGGCCCTGGCCCCCAGCTCGATCGCGCGGACCATGGCGGCGGTCCGCGGTCTCCACCGGTTCGCCACCCGTGACGGGGTGACCGCCCTCGACGCGGCCGCCGCCGTCACCCCGCCCCGTCCGCCGCGGCGGCTCCCCAAGGCACTGCCGGTCGACCGGATGATCGCGGTGATCGAGGCGGCCGGCGCCACCGAGACGGACACCGACCCCGCACGCCTGCGCGATCGCGCGATGCTCGAGTTGCTCTACGCCTCCGGTGCCCGGGCCGCCGAACTCGTCGGGCTCGACGTCGACGACCTCGACGGTCTCGACCACCCGGACGGTGGAGCGGTGATCCTGCGGGGCAAGGGTGGTAAGGAGCGGATCGTCCCGGTCGGGCGTCCGGCGTGCGAGGCGGTGGGGGCCTATCTGGTGCGTGCCCGACCCGCGCTCGCCACCCGAGGGGGCCCGGCCCTGTTCCTCAACGCCCGCGGTGGGCGCGTCACCAGGCAGACCCTGTGGAACGTGGTGTCGGTCGCGGCACGACGCGCCGGTGTGCAGCAGGACGTCTCACCACACTCGTTCCGGCACTCGTTCGCCACCCATCTCCTCGACGGCGGGGCGGACATCCGTGTGGTCCAGGAGCTGCTGGGACACTCCTCGGTCACCACCACGCAGGTGTACACCCTCGTCACCGTCGACACGCTCCGAGAGGTCTGGGCCGAGTGTCACCCCCGGGCACGGTAACGTGACCGTGGATACGGCCCGGCGCGCTCGAGACGGCACGCTCGACACGGCACGGGTGAGACGGCGAGGAGAGGAGATGCGGTGGCGCTGAACACTGGGGCGATGGACCCCGCGTTGTTCTCCCGCGCCGAGCTCCTGGGCGCCGACGACCCGGCGGCCGGCGAGGGGTTCTCCGCGATCCCCGAACCGGAAACACTGTCCTCGCACGGGCCCGCCGTGGTGTTGTCGATGTGCAACCAGAAGGGCGGCGTCGGCAAGACCACCAGCACGATCAACCTCGCGGCGGCACTGGCGGAGTACGGCCGCAGGGTGCTCGTTGTGGATCTCGATCCCCAGGGGGCGCTGTCCGCGGGCCTGGGCATCCCGCACCACCAGCTCGATCTCACCGTCTATAACCTGCTCGTGGACAACTCCGTGTCGACGGAGGAGGTCCTGGTCCGGACCCGTGTCGAGGGCGTGGACCTCATCCCCGCCAACATCGACCTGTCGGCCGCGGAGATCCAGCTCGTCAACGAGGTCGGTCGCGAGCAGGCGCTGGGCCGCGCCCTGTACCCGGTCCTGGACCGCTACGACTTCGTCCTCGTCGACTGCCAGCCGTCGCTGGGCCTGCTCACCGTCAACGCGCTGGCGTGCTCGGACGGCGTGCTCATCCCCATGGAGTGCGAGTACTTCTCGCTGCGCGGGTTGGCGCTGCTGACGGACACGATCGACAAGGTGCGCGACCGCATCAACCCCCGACTGCACCTCACAGGCATCCTCATCACGATGTTCGACCGTCGGACGGTCCACGCCCGCGACGTGCTCAGCCGGGTCGTGGAGGTGTTCGGAGACAAGGTGTTCGACACCCTCGTCACCCGCACCGTCCGGTTCCCGGAGACCACCGTCGCCGGCGAGCCGATCACCACGTGGGCTCCGAAGTCCGCGGGTGCGCAGGCCTACCGCGCCCTGGCGCGCGAGGTCATCCAGCGCGGCAGGTGACCGGGCGGTGACCGGCGTCGGGCCCCCGTCGGGTCAGGACCCGGTCGGGTCGGCGACGGAGGTCGGGGACCCGCGGGCGTTCACCGTCCACCTGACCAACTTCACCGGTCCGTTCGACCTGCTGTTGGGGCTCATCGACTCCAAGCGCCTCGACGTCACGGAGGTGGCTCTCCACGCCGTCACCGACGAGTTCATCGCGCACACCCGCCGCCTGGGCACGGAGGCCGGGCTCGAGGAGGTCACCGAGTTCCTGGTCGTCGCGGCGACACTGCTCGACCTCAAGACGGCCCGACTCGTCCCGTCCGGCGAGGTCCAGGATCCCGAGGACCTGGCCCTGCTCCAGGCCCGGGACATGCTCTTCGCCCGCCTGCTGCAGTTCCGGGCGTTCCGTCAGGTCGCGGAGCTGTTCGGTGAGCTCGACCGCACCGCGCGACACGCGTACCCGAGGACCGCCGGGCCCGACGAGGAGTTCCTGGGACTGCTCCCCGAGGTGGAGCTCGGGGTGGATCCCGACCAGTTCGCCACCATCGCCGCGGTCGCGTTCCGGCCACGGCCGGTCGACGAGGTGGGGGTGGGGCACATCCACGCTCCCGTCGTCTCGGTCCCCGAGCAGGCGGGCCGCGTCCTCGAGCTGTTGAAGTTCCACGGCGAGGGTCGGTGGGTGGACTTCCGCGACCTGATCACGGGGTGCGACGACTCCCTCGTCGTCGTCGCCAGGTTCCTCGCCCTGTTGGAGTTGTACCGGGCGCGCGCGGTCGCGCTCGCCCAGGACGAGGCACTGGGGGACCTGTTGGTGAGGTGGACGGGCGTGGACGCCGACGAGGTGACGAAGGGAAGGGACGAGTGGACGTGAGCGACGTGTCGGGGCCCGGCGCCCCCGAGCCGGTGGCGATCGGGGACGACGACGAGCCCGGTGTGCCGGAGCCAGAGGGGCCGCCGCTCCGTGCCCGGCTCGAGGCCCTGGTGCTGGTGGTGGACCAACCGACACCGGAGAGTGCACTGGCCGCGGCCGCCGGGTCGACGGCGGCCGAGGTCGAGGCCGAGCTGCGGGCGTGGCGCGACGAGCTCACGGCCGCGGGGAGCGGGATGGACCTGCGTCGCAGCGCCGACGGCTGGCGTCTCTACACCCGCCGAGACCTGGCGCCGTACGTGGAACGGCTCCTCACGGACGGCACCCGGTCCACGCTGACCCGGGCCGCGCTGGAGACCCTCGCCGTGATCGCCTACCGGCAGCCGGTCACCCGGTCGCGGGTCGCGGCGGTCCGCGGGGTGAACGTCGACGGCGTGATGAGGACACTTGTGGCGCGCGGGCTGGCGGTGGAATGCGGCACAGATGCGGACACCGGGGGCATCCTGTATAGGACCACAGAGCTATTTCTGGAAAGATTGGGACTCACGTCGCTCGACGAGCTGCCGGACATCGCCCCGTTGCTGCCGGATGTCGACCTGGTCGACGAGATGAGCGACGACCCCGCGGACGATCCGCGGATCCCACTGGGGCGGCGCCGAACCGCGGCGCCCGACCCCACTCCCCGAGACGACGACGAAGAGATGTGACGTTTTCATGACTGAATCCGCTGGCCGAGACGGCGCACCGGTCCGCCTCCAGAAGATCCTGGCCCAGGCCGGGGTCGCCTCCCGCCGGGCCTCCGAAGAGCTCATCGCCCGGGGACGGGTGGAGGTCGACGGCAAGAAGGTGCGCGAGATGGGCGTCAAGGTCGACCCCGCCACGGCGGTCATCCGCGTGGACGGCACCCGCATCGTCCTGGACGACACCCTGGTCTACCTCGCACTGAACAAGCCCCGCGGCTACCACACCACCATGTCCGACGAGAAGGGCCGGCCCTGTGTCGGCGACCTCGTCGCGGACCGCGTGGACGCCGGGCAGCGGCTGTTCCACGTCGGGCGTCTCGACGCCGAGACCGAGGGGCTGCTCCTGGTGACCAACGACGGGGAGCTGGCGCACCGCCTCATGCACCCGTCCTACGAGGTCTCCAAGACCTACATGGCGACCGTCACCGGCGTCGTGGGTAAGGGCGTCAACAAGCAGCTGCGCGCCGGGGTGACCCTGGAGGACGGACCCGCCAAGGTCGACCAGTTCTCGATCCTCGACGTCCACGACGGGCGCTCGCTGGTCAAGGTCGTGCTCCACGAGGGTCGCAAGCACATCGTCCGGCGGCTGCTCGCCGAGGTCGGGCACCCGGTCGAGGCGCTCGTCCGGACCCGGTTCGGGGCCATCGCGCTCGGTGACCAGCGCGCGGGCACCTTCCGCAAGCTGGGCCGCAAAGAGGTCTCCGACCTGTACGAGGCGGTAGGCCTGTGAGCGCCCCGAGCGCCCCGGCCGCGCGTCGACGTATCGCGATCGACGGCCCCGCCGGCACCGGGAAGTCCACCCTGGCCCGCACCCTGGCACGGCGTATCGGCGGCGCGTACCTCGACACCGGCGCGATGTACCGGGTGGCGACCCTGCAGGTCCTGCGCGCCGGGATCGACCCGGAGGACGCGGCCGCCGTGATCGCCGCCACGGCCGACCTGCCTCTGGAGATCGGCACCGACGCCGGAGCCGAGCGCGTCCTGCTCGCCGGTGAGGACGTCAGCGAGGAGATCCGCACCGCCCGCGTCACGGCTGCGGTCTCGGCGGTGTCCGCCGTGCCCGAGGTCCGCCAGAACCTGGTCCTCCTGCAGCGACGGCTGGCCGCCAGCGGGGGCACCGTCGTCCTCGAGGGGCGTGACATCGGCACAGTCGTGCTGCCGGACGCCGAGGTGAAGGTCTATCTCACCGCCAGCCCGGAGGTGCGGGCCCGGCGTCGCACCGACCAGGACCTGGCCGCCGGCCGCAGGGCCGACTACGACGAGGTGCTGGCCGCCGTCATCGAACGCGACCGCAAGGACTCCACGCGCGCCGCGAGCCCCCTGAGGCCTGCCGACGACGCGGTCGTCATCGACACCTCCGACCTGACCCTCGACGAGGTGCTCGACCGCCTGGTCGCGCTCGCCGAGGGAATCCACGCGTCGCACGGCGCCACCGCAGAAGGGACCGCACTGTGACCACCAACGAGGACAGCACCGACTTCGACCTGCCCACCGGGCCCGGCGAGGAGACCATCGAGGACGGCTGGAACGACGACACCGACTGGGAGGCGGTCGCCGCGGAGTTCGCCGACGAGATCGGGGCCGTGACCGAGGGCGTGGAGATCCTGCCCACCGTCGCGATCGTCGGCCGACCCAACGTCGGCAAGTCCACCCTGGTGAACCGCATCATCGGCCGCCGGGAGGCCGTCGTCGAGGACGTCCCGGGCGTCACGCGCGACCGGGTCTCCTACGAGGCGCTGTGGAACGGCCGCACCTTCATGGTGCAGGACACCGGTGGCTGGGAGCAGGACGCCAAGGGCATGCACCGCTCCATCGCGCAGCAGGCCGAGATCGCCATGGGCACGGCCGACCTCATCGTGCTGGTGTGCGACGGCACGGTGGGCATCACCGCCGCCGACGCCACGGTGGCCAAGAGCCTGCGTCGGTCCGACACCCCGGTCATCCTCGCCGTCAACAAGGTCGACAGTGAGAAGGCCGAACTGGAGGCGGCCGAGTTCTGGTCCCTCGGCCTGGACGAGCCCCACGCCATCTCCGCCGCCCACGGTCGCGGCACGGCGGATCTCCTCGACGAGATCCTCCGGCAGCTGCCGTCCAAGGCGAGGATGCGCGAGGCCACCGACGTGCCGCGGCGCGTCGCGCTCGTCGGCAAGCCCAACGTCGGTAAGTCGAGCCTGCTCAACAAGCTGACCGGCGAGGAGCGCTCCGTGGTCGACAACGTCGCCGGCACCACCGTCGACCCCGTCGACTCGCTCGTGGAGCTCGGGGGACGCACCTGGCGGTTCGTCGACACCGCCGGCCTGCGCCGCAAGGTCAACCAGGCCTACGGTCACGAGTACTACGCCTCTCTGCGTACCCGTGGCGCGATCGAGGCGGCCGAGGTCGTCGTCCTGCTCCTCGACGCCTCGGAGCCCATCACCGAGCAGGACCTGCGGGTGATCTCGATGGTCGCCGACGCCGGCCGGGCGCTGGTGATCGCCTTCAACAAATGGGACCTGGTCGACGAGGACCGGCGGTACGACCTCGACAAGGAGATCGACCGCGAACTGTCCCGGGTGCTGAGCTGGGCCCACCGGGTCAACATTTCGGCCAGGACCGGCCGCGCCTTGGCCAAGCTCGTGCCCGCGATGGAGACGGCGCTGGACTCCTGGGACAAGCGGATCCCCACCGGGCCCCTCAACACGTGGATGAGCGAGGTCGTCGCCGCGACCTCGCCGCCCATGCGTGGTGGTCGTCTGCCGCGGATCAGGTTCTGCACCCAGGCCACCACCCGGCCCCCGACGTTCGTGTTCTTCTCCACGGGGTTCCTCGAGGCCGGGTACCGGCGCTTCCTCGAGCGTCGCCTCCGTGAGACCTTCGGCTTCGATGGTTCCCCGGTCCGGGTGAACGTGCGGGTCAAGGAGCGTCGACAGCGCAAGTGACCTGCCGATTGGAGTCCGACGGAACCGGTGCGCTAGGGTAATCGAGTCGCCGCGCGAGCCGCGGTGGCGGACGGGCTGTGGCGCAGCTTGGTAGCGCACTTGACTGGGGGTCAAGGGGTCGCAGGTTCAAATCCTGTCAGCCCGACACAGATCAGGGCCGGTTTCCCGAGAGGGGGACCGGCTCTGAGTCCATTTCCGCGGTTCACTCCGGTTCAAGCGGCGGGTCACGCCCGCAGAATCCGGGGTGCGTTAGCCTGGCCTGGTCACGAAACGGCGACCCGGGTCGACCGTCAGTCTTCGATCCAGGAGTGAGCGCGCGGTGGGAGAGCTACTCGTCATAGCGGGGCTGGTGGTCGCGGTGATCGCGGTCGTCGGGATCATCGTCAAGGCACGGGGTGGCACGAAGCCCGAGGCGGCCGGACCCCGCCTCGACCCGCTCGCCGCCGACCGGCCGGTCCACGGCTTCGGCCCGCGAGAGCTCGGCCCCGGTGCGATCGTCTCCTACGGCGGCATCGACTATGTGGTCCGCGGCTCGGTCACCCTTCGCCAGGGCCCGTATGTCTGGTGGGAGCATCTCCTGGAGGGCGGCGACGGAGCGCAGTGGTTGGGCGTCGAGGAGGACGAGGGAACCCTCGAGCTCACCTGGTGGAACACCCGCAAGGGACTCGGCGTCAGCCCCGGATCCGAGGTGATCGTCGACGATCGGGTCCATCGGCTCGAGGAGTCGGGTGAGGCGGAGTACTCATGCGAGGGAACCACCGGTCTGCCCGAGCGCGGCCGGATGCGGTACCAGGACATGCGTACCGGGGACGGCAGCTCGCTGCTGTCCTTCGAGGACTGGGACGGGGCCGGCTGGGAGGTCTCCTCCGGACGCCCGATGTCCCGGGGTGAGCTGACCGTCTACCCGGCGCCCCCCGTCGCCGGCGACCCGGACTACAGACGGTGACCGTCCACGACCTCGCCACGGAACCGAGTGATGTGGCGGCCGCGGCACTGGGTTACCGGGTCGGCGTGACGCCCGAGCGGAACGCCCTCGTCTCCACCGTTCTCGAGCACCCCGCACTCGACAGCGCTCTACGCCTGTCCATCCTCGGGGCGTCACACGCGGTGACGCTGATGATCGACGGACGCGACGCGATGACCGAGGAGGTGTCCTGCCGCGCAACGGCAGACGGCGGGGCGCCTCTGCCGGCCGAGGAGTCCTTTCCCGGTCCGTGGGGTGTCCACCATCTGCGCGGGACCACCGAGACCCTCGCCGCCGCCGACTTCGGGGCGGTCGTGGAGCGACTGACGTCGCTCGCGGCAGCCGATCCGACCGTGCTCGCGGGACGGTTCCCGGGCTCTGACGGGGCGCTATCGGTGGTGGCTCCGACGCCGGACGACACGGGCTGGTCGTGGGTCACCTGGCATCTCTACCCGGCTGGAGACGACTCCGGGGAGTGCGGTGGCGACGTCGTCGCCACCACGTCCCGGTTGCACGTCGCCGGGGTGCACGTCGCCGGGGTGCACGTCGCCGGGCTGGCCGGCGCCGGGGTGGACGTTGCAGAGGGGGTGGCCTCGTGAAGCCCTACCGCGGGTGGATCATCGCGCTCGTCGCCGGACTGTGCGCGGTCCTGCTGGGCCTCGTCCTGGTGGGGTCCGGCACGAATGCCGTGCGTTATGTCCGTGAGAACTACTCCCCGGTGGCCGGCGCGTCCCAGACCTACGAGTGCCGGGGCGACCGGGACTCCACGGCGAGGGACATCAGCAACCACGAGCGGCCGGACGCCGACCAGCTGAACGAGGACACCCGGTACCTGAGGTACGGGGACGACATGATCGTCGTCGGCCGCTCCGGCGATCTCGCCTGTCGTGTCCAGCTCGACGAGAACTCGCGCACGCTCCGTTCCGGAGGCTTCATCTTCCTCGGCGGGGCCTTCGGGCCGGGCAGCCCGGCGCGGTCCGCCGGGGGCAGCTCCGGCGGGGTCGGCGTGAAGTGACCCACGAGACGCCCACAGATCACCCGAACCCCGAGGAGACACGGTGACCATCGCCGCCGGAACCGCCGACCACGTACCCGAACTCCTGGACGGGATCGGGGTGTCGCTGGCGTACTTCGGCGTCGGCGCCCTGGTCCTGGCGCTGGGTTTCGTCATGCTCGACCTGCTGACGCCGGGCAGCCTGCGCCACCACGTGTTCGTCGACCACCGTCCCAACGCCGCAGCGCTGTTCGTGTCCTCGGCGTTCTCCCTCGCGATCATCGTCGTCACCGTGATGACCAACGCCTCGGACTCCCTGGTGTTGGGCCTGATCGACGTCGCCGTCTACGGCCTGCTCGGCGTGATCTTCCAGGCCGTCACCCTGGTGATCCTGGAACTGCTGGTCCCCGGCAGGTTCCGCGACCTCGTCGGCGCGCCACGGTTCAGCACCGCCGCACTCGCCGTCGCGGCCACACTCCTCGCCGTCTCCGCCGTGAACGCGGCCGCCATTGCCTGACGAGGTCGGCACGGCGGTTCCCGTGCCGACGGAGGCGGACCCTGCCGGAGAACCCCCGCCGCGCGCCGGCCGCTGGTGGCGTCCTGTCGTGCTGGCCTCCGTCGCCGCGTGCGCCGCCTGCGGGCTCATCTACGAGCTCGCCCTCCTCACGCTCGCGACGACAGTCCAGGGCGGAGGGATCGTCGCCACGAGTCTCGTGGTGGCCGGGTACGTCGCGGCCCTCGGCCTCGGCGCATTGCTGGCCAAGCCGTTCGTCGACCGCCCGGCGTCGAGCTTCGTCGCCGTCGAGTCGACGCTGGGGCTCGTCGGTGGGGCGTCGGCCACGGCGCTCTATGTGACCTTCACGACCCTGGGGTCGGACTCGGCGTCGTTGGTGACGCTGGTGGTGGCCACCGCCGCGATCGGCGTGCTGGTGGGCGCAGAGGTGCCACTGCTCATGTCCCTGCTGCAGACCGGCCGCCGGACCGGGTCGGCCGAGGCCGGCCGGGTACTGGCCGATCTCAACGCCGCCGACTACCTGGGGGCGCTCGTCGGGGGACTGCTGTGGCCGTTCCTGCTCCTGCCGTCGTACGGGATGCAACAGGCCGCCGCCATCACGGGGGTGGTCAACGTGGCCGCCGCGGCCGTGCTGCTCGCGCTCGCGTTGCGGGGTCTGCTGACCCGGACACAGACTGCCGTAGCGGCGTTGTCGCTCGCGCTGGTCGCGGCTCTGCTGGGCACGCTGCTCGTCGCGCTCGACGACGTCACCGAGTGGTCGCGGTCCAAGCTGTACCCGGACCCGGTGCTCTCCCACACCCAGTCCGCCTACCAGGAGATCGTCGTCACCAGAGCGAGGTACAACGGCCGCACGGACCGCCGTCTGTACCTCGACGGCACGCTCCAGTACTCGAGTCTGGACGAGTACCGGTACACCGAGGCGCTGGTCCAGCCCGCGATGGCCGAGCGGCCCGGCGACGTGTTGGTACTCGGCGGCGGCGACGGTCTGGCGGCCCGAGACCTCCTGGCCGTGCCGGGCGTTCGGCGAGTGGTCCAGGTGGAGCTCGACCCGGCCGTGCTGGAGATCGCCCGCACCGAGCTGCGCGCGGACAACCGGGGTTCCCTCGACGACCCGCGCGTCGAGGTGGTGGTCGACGACGCCTTCGCGTGGCTGCGCCGGGGCGGCGACGGCGCCGTGCCGCCGGGCGGCTTCGGGGCGGTGCTCGTGGATCTGCCGGACCCGCGCAACGCCGCGCTGTCCCGCCTGTATTCCGAGGAGTTCTACGGCCTCGTGCGCGGGGTCACCGGCGATGACGGCCTCATGGTCGTCCAATCGGGGAGCCCGTTCTCCACACCGCGGCAGTTCTGGCGGGCGGTGTCGACAGTCGATTCCGCGGGATGGGGCACGACCCCGTACCACGTTCACGTCCCGACGTTCGGGGACTGGGGTTTCGTCCTGGCCTCGGCCGACGGTGACGCCCCGGATCTCCGACTGCGGCCCGACGTCACCGGCCTGCGATACCTCGACCAGGGGACCCTCGAGGCAGCCGGCCGGTTCGGTCGCGACGTGGCCCCGATGCGACTCGAGCCCTCCACACTCGACCGGCCCCGGATCCTCGATGACGCCCGACGTGGCTATGAACGCTGACCGGTGCGGAGCCGGCCTGCCACCCGCGGGGGAACACGGGGCCGGGGCCTACCGTTGTAACCGATAGGTATCCCGTGAGAAGAGCCGCGCGCCGGACGCGCGGGCGAGGAGGGGCATGGCCGACGAGCGCACGCCACAGACGGCACGGGACCGGATCGTGTCCGATATCGACCGCATGTGCCGGGGGGAGGGGCAGGCCCCTGTGGCAGAGTTGTCCGACCGGGCGGCTCTGCTCGTCGCCTGCGGGCTGATCGAACCCCGTATCGGCGACGTCGTCCTGGCCCGGATGCACCGCAATCTGCCGTTCCCGACGGTGAACGGATTCCACCAGGTCCGGATCATCGAGGAGCAGCGTCACGACCTGAGGCGGATCCTCGGCACCCCGGTGCCCTCCATGTTGCGCATGGCGCTGCGCACCCGACTCGCAGATCTCGACCGGAAGTACCTCGTCCTGCGGACCGGGTTCACCCGGGGTTCCGGCGTCTGGGCTTTCCGGGTCAAGGACATCCGCGCCGACCGGCGGCGCGGTGTGCACCTGGACACCGATGACCGTGGCCGGCTGTTCGACGCCCTGGCATCGACGCCGACCATGGCCCCCGTCCCGCTCGTGCCCCGGACCCTCGCGGAGCTCGGGACGGTCGCAGCGGCCAGAGGGCAGCGGGAGATGGGCCGGGTGGCGTTGCCACCACGGGTGCAGTCGGTGGTGCAGTCCCTTCCCTCGCTCCCGCACATCCGCGCGGACCGGCGTCGGATTCCCGAGATGTATACGGCAACCCTCATGGAGGTCGGTGGTCTGTACGACCGTCTGTACCGCGCGTACTCGCGGGGCGGACGGTCGGTGGAGGAGATCCGGCTGCAGTTCGACGCCGAATCCGAGGTGGTCGGCCTCGCCGGGGATCTGTGCCGACTGCGCGAGGCCGCGGCCACGGCCGGGGTGCCGCCGGCGAGCGACGGTTTCACCACTCTGACCGGTATGGGCGTCTCCATCGACGAGGTGTGGGCGGAGGTCGTCGACAGGGCGGTCGCGTTCCGGGAGCTCGTCGAGTCGGTGGAGTCGCGGGCCGAGGCCGCGGTGGCGGAGGCGGACCGTCTCGCCGGCATCGCCCGTGACAACGGTGTGGCGTCGCCCTCGACCCCCTACCGTCCCTCCCCGGCGGATGTGGCGGCCGAGCATCTGGCGGCGCGCGCGGGTGACCGGATGCTCTCGACGGAGGCCATGCGGAGGTTGCGCGGCCAGATCGACCCCGACCGCTAGACGCCGCGACCGGAGGGGCGCGTCCCCGACGGCGTCCCGCCTGCGTACGGTGGGAGCATCTGTTCGTCACCGGGAAGGACTCCACGCGTGGGACTGGCCAACCGCTTCTGGAAGCTCATGGGCTCCACCCAGGGACGCGACACCTCGCGCGCGCAGAGCGCGGTCGAGATGTCGCACGGGTTCGACGAGTGGGCGGCAGGACTGGACGACGACGAGTTCGCGGACGCCGCGCACGGGCTGCAGCTCTTCGGTGATCCGCCCGAGGATCTCGCCCGGTTCCTCGCGTTGGCGAGGGAGGCCGCCACCCGGACCGTCGGTCTGAGGCCGTTCGACGTCCAGCTCCAGGGAGCGTTGCGGATGTTCGCCGGCGATGTCGTCGAGATGGCGACCGGCGAGGGCAAGACGCTCTCGGGGGCGGTGGCCGCTGCCGGCTACGCCCTCCAGGGCCACACGGTGCACGTCATCTCGGTCAACGACTATCTCGCCGCCCGGGACGCGCGCTGGATGGGGCCGATGTTCGAAATGCTCGGGCTCTCGGTCGGCCACGTGACGGAGTCCTCGACGCGCGACGAGCGACGTATCGCCTATTCCTGCGATGTCACGTACGGCTCGGTCTCCGAGATCGGGTTCGACGTCCTCCGCGAACAGCTGGTGACCGACCCCGCGGATCTCATCGCCCCGACCACCGACGTGGCCCTGGTGGACGAGGCCGATTCGGTGTTGGTGGACGAGGCGCTCGTGCCGCTGGTCCTGGCCGGCTCGACCTCCGGGGAGGCGCCGACAGGTGAGGTCCTGGCCGCGGTGCGCAAGCTGCGACCGGGTCGGCACTACGAGACCGACGCCGACCGCCGCAACATCTTCCTCACCGACGACGGCGCCGAGGCCATCGAGACCGAGCTCGGCATCCCCGACCTCTACGACGCCGACCACGTCGGTACGACCCTGGTCCAGGTCAACGTCGCGCTCCACGCGTGCTTCCTGCTGCGTAGGGACGTGGACTACATCGTCCGCGACGGACGGGTGCAGCTCGTCAACGCGTCCCGCGGACGGGTGGCCGAGCTCCAGCGGTGGCCGGACGGGCTCCAGGCCGCCGTGGAGGCCAAGGAGGGCGTCGCGGTGTCCGAGGCGGGGCAGATCCTGGACAGCATCACGGTCCAAGCGTTCATCGGCCGGTACGACAAGGTGTGCGGGATGACCGGCACCGCGCTGGCGGCGGGTGCCCAGTTGCGCGAGTTCTACTCCCTGGGCGTGTCCCGGATCGACCCCAACGCCCCGAACATCCGGTTCGACGAGGCCGACCGCACCTACATCGACACCGACAGCAAGACCCGCGCGCTGGTCGAACACATCGCTGCTGTCCACGCCACCGGTCAGCCGGTCCTGGTGGGCACCCACGACGTGGCCGAGTCCGAGGAACTGGCCGCACGGCTCGCCGAGAAGGGGGTCGAGTGCTCGGTCCTCAACGCCAAGAACGACGAGGAGGAGGCGGCCATCATCGCCGAGGCCGGTGACGTCGGCAACGTCACCGTCTCCACCCAGATGGCCGGGCGCGGGACGGACATCCGCCTCGGCGGTTCCGACGAGGCCCGACGCGACGAGGTCGTGGAACTCGGCGGTCTCCACGTGGTGGGTACCGGACGGCACCGGACCGAGCGGCTCGACAACCAGCTCAGGGGACGGGCGGGGCGTCAGGGCGACCCGGGCAGCTCGGTGTTCTTCGCCGCCATGGACGACCCCGTGGTGACCTCGGCGCTCGAACCCGAAAAGATCCCGACCAGCCACGACAGGATGTCCGGGTTGCTCAAGGGCAATCGCGGGCGCGACGCCGTCGATCACGCCCAGCGGGTGACCGAGGGGCAGATGCTGGAGATCCACGCCAACACCTGGCGCTACAGTCGGCTGCTCGCCGAGCAACGCGACATCCTCGCGGAGCGGCGCTCTGCGCTCCTGCGTACGGACAGGGCCTTCGAGGAACTCACCGCACACGATCCCGCGCGGGGTGAGGCGCTGGTGGACGAGCACGGCCGTGAGGCGGTGGTGCAGGGCTGCCGGGAGATCATGCTGTGGCATCTCGACCGGGGCTGGGCCCGGCATCTGGAGACGATGAACGACGTCCGGGAGTCGATCCACCTCCGCGCACTGGGACGTGAGAACCCCCTCGACGAGTTCCATCGGATCGCGATCGACCACTTCCGGGACCTCGCCGCCGACGCCGTCCGTGAATCCGAGGCGACCTTCTCCGAGATCGAGTTCACCGACTCCGGGGTGGACCTCGAGGCCAACTCCATGGCGCGTCCCACCTCGACCTGGACCTACATGGTCCACGACAATCCGATGGCCGCCGGTGGGAACGTCTTCTCCGGGATGATGTCGACGTTCCGATGAATGCGGCGCGCGACGGCAGGCGGGAAACCGACCTCCGGGAGTGGCGGACCGGAGAGGGCAAGGTCCTGGGCGCCAGGATCCCGCCTCCCCGCGACGGGCACCTGTCCGCGGCGGTCCCGCCGGGCCTGGGCCCCGAATCGCCGGCCCGCGTACCCGAGGTCAGCGATCGGTTCTGGACGCTGCCCAACGCGATCTCGCTCGCGCGGATCGCGCTGATCCCGGTTCTCATCCTGAGCATCCTGGCGTGGGACGACCCACCCCTGGCCTTGTGGCTGCTCGGGGTGTTGGTCGTCTCGGACTGGCTCGACGGCAAGATCGCGCGTCTGTGGAACATGCGCTCGACCTGGGGCGAGCGACTGGACCCGATCGCGGACCGGATCCTCGTCGCCGCCGTGCCGGTGGCCTTCGCGGTCGCGGGATACATCCCCGTGTGGATCGTGGTGGTCCTGATCGCCAGGGACCTGCTGCTGACGAGCACTCTTCCGGTCTACCGCCGGCGCGGTCTGGTACCCGAGGTCACCTACCTGGGCAAGGCGGCTACCTTCGCCCTGTTCTGGTCACTCCCGCTGTTGCTGGCTGGCCACGCCGGTGTGCCGGGTGGACAGGCCTTCCAGCTCGTGGGGGAGGCGTGCCTGTACTGGGGCGTAGGACTGTACGCGTGGAGCGGGGGCATCTACGTGTGGCAGGCGTGGCGGATCGCGCGGGCGGTTCCCCCACGCGGGGCCCGATCGGCTGATGTGGGGGCGCCCGACGGTGTGTAATGTCGCCAGATGGAATTCGAAGTGAGCCACTCGAGAAGGGCGCGTCAGTGAGCGATCAGAACATCCCCGACCAGCTCCGGTACACCGATGAGCACGAGTGGGTGGAGCGGGTGTCGGACACCCGGGTGCGCATCGGGATCACCGAGTACGCGCAGTCCAAGCTCGGAGACATCGTGTTCGTCCAGCTCCCCGAGGTCGGAGGGGACACGGAGTCGGGAGAATCCTTCGGCGAGGTCGAGTCGCCCAAGAGCGTGTCCGACCTGTACGCGCCGCTCAGCGGCAAGGTGGTCGAGGTGAACAGCGCCCTCGAGACCTCGCCCGAACTGGTCAACTCGGATCCCTACGGTGAGGGGTGGATCGTCGTTCTGGAGATCGCCGACGTGGACGACCTGGAGAGCCAGCTCGAGCAGACACTCGACTCTGACGGGTACGCCAAGATCACCGAGGGCTGAGCGGGTAGTCGCCGCCCCCGGGCCCCGCGACCGGGGACTCCGACATAGAATCAACAGCACCGCACGGTGAGCCCCCGCTGGGCTCGGACGAGGAGATACGAACGTGACCGAGAACAAGAACATGCCCGAGGCGACCGCCGAGACCACCTCGGTGTTCCGTGCCGAGCTCCTCAACGAATCCGACCAGCAGGCGGCCCAGTCCGACTCCGCCGTCACCGGTGTCGAGGGGCTCCCCGAGGGGCAGGCGCTGCTCGTGGTCAAGCGTGGCCCCAACGCGGGGTCGAGGTTCCTGCTCGACCAGGCCACCACGTCCGCGGGACGGCACCCGGACAGCGACATCTTCCTCGACGACGTGACGGTGAGCCGGCGGCACGCCGAGTTCCGGAGCGAGAGCGAGACCTTCACCGTCGTCGACGTGGGGTCGCTGAACGGTACCTACGTCAATCGTGAGCCCGTGGACTCGGCGTCGCTGTCCAACGGCGACGAGGTCCAGATCGGCAAGTTCCGTCTCGTCTTCCTGACGGGTACGCCCGGGCAGTGACCGCCGCCGGACAGGGCGCCCCGAGGGAGGAGTACCTCTCCATCGGGGGCGTCATCGCACTTCTGAGTCCGGAGTTCCCGGACCTGACGGTGTCGAAGGTCCGGTTCCTCGAGAACGAGGGGCTGGTCACCCCTGAGCGCACGGCGAGCGGATACCGGCGGTTCAGCGTCGAGGACCGCGAGCGCCTGCGGTACGTACTGACCGCCCAGCGCGATCGGTACCTGCCGCTCAAGGTGATCCGGCAGGAACTCGACGCACTGGACGCCGGCATCGCCGACGGGTCGACCACCGCGCTGCGGCCCCGGTCGGGTGAGGACGGCGTCCCCGGCTCCGCCCCGGACGATTTCCGGAGCGACACCCTGAAGAGGCTCACCCGCGAGAACGTGGTCGAGCAGTCCGGGGTGGACGCCGCACTGGTCGACGCCTTGATCGACGCCGGCCTGATCGCGGCGGGGCCCGGCGGCTTCTTCGACCCGGAAGCGGTCCTGGTGGCGCGGACCGCGCACGATCTGGCCGGGCACGGGGTGGACGTGCGCCACCTCAGGGGTTTCCGCACGGCGGCGGATCGGCAGACCGGGTTGATCACCCAGATCGCCGGCCCGGTGGCCCGCCAGGGCGATGCCGATGCCCGTGACCGGGCCGCGGAGTTGGCGCGGGAGATCGCGGCACTGTCGGTGTCGCTCCATTCGACCCTGGTGACCGTCGCCGTGAGGCACGCCCTCGAGTCCTGACAGGGACAGCGCCCGCTCGCGGTGAACCGGATCGGGGCTACGCTTGAGACGTGGGAGAGGCGGAGAACATGGGAAAGAACATGCGCGAGGTCGACATCGTCGGCGTCCGTTTCGAGGAGCCGGAGTACGCACCCGTACTGATCCTGCACGAGAAGGACGGTGGCCGGTACGTACCGATCTGGATCGGGGCGGCCGAAGCCGCGGCGATCAGCCTCCAACAGCAGGGGGTGCGGCCGAGCAGGCCGCTGACCCACGACCTCGTGGCCGCGCTACTGGACACCTTCTCGCATCCGCTGGAGCAGGTGGAGATCATCGGAGTGTCCGAGGGGACGTTCTTCGCGGAGTTGGTCTTCGGCGACACGAGGGTGTCCGCGCGCCCGTCCGACGCGGTGGCGGTTGCACTGCGGACCTCCTCGCCGGTACTCGTGAGCCGGGAGGTGCTCGACGAGGTGGGGATCTCCCTCGTGGAGCAGGGCGAGGAAGAGGTCGAAGCCTTCCGGGAGTTCCTCGATCAGGTGAACCCTGACGATTTTCTCGGCGGACCGGAGGCGCCCAGAGAACCGGGCGGGTCATCGTCCTGACGCCTGCGACCTGCGAGTTTGGCATTCACAGTGGCCACACCGATACCAGTTCGCAGGTCAGGACAGACTCTAAACTTCAACTTGAGGTTGAGGTTTACCGCGTGTCCTATTGATCAGGGCCCCCGGCGGGCATAGCGTTGCCCTCAGTGAACTACACCGATGGTGTTCACGCGTCCAGGATCCGGGCCTCGTCGCCCGGTACCGTGTCGTCACGATCGTGGCGACACCCGCAGCTTGAGGGAGCAATCGTGGCCGACCACACCCGGGTCTCGGAGCCGTCCGTCGCCGATACGAACACGGAGAGTCTCTTCGGGGACCGAGGAGAGGGCACCCAGGCTTCCTTCGACGAGGTGCAGCCCGGGTTGTTCCCCGATGACGGGATCCCGGACGGCACGAGCGGGTACCGGGTCCCGATCGCATGCCAGATCGCCGGGATCACCTACCGGCAGCTCGATTACTGGGCACGCACCGACCTCGTGGTGCCGTCGATCCGCAATGCGGCCGGCTCGGGTAGCCAGCGCCTGTACTCGTTCAAGGACATCCTCGTCCTGAAGATCGTCAAGCAGCTGCTCGACACCGGCATCTCGCTGCAGAACATCCGCAAGGCCGTGGACCAGATCCGTTCACGTGGTGTGGAGGATCTGGCGACCATCACCCTGTTCTCCGACGGCCGCACCGTGTTCGAGTGCACCTCCAAGGAGGAGGTGTTCGACCTGCTGCAGGGCGGGCAGGGTGTCTTCGGGATCGGGATCGGGGGAGCGATGCGTGAGCTCGCCGGCTCGATCGCCGAGTTCCCCGCCGAGACGGTGTCGGAGGAGGACATCCTGACGCCGGTGGAGGACGAACTGGCGGCCCGTCGGCGCGCACGCGCCTCACGCCGCACGGGCTGATCGGCTCGGGTGGTCTAGACTCGGCCGTGCGTTCACGCGACTCACGGGAGAGCTCCGCGGCCTACGGGCCGTGGGCGCCGAAGGAGCAACTCCTCTCCGAGAATCTCTCAGGCACCCGGACCGTGTAGTCGCCTAACGCCTCTGGAGAGCGGTGGAACAGACCACCCGCCCACGGGGAAAGCCGGGCTCGCCTCGCGAGTCCGGTGAATCTCTCAGGCGCCGGCACCCGTCCGGCAGGGGACAGAGCGGAGAGGGTAGCACCGGCCCGCAGGCCGCCTGTCCGGGCGGCCCCGCCACCTGAGGAGCACCTGTGACGACGACCCCCGACATCTCCCGGACCGGAGGCGAGTTCGTCGCCCGCCACCTGGGTCCCGACGCCCACGGCCTGGAACGCATCCTGGACACCATCGGGGTGAGCTCGCTGGACGAGCTCGCCGAGCGGTCCGTCCCGTCGGTCATCCTCGACGAGGTGGGCGCGGACGGGCGTGCTGAGGGGATCGACGCGCTACCGGAGCCGCTGTCGGAGGCGGACACCCTCGCCGCGCTCCGTGAACTCGCGAACCGCAACACCGTCGCCGTGTCGATGATCGGCCAGGGGTACTACGACACGCTCACCCCGCCGGTGCTCATCCGCAACATCATCGAGAGTCCGGCGTGGTACACGGGCTACACCCCCTACCAGCCGGAGATCAGCCAGGGCCGTCTCGAGGCGCTCCTGAATTTCCAGACGATGGTCTCCGACCTGACCGGTATGGACATGGCGAACGCCTCCATGCTGGACGAGGGCACAGCCGCGGCCGAGGCCATGACGATGCTGCGACGGGCCAACCGCTCCTCCAAGAGCCCCCGCTTCGCCGTCGACGTCGACATCTTCCCCCAGACCGCGGCGATCCTCGCCACCCGCGCCGAGCCCCTGGGCATCGAGATCGTCACCGCGAACCTGGTGGACGACGGCCTGCCCGAGGGAGAGTTCTTCGGGGCGCTCGTGCAGACCCCCGGCGCGTCCGGTCGTGTCGCCGACGTGTCCGGGCTCATCGAGCAGTGCCACGAGCGGGGCGCCATGGTCGCCGCGGGTGTCGACCTGCTGGCGGCGACGGTCCTGACCCCCGCGGGGGAGAAGGGCGCGGACGCGTGCTTCGGCACCACCCAGCGCTTCGGGGTCCCGATGGGCTTCGGCGGGCCGCACGCCGGTTTCCTCGCGTGCCGCAGCGCGCACGCCCGCAACCTGCCGGGTCGTCTGGTCGGGGTGTCGACAGACGCCGACGGACGGGTCGCGTACCGGCTCGCCCTCCAGACCCGTGAGCAGCACATCCGTCGTGAGAAGGCGACGTCCAACATCTGCACCGCCCAGGTCCTCCTGGCGGTCCTGGCCGCGATGTATGCGTCCTATCACGGCGCCGACGGTCTCTCGGCGATCGCCCGCCGGGTGCACGCCCACGCCGATGCTCTCGCCCGGGGACTGCGCTCGGCCGGGGTCGAGGTGGTCCACGACGCGTTCTTCGACACGGTCCTGACCCGTGTACCGGGGCGCGCTGATGAGGTACTGGCCGCCGCCGCCGAGCGTGGGGTCAATCTGTGGAAGGTCGACGACGACTCCGTGTCGATCGCGTGTGACGAGGCCACCACCGCCGAGCACGTCGGGATCGTGCTCGAGGCATTCGGCGCAGGTGCCGTCGGGGCCGTCGAGATCTCGGTGGATGCGGGCCACGGGGATCGCACGAGCGAGTTCCTCCAGCACGAGGCGTTCGTGCGGTACCGGACCGAGACCGCGATGCTGAGATACCTGCGAGCGCTCTCGGACAAGGACATGGCGCTGGACCGGACCATGATCCCGCTGGGCTCGTGCACGATGAAGCTCAACGCCACCACCGAGATGGAGCCCATCACGTGGCCGGAGTTCAACCGACTCCACCCGTTCGCCCCGGCGGACCAGAGCGCCGGACTCCGCGAACTGGTCGCGGATGTCGAGCAGTGGCTCGTCGACATCACCGGGTACGCGGCGGTCAGTCTGCAGCCCAACGCCGGTAGCCAGGGCGAGTACGCCGGACTCCTCGCGATCCGCGGTTACCACCGATCGCGCGGGGAGGAGGACCGGACGGTCTGCCTCATCCCGTCGTCCGCGCACGGCACCAATGCCGCCTCCGCGGTCATGGCCGGGATGAAGGTCGTCGTGGTGGCGTGCCGTGAGAACGGCGACGTCGACGTGGACGACCTGCGCGCGAAGGTGGACAAGTACGGCGCCGAACTGTCGGCGATCATGATCACCTACCCGTCCACACACGGCGTGTACGAGCACGACATCGAGCAGATCTGCGCGATCGTCCACGATGCCGGGGGTCAGGTCTACATCGACGGGGCCAACCTCAACGCGCTGGTCGGGGTCGCGCGCCCGGGCCGGTTCGGGGGCGACGTGAGCCACCTCAACCTGCACAAGACCTTCTGTATCCCCCACGGTGGCGGTGGACCGGGCGTCGGCCCCGTCGCGGTGGCCGAGCATCTGCGCGATTTCCTGCCCGGGCATCCCCACGAGGACGGCCTGGGCGCGGGTGGCGTGGTCTCCTCGGCCGCGTTCGGCTCCGCGTCGATCCTGCCCATCACGTGGGCGTACGTGCGGATGATGGGGGCCGACGGACTGCGCCGGGCCACGCTCACCGCCATCGCCAGCGCAAACTATCTGGCCCGGCGTATCGGGGAGCACTTCCCGGTGCTGTACTCCGGTGACGGCGGGTGGGTCGCCCACGAGTGCATCCTCGACCTGCGCCCGCTCATCGACTCGGTCGGCATCTCGATCGACGACGTCGCGAAGCGTCTCGCCGACTACGGCTTCCACGCGCCCACCATGAGCTTCCCGGTGCCCAACACGCTCATGGTCGAGCCGACCGAGAGCGAGGACCTGTCCGAACTGGACGCGTTCTGTGATGCGATGGCGGCCATACGCTCCGAGATCGACCGCGTCTCCGACGGTGAGTGGACCGTGGACGACAACCCGCTCAGGGGCGCGCCCCACACGGCCGAGAGCGTGTCCGCCGACGAGTGGACGCACGCCTACCCGCGCAGCGTCGCGGGGTACCCCCTGGGGTCGACCTGGCGCCCGAAGGTGTGGCCGGCCGTCCGCCGGATCGACGGGGCCTACGGCGACCGCAACCTGGTCTGCTCGTGCCCGCCGTTGGACGCGTTCGCACAGGACTGAACCGGCGCCGGGGTCCGGTGTTGTCGTACCCGCATGACACGGTACGGGGCATGACGACGACCGGACCCCACCCGATCCCCGCACTCCCCGCGGCCTGCCGCGAGTGGTGCCGCGCGCAGCCTCCCGCGCTGCTGGTCGCCGACGAGTACGTCAGGATCGATCTGGACCTGTGGAACCTGCGCCTCGCAGAGAAGGGCGTCGACCTCCGCCTGGTCGCCGGTGGCCTCGACGGCGGGCGGGTCGAGTCCGGGTCCGGGTACCTCCGCAGGAGCGACCTGTGGGCGGCGGGTCGGCGCGCCCGGGGCAGTCTCGAGGAATCCGTGGTGGCGCTCTACATGTGCGCCGCCTGGCTGTCCGGCCACCCGTCGCGATCGGGGGTGCGGCGCGGGCTGCCGGACTTCCGGGTAGCCGAGCGGGACCGGCACGGTCGGGTATCGGTCTCCTCCCACGGATACCCACTCGTGCTGCACGAGGTGGTGGACTGGCTCGACGCGCCGGTTGAGGCGATGAACCTCCTGCGGCACGGAGCTCCCGCCGGCAGAGCGGGGCGCGGCGTTCCGGACCTGGGGTATCCCCTGGCTTCGCTGTACCTGTCGTCGTTGGGCATGGCCTGGTCGGCGCCGCATATCGTGCCGGTCGATCCGGCGGGGATCGGCACCCTGATCCACGCCGGCTGGACCGAGATCGACTCGGCCGCCCGGCTGACCCCCCGGCGCTACCAGCGATACCTGGACGTGGTCGCCGCGTGGGCGCGCGAGGCGGCCGTCGACCCGCTGGTTATCGAGATGTGGCTCGTCCGGGAGTGGCACGACCGGCGGGCGCCGGCCGGCTGCTCGAGCGCGTCCGCCCGGACGCATCGGGGAACCCGCCCGCGCTGACCCGGTGGCGCGCTAGGGTCCGCTCCATGGAACCCCGGAGAACGACCGTGGACGTCCCGGCAGGCACCCTCGACGTCCTAGTGTGGGAGCCGGACGGCCACGCGGCCGACACTGCACCGGTGCGGACGGTGTTGGCCCTGCACGGCTTCCCCGAGTCGGCGCGGGAATGGGAACGCGTCGCCGGGGACCTGGTGACTCAGGGGGTCCGGGTGGTGGCCCCCATGCAGCGTGGATACTCGCCCGGAGCGCGTCCGCACGATGTGGCGGACTATGCCATCGAGCACCTGTCGGCTGACGCCCTCGCCGTGGCGGACGGTCTGGGGCTCGAGCGTGTCCACGTGGTGGGTCATGACTGGGGGGCGTCCGTGGCATGGTGGTTGGCCGCCCACCATCCGGATCGGGTCGCCAGCCTCACGGCCATCTCGATCCCGCATCTCGCGGCGTTCTCCGACGCGATCGGGACGGATCCCGATCAGCAGGCCCGGTCGGCGTACTTCGGATTGTTCCGACAGGAGGGCAAGGCCGAGGACGTGCTCCTCGAGGGAGATGCCCACCGACTGCGCGCCATGTTCGGCGGGCAGGTACCGCCGGATCTGGTGGACCGGCATCTCGAGGTGCTCGGGGAGCGCTCGGCCCTGACCGCAGCCCTGCACTGGTACCGCGCGATGCGGCGGTATGACCTCCCCGACGTCACCGTCCCCACCACCTTCCTGTGGGGCGGGCAGGATCCCGCGGTCGCTCGCAGCGGGGCCGACGCGACGGCGGAGCGGGTGACGGCCGAGTACCGTTTCGTCCCGCTCGATGACCTCGGCCACTGGATACCGGAACAGGACCCCGCGTTGGTGGCACGCGAGGTCCTGGCCCGGATCGCCTGACCGCCCGAGGCGTGTCAGTCCTGCCGCAACTCCCGCTTGAGGAGCTTTCCGGACTGGTTGCGGGGCAGTTCATCGACGAACACCACCCGCTTGGGCACCTTGAACGGGGCGAGGTGCTCGCGCGTGCCCGCGACGATCTCGTCCTCCGTGGCGTGAGCTCCGTCCTTGAGGACGACGACCGCGGTCACCGCCTCGATCCACTTGGGATCCGGGGTGCCGATCACGGCGACCTCGGCGACCCGCTCGTCCCGGTACACGGCGTCCTCCACCTCGCGGGAGGCCACCAGGACACCGCCGGTGTTGATGACGTCCTTGATCCGGTCGACCACCTCGACGAACCCCTCCGGGTCACGCACCACGAGGTCCCCGGAGTGGAACCACCCGTCGCGGAACGCCTCCTGCGTGGCCTCGGGCTTGTTCCAGTACCCCTGGCACAGTTGCGGGGAGCGGTAGACGATCTCACCCTGCTCGCCGGCCGCGACCTCCGCGCCGCTCTCGTCGACGACGCGCGCCTCGACGAAGAAGACGGGACGGCCGGCACTGGCCGGGCGTGCATCGTGCTCCTCGGGACGCAGGACGCACGCCAGCGGCCCGATCTCGGACTGCCCGAAGCAGTTGTAGAACCCGAGCTCGGGGTACTTGTCGCGCAGGCGCTGCAGCACGGTGACCGGCATGATCGACGCGCCGTACTGGGCCTTGCGCAGGCTCGACAGGTCACGCGTGTCGAGGTCGGGGTGGGAGGCCAGCGGAACCCAGACCGTCGGTGCGAGGAACAGCGACCCGATCCCGTCCTCCTCGACGCGCCGGAGGATCTCCGGGATGTCGGGCGCGGCCATCAGGTGCACCGTCGCCCCCAGCGAGAGGTACGGCATCGCGAACACGTGCATGGCCGCGGAGTGGTACAGCGGCATCGTCACCAGTGGTGCGTCATCCGCGGCGAGGTCGAGGGAGAGAATGCAGCTGACGTACTCGTGCGCCAGTGCCGCGTGCGTCATCATCGCGCCCTTGGGCCGCGAGGTGGTGCCCGAGGTGTACAGGAGCTGCGCGAGGTCGCTCCCGGATGCGGGGGAGTCGACAGGCCGGGCCTCGCCCCGATCCACTGCCGCGCCCAGCAGCGTGCCGTCGGCGGGGTCCCCGGCGGCGGGTTGCAGCGCGAGCGTCTGCAGCGACGGCAGGGTCTGGACGACGGTCTCGAGGGTCGGCGCCTGTGCGGGGTCGACCAGCACGAGTGAGGCGCCGGAATCCGTCAGGAGGTACTCGAGCTCTCCGCCCGTCAGGGCGTAGTTCACCGGGACGTGGGTGTACCCCGCCCGTGAGGTCGCGAGGAAGCCGATGAGGTAGGCGTCCGAGTTGACCCCGTAGGCGGCGATCCGCGCACCGTCGTCGAGCCCCCGAGCGGCGAGCAGGGAGGCGACCCGGTCGACGGCGGTGTCGAGTTCGGCGTAGGTCCAGCGACGGTCGGCGAAGGTCAGGGCGACCCGGTCGGGGAACCGGGAGGCGGACCGTCGCAGGATCGCGTCGACGGTCCCGGCGCCGGCGGACGAGAGGGGGGACAGAGGGGTCGTGGTCATGGTCCGACTCTATAGCGGACGGTGACGTCGTACCCCGGGTGGTCAGTCGCCGGACCGGAGGAGGTCCAGGACGGCCCGGGGGATCTCCCCGGTGGCCTCGCGCGGGGTCCACGGTTCACTCGGGACCCACTGGGATCCGCATCCGCGGCACGCGAACAGCGGCTCTCCCCGGCGTTCGACCGGGGTCTCGTTCCAATTGCACAGGTCGCGGCAGGAGCGCACGCGCAGGGGTGCGAGGTCGGGGTCCGGGCGGCGTCGCGTGAGCGAGCGGAGGGAAGCGAAACCAGTCATGTCACCAGCGAGGATAGACCGCCGGGAAGGCCGGGGGTAGGCGTGCGGCGTCCGGTGGCGGGGCTGGGCGGGTCGGTGGCCGCCCGGTGCGGCGGCGGTAGCCTGAGGGGATCGGATCGCAGGGGGAACGGAGTGGACCGATGAGCGCATGCCCGTGTGGCAGTGGGGACGGGTTCGGGACGTGCTGCGGTCCGATCGTCGAGGACGGCCTACCCGCGCGCACGGCCGAGCGGCTGATGCGGTCGCGGTACACGGCGTTCGTGCTGGGGCACACGGACCATCTCTGGCGCACGTGGCATCCCCGGACCAGGCCGCCGACGGTCGAGGCCTCCGAGGTGGAGTGGACCGGGCTCACCGTCGTGGAGGTGGTCGCCGGAGGTGAGGGCGACGACGACGGGGTGGTCGAGTTCGAAGCGCGGTACACCGGCCCGGAGGGCCCGACCGTGATGCGGGAACGGTCGCTGTTCGAGCGCAGGGGCGGGCGCTGGACGTACCTGACGGGATCGGATCCCGCGGGCGACTAGGACCGGGCGGGGTCGTCCGGCTGGCGGGTCACGATGAACGAACCGATCGTGCCGGGGGTGGTCACATCGATCCGGCCGATCCTGACACCGCGGGGCACCGTCCAGGCCACCATTCCCCGGATCTCCTCGCCGGGGGTGGCCAGGACCGAGGGGACCAGCGGGTCGTCGACGATTCCCGTGGGGTTCTGGATCCGCTCGAAGGGTCGTCCCGAGGGGTCGAAGGCGGAGAAGTCGGCCGGACCCAACTCGGGCTGCCCGGACGACTGCACGGCACGGACATCCACCACCAGCACGGCGTCCGAGTACGCGGAGGACTGCTCGATCCGCAGGTTCGACACGGTGACGGTGGCGTCCCACAGATCGCCCGAGACGGGGAACGGGCGGTCGAACTGCTGGGATGAGGGCAGTGGGCCGCTGGGCTCCGCGGTGGGGGCGGGCACGGCGCGTTCGTCGTCGTCGCCGAGGAGCGACGGAGAGCAGGCACTGGTCAACACGGTCGCCGCCGTGACCACGGCGGCGAGGGCGGCGCGACGCATAGGGGCGCTCCTGTGGCGGGATCGTGCGCCGGGCCGGTCCCGGCAGTCCCTGATCCTACGGCCCGTCGGGGCCGGGGTCATCGGAGGCTCGCAGGTCCCGCGAGTGTTTGCCCGCGACCCGGCGTACGAGGTCCGGGTAGACGTCATCGAGCTCCGCGGAGATCTCGGCCAGCTGGATCTTGAAGTTGACCGGCACGAACACCCGGTCGACGAACTCCGACTCGGCGGTGATCGCCTCGCCGTCGAAGACGTACCGGCACCACAAGGAGTCGCGGTTGAGGATCGCGACCTCGGTCTCCGCGGCGGCCGCGTCCTCCACCGCCGACACCAGCGGACTGCGGAACACGATGAGCGGCAGGGAACGGTGCGCGCGCACGAAGAGCAGGACGCACCCGGCGGGGACGGTGAAGACATCGTGCTCGTCGGCCCGGACGCGCCGCCGGTAGACCTCGGTGAGGGCGGCTTCCACAGCCCGGGTCGCCTGGTCCGGAGCGGTGATCGGCTGCGGGCGGAAGTCGTCCTCGCCGCCCGCGGGGCTCACGGCGTCGGACGGGTCCCCGTCCGGGTCCCCGTCCGGAGGCCCGGGCTCGACCGGACGCGCGCCGACGAGGTCATCCGGATCGGAGTCGGTGACATCGTGCAGGAACACCGGGTGTCGGATCCCGAACACCTGTTCCAGGGTCCCGGCGACGAGGTGGGACAGCTCGCGGGCCCGGTCCGTCGTCAGGCTGACACGGGGGCCGGCGGCGGGATCCGGTTCACGACCCGTGTCGGCGGCCTGCCATCCGAGGGCCGAGAGCTGCGCCAGTTGCGCGGGGCTCAGGGGGGTGGGGGTGTCCTCAGAACCGCCGCCGGAGACCTCGGCGTCGACCCGCCCGGAGGCGACGGCGGTGAACCGGATGTACGGCGTGTGCGCGGAGGGCGCACCGAGGACGGGTACCGCCAGGTCGAAGATCGCGCCGGGGACCAGGTCGCGCAGGAGATCGGCCAGGTGGGAGGCGAAACGGTCCCACCCGGCCGCGATCGACGCGTCCACGTCGAACTCGAATGCCGGCATGCAAGGCAGTCAACCACCGAGCCACCGTCTCCGTGAGCGGTTCGACAGGGTCCGGCGCACGGGTCCCGGCGCGCGCCGATCAGTTCCCGGTCGGCGGATGCCCTGCCTGATAGTCCGACCAGTACTCGTCGGAGCCGTCGAACCCGACCCTGATGCCGCCGCGGTGCTCGATGATCTCCGGTTGGATCGGCGCGATGGTCCGGGACGCGGCCAGTGCGGAGTCGACGTCCGCGAACTCGGCGAGGTGGCGTAGCTGGGTCCAGGTGGGCGGCAGCAGCATCGAGTGGCCCGTACGGAAGTCCGCCAGCAGGTCCACGGGGCGGGCCCACATGGTCAGGTCCACCTCGGTGGTCAGGTCGTCCGGCTCCTGCCCGCCCGGCAGTGCGGCGAGGAAGAACCGGGTGTCGTACCGGCGCTTCTCGACCTCGGGAGTGATCCAGTGGTCGAACGGACGGAGACGGCCGGCGGCCAGCGAGAGCTCCTCCCGCTCCAAGAAGCCGCTGAACGACAATTCGTGGGCTTCGAGCTCGGCCCGGGCCGAGTGGTACCTGCCGGCATCCGAGACCGCGGCTCCGTCGAGGTGATCCGCCAACAGGACACCGCACTCCTCGAACGTCTCCCGGGCGGCGGCGCAGACCAGCCGGCGGGCCCGCGGCTCGTCGCACCCGAGGCGCTCGGCCCACCAGGTGGGGGCCGGGCCCGTCCACGCGAGGTCGGGGTCGTCGTCGGCGGCGTCCACCCCTCCACCCGGGAAGACGGTCATCCCACCGGCGAACGCCATACCCTTGACGCGGCGGGCGACGAACACCTCCGGGCCGGCGGTGGAATCGCGGATCACCATCACGGTGGAGGCGTCCTTGACGGGGCGGGCGGTGCTCTGGTCAACCTCGGTCATGCTGTCAGTCTCGCCCGACGCGGTGGCGCGCCGCACACCGGGGTGGGTGTGGTCGGTCGGAACCCGTGGCGGCCGGAGGCAGGACGCCGTAGAGCACGTGGCGGACCTGCTCGGTGACAGTCCCGCGGCTGTCGCTGACGGGGGAGCGCTCCACCCCGCACCGCACGATGGTCATGTAGAGCACGTCGAACACGGTCTGGGCCGGACCGGCGAGGTCGTCCGCGGTCGCGGAGGTGCCCGAGTGACCTGCGAGGACGCCGGCGATGAGGTCGCGAAGCTCTCCGAGGATGCGTTGCGCCTCCGCGCGGTGCGGCCCGGGCTCCCCGAACAGCGTCTCGCGGTGGTACGCCGCGATGTTCTCCGGCTGCCTGTCGAGCGCCACCAGGAGAGGTTCGCACAGGGTGACGAGATCGTTCACCGGGTCGCCGGTGGCCGGGACGGTCTCGACCATCGCGCGGAACTCGTCGTTGGCGACCATGCACAACAGTTCGCCCTTGGACTGCGCGTACCGGAACAGCGTCCCCGTCCCGACCTCGGCCAGATCGGCGACCTCCTGGGTGGTCACCGAGGAGTAGCCGCGACGGGTGAACAGGTCGCGGGCGGCCGCGTGGATGCGCCGCTGCTTGTCGGCCTTGTTCAACTCCCGGCGGCCGGGTTCGCGGGTGGGGGTCACGAGAACCACTCGGTCGGCGGGCCGGCCATCAGCAACAGCGAGAACACGATCGCCACCACGACGAGCGTCGCCACCAACGCGAGGGCGGGCGACCGCACCGCGAAGGCCAGAACGCGCTCCGGGAGCGTACGCGGGGCGTCGCCCTCCGGGCCGACCCGCCACGGGCCGTCGAGCAGTCCACGACGCTCCACCGACCGCTCGAACGGGACGGTCGCATAGGGGATCACGGCGGAGGCCAGACCGAGGACACCGGTCCCTGCGGTCCACCGCTTGTCGGTCCATACCGCGACGGTGGCCACCGCGTAGCAGAGGAACACGAACCCGTGGACGCTGCCGCCGACCATGGTCGCCCAGTCGAATCCCAAGCCGTACTTGCCGATCATGCCCAGGATCAGGAGCGTCCAGGTGACCACCTCCGCGAGCGCGAGTCTCTTGTACAGGATGCGGGGGGTCACAACTGTCCTCCATCGATCGGGTCGGGGTTCGTCGCACATGCTACGGACCCGGGCCGCGCGGGTAGGTTCCAGGTCGGGGGCGGGTTCACCCGTGGAGGGCGAGTGAGGCGAAACGCACCTCGCCCGCCTCGTCGCAGGCCGCCAGGTCCACCACACCCTCGATCGCCCAACCGTGGTCGCCCTCCGGGTCGTCGAGCACCTGCCGGACCCGCCACGTATTGGTCTCCACGCCGGGGCCCGACTCGGTGACCGTGAACAGCGCCGGGCCACGGGCCGCCGGACCGGTTCCGATGGCGTCGTACTCGTCCCAGTAGGCGTCGATCTCCGAGTCCCAGTCGGGGTGGTCGGGCACGTCGGCGTCAAGTTCCGCCAACCGCTCGATGTCGTCGCGCGAGAGCAGTTCGACGCGGCGGAACATCGCGTTGCGCACCATCACGCGGAACGCGCGCCTGTTCGCGGTGACGGGCCTGGTGTTCCCGGCGGACTCACCGAACGCGAGCTCCGCGACCTGGGCGGACGACACATCCGGGTCGGTGAGGAGCTCCCACTCGTCCAGCAGGCTCGAGTCCACCTGTCGGACCAGTTCGCCCAGCCACTCGACCAGGTCCTCGAACTCCTCGGAGCGTCGGTCGGCGGGGACGGTCTGGCGCAGTGCCCGGTAGGCGTCGGTGAGGTAGCGCAGGACGGCTCCCTCGGAGCGGCCGAGCCCGTAGGCCGAGACGAGGTCCGAGAACGTCATGCCCCGTTCGACCATCTCCCGGATGACCGATTTCGGTGACGGTTCGATCCCGGCGACCCACGGATGCCCTGCGCGGTAGGCGTCGTAGGCGTCGGCGATGAGGTCCCCGAGCGGCTTGGGCCACGAGATGTCCTCGACCAACTCCATGCGCTCGGAGTACTCGACCCCGTCGGCCTTGAGCGCCCCGATCGCCTCCCCACGGGCCTGGCGCTGCTGGGCGTACAGGATCGGCCGGGGATCGTCGAGCACGGCCTCGATCACCGAGACCAGGTCCAGCTCGGGGGTGGGGGACTCTGGGTCGAGCACCTCCATCGCAGCGATCGCGAACGGCGCCAGCGGCTGGTTCAGCGCGAAATCCCGTTGGAGGTCCACCGTCAGCCGGACGTGCCGCCCGTCGCCGTCGGGCTCCGGGAGCCGTTCCACGATCCCGGCGGCCTCCAGTCCGCGGAACAGCTCGATCGCGCGGAGCACGTGCCGACGTACCCGCGCGCGGGTCTCGTGCGAGGACAACAGCAGGTGCCGCATGTGGTCGTAGCAACTGCCGGGTCGGGAGATGATGTTGAGCAGCATCGAGTTGCTCACCTCGAAGCGACTGGTCAGTTGCTCCGGCTGCGCGCCGACGAGCTTGTCGAAGGTCGACCGGGACCAGTTGACGAACCCCTCGGGGGGCTTCTTCTTGCCCGCCTTGGCCTTCTTCTTGGGGTTGGCGGCGGCCTTCGCGGCGGCCTTGGCGTTCTCGATCTCGTGCTCGGGGGCGAGCACCACCACGAACCCCTCGGTGTCGAACCCGGCCCGACCGGCACGGCCCGCGATCTGGTGGAACTCGCGGGCCTTGAGGACCCGCTGACGACGGCCGTCGAACTTGGTCAGGCCGGTGAACAGCACGGTCCGGATGGGCACGTTGATCCCGACGCCGAGGGTGTCCGTACCGCAGATGACGGTGAGCAGGCCGTCCTGCTCCAGCCGCTCCACCAGCCGCCGGTATTTGGGGAGCATGCCCGCGTGGTGGACGCCGATCCCGTGGAGCAGGAGTTTGCGCAGGGTGCGGCCGAACGCGGTGCTGAACCGGAACCCGCCGATCTCCTCGGAGACCGCGGCCTTGCGCTCCTTGGTCGCCACCGAGAGCGAGGTCAACGCCTGGGCCTGTTCGAGTGCGGCGGCCTGGGTGAAGTGGACGATGTAGACGGGGGCCTTGCCGTCACGGAGGAGCAGTTCCACCGTCTCGTGGACGCCGCTGAGCTCGTACTCGAACGACAGGGGGACGGGGCGTTCGGTGCCGCCGATGTGCACGCACTCCCGACCCGTGCGCCGACGCAGGTCCTCCCGCAACCAGTCGACGTCCCCGAGGGTCGCGGACATGAGCAGAAACTGCGTGTCGGGCAGTTCGATGAGCGGCACCTGCCAGGCCCACCCGCGGTCCGGCTCGGAGTAGTAGTGGAACTCGTCCATCACCACCTGGCCGATGTCGGCGGCCGACCCCTCTCGCAGGGCGATGTTGGCGACGATCTCGGCGGTGGCGCAGACGATGGGGGCGTCGGCGTTGACCGAGGCGTCGCCGGTGAGCATGCCCACGTTCTCGGCGCCGAAGACCTCGCACAGGGCGAAGAACTTCTCGCTGACGAGCGCCTTGATGGGGGCGGTGTAGTAGCTGCGGACACCTCGTGCCATCGCCGAGAAGTGGGCCCCCAGTGCCACGAGGGACTTGCCGGAGCCTGTGGGGGTGGCCAGGATCACGTGGCTGCCGGCGGCGATCTCGAGGACGGCTTCCTCCTGCGCCGGGTACGGCGTCAGCCCCCGGTCGGCGGCCCACGCCACGAACGCGTCGAACACCGCCTCGTCGTGCAGGTCGGCGGGGACGTCGTCGAGGTCGGCGAGGAGGTGGGGCAGATGCACCGGTCCGAGCCTAGTCGCCGGGGTCGGTCAGCCGTTCATCTCCGGGCCCCGGCCCGACCCGTCGTCCTCGGCCTGCTGGGCCAGGAACCGCTCGAACTCGGCACCGATCTCGTCGCCGGAGGGCAACGGCTTGCCGCCGGGGTTGAGTGAATCGGAGCCCAGCCGCGTCTCCATGAACTGGTCGTACTGCTTCTCCATGAGCTCGACGGCGGTGAGGACCTCGTGGTTGTTCTCGATCTGCGCGTTGACCTGCGCGGTGAACTCCTCGGCGGCCTTCTCCAGTCCGGTGGTCGGCAGCTCGAGGTCCGCGAGCCGCGAGACGTTGTCGACGAGGTTGAGCACCGCCGCGGGGTACGCGGTCTGGGACAGGTACTGGGGGACGTGCACGGTGAAGCCCGCGGACGGGATCCCGTGCTCGGCCATCCGCAGCTCGAGCAGTGAGGTCACGTTGCCGGGCACGGAGAACTCGCCGGGCCAGGCGGTGAACCCCTGGATGAGGTCCACATCACTGGCGTGGGCGCTGGAGTTGGTCGGCCGGGTGTGCGGCACGCCCAGCGGCATGGCCCCGAGTCCGATCGACATGCGGACGCCGAAGGTGGCGGCCAGATCGATCACGGAGTTGGTGAAACCGTCCCACTTTAGATCGGGTTCGAGGCCCGAGAGCAACAGGAACGACGTGCCGTCGGTGGCCTTGACGGCGTGCAGTTGGATCGTCGGCTGGTCGTACTCGGAGAACCGATCGAACGAGTATTTCAGGTGGGGGCGGCGGGACCGGTAGTCCACCAGCTCGTCGACGTCGAACTCGACGATCAGCTGCGAGTCCAGGGTTTCGCGGAGGTGTTCGGCCACGCCCTGGATCGCCTGGCCGGCATCCGAGAACCCCTCGAGTCCGTGCACGAGGACCGGCCCGCGGCCGTCCTCAGAACGCAGGTCGGGAACGGGTTCGATCATTCGGTACAGATCGCTGTGCCTGGCCATGTCGACTCCTCTCGTCACCACACCCCGTCCGTCGGGAGTACGGGGTCGCCCGGTCGTCCATCCGGGACGGGGTTCACAACTGTGACAACGACACCGCGCCCGGGTTGATTCCCCGGTGGCGGTGCCCCTGCCGTTCCCCACAGGTCGTCCCCCTCTCCACAGGCGGGGCGCGACAGGACGCCCGCAGGCCTCCGGTGGCCGACCACGTGCCCGATGGTGAGACCGGTGCACGGCACCTGCGGGCCGGGACCCGGGCGGGGCCCAGGACGCGCGAGACAGGAGACGGATGAGGGCGATGACGACCGGCGAGATGATCGACGATGACGGGGCGGACGGACGGGCGACGGTGGTGATCTCCTCGCCGGAGGAGTTGATCGCCTCCATACCGGCGATGCTCGGGTTCCCACCGGGCCGGGGGTCGGTGGTGGTGCTGTGCGGCGAGACGGCCGACGGCGGGCAGGGGCCGGTGGTCCGTATGGATGTCGACGGGTTGCTGGGGGCGGGACGGGGCGACCCCGATGACGACGAGTTGCTCGACGGTGACGACGACGTGGACGGTTATCACGACGGCGGTCCCGACGACGCTTCCGTGGGGCGCTCGAACCCGGCTGTCGATCCCGGTCCCGCGCGCGGGTTGGCGCAGTTCTGCGCGCGGGAGGGGATCGGGTCGGTGCATCTGGTCGTGGTGCACGAGGACTGCGTGGAGGACTACCACGCGGGCTTGCGGGCGGAGGACGCCGCATCGGCGTTCGAGTACTGGCTGGGTGTCGCGGGCACAGAGGTCGCGGCGGCCTACGGCGTCGGCGAGTTCGCCGAGGGCGCACCGTGGGTGGACCTGTTCGGGATGGTCCGTGGGGTCCAACTCGATCCCGACTCGACGCAGATCGCCGCGGTCCACGCGTACGGTGGCCGGGTCCGGTCCGGCTCGCGGGACGAGATAGACCGGATGTACCTCGTGCGGGACGCGGACGCCTGCGACGAGGATCCCCACGAGTCGGGGCCGCCGCGGGTGGACGGGGCCCGTCGGGTGGCGGAGGCGGTGGTGGCCGAGGCGGTCGAGCGTCACGACGACGCCGCACGTCGACTGGAGGTGGGGGAGAGTGTCGACGACGACGAGCTCGCCGGAATCGGCCGGGACCTGCTCGTCATCGCGGTTCGGGACGAGATCTACCGGCGGCTGGCCCAGCGGGGTCTGGGCGACGGCGACGGCCGACGTCTCGTGTGGTGGGCGGTCGCGCGCCGGAGGCCGGGGCGCGAACGCTCGGTGGCGCTCCTGCTACTCGGCGCCGCGGCCTACTTCGACGGTAGCGGGGTGCACGCCTGGTCGGCCCTGTCGGCGGCCCTGGACGCCGACGCCGGCAACTCCCTCGCCCGGCTCCTGATCGACAGCCTGCACGCGGGCCTGTCTCCGGAACGGCTCAGGCAGGTGGCCGCGGCCGCCTGAGCCGCTCCGGGTCAGCGCGGAGCCGAGTGCGCGCGGTCGCCGAGCGCCTCGGTGAACGCCCAGGCGTCCTCGACGACCGTACGCAGGTCGGTGCGGGAGGGGTTCCACCCGAGTTCGGCGATCGCCCGGTCGCTGGAGGCCACGAGCACCGCCGGGTCGCCGGCGCGACGTGGGGCGACGACGTCGGGGATGGGATGTCCGGTGACCTCCCGGCACACGTCGATGACCTCACGGACGGAGAACCCCTCACCGCTGCCCAGGTTGAGCACCCGGTGGGTGCCGGGAGTGTTGGTCTCCAGCGCCAGCAGATGGGCGTCGGCGAGGTCGGCGACGTGGATGTAGTCGCGGATGCACGTGCCATCGGGGGTGGGCCAGTCGTCACCGAAGACCTTGATATCGGCGCGATGGCCGAGCGCGACCTGCAGCACGAGGGGGATGAGGTGGGTCTCCACGACCCGGTTCTCGCCCGCACCGTGATAGGCCCCGGCGACGTTGAAGTAGCGCAGGCTGGTCGCGGCGAGACCGTACGCGGTGGCGTACGACGTGACGGCGTGATCGATCGCGAGTTTGGTGGCCCCGTAGGTGTTGGTCGGACGCGTGGGCATGTCCTCGGTGATGGGGACCTGCTCGGGCTCGCCGTAGGTGGCGGCGGTGGAGGAGAACACCAGGTTGCCCACCCCGGACTCACGCATCGCGTCGAGGAGGGCCAGGGACGTGACGACGTTGCCCTGCCAGTACTCCCCGGGCTTCTCGACGGACTCGCCGACGAGGGAACGCGCGGCGAAGTGCAGGACTCCGTCGAACGAGGAGTCGAGAACCTCCGGCGCGCGTACGGCCACGTCCCCCTCGACGAACGTCGCCCCCTCGGGAACCCCGTCCCGGTTACCCGTGGACAGGTCGTCGAGCACCACCACCTCGTGACCGCGCTCGATCAGGACCGTCGCGCAGACCCCGCCGACATACCCGGCGCCGCCGGTGACGAGCAGCTTCACGAGACGATCTCGACCTGGATCGCGTGGGCGTGGTCGCCGTCGAGTTCCACCGTGCGCCCCTCACCGGAGTCGAGCTCGACGAGGTGCCCGCGGCGGGTGGCGGTGACGGTTCTGAGCGGTTCGACGCCCGCGGCCCGGAGCTCGGAGATCAGTTCCGTGTCGATCTGCACGTTCTCACCGATCGCCCGGATCCGGACCCGGTGGGCCACGTCGCTCTCCAGCGCCGAGAGCCTGATCTGGTTGGGGTCGTCGAGGGCGGAGGCGGGGTACCCGATCCGCTCCAGCCCGGGGATCGGGTTGCCGTAGGGAGAGGTCCGGGGGTCATCGAGGACCTCGATGAGCCGCCGCTCGACGTCGTCGCTCATCACGTGCTCCCAGCGGCACGCCTCGGCGTGGACCTTCTCGAGCTCCAGTCCGATCACGTCGACCAGGAGACGCTCGGCGAGGCGGTGCTTACGCATCACACCCACCGCGAGTTCCCTGCCCGTGGCGGTGAGCTGGAGATGCCGGTCGGGGGCCACGAGGACCAACCCGTCGCGCTCCATCCGCGCGACGGTCTGGCTCACGGTCGGCCCGCTCTGCTCGAGGCGCTCGGCGATCCTCGCCCGCAGCGGGATCACGCCTTCCTCCTCGAGTTCGTAAATGGTGCGGAGGTACATCTCGGTGGTGTCCACCAGGTCCTTCACGCTGCAGTCCTCCACGGTCGGATCGTCGATAGGTGTGCGACTCCCCGCAGGCGCGGGCGCCGTCAGGGTTCTGCCTCCGAGACTACCGTCGGGCCACCGACCGGGGTGGAGAGCGGACAATCGGGGGCCGGGCCCGGTGCCACACGCGTAGATTCACGGGTGACGTGCCCCACTGCTCGCTCGGGGTGCTCGGGCCGGGAACGACCCGGCCCACGGGAGGACGGTGGCTATGGCCGGGATCGGGGACGGCGTCGCGGCGAAGGTCGTGTGGAGTCCGTCATTGCTGGAGTACCGGCATTCCGCTGACCACCCGATGAGTCCACGGCGGCTCGATCTGACCATGTCGCTCGCGACCGAGCTCGGCGTCCTGCAGGGTGTCGAGATGCTGGACCCCGGGTCGGCCAGCGAGGACGAGCTACTGAGGGTCCACACCTCCCGCTACATCGACGCCGTCAAGGCCGCCGGCGACCTGCCGCCCGGTGAGCATGTCGGGATGAGCCACGGGCTCGGGACGGCCGACAACCCGACGTTCCCGGCGATGCACGAGGCCAGCGCGGCGGTCGCGGGCGGCACGCTGACGGCCGCCCGGGCCATCGCCAGCGGGGCCGCGACGCGTGCGGTCTCCGTCGCCGGGGGGATGCACCACGCCATGCCCGCTGCCGCCGCCGGGTTCTGCGTCTACAACGACGCGGCGGTGGCGATCAGCTGGTTGCTCGACAACGGGTACGACCGCGTCGCCTACGTCGACATCGACGTCCACCACGGGGACGGTGTCCAGACCGCGTTCTACGAGGACCCGCGGGTCCTGACGGTGTCCCTGCACCAGCACCCAGCCACCCTGTGGCCGTCCACCGGCTGGGCGTCGGAGACCGGTGTCGGCCGCGCGGAGGGCACCGCCGTCAACCTGGCGTACCTCCCCGCTGTCACCGATGATCTCTGGCTGCGGGGCTTCCACGCCGTGGTCCCCGGAGTGCTGCGGACGTTCGAACCCCAGATCATCGTCATGCAGGCCGGGTGCGACTCGCACCGTGAAGACCCGCTCGCCGACCTCTCGTTGACCGTCGACGGTCACCGGCAGTCGTATCTGGAGGTCGTGGCGCTGGCTGACGAACTCTGCGAAGGGAGACTCATCGCGATCGGCGGGGGCGGCTACGAACTGGTGCGGGTGGTCCCGCGGTCGTGGACCCACCTCATCGCTGCCGTGCTGGGGGTCCCGCTCGACCCGGCGACCGCGATCCCGGACCAGTGGCGGGCCGCGGCCGGCAGGTTCACCGTCCCCGACCGCGTCCCGCAGACGATGGGGGACGGGGAGACCCCCGGCTACACCCCATGGGAGCCCGCGGGATCCGATCGGGGGGTGGAGATGGATCGTTCGCTCGCCCGACTCGACCAGTCGATCCTCGACACCCGCCGCTCGGTCTACCCCCTGCTCGGACTCGACCCGGACGATCCCCGCGACTGACCGGCGGCGCTGCAACAGACTCATCGACCCCCTACCCCTCAGTCCCTGGAGGACCCCATGGCGCACCCCGGCGACCGCGAGACCGTTGACACGGTGACCGAGAACCCGACCGACGCCACCCCGGCGGTGGACCCACCCGAGCACGCGTCAACCGACACCTCCGTCGACGAGTACCCGGAGGGCTATCCCCACGAGTGGGCTGCGGACGTACTCGGATCCGACGGGCGGGCCGTGCGCGTGCGGCCGATCCTGCCCAACGACGCCGAGAAGATCTCCCGGTTCCACACCAGCCTGTCCGAGCGCACCCGCTACCTGCGTTACTTCGGATCGCACGATGTGCTGTCCGACCGTGAACTCGCCCGGATGACCAACGTCGACTACCGCGACCGGATGGCGTTCGTCGCCGAGTTGGGCGCGGAGGTCATCGGCATGGCGATCTACGAGCGACTGCCGAACTCGACCTTCGCCGAGGTCGCGTTCACCATCTCCGACCAGCATCAGGGGCGTGGGCTGGGGTCGATCTTCCTCGAGCACCTGGCCGGCGCCGCGGCCGAATGCGGGATCGACCACTTCGAGGCCGAGGTGCTCTCCGAGAACCGGTCGATGATCCAGGTGTTCCGGCGGGCCGGGTACGAGATCTCCCGTTCGTTCGATGGGTCCACTCTCCACCTGGAGTTCGCGATCGACCCATCCGAGGCCTTGACCAATGTCCGGAACTCGCGGGAGGCGGCGGCGGAGGCACGGAGTCTGGCGCGTGTGCTCAACCCCAGTTCCGTCGCCGTGATCGGCGCCTCGGACCAGGTGGGCAAGATCGGGCACACGGTACTGCGCAACCTCATCGGCAACGGGTTCACCGGTCCCGTGTACCCCGTCAATTCCGATGCCACGTCGGTGCAGTCCGTGCGCGCCTATCCGAGCGTCAGGGACATCCCGGATCCCGTGGACCTCGCGGTAGTGGCAGTACCGGCGGCGTCCATGTCGGAAGTCCTCGACGACTGCCTGTCGAAGGGCGTGTCGACCCTCGTCGTCATCTCCGCCGGGTTCTCGGACGTCGGCAGCGCCGGCGTCGTCTCCGAACGGCGTCTGGTCAGCGAGGCCCGCGCCCACGGGATGCGCGTGGTCGGCCCCAACGCGCTCGGGGTGATCAACACCTCACCCGACGTGCAGCTCAACGCGACCCTCGCAGAAGTCGTTCCGGGACCCGGCCGCACGGGGTTCTTCTGCCAGTCGGGTGCGCTCGGGATCGCCATCCTCGCCGCCGCGGCCCGACGTGGGCTCGGGCTGTCCACGTTCGTCTCCGCCGGTAACCGCGCCGACGTCTCCGGCAACGACCTGCTGCAGTACTGGGACACCGACACCGCCACCGAGGTGGTGCTGCTCTACCTGGAGAGCTTCGGTAACGCCCGCAAGTTCTCCCGGATCGCCCGGCGCGTGGCGCGCAACAAGCCGGTGGTGGTGGTCCGCCGAGCGGCCGACGATCTGGAGTCGGGCGTCGAGGGGCTGACGGCGAACGCCATCGGTGGACTGTTCCGCGACTCCGGCCTCATCCAGGTGGATTCCATCACGGACATGTTCGACACCGCCACGCTCCTGGCCTACCAACCGCTGCCCACGGGAGGTCGCCTCGGCATCGTCGGCAACTCCTCCGCGGTCGGACGCCTCGGCGGGGACTCCGCGCGTCAACAGGGCTTCACCGTGGCGCATTCGGTCGATCTGGGTGCCGGCGCGTCCCCGGAGGAGTTCCGCGAGGCGATCGCGGACGTCCTCGCACGTGACGAGGTCGACTCGGTCCTGACGGTGTTCGTCCCTCCGGTCGCGACGGAACCCGACGCCTATGCCGAGGCGATCCGTACCGCCGCGGGCGAGAGCAGCAAGCCCGTGGTGAGTACCTTCCTCGCGGGGGAAGGGCTGCCGGAGGGACTGACGGTGACCGACGAGTCCGGGGTGGCGGCGCGGGGCTCGATACCCTCCTACCCGTATCCCGAACGAGCGGTGTCCGCACTGGTGCGCGCCCGCCGGTACGCCGAGTGGCTCGACAAGCCGGCCGAGGAGCCCGCCGAGTACGAGGACATCGACCGCGCACGCGCGCGGGAGCTCGTGGACTCGCTCTGCCAGCTCCACGCCGGAACCGAGTCGTTCGAGCTCACGCAGGGCCAGGTCCGGGCCCTGTTGGAGTGCTACGGGATCGACATCGTCGACTACCGCGTCGTGACGGATGTCGACCAGGCCGTGATGGCCGCCGACGAGTTGGGCTACCCGGTGGCGGTCAAGGCGATGAGTGACCGGTGGCGGACCCGCAGCGATCAGTCCGGGGTGCGACTCGACCTCGTCGACTCTGCCGCGGTGCGGCATGCCTTCGCGTTCCTCCAGTCCACGACGGGCTCACGTTCCCTGCACGTGCAGAAGATGGCGACCAAGGGGGTCGCCGTGACCATCCGGGTCGCCGATCACCCGATCTTCGGCACCCTCATCTCGTTCGGACTGTCCGGGATGTTGTCGGATCTGCTGGCCGACCGGGCGTTCAGCACGCTGCCGATCTCACCCCGCGAGGCGGCCGCCCTGCTCGACCGGCCCCGGGCCGCAGCGCTCCTCGACGGGTATGCCGGGGACGCGCCTGTGGACCGTGACGCGTTGGTGGAGCTCATGGGGCGGGTTTCATGCCTGGTAGAGGACGTGCCGGAGATGCGGCGCCTGTCGGTGGACCCGGCGCTCGCCGGACCCGACGGTCTCGCGGTGCTCTACGCAACGGTCCGGCTGGGGCCGCCCCCCAGGTTCAGCGCCGACGAGGGGCCCCGCCGGCTGCGCTAGGCGCTGTGGTCGGCCCTGGACGGCACCGCGAAGGCCCCGCCCCTCCCGATCGGGGGAGGCGGGGCCCTGGGATTGCGACCTCACGGTGTGAAGGGCTCCGGGGAACCCGGCTCGCGTCCGATCGGGCAGCGTCTGATCGTGCGGCGTGCGATCCGGCGTCCGGTCAGACGGCGTAGGAGCGGAGCTTGTCCGCGCGACGGCCCTCGCGGAGCTTGGCCATGACCTCGCGCTCGATCTGGCGGACCCGCTCGCGGGACAGACCGAAGCGCTTGCCGATCTGATCGAGGGTGCGGGGCTGGCCGTCGTCGAGACCGAAACGCAGCGTGATGACCTGCTGCTCGCGCTCCTCGAGGGTGGCCAGGACCGCGCGCACGTCGGAGTGCATCACATTGGTCACCACGGTGTTCTCGGCACTGGTGGCCTCGGCGTCCTCGATGAAGTCACCGAGCGGCGCCTCCTCGTCCGCGCCGACCGGCATGTCGAGGCTCACCGGGTCACGCGAATGGTCCAGCAGCTCCTCGATCTTGTGCGCGGGGATGCCCGACTCCTCGGCGAGTTCCTCGAGGGAGGCCTCACGGCCGAGCTGCTGGTGGAGTTCACGCTTGATCCGGGCGAGCTTGTTGACCTGCTCGACCAGGTGGACCGGCAGACGGATGGTGCGGGATTGATCGGCCATTCCGCGGGTGATCGCCTGACGGATCCACCAGGTGGCATAGGTGGAGAACTTGAAGCCCTTCGCGTAGTCGAACTTCTCCATCGCACGGATCAGGCCCAGGTTGCCCTCCTGGATGAGGTCCAGCAACGGCATGCCGCGGCCCGTGTAGCGCTTGGCCAGCGACACCACCAGGCGCAGGTTGGCCTCCAGCAGATGGGCGCGGGCGGCCTCACCTTCCGCGACGATCGCCTTGAGGTCGGCCTTGCGGACCGGACCCAGACGCTTCTTGGTCTCCAGCACGTGCTTGGCGTAGAGACCGGCCTCGATCCGCTTGGAGAGCTCGACCTCGTCCTCAGCGTTGAGCAGCGCCGTCTTGCCAATCCCGTTGAGGTAGACACGGACGAGGTCAGCGCTCGGGCTCTGGCCGTCCGGCCCCGCCTCCGTCCGACGGTCCGATCGGGTGGTGGCTGACGTCATGTCTCCTCCTCCTGCCTGGCCATGTGACGAGGCCGGCGTTCGGTTGCTGGTGGACGGATCAGGCGCGTGGCCGGGTCACGGTCACGTACCTCTACAACGACGGGGGTACCGGGAATGTTCCCGCGCCGATGATGTCGGTCACGATCCGTCGAGGAAACCCGCTCAGCCCGAGCCGGGGGTCTCCACCAGCACCGTGAACGGGCCGTCGTTGACCGAATGGACCTGCATCATCGCGCCGAAGACTCCCGTGGCCACCTCGAGGCCGCGTTCGCGCAGACCGTGGACCACGGCGTCCACCACGGGTTCGGCCACCTCGCCCCGAGCCGCTCTCGACCACGACGGCCGCCTGCCCTTCGCGGTCGACCCCATGAGCGTGAACTGGCTGACGACCAGGACGGGGGCGCCCACCTCCGCGGCGCTGCGTTCCTCCCGCAGGATCCGCAGGTCCGAGATCTTGCGGACCATCGTGGCGACGTCGGTCTCGTCGTCGTCGTCCGACACCCCCAACAGGACCAGCAGTCCGGGGCGTGACAGGGCCCCGACGACCTCACCGTCCACCGTCACCGACGCCTCGGTGACCCGGGAGACGACGGCCCTCATCCCGCCGCCCCTGCGGCCACGGCCGCGGCGACCCCCGGGGGCAGGAGGCCTGGCATCCCCGCCGGGACGACGAACCCGTGGAGGAACAGGTCGGCGACCACCCGGCGGACGGGGCCGGCGAGGGCGTCGGGATCCTCCCCGGCACCGACCGCGGCGAGCACCACCAGGTCCTCCAACTGCAGCGCGCCCGTCCGCGCCCCACGCAGGACGCTCGCGGTGAGCGGATCGATCTCGTGGCGCCACCGGGCGCCGGTGACCCGCTCCACCACGACGGTGGACGGACCGGGGGAGCCGACCTCGTCCGGCCCGGCGGGGGCGAGGGATTCGGAGAGGTGGAGGTGGACGTCCGGCGACACTGTGAAGACCGTGGCATCGAGGGCGCGCTCCTGTCCGCCGTGTTGCTCCGCGGCCTCCCGCAGCCACGCCGTGCGCGCGAAGTAGGCCTCCGCCTCGTCACCGAGGCCGTCGCCGAACGGGTGCGTGAGGTCCTCGCACAGGACGGACGACGGCCCGTCGATCCGCCGGAGGTAGACGTAGCCGAACCCGATCCCGGCCACACCCTCCTCGGCGAAGTGGTCCAACCAGGCGTCCGCGGCCCGCGTGGTGGCCTCGTCGCGTGGGTCCATGCCCTCGTCGGTGAGCCAGGTCCACACGTAGAGGCCGGGGTCGGAGACGTCCCGCCGCACGATCCATGCGTCGACGCCCTCGGCCGGCACCCACGACGACACGTGGGCCCGCCAGTCCGAGTCCTCCCGCTCCACCCAGGACGCCAGCAAAACCGCGGTGCCACCGTCGGCCAGATGCTGCGGCGCGCCCGACACGACCGTCCGACTGGCACCGTCGAGCTTCAGGCCGGACTCGCGGTAGGAGTGCCCGGTCTCGGGCGGGCCCACCACGAACGGGGGATTGGCGACGATACGGTCGAACCGGCGCCCCGCCACGGGCTCGAACCACGGACCGTGCAGGAGCTCCGCACGCTGGCCGTTGATCGCCAGGGTGGCGGCCGCCAACTCGAGGCACCGAGGGGTGATATCGGTCCCGGTGACGGTTCGGGCGGACCCCGACGCGTGGACCATCTGGATCCCACACCCGGTGCCGAGATCCAGGACCGACCCGGTGGTGGACGAGGGCGTGACACGCAGCAGCGAGAGCGTCGCCTGCCCGACCCCCAGGACATGGTCCGGCCGGGTCGTGGTGTGGACCATCGACCCGTCGACGTCCGCGAACACCCAGCGGGCCCCGTGCCCGGTGTCGACCGGACGCAGGTCGATCTCCGCACGCAGGGAGGCACCGTCGTCGATCGCGGTCCACAATCCGGCGGAGACGCCGTCCCGCACGTCGACCCCGGGCAGGGTCGCGGCGACCTCGGAGCGGGGGAGCGGATCGCCCAGGACGAACAGCCGCACCAGGGTCCCGACCCCCTCGCGTCACGCGCGTGACGGCGGACCGTCGCGGCATCCGATCTGTCCAGGGCCGAGACCGCCTCGGGCCCCAGCGCGCGCTCCAGTCCCTCCACCGTGTAGTCGTGCCGCCGGAACGCCTCGGCCAGCGCGGGCGCGAGTTCGGCGAGGGTCGGGTTCGGGCTGCTCACGTGTCGAGGTCGCTCTCGTCGGTGGACGGCGTGGGGGCGGTGCGGTCGGCGGGCGTGCCCGGCGCGGTGTCGGCCCGGGCGGCATCGGTGCCGGTGCCGCCGATGCCGCCGGCGCCGCGCCCGGACGGCGCGTCGGTCCCGGTGAGCCCGGGTGGCAGCGCATACGGGATGTTCGACGACAGGCGACCCGCCGTGTAGGTGCGGGCCTGTCCCTTGGGCAGGGGAGGCCGGTCATTGGCCCCGATGACGGCGATCCACGGGATCGGGATGGACCCCGCCACGATCGCCAGGGCGATCCACGGGTTGTTCCAGAGGGCCAGCGACCCCGCCGCCAGGAAGAGCGCGGGGATCCGGATACTCATCAGCAGGAAGTAGCGCTTCTTCCGAGCCGCCAGCTCGTCGTGGTACGACTCGCGCGCGCCCGTGATGAGAACGGGCCTCGAGGTGTCGTCCCGTTCCCCGGATCGCTGACGGCGGAAGTCGGGTGCCATGGGGCCCAAGGTACTCCGGCGTTGGCGCCGCGACGCCCGGGTGCGGCATCATGAGGGGGTGAGTACCACCCGGACGAAGACACTCGAGCGTCCCGAGGTCACGACGACCGAGGAGACGCAGGACGACGCACCCAAGTTCTTCCACTATGTGGACAAGAGCAAGATCGCCGAGAGCGCGGTCATGGGTTCCTACGTGATCGCCCTGTGCGGTGAGGTCTTCCCGGTCACCCGATCCGCGAAGCCCGGATCGCCGGTGTGCCCGGAGTGCAAGCGCGTCTACGAGACCCTGAAGCCTGGTGAGTGATCCCGGCGCGGTCCCGGGCCCAGACGAACAGACCGCAGAACATTCCACCCCGCCGGCCGGGGGTGCGTCGCTGCGCGCCTGGCAGCGCACCGCGCTGCGCAAGTACCTCATGGCGCGGCCGAAGGACTTCCTCGCCGTGGCGACCCCGGGCGCCGGCAAGACGACGTTCGGCCTGAGAGTCGCCTCCGAACTGCTCGCCGACCGCACGGTCGACGCGATCACCGTGGTGGCCCCCACCGAACACCTCAAGTACCAGTGGGCCGCCTCGGCCGCGCGCGCGGGCATCGCCCTCGACCCCGAGTACTCCAACACCTCGGGCGCGCTCGCCCCGGAATACCACGGCGTGGTGGTGACATACGCCCAGGTGGCCGCGCACCCGTTCAAGCACCGGGAACGCACCGCGTCCCGGCGCACCCTGGTGATCCTCGACGAGATCCACCACGGTGGTGACGCGAAGAGCTGGGGCGACGCGATCCGCGAGGCGTTCGAGGACGCGGAGCGCCGCTTGTCGTTGACCGGCACCCCGTTCCGGTCCGACGACAGTCCCATCCCGTTCGTCACCTACGAGCCCGACGGGCAGGGACACCAGCGCTCCAAGGCCGACCATTCCTACGGCTACGCCGATGCTCTGGCCGACGGCGTCGTCCGCCCCGTGGTGTTCCTCGCCTACTCGGGCGAGGCCCGGTGGCGCAGCAACGCCGGCGAGGAGTTCTCGGCCCGCCTCGGCGAGCCGCTGAGTGCCGACCAGACGTCCCGTGCCTGGCGCGTCGCCCTCGACCCCCACGGTGACTGGATGCCCGCCGTGCTCCAGGCGGCGCACACCCGGCTCCGGCAGATCCGCGCCGGCGGAGTGCCCGACGCCGGCGGTCTGGTGATCGCCACCGACCAGGAGCGCGCCCGCGAGTACGCGGCGCTCCTGACGGAGATCACCGGTACCCCGCCGACCGTCGTCCTCTCCGACGACCCGACCGCCTCGAGTCGGATCGGTACCTTCTCCGACTCCACCGACGAGTGGATGGTCGCGGTCCGGATGGTCTCCGAGGGCGTCGACGTGCCACGACTGAGCGTCGGCGTGTACGCCACCAGTGCCTCGACACCCCTGTACTTCGCGCAGGCGATCGGGCGGTTCGTCCGGTCCCGTCGGCCCGGGGAGACCGCGTCGGTGTTCCTCCCGTCCGTACCCGTGCTGCTGCAACTGGCTTCGCAGATGGAGGCGCAGCGCGACCACGTCCTGGGCAAGCCCCACCGGGAGGAGGGGCTGGAGGACCAGCTGCTCGCCCAGGCGAACCAGCAGCAGGACGAGAACACCGAGGACGACGAGGACCGCGGTTACATCTCCCTCGGCGCCGACGCAGAGCTCGACCAGATCGTGTACGAGGGCTCGTCCTACGGCACGGCCACATTCGCCGGCAGCGAGGAGGAGGCCGACTACATCGGGCTCCCCGGGCTGTTGGGCGCCGACGATGTCAAAGCCCTGCTGCGGCGGCGCGAGAAGGAACAGATCAAGCGCACGTCCGCCCAGTCCGCCTCCGGGGCGGGGTCGGTCGCGGTCGTGGGCGCCGACCCGGCGGTGTCCGGGGCGACCATCCCCGGCAACGCCGCCGGACCCGGCGCGCACGCCGGCGCGGCCGCGGAGCGGGTCGCCTCCGCCGCCGAGCTCAAGGACCTGCGGCGTCAGCTCAACACCCTCGTGTCGGTGTACTCGGGTCGCCTGGGCAAGTCGCACGGGGCGATCCACACGCAGCTCCGCAATGCGTGCGGCGGCCCGCCCGTGCCGATGGCCTCCGCCGAGCAGATCCGCGAGAGGATCACCCTCCTGCGGAGCTGGTGACCGGCGGCGTGGGGTAGGCCCCGAGCGCAGGATACGCAAGAGAACGCCCCGGCCGCACTGGCCGGGGCGTTCTTGTCGGACGGGAGCTCAGGTGCCGTTCGTCGTCTCTCCCAGGCTAATGCCGGAGATCGTATGCCCCCGTCCCTCCCGGGTGTCCCGGACACGTCGCGGCCCCGTCGGGCGAGCACAACGGGGCCGGAGAATGCGTAAAAGGGCTCAGTCCAGGTAGTCGCGCAGCACCTGGGACCGCGACGGGTGGCGCAGCTTCGACATCGTCTTGGACTCGATCTGCCGGATCCGCTCGCGCGTGACCCCGTAGACCTGCCCGATCTCGTCGAGGGTGCGCGGCAGCCCGTCGGTGAGGCCGAAGCGCAGCCGCACCACGCCCGCCTCACGCTCGGACAGCGTGTCGAGGACGGAACGGAGCTGGTCCTGCAGGAGTGTGAAGCTCACGGCGTCCACGGCCACCACGGCCTCGGAGTCCTCGATGAAGTCACCGAGCTGCGAGTCGCCCTCGTCGCCGATGGTCTGGTCGAGCGAGATCGGCTCCCGGGCGTACTGCTGGATCTCCAGCACCTTCTCCGGCGTGATGTCCATCTCCTTGGCGAGCTCCTCGGGGGTGGGCTCGCGGCCCAGGTCCTGGAGCAGCTCACGCTGGATACGCCCGAGCTTGTTGATGACCTCGACCATGTGCACCGGGATACGGATGGTGCGGGCCTGGTCGGCCATCGCGCGGGTGATGGCCTGCCGGATCCACCAGGTGGCGTAGGTCGAGAACTTGTAGCCCTTGGTGTAGTCGAACTTCTCGACCGCGCGGATCAGACCGAGGTTGCCCTCCTGGATGAGGTCCAGGAACGCCATGCCGCGGCCGGTGTAGCGCTTGGCCAGCGAGACGACGAGTCGCAGGTTGGCCTCGAGCAGGTGGTTCTTGGCGCGGACGCCGTCGCGCTCGATCCATCGGTAATCACGCTTCTGCGCGGTGGTGAGCTTCTCCCCGCGCTCGGCGACCTGCGCCTGGAACCAGGTGGCGTACAGGCCGGCCTCGATGCGCTTGGCCAGCTCGACCTCCTCCTCGGCGTTGAGGAGGGCGACCTTGCCGATCTGCTTGAGGTACGCGCGTACGGAGTCGGCGGAGGCGGTCAGCTCGGCGTCCTTGCGCGCCTGGCGCAGGGCCTCCGACTCGTCCTCGTCCCAGACGAAATCGCCCGACGCCTTGTCCTTGGCGGTGGGCTCTTCCTTGGTCTCCTCGTCCGCTTCGACGTCCTCGACGTCGACCTCGACGTCCTCCAGCTCGGAGGTGTCCGGCTCGGCCTCGGGAGCATCGGTCGGCTCTTCGTCGACCTGGTCGCCGTCGACGCCCTCGGGCTTCGTCGGGGCGGCGGTCTTCTTGGCCGCCGTTTTCTTGGCTGCGGTCTTCTTGGCGGCCGCCTTCTTCGCCGGGGCCTTCTTGGCGGCGGTCTTCTTGGCCGCCGTCTTCTTCGCGGGCGCCTTGCGCGCGGCGGTCTTCTTGGCGGGGGCCTCGCCAGCGACCTCGCTGTCCAACGGATCGCCGCTCGCCGCGGAATCCGAACTGGTGGTCTTCGTGGCTGCCACAAACGCCCCTTCACAACCGGTTACTTGATGGGAATCGGGGATCGATGCCGCCTTCTGCAGACACTCGAGCCGTCCGCCTTGCGGTACCGGGCCCGTCCCCGGCCGGTACGTGTTCCCGGCGTGGGCCATTGTAACGAGATTCTGGTCGGGGGGTCGCATCCGGCGGGGTTGGTCCGCGTCAGTCCTCGTCGTCTGGTAGTGCCCCGCCGAGGTCGAGAACGCCCGAATGGCCGGCCGCGTACACCGCTGCGCCGATGATCCCGGCGTCGCCGCGCCGGACCGCGGCCCGCACCGGGGTCCGGTTCTCGAGGAGAGGGAACCACTCGTCGGCGACCTCGCTGACCCCGCCGCCCAGGACGAAGGCGCGGGGCCACAGGAGGTCCTCGATCGAGCGCAGCACGTTGGACACGTGGGGGGCCCATTCGGCGAAGCTCAGGCCGTCGCGGGACCGGACCGCGGCGGAGGCCAGGTGCTCGGCCTCGTCGAATCCGCGTCCGGCGATGTCCTCGACGATCACGTGACCGAACTCGGAGTTCGGCAGCAGTCTCCCGTCGAGCAGAAGGGCGGAGCCGATGCCCGTACCGAAGGTCAGGAGGATCACCAGCCCGTCGATTCCCTCGCCGGCGCCGTAGTGCACCTCGGTGAGGCCGGCGGCGTCGGCATCGTTGAGCATGAGCACGGTGCGGCCGGGGAGATGCCGGTCGAACAGCTCCGCCACGTCGCACCCGATCCACGATTTGTCGATGTTGTGGGCGACCCGCGCCACCCCCTCGTGGATGACGCTGGGCAGGGCGACCCCGACCGGGCCCGTCCAGTCGAACTCCTCGGTCATCTCGCGGATGGTCTGCGCGATCGCGTCGGGCGTGGCGGGCTGGGGGGTGCCCCGCACGACTCTGTCCCCGATGAGTTCGCCGCGTGCGAGGTCGACGAGCCCCACTTTGATCCCGGTGCCGCCCACATCGACGCCGAGGCCTGTGGGAGTGCCCGGTGGGAGGTCGGTCGCTGCGGGGGTGGGGACGGACATGTCGGGCTCCTGGGTGGCGGGACGTACACGGGCGCGGCGTGGGTCGTCGGGCGCCCGCGTCGTCGGGGCACGATGGGCGTGGGGCGCCCGCCAGGGTATCCGTCGGTCGCGCCGCCGGGCGGGATCATCGCCGGAGGGGCACCGGGTGACGACAGTGGGTGAGGACGATGTGGGATACGACCATGTGGGATACGACCATGTGGGATACGACGACGAGGAGACGCACATGACGGGGCGGGGGACAAACGCGGCGGTCGGCCGACCGGGCCCGGAGTTCATCGACGACTTGCTGGCCCTCGCGCTGCGGTTCGCCTCTTCCGGCGGTGACGTGGCGCGGCGAATGCTGGCCGAGTTCGACACGTCTGGTCTGGACTCGCGCTCCAAGACCTCGGCCACGGATCCGGTGACCGTCATCGACACCTCGGTGGAGCAGCATCTGCGCGGGGAGATCGAGTCCAGCCGTCCGGGTGACCGGGTGCTGGGCGAGGAGGGCGGCGAGGAGTCCGGTTCGGCCGACGCCCCGGGTGGCCGGGGAGGCGTGCGCTGGATCGTCGACCCGGTCGACGGGACCGTCAACCTGCTCTATGGCATCCCGTTCACGGCGGTGTCGGTGGCCGCGGAGGTGGACGGCGTCGTGGTGGCGGGGGCGGTGCACAACATCGTCACCCGTGAGACGTGGTCGGCAGGCCTCGGCCGCGGGGCGACCCTGCGGGAGGCCGACGGCACGTCGAGGGCGCTGCGGACCTCGGCGTGCGTGGACCTGTCCCTGTCACTGGTCGGTACCGGCTTCTCCTACGACGCCGGGATCCGGGCCGAGCAGGGTCGGGTGGTCGCGGGCCTGCTGCCGCGCGTACGGGACATCCGGAGGTGTGGGTCGGCGGCACTGGATCTGTGCATGGTCGCCGGTGGCCGGCTGGATGCCTACTACGAGCGCGGGTTGAAGCCGTGGGACTACGCTGCCGGGGCCCTCGTCGCGGGCGAAGCCGGTGCGATGGTAACCGTGTCGGACGACCCCGCGGTGCCGACGACCGCTGCATCGCCCGGCGTGGCGGAGGACTTCCTCGGTGCGCTCGACCACCTGTCGGCCGGGGTCAACAGCTGACCATGCGGGCCGCGTCGAGTTCGGCGGAGATGGGCTGACGCCCGACCTCGAGTTCGTCGAGTGCCCCCACCGCCTCCGTCGAGTCGGACAACCGCGAGAAGATCGTGCCCAGTGCGAGGTCGACCGTGTTGTCCTCACGGCCGTCCCTCACCAGTTGCATGCACGGCGCCGCGAGCGAGAGTGACCGCGCGGCCGCCTGCCCCGCGTCGCCGTAGCGGATCTGTCCGTGGCACTCGAGGGCCGGCCCGTAGATCGGGTCGTTGCCGATGGCGTTCGAGCCGGCGGGCTGGAATCCGCGTTCGGCGAGTTGAGCGGCCACGGCTCCGGCCTGGCCGCTCTGCCCGTTCGCGTTCAGCACGCGGACGCGGGTCTCGTCCAGTAGTGCCGGCTCGACCCCGTCGAGGGCGTCCGCGGGCTGGTCACGGAGGCCCGCGTCCTCGGCCGCGGGGGGTACCGGACACGCCGCGGCCTGTGTGGCGGCGTCATTTCCCCGCAGTGCGGTGGCCCAGACGAGTGCTCCCAGCACCAGCGCCACCACTACGAACAGGACGTAGGCGGAACGCAGACGGTGTATCCCCCGGGTGGGGGTCGGACTCGGTGTCGCCTGGGTGCTGAGGTGGACGACCATGAGGGCCTTTCCTGCAGGTGGACGGAGTGAGAGCCCCTCTGGGCCCTGACCCATCACTGTAAACGCCCGGCGCCTGTCGGCCCGGTCGCCGCACTGGCGGATGCCGCGGATGAAAATGGCGGGTAATTCCGTTACTATGCGTGCGCTGGTCAGTCCGTGACCGGCCCGCGCGCCCCCCACTCAGACCCGCAGAAATGAGACTCATGGCAACCGACTACGACGCCCCCCGCCGGACCGAGGCAGACGAGCTCACCGGTGATTCGCTGGAGGAGCTGAAGGCCCGGCGTGCAGAGGGAGCGACCGGCGAGGTCGACGTGGACGAGACGGACACCGCCGAGTCCTACGAACTGCCCGGCGCCGACCTGTCCGGTGAAGAGCTCACGGTGCGGGTCGTGCCGGAGCAGGACAACGAGTTCACCTGTGGCGAGTGCTTCCTGGTCCATCACCGCAGCCGATTCGCGGAGGAGCGGGACGGCATGCCGATCTGTGTGGACTGCGCAGGCTGAACCGTCACCGCGCGGCGGGCGGGACCGATCAGCTGTAGTGGTTGTCCGGTAACGCCGCCGCGAGCCCTTCGGGGTCACGCGTGCTGATGAGCCAGTACGGTGTGGGATCCATCGGGTCGTCGAGGACCACGATGACCATCGTGGGAATGTACCCCCGGTGGACGACGAACGCCTCGGGGTCGAGTTGGCGCCCCATCGCGGCCTGCTTGGCGGTGGCAGGCACCACGGCGCTGCGGGCGATGGCGTCGAACGGCAGGCGGGCCTGCCCCGCGTAGAGGGTGCCCCCTCCCTGTCCATCGGACTCGACCTCGATCTTCACGCGTCCGACCGAGATGAACAGCCAGGCGAGCAGCGCGGGGACGACGACCGCCAGTAGCCACAGCCACCACCTGGCGTCGAGCACGATCGCCTGGGCGACCACCACGAAGGTGACCACGGCGAGTACGGCCCACCACCATGCCGGGACCCGGAGGGTTTCGGAGTGGACCGGACGCGGAGTGCGATCGGGGGGCGGGCGGAGATCTTCTTCGGTCACGACATCAAGACTATCGAGCAACCGGGCCGGGCCCGGCAGGAGGGCGAGAGGCCATGAGCGATCCGGACGACGAGAACGGCACCGGCGGGGTGCTACGGGTACGCCGTCTGGACCGTGGGCTTCCCCTTCCGGTCCGGGCACACGCCACGGATGCGGGAATCGATCTGCACGCCGCGCACGACTGTGAGCTGGCGCCGGGGCACCGGGCCCTGGTGGGCACGGGGGTGGCGGTGGCGGTCCCCGCGGGCTACGTGGGCCTGGTCCATCCGCGGTCCGGCCTCGCGGCACGGGCGGGTCTGTCGATCGTCAACGCCCCGGGGACGGTCGACGCCGGCTACCGGGGGGAGATCAAGGTCAACCTCGTCAACCTGGACCCCACGGAGCCGGTCCGTATCGGACGTGGTGACCGCATCGCCCAGTTCCTGGTCCAGCGCGTCGAACTGTGGGATGTGGTGGAGGTCGACGAGCTCGGCGAGACCGACCGGGGTGAGGGCGGCCACGGGTCGACGGGCGGGCACCACCGCCTGACCTGACCGGCGTCCACCTCGTTGGGTAGCGTCGACCCGAGACGGTCCCGTTCGGGGCCGGGTCGCACGGGGAGAGGATTTCCACCATGTTCGGACGAAAGAAGCCGGTGACCGGGGCCCGCGACGCCACCACGGCCACCGAGCAGGAGTCGCAGACCCCTTCCACGACGGGGCCTCATGACCGCTCGTCCGTCGGTGACGTGCCCGGGTACTACACCTCGCTCGGCTACGGCCACATCGATCTCGGTTCGCTGGTCATCGGAGTTCCCAAGGGACGTGACCTGAACGTCGCACTGGACCCCAACGGTCAGCCCGAGTTCCATGTGGTCACCCAGGTCTCGCGGGTCATCCCACGCGCGTTCGCCGCGCCCAAGTCCGCGGGTCAGTGGCGGACGATGGTGACGGGAATGCGCGAGCAGCTCGAGCAACAGGGCGCGGACGTCTCCGTCGAGGACGGGCCGTGGGGGCGTGAACTGGTGGCGGTGATGCCGGGAGCCGTTTTCCGCGCGATCGGGGTCGACGGCCACCGTTGGACCGCCGAGGTGCGGATCATGGCCACCCCCGAGCTGGCGGACCAGGCTGCGGAGGAGGGCCGCGAGGTCTTCCAGCACCTGCTCATCCATCGCGGGGACGGCCCCATGCCGGTTCGTGAGCAGCTACCGCTCACCATTCCGGACGAGATCCAACAAGCACTGACGCAGGCGCAGTCCCAGCTGGCCGCGCAGCAGCAGGCACAGGCGTACCAGCAGCAGATGGCGGCAGGCCAGACCGGCCAGCCCGGCAGTGCCGGCCAGACGCGCCAGCCAGGCCCTGCCGGCCAGACTCAGGCCCAGTCGCCGGCATCGCAGGAGGCTCGGGCATCCCGGAACCCCCAGGCGCAGCCTGCCGCTCCCGCGGCGTCGCCCGCGCCGGACAGTGCCCCCAGGGCGCCGCGGAGAGACGGTAGCGCGATGGACAGGCTCCGTGACGGGGACGACGACCTGTGAGGTTTCCCGACCAGCGAGCGGGGGGGTGACCGTGCCGTTCCCCCGAACGCTCCGGGCATTGACCGCCCGGCTCACCGATCCGGTGGAAATGCTCGACGCGGCTGACCTCGCCGGCCGGGTGCACCGTACCGGATGCTCGCATGTCGCGACTGTGTCGCGTGGGGATCACGTGACCCTGACGGGGCGTGTCCGCACCGTCCTGACATGTGGGGGAGAGGACTTCCTCGGTCTCACCGCCGAGGTCTTCGACGGCACGGGCGCGGTCGAGGTGTGTTGGCTCGGGCGACGCACCGTTCCGGGCATCGACACCGGCCGGTGCCTCCGTGTCACCGGACGGGTCGGCGTCCGGCACGGACACAAGATCATGTTCAACCCGCGTTATGAGCTACTGGACGAGCAGCCCCGCACCGCCGTGGAGGAGTCGCGTGACCGAGTCTGAACGGGCGACCCTGCAGAAGACCGGTGCGACGCGCCGGAAATCGTCCTTCGGGGACCCCGACGCGTCCCTGATCGATCAGATGGGCGGGATCCGGGGGCTGGTGTACTCGTCGATCCCGATTCTCACGTTCGTCCCCCTCAACGGGATCTGGGGGCTGACCGCCGCGATCTGGGGTGCGCTGGGCGTCGCCGTGGCGATGTTGGCGTGGTCGCTGGGGCGTCACGAGAACCCGCAGCCCGCGATCTCGGGTTTCATCGGTGTCGCCATCTGCGTCTTCATCGCCTGGCGGACCGGCGACGCCAAGGGTTATTTCCTCTACGGGATCATCACCCAGGCCGTGTACGGCGCGGCGTTCGCGATCTCCGCGCTCGTCCGCTGGCCTCTGGTCGGAGTGATCTGGGGATTCCTCGACGGCAGGGGGATGGCCTGGCGCCGGATTCCGGCGGCCCGGCGGTGGTATACGGTCGCGACGTCGTTCTGGGCCGGACTGTTCGCCATCCGAGCCGTCCTGCAATACGCGCTGTACCTCAATGACGAGGTCACCTGGCTCGGTGCCGCGCGCATCGGCATGGGATGGCCGTTGGCACTCGTGGCCTTCCTGGGAACCGTCTGGGCGGTCCGACGGGCCTCGACGCACGAGAAGGAGATGCTGCACGAGGCTGACGCTGACGCCGGGGCCCCGGCGTCACCCGAGGACGAGACCGGCGGCGCCTGACGCTCCGCTACGCGGGACGGGACAGCCCCGGCGACCGGATGGTCGTCGGGGCTGTCCGGTTGCTTCGCGAGCGATGGACGACGTCGGCGGGGGGTCAGACCGCCGCGGTCGCGGCGCGGGAGAAGTCGCTCGGCCCGGTGATCGCCCGGTAGGCGTAGACCGAGGCGAGTGTGGTGACCGGAATCGCCACGAACAGGCCGACGAGCAGTGCCAGCGCGCCCACCACGAGGATGAGGACGTTGAGGAGGGCGAGTGCGAAGAGGTTGCCGGCGTCCGACTTGATCGCGTTGAAGCTCGAGACGATCGCGTCTGTGGCGGTCATGTTGCGGTCGACGACGAAGTACTGCGTCCAGTACAGGAAGAACGCCACGACGAACGCGCCGATGATGAAGCCGATGAGCCCGACGAACGTCGCGATCCCGACGAGGATCGCCGCGACGACGAACCAGCCGAAGTTGTGCAGTTTGAAGAAGTCGCCGATAGCGGGCCTGTGTCCGTCCACCTCGAGCAGGGCGCCGCGCAGGATGAACGCCTGGAACAGCAGTCCGACGACGAAGGAGATGATCTGGGCCAGGAACACCACCGCGAGAGACTCGGAGTTCGCGAGCTGCCCCGCGATACTGCCGACCACCACGCTCGCCAGGGTGATGAGAACCCAGGGCAGCGGGTTGTTCTTGAACAGCTGCCAGCCGGCACTGACCGCGTCGGTCGCGGACACCTTGCCCGTCATGACCGGGCCGCCGCCCGGACCGCTCTGCCCGTACGCACCGCCGTAGGCGGGATCGCCGAAGGACTGGTGGCCATAATTCTGCTGGCCGTAGCCCTGTTGCCCGTATGCCTGGCCGGGGTAGGGCTCGTGACCTTGACCCTGCCCCGGGTAGGGCTCCTGGCCGTAACCCTGCCCCGGGTAGGGCTCCTGACCCTGCGTCGGGCCGTAATTCTGGTTCCCGTGGCCCTGTTCCCCGTAACCCCGGCCCCAGTTCGGCTCGCCCGGGCCGGAGTTGGACGGATCGTTCGGAAAGCCGTCCCCTGACGGGGTACCTCCGGTAGTCATGACGTCTCCAGATCGCTAGGTGCGCCGCGAAGGATTTCCCCGGCTCTACATACGAACCTAGTGCCGGGGAGTGCTTTGCGGGAGGGGCAACTCGCCGCGCGCCCGCAACCGGAAGAGACGACAGGGCCCCGCTGACGCGCGGTCAGCGGGGCCCGTGTTCACCGGGGGAGGGTGAGGATCAGATGTTTGCGTCGATCTCGACGGCCTGTGCGACGCCGGCGACGGTGCCGGCGATCTTCACCGCCTCCCAGGCCTGCTCCTTGGTGATGCCCTCCTTGCGGATGACGGCATCGTGAGCGGCAGTACAGTTCTCGCAGCCGTTGATCGTGGAGACGGCCATCGACCACAGCTCGAAGTCGGCCTTCTCCACGCCCGGGTTGGCGATGATGTTCATCCGCAGGCCCATGCGGACCTGGGTGTAGTCATCGCCCAGGAACTCCTTGGCGCGGTAGGCCACGTTGTTCATCCCCATGATCGAGGCGGCGCCGAGGGCGGCGTTGAACGCCTCGTCCGACAGGTGCTGGCGGGCCTCGTCCGCGATCTCTGACAGGACGGTCGCCGACTTGGTCGCAGCGGCGGTGGCGAGGAACGTCCCCCAGAGCTGCTGCTGGTTCAGCTCGGTGGATCGCGCGAGCGAACCCAGGTTCAGCTTGAGATCCTTGGCGAACTCGGGGAGTCCGGACTTCAGGTTCTCAATGCTCACTTTATGCCCTCCTGCAGCATGTCCATCTTGTTGATGTTCTTCGTCGGGTCGTTCTTCTGCCAGTTGCAGGCGCAGACCTCGGACGACTGGAGGGCGTCGAGGACGCGGAGAACCTCGTCCACGTTGCGGCCGACAGCGTCCGGGGTGACCGAGACGAACTGGATGACGTTGTCCGGGTCGACGATGAAGGTGGCACGATCTGCGACGCCGTCGGCGTTCTCCACGCCGAGAGCGCGGATGAGCTCGTGCTTGATGTCCGACAGCAGCGGGAACGGCACGGTCTTGAGCTCGTCGTTGGTCGCACGCCAGTTGAAGTGCGCGAACTCGTTGTCGATGGAGCCGCCGAGGATCTGCGTGTCGCGGTCCTGGAAGTCCTCGTCGAGCTTGCCGAACGCGGCGATCTCCGTGGGGCAGACGAAGGTGAAGTCCTTCGGGTAGAAGAAGATCACGCGCCACTTGCCCTCGTAGGACTGGTTGGTGACGGTCTCGAAGTAGTCCTCCGGCTGCTGGGCGTTGACCGCCTGCAGGTCACCGCCCTTGAGTGCGGTGAGTTCGAAATCGGGGAACTGGTCGCCGATGGTGAGAATAGCCATGTGATCCTCCTGAGGATGTGCCTGTGTCGGACGGACGAACCCGACTATGCCCCACTTCCTATGAGAGGTAAAGCCGATGAGAGGTAGATCACTCATAGGATTGTGCAAATAATCATCGACTTCTGGTTATCGCCGGGCATAGACTCATCGACATGGCCGATCATCGGTTCGTTCCGAGTCTCATGCAGCTCCGGGTGTTCCTCGCGGTGGCGGAGCGGCTGCACTTTCGTAGCGCCGCGGAGGACCTCGGCATGAGCCAGCCCTCGCTGTCCCAGGCCCTGGCGACGCTGGAGGACGGGCTCGGTCTCCACCTGGTCGAGCGCAGCACCCGCTCCGTCCTCGTCACCCCCGCGGGTCACCGGCTCCTGCCGTACGCCCGGGCCGCGGTGACCGCGATGGACGCGGTGGCGGACGCGGCGGCGGGAAGCGACGGGCCGTTGTTCGGCTCGCTGCGCATCGGGGTCATCCCGACGGTGGCTCCCTATCTCTTGCCCGGGCTGCTGCCCGCACTGGGGGAGCGGTTCCCGGACCTGCGACCGAGGGTCGTCGAGGATCAGACGGCCAGGCTCCTGGACGGACTCCGGAGCGGCGTGATCGACCTGGCGATCATGGCCGTCCCCACGGACGCTGTGGGGGTGGCCGCCACGCCGCTGTACAGCGAGCCCTTCGCGCTCCTCGTGCCCGCGGATCACGAACTCGCGGGCAGAGAGGGGTTGCCCTTGGAGATCCTCGTCGACCAACCGCTGCTGATGCTCGACGAGGGGCACTGTCTGCGCGAACAGACGGTGGAACTGTGCCGCCGGGTGTCCGCCCCCGTGTTGGGCAGAGGGGAGTCCCGAGCCGCATCGCTGACCACCGCGGTTCGGTGTGTGGCGGGTGGTCTGGGCGTGACGCTCGTCCCCGAGTCCGCGGTCGGTCCCGAGACCCGGGATCCGGGGATCGCGGTCGCGAGGTTCGCTGATCCCGTCCCGGGCCGCACGATCGGATTGGTACTGCGCAGCGCCACCGCGGGAGCGGAAGCCTACGGCGAGTTCGGCAGAGTCGTCGCCGAGGTGGCCGTAGACCAGTTCGACGCGGCCCCGGTGTGACGAGTCCTCAGCTCACGTCCTCAGGTCACTAGATCGCCCACGGGGGACGCCAGGTCCTCCAGTGTGTCGACGGCGGCGAGGAATCTCGACCTGAGGCCCTGTGTGCGCTCCGTCCACTTCTTCTGGAACGCGACGAACTCGGCCCGACCCTCGCTGGTCTCCACCCGGATCGGTCGGAGCCCCCAGGAGGAGAGATCGTAGGGGGAGGACCGCATGTCCACCTCCCGCGCGTCGAATGCCGCCGCGAGGGAGTCCAGGAGGAGTTCCCCCGGTGCTCCCGCCTCCACCGTCGCGGTGTGGGCGTAGATGTCCATTCCGGCGTGGAGACAGGCAGGCTGCTCCAGTCGGAGTTGGTCGTCCCGGGTCAGCGGATCCTGGTTGCGGGGGACGGCGGCATCGGTGAAGAAGCGGAAAGCGTCGAAGTGCGTGCACCGCAGGCGGGAACCTCGGACGACCTCGTCGATCCGCTCGTGTGGGAGCCGCAGGGGTACCCGGCCGTGCCGGACGTCCCCCTGTCCGGTCTCGTACAGCATCGCCCATTCGTGCAGACCGAAGCATCCGGTGGCGCCCCGGCGGGACGCGGTGGACGCGATCACGTCACGTGCCCGTGTGATCCTGCCGCCGGCGCGTCGCCACACCGAGGGTGCGTCGACCACGAGCCCCTCTCGGCCGGCCACACTCTCCCGGCGGTAGTGGCGCCAGTCCTGACGTTCGGTCAGGTGGGCGTTCTCCAGTAGGACACCCGGGCCCGGGTGCCACCGTCGGACGGTGGCGACGCTGGTCCGGTAGTACGTGAAGAGGAAGTCGACGACCGGGTGTTGCTCGCCCCTGCGACGTCGCTCCAGGTGGTCGGTGGTGAGACGGTCGACCCTGTCGTGGTGTCGCTGTTCGCGAACGCGCCACAGCTCTTCGGGAACGACGACCGGGGCACCGACTCGATGACGGTTCCGTCGCCGCGCCGAGGTCACGAGCGTTTCTTCCGTTTGGGGCGGTGAACCCGGGACTGCGTCGGACGTCGGGGTTGCGAGGGGCGGCGGGACCGCTCCGACGGTGCGGGTGCCCTGCGGGTACGTGGCAGGACGATCTCCGGGCCGAACAGCGCGTCGATGACCCGCTCCGCGTCGGACCGGGAGGTGTCGACGATCTCGACCGTCATGCCGGCCGAACGTGCCTGGTCGGCGACCTTGGCGACCTCGAAGGGACGGAGAACCGCGGCGACGACGCCGGCCCGGGCGTCGCCTCGACCGGTTCTCCCGGAGCGGTGGACGAGGTCGTCCATCGAGTGCGGTGGGCCCACGTGCACCACGTGTCCGATGCTGTCGATGTCGAGGCCCCGCCCCGCCAGGTCGGTGCTCACCAGGACCCTCACCGCGCCCGATGCCAGATCGGCGAACGCGGCCGCCCGGCGGGTGGGGGAGGCGGACCCCGCGACCCCGGCAGCGGTGACGCCGGTGTCGGCGATTGCCGAACGCAGGGGCTCCACGGCGTCCCGTCTGGGGACGAAGAACAGGCCACGGGTGCACCGTGCCGCCAGGCGGACCACCAGACGGTCCGGGTCCGGGGTCGAGAGCACCACCAGTCGACGAGGTGCCCCGGCCGCCTCGGAGTCGCCGCGGGTGGGGGCCGACGACGGGAGCGGTGAGTGCTCCACGCGGTGCACCCGGAGTCCCGGGCGTGTGCGTTCCAGAATCGACTCGATGTCGTCGTCGGCCGTGGCGGTGGTCGCCACGAGGCCCGCGCCGACGCAGTCGGCGAGAAGGGCCTCTGTCTGCTCGGCGAAGGACGGACCCAGCAGTTGATCGGCTTCGTCGAGCACCACCAGGTCCACACCGTCCAGGGACAGGGCCGAGGCGCGGACCAGGTCGGCGAGACGCCCGGGGGTCCCGACGGCCACGTCGACCGGAGCTATGAGCGCGCGCCGGTCCCGTTTGAGGGGTTGTCCCCCGACGAACGAGGCGATCTTCAGCCCGGCGCCCGCGCCCACCGCGGCGAGGACCTCGGCGTTCTGCTCGGCCAGTTCGCGAGTGGGGGCGACGACCAGGGCGCGGGGCCGGCCGGTCAGGCTCGGTGACCCGGCGAGGCGGTGGGCCACCGCGATGGCGAACACCAACGTCTTGCCCGATCCGGTGGGGGCGACGGCCAGGAGGTTCGCGCCCCCGACGGCATCCGCGAGGGCGGCGGCCTGGATCGGGGTGGGCGTCCCCGGAACCAGACCCGACACGGCGTGCCGGATCGGGACCGCGACTCCCAACTCCTCGAGCAGGCGGCCCAGTTCCCCGGGCCGCGGGCCGGTCAGGCCCGCACCTCTGAACGGTCGCCGCTCCAGAGGGTGTGGTAGCTCCCCTCTCGATCGGTGCGCTGGTAGGTGTGCGCGCCGAAGAAGTCACGCTGGCCCTGGATGAGCGCGGCCGGCAGGCGTTCGGTCCGGAGGCCGTCGTAGTAGGCCAGGGCGGCGGAGAACCCGGGTGCGGGGATCCCTGCGGTCACCGCGGTCGTCACGACCCGGCGCCAACTGTCCACGCAGTCGGACAGGGCCTCGGCGAAGTACGGCGCGGCGAGGAGTGAGGGGAGATCGCCGTTCTCGGCGTACGCCTCGCGGATGCGGTCGAGGAACGTGGCGCGGATGATGCAACCCCCGCGCCAGATGGTGGCGAGGTCACCGCGCGCCACGTCCCAGCCGTGCTCGGCGTTGGCAGCGGTGATCTGATCGAACCCCTGGGCGTAGGCGATGACCTTGGACGCGTAGAGCGCCTTGCGCACGTCCTCCACGAAATCGGGGCCGATCCCGGCGGGAGTGGATACGGAGCCCGCGGGCAGGGCCCGACCGGCTTCGCGCTGCGGAACCGAGCTCGAGAGGGCTCGCGCGAACACCGCCTCGGCGATACCGGTGACGGGGACGCCCAGGTCGAGAGCGGACTTGACGGTCCAGCGACCGGTGCCCTTCTGTCCGGCCCGATCCACGATCACGTCCACCAGGGGGGCGCCGGTCTCGGCGTCCGCCTGGGCGAGGACCTCGGCGGTGATCTCGATGAGGTAGGAGTCGAGTTCGCCTGTGTTCCAGTCGCGGAATGTATCGGCCATGGCGGCCGGCTCGATCCCGGCCACGCCCCGGAGGAGATGGTAGGCCTCGCCGATGAGCTGCATGTCCGAGTATTCGATGCCGTTGTGGACCATCTTGACGAAGTGCCCCGAGCCGTCCTCGCCGACATGGGTACAGCAGGGGATGCCGTCGACCTTCGCCGAGATGTCCTCGAGCATCGGCCCGACGACCTCATAGCTGGAGGCGGGGCCGCCCGGCATGATGGACGGTCCCTCCAGGGCCCCTTCCTCGCCGCCGGAGATCCCGGCACCGATGAACCGGATTCCGCGCGCGGCCATGGCCTTCTCGCGCCGGATGGTGTCCGTGTACAGGGAGTTGCCACCATCGATGATGATGTCGCCCTCGTCGAAGGCATCGGCGAGCGCGTCGATCACTGCATCGGTGGGTGCGCCGGCCTGGACCATGACCAGTGCCCGACGGGGGGAACGCAGCGCTGCCGCGAACTCCTCGATCGTCTCGGTGCGGACGAAGTCCCCGTCATCGCCGTGCGCGCCGAGCAGTGCGTCGGTCTTCCCCGCGGAGCGGTTGTGGACGGCGACCGTGTACCCGTGCCGGGCGAAGTTGCGGGCGATGTTCGAGCCCATGACGGCGAGACCGGTCACACCGATATCGGCGGTTCCGGCAGTGTCGGAGGTGGGCGTCGCGCCTTCGCGTTCAGTACTCATGGGGTTCAGAGTAGTCGACGCCCCCGGGCTGGTCGGACCTGCGGTGATGGGTGCGGACACTCACCGCGCGGCTGAACACCACCTGTGCTTTTGCTGACAGATCAGACGTGCACTGAGTGCACCGTTTGGCCGAACCGGGCGAAATCCCTTGGTTACGGACAGGTGTCTGTTGTAACACTTAATACCGGCCGGATGACCTGGGCCACTGCGGATCGGGGGGTCGGATCGCGGTGCCGGGACGTACTTCGTAGGGACGGAACGGCCGTGCAAGGGAACCGACTAGGGGGAAGACCAGACATGACCGGCTCAACGCTGCCCACGCAGTTGATGGGGACACGCACCGTGTTCGACGACACGGTGGAGGCGCTCGGCGGCTTTCGCGCGGGCTATCCCAAGTTCTACTCGATCGCTGATCTGGGCACGCAGTCGCGACGTCGGTGGGTGCCGCTCGAGCAGGCGGTCGACAGTGGGCGGGTGGAACTCATGTTCCGTAACCACTTCGCGGAGTCCGGCGATATCCGTTTCTCGACCTACCTCGTGGCGGAGGCATTCACCCACGGTGTCCTCGGCAGGGCCGTGGCCAGTTTCGTCACCATCGGCAGGGTGTGGGACACCGGCGCCGAGAACATGGCCGTGCGAACCGACATCGAGGGCGGCCTGGACTGGGCGGGCGTCCGCGACACCACCCTGAGGGTGCTGCCCGACGACCCCGTCGCGGGTTCGCCCGGCACCGTGATCCTGCCCTGCGAGCAGGCATTGGCGCAGTGGCTCGCCTGCCGGTCGCGCGCGACACTGACGACGGTGTTCGAGGGGCTGTCGGCGGTGAGCAACTGCAGTGTGGAGACGCTGTGGTCGATGGCGGGCGAGTGCGTCCTCGGCGCCGCGACGATCGTCCCCACGTTCGCGGAGACCAGTCAGGAGACCGGCTACCGTCGCGGGCAGATGGTCCTGCAGGCTCTCCACGACTCGGGCCTGGCGGTCCGGCGACGGAGCCGGCTCCCACGCACCCCCGGTGCCGGGCCGATCCCCGTGCGGGACCGCGGTTGGCGATCGGTCCGCTGAGCGTCGTAGGCGCGCTGCGCGTCGAGGGAGTCGCGACGGGCGCCCGTCCCCGCGGGTAACGTTCCGTCCCGGACGCCCGGGCACGCCGGGCCGGGGAAAGAGGTCGGATGTCCGAGGCGGCTCGTAGCGAATTCATCGACATGATCCGTTCCCATTCCGGGACCGGGTTCGGCGGCGGGATCGGGATGGAATACACCGAGGTGACGCCCGACAAGGTGGTCGTCACGGTGACGGTGGGGCCGCATCTCCACCAGCCCTACGGGATCGTCCATGGCGGTGTGTACTGCGCGATCGCGGAGGAGGTCGCGAGTATCGCCGGCGCGGTGTGGCTCGGTGGCGAGGGCAAGGTGGTCGGTGTCAACAACTCCACCGACTTCCTGCGCGCCGTCACGGAGGGCACCCTCACGGCGACGGGCACGCCCGTCCACCGCGGCCGCTCACAGCAACTCTGGCGGGTCGAGATCGAGGACGACCGGGGGCGCACCGCAGCGGTCGGGCAGGTACGGCTCGCGAATCTCCAGTAAGCGGGCAGGGAAGCGTCTGAGACCGGGAGAACTCCCTGGCAGAGAGAAAGACGCGCCCGGCGGGTGGATCCCGCCGGGCGCGTCGCCGTCTCGCCCCGGTCAGTCGGTCGTGGCCGAGGCGGACGCCGACTGCTGCGCCTCGACGCGGGACCGCTCGGCCGACTGGAGTGCGGCCGCCTCGTCCGCAGCCACCCGCTCGATGGCCTGGCGCGCGTAGACCCACTGCTTGGTGGAGGTCAGCTGCGACCGGTGGTCGCCGCCCATGTGCATGCCCCACGAGAACATGGTGGTGATCCGGTTCTTGAAGCCGATCAGGTAGGCGAGGTGGACCACCAGCCACATGACCCAGGCGATGAAGCCCGAGATCTCGATCGGTCCCATCTTCACGACTGCGCTGTAGCGCGACACCGTGGCCATGGACCCCTTGTCGAAGTACTTGAACGGCTTCCGCTCGGCTGGGGTCCGGCCCTTCTCCACCTCGGCCATGATCTGCTTGGCCGCATATTTGCCGCCCTGGATGGCGACCTGCGCGACACCGGGCAATCCGTCGAGGCTCATCATGTCGCCCACGACGAAGATCTCCGGGTGACCGGGCAGTGAGAGGTCCTTGTTGACCAGCACGCGCCCGGCACGGTCGATCTCCGCATCCGTCTGGTCGGCGAGTTGCTTGCCGAGCGGGCTGGCCTTGACGCCCGCGGACCAGATCTTGCACGAGGCGTCGATCCGGCGGACCGAATCGTCCGGGTCCTTGACCTCGATGCCCTGGTAGTCGACGTTGGTGACCATGGCGTTGAGCTGGATCTCGACGCCCATCTTCTCCAGCCGAGCGCGGGCCGCGTTGCCGAGGTTGTTGCCGAACGGGGGCAACACGGCCGGGGCGGCGTCGAGGAGGATCACGCGTGCGGACGCCGGATCGATGCGGCGGAAGCTGTCCTTCAGGGTGTGCTGGGCGAGCTCGGCGACCTGACCCGCCATCTCGACCCCGGTCGGGCCGGCCCCGACGATGATGAAGGTCAGCAGCCGGCGGCGCTCCTCCTCGTCGTCGATGACCTCGGCCTGCTCGAAGCAGCCGAGGATGCGGCTGCGCAACTCGAGCGCATCGTCGACGGTCTTCATCCCCGGCGCCCACCGCTCGAAGTGGTCGTTCCCGAAGTAGGACTGGTTGGCCCCCGCGGCGACGACCAGGCTGTCGTACTCGAGATCGAAGTCGATGTGTCCTGCCGAGGCGTGGATCCTCTTCCCGGCCACGTCGATCGTGTCGACATCACCCAGGACCACGGTGGCGTTCTTCTGATCCCTCAGGATGAGTCGCGTCGGCGGGGCGATCTCGCCCACGGAGAGGATGCCGGTGGCCACCTGGTACAGCAGGGGCTGGAACAGGTGGTGGCCGGTCCTGGCCACCAGGGTCACGTCGACGTCCGCTTTGGCGAGCTGCTGCGCGGCGAACAGACCGCCGAAGCCGGAGCCGACGATGACGACGCGGTGCCGGCGGCCGGCCGGTGCGGTGGCTGTGACCTGGTCGGTTGCGGGCTCGGTCATGGCGTCTCCTGATGAGGCTGGTGGGTTGAGGGGCTCGGTGGCCTCGTCGGTCTGGGGCCCGCGCGGGATGACGCCGGGCACGGGTCCCCAGGATAGTGCTCCGCCTGACCCCGTGCACAGGTAGCCGCACCGCACGCGGGTGGGTGGCCCCCCGCCGCGCCTGACCGGGCGGACGCGCAGGCGACGGTACCGTCCACTTGACGAGAGCCCCGGAGGGAGGGACAGGGTGGTCAGAGTCGAACCGCAGACCGTCGACCTCGAACGCTGGCCCGCGCTCGCGCCACCGTCCGGACCGGGGGGACAGCCCTCGGCGCTCGTCGCCCAGGCGCTCCGGCGGTCGGCGCGCGAGCTCGGGGTGCGGATCGACTACCCCGATTCGTCGGCGGCCGGAGAGTACGACGCCCCGGTGCGCGTGGTACTGCGCGAACCCGATCACTTCTGGGCCCGGCTGGCGGACGCTGGCGTGGTGGGGCTCGGCGAGTCGTTCATGGCGGGCGACTGGGCCACTCCGGACCTGTGTGCCGCCATTGCGGTGCTGGCCCCGTGGATCGCCTCGAACGCCGACTGCGCGCACCCTGGTGAACGCGCGTACGGCCGGGAGGGTCGCGGCCCCGCCGGTGGCGGTCGTCGGCGTGGCGGGCCGGTCGCCGTGGAACTGGAGGATTCGGTCCCCGGCGCGCTGACCTCGCTGTACACGGACGAGACGATGTCGACCGCGGGTGCAGTGTTCGCTTCCGGAGCGCGCACCCGTGCCCGGTTGGACGACGGGACCGGGGTGGTACGCCTCGAAGCGCCGGCGGCTCCGCCGCACCGCACCGACCTCGGCGACGCCCAACGCCGGGCCGCGGACACCCTGTTGACGCTGGCCGGGATCGGGGAGGGGACCCGTGCCCTGGTCGCCACACCGGGGTGGGGCGAACTGCCCATGAGGGCTGCCGAGCGCGGGGCGCACGTCCGAACCATGACATCGTCGACGGAGAGACTGGCGACGCTCGGGTCGAGGTTCACCGCGGCAGGTCTCGACGAGGAGATCTCGCTGTTCCTCGGAGCGCCGTCGGAAGTCGCGGGCGCGGTCGACTCCGTCGTCGCGGTGGACCCCGGCATCACCGCCGGATCCGCCGGGCACGCCGAGGTCCTCGCCGTGGCCGCCCGGCTTCTCGGCCCGGGGGGCCGTCTCGCCCTCCAGACGACGGTCTCACCGGGTCGGCCCACCCCGGCGGTCGTGGAGCTGGCCGCGTGGGAGTCCCGTTACGTGTCCGAGGCGGGGCCCCCGGTGGGGTGGTCGGAACTCGTCGAGATGGTCGACCGGGCGCCCTGTCTGACGCTCCGGGGGCGGGTGGAGATCACCGCTCATCATGCGGAGACCGTGCGCCTGTGGTCGGAGACGTTCGCGCAGCGCGGACGCGATGCCGCCGCGCTGGGGTTCGACGCCGTCTACCGACGGATGTGGTCGTTCCACCTGGCGGCCTTGGAGACCGGGCTCCGCAGTGGATGGGTCGAGTCGGTTCAGCTGCTCGCGACGGCCGGTGAGGCGGTCCGGCGGCGCGCGGACGGGCGCACGACATAGGGTTTGCCCCATGGGCAACATCCTCACCCCGATCGCCGTGTGGTTCGGCCGACAGGACGCCACCCGGGAGAACTCTCACCTTGTCGTGACGGTGGACCGGTGGCTCGACCGGGTCACCCGCGGGCGGGTGCCGCTTCTCCGGGTCGCGGGGCTGCCCACTCTGACCCTGCACGTCCCTGGTCGCAAGAGCGGCGCACCACGCAGCACGCCGCTGTTGTGCGCGTCGTGGGGGAACGGGCTGGTCGTCGTCGGGTCGAACTGGGGTGGGCAGAAGACCCCGGCCTGGGTCCATAATCTCCGGGCCGCCGCCGAGGGCGAGGTCGAGATCTCGGTCTACGGCGCGAGGCTGGTCGTGGACGTCCGTGAATTGACCGGTGACCAGCGGGACTCGGCATGGTCGGCGGCGGCCCGTGTCTGGCCGAACTACGAGATCTACGCTCGGCGCACCAGCCGCGAACTACCCGTCTTCCACCTCACCCCCCGTCTGTAGCCGCGGGGGCGGCCCCGGGTGGGGCCGGGGTCTGTAGTCACGTCCGCGCCGGGCGGCCCGGGTCATCCGCGACGGGCGACCATGTTCATCGCGGTGGCGGTGAGGATCGGATCCCCGTCCTGGTTGACCAGCGTGACATCGGTGGTGAGCACGCCGCGGTCCGGCTTGGTCCTGGACGGTCGGACCTCGGTGGTCTCGCAGAGCAGGGTCAGACGGTCGCCCGGCCGCAGCGGGCGCACCCACCTCAGTTCGTCGATGCCGGGGGAGGCCAGGCTCGCCACGCTGGTCAGGTAGTTGTCCGCGAACAGGCGCATCATCAGTGCGGCGGTCTGCCACCCGCTGGCGATGAGTCCGCCGAACGGGCCGGCGGCGGCCGCCTCGGGATCGGTGTGGATGCTCTGCGGGTCGTACCGACGCGCGAACTCCATGATCTCGTCGGCGTCGACCGACTCCTCACCGAACCGGTACCTCGCGCCCTCGGTGTAGTCCTCGAGGTACCTGTCGTCGATCGGGGCGGTGAACTCGTCGTACGTCTCGTCCTGCATCGTCTCTCCCACGTCGGTGTGTACGCTTTTTAGTTAATCACCACTCACCGACTGGAGGACGGAGATGGCGTACTTCGATCGTCTCGGGCCGGGCAGATTCCGCCCGACCGAGCACGTGGGCGGAGCCTGGGACGAGTCAACGCAGCACATCGGGCCCGCACTCGGTCTGCTCGTCCACGCCGTCGAGCTCGACCTCGCCGCTCGTCGCGACGATCCCATGGTGGTGTCCCGCCTGTCCTACGAACTGCTCGGTGTGGTGCCGATGGACATCATGGACATCCGGGTGGAGGTCGTCCGACCGGGGCGCACCATCGAGTTGGTCGAGGCCACCTGTGGGCACGGCGAGCGCACCGGCATCCGACTGCGGGCGTGGCTGCAGCAGCCCCGCGATACCGAGGCGATCGAGGGCGCCGGATTCGACCCGATCCCGCCGCCGGAGCGGATGGAGCCGTGGGACCCCACCACGATCTGGCGCGGGGGGTACCTCGCCTCGGTCGAGGTCCGGCGGATCAGCGACGGCCCCGGCCGGTCGCGGTACTGGGTCCGCACCGGCGTCCCACTCCTGACCGGCGAGGATGTCAGCGCACTGGCGCGGATGGCCGCGCTGTTCGATATCGCCAACGGGATGGCGGTCCGGGCCGATCCGACGTCGGTGCACTATCCGAACATCGACCTCACCGCGCACCTCACCCGCCCGCCGGCAGGCGAGTGGCTGGGGTTCGACACCCGTGTGACCTTCGGGCCCGGCGGACTGGGGCTGACGTCGAGCGTGATCCACGATGAGGCCGGACCGTTGGGGACCGTCGCCCAGTCGCTCACAGTCCGACCGTGAGCTGTCGGAGATAGCACCGCATGCCGGAGCCGGTGTCGGGGTCGCGGTCGGAGAACCCGTGCCGTTCGTAGAACCGACGGGCACCGGCGTCGTCGGTGTCCACGTTGATGAGTATCTCCTCGCTGCCGCGGGACCGCACCTCGTCGACGGCGCGGGCCAGCAGCGCGGTCCCCACCCCGTTCCCGCGGAGGTCATGACGGACGTAGAGTTCCTCGAGCTGTGCCAGCGGACCGTCCCACAGGGGGGTGGGGCGCAGGGTGAGGAACGCGAACCCGATGTCCGCCGTGTTCTCGCCGCCGATATCCGAGCCGACTCGAGCGAGGACCGCCAGGACGTCGTCCCGGCGCAGCAGGTACTCGAATCGGGCGGCGGCGGTGGGGCCGTCCGGGGTCTCCGCGCCGAATTCGGTGTTGAAGTCGAACAGCAGGCGCCCCAGTGACTCCGCGTCCGCGGGCGTGGCCATGCGGATCTTCGCCGGTTCGGCAGGACGCGCCGGGGCCTGCGCAGTGTCCTCTACAGATGGTGCGGCCGTGTCGAGTAACTGGCGCAGGCGGTCGAGATCCTCGGCCACGGCGGCGGCGTCCCGTTCGACGTCGTCCTCGTCGTCGCCGCCGTCGGTTCTGCGCAGGGTGAACACCACCTCGCTCCCGTGCGGGTGGGGGAGGACCCGCAGCGGGTTGAGGGTGACCGTCCCGTCGGGGAGTGTGACCTCGTGGTCCAGGACACCGAACGCGTTGGTGGGCGCGAACCGGACGCGGACCTCGCCCGTGGGGGAGTTGACGACGAGAATGTCGCCGTCGGATCGCACCTCACCCGCCGCGAGTCCGGCCGCCCACGACGGCAGGTGGGCGGGGTCGGCGGCGAGGGCGTAGACCTCGTCGGGGGAGCGGCGGATGACCACGCCCAGGTGCCGGGTGCGCATGGGACGAGTATCCGCCGCGTCCACCGTCCGCGCCAGGGTGCAGCAGAGGCAAAGTGGTCAGACTGTGGCGCGGGTGGTCGGGATGTGGCGCGGGTGGTCAGGGAGTGGCGGGTTCGTCGTAGCTGCCCTGGCCGGCGATGCTGGTGACCGTCGTCAGGAGGAAGACGGAATCGGCGAGCGCGGTGACGGCGTGGCGGTGGTGGGTGAGTGTGTGCAGTTCGCCAGCGGCGATGTCGGTGTCCCCCTCGCCCGTGACGCGGACGGCGCCCTTGAGGAGGTAGAGGCTCGCGGCCGGGGGAGAGTTGTGCTCCTCGAGTTCGGTGCCCTCCGTCAGCGCGAGCAGGGACTGCCGGAGCGGCCCCTCGCGAACGAGGATCTCGGCGTGGCGTCCGTGTGCGGACTCCTTCGCGCGGGCGAGGATGCGGTCGGCGGTCTCGGTCACATGGTTCATGGTGGAACTCACTGCCTCTCGGTGTGAACTGCCTCTTGGGTCGCGTGGTCCGCACCCTACGCCAGGACGGCGACCGCCGCGCAGAGCATGATCGTGGCGGCCACGACGGCGGTGGCCAGCGTCCGGGTGGCGGCGCCGGGGAGCCGGGTGTGTCCGGCCATGACCAAGCCGACGGCCAGGGCGACGCGCGGGGGCGAGACGATGATGGCGAACGACCCGCCGACGTTCTGGCCGGCGAGAGTGACGAGGCTGTCGGCTCCCAGCCCGGTCGCGGCGCCGGAGGTGGCGGAGGAGAACATGGCCGCCGCGCCGGTGTTGGTACCGGTGAGGTAGCCGCCCAGCGCCCCGATGGCCGGGATGCCGGCCAGTGACGCAGGTCCGAACCCGGACGCGAGATCGGCGAGGTGGGCGGCCATCCCGGCGGCGGCCATGACGACGCCGATGGACATGAACACGATGGCGTTGCCCGCTACGGGGACCCACGTCGCCAGCGCCGTCCGGACCAGGTTTGTCACGGGCGGGCCCGGTGTGGTGTAGACGCGGAGCGCGACGAGGGCCGCGACGTTCACCCAGAGGGCGGGGAGGTGAGCCATCCCGTCCCGGCCGGGGCGCCGGCGAGGGCGAGCACGGCGCTGGCGCCGAGGATCCCCGCGAGCAGGACCGCGAACGGGATGAGTGCGCGTCCGAGCTCGGCGGTGACCGCGGGGAGAACGCCGTGCCGGGCGCGCCCGACCCCCAGGAGGAGGGCGATCACGGCGGTCGAGGCGAGGATGCCCGACGGGGGGACGCCGACCGCCGCGTTGGCCGCGACGAGGGCGGCCCACTGGGTCACGACGACGGCGGCGCCGAGAACCACGTGGCGCGCGGAGGGCCGGGTGGAGACGACGACGAGGACGGTCGTCATGCTCACGAGGAGGACCGGCAGGGTCAGGAGAGCCGACCAGTATCCGAGTTCCGCGACGTCCTGACCGCCGAGCTCCGCGGCCACGAGGGTGCCGGGGCCGAGGGAGCCCCACGGGACCAGGACCAACCCGAGCAACCCCGTGACGACGGCCTTCACCGGCGACAGTCCCATCCGGACGAGAAGCGGGGCGGTGATCACCACGCCGAGTCCGAAGCCGGTGACCGACTCCATGAACGGGGTCAACCCGAAGACCAGCAGCAGGATCGCGGGCACCCGGTCGTCGCCGGAGCCGACTCGTTCGAGCCATCCGGCGATGTGATCCCTGCTCCCGGTCGCCGACAGGGCGGTGGCCAACAGGACGCCGCCGAGGAGGATGAGAGCGACCTCGAGGACCGTCGGCCCGAGTTGCGCCAGTGAGGCGAGGACCTCGTCGTCGTCGGGCCGGAAAACGGTGATCGCACCGACGAGCGCGGCCACCAGGCCGGCGCTTCCCGCCAGGAGAGAGGGGGAGCGGAGCGCCAACAGGGCCAGGACCACCACGACCGGCGCGACGGCGGCGCCGGTCTGCACGAGAGCGCTCACTGCACCCAACCTACCCAGGTGGCCCGGGGCCAGCGGTTGCGAGAGCGCCGGACGGCGAGCAGCCTCGTCACACACCTGCGGGCGCAACCGCGGGCGGGTGAGACGTCGACGCGATCCGCGGCCGACCCCCCGAGACACCGACGGAGAGGAGCACCGTGGACGCCACCGAAGTCGCCGACCGGGTCCACCGCCTGGCGCATGCCCACGTCAACTGTTATCTCGTGGAGGACGATGACGGGGTGACCCTCGTCGACGCCGGCCTGCCGAGCATGTGGGACCTCATGACCGAGACACTCCGTCGGCTGGGCCGTGGTCCCGCTGACGTGCGGGCTCTCGTACTCACCCACGGGCACTTCGACCACGTCGGCTTCGCACGGCGCGCCCGGGTCGAGCTGGAGGTGCCGGTGCTGGTGCACCCCGCGGACGGACACCTGGCCGCGCACCCCTACAGCTACACACCCCAGCGCAACCGCTTCCTGTACCCGTTCACCCATCCCCGGTCGCTTCCCGTGCTCGGAAGGATGGCCATGGCCGGCGCTCTCACGATCAAGGGGGTCGAGGACACCGAGGAGCTACCGGTGGGTCCCGCTCTCGACGTCCCGGGTCGTCCCGTGGCGATGTTCGCCCCCGGGCACACCGGAGGACACTGCATCCTGCACCTACCCGACCGGGACACGGTCATCAGCGGGGACGCCCTGGTCACCCTGGACCCGTACACCGGCGCCACGGGACCGCAGATCGTCGCCTCGGCGGCCACGGCCGACACCGCCCGCGCGATGGAGTCTCTCGGCCCGGTCGCCGCCACCGGGGCCTCGACCGTCCTGCCCGGCCACGGGGACCCCTGGACCCACGGAGTCGACGCCGCGGTCGGACACGCCCGCGCCGTCGGCGAACACTGATCAGAGCGCATCACCGCACGAGAGCAGGGAGACCCGAGGGGAGGAGTGTCTGGCGGAGGTCAGGGGAGAGCTGACGGGACGCGCAGCCGCGGCGTCAGCTGATCCGGAGAGGGCTCGTCGCCCCCCTCGACGGTGGCGATGAGTGCGTCAGCGTGGGAAATCAACCCGGTCGCATCGATCCCGTGAGGCGCGGGGCCGCCGCCGTGGCCGATACGTTCGGCGGCACGGGCGAGCAGCGACAATGCCCCCTTGGTGTTGCCGCGCTGGATATGGGTGATGCCGACCGCCAACTGGGCCAGGCCCTGCCAGAGCATGCGCTCGTCATCGGGACTGGCCTTCCAGGCACCCTCGAGAACTTCGTGGGCATTGAACGCGAGGCCGCGGTCCAGCAGATCCTGTGCCCATTCCAGCGATCGGGCGGGGGGCAGATCGAGATCCTCGGGGATACGCTCGACACCGACGCTGCCGATCGGCAATGGCCGACCGAGTTCATCGCGAGGGCGCGAATTGCGCGCGCGGCCGTCTTCGTCGCGATCACGGTCCATGCCGGGTGGGGTGCGCATGGCGCCATCGTCTCATCTGTTGACGACGGCCGGCCACCTCGGACACGGGCCCCGATCGTGACACGTCGCGCGCGCTCTCCTCCGCGCGCGCTCCGTAGGCTTGTCCCATGACGTTGCATCATGTTCGACGCGGGCAGGGGAGCCCTCTACTTCTCGTGCACGGACTCGGCGCGGGGTGGCGATCGTGGGAACCCATCATCGACGATCTGGCAGCGCGTCGCGAGGTCATCGCTGTCGACCTGCCGGGTTTCGGTGAGTCCCCACCGCTGGAGGGTGAGGTGTCCATAGCGGCGCTGGCTGACGCCGTCGCCCGGTTCATCGAGGAGACGGGTCTGGACGGGGTGTCCACGGCCGGACAGTCGATGGGTGGGCGGATCGTTCTCGAGCTGGCCCGGCGCGGCGTCGGTGGCGACACCGTGGCGCTGGACCCCGGCGGATTCTGGAGTGATCGCGAGCTGGCGATCTTCAGCGCCACCCTGCGGCCGTCGATCGCCCTGGTCAGCGCTGTGCGCGGAGCGCTCCCGGCACTCCTGGGCAATCCGATGAGTCGGACCGCCGTGCTGGCGCAGTTGTCGGCGCGGCCATGGGCGCTGTCGGCACAGACCGTGCTGCCTGACGTGGCCGGGCTGGCGGACGCACCGGCGACGGGCCCGGCGATGGACGCGCTCACGAAGGGCCCCCCGCAGCAGGGTGCCCCCGCGGGCACGGTCCCGGGACGGGTCACCATCGGGTGGGGGCGTCGCGATCTGGTGACACTCCCGGCCCAGGCCCGGCGAGCCGCCCGCGCGTTCCCCGACGCGACACTGCACTGGTTCGATAGGTGCGGCCACTTCCCGCAATGGGACGCGCCCCGCGAAGCGAGTCGGCTCATTCTGGACCGGACCAATTGACCCGGCGCATTCCGCGGTAGTGGTGTGGTGAGCACCATGGGCGGTTGCGCCCGCACGAAGCTCTGCCACCATGGGCGGATGATGCGTCACACGCGCGACCGGGGGAGACCGCCATCAACGTGGAGGAGTAGCCCACCGCGAGGCGGGGGTGGAGAAGCCCGGGAGTCGAACAGCCGGGCCGGACGATGAAACACCTCGCGTCCGCCATTGCATTGAGTTCCACTGCACCGAGTTTCGCTGCGCTGAGTTCGGTGCTGAGAATGCGAAGTGCGTTCCGCCGAGGGATGTGGACGACCGAACTGCGGATGCACGTGGATGCGGAGACGGTGTGGTCAGTCATCACCGATGTGCAGACCTGGCCGCGATGGGGGCCCACCGTCTCAGGGGCGCGGATCGACGGTGACTCCGGCCTGACGGGCGGCGCGCGAGGGACGGTCACGACCGCGGTGGGGCTGTCCCTGCCCTTCGAGATCACCGAGTTCGTGGAGCGGCGGCTCTGGGTGTGGAAGGTGGCAGGAGTGAGCGCTACCCGGCACGAGGTGATCGAGGTACCGGGTGGTTGTGTCCTCAGCTTCGGTGCTCCGGTCTGGGCGGCGGGATACCTGCCGGTGCTGGCGATCGCGCTGCCGCGCATCGAACGGATCTCCGTCGAACGAGCTCACTGAGAGGCGTCGGCGTGGATCGCGCAGCAGGACGGTGGCATGTGACCACCGCGCCGATGGGGATGGGACAGCGGTATTCGAACTTTACATAATGTAGATTATCGGCACTTCGGGAGTGGGTGGTCCGGTGAGAAGCTTCCGGAGTTCGTCACCATCCGCCGTGCACACTGCCACGAATAGTCACTGAGGCGACACCGTGTCGCTTAGTAGAGAAAGGTGCGACATCATGCGCGGATCAGTCGAGAACGCTTTCATGCTCATCCACAACCCTCTGGTGGATCTCTACCAGTGGCTCCTCAGTGTCCTCCCGGCGGACATGACCTGAGTTCTGCAATGGCCTGAGTTCCCCGGCGGCGATCCGTCGCCGTCGTTCGTTGCGAGGCCCCGGGTCGTGGACATCGTCGGTTTACCGTGCGAATCCGCACCTGGGCCTCGCGGCATCTATCCGCCACTGTTGCCGGTGGTCCCGCCAGTCAGCTCCGATTCGACACTGTGACGTTTCGGGGGTGGGTGTCCCCGACGCAGTACGCCTGCGGGGTCATCCGCCCAGAGCCGCCGGCTGCCTGTCAGTCCACGGCAGTGCCTGCTCCAGCTGGCCGGCCAGACGCAGCAGCATCGACTCGCCCCCGAGTCCGGCGGTGAAGTGCACCCCCATGGGGACGCCCTCGGGCGTCCAGTGCAGCGGGAGCGACAGCGCCGGCCGACCGGTCAGGTTGGCCAGCTGGGTGTACGGCACCCAGCTCAGGTTGGCGTCGATGAGCGACTCCACGAATCCCGAGTGTCGCAACAGCGGAGCTGTGCGCGTCGCGAGCAAAGCGGTCGCCGCGCGACGCGCGAGCGGCGGGGTGTCCAGCGCGCCGATGTGGGGCGGGAGATCTGCGAGCGTCGGCGTCATGAGCAAGTCGTAGCCCTCGAAGAAGCTGGTGAGTTCGCCGACGTACTGATCCCGCCGCATCACGGCATCGAGATAGTCCACGCTGCTCTGCGCCCGGCCGAGTGCCGCCACGATCCGCGTGTCCGTCTCGAAGTCCCGGTCGGCGCACCCCGTCCGGCGCTTGGTGTCCTCGACCGACCACGCGAGGTAGGCGAACCAGCTGGTGAGGAAATCGCGGGCCAGAGCCAGGTCGTCCACGGGCTGTGACTCGAGGATGTCGACGTGGTGGCCGAGATCCTCGAGCGCTCTGGCAGCGGTCTCCACAGCGACGAGAGCCTGAGGGTGGGGTGAGGAATTGATCGAGGACGCGGTGCACACGCCGATCCGCAGACGTCCGGGTTCCGCCCCCACCTGGGACCGGAACGACTCCGACGGGGTGGCCGGGACGTACGGCCCGCCCGGCTCCCCTCCCATCAGGACGTCCAGCATCGCAGCCGAGTCGCGAACCGACCGCGAGATGACGCCATTGGTGGCCGCGCCGTGCATCGCCTCGCCGCGCGCGGGCCCCATCGGGACCAGACCGTGGCCGGGTTTGAGGCCGACGAGCCCGCAGCACGCGGCCGGGATGCGGATCGAACCGCCGCCGTCGCTCGCCCCGGCGACCGGGACGATGCCGGCTGCGACCGCGGCGGCGGACCCGCCCGAGGAGCCCCCGGGGCTGCGGCTGGTGTCCCATGGGTTCCTGGCGGGGCCGAACAGTTCGGGCTCCGTGATTCCCTTGGCCCCGAACTCCGGGGTGTTGGTCTTGCCGAAGACCACCAGGCCCGCGTCCAACCACCGCCGGACCACGGTCGCGTGCTCGGTCGCCGGTACGTCGGCCAGTGGACGCGACCCGCCACTGGTGGGTGTTCCCCGGTAGTCCTGACCGAGATCTTTGAGGAGGAACGGCACCCCGGCGAACGGGCCCGACAGTTCCTCGGTCGCCCGGGCGCGAGCCGGCCCGTCCAGCCGGCGCACGATCGCGTTGAGTCGCGGATTGACACCGTCGGCGCGCTGGATCGACGCGTCGAGCAGGTCGCCCGGGGTGACCTCGCCCTGCCGCACGAGGGCGGCGAGACCGAGGGCATCGTGACTTCGGAACTCGTCAAAGCGCATGGGGCCGGAGTCTACGCAGCGCGATCAGCGATTGTTCCGGTTCCGCCAGGCGCGCCAGGCGCCCGTGGACCACAGGGCCCACGCGACGAGGACGGGCTGGAAGAACAACCGCACGAGGCGTGCGCGGTCGCTGTCGAGTCCGAACGCGTCCGTGCCCGTCACGTACTGAGAGATGTTGCCGGGGAAGATCGCGACGAAGAACGCCGCCGCCACGCCGCCCACCGCCGGACGGTATCGCGCCGGTGCGAGGATGAGCGCCGCGCCGAGGCCGAGTTCCACCACGCCGGAGGCGACCACCACGAAGTCCGGGTCGAGTGGGACCCACGTCGGGACCTGTGCCTGGAACTCCTCGCGCATGGTGGTCAGGTGCCCGGTCCCAGCGCCGAGAAGGGCGGCGCCGAGGGCCCATCGCCCGAGATGTCGGACCACCTCCCCCGCACTGCGGCGGCGCACCGGTGTACGGGATCGCGAGTTCTTCAGGGGCCGGTCTGGTTTGTTCATGGGGGTAGTGTTGCGCACAACTTAATTGAGCGCAACCTAAAAATGAGCGATAATCGTGTGATGGATCCCGATCTCCGACTGGAAGAGCAAGTCTGCTTCGCCCTCTACGCGGCTTCCCGCGCCTCGACGTCGGCCTACCGCCACGCCCTGGCGTCGGTCGGCCTCACCTATCCGCAGTACCTCGCCCTGCTCGTGTTGTGGGAAGAGGACGGGCTGACTGTCCGCCAGTTGGGCGACCGACTGCTCCTCGACTCGGGCACCCTCTCCCCTCTACTCGCACGACTGGAGCATGCCGGACTGGTCGAGCGGTCCCGCTCCGCCGGCGACGGGAGGAGTGTCCACGTGCACCTCACCGAGGCCGGTCGGCGGCTGCGCGCCGAAGCCGAGACGATCCAGTGTTCCCTGCTGGACAGGGTGGACATGCCGCAGGAGGACCTCGTCCAGCTGCGGACCCTGGCCCAGCGACTCGTGACCTCGCTCGACGGAGCCGATCGCGGCGACCAGTAGCGTCAACCGATGGTGATCGGCTGACGCAGGATCGTCTTGAGCCTTGCGGGATCGGACCTGCGGGGGTCCGAGAGGTAGATCTCGTGGTGGTGGCCCGACGGGGTCGCCCCTCGTGAGGGGATGATCTCCTCGTGCATCCGCGCGATGATCGGGCCCTCGTCGTCGTAGGGGCCCACGTGCAGCGTCTGCACCGCCGACCCCTCGGCATACCCGTCGAACCGCACCCGCTCGCGGGCGTCCGGCACCTTCGTCGTCGTCACCTTCTCCATGGCGGCGGACAGGATGTCCGGGGTGACCCAGTCCGGCTGCCAGATCATCATCGTCCAACTCCAGGCGGCCTTGTCGCGGGCCGTGAACACCTGCGGGTCGTCGGCGTACCAGAGGCCCTCGAGCGGGCCCACCGTGTAGACCCGTCCCAGCACGGTCCGGGCCGCCGCGCGCACGGCGTAGGACGTGGCGTACAGCGCCTCGACCGCGGTTCGGTACTCTCGGGCGGTATTGGGATCTCCCCGCCCGTCGACCATGAGAAACCGCATCGGCGGCACCTCGACCAGGTCGAATCGGCCGGCCTTACCGCCGTAGAGGTCCCTGCGCTCTCGTTTGATGTCGAAGTTGGGTGGGTCGCCGACCATGGCAGCAGGCTACGCCGATTCGGCCTGCAGTTCCTCGATCCGGCGTCGGTACACCGCGGTCAACTCGTCGATGTACCGGCGGTTCCACCGTGGGGTGATGTGCTTACTGCAGTTGGCGTCAGCGGCCACGACGTCCACCACGATCGCGCGTTCCACGCGGCCGGAGTACTGCTTCTCCCCCATGGCCCGGAGCCGGTCGATCAGCTCGGGGTCGGCGTCAGGCTCGACCGTCCGCGCGTGACCGAAGACCTTCAACCGCCGGCGGGTCGGGTAGTCGACGAAGAGCAGGCAGACGCGTCCGTCGTGATCCACGTTGCCCGTGGAGAGGTATTGGTGGTTGCCCGGGAACTCGGCCCAGGCGAGTGTCGTGTCGTCGACGACGTGCACGAATCCCGCCGGGCCGCCGCGGTGCTGCGCGTACGGCCAGCCCGACTCGGTGACCGTCGAGAGGGAGAAGTGGTCGGCGCTCCGGATCAGGGCGACATCTGTGCCCTCGAGGGCGAAGTCGCCGGTGTCGACGGGGAGGGTGACCCCCACGGCGTCCTGCCGGGCCCGCACCGCCGGTCCGTACGCGATCCCCGGGTAGTGATTGGCTGCCATGGTCGTCAATATAGGTTGCGGTGCGGCACGCCAGGCTGCAGGGCATGAGCTGGGCGTCGATCGGCATGGTGCTCGGCGTCAGCACACAGGCGCTGCACAAGCGATTCGGAAGGACGGAGTGACCGCGCACGACGTCGACCAACCCGTCGACGTGCGTATCCGTGAACAGTGCCGACGCATCGGAGCGCAGCTCGGCTAAGTGCTCAGCGTCCGGGAGTGGCGGCGGTGTCCGGCCTGGGCACGTTCTGCAGCCGGAGTTGGCCCCGCGCGAGCACGGCTCCACCCTCGGCCTGGCTGATCACGACATCCCACAGCTGCTGGCTGCGGCCCTGGAACAGCGCGTGGGCGGTCACCTCGACCCGCCCGCCGGTGGACGGACGGAGGAAATCGGTGCCGTTGTGCACGCCGACCGCGATCTGCCCCCGGTCAGCGACCGCGAATCCGGCTCCCGCGCCGCCGGCGGACTCCACGATGCTCGCGTAGACGCCGCCGTGGACCGTTCCCCACGCGGTGAGGTGCTCCTCCCCCAGTTCCGCGTGGCCGCGCAGCGAGGTGGTCGTCACCCCGTCGACGACGAGCCCGGAGGCGCGGACGAAGGCGCTAGCGTCGGAGGAACTGGCATCGGGGAACCCGCCGGAATCGATCATGGGGTCTTTCTACCCGCTACCGGCACCGGCTAGGTCGCCGCAGCCACGTACTCCGCCAGATGCTCCCCGGTGAGAGTGGAGGCTGCGGCGACGAGATCTGCCGGGGTGCCTTCGAACACGACCCGACCCCCGTCGTGCCCGGCCCCGGGGCCGAGGTCGATGATCCAGTCCGCGTGGGCCATCACCGCCTGGTGGTGTTCGATCACGATCACCGACTTCCCGGCGTCGACCAGCCGGTCGAGCATCGCCAGCAGGGTCGCGACGTCGGCCAGGTGCAGGCCGGTGGTCGGTTCGTCCAGCACGTAGACCTCGGCCTTGTCGGCCATCTGGGCGGCCAGCTTGAGCCGCTGCCGCTCGCCACCGGACAGCGTGGTCAGGGGTTGGCCGAGCCGGATGTAGCCCAGACCGACGTCGCGGAGCCGGACGAGGATCTTGTGCGCGGCGGGGATCCGCGCCTCTCCCCCGGCGAAGAACTCCTCGGCCTGTGCGACGGACATCGCCAGCACCTCGCCGATGTTCCGGCCACCGAACCGGTACTCGAGCACCTCGGCCTGAAAGCGCCTGCCCTCACAGTCGTCGCACGTCGTCGCGACGCCGGCCATCATGGCCAGGTCGCTGTAGATCACGCCCGCGCCCTTGCAGGTGGGACACGCGCCCTCGGAGTTCGGGCTGAACAGCGCCGGCTTGACGCCGTTGGCCTTGGCGAACGCCTTCCTGATGGGTTCGAGGAGTCCCGTGTAGGTCGCCGGATTACTGCGCCGCGACCCGCGGATGGCGGCCTGGTCGATCGCCACCACCCCGTCGCGAGGCGACACCGAGCCGTGGATGAGCGAACTCTTGCCCGATCCGGCCACGCCGGTCACCACGCACAGCACCCCGAGGGGGATGTCCACATCCACGCCTCGCACGTTGTGGGCTGTCGCGCCACGCACCTCGATCCGCCCGGTGGCCGCCCGCACGCTGTCCTTCAGTGCGGCGCGGTCGTCGAGATGCCGGCCGGTGACGGTGTCGCTCCCGCGGAGCCCGCTGACCGATCCCTCGAAGCAGATCCGACCGCCTTCGGAGCCGGCGCCGGGTCCGAGGTCGACGACGTGGTCGGCGATCGCGATGGTCTCCGGCTTGTGCTCCACCACCAGGACCGTGTTGCCCTTGTCGCGCAGCCGCAGGAGCAGCCCGTTCATGCGTTGGATGTCGTGGGGGTGCAGGCCGATCGACGGCTCGTCGAACACGTAGGTGACGTCGGTCAGGGCGGAACCGAGGTGGCGGATCATCTTGACCCGCTGTGCCTCGCCGCCTGACAAAGTGCCCGCGGGGCGGTCGAGCGACAGGTACCCCAGGCCGATCTCCACGAATGAGTCGAGCGTGTGCTGCAGCGCATCCAGTAGCGGCGTGACCGACGGTTCGTCGAGACCGCGCAGCCACTCGGCCAGATCGGTGATCTGCATCGCCGAGACGTCGGCGATGTTCCTGTCCCCGATGCGGGACGACCGGGCCCCCTCGTTGAGCCGGGTGCCGTCACATTCGGGGCACGTGGTGAACACCACGGCCCGCTCGACGAACGAGCGGATGTGCGGTTGCATCGCCTCGACGTCCTTGGACAGCATCGACTTCTGGATCTTGGGGATCAGGCCCTCGAGGGTGACGTTGATGCCGTCGGCCTTGACCTTGACCGGCTCCTGACGCAGCAGGTCGTGCATCTCCCGATCGGTGAACTCCCCCACCGGTTTGTCCATGTCGAAGAACCCGGAGCCGGAGTAGATGCGGCCGTACCAGCCGTCCATCGAGTATCCGGGGACGGTGATCGCGCCCTCGGACAGGGACTTGGAGCGGTCCACCAGCGCGTCGACGTCGAAATCGGACACCGATCCGCGACCCTCGCAGCGGACGCACATCCCGCCGGTGATGGAGAACTCGGCCTTCTGCCGGGTGCCGTCGGCCTTCTTCAGCGTCCCCACCCCGGACGCCGACGCGACGTTGAAGGAGTACGCCTTGGGACCGCCGATCCTCGGCTGCGCGAGACGGCTGAACAGGATCCGCAGCATCGCCCCGGTGTCCGTGGCGGTGCCGACCGTGGAGCGGGGGTCGGAGCCCATCCGCTCCTGGTCCACGACGATCGCCGTGGTCAACCCCTCTAGCACGTCCACGTCCGGCCGCGCCAGGGTGGGCATGAAGCCCTGGAGGAACGCGCTGTAGGTCTCGTTGATCATCCGCTGCGACTCCGCCGCGATGGTCGAGAACACCAGCGAGCTCTTGCCGGATCCGGAGACGCCGGTGAACACCGTGAGCCGCCGCTTGGGCAGATCCACGTCGATCGACCGGAGGTTGTTCTCCCGCGCGCCGAGGACGCGGATGGTGTCGTGCGTGTCTGCCGTGTGGGCGCTCATCCCGGGTCTCCTCAGCCTGTCCGCTCAGCGGCAACGTTAGACCGCGGGCCCCCGGCGGGAAAGGGCGTCAGCCGCGGTCCTGCTGCTCCATCGCGGTGGCGTGCAGTCGGGCGAACCGCTGGAACTCGTCGTCGTCCCATCCCTCGCGTCCCGTCGCGGCCGCCCATCCGTCGAGGATCTGATGGTCGTACAGGTGGCCGTAGCCCTGCGACCCGCCGATCGCGTTTCCGAGGTCCGCGGTCACCTGGAACAGGGTCAACACGGGCATGTAGAACATGCCCGGATGTCGGCCCTTGCCGGGCGGTTCGGCCAGCCACGCGGGGCGGTCGAACAGCAGATCCGGGGTCCACCACACCACCGGGTCGGTCGCGTGCTGGACGTACAGGACGTGCGGCGGGATCCACGGGGTGTCGTCGTCGCGGAACTCCGCGGGATCCTCCGAGAACCTCACCAGCAGGCCGTCCGCGTACACCGGCTCGGTGACCGGGGTACCGGGGTCGCGTCGCTGTACGAGCGCGTGCCAGATGTGGTTGGAATTGGGCGGGCCGACCCAGAGCACCCCGTCCACCGTCGCCCGGATATCGCGGATCCCCGAGAACGCCGCCTCGCCGGCCTGGGTGCCCAAACTCTCGCCGTAGACGTACAGCTTCGGCTGCGGCCGACCCGGTGGGAGGGAGTCGCGCCAGGTCACCACCGCCTCGATCAGTGACCGGCCCGCCACCTCCGCCTTCTCGCGGTCGGCGAGGAACGAGATCCAGCTGGGCAGGTACGAGTACTGGGTGCCCACGATCGCCACGTCGCCACCGGAGAGCAGTTCGATGGCCTGAGCCGCGTGGGGGTTGATCCACCCGGTGCCGGTGGTCGGGGCGATCACCACCGACTCACGTTCCCAGGCCCGGGTCCGCTCCAGCTCCTCCACCACCAGGGCGGAACGCTCGTCGTCGGTCGGTGCGGACTCCAGACCGGCGTACGCCCGGATCGGCTCGGGCGCGTCTTCGCCCAACAGATCCCCCAGGTGCTGCCCGTCGAGGCCGCCGCTCACGAACCGTCGGCCCTGCAGGCCCAGGTCCCCGAAGTCCACGACGGAGTCCGGGGACCCGGATCGCTCGGGCGCCGTCGGCGGTCGCGCGCCGGGGAGGTCCTCGTTGTTCTGCCCGCTGAAGATACGGTTGGCGCCGCCGAAGAACAGGCGCGGCACCACACCTTGCACCACGCCGAGTGCGAGGACGGCCACCATCACGACGCCCGTGAGCCGGGCGGTGTACTCCTCCACGCCGAACCTGCGGCCCACCGCGCGGGCCGACCACCGGTACCCCGCCCGGATGCCGCGGGCTGCGATGAGGAGCCCCAGGAAGATCGCCAGGGCGACCCACGGGATCTTCATGTAGTCCGCCCAGGGCGGGCGGGGTGAGCGCACCAGATCGGAGACCTGGTCCTGCCAGCGGATCGCCGTGGCCGTGGCCGTGATGAGGTAGACCACCAGGATGTACGGGGCGGACAGACGGGCGAAGGTCAGGAGACGGTCACCGAACGCGAGGAGGTCGGGGTGGAGGGTGATGCGGGGCGCCACGACCCGCAGCCAGAGGGTCCTCAGAGCGACGCCGACCCCGTAGCCCACCAGCATCGACACGCCGGTGACCACCCCCTGGTAGTACCAGGCCCGCGGCAGCAGGGACGGCATGAGCGAGACCCACGCCGCCAGCGCGGCCACGATGAGGCCGGTGACCGAGGGGCGCCAGCGTTCCCACCACGTCCGGAGCGCGGCGACGGGCGTGGTCCCCGCTGTCGGCCGACCGGCCTCTCCGTCCTCGCTCACCGCAGGCGCTCGGCCCGTCTCGCCGCCGCCACCAGGTCCTCGGACATGCGGGCCAGCTCGGCGGGGTCCTCGCCCTCGGCGATGGCGGTCCGCAGATCCTCGCAGGCGCAGCGCAGCTGGAACATGCGGTCCATCAGGTCGGTCGATTCGGCCTCGGTGAGCACGACCGTGCCCTCGGGCAGGTCCTGCATCCGGAGCGACCGGCGCTGCTCGTAGGCCCGCTGCCGGCAGGACCGCCGGCAGTAGCGGCGCCGGCGCCCGGTCCCGCCCTCGTCCACGGGGCGACCGCACCAGGCGCACGAGGCCTCGCCCCTCCGGGGCGCGGTCGGCTCGGGTCGGGCGTCGGGTTTCACGGGTGTGAGGTTACCCAGCGGCGCCCCCGGGGTGGCCCGTGGTGTCGGGACGTGGGAACATTTGGGGGTTCCCCTGGCGTTGACACAAGCAGGAACCACGCAGCGTCGTGTCGATCCGCATGAATTGACGCAGACGAACACGGCAGAAGGAGTTCGCATGGCAGATCGAGTCCTCAGGGGCAGCCGCCTCGGTGCGGTGAGCTACGAGACCGACCGGGACACCGACCTCGCGCCGCGCCGCATGGCGCGGTACCAGACCCCCAACGGCGAGGTCTACGAGGTCCCGTTCGCCGATGACGCCGAGATCCCCGGCGCCTGGATGTGCAAGAACGGCCAGGAGGGCCAGCTCATCGACGGCCCCGCGGTCGAGGTCAAGAAGGGCAAGCCGCCGCGTACCCACTGGGACATGCTGCTCGAGCGTCGCTCCCTGGAGGAGCTCGAGGAGCTGCTCAAGGAGCGGATGGACCTGCTCAAGAAGCGGCGCCGCGCCGGTGCGCGGTAGGTAGTACCGAGCGGTCACCGGATATCACCCGGTGGCACCGGAACGCCCCGGCCCCGCAGGGCCGGGGCGTTCTCCTGTGTCCGGGGTCGGTGTGCGGCCGGAGCCGGCGCGCACCGGGTCAGCGGCCGACGAGGCCCTTGAGCTGGTGTCGACGCTTCTCCCAGCCCCAGCGGGCCACGTTGACCGCGGCCTCGCGGAAGATCGACTCGCTCATCTTGGACTGACCGACGGTGCGCTCGGTGAAGGTGATGGGCACCTCCGTGACCCGGCGCCCGTTGTTCAGCAGGCGCCACGTCATGTCGATCTGGAAGCAGTAGCCCTTGGACTCGATGGCGTCGAGGTCCAGCTCGGCCAGGGCGTCGGCCCGGTAGGCGCGGTAGCCGGCGGTGATGTCCTTGATGCCCACGCCCAGCATGACCCGGGAGTAGACGTTGCCGCCGCGGGAGATGACGTGGCGCTGCCACGGCCAGTTGACCACCGCGCCGCCGGGGACGTAGCGGGAGCCGATCGCCAGGTCGGCGCCGCCGTCGACGGCGGCGAGCATCGCGGGGAGCCGCTCGGGCGGGTGGCTGCCGTCGGCGTCCATTTCCACGAGCACGGTGTATCCGCGCTCGAGACCCCAGCGGAACCCGGCGATGTACGCGGCCCCGAGCCCCTGCTTGCCCTCGCGGTGCATCACGGTGATGCGCCCGCGCGGGTCCTCGGTGGCGAGCCGGTCGGCGACCTCGCCGGTGCCGTCGGGGCTGTTGTCGTCGGCGATGAGGACCGAGACCTCGGGGGCCGCGGCCAGCAACCGCTCCACCACGCCGGGCAGGTTGTCCCGCTCGTCGTAGGTAGGGATGATCACCAGGGTGCGCGCGGACGGCGCGTGTCGGCCCGGCGTCGTCGGATCGGTCACTTACTTCTCCTCGGTTCGGGTCGCGGCTCGTTGCCGGGTGCGGACCAGCGCCCATGCCAGTGCGACGAGCCCGATGAGGCAGCTCACCGCCTGCGGGATGCCACCCAGTCGGGTTGCCATCGTACCGGCCCCGCCCACCTCGACCTGCGCCGCCAGCACCGCGGGCTCGAAGATGCCGCTCTCGGCGCGGACGTCGCCGTCGGGGCCGATGACGGCGCTGACCCCGCTGGTCGCGGCGATCAGCACGGGCACGTCGTGCTCCACGGCCCGCACCCGGGACATCGCGAGTTGCTGGTACGTCATGGGTGAGCGGCCGAAGGTGGCGTTGTTGGTGGGGACGGTGAGGATCTGCGCGCCGCGGGAGACGGGCTCGCGGGCGGCGGCGTCGAAGGCGACCTCGAAGCAGATGGCCACGCCCAGGTCCACCCCGCCCGCGGTGACGACGTGGTCGCCGTCGCCGGGGATGAAGTGCCCGGCGGTCCGGGCGATCGGGAACAGCGCCTCGAGCGGTTCGCGGAGCGGGAGCCACTCGCCGAACGGTTGGATGTACTTCTTGTCGTGGCGGTCGACCACCGGGCCCTCGGCGGGGTCGGAGGAACGGCCGTCCCACACGAGGTAGGAGTTGTGGGCTTCGCGGCCCTCGCCGGTGGGCAGGACGGTGCCCACGAGGATCGGTGCGTCCAGGCGTCGGGACAGGGCGGTGATCTGGGCGGCGGCGAGGCGGTCGGCCAGCGGCGAGATGTCGGAGGCGTTCTCCGGCCACAGCACGAAATCCGGCGGGGCCTCGGTGCCGGCCTCGACATCGTCGGCGTACTCGGCGGTGACGCGCAGGTGGTTCTCGAGCACCGCGCGGCGTTGGGCGTTGAAGTCCAGGCCGAGGCGCGGGACGTTGCCCTGGATCACGGCGACCTCGACGGTGTCGGTGGGCTCGTCGCCGGTCGGGGCGAGGGACGCGACGGCGACCAGGCCCGCGGTCACCAGGGGCACCGTGAGCAGGCCGGTGGCGGCGCGGACGGGTCGGTCACGGCGGGCGAGGAGCAGGACGGCGACGCCGATCGCCGCTCCCATCGACGCCACCGCGAACCCGACCAGCGGGGTGCCGCCCAGGGACGCCAGCGGTAGCAGCGGCCCGTCGGCCTGGCCGAACGCCAGCCGTCCCCACGGGAAGCCGCCCCAGGGCCAGGACGAGCGGACCCACTCCCACAGCGACCACCAGCCGGCCACCCCGAGCACGGCGCCGACCGCACGCGGGCCGCGCCGGTTGCCGGGGTCCAGGCCGGCCCGCAGGATGATCGCGGCGCCGGCGCCGAACGCGGCGAGGTACAGCGCCTCGACCAGCGACAGGCCCCACGAGGCGTAGGCGCCCACGTACAGGCCCACCCATGGCACCAGGAGGAGGAAGAAGACCAGGCCGGAGGTGAACCCGAGGAGCGCGCCGGTGCGCGGCCGGACCGTGGAGGCGCCGGACGGGGACAGGACGACGACGAGGAGGGCAATCGCGAGAAGCGCCGTCCACCACAGACCCACCGGGGGGAACGAGGCCGCCAGCAGCGCCCCGGAGGCAGCGGCGAAGGCCAGCCTGGTGAGCAGGGGCATCAGGTCGCGGGGCCGGCGGGCAGGCCGTCCACGACGAGCGCGCGCAGAACGGGGTCGGGTCCGGTGAGATCCGGCATCGGAGGAACTCCGGAGCGCGGGTCCGTGGACCACCGCTGGACGGCGTCGTCCGCGGCGACCACGGCCAGCTCCCCGGTCCGCCACCTCGCGAAGGTGGCCGCCGTGCCCGGGGTGAGGGTGCCCGCCGTGCCGTCGTGCGCGCCGGCCGCCCGGTGTGCGCCCCGGGTGGTCGCGGTGAACGCCGCTCGCGGGGACAGGCCTCGGCCGCCCTCGACGGAGGTCAGGGCCCGAAGGGCGTCCCACGGCCGGACCTCGTCGCCGGCCCGGGTGGATGCGGCCAGCGCCACGCCGGAGGCGGCGATGCGCACGAGATCGGTGCCCGTCAGGTCATCGACGAGCGGGCGCAACAGGGTCACCGTTCCCACGGCGGCCAGGGCGGCGAGCGTGTCGCCGTCCGCGTTCCCGGCCCCGGTCCCGCCGACGAGGACCGGGATGCACCGGGCGACCGCCGGCCCGCCGAGTTCGGTGGCGAGGCGGGTGAGTTCGGTCGCGAGGCGCGCCGGGTCGACGGTGTCGTCGAGCACCACCCGCTCCCCCGCACGCACCCGCTCCTCGACCTCGTCGAGCCCGTGTGCGCCCGGCAGACCGGCGGGCACCACGCCGCCGGCGGCCGCGACCGCCGGGTCGAGGCCCTCGGGGAGGCACTCGACGAACGCCGGGGCCACCCAGTCCCCCTCCAGGTCGACCTGCTCGGCACCCGGGAACAGGGCGGGGCCCGGGGCATCCGAGCCGGCCCACACGATGAGCCCGTTCTCGTGTGTCAGGGCGGTTGCGTCTCGTGAGGCGGGCGTGAGCACGCGGCCCCCGGTAGCCAGGAAAGCGGTCATGCGGGCGATTATCCCCGAGCACCGACCGGCGGCCCGGCCGCCCACCCCCCGCGCCTACGCTGGGTGCTCATGAACGACTCCCACCACGCGGCCGGGTCGTCCCGACCCGGGGACACCCTGCGCTTTCCCGGCGGCCGGCTGCGCCCCGAGCACTGGACCGCCCTGGCGGAGCTCGCGGCCGGACATCGCGGCGGCATCCAGCTCACGGCCGGGGGCGCAGCCCGGATCGTGGGCGCGGACCGGGATCCGATCGATCTCGCGGTGCGGGACCTCGAGGCCGCGGGCCTGCCCGAGGCAGTCGCCCACCCCAGGGGACGCGACATCATCGCCTCTCCTCTGGCCGGCCGGCTCGGCGGGCATCACGACGTCGGCGACCTGCCGACGGGGCTCGGGGCCGCGCTGCTCGCCCGCGACGCGGCTGACGCCCTGCACGGGCAGGTGCTGTTCGGGATCGACGACGGGTCGGGCGACGTCCTGGCGCACTCCCCCGACCTGGCGGTGGCGGTGGACGGGTCCGACGGCGGCGCGCGGGTCCACGTCGCCGGTCACCCCGTCCCGCTCCGGGTCGCGGTGGCCGACGCCGCCACCGTGCTGGTCGACGCGGCCGTGAAGCTCACCGGTTCGGCGGGACCGACGCGAGTGCCCGGGTCCGGCGACCTGCACCAGCTCGTCGTCGACGCCCTGGGATCCCACCCACGGACCATCCCCGCTCCCGTCGACCCGACGTCCCATCCTGCTACCGATGTAGACGTGCCGAGGGTGGGCTGGATCGACACCGCCGACGGGCTGGTGAGCCTGCTCGCCGTGGTGCCCGACGGCGTCGTTCCCGCCCGACTCGCCGAATTCCTCGGCGCGGTGGAGCGTCCGACCACCGTCTCGGCCGACCGGGTCATCGGCCTGCACGAACTCACCGAACCTATGGCGGAGCAGGTGGTGCGGGTGCTGGCACCGATGGGGATGATCTTCGACGCCGAATCGCCCTGGGTGACGGCTTTCCCGTGAGGTCGGTTCTGTGGTGAGGTCGGCTCAGCAGTTGGGCAGGCTCAGCGCGCGCCGAACCGCTCGACCAGCCAGCGGGCGGCGTCCTCGACGGAGTGCACGGTCTCAGGGACCCCAGGGGCCTGCGGGGTCTCGGGCCGGTCCACCATCACCACCGGTATGCGCAGGTCGCGGGCGGCGGCGAGCTTGGCCTCGGAGGTGGCTCCGCCGCTGTTGCGGGTGACCAGCACGTCGATCCGGTGGCGGGACATTAGCGTCCGCTCGGACTCCACCCCGAAGGGGCCCCGGTCCAATACCAGCAGGTAGCGGTGCGGCAGCGCCCCGGGGGGCGGCTCGGAGCACCGGATGAGATACGACCCCCGGGTGTCCCCGGCGAACGCGGACGCGCCCTGCTTGCCGACCGTGAGCATCGGCCGGCGGAAACGCTCCCGCACCACGTGGGCCGCGGTCTGCATGTCCGGGACGCGGATCCACTCGTCGCCCGCCTGCTCGGTCCACGGCGGGCGGTGCAGGCGGAGCAGCGGCGTGGCCGTCTCGCGCGCGGCGTGGACCGCGGACACCGAGATCTGGTCGGCGAACGGGTCGGTCGCGTCGATGACGGCGCTGACGCCGTTCTCGCGCATCCAGTGCGTTAATCCCTCCGCACCTCCGAAGCCACCGATCCGCACCTCCCCACGGGGGAGTCTCGGCCGCGTGACCTTGCCCGCCAGCGAGGTGACGACGTCCAGCCCGGCGGTGACCATGAGGTCGGCGAGTCGACGGGCCTCGCCCGTGCCCCCCAGCACCAGGATCAGGCCGGGCGAGCCTCCCGGCATCGCGGTCGCGGGCGGGGCGACGGGCTGAGACCGCGGGGCCTCCGGGGCGGGCGCGGGCCGCGCGTCCCGGAGGGCCTCGACAGGGGCGCCGGAACGAATGCCGGGCACGAGTTCCCAGCTGATCCCCTCGGCGTCGAGGGCGCCGGTGTGGGCCGGCAGCTCGGGGTGGTCCGTGGGATCGCCCGGATAGAGCCGGACGACCCGGTCGCCGCGGTCGACGGCCTCACGCATCCTCGCGGCGGCGTCCGTCGGCGACAGCTCGGAGGCGTCGATGACCAGGGCCGTCGACGGGCACAGTCCCAGCGCCCCAGGGCCGATCGGACCCGGCTCCGCCAGGACGGTGCCGCTCATGGCGATGAGTCGGGAGGCGCGGACGGTGAGCAGATCGACGGGGCCGGGACCGGTGCCGACAAGGTGTACGGCGGCCGGGTCGGCGCCCGACCGGGGTGGAGCGCTCACCGCGGCATCCGCCTCCAGATCGGCTGCGGGACGAGCCGTGCGACGGCGAACATCACGCGCAGCTGCCACGGGATCCACACCACACCCGCCGTGCGCGACTCCACCCGGTCGACCACCGCGTCCGCCACCTGGTCCGGCGTGGACGAGAACGGGGCGGGGTCCATGCCCTCGGTCATCCGGCCGATCACGAAGCCCGGACGCGGGATCACCAGCGTGACGCCCGTGCCGTGCAGGGCGTCGGCCATGCCGGAGGCGAACCCGTCGAGTCCCGCCTTGGCCGAGCCGTACACGTAGTTGGCGCGCCTGACCCGCTGCCCGGCGACCGAGGAGAACGCCACGAGAACCCCGCGGCGACGGGGCTTCATCCGCTCGGCGAGGACCGTGAGAAGCGCGGCCTGCGCCACGAAGTCGGTGTGCAGGATGCGGGCCGCGGCCCGGGAATCGCGCTCGGCCACCTCCTGGTCGCCCAGGATGCCGAACGCCAGGACGGCGATGTCGATCTCCCCGACCCGGGTCTCGATGTCCGCCACGATCGCGGCGTGCGAGTCGAGGTCGTCGGCGTCGAAGTCCACGAGCTCCACCGCGACGGCGCCCGCGGTCCGGAGTGGGGCCTCGAGCGCGGAGACGTCGCCACCGGGGCGGCTCGCGAGCACGACGGTGCGGCCGGGTGCGAGGCGGTGGGCGACGGCCAGACCGATCTCGCTGCGGCCACCGAAGACCACCACGACCTCACCGCCGGATTCGGACCGGGACGACGGGGTTGCGGATGTGGGCATGGGCCCAGTGTCCCACGTACCGCGTCGCGCTCTGCGTCGGCGTACTGCGGTCCGCTCACTGCGGCCGGCTCACTGCAGTCGGTTCACTGTGGCAGGCTCGGCGTCATGGCCCACTCGATGGCAGAACTCTCTGACGAGGCACACCGGTTCCTGTCCGAATACCACCTCGGCAGCCTGACCACACTCCGGCGCGACGGTTCGCCCCACGTGGTCGCCGTGGGCTTCACGATCGACGTGGAGGGCGGGCTGGCGCGCGTCATCACCCGGCGGGGATCGCAGAAGGCGGCCAACGCCCGGCGTGGCGGCCGCGCGGCGGTCTCGCACGTCGACCGCGGACGGTGGCTCACCTTCGAGGGCACCATCCGCCTCCTCGAGGATCCCGACTCGGTCCGCGAGGGCGAGCGCCGCTACGCGCTGCGGTACCGCGAGCCGAGTCCGAACCCCGAGCGGGTGGTGTTGGCGATAGAGGTGGATCGCGTCCTGGGCTCCAAGCAGATGTTCACCGGCGACTGACACCGCGGCCGAGCGCTCGGCGGGTGCGCGCTGGGCCGCGGCCTGCCGGACGGAATCAGAGGAATCCCCCGGGTTCGCCTGCTCGGTCATAGCCGCCCGCCGCCATGGCGTCTCGCGTGAGCCGAGGCGCAGGCCGGACGACATGCCCGGGGGCGGCTGTGGCGGACGCGTGCAGGGGCGGGGGCGAGGCGCCAGGGGCGGGAGCGGATGCGGGCAGGCTGGCGTCCGCCGACTCTAGAGGACGCGCAGGCCGCGCTCGCCGTCGTTGAGGTCGCGGCGGCCATCGGCGGTGACGGCCACGATGTCCTCGAGCCGCGCGCCCCACGACCCGGTCGTGTAGACGCCGGGCTCGACCGAGAAGGTCATCCCTTCCTCCAGCACGGTATCGGCTCCGGGTGCGACGAACGGCGGCTCGTGCAGTCCCAGGCCGATCCCGTGCCCGGTGCGGTGGATGAACAACTCCCCGAGCCCGGCCGCGGCGAGGTGCTCGCGTGCGGCGGCATCGACCTCGCCGATCGCGATCCCCGGTCGGACGGACTCGCGTGCCAGGCGCTGCGCCTCCTCCAGCACCGCGTACGTCTTGGCGACCTCGGCGGAGGGCTGGCCCATCGAGTAGGTCCGGGTGCAGTCGGAGTGATAGCCGCTGGGCAGCGGCCCGCCGATGTCCACCACCACGATGTCCCCGGTCTCGACCACCCGGTCGGACACCCCGTGGTGCGGGTCGGCGCCGTTCGGGCCCGAGCCGACGATCACGAACTCGGCGCGCGTGAGCCCCTCGGCCTCGATGGCGGCGGTGATGAGCTCGCCCACCTGCGCCTCGGTCCGGCCCACCTGCAGGAATTCGCCCATCCGGGCATGCACTGCATCGATGCGACGGGCGGCCTCGGCGAGCTCGCCCACCTCGTGCGCGGTCTTCACGGCCCGCACGTGGTCGATCACCTCCGAGGCGAGGACCACCTCGCCGTCGACCCCGTCCTGGAGCGGCACCAGGTGCAACGCCGGCAGGGCGGTGGACACCGCCACCCGCCCGGCGACCGACCCGGTGACGAGCGCGATGGCGTCGGTCCCGTCCGCCCACGGGTGGATCCTCGCGCCCACGCGGTCGGCGGCTCGCCGGGTGACGTCGGTGAGTTCGAGCGACGGCAGCACCAGCAGTGGCTCTGCCCCGTCCACGGGCACGACCAGCGCGGTGAGCCGCTCGTGCGAGTCCATGCGCTCACCGGTGAGGTAGGACATGTCCTCGCCGGAATACACCACCACGTGGTCGATCCCGAGGTCCCGCGCGCGATCGCGGACGGCTGCCAGACGGTGCGAGTGGATCTGCGTAGTGGGGCTGTTCATGTCCTCCACAGTAGGCCGGGGCCGCAGTGGGCCGGAGCCGACTAGCCTGACGGCAGGTACTCGCTCCCGACCCGACGACATCAAGGAGGCGCGGTGTCCCAGGGCCCGCTCATGGTTCTCGACAGCGCCGGCTTGTGGTTCCGCGCGTTCCACTCCGTGCCCGAGAAGATCACCGGCCCGGACGGCTCCCCCGCCAACGCCGTGCGCGGCTTCTGCGACATGGTGGCCGTGCTCGTGGACGAGTACTCCCCGACCGGCCTGGTGGCCGGCCTCGACCGCGCGTGGCGTCCGGACTGGCGGGTGGAGTTGTTGCCCTCGTACAAGGCGCACCGCGTGGGTGACGACGGCGAGGAGGACGCCCCCGCGTCACTGGGCCCGCAGGTCGAGTCGATCCGCGGAATCCTCGGGGCGGCGGGCATCGCCCAGGCGTGGGCGGAGGACGCGGAGGCCGACGACGTGCTGGCCGCGCTGGCCGCCCGGGATCGCGAGGTGCTGGTCGTGACGGGCGACCGCGACCTGTTCCAGCTGGCATCGGCGAGCACCACCGTGGTGTACGTGGGAGCGGGGATGAAGAAGCGTCTGGCGTACACCCCGGAGGTCGTGGCGGAGCGCTTCGATCTGCCCGCTGGTGACGACGCCCGCGTGTACGCGGACTACGCGGTGCTGGTCGGCGACGCGTCGGACGGGTTGCCCGGCGTGGCGGGGGTCGGTGCGAAGACCGCCGCGGCCCTGCTGCGCGAATACGGCGACCTCGACGGCATCGTCGCCGCCGCCGGCGATCCGGGGTCGGCGCTCACCGCCCGCCAGCGCACGGCGATCACCGAGGGGGCCGACTACCTCTCCGCCGCGCGCGGGGTCGTCCGCCTGGGCGGCCGGGCGTTCGACGTACGGTTCGAGGGCGACGTCGACGGACGCCGTGGCGCCGTGGATTCCGACCGCCTCGAGGCGCTGGGCGAATCGACCGGGCAGGCCCGCGCGATCGGCCGGCTCGTCGAGGCGACCGAGGGGCTCGACGCGGTCTGAGCCGGGCAGGCGCCCGTCGCCCCGTTCCCGTCGCCGCTCGTCCGCGTCGGCTCAGGCCATGTGGTCGAGCACCACACCGCGGCGCAGTGACCCCACGGCGGACCGGGCGGTGCGGGCGAGCTCCGGTTCGGCGACCTGACCGACCTGGGCGAGGACGTCCACCACGAGGCGGGCGGAGCGGACGAAGTCGCCGGCGGTGAGTTCGACGCCCTCCTGCCACGAGGCGGCGAGGATCGAGGCCAGCGCCCCGCCGGAGACCCAGTGGTGCATCACGGGCGCGAGGCCGGCGTCCAGGTCCGGGGTGGTGGGCAGGCGGTGCGCGCGTTCGATCTCGGCGACGTCACCGGCCACCCGCTCCGTCTCGGCGAGGGCGGCGCGCAGGGTGTCGTCGGAGGGTTCGCGGACCGCGGAGTCCGTCCGCGGGTGGGCCACGACCGTGGTGACGACCGCCGCGAGGCCGGCGGCATCGAGCCCGCGCCACACTCCCCGCCGCAGACATTCAGCGACGAACAGGTCCTGCTCGGTGTGTACCCCGGCCAGGAGCCGCCCGGCGTCGGTGGCACGGAGTACGCCGTCCACCTTCTCGAGATAACCGAGGTGCCGGAGCAGGTCGACGATGCGGCGGAAGCGGCGGGCCAGCGAATCGGCGTCGGCGTCGACCTCGGCGGTGAGCGCGGCCACGTCGGCGTCGGCGTGGGCCCAGCGCTCGTGGAGGCGGGCGAGCTTGTCCATCCGGGGGTCCTCGTGCAGCGGGTGCTGCCGGAGTGCCCGGCGCGCCGCGGCGATCCGCGGGTCCTTGCGGACCGGCTTACCGCCGGCGTTCTTCATCCGACCCTTCGCCTTGCCCCGCAGGTGCTCCATCCGCTGGACCAGAGCCCGCTTGGCGCGCCCGTCGAGCTTGCGGCGGCCCTTGGGCAGGTCGACCCGACCCACGGGGATCGGGGGCGAGGCGAAGTCGTTCTGGCGTAACCAGCCGGTCCACCCGGTGTCGGTGAGACAGAGCAGCGCGGGGTCGGACTGGATGTCGGTCCGGACCTGCAGCACGGTCGCCACCATGCCGAATCGTTTGCGGCCCACGGTGATCACGGAGCCGGCGGTCTGCTTGAGCATGGCCGCGCGCACGGACGCCAGCCGGTCGTCCCGGTTCGACTTCTCGGCCTTGCGTTCGAGACGGCTGAGCTCGGCGCGCAACCCCATGTACTCGTCGAGGTCCTCGTCTCCCCCGGCCTCCTCGAGCGACGCCCGCATGCGGTCGCGCTCATCGGACCGGCGCTCGATGGCGCGGGACCGGGACACCAGGGTGCGGTCGGTCTGGAACTGGGCGAACGACCGGCCGATCAGGATGGTGGCCTCCTCGACGCCGAGCTGCTCGACGAGGTTGACCGCCATCGAATAGTCGGGAGCGAAGGCACTGTGCAATGGGAACCGCGGGGTGTCGACGAGCGCGGACAGGGCGTCCAGGTCGAGGTCCGGCTGGTCGAGCACGACTGCCGTGCCCTTGGTGTCGATGCCCCGTCTGCCGGCCCGGCCCGTGATCTGTGAGTACTCCGCGGAGGTGAGCATCGCGTGGGTGTCGCCGTTGAACTTGGTCGTCTTCTCCAGCACCACCGCGCGAGCCGGCATGTGGATGCCCAGCGCCAGGGTCTCGGTCGCGAACACGACCTTGATCAGCCCTGCGGAGAACAGCTCCTCCACGATGGTGCGGAAGAGCGGGAGCATCCCGGCGTGATGGGCGGCGAGCCCGTTGACCAGCCCGGCGCGGAACGAGGTGAAATCGAGGGCGTCGAGGTCGTGTTGTGGGACCTCGGCGCAGGCGGCGTCCACGTGTGAGGCAATACGCCGGGCCTCCTCCCCGGTGGTGAGCCGGAGGCGGGCGCGACGCATCTGAGCGACCGCGCCGTCGCACCCCGCCCGGGAGAACACGAAGTAGATGGCCGGCAGGAGTCGCTCGTCGTCGAGCTTCTCGATGACGTCCTGGCGTCTGGCCCACTGCGCTCGGGGCCGGGCCGTGACCCGCTCCTCGTGGTAGCCGCTCCGGGACCGTCTGCGCTGGTCGGCAGCGGCCCGGATGGGGATCAGGTCCCCATCGGTGTAGAGCATGTGGGCCAGCGGCACGGGACGGTGCTCGGACAGCACCACCGCGGTGTCGCCACGGATCTCGGTGATCCAGTCGCCCAGCTCGTCGGTGTTGCTCAGGGTGGCGGACAGCCCGACCAGGCGGACGACCGGATCGAGGGTGAGGATGATCTCCTCCCACACGACGCCCCTCGAGCGGTCCCCGAGGTAGTGGATCTCGTCCATCACCACGCAGTCCAGGTCGTGGAGCGCCGACGAGCCGCTGTAGATCATGTTCCGCAGGACCTCGGTGGTCATCACCACGATGGGCGCGTCCGCGTCGATCGAGTGGTCGCCGGTGAGCAGCCCCACGTTCTCGGGGCCGAAGCGCGTGCGGAACTGCCGGAACTTCTGATTGCTCAGCGCCTTGATCGGGGTGGTGTAGAAGCAGCGCCCTCCCCCGGCGAGCGCCCGGTGAGCCGCGTATTCGCCGACGAGGGTCTTGCCGGACCCGGTGGGCGCCGAGACGAGCAGGTTGCTTCCCGCGTCGAGGGCGGAGAACGCCTCCAGTTGGAAGGGGTCAGGCGAGAACCCCTCCCCGGTGAGGAAGTCCCCGAGCAGGTGATCGGTCCGGGGACGGTCAAGTGATGTCGTCATAGAGTGAACCGCCACCGGCCGGGGCCTGGAGCGGTCGGGTGTCGCCGGGCGTTCGGGTGCCGGTGTCAGGGGCCGGGGTGGTCAGAGGGGCGGGCCGCTCGAGTGGGCTGGATCCGCCGAGGTCGTCGGCGGGGCCGAGGGGCGAGGCGGATTCGTCGTCGACCTCGAGCCAGTCGGCGCGGGACTTGTTCTTGCGCTTGTCATGCAGGCGGGCGAACTGGATCGCGCCCTCGACGAGGATGGTCACCGCCAGTGCGAGGGCGAGCATCGAGAACGGGTCCTGGCCGGGCGAGGCCACGGCCGCGAAGACGAAGATGCCCATGATGATCCCGCGGCGCGACTTGGCGAGAACCTCGTAGCTCACGACCCCGGCGACGTTGAGCATCGCGATCAGGAGCGGGATCTCGAAGCTCACGCCGAAGATGAGGATGAGCTGGATGAGGAACGTGAAGTACTGCGTGCCGGACAACGCGGTGGTCTGGACGTTGTCGCCGATCGAGAGCAGGAACTCCAACGCGTGGACGATCACGACGTAGGCGAGCACCGCGCCGCCGATGAACAGCACCGCGGCCAGGATGGTGAAGACGACCCCGTAGCGCTTCTCGTTCTTGTGCAGGCCGGGCGTGATGAACGCCCACAGCTGGTACAGCCAGACCGGGCTGGCCAACACGATGCCGGCGGTGGCGGACACCTTGAGCCGGAGCATGAACTGCTCGAACGGTCCGGTGGCGAGCAGGCGACACTCGTCGCCGTCGTCACCGAGCTGTAGGCGCGCCCCCGGGGGGATGTCGCAGTAGGGGCCGGTGAGGATCCCGCCCAACGACGGGATGCCGAAGAAGCCGCTGCCGTACCACCAGAATCCGAAGCCCAACGTCACGATGATCGCCGCCATCGCGATGAGCACGCGGTTGCGGAGCTCGTAGATGTGCTCGATCAACGGCATGGTGCCGTCCGGGTTGCGGGGCCTGCGGCGGCGTCTGGTCAGCAGGCGACCGGCGCCACCCTTGCGGGTGGCGCCGGTGTCCGCGGTGTCGGTCTGCGTCATGGAGGGGTCGGCCTACTGCCCCTGCTGACCCTGACCGCCGTGGTATGGGGCGGTGGGGTCGGTGTACTGCTGCTGCCCCTGTGGCTGGTACGGCTGCTGGGGTGCCTGCGGGTAACCCTGCCCCTGGGCATTCGGCTGCCCCTGCGGCTGGTACTGCTGGGGTGCCTGCGGCTGGTACTGCTGCGGCTGGGGCTGGGCGGACTGCTGTGCCTGCGGCTGCGCGTACTGGGCGGCGTTCGGCTGCGCCTGGGTGAGAGCCTGCGGCGCGTGGTCCTCGACCGGCTTGTCGTCGTTCTGCATCTCCTTGATCTCGGACTTGAAGATGCGCATCGACCGTCCGAGGCCGCGGGCGGCGTCCGGGAGCTTCTTCGAACCGAACAGCAGGAGCACCACCGCGAGGACGATGAGCCAGTGCCAGATGCTCAACGCACCCATGTCAACCTCCGTTTGTCTGACAACGTGCCCATGCTAGCGCACCCACACCGGGCGGCGTCTCTCGAGCGCTCCCCGAAACCGGCTGCTACCTGGTTATTTACCGAGAATTCACGATTCCGTCACGGAGGTCTTCCCCGGCTCCGCCGAGTACGCCTCCAGCCCCTCGACGGCGCGGCCCGCCACCTCGGCGGACAGTTCGGGATCGGCGGCCCGCACGACGTCCGCATGACCGAGCAGGAAGCGCAGGAGCCAGGCCCGGTCGTGGTAGGCGATCTCCACCTCCAGGTCGCCGTCCGGGCGGCGGACCACGCTGTGGAACCGGAACTCGTCGAGGAACCAGGCCGCGGCGGCGGGGACACGGGCGGACTCCAGGCGGACGTCGCCCTCGCCGTCGTCCTGGGGTCGGGGTCCCAGCGCGCGGCGCGGCCCCACCTCCTCGACCCCGCTCATCCGGTCGGTGCGGAACGTCCGCCACTGACCCGACTCACGGTCCACCCCGTGGACGTAGGAATGGCCGTCGGCGACGGACAGGCGTGCGGGGTCCACGACCCGGGTGGTGGAGGTGTCGGAGCTGGCCGAGTGGTAGACGAAGCGCAGCGCCCGACCGTCGTGGACGGCCGTGCGCACGACGTCCGCGTCCGAGTCGGCCGTCTCGCGTCGGGCGTCGAGCCCCCGGCGTGCACGTCGGCGCCGGTGGCGGTCCGGAGCGTCGACAGCAGGTCGCGCAGCGCGCCCTGGTCGATCACCTCCGGCTGGTCGAGGAACACCGCCAGGCCGGTCTCGAGCGTGACCGCCTCCGCGGCGGTCAGCCGGACAGGGCGGTCGATCCCGGCGGTGAAGGTCACCTCCACGAGATCGGCGTCGTCGAGGTCCTCGGAGGAGAAGGCGAGGTCGATCAGGTCACCGGGGCCGTACCCGGGCAGACCGCAGGACCACAGTTGCCACAGGGCGGCCCGGAGTTGCTTCTCGGTCAACCCGAGGTCGCGGGCCGCGTCGGCCACGGGGACGGCGCCCCGGGTGTGGAAGTACGGGACCACGCTGAGCAACGTGGCCAGCGGGACGGCGCGGGCGCTCATCGGGCGGTCTCCTCGGCGGCGGTGAGGATCGTCACGACCCGGACGCGGAGCTCGGCTGGGCGCAGGGCTACGGCGTCGGCACCCTGGGCGGCCACGAGCGCGGACAGTTCACCGAGCGGCGCGGCGACCTCGAGGTCGACCCCGTCCCTGCCGAATCGCCGGGCGGGGCTCTGGGACCGGGCCATGGCGCGCAGCTCGGCGGCTCTGCCGTCGGCGGCCCAGACCGTGGCCTCCACCAGGGGGTTGAGCCGGGAGACGGCGCCGTCCAGCAACGCGAGGACCTGCTCGGTCGGCGGGACGGGGACGGTCCGGGCGGCGCGCCCGAGCCGGACGTCGGAGATGCGGACGAGCCGGAACGTCCGGGGTTCGCCTCGGTCGAGATCGTGACCGACGAGGTACCAGTGGCCGTGGCGGGATCCGGTCCACCAGGGCTCGACCCGCCGGGAGGTGGGTTCGGCGGCGCCCGCGGGGGTGTGCGAGAACGTGACCGAGGATCCCTCGGCGATCGCCTCGGCGACCAGGGCGGCGGTCGCCAGCTCGGCCGGGTCGGTCACGGACACGGTCGCGCCGGCGTCGTGCGCGGGCTCGATCCCCGCGGCGGTGAGTTTGGCCAGCGCCCCGTCGGCACGCGCGGCCCGCTCCCCCTCGCGCCACACCTCGGCCGCGACGGCGAGCACGCCGGCCTGCTGGGGCGTGAGGGTGATGTCGGGCAGCTCGTACCCGTGGGCGGGGATGCGGTACCCGGCCGGCGATCCGGGGGCCAGCGAGGCGCCCTGTTCGAGCGGGACCCCGGCGTCGCGTAGCTCCCGCTTGTCCCGTTCGAACATCCGCAGGTAGGCGGCGTCGTTCTCGGCGTCGTCGTACCCCTGGACCATCCTGCGGATCTCCCCCGCCGACAGGAACGTGTTGGTCGACCTCAGACAGATCACGAGGTTGACCAGACGTTGGGACTTCGAGGTGGGCACGCCTGGAGACGCTATCGTCCGAGCGCGGCGACGAGTTCGTCGACACGCGGGTCCTCGTGGGCGAACGGGTCCGTCAGCGCGACGGTGGGCAGGGTGCCGTCGGAGACCTTGAGGTGGACCCAGTCCACGGTGAAGTCGCGCTCGGCGTCACGGGCGGCCGTGATGAACCTGCCACGCAGCGCGGCGCGGGTGGTCTCGGGCGCGACGGTGCGGGCCCGCTCCACCTCGGCGTCGTCCACGACGCGGGAGACGAGCCCGCGGCGTTCGAGGACCGAGTGGAGCCCGCGTCCGGGCCGCACGTCGTGGTAGGTCAGGTCGATCTGGGACAGCCTCGGGTGGTCGAGGTCGACGCCGGTCTTGTCCTGGACCTGCCGGATGAGCCGCAGTTTGGCGGCCCAGTCGATGTCGGCGGCGATCGACTCGTGGTCCCCGGACTCGACGGCGTCGAGCACCCGCTCCCACAGGGCCACGCACCGCTCGATGTCGGGGCGATCGTCGCGCTCCCAGCCGCCGCTGTCGAGGTAGCGGTGGACCCCGGCGAGGAACTCCCGCTGGATCTCCAGCGCCGTCATGGTGGTGCCGTCGGTCATCGCGACGGGCCGCGTGCCGGTGAGGTCGCGGCTGATCTCCCGGATGGCCCGAACCGGGTGCGCCACCGCCATCGGGCGCAGCTCGACGCCCGCCTCGAGCATCTCCAGCACGAGCCGGGTGCTGGCGATCTTGAGCAGCGTGGTGGTCTCGATCATGTTGGAGTCGCCCACGATCACGTGCATGCGCCGGAACCGGGTCGAGTCGGCGTGCGGCTCGTCTCGGGTGTTGATGAGCGGTCGCGACCGGGTGGTGGCGGACGAGACGCCGTCCCACATGTGTTCGGCGCGCTGGGAGAAGCAGAACGTCGGTTCCTCCGTCTCGCCGAGTCCCACGCCCGCCGGGGTGCCGGGCAGGATCTTGCCGGCGCCGCAGAGGAGCTGCCGGCTCACGAGGAACGGCAACAGTGTGGTGGCGATGCTGCGGACCTGGGTGGCCCGGTCGAGCAGGTAGTTCTCGTGGCACCCGTAGGAGTTGCCCACCGAGTCGGTGTTGTTCTTGAACAGATAGACGTTGACGTCGATCCCCTCGGCGGCGAGTGCCTGCTCGGCCTGCAGGGCGAGGTCGTCGACGATCCGCTCCCCCGCCCTGTCGTGCGCGACGAGCTGGCGCAGGCCGTCGCATTCGGCGGTCGCGTACTCGGGGTGGGAGCCCACGTCGAGGTAGAGGCGGGAGCCGTTCTCCAGGAAGACGTTGGAGCTGCGCCACCGCTGCACGACGGGCCGGAAGAAGTAGCGGGCGATCTCGTCGGCGCCGAGGGACCGCGCGCCGTCACCGCCGACGCTGGTGATCCCGAACTCCGTCTCGATCCCGACGATGCGACGGATCATGGCGGTCTACTGCCCGCCCTTCTGGACGTAGGACTTCACGAACTCCTCGGCGTTGGTCTCGAGGATGTCGTCGATCTCGTCGAGCAGCGAGTCGGCGGAGGTGGTGTCGGCGGCCTTGGCGACCTGGCCGGCCTCGTCGTCACCGTCGGCGGGGCCGCCGGCGTTCTTCTGGATCCGGGACATGGACTTCTCCTTAACGGTGGGAGGTTCGGTGGTCGGAGGTGCGTGTCGGTGCGGTCACCACGGTGACGGTCCGTCGGTGGTGAGGAAGTCCGGGTGCGCCTCGCAGTACTCCCGGGTCCCGGTGTACGGGTCGGTGAGGTCGACGTGGCGCTGGTGGCCGCGTGAGTCGACGACGACGACGAGGTCCCATCCGGCGGAGTGGATGCTGTCTCCGAGTTCCGCGAGGAAGCGTCCCCTGGCCCAGGCCCGCGTCCGGGCGGGCGGGGTCGTGACGGCGGCCTCGACCTCGTCTGGGGTGGTCAGTCGGCGCATCGCGCCCTTCGCCACCAGACGGTTGTAGAGGCCGCGTTCCGGATCGATGTCGTGGTACTGGAAGTCGATGAGCGCGAGCCGTGCGTGGTCCCAGTCCAGCCCGTCGCGGGCGCGGAACCCCTCGAGCAGACGCAGCTTGGCGGGCCAGTCCAGGCGGTCGGCGCACGACATGGGGTTCTGCTCGAGGGCGTCGAGGATCTCCCGCCATTCGGCGAGGACCTCGGTGGCCCAGTCCGGTCGGCCGGCGCCGTCGCCGACGAGGTCGGCGACCCGGTCCAGGATCTCGCGTTGGAGACCGATCCCGGTCAGTGCGCGGCCGTCGGGCAGCGGCACCGTGGCGGTCAGCGACGTGTCGTGACTGATGACGTGCACCGCCTCCACGGGGTCGATGGGCAGGAGGTCGGAGAAGTCCACGCCCTCCTCGATGGCGTCCAGGACCAGGCACGTGGTGCCGATCTTGAGGTACGTCGCCAGTTCGGACATGTTCGCGTCGCCGATGATCACGTGCAGTCGGCGCCACGTCTCGTCGGACGCGTGCGGCTCGTCGCGGGTGTTGATGATCCCGCGACGCAGGGTCGTCTCGAGCCCGGTGAGCACCTCGATGTAGTCGGCGCGCTGGGAGAGCTGGAAGCCGGCCGTCTCGCCGGACTGACCGATCCCCACGCGTCCGGCGCCGCAGAACACCTGCCGCGACAGCAGGTGCGGTGCCAGGCTCAGGGTCAGGGCGTCGAAGTCGACGTCGCGGCGGACGAGGTAGTTCTCGTGCGCGCCGTACGAGGCGCCCTTGCCGTCGACGTTGTTCTTGTACAGCTTGAGTTCGGCGTTGCCCTCGGTCGTCGAGGACTCGACCCCGGCGCGGTGCATGACGAGCTCGCCGGCCTTGTCCCAGATCACCGCGTCGCGCGGGGAGTCGACCTCCGGCGCGGAGTACTCGGGGTGCGCGTGGTCGACGTAGAAGCGCGCGCCGTTGGTCAGCACCCGGTTGGTCACCCCGAACTCGCCGGGGTCGTAGGCGCGCACGGCTCCCAGGTCGAAACCGCGGGCGTCGCGCAGGGGCGATTCCGACTCGTAGTCCCAGCGGGTCTCGTCGGCGCCGCCGGCGGACTCCCCGGGGTCGGTGTAGGCCTTGATCACCTGGGTGGAGGTGACCACCGAGCTGAGCAGGGGCTGCCCGACCGCGACGATGCCGAACTCGATCTCGGTGCCGATGATCCGGCCTCGCCCGACCTCACCCGACGCGCTCTGAACGGGAGGGGTCACTGGTCCACGCCCTTGTTGGGGATGGAGACGTCGACGACGCGTTCACCGCGGACACCGGTCAGCCGCGCCCATTCCTGCGGGTTGGAGGTGTTGGGCAGGTCCGCGCTCTCGGCGAACTCGGCGTCGACAGCGTCGAGGAAGTCGTCTGTGGTCAGGCCCTGCCCGGTGCCGTGGACGATGTCCTTGATCGCCAGCTTCTTGGCCCGGTCCACGATGTTGCGCAGCATCGCCCCGGAGGTGAGGTCGGCCAGGTACAGGGAGGACCGGCGGCCCGACGCGTACACCAGGTGCACGTACGTGGTGGACGCGTCGCGCGTGTAGAGCCTGTCGACGATCCGGTCGATGAGGTCCGCCACGTGCGTCTGCTCGTCCGCGTCCCCGACCTCCTCCGGGTCGAAGCGCAGGTCGGGGGTGATGTATTTCGCCAGGATGTCGGTCGCGGCGTCGCGGTCGGGCCGGTCGATGCGGATCTTCAGGTCGAGCCGGCCGGGGCGCAGGATGGCCGGGTCGATCATGTCCTCGCGGTTGGAGGCGCCGATCACGATGACGTTGCGCAGGTCCTCCACGCCGTCGATCTCCGCGAGCAGCTGGGGCACGATCGTGGTCTCCATGTCCGAGGAGACACCGGAACCGCGGGTGCGGAAGATCGAGTCCATCTCGTCGAAGAACACGATGACCGGGTTGCCCTCGGTCGCCTTCTCACGCGCCCGCTCGAAGATGGAGCGGATGTGCCGCTCGGTCTCGCCGACGTACTTGTTGAGCAGTTCCGGGCCCTTGATGGACAGGAAGTACGAGTTGGGATAGCGACCGTCGGAGACGTCGTCGCCCCGGGAGACCGCCGACGCGCGGGCCAACGAGTGCGCGACGGCCTTGGCGATGAGGGTCTTGCCGCAGCCGGGGGGCCCGTAGAGCAGGACGCCCTTGGGTGGGGCCAGGTGGAACTCGCGGTAGAGGTCGTGGTGGATGAAGGGCAGCTCGATGGCGTCGCGGATCTGCTCGATCTGCGGTCCGAGTCCACCGATGTCGGAGTACTCCACCATCGGGATCTCCTCGAGCAGGAGCTCGTCGACCTCGGCCTTGGGCACGACCTCGTACGCCACGCCCGCCTTGGGGTCGACCAGCACCGCGTCGCCCGGACGGACCGGGGCGGGGTGCTCGGCGGTCCGACCGCCCCGCAGGGCGGTGGCCAGCACGACGATGTGCTCCTCGTCGTTGCCCATCACGACGCGGGCGCGGACGCCGTCGGCGAGTACGTCGCGGAACACGGCGGTGACGCCCGTGACGGGCAGCTCCCCGGAGACCTCGAGCACGGTCATGGCCTCGTTGAGACGCACCGTCGTACCGGCGGTCAGCTCGGCGGCGTCCACCCCCGGGGCGATCGCGAGGCGCATCCGCCTACCCGCGGCCATGACCTCCACGGAGTCCGGGCCGGAGGGTCGGGCCAGTACGACGCCGTAGGTGCTGGGCGGGGTGCCGAGTCGTTCGACCTCACCCTTGAGCGCCTCGAGCTGGTCGCGCGAGTCCCTGAGCAGGTCCGCGAGCCGGACGTTGCGGGCGCCGAGGGCGTCGATCTTGATCGCCTTCTCGCGGTCCGAGCGGGCCCCCTCGTCCACGGCCTTCCGCAGCCGTGCGAGCTCGGCCCGGTCGATGGCGACCCGGTCCTGCCCGTCGCCGGCCGGGGAACGTCCCTCGGTCACGCGATCACCTGCCCTCCTGGTCGTCGACGAGTCACCTCGTCGTCGTCCCCTCCACCCTATCGGCGGACGCGGGCGCAGGTCCCTGCGAGTCCGCCGGTCAGCCCTTTCCGCTGCGCCGCTTGGGCTTGAGGGTGGTCACGCCCTCGGCGAGCCGGCGGGCGGTCACGAGGAACGCCGTGTGGCCCTGCATGCGGTGCTCCGGACGCACGGCCAGGCCGACCACGTGCCAGCCGCGGTTGATCGACTCCCACGCCCGGGGCTCGGTCCAGCACTGCTGACGCCGCAGGGCCTCCACGACGTCCGACAGCTGGGTCGTGGTGGCCACGTAGGCGACCAGCACCCCGCCGGGCACCAACACGTCGCTCACCGTGGGCAGGCACTCCCAGGGCGCGAGCATGTCCAGCACCACGCGGTCGACCTGGCCCTCCAGCGCCTCCACGGAGGTCTCGGCCAGGTCCGCGACGCGCAGGTCCCAGTTCTCGGGGTGCTCGCCGTAGAACGTGCGGACGTTGCGCTCGGCGTGCTCGGCGTGGTCCTCACGGATCTCGTAGGAGAACACCCGACCCTCGGGGCCCACGGCCCGGAGCAGTGAGCAGGTCAGCGCGCCGGAACCGGCACCGGCCTCCAACACCCGGGCGCCGGGGAACACGTCACCCTCGTGCACGATCTGCGCGGCGTCCTTGGGGTAGATCACCTGGGCGCCGCGCGGCATGGACAGCACGTAGTCGGTGAGCAGCGGCCGGAGCGCGAGGTAGTGGGAGTCCTTGGTCGAGGTGACGATCGACCCCTCCGGCGCACCGATCAGGTCGTCGTGGCGGACGGCCCCGTGGTGGGTGAAGAACTCGGCGCCCTCGACGAGGACGACCGTGTACTTGCGCCCCTTGGTGTCGGTGAGTTGGACGCGGTCGCCCACGACGAACGGACCGGATCGCTGCACAGGACCTCCAGGGGGGACATACGGGCCGGTTGTCCGACCGGTTGTCTACCCTGCCAGGTGTGACGGATCCCCTGGAAATCGGCGGCATCCCGGCAGCGGGCGACGTACCCCTGCCGGAACGCAAGCCCCTCGCCCTGTCCGCCTCGCGCGCGGCGGACTTCCGGCAGTGCCCGCTGCTGTACCGCCTGCGCACCATCGACCGGATCCCGGAGCCCAAGACCCGCGCCCAGGTGACGGGCACCGTCGTCCACTCGGTGCTCGAGGAGCTCTACGGCCTCGAGCAGTCCGACCGGGCACCGCAGCGCGCCGCGGACCTCGTCCCCGCCGCCGTCGAGAACTTCTACGCGGCGGAGGACGGCGCCGACGTGGTACCTGTGGCCGAACGCCCCGGGTTCGAGGCCGAGGTCGCGGGCCTGGTCTCGGCCCTCTACGGCGTCGAGGACCCGCAGCGCTTCTCCCCCGCCTCGTGCGAGCAGTACCTGCTCACGGCGACTCAGTCGGGGACCCCGCTCCACGGCTACCTCGACCGGGTCGACGTGGCGCCGACCGGCGAGGTCAGGGTCGTCGACTACAAGACCGGCAAACCCCCGAACCCGCGGTACCAGCACCAGGCGATGTTCCAGATGCGCTTCTACGCCCTGATGTACCACCGCGTCCACGGGGTGCTCCCCGCGCAGCTCAAACTCATCTACCTCAAGAACGGCAGCTGGCTCACCCTCACCCCGGATCATGCGTCCCTCGGTGAGACCGAGGCGTCCCTCGACTCGCTCTGGTCGGAGATCGAGCGGGCCGGGGAGACGGGGTACTTCCGCCCCCGTACGTCCCGCCTGTGCGACTGGTGCAATCATCAGGCGCTGTGTCCGGCGTACGGCGGTACCCCGCCGGAGTACCCGGGGTGGCCCGGGACGCGGGTGGTACCAGCCGGGACGGACAGTCTGCTGTCAGGTCAGGGAGAACCGAGGAGAACATGATGACGGAGGCCTACTTCGAGCCGCTGGGTACCGACGACGGCTGGGAGGTCTTCCGAGCGACGCCGCACACCGTGAGCGCCTGGGGCCCCGACCTGGAACACGGGGCCCCGCCCTCTGCCCTCCTCACCCGGGCCATGGATCGGCTGGACCCGTCCGAGGAGACGCGGATCGCGCGGGTGGCGGTCGACCTGCTGGGTCCGGTGCCCCTGGGCGAGTTGCGGACGCGGGCGCGCGTGACCCGACCTGGCCGGCGGATCCAGCTGGTCGAGTCCGAGCTCGAGGCGCGGGGACGGATCGTCGCCCGGGCGAGTGCGTGGCGGATGCTCGTCAGCGACACCGCGGAGGTCGAGCAGACGCTGGATCAGCCCCGCGAGTTGCCGGGAGCTGATCACAACAGTGAGTTCTTCAACCGCTGGACCAGCGGTTACATCGACTCTCTCGAGATCCGGGGTGCCGAGGACGGCACGGTGTGGGCGCGGCCCACCCTGCCGCTGGTGGCAGGTGAGGAGACGACCCCCGCCGAACACGTGATGTGCGTGGCGGACATCGCCAACGGTGTCGGAGCGGTCCTCGAGCCCCACGAGTGGCGATTCCTCAACACCGACGTGGTCACGCACCTGCACCGCCGGCCCGTCGGGCAGTGGATCGGGGTGACAGCGCGGGCCTCGATCGGTCCCGACGGGGTGGGCGCGACCACCGGAACGCTCTTCGACGAGGTCGGTGCGATCGGACACACCCTGCAGGCCTTGCTGGTCGAGCGGGTCTGATCGGGCGCGGTCCCTGCCCAGGGATCCGCTACTCCGACTTCGGATCCGCTACCCCTGTGCGGGTAGCGGATTCGAAGGGAGGGTAGCGGATCTTGTGGTTGTCAGCCCATTCGGCAGGAACGGATGTCGGTCGCGATGACCGACTTCGCACCGGACGCGGCGAGCTCGTCCATGATCGAGTTGACCCGCTTGCGCGGCACCATCGACCGGACGGCGATCCACGCCGGGTCCGCCATCGGCGAGACCGTGGGCGACTCGATCCCCGGCGTGATCGCCGAGACCTCGTCGAGCAGATCCTTGGGGCAGTTGTAGTCGAGCATCATGTACTGCTGGGCGAACACCACACCCTGCAGGCGCGCCCTGAGCTGTGCCATCGCCGCGGATACCTCGGCGTCCGCCCGGGAGATCAGCACGCCCGAGGAGTCGCACAGGATGTCGCCGAACGCCTCCAGGCCGTGGACCTTGAGCGTCCGCCCGGACCCCACGACGTCGGCGATGCAGTCGGCCACCCCCAGCTGGATCGAGATCTCCACGGCGCCGTCGAGGCGGATGACCTCCGCCTCGACCCCCCGCTGCTGGAGGTCCCGACGCACGATATTGGGGTACGAGGTCGCGATCCGCGCGCCGGCGAGCCGGTCGGTGGACCATCCCGCCCCGGCGGGACCGGCGTAGCGGAAGGTGGAGTGGCCGAAGCCCAGATCGAGGAGCTCATCGACCTCGGCCATGGAATCCGCGGCCAGATCCCGGCCGGTGATGCCCATCTCGAGGCGGCCGGAGCCCACATAGACGGCGATGTCCTTGGGACGGAGGAAGAAGAACTCGACGTCGTTGTCCGGGTCGATCAGCGTGAGGTCTTTGCTCCCCTCGTGCCGACGGCGGTACCCCGCCTCGGCGAGCATCTCGGAGGCGGACTCGGACAGGGCGCCCTTGTTGGGCAGTGCGACGCGCAGCATGACGGGGGCTCCGGGATCTGTGAGCGTGAGGGTGGACGCGGGGCGGGGTCTAGAGATGTCGGTAGACGTCCTCGAGGCCGAGTCCGCGCCTGAGCATCATGACCTGGGTCCAGTACAGGAGCTGCGAGATCTCCTCCGCCAGTTCCTCGTCGGACTGGTACTCGGCGGCGATCCACACCTCTCCGGCTTCTTCGATGACCTTCTTGCCCAGATGATGCACACCCTTGTCGAACGCGGCGACGGTGCCGGACCCCTCGGGGCGCGCGGTGATGCGCTCGGACAGCTCGGTGAACAGCGAGTCGAAGGTCTTCACACGCTCGATTGTCCCATAGCCGCACCCACGGGTGTGCCGGAGGTGAGCCCGTGGAGCGCCGCGGTGTCGACGCCCTCCAGGGTGTCGTGGGTGTGGGCCCCGACGACGCCGGGCTGGCCGTCGGTCGACGGGATGTACAGCACCCGGCATCCGGCGGCGACCGCCGCGGTCGCGCCGGTGACGGAATCCTCCACCGCCACCGCCGAGCCGGGCTCCACCCCGAGCCGGGCACACGCGAGGAGATACGGGTCCGGGGCGGGCTTGGCCTCGGTGACCATGCACCCGGTGACCACCACGTCGAAGCGGGAGCGGTCGATGAACTCGAGGGGCACCACCGCGACATCGGCGGTGGTGTTGGTGACCAACGCGACCGGAGTCCCCGTCGACGCGATATCGGCGAGGAGATCCTCGGCGCCCGGCCGCCACCTCATATCAGTTCGCATCAGCTCGGTGACCCGGGAGTTCAAGCGGTGGGCGAGGCGGTCGAACTCCTCGCCCACGATCCGGCGACCCGTGTACTCGCCGAGGATCTCGAAGAACCCGTGGAGGGAGTTGCCCAGCGTCCTCTCGCGCGTCGTCTCGTCGAGGGGGCGCCCCAGGTGCTCGGCGAGCTCGTACACGGCGATGTCCCACAGTCGCTCGGTGTCGACGAGGGTGCCGTCCATGTCGAGACAGACGGCGGCCGGAACACTGTCAGAGGAATTGCTGGTCACGGCCTACTGTCTACCCGAGTCAAGTGAACCGGGGGTGACCCGAGGCGCCGATTGCGACGGGATCGCATCGAAGTCACTGAGCTTCCGTGGCACCATCACGACGCGCGCCGAGTTGAGGATCGCCAGCACATCGATGACCTCCTGCGCGATCGCCCCCGCGAGAGGGCTCAGCAACCCGAAGACGGCGAGGAGCATCCCGATCACGGAGGCGGCCATCCCGCCGACCGCTGACTGCAGGGCGATCCGACGCATACGCGCTCCGATATGGAGCAGGTCGTCGAGGCGCTCCAGTGAGGAATCCAGCACCACGGCGTCGGCGGCCTCGGACGTCACGTCGGAGGTGGCACCGAACGCGACTCCTGCGGTCGCGGCCGTCATCGCCGGGGCGTCGTTGATGCCGTCCCCGAGGAACAGCGTCGGCCCCGTGGCAGTGCGTTCGCGGACGATCGCGAGTTTGCCCTCGGGGCCGACCCCGCCGTACACCTCACTGATGCCCACCCGGTCCGCCAACCGGCGGACCTCGGTCTCGCGGTCACCCGAGATGATCATCATGTGCTTGACGCCGTGCGAGCGCGGCAGATGTGCGATGAAGTCGCCTGCGGTCGCCCGCGGTTCGTCCCGGAACCGGAAGGTGGCGGCGTACCGTTCGTCCAGGAGGACGATCGATTCCAGACCGGCCTCCGTCCCCGGGAGGAGGTCGACGGCGTCGGGGTCGACCGCGGCGAGTCCACGACGGTTGGTCAGGCGAAGGCTGTGGACGCCCACCTCACCGACCAGTCCGGCGCCGGGTTTCTCGGCGACCGAGCTGAGTGGTGGTATGGCGAGACCTCGTTCGGTGGCGGCGTCGACGACAGCTCGGGCAAGAGGATGACGGGAGTAAACCTCGACCGCTGCTGCGGTCGCCAGCACGCCATCCGGATCGGTGCCCGGTCGAGGAATGATCTCGGTCAGGACGGGCCGACCGTAGGTCAGTGTTCCCGTCTTGTCGAACATCATCGTCTCGATCCGGCTGACGTTCTCGAGCATCGCCGGGTTCCGGATGATGATCCCGCGCTTGGCGGACAGTGAGATGGCGCCGATGATGGCGACCGGGACGCCGATGAGCAGTGGACACGGGGTCGCGACGACGACAACGGCGAGGAAGCGGGTCGGGTCACCCGAGATGGCCCAGCCGAGGACGCCGAGGGCAAGTGCGACCAGCGTGTACCAGGCGCCGAGACGGTCGGCGAGGCGACGCATCGGGGGCCGGTGTTCCTCCGCCTCCCGCAGCACGCCGACGATCTGCGCGTACCGGGAGTCTGCCGCCCGGCGTTCGGCCCGGACGGTCAACGCCACCTCCCCGTTGACGGCCCCGGAGAGCACCTGGGAGCCGGGTGACTTCGGCACGACGTACGGTTCGCCGGTCAGGAACGACTCGTCCATGGCTCCGTCGCCACCCACGACCTCGCCGTCGACGGGGCACAGTTCGTGAGGGAGGACGAGGAGGAGGTCATCCACGCGGACCTCCTCCGCGCGGATGTCGTCCACGCCCGCGGCCGGAGAGGATCCGCGGAGTCGGTGCGCGATCGCGGGGCTGCGCCGCGCGAGGGCATCGAGGGTGGCCGATGCCCTCCGCGACGCCGCGGCCTCGAGCGCCTCGCCGCCGGACAGCATGAGGACGACGATCGCGGCGACCAGCCACTCGTCGAGGGCGACCGCCGTGATGATCGAGATGGCGGCGAGCATGTCCGCCCCGCCCGCGCTCCTCACCGCTGAGCGCAGTACTCCGAGGATGAGGGGGACCCCGCCGACCACGACCACCGCGATCAGGGGAGCCCGGATCAGCCACTCGGCCGTCGTGGAGACGCCGGGACCGGTGACCGCGCGCGACACGAGGTGGATCGCGATGGCCAGGACGGTGGCCATCGCGAGTACCCCCTGGCGAGAGCCGACGAACGTGCGGAGTGGCCCGTCCGCCCGGCCCCGCGTCGATGCCGACGCGGGGCTGGTGGATTCACCGCCAGATCGGTGCCCGATGGTGTGCATGACTTCATCATCCGCCGTCGGGTATGTCCTCTACCAGCAAGGACAGGCTGTCCTGCGTGCCCGCCTCAGACGTTGAAGTACTTGGCCTCCGGGTGGTACAGCACGAACGCGTCGGTCGACTGCTCGGGATGCAACTGCAGTTCCTCGGAGAGTTCGACGCCGATGCGCTCGGGCTCGAGCAGATCGACGACCACTTTGCGGGACTCCAGGTCGGGGCAGGCGCCGTAGCCGAAGCTGTATCGGGCACCCCGGTACTTGAGGTTGAAGTACTCCTCGATGCTGTCCGGGTCCTCGTCCGAGACGGTGCCCTCGGGCAGGCGGAGCTCGTCACGGACCCGACGGTGCCAGTACTCGGCCAGGGCCTCGGTGAGCTGCACGGACAGGCCGTGAACCTCCAGGTAGTCCCGGTAGTTGTCGCCGGCGAACAGCTCGTTGGCGAAATCCGCGATGGGTTTGCCCATGGTGACGAGCTGGAACGGCAGGACATCCACCACTCCCTCGGCCTCACATCGTTCCTTGGAGGCCAGGAAGTCGGGGATGGCCAGGAAGCGGGAACGCTGCTGGCGCGGGAACGCGATCTTGTGGAGCACCTCGGCGTCCGGGCGCGGCTCGGCGAGCACCCAGATCTCCTCGCCGACCGAGTAGGCAGGGAAGTAGCCGTACACCACGGCCGAGTGGGACAGGATGTTCTCGGTGGTCAACCGGTCGATCCACGAACGCAGGCGGGGCCTGCCCTCGGTGGCCACGAGCTCCTCGTAGTCCGGCCCGTCGCCGCTGCGGGTGCCCCGCAGGCCCCACTGGCCGAAGAACAGGGCACGCTCGTCCAGGTGACCGGCGTAGTCCGCCACCGGGATCCCCTTGGCGATCCGGGTCCCCCAGAACGGAGGGGTCGCGATCGGCTGGTCGGCCGCGATGTCCGACCGCTCGGGGACCACGACGGGCTCGGCCTCGGCGGCGCGCTTGGCGGCGATCCGCTCACTGCGAGCGCGGCGCTCGCGGCGTTCTTCGGCCTTGGCCGCGGACTCCGACGACTGCGACATCGGGACCCCGGTCCGTTTGGACGTCATCACCTCGTCCATGAGCCGCAGGCCCTCGAACGCGTCCCGCGCGTAGAACACCTCACCCTGGTACATCCCGGCGAGATCGACCTCGACGTAGGACCGGGTCAGCGCGGCACCGCCGAGTAGGACCGGGAACTCCCCGGCGATCCCCTCCGAGTTGAGCTCGGCGAGGTTGTCCTTCATCACGACGGTCGACTTCACCAGCAGGCCGGACATGCCGATCACGTCGGCCTTGTGCTCGCGGGCCGCGGAGATGATCTCCGAGATCGGCTGCTTGATGCCGATGTTGACCACGTCGTAGCCGTTGTTGGACAGGATGATGTCCACGAGGTTCTTGCCGATGTCGTGCACGTCGCCCTTGACCGTGGCGAGGACGATGCGGCCCTTGCCGTCCTCGTCGCTGGCCTCCATGTGGGGCTCGAGGTGGGCGACCGCGGCCTTCATGGTCTCCGCCGACTGCAGGACGAACGGCAGCTGCATCTGACCGGACCCGAAGAGCTCACCCACGGTCTTCATCCCACCGAGCAGGTGGGTGTTGATGATCTCCAGAGGGGGGATCTCCGCCATCGCGGCGTCGAGGTCCGCCTCGAGTCCCTTGCGCTCGCCGTCGACGATCCTGGCCGACAGCCGCTCCATGAGCGGCATCGCGGCGAGCTCGGCCGCGCGCGCGTCCTTGGCGCCGGCCGCGGACACGCCCTCGAACAGCTCCATGAACACCTGGAGGGGGTCATATCCCTCACCGCGACGGTCGTAGACCAGGTCGAGGGCGACCTCCCGCTGGCGCTCGTCGATCTTGCTCATGGGCAGGATCTTGGAACTGTGCGCGATCGCGGTGTCCAGACCCGCCTGGATGCACTCGTGCAGGAACACCGAGTTGAGCACCTGGCGGGCGGCCGGGTTGAGGCCGAACGAGATGTTCGACAAGCCGAGCGTGGTGTGGATCTTCGGGTGTGACCCGGTGAGCCGGCGGATGGCCTCGATTGTCTCGATGCCGTCGCGGCGGACCTCCTCCTGGCCGGTCGAGATGGGGAAGGTCAGACAGTCGATGATGATGTCCTCCTCCGCCACCCCCCAGTTACCGGTGAGGTCGGCGATGAGCCGCTCGGCGATCTCGACCTTGCGATCCGCGGTCCGGGCCTGGCCCTCCTCGTCGATGGTCAGCCCGACCACAGCCGCGCCGTGGCGCGAGACCAGCTGCATGATCCGCTGGAAACGGGACTCCGGCCCGTCGCCGTCCTCGTAGTTGACCGAGTTGACCGCGCAGCGGCCACCCAGCTTCTCCAGACCGGCCTCGATGACACCGGGCTCGGTCGAGTCGAGCATGATCGGCAGCGTCGAGGAGGTCGCGAGCCGGCCGGCCAACTCCTTCATGTCGTCGGAGCCGTCCCGGCCGACGTAGTCCACGCAGAGGTCGACCATCTGCGCACCGTCGCGCATCTGCTCCTTGGCGATGTCCATGCAGGTGTCCCAGTCGCCGGCGAGCATGGCCTCGCGGAACCGCTTGGAACCGTTGGCGTTGGTGCGCTCACCGATCATGAGGATCCCGGCGTCGGCGCGCAGGGGGGTCGAGCTGTACAGCGAGGCGACCGCGTTGACGGGCTCCACCCGACGCTCGGCCTTCTCGCGGCCCAGGACCTCGTCGCGCAGGCGGGTGATGTGCTCGGGGGTGGTGCCGCAGCACCCGCCCACCATCGACAGGCCGAACTCGGAGACGAAATCGGCCACCTGCGGCGCGAACGCGTCGGCGCCCAGGGGGTAGACGGCGCCGTGCTCGCCGAGCTCCGGCAGTCCCGCGTTGGGCATGACCGACACGGGGATCCCGGCGTGCCGGGACAGGAACCGCAGGTGCTCGATCATCTCGGCCGGACCCGTGGCGCAGTTGAGGCCGATCATGTCGATGCCCAGCGGCTCCAACGCGGTGAGGGCCGCGCCGATGTCCGAGCCGAGCAGCATGGTGCCCGTGGTCTCGATGGTGACGTGGGAGATGATCGGCAGCCGCCGGCCGGCGGCGGCCATCCCGTCCTGGCACCCGAGCACCGCGGCCTTGACCTGGAGCAGGTCCTGGCTCGTCTCGATGAGGTAGGCGTCCGCGCCACCTCGTGCCAGCCCCTCGGCGGCCTGGGCGTACGCGTCCCGCATCTCCTCGAAGGTGGTCTGCCCCAGGGAGGGCAGCTTGGTGCCCGGCCCGAGGGAACCCAGCACCATCCGGGGGGTCCCGTCCTCGGACGGACCCATCTCGTCGGCGACCTTGCGGGCGATCGCCGCGCCCTTCTCCGCGAGCTCACCGATCCGGTCGACGATGTCGTAGTCGCCCAGGTTGGACAGGTTGCAGCCGAAGGTGTTGGTCTCCACCAGATCGGCGCCAGCGGTGAAGAACGCCCGGTGGATGTCCTCCACGACGTCCGGACGTGTGGCGTTGAGGATCTCGTTGCAGCCCTCCAGGCCCAGGAAGTCCGCGTCCACGTCGAGGTCGACGGCCTGCAACATCGTGCCCATCGCCCCGTCACCGATCAGTACTCGCCGACGGGCGGCATCCAATAAGGGCGAATCGAAATCGACAGACATGGCCCCAGTGTATGGGTGGGGAACAACCGGACGAACGTAGGCTGTACTAATGACTGTCCAATGGAGTCCCGACGGGCATCTCGATCTGGAGAGCCCGGTGATGATCGTGGCCTTCGAGGGCTGGAACGACGCCGCGGACGTAGCGACCGGCACCATCGAACACCTCGCCCTGAACTGGGAGGCCCGCCAGATCGCCGAGGTCGGCGGTGACGAGTTCTTCGACTACCTGGACCAGCGGCCCGTCGTCCGGATCTCGGGTGGGGTGTCCCGCTCGGTGGAGTGGCCCCGGGTGGTGGTGTCGGCGTGTCGACCGGACGGGTTCGCCGCGGACGTGTTGCTGGTGCGGGGGCCCGAGCCGGCCCTGAAGTGGCGCCGGTTCGCCTCGGAGTTCGTCGACCTGGTCGACACCCTCGGGGTGTCCCAGGTGATCCTGCTGGGGGCCTACCTCGCCGACGTGCCGCACACCCGTCCGGTCCCGCTCACCGGCGCGGCGTTCAGCCGCCAGCGGATGGCGACGATGGGTGTCGAACCGTCGGACTACGAGGGGCCCACCGGGATGTCCGGGGTGCTCCAGCAACTGCTCACCGAGGCGGGGGTGCCCACGCTGAGTGTGTTCGCGGGGGTCCCCCACTACGTGGCCTCGCCGCCGAACCCTCGGGGCACCGAGGCGATGTTGTCCTGGATCGCGGAGAACCTGGGCATGGCGGTACCGATGGACGCGCTGCGCGTGCAGGCGCGGACGTGGGCCGACCGTGTCGACGCAGCCGCGGGCGAGGACGAGGACCTCCGCGATTACATCCAGTCCCTCGAGGACCGGATGGACGAGGACTCCGGAGTGACCCCGGGGGTCGACCCGGAGCCCGACCGCGGCCGCGCGTCGGGTGGGGAGGCGATGCCGCTGGTCGACGGCGACGCGATCGCCGCCGAGTTCGAGCGCTTCCTGCGGGGCGAGCGGGACGAGCCCGACGCCGGGTGACCCGCGGCCGGTCGGGACGCGGCACCCGCGTCCCGCAGGCAGGCGGCCCCGCCGGTCAGCAGGTCAGCTGGCCCGGCCGGTCAGGCGGCGGTCGACGGGATGCCGAGAAGAGCGTCCAGGGCGGTCGCGACCGCGACACCGGCGGCCGGGTCCGCCTCGTCACCGCCCAGCGTCGCCTCCGCCCACGCGTCGATCACGGCCAACGCCCCGGGCGTGTCCAGGTCGTCCGCGAGGCGCTCGCGCAGAGCCGTGATCGCGGCCGCCGAGTCCGCACCGGCGCCGCGGGCGACGGCCCGGTTCCACGTGTCGTATCGGAGACGGGCGGCCTCGAGGAGCTCCCCGGACCAGGACCGGTCCACGCGGTAGTGCCCGGCGAACAGGCCGAGCCTGATGAGCGCCGGGTCGACGCCCTCCTCCCGCAGCGCCTGCACGCGCACCAGGTTGCCGAGCGACTTGCTCATCTTCACGCCGTCGAGCCCGATCATCGCGGCGTGGACGTAGAAACGGGCGAAGGGCGCCTCCCCCGTGGCCGCCTCGGCGTGGGCGGCGGAGAACTCGTGGTGGGGGAAGGCCAGGTCGCTGCCGCCACCCTGGATGTCGAACTCCATCCCCAGTCGGTTGCGGGCGATCGCCGAGCACTCGATGTGCCACCCGGGTCGGCCCGCCCCCCAGGGGGAGGGCCACGCCGGCTCGCCGGGACGATTGACGCGCCACAGCAACGCATCCAGCGGGTGTTCCTTGCCGGTTCGGTCGGGGTCGCCACCGCGCTCGGCGAAGGCGGCGGCCATCTCGTCGTCGTCGTAGCCCGACTCGTACCCGAACTCCTCGGTCGCGCCGTGGCGGTAGTAGACGTCGGAGTAGCCGTCGACGGCGGGGTCGATGCAGTAGGCGTGACCACGCTCAAGGAGCTCGGCCACCATCTCCACAACCTCGTCGATGGTCTCGGTGGCCGCGACGTAGTCACGCGGCGGGAGGACCCGGAGCGCCTCCATGTCCTCGCGGAACCGGTCGGTCTCGCGGTCCCCCAGCTCCTGCCAGTCGACGCCGTCACGCTCGGCCCGCTCGAACAGCGGGTCGTCGACATCGGTGGTGTTCTGGACGTAGTGGACCTCGTGCCCGGCGTCGAGCAGCTGACGGTAGACGAGGTCGAACGTGAGATAGGTGGCCGCGTGACCGAGATGGGTGGTGTCGTACGGGGTGATCCCGCAGACGTACATGCGTGCGACGGGCCCCGGCGCCACCTCGCGGGACTCCCCGCCGGCCGTGTCGAACAACCTCAGGGGGACGCCGTCGCCGGGGACCGAGGGGACGACAGGCGTGGACCACGAGTGCATGCGGCCGAGTCTAAGGACCACGCGGTCAGAAGAGCGGCCAGGGTAAGGGGTAGCCGGGGCCGGGAACGGGGAACACCCGGGTCGCGAGGAGGGTGTCGACGCGCTCGGTGAGAGCCTCGACCTCGGCGGAGGAGAGCAGGTCGGACAGGGCCGCGCCGAGTGCGCCGCCCTCTGCCAGGTCGCGCCGGAGACGCTCCAACCCCGCCACGTCGTCGGCGGTGAGGGGTTGACCCGCCCACCCCCACAGGACGGTGCGCACCTTGGGCTCGGTGTGGAAGGACAGGCCGTGGTCGATCGCCCAGACGACCCCCGCGGCGTCGACGAGGACGTGTCCGCCCTTCCGGTCGGCGTTGTTGACCACGTGGTCGAACACAGCGATACGGCGCAGCCGGTCGTCGGTGCCGTGTGCCACCACCACGTCCTCTCCCCGCGCGCCCTCGCCCCGCAGCACGACCGCCCGGCCGCCCGGGACGGCGTCGGCGGGGTGGACGTCGATCGGGTCGTGCCCGGAGCGTTGCTCGCGATCGATCTCCTCGATCCAGCGCTGGGCCATCCCCGGCCCGCCCGGGCCGTGCGCGGCCACGGTCTGTGGCACGAGGTCCCAGCCCAACGCCTCGGAGACCGCGTGTGCGGCGATCTCCCGCGCGGCCAGACTGCCGTCGGGGAAGTCCATCAGCGGCCGCTCCCCCGCCGACGGCTTGTAGACCCAGCTGTCCCCGTGGGCGTCCACACAGTGGTAGACCGCGTTGCTGCCGGACGGGATCCGGTACAGCACGGTGAGTTCGGGGCTGACCGGGCGGTCGGTCACGGGTCGATGAGGTCGATGAGCGCCTCACCGGACCGCGGGAGGTAACCGTTGAGCCGGACGCACAGGTGGCCGGTGGTGTCGATCGGTTCGCCGCACAGCGGACACGGGGCACGGCCGGCGGAGACGACCTTCTCGCTGCGGAGCACGAACTGCCGGGCGCGCTGGGGGGTGAGAAAGACGCGCAGCGCGTCCGGCGCGTCCTCGGCGTCCGACAGCACCACCGACTCGTCTGTGGCGGACGGGTCCATCGCCAACAACTCCACCACGATCTTGGAGTGCTCCCCGTCCCAGCCGAGCCCCATGGTGCCCACCTGGAACTCCGCGTCGACCGGCATCTCGAGCGGGTCGAGATCATCCACGACGCCACCGGCCGGCGGGATCGGGACGTCGGACTTGTCGGCGATCTCGTCGAGCAGGTCGCCCATCCTCTCGGACAGGATCTGGGCCTGCTGCTTCTCGCACCGCACCGAGATGGTCCGACCCGCCTCGGTGGCCTGGACGAAGAAGACGCGCTCGCCCGGCTGGCCGACCGTGCCCACCACGAACCGGGTCGGGTCGCGGAACTCGTGCACTGCCCTGCTCATGCGGGTGGTCTCCTCGTGGGGTGGATGGTGGTGCGGATCATCAGGCTACGTTCCCGCCGGGGACGGCGTCCGAGCTGGCGTGCCCCGCCGTGGCGTCGCCGACCCGGCCGGCCGGGTCCCCGCGGAGACCCGCCAGGTCGCCGCCGGTGTCGTTGACCCGGAGCACGAACGGGCGGTGTGGCGTGTACCGGACCACGGACACCGACGCGGGTTCCACCACGATCCGCTGGAACTGGTCCAGGTGCATCCCGTAGGCGTCCGCGATCACCGCCTTGATGACGTCGCCGTGGCTACACGCCACCCACAGCACGTCGCGATCCGCCTCCTCCGCCAGGCGCTGGTCGTGGCGACGGATGGCGGTCACCGCCCGACCGGCCATCCCGGCCAGGGACTCCCCGTCCGGGAAGACCGCCGACGAGGGGTGCTGCTGGACCACCGACCACAGGTGCTCGGAGGCGAGGTCCTTGAGTGGTCGGCCCGTCCACGAGCCGTAGTCGACCTCCACCAGCCCCTCGTCGACCAGCGGCTCCACGCCCAGCGACCGCGCCAGGGGTTCGACGGTCTGACGGCACCGCATGAGGGGCGACCGGACGACCGCCTCGACGGGCAGTTCCCCGAGCCGACGGCCGAGTTCCGCGGCCTGGGCGTGGCCGGTGTCGTCGAGGCCGACCCCCGGTGTACGGCCTGCCAACGTGAGGGCGGTGTTGGCGGTGGATCGGCCGTGCCGGAGCAGGATGACGGTCATACGGGAAGATTACCGACGGCCCGCCGGGTCGGTCACCGGCCGGGCGGCGGCCCCGGTCAGGTCGCGGGGATCGTGCCGGTGCCGAGCAGGATCATCACCAGGGCGCCGAGGAGGATGCGGTACCCGGCGAACCAGGCGAGCGAGTGGTTCTGCACGAACCTCAGGAGCCAGGCGATGGCGGCGTACCCGATGACGAACGCGATCGCCGACCCCACGAGGAGCTGGAATCCGCTCGCCGACTGCCCCACCGACGGTTCGAACGCGTCGGGGAGGCTGAACAGGCCCGAGGCGAGGACGGCGGGGATGGCCAGCAGGAACGAGAACCGCGCCGCGGCCTCACGCGACATGTTGAGGAACAGGCCGGCGGAGATCGTGCCCCCGGAGCGGCTCACGCCCGGGATGAGCGCCAGACACTGGGCCAGCCCCATGACGATCGCGTCCTTCATCGTCAGACCCTCGAGCGATTTGGCGTCGACGGGGCGGTCCTGCCGGCCGAACCTCTCGGCGAGCAGGAACACGAAGGAGAAGACGATGAGCACGATGGCGGTGATCCAGAGATTCCGCGCGGCGTCACGGATGAAGTCCTTGCCGACGAAACCGATGAGCGCGATCGGGACCGACCCGACGATGACGAACCACCCCAGGCGGTAATCCGGGTCGGCGCGGTGCTCGGAGTCGAACACGCCCCGGAACCAGGCGACGAGGATGCGCACGATGTCCTTGAAGAAGAACACCAGCACCGCGGCCTCGGTGCCCAGCTGGACCACGGCGGTGAAGGACGCGCCCGCGTCCTCGCCGAAGAACCAGGTGGAGAAGATCCGTAGGTGGCCGGACGACGACACCGGCAGGAACTCGGTGAGGCCCTGGAGCACCGAGAGCACGACGACCTGGAGCCAGGACATCCCTTCCGCGGTGGGCGCGGCGAGGACCGATGTGTTCACGTGCGCTGTTTCCTCTCGGGTTCCGGCGGATCGGACGCGGATCGCGTCACCGCACCCAGCGAGAGTAGTCGCCCGGACCTGGACGGTGCCCGAGCACCCGCGTGGTGGACAATGGCGGGCAGTCGAAAGGAACACCGTGCACCGACGTGTCCTCCACCGTTCCGGCATGCCCGCCGCCCTCCTCGCCCTGGCGATCGCACTGACCGCCTGCTCCTCGCCCACCGCGGAGCTCGAGGAGCAGAACAGAATCGCCCAGGGCAACGCCTCCCCCGCGGAGTCGCCGCAGGTCTCCGACCCCGCCGGGGGTGACGTGATCCCGGTTCCCGGCTCGGTCCGCTCCCTCGTCGCGGTGGGTGACCGGGTCATCGCCCGGGTCGACGACCCGCCGTCGCTGGAGATCGGTCGAATCGACGGCACCCGCTGGGTGGAGGAGGACTCCGTGCCGCTGCCCCCGGGTGCCGGCGATGCCTCGGCCGCGCACGACGGCACGGTGCTGGTCCCCCACTCCGACGGCGTCGTCCTGGTGTCGGCCACCGGGCAGGTCCGTGAGATCACCGGGCTGGGCCCGGTCACCGCGGCCGCGCTGACCACGGACGGTCGACTACTGACCGGCACCCCGGAGGGCGAGATCGTCGTGCGCGACGCCGACGGTGCCGAGCAGCGTCGCATCGGCGGGCTGACCGCCGTGGACCGGATCAGCGTCGCCCGGGACGGCTCGGTGACGGCCCTGAGCCGCCCCGACACCGTCATCGCCAGCATCGACCTCGACTCGGACAACGCCGGGCCGCTCCTGCGTGCCGGCAAGGGGGCGGGTCAGCTCGACGAGTTCGGCGAGCGTTCCGTGGTGGCCAGCGACACGGTCGGCGGGACCCTGCTGGTGTACTCGACCTCGCCCGTCCGGCTGCATCAGCAGTTCCCCGTCGCCGCGGCCCCGTGGGCGGTGGCGGAGGACACCTCCAGGGGACTTGTCTGGGTCACCTCCACGGGGACGAACACCGTCCAGGCGTACGATCTCGGCGACGGCGTCGGTATCCAGCGCGCGGACATCCCGACGGTGCGCCAGCCCGACTCGCTGGCGGTCACCGACTCGGGGACGGTGGTGGTCGGTTCCGCGGATGGGGCGGGCCTGCACCTCATCCGACCGACCCTCACCGAGCCGGCGAGCTGATCGCCCAGAAGACCCACGTCCCGCCCGGGGACGTTCACCGAGGAGGACCGTGTACGCACTGCTCAAGAAGGTGCTGTTCCGCTTTCCCGCGGAGCGGATCCACCACCTGGTGTTCGGCCTGCTCAAGCTCCTGACCCTGGTGCCCCCGCTCGGTGCCGTGGCTCGCCGGATCCTGGGTGTGCGGGACCCCGTGCTCGCCCAGGAGGTGCTCGGTCGTACCTTCCCCGGCCCGCTCGGGTTGGCGGCCGGGTTCGACAAGAACGCCGCCGCCGTGGACTCGTGGGGCGCGATCGGCTTCGGGTTCAGCGAGGTGGGCACCGTGACCGCCTCTCCCCAACCGGGCAATCCCACCCCACGCCTGTTCCGGCTCGTCGAGGACCGGGCGATCCTCAACCGGATGGGGTTCAACAACCACGGGGCCGGTAACGCGGCCAACAACCTCCGTCGGCGCCGCAGCAGTGACCCGGTGGGTATCAACATCGGCAAGACCAAGGTGGTCCCTGCGGAGGACGCGGTCCGCGACTTCGTTGCCTCGGCGACGATGCTCACGGGTCTCGCCGACTACCTCGTCGTCAACGTCAGCTCCCCCAACACCCCGGGACTACGGGATCTGCAGGCCGTCGAATCGCTCCGGCCCATCCTCGCGGCGGTGCGGGACGTGGCCACGATCCCCGTCCTGGTGAAGATCGCGCCCGACCTGGACGACGCGGACATCGACGCGGTGACGGACCTCGTGCTGGAACTGGGGCTGGCGGGCATCGTCGCCACCAACACCACCATTTCGCGTGACGGACTGCGGACCCCCGCCGCGGCGGTCGAGGCACTGGGCGCCGGGGGCATCTCCGGCGCGCCGGTCGCCGCCCGGTCGCGGGAGGTCCTCTCGCGGATCCACGGACGCGCAGGCGGCCGCATCGTCATCATCTCCGTCGGTGGCATCGAGACGCCCGAGGACGTCTGGGACCGCATCACCCACGGCGCGAACCTCGTCCAGACCTACACCGGGTTCATCTTCACCGGACCCACGCTCCTGCGCGGCACCAACCGGTTGGTGGCCAAGCGCCTCCGCCAGGGCGGGTTCGGGTCCCTGGCGGAGGCCGTCGGCTCGGCGGTGCGCTGAGCGCTACTGAGCGCTACTGCTCGAAGATCCCCGTCACCGTGCCGCGGGCCAGGCCCTGGCCGAACAGGTTGAACCCGACGAACGCGCACGAGGCGTCGTCACCGAGCTCGATCTCGTCGCCCACCGCGTGGACGGCGAGGATGTAGCGGTGCGGCCCGTGGCCCGCCGGCGGGGCCGCGCCCACGAAGCCCTTGAAGCCGGCGTCGTTGCGGACCACGACCGCGCCCTCGGGGAGGCCCGAGGTGTCGTCGCCCGTGCACGCGCCCTCGGGCAGTGAGGTCACCTCTGCCGGGATGTTGGCCACCGACCAGTGCCAGAAGCCCGACGCGGTGGGGGCGTCCGGGTCGAAGACGGTGACCACGTAGGTCCTCGTACCCTCCGGACCCGCGCTCCAGCTCACCTGTGGCAACCTGTCCTCGCCGCCCTCGACACCCATCTTCCCGCCGAGCTGCGCGGCCGACAGGGTGGCACCCTCGGTGAACGACTCGCTCGTCACCTCGAGGGCCGGTAGATCCGGGAGTGCGGCGTAGGGGTCGGGCACACGGAAGTCGGTCATCGTCATCCTCCTGCGATCGTGGCGGTGTGGAGTGGTCCTCCATCCGGTCACGTCCCTGTCTACCAGCCCTGTCTACCAGCGATGACCCGGCGGTGGGAGCCGCGGCGGGACCCCGATTTGGTCCACGGTTCGGGCATCGGCTAATGTCATTCCTCGCACGACCAAGCCGGACACGAGCCGGTGGAGGTCACCAGTGTGCGAGCGCGAGTGGCGGAATGGCAGACGCGCTAGCTTGAGGTGCTAGTGTCCTATTAACGGACGTGGGGGTTCAAGTCCCCCCTCGCGCACACTGTGTCGAGACAGTAGAAGTGGCCCCGGATCCGTGAGGATCCGGGGCCCACTTGTTTCTGGGTGAGTTTTGCTGGGGAGGTCGCCCGATGGCCCGCACACCCCGCACACCGCCCCCCGCTCAGCAGCAGCTCATCGACCGCCTGCGCGAACTCCTCGTCGATGAGCCGGTGACCCGCGAGGTGTCGATGTTCGGCGGCCACTGCGTCATGGTGTCCGAGAGGATCGCGGTCAGCGCCGGACGGGACGGGTCACTGCTCGTGAGGGTCTCCCCCGACCGGCACGATGAGCTCATGGCCCTGCCCGGCGCGATCCGGGCCGAGATGGGCGCCGGGCGGGACATGGGGCCCGGGTGGATCACCGTGGAGCCGTCGTCGATCGCGACGGACGATCAGCTGGCCGGGTGGCTCGCGCCGGCCCCGGAGTACAACCGTTCGGTCACCGGCGGGACGCCGTGAGGGCGAGCGCCGGCCGACCGGGCGATGCGGCGGGACGGGCCCTGGCAGCTGCCGCCCGCGCCGCAGACCGGGGCCTGGACGCCCTGGGGCTGGCTCCGCCGCCCCTGGACCTGCCGTCGGAGGTCCGCGCCGATCTCGACGGGTTCTTCGCGGGCACGATCGACCCCACGCCGGTCGTGATCCGCCGCGGCCACGTTCCGGGAGTCCCACACCGGCGTGCGTTTGCGCTGCCGGGCCTGATCTATCTCGGCGCCGACCCCGGGATCGTGGTCATGACCGGCCCCGGCCCCACGCGGCTACGGGCCACCCCGACCCTGGTGCACGAACTGACCCACATCTGGCAGGGCCGGTACCTCGGCCCGCGCTACGTGGTGCGGGCGTTGAGCGAGCAGATCCGCCTGGGCCGGCGCGCCTACGACTGGCGGGCGGCATTCGCCCGCGGCGCCCACGACGCCCCCGCCGGCCAGGGCCCGGGCGTGCTGCCCGTGGAGGCCCACGCCCAGCTGGTGTCCGAGGCGTACGCCGCGGGCCACGGCTTCGCCCCCACCGCCGTCCTCTCCGGGCGGGACCATCACCCGCGGGCGGTGGAGCACGTGCTCACCGGGTTGCGTGCCGGCGACGTGTCCACCCTGCGGGGGCGGACGGTTTAGGGGCTGACCACCTCGTCGTCGTACCGTATCGGGGTGACCGGCATCGACCCAGACAGTTTCGATCCAGGCGGTATCGACCCGAGCGGTATCGACCCGGGCGACCTCGAGATCTGCCTGCGCGTCCTCGACCAGGCCGCCGCGCTCGGCGAGGACCACCCCGACTCCATCCGGGTGCAGCGGTCGGTCGGCCACATGTTCAAGCTCCTCAAGAAGACGCGCCGCGCCGAGGTGCGTCGCGCCCGCCAGGAGGCGGACAAGGCTGTCATCGAGGCCACCGCGACCGGCTCACCCACCCGGATCGACGACGAGACCGCCGGCATCCGACTGGTCTCCGCCACCCCGGGCGCCGTCGCCGGCCACCTCCAGCGCGCGATGGCGTGCTACGTCTGCAAGCAGCGCTTCACCCAGGTCGACGCCTTCTACCACCAGCTGTGCCCGAGGTGCGCCGCGCTCAACCGGGCCCGGCGGGATCCCGAGATGGACCTGACCGGCCGGCGGGCCCTGCTCACCGGCGGCCGCGCGAAGATCGGCATGTACATCGCCCTGATGCTGCTGCGCGCCGGCGCCGACGTCACCATCACCACCCGCTTCCCCCGCGACGCCGCCCGCCGGTTCGCCTCGATGGACGACCACTCCGAGTGGGCCGACCGCGTGCACGTGATCGGCGTGGACCTGCGCGACCCCGCCCAGGTGGTGGCGCTGGCCGACGAGGTCGCCGCCGGCGGCCCGCTGGACATCCTCATCAACAACGCGGCCCAGACCGTGCGCCGCTCCCCCGGGTCGTACTCCGGGCTCGTCGAGGGCGAGTCGGCCGCCCTCACCGGCCGCGCCGCCGACATCCCCGTGGTCACCATGGGCCGCACCTCCGAACTGCACCCGGCCGCGCTCATGGGCGGCGAGTCCGCGCTGATCGGGTCCGAGGAGGCCGAGCGCGAGGCCGACCACATCGCGACCCTGGCGCTGCAGGCCGGCTCGTCCTCGCTGGAGCGGATGGCCGCCGGGACCGCCATCGACGCCGGCGGGCTGCTGCCGGACGTGGTGGACCACAACAGCTGGGTGGCCACGGTCGAGCAGGTCGAGCCGATGGAGATGCTCGAGGTGCAGCTCGCCAACTCGGTGGCGCCGTTCATCCTCGTCTCCCGCCTGCGCCCCGCCATGGCGGCCTCGAAGGCGCGCCGCAAGTACGTCGTCAACGTCTCCGCCATGGAGGGACAGTTCTCGCGGCGCTACAAGGGCGCCGGCCACCCGCACACCAACATGGCCAAGGCGGGCCTCAACATGCTCACGCGCACCTCCGCCGAGGAGATGTTCACCGAACACGGCATCCTCATGACCGCCGTGGACACCGGCTGGATCACCGACGAGCGCCCGCACACCACCAAGGTCCGGCTGCACGAGGAGGGCTTCCACGCGCCTCTCGACCTCGTCGACGGCGCCGCCCGCGTGGTGGACCCGATTGTCCGCGGCGAGGCCGGTGAGGACCTCTACGGCTGCTTCCTCAAGGACTTCGAGCCCAGCCCGTGGTGAACGTCGACGCCGCCGTGAACGTCGACGCCGCCCGCCGGATCCTCGCCGACGAGCTGCTGCCCACGATCCGCGCCGCGGTGGCCGATCTCGGCGGCGACGGGCCCGACACGCTGGTGCACTCGCGGCCCACCGACGAGGGTTCCGAGTGGCCCACCAACTCCGCCGCCTCGCTCGTCCACCACCTGTGCGGGGTGCTCGCCTCCTGGGGTGCGGCCTGCCTGGGTGGTGAGGACATCGTCCGGGATCGTGACGCCGAGTTCGCCTTCACCGGACCGGTGGGGCCGGAGCTCGACCGGCTTGGCGCCCTGATCGACCGGCTTCCCGGGTGGGTCGCCGCGGCGGTCGGACGGGGCGATCTGGCCACTCCCGCCGGGACCACGGTCGCCGTCGACGCCGCGCGCCGGGCGGGGACCTTCACCCCGGAGTGGGTCGTGGGCCACATCCTGCACGAGGTCGCCGCCCACACCGGCCAGCTGCAGGTGACCCGCGACGTCCTGCTGTCCCGGGGCCGCTCGCGGTGAGCCGCACCCCGGTGCTGCTCGACTGCGACCCGGGCATCGACGACGCCCTGGCGATCGCCTACCTGGTGGCCGAGCACCGCGCCGGGCGGACCGAGCTGACCGGCGTGGTGTGCACGGCCGGCAACGTCGGGTCGGAGGACACGGTCGCCAACGCGTGTGCGTGGCTGGACCTCGCGGGCGCGCCGGGGCTCCCGGTGGCCGCCGGCGCGCCCGGCCCGATCGCCGTGCCCCACGTGCTCACCCCCGAGACGCACGGCCCCCGCGGGGCCGGGTACGCCGAACTGACGACGACGAGGGCGACGACGACGAGGTCGGTCGATCCGCGCGACGGTGCGCGACTCTGGGTGGACGCGGCGCGCGCCCACCCCGGTGAGCTGGTGGGGATCGTGACCGGTCCCTCGTCCACGCTGGCCCATGCCCTGGCACTCGACCCCGCACTCCCCCGGTTGCTGTGCGGGCTGGTGGTGATGGGCGGGACGTTCCGCGGGCACCCGGGCAACACCACGCCGGTCAGCGAATGGAACGTCGACGTGGACCCCGAGGCCGCCGACCGCGTGTGCCGGGCGTGGGAGGACGCGCGCACCGCCGATCCCGCGGTGCCGACCCCGCTGTGGTGCGGGTTGAACCTCACCGAACGCGCGGTATGGACCCCCGAGCGGTCGGAGTGGCTCCTCGAGGCCACGGATTCCCCGCTGGCGCGGCGGCTGACCGAGGCCCTGCGGTTCTACTTCGAGTTCCACGACTCCGTCGGGGAGGGATACCTGGCGCAGGTCCACGACCCGTTCGTCGCGTGGATGGCCCTGCACCCGGAGGCGGTGGTGGCCGCGCCGGCGAACGTACGGGTCGAGTGCTCGGGCGAGCACACTCGCGGCATGACGGTGGCGGACGTCCGCGGGCACCGGCGCCGGGTGGACAACGCCCGCATCGCGACCGACGTGCTGGTGCCGGGCGGGCCGGACGCGGTCCTGGACGAGATCTGCGCGGCGATCGTCTCGGTGGCGGGCCGGCCCGGCTAGTTGTCCGGCCGCGTGAAGTTCCGGGTCGGCGGTGCCGGGTCGGGAACGCACTCGGCGGTGGCGTGCCCGCGCAGCGAGGTCGCGCACGCCACGCCGGCCGCGGCGCCGGTGCCCACGGCGATCGGCACGAGCTGCAGGCCGGTCACGATGTCGCCGGCGGCGTACACGCCGTCGACGCTGGTCAGCTGCATCGCGTTGACGGTGAGACCGCCCTCGTCGTCCAGCTCGCAGCCCAGGGACGTCGCGAGCTCGTTCGTCGGGTGGTGCGCGTAGGAGAAGAACACCTTCGACCCCGCGATCACCCTCCCGTCCGCGAGCCGGACCCCCTCCAGCTGGCCGGGGTCGCCGACGAGCTCCCGGGCGACCCCGTCGACCACCTCGATGTCGTGCTCGGCGCAGGCGGCCCGCTGGTCGTCGTCGAAAGCCGGGTCGGAGTCGCTCTCGGTGACGATGACCACCTCCGACGCCCAGTCCAGCAATTCGGACGCGTAGGCGGGCACATGCGCGCCCACGCCGAGCACGATGATCCGCCGGCCGGCGGCGGTGAGGCCGTCGCAGGCGGGACAGTGGTGCACGTCGACCCCGTAGTGGTCGTCGATCCCCGCGAGGTCGGGTAGCCGGTCGCGCACGCCGGTGGCGAGGATGATCCGCCTGGCGGTGACCGTGACGGGGTTCTCGTCACCACCATCCGTTGTGGCGCCGGGTGCGATTCGGGCGACGAACCGGTCGTCGGATTCCCTGACCAGGTCGGTGACGACTCCACCGAGTCGTCGGACGGTCGGGTACTCGCGAAGACCCTCGTCGACGTCGGCGTAGAACTCGGCGGGTGTGGCGGGGCCGGTGCCGAGCATGCCGTGGATCCGCTGCGCCGCGAGATTGCGCTGGCACCCGGCGTCGACGAGCAGGGTGGAGCGCTGATACCGGCCGACCCAGGTGGCGGCCGACAGGCCCGCCGGGCCCCCGCCGATCACCAGGACGTCCACGGCCTCCGGCGGGTGGTCGTCCACGGCGTCGGACCCGGGGTCGGTGGGGGCGTCGGTCATGGCTCTCCGATCGGGAAACGGGTGATGCCACCCTACGAAAACCGGTGCCGACCGACCACCGGCCCGCCCCCGGAGTGATCGGACACGGAGGCGCGGGCGGTCGATGGACGGAACTAGAACCGGTGTTAGGCTCCTCCGGATGTTCCGGGCGGCCTCTGGGCCCTCCCGGACACCGCCGTCATCCCACCTCACCGCCCCGGGAGAGTCCATGAGGTCTGTCACCACCGCCCTGATCGTCGTCGCGGGCGGGGCGGTCGTCGCCGGGGTCTCCGCACGTCGCGCAGCGGTGGCCTCCGGCGAGGCCGAGCCTGCGGTGGCCACCGTCCGGAACGCCGTGGCCACCGCGCGGGAGACCGTGCGTAGGCGGATCCGGCAACGCGCCGAGGTGACCGTACCGGCGGCAGGCCCCGGTGCGGCGTCCTCCGAGGGTGCGGGCCACGCGACGGCCACCCGTTCGGGATACCCGGCGGGCAGGGACACGACTTCGGCCGGCTCGGCGCCACGCCGACTCGCCGGGGCCCGGGGATTCGTCCCCGCCCTCGAGGGGATCCGTGGCCTCGCGGCCGTCGGGGTGCTGACCACCCACGTCGCCTTCGTCACCCGCGCGTCCACCGGGTCACCCGTCAAACGGCTGTTCGGGCGACTCGACCTGGCGGTCGCCGTCTTCTTCGCCAAATCCGGGTTCCTGCTGTGGCGAGCCCACGCCGCCCACGCGCGCAGGGACGAGCCGGGAACCGCCCGGCCGACCCGCGAGTACCTCCGCTCGCGTCTCGTGCGGATCCTGCCGTCGTACGCGGTGCTGGTCGCCGCCGCGATGCTGCTGCTCGAGCAGAACCACGTCAACGGCCCGGATTCCTGGATCGCCAACCTGACGCTCACGCAGATCTACACGTCGAACTTCCTCGTGGCCGGGCTGACGCACGCGTGGTCGCTGGCCGTGGAGATGGCGTACTACCTCGCCTTCCCGCTGCTGTGGACCGCGATGAAGGACCTGCGCGGCGACTCCGCCCGGTGGCGCATCCCGGCGATCGCCGCGTTCGGTGCCTCGGGTCTCGTGTTCCCGATGCTCCCGTGGCACGCCCTCGGCATCCTGCCGGCCGACGTCAACGTCCAGATCCTCCCGCCGTCGTTCGCCGCCTGGTTCGCCGCGGGGATGCTGCTGGCCGAGGTCGTCACCGCGCCCCCCGGCACGCTCGCCCGGATGTGTCGCGATCGACTCGCGAGGTGGGGGTGGTGGCTCGCCGGCGGCGCTGCCCTGGTCGCCACCACCGTTCCCGGATGGTTCTCCGAGGGATTCGTCCACCCGGGCCCCGTCGAGTTCGCGGCCCGGACCGGTCTGGCGGGCACGATGGCGTTCCTCGTCCTGGCCCCGGTGGTCCTCGCCCCGGAGGGCACGCGGTTCCCGGTCCTGGAGTCCGCGCCGTTGCAGAAGGTCGGCACCTGGTCGTACGGAATCTTCCTGTGGCATCAGCTCGTCCTGCACGCCGCGTTCCCCCTCACCCGCACGCGGCTATGGGACCAGCGAATGGGGGTCATCTGGCCCGTCACCGTGGCCGGCTCGCTGGCCGCGGGCGCAGCGAGCCACCGGTTCATCGAGGAACCGGCACGAAAGCTGCTCTCCCCGCACCCCTGAATTCGGCGCCGTGTTCTCGTAGGGTGAGCGCACAAGCGCGGACACGCGCACGCTCACGACGAAGGAGAACAGCTATGGGTTACATCGGCGGCGGAGTGGTCCTCGTGGTGCTCGGCGCGATACTCATGTACGCGGTCGAGATCAGCATTCCGGGTATCGACTCGAACACCCTCGCGGTGATCCTGATGGTGGCCGGTGTGGTGCTCTTCGTGATCGGTCTGCTGTTCGCGATGCGCTCGCGGAGCCGTCGGGTGCCGGACGAACGGTACTGAACCGGAGCGTCGGCGGGCTCGGAGTCGGCATCTGTCGTCTCCCCCGTCGTCTCCTGTCCGACTCCATTCGCGTCCGCGTCGTTCACAGACGAGCTGCCGCGTGTGGGTGAGCATGCCGGCGTGTGCATCCGACCCTGACGGCTGTGAGCCTCGTGTGCCCGCGAGAGTGTAGTCGCGCGGCCTCTGAGACAGCCGCGGGCGACATCTCCGGCGCGGATGCCCCGGGAGCGGAATCCGCGAGCGCGGAGATTCCTTCCGCGGACCTGTCGATCTTCGGGTGCCCGTTCGTCATGAAGGTGTCGGCGCACTTCACCGCGGCCGGCATCCACCAGTCACAGTCAGGAGATCGACATGAAGTACGTGCTTCTACTCTTCGGCAACATCGACGACGTCCGGTGCGGGGAGGCCGGGCCGGAGGGTGCCGTCGAGGGGCCCGGACCGGAGGAGTTCATGGCGTTCGATGCCGAACTCGAGGCCGCGGGGGTCCTCGCCGGCGGTTTCGCCCTGCACGACCCGGAGACCGCGGTCAGTCTCGCGGCCCCCGCCGGTGGCGGCGACCCCGTCATCACCTCGGGTCCGTTCGCGGAGAGCCGCGAGTTCGTCGGGGGCACGATCATCATCGACGTGCCCGACATCGACGCGGCGCTCGCGTGGGCGCGGCGATGCCCGGGAGTGCATGGTGGCCGGGTCGAGGTCCGGGCCATCGCAGAGTACTGACGGACGCCGGGCACCGGTGACCGAGGGACCAGGAGACGCCGTGGGCACCGAGCGCGGGGCGCCCGGTGACCGCCGACCCGGGGAGTGCGAGAGCGCGGCCCCTGGTCTGGCGGTTCGCGACGTGCTCGGCGCGCTGCGCCGGGAGGACCGCTCGCGACTGCTCGCGGCTCTCGTGGCGCGGTTCGGCGACCTCGACCTCGCGGAGGACGCGACGCAGGACGCCTTCGCGGCCGCGCTGGAGAAGTGGCCGGTCACCGGTGTGCCGGACAAGCCCCTGGCCTGGCTCATGACCACCGCGGCGCGGAAGGCGATCGACCGACTCCGGCGACAGCGGGCTCTGACGGAGCGGTTGGCCCGGCTGCACGTCGAGCAGGAACACCGGGCGGCCCGTGCGGTGGAGGTCTCGCCCGCGGACCCGGACGAGATTCCGGATGAGCGTCTCGAGCTGTTCTTCGCCTGCTGCCACCCCACCCTGAAGGTCGAGGAGCAGGTCGTGCTCACGCTCCGGTGCCTGGCGGGGCTGACCACCGCCGAGATCGCCCAGGCGTTCCTGGTGCCGGTGCCCACGATGCAGCAGCGGCTGGTCAGGGCGAAGAAGCGGATGCGGGTTACCCGGATCCCGGTGCGGGTACCCGGGAGCGCGGAGCTTCCCGACCGGCTCTCGGCCGTTCTCACCGTGATCTACCTCGTCTTCTCCGAGGGGTATGCCGCGACGGAGGGGGCGAGTCACCTGAGGACGGATCTGACGCAGGAGGCGATCCGGCTGGCCCGCATCGTCCACCGGTTGATGCCCACGCAGTCGGAGGTCACCGGGTTGCTGGCGTTGATGGTGCTGATCGAGGCACGGGCGTCCGCTCGGACCGGTCGCGACGGGATGCCCGTTCCCCTGCCGGACCAGGACCGCCGCACGTGGGACCGTCTTCTGCTCGAGGAAGGCCTGTCGCTCGCAGAGCAGGCTGCCGCGGGCGGCCCGGGCCCGTACTCCGTTCAGGCCGCCATCGCCGCCGTGCACGCCGAGGCCCAGGACTTCGCGTCGACGGACTGGCGGCAGATCGTGGCCCTCTACGATGTGCTCGTGATCCTCGCTCCCGGCCCGGTGGTCCGGATGGCGCGGGCGGTGGCCATCGGGCGACGAGACGGGCCGGAGGTGGGGATCGCCCACCTGGACGAGTTGTCCGCGGACCCGGCGCTCGCCGAGCACCACCCGTTCCACGAGGCGAGGGCGGTCACCCTGGAGTTGCTCGGGCGTCCGGAGGAGGCGCGCCGGGCGTGGGTCCGCGCCCATGCACTCGCCCGCAACGACGCCGAGCGTGACTACCTCCTGCAGCGCTGGTGGGACGCCTGAAGCTCGTGCGTCGCGTAGCTCGACTCGCCTTCCCTTCCCCCTCGACCCAAGGGAGGTTAGGCTAACCTCACGCCGCGACCTCCAGGTGTCGGCGCCGTATCCCCGAGGAGGATCCCACATGACCGCCAGTCCGCTCCCCCAGCACGACCGGGACCCCGAGTCCGTCGCCGGGCACTGGCTCCTGGCGCGTATGGGCAAGAAGGTCCTTCGTCCGGGCGGTAAGGAACTGTCCGGCTGGCTCGTCTCGGCCACCACCGTGACGGGCAAACGCGTAGTGGAGTTCGCTCCCGGACTGGGGTTGACAGCGACACTGCTGCTCGACGAGAGCCCGGCCTCGTATGTGGGCGTGGACTCGGATGCCGACGCCGTCGCCGTCGCGCGCCACGCAATCGGAGGCCGGGGTGAACTGGTGGTGGCGACTGCCCAGGAAACCGGTCTGGAGACCGCGTCCGCCGACATCGTCGTGGGCGAGGCCATGCTCACCATGCAGGGCGACTCGGCCAAGCGGCAGATCGTGGCCGAGGCCAGCCGGGTGCTCGGGACGGACGGGCGGTACCTGGTCCACGAACTGTGCCTGGTCCCCGACACCCTGGACGACGAGATCAAGACGGGTATCCGCAAGGACCTCGCCCGTTCGATCCGAGTGAACGCGCGGCCACTGACCGTAGCGGAGTGGACCCACCTGTTCGACGAGGCCGGCTTCGAGGTCGAGAGCACCGAACTCCGCCCGATGGCGTTGCTCCAGCCCCGCCGTGTCCTCGCCGACGAGGGCATCGTCGGCGTGGCCCGGATCGTCCGAAACCTCCTCCGCGACGCGGACGCCCGCCGACGAGTTCTCGCCATGCGCAGGACCTTCGTCGCGCACGACCAGCACATGAGCGCGGTCGGGTTCGTACTGCGCAAACGCTGACCACGCCGCGGCACACGAAATCCGCTACTCTCCCTCCGGATCCGCTATCCGAATCGGGGTAGCGAACGGGTAGGGAGAGTAGCGGATCTCGCCGGGGCAGGCCGGGGGTGCGCGGCCTGCGCACTGCGCAAGACGGTGCCCGGCGGGGCTCAGGAGTCGAAGGCGTCGATGATGGCCTGCGCCGCAAGGGCCGCGGTGAGCGTGCCCTCGCGGACCTGTTGCTCCACTTCCGGGGCGATCCTGCGCACCTCCGGATCGGCGGCCAGCCGGGCCATCAGCGTGTCGTGGACCATGGACCACGTCCAGTCCACCTGCTGACGCGCCCTCCGCGCCTCCACCTCGCCGATCCCGTTCATCGTGTCCTGATGCGAGCGGACGGCGTCCCAGAAGCGGTCCAGTCCCTCGGCCTCCAGTCCCGACATGGTCAGGACGGGCACCTTCCACACCGCGTCGGCAGGACGCACCAACCGTAGGGCGGCCCCGAGTTCGCGGGCGGCCCGCGTGGCGTCCTTGACGTGCGGGCCGTCCGCTTTGTTCACCGCGACGATGTCCGCCAACTCGAGGACACCCTTCTTGATGCCCTGCAGCTGGTCGCCGGTGCGGGCGAGGGTGAGGAACGTGAAACAGTCGACCATCCCGGCCACAGTCACCTCGGACTGGCCGACACCGACGGTCTCCACGAGGATCACATCGAACCCGGCGGCCTCGAGCAGGACCATCGTCTCCCGCGTGGCCTTGGCCACGCCCCCGAGCGTGCCGGACGTGGGCGAGGGCCGGATGTAGGCCCTCGGTTCCGTGGACAGGGTGGCCATGCGGGTCTTGTCGCCGAGGATCGAGCCGCCGGTGCGGGTGGACGACGGGTCGACGGCGAGGACCGCGACCTTGAGGCCCTGCTCCACCAGGTACAGGCCGAAGGACTCGATGAACGTCGACTTGCCGACCCCCGGCACCCCGGTGATGCCGATCCGCAGCGCCCCACCGGCGTGCGGCAGCGCGCCCAACAGGAGCTGTTGGGCCTTCTCCCGGTGCGCCGGGTTCGTGGACTCCAGCAGTGTGATCGCGCGGGCAAGGACCGGGCGGTGGTCTTCGAGCACGCCGGCGAGCAGTGCGTCGACATCGATCTCGCGCCGCGGACGTGGCCCGGTGGCCGAGGGCACCGGTCCACGCACCGAGCCGGTGCCGGCCGTGGTAGACAGACTGCCCGACAGGTTGCCCGAACCGGCCGGGTCGGGTCCGGAGCCGAGGCGGGTCAGGACGTCACCTCCGAGCCGGCCCCCTCACCCGAGGCGGCCGACGAGAGGTCGTGGCCGAGCTCGCCGGCGAGCGCGTCGAGCAGCCCGATGGCGGCCTCGGCGATCACGGTGCCCGGCGGGTAGATCGCGGCGGCCCCGGCATCGTAGAGCTCCTGGAAGTCACCCGGCGGGATGACGCCACCGACCGTGACCATGATGTCCTCGCGCCCCACCCCGGCGAGCGCCGAACGCAGTGCGGGTACCAGGGTCAGGTGGCCCGCGGCCAGGGAGGACACGCCCACAACGTGCACGTCGGCGTCGGCGGCCTGCTGGGCCACCTCCTCCGGCGTCTGGAACAACGGGCCCATGTCGACGTCGAACCCGAGGTCGGCGAACGCGGTGCCCACGACCTTCTGACCGCGGTCGTGGCCGTCCTGTCCCATCTTGGCCAGCAGGATGCGGGGACGGCGTCCCTCCTGCTCGGCGAACGCATCGGCCATCCGCATGGCCCGGGTGACGTTGTCCACGGCGCCCTCCTTGGTGACCTCCTGCCGGTACACACCGGACAGGGTCTTGATCTCCGCTTTGTGACGACCGTAGACCTTCTCCAGCGCGTCGGAGATCTCCCCGATGCTGGCGTACGCGCGGGCCGCGTCGATCGCGAGGGCGAGGAGGTTGTTGTCCATATCGCTGCTCGCCCCGCCGGAGGCGGCCTCGGTCAGGCGGGTGAGGGCTGCCTGGCAGGCGTCCTCGTCCCGTTCCGCCCGCAGCTTGTCCAGTTTCGCCAGCTGCTCGGTGCGGACCCGGGAGTTGTCGACCTTGAGGACGTCGATCTCCTGGTCCTCGGTCACAACGTACTTGTTCACGCCGATCACGGGCTGACGACCGGAGTCGATGCGCGCCTGGGTCCGGGCGGCGGCCTCCTCGATGCGGAGCTTGGGGATGCCCTCCCCGATCGCCTGGGCCATGCCGCCGGCCTCCTCGATCTCGAGGAGGTGCAGACGGGCCTTGTCGGCGAGCTGGGCGGTGAGCCACTCGATGTAGTACGAGCCGGCCCACGGGTCGATCGGCCGCGTGGTCCCGGACTCCTGCTGCAGGAGCAACTGCGTGTTGCGGGCGATCCGCGCGGAGAAATCGGTGGGCAGTGCCAGAGCCTCGTCGAGGGCGTTGGTGTGCAGCGACTGCGTGTGACCCTGGGTGGACGCCATGGCCTCGATGCAGGTCCGCGCGACGTTGTTGAAGACGTCCTGCGCGGTCAGGGACCACCCCGACGTCTGCGAGTGGGTCCGCAGCGACTTGGACTTGGCGTTCTTCGGCCCGAACTTCTCGACCAGCTCGCTCCACAGCAGACGCCCCGCGCGCAGCTTGGCGATCTCCATGGAGAAGTTCATGCCGATGGCCCAGAAGAACGACAGGCGGGGCGCGAACTTGTCGATGTCCAACCCGGCGTCCAGACCGGCGCGGAGGTACTCCACGCCGTCGGCCAGCGTGTACGCCAGCTCGAGATCGGCCGTCGCACCGGCCTCCTGGATGTGGTAACCGGAGATGGAGATCGAGTTGAAGCGCGGCATCATCTTCGACGTGTAGGCGAAGATGTCCGAGATGATCCGCATGGAGGGCTTGGGCGGATAGATGTAGGTGTTGCGGACCATGAACTCCTTGAGGATGTCGTTCTGGATGGTCCCCGCGAGCTGGTCCGGCGTCACCCCCTGCTCCTCGGCCGCCACCACGTAGAACGCGAGGATCGGCAGGACGGCGCCGTTCATCGTCATCGACACCGACACCGACGACAGGTCGATGCCGTCGAACAACTCGCGCATGTCCAGGATGGAGTCGATCGCCACCCCGGCCATGCCGACGTCGCCGGCGACCCGCGGGTGATCGGAGTCGTACCCACGGTGCGTGGCCAGGTCGAACGCCACCGACAGGCCCTTCTGGCCGGCTGCGAGGTTGCGCCGGTAGAAGGCGTTGGACTCAGCGGCCGTGGAGAACCCCGCGTACTGGCGGATGGTCCACGGCTGGTTGACGTACATCGACGGGTAGGGCCCGCGGAGGAAGGGTGCCGCACCCGGCACCGTGTCCAACGGGAAGGGGGTGACCTCCTCGCCGTCGTCGGTCGGGGCGGTGCCCGCCTCCACGGCGTCACGGTCGGCCTTGGTGTAGACGCGCTTGACGTCGATACCCTCCGGCGTCTCCCACGTCGGGTCCGCGTCGACGCCGGGACCCACCTCGTGGTCGGCCGTGGTCTCGACACCGTCCGGCAGGGGCGCCCCCTCGGAGGTCTCCCGCAACGGGGTGGTGCTGAAATCGGGGAAGGTCGTCATGTCACTGCACTCCCAGCTGGTCGAGGAGGGTGGTCAGGGCGGCGACGGCATCGATGCCGAGGGCCAGGTACCCGTCCGGGCGGTCGGTGGCGTCGGCGGGGAAGCCCTTCTCGGCGCCGGCGAGGTACACCGTCGACACCCCGGCGTCCCGGAGCGCGCGGACGGCGTCGGCGCCCTCGGTCGCGTAGCGCTTGTCCGCGCCGCAGAGCACGGCGATCCGCTCGCCCTCGTGCGCCCCGGCGTACTGCCCGGCCTCGGTGACGACCGGATTGCGTGCCTCGATGCCGCCGGCGGCGAGCAGGTTGGCCACGAACGTCACGCGGGGAGTCGTCTCGGCCTGGGGGCCGAGGCCCGCGATCAGGACGGTCGGGCGGGAGCCGGTGGCCTCCAGGTGCGCGTCGGACCGGTCCCGCAGGTCCTCGAACGCGCGGCCGTAGCGGTAGTCGTCGCCGCCACGGCGAGAGGCGTCGAGGGGCTGCTCGTCGAGATCGGGGAACTCGGACACACCGGTGATCGGGGCCGTGCGGTGGGCGATGTCGGCGTCGCGTGCCTCGCGTACGCGGGCGATGGCGTCGGCGACGGTCCCCGAGGAGATCGCGGCGGTCAGGCCGCCCTCCGCCTCGATCGTCTGCAACGCCGACCACGCGGCGTCGGCGAGCGCGTCGGTGAGCGACTCGACGTACCAGGAGCCACCGGCCGGGTCCACGACGTGTCCGAGATGCGACTCCTCGAGCAGCAGGAGCTGGGTGTTGCGGGCGATACGCGCGGCGAAGGCATGGGAGGTGCTCTCGAGGCCCCCCGGCACCGAGGCATCGAACGGGAGGACCGTCACCGAGGTGGCGCCGCCGACCCCGGCGCCGAACGCGGCGAGGGTGGTCCGGAGCATGTTCACCCACGGGTCCCGGCGCGACATCATCGCCATGGAGGTCACCGCGTGCTGCGGAGCGCCACCGGCCTCGGGAGCGCCGAGGAGTTCGGCGACGCGGGCCCACATGAGCCGTCCCGCGCGGAACTTGGCGATCGACGCGAACTGGTCATCGGTGGCGGCGAGCCGGAACGAGATCTGGCGCAGCGCGGCGGCGGCGGACAGTCCCGCCGACATCAGCGCCCGCACGTACTCCAGTCCGGCGGCCACGGCGTAGGCCAACTCCTGGGCGTCGCCGGCGCCGTCGGCGTGGAAGACCGTGCCGTCGGCGACGAAGGTCCGGATGGTCTCCTCGCGCTCGGTGACGCGCGTGGCCAGCTGCACCGCGGCGTCGAGCTCGATCGTGCCGGTCCCCGCGTAGGCGGCGGTCACGGGCGCGGCCCCCAGGTCGGCGACGACGGCGGCGCGGTCGACGACCCCGTCACCCGCCTCGCGGCGCTCGTCGAGCAGGGCGAGGAACGACTCGGCGACCTCGACCAGGCCGGCACCGGAATCGAAGGTGACCGGGGCCAGATCCAGGTAGACGTCCTTGAGGACCGCTGCCAGCGCGGCGGGCTCGGCGGTGAGCCACAGTGCCGAGACCCCCTGGTTCAACAGGTCCAGGATCTCGGTGTTGACCTCCGATGCCTCCCCCGTGACCTCGACGCGCGAGCTGACGTGCCAGCCGCTCTCGGGCAGCCCCGACCGGTCCCCGCCGCGGACGAAGGGGAACTGCCCGGGCGCGGGGCGCTCGGCGATCTCGTCCTCCCGCGTGTACAGCGGGTTGATCTCGATGCCGTCGCGTGTGGTGGCGACCAGTGCGCGCCAGGCGTCCTCGGGCATGTCGGCGGGATCCTTGCGGGCGGCCTTCGCGAGGACGGCTCCCACAGAGGCGTACCAGGAGCGAAGGTCTGGGCCTGTGGTCGAACTGGTCACCGGTACCTCGTTCTCGTGTGGAGTGAAGGGGGTCACCCCCGGACTCTAGTCCAGCCCCACCGGGGCCGGAACACGCCCTCGCGGTGAGGGGGACCTGTGGGGGACGACCTCCGCACCACGGCGACTACAGTCGTCCCGGTGCGGAACCGGGTGTTGGCGTGGGTGGCGGCCGTCGCGCTGGTGGTCCTGGTCGCGACCCTCGTGCCGACCCCGGGGCTGGAGCAGTTCCGTGACTGGGCCACGCGACTGGGTCCGTGGTTCCCCGTTGCCTTCTTCGCCGCCTACGCGCTCGTCACGGTCTCGCCCATCCCCCGGTCGACCTTCACCTACACCGCCGCGGTCCTGTTCACCCCGGCCGTGGCCATCCCGTGGTCTCTCGTGGCCACCGGCATCGCGGCGACACTGGCGTTCGCCGGGGTCCGTCGCCTCGGTCACGACCGGACAGCCGCGCTGCGTGCGGATCCGCGGGTGGCCTCGATCGACGCACGACTGCGTCGGCGCGGGTGGCTCTCGGTGGGCAGTCTGCGGCTGGTACCCGCGGTGCCGTTCTCGGTGGTCAACTACGCCGCCGCGCTGACCTCGATCTCCTACCCGCAGTTCCTGCTGGCCACCCTCATCGGCAGTGCGCCCGGGACCGTCGCCGCGGTTCTCCTGGGGCATTCCCTGACCGAGGGTGACGGCACGGCCGCACTGTGGGCCACCGCTGGGTTCGCACTGATCGGACTGGTGGGGATGGTCCTCGACGCCACGCTGCCGGTCAGGCCGGTTCGGTGACGAAGTCGACCAACCTCTCCACCGCTCCTAGCAACGCGGGTTCGATGTCCCGGTAGGTGCTCACGGAGGCGAGCACGTGGCGGAACCCGTCCGCGGGTTCGCCCCAGCCCAGCCGCCGGCAGATCCCCGTCTTCCAGTCCTCGCCGCGGGGGACCACCGGCCATTCGCGGATCCCCACGGCGGAGGGTTTGACCGCCTGCCAGATGTCCACGTACGGGTGGCCGGTCACGAGGACGTCCTGCCCCAGTCCGGCGACGATCCGCGATTCCTTGCTGCCCTCGACGAGGTGGTCCACCAACACGCCGAGTCTCGCCTGACGGGTGGGGCCGAACTCGGTGACCAGCGCGTGCAGATCGTCGATCCCGTGCAGCGGTTCGACCACCACGCCCTCGACCCGCAGATCGTGGCCCCAGATCTTCTCCACGAGCGCGGCGTCGTGGATGCCCTCGACCCAGATTCGCCCCGCGCGGGCCGAGCGGGCCCGCAGTCCCTCGACCTTCCGCGACCCTGACGCGGTGACCGCGGGCCCCCGCCGCGTTGCCGGGGCCGGCTTCCGCAGGGTGACCGGGGAGCCGTCGATGAGGAACGCCGAGGGGGTCATCGCGAAGAGGCGCACCCGACCGCGCCGGTCCTCCAGTTTGACGAACTCGCCGTCGTAGGACCGGTCGAAACCCACCACGGCGCCGCAGAACCCGGATTCGACGTCCTCCACCACCAGGTCCCGTTCGGCGTCGACGACGGGGACCTCCGGGCGGCGGCGTCGCGCCGTGCCGGACAGGATGTCGGAGCCGTACATGTCTGCCATGGCCAGACACGGTAGCCGTCGCCGCGCCGGGGGTGCCGGCGGCACACCGCCGGTAGGATTGATCGTCATGTCCCGACCCCTCACCCGCAGTACCGCGCTGTCCCCGGCGTGGCCGCTGCCGCTGTACCTCCTGCGCACCGCGTGGGCGGATCAACCGTTCGACGAGTTGACCTCGTACGTCTCCGGCCTGGCGGAGTCGCACCTGCTGGAGATCGTCGGAGCGCCTGTCCCGATGCTCGCCGAGGTCTCCCCCGCCGCCGGCCCGGCAGGACTCCTGCCCGGGCTCGTCACGACGCTGCGGCGCGCCGGGCGTTCGTACCCGGCGCCGGAGGCGCTGTCCCTGCTCACGACGGCGCCAGGGGACTCCTCGAGCCTGCCGCCGGTCCCGTCGGTTCGCGCGGACGTGGCCGACGCCGGGTGGGGGATCCTCGTACGCGACCCCGGCTCACGGGACGCCGTGTGCCTGACCTGCGTCCAACCGCATCCCGAGGTGCTGCGGTGGCGGGCGCGCGGGGTCCATGACTGCCCCGTCGCGCCCCAACCGGCCGGCCCCTCGGAGGCGCTCGCCGACCTGGGTGGAGCCGTCGTGGAGGCCGCCGACCTCATCGAACGCACCGCCGTACGCACCAACGACGTGGCCCGGATCGACATCCGTTCCCACGTCACCCGCCTGCCGGCCGGGCTCCCGTCCCGCGTCCTCGAGCTGGTGGACAGGATCGACCGGGTGGAGGCGATCACCTCCGTCGCGCTGGCACAGCCGGAGGCCGGGGTGGATCCCGCCGCGCGCGAGCCGGTTCTCCGGCGACTCGTCGCGGTGAAGGACGCCGCACGCCGGTCCGCGGTGGCCGCGGCCGGCGAGGCGGCGCTGAGAACCTTCTGACGACGCCCGGGGACCGGGACCGTCGGAGCGTCAGGTCACGCTCTCCGCGAGGGTGCCGGGCAACAGTCGACCGCGCACCGGGCGCCGTTCCGGGTACAGCCCAGGGACGGCACGTCACCGAGCCGCTCGATCCGCTCCCCCGTCTCGACCTCGTCGAGCATCTGCAGGATCATCTCGGTGAACTCGTGAGACGGGCCCGGGGTCGCGCACCGGGTGATGCGCACCCCGAGGTCGTCGGTGTCCTCGACGAGTTCGGTGTCGAGGTCCCAGATCACCTCGACGTGGTCGGAGATGAAGCCGACCGGGCACACCACGACGTCACGTATCCCCTGATGCGTCGCGAGGTCTCGGACGTGGTCCACGACGTCCGGTTCGAGCCACGGCACGCTCGGTGGCCCCGACCGGGACTGCCACACGACGTCGTACTCGTCCACCCCGGCCGCCGCGGCGACGAGACGCGCGGCATCGTTGACCTGACGGCTGTAGAGGTGACCGCCGAGTCTCTTGGGGCCGGCCGCGGCGTCGGCAGTGGTCGGGACGGAGTGTGCGGTGAACACCAGTCGGGGTTCTCCCCCCGTTCCGACCCCGGCACCGTCGGAGTCGGCGTCGCGGGCCAGTTGCCGGGCGTCCTCGAGGGCACGTGACAGGTCGGCGGCGAAGCGATCGACGAACTTCGGGTGGTCGTGGAACTGTCCCAGGCGCACGAGCGTGGGAGCGTTCTCGACCGCGCCCCGTGCCCGCTCGATGTCCTCGTGGTACTGCCCGCACCCGGAGTATCCACCCCATGCCGAGGTGACGAACACCGCCGCGGTGCGGACGCCATCGTCTCTCATCCGCATGAGGGTGTCCTCGAGGTACGGGGTCCAGTTGCGGTTGCCGAAATAGACGGGCAGGTCGCGGCCGCGGCGGGCCAGTTCGGCCTCGACATTCGCGATGATCTCGCGGTTGAGGTCGTTGATCGGGCTGCGGCCGCCCAGGTGGCGGTAGTGGGTGGCCACCTCCTCGAGGCGCTCCTGCGGGATCCCCCGGCCCCGGGTGACGTTCTCCAGGAACGGGATCACGTCCTCCTGCCCCTCCGGCCCGCCGAATGAGAGCACGAGCAGGGCGTCGACCTGCCCCATGGTGTCGTCCTGCCCCACGGTGTCGTCCGTCGCTCCTGTCATGTCACTTCTCCTGTCCGCTGAACGAGACCGTCCCCGCGCCGCCGTCCGCGTAGATCACCGTGCCGGTCGTGGCGGTCATGAGGTCCGAGAGCAGGGCGACGGCCGTCGTGGCCACCGCGGTGGGGTCGTCGACGTCCCATCCCAACGGGGCCCGCCGGTCCCACTCGTCCTGCATCTGGTCCAGCTCGCCACCGGGTCCGAGTGCCTCCCCCGCGATCGACTTCGCCGCGAGCGTCTTGACGGGCCCGGCGGCGATGAGGTTCGAGCGGATCCCCTCTGGACCCAGGTCGCGGGCGACGTACCGGTTGACCGCCTCGAGGGCGTTCTTGGCGACCGACATCCAGTTGTAGAACGGCATGGAGAACCGGGGGTCGAAGTCCAGGCCGATGATCGACGCACCGCGGTTCAGCAGGGGATGCACGGCCTTCGCCAGCGACGCGTACGAGTAGGCGGAGACCTCGAGTGCCACGGCCACGTCTTTCCAGGGCGCGTCGAGGAAGGGATCCCCGAGACAGCTGGGCGGCGCGAACCCGATCGAGTGCACGACGCCGTCCAGCGAGTCGGCGTGCTCCCGCACCCGGTCGGCCAGCGCGGCCAGATCGTCCTCACTCTGGACGTCCAACTCGATCACAGGCGGACGCTCGGGCAGGCGTTTGGCGATGGCTTTGACCAACGACGGGCGGCCGAAGGCGGTGAGGATGACCTGCGCACCGTGCAGTTGGCAGTGCTTGGCGATGTGGAACGCGATGGAGGCATCGGTGATGACGCCCGTGACGAGGATCGTCTTACCGTAGAGCAGCCCGGAGCCGGTCGCCACCTTCTCGCCCGTGTCGGTCTGGCTCATGTCAGTGCCCCATTCCCATTCCGCCGTCGACCGGGATCACGGCCCCGGAGATGTAGCCGGCGTCGTCACCGGCGAGAAAACTCACGATCCCGGCCACGTCTCCGGCCGACCCCTTGCGTCCGAGCGGGATCGCCGCGATCGCCTGCTCCTGCGTCTTGTCATCGAGACCGGCGGTCATGTCGGTGTCGATGAAACCCGGCGCCACGACGTTCGCGGTGATGCTGCGGGACCCGAGTTCGCGGGTGAGCGAGCGTGCCATGCCGACCAGCCCGGCCTTCGACGAGGCGTAGTTCACCTGCCCCGCGGTGCCCGACTGCCCGACCACCGAACCGATGAAGATCAGGCGACCGAACCGGGCCCGCAACATCCCGCGGGAGGCACGCTTGGCCACCCGGAACGCGCCCGAGAGGTTGGCGTCCACCACGCTGGTGAACTGCTCGTCCTTCATCCGCATGAGCAGGGTGTCCTCGGTGGTCCCCGCGTTGGAGACCACCACCTCCACCGGGCCGTACTCGGCCTCGACGGCGGTGAAGGCGGCGTCGACTGAGTCGGGGTCGGTCACGTCGCACTGCACTCCGAGGAGCCCTTCGGGGGCGCCGGATCCGCGGTGCGTGACGGCGACGCGGTGGCCGTCGGCATGGAGCCGCTCGGCCACCGCCCGCCCGATTCCGCGGTTGCCTCCGGTCACGAGGACCGTTCGGGGGGTGGTGCCGGGCGTGCTCTCGGAAACCATGTCCTCCACCCTAGCGAGCCGGGGCGGGCGGTCCGGCGCTGGTCCGCAACCGTGTCCCGGTCGGTGTCACGGGATCCGCCGGTGCGCGGTCAGTGACCCGGCCGCGGCGAGCATGGCCAGCAGGGTGCCGATGACGAGCCAGGGGCGGGAGGCGTCGGCCTTCTTCCACTCGTAGCCGATCTGTTCCTCGAGGGTGCGGTACACGGAGTCGAGCTCCTCGAGGCTGGAGGCGGTGAAGAAGTCGCCCCCGGAGATGTCGGCGATCTGTCGCAGCGACGCGTCGTCGACGGGCACGGGCTGCGGCCTGCCCTGGATGTCGACGGTGCCGTACAGGGTGCCGAACGAGATGGTGGAGACGGGGATGCCGGCTTCCGAGGCCCGTTCGGCGGCGGTGAACGCGCCCCGCTCCTCGGTGGGGTCGGCGGGGACGGTCTCCTTGCCGTCGGAGAGCAGGACGATCCTCGCCGGAGGTGCCTGGTCTGGTCCGCCCAGGCTTTCGGTGAACGTGGTGATCGCCTGGGTGGCGGTGTAGATGGCCTCCCCTGTGGCGGTGCGCTCGTCGAGCCTGAGTCGCTCGACCGCGCGGACCACCGGTCCCCGGTCCGTGGTGGGGGCGACGAGCATCGAGGCGGTGCCCGCGTAGGAGACCAGGCCCAGGTTGACGCCCTGGGTGAGGTTGTTCGCGAAGGTCGTGGCGGCCTGCTGTGCGGCCTCGAGTCGCGACGGGGAGACGTCGGTGGCCTCCATGGACAGGGACACGTCGACGACGAGCATGACGGTCGCCCGGTTCCGTGGAACCTTCTGTTCGCGCTGTGGGCCGGCGAGGGCCACCACGAGGGTGAGCAGTGACAGCACCAGGAGCACGGCCGGGACGTGCGTGAACCAGCGGCGTCCTCGGCGATCGACGGTCCGGAGGACCCCGAAGTTGCCGAACCGCACGGTCCGGCGCTTCTTGGACCGCAGCGCGATGACGTATCCCACGGCGAGTGCCAGTGGAACGACCAGCAGGATCAGCCAGAGCGGATGCTGGAACTCGGACAGGCTCATCGCGTCGCCACCTCCTGCGTGCCGGGCCGGTCGTCGGGGAGGTCGCGGACGAGGTTGTCGCCGGTCGGCAGGCCGCCCTGGCGGCGCACGCCGACGAAGTCGATGACGTCACGGATCCAGTCACGGTCGGTCCGCAGGGCGAGGACGGGTGCGCCGCACCGCCGGAGCGCGGAGTGGACGCGGTCGCGGTGCTCACCGGCGGTTCGGCGGTAGTCGGCGGCGAGCGCGTCGTCGACGTCGAGTTCGAGGACCTCCCCGGTGGCGGGATCCTGCAGCAGGGCGGCGCCCACGGCCGGGAGTGCGATGTCGAGTGGGTCCGCCACGTGGACGGCGAGGAACTCGTGGCGGGTGCCCAGGACGCGCAGCGACCGTTCCCAGTCCACCTCGGACAGGAAGTCGGAGATCACCACCACCAGGCCGTGCCGGCGAGCGGCGTTCCGGACGGCGTGGAGGCAGTCGTCGAGCGAGCCCCCCGGCGTGACGCGTGGTGTCGACCGCGCCACCTCCTCCAGTAGGCGTCGGACGTGGTCCCGTCCGCCGGTCGCCCGCAGGACGCGTGGGCGTCCGTCCCCGGTGAGGACCATGCCGACCCGGCTGCCACCGCCCGCCGAGAGGAAGCCGACGGTGGCGACGGCGGCCTCGACCAGTCGCCGCTTGGCTCCGTACCGGCCCTCCACGTCGAGACTCGGCGAGAGGTCGACGACCAGCCACGTCTCGAGCTCGCGGTCGGCGATGGTCTGACGGATGTGCGGGACGGTGGTCCTGGCGGTGACGGACCAGTCCATCGTTCGGACGTCGTCCCCGGGTTCGTAGGCCCGCGCCTCCCCGGGCTCGGTGCCAGGCCCGGGCAGCAGTCCGCGGTGGTCGCCGTTGAGTACCCCGTCGAGACGGCGCGTGACGAGCAGTTCCAGCTGGGCCAGGGCCGCACGGGACGACGCGTCGACGGGGTCGTCGCGTCTGCCCTCGTCCGCGGCGGTCACCGTGACGGCGGCGGGCCGGCCTGGGCGGGAACCGCGCTGATCTGTGGGAGCGGTACGGCTTCGAGCACGCGTCGCACCACGGTGTCGGCGGTGACCTCGTCGGCCAGCGCGTCATAGGTCAGCACGAGACGGTGCCGGAGGACGGCCGGCAGGACGTCGATCACGTCCTGCGGCACCACGTAGTCGCGTCCCCGCACCAGGGCGAGCGCACGGGCTGCGGTGACGGCCCCGAGCGTCGCACGGGGAGAGGCGCCGTAGGAGAGCCACCGCGCCACGTCCTCCAGCCCGTGCCGTGCGGGTTCGCGGGTGGCCACCGTGACGCGGACGACGTAGTCGACCAACGCGTGATGGACGAACACCTCGCGGACGGCCTTCTGCAACCGGATGAGGGCGTCGACGCCGAGGACCCGCGTGGGTTCCGGAGGGGTCGAGCCCATCCGGTAGACGATCTCGCGTTCTTCCTCCGGGGTGGGGTAGTCCATGACGAGCTTGAACAGGAAGCGGTCCCGTTGTGCCTCCGGCAGCTGGTAGACACCCTCGCTCTCGATGGGGTTCTGCGTGGCCATGACGAGGAATGGGCTGGGCATGGGGAAGGTCTGCCCGCCGATCGAGACGTGCCCCTCGGCCATGACCTCGAGCAGCGCGGACTGGACCTTGGCGGGTGCACGGTTGATCTCGTCCGCGAGCACGAAGTTCGCCAGGATGGGGCCGAGCTCGACATCGAACTCCTCGCGGCCCTGCCGGTAGATGCGGGTGCCGACGATGTCTGCGGGGACGAGGTCCGGGGTGAACTGGAGCCGCCGGAAACTCCCTCCCACCACGGTGGCGAAGGTCTCCACGGTGAGGGTCTTGGCCACGCCCGGGACGCCCTCGAGCAGGATGTGACCCCGCGAGAGGAGGCCGACGAGGATCATCTCGATCAATCGGTCCTGGCCCACCACGACCTTCTTGACCTCGTAGACCGCTCGCTCGAGGAGACGTGCGTCCTCCGCGGCCGTCGACGCACTCACGGGGGGCTCGCCGGGACGGCTCGACTGTTCGGGATGGGGATCGCTCACCGCGGAGGGCTCCTTCGCGTGGTCGGGTGTTCCGGGCGCCCTGCCGGGGCCGTCCGAACGGGTTGGGGACGACAGTACCGGTGCCGCGGTCAGACCAACCGGACCACCATCGGCGAGATCCCGGCCATCCGCACCGGCGAGATCTTCACGACGTCACCGGACTGGGGTGCCTCGACCATGCGGCCGTCGCCGAGGTACAGGGCCACGTGGCCGGGCCAGAACAGCATGTCGCCCCGCTGTCGCGTGGCCACCGGGAACTGCGGCCCGGCGGTGTACTGGTAGCCGGTGTAGTGCGGGAGCGCCTTGCCGATCCCGGCGAACGCGTAGATCATCAACCCCGAACAGTCGAAGCCGATCTTGTTGTAGTCACCGTGCCAGTCGGCGACCCCGCCGTCGCGGATGCCACGGGTGGGCCCGTTGGCATCGCCGCCTCCCCACGCGTACGGCATCCCGAGCTGGGAGAGGGCGCGGTTGACGACGGTCTCCACGCGAGCACTGTTCGAGGGGGTCCCGGCATTCCCGCCCTGGCCGGCGCCCGGCCCGGGCGCCGCCGGCCCCTGGGCGATCGAGCCGAAGTCGGCCCGACTGATCGCGTCGGCGACCTGCTGCACGATCGCCTCGGTGTCACCGTTGATGCCGGCGTCGACCGCCGCGCCCACGCTGCCGGCGTCGATGGTCCCCCCGATGGCGCGGGTCGCCTCGTCCGAGGAGCCCCCGGCGAACTGCCGGACCGCACCCAGGTCGAGATGCGACGGGAGCGCGGAGGCGATGTCGGCCGCCTGCTCCCCGGCCTCCGGCTGGCCCGCGAGGACACTGAGGGCCTCCGCGCGCATCGCTTCTGCGTCGACCGCGTCCGCGGCGTCGACCCGTGGCCCCGCCGGGGTGGCACCCGACTCCGCGAGGGCGGCGCGGTGCTCGTCCAGTTCACGGGTCAGCGCGACGACCCGGTCCTCCAGAGCGGTGACGTCGCCCGCGACCCTGGAGACCTCCGCCTCGGCGGAGGCCCGACGCTCGGCGGCGTCCGAGTAACGCTGCTCGGCGGAGTCGCGGGCGGCCACTGCCTCGGACTCGCGCCGGGCGGCCTCATCGGCGGCCGCCACCATCTCCCCCACCACGGTGCGCTGGTCGGCCGCGGCTCGCTGGAGATACTCCTGGCGCAACCCGGCATCCGCCGGCCCGCCGGGATCGAGGATCGCCGACGCCGCGCCCGGTGCGGTTCCCTGCCGGTGCAACAGCCGTGAATAGTCGTCGAGGGTGCCGCGCGCGGACTCGACGCCGAACTCCGCCTGCTCGCGTTCGGCGGAGGTGCGGTCTGCCTCGGCGACGGCCCGGTCGAGTTCGATCCGGGCCATCTGGAGGTCGACCAGGCTCTTATTGACGCCCTCCCGGCTGACCGCGATCTCCTCGCGGGTCTGGTCCAGTCGGGCGCTGGCATCGGCGACGGCACGGATAAGGCCGGAGATGTCGCCGGGCGCGACCGCGGTGACCTGCTGGGCTCCGGCCACCGTCGCCTGCACCGCACCGGCGGCTGTTCCCAGGACCAGCACCGCGGCCAGTGCCGCCCGCCCGGGATACCTGCGTGTGCGCGCCCCTCGGGCACGGTTCGACGAATGGTCAGGCTCCACGTTTCACCTTCCGCTGACCGCACCGGGGTGCGGCTGACCGCGCGACCCGCACGGCGGGACGCGAGACCGAGGCGGTGTCGGCGGCCGGTGATGCCTTCCCCTGCGCCACTGGAGCCTCAACACGACTCGGTAGAACCTAGTGTTCCTTTAGCACCGTAGGTCACAGGGAACACATGTGAAACATCGGTCGGCAAAATACACTGCTGTAACTTGCATAACAGCAGGACTGACGGCGTGTCGCGAACTGGACACCGCTGTCGGAAAAGCGACGTTTCGGCGTCTTCTCAGCGTGAGCGACGTCGCAGGACGATCGCGAAGGCGACGAGCGCGAGCACGGTGACCACGATCGCGGCCGCGGTCAGGGCGCCCCATGGCGGAGCGGGGGCGGTGACCTTGTGGGCGAAGACCGCGGCGGAGGCCACCGGGTCGAACTCCTCCCAGGCGTCGTCCTGTCCGGCCTCGAGTCGGTGGCGCGGGATCGAGTCGCTGGAGCTACCGATGAACACCGGGGTGCGCACGAGGATCGTGCCGTCGTACTCCTCGCCCAGGAACGCCGCGAGGTCACGGGCGTCCGTGTAGACGGTCGCCGGCGCCTCGGTGTAGACCACTTTCAGGTCCAGGCCGCGATCACCGGCCTCGTCCACCACGGTCCGGAGGCCCTCGACGAACCGTGCAGGTGCGGAGACCCCGTCGTCGGCGAGGTCGGCGACCACGGCCTGGTAGTCCAACCAGGGCGGGACCTCGTCCTCCCGTAACGACATGATCGGCTCGGCCGCATACGCGAGCACCGTCACGGGATCGGAGGGAGTGTCCACGTGCGACATGGTGCCATCTCTCCGTCGTCGCCCACGAACCCACGCGCCGCTCGTCGGCGATAACCGCAGTCGCGTGCCCACGTTCGGGCGTGCCGGGGGCTATACAGGACGGGCGTACTGGTAAATTGGCGGCCGAAGACGGATCACAGGGTCCACAATGGATGCTGTGTCCGCCCCGGCGCCGCCGCCCGAGACAGACGCGGTGACACCGGGAGGGATGACGAACCGACATTCGCACCACGAGTGGAGCTGACGTGACAGCAAGCATTGATAGTTTCGGCGCCAAGGGGACCCTTGAGGTCGGCGACGAGGCCTACGACATCTACCGCCTGTCGGCGGTCCCGGGAGCGGAGAAGCTCCCTTACTCCCTCAAGGTCCTCACCGAGAACCTCCTGCGCACCGAGGACGGCAAGAACGTCACCAAGGCGCACATCGACGCCCTGGCGAACTGGGATCCCAACGCCGACCCGGACACCGAGATCCAGTTCACGCCCGCCCGCGTGATCATGCAGGACTTCACCGGCGTGCCCTGCATCGTCGACCTCGCCACGATGCGCGAGGCCGTCGAGAAGCTCGGCGGCGACCCGGACAAGGTCAACCCCCTCGCCCCCGCCGAGATGGTCATCGACCACTCCGTCATCATCGAGTCGTTCGGTGACCACAGCTCGTTCGACAAGAACGTCGAGATCGAGTACCAGCGCAACGAGGAGCGCTACCAGTTCCTCCGCTGGGGCCAGGGCGCGTTCGACGACTTCAAGGTCGTCCCCCCGGGCACCGGCATCGTCCACCAGGTCAACATCGAGTACCTGGCCCGCACGGTGATGGTCCGCGACGGCGTCGCCTACCCCGACACCTGCGTGGGCACCGACTCCCACACCACCATGGAGAACGGCCTCGGCGTCCTCGGCTGGGGTGTCGGCGGCATCGAGGCCGAGGCCGCCATGCTCGGCCAGCCGATCTCCATGCTCATCCCCCGCGTCGTGGGCTTCAAGCTCACCGGGTCGATCAAGCCGGGCGTGACCGCCACCGACGTGGTCCTCACGATCACCGAGATGCTGCGCAAGCACGGCGTCGTCGGCAAGTTCGTCGAGTTCTACGGCGCCGGCGTCGCCGCCGTGCCGCTGGCCAACCGCGCCACCATCGGCAACATGAGCCCGGAGTTCGGCTCCACCTGCGCCATGTTCCCGATCGACGGCGAGACCATCGACTACCTGCGCCTGACCGGTCGCGACGAGGCGCAGCTCGCGCTGGTCGAGGCCTACGCCAAGGAGCAGGGCATGTGGCTCGACCCGGAGGCGGCCGAGCCCGAGTTCTCCGAGTACCTCGAGCTGGACCTCGGCGACGTCGTCCCGTCGATCGCCGGCCCCAAGCGCCCGCAGGACCGCATCGAGCTGTCCGACTCCAAGAGCGCGTTCCGCAAGGACATCCACAACTACGTGGACGGCGAGGCCAAGCCGCTCGGTGACACCGAGAAGGGCCGGATGCAGTCCGAGGGCGGTGCCCCGTCGGACAACGCCGGCAAGGTGACCCTCGCCCATGCCGAGGAAGGCGCGGTCCGCGCCGACGCGTCCACGCGTTCCGAGGGCCGCCCGTCGAAGCCGGTCGAGGTCAAGGTCGGCGACACGGAGATGGTGCTGGATCACGGCATCGTGTCCATCGCGTCGATCACCTCGTGCACCAACACCTCCAACCCGTCGGTGATGATCGGCGCCGGGCTCGTCGCCCGCAAGGCGCACGAGAAGGGCCTCACGGCCAAGCCGTGGGTCAAGACCTCCATGGCCCCGGGCTCGCAGGTCGTCACCGAATACTACGAGCGTGCCGGTCTCTGGCCCGACCTGGAGGCCCTCGGCTTCCACCTCGTCGGCTACGGCTGCACCACCTGCATCGGCAACTCCGGTCCGCTGCCGGAGGAGATCTCCGCCGCGATCCAGGAGAACGACCTCACCGCGACCGCCGTCCTGTCCGGCAACCGGAACTTCGAGGGTCGGATCAACCAGGACGTCAAGATGAACTACCTGGCGTCCCCGCCGCTGGTCATCGCCTACGCGATCGCAGGCTCGATGGACTTCGACTTCGAGAACGACTCGCTGGGCAAGGACAAGGAGGGCAACGACGTCTTCCTCAAGGACATCTGGCCCACCTCCGAGGAGATCGAGGAGACCATCAAGGCCTCCATCTCGTCCAACGAGTACAAGTCCAAGTACGCCGACGTGTTCGCCGGTGACGAGCGCTGGCGCGGACTCAGCACCCCGGACGGCAAGACCTTCGAGTGGGACCAGAAGTCGACCTACGTCCGCAAGGCCCCGTACTTCGAGGGCATGGAGATGGAGCCGGAGCCCGTCACCGACATCAAGGGCGCCCGCGTCCTGGCCAAGCTCGGCGACTCGGTCACCACCGACCACATCTCGCCGGCGTCGACCATCAAGCCGGGTACCCCGGCGGCGCAGTACCTCGACGCCAACGGCGTGGAGCGCAAGGACTACAACTCCTTCGGCTCCCGCCGCGGCAACCACGAGGTCATGATCCGTGGCACGTTCGCCAACATCCGGCTGCAGAACCAGCTGCTGGACGGCGTGACGGGCGGCTACACCCGCGACTTCACCCAGGAGGGCGCGCCGCAGGCGTTCATCTACGACGCCGCGCAGAACTACGCCGAGCAGAACACCCCGCTCGTCGTGCTCGGCGGCAAGGAGTACGGCACCGGCTCCTCGCGTGACTGGGCCGCCAAGGGCACGCGCCTGCTCGGCGTCCGCGCCGTGATCACCGAGTCGTTCGAGCGCATCCACCGCTCCAACCTCATCGGCATGGGCGTCATCCCGCTGCAGTTCCCCGAGGGCGAGTCCCACGAGACCCTCGGGCTCGACGGCACGGAGACCTTCGACATCTCCGGCATCGAGGAGCTGAACAACGGCACCACGCCCAAGACGGTCAAGGTCACCGCCACCAAGGAGGACGGCCAGGTCGTCGAGTTCGACGCCAAGGTGCGCATCGACACCCCCGGCGAGGCGGACTACTACCGCAACGGCGGCATCCTGCAGTACGTCCTGCGGAACATGATCAAGGGCTGATCGGCCTCCCACATCAACGGCGGTGCGCGGTTTCCCCTGCTCAGGCAAGGTGACTGCGCACCGCCGCGGTGTTTCCGAAGGAAGGTAGCGAGATGCCCAGGGTCAGTCAAGACCACATGGACGCCCGGCGACACCAGATCCTGTCAGGCGCACGTGAGTGCTTCGCCGAGTACGGGTTCGAGGGCGCCACGGTGCGTCGTCTGGAAGAGGCCACCGGACTGAGCCGGGGTGCCATCTTCCACCACTTCGACGACAAGGACGCGCTCTTCCTCGCACTCGCGCACGACGACGCGGCGGCGATGGCCGCCACCGTGGCCGCGCAGGGTCTGGTCCAGGTGATGCGGGAGATCCTCGCCGACCCCCAGGAGTTCTCCTGGCTCGGGACGCGTCTGGAGATCGCCCGGCGGATCCGCACCGACCCGGACTTCCGGGAACGGTGGACAGACCGACAGGCGGAGGTCGACGCGGCGGTCGTGGCCCGCCTCCGCGAACAGAAGGCGTCCGGAAGGATGCGCACCGACATCCCCGCGGACGTGCTGCGTGTGTACCTCGACATCGTGCTCGATGGCCTCATCACTCACCTGGCGACGGGTCGCGGCACCGAGCACGTCAGCGAGATGCTCGACCTCGTCGAGGCGTCCCTCCGGACCGGGCAGGGGTGAGAATCCTCTCCTGCGCGATCCCCTGAGGCGGGCGTACGTTGGTCGCATGTCCACACCTGACGCGCAGATCCCCCAGCTCACCCTGAACGACGGCCGCTCGATCCCCCAGGTCGGATTCGGCACCTTCCAGGTCCCGCCCGCCGACACCGAGAAGGTCGTCACCGACGCGATCGAGGCCGGTTACCGCCACCTCGACACCGCTCAGATGTACGGCAACGAGGAGGGGGTGGGCCGGGCCGTCGCGGCGTCCGGCATACCGCGCGACGAGTTCTGGATCACCACCAAACTCAACAACACCTTCCACGAGCGCACCGCCGCCCGTGAGGCCACCGAGCGCTCGCTCGAGGCTCTGGGCGGGCGCATCGACCTCTACCTCGTGCACTGGCCACTGGCGATGCACAACGACGTCGCCACCGTGTGGGAGACGATGGAGGAGATCCGCTCCGACCTGGCCGTCGACTCGATCGGCGTCTCCAACTTCACCGCGGCGAACCTCGCGCGACTGGCGGAGGCCGGCCTGAGTACCCCGACGGTAGACCAGATCGAGTCCAACCCGTATTTCGTCAACGACGACCTGCGCGCGGCGTGCGTCGAGCGGGGCATCGCCGTGGAGGCGTGGAGTCCGCTGGCCCAGGGCGCGGTCTTCGGTGACCCCCAGTTGCAGGCGCTCGCCGAGCAGGTCGGGCGCACGGTGTCCCAGGTCGTGCTCCGGTGGGTGCTGCAGCGGGGCGACATCGTCTTCCCCAAGTCCTCGAGCCCGGCCCGCATGCGCGAGAACCTCGAGGTGTTCGACTTCGAGCTGTCGGACGAGCAGATGGCTTCCATCACCGCGCTGCACAACGGGACCCGCTCCGGCCCGGACCCGGACACGTTCGACTGGCGCGGCTGACCCCACCGCCAGACCCCACCGCCAGACCCCACCGCCCGACCCCGTCGCCCAACCCCGTCGCGAAGACAGTTCCGCACACGTTTGCCGAGAGGCAGGTGTGCGGAACGCTCTTTTCGACGGCGCGACGGGCCGCAAGCGCCCTAGAGTCGGTCCATGACCACCACCGCGGCCACGGGCGGGGAGCCCGCCACGGGCCGGACAGCGACCGACCGGTCCACCACGGCCCCGGTCCTCGCCTCGTACGCGGCGGGCAGCCTCGGCACGGGTGCGTTCGGCACCCTGCCCGGGTTGGTGCTGGCGTACTACCTCACCGACTCGATCGGGGTGGCGGCCGCCGTCGCGACGGTGCTCGTGCTGGTGCCCAAGGTCATCGACGTCCTGGCCTACCCACTCATCGGCGCGATCTCGGACAGGGCGTCGCACCGCAGCGGCTATCGCACGGGCCTGATGTTGTTCGGGGCGCTGGCCCTGCCGCTGCAGTTCGTGGCGACCTTCTCGGCGCCGCCCGGCTGGAGCACGGGCGCGGCCGGGGTGTGGGTGATGGGCTTCTTCCTCCTGGCCTCGATCGCGTATTCGTGCTTCCAGGTGCCGTATCTGGCACTGCCGGCCGAACTCACCGATGACGCCGCCGCCCGAGTGACGCTGCTGGCGTGGCGGGTGGCCGTTCTCGCCGCGGCGATCCTGCTCACCGGGGGCGGGGGCCCGGCGCTACGCGACGCCGCCGGCGGCGGGCCCACCGGATACGTGGTGATGGCCGTCGGGGTCGCCGCGCTGATGCTCATGGGCATGCTGTGGTCGACGTTCGTGGCGGGCCGCGGCACGATCATGCGGGCCGACGCGCCGGCCGGTGGGCTCGCGCACGAGTATCGCGACGGACTCGACGCGCTGCGGGTCACGCGGCCGTTCCGGCTGCTCGTCGCGGTGTTCTGTCTGCAGGCTGTCGCGACGGCCGTGATGCTCGCGGGCGGCCAGTACGTGGCGACCTACGTGCTGGGTGACGAGACCGCTCTGACCGGGCTCTTCCTCGCACTGGTGGGCCCTGCGCTACTCGTGATGCCGCTGTGGACCCGTCTCGCGCACGCCCGCGGGAAGGTGCCGGCGCTGGCCGCGGCCACGGCGCTGTTCACGGTGGCGACCCTGCTGCTCATCCCGGCCGGCTTCTCCCCCGGCGCGTGGGTGCACCTCCCGGTGGCGATGGCGGGTGTCGCGTACGCGGGCATGCAGGCTCTACCGATGTCGATGCTGCCCGACTGCACCGACCTGGATCGCTCGTTGGGGGGACGACGACGAAGTGGCGCGATGAGCGGCCTGTGGACCGCCTCGGAGACCGGCGCGATGGCCCTGGGCCCGGTCGTCGTGCTCGCCCTGTTGGCATTCGGTGGTTTCCGCTCTGGCGGGGTGTCCGATCAGCCCGGGACGGCGCAGTGGGCCATCGTCCTCGCGTTCTCCCTGGTTCCCGCGCTCCTCGCCGGCGCGAGCCTGCTGCTGATCCGGACTCTCGGCCGGTCCTATCCCCGATGGACGGAGCGAACATGACCCCCGATCCCCTCGCCCTGGAGATCACCGATCGCGGGGAACACGCGCTGGCCCGCCTCGCCGCGATGCGGGCGCAGGACCCGCCGACCACCGGGGGCCGGGTCCTCTCGTACGTCTACGATTCCGGGCTCGCCGAACTCGACGAACTGGCGACCCGCGCGGCTCGTCTCGCCCATGGCGTCAACGGCCTCGACCCCACGGTGTACTCCTCGGTCGCCCGGATCCACGGCGGCATAGTCGACCGTGTGCACGACATTCTCCGTGGACGGTCCGCGGGCGCGGGTGGCGAGGGGGGCGAGGGTGGTGACTCGCGAGGCCGCGACATCTACGGGAACGTCACGTCCGGTGGCACCGAGAGCTGCATGCTCGCCTGCCTCGCCGCGCGCGAGGTCTCCGGTCGACAGCCGGGCGACGGCGGGACGATCGTCGCACCGGTGACGGTGCACGCGGCGTTCCGCAAGGCGGCGCACCTGCTGGGCCTGAGGTTCGTCGGCGTCGAGGTCGATCCCCGGACGGGGAGGGTGACCGCCGAGGAGCTGCTCGCCGCGGTCGATGCGGGCACGGTGCTGGTGGTGTGCTCGGCCCCCGCGTACCCGAACGGCGTGATCGACCCCGTGGCCGAGGTCGCCGCCGGGCTCGAGGCCGTGCACGATCCGCGCATCGGGTTGCACGTCGACGCCTGTCTCGGCGGTCTAGTGCTGCCGTTCTGGCCCGGTCCGGACGCCACCGATCCGGACGCCACCGGTCCGGACGCCACCGAGCCGAACCCGATGCCGCTATGGGACCTCCGTGTCGCGCGGGTCACCAGCATCTCGGCGGACGTACACAAGTACGGTTTCGCACCCAAGGGCACGTCGGTGCTGCTCAGCCGGGGCCGCGAACGCCACCGGGCGGCATGGTTCGCCACCGTCGACTGGCCCGGTTACCCGGTGGTCAACCCGACGCTCGCCGGATCCAAACCGCTCGAACCCGCCGCGGCGGCGTGGACGGTGCTCGAGGCGCTCGGCGACGACGGGCAGCGTGAGCTGGTCGCCCGGACCGCCCGCGCGACCGATCGGTTGGTCGACGGGTTGTCCGGCGTCGAGGGGCTGCGGATCCTCGACCGTGACCCCGGGCCACTGCTGGCGGTCGTCGCCGACGAGTCCGCCGGGACAGGCCGGCGCGTTCACCCGCACCTCTGGTCCGACGCCTGCGCCCGGAGGGGCATCGCCGTCCAGGCGCAGCCCGCCTACCGCCAGGAGCGGGGGACCTTGTCGTCGTCGTCCCACCTCACCATCACCCCGGTGACCGAACGGCTCGTCGAAGAGATCCTCCGCGTGGCGCGCGAGGCGGCCGATGAGGTCCGTGGCCAGCCGGCGCCCGCTCCTCCCGCTGGGTTCGCCGACGTGCTCGACGCGCTCGAGACAGGGGCACTCTCCCCCACCGACCTGCTCGCCCTGCCGGAGGACGAGGTCCATGCGCTCGTGGGTGGCGTCCTCGCCGACGACGAAGCCGGCGCCGAGGGAGGCGGTGGCGGCGATGGAGGGATGGCGCCGCTGCTCTCGGCGATAGAACGGCTGCCCGCCGACGTGGGCGCCCGCCTCGTCCGCGCCTACCTCGCGGCGGTGACGGAGTGATTCAGGAGAATTCCGCCTGGATTTCGACCGACGCCCGGAACCACCGGCCGATGTACGGGACCGCGATAGGAGCGGGATTCGCCCGGAGGTACCGCACGAACCAGTCGGTCAACCCGTCCCACAGCGCGTGATCGCCCGAGGGGTGGAGTCTCCACCCCAGTTCGGTGAGCGTCCAGTGTGCCTTCGCGGAGTTGCGCAGCATCGACGTCGTCACCCAGTTGGCCTCCGTGTCCTCTCCCCCACGGGACACCGGGTGCAGGTGGTCGATGGTCGGGAACAACTCCCAGAACGCGAAGTGCGATCTCGACATCGCCCAGTTCGGATCCGCGGGGAAGTCCTCTGGAAGGAGTACCGAGAGCAGCCGTAGAGCTCCGGGGTTGACCAGCCGCGTCCCGCTGTAGCGGTCGAGGAACCCGTCGCGGTAGAAGAGACGCAACGACCTGCGTTCCGTGTAACTCCGGGGAGTCTTCTCCACCGGAGCGAACGGGTATCGGAGGCCAAGTATCCGACTGCCTTCGTCGAGCCCCGCAGTCTCGATCGCATCTGCGACATCCGCCAGCACGTCCGCTTTGTCCTCGAGCTCGGGCACGTCCAACCGGGCATCGGGTACGTCGCGTTGACCGTCGTTCATGGCGTGCCCTTTCCCTCGCGCGCACTGGGGTGAACCCGGGATGACGGATTCCTACGCGGAACGCCCCCCGACCAGGAAGGTCGAGGGGCGTGCTGTCGAGCGGTCGGATGCCTCAGACGAGAACCGCGATCGCGACGTTGACGATGCCGAGCACGCCGGCGACGTGGGTCAGGGTCGCGGTGCTCCCTTGGGCCGTGGCCTCCTTGCGGACGCCGATGATCGCGACGACGAGGATCACGATGGCGACCAGCAGCTTGATGCCGATCTTCATGTGGTTGAGGTCGGCGTCCTGCATCTCGCGCAGGCCCACGAGCAGCAGACCGGTCACCACCTGGAGGATGGCGCCGTGCAGGATGCCCTTGGCCATGTACGGGGCCTTGATGGTGGCGAGCCAGCCGCCGATGATGCCGGCGAGACCGATGAAGTGCAGGATGAGAATGATCTGGATGACAGTGTCCATGGGGAGAATTGTCTCAGGTCAACGCCCCATCAGCCCGGGTAAGGGTCTCCTTTGTGATGCTTGACTCGGCCGGCGGGTGCGTTGCGTCCGGAGCCCCGCTGCGGGGTGACGCCCCCGCCGGGCGGCGCTATTCGGTCTCGCCGCTCGAGTGCGGCAGGACCACCACGGGGCAGTGCGCGTGCGCCACGACGTGTTGACTGACCGAGCCGAGCAGCATCCCGGTGAACCCGCCTCGCCCGCGGCTACCGACCACCACGAGCCGGGCATCCCCGGATGCCGCGATCAACGCTTCGGCCGCGTGGCCCTGCAGGACGGCCGGCTTGTACGAGGCGTCATCCCCCAGGGCGTTGCGCACCGCGTCCGCGAGCATCTCGCGCGCGCTGCTCTCCAACTCGGAGGAGTCCTCCCACCCTGCCATCGCATAGGGGCCGTAGATCGGCGGCAACTGATACGCGGTCAGGGCGATCAGCGGCGCATCGACCGCGGTCGCGTACTCGGCTGCCCACTGCAGGGCCCGCAGCGAATCCGGCCCACCGTCGACTCCGACGACTACTGGCCTGGTGTCCATGAGCTGTCCTCCTCCGGCGAGATGCCGACGGTGCCCCGGACTGTCGTGCACCGACGACACCCTCCACCGTAGACCCGGGGACCGCTCGCCTACGCGTGTTCGACGGAAGCTTCTGATCAGAACCGGCCGCGTTCGATCTCCCGCCTGCTAGGGGGATCGTCCGAATCCCAGATCTGAGCGTAGATTCCCGAGACCCGAGGCCAAAGCTCTCGAATGCCGGCGTCAAGTGAGTCGACGAGATCGGCGTCTGCGCCGAACGCGACGATCTCGTGAGGAATGACCCGGCCGGCAGAGTCCCTCCGCTGGAGCGGGTCGAGAAAACGCACGGCCACGGAGTCAGCGGAGCGGTGGAAAACCTCGGAGGCATCGGAATCTCCGCCGAACGCCCTCTCGTACTCCAGCAGCGGGTCTTCCAGGCCGGCACCCAGGAGAAACCGGAAGCCCCAGTTTCGACCGCGGGTAGCCCAGATCAATCGCAGCTGGGCGTCGGAGTGGGTGGTCACTTGCGGAACAACGCCACGTTGTCCGTGACCGCTTGTTCGAGGTCGAGTTTGAACTGCGTGAGCATCGCGCGGAGATGATCGTGCTTTGTCCGCGCGTCGTTGTGGATCTCTCTGAGTGTGGGGCCCGCGGCGGCCACCGCGGCAGAGAGGATCGGCGCCAATTGGATGAACACCCCGGCGGCCCTGTTAGACCTGACAACCCTCTTCAATACTCGTTCCACCGTCTTGTACTTCAACCCGAGAAGTGCCGCTGCTATGACTTCGGCGCCGTCGGCAAGCGAGTCCACGACCTTGAGCGGGATGTCGAATTGCTGTTGCCACTGGACTCTGCGCTCCAGAGGCAGAATCGACGCCAGCGGCAAGATCAGATCCACTCCGATTCGTTGGGTCAGATCGATCTCCGACGGCTCGTATCCTCCCGGTTTCATCTGGAACTTGGCGGAGGAAAGAAGGAGGAAGTCCTCGCCAAGCGAAAGCGCCTCCGGCGTGTCGAGGAGGCTAGCGATCGTGTCGCGGAGGCTGTTGATCTCTCCCGCGGACTTCTGGATGAGGAGGTCACGGAAGTTCTCGACAGTCCAGTCGGGCAGGAGATCGGATTTGGACAACGCAAGGATCCAGATCCGGGGGAACTCGACGAGTGGTCCGTCGGTAGCGAGCAGATCATCTTTGGCTCGCAGGAAGTTCTGGCGGTAGTTGGCGAAGAGTGAAGTGAGATAGCGCTCTTCCTCGCCGCGGTATTTAAGCAGTTTCTGCCCATCCACGAGGATCAGGGCCACATCGGACTTGAGCAGGTTCTTCCACGTCTCGAGCCGGCGTTGCTTCTCCTCCTCTCCATCTGGGTCGCTCTCGAACCATTCCCCCGGGTAGTCGTGCCACATGAGGCGCAGTTCGTCGAACGGGCGTTTCGTGGACTCTTTCAGCCCGGTGGTCTTGAGCTTCACCGCGAATTGGTAGGTAATGCCGCTGAATCGGTTTTGAATGGGCATGGTCGCGGTGTCCCGCATTCCCAGGTAGGTCTGCAGCAGTCGATTACCCTGCCCCGGCTGAAGTGCCACGAGGTCCCAGAGCTCGTTCTGATACGCGCTCTCCTGGGTGGGCCCGTAAAACGAGGACACCAGAACCGTCTTGCCAGATCCGGCTTCGCCGAACACCGCGATGTTCTGCTCTTGCACCTTAGGGAAATTCGCCATGTCGGCAGCGTAGAGGACACGTCCGTCACCGCATCTGCGATGGTGGGAATCATCCCGCGGCTAGGATCTGGCCAGTGGCCGAACATTACCCAAATGCGGGAGAGGCCCGTCAGCCGCGCCCGATCCGCCGTCCCGTTCCGCCCCCGAGGAGACCCACTCACCGTGCTTCAGAACTCCGATCGTTGGAAAGAGGTCTCCCGCTCGGCGTTCGAGCACGAGAAGCAGGGCCTGGCCCTGCTCGCCAACGCCGTGCCGGACTCGGCGCCGTATCGGGTGTGGGCCAACTTCGAGTTCCAGGACGGCCACGGCCAGTGGCATGAGGTCGACGCGCTGGTGGTGGGTCAGTCCCGTATCCACCTGCTGGAGCTCAAGTCGTACCACGGCAAAATTGGCGGGGACGAGCACCGCTGGGTGACCGACCGGGGCGGCCGCGTGGACAGCATGCGCTCGCCGATGGTGGCCACCCGCCGCAAAGCGCAGCGGTTCAAGTCCCGGCTGGAGCAAGAAATCAACCGCATGGCGCGGGATCCGGACGTGGATCAGAACATCCGCGACGTGGCAGCCAAGGTGGGACGGCTGCCGTGGATCCAGGAGGCGGTGTTCCTCCACGACCCCGGGGTGGTCTCGCACCTTCCGGCCGACAAGGCGCACAACATCTTCGGGGTGGACCCGGCGGACTTCCCGGGCCGCGAGGTCCACACCAACCTTCCGCCGATTGCCGACCGCGTCCAGGAGCCGGTGGGGCGCGATCGGATCAGCGAGGCGCTGAGCATCCTCATCGCGCTCGCCATGCGCCGGATCGCGGGGATAACGGTCCGCGATCACTTGGCAGGCTCGTACCTCCTGCACGACCGGATCGACTCCCCCGACCCGCGGTTCCATGAGTGGGAGGGCGAGCACCGGGAGACGCACGAGCCGATCCGCGCGCGGGTGCTCAACGTGGAGGCCGCCGCCACGGAGGGCGAGCGGATGCGCATGCGCCGGACGCTGCGCCGGGAGTACGAGCTGCTGTCCGGCCTGGGCAACGAGCACATCGTGGCCCCCCGTTCGATGGAGACGCTGCGCGGCACCTCGGACGAAGTGGTGATCTACCCGGCGCTGCCGGATCATCGGCCGCTGGACGTCGCGCTGCCGGGCGCCAAGCTCTCGGCCCGGGAGAGGGTGGAGATCGTCCGCCAGGTCGCGGACGCCCTGCTGTACGCGCACCGTCATCAGGTGGCGCACCGGGGACTCGATCCCACCACCGTGCTGCTCAACGCCGCGCTGCTCGCCACGCGTCCAGTCGACTCCTACGGCCGGATCGAGGTCAAGGTCGACGGCTGGTCCGGCGCGGGGACGGCGGAGCCGTCGGGAACGGTCCTGGGGGCCACGGGCTCGGCCACCGCGATGCCCGGCGACGAGCAGGCGGGCCGGGTCTACCTGGCGCCGGAGGCGTCGGGCATCCTCACGCCGGACCGGATGGCTGCGGATCTGTTCTCCCTCGGCGCGCTGGCGTACTACGTCCTCACCGGCGGCCGGGCCCCGGCGCCCGACCGCTCCTCGCTCCTGGACCGCCTGGAGCGGGACCGCGGCCTGGACATGTCGGCGGTGACGAGCGAGTTCGACCAGGACCTACGCGAGCTGGTCATGGACGCCACCGCGGCGACGGTCGAGGCGAGGAACAAGAAGTTCGACGTCACAAACGCCAGTCAGGGGCTCTCCCCCGTGATCGGGTTCGAGCGCCGCCTGTCCAAGGCCGGGCGCCCGGAGGCCTCCATGGTCGTGGAGCAGCAGGTGGACGCGCTGCGCCCGATGATTGGCGGCGTGCTCGAGGATCGTTTCGAGATTAAGAAGGTGCTGGGCTCGGGCTCCACGGCGGTGGGGCTGCAGGTGGAGGACCTCAGCGACGACTCCACGGACAAGACCAAGGTTCTCAAGGTCGCCCGAGACGAGCGGGCGGCCGAGCGGCTGGCCGCGGAGGCGGAGGTCCTGCGGTCACTCGGCCAGGGGCTGCCCGCCAAGTACTCCTCGCTGTTCGTGGCGCTGCTCGAGGGCCCGATGGTCGTCCACGACCGCCGCACCTGCCTGCTGCTCACCGACTGCGGGGACGTCTCGCTGGCGAGCATGCTGCAGCTCGGCCGGATCTCCCAGGACCGGTTCTGGAGGTTCGCCGCCAACCTGGCAGACATGCTGGTCGCGCTGGAGGCCGCCGGGGTGGCCCACCGGGACATCAAGCCCGCCAACCTCGGCATCGTGGGGCGCGGGCGCGGCCAGCACCTGGCGCTGTTCGACTTCTCGGCCTCGCGGGAGTCCCTGCAGCACACCCAGGTGGGCACGGGCGTGTACCGCGACCCGTTCCTGGGTCGGCGGTCGCGGCGGATCGCGGACTCCTCGGCGGAGCGCTACTCGGCGGGCGTGGTGCTGCTGGAGATGGCGACGGGCGAGACGCCCCGGTACGGGGACGGGGTGAGCGAGCCCTCGCTCACCGACGGTCACGTGGCGATCGACGTCGATTCCCTGCCGCCCGAGTGGAGCCGGGAGGTGGCCGACGGCATGTCCGCGATCTTCACCGGTCTGCTGGACGGAAATCTCGGGGCGCGGTTCGGGTCGGCGCAGGAGTTCCGCGAGGAGCTGGCGGCCGTGTCGGCGTCGGTCACCGCCGGTGGCAAGGAGACCGGGACGAGAGGGACGACGACGAGGGTGCCCTCCCCCGGCGGCGAGTCCACCACCACGGTCACGGCCGTGGCTCTTCCCACGCTGCCGGAGCTGGCGGAGGAACTCCTGCGGGCGTCGGGCAACTCGCGAACCTCCGATCACCGGCTGGTGCGCACCATCCTGGGCCGCGGGGAGGGGGCGCCGGAAGATCCGTTCCAAGCCATGTCCCGGTACGCCGAGCCGCTGCGGCTGAGCGCGGGCCGGATCCCGCAGCTCACGGGCAAGTTCCCGGCGCTATGGCAGTCCTCCCCGTCACTCAGGGCTGCCTTCGAGGAGATCCGCGCGGCCACCCGCCGGGAGATCGTCCGCCGCGGCGGGGTGGCGAGCATCCGCCAGATCGCCGGGGCGCTCGAGCAGAGCCTCCCGTCTGGGCAGGGCCATCGCGATTCCGAGCGGCTGCGCCTGGGCGTGCTGCGGATGTTCGACCTGGGACTGCACCGGGCCGAAACCGCCGGCGGGTCCCAGGTGGAGCTGCTGCGCCGCGGGCGCGCGGCCCGCGTGATCGGGATGAGCGTGCACCCGGAGTGGGCGCGGCCGCTGGTGGTCGAGCTCAACCGGGCGGCGCACGATCTGCTCGCCGAGCCGGGGGTTCGGCACGTCCCGGCGGAGCTGGTCCACGCGGAGCTGCGGGGGGCGGCCGGGTCAGTGCTCGCTGGCGTCGCGGAGGCAGAGTCCCACCTCGACCCGCTCACGCTGGCGGAGCTCGCGGTGGCGGGCGACGACGAACTGGCCCTCACCGCCACCGGCGACCTGTACTCCACGGCGATGGAGCTGCCGGAGCTGCTCGCGCTGACGCTGCCGCGGACGGCCCAGCAGTTCGATCTGAGCCTGCTCAAGGACCTCATCCGCGCCCGCTTCCCGGAGCTGCGGACCCGCGAGCCCCGTCGGGAGGACGTGGAAGCGGTGCTGGCCGAGCACATGCCGGGCATGGCGTGGGATCCGCAGCACCGGGATTTCCGCTACCCGCAGCAGTCCACCGGCCTGAGCATGGTGCACACCCGCACCCCGTCGGCGCTCGTCACCGATCGCTCCAGCACCGAGGACCCACTCGTCGACCAGCTGGCGCGGTCGGCCTCGGGCCCGGGGTTCGTCTCCGTCTCGGTCCCCTACGGGCGTGGAGACGAGATCGCGAGCAAGCTGGCCGTGCGCCTGGGCGGTCAGGTGGTGGACCTGTCGGCGGAGGTGCTCTCCAGCGTCGACTCCCTCCTGGAGACCAGCGGGCAGCTGGACAAGCGCGGGGACTTCCTGAGGCTGCCGCCCGAGCAGGTGCGGGGGGTGATGGAGGCCAACGTGCGGACGGTGCTGGACAACGTCGACGCCGCGGACGGCGCGGCGTTGGTCCTCACGGAGGCCTCGCTGCTGGCCGAGTATGCCCAGTTGTCCCAGCTCGCGCGGTGGACGGATCTCACCGCTCCGCCCCGACGGCCGGTGGTGCTGGTGACCGGCCGCGCCAAGGACGCTCCCGGTCAACCAGACCAGGTGGACGGCCGGCCGCTGCCCATCACCAGCGACTCACAGTTGGTGAGCGTGTAGGCGAGCGGCTACTTCCGCTTGCCCAGGGAGGGCGCTCCCCCGGACCGCACATCCAGCACGCCTACGACGTTGTCCGGTCCGCGGCGGATTTGGCGGCGGCGCTGCAGGTACGCGTCCAGGAGGAAGGCCAGCTCGAGCTCCGAGGGCGGCGACTTACGGCGTCTGGAGGCAAATGCTCCCGCGAGCTCCTTGAGCTGGGATCGTCGGTTCCGCAGTTGGGTCCGGGAGTCCGCCTCGTATCTCACTCCCCTGTCGATGAGGGCGCTGATGTCGGCATCGCAGCGCGCGATGGCGTCCCGGACCCCCTCGGAGGACGGTTCGTCGCACCATGTAAGGGCCTGCAGGACTTGGATCCGGGCGGTCTCAACACGTTTGCGTTCCTTGGCGGGGAGCGACTGAAGGCGTCTGGTGTCGGCGGTGGAATCCGGCACAAGTGCAGCGCGACCGGCGGCCTTCGTGGAGTCCCTCGTCGTATCGGGGCCTGAAACACCGGCCGAGGCCGCGGCGGCTTCCCGTTCCCGAGCCTTGCGCACGGTCCGCTTGATCGCCTTCTTGCTCTTCTGCGCGACTGCCCGCTTGGCCTTGAGGGCGCGAATCCGCGAACCGTCGGCGGGGACGCCGTCCTCGATGAGAGCGGCGATCTGGGCGTCGATCGCGGACACCGCGCGCTGGCGCTCCTCGTCGTTGTGCATGCCAGAAACACTATCCGGGTCATCCGTGTCTGACCTGCTTCGTAGGATGTTCGAGGGACTCGCACGTCGCGGGTTCTCTTTGTGTGAGAGGCCAGGTGCCAGGTGGCGGGTAAGCGGCGTAAGTCGACGGAGCAGCAGACGCTCACGGACGCGTTGCAGCCGGTGGTGCGGGAGCTTGTCGACGACATGCGGACGCGCCTCGTAGCCGATGCCGCCACCACCGCGGAGTGGAAGGCCACCCACGCCGCCCTCAAGGACTCCCAGCGCACCGGCGCCACGTGGGCCGACTGGCAGGAGGATCAGCTTACCCAGGCCGCGGTCGGGTGGGTGCTTACGAGCGTGTTCGTGCGGTTCTGTGAGGACAATGACCTGCTGGGTTCACATCGACGCTGGATCAGCGGCGCGGACGCGGACGGGCGCCGGCGGGCGGTGGACGAACAGGACCGCTTCTTCTCGGCGAACCTGGATCAGGGGTTCCGCGGCTACCTTCGCCACGCGTTCGCTCAACTCGACCGTTCCCCCGCGGCGGCGTCGCTGGTGGGTGAGCACGCCGGGATTCACATCGCCGAGCCGAGCGACGACGCAGCCCAGCGGCTGGTGGAGTTCTGGCGGCAGGCCGATGCCCAGAACGCGACCGTCTGGTCCTTGCGCGACCCGGCGCTGGACACCCGCTTCCTGGGTGACATGTACCAGGACCTGTCTGAGTACGCCAAGAAGAAGTACGCGCTGCTGCAGACGCCGGAGTTCGTCGAGGAGTTCATCCTCGATCGCACGCTGACCCCGGCGCTCAAGGAACGCTCCCCCCGGCTCCCGTCGGTCGACGCCGAGGGTCGCACCGGGGCGGTGGATTTCAAGATCATCGACCCGACCTGCGGGTCGGGCCACTTCCTGCTCGGCGGCTTCGAGAGGATGCTCGACTATTGGCGCACCGAGGCGCCCGGGATGGAAGCAATAGAGCAGGTGCGCCTGGCGCTGTCCTCCATTCACGGCGTGGACATCAACCCGTTCGCGGTGGCGATCGCCCAGTTCCGGCTCATGGTGGCGGCGCTCCAGGCGGCCGGCGGGGCGAGCCTGCTCAATGTGCCCGCGCTGCCGCTACAGGTGTATGCCGGTGACTCGCTGCTGTGGAGTGAGGACTCGGCGGGACAATCCGGGTTCGACTACGGGGACCTCACCGTCGATCCGGATGCGCTCGCCAGTGGCGCGCACCTGACCACCGAAGACGCGGCAGCGCTGCGGGGAACGCTGGCGCGGGATCAGTACGACGTGGTGGTGGGCAATCCGCCCTACATCACCGTCAAGGACAAGGTCCTCAATCAGCGGTACCGGGAGCTGTACGGATTCTGCAAGGGCACGTACGCGCTGACGGTGCCGTTCATGGAGCAGTTCCACTCGTTGGCCAAGTCGGGCACGCTCGATCCCTCCCGCGCCGGGTGGATCGGTCAGATCACCTCGAACTCGTTCATGGCTCGCGAGTTCGGAGTTCCGCTCATTGAGGAGTTCTTCCCGCGGGTCGATCTACTCGAGGTGATCGACACGTCCGGCGCGTACATTCCGGGTCACGGCACCCCCACGGTGACGCTCGTGTCGCGGAATCGCCGACCGAGCGCAGCCACCGTCCGGGCGGTGCTCGGGATTCAGGGCGAGCCTGACGCACCGGAGGATCCCGCCCACGGGCTGGTGTGGCGCAGCATCGTCGAGCATATTGACGCCCCAGGCCACGAGGACCAGTGGCTAAGCATCAGTGATTTACCGCGCAACTCACTTGGGAAGCACCCCTGGTCATTGCAGGGCGGAAGGGCAAGCGCTGTGGCGGAGCGCATTGACCTCGCTGCTATCGCAACCATCGCCGAGACTGCGGTGAAAGTCGGGGTGTTCGGGATGACGAACGCGGACCCTGCCTTCTTGGTGAGTCCGTCAACGGTCAGGCGTTTTGGGCTTGAAGTGGAAAGCACCAACACTTTGGTGGTTGGAGATGAAATCCGAGATCATCAGCTCGCGGCAGAGACACGGAGTTGGTTCCCCTACACCCCCGATATGAAACTGAGGTTAATTGATTCCTTCAGGAATTGGCACAGGTTGCTATGGAGAAACCGGACGGTGGCGGCGACCAGAGCGACGTTCAACAAGCTCCCCTATTACGCAGACGGTCGCGAGTGGTTCGAGTGGCATCAAGTTCCGACATCCATTAAGTGGACACCTCTGACGATCGCGTTTGCGTTTGTGGCGACGCATAACCATTTTGTGTTGGATCGCGGCGGGAAGGTGTTCAACCGTTCGGCGCCGGTGATCAAGCTGCCGGAGGGGGCGAGCGAGGACGAGCACCTCGAACTGCTGGGGGTGCTGAACTCGTCGACGGCCTGCTTCTGGCTCAAACAGAACAGCTACCCCAAGGGCGGAGACCCCATCGGAGATTCCGGTGCACGAGTCAGCCAGCAGCCTTGGGCGGACAGGTACGAATTCACGGGCACGACGCTGAAGGACTTCCCTCTTCCCGCCGGATCGACGTTGGATCGCGCTCGGCGCATCGACCAGCTGGCGCAGGAGTTGGCGGCGGTCGAGCCGGCCGCGCTTCTCGACAACTCCACTCCCTCGGCGGAGGTGTTCGCCCGCGGCGAGGCCGAATGGGAACGCCTCCGCGGGTTGATGATCGCCGAGCAGGAGGAACTCGACTGGCAGGTCTATCACCTGTACGGGTTCACCGACTCCGACCTGTCCCTCCCGGTGGGTCAGGTGCCCGGGCTGGCGCTGGGTGAGCGGGCCTTCGAGATCGCCCTGGCGCGCCGGGTGCAGGCCGGCGAGGCCGAGACGGTGTGGTTCGAGCGTCACCGCTCGACCCCGGTCACCGAGATCCCGGCGCACCTGCCGAGCGAGTACCGCGATGCCGTGCAGCGACGCCTGGACCTCATCGCCGAGGATCGGTCCCTGGAGCTGCTGGAGCGGCCCGAGTACAAGCGGCGCTGGTCGTCCGTGCCGTGGGCAGAGAGGGTCCGGTCGGCGCTCGCGGCGTGGATCCTGGACCGGCTGGAGACGACCGAGCTGTGGAAGGACCCCAACGGGTACCCGCAGCCCCAGTCGGTGCGCCAGCTCGCCGCGAGGGTCGAGACCGACCCGCGGCTGAGCGGGGTGGCCGAGGCGCTGGAGCTGTGGTCGACCAAACGGCAGGCCGGCGTCCTCACCACCCTCGTGGCGCTGCTGGCCGATGAGGCGGTGCCGTACCTGGCAGCCCTCCGGCTCAAGGACTCGGGCCTGCGCAAGTTCGCCGAATGGCAGGCCACGTGGGATGCCCAGCGCGCCGAGGACCGCGGCGAGCTCACCACCGCCCAGGTCCCGGTGCCGCCCAAGTACACCTCCGCGGACTTCCGCAAGGCCTCGTACTGGCAGGCCCGCGGCAAACTCGACGTGCCCAAGGAACGCTTCATCGCCTACCCCGGCGCCTCGGGTCCGGACGACCCCACCGCGATGCTGGGCTGGGCGGGCTGGGACCACGCCGAGCAGGGCATCGCCTTGGTCTCGCTGTACGACGAACGCAAGGACGACACCGACCCCGCCCAGATGGTCCCCCTGGTGGCGGGGCTGGCCGAGCTGCTGCCGTGGATCCGTCAGTGGCACTCCGGTATGGACGCCCACGCCGGGATCGACTGGGCCGATTACCTCGCCGGGCAGCTCACCACGCTCGCCGAGCGCTCCGGCGTGGCGATCGCCGACCTGGCAGCCTGGCGTCCCGCCCCCGCGACCCGCGGCCGCAGGCGCGTCGCAGCCGCCGCCCCGTCACCCGATACGGAAAGCTAGAGGACATGGCCTTTACCCCTCCCGGCGCGACGGCAGGGTCGGGCACCAGCCCCACCCTGCGTAATGTCTTCTCGATCCCCGAGCACGCGGGGACCTCAACGTTCGTCCTCCAACTCTCCGACGCCGTCACCAGGGACGAACTCGGCACCACCCTCAACGAGTACGTGGTGACTCCGTCCATTGGCGAGGCCTTTGACGAGGCTTTGGCCTTGGTCGACAGCGCCCTCGCGTCCGGGGAGAACAAGGGCGCCTTCCTCAAGGGTTCCTTCGGCTCCGGCAAGTCACACTTCATGGCCGTCCTGCTGGCCCTGCTCACCGGCGACCCCCGCGCCCGGGCGATCGGCGAACTCCAGCAGCACATCGCCGCCCACCCGCGGGCCACCTCGTCGACGATCCTCGCGCTTCCCTTCCACTTCCTGGGTTCCAACTCCATCGAGGACACCTTGTTCTCGGCGTACCTGGCGCACCTGAGCCGGCTCCACCCCGGTGTCACCCCGCCGGTGCTCCACCAGGCAGACGGGCTGCTCGAGAACGCCGAACAGATGCGGGCCGAGGTCGGCGAGGAGAGGTTCTTCGCCCGCCTGGCCGCTGCCACCACTGGGCCGGGCGGCAGCACCTCGTCGTCGTCGACCCCCGGGGGCCTGGACCTGGCCGCCCTCGGCGGCGCCACCGCCGCCACCTGGGACCGCGACACCTACGACCGCGCCCGGCACCCGGCCGCCTCCCGCGTCGAGCGCGAGGCGCTGGTCTCCGCGCTCGGCCAGACGTGGATCACCTCCGCGCATACCAACACCGACTGGGTGCACCTGCCCGAGGGGCTGGCCGCGATCGCCGCGCACGCCAAGACCCTTGGCTACGAGGCCGTGGTCCTGCTGCTCGACGAGCTGATCCTGTGGCTCACCTTCCATTTCTCCAACCGCGACTTCTTTGGCCGCGAGATCCAGAAGCTCACCGGGTTCGTGGAATCCGACCAGGGCCGCATGGCGGTGCCGGTTGTCAGCTTCATCGCCCGCCAGCACGACCTCAAGGCGTGGAAGGACTCCTCGATCGAGGCCGGCGAGGCCACCAAGATCCGCGAACAGGCCATCGCCCACCAGGAGGGCCGCTTCTCCGGCATCTCGCTCGGCTCGGCCAACCTGCCGCAGATCGCCCACCGCCGGCTCCTGACCCCCAAGGACGCCGCCGCGGTCGAGGCGCTGGAGGCCTCGTTCCAGCGGCTGCACCTGTCCCCGGCCGTCAAGCCCGTCCTGCTGGACAAGGTCAACACCGACGACCAGCACCGCGGTTCCACCGAGGAACAGTTCCGGCTCACCTACCCCTTCAGCCCGGTCCTCATCGACACCCTGGTCCACCTGTCCACCGCCATGCAGCGCGACCGCACCGCGCTCAAGGTGATGGAGTCGATGCTCGTGGACCTGGCCGACACCATGACCATCGACCAAGTGATCCCCGTCGGCGAGGTGTTCGACTACATCATCGACGGCACCCAGAAGAGCGGGACCGACGAGGCGGTGGCCGCCCGCTTCCGCACCGCTCGCACGCTGTGGCACGACAAGCTCCGGCCGGCCGTGCTGGCCCAGTTCCCCGACGCCGACCCCGGCATCCGGGACCTGGACCAGCCCAAGGGGGTCCGTGCCCAGCTCCGGCTGGCCAAGACCCTGCTGCTCTCTGCGCTGGCGCCCGAGGTGCCCGGGCTCAAGGCGCTCACCGCCAGTCGGCTCGCCCACCTCAACCACGGGGAGCTCGTCTCGATCGTCGCCTCCGACGCGCCGACGCGCGCGCTCGCCTCGGTGCGGGAGTGGAACACCTCGGTCCCCGAGATCACCGTGGGCACCGATAGCCACGATCCGCTCATTTCCATCACCCTCGAGGAACTGCCCTTCGACGAGATCCTCGAGCGGGCCCGCGGAGAGGACACCTTCTCCCGGCGCCGCGAACGCCTTCGGTCGATGCTGCAGGAGGAGTTCGGCATCGGCGCGATCGACCCGCAGGCCGACGGCGCGCGCTCGACCAGGATCACCTGGCGCGGCACGAACCGGACCGTCGAGATCGTCTTTGGCAACGTCCGCGACCCCGGCTCCGTGCCGGACACCCTCCTGGCCCCCGTCGAGCCGGGGGCGCTGCGGGTGATCGTGGACCTGCCGTTCGACGAGGAGGGCCACGGCGTCTCCGAGGACCACGCCCGCCTGGACCGCCTGCGAACCGAAGGCCACGACCACTTCACCCTGGCCTGGCTGCCGGCGTTCCTCGACCGCAAGCAGATGGACGACCTGGGCAAGCTCGTCACCATGGACTGGGTGCTGCAGTCCGAGAAGTGGCTCGGCTACACCAGCTACCTCGCCGACGGCGACCGCGAGCGCGTCCGCCAGGTCATGGTCACCCAACGGAACCAGCTCGCCGGGCAGCTATCCGCCATCCTGCGCAAGATGTACGGCATCGCCGAGGGGGCGGTGTTCCCCGAGGGGCAGCCGCCCGTCCGCTCGTTGAGTTCCTCCGTGGTGGTGCAGCGGCCCGTCGGCGCCTCCCTGCGCGAGGCCGCCCGGCGGCTCTACGACCAGGCCTTTGACCAGCGCTACCCCGACCACCCGCGGTTCGACACCACCAGCGCGCTCACGCAGAAGGACTTCGCGGTCTCACTCGACGTGCTGCGCCGGTCCGACGCCCGCGAGGACGGCCGCGCCGCGTTTGTCGCGGCCGAGCGCAAGTCCGTGCAGCTCGTGCTGGGTGGCCTCCGGGTGGCCGACGTCCACGAGTCTCACCTCGTGTTCCCCAGCGCCACCTTTGCCACCCTGGCCGGGCAGGTCGACCGCGCGCTCGCCGAGGCGGAGAAATCCGGGCAGGCCGACGGTGTGCTCACGGTGGCGCAGGTCGTAGCGGCAGTGGAGAAGCTCATGCCGCAAGCAGGGCTCAACCGCGACTGCACCACCCTCCTTGCGGCGGCCTGGGCCGAGTCGCGCGACCGTAGCTGGTTTACCTATGGCACCCCCGTCGCAGCGCCGGCCTTCAAGGACATCCAGCAGTCCCACCAGCTGCGCGAACCCGTGCTGCCGGAGCAGGACGAATGGGATCGCGCCGTCCAGGCCGCCCAGCATCTGTTCGGCATTCCCGAGCGCGGCCACCTCTCCCCCACCAACCTCACCCACCTGGTGACCGAGGCGGCCGATGCTGCCGAGGAGTACAAGCGGTCCAGCGAGGATCTGGTCGAGCAGCTGTCGAAGCTCGAGCAGCGTCTGGGCCGCAGCCAGGAGGGGCGCCGCCTCCAGCTGGCACGCCGACAGACCGAGTTGCTGCAGACGCTGGTGCGCAAGAAGCAGCACCACGGTGAGGTTGTGGCGGCCCTCGCCGCCGCCGGGGAGGGCCCGGGCACCTACCTCGGCGCGACTACGAACGAGGCGAGCCTGTCCATCACGAGCGCCGACGAGGTCGCCGCGGTGGCACGCAACGTCGGCCCGAACCTCGAGACTCTGCTCGGCGGCCGGGCTAAGGAGGGCCCCCTCGGGGCCGAGGCCGGGCAGATCGTGGTGGACCTCGACAAGGGCGTCGACTCCCACGAGTTCGTCCAGCATCTGGTTACGTCTGTTCAGAAGTTCGAGAAGCGCGCGCAGGACTGGATCAACACGGTGATCGCCGGCGGAGACGGACCTGGGAGCGGGGGCGCTGGCGGCACTGGCACTGGGGACACCGGTGGAGGCGCGGGTCCAGGGGATGAAGGCGGTTCCGGGACTGGCGACGACGGCGATACCGACGGCGGCTCGGGAGCAGACGGCGTGGTGATTGAGGGCTCCGGTGCACGCAGGACCTTCGAGGCGCGCGGTAGCCAAGTTGAAAAGGCGATCCACACCGCCCTTGCTGATCTTGGGCGAAGCTACGGGGTTGGCACGCGCTTCCGGATCGAGATCACCGCCGAGGAGCCCGAGACATGACCACGGCCAGCGCAGGGGTTGCGCGGGGAGCCACCTCGTCGTCGTCCCTCGGGACGGCGACCGCCGCCGACCTCATTCCCCTCCTCCACGGCCTCTACCGGGACAAGCAGCACAAGCGCGGTTTGCTGGTGATGCACGCCCGTCCCGAATGGGACGGCACCGAGCTGCGCGTCGACGACCTCACCGTGCCGGTCCACTGCTGCCGGACTGTGCTGGAGATCCGGGACGTGGTGCGGCACCGCAAGGATCCCGAGGTGCCGTGGCGCGTCGTGCTCACCGACCTTCCCGAGGAGCAGATTCCCCAGGGAGTTAAGGAGCACTTCCAACCGCTCGGGCGCATGCGGGAGCTCGACCCCGTGGGCACCCTGCTTGGGATGTTCTCCGCCGACAAGACCGACGGCCGCATCCCCCGAGGGCGGGACGACGTTCGGGCGCTCACGACCGCGCTGGCCGACCACCGCGACTCCCTCGCGCCCACTCCGACTCCGGTCCTCACCGCCGACCACCTCTATGGGGCCATCAGCACGCTCGTGCTGGGTCTGGAACCGGATTACCGGCTCGCGGACCTCCTGGCGTGGAGCGCCACCCCCGACGCCCACGCCGCGTGGGACGATCTGGCCTCGCGGCTCACGTCTAACGTTCGCGCGGGGCTCATCACGTGGCTGTGCCGCACGTTCACGTTGACCGGTCCCGGGATCCGCAGTCTGTGGGCCAAGAACGGGCCACGAGGGCTCCTGCCCGCCGGCCTGGTAGCAGAGACCCTCCGCACGCCCGACTGGCAGGACACACCCACGGAACTCACCGGAGCGCGGGCCCTGTTCAGCCACCACATCGGCACCACCCTCGGCGACCAGTCCCTGCGCGAATGGGGGTCCGCCGCCGCCAAGGCCGTCCGCATCTCACTCGATAACGGGCAGCCGCTCACCGCCGTACTCGGCGAGGCCCACCGGTTGATCACCGGATTCGAGCAGAACGGTGGCGCCTCCCTCCTCGCCGGATCCACCGTCCTGCCCGGCGCCTTCCAACGACGCCTCGACGTGTACGCCCGCGGCCTCGCCACCACCCTCGACGGAGGGAGCGAGACCGCGTTGCTGCGGGGGCTCGAGGCGCTGCGGGCGCACGTCGAAGCCGAGCGCTCCCGGCCCGACGACCTCGAGACCGCCGCCGCGCTGGTCCGGCTCCACCGGTGGAACCGGACCGAGGCCACCGCCGTGGCCGACCGGATGCGTTCTGTCGGTCACGTCGAGGCGATGCGCGCGTACGTTGACGAGCTGAGCTGGGTGGACCGGGCCGTCAACTCGGCGTGGCGTGGATTCACCGCCGATCCCAAGCCCGCGATCGGGCAGTCTGCGGCGGACCCCGACGCGCTCGGTCGTCGCGTCCTCGACCGCACCCTCGCCGTACGACGCGACATCGACCGGACCTTCGCTGCGCTCGTCGGTGCGCGTTTGGCCGACCGCTCCACCGCTGGCGACGCCCTGCTCGTGGAGGACGTGCTGTCCAGGGTCGTCGCGCCCCTGCGGAAGTCCGGGCCGGTCGAGTCCGGTCAACGGAGTGAGCGGGCGCTGCTCGTGGTGGTGATCGATGGACTCTCCGTGGCCGCTGCGCACGGGCTTCTCGAGGACGTGGCAGCCCGTCACGCCACCGTCTGGCAGCGGCTCGACTTGGCCTCCCTCGGACTCGACGTGGCCGCCTCCGCCCTGCCGTCGGTGACCACAGCGTCGAGGACCTCCATGCTCAGCGGAGAGCTGGCCCTCGGCGGGCAGCAGGAGGAGCGGACCGGGTTCGCCGCCCAGTTCCCCGCCCATCCCTCGGTCAGCGACGGGCCGCTGTTCCACAAGGCAGACCTCGACGCGAGCATCGGCGATACCGTCCGCAGCGCCATCTACGACACCGAGCACGTCCCCGTGGTGGGGGCGGTGCTCAACACCGTCGACGACGCTCTGGACCGGTCCGACCCCATCGCCACCGCCTGGACCACCTCGCGCATCACCCACCTGGACAAGCTGCTCGACTACGCCCGCGCCGTCGGACGAGACGTGGTCCTGCTCTCCGACCACGGGCATGTGGTCGAGCGCAGCCTGGTGGGCAAGGTTACGGCCGACGGCGCCGTTAGCGCGCGGTGGCGGCCCGCCGCCGGGGGCCCCGCCGGGGAGAACGAGCGGTACGTCTCCGGTGACCGGATCCTCGCGCCAGGTGTCGACGGCGCACCCCGGCACGAGGCGATCCTGGCCGTGGACGAGGACCTGCGCTACACCGGCAAGAAGGCTGGCTACCACGGCGGTGCCTCCCCCGCCGAGGTCTGCGCGCCCGTCGCCGTCCTGGTCCAGAGTCTCGACGGGCTCGGAGAGGACTCGCCGTTCCCCGCTGGGCCGCCCGTCCAGGATCCGTGGCCCGCGTGGTGGCCGATAGCGACAGCGTCCTCGACGGATACTGAGGCCAAGTCGGCCGTGGGGCAGCCCGCCGCAGGTCGGGCCGAGCAGCCGACCGCGCCGACACCCTCTACGCGCCGCGCCGCGCAGAGAGACGCCAACCAGGTCTCGCTGTTCGAGTCGCTCGACGCCGATGAGCGTCCTGTTTCCCCGACTCCCGACCGGTCGAGGAAGCCCGCCGATAAGTTTGCGGATCTGAGCCGTAGTCCGTACTTCAAGGACCGGGTCAAAACGCAACAGCTCAAGCCCACTCCAAGCGAGTTGGCGGACGTGCTGCGCGAAGTCGCCGCCAACAACGGCCGCATGCCCGTCGCAGTGCTCGGCAACTTGCTAGGGCTCAATGCGCTTCAAGTCAGCGGCACCATCGCGCGGATCCAGAAGGTGGTCAACATCGACGGCATGCCGGTCCTCGAGCGTGAAGACAACGACGTGGTGCTGGCGTCCCAGACCCTCTTTGAACAGTTCGGACTGTAGATGACCGTCTCCCCCGCCCGCCGTACCGCAATCATCGACGCCCTCCGCCGCGGCACCGTCCCCGCCGACGGGCTGGACCAGCTCGCCGTGGGCCTCGACCGGCTCGCGCCGGTCCTGGGAGAAGAACTGGACAAGGTCGCTGGCGGCGCCGCCGTGTTCAAGGCAGTCCGCGGCGAGTACGGATCCGGCAAGACCTTCTTCGCGCGCTGGCTCCAGCAGCAGGCCCTCGACCGCGGGTTCGCCGTGTCCGAGGTCCAGATCTCCGAACTCGAGACGCCCCTGCATCGGCTCGAGACCGTGTACCGGAGGGCCTGCGAAGAACTCCGCACCCCCGCCGTCTCTCGACAGGCATTCCGGGCCGTACTCGACGACTGGCTCCTCGGAGTGGAAGACGACGCGGCCTCCTCCGGAGCAGACGGCGCCGAACTGCTCGAAGAGAGACTGCGCTCCGTCGCCGACGCTGCGCCCGTGTTCCCACTCGCCCTGCGCGGGTATCGGGACGCATTACTCAACGGTGATACCGAGGTTGCCGACGGGCTTGCCGCCTGGCTTGGTGGACAACGCAACGTGGCGGCGTCGGCAAAGCGCGCCGCCGGGGTGAAGGGCGAACTCGACCACTTCCTGGCCATGGGCTTCTTTCAGGGGCTACTCCAGGTGCTCGCCGGCTCCGGTCACCGGGGCCTGCTACTCGTACTGGATGAGGTCGAGACCCTCCAGCGCATGCGCGGCGACGTCCGGGAGAAGGCGCTCAACGCCCTGCGGCAGTGGATAGACGAACTCGACTCCGGCCGCTACCCCGGGATGTACCTACTCATCACCGGGACCAGCGCCTTCTTCGAAGGACAGCAGGGCATCAAACGCCTGCCACCGCTCGACCAACGGATCGGCGTGAAATTCGACGCCGACCCCCGATTCGACAACCCCCGGCAGCCACAGATCCGGCTCCAGGCCTTCGACTTCGACCGCCTGGTCGAGGTGGGATCGCGCGTGCGTGACCTCTACGCGGTCGGCCTCGACCCCGCCGTCGCCCAGCGGGTCACCACCCTCGTCGACGACGCGTTCCTGCGCGTGCTCGCCGAGTCCGTGGCGGGAAAACTCGGCGGCCAGGTGGGGATCGCACCTCGCCAGTACCTGCGGATGCTCGTCGACTGCCTGGATCGCGTCGAGATGTTCCCGGACTTCCTTCCGCGGCAGCACTTCACCCCGACGCTCGACGCGTCCGACCTCAGTCAGAGCGAACGGTCCGCGGTGGCGAGCTCGTCGTCGTCGTCAATCATCGATGACCCCGACGCCATCGAGCTCTAAATGGACCACCACGCCCCGCAGGGCTTCCCCGCGCTGCACCCGCTACTGCAGCACCACGTGGTCAACTCCCTCGGATGGCCCGGCCTGCGGCCACTGCAGGAGGAGTCCGTCCGGCCGCTGATCGACGGCGGGGACGCCCTACTGCTCGCGCCGACCGCCGGCGGTAAGACCGAGGCCGCCGTCTTCCCCGTCCTCACCCGCATGGCCCACGAAGACTGGGCTGGGCTGACCGTGCTGTACGTCACCCCGCTCAAGGCGCTACTCAACAACCTCGCGGTGCGTCTGGTCGACTACACCGCGTGGATGGGTCGCCGCGTCGAGGTATGGCACGGGGACGTCGGCGAGAGTGCCCGCAGAGCCATCCGCGCCGACCCGCCGGACATCCTGCTCACCACACCCGAATCCATCGAGGCGATGCTCGCCTCCACCAAGACCGACCACCGCACGCTGTTCGCGAACCTGCGGACCGTGGTGATCGACGAGGTGCATGCCTTTGCCGGTGACGACCGAGGATGGCACCTGTCCGCCGTCCTCTCGCGTCTCGAGCACCTGGTCGGGCGGCCGCTGCAGCGGATCGGGATGAGCGCAACCGTCGGCAACCCCGAGGATCTACTGCGGTGGTTGCAGGGCGGCGTCGACGGGAGGGCCGGGCGTGTGATCGCGCCGGGCGTCGCCGTGGGTGAGGCGGTCCGGCCCGTCGCCGGCGACGCGGACATCGTCGTGGACGCCGTCGATACCCTCGACTCCGCCGCTGTGTTGCTGTCCAAGCTGTACCGGGGGCAGAAGCGGCTCGTCTTTGTGGACAGTCGGCGGCAGGCCGAGGAGCTCGCATCGATGCTCCGGGGCTTCGACGTGGACGTGTACCTCTCGCACTCGTCGCTCTCCGCCGAGGAACGGAGGCGGTCCGAGCTGGCCTTTGCCGAAGCGCGCGACTGCGTGATCGTGGCGACTTCAACCCTCGAGCTGGGCATCGACATCGGGGATCTGGACCGGATGATCCAGATCGGCGCACCGGGGTCCGTGTCGAGCTTCCTCCAGCGTCTCGGGCGCACTGGCCGGCGGGCCGATACCGTCCGGAACTGCCTGTTCATCGCCACGGAGCCGCGGCACCTGCTCCGGACGTTGGGTCTCCTGCACGCCTGGGGCACGGGATACGTCGAGCCCGTTATGCCCCCTCCGGTACCTCTGCACCTGGTAGCGCAGCAGATCATGGCCGCGATGCTGCAGGAGGGCGCGCTGCCGCGGTACGGCTGGCAGGACCGGTGGGCGGCCACCCCGCTCGTGCATGTGGACACCCTGGAGCGTCCCGCCGAGCTGATCGTCGACTTCCTGGTGGAGCGGGGCTACCTCAACGTCGACGGCGGCGCCATGTTCCTCGGGCCCGACGCCGAGAGAGTATTCGGCCGCCGCCACTTCATGGACCTGCTCACTACCTTCGCAATGCCTCGGGAGTTCACCGTTCTGGCCGGCCGGCAGGAGGTTGGGACCGTGGAGTGGAGGGCTCTCACTGGCGGCGACGGGCCGATCCATCTGCTTCTTGCCGGGCGGTCCTGGAAGGTCACCGACATCAACTGGCCCAGGCACCGGGTGCAAGTCGAGCCCGCCGCGGGCGGGGGCAGAGCACGGTACGGGTTCGGGGGCGCCGACATCGGTCGGCAGGTCGCGCAGGGCATGCGCGCTGTGCTGCTGGGCGAACTTCCCGAACAGATCCGCCTCACCGCGCGGGCGCGCGCCGCGCTCGCCGACGATGAGGACCGGCTGCGTCACACGGTCAGCTCGCACGGTCCTGTGTGGACGACAACGGACAATGTCCGGAAATGGTGGACCTACGAGGGCAGTGCCGCCAACCGTCGGTACCAGGCGGCTCTCGGGCCGGCGTTAGGCGAAGAGCTGGCGCCGCAGGGCGGGATCGTCCAGCCCGACGCGATTACCCTGCACGAGAGCATGCCCACCGGGCCGGCGGCTGAGCGGCTAGAGTTCTGGGCGTCACTGCCGGAGAGCGAGCGGCCGCTTCCTGCGGTGCCGCCGACGCTGGTCGACAAGCTCAAGTTCTCGGAGGCGTTGCCCGTGGAGTGGGCTCAAGAGGTCATCGCGCGAAGGCTAACCACCTGATAGGTAACGAAGACGGGGACCTCGGAGACTCGACCGCTGGCCAAGACACAGGTCAGGCAAAAAACATGGTGTAGACACTCAAAGAAGCGTGCCAAGTCTCAAGAATTTAGCTATCGCTTATTGCTATCGATTTCTTCATATCTAGTTCACGTGATCCATTAATTCGCGATGCCATCCAATGTAGTCGGTTCTCCAGTTCACTTCCCTGCCGGCGTGCTCGTCGATGAATTCACGAATGAACCGAGTCCATCTTCCCCTCCCAATTAAACCTTCTTGGCCCATGGTTATCCAGCTCGTGCGAGGAAACTTGCGAAGCTTGTTGCTTAGTAGGTCAAGAATCCAAGACTGAACTGATAGAGACTTTTCAACGGCAGAATCAGCTTCTGATCTCGCTGGCGAGTATCCGGCATGAACGATTCGGTGACGAAGGGGCCGCGCGCTCGATTTCCACGCTGACCAGGGTGATTGGCGTGATGTCCAGTCACCCCCGAGGCGGGGTTGAAGTACACGTTCGACTACGCTACCTCGCGTTTCATACTGGAAAAATTGCGCAGCATACTCTGGCGTGATCGAATTTGGGGTGACGAATTGTTCTTCCCACATCAAGCATGTGGCAATCGCGACCGCGAAAGATTCTACAAAAGTAATGCTGTTAGAGACAGCGTCATAGTAGTTTCCCCGCACATTCATGGCATACTTTGAACGCATTGCCCATTCGAGAGATAGGGATAAAGGATCGCCAGATTCAATCTGATGGGCGAAGAACTGGGCTGCCTCCTCCAATTCTCGATCGCCGCCATCTTTGAGTTCGGGATTTGACCAGTCCGGAGAACGCGTTAGCGTCTCAAGCAATACTATTGATCCGGACCAATCCAGCCTTCTGAAATCCAGTATGGACCAGTCTTCAGTCTCAACATCGGCGGTCCAAACTGGGAGAAATTCTGGCAGGTCTTCGTATGACGGTATATGGACACGGTATTTCGTGGCCAAAAGGTATGCTCGCGCAACTAATGCAATTGCCGAAACTACTCTGTTTATCGGGTCGTGCTCAGTCGGAATATTGCGGGCGTCATGCGATCTGACCTCAACTGCAGGCGAAGGCATAGTGGTGATCGCATCGACTACCGTGTATCGGTATTGGATACCTGTAGTGGGGGGCGTATCGTCATCAGAAATCAAAGATTCAAGTTTAAGGACGTCTCGGATTGAGTTGAACTGAATGTCGGCCTGGCCGATATCGCTATGTCCTTCATAGAATTGAAGGAATGTGCGTTCAGAAACTCCAGTTTCGGAATTCGGACCATGGAGGCTGATTTTCTGCCCACTGTAAACAGGTAGCGGATGAGGGAGTCTTACGATTGTGCGAAAGAGTTTCCCCGAATAGGCCACACTGACGCCTTCCTGTTCGCATGCAGATAAATATCTAACGTCTCGATAGTTGGATCAGCCGCGATTATTTGGCATTCATAGTAGCAACCGGTCGGGTTCGCTCACGCGAGTTCGACGATCTCCATGTACTCCTGGCTCCACAGGTCCTCCGTGCCGTCCGGCAGGATGATGACGCGCTCCGGCTCGAGGGCCTCGACCGCGCCCGGGTCGTGGGTGACCAGGACGACCGCGCCCTCGTAGGTCCGTAGAGCATCTAGAACCTGCTCGCGGGAGATCGGGTCGAGGTTGTTGGTGGGCTCGTCGAGCAGCAGCACGTTGGCCGCCGAGGACACCAGCCCGGCCAGCGCCAGACGCGTGCGCTCACCGCCGGAGAGCGTGCCTGTCGGCTGCTCGAGCTGTGGACCGGTGAACATGAACGCCCCCAGCAGGCTGCGCAGCTCCTGCTCCCCCGCGTCCGGCGCGGCGTGGCGGATGTTCTCCCACACGCTGGCGTCCATATCCAGGGTGTCGTGCTCCTGTGCGAAGTAGCCGATCTTGAGCCCGTGCCCGGAGACGACGCCGCCCTCGCCGTCGGTGCGTTCCACACCGGCGAGCAGCTTGAGCAGAGTCGTCTTTCCGGCACCGTTGTAACCCAGCACCACCACGCGGCTGCCCTTGTCGATCGCCAGGTCGACTCCGGCGAACACCTCGAGCGAGCCGTACATCTTGGTCAGGCCCTTGGCGAACAGCGGCGTCTTGCCACAGGCCGCGGGAGTGGGAAACTTGATCCGCGCAGCCTTGTCGGCGACGCGGACCTCGTCGAGATTGTCGATCATGGCGTCGGCACGCCGGATCATCTGCTTGGCGGCGGCCGCCTTGGTGGCCTTGGCGCCCAGCTTGGCGGCCTGCATCTTGAGCTGCGAGGCCTTTTTCTCCGCATTCGCCTTCTCACGTCGGCGCCGGGCCTCGTCCGTGGCGCGGGCGTCGAGGTACTTCTTCCACCCCATGTTGTAGGCGTCGATCTCCCCGCGCACGGCGTCGAGGAACCACACCTTGTTCACCACGGCCTCGAGCAGCTCGACATCGTGGGAGATGATGATGAGCCCGCCCTCGTGCTTCTCGAGGAACTGGCGCAGCCAGGTGATGGAGTCGGCGTCGAGGTGGTTGGTGGGCTCGTCGAGCAGCAGCATGGTCTGCGACTTGCCGGCACCGTCGGAGGCGGCGAACAGGATCCGCGCCAGCTCCACGCGGCGGCGCTGACCGCCGGACAGGGTGCCCAGATTCTGGGTGAGGATCCGGTCCTCCAGCCCCAGGCTGTTGCAGATGCGGGCGGCCTCGCTCTCGGCCTCGTAACCGCCGCGGGCGGAGAACTCGTCCTCGAGGCGCCCGTACTTACGCACGGCCTTGTCCATGGCCTTGTCGTCCGGGGCGGAGACCATCTGCTCCTGGGCAGCGGTCATGTCGGCCATGATCACGTCCAGCCCGCGGGCGGAGAGGACCCGGCTGCGCGCGAGCTGGTCCATGTTGCCCTCACGCGGGTCCTGCGGCAGATATCCCAGGTCCCCTGTCCGTACGACCTTCCCGGCGTAGGGTTCACCTTCGCCGGCGAGGATCCTCATCGTCGTCGTCTTACCCGCGCCGTTCCGTCCCACCAGGCCGATCCGGTCGCCGGGCTGGACCCGCAGCGAGGACCCGTCCATGTGGAGCAGGGTGCGCACGCCGGCGCGCACCTCAAGGTCGTCGATGGTGATCACGTGCGCGGGTACCTCGCTGTAGCGTTCGGGGAAGAGTCGGCGGCCCGCCCGCTGGCGAGTCCGGGCCGACCTGCCACTCTACCTGCGGCGCGAGTGCGCCGACGAGTCCGGTGACGTGGGTCTCCGCGACCAGAGAGCGTGCGCCGAGTTCGCCTTCCGGCGGATTCTCTTGCCGCGCGTCGGTCGCTGCGACCTGTGGGCGGCCTGACTGGCGTACGTCGGGTGAGGTCGGCGCCTTGGCGGCGTCGCGCCCTGCTGGCCGCCGGCCGACCGCTGTGTGCAGCCGCTCCTGTGCCTGGCGCCTCGCTTCTGCAGATGGCCACGACTGCCCTCCTCGCCCCTCACGATGGCGTCTCGCCCGCGCATCGGGGCAGGCCAGGCGCCATCGTGAGGGGCGGCTGCAAAAGCCTGGCCACCCCGCCCGGCCCGCCTTCAACCCCCGCTGCGCCCGTACAGGTTCTGCACGCTGCGGCCGATCGGACCGTGGTCGTCCGAGAGCAGGGTGTCGGTGAGCACCCCGTGGCCGGGCCCGCCGATCGTCTCCGAATCCAGGCGCACCCAGCCGGGCGCGGGCTCGCGGTGCAGGGAGACCACCAGGTCGCAGTTGATCGTCGGGTGGTCGACCGGGTCGGTGGCCAGGGAGACACCGCTCGCGGAGTCGGCCACCACCACGGTGTGCTGCCACCCGGTCATCCGCTCCCCGGCGACCAGGTCGACCCGCGCCCGCCCCCACGCCCGGGCCGGACCCAGTTCGTCCCCGCCGCCGGAGGCGTAGGAGAAGTCGACCACCGAGAGGTACCCGCCGGCGTGGGCGAAACTCATCATGGGATCGCGCTCGCGCCTCTCGGGCACCGGCGGCGCCGCATGATCGCCCACCACGGGATAGTCCTCGGGAGTGCGCCGCATCAGCCAGCCGCGCGCGACCAACGTCGACCGGCCGCCCACGGACGCGGTCGCCTCGAGCAGCTCCACGCTGCGCCCGGGTCGGATCGTGCGCACCTCGATGTCCAGGGGCGCCACCGGCACGGGGCCCAGGACGTCGACGGACACCCTCGCCAGTCTCATGTCCGGGGCGGAGTCGGAGCCGGTACCGGCCCGTTCCATGGCCCGCACCAGCAGCGCGCTCGGCGGGCCGGCGTGCTGGGCCTCGGCGGACCACGGCCCGGCGGTGAGCGCCGTGGACTCGAAGCGGGCCTCGTCGACCTGCTGGTAGAACGCGTCGGACATGGGTCCCCTCTCGTGCGGGCGGTAGTGTCGATCCTGATGAATGCTACGGGTGGCGGTCTGTACGACGTCGCTGTCGTCGGGCTCGGTCCCGCCGGCCGCGCGCTCGCCTCCCGCTGTGCCGCATCCGGTCTCACCGTGTTGGCGCTGGACCCGCGCCCGGATGCGCCGTGGCGCCAGACCCTCTCGGTGTGGGCCGACCAGATTCCTCCGTGGCTGCGGGCCGGGGCGTGCGGGGTGGACGTGTTCGCCCACACCGTGCCGGTCGCCGCCCTGTACGCGCCCGACAGGGCCGTGCTGCACCGTGAGTACGCCGTGCTGGACAACGAGGCCCTGCGCCGCGCGCTGCCGCTCGGCCCCGGGGTCACCGTCGAACGCGCGGAGGTCGACGACACCGGGGTCCGGGCCCTGACGGCTCGCGCGTACCGCGTGGTCGACTGCCGCGGCGCCGGCGGCCGGCTCAACCGGGGGCCCCTCCAGACCGCCTACGGGATCGTCGTGGACGCGGCCGACGCGGCGCCGGCGCTGGGCGGGGAGAACGCCCTGTTCATGGACTGGCGGACCGACTATCTCCGCGGCCGGAACGACGACGACAGCGACGACGACGAGGTCGGGCCCAGCTTCCTGTACGCGATCCCCGTGGGACCGGACCGGGTACTGCTGGAGGAGACGTGTCTGGCGGGCCTGCCCGCTCTGGATCCCGCCGTCCTGGCGAGCCGGCTCCGCTCGAGACTGACGGGCCGGGGGGTCTCCCCCGCGGCGATCGCGTCGCCGCTGTCCGTCGAGCGCGTACGGATCCCGCTCCTGCCCCGCGCCGAGCTAACGGAGGACCCGCGGGTCGAGGCGTTCGGCACCGCCGGTGGCCACGGGCACGCGGCGACGGGGTACTCGGTGGCGGCGATGTTGGCGGCGGTGCCGGCGGCGGTGCACGCGATCGAGGCGGGATACCCGTTGCCGGCACCGCGGTCGCCGCTGAGCACGGCCCTCCACGGTGTCGGACTGCGCGTACTCCTGCGGGCTGATGAGCGCACCCTGCGGGCGCTGTTCAACGCCTTCGGTCGGCTCGACGGTCGCCGCCAGCGCTGGTTCCTCGACGCCGCGAGCCCCTCCTACCAGGTGGGCGCGGCCATGTGGGGCATGTGGGCCACGATGCCCGCACGGGACAAGGCCGGGATGGTCGCGGCGGTGCTGCGCCCGTCGGCTCGTACGTCGGGCGGGGGTGTACCGATCACCTCAGCCGGAACGCGGACGGTACCCGTCGAAGGTGAGTGACAGGCCGCCCGGACGCCGCGAGAGGTGGAACATGGTCGACAGCGCCACGGCCGCGACGGCCACGGCCACGAGTTCGAAGGTCTCCTCGATGTACATCAGGACGAGATAGGGCGTCGACATGCCGGCGTCCGCGCGGTGGACGAGACCGGTCAGGCTCTCGATGACGATCGCGCCGGTCAGGAAGACCACGGCCGAGAGGATCAGTGCGAGAACCACCCGACGCTTCAGCGCCAACACGAGGCGGATCAGCAGCGCTCCGACGACCAGCGCGATGATCGCGCCGGGGATCACCCAGTTGTAGAAGGTGTCGAACGGCAGGTACGGGGCCATCCTGTCCCCCACCACGAACAATCGCTCGTGCAGGGCGGAGGCCTCGTCCACCGAGGCGGTGACGCCGACCGCGGCGAAGAGCCACCACGACTTCCGGAACCTGTCGGCGGTGAGAGCGGCGAGGGCGGCGAAGATACCGACGAGGAGCCAGATCGTCGAGGCGAACCACACAGCGATGTTGCCCTCGGCGCCGATGTCGAAGGCCGTCCACAGGAGGTTCCAGGTGTGCCAGGGCTGGTCGCTGCCCGTGCGGTGGACCATGAGGAGCAGGAAGCCGGACAGCGGCGCGAGCAGGATCGACGGGGGCAGCACCACCCACGCGGTCGCCTTGGTGAGACTCATCGTCCGGGCCCGGGCCCGGGCCCGGTCCTGAGAACCGGCCGCGGCGTCCGCCGCGCCGCGGTCCTCATCCGACGGGGTGTCGATCGGGCCACCGGAGGGTCCGCCGACCGGACGGTCTGACGGTCGGTCAGCGGGGCGAGACATGTATTCAGCGTAAACGGCCGGTGAACGGAACAGCCAATCAGGTCGTCTGGCCCCCGGCCGGAAGAACGACCCGGACACGAAGAGCGCCCGCCCCCTCTCGAGGGGGCGGGCGCTCTGTCGCGTGACCGGGGCGCGGCTACACCGTGAAGCCGATGGCGCGGAGCTGCTCGCGGCCGTCGTCGGTGATCATCTGCGGTCCCCACGGCGGCATCCAGACCCAGTTGAGCTCGAGGTCGTTGACGAGATCGGCGCCGATCGTCGCGCTGCGGGCCTGATCCTCAATGACGTCCGTCAGGGGGCAGGCCGCGGAGGTCAACGTCATGTCGACGCGGGCGATCGTCGAGCCCTCGGTCTCACCCGGGCGAACCCAGATGTCGTAGACCAGCCCGAGGTCGACCACGTTGATCCCGAGCTCGGGGTCGACCACGTCGCGCATGGCCTCCTCGAGGTCCGCGACGAGGGCCAGGTCCTCCTCGGACTGCTCCGGCCGGTTGGGGTCGGGGCGGAACTCGCCGTTGTAGACGGTTCCGGCCGGGGTGGCGTTCTCCTCGGTCGACGCGGACTCGTCGACCGACGGATCGTTGGCAGGGGTCATCTGCTCGGTCATGTCACTCACTCCTGATGGTGTTCGGTCTGTCGGCCGAGGGCGTCCTTGAACGCCATCCAGCCCAGCAGTGCGCACTTGACGCGCGCGGGGTACCTCGACACCCCGGCCAGCGCCACGGCATCGTCGAGGATCTCCTCGTCGCCCTCGTCCTGTCCGCGGGAGGAGATCATCGCCTGGAAGGCGTCGACCACCTCCAGCGACTCCGCCACGGGACGGCCGACCAGCAACTCGGCCATCATCGAGGTCGAGGCCTGGCTGATGGAACATCCCTGCGCGTCGTAGGACACGTCCTCCACGGTGGCGAGATCGTCGGACAACCGCAACCGCAGTGTCAGCTCGTCGCCACAAGTGGGATTGACGTGGTGCACCTCGGCGCCGAAGGGCTCCCGCAGTCCGCTGTGCTGTGGACGGCGGTAGTGGTCGAGGATGACCTCCTGGTACATCTGCTCGAGTTTCACGTGAGTGCCCCTTCCACTCCGAAGAACTGCTGGGCCCGCCGCAGGGACCTCGCGAGAGCCTCGACCTCGTCGAGGGTGTTGTACAGCGCGAACGAGGCCCGCACGGTGGACTGCACGCCGAGCCGCCGGTGCAGCGGCCACGCGCAGTGGTGCCCCACTCTCACGGCCACACCGTCGTCGTCGAGCACCTGGCTCACGTCGTGGGCGTGGATGCCGTCCACGACGAAGGAGACGGCGCCGCCGCGCGAGACCATGTCCGTCGGGCCGACGATCCGGATCCCCGGGATCTGGCCGAGGGCGTCGAGCGCGGCCACGGTGAGGGACTCCTCGTGGCGGGCGATGGTCTCCATCCCGACCTGCTCGAGGTAGCGCACCGCCGCGGCGAGCCCGACCGCCTGGGACACCATGGGCACCCCGGCCTCGAATCGCTGGGGCGGGTCGGCGTAGGTCGTCTCCTCCATGGTGACGGTGGAGATCATCGACCCGCCGGTGAGGACCGGGGGCATGGCCTGCAGCAACTCGCGCCGGCCGTAGAGGACACCGATGCCGGTGGGCCCGAGCATCTTGTGGCCGGAGAACGCCGCGAAGTCGACGCCGAGGGCGTGGAAGTCCACCGCCATGTGCGGCACCGACTGGCAGGCGTCCAGCACCACGAGCGCGCCGACGGCCCGGGCGGACTCCACCACACGGGCGACGTCCGTCACCGCGCCGGTGACGTTGGACTGGTGGGTCAGTGCAACGACCTTGACGGCGTCGGTGAGCTCGAGCGAGTCGAGGTCGATCCGACCGTCGTCGGTCACGCCGTACCAACGCAGTGTGGCGCCGGTGCGTCGGCACAGCTCCTGCCACGGCACGAGGTTCGCGTGGTGCTCGAGCTCGCTGATGACGACCTCGTCCCCGGGGCCCACCGCGTACTCGCCGAATCGCTGGTCACCCAGGGCGAAGGCCACGAGGTTGAGCGCCTCGGTGGCGTTCTTGGTGAAGACCAGCTCGTCGACGTCGGCACCCACGAACCGCGCGATGTCGGCACGGGCGCCCTCGTAGGCGTCCGTCGCCTCCTCGGCGAGTTGGTGCGCACCGCGGTGGACGGCCGCGTTGGAGTGCAGCAGGAAGTCCCGCTCGGCGTCCAACACCTGCGTCGGGCGCTGCGAGGTCGCCCCGGAGTCGAGGTAGACCAGGGGCTTTCCGTCACGGACCGTGCGCTGCAGGATCGGGAAATCCGAGCGCACGGCGGTGAGATCGAGGGTCGAGGTCATGTTCTCCCAGCTGTCCGGTCAGGCGTTCGCCGGCGTCAGGTACTTCTCGTACCCGTTCGCCTCGAGCTCGTCGGCCAGTTCTGCACCACCGGAGGCGGCGACGCGGCCGTCGACGAACACGTGGACCTTGTCGGGGGTGATGTACTTCAGGATGCGGGTGTAGTGCGTGATGAGGAGGATGCCGCCGTTCTCCTCCGCCTTGTAGCGGTTGACACCTTCGGAGACCACGCGCAGCGCGTCCACGTCGAGGCCGGAGTCGGTCTCGTCGAGCACGGCGATCTTCGGCTTGAGCAGGTCCAGCTGCAGGATCTCGTGGCGCTTCTTCTCGCCGCCGGAGAATCCCTCGTTGACGCTGCGCTCGGAGAAGGCCGGGTCGAAGTCGAGGTCGGACATGGCCTCCTTGACCTCCTTCACCCAGTGACGGAGCTTGGGGGCCTCACCGCGGACGGCGGTGGCCGCGGAACGCAGGAAGTTCGCGGTCGAGACACCGGGGATCTCGGTGGGGTACTGCATGGCCAGGAACAGGCCGGCGCGCGCCCGCTCGTCGACCTCCATCGACAGGACGTCCTCGCCGTCGAGCGTCACGGTGCCGCCGGTGACCTCGTACTTGGGGTGGCCGGCGATGACGTAGGCGAGGGTGGACTTGCCGGAGCCGTTCGGCCCCATGATGGCGTGGGTCTGGCCCGACTCGATGGTCAGGTCGACCCCCTTGAGGATCTCGACGGTCTCGGGTGAGTCCTCGGTCGCGGCGACGCGGGCCGTGAGGCCCTTGATCTCGAGAGTGGTCATGGGTAGTGCTCGCAATCTGTGTGAGAAGTCGTGGGGGATGTACTGGCGGGGCTCGTCAGATGCCGGAGGACTCCAGCTCCAACTCGACGGCCTCGGTGATCCGCTCGCGCACCTCCGGCACGCCGATGCGGTTGATCACCTCGCCGAAGAACCCGCGGATCACGAGTCGCCGTGCGACGTCCTCGGGAATGCCCCGGGACATGAGGTAGAACAACTGCTCCTCGTCGAACCGTCCCACGGCGCTGGCGTGGCCCGCACCGGCGATCTCGCCGGTCTCGATCTCCAGGTTCGGGACCGAGTCGGCGCGGGCACCGTCGGTGAGCACCAGGTTGCGGTTCATCTCATACGTGTCGGTGCCCACGGCCCGGGCGCGGATCAGCACGTCACCGATCCACACGGTGTGTGCGTCCGGCAGGTTCGACTCGGCGTCGCCCTGCAGCGCACCCTTGTAGAGGATCCGCGAGGTGCAGTTGGGCTCCGAGTGGTCCACGAGAAGACGGTGCTCGAGGTGCTGCCCGTCGTCGGCGTAGTACAGGCCGTTGAGGGTGACCGTGCCGCCGGGGGCGGTGAACCGTGCGAACGGGGAGACGCGCACGAGCTCGCCACCGAACGTCACCGTCGTGTAGGTCAGTGTCGCGTCGCGGCCGACCTGCAGGTGGTGACCCGCGAGGTGCAGGGCGTCGTCGTCCCAGTCCTGGATGAGCACGATCTCGAGGTGGGCGGAGTCGCCGACGATGAACTCGACGTTCTCGGCGATCGTTCCGCCGCCACGCTGGTCCACGACGAACGTGGCGTTGGCGAACGCCTCGAGGCGGACCTGGGTGTGGCCGTAGGCCAATTCGCCCTCGCCCGGGCCGTCGACGGTGACGTAGACGGGCTCGTCGATCACGGTCTCCTTGGCGACCGTGATGACGGTGGCCTCGGCGGCGGAGCTGAACGCCTGCGCGGCGACGCGGTCGCGGGGGGCCCCGGCCTCGCCGACGCGCTTGTCGTCCATGGCGACCGTCTCGACGGTCAGACCGTCGTGCTCGGCGACGGACGCCAGCAGGCGACCGGTCGCGGTGATGTTGGAGCCGTCGTGGATGCCGCGCAGACGACGCAGCGGGGTGAACCGCCAGATCTCGTCCTTGTGGCTGGGTACCTCGAAGGCGCCCACGTCGAACGACGAGAACTGGTCGCCCTTGGTGGCGTCGACGGGGACGCCGTAGCGGTCCGTCAGGGGTGCCGGGGTGGACCCGGTCTCGGGTGTGGTGGTGTCGGTCATGGTGGTCAGCCCACCGATCCTTCCATCTGCAGTTCGATCAGGCGGTTGAGCTCGAGCGCGTACTCCATCGGGAGTTCCTTGGCGATCGGCTCGACGAAACCACGCACGATCATGGCCATCGCCTCGTCCTCGGCCAGGCCGCGGCTCATGAGGTAGAACAGCTGGTCCTGGCTCACCTTGGAGACCGTGGCCTCGTGCCCCAGCGTGACGTCATCCTCCCGGATGTCGATGTAGGGGTAGGTGTCGGACCGGCTGATGTTGTCGACGAGCAACGCGTCGCACTCGACGTTGGACTTCGAGCCCTTCGCGCCGGCGTTGATCTGGACCAGACCGCGGTACGCGGACCGCCCGCCGCCACGAGCCACCGACTTGGAGACGATGTTCGAGGACGTGTTGGGCGCCAGGTGCAGCATCTTGGAACCGGTGTCCTGGTGCTGGCCCTCACCGGCGAACGCGACGGAGAGGACCTCGCCCTTGGCGTGCTCACCGGTCAGCCAGACCGCCGGGTACTTCATCGTCACCTTGGAGCCGATGTTGCCGTCGATCCACTCCATGGTGGCGCCCTCTTCGGCACGGGCACGCTTGGTGACGAGGTTGTAGACGTTGTTCGACCAGTTCTGGATGGTCGTGTAGCGGCACCGGCCGCCCTTCTTGACCACGATCTCGACGACCGCCGAGTGCAGGGAATCCGACTTGTAGATCGGCGCGGTGCAGCCCTCGACGTAGTGGACGTAGGCGCCCTCGTCGACGATGATCAGCGTCCGCTCGAACTGGCCCATGTTCTCGGTGTTGATCCGGAAGTACGCCTGCAGCGGGATGTCCACCTGCACGCCCGGCGGGACGTAGATGAACGAGCCACCGGACCAGACGGCCGTGTTGAGGGCGGAGAACTTGTTGTCACCGGAGGGGATGACCGAGCCGAAGTACTCCTCGAAGTACTCGGGATGCTCCTTGAGCGCCGTGTCGGTGTCCATGAAGATGACACCCTGGCTCTCCAGGTCCTCACGGATCTGGTGGTAGACCACCTCGGACTCGTACTGCGCGGCGACGCCGGCCACGAGCCGCTGCTTCTCCGCCTCGGGGATGCCGAGCTTGTCGTAGGTGTTCTTGATGTCCTCGGGCAGGTCCTCCCAGCTGGTGGCCTGCTTCTCCGTGGAACGGACGAAGTACTTGATGTTGTCGAAGTCGATACCGGACAGATCCGAACCCCAGGTGGGCATCGGCTTCTTGTCGAAGATCTTCAGGGCCTTGAGTCGCTTGGAGAGCATCCAGTCGGATTCGCTCTTCTTGGCGGAGATGTCACGCACGACCGCCTCGGACAGGCCGCGCTGCGCGGTGGCACCGGCGTCGTCCGAGTCGTGCCAGCCGTAGTTGTACTGGCCGATGGAGGCGATTCGTTCCTCATCGGTGGTCGGCTCCGTGACGTCGGCCGTCACCTGATCGGGGGTGATGGTCATCGCACTGTCCTTTCGGCGGTCGGTGCCGACGCGGACGCGTCGGCCGGTGCAGGGATCGTGGCCGCGAGGTCACTCACGGTCACGGTCCCGGTCGGGATGTTGGTGGTGCAGGCGCAGTTTCCGCCCGCGATGGTGGCGAGCCGCTGGACGTGGGTGCCCACTATCTCGGACACCACCTCCTGCTCGGCAGCGCACAGTTCGGGGAACCGGGAGGCGACGTTCCACACCGGGCAGTGGTGCTGGCAGATCTGCAGGCCGGTGCCCGCCTCCTCTACGGAGGACGCGTAGCCGGCACCGGACAACGCCGTCGCGATGTCCGTGGCGGCGCGCTCGACATCGTGGGGCCCCTCGGCCGGACGGACGTGACCGATCACCGAGCGCACCCGCTCGCGGGCGAACTCCGTGACCGCGGCCGTGCCACCGATACGACGCAGGGCGGTCAGCGCCTCGACCGCCAGGTGGTCATACCCGTGGCGGGCGGTGCTGCGACCGGAGACGGTCATCTGGAACGCCTTGGCCGGGCGACCGCGGGTTCCCGCCGGCCGCGAACGGACGGCCTCCACCTCGCCGGCCTCGACCAGATGGTCCAGGTGTCGCCGGACACCGGCGGCGGTGAGCCCCAGCTCGTGTCCGATCTCGACGGCGGTGAGTGCTCCGCGCTCCAACAGGAGTTCCCGGATCGACGAGCGGGTGTCGGGCCGCGTGCTGCTCTCGAACACGTGCTGCACGCTCATACGCCACTCCCTTCCGGTTATGCTCGGTGCGCCCGGTCGGGACGCACCTCCTGATATTACGCAACACTTCTGTTTCGGAAATATTCCCCCCCACCCCCGGGCGCGCCGCCGGGGTGAGGTGTGCGACGACAGCGGCGGTGGAGGAAGGGTCGGGACTGTGGCACGCGATTACCCCAGGCGTGGTGCCGGGTCGGTCACCTCCCGCCTCCACGCGCAGGAACTGTCCACCGGGTCCCCGTTGTCCGCGGAGATGGCCCGCCTGCGCCGCATCCGTCTGATCGGCACCACCGCCGCCGTGGCGATGGCGATCGGGGCGCTCGGGGCCGGCGCGTTGCCCGTCCTGCAGAACCCGATCGCCGGCGAGCGACTGTTCGGCCTGTGGCTGCGCCTGCAGCAGTCCTCGATGACGGTCGTCATGGCGGGGATGGTCACGGTGACCCTGTGTTGGCTGCTGCTCGCCCCGTACGTGCTCGGGCGGGATCGGCGGGGCCGGATCAGTGGTCGGATCGACCGCACGACGCTCGACCGGGTGATCGCGTCATGGGCGCTCCCCCTCGCGCTGGCGCCGCCGATGTTCAGCCGGGACGTCTACAGCTACCTGGCACAGGGAGCGATCGGCAACGAGCTCGACGATCCCTACGAACTCGGACCGGTCCCTGCACTGGGGACCTCCCACGCGCTCACCATCAACGTCCCGGACATCTGGCGCGATACGCCCAACCAGTACGGACCGCTGTTCCTGGGGGTGCAGAAGGTCATCCACGGGCTCACCGGCGACGACGTGGTGGCCGGGACCATCCTGCACCGGGTCGTGGCCGTGATCGGGATCCTCATGCTGGGCTGGGCCGTCCCACGGCTCGCCGAGTACTGCGGCGTGTCCGACGTCGCCGCCCTCTGGCTGGCCGTGGCCAACCCCCTGGTCCTGTTCCACCTCGTCTCCGGCATCCACTCCGAGGCGCTGATGATGGGCCTGCTGGCGGTCGGACTGGTTCTGGCGCTCCGCGCGGTGGACGCCCCCGGATCCGGGTGGCGCACCACCTCGCTGTTCATCCTGGGCACCGTCCTGGTCACCGGGTCGGCCCTGGTCAAACTCCCCACCGTGGTGGCGTTGGGGTTCATCGGCATGGCCCTGGCGCGCCGGTGGGGTGCGAGCTGGTCCGCCACCCTGCGCGCGGCGTCGGTCATGGTGGCGGTGAGCGGTGTGACCACCGGGGCGGCGATGGTTGTCACCTCGTCCGGCCTCGGCTGGATCACCAAACTCGGGGCGGCCACCTCGCTGCGCAGCTGGCTCTCCCCGCCCACCGCGCTCGGTGTGATCGTCGGCGGGATCGGACAGTATCTCGGGCTCGGGGACCACACCGAACAGATCCTCGTCATGGTGCAGACCGCCGCCCTGGTCGCGGCCGGCGCGTTCACCGTCCGCATGCTGTTCGCGGTCCAGGCGGGTCGGATCAACCCGGTCGGCGGGCTGGGGGTGTCCATGGCCGCGATCGTCCTGTGTTTCCCCGTCGTGCAGCCCTGGTACGTCCTGTGGGCGCTGGTCCCGTTGGCCGCGTGGGCCTCACGGGTGGAATTCCGCCTCCCGGTGGTCGCCGTCAGCGCGGTGCTGGCCTGCTTCACCCTCCCGCCGGGTGCGGGACTGCCCCCGTTCGTGACCGTCCAGGCCTGGGCGGCGACCGTGGCGGTGGTCGCCGTCCTGCTCGTCGCACTGTTCCGGTGGCCGGGGCTGTTGCGCTTCCGCTAGCCGGACCGGCCTACACTCGGATCCCGTGACCTCTCCGACGGATACGCCCGCGCTGCACGTCGAGGGGCTCGTCAAGAGGTTCGGGGCGACCACCGCCGTCGCCGGCCTGGACCTGCGACTCGAGCGCGGGCAGGTCATGGCCCTGCTGGGACCCAACGGGGCGGGCAAGACCACCACGGTCGAGATCTGCGAGGGATTCGCCCGTCCCGACGCGGGCACCGTGCGGGTGCTGGGCCTGGACCCGGTCATCGATCGCCAGCGGGTCCGCAGCCGCATCGGGATGATGCTCCAGGGTGGCGGCTCCTACCCCGCCGCCAGGGTGGGCGAGATGCTCCGGCTGGTGGCGTCCTACTACGCCGATCCCCTCGATCCGGACTGGTTGCTGGGCGAACTCGGGCTCACCGAGCACGTCCGGACCCCGTACCGGCGTCTGTCCGGCGGCCAACAACAGCGGCTGTCCCTGGCGATCGCGGTCATCGGCCGGCCGGAGCTGGTCTTCCTCGACGAGCCGACCGCCGGTCTCGACGCCCAGTCGCGCCGGGCCGTGTGGGACCTCGTTCACGCGCTGCGTCGCGACGGCGCCGCGGTGCTGCTCACCACCCACCTCATGGACGAGGCGGCCTCGCTCGCCGACGAGGTCGTGATCGTCGACCACGGCCGGCGCGTCGCCTCCGGGACGCCCGCCGAACTCGAACGCGCCGGGACCGCGGAGGGCGTCACCCTCGTCGTCGACGGCGAGGTGTCCCCGTCGCTGCTCGCCGGCGTTTTCGGTGGGGAGCACACGGTCGCGGCGGGGACCGCCGCCGGCGTCCTCGAGGTCCACGGCCCGGTCTCCCCCGAACTCATGACCGCCATGTGTGCAGCCCTCGAGCGTGCCGGCGTCCAACTCACCTCCCTGGCCACCCGCACCAGGAGTCTCGAGGAGGTCTTCCTCGACCTGACCGGACGGGAACTGCGATGACCCACACCCAGACCGGCGGCAATCGCTTCGCCCCCGGCACCTTCGCCCGCCCGTCGGCGCCGGCGTCCCCGGCCCGGATGACCGCCGCCCAGACCCGTATGGAGCTGGCCCTGTTCCTGCGCAACGGTGAACAGCTCCTCGTGGCCCTGGTCATCCCCGTCGCCATCCTCTTCGGCCTCACCGCGATCGACTTCGGTGCGGTACCGGATCCGCGGGTCGATCACGCGATCACCGCGGTACTGACCATCTCCGTCATGGGGACAGCCTTCACCGGCCAGGCGATCGCCGTGGGCTTCGACCGCCGGTACGGCGCCCTCAAACGTCTCGGGGGCACCCCCCTGCCGCCGGCGGTCATCATCCTCGGCAAGATCCTCGCGACGCTCGTGCTGGTGGCCGGCCAGGCGGTCGTCCTCGGCGTCATCGCGGCGCTGCTGGGATGGCGGCCCGAACTCCCGGGGCTGGCGCTGGGGGCGCTCGTGATCGCCCTGGGATCGGTGGCGTTCTCCGCCATGGGGCTCCTACTCGGGGGCACCCTGCGTGCGGAGATCGTCCTGGCCCTGGCCAACCTCATCTGGTTCGTCCTCATCGGGGGCGCCGGACTCGCGATCGGGGTGGTCGATCTCCCCTCCGCGGTGGCCGACCTCCTCGTCGTCGTCCCCTCCTACGCGCTGACCTCCGCGCTGGGCACGGCGCTCGCCGGTGGCGTCCCCGCTCTGGCCGCGCTGTCCCTGGTCCTCTGGACGGCCGTGTGCGGCGGATTTGCCGTGCGTCACTTCTCGTTCACCTGATAGCAGACCCCGGCGCGCCGCGGCCTAGAATCGGGGCCGTGACCTCGACATCGCACGCCCCGACCTCCGGAACCCCGGCCGCGAGCGACCCCGGGCGACCGACCGGACCGTTGTCCCGCCTGCCCGTTCCGTCGATCCGGGTCCAGAAGGGCGTCGCGCTCGCCAACGTCATCGCCCAGATCGGCATCATGACCACCGGCGTCACCGTGCGCGTGACCGCCTCCGGTCTGGGTTGCGAGACCTGGCCGCAGTGCAACGAGGCCAGTTTCGTGCCCGTCCCCGGCGCCGCACCGGCGCTGCACCAGGCGGTCGAGTTCGGCAACCGCCTGCTCACCTTCGTCCTGGCGGCGGTCGCCGTGGCGCTGCTCCTCGCGGTGTACCGCGCCGGGCGCCGCCGCGGCCTCAAGGTCCTCGCCTGGGCCATGCCGGCGGGCATCCTCGCCCAGGCCGTGATCGGCGGGGTCACCGTCCTGGCCGGCCTCGTCTGGTGGACCGTGGCGCTGCACCTGCTTCCCTCGATGATCCTCGCCTGGCTCGCCGCCGTCCTCTTCGTGCGCATCGGCGAGGCCGACACCGCGCCGCCCCGGCGGGTCATGCCCAAGCCCATGACGTGGCTGACCGTGCTGTCGGCCGTCCTGCTCACCGGGGTCCTCACCACTGGGACGATGGTGACAGGCGCCGGACCCCACGCAGGCGACGCGCGCATCACAGCGGCAGATCGCCTCCAGATGCCCATCCAGTGGCTCGTCCACTTCCATGCCGAACTCATGGTGGGCTACGTCTGTCTGCTCATCGGGTTGCTGGCCGGGCTCGTCGCGCTGCGGACGGAGGGCCCCGCGATCCGGCGGAGCGCGATCCTCATCGGACTCATCGCGGCGCAGGCGGTCATCGGGATCACCCAGTACCAGCTCGGGGTGCCCGAGCTGCTGGTCGTGGCGCACGTGACCCTGGCGGGTGCGATCACCGCCGTCACCGGCGCCCTGTGGGCGGCGGGGGTCATCCGGGACCGCGTGCCGGCCTGACAGGGTCGCCGACCCCGGTAGGGTCGCGGGGTACGCGTCGCCTCTGTACGGGTGACGGCCCGGTGCGCGTCCTCTCCGGTCCCTTCGGGGCGCGCACCAGGCCGACCGAAGAAGCAACGGCGGCCCCGCCGATCGGCGGGGCCGCTGTTGTCGCGCGGGAGGTCAGACCAGGGAGCCCGATCCGGCCATGCGCTTCCAGTGTCCGGCGGGGACATCGGTACGCGAGACCAGCTCGCGCGTCCAGTCCGATCCGGTGAGGCCGGAGATCCCGTCGCGGACCGCCTCGGCCTGCGACAGGCTGTCGACCATCGTGTCCCCCAGCACGCCGTCGGCGCCGACCAGGGTGACGCGGACCCCGCAGCGGCCCACGGGCTGGAGGACGACGTCCGCCGCGCCGCCGTGCCGGGACAGGAACTTCTCGACGAACTTCACCGTCTTGGCCGGTGGGGTGGGACCCGCCGGCACCGGCGCCGCTTCGATCTTCTCGGCGGGTGCCTTCTCGGTCGGCTGGACCTCCGCGGCGGCCGGCTTCTCCGACTCCTGCGCCGCGGGCTCGTCGGCCGGGGGCACCGCCGCCGGCTGGGACGCGGCCGGCGCATCCGCCGGGCGGTCGGTCGCGGACGGCGCCGGAGCGGCCTTCCCCGCCGTCGGCTCGTCGCTCTTCCCCTCGGCCGCGGAGTCCGTGGTGGCCGAGTCCGTGGTGGCGGAGTCCGTGGTGGCGGCGGCGCCGCCCAGTGTCAGGCCACCGCTCTTGCCCCCGCCCGGCGCCTTGGCCTTGCTCCCGCCGCCGAGGGTCAGGCCACCCGACTTACCGCCACCGGGCGCCTTGGCCTTGCTCCCGCCGCCGAGCGTCAGGCCACCGGACTTCTTCTCCGTCGACACGGTGGACGCATCGGCGGCGGAGGTGGAGTCGACGTCGGACGTGGAGTCGGCCCCCGCCTCGGTCCTCGCCTCGGTCGGGGTGGCGGGGTCCGCCTGAGCTACGGGTGCTGCGTCCGGCGTGGCGGTGGACGTGGCGTCGTCCTTCTCATCCTTCTTGTCACCAGCGGAGGCGGCAGCCGCACCTGCGGCTGCCGCGGCACCGGCCGCGCCACCCAGGACGAGCTTGCCCGCCGACCCCCGCCGGGAGCCTTGGCCTTGGACCCACCGCCGAGCTTCAGTCCCCCGCCGGACGTGGTCGCCGGGGCGGACGCTGTCGGGGCGGACCCTGCCGGAGCGGCCACCGGCTCGTCCGACGACTTCGCGGCCGTGCTCGGCTTGGTGGCATCGGCCTGGGCGGAGGGCGCCGGCTCCGCAGCGGGCTCGGACGGGGCCTCGGGCGAAGCGGGAACCTCCGCGGCCGGCGCCGTCGATGCGTGCGCCGCGGGAGCGCCACCGTCGACCTCCGTGATCCGGGAACCGTGCAACGTGGAGGCCCCTCCGCCCGGGGCGCGCGGGGCGCGCCGACCCAGGGTGATCCCCCGCCCGCGCCGCCGGCGGCCGCCGGGGCCGGGGTCTGCCGCACCTCGGCAGGCGCCTCCTGCGTCGCGGCGGGCGCCTCCTGCACGGGTTCGGTCGCCTCGGGAGCCCCCGCCGGCGCCTGCGCCTGCGTGTCAGGCGCGGACGGCGCCGGCGCCTCGTCGGTGACCGCATCGGCTCGGGCGGGTGCGGCCGCCGCCCCGGACCCACTGGTGATGATCTCGGGCCAGCCGGTCGCCCGGACTCGCGGCCCCCCGGCGTACTGGGAAAGGATCTGCAGGCTCATGGGGGTAGCCTATCGCCTCCCCCGCCCCGCTTCCGCCGGGACTCCCGCGAACCGGCGAACCGGAGTCCGGCACCGGCTGCGCCGGACGACACACTTCCGGATACTGGGCGCCATGAGAGCCATAGAGATCTCCAGGCACGGCGGACCTGAGGTGCTCACACCGGTCGAGGTGGGTGTCCCCTCACCAGGACCGGGCGTCGTGCTCGTCCGCACCACCGCGATCGCGGTCAACTACATCGACACCTATTTCCGCGAAGGCACCTACGCCCGGGATCTGCCGTTCGTCCCCGGCAGCGAGGGGACGGGAGTGGTCGAGGAACTCGGCGAGGGAACGCCCGACCTGATGGTCGGCGACCGGGTGGCGTGGTGTCAGGTGCCGGGGTCGTACGCCCAGTACGTCGTCGCGCCCGCCGAGTCGCTGGTGACGGTGCCGGAGGGTATCGACGACGAGGTGGCGGCCTCGATGCTGTTGCAGGGGCTCACGGCGCACTACCTGATCACCGACACCCACCGGGCCCTACCCGGCGACACCGTGCTGATCACCGCGGGCGCGGGCGGGGTCGGGCAGCTGCTCATCCAGCTGGCCGTCGCCCACGGCCACCGGGTGATCACCACGACCTCGACCGAGGAGAAGGCGGACCTGTGTCGCGAGCTGGGGGCGCACCACGTGCTGCTCTATCCCGACGCGACCCCGGAGAGGATCCGCGAGCTCTCCGACGGCGGTGTCTCCGTGGTGTTCGATGGCGTGGGCCGGGACACCTTCGACGACAGCCTGGCCTCGCTGGCCCGCCGCGGGACCCTGGTTCTGTTCGGCGCGGCGAGCGGTCCGGTCCCGCCGGTGGACCCACAGCGACTCAACGCCGCGGGCTCGGTGTTCCTCACCCGCCCGAGCCTGGGTGACTTCATCGCCGGGACCGGGGAGTTCCGTGAGCGGGCCGGCGAGGTCCTCGAGGGGATCGTCGACGGCTCGCTCCGGTTGTCGGTGGGCGCGACGTTCGGATTGTCGGAGGCGGCGGAAGCGCACCGGGCGCTGCAATCCCGGCAGACCACGGGTTCGGTCGTCCTCGACCCCGCCCGCTGAGCACCCTCGACCCCGCCCGCTGAGGAGGGCGGGGGTGGGTGATCAGGCGATCGGGAAGATCTCCGCGATCGTCTGGAGTCCGAGGACCGCGTCGACGGACAGTGCGACGAACACCCCCGCCAGGTAGTTGTTCGACAGGATGAACAACTTGAGGGGCTTGACCTCCACCCCGCGCCGCACACCGGCCTCGAGGCGGTGTGCCATGACGATGAACCACACTCCGAAGCCGAGGGCGCCGGCCGCGTACACCCAGCCGGCGGCGGGGATCAGGGCGAACGTGCACAGGACGGTCACCCAGGTGTAGATGGTGATGCGCCGGGTGACCCCCTCGGCGGACATGATGACCGGGAGCATCGGCACTCCGGCGGCCTCGTAGTCCTCCTTGTAGCGCATCGCGAGCGCCCAGGTGTGCGGTGGCGTCCAGAAGAAGATGATGAGGAACAGGACGATCGCCTGCCACCAGTTGTGCGCCTGCCCCTCGGGGAGATGATCGGTGATCACGGCCCACGACACCAGGACCGGCATGCATCCCGCGGCCCCGCCCCACACGACGTTCTGGGCCGTGCGGCGCTTGAGGATCATCGTGTAGACGAACACGTAGAAACAGATGGTCAGCAGGATGAAGAACGCGGCCAGCCAGCTCCCGGCCAGCAGACCCAGCCACAGCATGCTCGAGACGCCGAGCAGCAGACCGAAGACCAGTGCGGCCCGGGTACTGATCGCGTGACGCGCCAACGGCCGACGCTCGGTTCGCTTCATGACCTTGTCGATGTCGGCGTCGACGACCATGTTGAGCGAGTTGGCGCTCGCCGCGCCCAGCCAACCGCCCACCAGGGTGAGCAGAACCAGTGAGAGGTGAACGTTGCCGCGGTCGGCCTGGAGGAGGGCGGGGATGGCGGCGACGAGCAGCAACTCGATGACGCGCGGCTTGGTGAGGGCGATGTACGCCATCACCACGTCGACCGCGCGGGCTCGCCCGCTCGCCGGAGCCGGCCGCCCCGTGGACTCTGGAGGGGAGACTGATGGCCCCCCACTCCGGGTCGGGGTGGAATCGTGCACCGGAACTCCTCGCAGCAGACGTCAACGCACTACTGACCCGATACTACGTCCCCCCTGCGCGGTCCGCGAAAGAGCGGGGGCGGGGACCGCACGCCCCGCCGTGCCCGCGACCACTAAGGTGGTTCACGACATACGCGCGGATCCGCGCCGCACCCTCAGACCCGGGAGAACCACAAGTGACCAGCGCGTCGGAGATCACCGAGCTCACCACTGCACGCCACCCGTCCGACTGGACCGAACTCGACACCCGCGCCGTCGACACCGCGAGGGTCCTCGCCGCCGAGGCCGTGCAGCGTTGCGGTAGCGGCCACCCGGGCACCGCGATGAGCCTCGCGCCGCTCGCCTACACGCTCTACCAGCGCATCATGCGGCACGATCCCTCCGATCCGACGTGGGTCGGTCGGGACCGCTTCGTGCTGTCCTGTGGACACACCTCTCTCACCCAGTACATCCAGCTGTACCTCGCCGGCTTCGGGCTCGAGCTGGACGACCTCAAGGCGCTCCGGACCTGGGGATCCAAGACCCCCGGACACCCGGAGTGGCGGCACACCGACGGCGTGGAGATCACCACCGGCCCGCTGGGTCAGGGGCTGGCCTCCGCAGTCGGCATGGCGATGGCGGCACGCTACGAGCGCGGACTGTTCGATCCGGAGACGCCGTCGGGCAAGAGTCCGTTCGACCACTTCATCTACGTGATCGCCTCCGACGGTGACGTGCAGGAGGGGGTCACCGCCGAGGCCTCCTCGCTCGCGGGCACCCAGCAGCTCGGCAATCTCATCGCGATCTACGACGACAACGAGATCTCGATCGAGGACAACACCCGGATCGCCCTCAACGAGGACGTCGCGGCGCGCTACGAGGCGTACGGCTGGCACGTCCAGACGGTGAACGGCGGTGAGGACGTGGCCGCCATCGAGGAGGCCATCGCCGACGCGCGTGCGGTCACCGACAAGCCGTCGCTGATCGTCCTGCGCACGATCATCGCCTTCCCGGCGCCGACCATGATGAACACCGGGGCCTCGCACGGTGCGGCACTCGGCCAGGACGAGGTCGACGCCGTGAAGGAGGCGCTCGGCATGGGCGGCACCGAGCCGTTCACGGTGGAGGACGAGGTGATCTCCCACACCCGGGCCGCCCGTGACAGAGGTGCCCGCGTCCACGCGCAGTGGAGCGACATGTTCCACGCCTGGGCGGAGGCGAACCCGGAGCGCAAGGCCCTGTTCGATCGCCTGTACTCGGGCGAGCTCCCCGACGGATGGGATGCCGGGCTCCCCACGTGGGACGCCGATTCCAAGGGAGTCGCCACGCGTAAGGCGTCCGCCGAGGCCATCCAGGCCCTGGGCGCCACCCTCCCCGAGTTGTGGGGCGGCTCCGCGGACCTGGCCGGCTCCAACAACACGCCCATCAAGGGCGCGGACTCCTTCGGCCCGTCCTCCATCTCGACCGACACGTGGACCGCGTCCCCGTACGGACGCAACCTGCACTTCGGCGTCCGTGAGCACGCCATGGGCGCGATCCTCAACGGCATCGCCCTCCACGGTCCCACCCGGCCCTACGGCGGGACGTTCCTGATCTTCAGCGAGTACATGCGTCCGGCCGTCCGGCTCGCCGCGCTCCAGGGGAGCAACGCGTACTACGTGTGGACCCACGACTCGATCGGGCTCGGCGAGGACGGCCCCACCCATCAGCCGGTCGAACAGTTGGCGGCGCTGCGCGCCATCCCGGGTCTGGCGATCCTGCGTCCGGCCGACGCCAACGAGACCGCGGCGTCGTGGCGCGCCATGCTCGAGGCTCTCGACGGGCCCAAGGGTCTGTGCCTGACCCGTCAGGACGTCCCGGTGCTCGAGGGCACCAAGGAGCTCGCCCGCGAGGGGGTCGAGCGCGGGGGCTATGTCCTCGCCGAGGCCTCGACCGGGACCCCCGAGGTGATCCTCATGGGCACCGGGTCCGAGGTGCAGCTGGCCGTGCAGGCCCGCGAGGTCCTCGAGGCCGAGGGCGTGGCGACCCGTGTGGTCTCGATGCCCTGTGTCGAGTTCTTCGATCAGCAGGACGCCGGGTACCGCGAGTCGGTGCTCCCCCGCTCCGTCCGCGCGCGGGTCAGCGTCGAGGCCGGCATCGCGATGCCGTGGCACCGGTTCCTCGGCGACGCCGGCCGCGCCGTCTCACTCGAGCATTTCGGCGCCTCGGCGCCCTACCAGACCCTGTTCACCGAGTTCGGGATCACCGCCGACGCGGTGGTCTCCGCGGCCCGCGAATCCCTCGCGGCCGCTGCCGGGGAGGCATCATGACCAACGCCAATCTCGCTGCCCTGAGCGCCGCCGGCGTCTCCGTGTGGCTCGACGACCTGTCCCGACAGCTCCTGTCCTCCGGCGAGCTCGAGAAGCGGATGTCCGCCTATTCGATCGTCGGTGTGACGACCAACCCGGCCATCTTCCAGTCGGCGCTGGCCGACTCGTCGGCGTACGAGAGCGCGCTCACCGAGGCGGTCCGCGCCGACCGCGACGTGGATTCCGTCGTGCGGGCCCTGACCACGTCCGACGTCCGCGACGCGTGTGACGTGCTGGCCGACGTCCACCGCGCGACCGACGGGGTGGACGGCCGCGTCTCCCTCGAGGTGGATCCCGGCCTGGCCCACGACACCGCGGCGACCGTGACGCAGGCGGTGGAGCTCTCCGAGGTGGTGGACCGCCCGAACGTCATGATCAAGATCCCCGCGACGTCGGCGGGGCTGCCGGCCATCACCGATGTCATCGGCAAGGGCATCGACGTCAACGTCACGCTGATCTTCTCGGCGGACCAGTACCGCGCGGTGGCGGAGGCGTACCTGACCGGACTCGAGCAGGCCGCTGCCGCCGGTCACGACCTGTCCACCATCCACTCCGTGGCGTCCGTGTTCGTCTCCCGGCTCGACACCGAGATCGACTCGCGACTCCCGGAGTCGTCGGAGCTGCGGGGCAAGGCCGGGCTGGCCAACGCGCGCCTCTGCCAGGAGGTCTACGAGGAACTGTTCGACCCCGAGGGACGCTTCGGGGCACTCGCCGATCGCGGAGCCCGTCCCCAGCGTCTCCTGTGGGCCTCGACGGGGGTCAAGGACCCGGCGTACCCCGACACGCTGTACGTGACCGGTCTGGTGACCCACGGGACGGTCAACACCATGCCGTTCGGCACCATCGAGGCGTTCGCGGACCACGGCGTCGTCGAGGGCGACACGGTCCGGGGCACCGCCGAGGAGTCCCGGGCCACCCTCGACGCACTGCGCGCCGAGGGGATCGACCTGGACGAGGTCTTCACCCTCCTCGAGCAGCAGGGCGTGCAGAAGTTCGTGACCGCCTGGGACGACCTGGTGGACACGGTGAGGGCGCGGATCGACGAGATCCCGACGGGGTCGTGATCGGCCCGGACGACGGGGCGACTTCGGTCAGCGAGGTCGCGGGCGGCGCCCCCGAGGGGTGGGCCAACCCGCTCCGTGATCCCCGGGATCGTCGGCTCCCCCGGATCGCGGGACCGTCCGGTCTCGTGATCTTCGGTGTGACGGGCGACCTGTCCAAGAAAAAACTCATCCCCGCGATCTACGACCTGGCCAACCGTGGCCTGCTCCCGCCGGGGTTCTCCCTGATCGGCTTCGGCCGCCGACGGTGGACCCACGACGAGTTCGCCGCGTTCGCCCGTGTGCAGGCCCGCGAACGGTGCCGGACCCCGTTCCGCGAGGACGTGTGGGAGCAGCTCGCCGCCGGACTGCGGTTCGTCACCGGGACATTCGACGACGACGAGGGCTTCGACCGTCTGGCGGACCAGCTGGGGGCACTCGAGGCCGAACGTGGGACCGCAGGCAACTACGCGTTCTACCTGTCCATCCCCCCGGATGACTTCCCGACCGTCTGCCGGCACCTCGATCGCACGGGGTGCACCCGCGGCCCGGAGGGGTCCTGGCGCCGGGTGGTCATCGAGAAGCCCTTCGGGCACGACCTGGCGAGCGCCCGCGAACTCAACGCGGTCGTGGGTGCGGTCTTCCCCGAGGACTCGGTCTTCCGGATCGATCACTACCTGGGCAAGGAGACCGTCCAGAACATCCTCGCGCTGCGCTTCGCCAACCAGCTCTTCGAGCCGGTGTGGAACGCCAACCACGTGGACCACGTCCAGATCACCATGGCCGAGGACATCGGACTGGGTGGTCGGGCCGGCTACTACGACGGCATCGGCGCGGCCCGCGACGTCATCCAGAACCACCTCATCCAGTTGATGGCGTTGGTCGCGATGGAGGAACCGACCGATTTCTCCGCTGCCGCGTTGCGGTCGGAGAAGACCAAGGTCCTCGAGTCGACCTCGTTGGCACTGCCGATTGCCGAGACGGCCGCGCGTGGTCAGTACGCGGGTGGCTGGCAGGGGTCCGAGCAGGTCGTGGGACTGAAGGCCGAGGAGGGGTACGACCCCTCCTCGGCCACCGAGACCTACGCTGCGATCACCCTCGAAGTCCACAACCGCCGATGGGCGGGGGTCCCCTTCTATCTCCGCACCGGCAAGCGGTTGGGACGACGGGTCACCGAGATCGCGGTGGTCTTCCGGCGCGCTCCGCACCTGCCTTTCGACGCGACCATGACCCAGGAGCTTGGGCAGAACGCGCTGGTCATCCGGGTCCAGCCCGACGAGGGTGTCACGTTGCGCTTCGGCTCCAAGGTCCCCGGCACCGCCATGGAGGTCCGGGACGTCAACATGGACTTCGCCTACGGTGAAGCGTTCACCGAATCCTCCCCCGAGGCCTACGAACGTCTCATCCTCGACGTCCTGCTGGGCGAGCCCTCGCTCTTCCCGGTCTCCCGCGAGGTCGAGCTGAGCTGGCAGCTCCTCGACCCGGTCCTGCAGGAATGGGAGTCGGACGGGACACCGGAGCAATACCAGGCCGGGACGTGGGGGCCGAAGGGCGCCGACGAGATTCTGGCCCGGAGTGGCCGCGCATGGAGGCGACCGTGATCATCGACCTACCCGACACCTCCACCCGCGGGATCGCCAAGAAGCTCGTGCAGATCCGCGAGGAGGCCGGGCTGAGCACGATCGGACGGGTGCTCACGCTGATCGTGATCACCGATCACGTCCGGGGCAGCGAGTCCGCGATCGAGGCGGCCAACGAGGCCAGCCGGGAGCATCCGTGCCGGGTCATCGTGGTGATCCGCGGACCTCGCGCGGACGCCGACAGGCTCGACGGTCAGATCCGCGTCGGCGGTGACGCCGGGGCGGCGGAGGTCGTCGTGCTGCGCACCTCCGGTGCGATGGCCTCCCAGTCGGCCTCCCTCGTCACGCCGTTGCTGCTGCCGGACACCCCGCTCGCCGTGTGGTGGCCCCGCCACTCCCCCACGTTGTTGTCCGAGGACAGGGTGGGCAGGCTCGCGAAGCGCCGGATCGTCGACTCCGACGCGGAGGGGCATCCCACCGATGCGCTGGCGAAACGGGCGGCCGGTTACTCCCCGGGCGACACCGATCTGGCGTGGGCGCGCATCACCCACTGGCGTTCCCTGCTCGCGGCGACCCTGGACCGTCCGCCCTTCGAGCGCATCACCGGGGCGACGGTGTGCGGCCCGGAGCGGGCGGCGTCGGTGGACCTGGCCGGTGGATGGCTGGCGTCCCGGCTCGGGATCGACGTCCTGCGGGCCGTCGGCCCGAGGATGGTCGTCCTGGAGCGGGCCTCGGGCTCCATCGTCCTCGAGCAGATCAGCGCGACCTCCGCCGAGCTCCGCATCACGGGTCAGGCGCCCACACGGGTGGCGCTCGTCGGCCGCAGCGTCGCCGACTGTCTCTCGGAGGAGCTACGGCGGATGGACACCGACGGCGTGTACGCCGATGCGTTGGCCAATCATGACCGTGTCATCTACACCTCTGCCTCGGTTCGCTGAGCAGGGGACCCGGACCTCGACGTCACTTCCCCACCGGACCACCACCACAGGAGCGCCGATGTCAGTCACACGCCATCTCGTACACCCGGATGCGGACACCCTCGCCGAAGCGGCAGCCCTCGCCGTCGTCGGGCACCTCAATGAACGGATCGCCACCGCCGGGACCGCGACGCTGTCCCTGACGGGCGGCTCGGTGGGGGTGAAGACCGCCGCCGCACTCGCCGGGGCCGATGTCGACTGGTCACGCGTGACCTTCTACCTGGGGGACGAACGCTTCGTCCCGGCAGACGACCCCGAGCGCAACGACGGGCAGCTCGACGACGTCCTGCTCGGCACCGTGGGCGACCGCGCCACCGTTCACCGCTGGCCGGCCCGCGGACCGGAGTTCGAGGACGTCGACGCCGCGGCCGAGGCGTTCCTCGCCGCGGTGGACCTCCCCGGGGGCGACGAGCCGCTGTTCGACGTCACCCTCCTGGGGATGGGACCCGAGGGGCACATGAACTCGATCTTCCCGCACACGCCGGCGGTCGCCGAGACCGAGCGGCTCGCGGTGGGCGTGCGTGACTGCCCCAAGCCGCCACCGGAGCGACTGACCTTCACCCTCCCGGCGGTGCGCAGGTCGAGGCACGTGCTCGTCGTGGCCGCCGGGGACGGGAAGGCGGAGGCGGTGGCCAGGGGCCTGGGCGGGGCGGACCCCGCGGACTGGCCCGTCGCCGGTGCCGTGGGCACCGAGTCGACCACGTATCACCTGGACGGACCGGCCGCCTCGATGGTGCTCTGAGAACAGGAACGGGGCGCGTCTCATCCACCCGGTGGAAGAGACGCGCCCCGTCGTCGGCCCGGCCGGTGGGGCCGCGCCGGGGACCGGTCGGTCAGCCGAACCTGACCATGAGGCCGACCGCCACGATGGCGATGACCCAGAGGATCGCGACGACCACGGTGACCCGGTCGAGGTTCCGCTCGACCACGCTGGACCCGGAGAGGCTGGACTGGACACCGCCACCGAACAGCGACGACAGGCCGCCTCCCTTGCCGCGGTGCAGCAGGATGAACAGCATCAGCAGGAGGCTGGTGGTGATGAGGAAGATGTCCAGGGCGAGCTTCATGTAGGGATCGTGCCTCACGTCGGGTCGGGCGGTCGGGTGCGACCGCTACAGACTACCCGGTCGGGTGTCCGCGGCGAATCCCGGCACGCCCCGACCCCGCAGGGCCGGGCGCGCCGGAGTGGGCGGTGTCAGGGCAACGGGCCACCGGCGGCGATCGCCGACAGCTGGGCGAACTCGTCCGGCTTGAGCGACGCGCCTCCGACCAGACCACCGTCGACATCGGGCTGGTCGAGCAGCTCGCCGATCGTGGAGGCGTTGACGCTGCCGCCGTACAGGACCCGCATCTGCTCGGCCGTCGCGTCATCGGCCAGATCGGCCAACGTGGAACGGATGGCGGCGCAGACCTCCTGGGCATCGGCGGCGGACGCGGTCTTGCCGGTCCCGATCGCCCACACGGGCTCGTAGGCGATCACGGTGGAGGCCAGCTGGTCCGTGGACAGTCCCGCGAGCGATTCGGAGAGCTGGTTCACGACGAAGTCGACGTGGTCCCCTGCCTCCCGCACCTCGAGCTTCTCGCCGACACACACGATCGGCGTCAACCCGTGCCGGTGGCAGGCGGCGGCCTTGGCCGCGACGAGTTCGTCGGACTCCGCGTGGTAGTCACGGCGCTCGGAATGGCCCACGACGACATAGGTGCAGCCGAGCTTGGCGAGCATCCCCGCCGAGATCTCGCCGGTGTAGGCACCGGACTCGTGGACCGAGACGTCCTGCGCGCCGTAGGCGAAGCCCAGCTTGTCGCCCTCGATGACGATCTGGACGCCACGGATGTCCGTGAACGGGGGGATGAACGCCACGTCCACCTTCTCCAGGTACTTGTCCGGGAGTGCGAAGGCGACCTTCTGGACGAGCGCGATGGCCTCGAGGTGGTTGAGGTTCATCTTCCAGTTGCCGGCGATGAGCGGGGTGCGTGCCATGTTCTCTCCTGTGGTCTCGTCGGTCTTCAGTTGCTGCGCTCGAGGGCGGTGACGCCGGGCAGCTCCTTGCCCTCCAGGTACTCCAGCGAGGCGCCACCCCCGGTGGAGATGTGGGAGAAGTTCTCCTCCCCGAGACCCAGGGTGCGGACGGCCGCGGCGGAGTCGCCGCCGCCGACCACCGAGAACGCGCCGTTCTTCGTCGCGGTGATGATGGCCTCGGCGACACCGCGCGTCCCGGCGGAGAACGCCGCGAACTCGAACACGCCCATGGGGCCGTTCCAGAAGACGGTCTTGGCGGCGGAGAGCTTCTCGCTGAACGCCTTCACCGACTCGGGGCCGATGTCCAGGCCCATCTTCCCCTCCGGGATGGCCTCGGCGGAGACCGTGGAGTGCGCGGCGTCGGCGGCGAACCCGTCGGCGGCGACCACGTCCACGGGCAGGCTGATCACGTCGCCGAACTTGGCGAGCAGGTCCTTGCAGGTGTCGATCATCTCCTCCTGCAGCAGTGAGGAGCCGACCTCATGGCCCTGTGCGGCGAGGAAGGTGAAGCACATGCCGCCGCCGATGACCAGGGTGTCGACCTTGGGCGCCAGGGCCTCGATCACGGCGAGCTTGTCGGACACCTTGGAGCCGCCCAACACGACCGCGTAGGGGTGCTCCGGGTCGCCGCTGAGGTTCGCGAGGACCTCGACCTCGCTCTGGACGAGGTCGCCGGCGTAGGCCGGGAGGACCTTGGCGACGTCGTACACCGACGCCTGCGCGCGGTGGACCACCCCGAAACCGTTGGAGACGAACGCCCCGTCCTCGCCCACCAGGCTCGCCAGCTCGGCCGCGAACTCGGCCCGCTGCGCCTCGTCCTTGCTCGTCTCGCGCGGGTCGAACCGCACGTTCTCCACCAGGAGCACGTCCCCGTCGGTCAGGCCGTTGGCTCGCTCGCGGGCGTCCGATCCCACCACGTCACCGGCGAGCTGGACGTAGCGCCCGAGCTCGTCACCCAGCTTCTCCGCCACGGGGGCGAGGGAGAACTCGGGGTCGGGCTCACCCTTCGGGCGGCCGAGATGCGCGGTGATCACCAGCGCCGCACCGGCGTCGAGCAGAGCGTTGAGCGTGGGCAGCGAGGCGGTGATCCGGCCCGCATCGGTGATGGTCGAGCCGTCGAGCGGGACGTTGAGGTCGCAGCGGACGAGGATCTTGCGACCCTCTACGCCGGCATCGAGCAGGTCGTTGAGCGTGCTCACGGCCATGTGGTGGGACTCCTGTCGGAAGAACGGTGGTGATGGTGGGTGGTGCTGCCGGTCCATGTGCTCCGGGCCCGGCCGGGACGCTGTGGGCGTTCCCGGACCGGGCCCGGATCGTCGTACGGGGGATGTCAGTCCCGAGGGGTCTTAGAGCGACTTGCCGACCAAGCCGATGATGTCGGCGAGGCGGTTGGAGTAGCCCCACTCGTTGTCGTACCAGGAGGCGATCTTGATCTGGCCGTCGATCGCCTTGGTCAGCGGCGCGTCGAAGATGGACGAGTGCGGGTCACCGACGATGTCGGAGGAGACGATGGGATCCTCGGTGTACTTGAGGATGCCCTTCATCGCGCCCTCGGCGGCGGCCTTGACCGCGGCGTTGACCTCGTCGACCGAGGCCTTCTTCTCCAGCTCGACCGTGAGGTCGGTGAGCGAGCCGGTGGGCAGCGGGACGCGCACGGCGTAGCCGTCGAACTTGCCCTTGAGCTCGGGCAGGACCAGCGCGACGGCCTTGGCCGCACCGGTGGAGGTGGGCACCATGTTGATGCCGGCGGCGCGGGCGCGGCGCATGTCGCTGTGGGGCGCGTCCTGGAGGTTCTGGTCCTGCGTGTAGGCGTGGATCGTGGTCATGAGGCCCTTGACGATCCCGAACTCGTCGGAGAGGACCTTGGCGACCGGCGCGAGGCAGTTGGTGGTGCAGGAGGCGTTGGAGATGATCGTCTGCGAGCCGTCGTACTCGTGGTCGTTGACCCCCATGACGATGGTGATGTCCTCGTTCTTGGCCGGCGCCGAGATGATGACCTTCTTGGCACCACCCTCGAGGTGGCCCTTGGCCTTCTCGGCGTCGGTGAAGATGCCGGTGGACTCGACGACGACGTCGACGCCGTAGTCACCCCACGGCACGGACGCGGGGCCCTCCTTGACCGCGAGGGCGCCGATCTTGGTGCCACCGACCGTGATCGACGAGTCGTCGAACGTGACCTCCTTGCCCAGGCGACCCAGGATGGAGTCGTACTTGAGCAGGTGAGCGAGCATGTCGTTCGTGGTCAGGTCGTTGACGGCCACGATCTCGATGTCCGTCTTGCCCTCGGCCTTGAGAGCCTCCACCGCGCGGTAGAAGTTGCGGCCGATACGTCCGAATCCGTTGATGCCTACGCGCACGGTCACGTGTTGTCTCCTTATTGGTGGTGCGAGAACGCTTGATGTCACCGGGGCCGGGTGGAGCCCGGGACGTGACCCAGACTACCCGGCGTGGACCGCTCCCGCGCAGGGTGCTGCCGGGGTGGATCAGCCTTCGTCGAGCATGTCCTCGGTCACCACGGACTCGGTGTCGGGGATCCCGAGCTCGGCGGCTTTGCGGTCCGCCATGGACAGCAGTCTCCGGATGCGCCCCGCGACCGCGTCCTTGGTCATGGGCGGGTCGGCGAGCTGCCCGAGCTCCTCCAGCGACGACTGACGGTGCTGGACGCGCAGTTCACCCGCGGCGAGCAGATGGTCAGGCACGTCCTCGGCGAGGATCTCCAGGGCGCGCTGGACACGGGCGGCCGCGGCCACGGCGGCCCGGGCCGAGCGCCGCAGGTTCGCGTCGTCGAAGTTGGCCAGCCGGTTTGCGGTGGCGCGGACCTCGCCTCGGGAGCGGCGCTCCTCCCAGATGTCCCTGGTGGAGGACGCGCCCAGTCGAGCGAGGAGGACCCCGATCGCCTCGGCGTCGCGGATCACCACGCGGTCCCCGCCCCGGACCTCGCGGGCCTTGGCCGTCACGCCCAACCTGCGGGCCGCGCCCACGAGCGCCATCGCCGCCTCCGCCCCCGGGGCGGTGACCTCCAGCGCCGAGGAGCGGCCGGGCTTGGTGAGCGAACCGTGGGCGAGGAACGCGCCCCGCCACGCCGCCTCGGAGGCGGCGACCGAGCCGCCGACGACCGCGGCCGGCAATCCTCTTACCGTCCGGCCGGCGTTGTCGACCAGCCCGAGTTGACGGGCCAGGTCCGCACCCCGGTCGATGACCCGCAGGACGAACTTGCGGGCGGGACGTCCGCCCGAACCCCCGATCGGGTGGATCTCACAGGGGACGGAGAACAGGGCGTCGAGTTCGCCGGCGAGTCGGTCCGCGATCTCCCCGGAGTCCACCTCCGCCTCGATCACGAGTCGGTTGGACAGGACCTGGAGGGTGCCGGCGAACCTCAGCAGGGCGGCCACCTCGGCCCTCCTGGTCTCGGAGTTCCCCACGGGGACCCTCACCAGTTCGGACTTGACCTGTGCGGTCAGCGACACGCCCTGCTCCTTCGTTCTCGGCTCATCGACCCGGCCCTCATCGCACCGAGTCGGCGAGCGCCGAGGCCAGCAGTGCGGGGTCGTGGACAGGCCTCATCGTCCCATCCTCGGCGGTCTTCGCTATCTCCGCGGTCATCACGCGGGCCCCCAGTCCCGCCGCGGCCCGTTCGAGATGCTCGCGTTCGGTGGCGCTCAGCGGCATCCTCGGATCCACGAGCAGGACGTCGAAGTCGACCTCGGGAGCGTGTTGACGCAACACGTGGAGGTGCTGCTCGGCGGAGAAGCCGGCGGTCTCACCCGGCTGGGGTGCGAGGTTGAGCACGAGGGCCTTGGTCGCGGCCGTCCTCTTGAGTGCGGACGCGATCTCGGGCACGAGCACGTTGGGGATCACGCTGGTGAACCACGATCCGGGTCCGAGGACCACGAGGTCGGCGCCGGTGATCGCCTCCACCACGCCCTCCGCGGCGGGCGGAGCGCCCGGGATGAGGGTGACCCGGCGAACGCTGCCCGGGGTGGTCGCGACGGCGACCTGTCCGATGATGGTCCGCACCACGCGGGGGTCCGCTTCCAGACCGACGACCTCTGCGGCGATGTCGAGGGCGACCGGGGACATCGGCAGGACACGGCCGGTGACACCGAGGATCGACCCGACCGCGTCGAGGGCGTCGATCGGGTCGCCCAACAGCTCCCACAGACCGGCGAAGACGAGGTTGCCCACCGCGTGCCCCGCCAGTGCGCCGGTGCCGCCGTAGCGGTGCTGGAAGAGACTGGTGAGCAGCGCCTTCTCGTCGTCCTCGGCGGCGAGGGCGCACAGGGCCATCCGAAGGTCGCCCGGTGGGAGGATGCCCAGTTCGCGCCGCAGTCGCCCCGAGGAACCGCCGTCGTCGGCGACCGTCACCACCGCGGTGACGTGGTCGGCGACGAGGCGTGCGGCCCGGAGGGTCGCCGACAGGCCGTGGCCGCCGCCGAGGGCGACGAGGGACGGGATACCACTGTCGTGTGTCATGGCCGGCCTCATTCCCGCCCGAGGTCGCGGTGGCGGACGTGGACCTCGACCGAGTCGAGGCCGGACAGTCTGCCGGCGAGCGACTCGGAGATGGCCACGCTCCGGTGCTTGCCCCCGGTGCAGCCGACCGCGATCGTCATGTAGCGCTTGCCCTCGCGCCGGTAGCCGGTCATGGCCAGGCGGATCATGGACACCGCCGCGCGCAGGTACTCCTCGATGGATTCGTCGGCGAGGACGTAGTCCTGGACGGGCTTGTCGCGCCCCGTGTGCGGCTGGAGCTCGGGGATCCAGTGCGGGTTGGGCAGGAACCGCATGTCCATCAGCATGTCGACGTCCACGGGGACGCCGTACTTGAACCCGAACGACTCGACGGTGAGGTGGAAGTCGAACCCGAGGTCACCGAAGGGGGTCTCCAGCCGGTGGCGGAGGTCGTGGACACTGAGCGCCGAGGTGTCCACGACTACGTCGGCACGCCCCCGCAGGCCCTCGAGGATCCTGCGCTCCCGGGTGATGCCGTCGATCAGGCCGCCACCCGACTGCAGCGGATGGGAGCGACGGACGTTGTTGAACCTGCTGACCAGCGCCTCGTCCGAGGCCTCGAGGAACAGGATCCGTGCCTGCGGGCGCCGATCGAACAGGTCGAGGAGGTCGCCGAGGTGTTCGTCGAACCCGAGGCTGCGGGTGTCGGCGACGATCGCCAGGCGGAGGGGCTCGTCGTCGGACTCCTCGAACCGGGCGAGCAGGTCGCCCACGAACGTCAACGGGAGGTTGTCGACGACATACCAGCCGAATTCCTCGAGGACCTTGGACGCGGTCCCCTTGCCCGCCCCGGACATGCCGCTGATCAGGAGAAGCTCGCGCCCCCGCGCGGCGTGGCCGTCGTCGTCACCTGCGTCCATCGTCTCACCTCGTGTCATCGGTCAGTCCCCGGTCGGTCTGTCCCTGGTCGGTCTGTCCCCGGTCGGGCTGCCCGCCCGAGTCTCCCACGTCGGCGGCGGCCGCGTCCGCGGGCTCGGCACCACCGAGGGTCGCCCGGATCGCGGCGGCGACCCCCGGGCCGATCCCCGGCACGGCGCACAGCTCGTCCGTGCTCGCGGCGCGCAGTGCGGACACGGTCGGGAACGTCTCCACCAACGCGGCTCGTCGGGTGGGTCCGAGGCCGGGGACGTCGTCGAGCACGGAGGCCGTCATCCGCCTGGACCGCGCGCCCCGGTGGGCGCGGATGGCGAACCGATGGGCTTCGTCGCGGAGCCGCTGGAGCAGGAACAGCCCCTCCCCGTGGCGCGGGAAGATCACGGGGTACTCCTCTCCCGGGAGCCAGATCTCCTCGAGTCGCTTGGCGATCCCGACCACGGGTACGTCGGTGACCCCCAGCTCGGAGAGGACCTCGGCGGCCGCCTCGACCTGGGGCCGACCACCGTCGACGACGAAGAGCTGCGGTGGGTAGGCGAACCGGCGGGCCGCGGGGGCGGTGCCCCCGTGCCCGCGTCGTCGTCGACCGGCCCGTCGACCTCGTCCGGGGTGACGGAGGGGTCCTCGTGGTGACGCCGGAAGCGACGACGCGTGACCTCGGCGATGCTGCCGACGTCGTCGGAGTGGCCGTCACCCGCGGCGTCGCGGATGCGGTAGAGCCGGTAGTCGCTCTTGCGCGGGATGCCGTCCTCGAAGACGACGAGGGAGGCCATGACGTCGGTGCCCTGGGTGTGGGAGATGTCCACGCACTCGATGCGCAGGGGCGCCGAGTCCAGCTCGAGGGTCTCCTGGATCTCCTGGAGCGCCGCGGAGCGGGCGGTGAGGTCGCCGCTGCGCCGGAGTTTGTGCTGCGTCAGGGCCTCGACGGCGTTGCGGTGGACCGTCTCCGCCAGGGCCCGCTTGTCACCCCGCTGGGGCACCCGGAGCGACACACGGGAGCCGCGCAGCGCCGAGAGCCAGTCCGCGAGCTCGTCCGCGTCCTCGGGAAGGGCGGGCACCAGCACCTCGCGGGGTACGGCAGCCGAGATGTCGCCGGATTCGGCCGCCTCGGCGAGGTCGGCCTCTCCCCCGTAGAACTGCGCGAGATAGTCGGAGACGACCCCGGGCACGGCACGGGCCGCGTCGAACTCGCCGTCGGCGTCGACGCCGTGGGCGTGTTCGACCACCCAGCCGCGCTGACCGCGGATGCGGCCCCCGCGCACGTGGAACACCTGGACGGAGACCTGCAGTTCGTCGACCTCGACGCCCACCACGTCGGCGTCGGTGCCGTCACCCAGCACGACGGCCTGCTTCTCCATCGCACGCCGCATGGCGCCGAGGTCGTCACGCAGCCGCGCGGCCCGTTCGAAGTCGAGGTCCGCGGAGGCCTCGAGCATCCGCTTCTCGATGCGGCGCATGATCGCATCGGTACGTCCGGCCAGGAAGTCGATGAGCTCGTTGACAATCGCGCGGTGCTCGTCCGGGGTCACCCGTCCGATGCAGGGGGCGGCGCACTTGTCGATGTATCCGAGCAGACAGGGCCTGCCGAGCTGCGCCTGCCGCTTGAACACCCCGGCGGAGCACGAGCGGACGGGGAACACCCGCTGCAGAGTGTCGAGGGTGTCGCGGATGGCCCACGCGTGTGAGTAGGGCCCGAAGTAGCGGGTCCCCGGGCGCCGGGGGCCCCGGTAGACGAAGGCACGGGGGAACTCCTCCCCCACGGTGACCGCCAGCATCGGATACGTCTTGTCGTCGCGGTACCGGACGTTGAACCGGGGGTCGTACTTCTTGATCCACGTGTACTCGAGCTGGAGCGCCTCGACCTCGGTGGACACGACCGTCCACTGCACGCCGGCCGCGGCGAGGACCATCCGCCGGGTACGGGGGTGGAGGAGGGACAGGTCCGCGAAGTACGAGCTCAGCCGGCTCCGCAGGTTCTTCGCCTTGCCGACGTAGATGACGCGCCCGTGCTCGTCACGGAAGCGGTAGACCCCCGGCTCCGTCGGGATCGAGCCGGGGGCCGGGCGGTAGGTTCGCGGATCGGCCACGGCGGGTCAGCGGTCGGCGACGGTCTCGGGATCGGCGGCCGAGGGCTTGTGGGTGCGGACGGCCTCGCGCAGGCGCGCCATGCCGTCGATCCCGTGCTGGCCGTCGATGGACTGGATAGCCCAGATCCCCGCGTGCTCGTAGGCCGGGAGTTCGAGCCGGGGCCAGTAGCTGGAGCGCGGGAACGTCAGCCCGACGACGTCGTCCCAGCCCCAGGTCCGGACGCGCAGCGGCCCGCGGAGCTCGACGCCCTGCTGCCCGACCCGGACGCGGATCCGCAGGAGGGTCAGCAGCACCCCGGCGAAGATGAACCCGATCACTACGAAGGCGAACTGATCGGCGATCCCGATCGTCACCCCGGTGTCACCGCGGACGAGGATCACCGCCCACACCACGTGGACGATGACGATGAGCACCGCCACGGCGATCGCGGTGGTGCGCATCCGACGGGGCCGGTGCTCGAACTCCCAGTTCTCGTTCATCGACCGGTCCTCAGGTCGCGCAGGGCGATGGCGGCGCCGAGCACGGCGGCGACGGCCTCGCCCCCCTTGTCCTCGGAGGCCCCCTCGTGGCCGTCGCGGTCTCGGGCCTGGCCCTCGTTCTCGGTGGTGAGCACCCCGTGGGCGACAGGGGTGGCCTCGTCGAGGGCGATCCGGGTGAGCCCGTCGGTCACCGAGCGACAGACGTAGTCGAAGTGCGGGGTCGCGCCGCGGATCACCACGCCGAGCGCAACGACGGCGTCATGGGTCCGTGCGAGCTCCTGGGCCACCACCGGTAGCTCCACGGCTCCGGTCACGCGGGCCAGGGTCACCACCGCGCCGGAGGCGTCGGCGACGGCCAGGGCCCGGTCCAGCAGTTGGGCGCAGATCTCCTGGTGCCAGGTGGAGGCCACCACCCCGAGCCGCAGCCCGCGGGCGTCGGGGATCACCAGCTCCGGTCTACCGCTGCCGCTCATGGCTGATCCTCTCCGTCCACGTCCACGTCCACGTCCACGTCGGCGCCGGCCGGGCCGGCGGGTCCCTCGTCGAGCCCCTCGAGCAGGTGGCCCATCCGGTCGCGCTTGGTGCGCAGGTACCGCAGGTTCTCGGGCGTGACCGCCGTCGGCATGGGCACCCGGGCCACCACCTCCACGCCACCGGCGCGCAGGGCGTCGGCCTTGGCGGGGTTGTTGGTCATCAGTCGTACCCGGGTCACTCCGAGGTCGCGCAGCATCTGTGCGGCCAGGCTGAAGTCGCGGGCGTCGGCGGGCAGGCCCAGGTCGAGATTGGCGTCGACGGTGTCGCGTCCGGAGTCCTGCAGTTGGTAGGCGCGCAGTTTCTGCACCAGGCCGATCCCCCGGCCCTCGTGCCCACGCATGTACAGCACGACCCCGCGCCCCTCCTCGCACACCGCGGCGACGGCAGCGTCGAGTTGCGGGCCGCAGTCACAGCGCAGCGAGTGGAACACGTCGCCGGTCAGGCACTCGGAGTGGATGCGGACGGAGACCGGGTCGTCCCCCGAGATGTCGCCGGCCACCATGGCCACGTGTTCGACTCCCTGGAGGGTGTCGCGGTACCCGTGGGCGGTCATGGTCCCGGCCGGCGTGGGGATCCGGGCGGCGACCTCGTGCACCACCTGGACCTCGTTCGCGCGGCGCCACGCCTGGAGCGCCTCGATGGTGATCATCGCCAGCCCGTGCTCGTCGGCGAACCGCCGGAGTTCGGGGGTGCGCGCCATGGTCGTGGGGTCGTCCTCGGACACGATCTCGCAGATGACGCCCGCCGGGCGCAGACCGGCCAACCGGGCGAGGTCGACGGCGGACTCGGTGTGGCCGGGTCGGGTGAGCACGCCGCCGGGCCGGGCGCGCAGGGGCACCACGTGGCCGGGCCGGGTGAAGTCGCCGGGCACGGTGTCGTCGGCGGCGAGCAGCCTCGCGGTGCGGGCGCGGTCGGCGGCCGAGATGCCGGTGGAGACCCCCGTGCGCGCGTCGACCGTCACGGTGTACGCGGTGTCGTGGCGGTCCTCGTTGATGGCGCGCATGGGTGGCAGGTCCAGCCGAAGGCAGTCCTCCGCCTCGAGCGCGACGCACACGTAACCGGAGGAGTACCGCACGAGGAAGCCCATCAGCTCGGGCGTCGCGAGTTCGGCGGCGAAGATCAGGTCGCCCTCGTTCTCGCGGTCCTCACTGTCCACCACCACGACGGCCCGTCCCGCCGCGATGTCGGCGATGGCTCGCTCGATGCCGTCAAAGGTGGTCACTGCTGCGGGTTCTCCTAGGTCTGGCGGGCCCGGGCGGAGGCCGCGGGCGCGGGTTCAAGTATGGCGCATCGGGTCAGTGGGACCCCCCACCGCGTCCGCCCAGCAGCCGCTCGACGTACTTGGCCAGCACGTCGACCTCCAGGTTGACGGGGTCGCCCGCGCCCAGTCCCCCGAGGATCGTGTCGGCGAGCGTCGTGGGGATGAGGGACACCTCGAACCACGGCTCCGGCTCGTCCGCGGCACTGACCGCCGAGACCGTCAGCGAGGTCCCGGAGACGGTGATCGACCCCTTCTCGACCACGTACCGGGCGAGGTCACCCGGCAGCGAGATGCGCACGACGTGCCAGTGCTCGTGCTCGTCGCGGCTGATCACGTGGCCTGTGCCGTCGACGTGGCCCTGGACGATGTGACCGCCGAACCGGGCGTCCGCGCGCATGGCGCGTTCCAGGTTGACGGGGTCGCCCGGTGACAGTGCACCGAGTGCGGTCCGGTCGAGCGACTCGGCCATCACGTCCACGTCGAAGTACTCCCCCGGCTCCCAGCCGGTGACGGTCAGGCACACCCCGTTGACGGCGATCGAGTCACCGTGGTGGGCGTCCGAGGTGACCAGGGGCCCCCGTATGCGCAGGCGCGCGGAGTCGCCGGTCGTCTCGACCGAGTCGAGGGTTCCGAGCTCCTCCACGATTCCGGTGAACATCAGCGGGGTCCTCTCGTCGGTGCGGTCGGTGCGGTCGGTGTGGACGCGGTGGCGGGTCGTGTCAGGCCGGGTCGTGTCAAGCGCAGGTGGACGTCGTCGCCCAGGACGGTGGTCCCGCGGATCCGGAAACCGTGGGCGGCCGCGAGCGTGTCCACCCCGGCTCCGGAGACCGCCGACCGCCCGGCGCCGAGCACCAGGGGCGCGAGGTACGCGTCGATCTCGTCGACGAGTCCGGCGGCGAGGAACGCCCCCGCCAGCCTGGGGCCGCCCTCGACGAGGACGTGGGAGACCTCGCCGAGAAGTCCCAGCGCCTCGGCGGGATCGCGGGTGGCCAGGTGTCGGAACCGGCCGTCGGTGCCGCGCACCGTCGCGTTCGCGGGCACCGGGCTCAGCCCCATCACCGCCCGGAGGGGTTGGCGGGGGCGGGCCGGCCGTCGTCGGTGCGGGCGGTCAGTGCGGGGTCGTCGGCGCGCAGCGTTCCGGTGCCGACGACGAGGGCGTCGATCTCCTGCCGTCTGGCGTGGGCGTGGCGGCGCGAAACCGGCCCGGTGATCCACTTGCTCGACCCGTCCGCGGCCGCGACCCTGCCGTCCAGGCTCGCCGCGTACTTCCAGGTGACGAGGGGTCGGCCGTGGTCCTGACGGTGGAGCCACGCCCTCAGCGGGCCACTGCGGGCGGCGCCCACCTCGTCGTCGTCGGCTCGTGCCACCTCGACCCCCTCGCGCCGCAGGGTCCCGGCTCCGCCGGAGGCCACCGGATTGGGGTCGGACACCGCGTAGACCACGCGGGCGAGCCCGGCGGCGACGATGCGGGAGGTGCACGGACCGGTGCGCCCGTGGTGGTCACACGGCTCGAGGGTGACCACGATCGTCCCACCGCGCGCGCGGTCCCCGGCGGAGTCCAGCGCCACCACCTCGGCGTGCCGTCCGCCCGGGGCCTCGGTCGCGCCGATGCCCACGACCTCTCCGGCGGCGTCGAGCACCACCGCACCGACCGGCGGGTTGGGGGTGCACACCCCCAACGCGGAGGCGGACACGGCGATAGCCCGGGCCAGGGCGTCCCGCTCGCGACGACGGTCGGCGGGGTCGGCCCCGCCCGTCGCTGATACCCCGGGCCCGCTCGGCACCCCGGGCCCGTTCGGGCCCTGTGGCACTTCCGGCACGTCCGGCACCGTCACGCCCGCGCGGCGAGGGCCCCGGAGCGCAGGGTCCCGATCATCGCGTCGGGATCCGGGGCACCGTAGACGGCCGAACCGGCCACGAACACGTCGCACCCCGCCGCCGCGCACTCGGCGATCGTCCCCGCGTCGATGCCACCGTCGATCTGGATGTGCACGTCGAGGCCACGGCGGTCTATCTCGGCGCGCAGCGTGCGGACCTTGTCCAACACCCCGGGCATGAACTTCTGGCCGCCGAAGCCTGGCTCGACACTCATCACCAGGACCAGGTCCACGTGGTCGAGCAGGTCGAGGTACGGCTCGACGGCGGTCCCGGGCTTGATGGAGATACCCGCCTTGCACCCCTTGGCGTGCAGCAGGTCGGCGACGGCCTTCGGGTCGTCGGTGGCCTCCACGTGGAAGGTGACGTTGAACGCGCCGGCGTCCACGTAGTCACCGACCCAGCGCGCCGGGTCGGTGATCATGAGATGGCAGTCCATCGGCTTGTCCGTGACCTTCCCGACCGCCTTCGCGACCGGCGCACCGAAGGACAGGTTGGGAACGAAGTGACCGTCCATGACGTCCACGTGGATCCAGTCGGCGGACGGGATGCGCTCGATCTCGCGGTCCAGACGGGCGAAGTCGGCGGACAGGATCGACGGCGCGATGAGCGGCTGGTACGACATGACGACCAGTCTAGGCGGGCCCGTCCGGGCTGCTCCGCCGACATGGGACGGCGGCCCACGGACCGGTCAGTCGACGGAGCCGGTGACCGAGGTCAGGAACTCGAGCTGGTCGGCGACGATGCGTTCGAAGTGCGGCTCGACGTAGGGGTCGAAGTGTTCGCACGGGTACTCCAGGTACAGGCCGCCCGGAATCCGCTCCGCGGCCCGACGCGCGGTCGCCGCGGGGGTGATGGCGTCCTCCGTCGCGATCTGCACCAGCGTCGGGCAGGTGATCCGCCGCGTGTGCCGCATCGGCGAGTAGAAGCCGATCCGTGCCAGGATCCGTGCTGCGACGTCGTCGCGGAATTCACTGCGGCGCAGTCCCGAGTCGGCCGCGAGCCGATTCACCGCGGGATCGGCGTCCGGACTCGTCATGACCGCCGTGTCCCCCGGTCGTCCGACGAGACGCACGTACCGGGGTTCGCGACGCCGGAGCGAGCGCCACAGGTCGTCGAGGATGGCCGGGCCGAGTCGGAGCGCCGCGGCGAGCCCCGTCGCCCGGACCGCGGCCGGACCGCTCACGTGGGGGACCTGGGCGATGACTCCCGCCAGCCGCTCCCCCGTGCCGGCGAGGGTGAGGACGTGACCTCCAGAGAACGACGTGCCCCACGCGATGACGCGATCCGGATCGACGCCGGGCAGCGACCGGGTGAAGGCCAGCGCGGACCGCCAGTCGTCGAGTTGGCGGCCGATGTCGAGGAGTTGCCGGGGTTGTCCGTCGCTGGCGCCGAAATGCCGGTAGTCGAAGACCACCACGACGAAGCCCGCGTCCCGGAATCGCTCGGCGTACGCGGGTAGGCGCAGGTCCCGGATGCACCCGAAGCCGTGTGCCATGACGATGGCAGGTGCCGGGCTCGCAGGGCCGTCCGACGGCGCGTCCGGGCGATAGACCCAGGCCGAGCACCCTACCCCGTGCGAGCTGAACTGCGCGTCCTCACGCATCGCGACCCCGTCGTAGTGCCGCCATGAACATCGCGTCGGTGCCGTGCCGGTGCGGCCACAGCTGCACCCACGGGCCGTCGCCCAGTCCGTCGACCGGACGGCCGACCACCTCCGCGAGGATGTTACGCACGTCGAGGAGTTCGACGTCGTCACGCCGGGCGGCTTCGCGGATGACCGACACTGTCTCCGAGAGGTGGGGCGAGCAGGTCGCGTACAGCACCACCCCGCCCGGTCGGACCAGACGCAGGGCCGACTCGAGGAGTTCGCGCTGGAGCGTGACCAGGCCCGGGATGTCGGCGGCGGTCTTGCGCCACCGCGCCTCGGGTCGACGGCGGAGTGCGCCGAGGCCGGAACACGGGGCGTCGAGTAATACCCTGTCGAACCCCGGCTCCAGACCCGGGTCGCGTCCGTCGGCCGTGTGCACGGTCACCGGCAGGTCCTTGGTCGCGCCGCGGACCAGGTCGGCGCGGTGCTCGGAGATCTCCACCCCGGTGAGCGTCGCCTGCTCGATCTCCGCCAGCGCGCCCAGCAGGACCGCCTTCCCGCCGGGCCCGGCGGCCAGATCGAGCCACCTCCCGGAGTCCGGACCGCCCAGGGGGGCGCGGGCGGCGGCCAGCGCCACGAGCTGGCTGCCCTCGTCCTGGACCGCCGCGAGCCCTTCTCGTACGGCGTCGAGCGTTCCGGGGTCCCCGGAGTCCAGGTGGACCGCGTACGGGGACAGCTCACCCTCCGTACCGCCGGTGATCAGTGCCAGTTCCTCGCCCGTGATGGCACCGGGGCGGGCGGCCAGGTGGACCTTCGGCCGGGCGTCGTCGGCGGCGAGCAACTCGGGAAGCTCCCCGGCGGCGGCGCCGAGCGAGTCCGCGAACGCGCGGGCGATCCACTCCGGGTGCGCGGTGCCGATGGCCATCCGAGCCACCGGGTCGGTCACACCGTCACGCAGCGCGTCGACCCAGGAGTCGAGGTCGCGGGCGGCGACCTTGCGGAGGACCGCGTTGACGAACCCGCCCGCCCGGCCCAGGCCGGCGGTGCGCGCGGCCTCGACGGCGGTGTCGACGGCGGCGTGCGCACCGATCCGGGTGAACAGCAACTGGTAGGCGCCCAGCCGCACGAGATCGAGGACCGGCGGGTCGATCTCCTCGACGGGCCGGGACGCCGCGAGCACGATCACCCGGTCGAGCAGTCCTTGTGCGCGGAGCGTGCCGTAGGTCAACTCCGTGGCCAGCGCCGCGTCGCGTGTGTCCAGCTTGGCGCGGCGCAGTTCCGCCGGCAGGGCCAGGTTGGCGTAGGCGGCGCGTTCCCGCACGGCCGCCATGACCGCCAGCGCGACGGTCCTGGCGTCGGGACGGGGTTGCTTCTGCTGTTTCTGTTGTTTCTGCGGCCGGGTGTCCGGACGTCGCCGGCGGTCCGACTGCGGGCGGTTGCCTCCACCGCTCTTCGGGCGTCCCTGTCCGCCCCCGCGGCGGGGATCGGGCCCCTGCCCGCGGCCCCGTCGGTCGTCGGCGCTCACTCGAACACCGCGCCCTCGTCGAGCCGGGCGCCGCGCACCCAGTCCAGCGCGTTCATCATCTTCTTGCCGTGGGGCTGGATGGTCTCGATCGCCATCGGTACCGTCGCGGTGCCCACGAGGAACGACCGCTTGTCCCACGAGATGAGTCCGGGCCCGAGGTCCGTGGGCGCGTCCTCGGCGGGGCGGGCCGAGCCGATCTTCACCCGTTCGCCGCCGAGCGTCGTCCAGGCGCCCGGCGCAGGGGTGACCGACCGGATGTGCCGGTCGACGGCCAGGGCGGGATCGCTCCACCGCACCCGCGCGTCGTCGACCGTGAGCTTCGGTGCATGGGAGGCGCCGTCGGCCGGCTGGGGAACCGCGCGGAGCTCTCCCGCCTCGATCCCGTCCAGGGTCGCCGCGAGCAGCCCGGCGCCGGACACCGCGAGTCGGCCGAGGAGGTCCCCGGCCGTGTCGCGGGGCCGGACGGTCTCGGTCATCGTCCCCAGGACCGGGCCGGTGTCCATGCCCTCGTCCAGCAGGAAGGTGGTCGCGCCGGTGACCTCGTCACCGGCGGCGACGGCGGCGTTGACCGGGGCGGCCCCCGCCATGCGGGGAGCAGGGAGAAGTGCAGGTTGATCCACCCGTGGGTGGGGATGTCGAGGACGGGGCGCGGAACGAGGTGGCCGTAGGCGACCACCGGAACCGCGTCGGGTGTCAGCGCGCGCAGTCGCTCCGCGAACTCGGGGTCGCGGGCGCTCGGCGGGGTGAGGACCTCGATGCCCGCTGCGTCGGCCGCGGCCGCCACGGGGCTGCGGGACAGTCCCCGACCGCGGCCGGTGCGGGCGTCGGGACGCGAGACGACGGCGACGACCTCGTGACGGTCACTGTCGAGCAGCGCCTGCAGGGACGGGACGGCGACCTCCGGGGTGCCGGCGAAGACGAGACGCACTTCTCACCTCACCGCCATCGCGTCGGAGAGCGTGTCGTAGATGACGCCGCCGCTGACCGCCGCGCTGCCGAACCAGCTGGCCGAGCGGATCTCGGCCATCGCCTCGCGTCGGCGCTCCGGGGTGAGGCGCTGCAGGAACAGCACCCCGTCCAGGTGGTCGGTCTCATGCTGGACGGCGCGGGCGAGGATGCCCTCGGCCTCGAAGCTGACGGGCTCGCCGTGCACGTCGACTCCGCGGGCCCGGACGCGGGCGAACCGCTCGGTGGGCAGGGAGATCCCGGGGATGGACAGGCAGCCCTCGTTGACGTGGGTCTTCTCCTCGCCGATCGGCTCCCACTCGGGATTGACCAGGTGACCCTCCCGCCCGCCGCAGCTGTAGACGAACACGCGGGTGGACAACCCGATCTGGGGCGCCGCGAGCCCGGCGCCCTCCTCGTGCGCGACGGTGTCCATGAGGTCCGCCACGGTGCGTGCCAGCCTGTCGTCGAAGGAGGTGACGGGGTCGGCGGGGGTCCGGAGGACCGGGTCGCCGAAGAGCCGGACGGGATGGACGGACATGCGTATCGGGTCTCCTGGCAGGCGTCGGTGCTGAACGGCCATTCTAGGCGCTCCGTCGGCGTGCGCCGTCGTCGGCGGTCGGCCGGACGCACGGCGGGGCGGTCAACCGATGTGGACGGGGTCCAGACGAACCCGGACCGAGTGGCTGTGGCGGCGTCCGGAGCGCCGGAGGACCAGTGCCCGGAGCTCTGCCGCGACCTCGGCGAGGACGGGCGGGGGCACCCGGAACAGCACACGCTCCGGGTCCTCCACCTCGTCATGACCAGGGAGCTCCTCCCCGACGGGCAGATCCACCGGACCCAGTACCTCGACACGGTCCGTGAGGCGGAAGTCCTCGAGGACCTCGGCGAGCGCGGCGGCCGGCCCGTCGACCGCGATCATGTGCACCGCCGGCGGGAACCCGACCTCGGCGCGGTCCGCGAGCTCCCGTTCGGCCCAGCCCTGGGGATCCCACCGGACCAGCGCCTGGGCGACCGCGGACTCGGATTCGGCGGACAGGAACACCCTGCCCCCCTCGTCGGCGGGACGGACGAGACCGGCCGCCCCGATCCACAGGCGCAGGGCGTGCTGGACGGCCCGCAGGTCGGGTCGGCCGAGAAGCGCCCACGAGTCCAGGAGCAGTGCGGCCCCGTACCCGCCCTCGGCGACGGGTTCCGCTCCCGGGGTGGCGACGATGATCGCCGGGCTCGCGGGCACGGTGTCCAGGATCTCCCCTCCCCCGCTCGTGCGGATCCGGACACCGGGGAACATCCGGCCCAGCTCTTCCGCGGTGCGGCCTGCCCCCACCACCCCGGCCCGCAGCGCCCGCGATCCGCAGGCCACGCAGCGGAAGCTCGGCTCGGGGGCCCCGCACCACCCGCACGCCAATTCCACCGGCCCGTGGACCTCGTCCATCCGCCCGGCGCGGAGCGGGCCGTTGCACCGGCGACACCGCGCCGGGGTCCGGCACGACCCACACAGCAGCGTGGGGATGTACCCCTTGCGGGGCACCTGTACGAGGACCGGGGCGTCCACGTCGATCGCCTCCCGGGCCATCGTCAACGCCACGGCGGGCAGCCTCGTGCGGCCCCCCGCGACGTCGCGGGCCTGCACCGGGTCGGCGTCGGTCACGGCGACCACGCGGGGCGCGAGCTCGCGGGTCAGTCCGGGGCGCGGGCGGATCTCGTGTGCCCACCCGGAGCGGACGTACTCGGCGACCTCGGGGGTCCGGTCCACCGACGACAGCAACAGGGGTACGCCCTCGAGGGCCGATCGCTGCGCGGCAACGTCACGCGTGTGGGGGTACGGGGCGCGCGGCTCGACGAACGAGTCGTCCCCGTCGTCGTGCAGCACGATGAGCCCGAGCTCGGGCAGGGGGGCGAAGACCGCGCTCCGGGTCCCCACGACGATCCGGGCGTGGCCACGGATCGCCCGCAACCACCGTCGGTACCGGGCGGACGGCCCGACGCCGGCGGACAGATCCGTGACGAGGTCCCGACCGGCCGCGCCGCCCCCGACGACCTCGCGACAGGCCGCGGTGAGACGGTTGACGTCCCGCTGGTCCGGGACGATCAGGAGGACCTGGAGCCCACGACGGCGCAGGGAGTCGGCGAGCGTCGCCAGGGCACCGGCCCAGTCCCGGCCCGGTGGGACCGTCCACACCCCGCGGGCGGGGACGGCGCCGGTCGCGGCCTCGAGGAACCTCGCCACCATCGGGTGGTCGCCCCACCCCTCCGGCATCTCCACCGGCCCCACCGACACCCCCAGGGGCGGCCCCGGCTCGGGAACGGACTTCTCGGCGGCCGCATGGCGCGGCGGGATCGCCAACCGGATCACGTCCGAGCGCATGCCCACCCACCGCCGCGCCACCAGGTCGACCAACCGGAGCAGGGCCGGGGTGAGGACGGGCTCGGGTGAGACGACGCGTTCCAGCCAGGCGAGATCCCCCTGGTGATCGGTCTGCGCGCGCCGCTCGACGAGGAAACCGTCGACCAGCCGCCCGGCGAACCTCACCCTCACCCGCACGCCCGGGACCGCCTCGGCGGAGAGGGACTCGGGGACCAGGTAGTCGAACTCCCGGTCGAGATGGAAGACCCCGAGCAACGGCAGGACCCGGGCCACGGGGGCATCGGCCGCCGCGACCCGGGTCGCTGGGCGCGTGGTGGTCACGTCCGGAATACTCGCACCCCGCTACGACACACGGGGTGACGGCGTCAGAGTCCGGCGGCCTGCTTGAGTTCGTCGACGCGGTCGGTGCGCTCCCAGGGCAGGTCGATGTCGGTGCGGCCGAAGTGTCCGTAGGCGGCCGTGGGGGCGTAGATCGGACGCTTGAGGTCCAGGTCGCGGATGATCGCACCGGGCCGCAGGTCGAACACCTCGGTCACCGCCTGCTGGAGCCGGTCGATGTCGACCTTCTCGGTGCCGAACGCCTCGACGAACAGTCCGACCGGGGCGGCCTTGCCGATGGCGTAGGCGACCTGGACCTCGACGCGCTCGGCCAGGCCGGCGGCGACGATGTTCTTGGCGACCCAGCGCATGGCGTAGGCGGCGGAGCGGTCCACCTTCGACGGGTCCTTGCCGGAGAACGCGCCGCCACCGTGGCGGGCCATGCCGCCGTAGGTGTCGACGATGATCTTGCGTCCGGTCAGGCCGGCGTCGCCCATCGGGCCGCCGAGCACGAACCGGCCGGTCGGGTTGACCAGCAGTCGGAAGTCGGCGGTGTCGATCCCACCGGCGGCCTCGGCCAGGACCGGGTCGATCACGTGCTGCGTGAGGTCGTCGCGCAGGGTGGTCTCCAGGTCGATGCCGTCGGCGTGCTGGGTGGAGATGACGATGGTGTCCAGCCGGACCGCGCGGTCGCCGTCGTACTCGATGGTGACCTGGGTCTTGCCGTCCGGGCGCAGGTAGGCCAGCGTGCCGTCCTTGCGCACCTCGGTCAGCCGCCGCGAGAGGCGGTGGGCCAGCGCGATGGGCAGTGGCATGAGCTCGGGGGTGTCCGAGCAGGCGTAGCCGAACATCAGGCCCTGGTCGCCGGCACCCTGGCGGGCGATGGCGTCCTCGACCGAGTCTGTGGAGGTGCGGGCCTCGTGGGAGGTGTCCACGCCCTGGGCGATCTCCGGCGACTGCTGCCCGATCGAGATCGACACGCCGCAGGAGACGCCGTCGAAACCCTTGTCCGAGGAGTCGTAACCGATCTCGACGATCTTGTCGCGGATGAGCTGCGGGATCTCCACGTAACCGGTGGTCTTGACCTCGCCGGCCACGTGGACCATGCCGGTGGTGACCATCGTCTCCACGGCCACCCGGGCCGCCGGGTCCTGCTCCAGCATCGCGTCCAGGATCGAATCTGAGATCGCGTCACAGATCTTGTCCGGATGCCCCTCGGTCACGGACTCGCTGGTGAACAGCCGACGTGCCTGCGTCACAGTGGTTCTCTCTTCCATGGTGGGATCGCGTGTGATCGTTGCCGATCGCGTGGGGACAGACTAGTCGGTGCGGTCTGCGTCACTCCGCCCGGTCCGCCCGCGAGCGATCCCCACGATCGCGTCGAGTAGACGGTCGGCCAGGAGGTCCTTGCTGGCGCGCTGGAGGGCCGTCTCGCCGCCGCCCGAGTCGAGGATCCAGCCGCCGTTGACGTCCTGTCCGAAGGTGGTGCCCCGTCCCACCTCGTTGACGACGAGGAGGTCGCACCCCTTCCGCGCGAGCTTGGCGCGGCCGTGCTCGAGGACCGTGCCCGACGCGTCCCCGGTCTCGGCGGCGAAACCCACGAGCACGCAGTCGGCCGGGACGTCCCCCGCCGCACGCGCGGAGACCAGGTCGGCGAGGATGTCCGGGTTCCGCCGGAGGCGGATCTCCGCGGGCTCCGATCCGCTGCCCTTCTTGAGCTTGGAGTCGGAGACGTCGGTGGGCCGGAAGTCGGCGACGGCGGCGGCCTTGACGACCACGTCCGCCCGGGCCGCTGCGCGCAGGGTCTGCTCCCGCAGTTCGAGGGCGGACTCGATGTGGCCGACCTCGACGGCGGGCGGGGTGGGCCGATCGGAGGATGTCCCCAGGGTCACCCTGGCTCCCCGGGCGGCAGCGACCGCCGCGATCGCGTGGCCCTGCTTGCCCGAGCTGCGGTTACCGAGGAAGCGCACGGGGTCGATCTCCTCGAGGGTACCTCCGGAGGTGACGACGATGCGCGTGCCGGCGAGGTCCCACGCCAGTGATCCGCCGTCGAGGAGGAGCCGGGCCAACCGCGCGATGTCGGCGGGCTCCGGTAGTCGCCCCGCGCCGGTGTCGGCGCCGGTGAGCCGGCCGGACGCCGGCGGCATGACGTGGATGCCGTCGCCCCGGAGGGTGTCGACGTTGCGACGCGTCGCGGGATGCTCCCACATCTCGGTGTGCATGGCCGGCGCGAGGAGGACCGGGCACCGCGCGGTGAGGAGTGTGGAGGTGAGGAGGTCGTCGGCCCGCCCGCTCGCCGCGCGGGCCAGCAGGTCCGCGGTGGCGGGAGCGACGACGACGAGGTCCGCCCGCTGCCCGAGGGCGACGTGGCGGACCGAGGGCACGTCCGAGAACACCCCGGTGGACACCGGGTTCCCGGACAGCGCCTCGAACGTGGCGGACCCGACGAATCGCAGGGCCGCCTCTGTGGGGACGACGTCGACGTGGCATCCGGACTCGGTGAGCAACCGGATGAGGCCACATGCCTTGTAGGCGGCGATCCCGCCGCCGACTCCGACGACGACGCGCGGGCTGCGCATGTCGTCCCCGGAGGGGCTCACTCGCCCTCGGCGCAATCGAGCAGGTCGGAGTGCAGCTCACGCAGCGCGATGGTCAGGGGCTTCTCGTGCAGCCCCGGGTCGACCAGCGGGCCGACGTACTCGAGGATGCCCTCCTCGATCTGGTTGTAGTACGAGTTGATCTGGCGCGCCCGCTTGGCGGCGAAAATCACGAGTGCGTACTTCGAGGACGCCCGCTCGAGCAGCTCGTCGATCGGGGGGTTCGTGATGCCGATCGGGGTGTCGTACAGCGGGGTGGCCGCTGCGGCTTCGGTGGTGGCCACTATGGGTTCTCCTCTGGGGTACTGCCTGGGGTCGGTGTCGTCGATGACACCCTGGTGACGCTGGGCTCGCCGCTAGTCGCGGCCGACCAGCAATGATACCAACTCGTCCACGGCCTTTTCGAGTTCGTCGTTGACGACGACCTCGTCGAACTCTCCGCGGGCCTCCATCTCGACCTTCGCGGTCTCGAGTCGGCGGCCCACCACGTCCTGCGGTTCGGTGCCCCGGCCACGCAGCCGGACCTCGAGTTCCTCCCACGACGGCGGGGCGAGGAATACGGTCCTGCCCTCCGGGATCGACTCGCGGATCTGGCGCACCCCGGCGAGGTCCACCTCGATGAGGACCGGTCGTCCCGCCTCGAGCGCGCGGTGCACCGGATCGGCGGGGGTCCCGGAGAGCTGCAGGCCGCGGTGGATCTCCGCCCACTCCAACATCCGACCCTCGGATACCGCTTTCCGGAAGTCCTCGGTGGACACGAAGTAGTAGTCGCGGCCGTCGACCTCCCCGGGCCTCGGGTCCCGTGTGGTCATCGACACGCTGAAGTAGAGGTCGGGGACGCACTCGCGGAGACGGGCGACGACGGTTGACTTCCCGACGGCGGAGGGGCCGGCCAAGACGATCAGCCGGCCCCTCTTCGCCGTCGTCTCCGGGGTGGCCCCGGATGACGGTGTGTTCATGCGTCGATCAGTCGACCGTGAAGTCGAACCGCTCGAGCAGTGCGCGACGCTGGCGGTCACCGAGACCACGCAGACGACGCGTCGGCGCGATCTCGAGCTCGGTCATGATCTCCTGAGCCTTGACCTTGCCGACCTTGGGCAGGGCCTCGAGCAGCGCCGAGACCTTCATCTTGCCGAGGATCTCGTCGCTCTCGGCATCCTTGAGCACCTGCTTGAGGTCGGTGCCGCCACGCTTCAGGCGCTCCTTGAGCTCAGCCCGGGCGCGACGGGCGGCAGCCGCCTTCTCCAGAGCAGCAGCGCGCTGCTCATCGGTCAACTGGGGAAGGGCCACAATTCCTCCGTCTCGTTCGTGTGTGTCTCATGACTCACGCGGATGTCCACCGTAGGACACCCCCGCCTGGTGTGCGGTGACCGGCCCCGGCGCGTCCGCGGGCTGCGGAACACCTCCGGGAGCGGGCGCTCCCTCGTGCTCACCGTACCCGGGCGGTTCCGCCGCCCCCGAGGGGGACTTCCACGGCTCCGGGCCTGATGACCTCAGCAACAGTACGCGGCCGACCGGCCGGGTACCAGACGGGGTCCCGCTGTGGCACCCCGTCTGATCTGCGCATTGACGGTTCGAGGTTGTATGGCACCCTAGCGCCGCCCGTCCGGGGGCGCGACGCGAACCGCCCGATTCCCGCGAGCCCGGCTCCGGGCGGCCGTCACCGGTGGGACGCCGGTACACCCGTGTGGAACGCGGTGACTCAGGAGTCGTCGGAGAACCTGTACTGTGCGGCGAGTTCGACGACCGTCGCGCGCATCGCGTCGACGTCCGGCCCGGCGCGCAGCACGTGCCGCGAGACGTTGACCAGGGTGAGCGGGAGCGCGGGCCCGGCGATCCTGCGGACGTCGGCGAGGGTGCCGCCCTGCTCCCCCACCCCGGGCATGAGGACCGGGCCGGAGAGCTCGTCGAGCCTCGGGGGTCGGTCACCGTCGCCCCGACGACCACGCCGAAGGACCCCGGTGCATCATCCCCGGCGCCCGCGTTCCGGAGGGCCACCTCGTCGACGACGGACTGGGCGACCGTGCCGGTGGGGCCCGCCGAGCCCTGCAGGGGCCCGGCCTCGGGGTTGGAGGTCCGGGCCAGGACGAACAGGCCCCGGCCGGTGCCGGCCGCCGCCTCGAACGCCGCGTCCAGGGCGCCCACGCCCAGGTAGGGCGACACCGTGAGCGCGTCGCAGGCCAGCGGGGACCCGTTCCGTAGCCACGCCCGGGCGTACCCGGCCATGGTGGAGCCGATGTCTCCCCGTTTGGCGTCCGCCACCGACAGGGCACCGCGCTCGCCGATGGCGGACAGGAGCTCCTCCAGGACCCGGAACCCGGCGGACCCGTGCTCCTCGAAGAACGCGACCTGGGGCTTGACCGCGGGGACCAGGTCCCCGAAGGCCTCGAGGGACCGCCGCGAGAACTCCGCGACGCCCGCCGCGTCGACGCCCAGGCCCCACGCCTCCAGCAGCGCCGGGTGGGGGTCGATGCCCACGCAGAGGTTGCCCCGCTCGGCGACCGCCCTGCGCAGGCGGGCACCGAACGGGGCCGCGATCGACGTCACCGCGCCGCGTACCCGGCGTGCAGCTCCTGCAGGGGGCTGACGCTGACGTCGCCGCGCAGCATGGCCTCGATCCCGTGGACCGCCGCGGTGGCGCCCTGGACGGTGGTCACGCAGGGCACGCGGCGGGAGATCGCCGCGGAGCGGATCTCGTGGCCGTCGGCACGGGTGCCCCCGGTCGACGAGGCGATGTTGAGGATGAGGTCCACCTCGTCGGCGTTGATGCGGTCGACGATCGTGCGGATCGGCCGGCCGTCCTCGTCGACCGGGCCGGTGCCGGACTCGGTCAGCTTGGCCACGGTCTCACAGGCGATGCCGTACCGGCGGAGCATGAGCGCGGTGCCCTCGGTGGCCAGCACCGTGAACCCGAGCGCCGCCAGCCGCTGGGCCGGGAACACCATCGACCGCTTGTCCCGGTTGGCCACCGAGACGAACACGGTGCCCGACAGCGGCAGCACGCCGTCGGCGGACAGCTGGCCCTTGGCGAAGGCCACGGCGAAGTCCGGGCCGATGCCCATGACCTCACCCGTGGACTTCATCTCCGGGCTGAGCAGGGACTCCACGGTGTCGCCCTCCGGAGTGCGGAACCGGTTGAACGGCAGCACCGCCTCCTTGACGGCGACGGGGGCGTCCGCGGGCAGGGAGCCGCCGTCCCGGTCGGACGGGAGCAGCCCCTCCGCGCGCAGGTCGGCGATCGACTCGCCCAGCATGATGCGGGCACACGCCTTGGCCAGGTGCACCCCGGTCGCCTTGGACACGAAGGGCACCGTCCGGCTGGCCCGGGGGTTGGCCTCGAGGACGTAGAGCACGTCGTCCTTGAGGGCGTACTGCACGTTCATCAGGCCCTTGACGCCGATGCCCATGGCCAGCGCCTCGCTGGAGCGGCGGACCCTGTCGATGTCGTCCTGTCCGAGGGTGATCGGCGGCAGCGTGCACGCGGAGTCGCCGGAGTGGATGCCGGCCTCCTCGATGTGCTCCATGACGCCGCCCAGGTACACCTCGGTGCCGTCGCACAGGACGTCGACGTCGATCTCCACGGCGTCGTCGAGGAAGCGGTCCACCAGCACCGGACGGTCCGGGCTGATCTCGGTGGCGCGGTCGATGTACGAGCGCAGGGAGCCCTCGTCGTAGACGATCTCCATGCCCCGGCCGCCCAGCACGTAGGACGGGCGCACCAGTACCGGGTACCCGATATCGGCGGCGATGGCGGTCGCCTCGTCGGCGTTGATCGCGGTGCCGAACGCCGGGGCCGGCAGACCCGCCCGGACCAGCACCTCACCGAACTCGCGGCGGTCCTCGGCCAGGTCGATCGCGGACGGGCTGGTGCCCACGATGGGGACGCCGGCGGCCTCGAGCTGCGCGGCCAGCCCCAGCGGGGTCTGGCCACCGAGCTGCACCAGCACCCCGGCGACCGTGCCGGACTCGGACTCGGCGTGGTAGACCTCCATGACGTCCTCGAACGTCAGGGGCTCGAAGTACAGCCGGTCGGCCGTGTCGTAGTCGGTCGAGACCGTCTCCGGGTTGCAGTTGACCATGACCGTCTCGTACCCGGCCTCGGACAGCGTCAGGGCGGCGTGCACGCAGGAGTAGTCGAACTCGATGCCCTGGCCGATGCGGTTGGGCCCGGAACCGAGGATGATCACCTTCTCGCGCTCGGTCTGCGGGGCGACCTCGGACTCGGCGGCGGGGTCGAGCTCGTAGGTCGAGTAGTGGTACGGGGTCTTGGCCTCGAACTCCGCGGCACACGTGTCGACCGTCTTGTAGACGGGCCGGATCCCCAGCCGGTGGCGCAGGCGCTGCACGCCCTCGGCACCGGCGAACTCGGGCCGGAGGGCGGCGATCTGCGCGTCCGACAGACCGTTGTGCTTGGCCCGACGCAGCAGGTCCGCGCCCAGCACGGCGGCGTCGACGATCTGGCGGCGCAGGTCCACGAGCTCGGCCACCTCCTCGAGGAACCACGGGTCGATGCCGGAGGCCTCGTGGACCTGCTGGACCGTCGCCCCCAGGCGCAGCGCCAGCTCGACGTCGTACATCCGGCCCTCGGTCGGACGGACCAGGTCGGCGAGCACCGCATCCACGTCGGTGGAGCGCCCGGGTGCGATGGTCTCGTCGGGCAGGGTCCAGAATCCCGAGGCTTTGGTCTCCAGCGACCGCATGACCTTGCCGAGGGCCTCCCGGTAGTTGCGCCCCAGGCTCATGGCCTCACCCACCGACTTCATGGTGGTGGTGAGGGTGTCGTCGGCACCCGGGAACTTCTCGAAGGCGAACCGGGGCGCCTTGACCACCACGTAGTCGAGGGTCGGCTCGAAGCACGCGGGGGTCTCGCCGGTGATGTCGTTGGTGATCTCGTCGAGCGAGTACCCGATGGCCAGCCGTGCGGCGATCTTGGCGATCGGGAAGCCGGTGGCCTTGGAGGCCAGCGCGGAGGACCGCGAGACCCGGGGGTTCATCTCGATCACGACCAGGCGGCCGTCGACGGGGTTGATGGCGAACTGGATGTTGCAGCCACCGGTGTCCACGCCCACGGCGCGGATGATCGCGATGCCCAGGTCGCGCATGTTCTGGAACTCGCGGTCGGTCAGCGTCATCGACGGCGCGACGGTGACGGAGTCGCCGGTGTGCACACCCAGGGCGTCCACGTTCTCGATCGAGCAGATCACGACGACGTTGTCCTTGTTGTCGCGCATCAGCTCGAGCTCGTACTCCTTCCACCCGAGGATGGACTCCTCGATGAGAACGTTTGCGGTCGGCGAGGCGGACAGCCCGCCGCCGGCGATGCGCTCGAGGTCCTCGGTGGTGTAGGCCAGACCCGAGCCGAGGCCGCCCATGGTGAAGGAGGGCCGGACCACGACCGGCAGCCCCAGCTCGGCGACGGTGGCATGGACCTCCTCCATCGTGTGGCAGACGGCGCTGCGGGCCGACTCGCCGCCGACGCTGGCCACGATGTCCTTGAAGGTCTGCCGGTCCTCGCCGCGGTTGATGGCGGGGATGTCCGCGCCGATGAGCTCGACCCCGTGCTTGTCGAGGAGCCCCTGGGCGTCCAGCTGCATGGCCGCGTTCAGCGCGGTCTGCCCACCGAGGGTCGCGAGCACCGCGTCCACGGGGTGGCCGTCGGCGGCCTCCTTGGTCAGGATCTTGTCGATGAACTCGGGCGTGATGGGCTCGACGTAGGTGGCGTCGGCGAACTCCGGGTCGGTCATGATCGTGGCCGGGTTGGAGTTGACCAGGGTCACACGCAGGCCCTCGGACTTGAGCACGCGGCACGCCTGGGTGCCCGAGTAGTCGAACTCGCAGGCCTGGCCGATGACGATCGGCCCGGAGCCGATGACGAGGACGTGGTTGATGTCTGTGCGCCGGGGCATCAGTTCGAACCCTTTCTGGAGTCTGCGGAGCCGAGGTCGGAGGATTCGAGCAGGCTGACGAAGCGGTCGAAGAGGTCGGCGGCGTCCCGGGGGCCCGCCGCGGATTCGGGGTGGTACTGGACGGAGAAGGCGCTGCCGTCGACCAGGGCGACGCCCTCGACGGTGCCGTCGTTGGCGCACACGTGGGTCACGGCGGCCGTGCCCCACGGGGTCTGCCAGGTGTCACCCTCCGGGGCACGCAGCGCGAACCCGTGGTTCTGGGAGGTGATGGCCACGGCGCCGGTGGCCTTCTCGATCACCGGGATGTTGATGCCGCGGTGCCCGAACTGCATCTTGTAGGTCTCCAGCCCCAGAGCCCGGCCGAGGATCTGGTTTCCGAAGCAGATGCCGAAGAAGGGGATCCCCTGGCCCAGCACCTCCTTGGTGAGGTGCACCGCGTGGTCGGCCGTCGCCGGGTCGCCCGGACCGTTGGACAGGAACACCCCGTCGACGCCGAGGTCGAGGATGTCCTGCAGCGTCGAGTCGGCGGGCAGGACGTGGACGCGGACCCCGCGCTCGGTGAGCATCCGGGGGGTGTTGGTCTTGATCCCCAGGTCCAGTGCGGCGATCGTGTAGGACGCCTCGCCCTCCGGCTCCACCACGTAGGCCTCGCGCGTGGAGACCTCGTCGGACAACGACGCGCCGGCCATGGATTCCTGGGCCCGGACCGCGGTGAGCATGGTCTCGTCGTCGGTCAGGTCGTCGCCCGAGAAGATCCCGGCCTTCATGGCCCCGAGCTCCCGGATGTGGCGGACAACGGCGCGCGTGTCGATACCGGCGATGCCGACCACGCCCTGGGCGGCCATCTCGTCCTCGAGACTGCGGCTGGACCGGTGGTTGGAGGGCTGTCGCGACAGGTCGCGGATCACGAAGCCGGAGACCCAGATCCGCCCCCCGCGGGCCTCACCGTCGAGGAGGGACTCGCCGTCCTCGTCGTTCCATCCGGTGTTGCCGATCTGCGGCGCGGTGGCCACGACGATCTGCCGGCAGTAGGAGGGGTCGGTGAGGGTCTCCTGGTAGCCGGACATGCCGGTGGTGAACACGGCCTCCCCGAGGGTGGTCCCGGTCGCGCCGAACGACGTGCCGCGGTGGATGCGTCCGTCCTCGAGGACGAGCGCGGCGGGTTGCGGGCCCGCCTGCGGCGCGGGCGTGGTGCTGTGCGGTGTCACTGGTTCTCCTCGGTGGTGGAGCTGGAGTCGGTGGGCGTGTCGGAGGGGTCGGCGTCTCCGCGCAGCGCCTCCCAGCGGGGGTAGGTGTCCTTGTCGTCCGCCCGGAATCCCGAGTCGACGAGGGTGCGGCCGTCGGGGCCGGTGACCTGCCAGCGTGCGACGAGGATGCCGCCGCCGGGCACGGTCTTGTTGGCCAGTGCCGACGCGCGACGCACGTCGACGAGGTCGGCGCGGGGGATCCACACGACGGCGTCGGCCAGCTCGAGGCGTATGCCGCCGGTGTGGGCGGTCAGGGTGCCGGCGGAGCGGTGGCCGAGTGGCGGGCGGGCGATCCGGGCCTGCCAGTCCCCCGCGACGGTGCTGCCGATGTACACACCGGTGAGCGGCCCCAGGACGATCTCGCCCGGGTCGGCGGGCGGGGTGGGGAGCTCGTCGAAGAGCCCGGCCTGGGACCGGCTACGGTTCCGCCATCCCAGCGTCATCAGACCGATCAGCGCGAGCAGCACGGCGATGACGATGATGACGGTCCAGTAGTCCTGGGTCATGCGAGTACCTCTCCGTCGCGGGTGGTCAGGCGGCCCCGGTACACGGTGCCGACGACCCTGGCCGCGAATGTCATTCCCTCGTAGGGGGTGTTGGCGGACAGACTTGCGAGCGCGTCACCGACGACGGTCCACGGGGAGTCGGGATCGACGACGACGAGGTTCGCGGGCTCCCCTACGGCGATCGGTCGCCCCTGGTCCGACAGGCCGGCGATCTCGGCGGGCCGGGTGCTCATGACACGGGCGAGGTCCCGCCAGGTCATGTCCCCGGTCTCGACCAGCAGGGCGGCGACGATCGGCAGGGCGGTCTCGAGTCCGAGCATGCCCGGCCGGGCGGCGGCGAACTCGCAGCACTTCTCCTGCGCGGCGTGTGGGGCGTGGTCGGTGGCGACGCAGTCGATCACGCCGGACCTCAGCGCCTCGCGCAGCGCGAGGGTGTCGTGTGCCTCGCGCAGGGGCGGGTTGACCCGGTAGACGCCGTCGTAGGTCTCGAGACGGGAGTCGTCGAGGAGCAGGTGGTGCGGGGTGACCTCGGCGGTGATCGAGATCCCCTGGTCCTTGGCCCACCGCAGCAGCTCGACGGTGCCGGTCGTGGAGGCGTGGCAGATGTGCACGCGGGCGCCGGCGTCGCGGGCCAGGATCGCGTCCCGGGCGACGATCGACTCCTCCGCCGACCGCGGCCACCCGGTCAGTCCCAGGCGTGCGGCGTGGGGCCCCTCGTGGGCCACGGCGCCGCCGGTGAGCCGGGGTTCCTCGGCGTGCTGGGCGACGAGGACGCCCAATCCGGCCGAGTACTCCAGGGCTCGACGCATCACCAGTGGGTCGTGGACGCACATCCCGTCGTCGGAGAACACCCTGACGCGGGCCTCCCCCGCGGCCATCTGCCCCATCTCGGTGAGCTGCTCACCCTTGAGACCCACGGTGACGGCGCCGACGGGGTGCACGTCGCACAGTCCGACCTCGCGGCCGATCCGCCAGACCGAGTCGGTCACCGTCTGGTTGTCCTGCGGGGGTTGGGTGTTGGCCATGGCGAACACCGCCGTGTACCCCCCGCGGGCCGCGGCGGCCGAACCCGAGGCGATGGTCTCGGTGTCCTCGCGACCGGGTTCGCGGAGGTGGGTGTGCAGGTCGACGAACCCCGGCAGCAGCACGGCGCCGTCCGGATCGAGGACCTCGATGTCCGTCGCGGACAGGTCCACGGACTCGCCCGCGTCCGGACCGATCGCGGCGATGACGCCGTCGCGGACGAGGACGTCGACCGGGTCGCCTTCGCCGTAGGGACGCACCCGCCGTAGCAACAGGGTCGGTGTGTGGGGGGCGCTCACTCAGGGGTTCCTTCCGCCGTGACGAGAGTGTGGAGCAGTACCGACATGCGCACGTGCACGCCGTTGGTGACCTGCTGGAGGATCGCGGAGGACGGCGCGTCGGCGGTGTCGAAGCCGATCTCCATCCCACGGACCATCGGACCCGGGTGCAGGACCACGACGTCGTCGCGGAGCCGGGCGGCGCGCGTCGGCCCGAGCCCGTAGCGCACCGCGTATTCGCGGGCAGACGGGAAGAACCCACCGTTCATCCGCTCGGCCTGGACGCGCAGCATCATGACGGCGTCCGCACCGTCCAACTCCGCGTCGAGGTCGGTCGACGCGCGGACCGGCCAGCCGTCGACGCCCACCGGGAGCAGGGTCGGCGGGGCGACGAGGACCACCTCCGCGCCCAACGTGGACAGCAACAGGGCGTTGGACCGGGCGACGCGCGAGTGCAGGATGTCCCCGACGATCACCACCCGGCGCCCGTCTATCCCGCCGAGGCGTTCACGCAGGGTCATGGCGTCGAGCAGTGCCTGGGTGGGGTGCTCGTGCATCCCGTCACCGGCGTTGATGACCGACGGGCCGACGCCGCCCGGCGCGACCCACCCGGCGATCTGCTGAGCCGACCCCGAGGCCGGGTGGCGCACGATGAGGGCGTCCGCGCCGATGGCGGTCAGGGTGAGCGCCGTGTCGCGCAACGACTCGCCCTTCTGGACCGAGGAGGCGCTGGCGGAGACGTTGATGACGTCCGCGCTCATCCACTTACCGGCCGTCTCGAACGACACCCGCGTGCGGGTGGAGTTCTCGTAGAACACGGTGAGGACGGTCTTGCCCCGCAGCGTCGGCAACTTGCGGACCTCGCGACCGAGGAGCGTCTCCTTGAGTCGCTCCGCCTCGTCGAGGATGGACAGGGCCGAGTCGCGGTCGAGGTCGGCGGCCGAGAGCAGGTGCTTCATCTCGTCCTCTCCGCGTCCGGACGCCGCAGGACCACGGCGTCGACCCCGTCGACCTCGGTGAGCCGGACGGACACTCCCTCGTCGCGGGAGGTGGGGACGTTCTTGCCCACGTAGTCGGCCCGGATCGGCAGTTCACGATGCCCGCGGTCGACCAGCACGGCGAGCTGGACCCGCGCCGGTCGCCCGAGGTCGCGCAGGGCATCGAACGCCGCGCGGATGGTCCGGCCCGAGAACAGGACGTCATCCACGAGGATCACCGTCGCGCCGTCGATCCCGGCCGACGGGACCCGCGTGGGGTTCATCGGCCGGTGCGGGCCTCCGGCGAGGTCGTCGCGGTAGAGCGTGACGTCGAGGGCCCCGGCGTGGACGTCCGCGCCGCTGAACTCACGGATCCTCTCGGCGAGTCGGGCCGCGAGCGGCACCCCGCGGGTGGGGATTCCCAGCAGCACCACGGGGCCCGAGTCGGGCGCGTCCGCAGCAGTGCGTTCGATGATCTGATGTGCCAGGCGGGACACCGTCCTGGCGACGTCGTCGGACGTGAAGAGTGACACCGAGTTCTCTTGCGAACCGTCAGCGCTCACCGATCACCACCTCCTTGTCCGCCTCGCTGGACGGCTCGTTAAAGGGATAGCTTTCGGTCCTGAACTCTATCAGTCCCCGGTGTCCGTTCCGGGATCGGCGGACGTGGCCTCCGACACGTCTCCGGGCGCGTCGCCGGCGGCCTCGGAGGCAGCGTCGGCGGGCGGGGTGTCCAGGCCCGCCACGGCCCGCTCGGCGGCCCTGATGTGCTGGGCCAGGCCGGCCACGCGGTCGAGGACCGCGTTGACGTACGGAACCGATTTTTCCGCGGACAGGTCGGACACCAGAAGGACCGCCTGGTCGATCACGACGGCGGCGTCCACCTCGTCCGAGCTGAAGAGCAGTTCCCACGCACCTGCGCGCAGGACCGCGCGGTCGACGGCGGGCAGCCGCTCCAGCGTCCACTCCCTCAGGTGCTCGGTGATGGTGGAGTCGAGGCGGTCGAGCCGCTCGGCGACGCCGGTGACGATCTCCATCGTGTAGGGCGCGACGTCGTGGAACTCCTGGGAGTCCTCGCCCATCTGCCGACGCTCCTCGGCGAGCGCCACCACGTCCGCGTCACGTAGCTCCGCCTCGAACAGCAGCGAGACCGCGCGCCTGCGCGCCCGGTAGCGTGATCCGCGACGGCGGTGGTCGACGTCTTCCGACATGATCAGTCGTTCACCCGGCTGAGGTAGCGGCCGTCACGGGTGTCGATGCGCAGCTTGTCGCCGGTGTTGATGAACAGCGGCACCTGGACCTCGGCACCCGTCTCGAGGGTCGCCGGCTTGGTGCCACCGGTCGAACGGTCGCCCTGCAGGCCCGGGTCGGTGTGCTGGACCAGCAGGTCGACGGCGACCGGCATCTCGGCGAACAGCGGGACACCCTCGTGGATGGAGACCTGGACCGAGGTGTTCTCGAGCAGGAAGCGGGCACCGTCACCCATCACGGTCGGCGTGACGTTGATCTGCTCGAAGTCCTTCTCGTCCATGAGGACGTAGTCCTCGCCGTCGCGGTAGAGGAAGGTCATGTCGCGCCGGTCGACGGTCGCGGTCTCCACCTTCACGCCGGCACTGAACGTCTTGTCGATGGTCTTGCCGCTGACCACGTTCTTCATCTTGGTCCGCACGAACGCGGGGCCCTTGCCGGGCTTGACGTGCTGGAACTCGGTGATCTGCCAGAGTTGGCCCTCCTCCTTGAGGACGAGGCCGTTCTTGAAATCGGCGGTGGACGCCATAGTCGGTACTCCTTCGGGAAGTCGTCCGCGCCGCAGCCGGGGGCGGCGTCGCGCGCATGATCGTGGGTCGGATCCTCAGAGCACCCTGAGGTCCTTCGACGTGGTGGTCAGGGACCGTCCGCCACCGCCGGTGACGGCCACGGTGTCCTCGATTCGGATCCCGCCGAGGCCCGGGAGGTAGATCCCCGGCTCGATGGTGATCACATCGCCGTCGGACAGTGTACTCGTGGACCGGGTCGACACCGCGGGCGCTTCGTGCACGTCCAACCCCACCCCGTGCCCCAGCGAGTGGCCGAAGTGCTCGCCGAACCCGGCGTCGGTGATGATGTCGCGGCTGACGGCGTCGAGCTCGGCGCACGGGACGCCGGCGCGGACGGCCTCGACCCCCGCGATCTGAGCTCGGCGGACGACCTCGTAGGCCTCCACCAGACGGTCCGGGGCGGTCCCCAACGCGACCGTGCGGGTGCAGTCGGACGCGTACCCCGAGACCGTGGCTCCGAAGTCCACCACCACCAGGTCGCCCTCCGCCAAGACCCGGTCCCCGGGAACGTGGTGCGGGTGCGCTCCGTTGGGTCCGGAGGCCACGATCGTCTCGAACGCCACGCCGTCCGAACCGGCCCGCCGCATCGCGTGCTCCAGGTCCGCCGCGACCTCTCGTTCGGTCCGACCGGCCGCCACCAGGTCGCTGCCCAGCACGTGGGTCCACGCCTCGTCGACCACCGTGCACGCCCTGGCGATGAGGGCGAGCTCGTCGGGATCCTTGGCGCGGCGCACCGTCTCCACCAGCCCGCTGGTCTCCACCATCCGGGCGTCCGCTCCCCCGGTCGCCGCGAGTGCACGGCGCAGGCCGGCGGCCGCGGACAGGGTCAGCTGATCGGCCTCGACGGCGAGCGGGGCGTCCGCGGGTCCGCGACGACGACCGAGGACGCCGGCGACGTACTCGCGCGAGATCACGTGGCCCACGTCCGGGGCCTGCTCGACCACCTGGAGTTCGTAGCGGGAATCCGTGCAGAGGACCGCCTCGCCGTCGTCCTCCACCAGGACGGCCCCACCCGACCCGGAGAACCCGGTCAGGTAGGCGATGTTCCGTGGATCGGTCACCAACAGGGCGTCGGCACCGACGTCGGCGAGGGCGGCGGCGACGGCGCGGCGACGTGGGGCGGGACGCTCGATCACAGCAGGATCCCTCCACCGCTGGGCTTACGGCCCTCCGAGATGGTGGCGTACGCCGCCGTCATCAGCGACGGGTCCGGGGCCTCCATGCGCGACGGGCGGGCCAGTCCGTCCAGCACGACCAGCCGCAGGAAACCCGAGTGGTTCTTCTTGTCGCCGGCCATCAGCTCGAGCAACCGCGGGAAGGCGTCCTCGTCGTACCCGGTGGGAAGTCCGAGGGACGCGAGGACGGAGGCGTGACGGTCCGCCGTCGCGTCGTCCAGTCGGCCCGCCAGCCTGGCGAGCTCGGCGACGAAGCACATCCCGACGCTGATCGCCGCGCCGTGACGCCACCGGTACTGCTCGCGACGCTCCACGGCGTGGCCGAGGGTGTGGCCGTAGTTGAGGATCTCCCGCAGGCCGGACTCCTTGAGGTCCTGGCCGACCACGTCGGCCTTGACCTGCACGCTGCGGCGGATGAGCTCGACGATCGTCTCGCCGCCCGGATCGAGCGCCGCAGCGGGATCCGCCTCGATGAGGTCGAGGATCTCCGGGTCGGCGATGAAGCCGCACTTGACCACCTCGGCCATTCCGGAGACCAACTCGTTGTGCGGGACGGTCTCGAGCGTCGCGGTGTCGATGAACACGGCGGCGGGCTCGTGGAAGCAGCCCACCAGGTTCTTCCCGGCATCGGTGTTGATTCCGGTCTTACCACCGACCGCGGCGTCGACCATCGCCAGCAGGGTGGTGGGGATGTGTACGACCCGGACGCCACGCATCCAGGTGGCGGCGACGAAGCCCGCGAGGTCGGTGGCCGCGCCCCCGCCGAGGCTCACGACGGTGTCCTTGCGGTTCAACCCGATCTGGCCCAGGACGTCCCAGCAGTACCCGGCGACGGCGAGGTCCTTGCCGGCCTCCGCGTCCGGGATCTCGATCCGGTGGGCGTCGATGCCGGCGTCGGCGAGCTTCTCGCGGAGCGCCTCGGCGGTCTGGGCCAGCGGCGGTTGGTAGAAGATCGCCACGGTTCGCGAGGACGAACACGCCTCGAGGATCTCCGGGAGCAGGCCCCGGCCGATGACCACGGGGTACGGGTCCGCGGCGCGCACCTCCACGACGACGGGCTCGGTGGTGTTCTCGTCCTGGTTCATCTGCTGCTCCCGCTCATCGCTCGTGTCGCACTCGTATCGCTACGCGTCTGGTCGTCACTCATCTCCGAACGCCGCCCCGCAGGTGCGGGTCGCCGGAGTGGAGCCTGTCGACGATGTCCGTCACCACCTTGCCCGAACTGCGCCGCTCGGTGCTCACGGTGGTCCAGGCGACCTCCCGGTACAGCGGCGAGCGTTCGGTCAGCAGTGCCTGGTACCGGGCTGTGACGTCGCCCCCGGCCAGGAGCGGGCGACCCGGACCCTGGGATCGGCGCACCCCCTCGGCCACCCCGATCGTGAGGTGGACGACCCGGTGGCCTCGCAGGCGTCGCCGGGTCACCGCCGACAGGACCGCCCCGCCCCCCAGGGACAGGACGCCGTCGAACGACGTGAGCGCGTCACCGATGATCCGCTCCTCGATCTCGCGGAAGTGCGGCTCGCCGTCGGTGGCGAAGATCTCGGGGATGGACCGGCCCTCGGCCTCCTCGATGAGGTGGTCGGCGTCGCGGAACGGCACGTCGAGCCGCCGGGCGAGCTTGCGGCCGATGGTCGTCTTGCCGGCACCGGGTGGTCCCACGAGCACGGCGACCGGCCGTGCCGGCTCGCTCATGCCTCGTCCGTCGCCCAGTCCAGCCGCTCGGCGACCGCGTCGAGGTATCCGCCGACGTTCCGGCGGGTCTCCGCCAGCGAGTCGCCACCGAATTTCTGCAGGACCGCGCGGGCCAGCACGAGGGCGACCATCGACTCCGCGACGACGCCCGCCGCCGGAACCGCACACACGTCCGACCGCTGGTGGATGGCGGTGGCCGCGGATCCGTCCTCCATGTCCACCGTGCTCAGCGCACGGGGCACCGTGGAGATGGGCTTCATCGCTGCCCGTACCCGCAGGGGCTGACCGTTGGTCATGCCGCCCTCCAGGCCCCCGGCCCGGTTGCTACGACGCTCGACGCCGTCGTCACCGCGGACCATCTCGTCGTGGGCGACGCTGCCACGGCGGCGCGCGGTCTCGAAGCCGTCCCCCACCTCGACACCCTTGATGGCCTGGATGCCCATGAGGGCGCCGGCGAGCTGTGCGTCGAGACGATTGTCGCCGGACACGTGGGAGCCGAGACCGATCGGGAGGCCGTGGACGACCACCTCGACGACGCCCCCGAGGGTGTCCCCGGCCTTCTTCGCGGCCTCGATCTCGGCGATCATCGACTCCGCGGCGGCGGCATCGAAGGCCCGCACAGGGCTGGCGTCGATGTCCTCGAGGTCCGCGTACCCGGGTTCAGGACCGACGTACGGCTCGGACGCACCGATGGAGATGACGTGCGAGAGGACCTCGACGCCGAGGACGTCCCGCAGCACCGCACGGGCGACCGTCCCGGCCGCGACCCGGGCGGCGGTCTCCCGGGCGCTCGCGCGCTCGAGGACCATCCGGGCGTCGTCGAAGTCGTACTTGAGCATCCCGGAGAAGTCGGCGTGACCGGGCCGCGGGCGGGTCAGGCGGGCGGCGCGGGCCTTGTCGTCGATCGCCTCCGGGTCGACGGGGTCCGCCGACATGATCTGCTCCCACTTGGGCCACTCGGTGTTGCCGACCTCGATCGCCACCGGCGATCCCATGGTCCGGCCGTGGCGGACGCCGCCGAGGACCCGGACGGCGTCCGCCTCGAACTTCATCCGCGCCCCGCGGCCGTAGCCCAGGCGACGGCGGGCGAGTTGCGAGGCGATCTCGTCGCTCGTCACCTCGACCCCGGCGATCACGCCCTCGACGATCGTCACCAGGGCCTGGCCGTGCGATTCTCCGGCAGTGGTCCACTTCAGCACGTCGCCGATCATCCCACGTCGGGGTACGGCCCGGCACATCAGGCCCGGGTCGTCGCGGACCGCCGTGCCCGCGAGGCGACGACGGCCCGGTGCGGGGTGTCACCGGTGAGACGCCGGAACGCGTGAATGAAGCTCGAGGCCTCGGCATACCCCAGACGCAACGCGACGTCCTCCACCGACAGCAGACCGGTCGCCAGCATCCGCCTGGCCAGTTCCAGCCGGACGTCGTCGAGAAGCCGCTGGAACGACGTGCCCTCGTCCGACAGGTGCCTGCGCAGGGTCCGGGAACTGACCCCCAGCCCGGCGGCCACCGAAGACATGGAGGCCCCCTGCGTGAGACGACCGGCGATCTCGACGCGGACCCGGCTGCTCACCGGCCCCCGGGTCCGGCGGGTGGCGGCCAGGTCGCGGCACATGGCCTCGGCCACCGTCACCGCCGCCGGGCTCCCTGCGGGAGCGGTTCGTCGAGACGCGCGGCGTCGAGGACCATCGTGACGCCGGTGCCGTGGTCGGACTCCGACGGCACGAGGCCGAGCCGGTCCCCGTATGCGGTCAGGGTCCCGGATGACCGCCCCCCACCGAAGGAGATGTCGGTGAACGGGACACCTCCGGGGACGAGCTCGCCGAGGACGGAGTGGATCGCGAACAGGTCGCGGTCCACGAGGAACTCGCGGACGTCGTCCGGAAGCGCGGTGTCCTCCAGACGCACCACGATCCTGTCCCCCGTCGACTCCACACCGATCGTGCTGAAGATGTAGCTCAAGTCGATGAAGCGGAGCGTCACGGCGATCACGTCGCGGAGCGTCGGGCTCGACAGCAGGGCGTATCCGAAGATCCCGAAGGTGGTCAACCGGTAGGTGGCGCCCACCTCGGCGGCGAGGGCGGGCCGGTCGCCCGCGGCGGCGCGGAGGTTGCGGATCGCGGTCAGTTCCTGGTCCGGCGTCACGAGTAGATCGGGGGTGGCGAGGTCGGCCGGGGAGAGCGCGATCCCCTGCAGGACCCCGCCCGGCCTCCACGCCGAGCCGCTCCCCGGCCTCGACGAGCACGCCGATCCCGATGGCCGAGCGGGGGAAGTCCCAGTGTGGGACCGCGGGGTCGTCCCAGGTGGTCATGTCCGGAATTATGGATTATTCGTCCGTGAATGTCTGCGGCCACGCGGGGCCGGGGCACTACCGTCACGACATGACCTCTTCCTCCTCCCCCGGGACCCGGCGGCGACGACCGCGCGTGATCATCATCGGAGCCGGATTCGGTGGCCTCGGCGCCGCCTACGAGCTCACCCGTGACGGCCTGGCCGAGGTGACGATCCTGGAGAAGGCCGACGACGTCGGAGGGGTGTGGCGGGACAACACCTACCCCGGAGCGGCCTGCGACGTCCCGTCGAACCTCTACTCGTACTCCTTCCACCGCAGGACGGACTGGGGCCGTCGCTACGCCGAGCAACCCGACATCCTGTCCTACATCCGGGAGACCGCCGACAGGTACGGCCTGCGCGAACTCGTGCGCACCGGCATCGAGGTGACCTCCGCGGAGTTCGACGACGACAGCGCCACGTGGACGGTGCACACCGCCTCCGGCGAGTCGTTCGAGGCCGAGGTGCTCGTGCCCGCGGTGGGTCAGCTGTCCCGTCCGGCCTATCCGGACATCCCCGGGTCGGAGACGTTCGCCGGCCCGTCGTTCCACTCGGCCGAGTGGCGGCACGATGTCGATCTGACGGGTAAGCGGGTCGCGGTACTCGGCACCGGGGCCTCGGCCATCCAGTTCGTCCCCCGCATCCGCGAGGTGGCCGCGCACGTGACCGTCTACCAACGCTCAGCGCCGTGGGTGGTGCCCAAACCGGACCGCGCCTACACGGACGCCCACCGGGCGGCGTTCGCCCGTGTCCCCGGCCTCATGACCGCGATGCGCGGCACGATCTGGGAGACGACGGAGGTCATCGGCCTGGCATTGACCTCCGCGCGGCCGCTCGCCAGGATCCTCGGCGGGCTCGCCCGCGCCAATCTGCGGCTCACCGTCCGCGACCCCCGGTTGCGCGAGGCCCTCACCCCGACGGAACCGATCGGGTGCAAGCGGATGCTGTTCAGCAACCAGTGGTACCCCGCACTCGCGCAGCCGAACGTCGACGTGGTGACCGACACCGTCGCCGAGGTCGTCCCCGAGGGGATCGTCACCGCGGACGGACGGGTGCGTCCCGTCGATGTCGTGGTGTACGGCACGGGTTTCCGGGCCACCGACTTCCTGGCACCGATCACCGTGCGTGGCCGCGGCGGTCGGGACCTGCACGAGCAGTGGCGAGAGGGTGCGCGCGCGTATCTCGGGATGGCCGTGCCGGGCTTCCCCAACATGTTCGTGATCTACGGACCCAACACCAATCTCGGGAGCAGCTCGATCATCCTCATGATCGAACAGCAGGCGAGGTACATCCGCCAGGTGGTCGAGGAACTGGCTCGGGCGGATCGGACGGTGGCCGTGGACGTCCGTCGCGAGGTGCACGAGGCCTACGACGACGAGATCATGCGCCGCCTCGGTGCGTCGGTGTGGAGCGGTTGCGACTCCTGGTACAAGGCGGACTCAGGCCGGATCACGACGAACTGGCCGGGACTGGTGCACGAGTACCAGCGTCGCACCCGGACCGCGGACCCGGCCGACTTCGAGACGGTCGCCCCCCGTCGTGCCACGGAGCCCTCGGGCATCTGACCGATCATCCGGCCGTGCGGCTCCGGCACGGTGGGCGTCCCCGTGTCCCCGCGTCTCCATGTCCGCGCGGTCAGCGACCGAGTGCCCTAAAAAGCGCGGCGGCCATCTCCCCGCGCGGCGCCGGGTGCCCGGTGAACAGCTCCACCTGACCGAAGGCCTGGTGGAGCAACATCACGTCGCCACCGACCACGGGGATGCCCGCGGCCAGGGCTGCTGCGCCGGCCGCGGTGGGCCAGGGGTCGTAGAGGACGTCGAACACCCGTCGGGCGCCGGCGACCAGGTCCGTGAGCGCCCGCACGCCGGGTTCGGGGACGGTGTTGATCAGAACATCGGCCCGCGTGATCTCCCCGATCAGTTCCGGGTCGGTGAGTCCCATGGTGCGGACCCCGAGCCCGAGGGCCCGTCCGCAGTCGGCCGCCGGCCCGGCGTTGTCGCGCCTGGAGGCCAGGACCACCTGCGTGGCGCCGGCCTCGGCGAGTCCGGCGAGAACCGGTCTGGCGGTTCCCCCCACGCCCAGGACGACTGCCGTCGGATGGTCCGGGAGGTCCCCGAAGGCGGCGAGCGCCCCGGTCACACCGTCGACGTCCGTGCAGTCGGCGAACCAGCCGCCCGCCCGCCGGACGAGTGTGTTGGCGCTGCCGACGATGCGGGCGCGTTCACTCACCTCGTCGGCGTGGGCGAGGGCGGCGAACTTGCCGGGCATCGTGACCGAGTAACCGATGCGGTCGGCGGGCGACGAGTCGACCACAGACGGCAGTCGTTCGGCGTCGCAGTCGATGCGCTCGTAGGTCCAGTCGTCGAGGCCGAGCGCCCGGTACGCGGCACCGTGCAGGACCGGGGACAGCGAGTGGTCCACCGGGTGCCCCAGGACGGCCGCCGAGCGCGGTGCGCCCGTGGGATCAGCGACCACTGGCGAGGACCCCGTTGGCGATGGCCTCGCTCTGATAGCGCTCGTGCTCCGGGTATTCGTCCGCGAATCTGGTGGTGCCCTCCATGTCGACCGTGACGAAGTACTTCCACTGCCCGTCGGCAGGGTTCTCCATCGCGCGCAGTGCGTCGAGACCCGGTGAACCGATCGGCCCGTAGGGCAGTCCGTCCATCGCGTAGGTGTTCCACGGGGTGACCTCGGCCCGGTCGGCGTCGGTGGTGGCGATCTCCTGGTCGGCCAGAGCGTAGTTGACCGTGGAGTCGAACTGGAGACGCATGGGCTCGGCGAGGCGGTTGAGGATGACCCGTGCGACCTTGTCGAAGTCCTGGAGCTTGCCCTCCTTCTCCACCAGCGACGCGGCGGTGACCACCTCGTAGGGGGTGAGACCGATACGGTCGGCGGCCGGTACGAGTCCGGTCTCGTCGTAGGAGGCGGTCGAGGCGTCGATGAGCTGGCGCAGGATCTCGACGGGCTCGGACTGCGGGTTGATGTTGTGGACCCCCGGGGCGATCAACCCCTCGAGGCGACGGACCGGGTCAGGGGCGCCCCGTACCTCGTTGATGGCCCACTCGGGGACCGCGAGTTCCGCCGGGTCGGCCTGCACGGCCGCGTCGACCATCTCCTGGGGCTGCCGACACATCGGGGCGGCCTCGGGCTCGTCCAGATCGCGGAGGCACGTGGCGTCGGCGATCAGGGTGTAGATGCCCTTCTCCCTGCCGCCGCCCACCACGACCGTGTCGAGCAGCCGGCCGCCCGGTTTGACCTCGATGAACCCGACGCGGTTCTGCGGGTCCGCCAGTGCGTCCACGGCGGCGGCCGCGCTCATCTCCTGCCGGACCTGGTAGTAGCCGGGCTGGATGCCCTCCACGGTCGTTCCCGCCGCCGCTCCGGTGAAGGCGCGGGTACTGGCCACGGTGCCGATGTCGTAGAGGCGGTCCCCGACGACCCCCAGGGTGTCCCCCGGTTCCACGTGCAGCAGCGCGTTGCCGCTGCCCTGTCCGTCGAAGTCCGGCGCCGCCGCGACCTCGGTGTTCTGGTTGCGGTAGACCATCACGCCGAAGGCGAGGACCACCCCGATCACGGCCGCCAGGAGGATGAACCTCGTGGTGGCTCCTGTACGCGAGCGTCCTCGTGCCGCAGACATCGTGCTCCTCGGTCATGGTGTCAGGGGAGCTGTCACGCGGACAGCATCGTGCTCGTCGGCCAGTTTATCCAGGCGGGCAGGCCGAGGGGTCGCTCATCGGCGGGCGTGCCGCGAGTCGATCCAGGCCTGGAGCAGGACCACGGCGGCCGCCTGGTCGATCACGTCGCGCTGTTTCCGCGTGGTGCGGCCGGCGCCGTGCAGTGCCGAACTCGCGGTCACCGTCGTCAGCCTCTCGTCGACGAGGTCCACCGGCAGGTCCGGCGCCCCGGCCGTCAGGGCGGTGGCGAACGAGCGGGCCATCGCGGTGGACGCGGTCTCCCGGCCCTTGAGCGAGGTGGGCAGCCCGACCACCACTCCCACGGTGTCGTACTCCTCGACGAGCTCGGCGAGACGCCGGAGCTCACTGGCCCACCCGGGGTCGCCGTCGGTGACCTTGATGGTCTCGACGGGGGTGGCGAGGATCCCGTCGGGGTCACAGGAGGCCACACCGATGCGGGCGGTGCCCACGTCCAGTCCGAGCCGACGGCCGCGGGTCCATCCGCCGCCGGACGTGGCGGGCCCGGCCGGGTCGGCCGGTGCGCCCGGGGCGTCGGTCATCCGGCGTCCCGGACGGCGTCGCGCAGCGCGGACACCGCGGTGTCGATCCCGGCCGGGTCGGACCCGGCACCCTGCGCCATGTCCGGCTTGCCGCCGCCGCGAGCGCCGAGCGAGGGCGCGATGGCCTTGACGAGATCGCCGGCTTTGAGTCCGCGATCCTGCGCGGCGGGGCTGACGGCGATGACGAACGGGACCTTGTCCTGCGCCGGGGCGGTGAGGAACACGACCCCGGCGTCCGAGCCGAGCCGCCCCTTGAGATCGGAGGCGAGGGTGCGCAGGTCTCCCGCGGCGCCGCCGGGGGTGCTGTGCGCCAGGAACCGGATGCCACCGAGGTCCTCGGCCGAGTTCAGCAGGTCGCCGGCCTGGGCCGCGAGCTGGGAGGCCCGCAGGGATTCGAGCGCCCTCTCGGCCTCACGCAGTTTCGCGGTGAGGGCGGCGACGCGGTCGGGCAGCTCGTCGGTGGGCGCCTTGAGCGAGGCGGCCAGCCCGGACACGAGCGCCCGCTCCCGGGCCTGGTGGCGGTACGCGTCCATGCCCACATAGGCCTCGACACGCCGGATCCCGGAGCCGACGGACGCCTCCCCCAGCAGGCTGACGGGCCCGATCTGCGCGGAGCTGGACACGTGGGTCCCGCCGCACAGTTCCATGGAGAAGGGGCCACCGATCTCCACCACGCGGACCCGGGAGCCGTAGTTCTCGCCGAACAGGGCCATGGCGCCCATGCGCTTGGCCTCCTCGAGGGTGGTCTCGACGGTGTTGACCCCGTAGTCGGCGTCGACGGCGGTGTTGGTGACCTCCTCGACCTGCGCCAGGACGTCGGAGGGGATCGAACCCGACCAGTTGAAGTCGAACCGCATGTAGCCGGGCCTGTTGAGCGATCCGGCCTGGACGGCCTCCGGGCCGAGGATCTGCCGCAGTGCGGCGTGGACGAGATGGGTGGCGGAGTGTCCCTGGGTGGCGCCCTTGCGCCACTCGGGGTCGACGGCGGAGGTGACGAGCTGACCGGTCTCGGCCTCGCCGCCGGTGAGGACGCCCTTGTGGACCCAGAGCTTCTTGCCGATCTTCTGGACGTCGTCGACCCGCATCTGGAAGCCGGCGGTGGAGATCATGCCTCGGTCGCCCAGCTGTCCGCCGGACTCGGCGTAGAACGGGGTGCGGTCGAGAACGAACTCCACCGCGTCACCCTCGCGGGCGACGTGGACGGCCTCGCCGCCGGAGACGATGCCCAGCAGCCGCGACTCGTCGGTCAGGTCGGTGAAGCCGGTGAAGACGGTCTCCCCGGCGTCGAGGAAGTCACGGTAGACGGACAGGTCGGCATGGGCGTGTTTCTTGGCCCGGGAATCGGCCTTGGCGCGGGCCCGCTGCTCGGACATCAGGGAGCGGAAGCCCTCCTCGTCGACCTGCAGTCCGGCCTCGGACGCCATCTCGAGGGTGAGGTCGATCGGGAAACCGTGCGTGTCGTGCAGGGCGAACGCCTGGCGGCCGGTGAGCACCGCCGCGCCCGACGACCGGGCGTCGGAGACGGCGCGCTCGAACAGCTGTGTCCCGGACTCGAGGGTCTTGAGGAACGCGACCTCCTCGGCCACCGCGATCCGCTCGATCCGGTCGTACCCGGAGACGGTCTCGGGGAAGGACGGTCCGATCGCGTCGCGGACGGTCGCCATGAACTCGGCCATCGTCTCGCCGGTCGCCCCGAGCAAGCGCACGGAGCGGACGATGCGACGCAGTAGACGGCGCAGGATGTATCCGCGGCCCTCGTTGCCGGGCGTCACGCCGTCGGAGATGAGCATGTAGGCGGTGCGGGCATGGTCGGCGATCACGCGGAACCGCACGTCGGCGGCGCCGTCCGCACCGTACTTCGCGCCGGACAGTCGCTCGGCGGTCTCGATGACCGGGCGCAGCAGGTCCGTCTCATAGACGTTCTCCACGCCCTGGAGCAGGAACGCGACGCGCTCGACGCCCATGCCGGTGTCGATGTTCTGCTTGGGCAGCGGGCCGAGGATCTCGAAGGCGTCCTTGCCGGTGCCCTCCCCTCGCTCGTTCTGCATGAACACGAGGTTCCAGATCTCGATGTAGCGGTCCTCGTCGGCCTCGGGCCCGCCGTCCACCCCGTAGGCGGGCCCACGGTCGTAGAAGATCTCCGAGCACGGTCCGCACGGGCCGGGCACGCCCATGGACCAGTAGTTGTCCGCCATACCGCGGCGTTGGATGCGCTCCTCGGGCACCCCGATCACGTCCCGCCAGATGCCGTGGGCCTCGTCGTCGTCGAGGTACACGGTGACCCACAGCAGCGCGGGGTCGATCCCGAACCCGTCCTCCTCGACCGGGGTGGTCAGCAGCGACCACGCGTGCCGGATGGCGCCTTCCTTGAAGTAGTCGCCGAAGGAGAAGTTCCCGGCCATCTGGAAGAAGGTGTTATGGCGGGTGGTGATGCCCACCTCCTCGATGTCGAGGGTGCGCACGCACTTCTGGATGGAGGTCGCGGTGGCGTACGGCGGGGTCTCCTGGCCGAGGAAGTAGGGCTTGAACGGCACCATCCCGGCGTTGACGAACAGCAGGTTGGGATCGTCCAACACCAGAGACGCACTGGGGACCTCGGCGTGGCCGGCCCTGACGAAGTGCTCGAGGAAGCGGCGCCGGATCTCATGGGTCTGCACTGGGGGCCTCACTGGTCGTCTACTGGTGGTCTCGGGCGAGGTCCCAGCCTACCGCCGCGCCCGGGCGGGACCGGGAACGAGGTGGGCCGGGACGACCTGACGACGACGACGAGGTGGGCGGCCGCGTGAACGCCTGCGGGCGCCCACCCGGCCGAACCGGCGGATGGGCGCCCGGTGCAGGGCGGGCCCTGCCTGATGGGAGGTCAGCGCGGCATCGGGGGCAGGACGATGCCGAAGTTGGCGGCGGTGATGAACGCCTCCCGGGGCAGGAGCCCCATGCTGTGTGCCCCCGTGCCCCAGACCCCGATCGAGGTCGCGACACTGACGAGCGTGGACAGGAGATAGGCCATGGTTTCCTCCAGGGTGAGCGGCGTGGTCACAGTGCCTGGTCAAGCACTTATTAACGATACTCACATATTTCTCAAGAACTGGCTACGTCTCTGTTCGTATGATCTTCCGTAGCTTGTCCACCCGAGCACCCAGGTCCCGCTCGTGCCCGTGGGGGCTGGGCTCGTAGTAGTCACGCCCCACCAGTTCGTCGGGCGGGTACTGCTGCGCCACGACCCCGGCGGGCGCGTTGTGGGCGTAGCGGTAGCCCACCCCGTTGCCGAGGCCCTTCGCCCCGGCGTAGTGGCCGTCCCGCAGATGCTTGGGCACCTCGCCCACCCCGCCCGCGCGGACGTCGGCCATCGCGGCGTCGATCGCGGCGATGACCGCCTTGGACTTGGGGGCCGTGGCGAGGTGGATGGTGGCCTGCGCCAGCGCCAACCTGCACTCCGGCAGTCCGACCTTCTGCACGATCTCAGCGGCGGCCCCCGCGGCCAGCAGCGCGGTGGGGTCGGCCATCCCGATATCCTCACTGGCGTGGACCATGAGGCGCCGGGCGATGAACCGCGGGTCCTCCCCCGCGACCAGCATCCGCGCGAGGTAGTGTAGGGCGGCGTCCACGTCGGACCCGCGGATGGACTTGATGAACGCGCTCGTGACGTCGTAGTGCTGGTCCCCGTCGCGGTCGTAGCGCACCGGCGCGGCGTCCAGGCTCAGCTCCACGATCTCCGGGGTCACCACCCCGTCCTCCGCGGCCCCCGCCGCCGCCTCGAGGATCGTGAGGCTGCGTCTGGCGTCGCCCCCCGACAGTCTGACGATGTCCTCCACCGCCTCGTCCGTCAGCTCGACCTCGCCGGCCAGGCCCCGCTCCTCGGCCACCGCGCGCCTCAGGACGCCGGCGACACCCGCGTCGTCCAGCCCCCGGAGCTCGGCGATGAGGGATCGACTCAGCAACGGGGCGATCACGGAGAAGTGGGGGTTCTCCGTGGTGGCGGCGACCAGGAGGACGATGCCGTTCTCCACCGCGGCGAGCAGGGCGTCCTGCTGACTCTTGGAGAACCGGTGCACCTCGTCGATGAACAGGACCGTGCGCTGACCGTGCACCTGGCGGGTGCGGGCGTCGTCGATGACCGCGCGGACGTCCTTGACCCCCGCGCTCAACGCGGACAGCGCCACGAAGTGCCGACCCGAGGTGCTCGCGACGAGGTTCGCGAGCGTCGTCTTCCCGGTACCCGGCGGACCGTAGAGGATCAGCGAGGAGCCGCCGCGCCCCTCCACCAGCCGCCGCAGCGGGGAGTTGGGCCGCAGGAGGTGCTCCTGGCCGATCACCTCGTCGAGGGTCCGCGGCCGCATTCGCACGGCCAGCGGTGCGGACGGGTCCACGTCCCCCGCCGCGGGCGGGAGGGGCGCGTGTCCGCCCGCGTCCCCGGCGGCGAACAACCCGGCATCGTCTGTCACGCCGACCAGGCTACCGGCGGGCCCGGACTCCGACCCCCGGGTGAACATTCGGCGTCCGATCACCGAAAGTGCGGGCAGCCCTCGTCGTCGTCGGGTTCCCTGGTGGTCGGGTGTGTCACGTCCTACGCCGGGCACACCGCCCCGCCAGCCACCACCCGACCGTCAGGACCCCAGCCCCATGTGCCGCGACGACAACCCCACCCACGGACCCACACTCACCCGTCGTGAGGCGCTCGCCGGCGCCGGCATGGTCGCCGCCGGCGCCGTCGGGGTGACCCTGCTCGCCGACCCCGCCCCCGTGTGGGCGAACCCGGTGCGCCCGGTGGCCGACGACCTCGACGTCTACGTGATCGTCACCGACGGCATGAGGCCCGACGAACTCAACCCGGCCCAGGCGCCCACCCTGCACCGATGGGCCACCGAGGGGACGCGGTTCACCGACGCCTCCTCCGTGATGATCGCCGAGACCCTGCCCAACCACGCCGCCATGGTCACCGGGGTGCTGCCCGCGCGCAACGGGGTGCCCGCGAACGCCATCTGGGACCACGCGATCGGGGACGAGAGGACCCTCGACCGGCCCGACGACCTGCGGGCGGCCACCGTGCTGGACCGCATCCGGACCGAGGCGGGTCTGACCACCGCGAGCGTGCTCAGCAAGGACTACCTACACGGCCTGTTCGGCGGCCGCGCGAGCGTGCAGTGGGCACCCTTCCCGCTGGTGCCGGTCACCGACCACTCGCTCGACTGGTTCACCGTCGAGGCCCTCAAGCAGACCATCACCGACCACGCCCCGCGGATGACGTTCGTCAACCTCGGCGACATGGACCGCTTCGGCCACATGGACCTGTCCGGCACCTCACTGCGACTGGCCCGCAACCAGGCGGTGTACAACTCGGACCACAAACTCTGGGACCTCGAGCAGTACCTGCGGTCCACCGGCCGGTGGGAACGATCGGTGCTCATCGTGCTGGCCGATCACGGCATGGACTGGTCGGAGCCGCTGCGCCTCATCAGTGCCGCCGGCGCGATCGACGCCGACCCCGCGCTGCGCGGGCGCGTCGGGATCGCCCAGAACGGGGGCGCCGACACCTTCGCCCACCTCGGCCCCGCCGGAGAACGCGAGGCGACCCTGGCGCGCCTGCGTGAGGTGGTCGGCGCGCTCCCGGGCGTCAACCGCCTCTACGATCCGGCCGAACTCGACCTGGGCGAGCGCGGTGGCGACCTCGTGGCCACCTGTCATCCGGGATGGCGGTTCTCCGACCCCACCCCGTTCTCCAACCCCATCCCCGGCAACCACGGACACGAGGTCACGCTCGGCATCCCGTTCTTCATCGCCGGCGGGCACCGGATCGTCCGCCGGGGGCAGGTCGTCGACCGTCCCGTGCGCACCCTCGACGTGGCGCCGACGGTGGCCCGGCTGTTCGGACTCGACCACTCCGGGATGGACGGGCGCCCGGCGCTGGAGGCGTTCCACCTCTGAGACGCCCGGGGCCGCCCGCCCCGGGTACTACTCGGCTGCGGCCCCGTCCTGGGCGGCCTGCCCGCGCTGGACCGGCTTGGCGTCGATGCCGGACTCCTTGCGCTGCTGGGTGGTGATCGGCGCGGGAGCGTCGGTGAGCGGGTCGACCCCGCCGCCGGACTTGGGGAAGGCGATGACGTCGCGGATGGACTCGGTTCCGGCCAGCAGCGCACAGATGCGGTCCCAGCCGAAGGCGATGCCACCGTGCGGGGGGGCGCCGTAGGAGAAGGCGTCGAGCAGGAACCCGAACTTCTCCTGCGCCTCCTCCTGCGAGATGCCCATGACGCCGAAGACCCGCTCCTGGACGTCCTTGCGGTGGATACGGATCGACCCGCCACCGATCTCGTTGCCGTTGCACACGATGTCGTAGGCGTAGGCCAGCGCCGATCCCGGATCGGTGTCGAACGTGTCGAGGTGCTCGGGCTTGGGTGAGGTGAACGCGTGGTGCACGGCGGTCCACGCACCGGAACCGACGGCCACATCGCCGGCGGCGGTGGCGTCGTCCGCGGGCTCGAACATCGGGGCGTCGACGACCCAGGTGAACGCCCACCGGGTGGGGTCGATCAGGCCGAGCTTCTCGGCGATCTCGCCGCGTGCCGCACCGAGGAGCGCCCGGGTGGACTTGACCGCTCCGGCGCCGAAGAAGATGCAGTCCCCCGGCTCCGCGCCCACGTGCGCGGCGATCCCGGCGCGCTCGGAGTCCGACAGGTTCTTGGCGACGGGGCCGCCCAGCTCGCCGTTCTCACCGACGAGGATGTACGCCAGGCCCTTGGCGCCTCGCTGCTTGGCCCACTCCTGCCAGGCGTCGAGCTGACGACGGGGCTGCGACGCCCCGCCCTTCATGACGACCGCGCCGACGTATGGCGCCTTGAACACCCGGAACGGGGTGTCGGCGAAGAACTCCGTGCACTCGACCAGTTCGATGTCGAACCGCAGGTCGGGCTTGTCCGAACCGTAGCGACGCATCGCCTCGTCGTAGGTCATGCGCGGGATGGGGGTCGGGATCTGATGCCCGGCGGTGGCCCACACCTCGGTGAGGATCTCCTCGGCCACGGCGATCACGTCGTCCTGGTCGACGAAGCTCATCTCCACGTCCAGCTGCGTGAACTCCGGCTGCCGGTCGGCGCGGAAGTCCTCGTCCCGGTAGCAGCGGGCGAGCTGGTAGTACTTCTCCATCCCGGCCACCATGAGCAGCTGCTTGAACAGCTGCGGCGACTGCGGGAGAGCGTAGAACGTCCCCGGCTGCAGGCGGGCGGGCACGAGGAAGTCGCGGGCCCCCTCGGGCGTCGAGCGGGTCAGCGTGGGCGTCTCGATCTCCACGAAGTCGTGGCGCGCCATGACGTTGCGGGCGGCGGCGTTGACCTTCGACCGCAGGCGCAGTGCGGCGCCCGGGCCCTCGCGCCGCAGGTCGAGGTAACGATGGCGCAGACGCGCCTCCTCACCGACCTCGTCGTCCAACTGGAACGGCAGGGCCGCGGCCTCGCCGAGGACCTCGAACGAGGTCACGTCGACCTCGACCTCGCCCGAGGCGAGGTTGGGGTTCTCCGACCCCTCCGGGCGGCGGTCCACCACGCCGGTCACGGCCACGCAGTACTCGTTGCGGAGGCGGTGTGCGCGCTCAGCGACGTCCTCCGAGCGGAACACCACCTGGCAGACGCCGGTCGAGTCGCGGAGGTCGACGAAGATGACCCCGCCGTGATCCCGGCGGCGCGCGACCCAGCCGGCCAGGGTGATGGTCTCCCCTGCGTCGGCGGCTCGGAGCTGGCCGGCGGAATGGGTGCGCAGCACTGCGGTTGTCCTCTCGTCGGGAAAAGTCGTGTGGTCGGCGAACTCCGGAACGGACCCACCGCCGGATGAGCGGTCGGCCCCGGGTTCGGACGAGGGACAGTCTACGTCCACCCCCGGGTGTTCCCCGTGTCGGCTGTGACGGCGTACCGCCGGCCCATACAGTGATCCGACAAGCACCGTGGTGGTGCGGCGTGCCCGGGTGGACCGGCGGCCGGTGTGGACGAGAGGTGACGATATGACGTTCCGGCAGGGCGGGAGACTGGACACCAGCGGGGTCTCCGGCGGGGGCCGAGGGGGTCGCCGGGGGATGGCGGTCGGTGGGGGTGTCAGTGGCCTCGTCGTCGTCGTCATCGCGTTGTTCCTCGGCGTCGACCCCGGCCAGCTCGGACTCGACGGCGGTGGCACGGACCCGGGCGCCACCGGCGGCCGGGCACAGACCTCCGACTCGGCGCAGCAGTTCCAGGCCCACATCGACCAGTGCGACCTGCAGCAGGCCAACACCGACACCATCTGCCGCGTCGTCGCCACCACCGAGAGCCTCGAGGACGTGTGGAACACACAGTTGCCCGACCAGATCGGGATGCGCTGGGTCCAGCCCCACACCACCATCTTCACCGGTGCCGTCGACACCGGATGCGGTGGCGCCTCCTCCGACATCGGACCGTTCTACTGCCCGGCCGACGAGGGCGTCTACCTCGATCCGGCGTTCTTCGACCGGGTCCTCGTGCGCCAGCTCGGTGGCCCACCCTCCGGCGCGGCGCAGATGTACGTCGTCGCCCACGAGTTCGGCCACCACCTGCAGACCATGCTCGGCGACATCCGCCGGTCGCAGCAGGACCCGCAGGGCCCTTCCTCGGGTGCGGTCCGGGTCGAACTCCAGGCCGACTGCTACGCCGGCCTGTGGGCCCACTACGCCACCTCGACCCCGGCGCCCGACGGCGGCCCGCCGCTGCTGGAGAGCCTCACCGGGAGCGACGTGGACGCGATCGTCCGGACCGCCGAGGCGATCGGCGACGACCACATCCAGCGCACCGGCGGCGCCCGTGTCGACCCGGGCTCGTGGACCCACGGGTCATCGGAGATGCGCCGACAGTGGTTCCTGACGGGCTACGAGCAGGGCTCGATGCAGGCCTGCGACACCTTCCGCGCACAGCTCTGAGGCGCACAGCTCTGAGGCGCCCGGCTCTGGCGCGTGGGCGGGGCCCCGGTCGGTCAGTGCCGCCGGACCGCCGGGGTCACCGGGCGACGGCCCTGGTCACGTGGTCGACGAGACCCTCCAGGGGCACAGGTTCCTGCTCGCCGGTGGCCATCGTCTTGACGACGGCCGTGGAGGTGGCCAACTCGTTCTCCCCGACGACGACGGTGACCGCCGCTCCGGAGCGGTCCGCGGCCTTGAAGGCGCCCTTCATGCCGCGGTCCCCATATGCCATGTCCGCGCGGAGCCCGCTGCGGCGGAACTCGGCGAGGACGGGCACCAGGGTCGCCTTGGCCTGCGCGCCGAGAGCCACCGCGTACACGTCGACGCGCCCCTCGGCCGCCGGGTCGATCCCCTCGGCCTGCAGTGCCAACACCGTGCGGTCCACACCGATACCGAACCCGATGCCGGACAGCGCCTGGCCGCCGAGCTGCTCCATCAGGCCGTCGTAGCGGCCGCCGCCACCGATCCCGGACTGGGCGCCGAGGCCGTCGTGCACGAACTCGAAGGTCGTCTTGGTGTAGTAGTCCAGGCCCCGCACCATGCGGGGATTGACCTCGTACGCGACGCCCAGGGCGTCCAAGTGCGCCCGAACGGTCGCGAAGTGCTCGGCGCTCGCGTCCGACAGGTGATCGATCATCAGTGGAGCGCCCTCGAGCTGGGCACGCACCTCGGGGCGCTTGTCGTCCAGGACGCGCAGCGGATTGACCCGCGCGCGTTCCCGCGTCGCCTCGTCGAGGTCCAGCCCGGTGAGGAAATCCTGGAGCCGTTCCCGGTAGTCGGGGCGGCACGTCTCGTCTCCGAGTGAGGTGAGCTCGAGGCGGAACCCGGTGAGTCCGAGGGAGCGGAACGCCTCGTCCGCGACGGCGATCACCTCGGCGTCCAGCGCCGGGTCGTCGACGCCGATCGCCTCGATGCCCACCTGCTGGAGCTGGCGGTACCGGCCGGCCTGGGGGCGCTCGTACCGGAAGAAGGGCCCCGCGTAGCAGAGCTTGACCGGGAGCTGGCCTCGGTCCAGCCCGTGTTCGATCACCGCACGCATGACCCCGGCCGTGCCCTCGGGGCGCAGGGTGACGCTCCGGCCGCCCCTGTCGGAGAACGTGTACATCTCCTTGGACACCACGTCCGTCGACTCCCCCACGCCGCGCGCGAACAACGCCGTGTCCTCGAAGATCGGCAACTCGACGTGCCCGTACCCGGCGCGACGGGCGGCGGTGGTGATGGCGTCCCGGACCGTCACGAACCCGGCGGACGCCGGAGGCACGTAGTCGGGAACACCCTTCGGTGCCTTGAGTGCGGTCTTCTTGACGTTGCCGGTCACTGGTGAGGCGTCCTTGGGTCTCGAGGGGCGGGTGGGGTGGTGGGTCTAGAGGTCGCGTAGGAACGGATTCGACCGACGCTCACGACCGATGGTCGTGGACGGCCCGTGCCCGGGTAACACGACGGCGTCGTCGTCCAGGACGAGGAACTTCTTGGCGATGGACTGCATGAGCACCTCGGTGTCCCCCGCGGGCAGATCGGTGCGTCCCACACCGTCCTGGAACAGTACGTCCCCACCGAGCACGACCAGCCGGGGTCCGTCCTCGGTCTGCACGGTGATCCGGAACGAGACCGAGCCTGGGCTGTGACCCGGGACGTGGTCCACGTCGAAGGTCATCGAGCCGAGGGTGAGGGTGTCGCCGTCGAACACCTCGATGACCTCGGCCGGCTCCGTGAAGGTGACGCCCTTGAGCATCGCCGACAGGTCGAGCGAGAGGCCCTTGCCCGGATCGGAGAGCATCTCGCGGTCCTCGGGGTGGATGTAGGCGGGGACCCCGTAGTGATCCGCCACCTGCCGTGCGTTCCAGATGTGGTCGAGGTGCCCGTGCGTGAGCAGCACCGCGCGGGGCCGGAGCCCGGCCTCGGAGATCTGACGGCGGACCTGTTCCTCCGCGTCCTGCCCCGGGTCGACGACCACACAGTCGCCCGCGTCGTCCGCCACGATGTAGCAGTTGGTCTGGAACATCCCGGCGGGGAAACCGACGATCTGCACGTCCCGTACTCCCTTTCTCGACACTGTCGGCGCCGTTCGGCGCCCGGTGCCGGGCAACGGCGCCCGACACCGGAGTGGCGTTCGGCCGTCACTACCCGACCTGGTAGACAAGGACCCTGGGCTGGACCGCCGCGTGGGGCTCTTCACGGAGCCCCACCGTACGGGTCCGCCCGTGGAGTCCCAGCCTAGTCCAGGTCCCCAGGAGGGTCAGTGTCCACCAACCAGGAACGCCGAGCCGAGGCGCGCCAACGTCTGCGTGAGCAGATGGAGGCGCAGGCGCGCCGCGAGAAGCAGCTGAAGATCGCCGGTGCCTCGGTCGTGGTGGTGGTCCTCCTCGGCATCGTGGGCGTCGTGGTCTGGAACAAGGCGGAACAGTCCCGCGCCGAGCAGTACGCCGCCGACTGGGTGTCCTGCGAGTACCCGCAGGACACCAGTCCCATGGAGAAGGTCGACCCGGCGGAGTTCGAGGACCAGGGGCCCGAGATCGTCGCCGAGGCACGTCGTTTCAACGAGCAGGTCGACGAGATCGAGGAGTCCAAGCGCGAGATGGACCCCCCGACCGGGGACCAGCCCAGGAGAGGGACGGCCGAGATCGTGGTGACCACCGGTAGCGGCGAGATCCCCCTGACGCTCGATCGTGAGGGCGCCCCCTGCAACGTCGCGAGCTTCGTGCACCTCGCCGAGCAGGAGTACTTCGACGACACCGAGTGCCATCGACTGACGCAGGGCGGGGAGGGTTCGCAGCTCTCCGTCCTGCAGTGTGGTGACCCCACGGGGACCGGGCTCTCGGGCCCCGGGTACTCGATCGTGGACGAGCCGCCCACCGATCTCCCCGTGGCCGAGGACGGTTCGGGTATGTCGGTCTACCCGCGCGGCACGGTCGCCATGGCGAAGTCGCAGGCGCCGAACAGCGCCGGGAGTCAGTTCTTCCTCGTGTACGAGGACTCCATGCTGCCGCCCGAGTACTCCGTGATGGGCACGATCGGCGAGTCCGGTCTGGAGGTCCTCGACGAGATCGCCGAGGCCGGGACGAAGAGCGACGACCAGAGCGATCCGGACTACGAGGCACCGCGCCGACCGGTGGTGATCGAGAAGGTCACGGTCGGCGCCCAGGAGGGTCTGCCCGAGGCGTGAACCCGTAGCACCCGGCCGTGAGCACCGGCCCCGGCCTCCCGGCCGGGGCCGGTGTCGTCCCACCGGGTCCGCGACCGCCGGCCGCGGAGGGGTCGGTCAGCCGCGGAGGCGTCGGTCAGTTCGAGGTCATCCGGTAGACGTCGAAGACGCCTTCGACCTTGCGGACCGCACCGAGGACGTGACCCAGGTGTTTGGGGTCGGCCATCTCGAAGGTGAACCGGGAGATCGCCACCCTGTCGTCGCCCGCGGTCTGCACCGAGGCGGAGAGGATGTTGACCTTCTCGTCGGCCAGCACCTTGGTGATGTCGGAGAGCAGACGGTGACGGTCGAGGGCCTCCACCTGGATGGCCACGAGGAACACCGCGCCCGGCTGGGGCGCCCACTCGACCTTGACCAATCGCTCCGGCTCCCGGTGCAGGTCGGAGGCGTTGGTGCAGTCGGTGCGGTGCACGCTGACCGAGCCGCCGCGCGTGATGAAGCCCAGGACCTGGTCCCCCGGCACCGGGGTGCAGCAGCGGGCGAGCTTGGCGTGGACGTCCTCGACACCGCCCACGAGCACGCCGGCCCCGGAGGTCGTGGGGCGGGGCGGGGTCATGGTCTTGTCGCGGGAGCGGTCGGCCAGTTCCTCGGTGACCTCGTCCACGCCCCCGTGGGCGGCGATGAGACGACCGACCACGGTCTTGGCGGAGACGTGGTTCTCCCCGATCGCCGTGTAGAGCGCGGTGACGTCGGCGAATCCGAGTTCGCGGGACACGCCGGCGAGCGACTCGTTGGAGAAGATGCGGTGGACGGGGACCCCGCCGCGTCGGACCTCACGGGTGATGAGGTCCTTGCCCCGCTCCAGGGCCTCCTCGCGGCGCTCCTTGGCGAACCATTGCCGGATCGAGCTCTTGGCGCGGCCGGAGACCACGAACTTCTGCCAGTCCAGGCTGGGGCCGGCGTTGTGGTCCTTGGAGGTGAAGACCTCCACCACCTCGCCGTTCTCGAGCGGGCGCTCGAGGGCGACGAGTTTGCCGTTGACCCGTGCCCCGATGCAGCGGTGACCGACCTCGGTGTGGACCGCGTAGGCGAAGTCCACGGGCGTGGCGCCGACCGGCAGGTTGATGACGTCCCCCTTGGGGGTGAAGACGAAGATCTCCTTGCTGGTCATCTCGAAGCGCAGAGAATCCAGGAACTCGCCGGGATCGGCGGCCTCACGCTGCCAGCTGAGCAGTTGCCGCATCCACGCCATCTCGTCGACCTCGGCGGGGTCGCCGTTGTGCTTGCCGCGGGTCTCCTTGTAGCGCCAGTGCGCCGCGATGCCGTACTCCGCGTTGCGGTGCATCTCGTGGGTGCGGATCTGGATCTCGAGGGGTTTGCCGTCGGGTCCGATCACGGTGGTGTGCAACGACCGGTACACGCCGAAGCGGGGCTGGGCGATGTAGTCCTTGAACCTCCCCGGCATCGGCTTCCACGTCGAGTGGACGACCCCGATCGCGGCGTAGCAGTCGCGCACGTCCTCGCACAGGACACGGATGCCCACGAGGTCGTGGATCTCGTCGAACTCCCGACCGCGCACGATCATCTTCTGGTAGATCGACCAGTAGTGCTTGGGTCGGCCCTCGACCCGCGCCTGGATGTGCGCCTTCTCGAGGTCCGCCCTGACCCGGTTGGTCACCGTTTGCAGGTAGACGTCGCGGCTGGGGGCCCGGTCGGCGACGAGCCGCACGATCTCCTGGTACTTCTTCGGCTCTAGGATCGCGAAGGCGAGGTCCTCGAGTTCCCACTTGATGGTCGCCATCCCCAGCCGGTGCGCGAGCGGGGCGATCACCTCGAGGGTCTCCCGCGCTTTCTTGACCTGCTTCTCCGGCGGCAGGAACCGCATCGTCCGCATGTTGTGCAGGCGGTCGGCGACCTTGATCACCAGGACGCGGGGATCGTGTGCCATCGCGATGATCATCTTGCGGATGGTCTCCGCCTCGGCGGCCTCGCCGAACTCGACCTTGTCCAACTTGGTGACGCCGTCCACCAGATGGGCGACCTCACCGCCGAAGTCGGCTTCCAGCCGCGCGAGCGAGTAGTCGGTGTCCTCGACCGTGTCGTGCAGCAGCGCCGCCACGAGCGTCGTGGTGTCCATCCCCATCTCCGCGCAGATGGTCGCCACGGCGAGTGGATGGGTGATGTAGGGGTCGCCGGATTTGCGGTAGACGCCCTCGTGTTGCTTCTCGGCGAGCGTGTACGCGCGGGCCAGCAGACCGACGTCGGCCTTGGGGTGGTGTATCCGGTGGACGCGCACCAGCGGTTCGAGAACCGCCGGTGTGGAGGTGACGGTCAGTCCCGAGGTGAGGCGGCGCGCCCACCGCGCTCGCACCCGTCGACCGGCGGACGGGCGGTTGCCCGGGATCACGGGGAGCGGTTGGGTCGAGGGTTGGGGTGTCGGGGGCTGGGGTGTCGAGGGCTGGGGTTGAGCCGTCTGTCCGGGTTGCGCGCCCCCGTCCGGCTGCCCGGCGGGGTCCTGCCGTTGCGTCATCTCCGGCTCCTCCCTCCAGTTCCGGGCCGTCAGGAACGGCCGGCGGTCACGCGACCGTGAGGCAGGTCAGCGGTGTGGCGGCCAGTCTATCCCGCCCCCCGAGGCCGGGGACCTCGAGTACCACGGACAGCCCCGCGACGATCGCCCCACAGTCCTCCAGCAGACCGACCGCGGCGGTGAGGGTCCCCCCGGTGGCGAGGACGTCGTCGACGACGAGGACGCGCTTCCCCCCGAGATCGAGCCCGTCCGCGGGGAGTTCCAACGTGGCGGCGCCGTACTCGAGCTCGTAGGACCGCGAATGCACCGGTGGCGGGAGCTTGCCGGCCTTACGGATGGCCAGGACCCCGGTGTGTAGCCGCACGGCTGCCGCGCCGGCGAGCAGGAACCCCCGGGCGTCGAGCCCGGCGACGTAGTCCACACTGCCGATCTCGTGCCCGGCGATCAGCCCGGCGACGACGGCATCGAAGCCGTCGGCGTCCGCGAGGACCGGAGTGAGGTCGCAGAACTGGACGCCCGCGGAGGGGAAATCGTCGACGCGACGCATCAACCGCTCCACGGCCGAACTGATGGCAGGTGAGACGGGGCTGAGAGTTGGTTCGGTCATGCGGCGGCCTCGGCCTTCTCGCGTCGGGCCAGGACCTTGGCGGTCTGGCGTCTGATCTCCGGATCGCGGTTCTTGAGCGACACCAGCAGGGGTGTGGCGAGGAATACCGAGGAGAAGGTGCCGGTGATGATCCCCACCATCTGGACGAGTGCCAGATCCATGAGGGTGCCCACCCCGAGGATCCACACGGCGATCACGACCAGCGCCAGCAGGGGCAGCACGCCGATGATGGTGGTGTGGATCGAACGCATGAGGGTCTGGTTGACACCCAGGTTCGCCTCTTCGGCATAGGTGCGGCTCGTGGTGTGTCTGATGCCGCGGGTGTTCTCCTCGACCTTGTCGAACACGATCACCGTGTCGTACAGCGAGAAGCCGAGGATGGTCAGCAGACCGATCACGGTGGCCGGGGTGACCTCGAAGCCGACGAGAGAGTAGACACCGGCGGTGGTCAGTACGTCGAACAGCAGGGCGACGATGGCTGCGGTGGCCATCCGCCACTCGAAGCGGAACGCGATGTAGGCGAAGACGATGACGAGGAACACCCCGAGTGCGATCAGTGCGTTCTCGGTGACCTGTCCTCCCCAGCTCTCCGAGCGCGCGGAGTCGCCGATCGCCTCCACTGAGGCGTCACCGTCGGCCGTGACCGGCCGGAACTCCTCGAAGAGGGCGTTCTTGGCCGCACGGATCTCGTCGCTGGTGAGGAACCGCGTCTCCACCTCGACGATGCGCGCGTCCCCGGCTCCGACAATCTGCACCGTCTGCGGTTCCTCACCCACCGACTCCTCGACCACCGCGGCCACGCGGCTCTTGTCGTGGTCGGCTGCGGGCATGGTGAGCTTGGTGCCACCGGTGAAGTCGATACCGAAGCTGAAGCCACGGAAGATGATGCTCGCCAGGCAGATCGCCACGATCACGGTGGTGAGGACGTAGAACCTCCGGCGGTTCGGGACGATGCCGAACGCCCCGGTCCCCGTGTAGAGCCGCGTGAACAAACTGTCGGACCGGCCGGCGGGGGCGGCGGCGCCGCTCCCGGGCTCGGTGGTCGTGGGAGTGCTCATCGGCCCTCCTCCTCATCGGTGGCGGGACGCTCGGTGCGCGGTTCGGTGATGGTGTCGCCGCCCGGGCCGCGGATGGTCGCGGTGACCCCGCGGCCCTGGCCCTGCTCGAGATCGCTCTCGGTCTTCCGGTCGATGCGGCGCTGTTCCGCCGCGGCTGCCTGGAGGTTCTCCATCCGTCCCATCCCGTTCGCCCAGGTCTTGGCGAAGGTGGGTTTGGTGGAGGCGAGGTAGACGAGCGGCCAGGTCACGGTGAACGCGACGAAGACGTCCATGATGGTCGTGAGGCCCAGGGTGAACGCGAATCCGCGCACCTCGCCGCTGGCCAGCAGGTAGAGCACCAGCGCTCCGATGAGGCTGACCATGTTGCCGGTGACGATGGTGCGGCTGGCACTCTTCCAGGCCCGCGGCACCGCGGATCTGAAACGGTGGCCGTCCCGCAGTTCGTCCTTGATGCGCTCGAAGAACACGACGTAGGAATCGGCGGTCATGCCGATACCGATGACGAGGCCCGCGATGCCCGCGAGGTCGAGGCTGTAGTCGACGGTGTATCCGAGGAACACCAACAGGATGTAGGTGAGCAGGAACGACAGGGCCAGCGAGAGGAACGCCAGCACACCGAGCAGGCGGTAGAAGAAGGCCGAGTACGCCAGTACCAGCAGGAATCCGATGGCGCCCGCGAGCAGGCCCGCCTCGAGCGAGGCCAGACCGAGGGACGCCGGGACGTTGTCGACGTTGGGGTCCTCGAAGGAGATGGGCAGGGCACCGTAGCGCAGGTTCGCGGCGAGAGAGGCCGCCTCGTCCGTGCTGAAGTCACCGGTGATGGAGGTCGCCGAACCGACCGGCGTGACGCCCTGGACGACGGGCGCGCTGATGACCTCGCCGTCGAGGAGGATGGCGATCTGCCGCTGGAGGTTCTCCTGGGTCAAGCGGGACCAGGTGGCGCTGCCCTGCTCACCGGGTCCGGCGTTGAACCGGAAGGAGACCTCGTTCTTGGCGGCCTGCTGGTTGAACCCGGAACTGACGGAGTCCTTGACGATCTGTTGCCCGTCGAGCCGCTTCCCGTCCTCCGGTTCCCCGATGAGCAACGGGACCGGGCCGAGGACGTACTTGGCGCCCTCGCCGCAGGCGATGAGGGCCTGGGACGGGTCGTCGAAGCCGGCCAGGACATCGCGCTCCGGGCAGCGGAAGGTCGCGAGGGTCTCGGTGAGCTCCTGCGGGTCGCCCTGGCGGAGCTCGCGGGCCTCCTCGACCTCCCTGGCGACGGCGTCGCGGTCCCCCTTGGCGGCGGGCACGGGCTCGACGTCGCCCTCGGCGACGGGCTGGACCTGCAGCACGGGACGGATCGTCAGCTGTGAGGTGGTGCCGAGGTCACGGGCCTGGCTGGAGTCCTCACCGGGCACCGTGAGGACGATGTTGCTGCCCTCGATGACGACCGAGGTCCCGGCGACGCCGAGCCCGTCGACCCGGTCCCGGATGATGTCCTGGGCCAGTTGTAGGTCCGCCTCGTCGGGGTCTCCCTTGGGGATCAGCGTGACGCGGGTACCGCCCTGCAGATCGATGCCCAGCTTCGGCGTCAGGCCGCGCTCGGCGACGGCGAAGGCGCCGAGGAAGAAGATGAACAGCACCAGGAAGAACGCGGACAGCAGCGCCCACGGTCTGGGGCGGGCGTCGGCGCCTCGAGGACGAGCTGGTGACACAGGTGATCTCTCTCGGTCTTCGTCTGGGGCCTCCGGCCGGAGGGCCCCATTACACTACTCGCCGGTCGTGGCCTACAGGGAATCCGCGGCACCGGTGCCGGTGTCGGCTCCGGGGGGCGTACCGGCGTCGATCTTCTCGCGGATGACCCGACGGTCCCACTGGGTGTGGACACCCTCCGCGATCTCCAGTTCCACGGTCTCGTCTCCCACGGAGACGATGGTTGCGCGGAGGCCCGAGGTGGTGAGCACGCGATCACCCGCCGTCAGTGAGGCCTGCATCTCCCGCATGTCCTTCATCGCCCTGCGTTGTCTCGTGCTCTGCAGGACCATCAGCACGATCAGCACGACGATCATCAACGGCAGCAGCAGTTCCAGTCCCATTCGGGTCCTCCTGACATGGACCCGCCGGTTCCGGGTCGCTGGCGGGTCCGGGCTACGGACGGTCTCGTCCGAGGATGCCAGTCCGGGGCTCAGCCGCGCGCGCCGGGGCCCCGGTCGACCTCGACCGGCAGCATTGGCTGCCCGGCCGCGTTGTCGGAGCGGGTGAGCCCCAGGTGGTCCCACGCCGCGGCGGTGGCGATCCGCCCGCGCGGGGTGCGTGCGAGCAGACCGGCGCGGACGAGGAAGGGCTCGCAGACCTCCTCGAGGGTGGTGGACTCCTCCCCCACGGCCACCGCCAGAGTGCTCAGTCCGACGGGCCCGCCCTCGTGTTGGACGAGGAGCGCCCTCAGGACCGCGCGGTCGAGACGATCGAGCCCCAGTTCGTCCACTTCGTACACCTCGAGGGCGGCCCTGGCGACGGGCACGGTGATGCGACCGTCGGCCCGGACCTCGGCGAAGTCACGGACCCGCCGCAGGAGCCGGTTGGCGATACGGGGTGTGCCCCGCGACCGGCCGGCGATCTCCAGCGCGGCATCGGGCTCGACGGGGATGGCGAGGATGTCCGCGGCGCGGGTGACGATCCTGGCGAGGTCGGTGTCCGTGTAGAAGTCCATGTGCGCGGTGAACCCGAACCTGTCGCGCAGCGGACCGGTCAGCGCTCCGGATCGCGTGGTGGCACCGACCAGGGTGAACGGGGCGATCTCCAGCGGGATCGAGGTGGCACCGGGCCCCTTGCCGACCATGATGTCGATCCGGAAGTCCTCCATCGCGAGATAGAGCATCTCCTCGGCCGGGCGCGCGATGCGGTGGATCTCGTCGATGAACAGCACGTCGCCCTCAATGAGATTGGAGAGCATCGCGGCGAGGTCGCCGGGTCGTTCGAGGGCGGGACCGGAGGTGATCCGCAGCGATCCACCGAGTTCGGCCGCGACGATCATCGCGAGACTCGTCTTGCCCAGCCCGGGCGGCCCGGAGAAGAGCAGATGGTCGGGCACGACCCCACGGCGGGTGGCGGCGGTGAGCACGAGGTCCAGTTGTTCTCGGACCGTCTCCTGGCCGATGAACTCGCCCAGGCTGCGGGGTCGGAGGGCGCCCTCGACGTCGGTGTCGAACGGGGTCGCGGACGCGGACAGCTCGCCCTCCCGGTCCGTTCCGTCGTCGATGTTGGGGGAATACCCGTCGCCGGCCGCGTCGATCGGTCCCGCCATCAGCGCCTACCAAGTGATTTGAGGGCCAGCCGCAGGGCCTGCGCCGGGTCGAGGTCCGGTTCGGCGGCGAGCACCGCGGTGGCGGTCTTCTCGGCCTCCGCGGAGGAGAAACCCAGGCCCTCGAGTGCCTCTGCGACCTCGGTCGCAGCCGACCCGACGGTCGCGCCGCCCGGGATCCCCACGGAACCGCCGTCCGCCACGGGCCCGACCTTGTCCTTGAGTTCCAGCACCATGCGTTCGGCGGTTCGCTTACCGACGCCCGGGACCCGGGTCAACGCCTTGACGTCCCCGGTTCCGAGAGCCCGGACGAGGGCCTCCGGCTCGAGGGTCGCGACGATCGCCAGTGCCAGTCGTGGCCCGACGCCGGAGACGGTCTGGACGGTGAGGAACAACTGACGCGCGTCCACCGAGTCGAATCCGTACAGGGTGAGCGAGTCCTCGCGGACGACCAGCTCGGTGTGGAGCATTCCTTCCGCCCCGCGGCGGAGTCCGGCGAGCGCCGCGGGGGTCGCGTGCACGAGCACCCCGACTCCCCCGGTCTCCACCACGCAGCGGTCCAGGCCGATCTCGGCCACGGTTCCCCGGATCGAGGCGATCACCAGCGCACTCCCTTCGTCCGCGCCATGCCCCGGGCCGCGGCCCGGGCGCGCTCCTGATCGGCGGCCGCGTTGCGACCACCGTGTGCGTTCGACGTGGCCGCGTTCCGCGCGGCCGCCACCTTCGACTCGAACCCGGCGCGGGACCGCGCGACGTGGCCGTCGAGCGCGGCGACCCGACCCTGCATGGGTGCCCGCCAGCTGTGGCACACGGCCAGGGCGAGGGCGTCGGCCGCGTCCGCCGGGCTGGGGGGCTTCTGCAGGCCGAGGATCCGGGTGATCATCAGGGTCATCTGCTTCTTGTCCGCGCGCCCGCTGCCGGTGATGGCGGCCTTGACCTCGGAAGGCGTGTGGAAGGCCACCGGGATGTCGCGGTAGGCGGCGGCCAGTGCCACGACGCCGGCGGCCTGGGCGGTGCCCATGGCGGTGGAGACCTGGTTCTGGGCGAAGACCCGCTCGATGGCGACCACGTCCGGGCGGTGGATCTCCATCCACTCGTCCGCTACGGCGTGGACCGCCCGCAGGCGCCTCTCGAGTGGTTCCTGGGCGGTCGTCCGCACCACGTCCACGTCCAACGCCGTGACGGCCCGACCCGGCTCGGTCTCGATCAGCGCGAGCCCGCACCGGGTCAGTCCCGGGTCCACACCCATCACGCGCATAGCGACCTTTCGCCGACCAGTGGTAGAACCTACGTTCGAGACCCTACCAGTGGCCCGCCCGTCAGGCGTTGAGCGCCGCCAGCACGTCGTCCGGGACGTCGAGGTTGGAGTAGACGTTCTGGACGTCGTCGGAGTCCTCGAGCGCGTCGATGAGCTTGAAGACCTTGGTGGCGCCGTCGGCATCGACCGTCACCTCGACCGAGGCGCGGAACCCGGACTCGGCCGAGTCGTAGTCGATGCCGGCCTCCTGGAGCGCGGTGCGCACCCGGACGAGGTCGGTGGGTTCGCAGACCACCTCGAACTGCTCGCCGAGGTCGTTGACCTCCTCGGCCCCGGCCTCGAGTACGGCCATGAGGACGTCGTCCTCCTCGAGCTCACCCTTGTCCAGAACGATCTCGCCCTTGCGGGTGAACAGGTAGGCCACCGAACCGGGGTCGGCGAGGTTGCCGCCGTTGCGGGTCATCGCCGTGCGCACCTCGCCTGCGGCGCGGTTGCGGTTGTCGGTCAGACACTCGATGAGCAGGGCCACGCCGTTCGGGCCGTACCCCTCGTACATGATGGTCTCCCACTCGGCGCCGCCCGCCTCCTCGCCGGCGCCACGTCTGCGCGCGCGCTCGACGTTGTCGCCCGGGACAGAGTTCTTCTTGGCCTTCTGGATGGCGTCGTAGAGCGTGGGGTTGCCGGCTGGGTCACCGCCGCCCGTACGGGCCGCCACCTCGATGTTCTTGACGAGCTTGGCGAAGAGTTTGCCGCGCTTGGCGTCGATCGCGGCCTTCTTGTGCTTGGTGGTGGCCCACTTGGAATGGCCTGACATGGGATGTTCCGCCCTCCGGGGGTGTCAGTCCGGGCCGACCTCGGTTGGCCGCCCGGTGCGATGTGTCGCTGACTGGCCAGTCTACGAGGTCGACTGCCGCACCATGTCGACGAAGTACCGGTGAACGCGCACATCGTCGGTCACCTCGGGGTGGAAGGAGGTCGCCAGGGCGTTGCCCTGCCGCACCGCGACCACGTGATCGTGGCCGTCGGAGGCGCGGACGCGGGCGAGTACCTCCACGTCGGGGCCCACCGTCTCGACCCAGGGTGCGCGGATGAACACGGTCCGGACCGGGTCGGCGCCGAGGGCGTCGACGACGAGGTCGGCCTCGAACGAGTCGACCTGCCGTCCGAAGGCGTTCCGACGGACGGTCATGTCGATCGCGGAGAACCAGGTGGCGTCGGCCCGGGTGTCCAGGACGACCGACGCCAGCAGGATCATGCCCGCGCAGGAGCCGTAGACCGGCATGCCGCCGGAGATCCTCTCGGCCACCGGTTCGTACATGTCGTAGACGTCCAGAAGCCGACTCATCGCGGTGGATTCCCCGCCGGGCAGGATGAGTCCGTCCACGCCGTCGAGTTCGGAGCGCCGGCGGACGGCCACGGCCCGCGCGCCGACGGACTCGAGGTGGCGGACGTGTTCGGCGACATCGCCCTGGAGGGCGAGGACACCGACGGTCGGGGCGTCCGCGCTCACTTCTTCGACGGGTCGTCGGTGGTGCTCACCGGGAACGGCTGCGCACCCGGGCGCAGGCGCCGGGACAGTCCCTCCTGGGTGACGGCAGCGACGAGCCTGCCGGAGCGGTCGAAGATCCGCCCCTGGGTGAGGGCGCGCCCCCCGAACGCCGACGGCGAGGTCTGGTCGTACAGCAACCAGTCATCGGCCCGGAAGGGGCGCATGAACCACATGGCGTGGTCGAGCGAGGCGTCCTGGGTGGGGCTCGTCGGGGTGCGGGACCTTGGCCGAGCCCAACAGCGTCATGTCCGACATGTACGCGAGCGTGCACACGTGGAAGTTCGGATCGTCCGGCAGCGCGTCGACGCTCCGGAACCACACCCGCTGCTGCGAGGCCAGCACCGAACTCGTCTCCAGGCGGTCCCGGGGGACGATCCGGATGTCCCACTGGGCCCATTCCTCCACGAAGACGCGGTGGGCCTCGTCGAGGTCGTCGATCGTCGGGACGTCGATCTCCTCGGGCCCCACGACCCGGGGCATCGAGTCCTGGTGCTCGATGCCCTCCTGGTCGACCAGGTGGAAGGAGGCCGACATGGAGAAGATCGGCTCCCCCTCCTGGATGGCGGTGACACGGCGGGTGGCGAAGCTGCGACCGTCCCGGAGGCGGTCGACCTGGAAGACGGTCGGCACGTCGGGGATGCCCGGCCGGATGAAGTACCCGTGCAGGGAGTGGACGTGCTTGTCGGAGTCCACGGTCCGGACCGCGGCGACGAGGGTCTGACCGGCGACCTGGCCGCCGAAGGTCCGCTGCAGGTGCGTGCGGATGGCCGGTCCCCGGAAGAGGTCGCGGTCTATCCGCTCGATCTCGAGGATGTCCTCGATCTTCGCCACCGGCGGGTCACCAGCCCCGCTCGGCGAGCCGGTGGGGCTCGGGGATGTCGTCGACGTTGATGCCGACCATGGCCTCGCCGAGGCCGCGGGAGATGGTCGCGAGCATCTCCGGATCGTCGTGGAAGGTCGTCGCCTTGACGATCGCCTTGGCCCGCTCGGAGGGGTTGCCGGACTTGAAGATGCCGGAACCGACGAACACGCCCTCGGCACCGAGCTGCATCATCATCGCGGCGTCGGCCGGGGTGGCGATGCCGCCCGCGGTGAACAGCACCACGGGGAGCTTGCCCGTCTCGGCGACCTCCTTGACCAGCTCGTACGGCGCCTGCAGCTCCTTGGCGGCCACGTACAGCTCGTCGGACGGCAGGCTCTGGAGCTTGCGGATCTGCTGCCGGATCTGGCGCATGTGGGTGGTGGCGTTGGAGACGTCACCGGTACCGGCCTCGCCCTTGGAGCGGATCATCGCCGCGCCCTCGGTGATCCGGCGCAGGGCCTCGCCGAGGTTGGTGGCGCCACAGACGAACGGCACGGTGAAGCCGAACTTGTCGATGTGGTTGGCGTAGTCGGCCGGGGTGAGGACCTCGGACTCGTCGACGTAGTCCACGCCGAGGGCCTGGAGGATCTGCGCCTCGACGAAGTGCCCGATGCGGGCCTTGGCCATCACGGGGATGGAGACGGCCTCGATGATGCCGTCGATGAGGTCGGGGTCGCTCATGCGGGCGACGCCGCCCTGGGCCCGGATGTCGGCGGGGACGCGCTCGAGGGCCATCACGGCCACGGCGCCGGCGTCCTCGGCGATCTTCGCCTGCTCGGCGGTGACGACGTCCATGATGACGCCGCCCTTGAGCATCTCCGCCATACCTCGCTTGACGCGTGCGGTTCCGGTGGTGTTCTCGCTGGACTGCGGGTCGCTCACGAAATAGGCCTTTCCTGGCTCAGACGACGTGTGACAGGGGTCCAGTGTAGGTCTCCCTCACCCCGGCGCCCCAACCGCCGCCCCACCGGGGTTGGTCAGGCCTGCGGTGGCGGTGCGTCGACGAGTTCGACGTACCCGGGCATCGGGGCCCGGCCGGCCAGTCGCAGGAGGCGGACCGGGGCCTGTTCCCGCAGACTGCGGGTGTCGCGGACGGCGTCGTTGTAGAAGCGCCGGGCCATGGACACGCGATCCGAGGCGTCCTCCAGTTCGGCGGCGAGATCGTCGGGCAGGGCGTCCGTGTCGACCCCGGACAGGACGACGCCGAGGGTGTTCTGCGCGACCTCGGCGTCGGGCTCGGGGGCGTCGTCAGGCGCGCTGCCGTCGTTGCGACGGCGTCGGTGGTCGGGGTGCGGCGCGGGGTCCGGCCCGGCGATCGCCCCCGGGGGTGGGCGCGGGCGTGCGCGAGCGCCCGCACCAGGCGGTCCGCGCCCGCCGGGTCCCGCGCCGAGAGGTCGCTGGCGACGGCGGCGGCGACCGTGTGGCGTCGTTCGAGGGCCCCGGTCAGGGCGGCGCGGGCGAGGTCGGTGCGGATGTGGAGCCGGTCCAGGCGGTGGGCGGTGAGGTACGCGGTGAACAACGCCGCGAGCGCGGCGACGAGGACGACGACGACGAGGACGATCAGCTCAGCGGACACGCAGCGTCTCCCCCGGGCCGCGGATGGTCTCGTACACACGCACGACCCGGTCGGCGACGACGGGCCAGTCGTACTCCCGGACCGCCTGGAGACCGCGGGTGCGGAGGTCGGCGCGGCGCCCGGGGTCGGTGAGGACCCTCGTGAGGGCTGCGGCGAGGGCACCGGCGTCGCCGACCGTGGCGAGTTCCCCGCACTCGCCGTCCCGGAGGACACGGCGGAATGCGTCGAGGTCGGCGGCCACGACGGCGGTCCCGGCGGCCATGGCCTCCACGAGGACGATGCCGAAGCTCTCCCCTCCGGTGTTGGGTGCGCAGTAGACGTCCGCCGCGGCCAGCACCGCGGCCTTGCGGGTGTCGTCGACCCGGCCGAGGAACTCCACGTCCAACCCGGCCGGGAGGGCGGCGCGCAGTGTCCGCTCGTCGCCGTCGCCCATGACCCGCAGCCGCAGGCCCGGGACGTCCCGCAGGACGGCGGGGAGCGCTGCGGCGAGCACGCCCATCCCCTTGCGGGGTTCGTCGTAGCGGCCGAGGAACGCCACGGTCGGTGTGTCGGTCGGTTCGGCTGAGGTGTCGACGTCGGTGAACGCGGACACGTCGACGCCGTTGGGGATCTCGACGGCGTCGGAGCCCAGGGCCTCCATCTGCCAGCGGCGCGCCAGGGTCGACACCGCGATTCTCCCGCGGATCTTCTCGAGCAGCGGGGCCAGGACCCCGTCGGCGGCGCCGAGGATCATCGACCCCGTGGTGGAGGTGTGGAACGTGGCCGTGATGGGCCCAGAGGACATCGCCAGGGCGAACATGCCGACGCCCGGGGCGTTGGGCTCGTGGATGTGCAGGACGTCCAGCGGTTGCTCGCGGAGCCACTGTCGGGTGGCCCGCCAGGTGGAGGGGCCGAAGCTGAGCCGGGCCACGGACCCGTTGTAGGGGATCGGGACGCCCGGCCCCGTCAGGGTCATCCCGGAGACCGGCGCGCTGCCGGGACTGCCCGGGGCCAGGACACGGACAGTGTGTCCGCGGCGTCGCAGCTCCTCGGTCAGGTCCACGACGTGGGCCTGCACCCCGCCCGGGGCGTCGAACGAGTAGGGGCAGATCATGCCGATGCGCACGGCGGGGTCAGCGCTCGATCCGCGCACGCCGCTCGGCCGGCAGGTCGTCCAGCCACAGTGGCTGGAGCATGTGCCAGTCCGCGGGGTGCCGGGCGATCCCCTCGGCGAACAGGTCGGCCATCGCCTGGACCGCCGGTTCGATACCACCTGAGACGTCGATGGGCGGGGTGATGCGGACCCGCATCGTCTCCTCGTCGGCGTACCAGAACTGGGCGACCAGCAGCGGCGCGCCGGTCTCCACCGCGAGCCGGGCCGCACCCGCGGGCATGCGCGTCTGCTCGCCGAAGAACGTCACGGGCACCCCGGTCCGGCGCAGGTCCCGCTCCCCCGGTAGGCAGACGATCCCGCCCCCTGCGAGGTACTCGCGCAGGGCGTCCAGCGGCGGGGTGGGTCCGCCCGTGTGCGGGTAAATGGTGAAGCCCAGGCCCTCGCGGAAGTCCAGGAAGCGCTGGTACAGCGATTCCGGCTCGAGTCTCTCGGCGACGGTGGCGAACCCGCCGTAGCGTCGCGCCAGCCAGGTGCCGCCCAGGTCCCAGTTGGCCGAGTGCGGCAGCGCGACGACCACCCCGCGCCCCTGCTCGAGCGCCGCGTCGAGGTTCTCGACCCCGGCGATCGTCCGGTCCATCTCGCGGGCCACGGCCTCGCGGTCCATCGAGGGGAGACGGAAGGCCTCGCGCCAGTAGCGGGCATAGGAGCGGAAGGACTCCCTGATGAGGTCGTCGGGGACCTCGGCCGGGGCGACCCCGAGGACGCGGGCCAGGTTCCTGCGCAGCTGCGAGTCCGGACCCTGTCGGCGGGCCGCGAGATCGGCGCCCACACGGAAGAGGGCGCGCGCGGCCGGCTCCGGAAGGGCGCGCACCACTGCCCATCCGGCGGCGTACCCGAGATCGGAAAGGCGATCACCGAGCGCGCTCATCGGTCTCCCGCCGCGGGGGCGGCGCTACGCGCCACGCGTTCGAGGTAGTCGGTGCGTCCGCCCCACACCCGCTGGATCACCGTGACGAAACTGCCCGCCGCGACGGCGGTCAGCCCGACCTCGAGTGCCCACGGCACCCCCAGCCCCTCGAGGCCGGCGCCGAGCAGGATGAGGACCAGGCGATCGGCGCGCTCCATGAGCCCGCCCGGTGTGCGGAGTCCGCCCGCGTCGGCGCGGGCCTTGGAGTACGACACCACCTGGGACAGGATCAGGCAGGACAGGAGCATGACCAGCGCGTACCGGTTGTCGGGGTCGGTATAGACCAGCCACCACAACAGCGACGCCAGGATCACGCCGTCCGCGACCCGGTCGGAGACCGCGTCGACCAGGGCCCCGTACGGTGACCCGCCCCCGCTCGCGCGGGCGACCGCCCCGTCCACCAGATCGAACAGGGTGCACAGTGCGATGACGATCGCGCCGGCCACCAGGTGACCGGGTCCGAACAGGGTGATCGCCGCGGCGCAGGTCAGCAGGAGGCCGGCGAGGGTGATCCCGTTGGCGGTGACGCCGCTGCGGACGAGGAACGCCGCCAGGGGGTGGGCCACCCTGGCGACCCCCGACCTTCCGTACTCGCTGAGCATTCGACTCCCTGCCTACTTCGAGGTGCGGTCTGGTCCGGACACATCGCCCGGTGACATCGTGGTGGACCACGCCTCCGAGAGCAGCTGCCGCGTCTGTCGGAGGAGCTGCGGGAGCACCTTGGTTCCGCCGGTCACGGTAATGAAGTTCGCGTCTCCGATCCAGCGTGGCACGACGTGTTGGTGCAGATGCTCGGACAGGGACCCGCCGGCCGCGCCACCCAGATTGAGCCCCACGTTGAACGAGTCCGGGTTCGAGACCGCCTTGATGACCCGGATCAGGTGCTGCGTGTACGACATGAGTTCGCGGGACTCGTCGTCGTCGAGGTCCTCCAGGTCCGCCACCTTGCGGTACGGCACCACCATCGAGTGACCCGGGTTGTAGGGGAACAGGTTGAGCACGACGTAGACGTGCTCGCCCCGGGCGACCACCAGCCCGTCCTCGTCGCTCATCCTCGGGATGTCGAGGAACGGCTCCCCCGTCATCCCCTCGGCCGGCTCGGGACGGGACTCGGCGATATATGACATCCGGTAGGGCGCCCACAGCAACTGGAGGTGGTCCTCCCCCACCCCGAACTGGCGGTAGACGCCCGTCGAGGACGGATCTCCGGCCGTCACACGCGCTCCGCGGTCGGCACGTCGTTGCGTCGGGAGTTGACCCAGTACGAGATCTTGTCCATCGCGGCGTTCCGCGAGACCCCGTTGAGCTGCGTCCCGTCCGGGAACCGGAAGCTCACCGCGCCCGCCTCGACGTCGCGGTCACCGGCCAGGAGCATGAACGGGACCTTGCCGGTGGTGTGGTTGCGGATCTTCTTCTGCATCCGCTCGTCGGAGACGTCGAGCTCGGCGCGGATACCGCGCCCCCGGAGCTCGTCGATCACGTCCTCGAGATGCTTCTCGTGCGCCTCCGCCACGGGGATGCCCACCACCTGCACGGGCGCCAGCCACGCCGGGAACAGACCGGCGTAGTGCTCGAGCAGGACCGCGAAGAACCGCTCGATCGAGCCGAAGAGCGCGCGGTGGATCATCACCGGCCTCTTCTTGGTGCCGTCCGCGGCGTTGTAGGTCAGGTCGAACAGCTCGGGCAGGTTGAAGTCCAGCTGGACCGTCGACATCTGCCACGTACGCCCGATGGCGTCGCGTGCCTGGACGGAGATCTTGGGGCCGTAGAAGGCGGCCCCGCCCGGGTCCGGGACCAGCTCGAGGCCGGAGTTCGTGGCCACCCGACGCAGCGTGTCCGTCGCGCGCTCCCAGATCTCGTCGCCGCCGACGTACTTCTCCGGATCCTTGGTCGACAGCTCGAGGTAGAAGTCCTCGAGGCCGTAGTCGCGCAGGAGCGAGATGATGAAGGAGAGCACGGAGGCGATCTCGCCCTCCATCTGCTCCTCGGTGCAGTAGATGTGCGCGTCGTCCTGGGTGAAGCCGCGGGCGCGGGTGAGGCCGTGGATCACCCCGGACTTCTCGTACCGGTACACGGTGCCGAACTCGAACATTCGCAGCGGGAGCTCGCGGTACGAGCGGCCGCGGGAGTCGAAGACGAGGTTGTGCATGGGGCAGTTCATCGGCTTGACGTAGTAGTCCTGCCCCGGCTTGGTCTCCTTGCCGTCCGCGTCGTACTCCGCGTCCAGGACCATGGGGGGGAACATCCCCTCCGAGTACCAGCTCAGGTGCTGGGACTTGCGGAACAGGTCGCCCTTGGTCACGTGCGGGGTGTTGACGAGCGAGTACCCGGCGGACAGGTGGCGCCTGAGGGAGTGCTGCTCCATCTCGTTGCGGATGATCCCGCCGCGGGGGTGGAACACCGGGAACCCGGACCCGATCTCGTCGGGGAAGCTGAACAGGTCCAGCTCGGTCCCGAGCCGACGGTGATCCCGCTTCTCCGCCTCGGCCAGACGGTCGAGGTAGGCGTCCATGGCCTCGGTGCTCTCCCAGGCCGTGCCGTAGATCCGCTGGAGACCGGCGTTGTTCTGATCGCCCCGCCAGTAGGCGGCGGACGAGCGCGTGAGTGTGAACGCGGGGATGAACTTGGTGGTGGGCGTGTGCGGGCCGCGGCACAGATCCGACCAGATGACCTCGCCCGTGCGGGGGTTGAGGTTGTCGTAGGCGGTCAGCGCACCCGCGCCGACCTCCATGATCTCGGAGTCCTCGAGCGCCACCGCGCCGTCGGCGTCACCGGCGTCCGCCCGGCCCTTGTCCTCGACCAGTTCGAGCTTGTACGGCTCGCCCGCCAGCTCGGTGCGCGCCTCGTCGAGCGAGGCGTACTCCCGCCGCGAGAAGCGCTGGCCGGCCTTGATGATCTTCTTCATCCGCTTCTCGAGGTCCTTGAGGTCCTCGGGCGTGAAGGGCTCGGCCACGTCGAAGTCGTAGTAGAAGCCGTTCTCGATCGGCGGGCCGATCCCCAGCTTGGCCTCGGGGAACTTGTCCTGTACCGCCTGGGCGAGCACGTGTGCGCACGAATGCCGGATCACCGACCGCCCGTCCTCCGAATCGGCGCGGACCAGCTCGACCTCGGTGTCCTCGGCGGGCGCCCAGGACAGATCCCGCAGGGTCCCCTCCGGATCCCGCACCACGACGATCGTCTCCGGGCCGCTGCGCGACTGCAGCTCCCGCTCGGCGAGGATCTTGCCCGCGGGCTCACCGGCCGGGACGACGGTCGTCACAGGGGCCGCACCCGTCGCGTCGGCATCGGTTTCCGGAATGCGGTTCTCGGACACGGGGGGAGATCTCCTCGGGCAGTGGACGTCGGGTGCCAGTGGGCCACCCGGGCTGACACCGGTCCTCGACAGGGACCGGGCCGGTCCATGCTACCCGGGGCCCTGACGGAATCCCGGACCGCGGCGCGACGTTGCACCCGGCATGCGCATCGACATCTGGTCCGACGTCGTCTGTCCGTTCTGCTGGATCGGCAAGCGGCACCTCGAGGCGGCACTGGAAACGTTCAGTGCGCGACACCCCGAGATCGAGGTCGAAGTGGTGTGGCGGGCCTACGAACTCGACCCCTCCGCTCCCCGCGTCGTCGGCGACGAGCCGACCGAGACGAGCGCACAGATGCTCTCGCGCAAGTACGGGATGTCGCTCGCCGACGCGGAGGCCGGGCAGGAGCAGATGGCCGCCCGGTTAACCGAACTCGGTCTGGACTTCGACTGGCGGTCCGCGCGCATCTGTTCGACCTTCGACGCCCACCGCCTGGCCGCCCTGGCCGCCGAGCACGGACGGGCGGACGCGGTGGACGAGGCCCTGCGACGCGCCCACTTCAGCGAGGGACGGGCGATCTCGGACCCGGTGGTGCTGCGTGAGATCGGGGTCGGGGCCGGGTTACCGGCAGAGGAGGTCGACCGGGTGCTCCGGGGGGACGCGTTCGCCGACCTGGTGCACCGCGACGTCGAGACGGCCCGCGGTCTCGGGGTCCGGGGGGTGCCGTTCTTCGTGTTCGACGACCGACTCGCCGTCAGCGGGGCCCAGCCGGTCGAGGTGTTCGACGACGCACTGGAGCAGGCGGTGGCTGCGGAGGTCTGAGTCCCCGCCGAGTCCGTACACGCCATCGAGCCCGTACACACCACCGAGCGCCCGACCCGCTGTCTGCGGATCGGGCGCCCGGTCGCGCTGTACGCCGCTATGTCATGTCACATCGCCAGCGCCGCCGCGCCGAAACCGACGAGGGCCACGAGGCCCGAGCCAGAGGTTGTGCTACAGATGCGTGACGGCAAAGGCCCTCAGCTGTTTCATACCCTTGACAAACGTTAAGTTCTCGATCACTCGGTCAATTCAGGCGCACGATCGTTTGACACATGTAGAGGCAGGCGCGGTGGATGCGCCGCCGCGTCGTGGCGCTGCCAGCACGGTCCCGAACGGCTGAAATGCGGACGACCCCCGGTCTCCGTGATGGAGTCCGGGGGTCGTCGTGGGCTCTCGCCCGCTTCAAGGGTGGTCCTAACTGGGTTCGAACCAGTGACCTCTCCGGTGTGAACGGAGCGCTCTTCCGCTGAGCTATAGGACCTCGCGTTCCGGGCGGTCTCGCCTCGGCACCGGAACACTGTATCAAGACCCGGGCCGGGCCCCAATTCGGCCCCCCGAGGGGTGGGCGGATCGCTGACGGGGTATCCGGGACGCGGTCCGGCGGGCGGTGTGGGTGCCGGAGGGCGGGCCCTGAGGGGGCGGGCGCTTCGCGGGCCGTGAGGGTCTCGATGCGTGATGGCCCGCGCCCGGGTCGCGAGCTGTGCCGTGGGCCCTCGACCATCCGCCTCGACCATCCGCCTCCACCATCCGCACCGGCTGCGGCGGCCCGTGGGGCGTACGGGGCACCCGGGGTCGAGCGTGGCTCGGCGGGGCCGCCCGGTCGAGCGCCGTGCCGTGGCCGGGTCCGCACAGCTCAGGACTTGTTTCCGCCCCCCGATTTGTGTTCCCCGAAGACCGTCGGCTAATGTTCATTCTCGCAACGCGGTGAGCAACAGTGAGCCGGGGAGCGATGCGGATGTGGCGCAGCTGGTAGCGCATCACCTTGCCAAGGTGAGGGTCGCGGGTTCGAATCCCGTCATCCGCTCGGAGGGATCGAGGAGCCAGGACGTCCTCACCAGGCTCGATACCTTTGCGGTGGAGTGGCCGAGTGGTGAGGCAGCGGCCTGCAAAGCCGTCAACACGGGTTCGATTCCCGTCTCCACCTCCACGTCCGGATACGTCCGGACGGGAAGCCCGCGCGATTAGCTCAGCGGGAGAGCGCTTCCCTGACACGGAAGAGGTCACTGGTTCAATCCCAGTATCGCGCACCACACAACGCCCCGGCTCCGGCCGGGGCGTTCGTCGTTTCGCGGACTGTCGCTCGTTCGGTACCGGAACGTACTCCCGACGTGACGTCGGTCACTGATCATGATGGTATGTCCGCGATGCCCCACCTCCACTATTCGACGACGATCGACCAAGCCGACATCGCGACCATGCGCGGCCGCGTCGTCGACTTCCGGCACACCACCGGTGTCCTCGCTGATCTGCAGCGCACGGGAACCGATGAATTCGAGGTCACGCTCATCCTCGGTGGCGGCGACGACGCGGAGAAACTCGTCGTCAGAGGGGCACGGACGGGCGAGAGCCTGCACCTGCACGCCTGAACGGCGCCTTATAGGCTCGTGGGGTGACCGCCCGACTCAGTGACGCCTCGGTGGCCGATATCGACGCCGTCTCGGCCTTGGCGGCCCGGACGTTCCCGCTGGCGTGCCCTCCCGAACTGGGGCCGGTCGAGATCAGGGCCTTCATCGCCGAGCACCTCGGCCCGGAGGCGTTCAGAGCTCACCTCGTCACGCCGGGCCACGAGGTCCTGGTGGCCCGGGGCGACGACGGTGAGATGGTCGGGTACATCCTGCTGATCTCCGGGACCGAGATGGACCCGGGCTGCGCTGGACAGGTGATTCACCGACCCACGACCGGGGTCAGCAAGTTCTATGTGGATCCCGACCACCACGGCGGAGGGATCGCGTCGGACATGCTCGACGAGGTGTGCCGACGGTGCAGAGCGGCGGGCACGCGGAGCATCTGGCTGGCCACCAACGTCGCCAACGCCCGAGCCCGCAGGTTCTACGTCAAGCGTGGTTTCGAACCACGCGGGAACCGGACCTTCGACGTCGGAGGGGTCGCCAACACCGACGTCGTGTACGAACTGGCGCTCTGAGAGGGGCCTGCCGGTCAGCCGCCGACGGTCTCGAACCGGGACAGCGCCAGGAGTCGGGAAGTGGCACGAAGGTACTTCTTGCGGTAGCCGCCGGCGATCATCTCGTCGGTGAAGATCGCGTCCAGTTTGTCGCCGGAGTTGCGCACGGGAATCCCCGCGTCATAGAGCCGGTCGGCGAGGACGACGAGACGAAGCGCGATCGACTGATCCGGCAGCGGCTTGACCCCGCTGAGGCAGACCCGCGTGACGCCGTCGACGAGGCGGTTGTACTTGGACGGGTGAAGGGTCGACAGGTGCTCGCACAGGGCGTCGAAGTCGTCGAGCGTGGCACCCTCCACCGCCTCGGCCTCGGCCTCGAGTCCGCTGTCGTCCATCGGGTCCGGGGCGGGGGGCAGGTTACGGTGCCGGTAGTCCGGGCCGTCGACCCGGATCGACTCGAAGATCCCCGACATCGTGCGGATCTCCCGCATGAAGTCCTTGGCCGCGAACCGTCCCTCCCCCAGCTGCTCCGGCAGCGTGTTGGAAGTGGCCGCGACGCTGACACCGGCGGTGGTGAGCTCCGCGAGCAGTCTAGACACCAGCATGGTGTCGCCCGGATCGTCGAGCTCGAACTCGTCGATGCACAGGACGGAGTGCCCGGAGAGCTCCTCGACGGCCCGGTTGAAGCCGAGAGCACCCACGACGTGGGTCAGCTCGACGAACGTCCCGAACGCCTTGGGCTCGGGGCAATTGTGGTAAATCGACGTCAGCAGGTGGGTCTTGCCCACCCCGAAGCCGCCGTCGAGATAGATACCGGTCCCCTGCACCGCCTTCGGTCGCCGGCCGAACAGCCCCTTCTTGGGAGTGCGACGGGCCACCACGGACTCGGCGAACTCGCGACACGCCTTGACCGCGGCGGCCTGCGAGGGCTCGGCCGGGTCCGGGATGTAGGAGTCGAAACTGACATCGTCGAACATCGACGGGGGAACCATCTGTGCCACGAGCTGATCGGCAGGAACCACCGGGGTGACGTCAACGAGGCGAGAGACCATGGGCAGAGCCTATCGTGGGGACACCCGGCGTCAGAACGGAAGGAGTCCCCGGTGCACATGACACGGCCTACCGTGATCGACGACGACCCCGCCGCCCTCGAGGCCTTGTGGGCGGCGCTGGACCCCGAACCGGGTCTGCCCGTGCCGTGCATCCGCGCGGTGATGATCTCCTCCGTCGACGGCACGACCACCGTGGACGGCCGCAGCGGCGGGCTGGGGACCCCGACGGACCGGCTGGTCTACGACGCCATGCGGGCCCGGGCCGACCTGATCCTGGTGGGCTCGGGCACCGTTCTGGCCGAGGGGTACGGCCCCGCCCGGACCGCCGCCGTGTGGGCGGACAGACGACCCGGTCCCCCGCCCGTCGTCCTGGTGTTCACCCGCGCGCTGGGCGACGCGCTCATCGAGCACTGCGCCGACGCCGGCGACGGACTGCAGGTGGTCGCCGCCCACGGAGTGCCCGGCGACCGACTCGAGGCCGCCCGGGAGCGGGGTGTCACGGTGCACGTGCTCGATCCGGGTCCACTGCGCACCTCCGTCCGTTCCCTCGCCACACACTTCGGGGCCTCCGAGGTGACGTTCGAGGGCGGTCCGCAGCTGCTCGGGACGTTGTTGCGCGAGGGCGCGATCGACGAACTCGTCCTGTCGGTCGCCCCCGAGATCATCGTCGGCGGCGACGACTCGCGACTGGCCGTCGGAACCGACGCCACCCGGGTTCCGCTGCGCGTCGCCGCGGCCTTCACGTGCCCCCGCGGCGGGCTCTACACCCGCTGGGTCGTCACCGGGGCCGACGGGTGAGGAACCGTCGAGCGGGAACACGCGCGGTCACGCGGCACCGGCACGTACGGGCACTCGGCGTGGGGCTGGCGGCCCTGGCGGTGACGATCGCCGGGTGTGCGCCCCTGCCCGCGACGGGGCCGCGCCTGGCGACCGGCGACGGCCCCGGGGGATCCTCCGGCGGTGGCGAGGCGGCCGAGACCGCCGACCGACCCGACTGGCTCGCGCCGCGCAGCGACCTCACCTGGGTCCCGTGTGCCGACGGCCGGACCGGCGGGATACCGGAGGGCGCCGCCGTGGAGTGTTCCCGCCTCGGGGAGACCCCCGTCCTGCGGCTCACCGCGACGGGGACACCCGACGACGCGGCGCCCCTCGTCGTCGTCGCCGGTCCCGAGACACCGGCCGACACCCTCGCCTCCCGACTCGCCTCGTCCGGCCCCGAACTCATTGACACCCGACCGCTGGTCGTCGTGGACCACCGCGGACGGACCGGCCCGGCCGGTACGTGCCTGACCTTCCCGGCCCGCCGCACCCTCGACGGGCTCGCGGATCGGGGCACCGACCCCGATTCGCCCGCGCTGCGCGGCGACCTCGCCGACACCTCACAGTCCTGCACGGACCAGCTCCAGGGCCGCGAACTGGACTTCGGCTCCGCCGGCGCCGCCGAGGACCTCGAACGCCTACGCCAGCAGTGGGACGTGCCCGGGCTCGCCGTGATGGGGATCGGGACCGGGGCCCGCACCGCCCTCGCCTACGCCGGCGCACATCCGGGTCGCCTCTCCCTGCTCGTGCTCGACTCCCCCGCCCCCGCCGACGGGGACCAGGAGGCCGCGGCCCGCGCCGCCCTCGACGGCTCCGACGCGGCGCTGCGCCTGTGGGCCGCCTCGTGCACCCGGACCGAGTGCGGACCCGGCGACGCCGACGAGAAGGTCGAGGCCGTGACCCGCGCGCTCGACCGCGCCCGCGAACCCGGCGTGGCGGTCCCGGCGGCGTTGCTGTCCGACGTGGTCCGGTCGGCGTTGGCGGACCTGTCCGGCGCCTCCGCTGCCGACGCCTCCCCAGGCGACGTCATCCTGGGCGACCTCGCGGCCGCCGCCCCCGAGGACACCCCGGGCAGCGTCCGTGACCGCGCCGCCGAACTGGCCGGGACGTCGCTGCCGTACGTGGCCGGGTGCTCCGACCTGTCGCGCCGCGTCCCGGTCAACCGTGTCGGGGAACTGCGGGCCGAATGGGAGCAGACCCCGCCGTTCGGGGAGATCATCGCCGCGCAGCTCTCCGCCTGCTCCACCTGGCCCGTGCCCGGGCAGTCTCCGGTCTCCGTTCCCGCCGAGACGCCGGTACTCCTGGTCGGAGGGATCGCCGACCCCCGGGCCGGTGCCGCCGCACTCGAACCCACCGCCGGGGCCCTCAGCGCCGCCGGGGCCACCGACGTGCGGATCGTCACCTGGGGCGCCCCGGGCGCACAGGTGATCCTGCACTCCGGATGCGCCCGGGGCGCGGTCGTCGATTTCCTCGACGACCCGGATGCCGCTGAGCAGTCCACGGCCTGCCCGTCCTGACCGGCCGGGGTGCCTCACCGGGACGCGGGAGGCCAGGCGGTACCCTGCGAGTCGTGCCGCTGCCCACCCGAAGCACGTCGACCGTGCCCCGCGTCCTCACCCACGTGTTGTGGCCGCTGGCGATCATGACCGTCATCCACCGCGTCCTGATCAAGGCCGTCAACGGATCCATCACGAACGACTTCGGCACCGTCTACGCCGCCACCAGGCGTTTCCTGGCAGATGAGCCGGTGTACGTCGAGAACCTGCTGACGGTGCAACCGCACTATCTCTACGCCCCCAGCGGGACGTTCGTCCTCGCCCCGTTCGGCCTGATCGACAACTACACGCTGGCGCGCTGGCTGTTCATCGGAATCAACACCGCCGCGATCATCGCGGCGCTGTGGCTGCTCATGCGGCTGTTCGACCTCGACGTCCGCTCGTTCGCCGTCCCCGCCATCCTGCTGGCGGCGTTCTGCACCGAGGCGGTCACCAACACGCTGGTATTCACCAACGTCAACGGCGTGATCTTCCTGTGCCAGGTGGCGTTCCTCTACCTGCTGCACCGACGGCGCCTCTGGTGGGCCGGCGTGGCCATCGGCCTGTCCCTGGCCGTCAAACCGATGCTCGCTCCGCTGCTCGTGCTGCCTCTCATCCGCAAGCAGTGGCAGCCGTTCGTCACCGCGGCCGCGATCCCCGCCGTCACCATGGCCGCGGGGTGGGCCCTCACCGTCGACGCCCGCAGTTACCTCGACACCACGCTCACGTACATGGGTGAGGTGCGCGACTACTACAACAGCTCGATCGCGGGGATGGGCCTGTACTACGGCGTGCCCGAGCCGGTCATCCTGGTGGCCCGCATCCTGGTCGTGGTGGCCACCCTGGTCGCAGTGTGGCTGCTGTTGGACTACCGCCACAACCACGAGGTGCTGTGGTTGGCCACCACCTCCGGGGTCGTGCTCGCCGGCGTGTTCCTCGTCTCCACCCTCGGCCAGATGTACTACTCGATGATGCTCATCCCGATCATGCTCACGGTGGTGCTGGACAGGTCCCTGGTGCGCAACTGGCCGGCGTGGCTCGCGGCCTACGGGTTCTTCACCCTCGACTTCTGGGAGTCGGCGCGCTGGCCCTACTACGGGCGGCTACTCGAGTTCGCGCACCCGACCCTGGGATGGTTGCTGCTGCTGGCCACCGTGCTCGTGGTGCTGCTGTGGCGCCGAAGCGACCCCCGCCGACACGAGCGGATCGCACCGGCCGCCGCGTCGGCGTAGCCTGCGGGCATGAGCGAGCCCACCGATACCCACACCCCCCAGCCGGACTTCACGCTGGACGACACCGAGTGGCGTCGTCGACTCAGCCCGGAGGAGTACCAGGTCCTGCGGCAGGCCGGCACCGAGCGTCCCTTCACCGGTGAGTACAACGACACCAAGACCGAGGGCGTGTACCGCTGCCGCGGATGCGGTGCCGAACTGTTCCGCAGCGACGCCAAGTTCGAATCCAACTGCGGGTGGCCCTCGTTCTTCACGCCGCTGGCCGGCGGCGCCGTCATCGAGCGCACGGATTCCTCGCTCGGCATGACGCGCACCGAGGTGATCTGCGCGAACTGCCACGGTCACCTGGGGCACGTGTTCGCCGGGGAGGGCTACGGCACCCCCACCGACCTGCGGTACTGCATCAACTCCCTGAGCATGACGCTGGAGCCGGCCGAGAGCTGAACTCGACCGGCCGCATCCGGCCCACAGAGACGAGAGGGCCGACCGGGACTGCTCCCGGTCGGCCCTCTCTCGCGTCAAGTCGAGCTGTCGGCGCGCGGTGGACCTCAGGGCATCGATGCCGCCAGCTGCCCGGCGGTGACGCGCGGTCCGGTGAAGAACGGGATCTCCTCGCGCACGTGGCGGCGGGCCTCGGTCGCCCGCATCTCGCGCATCAGGTCGACGATCCGGTCGAGCTGCGGGGCCTCGAAGGCGAGGATCCACTCGTAGTCCCCCAGCGTGAAGGACGGCACGGTGTTGGCGCGGACGTCCGGGTACTCGCGGGCGGCGCGGCCGTGCTGGGCGAGGATCTGGCGCCGCTCCTCGTCGGGGAGCAGGTACCACTCGTAGGAGCGCACGAACGGGTACACCGAGACGTACGCCCCCGGCTCCTCCTCGGCGAGGAACGCCGGAATGTGGCTCTTGTTGAACTCCGCGGGGCGGTGCAGCGCGGTGTTGGACCAGTAGGCGGTGCTGGCCCGGCCCAGGAGGGTGGTGCGCCGGAACTCGTTGTAGAACCGCTGTAGGTCCTCGATGTGCTCGGAGTGGGTCCAGATCATGAAGTCGGCCTCGGCGCGCAGGCCCGAGATGTCGTAGAGACCCCGGACCACCACGTCGGTGCCGTCGTAGCGGGCGAGGAACTCCTCCAGGTCCGCGGCGACCGCGTCCCGGTCCTCCCCGAGCTGCCCCGGCGTCACCGTGAAGACGGAGAACATCAGGTAGCGCAGGGTCGAGTTGAGTTTCTTGTAGTCAAGGCGTGCCATGGCTCAATCCTGCCACCCCGAGGCGAGTCGCCGGGCCGCGGCCCGCGCCGAGCCGATACAGGCGGGTACCCCCACGCCCTCGGTCGCGCCGCCGACGAGCTCCACGCCGGGCAGCCGCTCGGCCAGTTCGGCGCGCACGCCCGAGATCCGCGTGTCGTGTCCGGGACCGATCTCGGCGAGGGCGTCGGACCAGCGGCGCACCCGCGAGTGCAGGACCGTCGGCGCGGAGCCGCACAGTCCCCCCAGCGCGGATTCGGCCATGCGGGTGAGGGTGGCGTCGTCGGCGGCGAGCACCTCGTCGTCGCCGATCCTCCCGAACGACACCCTGACCAGGTGCCCGGGCCGGGTGTCGAGGTGCGGCCACTTGCGACTGGTGAGGGTCATCGCCTTAAACGGCACCGGTTCGTCGGTCGCCACCAGGACCCCCGACCGCTCCGGGAGGTCCAGGGACCGGTCGACCTCCAACGCGACGACGGCCGAGGACGCCGTCCGGATCCCGGACAGGCCCCGGGTCGCGGCGTCGAGACCCCCGGCACCCTCCAGGAGCGGGGCGGCGTGGGGAACGGGGACGGCGACGACGACGAGGTCCGCCTCCTCGGACCACGACCCGCGGTCGCCGGCGACCGCCAACGAGTAGCCCGAACCGTCCCGGTGGACAGCGGTGCAGGTGGCGTGTGTACGGATCACGGCACCGGAGGCCCGGACGAGGGCGTCCACGAGGAGCCGGTAACCCCCGTCGAGGGTGGCGAACACCGGGCCCGGCACGCGGTGCGCGACGAGCTCCCGCGCGGCGGCTGTGAGGCTGGGAGCGCCGCGGTCCAACGCCTGCGCCAGCCCAGGGATCACCTGTCGCAGCCCGAGCCCGGTACTGGGCGCGGCGTACACGCCCCCGAGCATGGGGTCGACGAGCCGGGCGACGACCGCGTGCCCGAACCGCTCGGAGACCAACGAGCCGAGCGAGACGTCACCGCCGGGCTCCCAGTCCAGCGGCAGGTCGGCCTCGCGCGCGGCCGCAGCGCGCTCCCGCGGGCTCAGCACGTCCGCCAACGCCCCGACGTCGGACGGCAGACCCATCAGCGTGCCGACGGGCATGGGGACCATCCGACCCCCGGTGAGGATCGCCGGCCCGAGCGGCCCGGGATGACGCAGCGACCCGGTCAGGCCGAGTTCGGCGACGAGGTCGCTCGCCTCGGGTCGGCGGCCGATGAAGGCCTCCGCGCCGAGTTCCATCGGACCGGACGGGAAGTCGACGGTGTGGAGTGCCCCGCCCGGCCGGTCCGAGGCCTCGAGGACGGTGATGTGGGCGTCCGGCAGCTCGCGCGAGAGCTGATAGGCGGCCGTCAGCCCGCTGAGCCCGCCGCCCACCACGGCGACGCGAGGGCCCACCGTCACTTCCCGGTCAGCTCGTGGACGAGCTCCACCACGTGGGTCACCGCACCCGGGTCGGTGGTGGGCAGGACACCGTGGCCGAGGTTGAACACGTGGCCGCGTGCGCCGAGGTCGCGCGCCCGCTGGCCTTCGTCGAGGATGCGGCGGACCTCGCCGTCCAGCGCCGACCGGTCGGCGAAGAGCATCGCGGGGTCGAGATTGCCCTGCAGGACTTTGCCCGGCACCCGCCCGGCGGCGTCGTCCAGGGGGATGCGCCAGTCCACGCCGACGACCTCCGGGCCGGCCTCGCCCATCGCCCCGAGCAGCTCGCCGGTGCCCACGCCGAAGTGCGTGCGCGGAACCGTCGTGATGATCTCGTCGGCGAAGATGCGGGTCGAGTGCGGGAGTACCAGCGACCGGTAGTCCCGCAGGCTGAGCGCGCCCGCCCACGAATCGAAGAGCTGGACGGCGTCCACCCCGGCAGCGATCTGCGCGCGCAGGAACACCGTGGTCAGGTCCGCCAGCTTGGCCATGAGCGCGTTCCACACGTCGGGCCGCGAGTACATCAGTGACTTGGTGTGCTCGTGGTTGCGGCTCGGGCCGCCCTCGATGAGGTAGGACGCCAGGGTGAAGGGGGCCCCGGCGAAGCCGATGAGCGCCACCTGCGGGTCGAGTTCGGCCACGACCAGCCGCACGGCCTCCTCGATCTTCTCGAGGCGGTCCGGGGTGAGCTCGGGCAGGGCGGCGACACCGGCCTCGTCCCGGATCGGCTCCGCCACCACGGGCCCGGTCCCGGGCACGATGTCGATGTCCACCCCGGCCGCGGCCAACGGGATGACGATGTCGGAGAAGAAGATCGCGGCGTCCACCCCGTGGCGACGGACCGGCTGCAGGGTGATCTCACACGTCATCGCCGGGTCGAAACAGGCCTCCAACATGGTGGACCCGGCGCGGACCTCCTTGTACTCCGGAAGCGAGCGGCCCGCCTGGCGCATGAACCACACCGGCGTGTGGGCGCCACCGACTCCGGTCACCTCGTCGAGGTACGGGCCGGTCCCGGCGCGGCGGCCTGCGGCGGCACCGGTGGCGGGGTCGGTGGAACGGGAGGTCGAGGACGCATCAGAGTTCAACACGCCCCCCATCGTCCCATGACGCCGCCACCGCGGCCGGTCAGCCCACCCGGGCAGGCGACGGCGCGCCTCCTCGGGGCACGCCGGGGCGGTCGCTAGCGTGACGACCCGTGAGTACATCGGTCAATGACGGCGAGCCCGAGGTCTTCCGGGAGGCGGTCGAGTCGCTGTCGCGACTCGAGGTCCGCCCCGAGATCTCGGTCGGCCCGATCCGCCCGCCGCAGCGACTGGCGCCCTACAGTCACGCACTTGGTGTCGAGATCATCCCGCCCTCCGGCGACGACGTCCCGGAATTCTCCGACGGCGACGCCTTCGGCCGTCTCATCCTCCTGCACGACCCCTCCGGGGACGACGCGTGGAACGGCACCCTCCGACTCGTGGCCTACATCCAGGCCGACATGGAGGCCTCGCTGGCAGGTGACCCGCTCCTGCCCCAGGTGGCGTGGAGCTGGCTCACCGAGGCCCTCGGCGATCAGGCCGGGCCGTACACCTCGCTCGGTGGCACCGTCACCAGCACCGCCTCCGTCCGCTACGGCGACATCGCCGGTCCTCCCCAGTCCCACCAGCTCGAGCTGCGCGCGTCCTGGACCGCCCTCGAGCCCGACCTGACCGGCCACGCGTCCGCCTTCTGCACGACGCTCGCCCTGGCCGCCGGCCTCCCCCGTCGGCGTGACCTCCCTGCACCGGCGGTCGTGAGCGGGCGCCGCCGCGGCGAGACCCCGCCCGGGGCACAGCCACCCCCGGCCGAGTACGAGTTCGTCGACGCCCTCCCCGCCATCGAGGCGGTCGCCGACGCCCTGCGATCCTCGCCCGGCCCCGTCGCGGTCGACGTCGAACGCGCCTCGGGGATCCGGTATGCCGACCGGGCCTTCCTCCTACAGCTCCGCGCCCCCACCGGCCCCGCCCTGCTCGTGGACCCGGAGACCCCGGGTCGGACCATCGGCTCCCTCGCCGACGTCCTGTCGACCCGCCCCCTGCTGCTCCACGCCGCGAGTCAGGACCTCCCGTCGCTGCGTGAGCTGGGGGTCTCGCCGACCTCGCTCGTCGACACCGAGCTGGCCGGACGTTTCCTCGGCACCGAGCGGGTCAACCTCGGGGCGATGATCTCGGAGCACCTCGGGATCGGCCTGGCCAAGGCGCACTCCGCCGCCGACTGGTCCCGTCGCCCGTTGCCGGCGGCGTGGTTGGACTACGCAGCCTACGACGTGCTGTTCCTCCACGAACTGGCGGACGAGGTCCTGCCGCGGCTCGACGAGCTCGGCCGCCGTGAGTGGTTCGAGGCGGAGTGTCGGTACCTGGTGGAGTCCGGCCCGGCACCTGCCGCGCCGGACCCCTGGCGTCGACTGTCCCGGCTGTCGAGCCTGCGCGACGGCCGGCAACTGGCGCGCGCCAGGGAGTTGTGGATGGCCCGGGACCGGGTCGCGGCCGAGCGGGACATCGCCCCCAAGCGGCTCCTCGGTGACGCGGCGATCGTGGAGGCCGCCAGGGTGGGGCCGACGAACAGAACCGCACTGCTGGCGATCGAGGGGTTCGACGGCCCCCACCGCCGACGGCTCGTCGGGGAATGGCTCGCCGCCCTCGAATGGGCCGACGGGCTGGGGCGGGCCGACCTGCCCTCCCGGCAGGGGCCGCCCGCCGAACATCCGCCGCACGCGTCGTGGAAGCGCAACGAGCCCGAGGCGGCGGAGCTGCTCGAGATCGCCCGCGAACGGATCGGCGCACTCGCCGACGACCTGGGTCTGGAGCCCGGGCTCCTGCTCAAACCCTCGACGCTGAGACTGTGGGTGTGGCGCGCGGCGACGACCCGGTCCGGGGACGACGCGGAACTGCTCCACGACGTCCTGCTCACCGAGAGCGCCCGTGCCTGGCAGATCGAACTGGCCACCGACCCCCTGCTCGAGGCGGTGCGGAGCTTCCGCGCGGATTCCTGAGTCCGGGCCACCGGCACCGGCCGGCGCCGCCCCTGTCACGCGTGGGTACGGGCCCGCGTGTGCACGCGTCCGGCGATCCGGCCCGGGTCAGCCCAGTCGGGTCCGGATGCTGTCCGAGATCCCCTCGGGGGTCAGTCCTGCGTCGGCCAGGATCTCCCCCCGGGAGCCGTGGTCGAGGAACTCCTGCGGGATGCCCAGCGCGATCCGATCGACCCGCACCGCGGCGTTGTCCAGGCATGCCGCCACCGCCGACCCGACGCCACCGTGCAGACCATTGTCCTCGACCGTGACCACGAGACGGCGTCCACGGGCGGCGTCCAGGATCGACGCGGGAACCGGGTAGACCCATCTGGGGTCCACTACGTCGACCGAGATACCCTCTGTCCCGAGGGCACGGGCGGCGGCGATGGCGGGCGCGACCATCGACCCCACCGCGACGATGAGGACCTCGGCGTCACCGGATCCGTGCACGCGGTCGACCCCGTCCTCGGACGTGGCGAGGGCGGGCAGAGCATCACCGACCGACCCCTTCGGGAACCGGACGACGGTCGGACCGTCGTCGAAGGCCACCGCCTCGCGCAGTTCCTGCCGGAGGGTGGTCGCGTCCCGGGGAGCGGCCACGCGTACCCCGGGGATGATGCCGGTGAGCGACAGGTCCCACATCCCGTTGTGGCTCGCACCGTCCGGGCCGGTGACGCCGGACCGGTCCAGGACCATGGTGACCGGTTGTCGGAGTAGCGCGACGTCCATGAGCAGCTGGTCGAACGCCCGGTTGAGGAAGGTCGAATAGACCGCGACGACGGGGTGCAGCCCACCGAGCGCGAGCCCTGCCGCCGAGGCCACGGCGTGCTGCTCGGCGATACCCACGTCGTACATCCGTTCCGGGAACCGCTCCCCGAACGCGGCCAGACCGGTCGGCCCGGCCATCGCGGCCGTGATGGCCACGACGTCATCGCGTTCGGCACCGATCGCACACAGTTCCTCGGAGAAGACCGACGTCCAGTCCACGGCGGAGGAGGTCGCCAGCGGCTTTCCGGTCTCGGGATCGATGATCCCGGTGGCGTGCATCTGGTCCGCCTCGTTGTTCTCGGCGTGGACGTAGCCCATCCCCTTACGGGTGACGACGTGGACCACCACCGGGCCGCCGAAATCCTTCGCGAGGCGCAGGGCCGCCTCCGTGGCGGCGAGATTGTGTCCGTCGACCGGCCCCATGTACTTGAGCCCCAGGTCCGCGAACAACTCCTGCGGCGACACGACGTCCTTGACTCCCGTCTTGATGCCGTGGAGCACCGAGTAGACGGCCTTCCCCACGACGTCCTTGCGGCCCGTGAGCGCGTTCTTCGTGCGATCCATCGCCTTCTCGTACGCCGGCTGGAGCCGCAGCGCGCCGAGGCGGTCGGCGAGCCCTCCGATGGTCGGCGAGTACGAGCGGCCGTTGTCGTTGACGACGATGACCATGGGGCGGTCCTTGGCGGCGGCGATGTTGTTGAGGGCCTCCCATGCCATGCCACCGGTCATCGCGCCGTCGCCGATCACGGTGACGACGGTCCGATCGGACTCCCCGCGCAACGAGAACGCCTTGGCCATCCCGTCCGCGTACGACAGGGAGGCCGTGGCGTGCGAGGACTCCACCACGTCGTGCTCGCTCTCCGCGCGACACGGGTAACCGGACAACCCCCCGCGGGTGCGGAGCCCGTCGAACTGATCGCGACGACCGGTGAGGATCTTGTGGACGTAGGACTGGTGTCCGGTGTCGAAGATGACGGGGTCGCGGGGTGAGTCGAAGACACGGTGCAACGCCACGGTCAGTTCGACGACGCCGAGATTCGGGCCGAGGTGCCCGCCCGTCGCGGCGACCTTACGGATGAGGAATTCACGGATCTCCCCGCACAGCGCGGCCAACTCCCCGGGGCCGAGCCGCCGCAGATCGGAGGGGCCGTCAACCTGTTCGAGCACGCTCATTGCTGTCGACTGCCCCTTTCGTGACCGACACCCTGCTGGGTCGAATGGTCAGTCTACGGGCTGGCGCCGCGCGACCTCGCCCACGGGCGGACGTGTGGGCCCCTACCTGCGGTGCTGGATCAGGAGCGTCCCGGCGAGTCCAGTACGGCGATCCCCTCGACGTGATGGGTGCCCGGGAAGGCCGCCACCCCGTGGAGGTCCGTGAGCGTCCAGCCGGCGGCCACGAGGACGCCGATGTCCCGCGCCAGACTCGCCGGATCGCAGCCCACGTGCACGATCCGGGACGCACCTGTCGCCGCGAGCCGGCGCATGACCGGGATCCCCGCTCCGCCGCGCGGGGGATCGAGGATGATGACCTGCGGATCTGGGTGGACCCCCGGCGGGTCGTCGCGGTCCTCGAGGAACGTCTCGACCCGGGAACGCAGGGTCCTCACTCCCCCGCCGGAGCCGTCGCCGGGCGCGCCGCCGAGGGTGTCCGTGGCCGCATGCAGCGACGCCGTGGCGGCTTCGACGACCGTCACGCGGGCGCCCGGGATCGCGTCCCGAACCCCGGCGGCGAACAACCCGGCGCCTCCGTAGAGGTCCCAGATCTCGGGGATGTCGGTCAGGTCGGGGGTGCGCGTCACCGCGGTGCGTACCTCGTGGCTGTAGTGGCTCGCGGCGGAGCGGTGCGCCTGCCAGAACGCGTCGGGAGGCAACCGCCACTCGTGGCCGCCCACCCGTCTCACGACGGTCGGTCCCCCGGCGACGATCTCCCAGCCGACCGCCCGCGAATGACGCGCCCGGGCGCGGGTCGCAGAGGACCGGCGGGACCGGCCGCCCCGGCCGCGCGGGGCGTCGCCGACGGCCGGGCGGTGTGCGATGTGCACGGTCCCGTCGTCACCGAGCACCCCGAGCACCTCGCGGCCCGGGGCGAACGTGGCGGCGGCGACCGCATCACGGAGACGCGGATCGGGCTGGACGCAGGGCTCGGTCACCAGTTCGCGGGAGCGCGCCCTCCGCACCCCCGGCACACCGTCCGGGCCGGTGACCCAACGGGCGGCGGTACGCCAGCCGGACGTCGCGGGATCCGCGCCGGGGACCTCGACCCGGACCGGACCCTCCCGGAGTTCGACCCGGCCGATCCGGGACACCTGCTCGGCCAGGATCCTGCCGGCGAAGCCGCGGGCGGCATCGGACGCGATATGGGTCCAGTCGCAACAGCCGGCGCCGGCGGCGGCCGCCGGACACGTCGGGACCACCCGGTCCGGGGATGCCTCGACCACCGCCTGCACCGTCCCTCGACAGAACGCGCGGCCGGGGTCGTCGTCGATGAGGACGTCGACCAGCTCGCCGGTGATCCCACCGCGGCAGAACACCACCCGACCCTCGTGGCGCGCCACGAACTCGCCGCCGTGCGCCGGCCCCTCCATGCGCAGGCGCACCACACGGCCCGTCCAGTCGGTCGCTCGGTCCTGGGTCATCTTTCCTCCGGTCCACCCCAGCGTCCGACGATGGGCTCGTCGCGGGCCTGCTCAGCGCGGCCGTCCGAGGACGACAACTGCCACGGGACGCTGGTCACCATGACACCTCTCTCGTAGAGCAGGCGGGTCTTGAGCCGCAGCGCGCTCTGGTTGTGCAGTATCTGCTCCCACCAGTGGCCCACCACGTACTCGGGGATGTACACGGTCACCACGTCCCGTGGTGCCTGATCGCGCACGCGCTTCACGTAGTCCACCACGGGACGGTTGATCTCACGGTACGGGGACTCGACCACCTTGAGCGGAACCGAGATCCCGCGGCGATCCCATTCCCGTACGAGGGCCCGGGTCTCTGCGGTGTCGATGTTCACCGTCAACGCCTCGATGGAGTCCGGCCGGGCAGCTCGTGCGTAGGCCAGTGCCCGCAGGGTGGGCAGATGCAGCTTGGACACCAACACCACGCAGTGTGTCCGGCTGGGTAGGACGACCTCCCACGAGGAGTCGTCGAGCTCGCGGGCGACCGAGACGTAGTGCCGGTGGATGAGCCGCATGATCCCGAAGGCACCGAGCATGGCCAGGACCGCGATGTAGGCGCCGGAGAGGAATTTGGTCGCCATCACGATCACCAGGACTCCGGCCGTGAGGAGGAACCCGACGGCGTTGATCGATCGGGACCTGTGGATCCGCCGACGCACGGCGGGGACCCGCTCGTGGCCCAGGCGCCGGGTCCAGTGTCGGACCATGCCGAGCTGGCCGAGCGTGAAGGCGACGAACACGCCCACGATGTAGAGCTGGATGAGGAGCGACACCTGGGCGTCGAACGCCACGACCAACACGACCGCCGCGATCGCGAGGAGGACGATCCCGTTGGAGAACGCCAGCCTGTCCCCGCGGGTGGCGAGCTGACGGGGCAGGTACTTGTCGCGCGCGAGGACCGAGGCCAGTACCGGGAACCCGTTGAACGCGGTGTTGGCGGCGAGCGCCAGGATCAGCGCGGTGATGATGATGACGGCGTAGAACGCGATCGGCAACCCCGCGAAGACCGGCCGAGCCAACTGGGCGATCATCGTCTTCTGCCGGTATCCCTCCGGAGCCCCGATCAACTGTGCTGCGGGCTGCTCGGCGATACGGACCCCGAGTCGGCCGGCCAGGGCGATGAGCCCGAGTAGGAACGAGACCGCGAGGACCCCGAGGACGGCCAGCGTCACGGCGGCGTTGCGGGCCCGCGGCTTCCGGAAGGCCGGGACACCGTTGTGGATGGCTTCGATCCCGGTCAGGGCGGCACATCCGGACGCGAACGACTTGGCGACGACGAACGCGAGTGCGAGTCCGGCCACCTCCGCACCGTCCACGGGGACCAGTTCGAATCCCGCGGACTCGGCCCGGAGGTCGCGACCCAGGATCTCGACCTGGAACAACCCCCAGGCGATGAGTGCCGTCATGGACGCGAGGAACGCGTAGACGGGGACGGCGAACATCGCGCCGGTCTCACGGAGTCCACGCAGGTTGAGCGCCGCCAGGAGGATGATCGCCAGGACGGCGAACGGGACCTCCCTGGACTGGACGAACGGGATCGCCGATCCGATGGTCGCGGCGGCGGCCGAAATCGACACGGCCACCGTGAGGACGTAGTCGAACAGCAGGGCCGCGCCGACCGCCAGGCCCGCACGGGGGCCCAGATTGACGGTGGCGACCTCGTAGTCGCCTCCTCCCGACGGGTAGGCACGGACGTTCTGCCGGTAACAGGCGATGACGACCACAAGGACCGCCGCCACCGCCAGTCCCACCCACGGGGTGAACGTGAGTGCCGAGACCCCGGCGATGGAGAGCACGAGGAAGATCTCCTGCGGGGCGTAGGCCACCGAGGACAGCGCGTCGGACGCGAACACCGGCAACGCGATCCGTTTGCGGAGGCTGGTGGCACCGATGGTGTCGCTGCGCGAGGGACGCCCCACGAGGAGACGCTTGGTTCCCACGGAGACCTTCGAGATCCTGGACACCGACATATCGTAGGGCCCGCGAGCCCCGCCGGGCAGCATCCGTGGGTGTGAGTAGCGTGTCCGTCACTGGCTCACGTGCGTGGGCCGTGAGGAGTGGACTCGTCATGAGGGTCGTCGTCATGGGCTGTGGTCGTGTCGGGGCCGCGCTGTCCGTCGAACTCGACGCAGCCGGCCACCAGGTCGTGGTGATCGACCGCGACTCGGCTGCGTTCGCCAGATTGTCGGCCGAGTTCTCGGGGCGCACGGTGACCGGCCAGGGCTTCGACAAGACGGTGCTCACCGAGGCCGGGCTCGAGGGGGCCGACGCATTCGCCGCAGTGTCCTCCGGGGACAACTCGAACATCATCGCCGCGCGTGTCGCCCGGGAGACCTTCGGCGTCGACCGGGTGATAGCGCGCATCTACGACGCGGGGCGCGCAGAGGTCTACGAACGACTGGGGATCTCGACCATCGCCACGGTTCCGTGGGCCACCGGTCGTCTGGTCCGTTACATCACCGCCGGGTCGAGTCCCGTCGAGTGGCGGGACCAGACGGACTCCGTGTCCCTCGTCGCCCTCGACGCACCGGCGGCGTGGGTCGGGGTCCCGGTCGACCGGCTCGCGGCCGCGGTCGGAGGACGTGCTGCGGCCGTCACCCGCTTCGGCGAGAGCCGCCTCCCGGACGCTCACACGCTCGTCCAGGCCGACGATGTCCTCCATATCGTCGTGCCCTCGCAGACGGTGTCGGAACTGGACGACCTGGTGCAGGAAGGACCCTCCGATGTCTGAGAATTCCGTCCCCGACTACGCCGACGGCTCGGGATTGCTCGCCGGAGCCCCGGCCAGGACCGTGTACTCCGCGACCATGCGGGTGGTGGTGGCCGGAGCCGGTGTCGTCGGACGGTCGATCGCACGCGAACTCGTGACCGGCGGCCATGACGTCACGCTGATAGACAAGCGCTCCACCGTGTTCTCGGCCGACCCGGTCGACGGGGCGGATCAACAGGTCGGCGACGCCTGCGAGCTCAGTGTCCTCGAACGGTTGGACGTGCAGGCGGCGGACGTGGTGGTGGCCGCCACGGGTGATGACAAGGCCAATCTGGTGGTGAGCCTGTTGGCCAAGACCGAATTCGCGGTGTCCCGGGTCGTCGCCCGCGTCAACGATCCCCGCAACGAGTGGCTCTACGACGAGCGCTGGGGCGTCGACGTGGCGGTGTCGACGCCCCGGCTGATCGTCTCGGTCGTCGAGGAGGCGGTCTCCGTCGGCGACGTGGTCCGTCTGATGACCCTGCGCCGTGGAGGCGCGAACCTGGTGAGCGTGACGCTGCCGGACCAGACCCCGCTGGCGGGGCGGTCGGTGTCGCGGGTGCGGTTTCCCCGGGACGCCGCCCTCGTCGCGATCCTGCGCGGCGGGCGGGTGATCGTCCCCGAACCCGACGTTCCGTTCGAGCCCGGCGACGAACTGCTCGTGGTGGCCCCGGAGGAGGTCGAGGCCGATATCAGCGAGGTCGTCCTGGGCGGGTGACCGTCACCGCGATCTCCCGTCCGTAGTCCCATCCCGGTGCGAGGGGCAGGTCGTCGCCGCTCCAGAAACGGCCGGGGTCGTACCAACTCGCCTCACCCGCGGGCAGGAGTACACCCATCGCCTCCAGGGTGACCCCCACGACCTCCGCGCAGTAGGCCGCCTCCATACGCATCGCCGCGCCGGCATCGGACCCCGGTCGGTCACTGCGCCCCGTGACGCCCGGCCGCTTCCCGCGTGCCGCCCACCGTCCTCGTGCCCACCTCGCGGTGAGACGTCCCGCGGAGGGGAAGGACACCCCGTTCAACCGGGCGATCGACTCCAGTAGCGCGTCCTCGTGTTCCCCGCCCACCTCCGGGGAGATCTGGCGGAACCACGCTCGTTGGCCGTACGGCCCGGCCCACTGCCGGACAGCCGACTCGAGGTCATGCAGCTGCACCCCACGCTGGTGGCGACCCGTCCACACGTCCGGCAGCGCCCGTCCCATCTCGGCGTGCCACAGCAGCGGCGGCATGTCGTCCAGGACCACCGCGACGCCCACGTGGTTGACGGGCGCGTTCGTGAGGGTCTGGATCAACCGGTCCGCCGTGCTCCGGCCGCGGAAGAGCCAGAGGTCCCCGGTGCGGGTGCGGTGCGCCGCGGCGGCCAGGGGGACGGTGTCGACGCTCATACCGCGATCCTGCCAGGCCGCCCGTGCGTACCCGCCTAGTCTCGGCCGTATGGCTCCCAGAGGACGACAGTGGCTCAAGGTGATCGGCGCGGCGGGTGCGGCGGGGGTGGCCGCCACGGGGATCCTGGCGGCCCGTTCCGAGCGGCGTCGGCGGTCCTACGAGCCCGATGAGGTGCGGGAGCGGCTGCACGAGCGCTACGCGAGGATCCAGAGTCGGCGGGACGGCGTCGTCGACTAGGGACCGCGCCGGTCGGAGCCCGGGGATGCGAGTCGATATCCTTGCGGCACCATGCCGTCGTCCTCCTCAGCCGCCCCCGATCTCCGCCGAGCCCGAAACGACCTCCTCGCCCGTCTCGACGATGTCGGCACCCTCGACGCCCATCGTCTCCGGTCCAGGGTCCGTCGTGCCCGCGTCGACCAGCTGGATGACCTCGGACGGCGGATCGACGAGGCCGCCGAGCGCGTGCGGCGCCGAACCGAGTCGATCCCCACCCCCCGATACCCGGAACAGCTCCCGGTCAGCGCCCGCAAGGACGAGATCGCCGAGGCGATCCGGGACAACCAGGTGGTGGTGATCGCCGGCGAGACGGGGTCGGGCAAGACCACCCAGATCCCCAAGATCTGCCTGGAACTCGGGCGCGGGGTCAAGGGCATGATCGGCCACACCCAGCCGAGGAGGTTGGCCGCCCGCTCCGTCGCCGAGCGGATCGCGCACGAGCTCGGGGTGGAGATCGGTGGCCCGGTCGGGTCCGCCGTCCGCTTCGACGACCGCACCAGCCACGAGACCGCGGTCAAGCTCATGACCGACGGTGTGCTGCTCGCCGAGATCCGGCGTGACCGGCTGCTGCGGGCCTACGACACGATCATCATCGACGAGGCCCACGAACGCAGTCTCAACATCGACTTCCTGCTGGGGTATCTCAAGCAGATCCTGCCCCGTCGCCCGGACCTCAAACTCGTCATCACCTCCGCCACGATCGACCCGGACCGTTTCGCCCGTCACTTCGCCGGCGCGGAGGGGCGCCCGGCCCCGGTCATCGAGGTCTCGGGGCGCACTTATCCCGTGGAGGTCCGGTACCGGCCCCTTCAGGTCGTACACGCCGATCGCGTGGTCGACCTGGATCCCCTCGACGCGCTCGCCGACGCCGTTGCGGAGCTCCTACGCGAGGACGACGGTGACGTACTCGTGTTCCTCTCCGGTGAGCGTGAGATCCGCGACGCCGAGGAGGTGCTGCGGGGCCGGAAGTTCCCGGGCACCGAGATATTCCCGCTGTTCGCCCGCCTCACGGCAGCAGAACAGCAGCGCGCGTTCCGGGCCCATTCCACCCGGCGGGTGGTCCTGTCGACCAATATCGCCGAGACCTCGGTGACCGTGCCCGGCATCCGTTACGTCGTGGACACCGGCCTGGCGAGGATCTCCCGCTACTCCACCCGGACGAAGGTGCAGCGACTGCCCATCGAACCGGTGTCCCAGGCCTCCGCCGCGCAGCGCGCGGGACGCTGCGGCCGCGTCGCCGACGGGATCTGTATCCGCCTCTACTCCGAGGAGGACTTCGACTCGCGACCGGAGTTCACCGACCCGGAGATCCTGCGCACGAACCTCGCCTCGGTGATCCTGTCGATGGCGGATCTGGACCTCGGCCCCGTCGACGACTTCCCGTTCGTGGAACCCCCGGACCGCAAGGCCGTCCGGGACGGGCTCACTCTGCTCTCCGAACTCGGGGCGGTCAGGGTCGACGACGACGAGCGCCCTCACCTGACCGAGGTGGGCCGTGACATGGCGGCACTCCCCCTCGATCCCCGACTCGCCCGGATGGTGGTCGAGGGCCATCGCAACGGTTCGCTGTCGGACGTGCTGGTGGTGGTCGCGGCCCTGACGGTGCAGGACGTCCGCGAGCGTCCCGCGGAGGAGCGGGACAAGGCAGACCTGCTGCACCGCCGCTTCGCGGACAAGACCTCCGACTTCCTCGGATATCTCAATCTGTGGAGGTACATCACCGAGCAGCGCCGTGAGCTGTCCGGCAGCGCCTTCCGCAAGATGTGCAAGGCCGAGTATCTGCACTGGCTACGCATCCGAGAGTGGCAGGACCTCAACTCCCAGCTGCGGAGCATGTGCCGTGAACGAGGGTGGCATCCCGCGTCCGGACACGCCGCGGAGGACGACCTCCACAAGGCGGTCCTGACCGGTCTGCTCACCAATGTCGGTATGCGAGACGAGGAGACCCGCGAGTTCCGGGGCACCCGGGGCATCCGGTTCCAGGTGTTCCCCGGGTCGGACCTGTCCAGGAAGCCTCCCCGCTGGGTGATGGCATCCGAACTCGTCGAGACGTCCCGGTTGTGGGCGCGTGACGTCGCCCGGATCGATCCGGGGTGGATCGAACAACTCGGGGGTCACCTCACCCGCACCCAGTACTCCGAACCGCACTGGTCGGACGCCCAGGGTGCGGCGATGGCGTATGAGAAGGTGCTGCTGCTGGGATTGACCGTGGTGGAGGCGCGGCGGATCCTGCTCTCCAGGGTCGACGCCCCGCTCGCCCGCGAGATGCTCGTCCGCCACGGGATCGTGGAAGGACGCCTGGTCACCCGGGTCCCGGTCATCCGCGAGAACGCCGAGGCCGTGGAGCAGGCCCGTGAACTGGAGACGCGGAGCCGCCGTCGGGATCTGGTGATCGACGACGAGGCATTGGTGGCCTTCTATCTCGATCGCCTGCCCGAGGACATCACCTCCGGCCGGCATCTGGAGTCCTGGTGGAAGAAGCGTGGTCATCGCGACCAGGAGGCCCTCCGTCTCACCCCCGAGGACATACGCACCTCCGAGGCGGTGCCCGATGCCGCCGATTTCCCGCCCCTCTGGCGTCAGGGAGAGCGGAGTTTCGAACTGCGGTACGCGTTCGATCCGGGCGTCACCACCGACGGGATCACGGTGCGCATCCCGCTGCCGCAGCTGTCCTCGGTCACCACCGCCGGGTTCGAATGGCTGGTGCCGGGGCTGCGGGAGGAGCTCTACACGGAGATGCTCCGCACGCTCCCCAAGTATCTGCGCCGACTGTGTTCACCTCCCGCCGAATTCGCGTCCCTGTTGGCGGGAGACGTCTCGCCCCGGTCCGCCCCCTTGTCCGTGGCTCTCGCGCGAGCGCTGTCTGCCCGGATCGGTACCACGGTCGACCCGCGTGACTTCGATCAGAACCAGCTACCGGGCCACCTCCGGATGCGCTTCGAGGTGGTCGACGGCGACGAGGTCGTGGCGTCCGGAACGGATCTCGCGCAGTTGAGGACCCGGTTGGTGGACAGGGTACGGGCGACCCTCAACGCCCGTCTGGTACCCGACAAGGGGCCCTGCCGGGAGTGGACATCCGACACCATCGGCGACCTCCCGCAGTCGGTCACCGGCTCGGTGGACGGTGTCGAGGTGACCGTCTACCCCGCCCTGCGCGTCGGTGGGGACGGAATTCACCTCGTGGCGTGCGCCACGGAGGACGAGCGTCGATCCACCCAGGCGTCGGCGGTGCTCACGCTGGTCTCGGGCGGCCTGGTCTCGACGGCATCGATTCTGCGCGGTCGCCCGGTCCAGCAGCGGCTCGCGCTCACCCAGTACCCGCATGGCGGGATGGAATCCCTGGTCTCGGATGCGTCGCTCGCCGCGAGTGGGCGGATCATCGCCCGGCGAAAGGGCGCACCGGTTCTCACGGTCGCGGAGTTCCACGAACTCCAGGCCACTGCGCGGGCGGAGGTCCCCGGTGCGGTGGCGTCCGCGATCTCGTCGGCGGTTCCCGCGCTGATGGCCGCCCAGTCCGTGTCGGGCCGTCTGGCGGCGGCGCCGGCAGACGTCGCCGACGAGGTCCGTCCCTCGCTGGACTTCCTCGTCGGGCGCGGATTCCTCGCCCGCCATCCCTCGGATGTGCTTCCACATCTGGAGCGACATGTGCGGGCGGTCGGCCTCCGGTTGGACCTCGCGGAGAAGTCACCCGCCCGGCACGGCAAACTCACGGCGAAGCTGAACCGCTCCGAGTCGATCGTCGAGGAGGCGTGCGCCGCGCTGCGACGGCGGCCGGGTGGCGCACGGGCGTGCCGCGACCTGCGGTGGATGCTCGCCGAGTACCGGGTGGGGCTGTTCGCGCAGTCACTGGGTACCGCACGGCCGGTATCGGCAGAGCGGATCGACAAGGCGGTCGCGTCTGCGCTCGCCCCGCGGTCATCCCGATGACGCCGAGCGGTCAGCGGCTCGCGCGGCGCTCCCGGAGGGCGATGATCTCGCCTTCGAAGTCGTCGGCCGAGCTGAACTGCTTGTACACGGACGCGAACCGCAGGTAGGCGACCTCGTCCAGATCCTGCAGAGGGCCCAGGATGGCGAGCCCGATCTCGTGGGCGGGAACCTCGGACGCACCGCCGGATCGCACAGCGTCCTCGACCTGCTGGGCGAGGCGACGCAGAGCGTCCTCGTCAACCGATCGTCCCTGGCACGCGCGGCGGACACCCCGGACGACCTTGTCCCGACTGAACGCCTCGGTCACCCCGTTCCGCTTGAGAACCGTCAGCAGGGGCGTCTCCAGCGTCGTGAACCGGTGTCCACACCGGGGGCACTCCCGTCGACGCCGGATCGCCTGACCCTCGTCGACGGATCGTGAGTCGATTACCCGAGAGTCCTCGTGGTGGCATGTCGGGCAGTACATTCCCGTGGGGCCCTTCGTCGACCGGAGTTCACGCGTCCCGGATCGTGCCTGACGGAACGCGGGGGCGGTATACAACCGCCCACGGTCCATTCTAGGAGGCCCGCTGCCCGGTCACGCGTAGGCGGGTCCACCGAGGAAGGCCACTGCGAGAAGCATGATCACGCCGAATGCGATCCCGCACGCCAGTAGCACCCAGGCCGGCACGTCGTCGACGACCCCGGTGGACGCCGGGGCCTCGACATGGCACGCCCGCACGCGGTCCGTGGAGACCGGGCGCACGAGCACACGGCGACCCGGGGCGACCGACGTGACGGCGGCCGGACGGGCGGTCACCCGCGGCCGGACGAGATTCTCCGCACGCGAGGACGTGACGGCGGGCCGGCTGCCCTCCGGTCGGGCCAGGGGGCGTCGCGGCGCACGGGTGGACCGCGCCGACACGTCACCGGGCCGGTCGAGGTGCGCGACCCGTCCACGATGGTCGTCGGGGCAGACCTCGGTCCACCGCGCGGCCGGACGTGGGTGGGACTGAAGCTCGACAACGGTCATGGTGGCTCCCTACTCGATACGGTGTGCGATCGTGATTCGCACACCTGTATGTGTTTCTCAGTACATCTGTTCGAATCCGAACTCCCCTAGAGTTGTATCACGCGACTCCGACACAGTCACGATCCACGGAGGAATTTCTTCGAACACGTGTGTGGCGCGCCGCAGCCCGTGGCACTAGGGTGTAGACAGATCACAGCGTCGAACATCCATTCGCCGAAGGGACCACACGAGATGCCGAAGCCCGATTTCGAGTCACTGACGGACCGACAGAAGAGCGTTCTGCTCCACATCCACGACACCGTCAAGGAGCGTGGCTATCCGCCGAGCATCCGCGAGATCGGGGACGCGGTCGGCTTGCAGTCCACGTCGTCGGTGGCGCATCAACTCCGCACGCTGGAGAAGAAGGGCTTCCTGACGCGGGATCCGCACAAGCCGCGGGCGGTCGACGTCCACGGTGTCCCGGGGCAGAAGTCACGGGGCCGTCGGTCACCTGCTCCGGAGCCCCAGCGTCCGGGCGGCGCGGTCGAACCCGTCTACGTCCCCGTGCTCGGCCGGATCGCGGCGGGCGGGCCCATCCTCGCGGAGCAAGCCGTCGAGGAGATCTTCCCCCTGCCGTCGGACCTCGTCGGATCAGGCGATCTGTTCATGCTCAAGGTCGTCGGCGAGTCGATGATCGACGCCGCCATCTGCGACGGCGACTACGTGGTGGTCAGGCGGCAGAACGTCGCGGACAACGGGGAGATCGTCGCCGCCATGATCGACGGGGAGGCGACGGTCAAGACCTTCCGGAACGACTCGAGCGGAGTCTGGTTGCTGCCCCACAATCCGTCGTTCAGCCCGATTCCGGGCGAGCACGCGACGATCCTCGGCAAGGTCGTGACAGTGTTCCGGAAACTCTGAGTCCCGGTTCGAACGACGCGCCGCCCGTCCCCGAAGGGGTCAGGCGGCGCCGTCATGTGGACCGCGGGCGGCGAACTCGTCCAGTTCGCCGGCCACGGACGCGGGCAGGCGGACCACCAGCCGGGTTCCGTCCTGGGTGTGTTCCTCCTCGACCACCGCGCCCTCGGCGTGGACCCGCGACACCACGTCCCCGCGGGAGTACGGGACGGACAGGGTCACCTCGGTGTCCCCCGAGGCGACGATCTGCGTGATTCGCTCGAGGAGTTCGTCGACACCCTGCCCGGTGACCGCCGAGACGAACACGGCGTCGGGCAGCGCGTGGTGCAACTCGGTGAGGACCACGGGATCCGCGGCGTCGATCTTGTTGATCACCAGGAGTTCCCGAGGCCGCTCCGCGTTCTGCTCCTCGACCACCTCGTTGATCACCTTGCGCACCGCCTCGATCTGGCGGAGCGGGAAGGCATCCGAACCATCCACGACGTGGAGGAGCAACTCGGAGTCGACGACCTCTTCCAGTGTGGACCTGAACGCCTCGACCAACTGGGTCGGCAGGTGTCGGACGAATCCCACGGTGTCCGTGAAGACGACTGCTCTGCCGTCAGGCAACTCGGCCTTGCGCGTCGTCGGGTCGAGTGTGGCGAACAGGGCGTTCTGAACCAGGACGCCGGCTCCGGTGATCCTGTTAAGCAGGCTCGACTTCCCGGCGTTCGTGTAGCCGGCGATGGCGATGGACGGCACCGGAGTGGAACGCCGTCGGTGCCGTTTGGTGTCCCGGGCCTGCTTCATCCCCTTGATGTCCCGGCGCAGACGGGCCATCCGCTCGCGGATCCGACGCCGATCGGTCTCGATCTTGGTCTCACCCGGGCCACGGAGACCGACGCCGCCGTTGCTCCCGGCACGACCGCCCGCCTGGCGCGACAGCGACTCGCCCCACCCACGCAGACGGGGGAGCATGTACTCCATCTGGGCGAGGGTCACCTGGGCCTTGCCCTCACGGCTGGTGGCGTGCTGCGCGAAGATGTCGAGGATCAGCGCGGTACGGTCGATGACCTTCACGTTGACCGCCTTCTCCAGCGCGAGCAACTGTCCAGGGGTGAGTTCGCCGTCGCAGATGACGGTGTCCGCGCCGGTCGCGGCGATCACGTCCTTGAGGACGCTGACCTTGCCCGACCCGATGTAGGTGGCGGCATCGGGCTTGTCACGCCGCTGGATGAGCGCGTCGCACACCTCCGATCCCGCGGTCTCGGCGAGCTGGGCGAGCTCGGCCATCGCGGCGTCCGCCTGCGCGGCGGACCCTTCGGTCCAGACACCGACGAGCACGACCCGTTCGAGTCGGAGCTGGCGGTACTCGGCGTCGTTGACGTCCTGGAGTTCGGTGGAGAGCCCCGCCACCCGGCGCATCGAGGATCTCTCCTCGAGCTGAAAATCACCGATGGACGGATCGAGGTCGCGTGTCGGCCGGTCAGCGGCCGTGTGATCAGTAGTCATTCGGGTTCATCTTCTCACACCGGGCCCCCGGTGTCCCGTGCGAGACGGTGTGCTACCGACCACGGTGGTAATGACCGCGGGCGACGAGTGTGGACGGCCCAGTGAGCGAGGACCCGGCCTCGGTGAGTGAGACCTCCACCTCGCCGCCGGGGACCACCACGACGACGTCGCCCGTCGCCTCCCCCGAGTCGGCCAGCGCGGCGACCGCGGTCGCGACGATTCCGGTTCCGCAGGACATGGTCTCCCCTGATCCCCGCTCGTGGACCCGCATCGAGACCCGACCGTCCACCATCGGGGTGGCGATCTCGACGTTGACGCCGTCGGGGAAGAAGTCCCGGTCATACACCGGGGCCTCCTGCACCGGCAGCCCGGCGAGGCCCGCGGCGTCCAGATCGGGGACCACACAGGCGAGGTGCGGATTGCCCATGTCGACGGCGAGTCCCGCGAAGGTCCGGCCACCGACCTCCGCCGAGGACAGACCCAGCAGACGCGGCTCCCCCATGTCCACCCGCACCACCGCGTCAACACCCGAGTGTGAGAGGACCTCGGCGGGGCGGGCCCCTGACCGCGTGCCCACCGGGATCGAGCCGGCCTCCGCTCTCCCGGTCGCGACGAGGGCGTGGACGAAGACCCGGACCCCGTTGCCGCACATCTCCGCGATGGAACCATCGGCGTTGCGGTAGTCCATGAACCAGTCCGCACCGTCCACGCCGGGCGGCAGGGTCGCGAGCACGCCGCGGTCGACGAGGGCTCCGGCGGTCGCGATCCGCAGGACTCCGTCGGCGCCGATTCCGCCACGCCGATCGCACAGTGCTCGTACGAGGTACACGTCGAGGTCCAGGTCGGCCTGATCGTCCGGGAGGATCACGAAGTCGTTGAGGGTGCCGTGGCCCTTGAGGAAGGCGATACCGTCGGGCTGCGAGGCCTGGCGCGTCGAAGTCATGGCGAAATCGTACTCGCCGGCGGGGACCGTTCCGCACTGTGGAAATGTCGGATGATGCCGGACGGTACGCCCACTAGAGTCGACTTGGAGAACGGTCCCCTACCTCCAGGAGAGCATCGATGTCCGAACGCATCACTGTCGGCGGAATCCAGGTCGACGAGGTCCTGTACGACTTCGTCAACTCCCAGGCGATCCCGGGCACCGGGGTCGATCCCGACGCGTTCTGGGCGGGCGCCTCCGAGATCTTCACCGAGCTGGCCCCCCGCAATCGCGAACTGCTCGACACCCGCGACCGGTTGCAGTCCCAGATCGACGCCTGGCATCACGAGAACCCGGCGCCGATCGACCCGGGCGTCTACAAGGCGTTCCTGCAGGAGATCGGGTACCTGGTTCCCGAGCCCGAGTCCGTCTCCGTCACGACCGAGAACGTCGACGCGGAGATCGCCACGGTCGCCGGCCCGCAGCTCGTCGTGCCGGTCATGAACGCCCGGTTCGCGATCAACGCGGGTAACGCCCGCTGGGGTTCGCTCTACGACGCCCTCTACGGCACCGATGCGATCCCGGAGTCCGACGGCGCCGAGCAGGGCTCGGGGTACAACAAGGTCCGCGGCGACAAGGTCATCGACTGGGCCCGTGAGTTCCTCGACGACGCCGCACCGCTGGCGTCGGGCAGCCACGTGGGCTCCACGGCCTACGCCGTGGTCGACGGAGGCCTGCAGGTGACCGTGTCCGACGGGTCGAGCACCCGATTGGCGGCCCCGGAGAAGTTCGTGGGCTACCTCGGCGAGCCCTCGAGCCCGTCCTCGGTCCTGCTGTGCAACAACGGTCTGCACATCGAGATCCAGATCGACCCGGACTCCCCCATCGGCTCGACCGACGGCGCCGGCGTCAAGGACGTCGTCCTGGAGTCCGCCGTCTCCACCATCATGGATTTCGAGGACTCGGTCGCCGCCGTCGACGCCGAGGACAAGACCCAGGGCTACAGCAACTGGCTGGGGCTCATGAAGGGAGACCTGTCCGAGGAGATCACCAAGGGCGACAAGACCTTCACCCGTGTCCTCAACGACGACCGGGTCTTCACCGCGCCCGACGGTTCGGGTGAAGTCCGTCTCCACGGCCGCTCGATGCTGTTCGTGCGTAACGTCGGCCACCTGATGACCAACCCGGCCGTGCTCGACGCCGACGGCAACGAGATGCCCGAGGGCATCCTCGACGCACTGGTCACCTCGCTCGCCGGCATGCACGGGATCGCCGAGGGCAACGAGCGCCGGAACAGCCGACACGGGTCGATCTACATCGTGAAGCCCAAGCAGCACGGGCCGGAGGAGGTCGCGTTCACCACCGAGCTGTTCGGTCGTGTCGAGAAGCTCCTCGGGCTGCCCGAGAACACCCTCAAGGTGGGCATCATGGACGAGGAGCGTCGCACCTCGGTCAACCTCGCCGCCTGCATCGCCGAGGCCACCGAACGAGTCGTGTTCATCAACACCGGCTTCCTCGACCGGACCGGCGACGAGATCCACACCTCCATGGAGGCCGGGCCGATGATCCGCAAGGGCGAGATGAAGGGCGCCCGGTGGATGAACGCCTACGAGGACTTCAACGTCGACACGGGTCTGGCGTGCGGCCTGCGTGGCCGCGCCCAGATCGGCAAGGGCATGTGGGCCAAGACCGACCTCATGGCCGAGATGCTCGCCGAGAAGATCGGCCAGCCCGAGGCCGGCGCCAACACCGCGTGGGTGCCCTCCCCGACCGGCGCCACGCTGCACGCCACCCACTACCACCGGGTCAACGTCATGACCCGGCAGGAAGAGCTGCTCGCCGGGGGTGCCCGCGCGAGTGTCGACGACATCCTCACCGTCCCCCTGGCCCCGTCCACGGACTGGACGGACGAGGAGAAGAAGGAAGAGGTCGACAACTCCTGCCAGACCATCCTCGGCTACGTCGTGCGGTGGGTCGAGCAGGGCATCGGCGTCTCCAAGGTGCCGGACATCCACGACGTCAACCTCATGGAGGACCGCGCCACCCTGCGGATCTCCTCGCAGATGCTGGCCAACTGGATCCGCCACGACATCATCACCGCCGACGACGTCGAGGACTCGCTGCGCCGGATGGCCGAGATCGTCGACAAGCAGAACGCCGGCGACGACGCCTACCGGAACATGGCACCGGACTTCGAGAAGTCCATCGCCTGGCAGGCGGCCCGGGAACTGATCCTCGAGGGCACCAAGCAGCCGTCGGGCTACACCGAGCCGATCCTGCATCGCCGTCGTCGCGAATTCAAGGCCGCCAACGCGGGCTAGACCGGCGCCGGCCCACCCGCCGACCCGCAGAATCCGCCACCTCCGCCCGACCTCCGATCCCACGCCGGTGGGGCCGGATCCGGGCGGTGGGTGGCGGATTCGCCGCTCTAACGGCCGCGGGCGTCCTGCGCCCGGCCCGATGGCGTCCGGCGGGCGGGCGTGCTCGCCGGACGCGAGATCAGGGGACGAGCCCGGCCACGGCCGCACGAAGGATCGCGACGGCGGCGTCGCGGCGATCGCGCGTGAACCTGGCCTCGGGCCCGGATGCCGACACCGCGAAGGCGGCGTCCCCGGTACCCACCGCGATGGCGACGCAGCGGACGCCCTCCTCCTGCTCGGACTCATCGGTGGCGAACCCCGCCTGTCGCACCACACGCAGCTCCTCGATCAACCTGTCGGGCTCGACGATGGTCGAGTCGGTGAAGCGGCGCATGCCCGCCCTGGCGAGCATCCTGCGGACCTCGTCGTCGTCGTCGCCCGCGACCAGGGCCTTGCCCACCGCGGTGCAGTGCACGTCCACCCGTCGTCCCACCTCGGTGAACATCCGCATCGAGTGTGGGGACGGCACCTGGGCGAGGTAGACCACCCCGTCGCCCTCCCGGACGGCGAGGTTGGCGGTCTCCCCGGTGCCCTCGACCACGGCGGTGAGCACCGGCACGGCCCAGGACGCGGTGGCGCGTCCGGCGACGTCGCCGATCCGCTGGAGACGCGGTCCCAGCAGATAGTCGCGGCCCGCGTCGCGCCGGAGGTGACCGCTCTCCGCGAGCGTGCCGCACAACCGGTGGACGGTGGCGGCGGCCAGACCCGTGTCGGCGACGAGGTCCCCGAGGCTCGCCCGACCCCCGCGGATGCTCAGCGCGTCGAGTAGGTCGAAGGCCCGGTCGACGGACTGGACCCGCGGCCGCCCGGGTCCGGGGCTGCTCACCGCCGGCCCTCCCCGAGGATCCCCAGCGCAGCCTCGAGCGGGCGGGGTGCGTCGGCGTCGCGTCCGTGGGTGTCGGTGTCGATCCACCGGATCCGGTGATCCCGGCCGAACCACGACCGCTGGCGACGGACGTAGCGGCGGGTCCCGATCACCGTCCGTTCCTCGGCGCGGGCCGCCCCGGCGTCGTCGATCCGCTGCTGCCCGTCCATCTCGTCGAGCACCTGGGCGTACCCGATCGCGCGCCGTGCGGTGACGCCCCGGAGCAGTCCGACTCCCACGAGCCGGCGGACCTCCGGGACGAGCCCGTCGGCGAACATCGCGGCCGTACGCGTCGTCAGCCTCTCGTCCAGTTCCGGCAGACCGCAGCGCAGGCCCAGCATGCGCGTGCCCCAGCGCGGCTCCCCGATCGTCGGTCGGGAGGCGGAGAAGGGCTTGCCGGTGAGTTCCACGACCTCCAACGCGCGCACGGTGCGCCTGGGGTCGCTGGGGAGGATGGTCTGCGCGGCCTCGGGGTCCACCACGGCGAGTTCGGCGTGCAGGGCCTGCACCCCGATCTGTTCGAGGCGACGTTCGTAATGGGCCCGGACCTCCGGGTCCGTGTCCGGTATCGACCACCCGTCCACGAGCGCCTGGATGTACATCATCGACCCCCCGCACAGGATCGGCACGTGGCCGCGATCGCGGATCTCGCTGATCTCGCGTTCCGCCTCGGTACGGAAGTCCGCGACACTGGCGGTCTCGGTGACCTCCAGCACGTCGAGCCGATGGTGCGGGATCCCGCGCCGCTGAGCCGGCGCGAGCTTGGCGGTCCCGATGTCCATCCCGCGGTACTGCTGCATGGCGTCGCAGTTGACGATCTCCCCGCCGAGTCGCTCGGCGAGGCCGAGCGCCAGCTCGGACTTCCCCGTCCCGGTCGGCCCCACCACGGCGACGGGAACACGCCCGGTCATGACGGTGCCCCGGGTTCGCCGGGAGTGGCGGCCGGCGCGTCGTCACCCACCGCGGCGTGCGCGGCCGCCACCGGTGGCCACCACGCGCTGTGATACCCCACCCCGAACGGCGCCCAGGACAGGGCCTCGACAGCCGTGCGGTCCGCGACGAGCTCCGCCAGGACGCGCCACGCGGGCCGGCTCCACCAGCCGATCTCGTCGGCCACCGGCTCGCCGGGGTCCGGGAGCTCGCCGGAGGCGCGCAACCACCGGGCGAGCCGCCCGTCGAGGGCGATACCGCGGGGATCCTCCGGTACGGGAGCACGCGGAGTGAGGGAGGCGGGGCCGTCGGCGTCGACGACGACGAGGTCGTCCGACACCGGCGTGGGGACGGGCTGCGGTCCCCCGGTCACGCCGAAGAACCTCCTCGGGAGGTCGATACCCGCGAGGTCGAGCAGCCACCAGGCGATCAACGCCGGGTCGGGAACCGCCCCCTGCGGCGCCGGCGGGGAACCGGGCGGACCCACGGGCACGTCGACCCCCCACCTGGAGAGCGAGGAGCGCATCTCCCCCAGGCTTCTGCCCGCGCGGTCGGTCCCCAGGACGACGACCCGTGCCGCGCCGCGCCCGGCCCGGCGGAGCATCTCGCATATCGCGGCCACACCGCCCTCGGTCTCGGCGACCGCAGAGCCGGACAGCTCCGGCACGAGGACCGGCGCTCCGGGGACCAGGACGACAGAGGGGCTCACACCCGGAAACCCTACTGACCGCCCCCGACACCGCGGAACGGACCCGTCCGGGGATACCGCGGGGATACGCCGGACACCCGGGCGGAGGTTGGTACACACTAGGAGGATGCCGTCTCCTCGAAACGGGGCGGCGAGGCGATGACCGGTGCGATCCCGGTGATGGTGCCGTGACACGCGGCAGAAGGAAACGAGGACGACATGACCGAGCAGTCACCCACCGCCCAGAGCGGATCGAGTTCGGGCGGAGCGACCCCGATCCCCGGTCCGAGGCCGGGTGCGCCATCCCCCGCCGCGCTGGCACGCAAGGTGGTACCGCGGCCGACCCCCGCGGGTACCCCGGGGGTCACGCGCGCCTCGGACCCGTCGCAGTGGGGTCGCGTCGACGAGTCGGGCGCGGTGTTCGTCCGGACCTCCGACGGTGAGCGTCAGGTCGGGTCGTGGCAGGCCGGTGCTCCCGAGGAGGGCCTCGCGCACTTCGGTCTGCGCTTCGATGACCTCGCCGCCGAGGTCGCTCTGCTCGAGACCCGTCTCGAGTCCCATCCGCAGGACGCCAGGAAGACCCGCGCCTCGGCGGAGACCCTGGCGGAACAGATCCCCACCGCCGTCGCCGTGGGCGATCTCGATTCTCTCGCCGCGCGTGTGGCTGCGGTGATCGAGCGTTCCGGCGAGGTCGAGGCCGTGTCGAAGCAGCGCAAGGACGAGCAGCGGGCGGCCGCGATCGCGCGGAAGGAGGCGTTGGCGGACGAGGCCGAGGAGATCGGGGCGTCGTCGACTCAGTGGAAGTCCGCCGGGGACCGTCTGCGCGAGATCCTCGAGGAGTGGAAGACGATCCGGGGTATCGACCGCAAGACGGACGACGCCCTGTGGAAGAGGTTCTCCAAGGCCCGGGAGGCGTTCAACCGTCGCCGGGGCTCGCACTTCGCCGAACTTGACCGCAACCGCGCCTCCGTCAAGAAGGTCAAGGAGGACCTGGTGGAGAGGGCGGAGGCCCTGTCCGGGTCCACCGACTGGAACGACACGGCCACGGCGTTCCGTCGTCTCATGGACGAGTGGAAGGCCGCCGGCCGGGCCCCGCGGGAGGCCGATGAGGCCCTGTGGAAGCGGTTCAAGGCCGCCCAGGACACGTTCTTCGACGCCCGCCATGCCGCGGCTGCGGAACGGGACGCCGAGTTCGAGACCAACGCCCAGGCCAAGGAGGCCCTGCTCTCCGAGTACGAGGGCCGGATCGATCCTACGGCCGACCTGGGCGCCGCCCGGTCCGCTCTCCGGCAGCTGCAGTCGCGGTGGGAGGAGATCGGCAAGGTCCCGCGCGAGCGGATGGGTCAGTTGGAGGGGCGTATCCGGGCCCTGGAGAAGCGTGTCGCCGATGCGGCGGACACGGAGTGGCGTCGTACCGACCCGGAGGCCAAGGCCCGCGCCGGCCAGTTCTGGGACCGGGTCCATGACTTCGAGGAGCAGGCCGCGAAGGCGGAGGCTGCGGGCAAGAACAAGGACGCCGAGAGCGCACGGGCCCAGGCCGCGCAGTGGAAGGAGTGGGCGGAGGCAGCCGAGAAGGCGGTCGACACCCGCTGACGCGCCCCACCGGCGGACACCCGCCGACGCGCCCCACCTGCGGCCACCCGCCGACGGGCGACGAGAACCCGCAGACGAGAAGAGCCCGGCCCGTCACGACGGGGCCGGGCTCTTCTCGCGCCGGTCATCAGACGGCGCGACGTCCGGGAGGTCGGTTCAGCGCCCGTCTCCGTGACGGGCGTTCTCCTCGAGCGTGATCTGCTCCGGGGTCCGCGCCCACAGCACACTCGCCAGCGTGATCACCAGAGCGAACACGATGATCTCACTGACGTAGAGGCCGATGCCGGGCCCGCCGAAGTCCTGCACGTCGGGATTGGGGCCGCGACCGGACTGGCGGAGCCAGATCGCCAGCACGCCGTACACGGCGGACACGCACGTCGCGCTCCAGGCGATCCCGGCGGCCCACCACTTCTGCGTCATGATCATCGCTGCCCCGAACGCGATGGTGCCCACGGAGTACAGCAGGACGAACAGATGGGACGGCAGGGTCGTGTACTGCTCACGCGCCACGTCGGTGAAGAACAGGACGTCGAGGCCCCGCACCCCCTCGCTGTGCGGCAAGGCCAGGGCCACGGCCAACAGCACGATGAGGACGGCGGACGCCAGGTAGGCCCGCCCGATCACGAGGGTGCGCCCGAGGACGCGGTCACGGTCCCGCATCTCCGATTCCGCGTTCCGGGTGACTTCCATGATCCCCGCGATCGGATCGGGGCGCTCGTCGGTGCTCACGTGGGGCATCCCTTCTCGGTGGTGACTGGGGCGCTGACGGTGTCGCGCCGGAGCGTGGGAAGTCCGAGCCCGACCCCGATGGGCGGGGTCTCGGGCTTGTGGCCCGCCTCGTGACGATCGCCGGCCCGGGTTGCTCGGTGGCTGAGCACCCCGTCATCGGCGAGCAGGTGGTGCGGGGCCGCGGCGGTGACGCGGGTGGTCACCACATCTCCCGGACGCACCCGGTCGGCGTGGTCGCCGATGGGGGCGAAGTGTACGAGCCGACCGTCGCGGGCCCGGCCCGTCATCCGGGCGGTGGCCGCGTCCTTGCGACCCTCGTCGGCGGTCACGAGGAGCTCGACGACGCGCCCGACCTGCTTCTCGTTCTCCTCGAGCGTGATGTGCTCCTGGAGCTCGATCAGCCGCTCGTAGCGTTCCTGGACCACGGCCTTGGGGATCTGGTCCTCCATGGTGGCCGCGGGGGTCCCCGGGCGGGGCGAGTACTGGAAGGTGAACGCGCTGGAGAACCGCGCCTTCTCGACCACGTCGAGGGTGGCCTGGAAGTCCTCCTCGGTCTCCCCGGGGAACCCGACGATGATGTCGGTGGTGATGGCCGCGTGCGGCATGGCCGCGCGGACGCGCTCGATGATCCCGAGGAAGCGCTCGGACCGGTAGGAGCGTCGCATGGCGCGCAGGACGCGGTCGGACCCGGACTGCAGCGGCATGTGCAGCTGGGGGCAGACGGTCGGTGTGGAGGCCATGGCCTCGATCACGTCGTCGGTGAACTCCGCCGGGTGCGGCGAGGTGAAGCGGATCCGTTCGATCCCCTCGACCCGGCCGGCCGCCCGCAATAGTGAGGCGAAGGCGCCCTTGTCGGAGGGCTCGTCGGGGTCGTGGAAGGACCGCCCGTACGCGTTGACGTTCTGGCCGAGCAGCGTGACCTCGAGGACGCCCTCGTCGGCGAGCGCCTGCACCTCGGCCAGGACCTCGCCGGGCCGACGATCGACTTCCTTGCCGCGCAGGGACGGAACGATGCAGAACGTGCAGGTGTTGTTGCATCCCACGGACACCGAGACCCACCCGGCGTACGACGACTCGCGGGTGGCGGGCAGGGTCGACGGGAAGTGCTGCAGGGAGTCGGCGATCTCCACCTCGGCCCGCTCGTTGTGGCGGGAGCGGTCGAGGAGCGTCGGCAGGTGTCCGAGGTTGTGGGTGCCGAACACGACGTCGACCCACGGTGCGCGGGACACGACGACATCCTTGTCCTTCTGCGCGAGGCACCCCCCGACGGCGATCTGCAGGCGGGGGTTCGCGTCCTTCCACGGCCGCAGGTGACCGAGGGTGCCGTAGAGCCGGTTGTCGGCGTTCTCCCGGACCGCGCAGGTGTTGAACACGACCAGATCGGGAAGGTGACCTCCGGCCGGATCGGCGTCGCCCTCGAAGGGGACGTACCCCGCGGCGTCGAGGACCCCGGACAGACGCTCGGAGTCATGGACGTTCATCTGACATCCGAAGGTGCGAACCTGGTAGGTCCGGCGGGCGTCGCCCTCGGCATGCGCGTCCTGCGCCGCCGCCTGCAGGTCGGTCACGAGAGTATCCACGCAGGCCAGGGTACTCAGGGCGATGCGTGGGCCGCCAATTCGGCGTCCACGACTTTCACGGCCAACCCCGTCGGATAACCCCGCCGGGCCAGGAACGCGATGAGCCTGCGCCGCTCGCCCTGCACGTCCGGCCCGGACAGTGCGGCGCGCGGCCGGCGATCCAGCCGACCGCGAACCAGTTCGGCGGCCTGCCGGCGGTCATCCGACTCGTCGATCTCGCCGACCGCCCGGGCGATGTGCGCCTCGGCCACGCCCTTGTCCCGCAGCTCACGCTCGAGGGCGCCGCGCGAACGGCCGCGGCGTCTCCTGCGGCCACGCACCCACTCCTCGGCGAAGTCGGCATCGTCGACCAGACCCCACGCCCTGACCCTGCCGAGCGCCTCGTCGACGGCCTCCGCGGCGTACTCCTTGTCGAGCAGCCGCTCGCGCAACTCGTGCTCACTGCGCGGCCGGTAGCGCAGGAGCCGGAGCGCGGCGTTCGCGGCCTCGTGCGCTTCAGGGGCCAGGGGCGGCAGGTCCGAGGACCCGGAGGGCCTGGCTTCCACCGCGGCGATCGCCGTACGGAGTTCCTCCGCCCCGGGCGCCCCGGCGCCGTGGGGCCCGCGGGTGTCCCTGCCCGACATCAGAACTCGACGGGCACCACGTCGATCGGCGCGTCCTCGTCGGACTCCGCCTCGATCTCGGCGATCTCCGCCCCCGCGCCGATATTCAGCTTGTCGAGGATCTTGCGCTCGATCTCGTCCCGCACCGACAGGTTCTCCTTGAGGTACCGACGGGCGTTCTCCTTGCCCTGGCCCAACTGGTCCGGTCCGTAGGTGAACCAGGACCCCGACTTCTTGATGAAGCCGTTGTCCACGCCCATGTCGATGAGCGACCCCTCGCGGCTGATCCCCTCGCCGTAGAGGATGTCGAACTCCGCGATCTTGAACGGCGGCGCGACCTTGTTCTTGACGACCTTGCACTTGGTGCGGTTACCGACCGCGTCGGCACCGTCCTTGAGCGTCTCGATACGGCGCACGTCCAACCGCACCGACGCGTAGAACTTCAGCGCCTTACCACCGGTGGTGGTCTCCGGCGAGCCGAACATGACGCCGATCTTCTCGCGCAGCTGGTTGATGAAGATGGCGGTGGTGCCGGTGTTGTGCAGCGCGCCCGTCATCTTCCGCAGGGCCTGGCTCATGAGTCGCGCCTGCAGGCCGACGTGGCTGTCGCCCATCTCCCCCTCGATCTCGGCGCGCGGGACGAGCGCCGCCACGGAGTCGATCACCAGGATGTCGATCGACCCCGACCGGACGAGCATGTCCGCGATCTCCAGGGCCTGCTCACCCGTGTCCGGCTGGGAGACGATGAGGTTGTCCGTGTCCACGCCGAGCTTGCGGGCGTACTCCGGATCCAGGGCGTGCTCCGCGTCGATGAACGCCGCGATCCCGCCGGCCGCCTGCGCGTTGGCCACGGCGTGCAACGCGACCGTGGTCTTACCCGAGGACTCCGGGCCGTAGATCTCCACGACGCGTCCCCGGGGGAAGCCCCCCACGCCCAGTGCCACGTCGAGCGACAGCGCCCCGGTCGGGATGACCTGGACCGGCGGCCGGTTGTCGTCACCCAACCGCATGACCGAGCCCTTGCCGTAGGCCTTGTCGATCTGCGCGAGGGCCAGTTCCAGCGCCTGTTCGCGATTCTGGGCCACGCCCGTCTTGGTCCCCGACTTCGCGGTGGTCTTGGGTGCCATGGTGCTCTCCGTTCCTGCGCGACCCCCGGCGTCCGGCCGATCGGTCTGGGTGGTGATTCAGTTGCGGACGTTACGGGCCGGGTACGACACGAACGTCTGGCGCGAACCCGGCGACCGTTTTCCTGTGGAGGAAGGGCGCCCTGTGGACGGGGCGAACCGTCAGCACGTGACACCCAGTGTAGGCGAACGGGTGTTCGAGGTCGACCGACACGCCGCGGACGGAGCGCTAGTGCAGCTGTTCGGGTACCTCGAACTCGGCGCACAACGCCAACCACACGCGCTTGACGGGGAGGCCGGCGTCGATCGCCTCGAGGGCGGTCCTCCCGCCACACTCCGCGAGATGGTGCGATCTGGTCAGACTGTCGGCACGGAGTTCACCGAAGGCCTCCACGGTGCGTGCGCGGAACTCGGTCAGGGTCACGTCTCGCCCTCCCCTACGGACGACGACGGGCCGCCGGCGTGGTCGCCGACGGCCCGTTGCCGTGAGATCACTGCTGTTCGGTCTGCGCCTGCTGCTGCTGCGGCGGCGCGGCCGACTCGGACTGGCCCTGGCCGAGCTGGCCGGTGGCGCCGGTACCGGAACCGAGCTGGCCGCCCTCCGCCATCGACGCGCGGATCTGCTCGAGGCGGCTGTGGCCGGCCATCTGCGTCGAGGCCTGCTCGACCTCGAGCATGCGACCCTGCACCGAGTTCTGTGCGAGTTCGGCCGAGCCCAGGGCGTTGGCGTAGCGTCGCTCGATCTTGTCGCGGACCTGGTCGAGGTTCGGGGTGTTGCCACCCGAGGACATCTCCGACATCGACTGCAGGGACGCGCTGACCTGCTCCTGCATCTTGGCCTGCTCCAGCTGACTGAGCAGCTTGGTGCGCTCGGCCACGCGCTGCTGGAGGACCATCGCGTTCTGCTCGACGGCCTTCTTGGCCTGGGCCGCGGCCCGGAGTGACTGGTCGTGCAGGCCCTTGAGGTCCTCCACGCTCTGCTCGGCCGTGACCAACTGGGCCGCGAACGCCTCCGCGGCGTTCTCGTACTCCGTGGCCTTGGCCGCGTCGCCCTTCTGGCGCGCCTGCTCCGACATCTGCAACGCCTGCCGGGTGGAGCCCTGGAGCTTCTCGATCTCCGCGAGCTGCCGGTTGAGCTTCATCTCCAACTGGCGCTGGTTGCCGATGACCGCGGCAGCCTGCTGCGAGAGCTGCTGGTGCTGACGCTGCGCATCGGCGATGGCCTGCTGGATCTGGACCTTGGGATCGGCCTTCTCGTCGATCTTCGAATCGAACAACGCCATGAGGTAGCGCCATGCCTTGGTAAACGGATTGGCCATCGCTGCGTAGTGTCCTTCTGCCGATTCGGACGACGGGTCTGTTCAACGGTACCGAACAACGCACGGTTGCGACCACCGGGCGTGACGGGCGTGCGGTCAGGCGGCGAGCACCGGCTCGGTGAACGTGCCCGGAGGGGAGACCTCGAGGGCGGCGCGGATGAGGATCTCACCCAGGGAGACGTCGAGCGCCCCCGAGATGGAGGCGAGCAGTTCGCTCGAGGCCTCCTTGCGGCCGCGCTCGATCTCCGAGAGGTAGCCGGGGCTCACGCGGGCGGCGTCGGCCACGTCCCGCAGGGTCCGACCGGATTCCCCGCGCAGCCCGCGCAGGACCGTCCCGAGCGTCTCGCGTAGCAGAGGGGCACCGCCGGGCTGGTCCGGTCTGGGCAGGGTGGTCATCTGGATGTTCGGCATCACGGGGTACAACGCATCACGACCCGGATTCGTTCCCGTCGTCGTCGTCGTCACCGGTCCCCTCCCCCGTCGCCGCGGCGATGACCAGTTCCAGCGCCGCCGCGCACGCCGCCGTACGGATACGGCTCCGGTCACCGGTCAACGCGAGCGGCACGGACCAGGGCTCCATGCCGGGAACCGTCAGCCCGACGTGGACCGTCCCCACCGGCCTGCCCTCCTGGGGCTCGGGCCCCGCCACCCCCGTCAGGCCCACGCCGACGTCGGCGCCGCAGCGCAACGCCGCACCGCGCGCGAGTGCGCGGGCGGTCTCCGGGGACACCGCCCCGTGCCGCTCCAGGACCTCGGTCGGCACCCCGGCGAGCTCGTGCTTGAGATCCGTGGCGTAGACGATCAACCCGCCGCGGAGCACCGTACTGGCGCCCGGCACCTCGGCCACGGTGGCCGCGAGCAGCCCGGCCGTGAGGGACTCGGCCGTGGCCAGGGTCCATCCGCGGTCCCGCAGTGCGGTGACGGCGGCGGACGCCGGCGGGGACACCGCACCGGAGGGATCCACGGGGGTCAGTCCGCGGTGCGTGCGGCCCGGCGGGCCTTGACCAGGTAATCGATGCCGGTGAAGACGGTGAGCACCACGGCCGCACCGACGACGATCCACTCCACCGGCCACACCCAGTGCGGCAGCGGCAGGATGAGCATTCCCATGCCGACCGTCTGTGTGACGGTCTTGAGCTTGCCGCCCCTGCTCGCGGCCACGACGTAGTCCACCCCGAACAGGCGCCACAGCGTGATGCCCACCTCGCGGACCAGGATCACCACGGTCACCCACCAGAACAGCTCGTCCACCAGTGAGAGCGAGATGAGCGCGGCGGCGATGAGCGCCTTGTCGGCGATCGGGTCCGCGATCTTGCCGAAGTCGGTGACCAGCCCGAGCTTGCGGGCCAGGTAACCGTCGACGTAGTCGGTGAACATCGCCACGGCGAAGACGACGAACGCCCCCACCCGCCACCAGGGATCCTGGGCGTCGGCGACGAAGAACAGGACCACGAAGACGGGGACCAGGAGGATCCTCACCACCGTGAGCACGTTGGCGATGTTGAGGACGGGGACCTCGTCGGTCCGGCGCCCGTTCTCGCGCGTGGAAGCAGTCACCCCCTCACCTTAGCGAGGACGGCGGGAATACCCTTGGTCGCGACGCACCCCCGACCCCGATCCCGATCCCAGGAGATCCACGATGCCGCTCTTCGTCGTCACCTACCGCTACTCCGACGCCCAGACCGAGGAGCGGGAGGCCAACAAGCCCGCCCACCGCGAGTGGCTGTCCGCCCGCGTCGACGACGGGTCCGTCCGGTCCGTGGGACCGTTCGTCGACGGATCCGGGGCGTTGCTGGTGGTGGAGGCCGACGACGACGAGGCCGCACGATCGCTCGTGGGAGACGACCCCCACTGCCTGCGCGGAATGGTCTCGGAGATCACGGTCCGGGAGTGGACGCCGGTCTTCGGCGCCCTCGCCTGACGCGCACCCCGCCCGGCCGCTACCCCACCGGGGTCTCGGCCGGGTCGCGGAGGTCGGCCGGCTCGTCGTCCGGATCCTCCTCCGGCGGGGCCCCGCCCTTGATCATCCAGAGCACCGAGGCGAGTTCCTCGGGCTTGACCAGCACGTCGCGGGCCTTGGACCCCTCGGAGGGTCCGACGATGTCGCGCGACTCCATCAGGTCCATGAGTCGGCCGGCCTTGGCGAAGCCGACCCGGAGCTTGCGCTGCAGCATCGAGGTGGAGCCGAACTGGCTGGACACCACGAGCTCCACGGCGGCGAGCAGGTCGTCGAGGTCGTCGCCGATGTCGGCGTCGATGTCCTTCTTGCCGTCCTCCTTGGCGGCGGTGATGGACTCGTCGTACTCGGGCTCGGCCTGGTTCTTGGCGTAGTCGACGACCTCGTGGATCTCCTCGTCGGTGATGAACGCACCCTGCATACGGATGGGACGCGAGGCACCCATCGGGATGAAGAGGCCGTCGCCCATACCGATGAGCTTCTCCGCCCCGGCCTGGTCGAGGATGACCCGGGAATCGGTGAGCGAGGACGTGGCGAACGCCAGACGGGACGGCACGTTGGTCTTGATGAGGCCGGTGACCACGTCGACGGACGGCCGCTGCGTGGCCAGGACCAGGTGGATGCCGGCGGCGCGGGCCTTCTGGGTGATGCGGACGATCGCGTCCTCGATGTCGCGGGGCGCGGTCATCATGAGGTCGGCCAGCTCGTCGACCACCGCCACGATGTACGGGTAGGGCCGGTAGACGCGCTCGCTGCCGGGCGGCGTCGTGATGGCTCCCGACTTCACGCGCTCGTTGAAGTCGGTGATGTGGCGAACGCGGGTGGACTTCATGTCCTGGTAGCGCTGCTCCATCTCCTCGACGAGCCACGCGAGCGCCGCGGCCGCCTTCTTGGGTTGGGTGATGATCGGCGTGATGAGGTGCGGGATGCCCTCGTACGGCGTGAGCTCCACCATCTTGGGGTCGACGAGGATGAGGCGGACCTCGTCCGGGGTGGCCCGCGTGAGCAGGGACACGAGCATCGAGTTGACGAAGCTCGACTTGCCCGAACCGGTGGAGCCGGCCACCAGGAGGTGCGGCATCTTGGCCAGGTCGGCGGTGACGAAGTCACCCTCGATGTCCTTGCCCAGTCCGATGAGCATCGGATTGTGCTTGCTGGCGGTCTTGGGGTCGGTCAGCACGTCCGCCAGCCGCACCAGTTCGCGGTCGAGGTTGGGCACCTCGATGCCGACCGCGGACTTGCCGGGGATCGGCGCCAGCAGCCGCACGTTGTCCGTGGCGACCGCGTAGGCGATGTTGCGGTGCAGGGCGGTGATCTTCTCGACCTTCACGCCGGGGCCCAGTTCGACCTCATAGCGCGTGACGGTCGGGCCGCGGGTGAATCCGGTGACGGCCGCGTCGATCTTGAACTGCTCCAGGACGCCCTGGATGGCCTCGATCATCTGGTCGTTGGACTCGCTGCGCGCCTTGGGCGGGTCACCGGCCGTGAGCAGGCTGACGGGCGGCAGGGCGTAGTCCACGCCGTTCAGCAGCTGGGTCTGGGAGTCGAGCCGCTCCACGTCGCTCTCGGAGGCGGTGTGGGTGGACGGGACGTTGGTCTGCGGGACCGCGGAGGTGTCCACCGACGGTGTCGAGGCGGCACGTCCGGGCGCGGTGGCCGGCGAGGACGGGGTGGCCGAGGCCGGCGGGCCGGCGGGGGCCTCGTCGGCGTCGCCGCCCGCGGGCAGGACCTCGGTCCTGCGGGGGGTGCGCTTCGGGCGTGCCGGGGCCCGGGCCGGTTCCTCCGGGGGAGGTCGGCGACCTCCGGTGCCGCCTCGGGCTCGGCGGATGGCCGCGAGGCGCGGGGCATCTCGACCGTCTCGCCCGCCGTGGGGGTATCGGACCACGCGGCGATCCGGCGGCGGGAGCTGCGCCGCGTCGCCGAGCGCCCGGTCTCGGACGCCCGCGTCGTCTCCGCGATCGGGTACGCCGTGGTCATCTCGTCGTCCCAGTCCTCGTCGGAATCGACGTAGTCGTGGTCGACGATGTCGCCGCTGCCGTCCCAGCCGAAGAACCCGCGGACGATCCCGGGGATCTCGCGCGCGGGCCGCCCCACCATCACCAGGATCCCGAACGCGACGAGCAGCACGAGGAGCGGTACCGCGACGAAGACGGACAAGCCGGCTTCGAGCGTTCCACCGACGATCCGGCCGAGCACCCCGGCGCCGGACCGCACCCCGTCGGGATCGGTCGGCGAGCCGGACCCCAGGTGCCACAGTCCGAGCACACCGAGGGCGGCGACGGTCGTTCCGACCAGCCAGCGCGAGTGCACGTCGGGACGGGGTTCGCGGGCCATGACGAGCACGCCCCATCCGCCCAGCAGGAGCGGCAGGAGGGCACCGGGGGTACCGACCACCGTCCGGATCCCGGTGTCGATCCAGTGGCCGATCGGGCCGGCCGCGCCGAACCACACGGCGCCGACGAACACGATCGCCACGCCGATGAGGATCAGGCCGAGACCGTCACGGCGGTGCGGCGGGACCACCTTGTCGTCGTCGTCCCCACCCCCGAGGCCACGGACCCCGTGGCCGACACCCTTCGCCATCGCGGACCACCCTCCGCGCAGCCCACGCCCCACGGCACCGAACGCACCCGTGGTGCGTTCCGGCGCCGGGACGGCGGTACGAGGACCGCTGCGGGTCCCCTTCTTGGGGGTCGAGACGACCGCACCGCGACGGGAACCGCCACCCCGCGACGACGACGGGGCGGGTTTGGTCGATCGCTGTGCTCCCGAGGTCGAAGCCGGACGTCGTCCGCCGGGGGCACGGGTGGAGCGCGTGCTCGAGCTGGATGCCATGGCCGTCACTCTATCGTCTGGAGCACCACTGGTAACAGCAGCCACACGGGGGTGGGGTGGTTCAGATGCCGCGTGGGACGGCTTCGAGCGCGTCGATCCCCCGCTGGGCACCGGAGATGTCGATCTCGACCTCGTCGCGACCGAACGTCCACAGGAGGAACTCGACGGGATCCGCCGTGATGCTCACCAGCGGGGCGAGCGCCGCGCCCGTCGAGACCGACGCGATCGTGGCCGATCCCACGTGGGCCGGGGTGCGCAGGTCGACGCGGGCCGCGACCTTGCGCAGGAAGGTCTTCGCCACAGTCGTGGCGAGGGACCAGACCCGCTCGAGGTCGTCCACCTCGAACTCGCGGGGCGCCCACCCGGGGCGCCCCCTGCGCACGTCCTCGTGGTGGACGAGGTACTCGGCCAGGTTCGCGACCCGGTCCGCGTAGCGCAGCGGTGAGTACCAGGGGGCTCCCCCGGCGATCGTGTCGAGCAGGTCCTCCCACGGGCGCTCGGCCTCCCGCAGGCGCAGGTGCTCCATGCGGTCCGCGAGGGCGGGGACGACGATCCCCGCCGCGGCGTCGGGGCGGTACTCCCGCACGACGAGGTGTGCGGCCAGGTCCCTGGTCGTCCAGCCCTCGCACAGCGTCGGGGCATCGGGCCCGGTGGCACGCATGCTCTCCACGAGAGCGCTGCGCTCCCGCTGCGCGAGGGTCGGACGGCCGGGACTCACCGGACTCAGCCCTGCGCGACGGCGGAGGTGATGACCGTGGGCACGATCATCGGCTTGCGGCGCCACTTGTCCGACACCCACCGACCGACCACGCGTCGCACGGCCTGGGCGAGGCGGTACGGATCGGTCTCGCCCTCGCCGGCCAGGTCCCACAGGGCGTTCTCCACGAGTTCGACGACCGGGTCGAGTGCGCCGGGTTCGTCGGTGAAGCCCTTGCCGATGATCTGGGGCTTGCTCACCGGCCGGCCGGTACGCGGGTCCACCACGACTGTCGCGACGATGAAGCCGTCCTCGCCGAGCGCGGTGCGGTCCGCGAGGACCGTGTCGCCGACGTCGCCGGTGGACAGGCCGTCGACGTACAGGTTGCCGACCGGGATCTGACCGACCACGGACGCCTTGCCGTCCACGAGGTCGACCACGACGCCGTTCTGCGCGAGGACGACGTTCTCCTCCGGCACCCCGGTGGCGATCGCCAGGGCCTTGTTGGCGCGCAGGTGCCGCCACTCACCGTGGACCGGCATGGCGTTCTTCGGCCGTACGGCGTTGTAGACGAAGAGCAGCTCGCCCGCGTCCCCGTGGCCGGAGACGTGGATGTTGGCCTCGCGGCTGGTCACCACGTTCACACCCATCTGGGACAGGCTGTTCTGCACGCTGAAGACGGGCTCCTCGTTGCCCGGCACGATCGACGAGGAGAACAGCACGGTGTCGCCCTCGGAGAGGTTGATCTGCCGGTGCTCGCGGCGGGCCATCCGGGAGAGCCCCGCCATGGACTCACCCTGGGTCCCGGTCGTCATGACGACGACCTTCTCCGACGGGAGCTTGGCGGCCGTGTCCATGTCCACGATCACCTTGTTCGGATCGGTGAGCAGGCCCATCTCGAGGGCGATCTCCATGTTCCGGATCATCGACCGACCGGTGAGCGCGACCTTGCGACCGCTCGCGGCGGCGGCCGCGATGACGGACTGGACGCGGTAGACGTTGGAGGCGAAGCAGGCCACCACGACGAGCTGACGCGCGTCGGAGATGAGCCGCTGGAGCGCGGGACCGATCTCCGACTCCGAGCGACTGACCCCCGGAGTGGTGGCGTTGGTCGAATCCATCAGCAGCAGGTCGATGCCCTCGTCACCGAATCGCCCCATCTTGGGCAGGTCGGTGGGGCGCTTGTCCGTGGGCAGCTGGTCGAGCTTGATGTCGCCCGTCATCATCACCGACTGGCCACCGGCGCGGATGACCAGGCCGAGGCACTCGGGGATCGAGTGGTTGACGTCGAAGTAGCGCACCTCGAACTTGCCCAGGGTGCTCACGCTGGACTCGTCGACCTCGCGGAAGACCGGCTTGATGCGGTGCTCGCGGCACTTCGCGGCCACCAGCGCGAGCGTGAACCGCGATCCGATGACCGGGATGTCCGGGCGCAGCTTGAGCAGGAACGGGATCGCCCCGATGTGGTCCTCGTGGGCGTGGGTCAGCACGAGCGCCTCGACCTGGTCCAGGCGGTCCTCGATGTGGCCGAAGTCCGGGAGGATGAGGTCGACGCCGGGCTCGGTCGAGCTCGGGAAGAGGACGCCGCAGTCGACGATGAGCAGCTTCGAGTCGTACTCGAAGGTCATCATGTTGCGGCCGATCTCCGTGACGCCGCCGAGCGCCACCATGCGCAGCGCACCCTTGCGGGGCTTGGGTGGGCTGGGCAGGCGGACCGTCATGTCGCCGCCCTGCATGGTCTTCACACCACCGAACTCGGCGGTGGAGGTGTCGCCGCGACCGCGGCCGCGTCCGCTGCGACCACGACCGCCCTTCTGGCCGCCCGAGTTCTGGCCGCCGTTCTGGTCGCCGGTCGCGGGTCCGCCCTTGGCTCCCGAGGACGACCCCCTGCCCCGGCCACGCGATCCGCCCCTGGACGAATCCTTCTGGCCGCTGTCCTTCTGGCCGCTGTCCTTCGGGCCGTCGCCCTGCTGGTTCCTACCCTGCTGGGGCTGGTCCTGCCTACCCTTGGTCCGATCGGAGCGTCCCTGCCCCGCGTCTGCGGCGGGGGCGTCGGCTACCGAGGTGGGCTCGGTGAACTGCACGGCGGCCGTGGCCGCCGGCTCTCCCGAGGGCCGTCCTGCGGCACGTCGGGTGCGGCCGCGTCCGCGGCCGGTGGAGGTACTTTCCGTCATCTGGTGACTCCTGCTCTGTGCAGCAGCGCCGCGAGGGCGTCTCGCTGCTCGTCGGTTGGTGGTAACTGCGGGAGTCGCGGCACACCGGCCGGGACCCCGAGAAGTTCTAGTGCTGCTTTGGACATCGACACACCTCCGAGCGCCCGCTGGGCGTCGAAGAGAGGGAGGAGTCCGAGGTTGATACGTCGTGCCGTCTCGATGTCGCCACTCAGGTACGCACGGCGCAGGTCGACCAGCCGTGACGCGGCCACATGGCCGATCACACTGACGAACCCGGTCGCTCCGACGGCCAGCCACGGGAGGTTGAGTTGGTCGTCCCCCGAGTAGTAGACGAGGTCGCAGTGGGACATGACGGTGACGGCGTCGTGGAAGTCGCCCTTCGCGTCCTTGACCGCCACGATGTTCGGGTGGTCGGACAGACCGATCAGGGTGTCCGCCTGGATGGGGACCACCGATCTCGGCGGGATATCGTAGAGCATCACGGGCCGGTCGGTCGCGTCGGCGATCGTCCGGAAGTGGACGTCCAGACCTGCCTGGGTGGGCTTCGAGTAGTACGGCGTCACCACGAGCAGTCCGTGCGCCCCGGAGGCAGCGGCCTGCTTGGCCGCGTGCACCGAGTGCGCGGTGTCGTACGTACCGACACCCGCGACGATCGTCGCCCGGTCCCCCACTTCGGCGAGGACGGTCTCGAGGACCGCGATCTTCTCCGCGTCGGTGGTGGTGGGCGATTCCCCCGTGGTGCCGGAGACGACGAGACCGTCGCACCCCGAGTCCACGAGATGCCGCGCGACACGTGCGACGGCCTTCAGATCGACGTAACCGTCGGACCCGAACGGGGTCACCATCGCCGTGACGACCGTGCCGAACGGCGCAGGGCGCCCTGTATCGGCGGGGGCCCGGCCACGGTCGGTCGGCGATTGCCGACCGACAGGGCCCCCGGTGGTCACGTGTGTCATGGTCTCCCAGACTACCCGCAGTACCCGGCAGACCCCGATTCCCACCCTGGGGGCGTCGTCATCCCTCGAGAACGTAGGGGCTGACCGCGATCTCCGAGCCGTCCTCCAGCGTGGCGATCTCGAAGTCCGAGAACACCGCCGGCGCCGCCTCGCGGAGACGACGGAGTACGTCGATCGCCAGGCCCCGGATCTCGGTGTCGGCGTGCTCGGTGGCGCGCATCCCGATGAAGTGGCGCCACGAGCGGTAGTTCCCCGTCACGACGATCCGGGTCTCGGTGGCGTTCGGTAGCACGGAGCGGGCGGCCTGCCGGGCCTGCTTGTGCCGCAGCATGGGGTTGGGTACGTCCGCGAACCTGTCCTCGAGTTTCGCCAACATCTCCGCGTAGGCGTCACGGGAGGCGTCGGTCGCGCGCCGGAAGATCTCGACGAGCTCGGGATCGTCCGCTATCGCCGGTGGGGGCACCACCTTCGAGTCGTGCTCGGGGACGAAGCGCTGGGACAACTGGCTGTAGGAGAAGTGCCGGTGCCGGATCAGTTCGTGGGTGCACGAGCGGGAGATCCCGGTGATGTAGAACGACACACTCGCGTGCTCGAACACCGACAGGTGCCCGACCTCGAGGATGTGCCGTAGATACCCGGCGTTGGTCGCGGTGCGCGGATTCGGCTTCTCCCAGCTCTGGTAGCAGGCCCGCCCCGCGAACTCGGCCAGCGCCGATCCGCCCTCGGCGTCCGTCTCCCACTCGACCTCGTCGGGCGGGATGAACTCGGTGTGCGCGACCAGGCGGACCTGCCGCCGGACGAGCTCGGACATCGTGGGACTCCTTCGGTGATGTGCCCGGCGGTTCAGCCGAGCAGATGTGCGGCGACGGTGGCCGCGACCTCGGCGGCGGTGTCGAGATCCTGGCGTCCGGGTTCGCCGGTCAACCGGACTGCGGGGGCGACGGCCTGCAGTCCCCAGCCGGTGGCGATCCGTTCGACCGAGGTGACCGCTCCCGCGGTGTCGTTGTCCCCGTGCACGCACAGGGCGTACGGCCGGCCTGCCACCGCTCCTTCGCAGGTGTAGTAGGTGCGGTCGAAGAAATGCTTGAGCGCGCCGGACATGTACCCGAAATTGGCCGGGGTGAGCAGGACATAGCCGTCGGCACGCAGGACGTGGTCGTCGGTGGTGGCCAACGCGGGGACGGACTCGACCGCGATCCCTTCGAGTTCGGGATGGTCGAGACCGGTGACGAGTGCTTCGAGAATGCGTCGCAGGCGTGGTGACGGGGCGTGGTGCACGACCAGTACCGTGCTCATCCCAGCCCCTTCCCCGAGGTGAGTTCCGTCTCGCGCAGCCCGATGGCGGCCTTCATGACCTCCCGGGCGCGGACGCGGTCGCCGGCGTGGTCGTAGGCCCGCGCCAGCCGGTAGGTCGTCCGCCAGTCATCGGGGGCGGCCTGGTACTCGGCGCTGACCCGGTCGAACAGCGCGTCCGCCGCGTCATGCTGGAGCCGACCGGAGGGGCGTCGCTCCATGTCCGCGACATCGAGCTCGATCCCTTCCGCCGCGGCGGCGGCCGAGATCCTCTGGAGTTCGAGACCGTTGCGGACGATGGCCCAGGTTGCCCAGGCGCCGACGCCGGTGAGCAGGATGATCCCCGCCCCGAGCCCGCGCACGGCCAGATAGTCGGAGGCGCTGACCATCGACCAGCCGAGGTACAGCAGGTACCCGAAGGCCACGACCAGGCCCAGCGCCGTGAGGGCCATGACCAGGGGCTTGACGATGCGCTCCACGGCGGTGGTCCTAGAGGTCCATGAAGGAGTCGAGCCCGACGGTCAGGCCCGGGGCCCCGGCGATCGAGCGGACCCCCAGAAGCACCCCGGGCGCGAACGAGGTGCGGTCCAGCGAGTCGTGCCGGAGGGTGAGGGTCTCCCCCTGCGTCCCGAGCAGCACCTCTTGGTGGGCGACGAGGCCCGACAGTCGCACCGAGTGCACGCGGATCCCGTCGACGTCGGCGCCGCGGGCCCCGTCGAGTTCCGTGGACGTGGCATCGGGCGACGGCCCGAGCCCCGCCTCCCGGCGAGCCGCCGCCATCATGGCGGCGGTGCGGTGGGCCGTCCCCGACGGCGCGTCGGCCTTGTTGGGATGATGCAGCTCGACGATCTCGGCGGACGGGAAGTACTTCGCGGCCTGGACCGCGAACCGCATCATCAGAATGGCGCCGATGGCGAAATTGGGCGCGACCAGTACACCGGTCCCGGGACTGTCCTCCAGCCACCCCCTGAGGGTGGCGAGACGATCCTCGGTGAACCCGGTGGTGCCGACCACCGCGTGTATGCCGTTGGCCACGCAGTACTCGAGGTTGTCCATCACCACGTCCGGGTGGGTGAAGTCCACCACGACCTCGGCACCGGAGTCGACGAGCGCGTCCAGCGGATCGCCCTGGTCGACCTCCGCGACGAGTTCGAGGTCCTCCGCGTCACGGACGGCCTCACAGATCGCCGTTCCCACCTTGCCGCGTGCGCCGAGCACTCCGACCTTCGTCACCGTCATCGTCTCCTCACGTGGTCCTCGTCGAGCCCGTCCAGCCTATCCGCCGACGCGCCCGAGCAGTCCAGCCGCGCCGTCGCCGGGCATCCCGGGGCCGACCGCCGCCAGACACCACGGGGCGGACTCGTCGGTCCAGTAGGCGGCGACCTCGTCGCGGGTGACCCGACGGAGCCTGGCCACCGATTCCTCGACGGGGACCACCGTGTCGCGGTCCAGGAGGTGTCGACCGATCCGCGTCATGCGGGAGAGCGGATCGTCCAACCCGAGCCTGATCGACCCCGTGAGGTGGCCGATCGCCCGACCCACCTCGTCGGCGGCGGGCGGCGCGGCCAGCATCCCGGACACGACCTCGCCCACCTCGTCGCACAGTGCGTCCACACGGTCGACCGGGGCGCCGGCCACCACCGTGAGCAGACCGGTCGGCCGGAACTGGTCCATGCCCGCATAGACCGTGTACGCCAGACCGAGTTCCTCGCGGATGCGTTGGAACAACCGGGAGCTCAGTCCCCCGCCGAGAACCGCGGTGCCGACCTGCGCCGCGGCCCGGTCCCGGTGATCACGGGCCGGGGTTCTGCGGGCGAGGGCGATCAACGCCTGTTCGGAGTCGTCGTCCTCACCGGTGAGCACGGACGTCGCCGCCCACCCGGGGACCCCCGCGCCCGGTCCGGTGTCGCCACCGCCGGTCGCGGTCCCGAGATCGGCGCGGTCCCGCGACGTTCCGTGGCGGGAGACCGCCGCCGCCAGTGGCCCGGCGGCGATCCGGCGCACGATGGCGTCGTGGTCGAGACGCCCGGCCGCCGCGACAACGACGTCGCCGGCACCGAGCATGCGTCGGTGGAATGCCCGTAGGGTCTCGGCGTCCAGTGCTTCCACCGACTCCTCGGTCCCGATGATCGGGCGGGCGAGCGGGTCGCTACCGAGGGCCGCGGTGGCGACCAGTTCGCAGGCGAGGTCCTCCGGGTCGTCCGCACGGCCGGCGAGCTCGTCGAGCACGACGTCACGCTCGATCTCGACGTCGGCGGGGTCACAGGACCCGTTGGCGACGACGTCCACCAGGACGTCCACCGCGGTGTCCAGCCCCTCGGCGGGGACGTGGACGTGATAGCAGGTGTGCTCGCGTCCCGTGAAGGCGTTGAGGTCACCACCCAGCAGGTCGATACGCTGGGACAACTCCAGACCGGACGCCGAGCTGGTGCGCTTGAACAGGACGTGCTCCAGGAAGTGCGCGGCGCCGTGTTCCCCGGGGCCCTCGTCCGCGGATCCGGACCCTATCCAGACACCGACCGCCGCGGTGTGGCACCACGGTAGGTCCTCGGTCACCACACGCACGCCCGGGATCGACCGGTCCACGCGGATCGTCGGGTTCACGGTCCCTCCCTTCTGTCGACGAACGAGGCACGCACCCCGCGCGCGGGGTGCGTGCCTCGTGGGGTGCCGGGCGCCGTGGGGGGGCGGACCGGCGGGGTCTCAGTCGTCGGTGCCGGAGTCCGCGTCGGCTCCGCCGTCCGAGTCGTCACCGACCGGGACGAGACTGATCTTGCCGCGGTTGTCGATGTCGGCGATCTCGACCTGCATCTTGTCGCCGACGTTGACCACGTCCTCGACCTTGCCGACGCGCTTGCCCTGGCCCAGCTTGGAGATGTGGACCAGACCGTCGCGGCCCGGCAGCAGCGAGAGGAAGGCGCCGAACGGGGCGGTCTTCACGACCGTACCGAGGAAGCGCTCCCCGACCTTGGGCAGCTGCGGGTTGGCGATGGCGTTGATCTTGTCGATCGCGGCCTGGGCCGACTCGCCGTCCGTGGCCCCGATGTACACGGTGCCGTCGTCCTCGATCGAGACGGACGCGCCGGTCTCCTCGGTGATCGAGTTGATCATCTTGCCCTTGGGCCCGATGACCTCGCCGATCTTGTCGACCGGGACCTTGATCGCGATGATGCGGGGCGCGAACGGGCTGAGCTCGTCGGGCTCGTCGATCGCCTCGGCCATCACGTCGAGGATGGTGAGCCGGGCCTCGCGGGCCTGGGTCAGCGCGCCGGCCAGCACCTCGGACGGGATGCCGTCGAGCTTGGTGTCGAGCTGGAGCGCGGTGACGAACATGCCCGTGCCGGCGACCTTGAAGTCCATGTCGCCGAAGGCGTCCTCGGCCCCGAGGATGTCCGTCAGCGCGACAAAACGTCGTTCCGACTCACCGGCCTCGTTCGTGATCTCGTCGGAGACCAGGCCCATCGCGATACCCGCGACGGGGGCCTTGAGCGGCACACCCGCGTTGAGCAGCGACAGCGTCGAGGCGCAGACGGAGCCCATGGAGGTGGAGCCGTTGGAGCTGAGCGCCTCGGAGACCTGGCGGATCGCGTAGGGGAACTCCTCGACGCTCGGCAGGACCGGCATGAGCGCGCGCTCGGCGAGCGCGCCGTGGCCGATCTCGCGACGCTTGGGCGACCCCACGCGACCGGTCTCACCGGTGGAGTACGGCGGGAAGTTGTAGTGGTGCATGTAGCGCTTGCTGGTCTCGGGCCCGAGCGAGTCGATCTGCTGGGCCATCTTGACCATGTCGAGCGTGGTCACGCCGAGGATCTGGGTCTCACCGCGCTCGAACAGCGCCGAGCCGTGGGCGCGCGGGATGACCTCGACCTCGGCGGACAGCGCGCGGATGTCCCGCGTGCCGCGGCCGTCGATCCGGAAGTGGTCGGTGAGGATGCGGTGGCGCACGACCTTCTTGGTCAGCGACTTGAACGCGGCCCCCACCTGGCCGAGTCGGTCGGAGAACCGCTCGGTGAGCTGCTCGAGGACGGTCGCCTTGAGCTCGTCGGTCGCGACGTCGCGATCCTGCTTGTCGGCGATCTGCATGATCTCGGCGAGCTTGGTCTCGGCGATCTCGGCGACGGCGGCGTAGACGTCATCGGCGTACGGCGGGAACAGCGGGAACTCCCGCGGCGTGCCGGGCGCGGCGTCGGCCAGCGCCTGCTGTGCGGCGCACAGCTCGGCGATGAACGGCTTGGCGGCCTCGAGGCCCCGGGCCACGACGTCCTCGGTGGGGGCCTGCGCGCCGCCGGCGACCTTCTCGATCACGTCGTCGGTGGCCTCGGCCTCGACCATCATGATCGCGACATCGGCGGTGTCACCGGAGCCGACGACGCGGCCGGCGACGACCATGTCGAAGACGGCGTCGTCGAGCTGCTCGACGGTCGGGAAGGCGACCCACTGGCCGGCCGGGTCGGCGGCCGTCGGGATGAGCGCGACGCGCACGCCGCCGACCGGGCCCGAGAAGGGCAGGCCGGACAGCTGGGTGGAAGCGGACGCGGCGTTGATGGCCACCACGTCGTACAGGTCCTTGGGGTCGAGGCTCATGACTGTCACGACGACCTGGACCTCGTTGCGGACCCCGTCCGCGAAGGTGGGGCGGAGCGGCCGGTCGATGAGCCGGCAGGTGAGGATGGCGTCCGTGCTGGGACGCCCCTCGCGGCGGAAGAACGAACCGGGGATCCGTCCCGCGGCGTACATCCGCTCCTCGACGTCCACCGTCAGGGGGAAGAAGTCGAAGTGCTCCTTGGGGTGCTTGCCCGCCGTGGTGGCGGACAGCAGCATGGTGTCGTCGTCGAGGTAGGCGACGACCGCACCGGCGGCCTGCTTGGCCAGCCGGCCGGTCTCGAAGCGGAGCTCGCGGCGACCGAAGTCGCCGTTGTCGATGGTCGCGACGGTCTCGAAGACCCCGTCTTCGACCTCGACGGCCGTGATCTGTGGCATGTGTTTCCTGTCGTGTCGGGTGCATGGGCCGCACGGCGGAATCGTCCCGCCGGGGCCACCGGGCGTCACGTCAGGGGGTCCCGGTTCGACCTCGGTCTTCGATCGAAGCGGCCGGAACGCGTGCCACGGATGCTGATGCTCCCGGGCGTCGGGTTCCGGCGGCCACTACCGAGGACCGTCAATCGGACCTGTCGACCACCCCGGCACGTGTGCACCGGCTCCACCGAGGCTATCAGGGAAAACCGTCCGGGTCACCGGGCGCGCGCGGGTGACGCCCCCGACACCCGGCGGCCCGGTTCGCGGAAATGCACCGACCCCGCCCGGATGGACCGGGCGGGGTCGGTGACGCGGTCGTCGTCGTGCGTCAGCGACGCAGGCCGAGACGCTCGATCAGCGAGCGGTAGCGCGCGATGTCGGTCTTGGCGATGTACTTGAGCAGACGACGCCGACGGCCGACCATGAGGAGCAGGCCGCGCCGCGAGTGGTGGTCGTGCTGGTGGGTCTTGAGGTGCTCGGTGAGCTGGGAGATTCGCTTGGTGAGCATGGCGATCTGGGCCTCGGGCGAGCCGGTGTCGGTCTCGTGGAGGCCGTACTCGGCCAGGACGGCCTTCTTGTCTTCGGTGCTCAGCGCCATGGTGACTCCTGGTTGTTCCAGTCCGCGTGAATGTTGGGCCCCGCCGCCGCGGACCACAGGAGGGCCGACGCGAGACGTTACCAGTCCGCGGACGTGTCGGCCCAATCCGAGGTCACGGTCGGTCGGCGTCCGCACCGAGCACGGTCCGGGTCGTGGTGACGTCGCGGTCCATGGCCACGAGCAGCTCGTCGACGGAGGCGAACTTGACCATGTCGCGGACGTGGTCGACGAAGTCGACCGCCGCCAGGCGTCCGTACAGGTCGGCCGACTCGTCCAGGACGAACGCCTCGACGCTGCGGGCGGAGTCCCCGAACGTCGGGTTGGTGCCGACGGAGATCGCGGACGGGTAGCGCCGTCCCGGGAGGATCGTGCCGTCGACGGGGCCGTCGTCGAGCACGGTGAACCACCCGGCGTACACGCCGTCGACGGGCACGGCGGTGTACTCGGGAAGGTCGAGGTTGGCGGTGGGGTAACCCAGGTCCCGCCCCCCGCGCCCGGCACCGTGGATCACGACGCCCGAGACCCGGTGCGGTCGGCCGAGGACCTCGGCGGCGCCGGCCACGTCGGCCTCGGACAGCAACCGGCGGATACGGCTGGAGGAGACGGTCTCTCCCCCGGCCTCGAGCAGGTCGACGATCTCGCACACGATGCCGCGGTCGGCGCACAGATCGCGCAACGTCTCCGGGGTACCGGCCGCGCGTCGACCGAACGTGAAGTTCCGCCCCACGGTGACCGCGCGGGCCCGCAGGCCGCGGACGAGGACCCGGTCCACGAACTCGTCGGGCTCCCACGACGCCATCTCGCGGTCGAACGGCAACGCGAACACGGCGTCGATCCCGAACCCGCCCGCGAGCTCGGCACGCCGCTCGAGGGGGGTGAGGACCGACGGGTGGGTCCCCGGCCTGACGACCTCGACGGGGTGGGGGTCGAACGTCACGAGGACGGGACTCGCGCCCAGGTCCCGGCCGTGGCCGACGGCGCGGTCCACCAGGCTCCGATGACCCCGGTGGAGCCCGTCGAACACGCCGAGGGCGACGGAGGTCCCGCCGTCGGGGATCACGATCTCGTCGAACGTCCGCCACAATTGCACGGCGACCACCTTACGCGCGGCGTTCACAGGCCCGCCGGGCGCATGACCACGACCGGAGCGGCACGCCGCCCCGATTCCGAGACCAGCGCCGCGACCCGGCCATCCGGCCCGACGGCGGCGACGACCCCGGCGTCACCGCGGGCCTCGAGCCATCGGCCGTGGCGCAGTCCCTCCGCCTCGTCGGCGTCGATGTCGCGTCGGGGGAACGCGGTCAGCGCGGCGGAGTCGAGGTCCAGCGACAGTGTCGGATCGGTCTCCAGCTGGTCGAGGGTCCGTGCCACGTCGAGACCGAACGGCCCGACGTGGGTGCGGCGCAGCGCCGTGAGGTGACCGCCGACCCCGAGGGCGGAGCCGAGGTCCCGGGCGAGCGCGCGGATGTAGGTTCCGGTGGAGCAGTCGACGACGACGACGAGGTCGACCACCGCGCCGGAGCGGGTCCGCTCGAGCACGTCGAACCGGGAGACGGTGACCCGCCGTGGCCGGAGCTCGACCTCCTCCCCCGCCCGCACGCGGTCGTAGGCCCGCCTCCCGTCCACCTTGATCGCGCTCACCGCGGACGGGACCTGGTCGATCTCCCCGGTCAGGGCCGCGACGGCCGCGTCGATCGCCTCGTCGGTCACGGCGGAGGCGTCGGTGGTCGAGGTGGTCTCCCCCTCGGCGTCGTCGGTGGTCGTGGTCTGGCCGAGACGGATGGTGGCCTCGTAGGACTTGGTCTCCAGTGCCAGCAGTCCGAGCATCTTGGTGGCGCGTTCGATGCCCACCACGAGCACCCCGGTGGCCATCGGGTCGAGCGTTCCGGCGTGGCCGACCTTGCGGGTGCCGAAGTAGCGCCGGAGCCGTCCGACGACGTCGTGGCTACTCATGCCCCCCGGCTTGTCGACGACCACCAGGCCGGGGTCGGGAGCGGGGCGGGGGTCGGGTCTGCGCGGCGTCACGGGCCCACGCTATCGACCCCGGCGGGCCGCAGCACGATCGCCGAGGCCACGTACCCGTCCCGGACGGCCCAGCGGCCCCGGAACTCGACCAGATCGGGCCCCCCGTCCACGGCATGGCCGTCGACGAGGATCCGCGATCGCAACGTGCCGGTGACCACCTCGTCGTCGTCGCCGTCCGGGACCAGGGTGATGTGTGCGTCACCGAACCCCAACCACCGGTGGGTGAGCGGGAACCACGCCTTGTACGTCGCCTCCTTCGCCGTGAACAGCAGCGCATCCCAGGCGACGTCCGCGACCTCGGCGCGTGCCGCACGCACCCACGCCGCCTCCTCTGGCAGGGAGACCGCCTCGAGGACGCCCGCGGCCAGCGGTGCGTGTCGCTCCACGTCCAGCCCGAGCGACCGGACGCGGGCGGTCGGCGCCAGCGCGGCGGCCCGCAGCCCCTCCGTGTGCGTGAGCGTGCCCACCAGGCCCGGCGGCCACACCGGCATGCCCCGACCCCCGCGCAGGACGGGGCCGGCGGGGACGCCGAGCCTCGACATGGCCTCCCGGGCACACGCACGCGCGCCCGCGAAGTCGATCCGGCGCCGCTCGACGGCGGCCCCGATCTGCTCGACCTCCACCGGGTACAGCGAGGCCAACATCGCCGCGTCGTCCAGGCCCAGCTCGGCGTCGGTCACCCCCACCACATCGGGCGGGAACAGGTCGTCGATCACCGCTCGTCCTCCAGGTAGGGGCCGGGGTCACCGGGCCGGGCGATTCTCGGCAGGCCACCCTCGTCGCGGACCCACCGCACCTGCGGACCGTCCGGCGCCGGGAGGATCTGACGGGTGAGCGGATCGGGCCGCCCACGCCCGTTCCACTCCCTCGGGTATCCCAGGGAGACCTCCTCGAAGCGCACGCCGTCGTGGACCGTGGTCCGCGGGATGTGCAGGTGCCCGTAGACGGCCGCAGTGGCGCGGTACCGGCGGTGCCAGTCGGCGGTCTGATCGGTCCCGCACCACAGCGCGAAGTCCGGGTGTCGCAGGACCCGGGTGGGGTCCCGCAGCAGCGGCCAGTGGTTGACGAGCACCGTCGGGTGCGCGGGATCGAGGCGAGCCAGCCGCGTCGTCGTGCCCACGAGACGGTCCCGGCACCAGGCGACCGCGTCACCGTAGGGGGCGGGGTCGATGAGGAACTCGTCCGAGGCCACGACGCGACGCTCCCGTGCACCGGCCAGGGCCTCCGCCCGCGACTGCCCCGCGACCCGCGTCCAGCTGTAGTCGTAGAACAGGAACATCGGCACCACCCACGCGGGCCCGCCCGGTCCGGTCCACAGGGGGTACTCGTCCTCCGGGGTGTCGACCCCGATGGCCCGGCACGCCTCCACCAGCCGGTCGTACTTGGTGGTGGACGTGATCCCCGCGTCGTCGCGGCCGATCCACAGCTCGTGGTTACCGGGCGCCCAGATCACCCGTTCGAAACGCGCCGCCAGTCGCTCGAGCGCGTCCACGACGTGGTCGACCTTCTCGGCGACGTCACCGGCCACGATGAGCCAGTCCCCCGGGTGCGCGGGGTGGATCTCGTCCACGACGTCCGCGTTGCCCCGGTGTCCCACGTGCAGGTCGGACACCGCGCGCAGGCTCGGTTGCACGCCCGTCGCCCCGTCGGTCATCCGTCCACCTCCTGCAGGGCCCGTGCGCCCGGCGTCTGCGCTCCCAGCACCATCCACCGGTCGCCGCGCACCCGGGCCACCACGGCGATCAGTCGGAGACCGACGAACACCCCCATCCCGACCCAGATCCCCGGCAGCCCCCACCCGAGGTACCGGGTGACGAGCAGCACGGGCAGGAAACCCAGCAGCGCCGCGACCACGGTGCTGGTGCGCAGGTACGCCGCGTCACCGGCGCCCAGCAGCACGCCGTCGAGTCCGAACACCACCGCGGCCGGGATCACCACCACCGCCATCCCGATCAGGGCGACGACCAGGCGATCAGCCACCCCGGGATCCCCGGACAGCAGCGATGCCAGGGGTGCTCTGAAGACGATCGTCAGCAGGGCGAGGGCAGCACCCAGACCCAGTGACCACACGACCACGGCACGTGCCAGCGCCCGGCAGTGGGCGGCGAGTCCGGCGCCGAGCGCGGCGCCGACCAGCGACTGGGCCGCGATCGCGACCGAGTCCAACACGAGCGAGTACAGCGCCCACAATTGCTGTGCGAGGTGGTGCGCCGCGAGCGAGTCGACCCCGGCGGCTGCTGCCGCGGTGGTGGCGACGGCGAAGGTGATCTGGAACGACGCGGTGCGGATGATCAGGTCCACGCCCATGCGGAGCTGGCTGACGATCACGGCACGCCGTGGCCGCAGCGACCCCGGGCGCTCGAGGACGAGCGCGACGAGGAAACCGGCGGCCATGAGCAGTTGTCCCGCGAGATTCGCCCACGCACTCCCGACCAACCCCAGCGCCGGGGCCGGCCCCAGACCGGGGACCAACACCACGCACCCGGCGGTCGACACGCCGATGCCCACGCCGACGAGCACGAGCGGGGTGCGCAGGCGCTGGACGCCCCTCATCCACCCGTGGCCGGCTGACGCCACGAGGATGCACGGGATGCCCCACACGGCCACCCCGAGCCATTCGGCCGCGCCGGCGGCCACGTCCGGGTCCGCGGCGAGTACCCGGGTGATCGGCCCCCGCAACGCCAGTACGACGGCCACCACCAGCGCGCCGACGGCGACGGCGATCCACGTCGCCTGCACCCCCTCGGCCACGGCGTCGCCGCGGCGGCCCGCCCCGTGCAACCGCGCCGATCGGGCGGTGGTCCCGTAGGACAGGAAGTTCATCTGGGTACCCAGCACCAGGAGGACGAGGGCTCCCACGCCGAGCGCGGCCAGGTCCTCCGGTCCCTGGCGACCGACGATGATCCCGTCGACCAGGAGATAGACGGGCTCGGCGGACAGCACCGGCAGGACCGGCAGGGCGATCGACCAGAGTCGGCGTCCGATCGCTCCCAGCCCGACGGCCGGATCGGGCCCGGTGTGCGTCACGTCAGCCGAGGAGTTCACGGAGCCTCGTGCTGATGGTCTCCACATCACCGCGCATCGTGCAGCCGGCGGCCGACGGATGACCGCCGCCCCCGAGCGCGGCCGCGATGGCCGAGACGTCCACGACGTCCGCGGCGTCCACGACGCCTGCACCCGGGCCACCGGGTCGCGAGCGGAGGGAGACGGCCCACTCGCCGGGCAGGTACTCCTTGAGGAGAACCGCCACGCGGGCCTCCCGGACGCCGCGGAGGTGCGAGACGAGGGATTCCACGTCGTCCTCGTCCGCTACCGAGATCACCTCGTGCGGGACGGCCAGCCACACCGATCCGCGCCCGCCCACCGCGTCGGCTTCCAGACGCACCGTCCTCAACAGCCCGCCCAGCACCCGAAGCCAGGCGAACGAGTGCGCGTCGAGCAGGGCGTGGGTGAGTTCGGTGGTCTCCGCGCCCGCGGCCAGCAGTCGTCGGGCGGTCTCGTGCGAGTCCGCGCCGCCCCAACGGAAGGATCCGGTGTCGGTGACGAGCCCTGCGTAGAGGCTCGTGGCCGTCACGGCGTCCACGGGGAACCCGCCCGCGTCGAGGACGTCCAGGACGAGCGACGCCGTCGACGCGGCGTCCGGGTCGAGCAGCATGTGGGAACCGAATCCGGGATTGGACCGGTGATGGTCGACGACGAGGACCTCCGATGCCGCGTCGGCGAGCCTGCCCCACCGGCCCACCCGGTCCGGGCTCGCGCAGTCCAACGTCACGACGAGACCCCGATGGGCGGGGACCTGCGCGAGGGGGACCACCCGGTCGGTGCCCGGGATGGCCCCCATCGCCCCCGGGACGACGCCGGGATCGAACGAGTGGTGGACGGTCACGCCCCGCGCACGCAACGCCCGCGCGAGACCGGAGGAGCTACCGAGCGCATCCGCGTCCGGGCGGACGTGGCACAGCACGGTCACCTCGTGGTGACGGGCCAACACGTCCGCCGCGCCGGCGGCGTCCACCGGTTCGGTCACCGATCGTCGTCCTCCGGCCGGTCCGCCTCCTCCGGCTTGCGGTACGGGTCCTCGTCGCCCGCCGGACGGGCCCCCTCGGCCACGCGCCGGACCTGCTCGTCCTGCGCCCGGGCCTTGGCGAGCAGTTCTTCCATCTGGCGCGCCGCGTCCGGCACGGAGTCCAGCACGAAGGTCAACTCCGGGGTGAACTTCACCCCGGTCTGTTTGCCGACCATCGTGCGCAGGCGGCCCCGCGCGGCGGTCAACGCAGCCTCCGCGGCCTCGTGGTCCGGCTCCTCGTCGAGGGTCACGCCACGAACCGTGTAGTACAGCGTCGCCACCCGCAGATCCGCGGTGATCCGCGAATCGGTGATCGTGATGAACTCCAGCCGCGGGTCCTTGATCTCGTGCTCGATGGCCGTCGCGACGATCTCGCCGATCCGCTTACCGAGCCGTCCCGCGCGTCCCTTACCGGTCATGGGGATCCTCCTTGGCGTGATGCGGTCGCACGGCGACCACGGGTTGACGAGCATGCCGCGGGGGCAGGTCCGTCTCCAACGGATCCCGCCCCCACGACAATGCCCTGCGACGTCAGTCGCGCGGCTTCTCGACGAGCTCGTAGGTCTCGATGATGTCACCGATCTTGATGTCGGAGTACGTCACCGTCAGACCACACTCGAAGCCCTCGCGGACCTCGGTCGCGTCGTCCTTCTCGCGACGCAGCGAGGAGATGGTCATCTCCTCCGCCACGACCTTGCCGTCCCGGATGAGCCGGGCCTTGGCGTTGCGCCGCATGATGCCGTCGAGCACCATGCAACCCGCGATATTGCCCACCTTGGAGGAGCGGAACATGTTGCGGATCTCCGCCTGGCCGAGCTTCTTCTCCTCGTAGATCGGCTTGAGCATGCCCTTGAGCGCGCTCTCGATCTCGTCGATCGCCTGGTAGATGATCGAGTAGTACCGGATGTCCACGCCCTCGCGGTTGGCCAGCTCGGTGGCCTTGCCCTCCGCCCGGACGTTGAACCCGATGATCACCGCGTCGGAGGCGGCCGCCAGGTTGACGTTGGTCTCGGTGACGGCACCGACACCGCGGTCGATGACGCGCAGCTGCACCTCGTCGTCGATCTCGATCCCCAGGAGGGCCTCCTCGAGGGCCTCGACCGTACCGGAGTTGTCGCCCTTGATGATGAGGTTGAGCTGGCTCGTCTCCTTGAGATGCGAATCCAGGTCCTCGAGGCTGATCCGACGACGGCTACGGGCGGCCATCGCGTTGCGCTTGCGCGCGTTACGACGGTCGGCGATCTGCCGTGCGGTCCGATCCTCCTCGACCACCATCAGGGTGTCACCGGCGCCACACACGCTGGTCAGGCCGATGACCTGGACCGGACGCGACGGGGTCGCCTCGGTGACGTCCTCGCCGTGCTCGTCGACCATGCGTCGGACGCGGCCGTAGGCGTCGCCGGCGACGATCGAGTCGCCGACCCGCAGCGTGCCGCGCTGGATGAGCACCGTGGCGACGGGACCGCGACCGCGGTCCAGGTGCGCCTCGATGGCGACACCCTGCGCGTCCATGTCCGGGTTCGCCCGCAGGTCGAGAGACGCGTCGGCGGTCAGGACGACCGCCTCGAGCAACGACTCGATGTTGAGACCCTGCTTGGCGGAGATGTCGACGAACATCGTGTCGCCGCCGTACTCCTCCGGCACCAGGCCGTACTCGGTCATCTGGCCGCGGATCTTGTCGGGCTGAGCGCCCTCCTTGTCGATCTTGTTGACCGCGACCACGACCGGCACCTCTGCCGCCTGCGCGTGGTTGATCGCCTCGACCGTCTGCGGCATCACGCCGTCGTCCGCCGCGACCACGATGATCGCGATGTCCGTCGACTTCGCGCCGCGGGCACGCATGGCGGTGAACGCCTCGTGACCCGGCGTATCGATGAAGGTGATCGTGCGATCCACGTCGTCGACCGGCACCGTCACCTGGTAGGCGCCGATGTGCTGGGTGATGCCACCGGCCTCACCCTCGCCCACCTTCGCCGACCGGATGCTGTCGAGCAGGCGGGTCTTGCCGTGGTCGACGTGACCCATGACCGTGACGACCGCGGGACGGATCTCGAGATCGCTCTCGTCACCCTCGTCCTCACCGAAGGAGAGGTCGAACGAATCGAGCAGCTCGCGATCCTCGTCCTCGGGGCTGACGATCTGGACCTTGAAGCCCATCTCCTCACCGAGCAGCTGCAGCGTCTCCGGGGTGACCGACTGCGTGGCCGTGACCATCTCACCCAGGTTGAACAGGGCCTGGACCAGCTGCGCGGGGTTGACGTCGATCTTGTCCGCGAAATCGCTCAGCGAAGCACCCTGTGCCAGTCGCAGGACCTGCCCGCGACCGTCGGGAAGCCGGACGCCGCCGACCTCCGGGGCCCGCATCGAGTCGTATTCCTGACGCTTCTGCCGCTTCGACTTGCGACCACGACGCGGGGCGCCACCGGGACGACCGAACGCACCCGCGGCACCACCGCGGCCACGGTTGCCGCCCCCGGGACGACCCCGGAACCCGCCGCCACCGGCTGCGGGGGCACCGCCGCCGCCACCGGGACGGAAACCGCCGCCACCCGGACGGCCACCGGGGCCACCCGGACGGCCGCGACCCGCGGCGGGACGTGCGACCTGTCCCGGCATCTGACCGGGGCTGGGACGCGACGGCATGTTGCCGGGGTTGGGACGGGGACCGCCCTGGCCCGGTGCGCCCGACCGCTGCGGGGGACGGGGCCCGCCCTGACCGGTTGCGCCCGGACGGGCGCCTCCGGGACGGGGACCACCCTGGCCGGGTGCCGGGCGGGGGCCGCCCTGCGGACGCGGCGCGGGCGTGGTGCCGCTGGAGTACGGGTTGTTCCCGACGCGAGGCGCCTTGGGACCGGGCTTCGGCCCCGCCGCGCGCGGCCCGGGAGCCGGACGGGAGGCTGCGGCGGCCGCGCCGGGGGTCGCCCCCGGGGTCGGACGCTGGGAACCGGGCTTGGCGCCCGGAGTCGGACCGGCATCCGGCTTGGGAGCCGGCGTGGGGGCTGCGGGCTTGGCGCCCGGAGTCGGACCGGCATCCGGCTTGGGAGCCGGCGCGGGGGCCGCGGGCTTGGGAGCCGCCGAGCGCGGATCCGCGCCCGGACGGGGGCCCGGTGCCGGCTTCGAGGGTGCACCCGGCTTGGGCGCAGCGCCTCCTGCGGATTTAGACGGGGCGGGGGCGGAGTCGCCGCCTGCCGGTGAATGTGCCTCGCGCAGGCGCCGGACGACCGGGGCCTCCAACGTCGAGGACGCGGACTTGACGAACTCTCCCTGATCGCGGAGTTTCGTCAGAAGTTCTTTACTGGTGATACCGAACTCTTTTGCCAGCTCGTGTACCCGGGGCTTGCCTGCCACTGCTCTCCTCACTGCGAGGTCTCCACGGCAGGGCTGGCCGCGCGACCTCGGTCTACATTCGATGGACGTTCATCGCTGGAGCTTCACGGTGTGCTCATCGTGTCTGGTCCGTTCCTTCTCTTGTGCTCCCCCTGCCGAACCGAGCGGTCGGCGGGTGATCTCGTGCCCGAGGCGTAATGCCTCGAGTACCTCCGTGAGCGCGTCCTGGGACACGTTCCCGGCGATCCGCAGGGCCCTGGTGAAGGCCTTGCGGTCCAACGCTGTCGTGATGCACTGCGGTTCGCGATGCACCCAGGCTCCTCGTCCGACCGCCCGTCGGCGCGGATCGAGCGAGAGCGCGGCCGCCTCCGGATCGTGAACGATCCGGAGGAGTCGGGAATCGGTGTCCCGACCCCGGCAACCGACGCAGGTCCTGACCGGACCCACGGCCTCGGCGGTACCGAACCGCTGGTCCTTGCGTCCCTGCATCCGGCCACCTCGGTCTCTCGCCGCCCGGCCCGAGTGGACGGGTGGACGTGAAGTCACTGTGACAACTGATCAGTTTACAGACAATGCCGTGTCGACACTAACGGCGCGCCCGACCGCGTGGCGGCGGGCTGCGCAGCGCGTCACTCCGCGTCGCTGTGGATGTCGATCCGCCACTGGGTCAGGCGGTGTGCCAGACGTGCGTTCTGGCCTTCCTTGCCGATCGCCAGAGACAGCTGGTAGTCGGGGACGACGACGCGGGCCGCCCTGGTGGTGGCATCGGCGACGGTGACGGAGATCACCTTCGCCGGGGACAGGGCGTTGCCGACGAACACCGTCGGGTCGTCGTCGTAGTCGACGATGTCGATCTTCTCGTCGTTGAGCTCCGCCATGACCGCGCGCACACGGGCCCCGTTCGGTCCGATGCAGGCGCCCTTCGCGTTGAGTCCCGAGATGGTGGATTCCACCGCGATCTTCGTCCGGTGGCCCGCCTCACGCGCGATCGCCGCGATCCGCACCGAGCCGTCGTCGATCTCCGGGACCTCGAGCGCGAACAGCCCCCGGACCAGGTCCGGGTGGGTGCGGGAGAGCGAGACGGAGGCGCCGTGGGGCCCCTTGTGCACCCCGACGACGTGGCACTTGATGCGCTCCCCGTGCGTGTAGGTCTCACCCGGTACCTGCTCGGCCGGGGCGATGGTCCCCTCGGTGCCCCCGTTCTCGGGTCCGATGTGGACGACCACGATCCCACGGGCGTTGGCGCGGGAGTCGGACTGGATGACCCCACTGACCACCTCGCCCTCGCGCGCGACGAGATCACCGTAGATGCGGTCGGTCTCGGCTTCGCGCAGACGCTGCAGGATGATCTGCCGTGCCGTGGCCGCGGCCACCCTCCCGAAGTCGGAGGGGGTGGCGTCGAACTCCCCGATGCGGTTGCCGTCCTCGTCCACCTCGGCGGCCATGACGGCGACCGTGCCGGCCTTGCGGTCCAGCGCGATCCGGGCCACCCGATGCGAGCCCTCGGTCCGCTTGTAGGCGGTGAGCAGCGCGTTTTCGAGAGTGTGCACGAGGTCGTCCAGCGGGATCTCGCGCTCTCGGGACAGCATGTTCAGCGCTGCCATGTCGATGTTCAACGGTTTTCTCCTTCTCGCACGCCGTGCCCGGGGTTCTCCGGCTCGGACAACAGGTCCAGCTCCTCCTGTGGCGCTGGCCGGAACTCGACCCGGATCACGGCGCGGGCCACCCGATCCAACGCTACCGAGTCCACTCTGGTCCCCCGCCCCGCCCTGGACACGATGCGGACGGTCCCCGAGTCCTCGTCGAGGTCTCCGACCCGCCCCCGGGTCGGCCCGTCGGCGCCGTCGACGTAGAGCAGGTCGACCTGGCGTCCGCGGGCACGGGCCCAGTGACGGGGGTGCTCCAGCGGCGCGTCGACGCCCCTGCTGGTGACCTCCAGCGTGACCGGCTGGCCCGATCCCCCCCACTGCTCGGCGAGGGGGTCGAGATCGACGGAGAGTTCGGCGAGATCGTCGAGGGAGACGCCGGAGTCCCCGTCCACGACGACCGTCACGTGCCACGTGGACGAACGGGTGTCCTCCCGGAGGTCCTCGAGATCGAGGCTGCGGTCCGAGACCGCCTTGCGTATATGGGCCCGGTCGGGCTCGGGGACGATCACTGTGCTCCTGGAGTGCGGGCTGGCGGATTCCGTTCCGGGACGCGGACGGGCCGCATCACTGTACCGCCTCGTCGCCCCCTTCTCCGACCCCTGGCAGGATGTCGGAGTGCCCCATTCCGCCCCCGTCGCCCTCTCGCGCCGTCAGTTCGCCGTCGCGGCCGCCGGCGTCGCCGGGCTCGCAGTCGCCGGTGGCTGTGCCCTGCCCACGGTCACCGACCGCCCCGATCCCCTGCTCGGCCTGCTCGAGGCCGCCGAGCGCGACGCACGGGAACTCGCGGCCGCGGACGCCTCCCACGGCGATCGGGTGGGTGCCCTGCGTCGGCTCGCCGACACCCGGAGAGTTCACGCGGAACGGCTCGCCGGGCTCGTGGACCGCCCGCAGGACGACGAGCAGCAGCCGACCCCAGTGCCGACACCGGCGCCGGTCTGCCCGCCCGCCGAGGAGGTGCGCTCGCGACTCCGCGCCGACGCGGCCGACGCCGCCGGTGCGGCCGCGGCGACCGAGGGGGCCCGCGCGGAGATCGCCGGCGCGGTCTCGGCGGCGTGCACGGCGGCGGTCGAGGTGGAACTCGCGTGAGCGCTCCGGTCGGATTGGCCGCCGAGGACGCGGCGGTCTACGGGTACGGTCTCGTCCTGTCCCGGGCGGACGGCTCCATCCGAGCCGCGGTCAGGCGTGAGCTCGCTGCTCATCGAGCCCGTCGGGACGCGGCTGAGGTGTTGTGGCCGGCATCGCCCCCCGCGCCGGTCGGATACGTCCCCGATCCGGACGCCCCCGGCGCTCCCGTCCTTCTGGCGATCCGGATCGAATCGGACTGTTGCGAGGCCTGGCGCGTCGAACTCGGCCTCGCCCGGACGCCGGAGACCCGCCGTTTCTGCGTCGACGCCCTCACCGCGGCGGCGGTGCAACTCGCACGCTGGAGAACCCTGGTCCCGGGAGCGCCGTTCGAGGCGCTACCCGGGTTCCCGCCGCCGGCCTGAGGCTCAGGGGCGTCCGGCGCCGATCAACCGGACGATCTCCTCCGCGGCACCGTCCACCGGGACCTGGGTGACCTCGCCGGTGGCGCGCTCGCGCAGCTCGACGGTGCCCTCGGACCAGCCGCGACCCACCACGACCACCCACGGCACACCGATCAGCTCGGCGTCCTTGAACTTCACTCCGGGCGAGGCCTTCCGGTCGTCGAAGAGGACCTCGAGTCGGGCGCGGTCGAACGCCTCCACCAGCGTCGCGGCTCCCGAGATCGCGGCATCGTCCTTGTTGGCGATCACCACGTGGACGTCCGCGGGCGCGGCCTCAGCGGGCCAGACCAGGCCCTTGTCGTCGGCGAACTGCTCCGCGAGTACCGCCACGAGACGCGAGACCCCGATGCCGTAGGACCCCATGGTCACCCTCGCGGGCTTGCCGTTCTCGCCCAGCACGTCGAACCCGAAGGCGTCGGTGTACTTCCGGCCCAGCTGGAAGATGTGGCCGATCTCGATCCCGCGCGCCAGGGTCAGGGTGCCGTGCCCGTCCGGTGCCGGGTCGCCCTCCCTCACCTCGGCGACCTCGATGGTGCCGTCCGGGGTGAAGTCACGGCCGCACACCAGGTCCACCACGTGCTTGCCGGGCTCGTCGGCTCCGGTGATCCACGCCGTGCCGTCGACGACCCGGGGGTCGACGAGGTAGCGGACCTCGTTCTCCTGCAGCGCGCGCGGGCCGATGTACCCCTTCACGAGGAATGGGTTGGTCTTGAAATCCGCCTCGCCGAGGATCTCGACCTCCGCCGGCTCGAGCGCGGCCTCGACCCGCTTCATGTCGACCTCGCGGTCGCCCGGTAGGCCCACCGCCAACAGCTCCCAGTCCTGACCGGGCCGACGCACCTTGAACATGACGTTCTTGAGAGTGTCCGCGGCGGTGACCTCCCGGCCGAGGTTTGCGGAGTTCGCCCAGGCGACGAGCGTGTCGATGGTCGGCGCGTCCGGGGTCTCGTGCACGACCGCCCGCGGCGAACCCTCGATCGGGAGGGCGGGCGGCGCGGGGGTGACGACGGCCTCGACGTTGGCCGCGTACTGCCCGTCGGTGGATCGGACGAACGTGTCCTCGCCGGCGGCGGAGACGGCGAGGAACTCCTCGGAGGCGGAACCACCCATCGCGCCGGAGGTGGCGGCACAGATGACGTACTCGATCCCGAGACGGTCGAAGATGCGTCGGTACGCCTGTCGGTGCGCCTGGTAGGAGCGTTCGAGTCCGGCGTCGTCGACGTCGAACGAGTACGAGTCCTTCATGACGAACTCGCGACCGCGCAGGATCCCGGCACGGGGTCGTTCCTCGTCGCGGTACTTGGTCTGGATCTGGTACAGCGTGACGGGCAGGTCCTTGTACGAGGAGTACTCGCCCTGCACGGTGAGCGTGAAGATCTCCTCGTGGGTGGGGCCGAGCATCATGTCGTTGCCCTTGCGGTCCTTCAGTCGGAACAACGCCGGGCCGTACTCGGTCCACCGTCCGGTGGTCTCGTACGGTTCCCGCGGGAGGAGTGCGGGCAGGGTGATCTCCTGCGCGCCGAAGGCGTTCATCTCCTCGCGCACCACCTGCTCGACCCTGCGGAGGGTGCGCAGACCCAGCGGCAGCCAGGAGTACACGCCGGGAGCGACGCGGCGGACGTACCCGGCGCGGACCAGCAGTTTGTGGCTGAGGACCTCGGCATCGGCCGGGTCATCGCGGAGCGTGCGCAGGAAAAGGTGGGACAGACGCGTGATCACGATGCACCAGCCTAGCCGCCCCTGCTCGCGGACCCGCCGCCCGCCGTCGGGGCTGCCGGTGGCCTCGGTACCCTGAGCCGGGTGCGTATCCTCCTGTCCCCTTCCGAGACCAAATCCGTCGGCGGGTCCGGGGAGCCGCTCGACCTGGCCGCGCTCTCGCTCCCCGAGCTCGAAGGAACCCGCCGCGCCGTCGCCGACTCCCTCGTCTCGCTGTGCTCGGGGGAGGCGGCGGCAGCTCGCGACGCGCTCGGGCTGAGTGAGAAGCTCGGCGACGAGGTGACACTGAACGCCGACCTGTGGACCTCCCCCACCGCGTCGGCGCTGAGCCGCTACACCGGCGTCCTCTTCGACGCCCTGGACCCCGCCTCGTTCACCGCGGCCACCCGGTCACGAGCGGAGTCGCGGCTGTGGATCGGCTCGGCCCTGTTCGGCCTGCTCGGTGCTACCGACCCCATTCCGCACTACCGCCTCTCCGCCGGGACGCAGTTGCCCGGACTGGGCACCCTGCGTTCGACCTGGAAGCCGGCCCTCACCGCCGCCACCGCCGGGTGGGGCGACGACCTCGTGGTGGACCTGCGCTCCGGCGGCTACCACCAGCTGGGGCCGGTCCCGGGGGCGATCACCGTCGACGTCGTCACCGACTACCCCGACGGCACGCGCAAGGTGGTCTCGCACTTCTCCAAGCATCACAAGGGTCTCCTCGCCCGTACGCTCGCCACGTCCCGGGCCGAGATGGGTGACGTCGCCTCCCTCCTCCGGGTGGCCCGTCGGGCCGGGCACACCCTCGAGCGCACCTCGGAAACCGTTCTCACCATGGTCACGGAGCCGTGAGTTCGAGTCCCGATCCCGACGCCGACGCCGACGCCGACTCCGTCCCCGCCACGCCGCGGGTCCTTCCCTCGCACGGTTCCCGCGCGGCGTGGCGGCTGCAGGAGGAACCTGGGCTCGCCTCGTTGCCCCGTCTGTGCCTGTCGCCGGTCCAGTACTACGAGGCGCACCTCTTCGGATCGCCCTCCGCTTTCCCGCCCGGACATCGGCGCCACGACCAGGGCGTGGCCGCCGACCTCGACCTCCCCGGCGACCTGCGGGACGACATCGAGGCGTGGATCGACGAATGGAAAGAGAACTTCGTCCATCTCGGCGACCGCCCCGTCGACCAACCAGTGTGGCGCGAGGGCTTCGACGAGTTGGCCTGGCTCGACCGCGGCCACGAACTCGCCGATCGGCTTGAGGTGAGCCTGACCGGAACGGCGGTGTTCTGCACCGCGGAGCGGTATGTCGTGTGTGAGCTGGCCGCCGATCAACTGGACTACGTCCACCCTCTGCGGGGCGACTACGTGCGCACCGAGGGCTGGCGGGCGCCGGGCAACGGACCCGACCCCGACCGCACACCGACGATCCGGCTCATGCCCGAGTACGGCGTGACGTGGGGACTGTGGGCGGGACGGCTCCCCTACTACCAGCCTCCCCGCCTCCGGGACGGGTTCATGGACTTCGCCACGCCTCGCAGCCTTGGACTGACCGCTGATCTGGAGAGCCGGATCCTGCGATGGAATGACGACTGGCGGCGCGGATTCGCGGACTACGGGAGCAGCGTCGACGACAGCGGCGCCGCCCTCGGCCTTCTCGGCTACGGCTACGGCGTGCCCGTCTGGACCGACGGCGTCGATCCGGTCGACTGGTACCGCGAGGGACTGGCGATCGCGCGCCGCCTGGCGGAGGAACTGCCCGGCGTGGAAGTCGAGCTGGTGGCGATCCGCAACGTCTGTTCGGCGCGGCTGGTCATGCAGGACCACACCTCGCACCTACGCGGTCAGGATCCGGCCACCTTCTCGGACGTCTTCCTGACCGAGCGGCGCCGAGTCGGTTCCTGACGGGGCGCGCACCACGCCCGGCGCCGGAACGGGTCAGCGGTGCCGCAGGTCCGTGGACAGCGCCTGCGGTAGCCCGGCCACGTCGCCGACCACCACGATGGCCGGGGGCCTGACCTCGTGGGTCGCCAGGGTGTCGGTGAGGGTGCCGAGGGTGCAGCGATGGGTCGACTGCCCGTCGAGACTGCCGTCGACGATCACCGCGGCCGGGGTGTCCGACGAGCGACCCCCCGCCATGAGCGACTCGGCGATCGCCGGGGAGTTCTTGACCCCCATCAGCACCACCAGCGTCCCGCGCATACGTGCGAGGGCGTCCCAGTCGATGAGGGAGCCCGGGTGTCCGGGCGGGAGGTGCCCGGACACGACCGTCAGTTCGTGTGTCATCCCGCGGTTGGTCACGGGAATCCCCGCGAGGGCCGGTACCGCGAGGGCGCTGGAGACGCCCGGCACGACCGTGCACGGCACTCCCGCCTCCGCGCACGCCTGCGCCTCCTCGTAGCCACGCCCGTAGAGGAACGGGTCCCCGCCCTTGAGGCGTACCACGAACTTGCCGGCGCGTGCCCGGTCCACCAGCACCTCGTTGATCGCGTCCTGTGCCATGGCCCGCCCGTAGGGGATCTTGGCCGCATCGACGATCTCGACGTCCGCCCGCAGCTCGGCCAGCGGGCGCTGGGGGGCGAGACGGTCGGCCACGACCACGTCGGCGCGGGCGAGCAGTCGACGTCCACGCACCGTCATGAGGTCGTCGGCCCCCGGCCCGCCTCCGACCAACGCGACCGTGCCGCGGAGCGCCTCGTCGACCTCGGGTGCCTCCGCCCCCGCGTCGCTGAGGGCCCGCGCGACCACGTCCCGGGCCTCGGCGGTACGCGCGCGGTCGCCGGTGAGAACTGCGACGAGCATCTCGCCCCTGCGGACCACCGCCGGGGTCACCGCGGACCCCGACGTCACGGCGTCAGCCCGGACGCAGAAGGTGCGGTTCTGCTCGGCCTCGGCCGCGACCCGGGCGTTGACAAGAGAGTTCCGCGTCGCGGCGACCACGTACCACGCACCCTCGAGATCGCCTGATTCGTACTCTCGTGGATCCCACCAGATTCGTCCGGCGTCCACGAGTCCCTGGAGCGTGGGCGTGACGTCGGGGCTCACGAGGTGCACCACCGCACCCGCCTCGAGCAGGACGGGGATGCGTCGTTGCGCAACGGATCCTCCGCCGATCACCACGACACGACGGCCTTCGAGGTCCAGACCGACGGGGTACGGGTTCACAGGCCGGATCATGCAGCTGATCCTATCCGCCCACGGCTCCGCCCCCGGCCTCGGCCCATGGCCCGTGACACGACTCATCCCCCGGCCACCACGTCGGGTGAGCGGGGGATGAGGAATGGTGCGTGGTGGCGGATCAGGGCCGATCCGTCAGGCCTTCTGGTCGAGCTTCAGGGTGCGCGTCGAGCGCTCGAACTGCTCGGTGAACAGGGTCGGCTCCTCGGCGAGGTCCCGGCCGAGCGAGGGGATCATCTCCTCGAGGGCCGGGGTCCAGTCCGCGAACCGGCTCGGGAAGCAGCGCTTGAGCACGTCGACCATGGCGTCCACCGCGGTGGAGGCGCCCGGGGAGGCTCCGAGGAGACCCGCGATAGACCCGTCCGCCGCGTTGACCACGGCGGTGCCGAACTCGAGGGTTCCACCCCGTCCGCTGGGCTTGATCACCTGGACACGCTGTCCGGCGATGACCTTCTCCCACTCCCCGTCCTGCGCCGAGGGCACGAAGTCGCGCAGTGCGTCGACCCGTGCGCCGTGGTTCTTCGCGAGTTCGGTGATGAGGTACTTGACCAGGCTCATCTCGGTGAGGCCGATGTTGGCCATGGGCAGCAGGTTCCCGGCCCGGATGCTCGACGGCAGGTCGAGGAAGCTGCCCATCTTGAGGAACTTGGGGGTCCACCCGGCGAACGGCCCGAACAGCAGACCCTTCTTGCCGTCGATGACGCGGGTGTCCAGGTGCGGCACCGACATCGGCGGCGCGCCCACGGAGGCCTGGCTGTAGACCTTCGCCTGGTGCTGCTCGATGAGCTCGGGGTTGGTGCAGCGCAGCCACTGGCCGCCCACGGGGAAGCCGCCGATGCCCTTGATCTCCGGGATGCCGGACTTCTGTAGCAGGTGCAGGGCACCGCCACCCGCGCCGACGAACACGAACTTGGCGTCGACGGTGCGTTCGTCACCGGTGTGCCGGTTGGCCACGGTCAGCCGCCAGCTGCCGTCACTGTTGCGCTCGAGGTCCTTGACCTGGTTCTGGTAGTGCACCTCGGTGCCCGTGCGGGTGAGGTACTTGATGAGCTGCCGGGTGAGCGCACCGAAGTTGACGTCGGTGCCGTTCGAGAAGTGGCTCAGGGCGAAGGGCTGCTCGGGCGAGCGACCGCGGGCCATGAGCGGAACGAGCCGCTCCAGCTCGGAGAAGTCGGTGGTGTGACCCATTCCCGGGAAGAGCGGGTGCCCGGCGAGCTTGTCGTACCGCTTCCGGAGGTAGTCCTGACCGTCCTTGCCCGCCACGAAGCTCATGTGCGGGACGGGGCGGATCCACTCGGTGGGGTCGCCGAGGATGGTGTTCTCGACCGCATAGGACCAGAACTGCCGGGAGACCTGGAACTTCTCGTTGACGCTGACGGCCTTGGTGATGTCGACGTCGCCGCCGGCGGTCTTGGGCGAGTAGTTGAGCTCGCAGAGGGCGGAGTGCCCGGTGCCGGCGTTGTTCCAGGCGTCGGAGGATTCCAGTGCGGGTCCCTCGAGCCGTTCGAACACCTGGATGTCCCAGTCCGGTTGGAGCCGCCGCAGCAGGGCACCCAGAGTCGCGCTCATGGTGCCCGCGCCGATGAGCGCCACATCCGTCGTTCCGTGCTTTGCCACCTGGTCTGAAGTCACCGGCTACCCTCGCTCATTGGTCGTGGACCCGAATCTCTCGTCGACGCGGGTCGTCCCGACAGGCCCGCGCCCACAGGGTTGTCAGACTACTCACCGCGCCGGGCGTGGGACACACCGGACTAGGGTGGTCGTCGTGTCGACGCCCTCTCCAGATCCCGGCGCCCCCGACGGATCCGACCCGCAGTGGGCCCCGGATCTGCTGGGGCCGTCGTACACACGGCGCGCCCTGCCTCTCGGTGCCGATCCCGACGGTGAGGGGCAGATCTCCGCGACCCTCGTCCGCCACGAGGACGCCCCGACCGAGCCCACCGGCGTCGTCCTGGTCGTCCACGGCCTGTCGGACTACTTCTTCCACACCCATCTCGCCGAGTTCCTCGCGTCGAGCGGGTTCGCGACCTACGGGATCGACCTGCGCAAATGTGGCCGGTCCCGGAGGGAAGGTCTGACACCGCACTTCACCACCGACCTCGAGAGGTACGACGACGAGCTGGATCAGGCTCTCGACGTGATCGTCTCCGAGCACCCGGGAACGCCGGTCCTCGTGGCAGCCCACTCGACCGGGGGGCTGGTGGTGCCGTTGTGGCTGGGCAGGCGTCGCGACAGGGGCGCTCTCGCCCCCGTCGTGGGGGTGGTGCTGAACTCCCCGTGGTTCCAGCTCGACGTCCCGGAGCGCGCCCGCCCCGTGCTGGACCCCGTCATCCGCACGCTCGGATCCCTCCGGCCCTTCTACCGACTGCCGCTACCCACCTCGGACCGGTATGTGATCAGCACGCACGTCGACCACGACGGTGACTACCACTTCGACACCACGCTCAAGCCCCCCGGCGGGGTGGGTGTCCGGGCGGGGTGGCTGGCCGCGGTCCGGCGCGCCCAGAAGCGGCTACAGTCCGGGGTCGACCTACCGCTCCCGGTTCTGTTGCTCCGGTCGACGGCATCGTCGGTCGGGGCCCGCCCACGGGGCGCCGTGCTCGACGTGGACACCGATCTGATCCTGGACGTCCGGTCGATGGAGCGCTTCGCCGACCGTGTCTCCCGTGACGTCACCGACGTCCCCGTGCCGGGTGCCCGGCACGACGTCTTCCTCTCTCGCGCCGACGTCCTCGAGGTGGTCTTCGACCATCTCGGGCGCTGGCTGGACCAGACCCTGTCCTCACACACCAAGGAGTCCTGAACCCCATGACCCAGACCCCCTCCCGCCACTTCGACCTGGTCGTCATCGGCACGGGCAGCGGCAACTCGCTGATCGACGAATCGTTCGCCGACAAGTCCGTGGCGATCTGCGAGAAGGGGACGTTCGGTGGCACCTGCCTCAACGTCGGCTGCATCCCCACCAAGATGTTCGTCTACGCCGCCGACACGGCCACCTCCATCCGGCACTCGTCCGCCTACGGTGTCGATTCGACTCTGGACGGGGTCCGGTGGCCGGACATCGTCTCGCGGGTCTTCGACCGGCGCATCGACCCGATCGCGTCGAGCGGGGAGGACTACCGGCGCAACCGTTGCGACAACGTCACGGTGTTCGACGGTCACGCGACATTCGTCGGCCCGCGCACCATCGACACGGGAACCGGGGAGATCATCACCGCGGACTCCGTCGTGATCGCCGCGGGGGCACGGCCGTCGATCCCCGAGATCGTCACCGAGGCCGGCGTCGCCTACCACACCAGCGACGACGTCATGCGGATCGCCGAGTTGCCGAAGTCCATGGTCATCCAGGGCTCCGGGTTCATCGCCTGCGAGTTCGCGCACGTGTTCTCCGCGCTGGGCGTCGAGGTCACCGTCATCGGCCGGTCGGACGTACTGCTCAAGCATCTCGATCGCGAACTCGCGGAGCGGTTCACGGACGCCGCCCGGGGGCGATGGGACGTCCGCCTCGGCCAGCACGTCACCTCGATGACCGCGACCGGTGACGACCGCCGGGGCGTGGAGATCACCTTCGAGGACGGGTCGACCTGCGCGGGCGACGCGCTGCTGGTCGCCACGGGTCGGACACCGAACGGGGACCTGCTCGATCTGGACGCGGCCGGGGTGGAGATGGACGGCGAGCGGGTCCGCGTGGACGAGTTCGGCCGCACCACGGCGGAGGGCGTCTGGGCGCTGGGCGACGTGAGCTCGCCGTTCCAGCTCAAGCACGTGGCCAACCACGAGCAGCGGGTGTTGGGCCACAACCTCAACCACCCGGAGAACCTGCAGCCGTTCCACCACAGTCACGTGCCGTACGCGGTGTTCAGCTGGCCACAGATCGCGTCGGTCGGGCTGACGGAAGCAGAGGCCCGCGCGGCCGGGTACGACGTGACCGTGAAGACCCAGGACTACGGCGACGTGGCGTACGGCTGGGCGATGGAGGACTCGGTCGGGTGCTGCAAGCTCATCGCCGACCGCGCCACCGGGTTGCTCCTCGGCGCCCACCTCATGGGCGCCCACGCCCCGTCTCTCGTGCAGATCCTCATCCAGGCCATGGAGTTCGAGATCACGGTGCCGGACCTCGCTCGCAAGCAGTACTGGATCCACCCGGCGATGGCCGAGGTCGTCGAGAACGCATTGCTGGGTCTGGACTTCCCGGACCGCGGCTTCTAGCTACCAAACGATGCCGGAAGGCAGACGACCGGGGGGCGACATCGGTGGGCCGACGATCGGGGGCGGGGCCGCGAGGCGCGTGACACCCGCTCCCCGCCGGCTTCAGGCGAGGACGAACTCGTCCGGATCGACGGTGCGGACCTGCTCGCGGTACCGGAAGGTGAACGTCGGCCACTGCAGGGAATTACGTCCCCGCGAGTCGATGTACCAGCTCGAGCAGCCCCCCTGGTTCCACACCGTGTGCGCCAGTTCGCGGTCCATCCGGGCGGCGTAGGACTCCTCCACCTCCGGACGCACCTCGATGGTGCGTCGGGCCTCCCGCCCGGCGAGGTCGAGCAACCGCAGAACGTGATCAGCCTGGGACTCGAGCATGTACACGATCGACGAGTGCCCCAGGTTGGTGTTGGGGCCGTACAGCAGGAACAGGTTGGGGAACCCCGCCACGGTGATGCCGCTGTGCGCTCGCGGACTGCCATCCCAGTGCTCGGCGAGGGTGCGCCCGTCCGCGCCGGTGATCACGCGGGAGATGGGCGGCTCGGTCGGCTGGAAGCCCGTACCGAAGATGATGACGTCCGCCGGATGCTCCGTGCCGTCGTCGGCCACGAGCCCGCGCGGGGTGACAGCCGACGCCGCGCCGGACACCAGGGTCACATCGGACCGGCTGAGGGCGCGGAGCCACTGACTGGTGAGCAACACCCGTTTGCACCCGATCGAGAAGTCGGGGGTGAGCGCACGGCGCATCCCGCGGTCCCGCACCTTGAGGAAGAGGTAGAACCGTGCGAACCACTCGAAGAACCGCAAGAGGAACTGGGCTCGCGTGAACACCACGACGTAGAGCTCACGCCCCAGGTAGATACGACCCCGGACCAGCCGCTGTACCAACGGGAAGCGTCGGTAGAGCCGCTGACGGCGTCCGGAGATCGATCGGTCCAGCCTGGGCAGGATCCAGCCCGGGGTCCGCTGGAAGACCGTGACGTGCTCGGCGGGCCCGGCGATCTCGGGGACGAACTGGACCGCGGAGGCCCCCGTCCCGACGACGGCGACCCTCCGGCCCTCGAGCGCGATGTCGTGGCGCCACCTCGCGGAGTGGAACACCTGGCCCTCGAACGACTCCAGACCGGGTAGCCGGGGGATCGAGGGGGCGGACAGCGCCCCCGAGGCCACCACGAGATCGCGCGCCCGGATCCGCCCGCGGCTCGTGTCGACGACCCAGTGCGCCGACTCGGTGTCCCACACCGCCGCGGTCACCTCGCAGGAGGTGACGAGTCGGTCACGGAGACCGATGCGGTCCGTCACGGACTCGAGATAGGCCCGGATCTCTGGTTGCCTCCCGAACGAGTGGGACCACCCGGGGTGGGCGTGTCGGGACAGCGAGTAGAGAGCGGTGGGGACGTCGCAGGCGCACCCCGGGTAGGTGTTGTCGCGCCAGGTGCCCCCCACCGAGTCCGCGGCCTCCACGACGAGGAAGTCCCGGCCACGCCCCTCCCCCAACAGACGGTCGGCCATGGCGATGCCGCCGAAGCCGGCGCCCACCACCACCAGGTCGATCTGCTCCACGGGTCCACGAGGGGTATCGATCATGGTGGACAGTATGCCCCGGATTGTCCACGACCGAGGGGCGCATCAGGACGATCGTCCACACACTTTTCCCGGCCGGCCGGGGGGCGCACGGGACGCCGGACGCGCTCAAGAGCCGGACGGCAGGGTGAGGATCTCGTACCCGTCCTCGGTGACGACGACGGTGTGCTCGAACTGGGCGGTCCACGCCTTGTCGGCCGTGGTCACGGTCCAGTCGTCGTCCCAGACGTCGAACCCCGGCCCGCCGAGGGAGATCATCGGTTCGACGGTCAACGTCATACCCGGCTCGAGGACCTCGGTCCGGGACGGCTCGTCGTAGTGGAGCACGACCAGACCGTTGTGGAAGGTCGGGCCGACACCGTGGCCGGTGAACTCCCGCACGACCGTGTAGTCGAAGCGTCGGGCATAGGATTCGATGACCCGCCCGATGACGTTGACCTCGCGCCCGGGTCGGATGGCCCTGATCCCCCGGTTCATCGCCTCTTCAGTGCGCTCGACCAGGAGCCTGACCTCCTCGCTGACATCCCCGGCCAGGAACGTCGCGTTGGTGTCACCGTGGACGCCGTGGATGAACGCCGTGACGTCGACGTTGACGATGTCCCCGTCACGGATCACCGTGGTGTCGGGGATACCGTGGCAGATCACCTCGTTGAGCGAGACGCAGCTCGACTTGGGGAACGACTTGTACCCCAGGGTCGACGGGTACGCCCCGTTGTCGCACAGGAACTCGTGTACGACCCGGTCGATCTCGTCGGTCGTCACGCCGGGCGCGACCGCCTCGCCGGCGAGCACGAGAGCGTCCGCGGCCAGCCTCGAGGCCACGCGCATCGCGTCGATGACCTCAGCCGGCTGAACCCACGCCTCCCCGTTGGCCTCGTCGACGCTGTCGCGCCAGACGTACTCCGGCCGCGGGATCGATTCGGGAACGGTCCGGATCGGGGTGGGTTCACCTGGGACGAGAGGCTGACGGGTGGAGGTGGTCATGCCCCCAGGATAGGCCCGCCCGGCGCGACCGGTCGCCCCGGTCCGGTCACCAGATGACGAAGCACACCGAGGCGATGAGCACCATCGCCCCGAACAGGCACATCGTGATCACGTCCGCGGACGACTCGCCGAGCTCTCCCTTCGCGGGCGGGCCGGCATCGTCGGGCGTCACCGGGGCCGTCTCGTCAGCCGCGGTGTCCACACCGGGGTCGGAGTCCTGGCGCGGATCCATCAGATCACCCCCAGACGGTGGAACTCGGAGACCATCGCCACGGCGAGGATCGCGAACACGACCGCCATGAAGCCGGTGTACATCCAGCGCTTGGCGTGGTCGGACGCCCAGAACCGGCGGACGCTGACCACGCCGTTCACCACGGCGACCACACACAACGCGATACCGACGGGCGCCGCGACCCAGCCGGACAGGCTGAGCAGCGGCACGAGAATCGGGATCGCGAGGTAGGTGATGAGGCACCGCACGGCCGAGACCATCACCGAGATCCGGAATGCCCGGTGGGCGCCGGAGCCGGCCTTGCGGTCGACGCCCCGGACGCCGAGCAGACGCCGCATGGCCCGGTCGGCCGGCCGCAGCGAACGGAAGCCCGGGTCGACAGCCGCGTCCCGTACCGGGCCCGTCGTGGTCACCGGCGCCACCACCGTCGGCCCCGTCGCGGCCGCGGGCGCCCGGGTGACCGGTGCTGTCATCGGGGTACTCACACGGCCCTCCCCCGGAGGGCGCCACCCACGGCGCGCACTGCCGCACTGTCTGTCATCGGATTACACCTTCCGGGGTCCGTGGTCTGACTACGCTCCACTTTCCCACAGGCGTGGCCGATCCCGTAGCCGCCGGCCGGGGGTACCCCGCTCTGGGTCGGTGCGGGCGAGATGACTCACAGCAGGACCGTCGCGTACTCGACGGAGTCGACCATGCCCACCCGCCGATAAGCGGCGCGGGCTGCACCGTTCGACCCGTTCACCACCAGGGAAGGTCGGAGCCCCCGTGAGCAAAGGGCGGCGCACACCGCGGCGGTACCGCCGGACCCCAGCCCGGCGTCCCGTCGGTCTCGGTGTACCCATACGCCCTGGATCTGGGCGACCTCCGGGGAGATCGCGGCGACATCGGCCTTGAAGACCACCTCGCCGTCGTCGATCCCCACCCAGGTCCTCCCCCGCGCGAGGGACCGCGCCACGCGGCGCCGGAACGGAATCCCGGAGCCCACGGCGAACGGGTCGGCGCGCAGTTCCTCGCGGTACATCGCCGCGGCGGCGGCGAGCACCGGTTCGAACTCCTCCACGGTCGCGGGCCGGATGCCGGCCAGGACGAGCGCCGGATCGAGCGGGCCCTCGAGCGCCATGAGGAACTGGTGAGCCCGGTACTCCCGGGCCTCGCCCCAGCGTTCTCGCAGGGCCGGCCACATGCCGGCGACCAGGTCGCGCCGACCGTGCACCGACATGGGCCCGAGTCCCAGTCGCGCCACCGCGTCACCGAGAGCGCGCTGATCCGCAGCGTCGCCCCGGAGCGGCAACACCGAACTGCCGACGAACGCGAGGGACCGCTCAGGCCCGCCCAAGGTGAGGAACCGTCCGTCGGTGCCGGCGGCGACACCCGACGTGGCGAACTTCTCCGCCGCCGGCGCGGAGACCAACGGGTCGGCGGCGAGCACGTCGCCAAGCGCCCGCGACTCTCCCCGACCGACCGCCCGGCACCCGCCGAGCCCGGCCTCCGGGGCAGCCGTGTCGGTCACGGTCTATCGCGTGACCTTGACCTGGGGCCCCTGGCCCTCGGCGGCGTCTCCCACGGGCTCGCCCATCTCCTCGGCGATCCGCATGGCCTCCTCGATGAGGGTCTCCACGATCATCGCCTCCGGCACGGTCTTGATGACCTCGCCCTTGACGAAGATCTGGCCCTTGCCGTTTCCGGACGCGACACCCAGATCGGCCTCGCGGGCCTCGCCGGGCCCGTTGACGACACAGCCCATGACGGCCACCCGCAAGGGGACGCTCATCCCCTCCAGTCCGGCCGTGACCTCGTCGGCGAGCTTGTACACGTCCACCTGGGCGCGCCCACACGACGGGCACGAGACGATCTCGAGCTTGCGCGGACGCAGGTTGAGCGACTGCAGGATCTGCGTGCCGACCTTGACTTCCTCCACCGGCGGGGCGGAGAGGGAGACCCGGATGGTGTCGCCGATCCCCTCGGAGAGCAGTGCACCGAACGCCACGGCCGACTTGATCGTGCCCTGGAACGCGGGCCCGGCCTCGGTCACGCCGAGGTGTAACGGGTAATCGGTCTGCGCGGCGAGCCGGCGGTAGGCCTCGACCATGATCACCGGGTCGTTGTGCTTGACCGAGATCTTGATGTCGCCGAAGCCGTGTTCCTCGAACAACGAGGCCTCCCACATCGCCGACTCGACGAGCGCTTCCGGGGTCGCCTTGCCGTACTTGGCCAACAGGCGCGGGTCCAGCGACCCGGCGTTGACACCGATGCGGATGGGGATGCCCGCGTCACCGGCGGCCTTGGCGACCTCCTTGACGCGTCCGTCGAACTCCTTGATGTTGCCCGGGTTGACGCGCACCGCGGCACACCCGGCATCGATCGCCGCGAAGATGTACTTGGGTTGGAAGTGAATGTCCGCGATCACGGGGATCGGGGACTTGCGTGCGATGGTCTCCAGCGCGTCGGCGTCCTCCTGCCGGGGACACGCCACGCGGACGATGTCACACCCGGACGCCGTGAGCTCGGCGATCTGCTGGAGGGTGGAGTTGACGTCGTGGGTCTTGGTGGTGGTCATGGACTGGACCGAGACCGGATGATCACTGCCCACGCCCACCTGGCCCACGAACAGCTGCCGGGTCGTGCGCCGGGGCGCGAGGACCGGCGGCGGGCCGTCGGGCATGCCCAGTCCCACTGGGATCGAGGAGGAGTCGTTCACTTCAGGCCTTCCGTAGGGGCTGCCAGCCGGGTGCGGGCAGGTCCCGCGTCCCATTATCCGGGTAACCGGGCGCGGGTGCGAGGTGGGTGTGCGCCCGGCTCAGCCGGGCAGCAGGATCGGGTTGACGAAGTCGGCGGTGATCACGATCGCGGAGACGCCGATGAGGAGTACGAACACCCCCATCGTCAGTGGCGCCAGCTTCTCGTAGTCCGCCGGGCCGCCCGGCGCGAGGCCGCGAAGCCGGCGGACGGCGTCCCGGATCTTCTCGTAGAACACCACCGCGATGTGGCCGCCGTCGAACGGGGTCAGGGGCACGAGGTTGAACGCCCCCAGGAACAGGTTGAGGCCGGCCAGGAACAGGAGGAACAGGCTCCACAGGCCCTGCTCGACCGCCTGCCCGCCGATGTAGCTGGCCCCCACCACGGACACCGGGGAGTCGTCCGCCCGCTCGCCCCCGAAGATCGACGCGGCCACCGCCGGGATCTTGGCCGGGAACGAGATCAGCCCATCGACGGTCGCCTCGACCATCTCCCCGGTGAAGACGAAGGTCGCGGGCACCGCGCTGAGGGCGTCGTAGGTGTTGACGGTCTGATAGGCCGGATCATCGAGGATCTCCCGGGGGATCCCGTCTTCCGAGAGTCGGACCCCGAGCGCACCCCGCTGCTCGCCGTCCACGCCCGTTGACGTCAACGTCGTCGTCGTCGTGATCGTCTCACCGCCGCGTTCCACCGCAACCGGCACGGTCTCACCGGGCCGCGCCGAGACCACGGTGGACAGGTCGTCCCAACTGACCACCGGCACCCCGTCGACCGACGTGATCCGGTCGCCCGGCAGGATCCCCGCCTCGCCGGCCGGGCCCACTCCGACCCCGCACCGGTCCGCCCCCGCGCAGGTGTCCCCCACGACGGCCGCGACGCGGTCGGTGGGGATCGGCTGGACGTCCCGGTTCACCAGGCCCCAGCCGAGGGCGACCGTGTAGAACAACGCGATCGCCAGGACGACGTTCATGAAGGGCCCGGCCAGCAACACCGCGACGCGCTTCCACCACGCCTGGCGCCACATCGCCCTCGGCTCGTCCTCCGGGGACAGCTGGTCGTACGCGGTCATCCCCGCGATGTCACAGAACCCGCCGAGCGGGATCGCCTTGAGCCCGTACTCGATCCCACCACGCCGGACGGACCACAGGGTGGGGCCGAACCCGACGAAGAACCGACGGACCCGCATCCCCGACCACAGCGCGACCCGCATGTGGCCGTACTCGTGCAGCACGATGGACACCATGATCCCCAGGGCGAACAGCACGATCCCGAACACCAACACGGCTCAGCCCTCCAGGCTCGTGACGAGGGCTGCGGCGTGCCGCCGCGCCCAGGACTCCGCCGCCGCGACGTCATCCGGATCCCGGGGATCGGATGACCACTGATCGGCTGCGCCCACGGTCTCCGCCACGACGTCGACGATGGCGGTGAACCCGATCCGGCCGTCCAGGAACGCCGGGGCGGCCTCCTCGTTGGCCGCGTTGAACACCGCGGTCCTCAGACCCCCCGCCTCGCCCGCCGTCCGCGCCACCGAGATCGCCGGGAACGTCTCAGAGTCCACCGGCTCGAAGGTCCAGGTGTGTGACTGCGAGAAGTCCAACGGGGTCGACGCCCCGGGAATCCGTGACGGCCACCCCAGGGCCAACGCGATGGGCAGCTTCATCGACGGCGGGGAGGCCTTCGCCACGGTCGCGCCGTCGACGAAGGTCACCGCCGAGTGCACCACCGACTGGGGGTGGACGGTCACATCGATCCGATCGTAGGGAACCCCGAACAGCAGGTGTGCCTCGATGAGCTCCAGGGACTTGTTCACCAGGGTCGCGGAGTTCAGGGTGATCATCCTGCCCATCGCCCACGTGGGGTGCTGCAGCGCCTGCTCCGCGGTGACACCTTCCAGTTCGGCGCGGGTACGGCCCCGGAAGGGCCCGCCGGAGGCGGTCAACACCAGTGACGCCACCTCGTCCGCCGTCCCCGCCCGCAGACACTGCGCCATCGCTGAGTGCTCGGAGTCGACGGGGATGAGCTGGCCCGGGGCCGCGGCGCCGGTGACGAGGGCGCCCCCGGCCACGAGTGACTCCTTGTTCGCCAGCGCCAGCCGCGCACCCGTGCGCAATGCGGCCAGGGTGGGCCCTAGGCCGATGGACCCGTCGATTCCGTTGAGCACCACGTCGGCCTCCACCGCCCCCACGAGCTCGGTGGCGGCCCCGGGACCGTCGAGAACCGTCGCCTCCGGGAACGCCGACCGTATCCGCTCGGCCGCGGCCGGGGCGGACACCGCGACGAACCGGACGCCGGTCCGGCGGATCTGCTCCGCCAGCAGATCGATCCGGCCACCGCCGGCCGCCAGACCGACGACCTCGAAACGGCCGGGTCCGGCCTCCGAGGTCACCTCGAGGGCCTGGGTACCGATCGAGCCGGTACTGCCGAGGACGAGAACGCGCGTGGTCACCCCGCCATTGTCCACGCCGGAGCCACCTGATGCCGCATCAGCGGCCCCAGGTGTGGCGGGGACCGGCGGGTTACCCGTCGACCGCCGGACGGCGTGTGACAAACTGGGCACGATGTCGGCGGCCCGCAGGGCTGCCAGCGAGCCGTGAGGAGAACCGGGGAGCATGAGCGCGGACGGGCACCACACCAGCAAGGAGATCGTCGTCGACGGGATCAGCACCCTCGACGAGCCCTCGGTCGAGTGGGGCTGGCACCAGCACAGCAGGAAGGTCGGCCTCGTCACGGGCGGCTTCTTCGTCCTGTTCCTGTTGGCCATGCTGTTCGGCAACCACATCGGACGGGTGGAGGACATCTGGCTGGTGGCGGTCGCCGTGTTCCTCGCGATCTGGATGTTCCTGTCGCTGCGACCCAAGAAGGACGACACCCTCAAGCGGAACCGTGTCTTCGAGGTCTCCTCGGACCACTACGCGGTGGTCGGCGCCGCCGCCTCGGGTCACGTAGGGGCCGAGGCCGCCCGGAACCCGCAGGGCCGGGCGCCGGCCAGGCACTGACCCCGGTCGACCCGAGAAGGGCCGCCACCACTCGATGGAGTGGTGGCGGCCCTTCTCGTCGTCCGTAGCTCTCAGTGGGTGGCCCAGTGGTCACTCGCCAGTGGTCACTCCCCAGCGATGACTCCCCCGCGATCACTCCCCACGCTCACTCCCCCGCGCTCACCCCTCGGCCGCGAGCTGACCACACGCCGCGTCGATCTCCTGGCCGCGGGTGTCGCGGACCGTGCACGAGACCCCGGCCGCGCGCACGGCGGCGACGAAGGCGTCCTGCTGATGGCGGGGGCTCGCGTCCCACTCGCTGCCCGGCGTCGGGTTGAGCGGGATGAGGTTCACGTGCGCCATGGGCCCGAGACGCTGGGCGAGCAGTCGACCGAGCATCTCGCCCCGCCAGGTCTGATCATTGACGTCACGGATCAACGCGTACTCGATGGACACCCGCCGCCCCGTGGCATCGGCGTAGTGACGGGCCGCGTCCATGACCTCGGAGACCGGCCACCGGTTGTTGACGGGCACCAGGGTGTCCCGGAGTTCGTCGTCCGGGGTGTGTAAGGACACCGCCAGGGTGACCTGGAGCCCCTCCTCTGCCAGCTTGTGGATGGCGGGGACCAGGCCCACCGTCGACACGGTGACCGCGCGTTGCGACAGACCGAATCCCGACGGCGGCGGGGCGATGATGCCTCGCACGGCGGTCATGACGCGCTTGTAGTTGGCGAGCGGCTCCCCCATGCCCATGAACACGACGTTGGACAGTCGCCCCGGCCCGCCCGGGATCTCACCGTCGCGCATGGCGCGGGCGGCGACCCTGACCTGCTCCAGGATCTCGGCTGCCGAGAGGTTGCGTTGCAGACCGCCCTGCCCCGTCGCGCAGAACGGGCACGCCATCCCGCAGCCGGCCTGACTCGAGATGCACACGGTCGCCCGGTCGGGGTAACGCATGAGAACGCTCTCGACCAACGAACCGTCGTGCAGTTTCCACAGGGTCTTACGCGTGGTGCCCTCGTCGGTGGTGACGTGTCGTAGCGACGAGGTCAGCGAGGGGAACAGTTCTTCTCCGACCTTCTCCCGCAGGCCGGCCGGCAGGTCGGTCATCTCGCGGGTGTCCGCCTCGAGGCGCCCGAAGTACTGGTTGGCCAGCTGCTTGCCGCGGAATGCGGGAACTCCGAGCTCACCCATCGCCGCCTCGCGACCGTCGGCGTCGAGGTCGGCGAAGTGACGAGGGGGCAGCCCTCGGCGGGGGGCGTCAAAAACGAGCGGGAGAGGTTCAGCCATGATGCGGCCATTGTGTCAGAAACGGGCGACCGCAACACATCGCGAGCGGTGCCGTCCGACGCCGCCAGCGCATACAGTCCAGGTATGGCACAACGATCACACGACCCGACAGACCGTCGTCACGCCGCCCCCGTCGAGGGGCGCGACGAGATCCCCCTCGAGGACACCCACGCGGACTCCACCCTCGTTCCCGCCGACGAGTCGACCCCTGCGACACGCACCCACGAGCAGGATGCTGTCCCCGATTCGTCGGGGGGACTTCTGGGCTCCGCGTGGGTGGGTCTGGTCCTGGGCGCGCTCGTCACCATCCTGCTGTTGATCTTCATCGCGCAGAACACGACCTCGACCGACGTCCGTTTTCTCGGGTTGGAGTTCACCCTCCCGCTTGGGGTGCTGATCCTCTTCGCCGCGATCGCCGGCGCGTTGATCATGGCCCTGTTCGCCGGCTTCCGGATCCTCCAACTGCGGATGCGCGCACGCAAGGCGCGCAAACTGACCGCCCGACACTGACGCGCGACCCCCGGCGCGGGTCGGAGGGTCCGGTCACTTCGCGGCTTCGCCCCGTGCCGACGTCACCCGTGCCAACGGAGGTGGTCGACGACTCAGGTCGGCACGACGTAGGTGAAGATGACCCAGACGACCACCGCGGTGGGCAGCACGGAGTCGAGGCGGTCCATGAATCCGCCGTGCCCCGGCAGGAGCGTGCCCATGTCCTTGATTCCGAGGTCCCGCTTCACCTGGGATTCCACCAGGTCGCCCAGCGTCGCGGTGAAGACCGTCAGGACGCCGAGCAACAGGCCCTTCCAAATGCTGTCGTCGAAGAGCAGGGCGACCACGAGTGCGCCACCGACCGTGGCGAACAGGATCGACCCGGCGAATCCCTCCCAGGACTTCTTGGGGCTGATCGCCGGGGCCATGGGGTGCCTACCGAAAAGCACCCCCGCCACGTACCCCCCGACGTCGGAGCACACGACCAGCAGGATGAGGGCCACGACCCGTTGCGCGCCGTAGTCACCATCCGACAGCATCGCGCCGAGGGCTCCCGGAACCGCGATCCACACCAACACGAACACCGCGACCGACACGTCGCGCAGGTAGTTCTTCGGTGCGGTGGTCAGACCGGCCATGAGCAGACGCCAGACCAGGACGACCACGCCGGTGACGGCGAACGCGGCGAACGCGCCTTCCGCCCCGTTGAGGTAACCCGCCCAGACCATGGCCTGCCCGCCTGCGAGCAGCGGGAACAGGGGAAGCGCGAACCGGGCCTGCCGTAGGCGTTTGAAGACCTCCCAGGTGCCGACGGCGACGGCGCCAGCGGCGACCAGATACCACGCGCGGGGGGTGAAGGCGATACTGGCGATCACGAGCGCGCCCAGGCCGACCCCGACCGGGATCGCCCGGGTCAGGTCACGGCCGGCGCGCGACGGAGGTGCGGCGGCCGCGGCGGTGGGCCCGGGCGGGCCCTGGGGTGCGGGGTCCACGGCATACTCCTCGGTTCTCGGGTGATGGGTGTCGCGGAGGTCAGACCTCCATCAGGTCGCCTTCCTTGGCCTTGACGAGTTCGTCCACCTCGCCGACGAATCGCTGGGTGAGCTTGTCCAGCTCCTTCTCCGCGGCGTTGACCTCGTCCTCGCCGGCCTCGCCGTCCTTGTCGATCCGCTTGAGCTCGTCCATCGCCTTGCGCCGGACGCCACGGACCGCGATGCGTCCGTCCTCGGCCTTGGCCTTGGCCTGCTTGACCAGATCGCGACGCCGTTCCTCGGTGAGCTGCGGCACGGTCACGCGGAGGACCTGGCCGTCGTTGGTCGGGTTGACGCCCAGATCCGAGTTGCGGATGGCGTTCTCGATCGGACCGATCTGCGACATCTCGTACGGCTTGATGATGAGCATGCGCGGCTCGGGTGCCGAGATGGTCGCCATCTGGGTGATGGGAGTCATGCTCCCGTAGTACTCACAGAACACGCGGTTGAACATGCCCGGGTTGGCGCGGCCGGTGCGGATGGCGGAGAGCTCGTCGCGAACGTGCTCGATCGCCTTCTCCATCTTGTCCTCGGCCTCGAGCAGAGTGTCGTCGATCATGTCTGTCCCTTTTCGTTGGGGTCGGTGTCGGTGGTCGGGTCGAGGACGTGTCAGGCCGTGCTGGCCACCAGCGTCCCGATCTGCTCACCGGCGACGGCGCGCGCGATGTTGCCCTCGGTGAGGAGGTTGAACACGAGGATGGGCATGTCGTTGTCCATGCAGAGGCTGAACGCCGTGGCATCAGCTACCTTCAGGCCCCGCTCGAGGCATTCGCGGTGCTCGATCCGGCTGAAGAGCTCGGCGTCGGGATTGGTACGGGGGTCGTCCGAGTAGACGCCGTCCACCGCCTTGGCCATGAGCAGCACGTCGGCCTTGATCTCCAGTGCGCGCTGGGCTGCGGTGGTATCGGTCGAGAAGTAGGGCATGCCCATCCCGGCCCCGAAGATCACGACGCGGCCCTTCTCCAGGTGCCGTTCCGCGCGTAGTGGGATGTACGGCTCCGCGACCTGCCCCATGTGGATGGCGGTCTGGACCCGCGTCGACACCCCCTCCTGCTCGAGGAAGTCCTGCAGGGCCAGACAGTTCATGACGGTGCCGAGCATCCCCATGTAGTCGCTGCGCGCCCGGTCGAGTCCTCGCTGCTGCAGCTGAGCACCCCGGAAGAAGTTGCCTCCACCGATCACGATCGCGATCTGCGCCCCCGTCCGGGAGACATCGGCGATCTGCCGGGCGACGGACTGCACCACGTCCGGGTCGATCCCCACGCCGCCGCCGCCGAACATCTCGCCGCCGAGCTTGAGCATCACACGTTTGTAGCCGTCCCGCGGGTCGGTCATCCCTCTCCTCGTCCCGGGCGGATCCAGCCCGTGTCGCGCGCGTTCACACCCCCGACGTCGATTGGCCGGAGTGGCGTGTGGTCCGTGGTGGGACCGGGTTCATTCTGCCCTATCGCCACGACCGCCACACTCCAGCCCGCCGGGTACGGGCACACCCGACCGTGCAGACGGCGACGGCGGTACCCGGGAAACCGGGTACCGCCGTCGTTCGGGAACCCGCTACGGCGGGTTCGGGCCGTGGTCAGGCCTGACCGACCTCGAAACGCAGGAACGCCGAGACCTTGGCGCCAGCCTCGTCCAGCAGGGCGCCGACGGTCTTCTTGTTGTCGGTCACCGACGGCTGGTCGAGCAGACAGACATCCTTGTAGAAGCCGTTGAGGCGTCCCTCGACGATCTTCTGCAGCGCCTGCTCGGGCTTGCCCTCCTCGCGGGCGGTGGCCTCGGCGATCTCGCGTTCCTTGGCGACGATGTCGGCGGGCACCTCCTCGCGGGAGACGTACTGGGCCTTCAGCGCGGCGACCTGCATCGCGGCGGAACGGGCGGCGGCCTCGGCGGCCTCGCCCTCACCGGAGTAGGCGACCATGACGCCGACGGCGGGCGGCAGGTCGGAGGAGCGCTTGTGGAGGTAGACGGCCACGGGACCGTCGAGCTTGCCCACGCGGCGCAGGACGAGCTTCTCACCGGACTTGGCGGAGAAGGACACGACCGAGTCGGCCACGGTGGTGCCGTCGAGCTCGGCGGCGTTCAGCGCGTCGAGGTCGGAGATGCCCTGGGTCGCGGCGACCTCGACGATCTTGTCGGCCAGCGCGATGAACTCGGCGCTCTTGGCGACGAAGTCGGTCTCGGAGTTGAGCTCGATCATGACGCCGTCCTTGATGGCGACCAGGCCCTCGGCCGTGGTGCGCTCGGCGCGCTTGCCCACGTCCTTGGCGCCCTTGATGCGCAGCACCTCGACGGCCTTGTCGAAGTCGCCGTCGGTCTCCTCCAGAGCCTTCTTGCAGTCCATCATCCCGGAGCCGGTGAGCTCACGCAGACGCTTGACGTCGGCAGCGGTGTAGTTCGCCATGGTGGGGCGACCCTCCTTAAAGGGGTTCGTGATCAGTCGGAAAAGTGTTGAAGAGTCGGTCGGCGGGCGATCGCCTCCACCCTAGACGCCGGGGCGTCGGTGGATGGTCCGCCCACCGCCTCCGACACCTCGGGCCCGGCCCCCGGATGATCCCCGTGGGGATCGTGGGCGGCCGGGCCCGACGGTGCTCGAGCTGGTGGTGAGGATCAGGCCTCGGTGGCCGGCGCCTCGGAGGTGGCGGCCGCGATCTCCTGGGCGTCGGCCTCGGGGGCCTCGGCCACGGGGGACTCGGTGCCGGTGACCTCGGCGGGTGCCTCGGCACCCTCTGCCGTGGCGGCGCCGGTGACCTGGTCCAGCTGCTCGGTCTCCCACTCTGCGAGCGGCTCGGCCTCTTCGCCGGTGGCCTTGCCGGCCTGCGAGCGGGCCTTGAGGCCCTCGGCGACGGCGGAGGCGATGACGCGGGTCAACACGGTGACCGAGCGGATGGCGTCGTCGTTCGCCGGGATCGGGTAGTCGACGACGTCCGGATCACAGTTGGTGTCGAGCAGCGCGACGACGGGGATGTTCAGCTTGCGGGCCTCGCCGACGGCGATGTGCTCCTTGTTGGTGTCGACGACCCACACCACGGAGGGGACCTTGCTCATGTCACGCATACCGCCGAGCGTGCGCTCGAGCTTGTTCTTCTCACGCGTGAGCATGAGGATTTCCTTCTTGGTGCGACCCTCGAATCCGCCCGACTGCTCCATGGACTCGAGCTCCTTGAGGCGGACGAGCCGCTGGTGCACGGTCTGGAAGTTGGTGAGCATGCCACCCAGCCAACGCTGGTTGACGTACGGCATACCGACCTTGGCGGCCTCCTCGGCGATGGCCTCCTGGGCCTGCTTCTTGGTGCCGACGAACAGGACGGTGCCGCCGTGGGCGACGGACTCCTTGACGAACTCGTACGCCTGGTCGATGTACGTCAGGGTCTGCTGCAGGTCGATGATGTAGATGCCGTTGCGGTCGGTGAAGATGAACCGACGCATCTTCGGGTTCCAGCGGCGGGTCTGGTGGCCGAAGTGGGCACCTGCGTCGAGCAGTTGCTTCATGGAGATGACTGCCATGATGGGTTGAGGGCTCGTCCGGCTTGGAAGCAGCCGGACCGCGAGGCCCTCGTCCTCGCTTTCTGTGTATCGGGTTTCGCCCTCGAGCCGGGTGGCCGCGGGCCCTGGTGTCCGCGCCGGGCCGGACCCCCGTCGGGCGGGGGCACCTGCTGGTCCGGCGTCCGGGGGCCGGGGCTCATGGCCCCGGGGCCCGGATGCGGCTCCCGGGAACCGGGCTGCCGCAGGACACGCGAAGTCGATCGACGCAGAGTCGACCGCACCGGAAGCATAACCCCTCGGGCGCGCCCCTCCAAGGCGGCCCACCCGACCGGTATCCGGGCACCGCGCACCGCGGTCGTGGCTCCGCCCGTGCGCGGGGGCTCCCGGGGGTGCCGGTGCACGTCTGGTCTGGGGATGGTCGTCCATTCCGTCCACAGGTGCCGATCTCCCGTGGCGAACGCGGGGTGCGTGCGGTGGACTCACGGTATGCAGTCAAACCGGGTCGATCGACGACGGCTCCGCCACCGCGCCTGTGCCGGCCTGGCAGCGGGGATCCTCGCCGTCGTCCCCGTGGCCGACGCCGCGCCGTTCGGGTCACGGGTGGGCATGGGCAGCCCCCTGCCGGGTCCGGTCTCGGTCTCGACCCCGTTCGATCCGCCCGCCCAGCGATGGCTCCGGGGGCACCGTGGGGTCGATCTGGTCGGCACGGTGCTCGCCCCGGTGCGGGCGCCCGCGGACGGGACGGTCCTGTTCGCCGGGGCCGTGGGAGGTCGACCCGTCTTGTCGATCGACCACGGTGGCGGCCTTCGCACCACCTACGAGCCGGTGCGTGCCACCGTCCGGGCCGGTGATCGCGTCATCGCGGGCGGGGAGGTGGGCCGGCTCCTCGCCGGCCACCCCGGGTGTCCGGTCGAAGCGTGCCTGCACTGGGGCGCGCGTGTGACGTCGGGTGACCCGTCCGGTGACGACGACGACTACGTCGATCCGCTGTCACTGCTCGCGGACTCCGAACGGCCGATCCGCCTCAAGCCCACACGTCCCGGAGACGGAGCCGGCTGACGCCCGGGCCGCGCTCCCCGCTCAGGCGCGGGGGTGGGCTCCGCGGTAGGCGGCCCGGAGGCGATCCGCCGAGACGTGCGTGTAGATCTGGGTGGTCGCCGGGGTGGAGTGCCCGAGGAGCTCCTGTACGTGCCGCAGGTCCGCGCCGCCCTCCAGCAGATGTGTCGCCGAACTGTGTCTCAGCGCGTGGGGCGAGACCCGGGGGGCGCCCGGCGTGGCCGCGGTGACCTCGTTGACGATCCGCCGCGCGGCCCGGGGGTCGAGTCGCCCCCCGCGCGCCCCGAGCAACAGGGACGGGCCGGACCGGGCGGTGGCCAACGTCGGGCGGCCGCCGTCGAGCCAGGAACGCAGTGCCCGGTCCGCGGGCGGGCCGTACGGGACGGCGCGCTCCCGGTCGCCCTTGCCCACCACCCGCAGCAGGCGACGCTCGGTGTCGACGTCGTCCACGTCGAGCCCGCACAGTTCGGCGACCCGGATACCGCAGGAGTACAGCAGTTCCACGACCAGCCGGTCGCGCAGGGCGATCGGGTCCCCCTCGGCCGCGGCGAGCTCGGTGGTACGGATCGTCTCGGCCGCCTGGTCAAGATCGAGCACCTCGGGCAGATGGCGACGGGCGCGGGGCGCCTCGAGCCGGGCCGCGACATCGGTCGGTACGAGGCCGGTCCGTGCGGCCCACCCGCTGAAGGATCGGGCTGCCGCGACACGGCGGGCGACGGTCGACCTGGCGGCCCCCGCACCGACCTGGGCGGCGAGCCACCCGCGCAGGGCGGGGAGGGTGAGTGCCCCGCGCAGGTCCGCCGCGGTGGAGGGTCCGTCGGTGTCCAGGACGAGGTGGGCGAGCAGGCCGCGGACGTCGGATCGGTAAGAGCGGACCGTCGCCTCGGACCGGGAGCGACCGGTACGCAGGTAGTCCGCGAAGTCGTCGACCACGCCCCCGAACGGCTCGGACCGAGCGTCCCCATCACTCTCAGACGTGCTCACCGGCCCCATGGGTACCAATTGTCTCCCTCGCGTGGGGCCGGCGCAAGCACGCCGGGCCGGGCCAGCCGGGCCGTGCCAGCCGGGCCGGGCCAGCCGGGCCGGGCCAGCCGGGCCGGGCCAGCCGGACCACGCGACGGGGTCACGACACGGGGAAAGTCATCTGCACCCCGCCATCCCGGCACCTGCGCCACCCCTCCGGGCCCCGTACAGCCGCCCCGGAGGCCAGGAGCCGGCCGAGGACGGCCCTCGCCGTGACGGGTGCGATTCCCGCCGAGGCCGCGATCTCGGCGGGCTCGGCGCCACCCGAGGTGGGCAGTGCCTCGAGGATCCGCCTGGTCGCGTCGTCCAACCCGTCCCACGCGCCGGGCTCACCCCTGGGGGGCGGCGCCGTCTCCCCCATCCGACCTGCGAGCTCGACCACGTCCGACGTCCGAGAGACCAGCACCGCACCCCGCTCCCGGAGCAGCAGGTGACACCCGACCGACGCGACCGACGTGACCGGCCCCGGTACCGCGCCGACCGGGCGGTCCAGCGCGGTGGCCCACGCCGCCGTGCTCAGCGCACCGCTCCGGGCAGCCGCCTCCACCACCACGGAGGCGCCGGTCAACGCCGCGATGATCCGGTTCCGGTCGAGGAAGCGATACCGCGTCACCCCGGTCCCGGGGGGCTGCGCGGAGATCACCGCGCCGGTCTCCGCGATCTCGCGCAGCATCGCGTCGTTCCCGCGCGGGTAGAGCCGATCCACGCCACCGGCGAGGACCGCGATCGTGGTGCCGCGAACCCCGAGGACGGCGCGGTGCGCTGCCGCATCGATCCCGAAGGCCCCACCCGAGACGACCGTGAACCCCTCGGCGGACACCCCGGCACCCAGGTCGGCGGTCACCGCCCTCCCGTACGGAGTGGGCGCCCTGGTCCCGACGAGAGCGACCGACCTGCCCAACACCCTGACCGGGTCTGCGGGGCCACGCCACCACAGCCCAAGCGGGCGCAACGCGGTGGGCACCCCGCCCGTCCCGGCGCGACGTCGTCCGCGTGGACGGTCCAGGGGCTCGAGGGCGAACCCCGGCCAACCCGGGTCCCCGGGCACGAGGAGCCGGGCGTCCACCTCGTGGGCCGCCTCGAGCAGCCGCTCCCCGTCGACGAGGTCCCGCCGTGCCTCGGCCTGGGCCGCCACCGCGTCACCGGCCCGACCGGCGCGGATCAATTCCCGTGCCCGCACCGGCCCCACCGAGTCCACCAGGTCCCACAGCTGCGCGGTCGGGCGCTCGGTCACCGCCCCCAGGTAGGCGTAGGCCGCGCGCACCTCCGACGACACCACCGATCCCTGCTCCCGTTCCACCGGCATCACTCCTCCCCTCTCAGCACGAGCGCCTCCGCCACGTGCGGCTCCCCCGGCACTGTGGCCCCGTCCAGGTCGGCGACCGTCCACGCGAGGCGCAGACACCGGTCGACCCCGCGGGGTGACAACACCCCGTGTGCCAGTGCCCGGTCCAGGGGGTGCAGCGCCCGACGATCGAGCCCCCATACGGATCGCAGGACGCGGCCGGGGACCTCGGCGTTCGCCCGCGCACCGGCGGCCTCCGGGCACCCCGCCCACCTCTCGGCGGCGGCCGCCCTCGCCGTCGACACCCTCGTCCGTACCGCGGCGGTGTCCTCACCCTCGTCCACGGCGAACAGCCCGGACCCGAGCGGCAGCGTCCGTGCGGCGATGTCGATCCGGTCGCGCAACGGCCCGGTCAGCGACCGTCCGTAGCGCCGCCGGGCATCGGGGGTGCACGTACAGGCATCGGGCCGTGCACTGCCACACGGGCAGTCGTTCGCCGCCAGCACCAGCTGAAATCGGGCCGGGAAGACGGAGATGCCGTCGCGCCTGGCGATCCGCACCTCGCCGTCCTCGAGCGGAGTGCGGAGGCTGTCCAGAACCCGGCCGGGGAACTCGGCGCACTCATCGAGGAACAACACCCCGCGATGCGCCAGCGTCACCGCCCCCGGGCGTGCGACGTTGTTGCCGCCGCCGACGAGGGCGGCCACCGACGCCGAGTGGTGGGGAGCCACGAACGGCGGGCGACGTAGCAGCGGATCCCGCGGCGCGAGCCGTCCCATCACCGAGTGGATGGCCGTCGCCTCGAGTGCGTCCCGCTCCCCCAGATCAGGCAACAACCCCGGGAGGCGACGCGCGAGCATGGTCTTGCCGGTCCCCGGAGCCCCGCGCAGGAGCACGGCGTGCCCCCCGGCGGCAGCCACCTCGACAGCCCGCCGACAGTCGTCCTGCCCGTGCACCTCCGCCAGGTCGGTGTGGGACCGCGCGCCCACGGCGCGGACCTCCGGGGCGTCCGTGACCAGGGCTCCCCGGCCCCGGCACCATGACGCGAGCATCGCGAGTGAGTCGACCCCCGCGGTGTCGATACCGCTGACCAGCCGGGCCTCCGCGAGGTTCGCGGCGGGAACGATCGCCCGGGACAGTCCGGCGTCCCGCGCCGCGAGCACGGCGGGCAGCACCCCGCGCACCGACCGGACCCGACCGTCCAACGCCAGCTCGCCCACCAGCAGGGTGCCGTCGAAGCCCGCCCCGGGCAGCTCCCCTGACGCGGTCAACGTGCCCACCGCGAGCGCCAGGTCGAACCCCGAGCCCCGCTTCGGCAACGCCGCCGGGGACAGGGACAGCACGACCTTGCCCGACGGCCAGGTCAGACCACTGTTGATCACGGCCGCCCGCATCCGCTCCCGCGCCTGCAACACCGCCGAGTCCGGCAACCCCACGATGCTGACCCCGGGCAACCCGCGGCCCACGTCGGCCTCGACCTCCACCAGCTGTCCACCGACTCCCTGCAGTGTGACAGCCCACGTCCGACCGAGCGCCACGGCTACAGCACGTCCTCGAACAGCTCGAGACGAGGCCTAGTCGGGTCCGCCAGGTCCACGCCCACCACGTCGAAGCAGACCTGGCGCCACCGGCCCGGGTTCTCCGAGAGCCAGTGGGCGGCCAACCGCCGCAGACGCCGCTGCTTGTCCGGGGTCACCGACTCGGCGGGAGTGCCGAAGCCCGTCCCCGTCCGCGCCCGGACCTCGACGAATCGCAGCCGCCCCCCGGCATCCAACACCACCAGGTCGAGCTCGCCGGCCCGGCACCGCCAGTTCCGGCTGATGACCACCCCGCCCCGGGCCTGCATCAGTCCCGCCGCGTGTTCCTCACCGAGTCGCCCCGTCCGTCGGCGTGGATCCACACCGTCCCCGGCCGCCTCGCCGCCCACCGCCTCGTCCCCCGTCATCGCCAGCCCTCCCGGCCGCCCGGTCCGTCCGGGCCCGCCGGGGCTCACCCTGCCGGACGGAAACGGCCCGACCCGCTGGTCGCGGATCGGGCCGGGGGCGCCCTGTGGAAGCGGCGCGGGCTGTGGAGAACGGGGGCCGGGTGCTACTCCGGGAGCCGCAGTTCAGGCTTGTCGAGTTCCTCGATGTTGACGTCCTTAAAGGTCAGCACCCGAACGTACTTGACGAAACGTGCAGGTCGGTACATATCCCATACCCACGCGTCGGACATCCTCACGTCGAAGTAGACCTCGCCGTCCGCCGACCGGGGGATCAGCTCGACGGCGTTGGCGAGGTAGAAGCGCCGCTCCGTCTCGACGACGTAGGTGAACTGGCCGACGATGTCGCGGTACTCGCGGTAGAGCGAGAGCTCCATCTCGGTCTCGTAGTTCTCCAGATCCTCGGCGCTCATCTCGTGCTGCTCCTCGAATGCGCCTGCGCGGCGCGACGGACGTTGGCGTACGACATCCGATGGATGCCGCTGGGACCGAGCTGCTCGATCGCCCTGGCGTGACTCACGGTGCTGTACCCCTTGTGGGCGGCGAAACCGTACCCCGGGTACCGCGAGTCGAGGTCCACCATAATCCGATCCCGCGTGACCTTCGCGAGGACACTCGCGGCGGCGATGGATGCGACCACTGCATCCCCCCCGATCACGGACGTGGACTGACATCCGAGCCCGTCGACCGCGAAGCCGTCGGTCAGCACGAAACCGGGTGCCGGGTCGAGGGCGGCGACCGCCCGGCGCATCCCCTCCAGATTGCACCGGTGGATCCCGCGCATGTCGATCCGGTCCGGCTCGATCACCACCACACTCAGCGCCGACGCCCTGCGCAGGATCACGTCGTGCAGTCGCTCACGGGTGGCGGCGGTGAGCTTCTTCGAGTCATCCAGGTCGGCCAGGTCGGGGTGGAGCCGATTCCCCAACACGCAGGCCGCCACCACCAGTGGGCCCGCACAGGAACCGCGTCCGGCCTCGTCGACACCGGCGACCGGGCCGAGACCTCGACGGGCGAGGGCTGCCTCCAACGCCAGGCGGCCGTCGCGACGGGTCACCCGGACCCGGCCGGGAAGGGCGACATCCCGGGGCCGCTGCGGTCGTGCCCGGCTCACCCCGCGTTGATATCCGGGGAGGACACCGTCCCGATCCGGCTGAACGGGAGGATGATCGCCCGGACCTTGCCGATGATGTTCTCCTCGGGCACGGTTCCCTGGAACTCGTCACCCATGTGGAAGCGAGAGTCCGCGGAGTTACCGCGGTTGTCCCCCATCACCCAGTAGTTGCCCTCGGGGACCGTGACCGGACCGAAGGCACAGTTGAGCGGGTTCCCCGCCGGCGACGGGGTCTCGTTGAGGTACGGCTCGTCCAGCGGCTGACCGTCGACGAGCAGTGCGCCATCCGGGGAGCAGCCGCCGACTGTCTGGCCCCCCACCGCGACGACGCGCTTGACCATGTCGTTCTGATCGGGTGGGACGATGCCGATCACGCCGCCGATGTTCTGCAGGGTCCTGATGACCTGATTGTCCGACCGGATGGACTGGTAGCCCTCGTTCCACGAATCGGGACCCTCGAAGACCACCACGTCCCCGGGTTCGGGGTCTCCGAACCGGTAGGTGATCTTGTCGACGAAGATGCGGTCCCCCGTGCAGCCCGCGCAGCCGTGCAGGGTGGGTTCCATGGACTCCGACGGGATCTGGTAGACGCGTCCGACGAAGGTCTGGAAGACGAACACCAGGACGAGTGCGATCACCACCAGCAGCGGGATCTCGATGTACCAGGGCTGGCCCTTCTTCTCGACGCGGCGAGCCGGGGCCCCGTCGTTACGGGACCCCGGCTCGGCGGCGTCATGTCCAGGCGTATCGGTGCTGCTCACCCGGATGAGCGTAGTCGATCCCGCACCGCCGACGGCGGCCGAGTCCGACCGGCTCTACACGGTCAGCGCTTCTCCTTGATCTTCGCGGCCTTGCCACGGAGTGCACGCAGGTAGTACAGCTTCGCGCGACGCACGTCGCCGCGGACCAGGACGTCGATGCGGTCGATCGTGGGCGAGTGCACGGGGAACGTGCGCTCGACGCCGACGCCGAACGAGACCTTGCGGACGGTGAAGGTCTCGCGGACGCCACCGCCCTGGCGACGGATCACGACGCCCTTGAAGACCTGGACGCGCTCCTTCGAGCCCTCGATGACCTTGACGTGCACGTCGAGCGTGTCGCCGGGGCGGAAGTCCGGGATGTCGTCGCGGAGCGACTTGTTGTCGATGAAGTCGAGAGTGTTCATTGCGTTCCTTGCATGTCAGGAATGAGGACAGAGGACCCTGGCGCCCGCCCGCAGGCGGGACGACCGGTTCGTGCCCCGGATCAGCGCGACCGTCAGCGGACACACGTGGTGCCCGGAAGGTCAACCTCGCTAGTGTGCCATCCGCTACTCGGCGGACTCAAATCACCCGGCCGGAGGAACCCAACCGAAGTCCGAGAGCGTCGCCAGGTCGGCCTTGTCCAGCTCGGCCGACCCGAGGAGATCGGGCCTCCGCTCGGCTGTGCGCCTCAGCGACTCGTCGCGGCGCCACCGCGCGATCCTGGCGTGATCGCCACTCTTGAGGACTTCGGGCACCGGCCGGTCGCGCCACACCTCGGGCCGGGTGAAACTGGGGCCCTCGAGCAGGCCGTCGGAGAAGGAGTCCTCCTCATGGCTGCGCCGGTTCCCCAGCACCCCGGGTAGGAGGCGGATGACGGCCTCCGCGATGACGAGCACCGCCACCTCGCCCCCGATGAGGACGTAGTCGCCGATGCTGACCTCCTCGACGTCCATCCGCGTGGACGCCTCGTCGACGACGCGCTGGTCTATGCCCTCGTAGCGACCACACGCGAACAGCAGGTGGCGTCGGCGGGCGTAGCGGTGCGCGTCGGACTGGGAGAACGGTCGTCCGGCGGGCGTCGGGACTATCAGGAGTGGGCGGATCTGACCGTCCCCCGGCTCGCCCATCGCCGTCCCCGGCGGCGGCACGAGGTCGTCCAGCGCTTCGCCCCACACCGTCGGGCGCATGACCATGCCCGGCCCACCACCGAACGGGGTGTCGTCGACCGACTTGTGGACGTCGTGGGTCCAGCCCCGGAGGTCGTGAACGGCGACGTCGACTATGCCCCGGTCGGTGGCCCGACCGATCAACGCCAACTGCAGCGGAGCGAGGTACTCGGGGAAGACCGTGATGACGTCGAGGTGCATGAGCGGCCCGTCCCCACCATCGGGGAGAGCGGTCACGACGTCCCCAGGTCGAGCAGCCCCTCCGGCGGGTCGATGACGCACGTCCGCGCGACGATGTCCACCTCGGGGACCATCTCGGAGACGAACGGGACCAGTGCATCGCCTCCGTCGGCCAGCCGGATGGCCAGGAGTTCGCCGGCCGCGGTGTGCACGATCTCGGTCACCTCGCCGAGGGTGGCACCCGAGGTGTCGAGTACCCGCAGTCCCACCAGTTGATGGTCGTGGTACTCGTCCGGGTCCTCCGGATCCTCCAGCGCATCCGAGTCGACGAGCAGCAGCATGCCGCGGAGTGCGTCCGCGGTGTCCCGATCGCCGACGCCTTCCAGACGCACCAGAAGCCGCCCGGAATGCTGCCGGGCGGCTTCGATGGTGACGTCGCGGTCGGTGGCCCGATCACCCCGACCGACCCGCCCGACGAGTCGGGTCCCGACGGCGAATCGCTCCTCGGGTGAATCGGTGCGAACCTCCACCACCAGTTCGCCGCGGACGCCGTGCGATTTGACGACGCGTCCCACGACGAGCTCCATAATGGTCCAGGTCCTCCGATTGCCGACGTGTACGGGCGGGGTCAGCGGTCGGTGTCGACCACGTCGACCCGGACACCGTCGCCGCCGACGGCGGAGACGATGGTCCGGATCGCGGAGGCGGTACGGCCACCCCGACCGATGACACGGCCGAGATCCTCGGGCGCGACGGCCACACGGATCACGGTGCCGCGCCGACCACCACTCGACCGGACGGACACCGCGTCGGGGTCCGACACGATTCCGCGGACGAGGTGGTCGACGGCGTCGACGACCATGTCATTCATCTCTCTCAGGCCTCGGCGGTCTCGGCGTCAGCCGACGCGGCCTCGCCCTCGCCGGACTCGGCGGCCTTCGCGGCCTCCTGCTCGGCCTTCTTGGCCTCGTCCTTCTTCGCCTTCTCGGCCTTGCGCTTGGCGGTGATGGCCTCAGCGGACGGCTCGCCCTGGGCGTCCTCGAGGGCCTTGTTGAACAGGTCCAGCTTCGAGGGCTTGGGCTCGGCGGTCTTCAGGGTGCCCTCGGCGCCCTCGATCCCCTTGAACTTCTGCCAGTCGCCGGTGATCTTGAGCAGCTGCTCGACGGCCTCGGTGGGCAGGGCGCCGACACCGAGCCAGTACTGCGCGCGCTCGGAGTCGATCTGGATGAAGCTCGGCTCCTCCTTGGGGCGGTAGAGACCGATGGTCTCGATGGCGCGCCCGTCGCGGCGGGTGCGGGCGTCGGCGACGACGACCCGGTACTGCGGGTTACGGATCTTGCCGAGGCGGGTGAGCTTGATCTTGACGGCCATGAGGCGTCTCGCTTTCTGTTGCGGGTCACGTGGCGATTCAGCGGCGCCCGCCCTGCTGGCGGGGCCCGGTTTCGCCTTCCGGGTGACCGCCGTTCGGCACGGACCCACGAGGGTCCACCGGTGACGGCGTCCAGCGGACCAGTCTAGACAGGCCGGGACGGTGGGCACCAATCGACGCGTCGGGCGGACCGGTCAGCGCTTGGGGAACTTCAGGTCGTTGAGGTCGATCCCCTCCAGCCCCTGCGGGAGCTGGTCGAGTCCGGGCGGCAACTGGGACAGGTCGGGCATCCCGCCGGGCGGCATACCGGGCATCCCGGGCGGCATCCCCGGCATCCCCCCGGGCATCATCCCCCGCTGCTTGGGCGGGGTGGGACCGCGGCCCTTCCCCTTGCCCTTGCCCTTCTTGCCCTTGCGCTGGTTCTTGCGTCCCGCCCCGGGCATCCCCATCTGGCCCGCCATGCGGCTCATCATCTTGCGGGCCTCGAAGAACCGGTCGACCAACTGGTTGACGTCGGTGACCGTGACCCCCGAACCGTTCGCGATGCGCTGGCGGCGCGAGCCGTTGATGATCTTCGGGTCCGCGCGCTCCTCGGGGGTCATGCCGCGGATGATCGCCTGGATGCGGTCCAGGTACTTCTCGTCGATGTCGCCGACGGCGGCCTTCATCTCCTTGCCGCCGGGCAGCATGCCGAGCAGGTTCCCGATGGGCCCCATCTTGCGGATCATCAACATCTGGTCGAGGAAGTCCTCGAGCGTGAGCTCGCCGGAGCCGATCTTCGCGGCGGTCTTCTCCGCTTCCTGCGCGTCGAAGACCGTCTCCGCCTGCTCGATGAGCGAGAGCACGTCGCCCATCCCGAGGATGCGGCTGGCCATGCGGTCGGGGTGGAAGACGTCGAAGTCTTCGAGCTTCTCGCCGTCGGACGCGAACATGATCGGCGTCCCGGTGAGCTCGCGGACGCTCAGCGCGGCGCCACCGCGGGCGTCACCATCGAGCTTGGTGAGCACGACACCGGTGAAGCCGACGCCCTCACGGAAGGCCTCGGCCGTGACCACCGCGTCCTGACCGATCATCGCGTCCAGGACAAAGAAGGTCTCGTGGGGCTGGACGGCATCCCGGATCCCCCGGGCCTGGGCCATCATCTCCTCGTCGATGCCGAGTCGACCGGCGGTGTCGACGATCACGACGTCGTGCATCTTGGCGCGGGCGTGAGCCAATCCGCGCTGCGCGACGGACACCGGCTCCTGGACACCGATCACCTCGCCGTCGCCCCCGACGGAGGTCCCGGGGTGCGGGGCGAAGGTGGGTACTCCGGCACGCTCACCGACGATCTGCAGCTGGTCGACCGCTCCCGGCCGCTGCAGGTCACAGGCCACCAGGAGCGGTGTGTGCCCCTGCCCCTTGAGCCAGTGCGCCAGTTTGCCCGCCAGGGTGGTCTTACCCGCGCCCTGCAGACCCGCCAGCATGATGACCGTCGGGGGCTGCTTGGCGAACTCGATCCGCCGCTCCTCCCCGCCGAGGATGGCGGTGAGTTCGGCGTCGACGATCTTGACGACCTGCTGGGCGGGGTTGAGCGCCTCGGAGACCTCCGCGCCCTTGGCACGCTCCTTGACCCGCGCGATGAACTCGCGCACCACCGGCAGGGCGACGTCGGCCTCGAGCAGTGCCAGGCGGATCTCGCGGGCCGTCGCGTCGATGTCGGCGTCGCTGAGCCGACCTTTTCCGCGCAGGTCCTTGAGCGCACCTGTGAGGCGGTCGGACAAGGATTCGAACACGGCAACAGCTCCCTGGTTCGCGGCCCGGGAGCGCGCACGGTTCCCGGTGTCGTCGGCGACGACTGATCACAGGGTATCGGCATGCGCCGCGGCGGGCGTCGTGGGATCACGTCGTGGCAGCAACGCCTCCACCTGACCGGCCGTACTCAACACCGCTCCGGGGCCGGAGAGCGCGAACACGTCCTCCACGGCCGCTCCCCTGGTGCGCACCACCACCCAGTCGATGCGGGCGCCGGCTTCGATGATCGCGGCCACGACCCGTGCGAACAGGCCGGGCCGGTCCTCCGACCGCACCTCCATCAGCACGCCGTCGGCGTCGGTCCGGTGCGAGATCAGGACGGAGGATCTGGCCTGCGGGGGTCCGATCGCCAGCGCCGCCCCCCGGGACAGCGCGGCGCGAAGCGGCCCGGGGAGCCCGGAGTCGATCGAGCGGCGCAGATCCTGCCGGAGTACGCGTCCGTCCACCGGGTCTCCGAAGCGGGTGGAGACCGTCATCCTCGCGCGCATCCCGCCCGGGGGACGCAGGTCGATCTCCGCGTCCACGATCTCCAGCCTGTGGGCGGCCAGGACCTCCGCGGTCACCGCGAGCGAGCGGCCCCCGCCGGGGACGACGAGAGTGACCTCGTGTGTGGTGCCGGTGTCCGCCGCCCGGAGGTCCACCACGACGTCCGGCGGACCGTGCCGCCGAGAGGCGTTCACAGTCGGCGCCTGCACCGCGGCGGGACGGGGGCCGAGCGCCTTGCCGCAGGCCGCCACGAGCGCGGCGTGGGCCCCGGCACGGCCTGTGGTCCAGACCGTCGGCCCGGTCGCGAGCGAGTCCGCCTCGGTGAGCGCGGCCAACACGTCGAGGGAGACGGCGTCCCGGTCCAGCGCGGTGAGCACGGCCTCGGCGGTGGCGGGGTCGGCGGGGTCGCGTCTCGCGGCGGTCGCGGGGAGCAGCAGATGGTGCCTCACGATGCGCGTGAGGGTCTCGGTGTCGCGGCCCCCGAGGCCCATCCGCGCGCAGATCGGGCGGATCATGTCCGCCCCGTTCTCGCTGTGGTCGCCGTCCCGGCTCTTCCCGAGGTCGTGCAGGAGCGCCGCGAGCAGCAGGAGGTCCGCGCGTGCGACGGAGGTGGTGAGTCGGGACGCCTCCACGGCCGTCTGCACCAGGTGCCTGTCGACCGTGTAGATGTGCGCGCGGTCGCGGGCGGGCAGATCCCGCACCCCCGCCCATTCCGGTAGCAGCCGTTCCCACAACCCGCACCGGTCGAGCGCCTCGTGCACGGGGATCTGCGCCTCACCCGAGCCCAGGAGCACGAGCAGGTCCGACAGGGCCTCCGCCGGCCACTGACCGTCCGGGACGGGGCAGCGTTCGGCGAGGACACCGAGGGTGGAGGTCGCGATCGGCAGCCCGAACCGGGCCGCGGCCGCGGCCACCCGCAGCGCCAGCCAGGGGTCGTCGGCCGCGCGGGCCGCGCGGGCGAGCGTCACCTCCCCCGCATGTTCCACCACCCCGTCGTCGAGGGGCCGACGGACAGGCGACCTCCGCAGCAGGCCGGTCAGTCCCCGGGAGGACAGCGCCGCGCACGAGCCACGGATCGCCTGGTCCGCGGTGAACGCGATCGTCCGGGAGGCGTCACTCAGCGCCCGGGCGAGATCGAACCGGTCCCCCAGGCCCAGCGCCTCGCCGACCTCGTCCCCGTACTCGGCGTGCAGCACCTCGCGGGGGCGTCCGCTCACCCGGTGTAGTTCGGTCCGGGCGTCCAGCACCAGCCGGTGCGCGCGCGCCATCCCACCGGGGACCACGGGCCGACCGTCGCTGAGGTGGGCCAGGCCCAGGGCCGCGACCAGCTGCGCGTCGCGGAGCCCACCGGCCCCGTTCTTCAGGTCGGGTTCGCTGCGGTGCGCGATCACCCCGGCCCGGTGGCGCCGGGCGGCCGCCGCGTCGACGAGGTCGTCGAAGCGGGAGGCGATCTGGTCCCGCCACTGCCGGCGGGCGCCGTCCACGACGAGCGCTCCCAGATCCGCGTCGCCAGCGATCACGCGCGCGTCCAGCAGACTCAGCCCGACGGAGACGTCGGCAGCGGCCACGGCCAGGCACTGGTCGACCGTGCGGACACTGTGGTCGAGTCCGACGCCGGAATCCCACAGCGGGTACCACAGTGCGTCGGCCAGCTCGCCCACGTCACGGTCCGGCCGCCGCTCGTGAACCAGGACGAGGTCCAGATCCGAGTGTGGCAGAACCTCCCGGCGTCCCAACCCGCCAAACGCGATGAGGGCGAACCCCGACCCCGGGCCGATCCCGGCCTCGTCGGCGAGCCGTCCCAGCTCCATCTCGTAGAGCTCGCACAGGGCGTCCCTCAACGGCGCGGCGGGCAGGCTCTCACGCGGGGCGGAGAGGATCCGCTCGCGTCCCGCCCGCAGCGCCGTGGCGCGCTCGCCGTCGGCCGTGACCGCCATGGCACTCCCCTTCCCTCATCCGTCGGGTCCACAATGTCGCCTCCATGTCACCGCCTCGGGGCGTACAGGTTTCACCTTTGTGAACGGCTGCGCACGGTCTGCGCGGGACCGGGCGAGGGTGGCGTCCGCAGTACACGACGGCGCGCGGCCGCCCCTGTGACGGGGCGACCGCGCGCCGGGTTCTGCCCGAGGGTCAGATCGCGGACGTGCCCTCCTCACCGGTGCGGACGCGCACGATGCTCTCGACGGGGGTCACCCAGACCTTGCCGTCGCCGATCTTTCCGGTCCGGGCCGCGTCGACGATCAGTTGGACCGCGGTGCCGGCGGTCTCGTCGTCGACCACCACCTCCACCCTGATCTTGGGGACGAAGTCCACGGCGTACTCGGCGCCGCGGTAGACCTCGGTGTGGCCCTTCTGGCGTCCGTATCCCTGGACCTCGCTGATGGTGAGGCCGTGGATACCGGCCTGCTCCAGTGCTGCCTTGACGTCGTCGATCGTGAACGGTTTGACGATCGCGGTGACGAGCTTCATGTCGTGGGTTCCTTTCGAAGGGGTCGGCTCAGCGGATGAGCGCGTTGGTGGAGGCCTCGTACGCGCTCTCGGCGTGCTGGGCACCGTCGATGCCCGCCTGCTCGTCGGCCTTGTCGATCCTCCAGCCGAGCGGCCGGCAGATCGCCCAGGCGATCGCGGTCATGATCGCGGTGAACACGAGGGCGGCCACGGCGATCACGATCTGGACCACCAGGAGTCGCCAGCCATCCGCGGAGTAGAACATTCCCGCGTCCGTTCCGAAGGTGCCGGTGGCGAACAGGCCAATGGCGATGGTGCCCCAGAGTCCTGCGACCAGGTGCACGCCCACCACGTCCAGGGCGTCGTCGTAGCCGAAGCGGTGCTTGAGGCCCACGGCCAGCGCGGACAGCACGCCCGCGATCGCACCGAGGGCGATCGCGCCGAGCGGGTGGACGGAACCGGCGGCGGGGGTGATGGCCACGAGGCCGGCGACCACGCCGGATGCGGCACCGAGGCTGGTGGCGTGGCCGTCACGGATACGCTCCGCGAGGAGCCAGCCGAGCATCGCGGCGGCGGTGGCGGCGGTGGTGTTGACCCACGCCAGGCCCGCCGCACCGTTGGCACCGAACGCGGAGCCCGCGTTGAACCCGAACCAGCCGAACCACAGCAGGGCGGCGCCGAGCATGACCAGCGGCAGGTTGTGCGGGCGGTAGGCGGTGCGACCGAACTCGAGCCGCTTGCCGATGAGCAGGACCAGGACGAGCGCGGCCATACCGGCGTTGATGTGCACGACGGTTCCGCCGGCGAAGTCGACGGGCGCCACGGCAGCGGTCAGCCCGCCCTCGCCGTCGTCGACGGTCCCGAAGATCATGGCCGCCAGTCCGCTGTCCGAGTGGGAGAGCAGTCCGCCGCCCCACACCATGTGGGCGAGCGGGAAGTACGCCAGGGTCACCCAGACGCCGACGAACGCCAGCCAGGTGCCGAACCGGGCGCGCTCGGCGATCGCGCCCGAGATGAGCGCGACGGTGATGATCGCGAAGGTCACCTGGAAGGCGACGTCGACGACCTGCGGGTAGGCGCCGGAGCCGGAGACCGCCCATTCGGTGGCGTCACCGATCACCCCGGAGAGCCCGAACATTTCGAAGGGGTTGGCGAACAGCCCCAGGACCGACTCGCTGCCGTAGGACATCGACCATCCCCACAGCAGGTAGATCACGCCGACCACGCCCATCGCGCCGAACGACATCATCATCATGTTCAGCACGGACTTCTGCCGGGACATGCCGCCGTAGAAGAGCGCCAGGGCGGGCGTCATGAGCAGTACCAGGGATGCTGCGATGAGCATCCAGGCCGTGTCTCCCGTATCGATCTCCGGCGTCGCCTCCTGGGCGAGCAACGCGACACTGTCACCTATCACGGTGCGGTCCTCCTCGTCTCGTACGTGGTGAGCGACTCTTCGCTCCCCGTCGACATGAAGATTTCCTTGGTCGTGTTGCACCGGATGCGCCGTGATGTTTCGGGGCTGTAACGCGCCCGGGTCCCCGGTTCCGGTCGTGTGTCCTGGCCGCCCGGTCGCGTATCCCGGTCGCGAATCCCGGGACCTACGTGCCGAGCAGTGCGTCGACGAACGCCTCGGGGGTGAACGGCGCGAGGTCGTCGGCGCCCTCGCCCAGTCCGACGAGCTTCACCGGCACCCCCAACTCGTGCTGGACCTGGAACACGATGCCGCCCTTGGCGGTGCCGTCGAGCTTGGTGAGCACGACGCCGGTGATGTCGACGACCTCCTTGAACACGCGCGCCTGCATGAGCCCGTTCTGTCCGGTGGTGGCGTCGATCACCAACAGGACCTCGTCGACGGGGGTCTTCTTCTCCACCACTCGTTTGACCTTGCCGAGCTCGTCCATGAGGCCGGTCTTGGTGTGGAGCCGACCGGCGGTGTCCACGAGCACGGCGTCCACGCCGGTCTCGACCCCGCGGGTCACCGCGTCGAAGGCGACGGAGGCGGGATCCGCGCCCTCCTTGCCGCGGACGACCTCGGCGCCCACCCGCTCGGCCCAGGTCTGGAGCTGATCCGCCGCGGCGGCGCGGAACGTGTCCGCCGCGCCGAGGAGGATCTCGCGACCGTCGGCGACGAGGACGCGGGCGAGTTTGCCGGTTGTGGTGGTCTTGCCGGTGCCGTTGACGCCGACGACGAGGAGGACGGCCGGCGTCCCGTCGTTCGGCAGCGCACGCAGCGAGCGGTCGAGTTCGGGGTGGAGGTTGTCGATGAGGGTCTGCCGCAGCAGATCGCGCACCTCGGCCTCGGTGCGGACCTGTCGGGTGGCGATCTCCGCCCGCAGGCGGTCCACGACGAGCTCGGTGGTGGCCGAACCGAGGTCGGCCATGATCAGCGTGTCCTCGATCTCCTCCCAGGCGTCCTCGTCGAGATCGCCGGCGCCGAGGAGACCCAGCAGGCCCTGGCCCACGGTGTTCTGCGACCGCGCGAGGCGGCCCCGCAGGCGGTCGAGGCGGCCGGCGGCCGGGTCGATGCGCTCGACCGGGGCGACCGGCTCCGGGGTCCCGGTCACCGTCTCCGGGGGCGCCGGGATCTCCTCGTCGGGCACCTCGGGCGGGACCACGACGGGCTCGACCGGGGCGGGCTCGACGACCTCGGTGGCCTCGGTCGGGCCGGGATCGACGTCCGGCTCGGGCGCGGGGACGGCTGTCTCGGGCGCGGTGTCCGGCGCGGTCGCAGGTTCGGCGGCGGGGGCCGCCCCCGTCGCAGCGGACGGCGGCGCGGGGGGCCGTGGGGCCGGTGTCGCCGGCGGCAGGTCCTCCCGCGGCGTCGGGTCACGGCGCACCGGCTCCCTGGGCGGGGCCGCCGTGGCGCCGCCCCCTCCCTGGGCGAACGAGAACCCCGTCCCGGCCTGATAGTTGCCGGAGCGCTCCTCGCGGGTGAGCTCCTTGCGCTCGGCGGCCCTGGTGAGGGAGATCTGCCGCTTCTTGCGCAGCTGCAGACCCACGACGAGGGCGATGATGGCCAGCAGCAGCACCGCGGCGACGGCGATGATGATCCAGGTGGTGGTAGTCACGGTGCCCAGTATGGCCGACCGCACCCGTTGCCATCTCGGTCCCGGGGGGCTGTGGCGGACCTAGACTGGCGCCTGTCGTCGTCCGGGGAGGAGCCCACGTGGTCGAGCTCGCCGCCCAGCCAGGGGGTACGTCCGTACGCCAGCGCCCCCTCCGCCGGGCCCCGGCCCCGCCCACCTGGCTCGCCAAGACCATCATGGCGGTGACGGGGTTGCTCTTCACCGCCTTCGTGGTGGTGCACATGGTCGGCAATCTCAAAGTGTTCGGCGGGGCCACGGGTTTCGACGCCTACGCCGCGTGGCTGCGGACGTTGCTGTACCCCCTCGTCCCCCACGAGGGCGTCCTGTGGGCGTTGCGCGTCGTGCTGGTCCTGGGTCTGGTGGCGCACGTCTGGTGCGCGGTGGTGTTGGTGCGGCGCTCCCACGCGTCCGCGGGCCCGCACCGCCGGCGGACGGGGCTGACGGCGGGCTCGTTCGGCGCCCGCTCGATGCTGCTCACCGGAGTGGTGCTGCTGCTCTTCGTCGTCTTCCACGTCCTCGACATGACCACGGGCACCGCCCCCGCCGCGTCGGAGGCGTTCGAGCCCGGTACGGCGTACGCCAATCTGGTCGCCAGCTTCTCGCGGCCCTGGGTCGCGGCCTTCTACGGCATCACCATGGTGCTGCTGGCCCTGCACGTCGCCCACGGGGTCCGCACGGCGGCCGGCGACCTCGGGGTGACCGGCGTCCGGAGCCGGGCGGTGATCACGACCGTGGGCGGGATCGCCGCGGTGGCCGTGCTGCTGGGCAACGCCGCTATCCCGATCGCGGTCCAGGCCGGGTGGCTGACGTGACCTTCACCCCGCCCCCGTCCTCGTGCCCGACGCACGACAGGGACACGTGCTGAGCTCCGGCACACCCGGGGGCGACCCGGCCTCCGCTTGGGCGAGGCGTCGCGACGCCTACCGCCTGGTCGCACCGGCCAACCGCCGCCACCTCCACGTGGTGGTGATCGGCACGGGCCTGGCCGGGGCCGGCGCGGCGGCCGCCCTCGGCGAACTCGGCTACCGGGTCACCGCGTTCACCTACCACGACGCCGCCCGGCGCGCGCATTCCGTGGCCGCCCAGGGCGGGATCAACGCCGCCCGCGGCCGCCGGGTGGACGGAGACTCCGTGGCCCGGTTCGTCGCCGACACCGTCTCGGGCGGGGACTTCCGTGGGCGGGAGGCCGAGGCGTTCCGGCTGGGCGAGGAATCCGCGCGGGTGATCGATCATTTCTCCGCCATCGGGACCCCCTTCGCACGCGAGTACGGCGGCGTCCTGTCGACCCGGTCCTTCGGCGGCGTGCAGGTCTCGCGCACGTACTACTCCCGCGGTCAGACCGGCCAACAACTCCAGCTCGCGGGCGTCTCGGCGCTGCAGCGGCAGATCCGTGCCGGCGCCGTCACGCTGCACACCCGCCACGAGATGCTCGACCTCGTCGTCGACGATTCGGGGTGCCACGGTGTGGTGGTCCGCGACCTGGTGTCCGGCCACATCCGGGCCGAGACCGCGCACGCGGTCGTCCTCGCGACCGGCGGCTACGGGACCGTCTTCCACGACTCCACGCTCGCGATCCACTCCAACGCGTCGGCGGTGTGGCGCGCGCACCAGCGGGGGGCCCTGTTCGCCTCACCGTCGTTCGTGCAGTTCCACCCCACCGCGCTGCCCAAGGACAACGACTGGCAGGCCAAGACGATCCTCATGAGCGAGTCGTTGCGCAACGACGGCCGCGTCTGGGTCCCGCTCCACGACGGCGACGACCGGCCGCCCGGTGAGATCCCGGACGCCGACCGCGACTTCTTCCTCGAGCGCCGCTATCCCGCCTTCGGCAACCTCGTGCCCCGCGACGTGGCCTCCCGGGCGATCACCGCCGAGATCCGAGCCGGGCGAGGGGTGGGGCCACGCCGCAACTCCGTCTACCTGGACTTCCGTGACGCCCTGGCCCGCGACGGCCGGGGGACGATCACCGAGCGCTACGGCAACCTGTTCGAGATGTACGCCCACGCCACCGGCGAGGACCCGTACGCCGTACCCATGCGCATCGCGCCGACGTGCCACTTCACGATGGGCGGGCTGTGGAGCGACTTCGACCTGCAGACGTCGATCCCCGGCCTGTTCGTCGGCGGCGAATGCGGCTGGGCGTATCACGGCGCGAACCGGCTCGGCGCCAACTCCCTGCTCAGCGCGAGCGTCGACGGGTGGTTCACCCTTCCCTACTCGGTGCCGGCGCACCTGGCCACCCGCCTCGGGGACGACCTACCGGGCGACGACGACGAGGTGGTCGTGGCCGCCGTGGCCCGCGCCCGGTCGCGGGTGCGGAACCTGCTCGCGGTGGGCGGCTCGACCGGGCCCGAGCACTTCCACCGTGAGCTCGGCGAGATCCTCTACTCGGGGTGCGGCGTCACACGGACGGCCGACGGCCTGACCCGGGCGATCGAGCGCATCCGTGACCTGCGGACCCGGTTCTGGACCGACCTGCGGGTCACGGGCACAGGCGGTCACCTCAACCAGGTGCTCGAACTGGCCGGGCGGGTCGCCGACTTCCTCGAACTGGCGGAACTGATGTGCGTGGATGCGCTGGACCGGGACGAATCGTGCGGCGCCCACTTCCGCGACGAGCACCAGACGCCCGACGGCGAGGCCCGGCGGGACGACCGTCGGTGGGCCTTCACCTCCGCCTGGGCCTCCGAGGGCGATGACCGTGGCGGGCCCCGGTCCTTCACCCGACACGCCGAACCGCTGGAGTTCTCGGCGGTCGCCCCCACCGCGAGGGATTACCGATGAGACTGACCCTGCGCATCTGGCGGCAGTCCGGGCCACACGAGGCCGGACGGTACGAGGAGTTCGAGGTCCGCGACGCACGGCCGGAGATGAGTGTGCTGGAGCTGCTCGACGTACTCAATGCCGACCTGGTGGACGCGGGCATTGAACCGGTGGCGTTCGACTCCGACTGCCGCGAGGGGATCTGCGGGGCCTGCGGGGTCACCGTCGACGGGCGCCCGCACGGACCCGCGGAGAACACCCCGTCGTGTCACCAGCGGCTGAGCCCCTACTCAGACGGGGATACTCTGCGCATCGAACCACTTCGCGCCGCCGTGTTCCCGGTCATCCGCGACCTCGTGGTGGACCGCTCCGCTCTGGACGGGGTCGTCGAGGCCGGGGCTTACGTGGGGATCCCGGCCGGCGCCGCCCCGGACGCGGACTCGACACTGCAGGGCCACGACACGGCGGAGACCGCACTGGACTTCGCGGCGTGCATCGGGTGCGGGGCGTGTGTGGCGGCCTGCCCCAACGGCTCGGCCAACCTGTTCGTGGGGGCCAAGCTCGGGCACCTCGCCCTCATGCCCGTCGCGGGCGCCGACCGCTCGGCCCGCGCCCGCGAGATGGTCGGCGCGGCCGACGAGGAGTTCGGTCCCTGTTCGCTCTACGGGGAGTGCTCGCGGGTGTGCCCGGCGGGGATCCCGCTGCGGGCGATCGGCGCGGTCAACCGGGAACGGCTCCGTGCGGTGTTCAGGCGCTCCTGAGTGCGTCCGCCGGCGGCTGGGGCTCCCGCACCCTAGACGTCGTCCTCCCCGACCGGTCCGCCCTCGCCCTCCCACGTCTCGATCATCCTGACCTTGGTCCGGGTGAACTTGCGGCGCACGCCCACTCCCCCGCGGTCGCTCTCCGGGATGAAGCGCGCACCGAAATGGGTCAGGGCGTCGGTGAGGGCCTGCACCTCGGCCTCGTCGAGGTCGCCCGCCCCGTGCTCGTAGTCCCGGATCCTCTCCTCGTTCACCCCGGAGCGAAGGGCGACGACCTTGGTGGAGACCAGGCACAACGCTCGCGCGGCACGCGCGAGACCGGGGTCCATGAACAGTTCTGAATGAGTCATGGCCCCATCCTGCCAGCGCGACGCCGGGGGGCGCCGTCGACGGGTCAGCGCATGCGTTGGGAGATGACCTTGGAGATGCCGTCGCCCTGCATCGACACGCCGTAGAGCACGTCGGCCACGTCCATGGTGGGCTTCTGGTGCGTGATGACGATGAGCTGGCTGGTCTCCCGCAGCTGTTCGAACAGCCCGATGAGGCGCCGCAGGTTGGTGTCGTCGAGCGCCGCCTCGACCTCGTCCATGACGTAGAACGGGCTGGGGCGGGCCTTGAAGATCGCCACCAGCATGGCGACCGCGGTGAGCGACTTCTCGCCGCCGGACAGCAGCGACAACCGCTTCACCTTCTTTCCCGGTGGCCGCGCCTCCACCTCGATCCCGGTGGCGAGCATGTCCTCCGGCTCGGTGAGGATCAGTCGCCCCTCCCCTCCGGGGAAGAGCGTGGAGAAGACACCCCGGAACTCGCGCTCGACGTCGACCCACGCCTCGGTGAAGATCTGCTCGATGCGCTCGTCGACGTCGTCGATCACCCCCTCGAGGTCGGACCGGGCCTTCTTCACGTCGTCGAGCTGGGTGGACAGGAACGCGTAGCGCTCCTCCAGCGCCGCGAACTCCTCCAACGCCAGCGGGTTGACCTTGCCCAGGGTGGCCAGGTCCTTCTGCGCCGACCTGAGACGACGCTCCTGTTCGGCGCGCACGAACGGCATCGGCGGCGGCGGGGTCACGTCCTCGCCTCGCTCGCGAGCCGCCTCGTACTCCTGCATCTCCAACGCCGACGGCGGCAGGTCCACGTCCGGGCCGTACTCCTCGACGAGGGCCTGCGGTTCGATACCGTGACGCTCGAGCACCGCCGCCTCGAGCTCCGAGACCTTGACCTCGAGCTGCGCCCGGACGATCTCGTCGCGGTGGGCGGCGTCGCCGAGCCTCGAGACCTCGGACTCGGCCGCCGCGAGATCACCGCGCAGCGCGGCGACACCGGCGGTGGCCTCGGCGCGCGGGGCGGGGAGCGGGTCCCGCTCGGTTCCGGCGGCGGTGATGAGTTCGTCGAGCCGCGAGAGCAGCCGCCCGCTGAGTTCGTCGACCACGCCGGCGACCTCCGCGCCGCGGCGCCGCTGCGCCGCCGCCCTGGCGGCCCGGGCCCGGGACTCGCGCTCCGCCTGCGCGGCCCGCCGCAGGGACGCCGACTTGCCGCGGACGCCGGCGGCCCGTTCCTCGGCGGACCGGTGGGCGAGCCTGGCCTCGAGTTCCGCGGCCCGGGCCGAGGCCACCGCGGCCTGCGCGGCACCACGCCCGTCGTCCTCGGGTGGCCGGACCTCGTCGTCGTCGTCCCCGGCCCTGGCGAGTCGGTCGGTCAGCTCGGCGTGTTCGGCGCGCGCGGCGTCGAGCTTGTCCACCGAGATCCGGCGGGTCTGCTCCAGGCGCCGCACCTCGGCCTCGGCGCGACGGCGCCGCTGGCCGATACGGGCGAGCTCCGCGTAGATCTCCTCGATCGCGGCGTCGGACTCGCTGATGGCGGCGAGCGTCTCGCAGAACCGGTCCGCCCGCTCGGTGTCCTCGGCCGACGCGCCGGCCAACTCGGCGCGGGTGGTCTCGATCTCGGCCCGAACGGCGTCGCGCTCGACGACCGCGGCGTCGATCGCCGACTGGATCTCCAACCCGGTGCGCCCCGACGCGGACCCGCCCACGGTCCACCCCGCACCGGCCAGCTCACCGTCGCGGGTGACCGCGCGCACGCGGCGGTCCGCCTCGACCTGGGCGTGGGCGGCGGCGAGGTCGTCGACCACGACCACGTCGACCAACAGGGCGGTCACCGCCGCCACGAGGTCCTCCGGGACGTCCACCACGTCCAGCGCCCAGCATGCCCCGCCGACCAGGTCGACCTCCAGTCGGTAGTCGCCACCCGGCGTCCCGGCTCCCACGAGACCCGCCCGGCCCGCGTCGGCCTCCCGCAGGGCCGCCAGGACCTGCCGGCGGTTCACGGAGGTGTCCACGACCACCGCGTCGACGGCCGGCCCGAGGGCGACCCCCACGGCGCGTTCCCACCCGTCGCGGACGCCGAGCATCTCCCCCACCGTCCCGGCGACGGCGTCGGCCCCGAGATGCCGCAGGACCCACTCGGCGCCGTCCCCGGCGCCCTTGTTCTGCTCGAGAGTCTCGATCCGGGCGGCCAGCCGCGCGATCCGCTGGTCGGCCTCCCGCTCGATCCCCTGCAACTCCGCGAGCCGGGCCCGTGCCGCGAGGTGGGCGCGCTCGGCCCGCCCCAGGTGTTCGTCGAGGGTCCGTTCGCTCTGCTCGTGCGCCCCCACCCTGGCGTGGACGGCGTCGAACTCGGCCTCGGCGTCGACCACGGCGGTGCGCGCGACCTCCGCCTCGGCGTCCACGCGCGCGATCTCCGCCTGGGTGGACTCCACTCTCGCGGCGAGGGTCTCGACCTTGCCCGCGAGCCTGGCCACGCCCTCCCGGCGGTCCGCGATCGCCCGGACGGCCTTGAGGTGCTCGGCCTCGAGCGCGGCGAGCGTCGACTCGGCCCGTCCCAACGCCTCGGTCGCCAGACGGGCCTTCTCGGCGGCGGCGTCGACCTGAGCGGCGAGGTCCTCCTCGTGCGCGGCGGCCCGCTCGGCCTGGCGGTCGAGCTCGTCCGGGTCGGTGCCGTGGTGCACGGCGACCTCGGCGGCCAGCGACCGCGCGCGGTCGGCGGCGATCCGGGCGGTGGCGCGGGCCCGCTCGGCCAACGTCGACAGGGCGAACCACCGCTGCTGCGCAGCGTCGGCGTCCGGGGTCAACCGATCGAGCTCGGCCTGGGTGTCTGCGACGGCCCGCACCAGCTCGTCCCTGCGGTCGACCGCCTGCGCGACCTGGTCCGCCAACCGGGAGCGGACACTCTCGGCATCCGCGAGCTCGCGTCGACGGGTGACCAGGTCGTCGGCGGCGAGGCGGAACGTGGCGTCGCGCAGGTCCGCCTGGATGGTCTGCGCCCGGCGCGCGACCTCGGCCTGCCGCCCCAGCGGCTTGAGCTGGCGCCGCAGTTCGGTGGTGAGATCGTTCAACCGGTCCAGGTTGCCCTGCATCCCGGCGAGCTTGCGCTGGGCCTTCTCCTTGCGGCGCCGGTGCTTGAGGATGCCGGCGGCCTCCTCGATGAACGCCCGGCGCTCCTCCGGCTTGGACTCGAGGATCTCGGCGAGCTTGCCCTGGCCGACGATGACGTGCATCTCGCGGCCTATCCCTGAGTCCGACAACAGTTCCTGCACGTCCATGAGTCGGGCGCGGTCGCCGTTGATCTCGTACTCCGCGGCGCCGTCGCGGAACATCCGGCGGGTGATCGACACCTCGGCGTAGTCGATCGGCAGCACGGCGTCGGAGTTGTCCAGGGTGAGGGTGACCTCGGCGCGGCCGAGCGGCTGCTTTCCCGTGGTCCCCGCGAAGATGACGTCCTGCATCTTGCCGCCGCGCAGCGATTTGGCACTGTGCTCGCCCATGACCCAGGTCAGGGCGTCGACGACGTTGGACTTGCCCGACCCGTTGGGCCCCACCACGCAGCAGATTCCGGGCTCGAATCTCAGGGTCGTCGGCGCCGCGAAGGACTTGAAGCCCTTGAGCGTCAGCGACTTGAGATACACGGTTGTCGATCCTAGGTCAGCGTTCGACGAATCCCGGGAGTCCGCCCCGGGCCGGCTCCCAGGTGTCGACGACGAGGTCCACGTGGCCGGGGGTCCCGCCGCCGCGGAGAAGTTCCACCAGGTCACGGCACGCCGACTCCGGTCCCTCCGCCACCACGTGGACGCGACCGTCCGGCTTGTTGGCCGCGTACCCGCTCAGGCCCAGTTCGAGTGCCCGACTGCGGGTCCACCAGCGGAAGCCCACGCCCTGGACGCGGCCGTGGACCCAGGCGACCAACCGGACCTGGTCGGGATCCGGTGCGCTCATGCCGCGCCGCCCCCGTTTCCGGCGTCAGCGCCGCCGGTCTCGGAGTCGGCGCCGCCGGTCTCGAACCCCAGCGCGATCTCGGTCCCCGCGGTCAGGGTCCGGCCGACGGTGCACGCCTTGTCCACCGAGCGCCGGATCATCGCCACCAGTCGCTCGGCCATCGCCGGGTCTAGCCCGGACAGGTCGAGCTCGTAGCTCTCCTCCAGCAGCGGGTATCGCTCGTTCTCGCGGTCGGCGTCTCCGGAGACGCGAACGGTCGCGGCGTAGTCGTCACCCAACCGGCGGGAGATCGTGAAGTCGGAGGCCATGGCCGTGCAGGCCCCGAGCGCGATCTTGAGCAACTCCCCCGGGGTGAACACCCCCTCGACGTCGGCCGAGCCGATCTCGACCCGGGCTCCCCGGGAAGATGTCCCCACGTAGCGTCGGGTCCCGGTGCGTTCGACACGGAGATCGGGAGCGGGGTGCGCCGCCCGCGGGGCGGCCGGCGCGGGCGTCTGCGTGGGGGTGGGGGGCGTCGACTCAGTCATGCGGTCATCGTACGACCGGTCCGCGGGCCACCTCAGCCCCGCCGCGGCGCGCGGGACCGACGTGGCGGGCGGGACCGGCGTGGCGCGGGCTGGCAGACCGGGCAGAAGTGCGAACCGCGGTTCATGAAGTCCTCCCGCCCCCCGGCCGTCCCACACCGCGCGCACGGCAGGCCCGCCCGTCCGTAGACATCGAGGGAGCGATCGAAGTACCCCGAGGCGCCGTTGACGTTGACGTACAGCGCGTCGAATGAGGTGCCGCCGGCCGCCAGCGCGTCCGCCATCACCTCGCGGGCGTGCTCGAGGACCCCGGTCACGGCGCGGAGTGTCACGGCGCCGGACCGCCGGCGGCCGTGGAGACCGGAGCGCCACAAGGCCTCGTCGGCGTAGATGTTGCCGATCCCCGAGACCACGGTCTGATCCAGCAGGAGGCGCTTGATCTCGGTGTCCCGGCGTCGGATCGTCCGGGCGGCGACGAGGGGGTCGAACCCGGGCTCGAACGGGTCCGCCGCGATGTGGGCGGCCGGCGCGGGCACGAGCTCCCCCGTGCCGTCGAGAGCCTCCGCCAGTGGGACGACGGTCCACCCGCCGAACGTCCGCTGATCGACGAAACGCAGCTCCCTGCCGTCGTCGAGCTCGGCTCGCGCGTGCAGATGGCGTACCGGCGGCGCACCGCCCTCGGCGACCAACATCTGCCCGCTCATCCCCAGGTGTACGAGCAGGCAGTCCGCTCCCGCCGCGTGGTCGGAGTCCAGGGTGAGCCACAGGTACTTGCCGCGACGCCGGGCGCCGCTGACGGTGCGGCCGGTCAGACGCGCGACGATCTCGGGGGCGCCGCCCGGCTGCCGGCGCGCGGTGCGGGCGCCGGTGACCTCCACGGACGTGATCACACGACCGACGACGTGATCGGCCAGGCCCCTGCGGACGACCTCGACCTCGGGTAGCTCGGGCACGTCAGCGTGTGGTCCCGTCCAGGGCGGTCCACGCCTGCTCGGCGGCCTTCTGCTCGGCCTCTTTCTTGGTGCGACCGGTCCCCTCGCCCAGGGACTCGTCGCCCACGAACACCACCGCGGAGAAGGTCTTGTCGTGGTCCGGCCCGGTGGAGGTGATCTCGTACCGCACCCTGGGCCTGCCCGTCGACGCGCACTTCTCCTGCAGACTGGTCTTCCAGTCGAGGGCCGCCCCCAGATGCGGGACCACCTGCAGTCGGTCGCCGATGATCCGTTCGATCAGACCCCGGGCCGTCTCGAGCCCGTGGGTCAGATAGACCGACCCGAACACCGCCTCGAGGGTGTCGGCGAGGATCGAGTGCTTGTCGCGACCGCCCGTCAGTTCCTCACCGCGGCCGAGCCGCAGGTGATCTCCCAGGCCGCCGGGGCCGATCTCGCGCGCGATGTCGGCCAGGACGTAGGTGTTGACCAGGCTCGCGCGGATCTTGGCGAGGTCCCCCTCAGGACGGTCCGGGTACGCCGTGTAGAGGTACTCCGTCACGACCAACTCGAGCACCGCGTCGCCGAGGAACTCCAACCTCTCGTTGTGGGGCAGACCGCCGTGCTCATAGGCGTACGACCTGTGGGTCAGAGCCTGGGTGGCGAGGTCGGCGGGGAGGGCGACCCCCAGGACAGAGTCCAGGGGCGACGGCTGCTCCGTCACGCGCGGTCCTCACCGGCGTCGCCGGCTCCGGTGGACCCGAACTTCTCCGCCAACCCGGCCCAGCGCGGGTCGATCCGGCCCTCGGCGTCGCCGGAGACGCCGTCGGGAGCGGGGGTGTCCGGGTTGATGCACTCGTCGTGTCCGTAGTCGGTGCACGTCGGCGACATGGGGAACTCCAGACCGAACGCGTCGACGAGCGCGGGCTCGAGGTCGAGCAGGTCGCCGTCCAGCAGGCGGACCTCGTCCTGCTCGGCGGCCTCGGCCGCGGCGGTGCCCTCGGCCGCGTACATGTCGGTCAGGTCCACGCCCACCGGGGCGGAGAACTCGCCCAGGCAGCGCGCGCACTCGACCTCGGCCCGACCGGTGACCGAGCCGGTGACGAGCACACCCTCGTCGACGTAGGTCAGCATGAGGTCGAGGTCCACCTCGGAGCCCTCGGGGATCCGGATGAACTCCACGCCGATGGCCGAGGGGAGGACGGCGACACGCTGCACCGGCACCATCGAGCCGGGGGCGCGTCCGAGGACGCGGGTGTCGAGGACGAGCGAATCGGCGGCGGGCCGGCCGTGGCGGGGGGTACGGGAGGTGGTGGACACGCCCAGCAGACTACCCGCCGGGGTCAGTAGTCCCCGTACCCGTCGCCCGGGCGCTCGTCCTCGCGGACCCCCCGCCGGCCGGTGGGCTCCCGTCGCCCGACCGGGGCGACACCGTGCAGCTCCTCGCGACCCCGGCTGACGGTGCGGAGGGTGGTGCCGAGGAACTCCTCGAACCGGGCCATCTTCTCGTCGATGTAGGCGTCGCATTCCTCGCGCCGACGCTCGCTCTCGGCGTGCGCGGCGTCTCGCACCCGCGCGGCTTCCTCGTCGGCGATGCGGACGACCTCGGACTCGGACAGCATCCGCTGCTGCTCCTGCCGGGCTTCGGTGATCGTGCGGTCGTAGAGGATGTTGGCCTGTTCGACGAGCCGGTCTGCCTCCGCGCGGGCGCGGCTCGTGGTGGACTCGGCGTCCCGACGCGAGCGGTCGAGGAGCTCCGCCGACTCGGCGCGGGCGTCGCCCACCAGCCCGTCGGCGTGGGTGGTCGCCTCGGCGACCATGCGGTCGGCGCGGGCCTTGGCGTCGGCGAGCATGGCGTCCGCGTCCTCGCGCGCCTCGCGCAGGGTGCGGTCCGCCTCGGCGTCGGCGGCGGCGACCGTCTCGCGGGCGGTGGCATCGGCCTCCGCGAGCACCCTGTCGCGCTGGTCCAGCACGTCCTGGGCGTCGTCGAGTTCGCCGGGGAACGAGTCACGGATGTCGTCGAGCAACAGCAGGGACTCGTGCCGGGGCACCACGCAGTTCGCGGTCATGGGCAGACTGCGGGCGTCCTCAATCATCGCGTTCAGCTCGTCGAGGGCCTGGAACACTCGGTACACGCTCGTCCCTTCACCGGATCGTCACTCTTGCCCCACCAGTGTGCCCGCAACACAGGTCGCCGGGCCGGTGCGTGGGCGGTGTGTCCGGTAGGTCCGGCGGGCCGACGCCGCTTGCCCCGCCCCTCCCCGTCAGCCCAGGCGCTCCGTCAGGGCGCGGGCGACCGGCTCCGGCAGCAGGTGGGACACGTCGCCGCCGAGTCGGGTGACCTCGCGGCACAGCGAGGAGGAGACGAACGCCAGGTCGGCCCGGGTGGGCAGGAAGACGGTGTCGATCTCGGCGATCGAACGGTTCATGTGGGCCATCGGCAACTCGTAGTCGTAGTCGGTGGAGTCGCGCAGGCCCTTGATCACCGCGGTGGCACCCTGATCGCGGCAGTAGTCCACGAGCAGTCCGTAGAAGCTGTCCACCCGCACCCCGGGAATGTCGGCGCAGACCTCGTCGATCATCGCCTTGCGCTCGTCGATCGAGAAGGTGCCCTGTTTGTTGGGGTTGGCGACCACGCACACGATCACGTCGTCGAACAGCGCGGCGGCTCGCCGGATGATGTCGAGGTGCCCGAGGGTCACCGGATCGAAGGAACCTGGGCACACGACGGTGGTCATGGGGCGACCGTATCAACACGCCGGGCCATCTCCACGGCGGTCTCGCCGTAGGTGCGCTCGAACACGACCTCGTACCCGCCCGGCCACCGCACGGCCGGGTCCCGCTTCGACCGCTCCCACACGACGAGCGCGTCCTCCGCGAGCCACCCCCCGGCGAGCAGGGCGTCCAGCACCGGTTCGTCCAGCTCCGCGGAGCGCTCGTACGGGGGGTCGGCCAGGACGAGGTGGAATCCGCCCTCGACGGGGCACCGGCCACGGACCGCGGCGGGCAACGCCGCGCGCTTCACGGTGAGGCGGAACGGGGACGACGACGAGGACGACGACAACGACGACGACGCGCCCGCCGTGTTCTTCTTCAGGCACGCCACCGCGCGCTGGTTCTCCTCGACGAACCACGCCACGTCGACTCCCCTCGAGACCGCCTCGAGCCCGAGTGCGCCGGAGCCTGCGAACAGGTCGAGAACGGCCGCGCCGTCCAGGTCGACCCGGCTTCCGATGGCACTGAAGAGCGCCTCGCGGACGCGGTCCGTGGTGGGCCTGGTGCCGGCTGGCGGCACGGTGATCGACAGCCCGCGCAGGCGGCCGGAGATGATGCGGGTCATGTCTTCCCTGTGGTCGTGGGTCAGTATCTGAACAGGTAGTCGGATTCCTCGGAGCCGGCCAGGCGGCGGACCCGCTCCGCGAGCGCCGGATGAGCGTGCAGCCCCGGGTCGGTCTCCAGGATCTGTTCGGCGTGGCGTCGGGCGATCTCGATCACCTCACCGTCGTCGACCACCGACAGCAGCCGCAACGCCGAAAGGGCACCGGACTGTGCGTCCCCGAGGACGTCGCCCTCGCGACGCTGCACCAGGTCCAGCTGCGCGAGCACGAAGCCGTCCGTCGTGGCCGCCACCGCGTCGAGCCGCTCCATCGAGCGGCCCCCGGTGCGGGAGTTGGTCACCAGCAGGCACAGGCCGGGCAGTCCGCCCCGGCCTACGCGGCCACGCAGCTGGTGCAGCTGGCTCACGCCGAAGCGCTCGGCATCCATGACCACCATGACGGTGGCCTGGGGAACGTCCACGCCGACCTCGATCACGGTCGTGGAGACGAGGACGTCGAGTGCGCCGGTCGCGAACGCCGCCATGGTGGCGTCCTTCTCCTCCGGCGGGAGTCGGCCGTGCATGAGTCCGATCCTCAGTCCCGCCAGGGGCCCGGTGGAGAGGTGCTCGTGCAGGTCCACGGCAGCGGCCAACGGCGGTCGGTCGCTGCCGTTGTCGTCGTCGCCCTTCTCGGGGTCGTCGGCGTCGATCCTGGCGCACACGACGTACGCACGGTGGCCGGCCTCCACCTCCTCGCGGACCCGCTCCCAGGTCCGCTCGAGCCAGCGCGGCTTCTCCCTCGCCGGGACGACGGAGGTGGAGATGGGGCGACGCCCACCGGGGAGCTCCTGGAGTTCGGAGACCTCCAGGTCCCCGAACACGGTCATGGCGATGGTCCGCGGGATCGGGGTCGCGGTCATCACCAACAGGTGGGGAACCAGTCCCTCGCGCCCCTTGGCGCGCAGTCGGTCGCGTTGTCGAACGCCGAAGCGGTGCTGTTCGTCGACCACCACCAGTCCCAGGTCGAAGAAGTCCACCGAGTCCTGGATCAACGCGTGGGTCCCCACGATGATCCCGGCCTCCCCGGTGACGATGTCGAGCAGGGCCGCGCGCCGCTGGGCCGTGGACATCGACCCGGTGAGCAGCACCACGCGGGTGGCCTGCTCGGCCGCTCCCAACCTGCCGCGCTCACCGAGATCGCCGAGCATCGCCGTCAGTGAACGGTGGTGCTGGACCGCCAGGACCTCGGTGGGGGCCAGCATCACGCACTGCCGCCCGGCGTCGACCACCTGGAGCATCGCCAACAACGCCACCACGGTCTTGCCCGAGCCGACCTCGCCCTGCAGGAGCCGGTTCATGGGCTCGTCACGGGTCAGGTCCGCCGAGATCTCCTCCAGTACCGACGCCTGTCCGCCGGTGAGCTCGAACGGCATCCGGGCCTCCATGGCCGCGCGGAGCCCGTCCCCGCGCACCGGGCTGGCCGGCGCCGGGTCCCGCGCGACGAACCGGCGCCTGGCGCCGAGCAGCAACTGCAGCGCGAGTGCCTCGTCGAAGCGCAGCCGGTACCCGGCCCGATCCTTGTCCCGGGAGTTCTCGGGCAGGTGGGCCTTACGCAGTGCCTCGTCGAGGTCCATGAGGCCCGCAACCGACCGGACCGTGTCGTCGAGCGGGTCGACCACCGGCACCAACGCCCGCAGGGTGGTGACCACCGCGCCGAGCAGGTCCCAGGAGGTGACCCCCTCCTTGGCGGCGTACACGGGCAACAGTGGCCGGTCGAACAGGCTCGGTCCGCCCTCGGCGTCGATCTCCGCGGCCAGGCGTGCCAGCGCCGCGAGGTCGCCGGACCCCTTGAGCTGGCCGCCCGGGCCGGTCACCGGACGCAGGACGAGGAACTCGGGATGCTTGAGGTCCAGTGACCGGCGGAAGCGGGAGACGGTGCCGTCGAACATCGCCAGCGTCCCCACCGGGAGCATGAACTTGATCTTGCGCCCGGCGAAGAACACGACCCGGAACGTGGTGTCGCCGTCCTCCACCGTCAGCGTGAGCATCTCCCGCGTCTGCCGCTGCTTGGTCTGGTACGTGCGGGTCTGCGCGGTGGTGACCTTGCCGATCACCGTGACCCGCTCGCCGTCGACCAGTTCCCGCTTGTCGTAGCGCTGTCCGTGCTGACGGTAGCGGCGCGGCAGGGTGTGCAACAGGTCGCCGACGCTGCGGTGCCCGAACGCCGCGGTGATGCGCTCCGCCAGCCCGGGGTCGAGGACCTCGGCGAGCGGGGTGTCCGTGGTGGCCAGAGAGGTCATTCGACCCCGACGTGGGCCACGGCCCGCCCGGGGCCGGCGGCGTATCCGACCACCTCGATGTCGGGGTGGCGGGACCGCACGCGGGACAGCGCCGACTCGGTCGCCGCCTCGTCGTAGGCGTCACTGAACAGCACGGTGACGAGTTCGCCTCCGGAGGACAGCACCCGGTCGACGAGCGCACACACCGCGTCGACCGCGTCGGACTCGATCAGTGCGACGTCGTGCCCAACCACGCCGAGCAGGTCGCCGGCCGTGCACCGACCCACCAGGGTCAGCGCGTCCTGCTCAGCCCGGATCAGGTGGGCGTGCCGGGTCCCGGCCGCGGCGTCGGCCATGGAGAACCCGTCCAGCGACAGGGTGGTCGTGGGGTCGTGCACCGCCAGGGCGGCCAGGCCCTGGACCACGGATCCGGTCGGCAGGATCAGTGCGTGACCCTCGCCGTCGCGCAGCGCGGCATCGATGGCGCCGATCTGGTCGCGGGACAGTTCGCCGTTGGGTAGGACGAGGAGCTCGTCGGCGTCGACGGCGAGCACTGCGTCGATCACGCCCTCCCCGTCGTCCCCGGGGTCGACGGTCTCCGCCCCGGCCTCGGAGAACAGGTCGGCCAGAGGCCCCTCCGGCACGATGGCGACGACCTTGCGCAGCCCGGGGTCGCCGGTTCGCTGGTCCGAACCGTGCGGGTCCCCGGCGTCGTGGGCCCGGTGCTGCCCGGGTCGATCGCCCGCGGGGTCGAGCATGTCGGTCACCCGGATCTCGGTGACCCGCCCGAGCGACAGGGCCGCCTCGATCGCGGCGCCGATGTCGTCGGTGTGGACGTGCACCGCCCACCTGGCGTTGGCTCCGGAGCCACCGTCGCCGACGACACCCACGCTGTCTCCCACCATCCGGAGTGCGGTCCGCAGCTCGTCGGCGCGCGCGTCGTCGGAGTGGGTGAGGGAGTACATCACCTCGTAGCGGGTCCCGGCGTCCTCGTGCGGTTCGTCCGTATCGTGCCCGGGCGTTGACGACGCCTCTGCGCCGTCCTTCGGGATGAAGTAGTCCGGCCGTTCGGGGGTCTGACCCGCCAGGATCTCGACCATGGCGTCCAGCAGGACGAGCAGCCCACGCCCGCCGGCGTCGACGACGCCGGCCCTGCTCAGCGCGGGCAGTTGTGACGTGGTCCTGTCGAGCGCCTCGGCGCCGGCGTCGGCGGCCACGCGGGCCACCTCGACCAACGAGGAGGCGGAGGACCGTCCGGCCGCGGTCGCGGCCTCCCGCAGAACCGTGACGATGGTCCCCTCGACCGGCTCGCTCAACGCGTGGTCCACGAGGGTCACCGCGGTCCGCAGTGCGCGCCGGTAGGTGGAGGCGTCGACCACGGTGAAGGTCGCCGCCTCGCCGACCGCCCGCAACACCTGCGATAAAATCACGCCGGAGTTCCCCCGCGCACCGTGCACGGCCCCGTGGCCCAGCGCGACGGCGATCTCGCGGGCGCCGGCGGTGCCCCCGCCCTCGGAGATCCACGCGTCCTCGCCCTCGGCCCGGTCCACGGCCGCCCGCATGGTGTAGAGCAGGTTCGTTCCGGTGTCGGCGTCGGGGACCGGGAAGACGTTGAGGGCGTTGATCTCCTCGCGGCGGGCGGCGAGCTGCTCGACGCACCGCCGGGCCCACGTGAGCAGCCCGTGCGCGTCGAGGGTCGACGGACGTTCCTCGACACGTGTCGACTCCTGCGTCATCACCCCTCCTCACCGCGCGCCCACCCCTGCGGCCATCTTCCCTGTCGGCCCGGCCAAGCCTAGTACCCTCTGCACTCGACAGCCGTCCGACTAGCCGAGACGGCCGACACGCCCCGGGAGCACCACGATGACCGCAGACCTCACCGCCACCCCCCTCGTCACTCTCACCGACGGGGTACTCACGCTCCCGGTCTCGCTGGAGGGCAAGGGCAACTCACTCGATTCCGACGCGGTCGACCAGGCGGCCATCGCCCTCCGTGCGCTCCTCGACGGCGAGATCGACGCCGGGTCGGTCCTGCTGGTGGGCCTGGGCAAGAATTTCTGCAACGGCGGCAACGTCCCGGGCTTCGCCGCGGCCGAGGACCGTTCGGAGCACGTGCGGGAGCTCGCGGACCGGCTGCACGGGGTCGTCCGGATGCTCGACGAGGTGACCGTGCCCGTGGTCGCCGCGGTCGCGGGGTGGGCGGCCGGCGCCGGCGCCTCGCTGGCCATGGCCGCGGACTTCTCGGTCGGCGGGCCCGACACCCGACTGCTCGCGGCCTACCCGGGCATCGGGCTGTCGCCGGACGGAGGGATGTCGTGGCGCCTGCCGCGCGCGGTCGGTCAGCCCGCGGCGCGGGCGTTCATCCTCGGCAACGAGCCGATGGACGGTGAGCGCGCCTTCCAGTTGGGCGTGCTCACGACCTTCGTCGACGGCGACGTCCGGGAGGCCGCCCGGTCTCTGGCTGTGCGTCTCGCGGCCGGACCGCGCGAATCCCACGCCGCCGCGAAGGCGCTCCTGCGTGCCTCCGAGAACGCCACGCTGTCGGATCAACTCGACGCCGAGCGCGAGTCGATCGCCCGCCTCGCCGTCTCGCCGGACGGCATCGAGGGCGTGGATGCGTTCGTCGCCAAACGCCGTCCGGAGTTCGGACGGGGCTGAGCCGGGAACGCCACGTCGTGGACCGGCCGGGTCCGCTACATCTGTAGCGGATCCGTTGGCAGTCGCCAGTCCATCGGCTCGGCACCGAGTCGCCTCAGTTCCTCGTCGGCGCGGCTGAACGGCCGTGAGCCGAAGAACCCGCGCGACGCCGAGAGCGGCGAGGGGTGCGCGGAGGCGATCACGGGGGTGTCCCCCAGCATCGGCGCCAGCGACTGCGCATGGCGCCCCCACAGGATCGCCACCATCGGGCGATCCCGCTCGACCAGGGCCTCGATCGCCCGCCCGGTGACCTCCTCCCACCCCTTGCGGCGGTGGGAGGCGGGCTCCCCGGGCGCGACGGTGAGCACCCTGTTGAGCAACAGGACCCCTGCCCGGCTCCAGGCCCCGAGGTCGCCGTGGCCGGGGGCCGCCAGTCCCAGGTCGTCGGTGTACTCGCGATAGATGTTGACCAGGCTTCGCGGGAGCGGACGCACGTCGCCATTCACCGCGAAGCTCAGTCCGACCGCGTGGCCGGGCGTCGGGTACGGGTCCTGCCCCACGATCAGCACGCGCACGTCGTCGAACGGCTGGGTGAACGCGCGCAGCACCCGGTCGGCGGCGGGGAGGTATCCCCGGCCCGCCGCGTTCTCTGCGCGGAGGAAATCACCCATCCGGTGGATCCGTTCCTCGACCGGCGCGAGCGCGCGTGCCCAGCCGGGGTCGAGGAGGTCGGACAACGGTGCGGGCGGGGTGTGTCGGTCGTCCACCGGTCAGTCGAGCCGACGCAGGTCGGCGCGGTAGCGCATGGCGTTGTCGTGGTACATCTGTGTGTTGCCCTCGAGCATCGCGGGGTCCACCTTGACGCCCTCGCGGATCTTCGCCGGCGTCCCCATCGCCATGCGTCGGGCGGGGAGGTCGAACCGGGGCGGGACCAGGCAGCCGGCGGCCACGACCGCCCCGTCCCCGATCACGGAACCGTTGAGCACGATCGAGCCCGACGAGATGAGGACGCCGTTCCCGATGGTGGCCCCCTCGATGTGCGCGTTGTGGCCCACCACGCAATGTTCACCGATGATCGTCGGTTCGGTGGCCGTGCAGTGGACGATCGTGCCGTCCTGGATATTGCTCATCGCGCCGATCTCGATGCGCCCGTAGTCGCCGCGCAGGACGGCGGTGGGCCACACCGAGGCGCCGGCGCCGAGTGTCACCCGGCCGATGACCACCGCATCGGGGTGCACCCAGGCGTCGGGTGCGATGTCGGGTTCGAGGTCTCCCAGTGCGTAGACAGCCATGCGGATCACCCTAGTTCGCGCCGCGGGCGGAGTCCCAGCCTCCCGGCGTGCGGGGCTCACCGTCGAGGGTGACCAGGCCGGGTTCTCCCGACCGGACGGTGCCGATCGCCGTGAACCCGGGCGGGATCACCGCCCCGGGTGGGAACGTCCCGAGCAGTCCGTGGTCCTCGCCACCGTCGAGGACCCAGTCCAGCACCTGACGCCCGGGGTCCGCGACGCCCAGTGTTCCCGCGGCCTCGGCCAGGACCGGGTCGACGGGCAGCGCGTCGGTGACGAGGTCGGCCGCGACGCCCGATGCCCGCGCGAGCCCCGACAGGTCGCGCAGCAGCCCGTCGCTGACGTCGGTGAGAGCCCGCGCGCCTGCGAGCCGGGCGGCGGTGCCGGAGCCGATCGGCGGTACGGGTACCCGGTGCGACCGCTGGAGCGGGCCGTCGGCGTGCCCGGCCAGGAGCAGCGCCAGCCCGGCGGCCGAGCGTCCGGGCGCGCCGGTGAGCGCGACCGTGTCGCCGGGCTCCGCCCCGTCGATCCGCAGGGGGCGGGCGCCGTCCGGGAGGGTGCCGATCGCCGTCACGCCGACGACGACGAGGTCCGCTCTGGTGAGATCCCCGCCGACCACGACGGCGCCGGATCGCGCGGCCTCCCCGTGAACACCCTCCGCAAGGTCCGCGATCTGCCCCATCGTCGTCGCGGCCGGTACGGCGAGGGCGACCAGGACACGTGTGCACTCGGCCCCCATCGCCAGGACGTCGGAGACGTTCTGCGCCACCGCGCGCCTGCCCACGTCGCCCCAGCCGGTGAGGTCGAGACGGAAGTGGGTGCCCTCGACGAGCATGTCGGTGGTGACCACGGTGGCGGCGGCGGGTCCCAGGACCGCGGCGTCGTCGCCGTTGCCGACCGGGTCGTCCACGGCGTGCCCGGCCGCGCCGCTCAGGACGGCGAGCACCGCGGCCTCGCCCGCCTCGGCGACGGTGAGGGCGCGGTCGGACACGGCGGCCACCTCTGCTTCCCGTGGTGTCTCGTCGCCGGGCACACCGGCGGGGGTCTGTAGCGTTGCCGTCAGGTTAGCGGCCGCCTGAGTCGGCGGCCGATCGTGGGAGGAAGGACGACACGACGTGGCTTCGACGGATTCGGACCCGGCCGGGCGGTATGACGCCGGCCCGCGGGACACCGGTACCCCGGGTGCGCGGGCGGTCCCCGTGTCGACCATCGTGGTGGTCCTCGCGGTGGTCGTCCCGCTGGTCATGCTCGCCGTCGTGTTGGTGCTGTTCCGCTCGGTGGGTGAGGAGGCCACGGAGGCGGCCGCGAGCGAGCCGGTGGCCGCGGTGCCCATCCCCTCGCCCGGAGCCGGGTCTGACGAGTGCGCCGCATTGATCGAGTCGCTCCCGGAGTCCCTCGGGGAGGCCGGCCGCGTCGCTCTGGCCGAACCGGCGCCGGAGGGGACGGCGGCATACCGGATGCCCGATGCCGAACCGGTGATCGTCCGCTGCGGACTGCCGGCTCCGCCGACCTTCACGGTGGGGGTGGGCCTGCAGGAGGTCAACGGCGTCCAGTGGTTCAACGAGCCCGATCCGGACCCGGCGGTCACCGCGTCGACCTGGGTCGCCGTCGACCGTCCGCAGTTCGTCGCGGTGACACTGCCCGACGGCAGTGGAACCGGCCCGATCCAGGACCTGTCCGACGCGCTCACCGCGAGCCTCGAGGCCGTCGAGCCGGACCCCGCACCGATCGGTTGACCCGGCCGACGGGGCCGGGGTGCGGCCGTCTCAGCCGCGGGCGAGTGCGGTCCGCACCAGGGTGTCGAGCAGGGTCGGGTAGTCGACGCCCGTCGCCGCCCACATCTGCGGGTACATGGAGATCGGGGTGAACCCGGGAATGGTGTTGACCTCGTTGATCACCGGCCCGTCGGCGGTGACGAAGAAGTCCACCCGACTCAGCCCCCGGGCTTCCAACGCGTGGAACGCCTCCACCGCCAGTGCGCGCAGTCGCCCGGTCTCCTCGTCCGACAGATCGGCGGGCAGGTCGAAGGTGGTCACGTCGTCGAGGTACTTGGTGTCGAAATCGTAAAAGGCGTCACCCTCGGTCCCACCCTCCCCGCCGGTGGGCTCGCCGGGGATGTGCAGTTCGGCGGGCAGACTCGCCTCCACCCGGCCATCGGGGTACTCGAGGACCCCGCACTCGACCTCGCGTCCGACTATCGCGGCCTCGACGATCACCTTCGGGTCGAAGCGTCGCGCCTCGGTGATCGCCGCATCGAGTTCCTCCGCCCGCGACACCTTGGTGATGCCGATGGACGAGCCGCCGCGGGCCGGCTTGACGAACAAGGGAAGCCCCAAGCGGTCGAGGTCCGGCGCCGGGAGCGTCGCGGTGCCCGGCCGGAGCACGACCTGCTGACCGATCGGCAGGCCCGCTGCGCCGAGGACGACCTTGGTGAACTCCTTGTCCATGCCGGCGGCACTGGCGAACACGCCCGGGCCGACATAGGGGATGCCCGAGAGTTCGAGCAACCCCTGGACGGTCCCGTCCTCCGCGTGGGTGCCGTGCATGACGGGGAAGACGACGTCCACCCGAGCGAGTTCCTCCCCGGCCCGGTCACCGCCCGAGAACCGCAGCACCCCGCGGTCGTCGGTGGACAGCCCCAGTGCGACCCCGGGGCGGTGCGGGTCGACGACCGGCATGCTGCGATCGACGATCCGCAGGTCGGACACGTCCTCCGGGCCGAGCGTCCACGTCCCGGATTCGGTGATCCCGACGGGGATGACCTCATAGATCGCGGGGTCGAGGTGCGACATGACGGCGCCGGCGGAGACGCAGCTCACTGAGTGCTCCGAGCTGCGACCGCCGTAGAGGACGGCAACGGTGATGCGATTCACCGGGCCGAGGCTACTCGGGCTTGGTGCTCCGCCTCATGAGGCGCACCGCCACCTCGACGGCGTCGCCCCCCTCGTGACAGATCTCGTGGATCGCCTCCGTCAACGGCATCTCCACCCCGACCCTACGGGACAGCTCGCGGATCGACGTGCACGACTTGACCCCCTCGGCGACCTGACCGTTGGTGGCCTGCTGGGCCTGTTCCAGGGTCTCTCCCCTGCCCAGACGCTCGCCGAAGGTCCGGTTGCGGGACAGGGGCGAGGTGCAGGTCGCCACGAGGTCCCCGAGGCCCGCCAGCCCCGCGAAGGTCATCTGGTTGGCGCCCAGCGCCACGCCGAGCCTGGTGGTCTCGGCCAGCCCTCGGGTGACGAGGGTGGCCATGGTGTTGTCGCCCAGCCCCATCCCGGTGGCGATGCCGCACACGAGGGCGATGACGTTCTTGGTGGCGCCACCGATCTCGCAGCCCACGACGTCGGTGTTGGTGTACGGGCGGAAGTAGGGCGTGGAGAAGGCGTCCTGGAGCCGGGCCGCGCGCTCGTCGTCCGTGCAGGCGATCACGGTCGCCGCGGGCTGCCCCTCCGCGATCTCCCTCGCGAGGTTGGGGCCGGACAGCGCGGCGATCCGGCGATCGTCGAGCCCGGTGACCTCCGCGACGACCTCGCTGATGCGCATCAGGGTCCCTGTCTCGATGCCCTTGGCCAGCGAGATCACCCCGGCCTCCGGCTCGAGGTGGTCGACCCAGTGCTCGAGGTTGCCCCGCAGACTCTGGGACGGGACCGCCAGCACGACCTCCTCGGCGCCGGCCAGGACCCGCGCCGGGTCGGTCGACGCGGTGACCGTCGCCGGCAGCACGATGCCGGGGAGGTATTTGGAGTTGCAGTGCGCGTCGTTGATCCCGGCTGCCACCTCGTCCCGACGGGCCCACATCACGACCTCGGATCCGGCGTCGGCGAGAACCTTGCCGACCGCAGTCCCCCAGGACCCCGCACCCATCACCGCGATCCGCGCCATCATCGCCTCCCGACCGTCGACCTGCTCCCGACCGCCACCCTCAGGCGGATCGTGGTCAAACGCTACCCGGCGGAGGACGCTCGTGAGGCCCGGCTGGCAGGATGGCGGGCGATGAGCACAGCGGGGCACGGCGGGTCGACGGCTGACGGGTGGACGATCGTCGTCCCCGTCAAGGCGCTCGAGCGCGCCAAGAGCCGGTTGGTGCCCGCACTCACCGCGGACGGCAGGAGGGCTCTCGTGGTGGCGATGGCCGTGGACGTCCTGGCCGCCTGCCGGGAGACCCCGGGAGTCGCCCGCGTTCGCGTCGTCTCCGCCGACCCCCGTGTGGAGGAACTGGCCTCGGGGGCGGGGGCGGAGTTCGTCGACGAACCCGCCCGTACGGACCCCCGCCACGGTGACCCCCTCAATTTCGCCCTGGACAACGCACTCGCCGACGTCCCGGGTCCGGTCGGAGTGGTCGCGGCGGATCTCCCGGAACTGCGACCCGAGCACCTCGCGCGGATCCTGGATATCGCCGGCCGGCACCCGCACGCCACGGTCACGGACCACCGCGGAGCCGGGACCACGATGGCGTTCTGGACGGGCGCGCCCGCTCCCCGTGTCTGCCGGTTCGGTGTCGATTCGGCCGCCCGGTACCGCGACGAGGGCGGCGCGGTACAGATCGCGGCGGTGGGCGATCTGGCCGCCGCCGCCCGGGATGTCGACGTCCCGGAGGATCTCGCGAGGTTGCCGGGGCGGTCCGTCGGTCCCGCCACCGCCGGGGCCCTCCGTGACCCCTCCGTCCGCCTCCTCGCCCACGCGACCGGGGTATCGGCCACAATGGTCCCGTGACCGCCGAACCGACCGCCCTCCAGGGATTGCCCCGGCCCCGCGACCGCTACCTCAACCGCGAACTGAGCTGGCTCGACTTCAACGCCCGGGTCCTCGCACTCGCCGGGGAGAAGGACCTCCCGCTGCTGGAGAGAGCCAAGTTCCTCGCGATCTTCGCCTCGAACCTCGACGAGTTCTACATGGTCCGCGTGGCCGGTCTCCAGCGCCGCGACAAGACGGGACTGTCCGTACGCTCCGCGGACGGCCAGACCCCCGCCGAACAGCTGGGCCGCATCAGCCGACGGACGCGGGAACTGTGCGACGAACAGACCCGCTTGTTCGAGGACGAGATCCGCCCGGCGCTGGAGGAGCACGGGATCCGGATCCTGCCCTGGGCCGACCTCACGGCCGAGGAACGTTTCACCCTCGCGGAGCTGTTCCGTAACTCGATCTTCCCCGTCCTCACGCCCCTCGCTGTGGATCCCGCCCACCCGTTCCCGTACATCTCCGGGCTGAGCCTGAACCTCGCGGTGATCATCCGCGACCTGGACTCGGGCCAGGAGCACTTCGCCCGGGTGAAGATCCCGCACAACGTCCCGCGCTTCGTCCGGGTCGACCGCGGCGGCCCGGACGAGTACGCGTTCGTCCCCGCCGAGGACATCATCGCCGCGCACCTCCAGGATCTGTTCCAGGGCATGGAGGTCGTCGAGCACCACGTGTTCCGGGTGACCCGCAACGCGGACATGGAGGTCGAGGAGGACCGCGACGAGGACCTGCTGCAGGCACTCGAGCGCGAACTCGCCCGCCGGCGCTTCGGATCGGCCGTGCGGCTGGAGATCGCGGAGGACACCACCCCGCGGATGCTCCGCATCCTGCAGCGTGAGCTCGACGTGGACTCGGCCGACGTCATCCGGTTCTCGGGCCTGCTGGACCTCACGGGGCTCTGGCAGATCCACGGGCTGGACCTGCCGGATCTCAAGGACCCGCCCATGGTGCCGGCCACTCCCCCGGCGTTCGGTGAGAGGGAGACGGCCCGCAACATCTTCGCCTCCCTCCAGGAGGGCGACGTCCTCGTCGAGCACCCCTACGAGTCGTTCGCCACCACGGTCCAGCGGTTCATCGAGCAGGCCGCTGCCGACGACGACGTCCTGGCGATCAAGCAGACCCTGTACCGGACCTCCGGCGACTCCCCCATCGTCAACGCGCTGGTCGATGCCGCCGCGGCCGGCAAACAGGTCGTCGCGCTGGTGGAGATCAAGGCCCGTTTCGACGAGCAGAACAACATCCGGTGGGCCCGCGAACTCGAGCAGGCCGGAGTCCACGTCGTGTACGGCCTCCTGGGCCTGAAGACCCACTGCAAGACCTGCCTCGTGGTGCGCAAGGAGGGCGACCGGCTCCAGCGCTACGCACACATCGGTACCGGCAACTACAACCCCAAGACGGCGCGCCTGTACGAGGACGTCGGCCTGTTCACCGCCGACGAGGACGTCGTGTCGGACCTGACGGATCTGTTCAACCACCTGACCGGGTTCTCCAACGTGAGCAAGTACCGCCGCCTCCTCGTGGCGCCGGAGGGCATCCGGTCGGGGATCGTCGAGCGGATCGACCGCGAGATCGAGCTGGCCGCCGAGGGACGCGAGGCCGGTATCCGGCTCAAGGCGAACGCCCTGGTCGACGAGCAGGTCATCGATGCCCTGTACCGCGCATCCCAGGCCGGGGTTCCGGTCGACATCGTGGTCCGTGGCATCTGTTCCCTCCGGGCGGGCGTCCCCGGCCTGAGCGAGAACATCCACGTCCGCTCGATTCTCGGGCGCTTCCTCGAGCACTCCCGGATCCTGCACTTCCGGGGCGCCGACGAGGCCCTCATCGGCAGTGCGGACATGATGCACCGCAATCTGGACCGCCGCGTAGAGGTGATGGTCACCGTCACCGATCCCCGGCTCAAGGCCCAGATCCACCGCATCTTCGACTCGGCCCTCGATCCGGCCACGCGCAGCTTCCATCTCCGGCACGACGCCAGCTGGGCCCGTATGCCCGCCCCGGAGGACTGGGCCGAGTCGGTCGACCATCAGGAGCGGTCGGCCTCACTGCACGCGGGATTCCGGGACCGATGAGCAAGAAGGCCACGGTCCGGGTGGTGCCGGCGGCGGGTGCGGTCCTGTACCTCACGGACGGCGACTCGCGCCTGTGTGCGGTGGTCCACCGCCCGCGCTACGACGACTGGTCCCTGCCCAAGGGCAAGGTCGACGCGGGCGAATCGTTGCCGGTCACCGCTGTCCGGGAGATCGCCGAGGAGACGGGATTCACCGCCGTCCTGCAGTCCCGCATCGGCACCACCGGCTACCCCCTCAAGGAGAACACCCGCAAGGAGGTCACGTACTGGTCGGCGATGGCCCGCGAGGGGACCTTCGAGCCGAACTCGGAGGTCGACGAGATCCGGTGGCTCCCGGTGGAGCAGGCCAAGGATCTGGTCTCCTACCCGTTGGACCGTAAGATCCTCACCCGCTTCTGCGCGGCCCCGCCCGAGGGAAAGACCCTGCTCGTCGTCCGGCACGCCAAGGCCGGCAGCAGGAGCCAGTGGAGCGGGAACGACGACCTGCGTCCCCTCGACAAGTCCGGACGGGCGCAGGCCGAGATGCTCGTGCCGATGCTCCGGGCGTTCGGCGTGACCCGGTTGTACAGCGCGCCCAGGGTCCGGTGCGAACAGACACTCGCGCCACTGGCGGACGAGCTCGGGGTGGGGATCGCGATCGAACCGGCGCTGAGCGACGAGGCGTACCTCGACGACCCGGCAGCCGCCGTGGCCCGGCTGGCCGCCATCGCCCCGGGCGACGGCGTCGCCGTGGTGTCCTCGCAGGGAACCGCCATCCCCGGGATGATCCGGGACCTGGCGCGCTCGACCGACATCGACGTCGGCGAGGCCGCCACCAAGAAGGCCGGCGTGTGGGCCCTGGGGTTCGACGGCACGCGGCCGACCTACGCCGACTACTACCCCAGCCCGCTACCGCTGTTCTGAGCTGCGGTAGCGGGCCGGTCGGTCAGCTGACCTTCTCGCGGTGGTTCACACCATTCTTGCGCAGGCCCCCGAACGACTGGTGGGAGCTGGAGCGCTTCGCGGCGAGCCGGTCCTCGGGGAGCGACTCGGTGCCCTGGATGACGGACTTGAAGTACTGGCCCGGCCGGAACACCGGTGAGTGGGTCGGCGGTACCGGGATCGACTCGCCGGTATGGGGGTTACGGGCGACCCGGGCCGCACGGGACTTCTTCTCGAAGATGCCGAAACCCATGATGGTGATGGATTCCCCGGACGCGACGGTCCGGACGATGATGTCGAGAGTGTTCTCCAGGGCCTCGGTGGCGAGTTGGTGATCTCCGCCCATCCGGTCCGCCAGTTCGGCGATCAGGTCGGCTTTGTTCACGTGGGGATCCCCCTTCGGGTGAGGTATGCGGGCGCGGTACCTGTCCGCGCCGAACTAGACATAAGCATACTCACATGGTTTCGCCACACGGGGGTGTTTCGGAGGTTGCTCCGAAACGACTTCTTATCCCACGATCAGCGCGGGGTCGTGACCGGCTTGAACGCGGGCCGCCGACTCTCGAACTCCTCGATCCGGTGGGCTTCGCGCAGCGTGAGGCCGATGTCGTCGAGCCCCTCCATGAGACGCCACCGGGTGTTGTCGTCGATGTCGAACGGTACCGTGACGTCACCGGCCGTGACGGTGCGCGACCCCAGGTCGACGGTCAGCTCGATACCCGGTCGCTCGTCCATGACCTTCCACAGGAGTTCGACGTTCTCCTGCTCGACCTGGGCGGCCACGAGACCGGACTTCCCCGAGTTACCGCGGAAGATGTCGGCGAACCGCGAGGAGATGACCACACGGAACCCGAAATCCATCAGGGCCCACACTGCGTGCTCGCGCGAGGACCCGGTTCCGAAGTCCGGTCCGGCGACCAGGACGGAGGCGCGGTCGTAGGGCGCCCGGTTGAGGACGAAGTCGGGCTCGCCTCCCCGCCAGGAGGAGAAGAGTCCGTCCTCGAAGCCGGTGCGCGTGACGCGCTTGAGGTACTCGGCCGGGATGATCTGGTCGGTGTCCACGTTGGAGCGGCGCAGCGGGGCGCCGATGCCGGTGTGGGTGGTGATCGGCTCCATGAGGTGTCAGGCCCCCTTCGCGGGCTCGAGGTCGACGGGTGAGGCGAAGTGTCCGAGCACCGCGGTGGCCGCGGCGACCGACGGACTGACCAGATGGGTGCGGGCCCCCTTGCCCTGGCGGCCCTCGAAATTGCGGTTCGATGTGGACGCGCACCGCTGGCCCGGCAGCAACGAGTCCGGGTTCATGCCCAGGCACATCGAACAGCCGGGTTGGCGCCATTCGGCGCCGAAGGCGGTGAAGACCTTGTCCAGCCCCTCCGCCTCGGCCTGTTCGCGCACGCGCATGGAGCCGGGCACGATGAGCATCCGGACCCCGTCGGCCACCGTGTGACCGTCGACGACCTCGGCGACGGCGCGCAGGTCCTCGATGCGACCGTTGGTGCACGAGCCGACGAACACGACGTCGACGGGCACGTCCCGCATCGGGGTGCCGGCCTCGAGGTCCATGTACTCCAGTGCGCTCTCGGCGGCGATGCGCGCGCTCTCGTCCGTGAACGACTCGGGGTCGGGGACGGCCGCACCCAGGGGCACGCCCTGGCCGGGGTTGGTGCCCCACGTGACGAAGGGGGTGAGGGCGGCACCGTCGATGACGACCTCGGTGTCGAACACCGCGTCCTCGTCGGTCCGGAGCCCGTCCCAGTACCGCACGGCCTCGTCCCACTCGTCACCCGCGGGCGCGTGCGGGCGACCGCGCAGGTAGTCGTAGGTGATCTGGTCCGGGGCGACCATGCCGGCCCTGGCACCGGCCTCGATGCTCATGTTGCAGATGGTCATCCGCGCCTCCATCGACAGCTTCTCGATGGCCTCGCCGCGGTACTCGATGATGTAGCCCTGCCCGCCGCCGGTGCCGATCTGGGCGATGACGGCCAGGATGAGGTCCTTGGCGGTGACGCCGGGCTGCAGCTCGCCGGTGACGGTGACGGCCATGGTCTTGAACGGGCGCAGGGCCAGCGTCTGGGTGGCCATGACGTGCTCGACCTCGGAGGTGCCGATGCCCATCGCGATGGAACCGAACGCCCCGTGCGTCGAGGTGTGCGAGTCACCGCATACCACGGTCATGCCCGGCTGGGTCAGGCCGAGTTGCGGACCCACGACGTGGACGATCCCCTGCTCGAGGTCGCCCATCGGGTACAGCCGGACACCGAACTCCTCGCAGTTGGAACGCAGCGTCTCGATCTGGATCCGCGAGGTCTGGTCGGCGATGAGGTTGACCGCGCCGCCGACGATGTCGGTCGGGACGTTGTGGTCCTCGGTCGCCAGGGTCAGGTCCGGGCGGCGGAGCCGGCGTCCGGCCAGGCGGAGACCGTCGAAGGCCTGAGGGCTGGTGACCTCGTGGACGAGGTGGAGATCGATGAACAGCAGGTCGGGCCCCCGGGACCCGCCCTCGCCCTCGCCCTCGACCACCACGTGGTCGTCCCAGACCTTCTCGGCCAGGGTCCGCGGTCGCGTGCCGCCGGACACGGTCTCGTTCATCACGCCTCCACTCCACGTCCTGATGGGATCCGATGGATTCTCACCATGTAGGACGATATAGTCGAACTGTGAGACAGTATAGCGGGATCGGGGTCCTCGACAAAGCGATGACGGTGCTCCACGCCGTGGCCGAGCAACCGTGCGTCCTGGCCGACCTCTGCGAGCGGACGGGCCTGCCTCGCGCGACCGCCCACCGGCTCGCGGTGGGGCTCGAGATCCACCAACTCCTCTCCCGTGACGACGCCGGGGTGTGGAGCCTGGGGCCCGGTCTGGCCAAGCTCGCCGCGCACGTGTCGGACTCCCTGGCCGAGGCCGCGTCCTCCGTGCTGCCCCGCCTGCGCGAGGTGACCGAGGAGAGCGTGCAGGTGTACCGGCGCGACGGTGACCGCCGGATCTGTGTGGCCTCCGCGGAACCACCGACGGGACTGCGGGACACGGTGCCCGTCGGGGCGATCCTGCCCATGACACGGGGCTCGGGCGCGAAGGTGTTGGCGGCGTGGGCCGACCCCGCCACCCAGCGCACCCTGCTCGCCGACGCCACGTACACCGAGCGCCAGCTCGCCGACGTCCGGCGGCGCGGCTGGGCGCAGTCGGTCGCCGAGCGGGAGGCGGGCGTGGCCTCGATCTCCGCGCCGATCCGGGATGCCGCCGGCACGGTGGTCGCCGCGATCTCCGTGTCGGGCCCGGTCGACCGCATCGGTCGCCGCCCCGGCGTGAAGTGGGCGGCCGATCTGCTCGCCGCCGCCGATGCGATCCACAAACGGCTCTAGTCGACAGGGACGCCGCCGCGCCGGCCCTACGCGGGCCGCCGGCCGCGGGTGAGCCGCTCGAGCGCCCACGGCAGGCTGGCCACGCTTGGTTGGCGCGCCGCGGCCACGAGATCATCGTCACGCGGGTCCACCCGCACCACCTGCACGCCCGGCCGCCGGAGGTCCCGGTACGGAACGGGGTCGGGGCGCGAGTCCACGTCGAAGCCCAGCGCACGGATCTCGGCGCCGAGTGGCGACGTCGCCGCGAGGGTGGCGACGGGGGTGTCGGGCCGCGCGCCGGTGCCGATGACGACGACGAGGGCGTCCACCCCGAGGCGACGCTGCCCCTCCGACCACTCCTCGAGCGCCTTCTTGGCCGTCTCGGCTGCCGGGGTGGGATCGCGGTCGACGGCCCCGGCCACGAGATCGAGGTGGTCCCGCCACCCGGGTCTCCCCTGCGGGTCGACGATCACCGTGGCGAGCTGCTCGTACCCACGGAGCTCGGGCCCGGTGACGTCGGCCGCGACCAGGACGAACGCGTCCACCCCGAACGGCAGCAGCGACCGCAGGCTCGGCAGTCCGGGGCCGTCCCACTCCGGCGACGGCGGTGCCGGGTGGTCGCGCCACGGTCGCGGGCCCGTCCCGTCGACGGCCCACGCGGCGGTGGGCTCACGGTCGAGGGCGTGCAGGACGTCGAGGTCGGCCGAGGAGAGCGCGATGAGGCGGCGTGGCGGAGCGTCCGGTGTGGGGGTACGGATCGGACTGGGGGGAGTCAGCGGGTCGCTCGCCGTCGGAGCCGGTGTCGTCGTCGTCGTCGACCCCCCTCCCGGGCCGCACGCGGTGAGCCCCGCGAGGGTCAACCCGCCACCGACGGCCAGGCGGAGGAGGTCACGGCGAGAGATCACCCCGGTGATCCTGCCACGGCCACAAATGCGAGATGTCCCGGCTCGTCGTTGCCGACGAACCGGGACATCTCCCCTGTACCCCCGATGGGATTCGAACCCACGCTACCGCCGTGAGAGGGCGGCGTCCTAGGCCGCTAGACGACGGGGGCTTGGCGCTCGACCACTATATCCGGATGGTGGACGACGAACCAAATCGCGACATCACCCCGTGCACCGGGTGTAAAGATGCACTCGGTGAAGTAAGCGGCTATCGTGACCGGAATGTCCTCTCCCCCCGACCCCGACTCGCTGCGCGACCGGAAGCGTCGCGCGACCATGGTGTCCATCGAGAACGCGGCGACCTCCCTGGTGCTCGAGTACGGCTTCGACGCGGTGACGGTCGACCAGATCTGCGCGGCCGCCGAGATCTCCAAGCGGACGTTCTTCAACTACGTGCCCTCCAAGGAGGCCGCCGTCATCGGCGCCACGCCCGAGGACGTCTCCGAGGCCGACCGCGCCGCCTTCCTCGACCGCGGCGAGGAGGGCGTTCTCGACGCGCTACTCCGTCTCTACCTCGCCGCCTTCGCGGCGACCCGTACCGCCGACAGGGACCAGACCGCCACGCTGGCCCAGCGCCGCCGGGCCATCTTCCGCGCCGAGCCCGAGCTGGCGGCCGCGCGGATGACCGCCTCGTCGCGCTTCCAACTCCGCCTGACCGACCTGGTCATCGTGCACCTCGACCGGCACCCGTCGCTGCGTCGGCTGGCCGGGGTGGCGGTCGAGGCCGAGGCCCGGGCCTGCGTGGCCCTGGTCGCGGCATCGGCGAACCTCGGGCTCTCCGCGTGGCTCGCCCGCGACTCCGCCACCTTCGAGGACCTCGACGGTGACTGCGCCACCGCGCTGCGGCAACTCGCCCTGCTCGCGGGAGCACCCGACACCACCGCACCCGACACCACCGCACCCCCCGCCACGGCGCCCACCGCACCCTCCGCCTCACATCCCGCCGGGAGTCCCGCATGAGCGACACCGATATCCGCACTACCGCGCCCTCCCCCGGCGCCCATCCGGGAACCACGACCTCCGCGGCTCCGGCGCCGGTGACCCACAACGTGCCGCTGGTGTTCACCTCCCTGCTGCTCGGGATGCTCATCGTCTCCCTGGGCCAGATGATCTTCGCCACGGCACTGCCGACCATCGTGGCCGACCTCGGTGGGGTCGACCGGATGAGCTGGGTCATCACCGTCTACCTGCTCACCATGACGATCGGCCTGCCGGTCTACGGCAAACTCGGCGACCAGATCGGCCGCAAGCCGCTCTTCGTGACCGCGATCCTCCTGTTCTCCGCGGGCTCTCTTCTGGGGGCGGTCGCGTGGGACATCGACCTGCTCATCGTGGCCCGCGCGATCCAGGGCCTCGGTGGCGGTGGTCTCATGGTGCTCTCCCAGGCGATCGTCGCCGACGTCGTCCCCGCCCGGCAGCGCGGCCGGTACATGGGCGTGCTGGGCGCCGTCTTCGGACTGTCCTCCGTTCTGGGCCCCCTGCTCGGCGGGTTCTTCACCGAGGGCCCCGGCTGGCGCTGGGCCCTGTGGTTCAACCTCCCCGTGTGCCTGGTCGCCCTCGTCGTGGCCGTGGTCTGGCTCCGTCTGCCGAATCGTGGCGCGGGTCGACGAACCGACTGGCCCGGCACGGTCCTCATGGCCACCGGCACCACCGCTCTGATCCTCATCTCCTCCTGGGGCGGCAACCGGTACGACTGGACGGACCCGATGATCCTCGGCATGGGCGCCCTGTTCGTCGTGTGCGCGGTCGCGTTCGTCCTGGTGGAGTTGCGCTCGGAACACCCGCTGATCCCCATGACGCTGTTCGCCGAGCGGAACTTCTCGCTCTCGACCGGCGCCGGGCTCCTGGTCGGTGTCGCGATGTTCGGCTGCATGGCGTACCTGCCCACCTACATCCAGATGGTCCACGGGCTCGGCCCCACCGCCGCCGGACTGATGATGACGCCGATGATGGCCGGCATGATGGGCACGTCCATCATCGTGGGCAACATCGTCAGCCGGACCGGCCGATACAAGTGGTACCCGGTGGTCGGCACCGTGATCATGGCCGCGGGCCTGTGGCTCATCGGTTCGCTGGAGGCCGGAGACACCCTGGTGCACCTGGGCGTGGTGCTGTTCGTGTTCGGCTTCGGTCTCGGATTGTGCATGCAACTGCTCGTACTGATCGTGCAGAACACCTTCCCGATCACGATGGTCGGCACCGCCACCGCGTCCAACAACTTCTTCCGCCAGATCGGCGGCACCATGGGTTCGGCGATCGTGGGTTCGCTGTTCGTCAGCCGGCTCGCCGATCTCATGGGCGAGCGGGCCCCCGCCGCGGCCGCGGAACTCGGTCCCGAGGGCGCCGCGGTGGCCGAGACCTTCTCGAACGGTTCGGGTGCGGCCAACTCCATGAGCCCGGAGATCCTGGCCGCGTTGCCCGGGCCCCTGCACGACGCGATCGTCAGCTCCTACAACGACGCGTTGGTGCCGATCTACCACGTCGTGGTGCCGCTCATCCTGGTCGCCACGGTGCTGCTGCTGTTCGTGCGCGAGGACACCCTCAAAGAGACGGTGGACTGATTCTCCTCCCACGCCCCCGCGTCCCGGCTCACCGTCCGTCGGCGCGGGGGTGAGGAGTCCGTCACGGAATCCGTACGCGCGGCAACCGTCCCGTCACGCGCCGTCACTAGCGTGCGGAGCGTGACCACACCTCGTCAGACCGTCCTGCGGTTCCTCGCCGCGCCCACCGATGTCGGCACGGGCACGCAGGTGCACACCGGCCGCATCCTCGAGTGGATCGACAAGGCCGCCTACGCCCTGGCGGCGGGGTGGTCCGGCGGATACGCCGTCACCGCCTATGTCGGGAACATCCGCTTCTCCCGCCCGGTCGTCTCCGGCGAACTCATCGAGGTCTCGGCCCGACTCGTCCACACGGGTTCGACGTCGATGCACATCCAGTGCGACGTCCGGGCCTGCGATCCCGTGACGCTCGACTACCGGCACTGCGCCGAGTGCCTCGTGGTCTTCATCGCCGTCCGCGACGGCGCACCCACCCCCGTACCTCCCTGGACGCCCGCGTCCCGCCTGGAGGTCCACGAGTCCGACGAGGCTGTCATGCGCATCGGGCTGCGCAAGGACATCGAACGGGCGATGGCGGAGCAGACCTATTCCGCCGCGGGCACAGCGCCTCGTTCGACCCTGCGGTTCCTCGCGGCACCCGGGGACGTCAACTGGGGCGGCAACGCGCACGGCGGGCGCATCATGTCCTGGATCGACGACGCGGCGAACCTCTGCGCCACCCGGTGGTCGGGTACCCCCTGCACCTCGGTGTACGCCGGCGGTGTCCGGTTCTACCACCCGGTGAAGATCGGCCACGTCGTGGAGGTGGAGGCCCGTCTGCTGCACACGGGTCACGAGACCATGCACGTCTCGGTCCATGTGAGCTCCGGAGAGGCCACCTCTCCGGAGAGGACGCTCACCACCCACTGCCTGACCGTCTGTGCGGCACTCGGGCCGGACGGGAGACCCACCCCGGTGCCCCGGTGGGCCCCGGTGTCCGCCGAGGACCACGCACTGGACGAGCACGCCCGCCATCTCATCCGCCTCCGGGGGCGGGGCAGGGTTACCGGGCCGGTCCGGGCCCCGGCCTGAACGGCGACGCGAATGCGGGGGCCGACGGCCGACCGCGATCCCTGGAATCCGCCCCCGTCCCCCGCAACGAGGAAGGCGCCCGGAGCGTTGTGCTCCGGGCGCCTTCTGCTGTACCCCCGATGGGATTCGAACCCACGCTACCGCCGTGAGAGGGCGGCGTCCTAGGCCGCTAGACGACGGGGGCTAGGACACGGATCCGCGTGGGATCCGCTGTAGCGAGCGCTGCGACGCGCTCAGCTGGCCTACCAGGACTCGAACCTAGAACGACGGTACCAGAAACCGCTGTGTTGCCAATTACACCATAGGCCACTGCATTCACTTTTCCGCCCCTCGCGGGGCGCCTCGAAGAGACTATCAAACCACCGAGGGTGAATAGCAAATCGCCTGGTCAATCCGTCTGTTTCCGGACCCCGAGCTAGTCGGCGACGGGAGCGGACCGCAGCCGCGACAGTGTGGCCTCCCGACCGAGCAGCTCCAACGACTCGAACAGCGGCGGCGAGATGTGCGATCCCGTGACCGCCACGCGCACGGGGCCGTAGGCCTTTCGGGGCTTGATGCCCAGGTTCTCCACCAGCGCGCCGGACAGTGCGGCCTCGATGGCCGGGGTCGTCCACTCCTCGACTGCTTCCAGCGCCGCGATCGCCGCGTCCACGACCTCTCGGGATTCCGCCTTGAGGTTCTTGGCCGCAGACTGGGCGTCGACGGTGAACCCGGCCTCGTCCACGAGGAGGAACCGGATGAGCTTCCACGCATCCGACAGGACGACGATGCGGGTCTGGAGGAGATCTGCCACGATCGCCCACCGCTGGGCGTCGAAACTCTCCGGCAGGGTCACCCCGTCCTCGTCGGGGTGCACGACGAGGTACTCGCGAAGGCGGCGGGCGAACTCCTCGGCCGGCAGCTGCCGGATGTGCTCGGCGTTGATCGCGTCGGCCTTCTTCTGGTCGAAGCGGGCCGGGTTGGCGTTCACCTGGCGCACGTCGAACGCCTCGATCATCTCCTGCAGGGAGAACACGTCGCGGTCATCCGACAGCCCCCACCCGAGCAGGGCCAGGTAGTTGAGCAACCCCTCCGGCAACATCCCGCGGTCGCGGTGGAGGAACAGGTCCGACTCGGGGTCACGCTTGGACAGCTTCTTGTTGCCGTCGCCCATGACGAACGGCAGATGCCCGAACGCGGGGACGTCATCCGCCACCCCGATCCGCATCAGGGCACGGTAGAGGGCGATCTGTCGGGGGGTGGAGCTGAGCAGATCCTCGCCCCGGAGGACGTGGGTGATCTTCATCAGTGCGTCGTCGACCGGATTGACCAACGTGTAGAGCGGGATCCCGTTGGCCCGCGTGAGCGCGAAGTCCGGCACGGTGCCCGCCCTGAACACGGTCTCCCCGCGGACCAGGTCGTCCCAGGCGAGATCCTCGTCCGGCATCCGCAACCGGATCACCGCGCCGCGCCCCTCGTCACGGAACGCCTGCTTCTGGTCCTCCGTGAGGTCGCGATCGAACCCGTCGTACCCGAGTTTGGGGTCCCGCCCGGCGGCCCGGTGGCGGGCCTCGACCTCCTCGGGGGTGGAGAACGACTCGTACGCCTCCCCCGCCTCGACCAGCCTGCGCACCACGTCCAGGTGCAGATCGCGCCGCTCGGACTGGCGGTACGGCGCGTACGGGCCACCCACCTCGGGACCCTCGTCCCAGTCGAGGCCCAGCCACCGGAGGGCGTCGAGGAGCGACTGGTACGACTCCTCCGAATCCCGGGCGGCGTCGGTGTCCTCGATGCGGAAGACGAACGTGCCGCCCGTGTGCCGGGCGTGGGCCCAGTTGAACAGGGCCGTACGGACGAGACCCACATGGGGTGTGCCGGTGGGGGACGGGCAGAAGCGGACGCGGACGTTCGAGGCGGTCATGGAGCCCATCCTAGTGACGGTCCCGGCTCGCACCCCCGGCGAGGACCGGCCTAGGATCGGCGGGTACCCGTGGCCGCCGTCCGAGGAGGCGCGATCCACGCAGGAGTCCGAATCGAGGGAGGCGTGCCGTGGCGTCTGGGCACCAACCCGACGTCGCGCGCCCGGTGACCGCCCCGGACTTCCTGCTGTCCCGTCCGACGGGCTCGCTGCGCACCCAGGGTGCCCTGAACTCGTTCACGGATCCGGCGGACGCGGCCCTGGCCCTGCGGTCCGGCGCCAGTGGTCTGATCGTGGGCGCGATCGGTTTCGAGCCCGACGCGCCCGCGGCCCTCGTCGAACCCGACGTGGTGGTGCGCGTCGACGGCCCACTGGAGCCCCCCGCCTACTTCCGCCGGATGCGCACCCGCACCCACGTCACCCGGGAGATCCCCTCGTCCTCGGAGCACCGCGCCAGGGTGTCGACCGCGATCGCGGGGGTGCGCTCCGGCGAGATCGACAAGGTGGTGCTGGCCAGGGCGGTCCGGCTGTCGGCCGATCAGCCCATCGACCCCCACGCCGTGTGCGCAGCACTCATCGACTCCAGCCCGGCGGCGGACGGGTACCTCGTCGACCTCTCCCCCGCCGGCGGGCTCCACGCCGGGCGCGTCCTGGTGGGGTCGAGCCCCGAACTCCTCGTGCGCCGCCGCGGCGATCTGGTGGAATGCCACCCGCTGGCCGGCTCCGCGCCCCGCTCCACCGACCCTGTCGCGGACCAGGCCGCGGGCCGCGCCCTGCGGGCGTCGGGCAAGGACGCCTCGGAGCATGCCTTCGTGGTGGAGTCGCTGGCACGGGCCCTGCAACCACTGTGCACGGATCTGGAGATCCCCGACCGCCCCACTCTCACGTCCACCCGCGAGATGTGGCACCTCGGGACCCGTATCCGGGGCCGTGTCGCCGACCCCCGCACCACCTCGCTGGACCTCGCCCTCGCCGTGCACCCCACGCCGGCGGTGTGCGGGACACCGACGGACGAGGCCCGGAGGCTCATCGCCGCGATAGAAGGGGAACGGGGATTCTACGCCGGGGCCGTCGGGTGGTCGGACGCCGGCGGAGACGGCGACTGGATGGTCACCATCCGGTGCGCCGAGATCGACGCGGACCGGTCGGGAGCGATCGCCTGGGCCGGCGGCGGCCTGGTCGCGGACTCGCAACCCGACGACGAGGTCGCCGAGACCGGCGCCAAACTCCGCACCATCCTGAGGGCGTTCGGAGCGTCCTAGAGCGATGGTCGGCGCCGGTCGCCCGGACCTACCGGTCGACGACGGGGTTCGTCAGCGAGCCGATGCCCTCGATCTCGACTGTCACACGGTCGCCGGGCAGCATCGGGCCGACCCCTGCCGGGGTACCCGTGAGGATCACATCGCCGGGAAGGAGGGTCATGACCCGGCTGACGTACTCGACGATCTCGCCGACGGTGTGCATGAACTGGGAGGTGTTGCCGTCCTGCCGCACCTCGGACGTGCCGTCGGGGTGGGTGAGGGTGACCCGGACGTCGAGCCCGTTGGGGTCCAGGTCGGTGACGATCCACGGACCCAGCGGGCAGAAGGTGTCGTACCCCTTGCCCCGCGTCCACTGACCGTCCGAGAGCTGCTGGTCGCGGGCGGTGACGTCGTTGGCGCAGGTGTAGCCGAGGATGACCTCGTGGGCCCGCGCGGCGGCGACGTCCCGGCACGGCTGCCCGATCACCACGGCCAGCTCGCCCTCGTGGTCGACCCGCTCCGAACTCGGCGGGTAGGCGATCGACGCCTCGGGGCCGACGACCGACGTGTTGGGCTTGAGGAAGATCAGGGGCTCGGCCGGGGCCTCCGACCCCATCTCCTCGGCGTGGTCGGCGTAGTTCTTACCGACGCACACGATCTTGGAGGCCAGGATCGGGGCGAGCAGACGCACGTCGGCCAGCGGCCATTCGCGGCCGGTGAACTCGGGGGTACCGAAGGGGTGCTCGGAGATCTCGGCACAGGTCAGCGAGGACGGGTCGGACATGTCTCCGCGGACCTCGACGAAGGCGAATCCCTGCGGGTGGGCGATACGGGCGAGACGCATACCCGCGATCCTAGGCGGTCCGCAGGTCCCGCAGCGTTCGCGCCCCACGGTCGCGGAGCTCGGTGACCTGTGCGAGGTACAGCTCGGCGCAGGCGAGGGCGTCGACCAGCGGGTCGTGTGCGCGGTACTGCGGCAACCCGTACCTCTCGCGAGCACCCCAGAGCCGCAGCCTCTCGGGCGACGGGTCGGCGGTGAAGCCCATGTCGACGCCCCCGCCCAGGACCCGCCGGTGCAGTTCCAGGGTGTCGACGGACTCCAGTGGTGGCCGGATGCCGAACGTGCGCCGACACAACGCTCGCAGGAAGTCGACCTCTATCGGGCAGTAGTGCGCGACCAACACCCGCCCGGTCAGAGCCGTGAACACCCGGTCCAGGACGTCCTCGACATCCTCCCCGGTGGCCATCGTGTCGTCCATGAGTCCGTGCACGGTGGCACTCTGCCCCACCCCGTCGTCGTCGTCCGGACCGTGATCGGGACGCAGCAGCACCGATCCCGCTCCGCCCAGGACGATCCGGTCCCCGTCGACGGGGACGAACCCGACCGCCAGGACCCGGTCGTGCCGGGGATCGAGCCCGGTGGTCTCGACGTCCACCGCGAGGAGGGACAGGTCCTCGAGCGGAGTGGTCGGATCCGGCGGCGGTGTCTCCAGAAATCGCCGCAGTGGCCCGTCGGGGGCCCGGCGGGCGGCACTCCTCCGGCGGCCGGCCGCGGTCAGCCGTGGCAGGACCATCACATCTGTCCGACCCGGTATCGGATCTGCAGCGCGCTCTGCGCTCCCGCGATGATCCGGAACGCCGCCCGGAGCCGATGGCGGTCCTTGGTGCCGAGGGTCGACGGGTCCACGTTGTTGTCGAGGTCCGAGTGCTCCTGGATCTGACGTGCGTGGTGGCGCAAGGCCAGCCCGCGCAGGAACCGGAACGCCTCGATGAGGTTCTCGGCATCCGAGCGGGCGATCACCCCGGCGGTGGCCGCCGCGTCGAGCCGGCCGAGGGTCGACACCTCGTCCAGTCCCGCGGACAGGGCGTACAGACGCGCGATCTGGACGACGGGCGCGATCCCCCCGGCCTTGAGGTCCAGGGTGTTGCGGTACTCGCCCCGGCTCGCGACGACGAGTCCGCGCAGGAAACCGAGTGGCGGCTGCCACTCACACGCGATCCGGGCCAGATGCGCCTGGAAGCGCGGGCTGCCCTTCGAGCGGACGAGCATCTCGCGCTGGACGCGGGCGGCGAGTCCGCTTTCACCGTGGACGGGACGGAGGTCGAAGAACACCTGACTGTGCAGCACCGCGTCGGCTTCGGGGGCCCCGACCCAGTCCCGTACCGTCCCCTCCCACTCCGCGCAGGTCCGGCGCCACCGGGGGTTGGTCGCCATCACCCCACCGGGGCAGAGCGGGAAGCCCGCCCGGTCGAGTCCCGTGCAGACGCGGTCGGCGAGTTCCGCGAAGTACTCGTCGGAGCCGGGGACCCCGCCTGCCCTGTCGTCGAGGATCAGCGCGTTGTCCTGGTCGCTGGACACCCCGAGCTCACCCCGGGCCTGGGAACCGAGTCCCACCCAGCAGTACGGCACGGGAGGCCGTCCGAGTTCGGCCTCCGCCAGCGCTATCAGGCGCCGCGTCGCCGCGTCGGCGGTGGCGGTGACGACCCGGCCGATATCCCGCGGCGTGGTGCCCCGCCGGATGAACTCGCCGACCAGCGGCAGCAACCGGGCGGACAGTTCCGCCACCGTCTCGGTGTCGGGGGCCCGCGAGATCCGCGCGGCCAGATAGACGGGGTCCGCCTGCGCCAGACGGAGCAGGTCCCCGCTCGTGACCATGCCCGCGGGGGCGCCCTCCTCGCACACCGGCAGGTGATGGACGCCGCGTTCGATCTGGAGCAGGGTCGCGTCGAACGCGCGGGTCCGGGCGTCCACCGAGACCGGGTCGTGGGTCATGATCGTCGACACCGGCGCCGCGGTGTCACCGCCGACCGCGACCACCTTCGAGCGCAGGTCGCGATCGGTGAAGATGCCGACCACGCGTCCGTCCTCCACCACGAGCAGCGCGGAGACGCGTTCCCGCGACATGATCTGCGCCGCCTCGAGGATGGTGGTCCCGGGCCCCGTGGTGACCGCGTCGCGGGTGAGGAGATCGCCCACCGGTGTGCTCAGCGGGTCTCCCCCGGCCGCGGCGACCCGGGCGGAGGCGAGGTCCTGGCGGATCCGATCGCTCCGCGCACCGAAAAAGTCGCGGATACCGGGGTGGGCGGCCGCGAGCTCGTCGAACACCTCGCGCGGCATCTCGAGCAGCAGGGTGTCCGCGACCGCCTCCATGCGGTACCGCGACGGGCCGGAACCGGTCAGCGTCGAGTAGCCGAAGCAGTCACCCTCGTCGCGCGCGTCGAGCAGGGCACCGCCCGGGTCGCACACCTCGACGGCGCCCGTGCGGATGATGTGGAGGGTGTCGTTCGCGTCCCCCGCCTCCAGAATGACGGTCCCCCGCCGGTGGTAGCGCTGACTGAGCCGCGCGGGCAGGCGGTCGAGCACCTCTCCGGGCAGCTCGTCGAAAGGAGCGCAGCGCGCGAGGAAGTCCCGCACCTCGGCGAGTTCGACGTCCATTCCACCACTGTGGACGCCGACGGCCCGCGGTGTGATCACTTCTCGCGATTCACACCCGCGGGCCGGGGTCCGGACGTGGGGTCAGCGGGGCGGTGGTCTACCCGCTGACGGCCGCGACGATCCGGTCGCCCACCTCGGAGGTGACGATCGGGGCGTCGCCGCGCGAGCCGAGGTCCGCCTCGACGGCCGCCTCCACTCGATCGGCCTCGGCCGTGTGACCGAGGTGGCGCAGCAGCAGTGCCACGGACAGGATGGCGGCGGTGGGGTCGGCCTTGCCCTGTCCGGCGATGTCCGGGGCCGAACCGTGGACGGGCTCGAACATGGACGGGTTGGTCCCGGAGGCGTCGATGTTGCCCGACGCCGCGGTGCCGATGCCTCCGGTGACCGCGGCCGCGAGGTCGGTGATGATGTCGCCGAAGAGGTTGTCGGTGACGATCACGTCGAACCGGGACGGATCGGTGACCATGTAGATGGTGGCGGCGTCGATGTGGCAGTAGTCCACCTCGACCCCGGGGAACTCCGGAGCCACCTCGTCGATGGTGCGCTGCCACAGCCCACCGGCGTTGACGAGCACGTTGGTCTTGTGGACCAGGGTGAGCTTGTTGCGACGCGACTGCGCACGGGAGAACGCGTCGCGGACCACGCGCTCCACGCCGTACCGGGTGTTGACCGAGGTCTCGGTACCGATCTCGTGCGGTGTCCCCACACGGATCGCACCGCCGTTACCGGTGTAGAGCCCCTCGGTGCCCTCGCGGACGACGACGAAGTCGATCTCGCCCGGGTCCTTCAGCGGGGTGGCCGACCCTGGGAAGAGCCGGGAGGGCCGCAGGTTGACGTGGTGGTCGAGTGCGAACCGCAGCGGGAGCAGCATGCCCCGCTCGAGCACGCCGGCCGGCACGGAGCGGGGATCACCGATGGCACCCAGCAGGATCGCGTCGTGGCCTCGGAGGCTCTCCACGTCCGCGTCCGTCAGGGTCTCGCCGTTGCGGAGGTACCGGCGCGCGCCGAGGTCGTAGTCGGTCTTCTCGACACCGGGGACCAGCGCGTCGAGCACCTTCAGTGCCTCGGCCGTGACCTCGACGCCGATACCGTCGCCGGGGATGACTGCGAGCTTCATGATGTCGTCGTCCCCGCTCAGACCAGGTTGATCTGGGTCGCGGTGGCGTCGAGCTCGGAGACGATCCGGTCGACGGTCGGCTCGGCGACCGTGCGGTCGACCCGCAGGATCAGCGACGCGCCCTCGCCGGAGGCGTCCTGGCTCAGTGCGGCGGCCTGGATGTCGATGCCCTCCCCGCCGAGGATGGAGCCCACCTTGCCGAGCACGCCCGGGCGGTCGGAGTAGTGGACGAACAGGTTCTGGCCCTCGGCGCGCAGGTCGAACCCGCGCTCGTTGATCCGGACGATCTTCTGCACCTGGTCCAGGCCGGCCAGCGTGCCGGTGACATCGGCCGACGCGCCATCCGCGGCCACGGCCGTGACGGTGACGGTGCTGCGGTAGGACTTGGACTCGCTGTGGGTCTCCACCGAGTGGGTGACCCCCCGCTGCTCGGCCATCTGGCCGACGTTGACGAAGGTCGCGGGCTCGTCGGTGATCGCGGAGAACATGCCGCGCAGGGCGGCCAGCCCGAGAACGTCGACCTGCTCGGATGCGAGCTCGCCGGCGACGTCGATCCGGACGGTCGTCGGGATACCCGGGCACAGGTGGCCGGCGACCAGTCCGAGCTTGCGGACGAGGTCGAGCCAGGGTGCGACCTCGTCGCCGACGGGACCACCGGTGACGTTGACGGCGTCGGGGACGAACTCCCCGCGCAGGGCGAGCAGCACACTGCGGGCGACGTCGGTGCCGGCGCGGTCCTGCGCCTCGCTGGTGGAGGCGCCGAGGTGCGGCGTGACGACGGTGTTCTCGAGCTCGAAGAGCGGCGAGTCGGTGCACGGCTCGGTGTCGAACACGTCGAGCGCCGCGGAGCGGACCTTGCCGGACTTCAGGGCGTCGACGAGCGCGTCCTCGACGATCAGACCGCCGCGGGCGGCGTTGACGATCACGACGCCGTCCTTGGCACGGGCCAGCCGCTCGGCGTCGAAGAGACCGGCGGTCTCCTTGGTCTTGGGCAGGTGCATCGTGATGATGTCGGCGCGGGAGACCAGCTCGTCGATGTCGACCAGCTCGATACCCAGCTGCGCCGCGCGGGCGGCGGGCAGGTAGGGGTCGTAGGCGATGAGGTTGGTCTCGAAGGCGGCGAGTCGCTGCGCCACGAGCTGGCCGATGCGGCCCAGGCCCACGACGCCGACGGTCTTGCCGAGCAGTTCGACGCCGTTGAAGGAACTGCGCTTCCAGGTGTGCTCGCGCAGGGTGCGGTCCGCGGCCGGGATCTGGCGGCAGGCGGACATGAGCAGCGCGACCGCGTGCTCGGCGGCCGAGTGGATGTTGGAGGTGGGCGCGTTGACCACCATGACGCCGCGCTCGGTGGCGGCGGGGATCTCGACGTTGTCCAGGCCGACGCCCGCGCGCCCGATGATCTTGAGGTTCGGCGCGGCGGCGAGCACCTCGGCGTCGACGGTGGTGGCCGAGCGCACGAGCAGTGCGTCGGCGTCGGCGACCGCCTCGAGCAGCTTGGGGCGATCCGGGCCGTCCACCCAGCGGACCTCCACGGCGTCGCCGAGCGCGTCGACGGTCGACTGGGCGAGCTTGTCGGCGATGAGGACGACGGGCCGTCCGGATGCTGTCACAGTGGGTTCTCCTCGGTGTCTTTTCGGGCACGGCCAGTCTAGGGCACCTGTCACCGGCGCCGAGCAGTGGCCGGTACGCGCCCGGACGCCTACCGTGACGAGGGTCGGCGACCCGACGTGACCACCGCCGCGCGACGAACGGAGCACCGATGCCCCGCACTCCCCGGTCGGCCCAGCCGACGGTCCGCTTCCCCGACCCCTGGTTGCCCGTGCTGGCCCCGGCACGCGGCCCGACGGCGGTGGCGATGTATCTGCGGGCCCACCTGTACGGCGCCGCGGTGGGGCGCAGCGTCCTGGACCGCTGCATCAGTGCGGTCGATCCGGAGGACCGGGTGCGGTTGGTTCCGCTGCGCCGAGAGTTCGAGGAGGAGATCGACACCGCCGCCCGCCTGTTGGCGGTGCTCTCACCTCTGGGGGCCCCGGGCCGTCGGCTGGTGCGGTGGTCCGCCGCGGTCAGCCTCACCGCACTGCCGGTGGGCACGGTGGTGCGCGATCCTCTGGCCCGGCTCGCGGTCCTGGAGGCGCTGCGCACCCTCGTGGTTGCGAAGCGCTCGATGTGGGAGTTGCTCGCCGCGTCGTGGGTCGCGGACGGCCCGACGTCCGCTGCCGGGAGATCCGGTGGGGAGCCCGACGACAGCAGCGACGACGAAGACAGCGGCGACGACGACGACCCCGGCGGTCCCGACACCGGCCGGCTGCTGCTGGGACTGGCCGAACAGGCCCGGTCACAGGAGGACCTGCTGGAGCAACTGCGACGCGCCTACGGTCTGGCGGTCTTCGAATGAGCGCGGCGGGGACCGTGCGTGCGGACGTCGTCGTGGTGGGCTCCGGCCCCAACGGCCTGGCTGCCGCGCTGTTGTGTGCGCGGGCCGGGCGGCGGGTGGTGGTGCTGGAAGCCCAGGAGACCATCGGTGGCGGGTGCCGAACCCTGCCGATGGGCGATATCGCGACCGGCATCCCGGAGGACGTCGTGAACGGGTTGCTGGTGGATCCGTGCTCGGCCGTGCACCCCATGGCGGGGGCATCCCCGTTCTTCCGTGGGTTCGACCTGCCGGCCCGCGGGGTCGAGATGCTCACTCCCCCCGTTCAACTGGCTCACGCACTGCCGGCCCGCGACGCGATCGTCGTTCCCGCGTCCCCATCCCCCGCCGCCCTCGCAGAGGGCCTGGGGTCGCGCGCGGAGGCCGACCGGTGGTGGAGCCTCATGGGCCCCCTGGGTCGCAGGGCGGAGGACGTCGTCGCCACGGCCCTGTCCGATCAGCGCTCGGTCCCGCCCCTCGGGGCGCCCGCCGCGCTCGGCGCGGCGTTCGTCCGCGCCCACCCCCGCGGTGTGGTCGGCGATCCCCTCGGTCCGGACGGACGGACGCTGCTGTCCGGGATCTCGGCCCACGCGATCACCCCGCTGTCCTCCCCCGCCGCGACGGGGGTCGGCCTCGTCCTGGGCTCGTTGCTCCACTCGCCGCTCGGCTGGACGCTGCCGGTCGGCGGCAGCGGGGCCATCACCGCCGCACTGGCCGAGGCGATCCGGGATGCCGGGGGGAGATCCGCACCGGGGTCGGCGTGGATTCGCTGGCACGGCTCGACGCCCGGGACGTCGTCTTCAACACGTCCTCCCGGATCCTCGGCGAGATCCTCATGGCATCCTCGCCCTCTCCGGCCGTGGCCCGCCGCGCACGCAGACTCCTGGAGGCGCCGGTCGGCGGGGCCGCGGCGAAGGTCGACCTGGTCCTGTCTGGCCCGGTTCCGTGGCGCGACGGCCGGCTCGCCGACGCCGGCACTGTCCACCTGGGTGGGGATTCCCATGCCATCGCGGCCGCCGAGCGCGAGGTCGCCGCCGGTCGGCACGCCGATCGGCCCATGATCCTCGTCTCCCAGCCGTGGGTGACCGACCCGGGACGAATCGCCCCGGACGGTCGACGTCCACTGTGGACCTACGCGCACGTGCCCGCGTTCTCCGACCGTGACCAGACCGAGCAGGTGCTCGCCGCGCTCGAGGCGGTCGCGCCGGGGGTGCGGGACGTGGTCGTGGCCGCCCACTGCACGCCCGCGGACCGGATGGCCGAGCACAATGCCAATAACGCCGGTGGGGACATCGCGGCGGGACGCGTGGACCTGCGGGGGCTCATCGCCCGCCCGGTGCCGCGGGCCGACCCGTTCGCGACCGGCATTCCCGGGGTGTGGCACGCCTCCGGCTCGACCCCTCCCGGCCCGGGCGTGCACGGCATGGCCGGGCAGCACGTGGCGGAGCGCATCCTCGGCGGGTTACCGACTCGCTGGTAGGAAGCGAATCACTGGTAGGACACGAACCACGGCCGGGGCTCGACCGCCATGGTCTGCTCGGGCGTGAACGTGGGGGTGTCCTCGTCATAGAAGTTCTTCCACGCCATCCGGATGCCGGACGGCAGCCCGCTGCGCAGGACGTCCCACGTCTCCATCTTCAGGTCCGGGGTGCCGTGACCGTCGGCGTGCAGGACGATTGACACCTCCGGCCTGGAGGTGTCGATCTGGTCGCGGTCGTCGATCATGGCCATGCTGAACTGGTGGAGGATGAGGAGCTTCTGTGGCCCTCCGCTGTCCCGGGTCAGGTCCGCCAGCCAGTCGGTGACCCGGTTGATCTCCTCGGCGTCCACCGACCCGATCTGCGCGCCCGGCTGTTGTCCCGGCTCGAGCTTCCACTCGGGGTCGAGCGCGAGTCCGACGTTCGGGCGGGTGAGCAACTCCTCGAAGATCCTCGCCTGATCGAGGAGGTCGGCCATGCCGGGCTGGAGGTCGATCACCGCGTACCCGCCGGCGTCGGTGATGGCGTCGATCAGCGGGACGAACTCCTGCGGGTCCCACTCGTTGGTGTAGTTGCCGTCGGGTCCGGCGGACGTCGAGGCGACCGTCGCGATGATCTCGAACGCCGGGATGACCGGTTCCGGGGAGTGCGGCTGGTACTCCCCGACCAACTGCTGAACCCGCGCCACGCTCTCCTCTGGTCCCTGCTCGCCGAGGATCCCCAGGGCAGGGGTGATCGGCGACCCGTAGGCGGCCACGAACCGCCGGCCCGGGAACAGCAGCTGTCCGCCGCCCGGCAGTTCGGGAACCGTCCGCGCCGTCTCCACCCGGTCCTCGAGTTCGTCCTCGGTGCCCCACCCGGGCCCGAGCGCGTAGACCGCCTCGGCGTCCCGCACCGCCTCCACGGACCCGCCGTCGACCCGCGGGTCCGGGGTACGGAGGTGGGACACCGCCGCCCCGACGGCCACTGCCGTCGCGACCGCCGCGACCGGCGTCTCGTCGTACACGAGCACGCTGGGTGCGCCCTCGCCGTCCCATGCGGGTTCGCCGCTGTCGAACGGATCGGGGGCCGCGCCCGCGCCGTCGGCAGCGGTGATCTCCCCGGCCGTCATCAGCGCAGGCGTACCCGGCACCTGGTGGACGGTGACGTCGTCGATCCGCCCCGGCGGGACCTCGACCTCGGAGTCGAACGTGATCCCGGTCAGCTCCTCGAGCTCCGGCCGACCTCCCGGGGCGTCGACCACCTCGCCGTCGACGGGTGTGAAGGCCACCTGCCCGACCCGCAACACCCGCTCGGCGCCGAGTCGCGACACCTCGTCGGCCAATGCCGCGTCCCCGCCCTCGACGGCGGTGAGCATCGGTGCGTGCAACCCGACCGCGACGGAGGCGGCGCGCGCCTGCGCGGCGGCGTCCGGGGCTGCCACCACGACCACCGGGGCGGACTCGATGAGCAGTCTCGTGGTCTCCACGCCGGACCCGTCGGCGTCGGCGGCGACCCGCGTGCCCTCCACCGGGGCGGCTTCGGTTCTCGGTCCGCCGTCACCGGGGTCGGACGTACACGCCACGGTCGTCCCCACCAGGGAAACGGCGAGGACCGCCGCACCCACTCCTCGGTTGAAGTGGCGCACGGCGGTCCTCCTGCTGAAGTCGGGAATCGATCCCGGTGGACCCTACAGGGGCTTCACCGGGTCGGACCCGCGGACCCTCAGGCAGTCTCCGTGATCGGCCGGTCGACCCAGCTCATGAGGTCGCGCAGCTTCTGGCCGGTGACCTCGATCGGGTGCTCGGCGTTCTCCTTGCGGAGCTGCTCAAGCTCCTTATTGCCGCCCTCGACGTTGGCCACGAGGCGCTTGGTGAAGGTGCCGTCCTGGATGTCGGACAGGATCTCCTTCATGCGCTCCTTGGTGCCGGCGTCGATGACCCGCGGGCCGGAGAGGTAGCCGCCGAACTCCGCGGTGTCGGACACCGAGTAGTTCATGCGCGCGATGCCGCCCTCGTACATGAGATCGACGATGAGCTTGAGCTCGTGGAGCACCTCGAAGTAGGCGAGCTCCGGCTCGTAGCCGGCCTCGACCATGACCTCGAAGCCCGTCTTGACGAGCTCCTCGGTGCCGCCGCACAGCACGGCCTGCTCACCGAACAGGTCGGTCTCGGTCTCGTCCTTGAAGGTGGTCTTGATCACGCCGGCGCGGGTGCCGCCGATGGCCTTTGCGTAGGACAGCGCGAGCGCCTCGCCCTCGCCCTTCGGGTCCTGCTCGACGGCGATGAGCGCCGGGACGCCCTTGCCGTCGACGAACTGACGACGCACGAGGTGACCGGGGCCCTTGGGGGCGACCATCGCGATGGTGATGTTCTCCGCCGGCTTGATGAGGCCGAAGTGGATGTTGAGGCCGTGACCGAAGAACAGCGCGTCGCCGTCGCTCAGGTTGGGCTCGATGTCCTCGGTGAAGATCTGCGCCTGCGAGGTGTCGGGGGCGAGCAGCATGATGACGTCGGCCCACTTGGTGGCCTCGGCGGCGGTCATGACCTTGAGGCCGGCCTCTTCGGCCTTCGCGCGGGACTTGGAGCCCTCACGCAGGCCGATCGCGACCTCGACTCCGGAGTCGCGCAGGCTGAGCGAGTGCGCGTGCCCCTGCGAGCCGTACCCGATGACGGCGACCTTGCGGCCCTGGATCAGCGACAGATCCGCCGAGTCGTCGTAGAACATCTCCACTGCCATGGTGGATTCCCTTCGTGTTGTTTCGTGAAGTCGAGACTTGTGTAGGAGTCGAGACTATCGAGTGGTGTTGATGGACTTAGGGCCGCGTCCGAGCGCGACCATGCCGGACTGCACGATCTCGCGGATCCCGTAGCCGTCGAGCATCCGCAGCAGCGCGTCGAGCTTGTCGGGGGTACCCGTGGCCTCGAGAGTGAGCGACTCGGGTGAGACGTCCACGATGTGTGCGCGGAATAGACTCGCGATCTCCACGATCTGACCGCGGTTGGTGGCGTCGGCGCGGACCTTGACGAGAGTGAGCTCGCGGGCCACCGAGCCGGCCGGATCCTGCTCGACGATCTTGATGACGTTGACGAGCTTGTTGAGCTGTTTGGTCACCTGCTCGAGCGGGAAGTCCTCGACGTTCACGACGATGGTCATGCGCGACAGGCCTTCGGTCTCGGTCGGGCCCACGGCCAGCGACTCGATGTTGAACCCGCGCCGGGAGAACAGCGACGAGACGCGCGCGAGCACGCCAGGCTTGTCCTCCACCAGCACGCTCAGGGTGTGGGAGCGAGCGCTCACTGGTCCTCCTCCTCGGCGGCGATCACCGCGGCGTCGATCCGCTCGGTCGCCTCGTGGATGTCCGCGGCGTCGTCCGCCACGGAGTCGGTGTCGTCGAACAGCGGCCGGATGTCCCGGGCCGCCATGATCTCGTCGTTGGACGTGCCCGCCGCGACCATCGGCCACACCTGGGCGTCCTTGCCCACGATGAAGTCGATGAGGACCGGGCGGTCGTTGATCGCGCGGGCCTGTGCGATCACGTCGTCGACGTCCTCGGCGCGCTCACACCGCAGCGCCACGCAGCCCAGGGCCTCGCCGAGCTTGACGAAGTCCGGGATGTGCATGGAGTGGGTCGACAGGTCGGTCTGCGAGTACCGCTCCTCGTAGAACAGTGTCTGCCACTGACGGACCATGCCGAGGTTGCCGTTGTTGATCAGCGCCACCTTGATGGGTGCGCCCTCGATGGCGCAGGTGGCCAGCTCCTGGTTCGTCATCTGGAAGCAGCCGTCGCCGTCGATGGCCCAGACCTCGGCGTCCTGACGGCCGAACTTGGCACCCATCGCCGCGGGGACCGCGTACCCCATGGTCCCCAGGCCGCCCGAGTTCAGCCACGTGCGCGGCTTCTCGTACTGGACGAACTGGGCCGCCCACATCTGGTGCTGGCCGACGCCCGCGCAGTACACGGCGTCCGGGCCGGCGGCGGCGCTCAGCCGCTCGATGACGTACTCGGGAGACAGGGAGCCGTCCGACTGCGGGCCGTAGCCAAGCGGGAACTCACTGCGGATCTCGTCCAGCTCACCGACCCACACGGCGGGCTCGCCCAGCGTGCCGGATTCGCGCGCGCCGCGCAGCGTCTCGACGAGCTCGACGAGGACCTCCTTGATGTCGCCGACGATCGGCACGTCGACGGCTCGGTTCTTGCCGATCTCGGCCGGGTCGATGTCGGCGTGGATGACCTTGGCGTCCGGGGCGAAGGTGTCGAGACGACCGGTGACCCGGTCGTCGAACCGGGCGCCCAGGGTGACCAGCAGGTCGGACCGCTGCAGCGCCGCGACGGCGGCGACGGTTCCGTGCATCCCCGGCATGCCGTAGTGCAGCCGGTGGGAATCCGGGAACGCCCCGCGCGCCATGAGCGTGGTCACGACCGGGATGCCGGTCAGCTCGGCGAGCGCCATGAGCTCCGCGGAGGCGTCGGCCTTGATGACGCCGCCGCCGACATACAGCACCGGGCGCCTGGCCTTGCCGATCATCCGGGCGGCCTCACGGATCTGCTTGCCGTGCGGCTTGGTGACGGGCCGGTAGCCGGGCAGCTTCATCTCCGGCGGCCACGAGAACGTCATCTCGGCCTGCAGGACGTCCTTGGGGATGTCCACGAGCACAGCGCCGGGGCGACCGGTCTGCGCGATGTGGAACGCCTCGGCGATCATCCGCGGGATGTCCTCGCCGTGGGACACGAGGAAGTTGTGCTTGGTGATCGGCATGGTGATGCCCGAGATGTCGGCTTCCTGGAAACCGTCCGTGCCGATGAGTGCGGTCCCGACCTGACCCGTGATCGCCACGATCGGGACCGAGTCCATCTGCGCGTCCGCGAGCGGGGTCACCAGGTTGGTGGCGCCGGGGCCCGAGGTCGCCATGCAGACGCCGACCCTTCCGGTCGCCTGGGCGTAGCCGGTCGCTGCGTGACCGGCGCCCTGCTCGTGCCGGACCAGGACGTGCCGGACCTTGGCCGAGTCGTAGAGCGGGTCGTAGACCGGCAGGATGGCCCCGCCGGGGATGCCGAAGACGACCTCGGTGCCGATCTCCTCGAGGGACCGGACGACGGCCTGGGCCCCCGTCATCCGCTCTGGGGCCGCGGACCGGGCCTTCTGCTCTGCACCCGGACGGGGTCCGGGCTGTGCCGTTGGTGCGCTCACTTCAACTGTCCTTCATGCTGGTCGTGGAGCCGTGGTTCGTGGTCGGGCGTGATCGTGGATTTCTCTGACCGCGGTCTGACCCGGCAACAAAAAACCCCCGTCGGCCACGAAAGGCCGGCGAGGGTGCGCGTCGACGGAAAGCCAGGTAGGGCTCAGGCGCCGACGCGCCGGCCGAGTACGAGACCGTTCCAGGTGTTCACGAGGCCCAGACTAGGCCGCGGCCGACGGCAGCGTCAACTCGTGGAACATCGATCCCACTATGTGGGCCATGCCAGACTGGAGGCATCATGAGTGCCCCTTTCAGAGCTCCCGTCCCGGAGTCGAGCCCCCGCGATCACGCCCTCTTCCGGGTCAACCCGATGTCGTACGTCGTCATCGCCATTTTCGTGCTGGCGATTCTCTGGCCCGTCACGTCCTACCCCGTCGCCCTGGGCTGGCTGGTGCTGCTCCCCGTCGCCTTCGGTTGGTGGGTGGCCCGGACCTGGACCCGACTGGACGAGGACGGTGTCCACCTGTCGTCCTGGCGCTCCCGACGGTCCGTGCCGTGGGACGAGGTCAGGGGTGTGATGTTCCCCAAGCGTGGGTTCGCCCGGCTCGTGACCACCTCTGACACGTCACTCCCGATGGGCGGGGTCTCGTTCCACGACCTCCCGCGGCTGTCCGGCGCCAGCCGTGGCCGTATCCGCGACCCGTACGCCGCGAGCGGACCCGAGTCCGCCTGACCCTTGCGCTCCGCCTGACCCTCCCGCTCCGCCGGTCACCCCGCGGCCGGCGGGGACCCGGTCGGCCACGGCCTGGCGTCGCATACCCATCCGCTCGTAGACGACGGTGACCGCCACACCCACGACGAGTCCTGCGACCGCCCAGCCGCCGAGGACCCGGACCGCGTGTCCGAGACCCGCCTCCCACCCGGAGTCGAAGAACATGATCGACCGCAGCCCGAGGTAGGCCTGGTGCATCGGCTGCAGTGTCCCGATGGCGACGAACACCCGCGGGAGCATCTCGGTCGGGGTGGCGCCGCCCGAGGTGGGGATGCCCAGCACCACGAACACCACGAGGTTCACGAGCAGACCGGCGTTGCCGACAGCAGCGATGATCGTGTGCGCACACACCCCGACCGCGACGATGACCAGGTTCGAGAACCAGAACATGTCCCACGGGTCGTACCCGGTGACACCGATGATGTCCGCCACCCACAGGACGAGCCCCGAGACGAGCGGCGCCGTGATCAGCGTGACCACCCACTTGCGGGCCAGTGTCTGGAGCCGCCCGAACGGCGCCACGTGGACATGGAGCGCCACCGGCCCGATCTCCAGCGGGATGAAGCCGAGACGGGCGTCGAGGAGGGCGGAGATGATCATCGCCCCGGTGAATCCCGCCAGGATCACGACCAGCGCGTAGAACATCGGGAGCGACGCGTTCGACACCCCGTCCGGCAGCGGGTTCCACGCGACGACGTCGATCGCCACCGGATCGGAGAGCGCGACCGCGGCCGCGGCGCCGACGGTCCTGCCCTCGGCCTCGGCCAGCAGCCGGGACTGCGACAGCAGTTCGGTCCCCATCCGGTCGTGGAACGATTCCTGCATCGCGTCCGCCATGGTGTTCATGACCTGACCGGAGACGATGGACACGCGTGGCGAGTACTCGAGTGAGATGCGGGCGCGTTCGGGTGGCCCCGCCGCGTCGCCCGCCTCCGTCGCCGCGGCCTCGACGAGCCCGGCCACCCGCCCGCTCAGTTCGGGTGGGATACGGACCGCACCGAAGTACGTGCCGTCCCGGAGGCCCTCCTCGGCGGCCTCCGGATCCACCACGTGCAGCCGGACCCTCCCCCAGTCGTTGTTCTGGAGCAGCCCCGCGGTGATACGCGACCCCATGTCGAGACCACGCGGACCGATCGGGGTCTTCAGGGTCGCGGCGACGTCCTCGTCCACCACCGCCACGGGGATGTACCTCGCGTGGGACTGCGGATCCGCGGTGCCCCCCAGGTACATGAACGACAGGAGGAAGAACAGTCCACAGACCAGGGCCACCGCCCCCGCCGAGTGCGAGAGGAACTCACGTAGCCCACCCGTGTGACCGGAGTCGGTCATGTCCATCCCCATTCGCGTCACGTCGAGGCCGGCCGGATGGCCGACCGTGAGAAGAGTAGACCCACATCGGGGCGTATTGTGTGGTGGTCACGGCGCGATCGGGTGTCGCCGCGGGGCGCGCGCACACCGCGGCCCCGTACGGCACGACTCCCGGAATGCGCCCTCCCCATCGAGTCGGAGCGAGGTCCCATGCCGCCCCTGAGGTCACGAACCAGTACCGCCGGACGCAACGCCGCGGGGGCGCGTGCCCTCTGGCGCGCGACCGGCATGACGGACTCGGACTTCGGTAAGCCGATCATCGCGATCGCGAACTCGTACACCCAGTTCGTGCCGGGCCACGTCCACCTGAAGAACGTCGGTGAGATCGTCGCCGAGCAGATCGCGACGTCGGGCGGCGTGGCCCGGGAGTTCCACACCATCGCGGTGGACGACGGGATCGCGATGGGCCACGCGGGCATGCTCTACTCGCTGCCCAGCCGGGAGATCATCGCGGACTCGGTGGAGTACATGGTCAACGCCCACACGGCGGACGCCCTGGTGTGCATCTCGAACTGCGACAAGATCACCCCGGGCATGCTCAACGCCGCGATGCGGTTGAACATCCCCACCGTGTTCGTCTCCGGCGGGCCGATGGAGTCGGGGTTCTCCGTCGTCGTCGACGGCGTGGTCAAGGCGGGCTCGGACCTCATCACGGCGATCTCCGCGTCCGCCAACTCGGCCGTGGACGACGAGGGCCTCGACGCCATCGAGCGCTCGGCCTGCCCGACGTGCGGGTCCTGCTCCGGGATGTTCACCGCCAACTCCATGAACTGCCTCACCGAGGCCCTGGGGCTGTCGCTGCCCGGCAACGGCTCGACCCTGGCCACCCACAGTGCGCGGCGTGAACTGTTCGCCGAGGCCGGCCGGGTCATCGTCGACCTGTGCACCCGCTACTACCGGGACGAGGACTCCTCGGTGCTCCCCCGTTCGGTCGCCACCAGGTCGGCGTTCACCAACGCCATGGCGCTGGACGTCGCGATGGGCGGCTCCACCAACACCGTGCTCCACATCCTCGCCGCCGCGCAGGAGGGCGAGGTCGACTTCGACCTGGGCGACATCGAGCAGATCTCCCGCCGGATCCCCTGCCTGGCCAAGGTCGCGCCCAACTCGGACTACTACATGGAGCACGTCCACCGGGCCGGCGGCATCCCCGCGATCCTGGGCGAGCTGTACCGCGGGGGCCTGCTAAGGACGGACGTCCACTCGGTCCACTCCCCGTCGCTCGAGCAGTACGTCGCGGACTGGGATATCCGCAGCGGCACCGCGACCGAGAAGGCGATCGAGTTGTTCCACGCGGCCCCGGGCGGGGTGCGGACGATCGAGCCGTTCTCGACCGACAACCGCTGGGAGTCGCTCGACACGGACGCCGAGAACGGCTGCATCCACTCGGTCGAGCACCCGGCGACCGCGGAGGGCGGGCTCGCGGTCCTGCGCGGGAACATCGCGCCGGACGGGTCCGTCTTCAAGACCGCCGGCGTGTCCGAGGACAATTTCCACTTCTCCGGTCCGGCCAGGGTGGTCGAGTCCCAGGAGGAGGCCGTCTCGGTCATCCTGGACAAGACGCTGCAGGCCGGCGAGGTGCTGGTGGTGCTCTTCGAGGGCCCGGCCGGCGGTCCGGGGATGCAGGAGATGCTGCACCCCACGGCGTTCATCAAGGGCGCCGGCCTCGGGACGAAATGCGCGCTCATCACCGACGGCCGCTTCTCGGGCGGGTCGTCCGGGCTGTCCATCGGTCACATCGCCCCGGAGGCCGCCTCGGGCGGCCCGATCGGCCTGGTGCGTGACGGTGACATCGTGACCATCGATGTCGCCACGCGGTCCATCTCGGTGGATGTCGACGACGACGAGCTGTCCCGCCGCCGCGCCGAGAGGGGCCCTCTCCCGTGGCGGCCGGTCAAGCGTGATCGGAAAGTGTCCACCGCTCTCCGCGCGTACGCCTCGATGGCGTCCTCGGCGGACAAGGGTGCCGTGCGCATCCTGCCCGACTGACGCGCCTGGTCAGGGCCGCGCGCCCCGGCTCCCGAGCTCTCAGCCCGCGGTGACCGGGGCGCTGTCGGCTGAGGAGGTCAGCGGGTTGGTGCCGTTGAGGAAGTACCACACCAGACCGGCGATGACCGCCACGACGATCACCCACACGACGCCGCTGAAGCGGGGACGGTGGGACCATGCCCACTTGCGGTCGGCGGACCATCGCCCCGGTCCGGAGAAGAGGAGGGTCACCAGCGCCGCGGCGTAGAGGATCGACACCTCGAGTCCGCGGGTGGTGTCACTCAGCACGGGGATGGGGTCGGTCCCGGTCAGTCGGATCGCTATCCCCAGTCCGATGAGCCCCAGCAGACCCGCCGCCGCCACCGGGGTCGCGAGTCCCACCACGAGCATGACGCCCGCCACCAGTTCGACGGCGCCGCCGGCGATCGCCAGGATGCGGGCCTGGTCGAATCCGGAGTCGGTGAGGGTCTGCGTGAACCCGTCGATCCCGGGCCCGCCGAACAGTCCGAAGAGCTTCTGCAGTCCCCGCATCGCGAGGAGGACGCCCACGGCCAGTCTCAGGACGAACAGCCCGAAATCGGCCGTTCCCCGGCGGCCGATCGTGTCCCGCGACGCGGGCGCGATGGTGGTGGGCTGGTCACCGAAGGGCAGGGGCGAGGACACGTCGTACCCCCCGGACTCGGCGAACTGCGAGTAGTCGGTGCGCCCGGCCGCGGGGAACGCGGTGGTCGCGCCGTCCCCCGAGCCGCCCCGCGAACCGGCGCCCGCGCCCTGGGCGTTGGGGACGTCGAGCGGGTAATCGACGTCGTGGATGATCTCGGTACGGGCGTCGTCGTCTCCGCGCTTTGAGGAAGTCACGGATCGACTGTAGGCCGATTCCGGTGCCCGGACGCTGAAGGACACGGCGCGCCGTAGTCTGGTCGGCATGAGATCGCTCCCGCTGCTGCTGGCACTGGCCGTCGCCGTGTCCGGTTGCGCGAGGTTCGACGACCGCCTCGAGGACCCGTTCACGCCCGCGGCCGGGCCGGGAATGGGTGCCGCTCCGCCGAGCCCTCCCGGCGCACCGACCCCGCCCCCGACGTCGCGCCGCGGGGAGCCGGAGCCCCCGGCCGAGACGGGCCCCTGCGTCGATCCCGACCCCGCCGTCATCGCGACCTGCCTCGAGCCGGCCGTCGCGGTGGCCGGGCTCGGTGAGCGAGCGCTGGTCGCCGAGTCCACGGGCGGGGTGAAGATCGTCTCCGCCGATGCCGACCCCGAGCAGTTCGGCAGGGTGGATCCCCGGTCCGGCCGGGTGGCCGCGGTCGCGCCGTCCCCGGATTTCGCCCAGGACCGGTTGGTGTATCTCCTCGTCGTCGGCGACGGACCCACCCGGGTCGAACGACTGGCGCGCGGCGACGCCCCCGCACGATCGCGGAGCTCGCACCCGCGGACAGCGGTGGCCTCGCGTTCGTCGACGACATCCTGACCGTCGGCGCCGGCTCCGAGGTCGTCCGGTTCCCGACGTTCACCGGGATCGGTCGCGCGGAGGACCCCCAGGTGATCGGACGCGACCTCGGGCGCATCCAGGCGTTGTGTCCTCTCGGCGAGGATCTCTTCCTCTCCACGGTCACCGACCGCGGTGCGGCGATCCGGACACCCGATCGCACGGTGTGGACGTGGCCGGACCAGCGTTCCGCCGGTGGGTGCGCCGCATCCGAGGGCACGCTCGCCATCGCCCTCCCGGACGCCGAGCGGGTCGACACCCTCCAGACCGCCGGCGGCGCGGCTCGCGGTCAACCCGAGGCGCTGGCCGAGGGCCGGTACGGGCGACTGACCGGGTTGTCCGTCGTCGGCGAGGGCGTCCTGCTGGCGGGCACCACCAACAAGGATGGTGCATCACCGGTGCCCACCGATGACCGGGCCGTGATCCTCCCCCAGTCCGGTGGTGGCGGCGACGCCCGTACGTAGCCGCGGTTCGACGCCACGCGCGAGCGCGCGCGTGTGGCGTACGGTCGGTCCCCGTGGTCGAGCCACGCACAGCTCACCGCGCGGACAGCGCATCGCCTAGTTGCAGGCGGCGATCACCAGTTCCTTCACCCGGGCCGGGTCGGCCTGACCGCGCGTCGCCTTCATGACGGCACCGACGATCGCGCCGGCGGCCTGGACCTTGCCCGAACGGATCTTCTCCGCGATGTCGGGCTGCGCGGCCAGGGCGTCGTCGACGGCCTTCTGCAGCGCCGAGTCGTCGCGCACCACCTCGAGGCCCTTGTCGGCGACGATCTGGTCCGGCTCGCCCTCGCCGTCGAGGACGGCGTCGACGACCTGGCGGCCGAGCTTGTTGGTGAGCTTGCCGTCGGCGACCAACTCGATCACGCGCGCCAGCTGCACCGGCGAGATCTCGAGTTCGGTGAGCGCGACGCCGCGCTTGTTGGACTGCTGCGTCAGGTACGACACCCACCACGAGCGGGCCTCGGCGGCCGGAGCGCCCGCGTCGACCGTGGCGAGGATCAGGTCGAGGGCCCCGGCGTTGACGAGGTCCCGCATCTCCTCGTCCGAGACCCCCCAGTCCGCCTGGACCCGGGCGCGGCGAACCCACGGCAGCTCCGGCAGCGTCGCGCGGATCTCCTCGATGAGCTCCTCGGTCGGCTCGACGGGCGCGAGATCCGGCTCGGGAAAGTAGCGGTAGTCCTCCGCCGACTCCTTCGGCCGGCCGGAGGTGGTGGTGCCGTCCGACTCGTGGAAGTGCCGGGTCTCGAGCACGACCTCGTCACCCGCGGTGAGCACGTCCGCCTGGCGGCACATCTCGTGGCGGACCGCGATCTCGACGCTGCGGAGGGAGTTGACATTCTTGGTCTCGGTGCGGGTGCCGAACTCGGTGGCGCCCTTCGGCATCAACGAGACGTTCGCATCGCAGCGCATCGAGCCCTGGTCCATCCGGACGTCGGACACGTCGAGGCTCCGGAGCAGATCACGCAGCGTCGTGACGTAGGCGCGCGCGATCTCGGGTGCCCGCTCCCCCGCACCGACGATCGGCTTGGAGACGATCTCGATGAGCGGCACGCCCGCGCGGTTGAAGTCGAGCAGCGAGTGGGTGGCGCCGTGGATGCGACCGGTGGCGGACCCGACGTGGGTGGACTTGCCGGTGTCCTCCTCCATGTGCGCGCGCTCGACCTCCACGCGCCACGTGCTGCCGTCCTCGAGCTGCACGTCGAGGAAGCCGTCATGGGCGATCGGCTCGTCGTACTGCGAGATCTGGTAGTTCTTCGGCTGGTCCGGGTAGAAATAGTTCTTCCGGGCGAACCGACTGTACGGCGCGATAGAGCAATTCAGCGCCAGACCGATCTTGATGGCCCACTCCACCGCCTGGCGGTTGGCCACCGGCAACGCGCCCGGCAGGCCGATGCACACCGGACACACCTGGGTGTTGGGATCCGCCCCGAACGCGGTGGGACACCCGCAGAACATCTTGGTGTTGGTGTGCAGCTCTACGTGCACCTCCATGCCCATGACGGGATCGAAACGTGACACGACCTCGGTGAACTCCATGCGGAACAATCTAGCCGAAGAGGCAGGCGGCCTCGCGGTAGCGGTCCTCCGGGACGGTCTTGAGCACCGCGACCGCGTCCTCTACCGGCACCATCTCGATCGACTCCCCACGGAGCGCGACGATCTGTCCGAAATCCCCCCGGTGCGCGGCGTGCGCCGCGTGTACCCCGAAACGGGTCGCGAGCACGCGGTCGTACGCGGTCGGCGTACCGCCGCGCTGGATGTGGCCCAACACGGTCGTCCGGACGTCGCGGTTCATGCGCTCGGCGATCGCGGACGCCATCTGGTCGGCCACCCCGGTGAACACCTCGTGGCCGAACTGGTCGGTGCCGCCCCGGCGCAGCGTCATGCCGGAACCCTCGACCGGCGTCGCGCCCTCGGCCACCACGCAGATCCCGTACGCCTCCCCCATCTGGAACCGGCGCTTCATCACCTTGCATACGTAGTCGATATCGAACGGGACCTCGGGGATCACGATCATGTGCGCACCGGACGCCAGGCCCGCGTGCAGTGCGATCCACCCGGCGTGCCTGCCCATCACCTCGACGAGCATGACCCGCTCGTGCGACTCCGCCGTCGTGTGCAGCCGGTCGATGGCATCGGAGGCGATCGAGACGGCGGTGTCGAATCCGAAGGTGTAGTCGGTGCCTCCGACGTCGTTGTCGATGGTCTTGGGCACACCCACCACGGGGATGCAGTTCTCGGTCAACCAGCGGGCCGCCTTGAGCGTGCCGTCGCCACCGATCGCGACGAGCGCGTCGATCGCGTGGCGCTCGAGGGTCTGGCGGATCACCGGCAGACTCGCCGTCAGGACGTCGGGGTTCAGGCGGCCGGTTCCGAGGATCGTGCCACCGCGGAGCAGGATGCGATCGATGCCCTCGTCGTCGAACAGCGGTACGGCACGGTCGTTCACCAGCCCGGCCCACCCGTCCTGGAACCCCAGGACCGGGGAGTCGTACTCCGAGTTGGCGGTGCGGACCAGGGCGCGGATGACCGCGTTGAGTCCCGGACAGTCGCCGCCGGCGGTCAGTACACCTATACGCACGTCGAGCTCCTCTCGGTTACCCCGCAGTCTAGGTCCGCCCGCCCCGCATCGCGGCGGTCACCGCCCCGGGCTCACCGACTGTTCACCGGTACGGAACGCCATGGTGGCCAGCCCTCCCAGCAGGACGACCACGGCGGGGGAGGAACATCGCGTCGGCCACCGCCTGACCGATGTCACCGTGGGCGACGAACCGGGCCTGGACCACCGCGCCGATCGCGGCGGACCCCAGCACCGCCCCGACCTGGCGGGTGGTGTTGTAGACACCGGAGCCCGCGCCCGCCGACGCCAATTCGAGGCGCCGCATCGCGGTCGATGACGTCGGCGCCCACACACACCCGTTGGCCACCCCCATGAGGGCGATCGGACCGAGCAGGACGGGGATCGAGGTCTGGGCATCCATCACCAGCGCGAGCCAGAACAGGGAGACCGCATACGAGAAGTACCCGATGCCCGTGAAGATCCGCGGATCGAGACGATCCGCCCAGCGTCCGACCAACGGCGCCAGCACACCCGCGATCAGGGCCATGGGCAGCAGCATCATCCCCGCGCGGGTCGGGCTGAGTTCCTTGACCCCCTGGAGGTAGAACATGAGCGGCACCATCGTTCCGGCGGTGACGAAGCCGATCGTCGAGACGCCGAACGTCCCGATCGAGAAGTTGCGATCCCGGAACAGTCGTAGAGGAACGAGCGGCTCGGTGCGGACGCGGGACTGCCACCACACGAACACGGCGAGACCCACCACGCCCGCCGCGATGAACCCGGCGGTGGTCCCGCCCCATCCGTGTTCCTCGCCCTGCTGGATCCCGAACACCAGCAGGAACATGCCCACGGCCGACAGGACGATCCCGGCTACGTCATACGAGCGCGACCTCGTCTCCAGTACAGGGACCCAGAGCCATACCAACACCACCGCGAGGACACCGAACGGGATGTTGACGAAGAAGATCCACCGCCAGTCGAACGCGTCGATGAGCACCCCGCCGAAGACCGGACCCACCACGGAGGCGATACCCGCGACCGCACCCCACGCACCCATGGCCGCGCCGCGGCGCGCGGGTGCGAACACGCGCGTGATGACGCTGAGCGACTGAGGGGTGAGCAGTGCCGCGCCGAATCCCTGGAACACCCGCGCCACGATGAGGGTCTCGATGTCGGGCGCCAACCCGCACCACAGGGAGGCGCCGGTGAACAGCACCAGGCCCGAGATCGACACCCGTCGCGGCCCGATCTGGTCCCCCAGCCGACCGGTGAACAGCAACGGCACCACGTAGGCGAGCAGATACGCGCTGGTCACCCAGATGACCTGGTTGGTCGTGGCGCCGAGCTGGGTGACGAACGCGTCGGTGGCCACCGCCACGATCGTCTGGTCCACCAGGATCATGAAGAACCCGATGACGAGTGCCGCGAGCGCCTTCCATGCGTCCCTCTCGGGGACGGTCGTCACGCTATCGCGCCTCTCGCGGCCTCGTAGGCGGCCCCGACCCGGTAGAGACGGTCGTCGGCGAGTGCCGGTGCCATGATCTGCAGACCGGCGGGCAGGCCCTCCACCAGACCGGACGGCACGGACATCCCGCAGTGACCGGCCAGGTTCAGCGGCAGGGTGCACAGGTCGAACTGGTACATCGCGACCGGGTCCTCCACCTTGTCCCCGAGCGGGAACGCGGTCGTCGGCGTGGTCGGCGAGATCAGGACGTCGACCTTTTCGTAGGCGGCATCGAAGTCGCGCGCGATCAGCGTGCGTACCTTCTGGGCCTGACCGTAGAACGCGTCGTAGTAGCCGGCCGACAGCGCGTAGGTGCCGAGCATGATGCGGCGCTTGACCTCGGGGCCGAAGCCCGCCTCGCGGCTGGCGGCCATGACCTGGTCGGCCGACCCGTCACCGGTCCGCAGGCCGTAGCGCATGGCGTCGAAGCGTGCCAGGTTGCTGGAGACCTCGGACGGGAGGATGAGGTAGTAGGCGGGCAGCGCGTAGCGGAAGTTGGGGCACGAGACCTCGACGATCTCGGCACCCAGGTCGCGCAGGGTGTCCACCGCGCCGCGGAACGACTCCTCGACGCCGGGCTGGTAGCCCTCGCCGGAGAACTCCGTGACCACGCCCACCCGCAGGCCCGTCAGGTCACCCTTCCCGCCCTCACGCGCGGCGGCGACGACGTCCGGGAACGCCACGTCGAGGCTCGTCGAGTCGCGCGGGTCGTGCCCCGCGATGACCTGGTGCAGCAGCGCGGTGTCCTCGACCGTGCGGCCGCAGGGCCCGCCCTGGTCGAGCGACGACGCGCAGGCGACGAGCCCGTAGCGCGAGACCGTCCCGTAGGTGGGCTTGACACCGACCGTCGCGGTGAGCGCGGCGGGCTGGCGGATCGACCCGCCGGTGTCGGTACCGATGGCGATCGGGGCCTGGTGCGAGGCCAGCGCCGCGGCCGAACCACCGCCGGAACCACCGGGGGTGCGGCTCGGATCCCACGGGTTGCGGGTGGGGCCGTAGGCCGAGTTCTCGGTCGACGACCCCATGGCGAACTCGTCCATGTTGGTCTTGCCGAGGATCGGGATCCCCGCCTCGCGCAGTCGCGCGGTGACCGTGGCGTCGTACGGCGAACGGTAACCCTCGAGGATCCGTGAGCCACAGGTGGTGGGGGCGTCGGTGGTGGTGAACACGTCCTTGAGGGCGATGGGCACGCCCGCCAGGGGTCCGAGCTCCTCGCCGGCCGCCAGTCGGGTGTCGACGTCTTGGGCCGCCCGGAGAGCCTCGTCCGCGCCCACGTGGAGGAACGCGTTGATCTCGCCGTCGACCTCGTCGATACGGTCCAGGTGCGCCCGGGTGACCTCCTCCGAGGACACCTCCCGCGCGGCGATCCGCCCGGCCAGCTCGGCGGCGGTGGCGGTGGTGAGCTCGGTCATGCGTCCTCCCCCAGGATCTGCGGAACCTCGAAGCGCTGTTCGTCGGCTGCCGGGGCCTGGTCGAGTGCCTGCTCCGGGGTGAGGCCGGGCGTGACCACGTCGTCGCGGTAGACGTTGGTGATCGCGGTGGGGTGGCTCATCGCGGGCACGTCCTCCGCGGCGACCTCGGACACCGCCTGCACGTGGTCGAGGATGTCGGTGAGCTGCTGTGCGAACGAGTCCAGCTCGGAGTCGCTCAGTTCCAGGCGGGAGAGCCTGGCCAGATGCGCGACGTCCCCGCGTGAGATCGAGGTCACGTGCCTGCCCCTTTCCGTGACGTGGTCGGTACCGGCCCAGCCTAGTCAGCCCGAATGCGTGCGGCACAATGGGCGTCATGTCTTATCTGCTCCGTGTCATGCTGCCCGACCGACCGGGCAGTCTCGGCTCCCTCGCGGTGGCGCTGGGGACCGTGGACGCGGACATCATCAGCCTCGACGTGGTGGACCGGTTCGACGGGGTCGCCGTCGACGACATCGTCGTGGAGGTCCCGCACGGCACCTTCCCGGACGCCCTCATCACCGCCGCCGAGCGCCTGGACGGCGTGATGGTGGACTCCCTCCGGCCGTTCGGCGGGATCCTCGACGCGCATCGGGAACTCGAACTCATCGACGCCGTCGCCGGGGCGGGTGCCGGGGCTTCCCAACTGCTCGCCGACGAGCTCCCGGCCGCGCTGCGCGTCGGCTGGGCGCTGGTCGTGGAGGTGACCGCGGACGCGCGGTGCCGTCTGATCGCGCGGGGCGAGTCCGCACCGATGTGGGAGGGCGGCGAGGTCTCCGTGCTGTGCGGCCTGGAGCGGGTGACCGCACTGGACGACGACGACGACGGCGTGCCGGCGGAGTGGACGGCCATGGACACCTCGCTCGCGGCCGCGCCGTTGAACTCGGGACACATCCTCGTGGTGGGCCGACCGGGCGGTCCCTCGTTCAGGCCGTCCGAGGTCGCTCGGCTGGGGTACCTCACGGGGATCCTGCGGTCCCTCGACGCCGGCTGACCGGGCGGGCCCGCCGCTCCCTCGACGCCGGTCCGGCACGGATGTCGGTCAGCGGCGGGGTCCGCGTCGCCACGGCCACACCGCGACCGCCGCGAAGAGGAACGCCGTGACCGGCAGGACCCATGCCAGGTCCGTCATGAGGACGATCTGACGGAACTGTTCGTTCGACAGGAACTGCGCGACTTCGTTACAGGAGTAGAGGCAGGAGACCGGGTTCGACATCGGGCCGACCCAGAGCCACACCAGTCCGGCGAACGCTCCGGTCGATGCCCCCGCCACGGCGGAGGCCGACACCGCGAGGATGCGCCGGCGACGCTCGCTCCGCAGACCACGGAGGGAGACACCGACCGCGAGCGCGAGACCGACGCCCGCTCCGAGGAACAACGGCCAGGGGAACTGGACGAGGGGCGTCATCGGGGTCACGGGTCGGTCTGCTCCGGTTCCGCGTCCACCTCCGGGTCCAGGTCCCCTTCCCCCGCCCCGGCCGGACCGTTGTCCATCAGGTCGACGAAGCCGGCCTCGTCCAGGATCGTCAGGCCCAACTCCTCGGCCTTGGCCGCTTTGGACCCCGGGTTGTCGCCCACCACGACGTAGTCGGTCTTCTTGGAGACCGACCCGGAGGCCTTGCCGCCGCGAGCGATGATCGCCTCCTTGATGCCGTCGCGCGTGAAGCCCTCGAGTGAGCCGGTCGCCACGATCGTCAGTCCCTCCAGCGTCCGCGGGATCGATTCGTCACGCTCGTCGGCCATCGAGACACCTGCGGCGGTCCAGCGGTCGACGATCTCGCGGTGCCAGTCGACGTCGAACCACTCGACCACCGAGGCCGCGATGGTCGACCCGACCCCGTCCGTCTCCGCCAGTTCCTCCTCGGACGCGGCGCGGATGGCCTCCATGGTCCCGAACCGGGTCGCCAGGGCGCGCGCGGCCGTGGGGCCCACGTGTCGGATCGACAGCGCGACCAGTACCCGCCAGAGCGGTCGGTCCCGGGCGGTGGCGAGGTTGGCCAGCAGCTTGCGACCGTTCTCGGTGAGCACGGTGCGTTCGGGTTCGGCCCCCGCCTCGATCTGCTTGCGGGTGGCCTTGTCGACGCGGGTGTAGAGGTCTGTCCTGAGCAGGTCGGCTTCGGTGAGATCGAACAGTCCGGCCTCGTTGACCAGCACCCCGCTGGTCAGCAGATCCGAGGCGCCCTCGTACCCGAGCGCCTCGATGTCCAGGGCGTTGCGCGAGGCCAGATAGAACAGCCGCTCCCGCAGCTGGGCGGGACACGAACGCTGGTTGGGGCAGCGCCAGTCGGCGTCGCCCTCCTTCGCCGGGGCCAGGACCGTATCGCACTCCGGACAACGTTCGGGGAAGACGAACTCGCGCTCGGTGCCGTCGCGCCGCTCGACCACCGGGCCGAGGACCTCGGGGATCACGTCACCGGCCTTGCGGATCACCACGGTGTCGCCGATCAACACGCCCTTGCGGATCACCTCGGTCTGGTTGTGGAGGGTGGCCAACGAGACCGTCGAACCGGCGACCGTGACCGGCTGCATGTGGGCGAAGGGGGTGACCCGCCCGGTGCGCCCGACGGAGACCCGGATGTCCAGGAGTTCCGTCATGACCTCCTCCGGTGGGTACTTGTAGGCGATCGCCCACCGCGGCGCGCGGGAGGTCTGACCGAGTCGCCGTTGGACCGCGCGGTCGTCGATCTTCACGACGAGACCGTCGATCTCGTGTTCGGGGTCGCTGCGGTGCTCACCCCAGAACCTCATCCGCTCGACCACCTCCTCCACCCCGGTGGCGGGCGCGGTGTGCGGTGAGACGGGCAGGCCCCACTCGGCGAGGGCGAGGTAGACGTCGTGGAGGCTCTCGAAGGTCGCGCCCTCGACCGCGCCGAGACCGTGGCAGTACATGCCGAGTCGACGTTGGGCGGTGATGGCGGGGTTCTTCTGGCGCAGTGACCCGGCCGCACTGTTGCGCGGGTTGGCGAACGGTGCCTTGCCCTCGGCCACGAGACGAGCGTTGAGCTCGGCGAAGTCCTCGAGCCGGAAGAACACCTCGCCCCGCACCTCGATGAGCGAAGGCAGCGGGCGGTCGTCCGACGGGGTGAGCGTGACCGGGATGTCGTCGATGGTCCGCGCGTTGAGGGTCACGTCCTCCCCCGTACGCCCGTCACCGCGGGTGGCGGCGCTGACCAACCTCCCGTCGCGGTAGACCAGGTCCAGGGCCACCCCGTCGATCTTGACCTCGCACAGGAACGGCAGCCGGTCCTCCGATACTCCCGCCTGCTCGACGGCGGAGGCGACCCAGTCGCGCAGCTCCTCCTCGGAGAACACGTTGTCCAGGCTGGTCATCCGCTCGAGGTGCTCGACCGGGGCGAAATCCGTCGAGAAGCCACCGCCGACCAGTTGGGTCGGCGAATCGGCGGTCCGCAGCCCCGGGTGCGTCACCTCGAGCGCCTGCAACTCCTCGAAGAGCCGGTCGAACTCGGCGTCGGAGACGATGGGCGCGTCCTTGACGTAGTAGCGGAACTGGTGATCGCGGACCGTCTCCGCGAGCTCGGTCCACTCCTGCCGCACCTCGGGCGGGATGTCCCCCGTGCCGACGGGCTGACTGTTGTCATCGGGAAGGCTCACGAGGACAGGGTAATGCCGGGCAGGGCCTCGATGTCGGAGCGCTGCCCTACGGTGAGCCCATGACAACCCACACACAGCCACCCCTCGCCATCGACCGGAACCGACTGCTCGCGTTCGACCTCGAGACCACGGGCCCGGACCCCCGGACCGCCCACGTCGTCTCCTCCGCCCTCATCGCGATAGACGGGCAGCACAAGAAGGAACGGAACTGGCTCGCCGACCCGGGCATAGAGATTCCCGAGGGGGCGACGGCGGTCCACGGCATCACCACGGCCCATGCCCGCGAGAACGGCCGCCCCCACGCCGAGGTCATCGCCGAGACGGTGGCGGCCATCCGCCGCGGATGGGGCGAGGGACGCACGCTGGTGGTGTTCAACGCTTGCTACGACCTGACGATCCTGCGCCGGTGGGACCCGTCGTTCGAGATTCTGGGACCCGTGATCGACCCGTACGTCGTGGACCGCGCGGTGGATCCCTACCGGAAAGGCAAGCGGACGCTCGAGGCCCTGTGCGGTCTACACGGGGTACGACTGGACAGCGCCCACGAGGCCGCGGCGGATGCGCTCGCCGCCGCCCGGCTGGCGTGGAAGATGCTCGGCGGACAGCCGGAGTTGTCGGGTCCGGACTGGCGGGAGGTCAATGCGCGCCAGGCGAGCTGGCACGAGACGCGCCAGCGGGACTTCGTCGCGTACCTCGAGCGGTCCGGCAAGGACTCGTCCGACGTCAACACCCTCTGGCCGATGGCAGTGCTGTAGCGCCGCGTTGTCTGTTACTCCGCGTCGTCTGTTACTCCGCCACCCGCGGGGTGGTCTCGGCCACCAGACGGGCGCCCCGGAGGGCGGCCGCGGCTCGGCCCTCACCGGTCGAGGTCTCCTCGGCGGTGGGCGTGAGGATGACGCGGTCCAGGGTGGAGTACCTGGGCGCGCTCAGTCGGTCGAGCAGAGCCAGCAGTCCCACTGCGGTGTCCTCGGCCTCCGCCACGGTGCGTGGCGGCGGGCCGCCGCCGGGTAGACCCTCCAGGTGGAGGATCCCGCCGTTACCGAGGACCGTCCCGGCTGCATCCAGCGCGGCATGCGACCGGGCTGTGTGCAGCGGCGCGGTCGCCAGGCACACCCCGTCGAGAGGCGTCTCACCCCGCGGGGGGTCGCTGACGACCTCCCAGACCGGAGGTGCCCCAGGGTCGGAGGTGACCGGGAGCCGGATCAGGACCTCTGCGGCCCCGGCGTCGCGGAGCGCAGCGGCGAACCGGCAGAGCGACAGGGCGAGTCGATCGGGCGGGACGGCCGCGATCGGGTCGAGACGGCTGGGCGAGCGGACCGTCCCGGCGGCGACATGCCAGAGCAGGGGCTCGTCCACCAGGATCCGTGCGCCTGCCCCTATCCGGCCCGCCAGCCGCACGGCTCGCGCACTCGCGCCCTCCGCCAGGGAGGCGGCCAGGTCTCGCCGGGCGCCGCGATCGCTGAGCACGGGGAATCCGCCGGGCAGTTCCACCCCGGCCGCGAGAGACCACGGGCCCACCACACGGACCTGCAGGCGGCGGGAGTCGATGGCGGGGTCCCCCTCGGGATCACGGGCCCGCTCGTCGGCCTCCTCGAGGGCGTCGGCGTCCCGGTCGAGGAAGTCGGCGGCACGACGGGCGAGGCGGCCCGGGGCGTCGGCGAGTCGCCATCCGCGTGGCGAGACGTCGACCGGCAGGTCGGCGAGCATCGCCAGCGTGCGGCCGACCTGGTCGGCCCCGGGGCCGCGATCCGGAAGCTCGGGCAGGAACGGCAGCGCGTGGCATTCCCCCATGATCACCCGCGCCGATTCCCGCGGGTCGGTGCCGGGCATGGGGCCGGCCCCGGTGCTGGACGGTCCCACCGGCGTCACTCGGTTCCCGCGGCCGGACGGGACGCGGAGATGGTGCCGCTGCCCAGAACGCGGTCGCCGTCCGGTTCGGGCCGGTACAGCACGGCGGCCTGCCCGGGGGCGACGCCGCGGATCGGCTTCTCGAGCGTGATCTCGAGCCGGGCATCCGGTCCGTCGCCGAGGCGGCGGACGTGGCCCGGGGTCGCTTCGCCGTGGGCGCGGATCTGCACCAGGCAGTCGGTCTCGTGGATGTCGTCGTCGACGAGCCAGTAGGGCGAGGACGCGGTCATGCCGGACGAGAGCAGATGGTCCGCGCCACCGACGGTGACGGTGCCACTGTCGGCGTCGATCGCGGTGACGTAGCGGGGGCGGCCGTCCGCCGCGGGTCCGCTGACCCCGAGGCCCTTGCGCTGGCCGATGGTGAACCCGTGGATGCCCTCGTGGCGGCCGAGCTCGTCGCCGGTGTCGGCGTCGACGACCGCTCCGGGACGCATGCCGATGCGCGCCCCGAGAAAGGCGCGGGTGTCGCCCGAGGGGATGAAGCAGATGTCATGGCTGTCGGGCTTGGAGGCGACGGGCAGCCCGGCGGCCTCGGCCTCGGCGCGGACCTGCGACTTGAGTGAACCCCCAAGGGGGAACATCGAGTGCGCGAGCTGCTCCGGGGTGAGCACGCCGAGGACGTACGACTGGTCCTTGGCGTCGTCCACGGCGCGTCGTAGGACCGGCCGTCGGGTGCCGTCGGGCAGTTCCTCGGACGACAACCGCGCGTAGTGGCCGGTGGCGACGGCGTCGAAGCCGAGCGCCATGCCCCGGTCGAGGAGGGCCTCGAACTTGATCCGCTCGTTGCACCGGAGGCACGGGTTGGGGGTCTCGCCTCGGGCGTAGGACGCGACGAAGTCGTCGATCACGTCGGCACGGAAGCGCTCGGCGAAATCCCACACGTAGAACGGGATGCCCAGCAGATCGGCGACCCGGCGGGCGTCCCCCGCGTCCTCCCGCGAACAGCACCCGCGCGAACCCGTTCGCAGGGTCGCCGGATCCGCGCTGAGTGCGAGGTGGACGCCCACGACGTCGTGTCCGGCGGCGACGGCTCGGGCAGCGGCAACGGCGGAGTCCACTCCCCCGCTCATGGCGGCGAGGACCCTCATGACGCGGCCACCCCGGTGCGGGCCATCCCGGTACGGGCGAGCCCGAGGCCGGCGACGCGGGCGCGTTCGGCCGCGGGCCCGATGGCCGCGACGGCGGCGTCGACGTCGTCCTCTGTGGTGGTGTGCCCCAGGCTCAGGCGCAGACTGCTGCGGGCAGCGGCCTCGTCGGCACCGAGGGCCAGCAGGACGTGACTCGGCTCTGCCACACCGGCCGTACAGGCCGAGCCCGTGGAGCATTCGATCCCCGCGGCGTCGAGCAGCAGGATGAGTGACTCGCCGGAACAACCCGGGAAGGTGAGGTTGGCGATGCCCGGCAGGCGCTCCCCGCCCCCGTTGGCGATCGCGCCGGGGACCTCGGCGAGCACACCTGCGACGAGCCGATCGCGCAACCGGCTCAGACGCCGGGACTCGGACTCCATCTCGCGGACCGCTTCCTCGAGCGCGGCGGCCATCGCGACGACCCCCGGCACGTCCACGGATCCGGACCGCAGGTCCCGCTCCTGGCCACCCCCGTACCCGATCGGCACGCAGTCGGCACCGCGGTCGAGGAGCAACGCACCGACGCCGAGCGGTCCACCGAACTTGTGCGCGGAGAGACTGAGAGAGGTCACGCCCAGGGCGGAGAAGTCGACCGGGACGTGCCCGACGGCCTGGACGGCATCGGTGTGGACGGCCGCGCCCACCGCGCGGGCCGGGCCGGCCGCCGCCGCGACATCCGTGAGGGTGCCGATCTCGTTGTTGCCGAGCATCACCGCGACGAGGGCCAGTCGCGGGCCGAGCTCGTCGGCGAGGTCGCGGACCGTTGCCGGGGTGACGGCGCCGCGGGGGTCCACGGGCAACACCCGGACGGCCTTCCGACCGCCACGGTCGGTCGCCAGGTGGGCGGCGGCGTCGAGGACGGAGTGGTGCTCGGTCGCCCCCACGGCCACCACGTCGCCCGCCGAGGCACCCACCTGCCCGAGAACGGCGAGATTGTCGGACTCCGTCCCGCCTGAGGTGAACACCACCTCGGACGGTCGACAGCCGAGGTGGTGCGCGAGGGACTCGCGGGCCTCCTCGACGCGGCGGCGGGCGCGGCGTCCGGAGCCGTGGAGCGAGGACGCGTTGCCGACCGAGGAGGACGCCTCGGCGTAGGCGTCGACGGCCGCCGCGCGCATCGGGGTGGTCGCGGCGTGGTCGAGATAGTGCACAGAGCGGGTGGTGGGCATATCGCTGGCAAGGATACGCACGAACGCGCCGGACCCCGGCACCGCAGGGGTGCCGGGGTCCGGGCGACGCTGGTGGACGCGGTGCGTCCTGCTCACTTACGAGCGTTGATGGCCTCGGTGAGCTGCGGGGCGACGTTGAACAGGTCGCCGACGATGCCGTAGTCCGCGATCTCGAAGATCGGGGCCTCCTCGTCCTTGTTGACGGCGACGATGGTCTTCGACGTCTGCATGCCGGCGCGGTGCTGGATGGCGCCCGAGATACCGAGGGCGATGTACAGCTGCGGCGACACGGTCTTGCCGGTCTGGCCGACCTGGAACTGGCCCGGGTAGTAGCCCGAGTCCACAGCGGCGCGCGACGCGCCGACGGCGGCCTTGAGCGAGTCGGCGAGCGGCTCGACGACCTTCTCGAAGTTGTCCGCGGAGCCGACGCCACGACCACCTGAGACGACGACGGTCGCCTCGGTGAGCTCGGGGCGGTCGCCGCCCACGATCGGGTTGCGCGAGATGACCTTGGCGGCGTTCTCGGGCTCGGGGACCTGCACCTCGACGACCTCGCCGGCGCCGGCGGCCGGGGCGGCCTCGACGGAGCCCGGACGCAGCGTGTAGATCGGGGTCTCGCCGGAGACGGTCGCCTCGACGGTGAAGGCGCCACCGAAGATCGAGTGGACGGCCGAACCGTCGGACTTGATCTCCACGACGTCACACAGGGTGCCGGAGCCGGTGCGGGCCGCGAGACGACCCGCGACCTCCTTGCCCTCGAACGTGGCGGCCAGGACGATCGCGGCCGCACCCTGCTCGGCGAGGCCGGCCAGGACGTCGACCTTGGGGGTGACGAGGTAGTTTTGGACCGCGTCACCCTCGGCGACGTAGATCTTCTCCGCGCCGGCCTCCTTGAGGGCATCGGTGAGCGCGGCGGCGGTGCCGGTCTCACCGAAGACGACCGCGGAGGGCTCTCCGAGGGCACGAGCGGCGGTCAGCAGCTCGAGGGACACCTTCTTGAGTTCGCCGTCGACGTGCTCGACCGCGACGAGGACTTCAGCCATGGTGGATTCTCCTTGAAAAAGACTGGGATGAGTCGGTCGGGGTGAGTTCGCGTCAGATGAGCTTCTGCGACACGAGGTACTTGGCGACGTCGTTGCCGCCTTCGCCCTCGTCGGTGACCTTCTCGCCGGCGGCGCGCGGCGGCTTGGGGCTCGCGGAGGTGACGCTGGACGCGGCGTTGTCCTTGCCCACCTGGGCGGCCTCGACGCCGGCGTCGGCCAGCGTGAGGGACTCGACCGGCTTCTTCTTGGCGGCCATGATGCCCTTGAAGGACGGGAACCGCGGCTCGTTGATCTTCTCGCCGACGGAGACGACGCACGGCAGGGTGGCCTCGACCTCGAAGATGCCCTCGTCGGTCTCACGCTCGCCCTTGGCGACGCCGTCGGCGATCTCCAGGGTGCGCATGTGCGTCAGCTGCGGGAGGCCGAGGTACTCGGCGAGGATGGCCGGGACGGCACCCATGCGGCCGTCGGTGGCCTCGTTGCCGGCGATGACCAGCTCGGTGCCCTCGATGGTGCCCAGCACGTTGGCCAGCGCCCACGAGGTCTGGACGACGTCGGAACCGTGCAGGGCCTCGTCGTTGAGGTGGACGGCCTTGTCGGCGCCCATGGATAGGGCCTTGCGGATGGCCTCGGTGGCGCGGTCCGGACCGGCGCACAGGACGGTCACCTCGCCGCCGTGGGCCTCCTTGATCTGGAGCGCCTGCTCGACGGCCTTCTCGTTGATCTCGTCCAGGACCGCGTCCGCGGCCTCGCGGTCCAGGGTGTAGTCCCCGTCCGTGAGCTTGCGCTCGGAATAGGTGTCGGGAACCTGCTTGATCAGTACGACGATGTTCGTCATGGGCCTGCGTCGACCTCCTGCGAGTCGGGGCGGGGTGCGCCCCCGTCTAGACCGGGCGCACCGGATTGTGGTCCTGCCAGACACAATAACGCGGCCGTGGCCGCGGTGACGGTGCCGGGGCGGTCGGTGGCGGGGCACGGCGCCCGGTCGGCGGCCACCGGGTGGGGCGGGTGGTTCAGTTGATGCGCTTGTCCCAGCCGGACCAGGCGGCGTCGCGCAGTTCGTTCTTGCGGACCTTTCCGGTCGACGTCCGGGGCAGGGCCTCGGTCAACTCCACCGCACCGGGCACCTTGTAGCGCGCGATCCTGGTCCGGCAGTGCTCGATCACGGCGGCCTCGTCGAGCGTGGAGCCCGGCCGGACCACGACGTAGGCCTTGGGACGCTCGCCCCACTTCTCGTCGGGCATGGACACGACCGCGCAGTCGACCACGTCGGGGTGGGACACGACCGCCTGCTCGACCTCGATGGTGGAGATGTTCTCGCCGCCGGAGACCACGACGTCCTTGGCGCGGTCCAGCAGTTGCACGTATCCGTCCGGGTGCATGACGCCCAGGTCGCCGGAGTGGAACCACCCGCCGGCGAACGCGGTGGCCGTGGCCTCGGGGTCGCCGAAGTACCCCTTCATGACCCCGTTGCCGGTCATGACGACCTCGCCCATGGTCACGCCGTCGGCGGGGACGTCGACCAGCCGGCTCTCCCCCGGTGAGGTGCGCTCGACCACACGCACGGTGTCGGCGTGGATCATGGCGACGCCCTGGCGCGACTTGAGCCCGGCCCGCTCGTCCGGATCCAGGTCGGCCCATCCGGGCTGCGGGGTGCACACCGTGAACGGGCCGTAGGTCTCGGTCAGTCCGTACACCTGGGTGACGTCGATGCCGAGGTCCTCGAAGCGGCGCAGGATGGTCGGCGAGGGCGGCGCCCCGGCGGTGACCATGCGGATCCCGTCGATCGGCCGGGCGGCCGGGTCGTCGGCGATGGTGGACAACACGGCTGGTGCACCGGCCAGGCGGTTGACCCCCTCGTCGTCGAACAGTCTCCAGATCTCGTCCCCGCGGACGGCGCGCAGACACACGTGGGTCCCCCTCGCACCGGTCAGCGCCCAGGTCGTGCACCACCCGTTGCAGTGGAACATGGGCAGCGTCCAGAGGTACTTCGAGTCGGCGTCCAGGCCCTGGGTGACGATCTCGCCGAGGGAGTTGAGGTAGGCGCCCCGGTGCGTGTACATGACGCCCTTGGGTCGGCCGGTGGTGCCGGAGGTGTAGTTGACCGCGATGACGGAGTCCTCGTCGGCGACCGTCCACGAGACCGGCTGCGGGGAGGCGGACGCGAGGGCGTCCTCCATGGCCTCGGCGCGCGGGCCGAAGCGGGCCGGGTCGGGTTGCGTGCCGTCGGCGTCCGGGGCGACCAGGACGAGACGCAGCGCGTCGGGGACCTCGTCGCCCAGCCCCGCGAGGAGTTCCGCGTCGGCGATGAGGACGGCGATCCCGGCGTGCTCCACGATGTAGGCGATCTCGGCCGGGGCGAGGCGGGTGTTGAGGGCGACCACGGCGCCGCCCGCGAGGGGGACGCCGAACTGCGCGAGCAGCGCCTCGGCCGAGTTCGGCGCCAGGACGCCCACCCGGTCACCGCGCGCCACGCCGCGCATCTTCAGCAGGGAGGCCAGCCGGGTGGCCCGGTCGGCGAACTCGGCGTAGGTCTGACGGCGCGGGCCGTCGACGACCGCGGTGGCGTCGGGTGAGACGCGCGCGGCCTTCTCGAGGAAGCTCAGCGGGGTGATCGCGGTGTCGAGTCCGGAGTTCGCTGTCATCGGGGTGTGGCCGCCTTCCGTGGGCACGGGTGATGCCCGTCACGGTAGCCGCGGAGTGCACTCCGAGATCCGTGATTCCCCCGCCCCGCACCCCTGCCCGTCGGTCCCCGCGTCCGCCACGTCGGAGCGCCGGTCGGGTGGGCGGCGGGCGGCGGACTACTCTCTCGTGTGACTGTCTCGACTCGACGGGGGGGACCTGTGGCACCGGCACCGACACCGGCACTGACACCGCGCACCGCGCGGGCCTTGGTCGCCGTCGCGCTGGCGGCGGGGGTGGCCGCCGGCTGCGCCTCGGATACGGAGAGCGGCGGCGCCCGCCTGGGCCAGGCCGCGAGCTGGTCCTCGCTCGCGGGTGGCCCGCCGAACTCCGGTCGCGCACACTCCGGGGTCTCGGACGCCCCCGGACTGCTGTGGTCACGCGCCCTCGGTGCGCCCGCGGTCGGCGTGGCCTCCTCGGACGGCATCGGCACGTCGTTCCAGGCCACGATCTCCGAGCGCGGGTGCAACCTCTTCGCACTGACCGCCGACGACGGCCGCAAGCGGTGGTGTCTGCGCCTGCCGACCGACGGGCCGCGGATCACCGCGACAGTCGACGGGCGCGGTTCGCTGTTCGTGCCCCTCTACGGCGGGGTCGGCGCCCTGACGGCCGAGGGCGAGAACCGATGGACCGCCGCGACCCGGGGCGTGCCCACGACCGTGACGTTGCTGGACGGACGCCACCTGCTGCTCGTGTCGCACCTGGGGGCGGCACGGGTGATCAACGCCCACACCGGTCTGGACGTCACGCCCGAACTGCGGATCGCCGGCGACATCTCCACGGACGACCCGGCGTACGGGCTCCCGTGGTGCGCGACCGGCGCGCGGGGTTGCCCGGTCCCCGCCCCCGCGGCCGTGGACACGGACACGGCCACCGCCTACCTCACCGCGTGGACGCCGGGCGCCGACGATCCGGAGTTGGTGGCGGTGCGACTGGTCGCCGGTGAAGTCACTGCCCTCGACGTGCTGTGGCGTGCACCCCTGCCCGACGGGCGCCTGGGGACGCCGGTGGTGCTGTCGAACGACCGGGACGAGGTCTACGTCCACGCGGCCGACGGCGATCTCGCCGCGTACTCGACGTCCGACGGCACGGCACTGTGGACCGCCCCCGTCGGGTACCGGCCGGACACGCCGCCCGCCCTGTTGCCCGACGGCACCGTGGTCAGCGGCGGTCGCACGACGACCGTGTGGAGGGGACCCGACGACGACCACGACGACGACGCGGGCCCGGCGCCGGTGGTGGCCGTTCGCGGGCAGGACGGAACCGGCCGGGTGGTCTGGCGCCGGGACGACCTGCGCCAGCTCACCAACCCCGCCGCGACGCCGGACGGGCGGGTGCTGGTGGCCGTGCGCTCGGGCGGATCCGACGACGAGCCCGGCATCGCGGTCCACCTGCTCGACGGCGCCGACGGCGCCACCCTCCACCGGATCGAGGTGCCCGCCGCGACGGGCCCGGTCTCGGGACTCAGCGTCGACGCGGACGGCCGGATCGCGCTGACGACCGCGGTGGGCGCCCTCTACGTGTTCGAGTGAGCGGTGCGCGGCCCGCACACGAACACCACGGCGGAGCTGCCGATCCGGGTCACCACCAGCGCGAGTGGCCGTGACCCGCTGAGCGAGAGCGAGCGTCGCAGCACGTCCGGGTCGGTGTCGACGCCGCGGACGAGGATCTCCAACGACCCGCACTCTCGCCGGCGCAGCACGCGGCGCAGCTGCTTGCGGTCGAGCCTGCACTTCTCGAGCACCTCGAACCCGGTGTAGCCGTCCGGGACCCGTGGCCCGGTCAGATGGGCGATCCTCGGGTCGAGCTGGCGGAGCCCGTGGCGGCGGGCCCAGTGCCGTACGAGTCCGGCGCGGACGACCGCCCCGTCGGGGTCCACGATGAACCGCTCGGCCTCCTCGTGGGCGTCCACCTCGTCGTCGTCGCCGTCGGTCACCTCCTCCACGTGGACCGCGACCCCGTCCGCGACGAGGCGCGGTGGTCCCCACGGTCCGGCCGCGTCGGCGGCGGTGGTGCGGACCACGGTCGCACGGCGGCGCACACCCGCGGACAGGCCCGGCGACCACAGGCACGCCTCCCGCACCGAGCCGTCGAGGGACACCAGTTCGACCTCCCCGCAGTGGTCGAGCACCGAGGTGTCGAGGCCCGGGGCGCACTTGATGACGTGATCGCGGTCGGCGGCGACGGCGAGCAGGTCGGGCAGCGGCGGGCTGAGCCGCGCCGGGTCGTGGACCCGACGGCCCCTGGACCGGCGGGCGGGGTCCGCCACCAGGACGGCGTCGCGGCTGGGCGGGGCGAGCGCGTCGGCCACGCACACGAGTGCTCCGGGGACGTTGTGGGCCGCCATCCGCGCGCGGACCGGATCCAGATCCGAGCCGATCACCCGGTCGGCCGTCCGGACGAGTTCGGTGAGCTCGGCGCCGACGGAACAGGTGACGTCGTGGACGTCCCGTCCTGCCAGGCGCCCGGCCCGCAGGGCCGCGACGGGCCACGCGGTGGCCTGCTGGACGGCCTCGTCGGTGAGCAGCATCGCCCCGGCACCCCGGATTCGACCCCTCGCGCGCGCCCGGGCGGTGACGACGTCGATCGCCGCCGCCGCATGCACGGGATCCGCGCGCCGGACGGCCGCTGTCGAGGCCACGAGGTCCGCGCGGGACCACGCCAGGCCGGCGACGAGGTCGAGCAGGTCGCGTCCGGCGGCGGTGCGCAGGAACTCCAGGTCCTCGGGGGTCACCGACGCAACGTTAGTTCCCGCCCGGAGCGATGGCCCGCGGGGTGGCCAGGACCTCGTCGACATCGGCGGCGGCGGCCAGATCGGACAGCACGTCGAGGGTCGGGCGCAGCATGCCGAGCCGGCCGAGGGTCCCCGCCTGCGCGGCGTCGTCGGCGCGGATCCACTCGGTCGCGCGCGCCTCGGTCGTGCCGCCGTCCGGCTCGACGCCGTGGGGCAGGGCCGCCACGAAGAACAAGGTGTCGTACCGGCGCGGGGGTCCGACCGGGGTGGTCCACCGGTCCCACGGGCGCAGCAGGTGCGCGGACAGCACCAGCCCGTGCGCGGCGAGCAGCGAATCCAGGTCGCCCTCCCCCGCGTCGAGTGCGCGCCGCTCGTCGGGGCCCGGCGGGTCGGCCGGTGCGGCGGCTCCCGGCCCGGTCGCCGGCTCGGCGAGCAGCACCCCGGTCTCCTCGAACAGTTCCCGCGCCACCCCGCGGACGGCCGCGGCGGCGCGGTCCGCCTCGATCCCGAACCGCCCGGCCCACCACTCCGGCTCGGGCCCGCGCCAGGGGCGGGTGCCGTGGTAGTCCCGCGGTTCGACGCCTCCGCCGGGGAACACCGACATCCCGGCGGCGAACTGCATGGTCGCCACCCGGTGCTGCAGGAAGACCTCCACTCCCCCGCCGACCCGCGCGTCGCGGACCAGGGCGACCGTAGCGGCCTCGCGGACCGGCACGGACTCCGGCGCGAACGCCGCGGGAGCCTCACGTGCCGTCATGCCCGTGGTGTCCGCCGGTGCCGGCCCGAGCGGCGCGCCCGGCGCGCGAAGTAGCGTCCGTCGATCGCGTCCACGACGATCGACTGGGAGAAGGCCCTGCTGAGATTGTCGGAGGTGATCACCTCGTCGATCAGCCCCATCGCGGTGACCTCGCCCTCCGCCAGGAGCATGGCGTGGGTGAACCCCGGGGGGATCTCCTCCACGTGGTGGGTGACCAGGACCGTGGCGGGGGCGTCCGGATCCATCGCCATGTCCCCGAGGCGGGCGACCAGGTCCTCCCGGCCGCCCAGGTCCAGCCCCGCCCCCGGCTCGTCGAGGAGCAGCAGTTCGGGATCGGTCATCATGGCGCGGGCGATGAGCACGCGCTTGCGCTCCCCCTCGGAGAGGGTGCCCCAGGTTCGCTCGGCCAGGTGCTCCGCCCCGATCGACTCGAGGGTGTCCGCGGCGCGCTCGAAATCCTCCGGGTCGTACTTCTCCCGCCAGCGGCCCAGCACGGCGTATCCGGCGGAGATGACCAGATCCTGCACCACCTCGTCGCCGGGGATGCGACCGGCCACCGCGACCGACGACAGGCCGACACGGCTGCGCAGCTCGGTCACCTCCGTCCGGCCCAGCTGCTCCCCGAGGATGACGGCCGTCCCCGTGCTCGGGTACTCCAGGGCCGAGGCGATCCGCAGCAACGAGGTCTTGCCCGCGCCGTTGGGGCCGAGCACCACCCACCTCTCGTCCAGTTCCACCTGCCAGGACAGGGGCCCCACGAGGGACGTGCCGTCCCGCCGGAGCGAGACGTCGCGGAGGTCGAGGACGAGGTCGGGGTCGATGTCGATCAGGGTGCTCACGACGCCCATCTAACCGGTAATCGGGAGGACGGGTGGCGAAGAACACGGCCGTGCAGGTGAACGCCGACTCGGGCACCCCTGAAGGATCGGCCCGACTTCGCTAGCGTCGTGGAGGTGACGCCGCCCACCGCGGCGCCCACCCGCCGAGAGGAGCACCGACGTGAACGACCGTCTGGCCATCGATGAGGTCCGCCCCCTCGTCTCCTGCGGGAGGTTCCCGTCCAAGTCCGTGGTCGGGGAGATCCTGCCCGTCTCCGCGATCGTCTGGCGCGAGGGCCACGACGCCCTGTCCGCCAGCCTGGTCGTCCGCCGACCCGGCGGCGCGTCCTCCCGCACCACGATGGTGCCCGGCACCGAGCCGGACACCGTCCACGCGCTGCTGCCCACGGATGTGGCGGGGATGTGGTCGTTCCGGGTGGAGGCGTGGTCCGACCCGTTCGCCACGTGGCGCAGCGGCATCGTCAAGAAGATGGCCGCGGGCCTGGACTCGGGCGAGCTGGGCAACGAGTTCGAGGTGGGCGCCCGCGTGCTCGACACCGCGATCGCCCGGGCGACGGTCGCCGGCGCCGCCGCCCGGGTCGACCTGCTGACCGGGGCCGCCGCCGCGCTGCGCGGCCCGGGCGACGCGGCCACCCGGACCGCCCCGGCGCTGTCGGACGAGGTCGCGGCCGCGCTGGCCGACGATCCCGTGCGCGAACTGGTGACCGTCGGTCAGACCCACCGCGTGTGGGTGGACCGTCGCGAGGCGCAGTTCAGCTCCTGGTACGAGTTCTTCCCCCGCTCCACCGGCGGGTGGGACGACGAGGGCCGTCCCGTCCACGGGACGTTCACCACCTCGCGCTCCTACGTCGATCACGCGGCCGACCTCGGGTTCGACGTCGTGTACCTGCCGCCGATCCACCCCATCGGCGAAATCAACCGCAAGGGCCGCAACAACACCCTGACCCCCGGGCCCGACGACGTCGGGTCACCGTGGGCCATCGGCTCCGCCGAGGGCGGACACGACGCGGTCCACCCCGACCTCGGCACCGTCGACGACTTCCGGGACCTGGTGACCTACGCCGGGGAGCGCGGCGTCGAGGTCGCACTGGACCTGGCCCTGCAGTGCGCGCCCGACCACCCGTGGGCCGCCGAACACCCCGAGTGGTTCACAGTGCTGCCCGACGGGCACATCGCCTACGCCGAGAACCCGCCCAAGAAGTACCAGGACATCTACCCGGTCAACTTCGACACCGACCCCGAGGGCATCTACGCCGAGGTGCTGCGTGTCGTCCGGCTGTGGACGTCCCTCGGGGTACGGATCTTCCGGGTGGACAACCCGCACACCAAGCCGGCCGACTTCTGGAACCGCCTCATCAGCGAGGTGAAGCGGACCGAGCCGGACGTGCTGTTCCTGGCGGAGGCCTTCACCCGGCCGGCCCGGCTGTTCGGACTGGCCAAGCGCGGGTTCTCGCAGTCCTACACCTACTTCACGTGGAAGACCACGAAGGCCGAGTTGGTGGAGTTCTGCGAGCAGCTGCTGGCCCACGTCGACGAAGCCCGCCCCAACATGTTCACCAACACCCCGGACATCCTCCACGAGTCGCTCCAACGTGGCGGCCCGGCGATGTTCGCGATCCGGGCGGTGCTCGCCGCGACGCTCTCGCCCGCGTGGGGCGTGTACTCCGGCTACGAGCTCTACGAATGGCAGCCCGTCGCCGACGGCAGCGAGGAGTACCTCGACTCGGAGAAGTACGAGCTGCGGCCCCGTGACTTCGCCGCCGCGGAGGCCGCCGGGCAGTCGCTCGCCCCGTGGCTGCGCACCCTCAACCGGGTCCGCCGCGAGCACCCCGCCCTGCAGCAGCTGCGCACCCTGACGTTCCACGACGTGGACAACGACCAGATCATCGCCTACTCCAAGGTCGACCCGGCCACCGGAGACTGCGTTCTCACGGTGGTCTCCCTGGACTCCCTCGGCGTCCAGGAGGGCACCCTCCACCTCGACATGGCGGCCCTGGGGTACGACGCCGACGCCCGGTTCAGCGTCCGCGACGAGGTGACGGGCTCCGAGTTCCACTGGGGGTCGAGCAACTACGTCCGGCTCGAGCCGTGGACCGCCGTCGCACACATCATCGCGATCCCGCCCTGCGACGAAGCACGTAGGGTCGAACTGTCCTACCGCACGCACACCGTGGATTGAGGCGAACGGCCATGGCACAGCACAAGAAGAAGGACCGCTCTACCGACCGGCTCCAGCCGGAGCAGACCTCGTCGTCGTCGCCCTCGTCGTCGTCGCCGCCGTCTTCATCACCGCCGTCACCGCCGTCACCGACACCGCCCGCGCCGGCCACGGCGCCCGTCGCGTCCCCCGGGCCCGTCACTCCCACGGAACCGACGCCGATCCCGCACGACGTCCTCGGCCGGCTCCGGTCCGGTACCCACCACGACCCGCACTCCGTCTACGGCGCGCACCGCGACGGCGACGGCTCGGTCGTCCGCACCGTCCAGCCGGGCGCGGTGGAGGTGGAGATCGTGTTCGACGACCGCACCGTCCCCATGACCCCGGTCGGCGACGGACTGTTCCACGCGGCGGTGCCCGAGACGGAGGTGCCCGACTACCGTTTCCGGGTCCGCTACCCCGACGGCCACACGCGCACCGTCGCGGACGGCTACCGCTTCCTCCCGACGCTGGGCGAGGTCGACCTGCACCTCATCGGCGAAGGGCGCCACGAACGACTGTGGGATGTCCTCGGCGCCCACGTGCGCACCTACGAGACCGCGGGCGGACCGGTCACCGGCACGTCATTCGCCGTGTGGGCGCCCAACGCCCGCGGGATGAGCGTCGTCGGCGACTTCTGCGGATGGAATCCCACCGCGCTGCCCATGCGCTCGATCGGGTCCTCCGGGGTGTGGGAGTTGTTCGTCCCCGACGTCGCCGACGGCGCCGTCTACAAGTACTGCGTCCGCGGGGCCGACGGCCGGACCATCGACCACGCCGACCCCATGGCGGTGGCCACCGAGGTGCCGCCCTCGACCGGGTCGAAGGTGTTCACCTCCGGCTACGAGTGGAACGACGACGAGTGGATCGCCGCCCGCGCGACCCGCGACCACTCGCACTCCCCGATGACCGTCCTCGAGGTCCACGTCGGCTCCTGGCGGCCCGGCCTCGACTACCGCGAGTTCGCGCACGAACTCGCCGACCACATCATCGAGACCGGGTTCACCCACGTGGAGTTGATGCCGGTCGCCGAGCACCCCTTCGGCGGCTCGTGGGGCTACCAGGTCTCGTCGTACTTCGCCCCGACCAGCCGGTTCGGCACCCCGGACGACCTGCGCTACGTCATCGATCACCTCCACTCCCGCGGTATTGGAGTCCTGGTGGACTGGGTACCCGCCCACTTCCCCAAGGACGAGTGGTCGCTCGGCCGGTTCGACGGCACCCCGCTCTACGAGCACGCCGACCCCCGACGCGGCGAACAGCCCGACTGGGGCACCTACGTCTTCGACTTCGGCCGCCACGAGGTGCGCAACTTCCTCGTCGCCAACGCCCTGTACTGGGCCGAGGAGTTCCACATCGACGGACTGCGGGTGGACGCCGTGGCCTCGATGCTCTACCTCGACTACTCCCGCGAGGCCGGCGAGTGGACCCCCAACATCCACGGTGGACGGGAGAACCTCGAGGCCATCTCGTTCCTCCAGGAGGTCAACGCCACCCTGGCCCGGGAGCACCCCGGTTTCCTCACCGTGGCCGAGGAATCCACGTCCTGGGGCGGCGTCACCTCGCCCACCTACACGGGCGGCCTCGGGTTCTCCATGAAGTGGAACATGGGCTGGATGAACGACACCCTGCGCTACGTGGGGGCTCGACCCGATCTACCGTGGCTTCCACCACGGCGAGATCACATTCTCGATGATGTACGCCTGGAGCGAGCGGTTCGTCCTCCCCCTGAGCCACGACGAGGTGGTCCACGGCAAGGGATCGATGTGGGAGCGTATGCCCGGCACCTCGTGGGACCGTGCGGCCGGCATCCGCAGCCTGTACGCCTACATGTGGGCGCACCCCGGCAAGAAGCTGCTCTTCCAGGGCCTCGAGTTCGGGCAGACCACCGAGTGGGACGCCGACAAGGGTGTCGCCTGGGAGAATCTCGAGGGCTGGGAGGGCGAGTATCACCGTGGCATCCTCGCCTGCGTGCGGGACCTCAACGCCCGCTACGCCGACAATCCCGGCCTGTGGTCGCTCGACGACGACCCCTCCGGCTTCTCGTGGATCGACGCCAACGACGCCGCCCACAACACGCTGTCCTTCCTGCGGACCGACCACGCCGGCAACACCGTCGCGTGCGTGGTCAACTTCTCCGGCGCCGCACTCGGCGATTACCGCATCGGGCTCCCCGAGGACGGGTACTGGGAGGAGATCCTCAACACCGACGCCTCGGCCTACGAGGGCTCGGGCGCGGGCAACCTCGGCGGTGTCCACGCCGAGCCGGCACCCCACCACGGACGGCCCTATTCCGCGGCGATCACGGTCGGCCCCCGCGCCACCGTGTGGTTCCGACACACGGCACCGACGACGACGGAGATCGCGGGAGCCTGACCGGCCGGGAGCCGAGCGTCAGTAGAGCGCGCTCGCGAGGTCCCGGCGCGCGGCCAGCACGCGTGCATCGTCCACCGGCAGCGCCTCGAGGAGCTCGAGCAGGCGCGCACGCAACGTGGCCCGCTCGTCACCACCGTGGACACGGATCGCGTTCACCAGCGTCGCGAACGCGGCCTCGTACTCGCCGCCCACCAGGGCGGCGTCGGCGGCCCGCAGGGCGTCGGGGACGGCCCCCTCGCCCGTGTCGGCCGCCTCCACCGAGCGGCGAGAGGCCTGGACGTAGCGCAGCGCCTCCACCAGGGAGTGCTCTCCCGGGCGGGAGTCCACGAGCGCCGTGAAGCGCTCCTCCGCGGCCGCCAGGTCGCCCTCGGCGAGCGCGTCCTCGGCGGCATCCCGCTCGGGGTCGGTGGGCTCCTCCGGCTCCACGTCGTCGGTGTCCGGTGCGGGCCCACCCAACTTGCCCTCGGTCGCCCGGAGCACGGCCGCGAGCCACTGACGTAGGGCCTCCTCCGGCTGCTCACCCTCGAAGTCGGCGAGCGGGCGGCCCGCCGCCACCGCGTACACGGTCGGCACCGCCCGGGCCTGCAGCGCCTGCGCGATGCCCGGGGAGACGTCGACGTCGACGGTCGCATGGACCCACTGACCGCCGGCCTCCATCGCCAGTGCGTCCAGCAGGCTGGTCAGCGCGGTCGGCGCCCGCTGGGACACCAGCTCGAGGATCACGGGAACCTGGGCGGACCGGGCCAGGACCTCCTGCTCGAAGGAGGCCTCGTCCACCTCCACCAGGACCGCCGGACCGGAGCCCGGCGGCGGGCCGCCCTGCCCCGGGGCGCGACCGGTCTCGGTCGCGCCCCGGCGGGTCTCGGCCCGCTTCTTCAGACCGGACAGGTCGACGGCGCCTGCGAGCGACGCCGCGAGCTTCTGTTCGGCGGCGGACGGGGGTCGGTTACCTGGTCTCGTCACGGCTCCGATCCTGCCACGACGGGCGCGCGGGGGTGTCAGCCGGCCGCGGGCACCCGGATGATCAGGGCGTCACCCTGGCCGCCGCCGCCGCACAGGGCAGCCGCTCCGAGCCCGCCGCCGCGGCGTGCGAGCTCGAGGGCCAGGGTCAGCACCACGCGGTTGCCGGACACCCCGATCGGGTGACCGATCGAGATGGCGCCGCCGTTCACGTTCACCTTGTCGGGGGTCAGGTCGAGCATGCGGGTCGAGTGCAGTCCGACGGAGGCGAAGGCCTCGTTGAACTCGAACAGGTCGATGTCGGAGACGTCGACTCCCGCCCGCTCGCACGCGTTCAGCACCGCGTCGGCGGGCTGGTGCTGGAGGGTCGAGTCGGGGCCCGCGACGGTGCCGTAGCCGACGATCTCGGCGAGCACGGGCCAGCCCTCGGCCTCGGCACGGGCCGCGGACGTGATGATGGTCGCCGAGGCGCCGTCCGAGATCTGCGACGACGAACCGGCGGTGATGGTCCCGTCCTTCGAGAAGGCCGGACGGAGCTTGCTCATCGACTCGGGGGTCGAGTCGGCGCGCACGCCCTCGTCGGTGTCCACGACGGTGTCGCCCTTGCGGCCCTTGACCGTCACCGGCACGATCTCGTCGGCGAACCGCCCCTCCTTCGCCGCCGCGGCCGCGCGCTGGTGGGAGGTCGCCGCGAACTCGTCCTGGTGCTCACGGGTAATCTCCAGCTCGACGTTGCGCGCCTCGGTGAGCGCACCCATGGGCTGGTCGGTCGGAACGTCGTGCAGGCCGTCGTACGCCATGTGATCGAGGACCTCGATCGACCCGTACTTATACCCGGCGCGGCTCTTGGGCAGCAGGTGCGGAGCCTGGGACATCGACTCCTGGCCGCCGGCAACGATGACCTCGGAGTACCCGGACCGGATCGCCTGGTCCGCCAGCGCGATCGCGGTCATACCGGACAGGCACATCTTGTTGATGCTCAGCGCGTCGACGCGCTTGGGCAGCCCGGCGGCGAGCGAGGCCTGACGCGCGGGCATCTGGCCGTTGCCGGCCGAGAGCACCTGTCCCATGATCACCTGATCGACGGCCTCCGGGGAGACGCCGCCCCGCTCGAGGGCCGCACTGATCGCGATGCCGCCGAGCTCCGGGGCGGACAGCGAGGACAGGCCGCCCTGCAGGCGGCCGAACGGGGTGCGGGCGCCGGAGACGATGACGGTACGGGTGGGGTCGGCGGTCATGAGACACCTTCCGATGGAGGGGATGAGACTGTGGTCACCAAACTACCGCGAGCACCGACCGACTAACGTGATGGGCATGACGACTACCCCAGCCGGCCAACCCCTCCTGCCCTCCGAACTCGTCGTGGCGATCGACCACGTCGGGGTCGCCGTGCCCGATTTCGACGCCGCCGTCGACTGGTATCGCGAGAACCTGGGGATGGAGAACCTCCATGAGGAGGTGAACGAGGAGCAGGGCGTGCGCGAGGCCATGCTCGGCTCCCCCGGTCGCCCGGAAGGCGGCGCCCTGCTGCAGATCCTCGCACCGCTGGACGAGTCCTCCACCATCGCCAAGTTCATCGACCGCAACGGCCCCGGCATCCAGCAGATGGCCGTCCGCGTGACCGACATCGACGCGATCACCGCCCATCTCACGGGCCGGGGCGTCAGGGTCCTCTACCCGGCACCCAAGAGGGGCACCGCGGACTCGCGGATCAACTTCGTCCACCCCAAGGACGCGGGCGGCGTGCTCCTTGAGCTCGTCGAGCCGGCCGACGGGCAGCACTAGTCGCTCGCCCGGCTCCCGCCGCTAGGGTGGGGACATGTCGAGCATGCACACGTCACCCACCACCGCGGAGTCCTTCGCGGTGGTGCGCAGGGGATTTGACCGTGAGCAGGTGATGGGCGCCCTCACCCGACTCGAGTCCGAGACGGGGGTCCTGCGCGCTGACCGGGATGCCGCCGTCGCCCGGGCCGAGCGGGCCGCGGCGGACGCAGACCGGGAACGAGCACGGGTGGCACACCTCGAGGCCAGGGTCGCCGAACTCGGTCGGGCTCCCGTGACCAGCGGTCAGATGTCGGACAGGTTGTCGACGATGCTCTCGCTGGCCACCGCCGAAGCGGAGTCCATCCGTGACTCCGCGCACGCCACGGCCGACCGGATTCGCGCGGAGGCCGAGGAGGACGCGTGGCGGCTACGGGAGACCGCGGGCGCCGAATTGGCCGCGGTCCGCAGGAGTGCCGAGGCGGTCCGCACCGAGCACTCGTCCGTCCTCGATGCGGCACGCGCCCGCGCCCGGGAGATCATCCTCGCCGCGGAACGAGAGGCCCGGCGACTGGACGACGAGGCGGCGCGCCGGCGGCACGAGATCGATGAGGACCACCGACTGGCCTCGGATCTGCGCCGGAGCGAGGAGCTGCGCGCGGCAACGCAACGCCATGACGCCTCGCTGGCGGCCGCGGAGTCCACGCGTCGCGAGGCCGAGGAGGAGGCCCGTCGGCTCGTCGACGACGCCCGCCGCCGGGCGGAGCGTCTGGTCTCCCGTGCACGACGGCATGTGGACGACCTGCGCGTGCTCCGCGAGCGTGTGCTGGACGAGCTCGGCGCCATCCGGGCGACACTCGAACCCATCCCCGGGGCGCGCGACGACGGGGAGTACGACCTGCCGGAGGAACCGAACCTCAACTCCAGCGACGGGTGAGCCCCCTCCGGCCACGACCGGACCAGCACCCCGTGTGCCAGTGGCGACGTTCCTCGTCTCCACCGGGACGGTCCGGCCACGCCACGATGTGCGCGGTCCCGGACATCACCACGTGATCGCAACCGGGGCACCGGTAGTCCTTGCCCGCTCTGGCCCCGGGGATCCGCCGTACGTGGTACGAATCGGGGTCACCGGCCGGCCCGGGTTCGAGCGCCGAGCCCCCGAGTCCGTGCCGCGGCGGTAGCGGCCGGTCGGCGTCGCCGCGTCGGTGTCGCCTGGGCATCCCGATGGCCTGCGGTCAGAAGAGTCGGAGATCGGTGGACTCGATCCCGCGCAGCGAGTCGTAGTCCAGGGTCACGCATCGGATCCCGCGGACCTCGGCAAGCGTGCGCGCCTGGGGCTTGATGATCTGGGCGGCGAAGATCCCACTGACCGGCGCGAGCAACGGGTCGCGGTTGAGCAGTTCCAGATAGCGGGTCAGCTGCTCCACGCCGTCGATCTCACCGCGGCGTTTGATCTCGACGGCGACCGTCGTCCCCGTACCGTCGCGGCCGAGGATGTCGACGGGGCCGATCGCCGTCATGTACTCCCGGCGGACCAGGCTGTACCCCTGCCCGAGCGTCTCGATGTGCTCGGCGAGCAGTTCCTGCAGGTGTGCCTCGACGCCGTCCTTCACCAGTCCCGGGTCCACGCCCAGTTCGTGTCGGGAGTCGTGGTGCACCTCGGCGACGGTGATCCGTAGCTGCTCCCCCGCCTTGTTCTCCACCACCCACAGCTGCTGCTCCGGGTTCTCCGGGTGATCTCCCTCCACGAGGGAACAGGGTGGGGTCATCCAGTTGAGCGGCTTGTAGGCACGGTCGTCCGCGTGGACGCTCACCGACCCGTCGGCCTTGACCAGCAACAACCGCGGGGCCATCGGAAGATGAGCCGTGAGGCGACCGACGTAGTCGACCTGGCACGTGGCTACGACGAGACGCAACGGTTCCTCCTGGGTACGGGCACCGCCCCCGGCACGCGGCGCGGATGGTGTCAGCGGTGGGGACGCCGGGGGCGGACCTGCTCGGTGGAGCAGGCCTCGACCCACGCGAGCATCCCGGTCAGTTTTGCGAGGGCCACGCAGAGTTCACCTTCGACCGGACGGTCGCGGCGGTCGTGTCCGGAGAACGGAACGATCACCTCGCCCTCCTCTGCCACGTCGAGCTCCGGACCGGTGGGCTGTCGACGCGGGCCCAGCACGAGGGTCCGCCGGTCCAACCGCACGTCGGCACCGAACTTCACGCTCAGCAGACGATATAACGCGACCTCGGTATCCGAGTACCGGACGGCGCCGTATCCCCACGCATCCTCCCCGGCCCTGCGAACGAGGACCGACGTGGAATTACGACGCACGACGACCAGTCGATACACGACGGCCGCGACCACCGGGACGAGCACGAGCAGGATGACGAGCCCGAGAATGATCTCGATGGGAGCCGTCACTCTGCTCATCCCCTTCCGGCGGTCGCGGCCGTGTGTGACGGGCGGACCGTGCGTACTAGGCGCCGGCCTTCTCGATGGCGAGGAGTCGGCCCCGGGCGGTGGCCGCGGCGGAGGCGTCATCGCCGGCCTCGGACAGCTGCCGCTCCGCGGCGGCGCGATCGATCGCGTCCGACCACTCTGCGGACTCCCCGAGGATGCTGACCTTGTTCGCGGTCACCGACAGGAAGCCGCCCTGGACGGCAGCGACCTTGCGCCCCTCGTCCGTGTACACCGTGACGGTACCGGCGGCATCCAGCTCACCGAGCAGAGGCTCGTGACCGGCCTGGATACCGATCTCACCCTCGCTGGTCTTGGCGACCACCATGGATGCGGTCCCGGACCAGAACCTGCGCTCGACGGTGACGAACTCGACTTCGATCTCAGCCATGGACGACCGTCACTTCCCGGAGAGCTTCTTGGCGTTGGCCTCGACATCGTCGAGACCGCCGATGCCGTTGAACGCCTGCTCCGGAAGGTGGTCCAGCTCGCCCTTGCAGAGCTTGTCGAACGCCTCGATGGTGTCCGACAGCGGGACGACCGAACCGACCTGACCGGTGAACTTCTCGGCGACCAGGAAGTTCTGGCCGAGGAAGCGCTCGAGGCGACGGGCACGCTGAACCGTGACCTTGTCCTCCTCGGACAGCTCGTCCATACCGAGGATGGCGATGATGTCTTGGAGTTCCTTGTACTTCTGGAGGATCTGGATGACCTCCTGGGCGACGCGGTAGTGCTCCTCGCCCACGATGCCCGGCTCGAGGATCCGAGAGGTCGAGGTGAGCGGGTCGACGGCCGGGTAGATGCCCTTCGACGCGATGGAGCGGGAGAGCTCCGTGGTGGCGTCGAGGTGGGCGAACGTCGTGGCCGGCGCCGGGTCGGTGTAGTCGTCGGCGGGGACGTAGATCGCCTGCAGCGACGTGATCGAGCGACCACGCGTCGAGGTGATTCGCTCCTGCAGCTGACCCATCTCGTCCGCGAGGGTCGGCTGGTAACCGACGGCGGACGGCATGCGGCCGAGCAGCGTCGAGACCTCGGAACCGGCCTGCGTGAAGCGGAAGATGTTGTCGATGAACAGGAGGACGTCCTGGCCCTGCACGTCGCGGAAGTACTCGGCCATGGTGAGGGCCGAGAGGGCGACGCGCATACGCGTCCCCGGCGGCTCGTCCATCTGACCGAACACCAGGGCGGTGTCCTGGAGGACGCCCATCTCCTCCATCTCGAGGAAGAGGTCGGTGCCCTCACGGGTGCGCTCACCGACGCCGGCGAACACCGACGTACCGGAGAACTCACGCGCGATACGGGTGATCATCTCCTGGATGAGCACCGTCTTGCCGACACCGGCACCACCGAACAGACCGATCTTGCCGCCCTTGACGTACGGGGTCAGCAGGTCGATCACCTTGACGCCGGTCTCGAGGATCTCGGTCTTGCCCTCGAGCTGGTCGAAGGCCGGCGGCTCGCGGTGAATACCCCACTGCTCGCCGTCCCGGCCGGTGCCGGGCGCGTCGAGGCAGTCGCCCAGGGCGTTGAAGACGTGGCCCTTGACGACGTCGCCGACCGGAACCGAGATCGGCTGACCGGAGTCGACCACCTCGGCACCGCGGACGAGTCCGTCGGTGGACTGCATCGAGATGCAGCGCACCATGTTGTCGCCCAGGTGCTGGGCGACCTCGAACGTCACGGTCTTGGCGACCGCCGCGAGGGTGATCTCGGCGGTGAGGGCGTTGAAGAGGGCCGGGAGGGCGCCGCGCGGGAACTCCACGTCGACGACCGCACCCAGGACGCGGGCGACCCGACCGGTGAGACCGGCCGTGCCCGTCGTGCTCTGATCGGTAACAGCTGTGGTCATTGCTTAGTCACTTCCTGCGCTAGCGGCGAGCGCACCAGCGCCACCGACAATCTCGCTGATTTCCTGGGTGATCTGTGCCTGGCGTGCCTGGTTCGCCTCGCGGCTCAGGCCCTCCACCAGCTCGGTGGCGTTGTCGGTCGCCGACTTCATGGCGGTCCGTCGTGCCGCCGACTCCGACGCCGCCGCCTCGAGGAGCGAGGCGAAGGCACGGGTCGACATGTACCTCGGGAGGATGTTGTCCAGGAGGGTGTCCGCATCCGGCTCGAAGGAGACCTCCGGCTTGAATTCGGACTCCGACCTGGGGCTGTCGTCCATCATGCCGTCGCCCAGGTCCAGCTCCTCGATCTCGACCTCGGTCTCGATCGGGGCCAGTCGACGCGCCCGCGGGGTCTGCGTGAGCATCGACTTGAACTGGGTGTAGACGATGTGGACCTCGTCGACGCCCTTGCGGGTGGTGTCCGTGCCGTCCCCCTCGAGGAACTCGGAGGCGTCGAACGTCGACTCGCCGCCGGCCTTGAAAGCCGCCGACAGGAGCTGAAACGCCGGACGCGCTTCCTGGTAGTCCGGCTTCTGCGAATGCCCGTGCCAGGCACCGGCGAGCTCGACCTCGCGGAACGTGTAGTACACGATCCCCTTGTTGCCCATCACGTAGATGTCGACCTCACGCCCCTCGCTCTCGAGGTAGGCGATGAGCTCGGCGGCCTCCTTGAGCACGTTGTGGTTGTAACCACCACACATGCCCCGGTCGGAGGTCACCACCAGCACGGCGGACCGCTTCGGGTTCTCCGGCTCGTTGAGCATCGGGTGCTTGAGCGACGAGGCACTCGCGAGATCGGTGAGGATCGCGGTGATCTGGTCCGCGAAGGGCTTGGCCTCCGCGACCCGGGCCTGGGCCTTGGAGATCTGCGAGGTCGCGATCAGCTCCTGGGCCTTGGTGATCTTCTTGGTCGAGTTGACCGACTTGATCCGGTCGCGTAGTTCACGCATGTTGGCCATGGGCGTGGATCACTCTCCTCTCGACCTTGAATCGGATGGCTGTCATCGCAGGCCTCAGGCCTTCTTCTTGGTGACCGTGAGCTTCTCACGATCGATCTCGTCCTCGGACAGCGCCTCGGCCTCGGGCTCGTTGACCACCCGGGAACCGTCGGTGGCGACGAAGCCCTCCTTGAACTCGTTGGTCTTGGCCTCGAGGGTCGACTTGGACTCGTCGGAGAGCGCGGCTCCCCCCTCGATCTGGCTGTAGACGTCGGAGGCGGAGTGCCGCAGGGTCTCGAGCAGCTCGCCCTCGAAGCGACGGACGTCCTCGACCGGGACGGAGTCGTAGAAACCCTCACCGGCGAGGTAGATCGAGACGATCTGGTCCTCCACGGCGACCGGCGAGTTCTGGTCCTGCTTGAGGATCTCGACCAGACGCTGGCCACGCTCGAGCTGCGCCTTCGAGGCGGCGTCGAGGTCGGACGCGAACGTCGCGAACGACTCGAGGTCGCGGTACGCGGCCAGGTCCAGACGCAGCGAGCCGGAGACCTTCTTCATGCCCTTGGTCTGCGCGGCACCGCCGACTCGGGAGACGGAGATACCGACGTTGACGGCCGGACGCACACCGCGGTTGAACAGGTCGGACTCGAGGAAGACCTGACCGTCGGTGATCGAGATGACGTTGGTCGGGATGAACGCCGAGACGTCATTGGCCTTGGTCTCGATGATCGGGAGACCCGTCAGCGACCCACCGCCCATCTCATCCGAGAGCTTGGCGCACCGCTCGAGCAGGCGGGAGTGCAGGTAGAAGACGTCACCGGGGTACGCCTCACGACCCGGCGGACGACGGAGCAGCAGCGAGATCGCACGGTAGGCATCCGCCTGCTTGGACAGGTCGTCGAACACGACGAGGACGTGCGCACCGTCGTACATCCAGTGCTGCCCGATGGCCGAACCGGTGAACGGCGCGAGCCACTTGAAGCCGGCCGAGTCAGAGGCGGGGGCAGCGACGATGGTGGTGTACTCCATCGCGCCGTTCTCCTCGAGCGTCGCCTTGACGCCCGCGATGGTGGAGCCCTTCTGGCCAATCGCGACGTAGATGCACCGCAGCTGCTTGGTCTTGTCGCCCGACTCCCAGTTGGCCTTCTGGTTGAGGATCGCGTCGATGCAGACCGCGGTCTTGCCCGTCTTGCGGTCACCGATGATGAGCTGACGCTGTCCGCGGCCGATCGGCGTCATGGCGTCGATGGCCTTGATACCGGTCTGCATCGGCTCCTCGACCGGCTGGCGCTCCAGAACGGACGGCGCCTGCAGCTCGAGGGCGCGGGTGCCCTCCGACTCGATGTCGCCGAGGCCGTCGATGGGCTGCCCGAGCGGGTTGACGACGCGACCGAGGAAGCCGTCGCCGACCGGAACGGAGAGGACCTCCCCGGTGCGACGCACCTCCTGGCCCTGGGCGATCTCGTCGAAGTTACCGAGGACGACCGCACCGATCTCGCGGTCCTCGAGGTTCAGTGCGACGCCGAGGATGCCGCCCGGGAACTCCAGCAGCTCGTTGGCCATCGCGGACGGCAGTCCGCTGATGTGGGCGATACCGTCGCCCGTGTCGGTGACGATTCCGACCTCCTCGCGCGACGCCTCGTTGGAGACCGTCGAGGTGTAATTCGCAATCGCACTGCGGATCTCGTCGGAGGAGATAGTCAGCTCCGCCATGTCATTCCTGCTCTCACTAAGTGTGGTCTGGATGTGTCTTGTCAGGTGAGCATCGACCGAGTGCGACCGTTGCTCGTCGGGTGTCGAAGCCTAGGGAAGCGCCCGTCGTACGGCCGAGAGCCGCCCGGCGACGGAACCGTCGATGATCTCGTCACCGACGCGGATCACCATGCCGCCGAGGACCGCCTGGTCGACCTGGACGTGGACCGCCATCTCCCGTCCGTAGATCTCGGCGAGCTTGCCCTCGAGTGCGGCCCGCTGCTCGGTGGTGAGTTCCGTGGCACTGGTGACCACGGCCACCGACTGTCCCTGGAGTTCGGCCGCCTGCCTGGACAGCGCGTCCAGATCGTCGGCGGGCATGGCGTCCGGCCGGGCGATCGCCTGCCCGGCGAGCGCCTCGGTGACCGCGGTCACCTTGCCGTAGAGGACCTGACCGAGGAGTGCGCGCTTGGACTCCGTGGTAGTCGTGCGGTCGGACAGAGCCTGCTCGAACTCCGCGTCGCCGGCGACAATGCGGCCCAGTCTGAACAGTTCGTCCTCGACCGTCCCGAGCTGACCCTGCTCCCGGGCCGAGAGCAGGAGCGCTTCCCGGCCGAGGGTGACGAGGCCCTCACGGAGATCCCGCGGGGTGGACCAGGACAGTGCGACCGCAGCAAGCACGACCGCGAGGGTCGACTCGTCGATCTTCCAGCCGAACACCGAACGGGCGAGGTCCTCGCGGGCCTCGACCGGTGCGGACGAGTCCGCGACGGCGACCCGCAGGGAGCGGTCACCCTCCAGGACGTCGACGACCCGGAAGAGCTCGGCACCGACCTTGGCGCCCGTGGCGCCCCCGGCCGGGTTCGCGGAGAGCGTGGACTGCAGGACCGACCGGGACTGCTCGAGGGCGTCGCGGCTTGCTGCGTGCATAGTCTGCTTCTTCCTTACTTCTGGCCCGCCCCGGCGACCTTGTCCAGGTCGGCGAGGAAACGGTCGATGGTGCCCGAACGGCGGACCGGATCGGACAGCTGCTCACCCATGAGCCGCTCGGCGAGCTCGACCGACTGGCGTCCGAGGTCGCCACGGAGCTCCGTGACGATCTGCTGACGCTGCGCGGCGAGCTGCTGCTGCCCGGCGGCGACGATGCGGTCGCTCTCGGCCTGGGCCTCCGCCTTCATGTCGGCGAGGATCTGCTGCCCCTGCGCACGCGCGTCGTCGCGGATCTTCGCGGCTTCGCCACGCGCCTCGGCGAGCTGGGCGTTGTACTTGTTCAGGGCCGCCTTCGCCTCGGCCTGTGCGGCCTCCGCCTTCTCGATGCCGCCCTCGATGCGCTGGGTGCGCTCGTCCAGGACCCGCTTGAACATCGGGAGGACGAACTTCCAGAACACGAACAGGACGACAGCGAACGGGATCAGCGACCAGACGATGTCGTACAGCGCCGGCGAGAGGACGTTGGGCGTCTCCTCCAGCGGGAGCCCCTCGGTCTCGCTCGCGGCGAGAATGTGGATCGGATTCATGTCGTTGACCTTCGCCAGCCGGCGATCAGAAAATGAAGCCGGTGACGATACCGATGAGCGCCAGGGCCTCGGTGAAGGCGATGCCCAGGAACATCGTGGTGCGCAGCTGGCCGGCCATCTCGGGCTGGCGGGCCATGCCCTCGATCGCCTTGCCGACGACGATGCCGATGCCGATGCCGGGGCCGATCGCGGCGAGGCCGTAGCCGATGGCGCCGTAACCGCGGGCGGTCGTCTCGGTTGCCTGGGCGAGAGTGACGATATCCATGTGGGTTTCCGTTCCCTTTCAGATGGCCGGTGCGGGATGTCCGCACTCGGTCGTCGGTGTGGTCTGGGTGTCCCGGCGCTCGCGGCGCCGGAAGTCTTTTAGTGACTGTCGGCGTGCAACGACAGGTCGATGTACACCGCGGTGAGCAGCGCGAAGATGTACGCCTGCAGGAAGATCACCAGCAGCTCGAAGAACGTGAACGCCACCGACACGATGATGGTCACGAGGCTGACCGCGGTCCACCCGTTGAACTGCCAGAAGAAGAAGTTCGTGGCGGAGAACAGCAGCACGATCATGATGTGCCCGGCCAGCATGTTGGCCATCAGACGGATGGTCAGCGTGGCCGGCCGCAGGATGAAGGTCGACACGAACTCGATCGGCACGACCAGCAGGTGCAGCGCCGGGGGAAGGTTCGGCACGACGACCGACTTGCCCACGAAGGAGAAGAAGCCGTACTTCTTGGCTCCCGCATAGATGAAGACCACATACGCGACCGCCGCCATGACCAGCGGCATGCCGATCCGCGCGTTGGGCGAGATGTTGAAGCCCGGGATCACGGCGGGCAGGTTCATGAACAGCGTGAGGAAGAAGATCGTCGCGATGACCGGGAGGAACCGGTCACCGTCCTTCTTCCCGATGATCTCGTCCGAGATGTTGTTCTTGACGAAGTCCAGCGCGATCTCGCCGACGTTCTGCAGTCCGCGCGGCACGACGGCCGACCGGCGCATCGCCAGGTAGAACAGCACCGCGACGACGGCCGCCGCGATCAGCCGGATGATCATCAGCCGGTCCAGAGCGAACGGAGTCCCCTCGAAGAGCACGGCCGGCGGGAAGAAGTCATTTAGTGACGGCGGATGGAACTCGCCCTTGAATGCCAGCAGTGACGTGCTCAGCGCTCTCTCCCCTGTTCGGGCCGCCTGCAGAGACGGTGGTCATGTCCAGTGTTTCGTTCCGACCTGCGGAACCCGGGAGGGCCCGGGGATTCTCGCGGCGTGTACCGCCGCACCCTTTTCCGGTTTCCCTCCGCAGAGCATCGTAGCAAAGGCCATCCCCTGCGGACCCCTGGGGGCACCTCACGCCGTTATCAGCTCCACATCTCCCCGAAACCAGTCCGTGACCGATCGGGAGTGCCGGAAAATCCCAGCTCAGGGCTCCACGTACGGGGCGCGCGTGCGCAGAATGGCCACCGTCTCCGACGCGAGGACCACGACCATGGCCACGACGATGGTCGTGGCGAACGCGGGCTTGGAGTAGAAGTCGAGCGGCTCGAGAGCCGCGACGACCCCGATCGCCACGATGAGCTTGAGGAGCCACGTTCCCAACAGGACGGCTCCGGTCACCTGGGGTGAGGTTCGGGCCGTGGCGATCACCACCACCGCGGTGAGGAGGACGAACACGCCACCGATCGCGGCCCCGAGCAGGGCGCCCCACAGGCCGGAGCGACCATCCACCGCCCACCACAGCCCTGCGCTGATCACCATGAGCACGGCGAGCGCGGCGGCGCCGAGGGTCACCGCCCTGCGTAGTCCGATGGTGTGGGCGCTCTCGACCTGGTGTCCGGGGGCGTCGTGTCCGGGGGTGTCGTCCATACCCCGCAGCCTAGTCGCCCGGGGATCGGGGCCCGTCGGCCGTCCGGTGCTTCCCGCGCGAACTGCGGAGGCGAGGGACGAGGGTCGCCGCCAGGACGGAGAGGAGACCGGCCGCGATCGCGGGGACGATCACCTCGGTGGGCAGCATCGTCGCCCCGACGGCCCCGAACGCGATGAGGGAGACCCACGCGTAGATGACCAGCGCGACCCTCCGGTGGGAGTGCCCCAGCGCGAGCAGCCGGTGGTGCAGGTGCATCTTGTCGGGTGCGAAGGGGCTACGGCCGGCCCCGACCCGCCGCACCACCGCCATGACCAGGTCGAGCATCGGCACGAACATCGCGGCCGCGACCACGATCACCGGCGAGAGCAGGACGATCATGTCCTGGGGCCCGTACAGGCTCTGCGAGATCTTCCCGGAGGCGCTCGTCGAGGCCGCGGCGAGGACCAGTCCGATCAGCATGGACCCGGAGTCGCCCATGAAGATCCGGGCGGGTTGGAAATTGTGGGGCAGGAACCCGATGAGCGCCCCGGCCAGGACCGCGGTGACCAGTGCCGGCGGGTAGGCCCCGACGGTCCCGCCCTGGTCCAGCATGATGCCCACGGAGAACACGCAGATCGCCGTGGCCGCGATGGCCCCGAGTCCGGCGGCGAGCCCGTCGAGTCCGTCCACGAAGTTCATCGCGTTGACGATCGTCAGTGTGAACACGACCGTGAGCAGTCCGGCCTGGAGCTGGTCGAGGACGAGGATGTTGCCGTCCCCGAAGGGGATGTACAGCAGCGTCCACGACACGCCCATCGCGACCAGGACCCCGGCCGCGGCGGCCTGGCCCGCGAGTTTGGTGACGGCCCCGAGCCCGAGGATGTCGTCCACGATCCCCACCAGCACGATCACCCCGCCGGCGACGATGGTGGCCTCCACGTCGGGGGCGAAGGGCGGGAAGGCCCGGTTCAGGGCCGGCAGCTGCGCGGCGAGGTAGACGGCGATGAGCATCCCGGTGAAGATGCCCACCCCGCCGAGCCGGGGGGTGGGGACCTGGTGCACGTCCCGCTCCCGCGGGTAGGCGAGCCCGCCGATCGCGGGTGCCACTCCCCTGACCAGACCGGTGACGACGAAGGTGACCAGTCCGGCGGTGACCGCGATGAGCAGCAGCTCCCGGAACGGGACCCCGGCACCCATGGTTCAGCCGCGCAGGACCGCGGGGTCGACGCCGAGGACCTCTCCCACGCGCTCGGCGGTCACCGCGCCCTCGCGGACGATGCGCGGACCGGGCCCGGTGAGGTCGACGATCGTGGAGGGCTGGCCGATCGCACATGGGCCGCCGTCGAGGTACACGGCCACCGAGTCGCCGAGCTGCTCCCGGGCCTGGGCCACGGTGGTGGCCGGCGGTTGACCGGAGACGTTGGCACTGGACACCGCGAGCGGGCCGACCTCGCGCAGGAGTTCGATGGCGACGGGGTGCAGCGGCATCCGGAGCATGACCGTGCCGCGGGTCTGGCCGAGGTCCCAGCCCAGGGACGGTGCCTGGTGCACGATGAGACTCAAGCCCCCCGGCCAGAAGGCGCGGATGAGGTCGCGGGCGGCGGCCGGGGTGCTCACGACGAGGCCGTCGATGGTCTCCCACGAGCCGACCAGGACCGGCACCGGCATGTCCGGGCCACGGCGCTTGGCCGACAGCAGCGAGACCACCGCGTCCGGGTCGAAGGCATCGGCGGCGATGCCGTAGAGCGTGTCGGTGGGGGTCACGACCAGCCGGCCCGAGCGCAGGGCGCCGGCAGCGGAACTGAGACCGACTTCGCGGCCGGTGTCCTCGGTGCAGTCGTAGGTGATGGTCACCGGGTGGTCCCCTTCCGGACTGTCGTGTCGACCTTGTCGTCGTCGCGGTCGTCGTCGTCGTGCGTGTCGTCGTGGCCCGCGTCGAGTCGCGTCGCGGTGACGAATCGCGGTCGGCCGGCGAGGTCGGTGTGCTGCTCCACGGTACCGAAGCCCCCTGCGCGGCCACGACCGCGGCGACCGCGGCGCCGGTGGTGTCGTCGTGCTCGACGGCGAGGTGCCCTCCCGGCGCGAGGAGGGCGGCGGCCACGCCGACGAGGGGGTGACGACGACGAGGCCGTCCCGCCCCCCGAACAGCGCCGTCGCCGGCTCGTGCTCGAGGACGTCGGCGGGGAGATCATCGGTGACCGGGATGTACGGGGGGTTGGACACCACGGCGGCGGCGCTGCCCCGCAGGTCCGAGAGGACGTCCGCGTCGGTGGCGTCGGCGTGGTGGACCTCGATCGGGGTGTCCCCGGCGGCGGCGCGCTCGGCGGCGTTGCGGCGCAGCCACTCCAGCGCGGCCTCGTGCAGTTCGACGGCGTGGACGCGGGCGTCGGGCCGGGCGTGGGCGATCTCCAACGCGAGGGTGCCGCTGCCGGCGCAGAGGTCCACCACGACCGGGCCGGGGCCGGGGCCCGGTGCGGGCAGGGCCGCGAGCGTCGACTCGACCAGCAACTCGGTCTCCGGTCGCGGGATGAACACCCCCGGCCCGACGGCCAACTCGAGCCGTCCGGAGACCGCGCGGCCGAGCAGGTACTGCAGGGGGGTCCGGTCGCGGGCGCGGGCGGCGACGATCCGCTCGACCTCGCTCACCGCGGCGGCGTCGAGGTCGTCGGCGAGCATGAGCCGGGTGCGGTCGATGCCGAGCACGTGCGCACAGATGAGCTGGGCCTCGACGTGCGCGGAGTCGACGCCCGCCGCGCCGAGCGCCTGCGCGGCCGAACGCACGACCCCGGTCACCCCGGCCGAGCGCGGGTTCACGGCCTAGGCCTCTTCCATTCGTCGCCGCCGCTCCTCGGTGGCGAGGGCGTCGAGCACCGCGTCGAGGTCACCGTCCAGCACGGCGTCGAGATTGTGCGCCTTGAACCCCACCCGGTGGTCGGCGATGCGGTTCTCCGGGAAGTTGTAGGTGCGGATGCGCTCCGACCGGTCGACGGTGCGGACCTGGGTGGCCCGGCCCTCAGACGCCTCGGCGTTGGCGGCCTCCTCGGCGGCGGCCTGGAGTCGCGCCGCGAGCACCTGTAGCGCGCGTTGCTTGTTCTGCAGCTGACTGCGTTCGTTCTGACACGTGACGACCGTGCCGGTGGGCAGGTGGGTGATCCGCACCGCGGAGTCGGTGGTGTTGACGCCCTGCCCGCCCTTGCCGGATGAGCGGTAGACGTCGATGCGCAGGTCGGACTCGTCGATCTCGACCGGACCCACGTCCTCGGGCTCCGGGTAGACGAACACGCCCGCGGCCGAGGTGTGGACCCGGCCCTGGGACTCGGTGACCGGCACCCGCTGGACCCGGTGCACCCCGCCCTCGAACTTGAGGCGGGACCACACCCCGTCGCGAGACGGCTGGCGAGCCCGGATGGAGAAGGTCGCGTCCTTGTACCCGCCGAGGTCGGACTCCGTGAGGCCGAGGACCTCGATCACCCATCCGTGTTTCTCGGCGTACCGCGTGTACATGCGGGCGAGGTCGGCGGCGAACAGTGCGGACTCCTCGCCGCCCTCCCCCGACTTGATCTCCATGACCACGTCGTCCGCATCGTGTGGGTCGCGGGGCGCCAGCAGGTCGGCCAGGCGGGTCTCGAGCTCGGCCGCCTCAGCCTCCAGCTCCTCGGCCTCCCCGGCGAACGAGGAATCGTCGCCGGCGAGCTCCCGCGCCGCGGCGGCGTCCTCGCGCGTGGACACCAGCGCACGGTGACACTGCACGATCGGGGTGAGCTCGGCGAAGCGTTTGCCCACCCGGCGGGCGGCGGTGGCGTCCTCGTGCAGAGCGGGGTCGGACAACTGCGTCTCGAGGCCCCCGTACTCGGCCAGGACGTCGTCGATCGAGGACGGCGACCGTCCCTCGCTCCCGGTCACTCCTCGTCCTGCGGCAGGGTGGGCGTCGTCTTGGCCACCTGCAGCAGGAATTCGTAGTTGTTGTTGGTCTTGCGCAACTGCGACATGAGCAGGTCGATGGCCTGGTGGGAGTCCAGCCCCGAGAGCACGCGGCGCAACTTGTGCATGATCCCGGCTTCCTCGGGGGTCATGAGCAGCTCTTCCTTGCGCGTCCCCGAGGGTCCCACGTCGACCGCGGGGAACACCCGCCGCTCGGCGATGCGACGGTCCAGTTTGAGCTCGGCGTTGCCGGTGCCCTTGAACTCCTCGAAGATCACCGTGTCGCCGGCCGAGCCGGTCTCCACCATCGCGGTGGAGATGATCGTCAGCGATCCACCGTTCTCGATGTTGCGCGCCGCGCCGAGGAACCGCTTGGGCGGGTACAGGGCCGTGGAGTCGACGCCGCCGGACAGGATGCGACCCGAGGCGGGCGAGGAGTTGTTGTAGGCGCGGCCGAGTCGCGTGATGGAGTCGAGGAGGACGACGACGTCCTGCCCCATCTCCACCAGACGCTTGGCCCGCTCGATCGCGAGCTCCGCGACCTGGGTGTGGTCCGACGGCGGACGGTCGAAGGTCGAGGCGATGACCTCGCCCTTCACCGAACGCTGCATGTCGGTGACCTCCTCCGGCCGCTCGTCGACGAGGACGACCATGAGGTGGCACTCCGGGTTGTTGACCGCGATCGAGTTGGCGATGTTCTGCAGGATCGTGGTCTTACCGGCCTTGGGCGGGGAGACGATCAGCGCGCGCTGCCCCTTGCCGATCGGCATGATCAGGTCGATCACGCGGGTCGAGATGATGTTCTTCTCGGTCTCGAGGCGCAGTCGCTGGTTGGGGTACAGCGGGGTGAGCTTCGCGAAGTCCGGGCGGTTGCGAACCTGGTCCACCGGGCCACCGTTGACGGTGTCGATGCGGACCAGCGGGTTGAACTTCTGACGGTTCTTGCCGCCACCCTGGCCCCCGCCGCCGCCTTGGCCGCCGCCCTGGCCGTCGTTCTGGCCGTCGCGGGGCATCTTCACCGCGCCGGTGATCGCGTCACCGCGACGCAGGCCGTGACGACGGATCATGTTCATGGAGACGTAGACGTCGTTGGGTCCCGCGAGGTAGCCGGACGTGCGGACGAACGCGTAGTTGTCCAGCACGTCGAGGATGCCCGCGACCGGCTGCAGGACGTCGTCGTCCCGCACCTCCGTCTCACCCTCGGCCGGGCGCCCCCCGCCGCGATTGCGCTCGCGGCGCCGGCGGCTGCGACGGCCGCGGCCTCCTCCGTCGTCATCCCGGTTCTGACCGTCACCGCGGGGGCCGTTGTCGCCGCCGCCCTGGTCGGACTGGTCGTTGCGGCCGCTCTGCTGATCGCGGTTGCCGCCCTGGTTGCCCTGGTCGTTGCGCGCGCCCTGCTGATCGCGGTTGCGGCCGCCCTGCTGATCCCGGTTCTGCTGGTTACGCCCCTGTCGCTGCCCGCCACCGCGGTTGCCGTCCTCGCGACGGGACCGGTCCCCCTGGCGACCGGAGTCGGAGTCATCCGACCCGCCCCGGGGGTTCTCCGCACCGCCCCCGGCCCTGTCGCCACGATCCCGTCGGCCGGACTCGGCCTGCGGGGCGGGCGCCCCGCTCCGTGCAGACGCCTCGTCTCGTGCAGACGCCTCATCGCGGTCCGGCGCCTTCTCCGGAGCCGACTCGGCCTTCGCCGCGGGCTCGCCGGCCACCGGGGGTTCGGTTTCCGGGGCGGGCGCGGTCTTCGGGGCGGGCTCACGGGCCGGCGCGGGCCTGCCACCCCGGGCGCCCTCGATCATCGCGACGAGGTCGCCCTTGCGCTTACCCGACAGGCCTTTGAGGCCCATCTGCTGGGCCAGCGACTTGAGATCGTTCAGGCGCATCGCCGACAGCGAGGCACCCTGTGCTGGCGTGGAAGTGGTGTCCGTCGAGGTCACGGGGATCCTTTCTGGGCCCGGGGCCGGGGCGGCGTACGCCGCCTCGCATCGAGCAGGTGTCCGGGAAGCGGACTCGGCGTCCCGGGGTGGCCGCTGGGGCCTTCCGTGGCGGCAACGTGGCCGGACACGGATCTTTCGTCTGAGGGGGATCCTCGTGAGGGGAGAACCGCTCGATAGTGGGGATCCCTGTACGCCACTCGCCGATCGGCCTGTCCCACCGAGTCCGATCCACACCACACCGACCTGGTGCGGAGGGTGCTGCGAGGATCGACTCGGAATGCTGGGACGACCGGGCGCCCGTGGCTGGGTCCAAGCATACTACTCTGTGGCCGATCGCGCGCAGGTCCCCCTTCCGCGAGTCGCGACTGGCGCTCACCGCGTCGGATGCGGGCGGTAACGTACAGCACACGACAAGGGCCACACGACCTCGGAGGTGACCGTGCTCGGAACGATGCTGGACACGCCACTGCTCGTGTCCCGGATCCTCGAGCACGCGGCGGAACGACACGGTGGGTCCACTGTCACCGGATTCGTCGGCGACCTGGAACCCCGTCCGGTGCGATACGACGTGCTGGCCTCCCGCGCGGCCGCCACCGCGCACGCCCTCGCCGGGCTCGGGGTACGACCCGGCGATGTGGTGGGCATCCTGTCCGGCAGCCGCACCGAGGTCGTCGAGGCGATGTTCGCCCTCCCCGCGATGGGCGCGGTCGCCCTCCCGGTGAACGTCCTCCGCTCGCGGGAGTTCATGCTCTCCGTCCTGAGCGACAACCGGGTGTCGGTCGTACTCGTCGACCCGGAGCTGCTCTCCTCGGCACTCCTGGTGGCCGCGCAGCTCGATTCGCTGCGCCACCTCGTCGTCGTCGACGGTCAGGTACCCCCAGACCTCGGCGAGCTCGATGCCGACGTCCACGCCCTCGAGACCCTCCTCGACGGCCAACCCACCGCCTACCCGTGGCCCGACCTCGATGAACGCTCCGCCGCGGCGATCGCCTACACCTCCGGCACCACCGGCGCGTCCAAGGGCGTCGCCTACACCCACCGGTCCATCTGGCTGCACTCCATGCAGATGTCCATGGCCGAGAGCGCGGCCCTGCGCAGCGGCGACACCGTCCTGACCACCGTGCCGATGTACCACGTTATGTCCTGGGGGCTGCCGTACGCCGCCTTCATGACCGGCGCCGGCCTCGTCACCGCGCGACCACGGCCCGGCCGGGTGCTCACCACCGGCCACGACATGGCCGACCTGCTGCGCACATACAGGCCGAACAAGATGGCCACCACACCGGCCACCCTCCAACGGCTACTCCGGCGGCTGGAGAACCATCCGCAATCGATCGCGCATCTCAGCGAGGTCCTCGTCGGCGGATCACCCGTCCCCGAGGCCCTGTTCGACGCGTTCGTCGAGCGTCACGGGGTCACGATCATGCAGGCCTACGGACTCACCGAGTCCAGCCCCATCGCGACGTTCGCGCGACCGGACCCCCACTCCTCCGCGACCCGGCGACGCGCACAGATGCTCGGTCAGGGACGGTTCCCCGCCGGAGTGAAGGCACGCATCGTGGACGGCGGCCGGGTCCAGCACAACGACGGGTGGTCCGTCGGCGAACTCCAGATCCGCGGCCCGTGGGTGACGGCCCGCTACCTCGGCGACGAGGCCTCCGATCGCTTCGTCGACGGATGGCTACGCACCGGGGACGTGGCCAGCATCTCCCCCAAGGGCTACCTCGACGTGGTGGACCGGGTCGACGACATCATCGCCTCCGGCGGTGAACTGATCTCGACGGTCGAACTCGAACACGCGGTCCTGCTCGACGACCGGGTCGCAGAGGTGGCCGTGGTCGGCGTCCCGGACGAACGCTGGGGCAACCGGCCGCTCGTCCTGGTCCAGCTCAAGACCGGGGCGACCGCGTCCGCCCGCGCCCTCTGGGAGGGTCTCGAGGGCGTCGTGGAGAACTGGAAGCGCCCGGATCACTGGGCTTTCGTCGACCACATCCCGCAGACCACGGTCGGAAAGTTCGACAAGATCAGGATCCGGGCGCGCCACGCCGCGGGCGACTACGAGATCACGACGATCGCCCCGGAGGCGTCCGACTGAATCCCTCAGACGGGGTCTCGAAGGGACGCTCTACCGATCGGACGGGGCGTCGCCCGACCGGGTGTCAGTCTCCGGCCACGACCCGGGCACCGTCCGCGATCTGCAGGTCCAGCACCGTCCATCCCTGCGCCTCGGCATCGGCGCGCAGGTCGGTCGGCAACCCGTCGGTGCCCAACACCAGCACGGTCGGGCCGGCGCCGGAGACCGTCGCCGCGAGACCCCGCTCACGCAGTCTGGTGACCCACTCGGTGGTGCCGACCAGGGCCGGGGCCCGGTAGGACTGGTGGAGCCGATCCTCGGTCGCGGCCAGCAGGAACTCCGGATGGGCCGCGAGCGCGACCGACATCAGCGCGGCGCGGCTCGCGTTGAAGGCCGCGTCCTCGTGCGGGACGGTGGCCGGGAGCAGGCCGCGGGTCTGCGCGGTCGACGACGTCTCGGACGGCACCAGAACGGTGGCGACGATCGAGGGATCCACCTCCATGCGGACCGCACGGTAGTGCACGCTTGTCGCCGAGCGCTCCGTCCACGACACCACGACCCCGCCGAGGACACTGGCCGCCGCGTTGTCCGGGTGGCCCTCGAACTCGCTCGAGAGCTGGACCAGGTGGTCGTTCGTCAGCACCCCGCCCATCAGACCGTTCGCCGCGACCAGTCCGCCGACCGCGGCGGACGCCGACGACCCGAGACCGCGGGAGTGCGGGATCGCGTTCCGGCAGGAGATCCGTACGCCCGGCACACCCACACCACCGGCACGCAGCCCGGCCTCGACGGCCTTGGCCACCAGGTGCGAGGCGTCCTCGGGAACCTGACCGGCGCCCTCCCCCGACACCTCCAGCTCGAGGCCGGAGTCGATCGTGGTCACCGTGATCGTGTCGTACAGCCCCAGGGCCACCCCGAGAGCGTCGAAACCCGGCCCGAGGTTCGCGCTGGACGCCGGTACCTCGATCGTGACCGTGCGCCCGACCGGCAGGATGTGCCCACCCGAGCTGCCGAAGACCTCCGGGCCGGGACCGCTCACCTCGCTCACTGCAGGCCGAGGGCGCCGGCGACGGCCGACGGATCCACCGGGATGGCCTCGACCTCGGGCATCCCCAGCAGGGCGGTGTCGGGGTCCTTGAGTCCGTTGCCGGTCACGGTGCACACGATGGTCTGTCCCGCCTCCAGCTCACCGCCCGCGTGCGCGTCGAGCAACCCCGCCACCGAGGCCGCGGAGGCGGGCTCGACATAGACGGCATCCTTGCCGGCGACCATGCGGTACGCCTCGAGGATCTGCTCGTCGGTGCGCTTGCGGAACGTCCCCCCGGACTCGTCGCGGGCGGTCACCGCGCCGTCCCACGACGCCGGGGAGCCGATCCGGATGGCGGTGGCGATGGTCTCGGGGTTCTTGACCGGGGCGCCGTCGACCAGCGGTGCGGCGCCGGCGGCCTGCACACCCATCATCCGCGGGCGGGACGAGATGATCCCGTCGGCGTGGTACTCGGTGTAACCCTTCCAGTACGCGGTGATGTTGCCCGCGTTGCCGACGGGCAGGAAGTGCAGGTCGGGGGCGCGCCCGAGAACATCGACGATCTCGAACGCCGCCGTCTTCTGTCCCTCGATCCGGACCGGGTTGACCGAGTTGACCAACCCGATCTCGGCGTAGGTGGCGGTGGTCTTGCGCGCCAACTCCAGACAGTCGTCGAAGTTGCCGTCGACCTGGATGATGGTGGCCCCGTGCATCACGGCCTGGGCGAGCTTGCCGGCGGCGATCTTGCCCTGCGGGATGAGCACGGCGCACTCCATCCCGGCGCGAGTGGCATAGGCGGCCGCCGATGCGGACGTGTTGCCCGTCGACGCGCAGAGGACGGCCTTCTGGCCGCGAGCCTTGGCATCCGTCACCGCCATCGTCATGCCCCGGTCCTTGAAGGATCCGGTCGGGTTGAGGCCCTCGACCTTGAGGTACACCTCGCAACCCGTCACGGCGGACAGGTGGGTCGCGCGAATGAGCGGGGTCCCGCCCTCGTAGAGCGTCACCGGCTCCCAGTCGTCCCCGATCGGGAGTCGGTCGCGGTAGGCCTCGATGAGGCCGGGCCACCGGCTGTGCACGGGCTGGTGGGTGTTGCTCATTCGGTGTCCACTCCCTCGAGACGGATGACGCTGGTGATGGCCGTGACGGCGTCCTGATCCGACAGTGCTGCCACGGTGTCGGAGAGCGCGCGCTCCGACGCCCGGTGGGTCAGGACGGTGAGCTCCGCGGAGGGCTCGACATCGTCGAGCTCGGTCTCCGGCAGTTCGACCTCGGTCTGTCGCACCTGTGCGATGGAGACGCCGTGCCGCGAGAACTCGGCGGCGACGAGGGCGAGTACGCCCGGCTTGTCGGCGACCCGCATGCGCACGTGATAGCGCGTCGAGATCTCGTCCATGGAGGCGACCGGAAGAGCGGCGTACGTCGACTCCCCCGGGGCGCGACCCGCACCGACCTTGTTGCGGGCGGCGGCGACCATGTCGCCCAGGACCGCGGAGGCGGTCGGGGAACCTCCCGCACCCTGACCGTAGAACATGAGTCGACCGGCGGCCTCCGCCTCGACGACGACGGCGTTGAACGCCCCGTTCACCGTGGCGAGCGGGTGGGTGTTGGGCAGCAGCGCCGGGTACACGCGCGCCGACACGGCCTCGGACCCGTCCGACTGGGTGAGCTTCTCGCAGATGGCGAGCAGCTTGATGGTGCAGTCCATGTCGCGGGCCGACTCGAAGTCGTCCGGCGAGATCCGCGAGATGCCCTCGCGGTAGACATCCCCGGCGGTGACGCGGCTGTGGAACGCGATCGACGCGAGGATGGCGGCCTTGGCGGCCGCGTCATACCCCTCGACATCGGCCGTGGGGTCGGCCTCGGCGTACCCGAGACGGGAGGCCTCCGCGAGGGTCTCCGAGTAGTCGGCCCCGGTCGAACCCATCTCCGACAGGATGTAGTTGGTGGTGCCGTTGACGATCCCCAGCACGCGCTCCACCTGGTCGCCGGCCATCGATCGGCGCAGCGGGCCGATCACCGGGATAGCACCGGCCACGGCCGCCTCGAAGTACAGATCGGTGTGCGTGGAGTCGGCCACCGCCGCCAGTTCGTCCGTGTACTCCGCGAGCAGCGCCTTGTTGGCCGTCACCACGGCCTTGCCGTGGCGCAGCGCCTCGAGGAGGAGCGGACGCGGCACGTCGATGCCGCCCATGAGCTCCACGACGACGTCGACGTCGTCGCGCGCGACCAACGACGACGGGTCCGCGGTGAGCAGGTCCGGATCGAGCCCGCGATCCTTGGTGAGATCGCGCACCGCCACGCCGCGGAGGGCCAGGGGCGCGCCGATGCGGGCCGCCAGTGCGTCGGCGTTCTCGGTCATGTAGCGGATGACCTCGGATCCGACGGTGCCCATCCCGAGCACCGCCACCCCCACGGGTCGCACGCCTGACGCGCTTGCGTCGCTCACTGTCCCACCTCCAGGCTCGTCAGATCGTCCAGGGTCTCACGGCGCAGCACCAATCGTGCCCGCCCGTCGCGCACCGCCACCACGGCGGGTCGCCCGATCATGTTGTATCGGCTCGACATGGAGTAGCAGTATGCGCCCGTGGCCGCGACGGCCACCAGGTCACCGCCACCCACGTCCTCCGGCATCCACAGGTCGCGCACCACCACGTCGCCGCTTTCGCAGTGTTTGCCGACCAGCCTGGACACCACTGGCTCGGCGTCTGACGAGCGTCCCACCAGCCGGGCGTCGTAGACGGCGTCGTACAGGGCCGTGCGGATGTTGTCACTCATCCCGCCGTCGACACTGATGTAGCGCCGGTTCTCCCCGCCCGCGAGCTCGACGTCCTTGACCACGCCCACCTCGTACAGCGTGACCGTGCCCGGGCCGGCGATGGCACGACCGGGCTCGACGACCAGCGTCGGAGGGACGAGGCCGGCATCCCGGGCGAAACCCTCGACGATCTCCCGCAGGGACGCCGCCAACTGGGCCACCGGCGGCGGATCGTCCGACGAGACGTAGCTGATGCCGAGACCGCCGCCGAGATCGAGGTGGTCGAGCTGAGCTGTCCGCTCGGCGCCGAACTCGTCGACGATCTCGCGCAGCAGTCCGATCACCCGTCGCGCCGCGAGTTCGAACCCGTCGATATCGAAGATCTGGGACCCGATGTGACTGTGCAGCCCGGTCAGCCGGATGTTCGGCGCGTCGAACACCGCGCGGACGGCCTGCATCGCCGCACCGCCCGCGAGCGAGAAGCCGAACTTCTGGTCCTCGTGGGCGGTCGCGATGAATTCGTGGGTGTGGGCCTCGACGCCGACCGTGACCCGGATGAACACGTCCTGGACGACGCCCTCCTCACCGGCGATCCGGTCGAGCATCTCGATCTCCGACATCGCGTCGATCACGACGTGGGCGACGCCACTGCGGACGGCCAGGCGCAGCTCGTCCGCTGACTTGTTGTTTCCGTGGACGGTGATCCGTTCGGGCGGGAACCCGGCCCTCAGCGCGATCGCGAGCTCGCCGCCCGAGGCGACGTCCAGCCCCAGCCCCTCCTCGGCGACCCAGCGAGCAGTCTCCGTGGTCAGGAACGCCTTGGATGCGTAGTGCACGCGGTCCGCCCCGCCGAACGCTTCCGCCATCTCGCGGCACCGGGAGCGGAAATCGTCCTCGTCGATCACGAGCAGTGGCGTACCGAACTCCGCGGCGAGCTCGCTCGCGGTGACACCCGCGAACTCCACCACTCCGTCGTCGCGCCGGTCGGCACCGCGTGGCCACACGGAGGGCGCCAGTGCCATGACGTCGTTCGCGTCGGCGGGCCGCTCACCGATCCCCGGCGCGTGCGGGACCTCGTGCCGGGCCCCGGCGGGGTGGGCGCTCACATCTTCTCCGGTGCGCTGACGCCGATCAGGCGGAGGCCGTTCGCGAGGGTCTGCCGGGTGGCCGTACTCAACGCGAACCGGGCGGCGTGCAGCGGGCCCGGCTCCTCGTCCCCCATCGGCAGCACACGACAGGTGTCGTAGAAGCGGTGATACGCGGCGGCCAACTCCTCGAGGTAGCGCGCGATACGGTGGGGCTCGCGCAGGTCCGCGGCGCTGGCGACGACCCGGGGGAATTCACCGATGGTGCGGATGAGCGCGCCCTCCCGGTCCTCGGTGAGCAGCGCCAGGTCCGCGCCCTCGGGGGTGACCCCCAGATCGGCGGCGTTGCGCGCCAGGGAGCAGAGACGGGCGTGCGCGTACTGCACGTAGAAGACGGGGTTGTCGTTCGTCGCCGACGTCCACAGCGCCAGGTCGATGTCCATCGTCTGGTCGACCGAGGACCGGATCAGCGCGTACCGCGCGGCATCGACGCCGATGGCGTCGACGAGGTCGTCGAGCGTGATGACGGTTCCCGCCCGCTTGCTCATCTTGACCGGGGCGCCGTCCCTGACGAGGTTGACCATCTGACCGATGAGCACCTCGATCGTCGCCGGGTCATCGCCCAGGGCCGCTGCGGCGGCCTTGAGCCGGGCGATGTACCCGTGGTGGTCGGCTCCCAACATGTAGATGCACAGGTCGAAGCCGCGTTCGCGCTTGTCCAGGAAGTAGGCGATGTCACCGGCGATGTAGGCGGCGTCGCCGTCGGACTTGAGAACCACGCGGTCCTTGTCGTCACCGAACGCGGTGGACCGGAGCCACCAGGCTCCCTCGGATTCGTAGAGGTTCCCGTTGCCCTTGAGCGTCTCGATCGCGCGGTCCACCGCACCGGAGGTGAACATCGAGTTCTCGTGGGTGTAGACGTCGAAGACGGTTCCGAACTCGGCCAGCGAGTTCTTGATGTGGCTGAACATCAGGTCCACGCCGACCGCTCGGAACGTCTCGAGGGCCTCGGACTCCGGCTGCTCCAGCACGTCCGGGTGCTCGGCGACCACGTTCGACGCGATGTCCTGGATGTACGCCCCCGCGTAGCCGTCCTCGGGGGTCGCCTCGCCGCGGGCAGCCGCGGCCAGCGAACGGCTGAAGCGGTCGATCTGCGCCCCGTGGTCGTTGAAGTAGTACTCACGCGTGACCGCTGCGCCGGAGGCCTCGATCACACGACCGAGGGCGTCACCGACCGCCGCCCAGCGTGTACCGCCCAGGTGGATGGGCCCGGTGGGGTTCGCGGAGACGAACTCCAGGTTCACCCGGCGGCCGGCCATCGCGTCCCCGTTGCCGTACTCCTCGCCCGCGGAGAGCACTGTGGCGACGAGCGAGCCCTGGGCCCCGGAATCGAGACAGATGTTGAGGAACCCCGGTCCGGCGATCTCGGCCGAGGCCACGCCCGGGTCGGCCACCAGCGCGGTCGCGAGATCCTGCGCCAACTCGCGAGGGGCCGACCCCACCTTCTTGGCCAGTTGGAGAGCGATGTTCGTCGCGTAGTCCCCGTGCTCGGGGTTGCGCGGCCGCTCCACCGTCACCGACTCCGGAACGACCGACGTGTCGGCCCCGCGGTCGGCGAGAACGGAGATGAGGGCGGCGCGGATGACGGCGGCGAGATCGGCGGGAGTCACGTCTTCCTATCCTAGGTGTCGGCACGTCGCGGGGGGAATCGGACGTCTGTCCGGGCGACCCGTCCGAGCCCCGACGGGCCCGATGCGGCCCTGCCCGACCGCCGGTGCTACGATCAGTCTCGCTGTTCGAGCGATCCCCGCCAGTGCGGGGCGTCCGCTGGAGCGGCCTCCGGCCCGTAAGGGTCGGTATCCCGCCCTCGTAGCTCAGGGGATAGAGCGTTGGTTTCCGGTACCAAAGGTCAGGGGTTCGATTCCCTTCGGGGGCACAAGCAAAACGAGAAGGGCCCGGGCGATTGCCCGGGCCCTTCTCGTCTCTCCCGCTCCGCGTCAGGTGGGCCGGGTGATTCCGTCCACCTCACCGATGCGGTCGACGATTCGCTCGTAGATGTCGGTGAGTGCGAGTACCTCGTGCTCGGAGAGCACGTCGATGAACAGCTCCCGGACCTTCTCGACGTGCTTGGGGGCCACTGACGCGATCGCCTGGGCGCCCGCCTCGGTGAGGGTGACGACGGTCCCGCGACCGTCCTCCGCGCATTCTCCCTTGGCCACCAGGCCGCGCCCCTCCATACGCCGGACCTGGTGAGAGACCCGGCTGCGGTCCCAGCCGAGCGCGGCGCCGAGTTCCCTCGCCCGGAGTCCCCGGTTGTCGGCCTCACTGAGGCTCACGAGAACCGAGTAATCGGATTGAGACATCGAGGCGTCCCGCTGGAGTTGGCGCTCCATGGCGAGTTCCAGCAGTTGGTTCACATCGCGGTACCGGCGCCACATGCGCTGCTCTTCATCGCTCAACCAGCGTGTCTCCGTCATGGGGCTATTACAGCACGACGACCCACTCGGCATTCCTCCACCACCGCTCCGGGGCGCCCGCCGCCGTCAACGGCGTTCACTCGCGATCGGCGCCAGACCTCTGCATGACGTGGGTGTGTGCGCCCCCGATGCCCGCGAACCGGGCGCGGTCGCACGTGAGCACGATGACCTGTGACGTCGCCGCAGCCGCGGCGATGACCGCTCCCATGGTGAGTCGGCGAGAGGGATCCGTATAGCCCATGGTGTCGTCGAGGAAAACGGGGACGCCGTCGTCACCGACGAGTCGCGCACAGGCGATCCGGACGATCACCGCCAACTGCTCCCTGGCGCCCCCGGACAGCGATTCGTAGTCGACGGTCACATCCCCGACCCGCCTGGACAGGATGGTCAGATCCTCGCCGAGCCTCACGTCGAAGTCACGCCCGTACACGAGGGAACCGAGTTCGACGACCGCCCTGTGGAACGGGGCCTGGTACGCGAGCAGAGCCTCCGATCGACGCGCCGCGAGTGTGCGGTGGAGCAGGTCCGCCGCACGGGCTCGGCGCCACAGCGCTGCGTTCTCCCTCTCCGCCGCCTCGAGTTCGCGCTCGGCGGAAGCGACCCCCTCGAGCCGGCCCTGGTCGCCGATCGCGTTGACCCGGCCCATCGACGTGGCGACGGCAGCAGCCGATTCGCGTTCCTCGGCGGCCAGTGAGGACAGTGAGGCCCGGGCGTTGTCCAGCAGACCGGGCGGCGCGTCGGCGAGCGCCTCGTCCAATTCCGCCTTCGCCTCCCGTGCCTTCTCACGGGCGGTCTCTGCGCGGAGGCGCGCCTCCCCCGCCCTCTCGTCGAGGCTGAGATCCGGGGTGGCGTCACGCGCGGCCGACAGCGCCTCCCCGCACTCACCGTGCCGGCCGGCTGCCTCGTCTGCCAGTGCGATACGGGTCGCGTACTCGGTGCGGAGTGTTTCGGCCTCGGCGGATGCGGCGCGATCCTCCGCCCTGCAGCGGACGACCGATTCCTCCGCGGCGGCGTACTCGGTCTCCGGATCGTCCTCCCCCTCCGCGACGGCTCCGCCTTCCCGCCCCTCCGCGACCTGGCCGGACGGCACGGTCCCGGCCGGGACCCGTGAGCGCAGGTCGTCCCGCCTCGCGGTGAGATCATCCGCCGTCTCGCCGCCGAGGAGGTCCGATCGCCGTCGACGCAGTGCCTCGATCTCGGCACGCAGCGCGCCCGTCCGCCGGGAGCGTTCCTCCGCCTCCGTGGGGTTCTCCACGCCGAGCTCCGCGAGAAGGTGGTCCAGCCGGAGGCGAGCGGACTGCTCGTCCCGTCGGACGGAGTCCGTGTCACCCGCGGGGACGACAGTCAGCGAGACCGCCCCGACCTCGAAGACGGTGTCCTCCACGATCTCGTGCGTCCACCCCGCAGACGCATCGAGGCCCTCCCCTCCGACCCGGAACTCGCCCTCCCCGGTGATCTCCACCCGGGGAGCACTGGCTGCGGACCGGATGACGGCCTCCCGCAGCGTCTCGTCCGCGCGGCGGATGGCGTCGACCGAGTCATCGGCGACGTCGACCGCGGCGAGCTCCGCCTCCTTGCGGCGCAGCTCGTCCCCCACCTCTGTCAGGGTCCCGAGCAGTCGTTCCAGGTGCTCGAGGTCCGCACGCCTGCGGTCGCCCTCCTCGACCGCGCGTGCGGCATCGAGGCGGGTGCGGGCCCGGATCACTCGCTTCTCGGCCGCCTCCAGTTCGGCCCGCGCCCGACGGGCCCGCTGCTGGGCGGGTTCCAGCCTCTCGGCCGCGGTGGCGGCAGCCGCCCGCAGATCGGTCTCCCTCCGCTGTTCGGTCATCGCCCTGTCGATGAGTTCCCGACGCTCTCGTTGCTCGCGCAGCGCGGCGTCATGCGCGGCCACCGCCCGGTCGACCTCGGCGTCGGCGGATGCGCTGACCCCTCTGAGGTCCGCGACTGCCCGGCCCGCGGCCTCGAGACGCCCGACTTCCTTCTCGAGCGTGGCGAGCGAGTCGAGTCGCGCGCGATGGACTGCGGACCGGGCTTCGTGGTCCGCGACCGCCGCGTCGAGTTCCGCGTGCCGGGCGCGTGCCTCGGACAGCGCGGCCCGCGCCTCGGTGAGCCGGGACTCCGACCGCGCCAGGTCACCGGTCGGCTCGCCCCGCCGCGCAGTGAGATAGCGATTGCGTTCCTCCGCGACGCGCTCGACCAGCGAGTCGTCACCGGTCGGGTCCTCACCGCCCGCCGCGGCGTCCAACGCGCGGCGGAGAGAGTCCATACCCTTGGCCGCGTCGACCTGGCCCAGAGGTTCGTCCTGGGCTATGCGCAGGGCGCGCCACAGTGACCTGTCGACCTGACGGTCCAACAGGTCGCGGACGAAGTCGTGGGCGTCGTCTCCCGCCATCGCCGTGCGTGCCGAACCCGGGAACTCGAGGGAGGTGCGCTTGCCGCGGACGAACTCCTTGCGGTAGCGCATCCGTTCGCCGTCGACGGAGAACTCGGCCTCCACCACCACGGGGACGTCCCTGCCGACAGGGCTGGCGGCCTTGATCTCGGCACGCCCGGACGAGGCCTTGTGCTCGAGCAGCATCTCGAGGGCGTCCATGAGGCTGGTCTTCCCCGACTCGTTGGGGCCCTCGATCACCAGCACCCCACGTGGGGGCAGGTCGACCTCTTCGCGCATCACCCCGCGGAAGTCCTCGATCGTCAACCGGTGCAGGATCATCGCGTTCCCCCGTCCACGAGCCGGTACAGCAAGCTCAGGGCGTGCCCGGCATCCTCGGCGTCCACCCCCCCGGTGGCCGCCATGTCGACGAGGTCCGCGACCGCTCGACCCGCGTACCCGTCCACGAGATCCGTGAAGTCCGAGTCCTCCGCGCGGACCACGAGGTGGGTGCGTGACTGGCGCAGGTACGCGGAGGCGAACACCGCGTCCCAGGTCTCCAGGAGCGCATCGATCCGCGCGCGCAGGGCCACCCCGACGGTGCCGGTCAGCCCCAGTTTCAGCACGGTGCGCGGCTTGTCCTGCACCGCCTCGATCCGCTCGGCGAGGGAGTCGAGGTCCCCGTCCGTATCGATCTCCGCGTCCACCGCCAGGAAGGACCACCGGCCCGTCGCCAGCGGGGTGACCTCGCACGCTCGCCTCTCCCCCGACGGACCTCTCCCACCGAGCTCGACCAGCAGGACGTTGCCGGAGTCCTTCTCCACGTCGTCGAAGTCCGTGGTCTCCGGACTCCCCGAGAACCAGATGCGCCCGCCGGAGCCCACGCGGGTGACCGAGTGCCTGTCCCCGAGCGCCACGTAGTCCAGGCGGCGGGACTCGATCGCCTCCTCCAGCGAAGCCACGGCGATCGCCTCCACCGACGGGGAGTGCCCGCCGTAGATCTCGTCGGTACCCCCGTGCGCCACGAGGACCCGCACGGAGTCAGTGGGTTCGAGAGACGCCAGAAGCGCCGGTAACCGCGAGGGGTCCGGGCGCTTGGACGTCCACGGGACGCCGACCACCTCGACGCCGGGGACGATCTCGACCGGGCCCGAACCGTCGAGGACCACGACGGCCCCGCCCTCGAGCGCCGGGGAGAAGTCCCTGCACCGGAACACCGAGGACACGTCCAGTGGATCGTGATTGCCCGGCAGCACCAGCACCGGCACCGGGAATGCGGACAGGGCCTCGACCGCGCGGAGTACCACCGACCGGGGTACCGCGTTGTCCTCGAACACGTCGCCCGCGACCACCACGAACTGTGCCCCGTGTCGCTCCGCCAACCCACCGAGTGCCTCCACGGCCGCGAGCCTGTCCGCCGTGAAGACGGCCTGGGACTCGTCTCCGAGGAACCGCCGGGTCATACCGAGCTGCCAATCGGCTGAGTGGAGGAATCGGATGGCGTCGCCGTCCCGTGGGTTGGTCATGGCCGCATCGTAGGACGCGGGTCCGACAGGCTACGCATCGGCGGCCCGCCTCACCGCGGTCGGTACCGGCCGAACGCGTCGAGGAAGTCCTCGAGGTCCGCCACCACCCGGAGTTGCTCGAGCGCGTCGTTGGTCGCCGCCGCGGCGAGCCTGCGGGTGACGGGCGCGTCCAGCAGGTCCTCGAGACCGGCCGGTCCGGGTGACGGCGACGCCGGCAGGATCGGCTCACCACCCCACAGCGCCTCCTCCACGTCGAAGGACACCTCGTCGTCGTCCCCTCCGCCCCGGAGGACGGCGCCGAGTTGCTCGGGTCGCAGACCCCTGAGCTCGAACAACACCTCCGGCCGGGAGTCCCACCACTCGACCATGATGTAGGCGGCCGCCAGCACGTGTCGGCAGGGGCCGGGTTGCACCGGACAGTGGCAGGTGAACGCGGTTGCCCCGTGCACCGCGGGCAGGAGGAGGAACCCGACGGTGTCGGAGAAGTCCCCGGCCAGGGCGCCGAGCACGCCCCGTTCCTCCCGCCTGAGGGCGGTGCGCAGGGCGTCGGAGTCGGTGTCGTCAAGCGGGGCGAACGTGAACTCCACTGTGAAGGGTTCCGGTCTGCTCCCGTCGACGTCGATCCGGACCGACCGGCCCGAGTGGTGCAGGGAGAGGACCTTGTCCTTGCGGGCGTCCTGTCGGGCCATGTGGGCGTCACCCCGGGAGACCCCGGATTCGATGTCACTCGCCCAGCGTCTGCTCCACATGTGTGCGCCGAACTGCCCGGCCCGGGACCTCGCCCGGATGCCCGCTTCGCCGCTCACGGTTCGTCCCGCCCCACGTCGGTGAACTCGACGAGTGCCGCCAGGTCCGCGTCCGCGAGCTCGGTCAGCGCGCCTGCCAACGGTCCCAGCGTCAACTCCGCGAGGTCCCGCTTGGCTTCGAGGAGTTCGTCGATACGGTCCTCGACCGTGCCCGGTGCGACGAGCGTGCGCACCTGGACCACCCGGGTCTGGCCGATGCGGTGGACCCGGTCGGTGGCCTGGTTCTCCACCGCCGGGTTCCACCAGCGATCCAGGTGTACGACGTGGTTGGCCTCGGTGAGGGTCAGTCCGGTCCCTCCCGCGCGTAGCGACGCGAGCATCACCGGTGGGCCGTGCGATGCCTGGAACTCCTCGACCATCTGAGCCCGTCCGGCCGCGGTGACCCCGCCGTGCAGGAATGGCACGGCGGTGGCGGCCCGACGCTCGAGTAGGGGCAGGATCAGATCGCCGAACGCCCGGTACTGGGTGAACAGCAGCACCTTCTCCCCCGCGTCGAGGATCTCGGTGAGGACCTCGTCGAGTGCGGCGAGTTTGCCCGAACGGTGGCGGCCGCCGCGCAGGAGTGCGGACCCGTCCCCGAGGTAGTGGGCGGGGTGGTTGCACACCTGCTTCAGGGCTGTGAGCCCCGAGAGGATGGCGCCCTTGCGGGCGGCCCCCTCGGACTCCTTGACCTGTTCCATCATGTCCTTGACGACCGCCCGGTACAGGGTCGCCTGCTCACGGGTCAGCGGCGAATCGACCCTGATGTGTTGCTTGTCCGGGAGATCGGCGACCACGCGGGGGTCGGATTTGAGGCGGCGCAGCACGAACGGTGCGGCGAGTGCCCGGAGCCTCGATGCCGCGGCCTCGTCGCGGTGGGACTCGATGGGGATCGCGAACCGGGCACGGAAGGTGCTGGCCGAACCCAACATCCCCGGATTGGCGAAGTCCAGGACGGCGCGGAGCTCGTCCAACCGGTTCTCCACCGGTGTCCCGGTCAGCGCGATCCGGTGCTCCGCCGGGATCGAGACGACGGCGCGCGCGACCGAGGTGGAGGGGTTCTTGATGGTCTGGGCCTCGTCGGCGACCAGCCGCCGCCAGGCCACCCGGGCGAGGAGTTCCGCGTCCCGGGACGCCGTCCCGTAGGAGGTCAGCACGAGGTCGGCGGCTCCGAGTAGTGTGGCCGCGTCGTCACCCCGTTCGCGGGCCGGTCCGTGATGGACGTGGATCCGCAGCTCCGGGGCGAACGTCGCCGACTCCCGGGCCCAGGTGGCCACCAGGGTGAGCGGCGCCACGACGAGAGTGGGGCCGGTCCGGCCCGCCGCGTGCTCGGACGCGGTGAGCGCGAGCACCTGCATGGTCTTTCCGAGCCCCATGTCATCGGCCAGCACGGCGCCGACATCGGCGCTGGACAGCGCGGTCAACCACCGCACCCCCTCCAGTTGGTACGGACGGAGCGTGGCGCGGAACCAGGGTGGGAGGTCGACCGGGATCGACGACGACGAGGGGATCCAGTCGATGGTCGTGGGCGCCTCCACCTCGACGCCCTCGCCTTCCTCGGACATCAGGGCGGCGACCAGTGCGGGTGCCGTGACCCGCCCCCCGCGCCGCGCGGCGAGGAAGCGGGCCGCCCGACGCAGTGCACCGGGGTCCGCCCGGACCCATTGGCCGCGGAGCTTGACCAGATCGGACGCGGCGTCGAGGAGCATCTGGGCCTCGGCGGGGTCGAGGGGGACGTCGTCGACGACCATCTCCCAGTTCACGTCCGCCAGCTGATCGAGCCCGAGCCGGCGACCCGAGTCGACGTTCTCGGTGCCCGGCTCCGTGACCGAGACCCGGACGGCGGTCCGCACCCTGGTCCAGGCTCGCGGCAGGAGGATCTCGACACCTCTCCCCCGTAGTGCCTCCACCCCCTCGTCGACCAACTGCACCACCAGGTCGGTGGGCATCATCAGGTCCGGACTGCCGGCGGTGTGGGTGGCACGCCCCAGCGGTGGCCACGACCGGACCGCCCGGTCGACGACGTCGCGCACCGCGTCACCCACGGCCGACGTATCGGGCAGCTCGGTGAAGGGCCGAAGGGAATCGTTGCCCGTGCGCACCAGCGTCTCCAGCCGCCACAGGATCTCCCCGGGCGCGGCGTGCCCGGCCCCGCCGTCGGAATCGCCCGGGCCCTCGTCGTCACCGCCGGTCGGCTCGACGATCCGGAACACCACCTCGACGTCCCGCGCCGCCGCCGCCCGTCCGAACTCGCCGATCGCTTCCGCCAACGCCTGGCCCCCGGACGTCACGCCCCCGCCCGTGATCAAGGCCGTGCCCAGGTCGCTCCGGCGATCGCCCGCCAGGGGCGCCAGGGCCATCCGCGCGTGCTGGTCCGCCAGGGCGGCGAGTAGTCGGTCGAGGTCCTCGCGGTTCGCCACCAGCCCGTGGCACCGGGACAGGCTCTCCGCTGCCCACGCCGACACCACGGGTGAGGCGGCGAGAGTCCATGACGCGTCCCATGCGCCCTCCGAACGGCCGAGGACGGGGACGACGTGCCCCGCACGCACGAAGGCGGCCACGCCCGACGAGAGCGCCGCGAGGGCCCGCAGCCCGGATCCGACCCAGTGGTCGGTGGCGTCGACCATCCCGCACAGATCCACTGCCGCGCCGACCGAGACCCGGATCCCCGGCACCGTCGCGGTCCGGACCCGGCCCTCGACCGGGGCACGAACCCCGATCCGGTGCGTCAGCGAGTAGCGCTCCAGGAACCGGATCACCTCAGGCGGGGCTCCGGCCCGGCCCACAGCCGTGACCTCGGCGGCGGGGGCGATCGATACCGGCCTACGCAATCCCGTCTCGCACCACAAGCCGACGACCCCGGACTGCCACACGGCGTGTAGTCGGGGTGCGGCGGTCGGGGTCACGTGCACATGTAAGCACGTGGGTCCGACAGCGGGCCGGCGTGCTCCCCTGAGAGGTACGGGCGAGGCCGCCGTCCACAGGCGCCCACCTGTCCACAGTCCCGCCCTGCCGCCCCCCTCGGCGGGCGGGAGCCGGCGACCCCCCGCGTCAGACTCGATGCGTGGGCCATGATCCCCGTACCCGGAGGCACCTTGCTGGCCGAGTCGTGCCGCCGCCCGCACCCCGGGCGCTCGCCCTGGCCCTCGTCGTGCTCGGCGTGCTGGCCGCCGTGTGGTGGTCCGGCCAACCGCCCCGCTCCGTCCCGGGCAGCCCACCGCGGGACGCGGTGGAGGCACTGCTCGACGCGGTCGAGGTGGTGGAGTCGCGGAACCCCGCTCCCGGGTACGAGCGGGACTGCTCGGGCGCGTCAGGGTGCGTGTTCGGCCCGGCCTGGAGTGACACGACCGGGGCGCCGGGTGCCGGAAACGGGTGCTCCACCCGTCACGATGTCCTGGCCCGCGACCTCGTCGGCGGCACCAGGACACCCGGGGCACGGTGCGAGGTGTCTGGCGGAGTCCTGACCGATCCGTACACCGGCAGGCTCGTCGACGCGGGCACCACGGGGGTGCGCGGCATCCACGTCGACCACGTCTACCCGCTCTCGGCGGCGTGGGACCTGGGGGCGTGGTCGTGGCCGGCCGGGCGCCGTGCCGCGTTCGCCAACGACATCGACCGGAACCTGCTCGCCGTCACAGCGTCGGTCAACACCGGCAAGAGCGACTCGACCCCGGCGGACTGGCTACCCCCGGATCCCGGTCGACACTGCTTCTACGCCTCCCGGTACCTCACCGCGGCCGTCGCCTACGGCCTGCCGGTGACGAGGGCCGACCATGACGCTCTCGCCGGTGCGGTCCGGCGGTGCCCGACCGGCCCGTAGGGCCCGGCGTCAGTGGCGGTCCGGGCCCCCGCCGGAACGCCCGCGGAACCCGCCACCGCGGCGGTCGTCGTCACCGCGGCGGAAGCCCCCACGGTCGTCGCGCTTCTCGTCACGGCCGCCGCGCCGGTCACCACGGTCACCTCGGTCGCCACGGTCATCGCGACGGGGTCCGCCGCCACGCGGCTTGCCGCCCCTGTCGTCCCGGAACGACGACGGACGACCCGTCGGAGCGCCGGAGTCGGGGCGGATGTCGATCTCGGAACCCCCGACCCGGATTCCCTTCATCGAGTTGAGCTGGTCCGCGGGGAGATCCGCCGGCAGCTCGACGATCGAGTGGTCGAACCGGATCGAGATGCGTCCGATGTCACCGCCCCGGAGCCCGGCCTCGTTGGCCAGGGCGCCCATGATCGAGCCGGGCTTGACGTTGTTCCGCTTACCCACGGCGATCCGGTACTGCCCCATGTTCTTCCCCGACCGCGACGGACGCGGCCCGTCCGAGAAGTCGCGTGCCGGCCGCTCGCGACGGTCGTCCCGGCGCGGCGGGCGCTCGGGCTCCCGCATGAGGAAGTCGTCCGAGTTCCGCGACTGGGTCGCCAGAGCGGCGGCGATGTCGGACATCGAGACCGAGTGCTCGGAGGCGTACTCCTCCACCAGTCGGCGGAAGAGCGCGATGCTCGGGTCCTCGAGGCTCTCGGTGATCGACTGTGCGAACTTGGCCATCCGCATCTCGTTGACGTCGTCCACGCTCGGGAGCTGGATCTCGGTCAACGGTTGGCGGGTGGCCCGCTCGATCTGGGAGAGGAGCCGGCGCTCGCGCGGGGTGACGAAGAGCAGCGCCTCACCGCTCCTACCGGCGCGACCGGTCCGGCCGATCCGGTGGATGTAGGACTCGGTGTCGTGCGGGATGTCGTAGTTGACGACATGGCTGATCCGGGGGACGTCGAGACCCCGGGCGGCCACGTCGGTGGCGACGAGGATGTCCGTGCGACCGTCCTTCAGCGCCTCGATCGTGCGCTCACGCAGGTTCTGCGGGATGTCGCCGTTGATGGGCGCGGCGGAGAACCCCCGTGCACGGAGTCGCTCTGCCAGCTCCTCGGTGGCGGACTTCGTCCGGACGAACAGGATCATCGCGTCGAAGTCCTCGACCTCGAAGATCCTCGTCAGAGCGTCGAGCTTGTCCCGGTGGTTGACCAGGACGTAGCGCTGCGTGATGTTCGGCGCGGTCGACGTCTTCGACGCCACCTTCACCTCGGTCGGATTGGTGAGGTACTTCTGCGAGATCCGCCGGATGGCGGCGGGCATGGTCGCCGAGAACAGGGCCACCTGGGTCGTCTCCGGGGTGTCCGACAGGATCCGCTCGACGTCCTCCTGGAACCCCATCGCGAGCATCTCGTCGGCCTCGTCCAGGACGAGGTGCCGCAGACCCGACAGGTCCAACGTGCCCTTCTTCAGGTGGTCGATCACACGCCCCGGGGTGCCGACGATGATCTGCGCACCGCGCCGCAGCCCCGAGAGCTGGATGCCGTAGGCCTGCCCGCCGTAGATGGGCAAGACGTTCACCTGCGGCATGTTCGCCGAGTACGTGACACAGGCCTCGGCGACCTGGAGGGCGAGCTCTCGGGTCGGCGCCAGGATGAGGGCCTGGGGGCTCTTCACCGCCGGGTCGATCAGCGACAGGATGGGCAGCGCGAACGCGGCGGTCTTACCGGTGCCGGTCTGTGCCAGGCCGACCACGTCACGCCCCTCGAGGACCAGCGGGATCGTCGCGGCCTGGATGGCGGAGGGGACTTCGTAACCCACGTCCCTGACCGCCTGCGCGACCGCGGGGGCCAGCCCCATGTCGGCGAACGTCACCTCGGGCTCGTCCTCACCGCCGGCTGCAGGGGCGGCGGCGCCGGTGCGCGCGGGCGCGGCCGTGTCCGCAGCGCCGTTGTCCGCGGCGCCATTGTTCGCGGCGCCGTTGTCCGCGGCGGAGGCTGGTTCGGGATTGCTGGCGTCGGTGTCGACCTCGTCGCCGGCGGTGGCGGTACGGTCCTCGTCGTTGTTCTCCATGAGGTTTTACATTCTACGGCGTCCGGGGGCTGTTGAGCGACACGGCTGCCGCAGGTCACTCCCCCGTGGTCACCGGGTTCGTGGCCTCACGGGTCTCCTCGGCGATGATCCACGGGATCGCGGCCCCCAATAGGAGCACACCGGACACCGCGAACCCCGCCTTGTAGCCCAGCAGGTCCACCACCAGCCCCACCACGACCGGTCCCAGGATCGCTCCGGAGTCGCTGGCCATCTGGAAGGTGGCGAGGACCTTGCCGCCTGCCCGGTCCGCGCCGATCACGTCCGCGACAGCGGCCTGTTGCGACGGGTTGAGGATCCCGGCGCCCATCCCGGCGATGACCGAGGCCGCCACGAGCAACGGCACGGTGTCACACCAGCCCAGGACGAGGGTGGTGACACCGGAGATCACCAGACCAAGGATCACCATCGGACGTCGCCCGTACCTGTCGGACAACCACCCGGCCGCGGAGACCACCGAGGCGGTCCCCACCGCGAACGACGCCAGCGCGGTGCCGGCGATACCGGCGCCGGCATCGAAGTTGGCCGCGGCGAACAGCGGGACGATGGCGACCCGCACACCGAACGAGGTCCACCCGTTGACGAAGCTGGAGATCAGCGCGGCACGGTACCCGCTGTGCCGTAGCGCCTCGGCGACCGGGAGGGGTTCCTGCTCGGGGGACCCGTCGTCGGGTGAGGGCCGTCGGCCCCCGCGGAGGAAGACCGCCACCACGCCGGTCGCCACCAGCAGCGTGCCGGCGTAGACGAAGAACGGGATGCGCATGCCGAAGCCCGCCAACAATCCGCCCAGAACCGGACCGCCGATATTGCCGATGAGGAACGCGGTCGCGTACAGGCCGGCGATCCGTCCCCGGGCGCCGGGCGGGGACAATCTGGTGAGCAGGGCCATCGCGGAGATCGTGAACATCGTCGACCCGAGACCGCCGAGACCGCGGAAGACCAGGAGCTGCCAGTAGTTCTGCGCCAGCCCGGTCGCCAACGTGGAGACCACCACGATGAGGAGACCGGACATGTAGACCCACCGCTCGCCGAGTTTGTCGACGAGGAACCCACCGGCCGGCGCGAACACCAACCTGAAGAACGCGAATGCGCTGACGATGACCGACGCCGCCGTGACCGACACGTCGAAGCTGCGGGCGAACTGCGGCAGCACCGGGGCGACCAGACCGTAGCCGATCGCCACGGCGAACGCGGCCGCGACGAGGACCCAGACGTCCGCGGGCAGGCGGGTCCGCGCAGACGGCGTCGGATGTCCGGTGAGCGCGCCCCTCACGCGGATCGGAGCACTCGGGCGAGCACGTCGGCACCGAAATGCAGTGCGTCCACCGGTACCCGCTCGTCCACGGCGTGGAAATGGCCGAAGACGTCGAACTCGTCGGGCACGCGCAGTGGGACGAACCCGTAGCCGTCGATCCCGAGCGGGGCCAGATGCTTGTTGTCCGTGCTGGCGGGCAACAGGTACGGCACGACCATGGCATCGGGGTCGGATTGCCTGACGGCCTCGCGGATCACCTCCACGAACGGGGCGTCGGCCGGTGCGGCGATCGGTGGTTCCCAGATCCACTCGACCGTCACGTCGGGGCCGAGCTCCTGCTCGATCTCGGCACGGAACGTGTCCTCACCTCCGGGGAGTACTCTGCAGTCGATCTCCGCGCGTGCCTCGGTGGGGATGACGTTGGTCTTGTACCCGGCGGACAGGACCGTCGGTGAGGCGGTGTGGGACAGCGAGGCGGAGACGAGGGGCCCGAAGTGCCCGAGGACCTCGAGCCGATCCGGCAGTTCGGCGACCTCGCCGCTTCCTCCGGCCAGCCGACCGACCGCCGCGGCCAGCGCGGTGTTTGCCTCGGTCGGCTGCACCGGAAAGTCGAGATCGGCCACGCGATGAACCGCCCCGGCGATCGCGGCGACGGCGTTGTCCCCGGTCGGGCGGGACGCGTGTGCGGCGGTCCCGTGTGCGGTCACCGTGGCCCAGGCGACGCCCTTCTCGGCGACGGCGATCGGGTAGAGGCGGCGGCCGTCGACCGGTACCGACCAGCCCCCGACCTCGCTGAGCGCCTGGGTCATGCCGTCGAAGATCTCGGGCCGCTCCCGGACCACCCACTTGGCACCCATGATCCCCGCGGCCTCCTCATCCGCGAAGAACGCGAGCAGCAGCGGCCGCCGGGGCACGATCCCCTCCCGGCGGTAGTGGCGGACCACCGCGAGCATCATGCCGATCATGTTCTTCATGTCGACGGTGCCTCGTCCGTAGAGCCAGCCGTCGCGGATCTCACCGGCGAACGGCGGGACGGTCCAGTCCTCGGCGACCGCGGGGACGACGTCGACGTGTCCGTGCACGACCAGTCCGCCCGCGTCCGGGTCGGCTCCCTCGACCCGGGCGAACAGGCTCCCTCGTCCGGGAACAGACTCCACGAGTTCGCTGGAGATGCCGACCTCGTCGAGGTACTCGGCGATCCGGCGGCACACCCTCGTCTCGCCGTCGCCGATCGTCGCGGGGTCACCGGTGTTGGTCGAGTCGATCGACACGAGGTTCGCCGTGATCGCGACGGCCTCGGCATGCATCCGCTCCCGCGCCTGCCCGGACATCTGCTGGGCGTCGGTCATCCGAAACACTTCCCTTCACCACGGTAGGTGGGCCAGCGATCCACCACGACGGGCCCGTCAGCAGTCTCGTCCACCACGTGGAGAGTGTCGAACCGCTCGCACAGTTCCCCCGCCTTCGCGTGACGCCACCATGCGCTCTCGCCGATGGCCACCTGCCCCCGCACGGGCGTCTGGACCTCTCCGGCCCCCTCCCGACCGAGGTATCGCAACCCCGCCGGGGCGGCGGGCACCGGGAGCCGGTCGCGCCCCGGGACGCCGGACGCGACGTATCCCCCGTACAGGAACGTGGTGAGACCACGGGCCGGCGTCCGCACGGCGGGCAGTGCGAACAGCAGCGCCGGCCGCGGGGTGAAGGTCCGATAGGCGTCGAACAGCCCCGGCACGTACAGTCCCGATCCCGCGGTGACCTCGGTGACGGCGGGCGCTCCGGCGCTCTCGGCGACGGACCCGGATCCCCCGGAGTTGATGATCTCCGGCGGTGTCCCGGTGATCGACTCGATCGTGGACGCCACCGCCGGTCGCACATCCCGCAGCCGCCGCATCGAGAGCCGTTTGACGACGCCGATCCCCGGTACGTCATCGGGCACCCCGGCCACCTGCGCCTCGTAGAACATCGCGCCCACCACGCGGAAGCCGGTGGCGACGGCCCGCCGTACCAGCGGCTCGACGTCGTCCGGTCCGCGTAGCGGGGAGCGGCGCACGCCCAGGTGGACGGGCCCCAGCCGGAGGGAGCAGTCGACGTCGATGCACACCCGCGCCCCGGACGCCCCCGCCTCCCGTGCGATCTCCAGCTGGCGCGGATGGTCGATCATGAGTGTCACGCAGTCCGGCGCCTGCGGATCTGCTCCGAGGCGTCCCAGGGCCGAGCGGTCGACGGTGGGGTACCCCATCAGGACGTCGTCGCACCCCGATTCCACCAACCACAACGCCTCGTCCAGCGAGTAGGCCATGATCCCGCGGACGGAGTCGTCGCCGCGCAGCCGGTCGCCGAGCACCTCCCGCAGCACGCCTCGGGATCTCACTGACTTGCTCGCCACCCGGATCCTGGTGCCCCCTGCCCGACGGCGTAGGTCGTCCACGTTCGCCCGCAGACTCGGCAGGTGCAGAGCGGCGAGGGGCGCGTCGAGGCCCGCGGTCGCGACCCGGAGCGCGTCGACGACCACGGGGAGGCCGTCCGCCTCCCTGCTAGGCACCGTCGACCGGTCGCGCGTCCCGTACGACGAGGTCGACCGCCCGGTGGAGGAGGTCGTTGGCCTCGTCGTCGTTCCGGTAGATCTGCCACCGCAGGCTGATGCCGGTGATGATCGACAGGACGACGCGCACCATGTCGTCGAGGCCCATCGCCCACTGCACGTCGGCGGACTGCGCCGTGCGCTCGAGCACCGAACGCACGATGGCCTCGTTGGATTCCTGCTGGTCGCGGGCCAGGCCGACTTCGGGCAGCCCGTGGGTCCTCAGCGAGTACGACACGATCTCGTAGGTGAGGAGCTGCCGGTCGGGCGATGCGGAGATCACCGCCCAGATCAGGTCGATCGCCTCGTACAGCCGTCGCCGCAGGCCCTCGGTGCCCCGGATCCCGGAATCGAAGTCAACACTCACGAAGGCCCGGGCGGCCTGGTGGACCTCCGAGTTGACGGCGCCGATGACCTCGCGGAGAAGCTCTTCCTTATCCGTGTAGCAGTAGTGGACGACCCCCAGCGACACGCCCGCCCGTTCGGCCACGCCGCGGACGGTCACCGCACCCAGTCCGTCGTGTTCGGCGATCTCGAGGGCGGCCTCGAGGAGCTGCGCCCGGCGCTGATCGGCAGGAAGTCGTCTGGTCACCCGTCCATGGTACGACGACGAGGTGGACGTGCACACCGTTCACCGCACCCGCTCCCCCGGCGTGCCGGGCGTCCGCCCCCACTCCGGGTCGATGGTCCAGGACCGCCTCCCGCCCCGCCTCGCGCGGGTACCCTCTCCTGCCATGACGACCTCGGTGGCCCCCTGGCAGAACTGGGCCGGCAATGTCCTGGCCTCTCCCTCGGGCCGGTCGCTCCCGACGACCGTTGCCGAGGTGAGCGACGTGGTCACGCGGGCGGCCGAGCGCGGAACCAGGGTCAAGTGTGTCGGCGCGGGCCATTCCTTCACGCCGGCGGCCGCGACGGACGGCGTGCTCGTGTCCCTGGACGACCTGGCCGGCGTGGAATCGATCGTGCCGACCCGCGGCGCTGACGGTCGCGTCGACGGCGCGGACGTGACCGTCTGGGCGGGTACCCGGCTGCACCGACTGGGACCGCTGCTGTGGGAGCTCGGTCTGGCACAGCCGAACCTCGGGGACTTCGCCGAACAGTCCCTCGCCGGGGCGGTGTCGACCGGGACCCACGGCACCGGATGTGCGGCACCGGGCCTACCCGCCACGGTCGTCGGCCTCCAGCTCGTCACCGCCGACGGCGCCGTCCTCACCTGTTCCCGCGAGTCCGACCCCGAGGTGTTCGAGGCGGCCCGCCTCGGGATCGGCGCACTGGGGATCATCACCAAGATGACGATCCGATGCGTCCCGGCCTTCGCACTGCAGGCCGAGGAGCGTCCGTGGACCCTGACCGCCGCACTGGCGGACCTGGAGGGTTTCGCACGTTCCGCCGACCACGCCGAGTTCTTCTGGTTCCCCCACACCGACGCGATCAACGTCAAACGCAACACCCGGTTGCCCGGGGACGCCGAGCTGCACCCGGTGGGACGCATCCGGGGTCTGATCGGCGACGAACTCCTCTCCAACGAGGTCTTCGACGTGGTGTGCCGAGCCGCGACCCGACGTCCGGCGCTGACCCCCCGGCTCAACCGGGTCGCCTCACGGGCTCTGTCCGCACGGGACTTCACCGACCGGAGCTACCGGGTCTTCGCCTCCCCGCGGCGGGTCCGCTTCCGGGAGATGGAGTACGCCGTGCCCGTCGCGGCGGCGGCCGGGGTGTTGCGCGACCTCCGCGACACCATCGACCGCTCCGGCATCGTCACCCCGTTCCCCGTGGAGGTGCGGTTCGCCGCCGCCGACGACGTGTGGATGTCCACGGCGTACGGGCGCGAGGTCTGCTACATCGCCGTGCACCAGTACCACCTGATGGATCACACCGAACTGTTCCGTCTCGCGGAAGGGATCTTCCTCGCCGCCGGCGGGCGACCGCACTGGGGAAAGATGCACACCCGCACCGCGGAGGACCTGTCCGCCATGGTGGACCGCTTCGACGACTTCGTCTCCGTCCGTGACCGTCTCGACCCGGAGCGTGTCTTTGGCAACGACTACACCGAGCGTGTGCTGCCCTGAGCCACCACCCCGCGCGCCTTACGTACGGTGGAGGTTCGAGCCCGGCCCGCCCCCCGCGCCGCCTTGACCTCCAGGAGTGCCCAGTGCCCGATCGAGTGCCCGCTGAATCCGACGTCTCCGGCCCGGCCGCGGGGGTGATCACTGCCGCCCTGCGCCGGGCGATCCGGAGCCAGACCGGTGCCGCCCGTGCCTACGTACGCACACTCCGGGCCCATCACCCCGACGAGAGCCCGGCCCGGATCCGCGAGCGTCTCGACGCGCGGTTCCTGAACACCGTCACCGCGTCCGGTGCGGCCGTGGGCGCCACGGCCGCGGTGCCGGGTCTCGGAACCATCGTCGCCTTCGGCGCGATCGGCGCGGAGTCGCTGGTGTTCCTCGAGGCCGCCGCGTTCTACACGCTCGCTGTGGCCGAGGTCCACGGCGTGGACGTCCGCCACGACGAGCACGAGGAACTGCTGGTCATGACAGTCATGTTGGGAGCGTCCGGCACCGCCATCCTGGCCAACGCGGTCAGCTCGTCGGGAGGGGCGGCCACGGGCGGCTCGTTGGCCGGCCGTGCACTCCGGGTACCCGGGCTGAAGGAGATCAACCGTCGGATGATGACCCGCTTCGTCAGGAAGTTCGCCGTGAAGCGGGCAGGGCTCGCCGTGGGCAAACTGGCACCCGCGGGGCTCGGCGCCGCCGTGGGTGGATGGGGCAACCGGAAGCTGGGGCGGACGGTCGTGGAGACCGCTGATGCCGCGTTCGGCACGCCACCGGACTCGTGGCCCGCCACGTGACCCTGCCGTGACGGGCCGGGGGCATCCCCCTGTCAGGTGAGATCGGAGAGCCCGGCTCGGGCAGAAGGTCTAGCCTGGATCCATTGACGTGTGAAACCCACCACAGAACCAGAGAGGCACCAAGAGATCGTGAGCAACAACGTCTCACAGTTCGGACAGAACCAGTGGCTCGTAGACGAGATGTACGAGCGGTTCGCCAAGGACCCGTCCTCCGTGGACAAGTCCTGGCACGAGTTCTTCGACGCCAACCCGGAGGCCGCCTCCTCCTCCGGTGGTGACTCGACCAACGGCACCTCCCCCGGCAGCTCGGGCGGGAAATCCGGCAAGAGCAGTCGGCCCCGATCGGGAGGTGGGAGCAGTGGGGAATCGGTCACATCAGACAAGAAGCCGTCCGAGATCACCGTCGACGATTCCACCCCCGAGGCGTCCGTTAAGGACATCGCGGCGAAGCCCGCTGCCGACGCCTCGCCCAAGCGCAAGGCCCGCGGGGAGGGGGTGCCCGCCCCGGAGCACAAGTCGGAGGCGCGGAAGAAGTCCGACACCGCGGCGACGAAGAAGCCGTCACGCCCCGAGTACGAGCCCCCCGCGGAGCAGGAGAGCAAGGTCATCCGGGGCGCGGCCAACGCGATCGTCAAGAACATGAACGCGTCGCTGTCCCTCCCCACCGCGACCTCGGTCCGCGCGGTCCCGGCGAAACTGATGGTCGACAACCGGGTGGTCATCAACAACCACCTCAAGCGCACCCACGGCGGGAAGATCTCCTTCACCCACCTCATCGGGTACGCCATGGTCCAGGCCGTCAAGGCCTACCCGAACCTGAACAACCACTACGAGGAGGTCGACGGCAAGCCGAACGTCGTCACCCCGAACGGGATCAACCTCGGTCTGGCGATCGACATGAAGACCAAGGCCGGCCGGTCCTTGGTCGTGGCCGCGATCCGCAACTGCGAGAAGCTCGACTTCCGCGGATTCCTCGACGCCTATGAGGACATCGTCGCCCGCGCCCGCGAGGGCAAGCTGACGATGGACGACTTCTCCGGCGTCACGATCTCGCTGACGAACCCCGGCGGAATCGGCACGGTGCACTCGGTCCCGCGCCTCACCGTGGGCCAGGGCGCCATTCTCGGCGTGGGCGCGATGGAGTACCCCGCCGAGTTCCAGGGCGCGAGTGACGAGCAGTTGGCCAACAACGCCATCGGCAAGATCACCACTCTCACCTCCACGTATGATCACCGGATCATCCAGGGCGCCGAATCCGGCGAGTTCCTGCGTGAGATCCACCGCCTGCTGATCGCGGACGAGTTCTATGACGAGATCTTCGACGTACTCGGCATCCCCTACGAGCCGGTCCGGTGGCGTCAGGACATCACCGACCCGCGGGTGGACAAGGACGCACGCGTCCTCGAGCTGATCGCCGCCTACCGCGACCGCGGCCACCTCATGGCCGACATCGACCCGCTCGACGGGAAGCACGCCAAGCGGCGTCGCACGTTCCACCCGGACCTCGACGTCAACTCCCACGAGCTCACCCTGTGGGACCTCGACCGCAAGTTCTCCGTCGGCGGGTTCGTCGGCAAGGACAAGATGCGGTTGCGGGACGTACTGTCCGCGTTGCGTGCGGCCTACTGCCGCAAGATCGGTATCGAGTACACCCACATCCTCGAGAACGAGCAGCGCCAGTGGATCCAGGAGCGCCTCGAGGGGGTCGACGACAAGCCGACCGTCGCCGAGCAGAAGTACATCCTGTCCAAGGTGAACGCCGCGGAGGCCTTCGAGACGTTCCTGCAGACCAAGTATGTCGGCCAGAAGCGCTTCTCCCTCGAGGGCGCCGAGTCCGTCATCCCGATGATGGACGCGGTGATCGACGAGGCCGCCGAGTTCGGCCTCGACGAGGTCGTGATCGGCATGCCCCACCGCGGGCGGCTCAACGTGCTCGCCAACATCGTGGGCAAGCCCTACCGGCAGATCTTCACCGAGTTCGAGGGCAACATGGACCCCTCCGCCGCGCACGGGTCGGGTGACGTCAAGTACCACCTCGGGGCCGAGGGCATCCAGTACCAGATGTTCGGCGAGAACGAGATCAAGGTGTCGCTCACCGCCAACCCGTCGCACCTCGAGGCCGTCGATCCGGTCCTGGAGGGAATCGTCCGCGCCAAGCAGGACCTCATCGAGGATCCGGAATGGCGCTCCGAGTACCCGGTCGTGCCGCTCATGCTGCACGGTGACGCGGCATTCGCCGGACAGGGAGTGGTCGCGGAGACCCTGAACCTCTCTCAGATCGACGGTTACCGCACCGGCGGCACGATCCACATCGTCGTCAACAACCAGATCGGGTTCACCACGGCGCCCGAGGCCGGGCGCTCCAGCCAGTACTCCACGGACGTCGCCAAGATGATCGGCTCGCCGATCTTCCACGTGAACGGTGACGATCCCGAGGCATGCGTGCGGGTCGCCCGGCTGGCGATGGACTTCCGCCAGCAGTTCAAGAAGGACGTCGTGATCGACCTCGTCTGCTACCGCCGCCGCGGTCACAACGAGGCCGACGACCCGTCGATGACGCAGCCGCGGATGTACGAGGTCATCGACGACAAGAAGAGCGTCCGTCAGTCCTACACCGAGGATCTGGTCGGTCGCGGCGACATCACCGAGAAGGAGGCCGAGAACGCTCTCCGCGACTTCCAGGGTCAGCTCGAGCGGGTCTTCAACGAGGTCCGCGAGCTCGAGAAGCACCCGGTGAAGGCATCCGAGTCGATCCTGCCCAACCAGCCGCTGCCCAAGCGCCTGGTGACGGCGGTGGACGAGTCGGTCGTCCACGCCATCGGCGACGCCTTCGGCAACCTGCCCGCGGACTTCCACATCCACTCGCGGGTGAAGCCGGTCTACGAGGCGCGCCAGAAGATGGCCTACAACGGCAACATCGACTGGGCGTTCGCCGAGCTGCTGGCGATCGGTTCCCTCGTCCTGGAGGGCCGGACCGTGCGTCTCGCAGGTCAGGACTCGCAACGCGGAACCTTCACGCAACGCCACGCCGTGGTGGTCGACAAGACCACGTCGGAGCCCTACTCGCCCCTGCAGAACCTCGAGGACGCCGAGGGCCGCTTCGAGGTGTGGAACTCCGCACTCACCGAGTACGCGGGCGTCGGATTCGAGTACGGCTACTCGGTCGGGGACCCGGAGGCACTGGTGCTGTGGGAGGCGCAGTTCGGTGACTTCGTCAACGGCGCGCAGACCATCATCGACGAGTACATCTCCTCCGGTGAGGCCAAGTGGGGTCAGAAGTCCTCCGTCACCCTTCTCCTGCCGCACGGGCACGAGGGGATGGGCCCGGACCACACGTCCGGCCGCATCGAGCGGTTCCTCCAGCTGTGTGCCGAGGGCTCGATGACCGTCGCGCAGCCGTCGACCCCGGCGAACTACTTCCACCTCATGCGTCGTCATGCCACCGACGGCATCAAGCGGCCGCAGGTGGTCTTCACGCCGAAGTCGATGCTGCGGAACAAGAAGGCCGTCAGCGCGATCTCGGACTTCACCAACGGCAAGTTCCGTTCGGTTCTCGACGACCCGACGTTCGCCGACGGTTCGAAGGACCCGGGCAAGGTCAAGACCATGCTGCTGGTGTCCGGGAAGCTCTACTACGAGCTCGCCGCCCGCCAGGAGAAGGAGGGCCGCGACGACATCGCGATCGTCCGGGTCGAACAGATCCACCCGGTGCCGCACCGCCGGCTGCGCGAGGCGCTGGACCACTACCCGAACCTCACCGAGGTCCGGTGGGTTCAGGAGGAGCCGGCGAACCAGGGAGCGTGGAGCTTCCTCGCCCTGGAGCTGCCCGAGCGCATCGAGGACTTCCCGCCGCTCAAGCGGGTCTCGCGTCGCCCGATGGCCGCGACCTCGACGGGTCTGAGCAAGGTCCACGCCGTCGAGCAGAAGGCGCTGGTGGACCAGGCGTTCGAGTAACCGCCGAATCGGAGGACCGCGGACCTCGAGTGACCGCGTAGGAGGAAGGGCCCGACCACCAGGTCGGGCCCTTCCTCGTGTTCCACCCCTCGCGGAGGTCAGTAACCGTGCTCGTCCAACCAGTAGTTCGCCAACGCGACGGGGGTCGCGGAACCGAATTCGACCCCCAGCAGGAGCTCGCGGACGTCCTCGGTGGTCAGCTCCCCGCTGATCCGGTTCACCAGGGCGAGCTGATCCTCCGAGAGCGAGCCCTTGCGGAACACGGGCACGAGGTGCTGGGCGAGGACGGCGTCCTCGTCGTCGTCCAACGCGACGATGTCCTCCGGATGGAGGACGGGGTCGGCCGACTGGACCAGACCCACCCCGATCTCCCCTTCCCGCAGGGCGTCGAACACCGCGCGGGGGTTGGGCCCCAACGCCACGCGACGGCCGAAACCGCAGTCGTAGGTGGTACCGACGGATGTGGCGAGCTCCCGGTCCGCGAGCGCCTCCTCGCGTGCGCCGAGGGTGAAGTCACCGCACCTCCCGGCCAGGTCGGACATCGTCCGCAGGTCTCGCGATTCCGAGGTGTGCCGGGTGACCGCGTACACGGGGGCGTCCTCGGCGGGCGCAGGATCCGCCGCGGTCACGCCCTCCGGGAGGGCGGCCATCATGGCGGTGTACACCTCATCGGCCTCGACCTCGGTGGAGTTCTCGTCGAAGGTCCGGAGCAACTCACCGGTGAACCCGATCGTGAACGTCGCCTCCCCGGTCACCACGGACTCCACGACCTCGTCCTGGGTCCCGGCCTGCGGGCGGGCGGTCACCCGCGACCCCGACCGCACCAGGGCGTTGCCGTAGATATGACCGACGATCTCGACCTCGCCGAAGGATGCGGTCTCGACGACCACCACCGGATCGTCCCGGTGCGCGGGAACGATCGAGGACTGCGCCTGGCAGCCGGACAGTGCCATCGCGCCGACCCCCGCGAGCACCATCGCGCACCGCCCCGCCCGATCCCCCGTCCGCAGCATCCGACCACGCCCTTCCTCACCCCGGCCGCGCCGGTCGGCGCGGATCACCTCGAGGGACAGTCTCCCAGCCACGCCAGCCGGTCGTCACTCCGAGGGCCCGCACGGCGGATATTGTCAGGCGAGACGAGGAAAGGGGACCGGGTGCCCGCGATCCCACCACGACGGCCGTCGACAACCCGAGCAGATGCCACGCCACGAGGCCCGGCCGGGTCGGCGCACCACGCGACCGTGGACTGCGTCGTCTACATCAACGGTGTCGGTGAACGCGGCCGGGTCCCGCACCGGGAGGCGATCCGCCGCGTGCGCGACAGCGGTCGAGGCTTCGTCTGGGTCAGCCTCGACGCCCCGGGGCACGACCAGATGGAAGCGCTGTCCCGGGACCTGGGGCTGCACGAGCTCATCACCGAGGACGCGACCAGTGGCCGGCAGCGTCCCAAGTTGGAGGCCTACGACGACGCTCTCGTGCTCAACATGTCGACCGTGCGGTACCTGGCCCACGAGACGGTCACGCAGGTCAGCGACATCGTGTCCACCGGCGAGCTGATGGTGGTCCTGGGCCGGGACTTCGTGGTGACCGTCCGTCACGGGGACCAGATCACCCCCACCGACCTCGTCGGCGCGCCCGGGTACTCGCCGGAACGGTTCGCGATCGGGCCGGCGGCGGTGATGCACGCCGTGGCGGACCGTGTCGTCGACAGCTACATCGAGGCCGCCGAGGGGATGGCCGCGGACATCGACGAACTCGAGTCGGCGCTCTTCACACCGCGCACCCGGGTGGACATCGAACAGATCTACGTCCTCAAGCGGGAGCTACTCGAACTCAAACACGTCATCGGGCCGTTGACCACGCCCCTGCGACGCCTGTCGGTCGATCATCTCGACCTCGTCCCTGCCGAGGCCCGCCACTACTTCCGCGACGTCCAGGACCACCACGCACAGGCGGCAGCGGTGGTCGCGACCCTGGACGAGCAGAGCACCTCGCTCGTCAGCGCGGCGGCGGCGATAGTCGGGGTCCAACAGAACACCGACATGCGCAAGATCTCCGCCTGGGTCGCCATCGCGGCCGTACCGACGATGATCGCGGGCGTCTACGGCATGAATTTCCGCCACATGCCGGAGCTCGAGGCGCGATACGGGTACTTCGTGGTGCTGGGGATCATGGTGGCGATGTGCGCCGGGCTCTTCCTGCTGTTTCGCCGGAACCGCTGGTTGTGATCAGCGGTTCAGCCCGGGGTTGACCGCCGAGCGCCCGGGATCGGTGACATCGATGCCGGCCTCCGCCCACGCCTCCTCCAGTTCCGCCGCGCCCTTCATCCGTACCCACGCCGCCTCCGTGTGGGTGACCGGAACGGCCCGGAACACGGTGACCGGCGCGGCGTCACCGGGCAACGGCACGTCCGGGATCTCCGGAGCCCGCAGGACGACCCCCGTGAACGACGCGCCCGGCCAGAGCGGCTCGCCCAGGTCGATCAGTGCTCCCTCCGACAGGACGAGGCCCTCCACCGCGGGTGCGGCCGCGAGCACCGCCAGCGCGCGGACCAGACCGTCCACCCCGCCACGCAGGATCAGACTCAGCTCCGCCCGCGGCGCGGTGGGGTCGGGAACGAGGGCCGAGGGGTCCCCCATCGGTTCGGCTGAGCACCCCAGCGAGACATACCGCACCACGCCGGACTCGATGTCCACGAACCGCAGGATCCTGATCGGTGACGCGCCGAGGAATGTCACCGACGCCTCCTGGGGCTCCGGGCCGTGGTGCTCGATCAGATGCGCCCGCACCGCGGAGAGCACGTCCGAGGAGCTCGTCGGACCGCCGGGCAGCACTACTTCAGCCCGAGGCGGGCGAGCTCGTCGCGCACCCGTTCCGCGTTGGCGGGCTCGCACAGGACGTCGTACCGTCCCGCGACGAGCTGCGAGGTGGACGCGAAGTCACGCTTGCCGCGGGTGGCCGCGTAGGACAGCGAGGCCGAGACGACCCCGAACACCGACCCGCCCACCAGGCCCGTCAGGACGACTCCCCACATGGGCTGCGTGAAGATGCCGAGCAACAGGCCGATGAACAGCCCGAGCCAGGCGCCGGTGGCCAGGCCACCGAGCAGGACCTTGGGCCATGTGAGCCGGCCGGTCACCCGCTCGACCTGCATCAGGTCCACTCCCACGATCGTGACCTCGTGGACGGGGAACTCCTCGTCCGCGAGATGATCGACCGCGGCCTGGGCCTGCGCGTAGGTGGGGTACGACCCGACCACCCAACCGGTCGGCGGCGTGGGCAGGCCCGGGGTCTGACCAGCCCGGGTCCTACCGCCTGCCGGATTCACGGGAGAGCTCATGATGTCCGTCCTTCCGGGTCCGTTCCTACGTCGGCCTGATCCGTCACGGTCATCCCGCCCGCACGACCCCGCGCGGACACGACCAGCGCCATCTTACGACTGGCCTCGTCGAGCATCTCGTCGCCGAACATCACCGCACCGCGAGCACCTCCCTCGACGGACGTCGACCGCGCGTAGGCGGCGAGGATGGCCTCGGCCTGGTCGAACTCCTCCTGGCGGGGGCTGAACACCTCGTTGCCCGCGTCGACCTGGGCCGGGTGCAACACCCACTTGCCGTCGAAGCCGAGTGCTGCGGTGCGGGCGGCCGCACGGCGGAACCCCTCCACGTCCCGCACCTTGAGGAAGGGCCCGTCGATCGCCTGGAGGCCGTGGGCGCGGGCGGCGACGAGGATGGTCATGAGTACGTGGTGGTAGGCGTCACCCGGGGCGTAACCCTGGGGTTGCTCCCCGACCGTGAGGGTGCGCATCCCGACGGAGGCCATGAAATCGGCCGGACCGAACACCAGCGTCAGGACACGCGGACTGGCCGTCGCGATCTGATCGATGTTGGTCAGCCCCAGGGCGTCCTCGATCTGGGGTTCGATGCCGATGTGCCCGACCGGTAGGCCCGCCGCCTTCTCGACCTGGGTCAGCACCAGGTCGAGGGCCACGACCTCCGCCGCGGAGCGCGCCTTCGGCAGCAACAGTGCGTCGACGCGGGCACCCGCGCGACCGACTATCTCGGTGACGTCCCGCACCGTGTACTCGGTGTCCCACGCGTTGACGCGCACCACCACCGTGGGTGCGGCGAAGTCCCCGCCGTTCAGGGCGGCCACCACGTTCTGGCGGGCCTCCTCCTTGGCGGGACCCGCCACCGCGTCCTCGAGATCCAGGAAGACCTCGTCCACCGGCAGTCCCCTGGCCTTGTCGATCATCTTGACACTGCTGCCGGGCACGGCCAGTACCGTGCGCCGGGGACGGGCACGGAGTTCGGCGAGCGCCGTGGCGGCGTCCTCCGATGGCGCGGGTGTCGCGTGGGGGGCTGCGGTCATCGTGAGTGGCACTCCCTTACGTCCGGTATGGCGGGCGGGCGCCGCCCGTGGGTGACTAGCCTGGTCGACATGGCGAACCTCAACAAGGCCTTCGTCGCCAGGCTAGCCGGACTACCGGTGATCGGCCCTGACGGGGACGACATCGGACGGATCCGGGACGTCGTGGTGACGATGCGGTCTCGGCACAAGCCCCCCCGGGTGATCGGACTCGTGGTCGAACTACCCACGCGTCGCAGGATCTTCGTGCCGATGCTCAGGGTCGCCTCGATCGACCCCCGGTCCGTCTCCCTGGTCTCGGGCACCATCAATCTGCACCGGTTCCAGTCCCGACCCGGGGAGAACCTGGTGCTCGGGGCGTTGGTGGACTCCGTGATCGGAGTCGAGCGGGACCAGGTCGGTTCGGAGAAGTCGGGCGGTGACCAGAAGGACATCCGTTACCAGGTGGTCGACGTGGAGATCGAGCGTCAGCGCTCGAGGGACTGGCTCGTCTCCCGACTCGCCGTACGCGCACGACGCGGGCGCGCCTCGCTCGGCCGCCGCGGCGAGGTGTCGATCCATCCGTGGAGCCGGATCCGGGGACTCGACGACGACGCGATCGGCACCCCGGAACACAGTGCCGAGAGCCTGGTCGAGCACTATGCCGACATGCGCCCGGCCGACGTCGCGAACGCCCTGCGGGAACTGCCGGAGGTCCGTCGGCTGGAGGTCGCCCGGACACTGGACGACGAGCGATTGGCCGACATCCTGCAGGAGCTGCCCCACGACGAGCAGACCGAGATCGTCACCCGGCTCGAGCTGGAGCGCGCGGCGGACGTGCTCGAGGCGATGGACCCCGACGACGTGGCCGATCTGCTCGGCGAGTTGCCGGAGCAGGACGCCGAGTCATTCTTGGAACGCATGAACCCCGAGGACTCGGCTCCCGTCCGGCGTCTGCTCACGTTCGACGCGGACACCGCGGGCGGGCTCATGACCCCCGAGCCGATCATCCTGTCTCCGCAGACGACGGTGGCCGAGGCCCTCGCCCACTGCCGCAACCCCGACCTCAGCCCGGCCCTGGCCAGCCTCGTCTTCGTCGTGAGGCCCCCCACCGCGACACCGACGGGCAAGTACCTCGGATGCGTCCACATCCAGGCGCTGTTGCGGGAGCTGCCGTCGATGATGGTGGCCGAGACCGTCGACACCAGCCTGTCCACGCTGCGCCCGTCCGACTCGACGGACGCCGTGACCAGGTTCTTCGCCACCTACAATCTCGTGTGCGGGCCGGTGGTCGACGACGAGGGACACCTGCTCGGCGCGGTGGCGGTCGACGATCTGCTAGACCATGTCCTCCCGGACGACTGGCGGGACATGGACCTGCACGACGACAGGGAGGCGACCCGATGAGCGAGCCCACCGTGCGGTCCTCGCTCTCGATGCCGGTGACCTCGCGCAGACCGAGGATCAGCTTCGACGCAGACGCGGTCGGCCGCTACAGCGAGTCCGTCGCGCGGTTCTTCGGGACCGGCACATATCTGCTGATCCAGACGATCATCGTGATCGTCTGGATCATCATCAACGTCGCGGTGGTCGCCCTGCGCTTCGACCCGTATCCCTTCATCCTGCTCAACCTCGCGTTCTCGACGCAGGCCGCCTACGCCGCTCCGCTGATCCTGCTCGCACAGAACCGGCAGGAGGACCGCGACAAGGAGTCCGTCAGGGAGGATCGCCTCCGCGCCACGCAGACCAAGGCGGACACCGAGTTCCTCGCCCGGGAACTCGCCTCGGTCCGGCTCTCCGTCGGTGAGACGGTCACCCGCGACTACCTCCGGCGGGAGCTCGACGACCTCCGTGATTCCGTCGAGCGGATCGAGACCCTCCTCTCCGGCCTCGAACCCGGGACGTGTAACGCCGATCACAACAAAACCGATTCAGACGTCAAGGGCCGGGGGTAGCCTCGGCCGGGACGGAACGTCGTGGGGCGCAGCACGTTCGCTGGGCCGACCGGGAAGTCGTAGGGGGAAGTCTTGCGCCGTTTTGCGCACAACGCCGATCGCCGGGTTCTGACCAGTGCCGCCGTTACCGCCAGCGCGATCGCTGTGCTGTCGGCCGTGGGACTGAACATGGACACCAGTCGCCCCGCGCCGCCGGACATCACTCCGCTGGCCGAGTACGCGCCCAGCACGCCGACGGTGACCGAGGCTCCCGCCACCTCCCGCACCACAGAGCCGTCCCCGGAGGAGGAACCGGCCGCACCGGAGGACCCCGGCGCCGCCCACATCGAGCCGGCGACCATCCCGGACGGGCCGCTGGGCATCCCCGGCATCGCCCTCGACGCCTATCACCGCGCCGCGGACCGCCTCGATGCGGAGAAGCCCGCCTGCGAGATGGACTGGACTCTCCTGGCCGGTATCGGCCAGGTCGAGTCCAACCAGGGACGTGGTCGGTTCGACGTCCACGGCAACACCATCGGCCGCATCCTGGGCCCCCGCCTCGATGGGAGCCTTCCGGGAACCGCCGTCATCACCGACACGGACGGGGGCCGGTTCGACGGCGATGCGGAGTTCGACCGCGCGGTGGGCCCCGTGCAGTTCATCCCCTCGACCTGGGCCGGTCTCGGTCGCGACGCCAACGACGACGGGGTGGCCGATCCGAACAACATCTACGACGGCGCGCTGTCGGCGGCGTCCCTGCTGTGTGGGCAGGGGGGATCGATGGCCGATCCCGCCGCCCGCACCCGGGCGGTCCTGGCCTACAACAACTCGCTGGCCTATGTCGCCAACGTGAACGCCTGGGCCCACGGCTATGCGGTCAACGCCGTCCCGCTGCCGTCGGACCTGCCGGAGATCCACCAGCCCGAACCCACCATCGAACCCCCGGAGCCGCCCGAGCGATGCCCCGAGGGGTGGGAGGGCGAGCCCACCGAGGCACCCGAGCCCGTTGCTCCGGGTGAGCCCGAGGCCCCGGTGCCCGGTTGCACGGAGGTCGAGCCCCCGACGACTCCGGCCCCGCCCGCGCCCAGCGCCTCTCCTTCGCCGTCGGCGACGCCGACTCCGACGCCGTCGCCCGAACGCCCGGCGCCTCCGGCGGTGGCGCCCCCGGCTCCGGCGCTACCGGGTTTGCCCGTGATCGAGTTGCCCTGCATACCTCCGTTCTGCGTGCCGTCGCCGCCTGCCTGAATCGTCACCCGGTGCCGTGACGCCTAGACTCGGGGCATCATGAGTGCACCCAGCGAAGAACTGATCCGGGCCGCCCTGGCGAAGGTCGACGACCCGGAGATCCGGAAGCCGCTCACGGAGCTCGGCATGGTCAAGGGTGTCGAGGTGGACCCCGCCACGGGCCGGGTCGACATCGGCATCTACCTGACCGTCGCCACCTGTCCGATGCGGGACACCATCACCGACCGTGTCCGCACGGCGGTGGCCGACGTCCCGGGCGTCGGCGAGATCGCTGTCGAGCTCGACGTGATGAGCGACGAGCAGCGCACCGAACTGCGCAAGCACCTGCGCGGGGATGCCGCGGAGCCCGTCATCCCGTTCGCCCAGCCCGGCAACCTGACCCGCGTCTACGCGGTCGCCTCGGGCAAGGGAGGGGTCGGCAAGTCCACCGCGACGGTCAACCTCGCCACGGCCCTCGCCTCGCGGGGGCTCTCCGTGGGTGTACTGGACGCCGACATCTACGGCCACTCGATCCCTCGGATGCTGGGGACCGACGCGCGACCGACCCAGGTGGAGCAGATGATCCTGCCGCCCGTCGCGCACGACGTGAAGGTCATCTCGATCGCACAGTTCACGAAGGGCAACACCCCGGTTGTGTGGCGCGGGCCCATGCTCCACCGGGCGTTGCAGCAGTTCCTCGCGGACGTCTACTGGGGTGATCTCGACGTCCTGCTGATGGACCTGCCCCCCGGCACGGGCGATGTGGCGATCTCGATCGCGCAGCTCATCCCCTCCGCGGAGATCCTCGTGGTCACCACGCCCCAGCAGGCTGCCGCAGAGGTGGCCGAGCGGGCCGGATCGATCGCGCTGCAGACCCGTCAGCGCATCGCGGGTGTCATCGAGAACATGTCATGGCTCGAGCTGCCCGACGGCACCAGGATGGATGTCTTCGGCACCGGCGGCGGTGCCGAGGTGGCGGCCAATCTGTCCCGCTCGGTCGGTGCACCCGTCACGTTGCTCGGTCAGGTCCCCCTGGAGCAGGCCGTGCGCGAGCACGGGGACGAGGGCACGCCCATCGTCCTCGCCGAGCCGGATTCGCCGTCCGGGCGCGCATACCGCGAGATCGCGGACGGTCTGGCCGTGCGCCCCCGGGGCCTGGCGGGGATGAACCTCGGGATCGACACCACCCGGCACCTCTGGCGGACGGCGACGGCCGGGGGCTGAGCCCCCGGCCGTTCGTGCCGTCTGTCCGCCGCGGGTCGGGCCGGACGCGCGCCGGACCGGTCGTGAGGGCGGGTCAGGTGGCGTCGCTGTCCCACACGGGTCCCGATGACGAGGGCGGCGGCGCCGGGGTGTCCTGGACGGGTGCGGTGCCGGCGGTCCGCGGCGCCGTCGACCGGCGGGGGTCGGCGGAGGCCGTTCCCGCGGTTCCCGCCCCGGCGGCGACCGCGGGAGCGCCCGCCGGCGCAGCGGCTCCGAAGTCCCCGGAGAACAGGGAGTCGTCACCGTCAAGGAGATGCTTGGTGACCATCGCGCGCGGACTCAGCCCACGCAGGTCGTTGAGCTGCTTGAGGGGCTCCCGGAACTCCTCGAACTCAGTCCCGTAGTCATCCCGGAGCTGCTGCTGGGCGTTGCTGGCGAACTCACGGACCTTGCGGATCGCCGAGGCCAGCCAACGGGCGGCCTCGGGTAGGCGCTCGGGCCCCAGGACCACCAACGCCACCACGCCGAGCACCAGGAGCTCGGACCACCCCACGTTTGTGAACATCGCAGCCAGGATACGTCGCCGGGCTCACCGGTGGGAACCCGAGTTGTCCGGTGCCCCCGGTCAGCCCAGCGCGGGGCGCACGGTCAGTTCGACCCGCGTTCCACCGCGGATGACCTGGACCGGGACGTCGACGTCCGCCCCGGCGCGACGGACGGCCACCACCAGTTCATCGGAGGAACGCACCTGCCGGTCACCGACCCTGGTCACGACGTCCCCTTCCCGGAGTCCGCCCTCCTCGGCGGGCGAGCCCTCACGCACGTTGACGATCTCGGCGCCCTCCACCGACCCGTTGTCCGCCTTGCGGGCGTTGACGCCGATCGTGGCGTGGCGGACCGCCCCGTCGGTCATGAGCGACGTCGCAATCTCGCGGACGTCGTTGACCGGGATGGCGAAGCCGAGACCGATGGAACCCCCGGACTGGGTGAAGATGGAGGTGTTGATACCGATGACCGCTCCGGTCCCGTCGATGAGCGGTCCCCCGGAGTTACCGGGGTTGATGGCGGCGTCCGTCTGGATCGCGTCGATCACCACGTCGCCGTCCGAGGTGGCCTCCCCGAGGGCGATCGGGCGCCGGGTCGCCGAGACGATGCCCTCGGTGACGGTCCGGGCGAGTCCGAGGGGCGAGCCGATGGCGATGACCTGCTCCCCCACCTGGACGTCGTCCGAATCGCCCAGGGTGGCGACGGTGAGGTTCTGGACGTCGTCGACCTTGAGGACCGCGAGGTCGGTGGCGGGGTCGCGCCCCACCATCTCGGCCGAGGCCCTGGAGCCGTCGGGGAAGATGACGTCGATGTCCGCGCGGTCGGCGGCGCCGTCCATGGTGACGACGTGGTTGTTCGTCACGATGTAGCCCTGTGGGTCGATGACGATGCCGGAGCCCTCCCCCTGGGCCGACGCCGTGGACACCGAGATGTTGACTACGGCGGGTTGGACGCGCTGAGCGACCTCACCGACCGGGTTGTCGGATCGGACGACGTTCTCCGGGGCGTCGGCGATCCGGACGGTGGAGGTGGTGAGGACGCGCGCGGAGTCCGCCACGACGGCGCCGATGGCGCCCGCGACGAGGGCGACGACGGCGACGGCCGCGGTCGCGCCGGCCACGGCCTGACTGCTCAGCCGACGTTCGAACAGTGCCTCGGACAGCGAGAGCCTGGCAGCGGGGGCCGCGGCCGCGCCCGACAGGTCGACCGGCTCATGGTCGGCAGTGGCGGGCACCGCGGGTGCGCCGTACCCGACCGGAGCGTCGGGGTCGCGCCACGGGTCCGGAGCGGGCGGCGGTGGAACCTCGGACTCGTCCTGCCACGCCGGATGCCGCTCTATACCCCGAGCGGCTCCCGGGGCCGGGGCGAAGGCCTGCTCGAGGACCGGATCGGCGTCGCTGCCGAGGAGCGGGCCGGGGTGCGCGGCGGCACCGACTCGGGACGGGTCGAATCCACCGGTGACCCCGTCTGGTCGGGCGAACCGTGCGACATCGTCCTCGCCCACGGCCGGCCGATCGATCGGGGCGGGTTCACGAAGCGGGCGGTCCGGTTCCCCGTCCCGCGCCGCGGGCCCGGCCGCGCCTGTGTCGTCCTCCACCCGGCCCACCCTAGTTGCCGCGTCGCCACAGCCGGCGAAGCAGTCTCGACCAACCGTGGGTCTCCTCGGACCCGGCCACCGGATCGGGGCCCGTCCGCGTGGCCGGATCGGGTGCGTCCTCGAGTGACCGCAGCCGTTCGAGGAGTTCGCGGGGCATCTGGATGGGGCCGGATCCGCGCAGTGCGCGGCGTGCCTCACGCTGGACCTCGACCTCCCGACGACAGTGCGGACACCGGGCCAGGTGGGCGTCGGCCCGGGACTGCCCCGAGGGCGGTAGCCGACCGTCGACATAGGCTGCCGCGGCTTCCGTGGAGAGGTGGTCGGTGGACAGGAAGCTCTCCCTGGCGCGGGGCGGGCCGGTCCTGTCGACCACTTTCCGCGCCGAGTCGAACGACAGCGTGAACTCGGGGCCGGGTCCGCGTCCGTGGAGGTGTCTGTCCACGCCCCTCCCCTTCTCCGGTCATCTCGTGGGCTCGTCCGAGTCCCCGTCGAGGTGTCAACGTCCGGCGTACTCGCAGGGTTCCCCCACCGCCACCCGCTGTTCCCGGTACGGACGCGGGTTGTGCCGATCGCCCGCGGGATCAGTCGATGCGCTGGTGGGCGCCGGTGACCCCGGCCGCCTCGAGTTCCGCACGCAACGCGGCCCGTCCGCGGTGGATCCGGCTCCTGACCGTGCCCATCTTGACGCCCAGGATGCGTCCGACCTCCTCGTAGCTGAGGTCCTCGATGTCACTGAGGACCACGGCGGCGCGGAACTCCGGGGACAGGTTGGCCAGCGCGGTCTGCAGGACGGGGTCGAACGTCTCCTCCGAGATCACCTGCTCCGGGCTGCGTTCACGACCGGGCACCCTTTCGGCGTCCTCGGGCAGCGCCTCGAAGCGGATGCGCCCGCGCCGGCGTGCGGAATCGAGGAACAGGTTGGTGACGATGCGGTGCATCCAGCCCTCGAAGGTCCCCGGCTTGTAGCGGTCCAGCGAGCGGAACACCCTGATGAACGCCTCCTGGGTGATGTCCTCGGCGTCGTGGGCGTTCCCGCAGAGGCGGTACGCCAGGCGGTAGACATGGTCACCGTGCTGCGCGACGAGCTCGGACCAGGACGGCATGTCCGTAGCCTCGCCGGTGGCGTCGAAACGAGCGGTCCCGGCCGCCTCGCCGAGGGCGACCGGTGCGATCGCCGTCCCGTGCACGGTTCGTGAGTACATGCGCTGCCGCCGCCTTCCGGCCCGGGCCTGTGGGAGCCCGCGCGGTGGTGGCCGCGCCCTCGTGGCGCGACGTGTGCCCACCCTTCCCTACGGGGCTGTCCTCACGGTATACGCGTACTGAGACAGCCCTGAGAGTCTGATACCGATCCGATCACCGCGCGTTGGTCACCGCTGCCTCCCCGGTCGGGGATACGCTGCTCAGGTGTCCGATTCCTCTGATGTCCCCGCCACCGATCGCTCCGGTCTCGACGGGATGGCGCAACGCAGCGCCGCCCTCGTCGACGACTCGCTCTACGCCTCCGCACGGGCCGAGGCCGAGGAACTCGGGGCCGCCTCGCCGGACGCCCTGACCGCGGACGCGATCCGCCTGGTGGCCCGCTTGAACGGCACCCGCGCCGCCGTGTGCATCACCCCCGCGCCGGGAGTCCCCGCTCTGGCGATCCTCGCGGCGGCCGCGCCCGGCTCCGGAACCGTGGTCACCTGCATCACCGACGACCCGCATCACCTCGAGGCGGCGCGATCGGCCGTCCGCGGCGCGGGCCATCCCGCCTCCTCCGCCCGCTACATCGCCGCCCGGCCGCTCGAGGTGGCGGACAAGCTCGCGGACGGCGCCTACGACCTCGTGGTCGCGGACGTCCCGGCACATTCGGTGCCGCGCGTGATCTCCCGATCCCACCAGCTGTTGCGCGCCGGCGGCGCGCTGGTCCTGATGGGTGAGCACGCCCCGCTGCCCGAGGACGCGGGGCTGCCCGAGCGCGCGCACGTCACGGTGCTCCCCGTGGGGACCGGCCTGACCGTGGTCACCCTCTGAGCGGTCGTCCCCTCCCGAGGGTTCACCCCCCGGGCGCGAGGTCAACCCGGCAGTGAGGTGGTGGTGTTCTTGGCGACGCTCACCACGCCGCCCGCGCTGACCGGGAACCGGCTGCGATCGCGTTCGTGATCCACACCGATCAGGTCCCCGTCGCCGATGTGGCAGTTCTTGTCGACGATCGCCTTGCGGACCACGGCCCCGCGACCGATGCGGACGCCCGGCATGAGGACACTGCCCTCGACGACCGCCCCGTCCTCGACGATGACGTTGTTCGACAACACCGAGTTGCGCACGGTGGCGGCGGAGACGATCGTCCCCGAGCCGACCATGGACTCCTGGGACATGCCGCCGTTGACGAACTTCGCCGGCGGCAGGTTGTCCTGCTGGGTCCGGATGGGCCACAGGGAGTTGTAGAGGTTGAACACGGGGTGCACCGACACCAGGTCCATATGCGCGTCGTAGAACGCGTCGATGGTGCCCACGTCGCGCCAGTACCCGGCATCGCGCTCCGTCTCGCCGGGGACGTTGTTCAGGGCGAAGTCGTAGACGTAGGCCCGCTCCTGCTCGACGAGGGCCGGGATGATGTCGCCGCCCATGTCGTGGGTGGAGTCGGGCTTCTCCGCGTCCGCCTTGAGCGCCTCGATGAGGGCGTCGGTGGTGAAGATGTAGTTGCCCATGGAGGCGAAGGTCGCGTCCGGATCATCCGGCGTTCCCGGGGGGTCGGAGGGCTTCTCGACCCAGCCGCGGATCAGGTCGTCGTCGCCGGCGTCGATGCAGCCGAACGCGAACGCCTCGCTGCGCGGGACGCGGATCCCCGCGACGGTCACGGCGGCGCCGGTGGAGATGTGGTGGTCCAGCATCTGCCTGGGGTCCATCCGGTACACGTGGTCCGCGCCGAACACGACGATGTGGTCCGGCTTCTCGTCGTAGACCAGGTTGAGCGACTGCAGGATCGCGTCGGCCGACCCGGTGTACCAGCGGGGGCCCAGACGTTGCTGGGCGGGGACCGGTGCGACGTACTCGCCGCCCATCCCGCGCATGTGCCACACCTGGGCGATGTGGCGGTCCAGCGAGTGGGACTTGTACTGGGTGAGGACGAAGATCTGCATGAACCCCGCGTTGACGAGGTTGCTGAGCACGAAGTCGATGAGACGGTAGGACCCCCCGAACGGCACCGCGGGTTTGGCCCGGTCCGCCGTGAGCGGGAAGAGTCGCTTGCCCTCGCCACCGGCGAGGACGATTGCTAGGACGTGCGGCTGATTCCTCACGCCCCCACCGTATCGACTCCGCCCTCACCCGGACCGGTCATCGTGGGGTTTGCCCCCGCCCAGTACCGAACCGTAACCCCGCGGTCGGGCGGTGTTCGCCGGGCACGCCTCGGGCGGGGGCCCGAGCGACTACCTTGGCCGGTGTGCGAGTAGCGATGATGACGAGGGAGTACCCGCCGGAGGTCTACGGCGGTGCCGGAGTGCACGTGACCGAACTGGTGGCCAACCTACGGCCGCTGTGCGAGGTGGACGTGCTGTGCATGGGGGCCGACCGCGACACCGCCCGCGCTTTCCGACCGGATCCCGAGTTGGGCGCGGACGCCAACCCCGCGATCCAGACTCTCTCCGCCGGGTTGCGCATGAGCGTCGCGGCCGAGGGCGCGGACCTCGTCCACTCCCACACCTGGTACACGGGGCTCGCCGGGCACCTCGCGGGGCAGCTCTACGGCATCCCGCACGTCGTGTCCGCGCATTCACTGGAACCCAGCCGGCCGTGGAAGGCCGAGCAGCTCGGCGGCGGATACCGGGTCTCGTCGTGGTCGGAGCGCACCGCCTTCGCGGGAGCCGACGCGGTGGTCGCGGTGAGCGCCCGGATGAAGGACGAGATCCTGCGCGTCTACCCCGAGATCGACCCGGACCGCATCCACGTGATCCTCAACGGCATCGACACCTCCGTGTGGTCACCCGTCGAGACCTTCGCCGGCGAGGGTTCGGTCCTGCGCCGGAACGGGGTGGACCCGGACCGGCCGATCGTGGCGTTCGTCGGACGGATCACCCGGCAGAAGGGCGTGCCGCATCTGGTGCGCGCCGCCCGGGACTTCCACCCTGACGCCCAGCTGGTGCTGTGCGCCGGCGCCCCGGACACCCCCGAGATCGCCGCCGAGATGGAGTCGCTGGTGGCGGAGCTGCAGTCCACCCGCGACGGTGTGTTCTGGCTGCGCGACATGCTGCCGCGCGAGGAGGTCATCGAGATCCTCTCCGCCGCGACGGTCTTCGCCTGCCCGTCGGTCTACGAGCCACTGGGCATCGTCAACCTGGAGGCGATGGCGTGCGACACGGCGGTCGTGGCGTCCGATGTCGGCGGGATCCCCGAGGTGGTCGTCGACGGCGAGACGGGCACCCTCGTCCACTACGACGCATCCGCGACCGACGCATTCGAGGCCGGGCTCGCGGCTGCCGTCAACGACCTGGTGGCGGACCCGGGCGAGGCCGCCCGGATGGGGCTGGCGGGCAAGGAGCGGGCCCGTACCCGGTTCTCGTGGGAGGCGATCGCCGAGCAGACCCATCGGATGTACGCCTCACTGCTGTAGAGGCTCCCGCGGCCGTGGAGGCGGCCTCCCGGCCGGCAGCGCCCGGTAGGTGTGCACCTCGACGTGTATCCGGACCGGGCGGTCCTGCGGGCCCAACCGGGCCTCGAGCCCGGACCTGTCGAGGTGGACGCCGCTCGGCCCCATGAGCGCCAGGTCCACGGCCACCGGGGCGGGGACCTCGGTGAGCACGTCGACGGTACGCACCTCGCCGGGGCGGAAGTGGTCGGCGAGGTCCGCGTCCAGGCGGTCCGACTTGTCCGGGGCCGGTTCCAGCATGCCGCCGGCCGAACGCAGTGGCTCGAGATGGCCCGGCCCGGGAACGGCGACGACCAACGTGCCACCCGGCCGGAGCACCCGGGCGAACTCCGCCGGGTTCCTCGGGGCGAAGACCACCTGCACCAGGTCGACGCAGTCGTCCGCGAGCGGGAGTCCGTCCCAGGTGTCCGCGACCAGGGCCGCGACGTCATCGTGGACCCTGGCGAGTCGGCGCGCCGCCGCGGTGGAGATCTCCGTGCCGACCCCGAGCGCGCCGGCCGGTCGCCCGGCCCCCGCCAGCGCGTCGACGACCCCGGCGAGGTAGAAGCCCGTGCCGGCGCCGGGCTCGAGCACCACCGGTCGGGCCGATCCCGAGCGGACGCCGCAGGCCCCGGGCCCGAGCGCCTCCCGGGCGACTCCGGCGAGGATCGCCACGAGGGGGTCGAACAGTCCCGAGCCGAGGACCCGGTCGCGCGCCGCGACCTGGTCCGCGCCGTCGCCGGGGAAGCGCCGGCCGCGGGGACCGAAGAGGCTGAGGTGCCCCTGCCGGGCCCGGTCGAACGAATGCCCGGCAGCGCACACCACCGCCCGGTCCACGGCCTCCATACCCTGTCCGCAGACCGGACAGCGCAACAGCGGCACGACGCGGTCGAGGGCGGCCGGCCCCGAGCCCGCAGGTGCTGACGGGGAGGAACTCACGGGCGGGGCCGGTCCGCGAGGTCGCGGAGCAACGCCATGAGCGTGCGCGTCGCGAACCCCGTGGCCACCGGCCCGACCTCATCGATCTCCTCGGACGAGCGGGCCGGCCCCGCGATGTCGAGGTGCGCCCACGGCCGACCGTCCACGAAGCCCTCGAGGAACAGCGCCGCGGTGATGGCACCCGGCCCCGTGGGTGCCTGCCGACGGTCGGCGATGTCGGAGCGGACCGCCGGGCGCAGATCGTCGGGGAGCGGCAGCCGCCACCATCGCTCCCCCGCCGCGGCCCCCGCCGCGGCGACCCGGTCGGCGAGGTCGTCGTCGTTCCCCATGACCGCTCCCGTGCGCATCCCCAGCGCGACCTTCATCGCACCCGTGAGGGTGGCCACGTCGACGACGACCTCCGGGTCGCACTCGGCGATGCCGTGGGCGAGCGCGTCGGCGAGGACCATCCGGCCCTCCGCGTCCGTGTTCGTGACCTCGGACGTCGTTCCGCCCACGTGCGTGACGACGTCACCCGGGCGGTAGGCGGAACCGGACAGCATGTTCTCGGCGGAGGGCACCACCACGGTCAGGTCGACGTCGGCGTACCCGGGCGACCCGTCCGAACAGAACGCCGCGGCCGCCGCCACGACCGCGGCCGAGCCCGCCATGTCCGTGCGCATGAGGTGCATCCCGTCGGCGGGCTTGACCGAGATCCCCCCGGTGTCGAAGGTGATGCCCTTGCCCACCAGCAGCACCCGCGGGCCCGGGCCGGGGCGGCGGGCCACCAGGACGCGCGGGCCGGCCGCCGAGCCCCCGCCCACCGCGAGCACGCCGCCGAACCCGCCGGAGACGAGCCCCTCTCCCTCGATGACCTCGGTCCGCATGCCCGCCTCGCCCAGTGCCTCGGCCATCCGGGCCACCAGCCACTCGGGTGTCTTCAGATCGGAGGGGGCCCCGGCGAGATCGCGCGCCATCGCCGTGGCCCGGGCTTCCTCCTCGGCCGCCGCCACCGCGCGGGCGACGATCACCTCGTCGTCGCCACTGCCCGGACCGGCCGCCACCTCCACGACCAGATCGGGAACGACCGGTGCGGGGTCCGCGGCGAAGACGTCCTGGCCCCGCGCACCCAGGAGGTACCCGATGACCAGATCGCCTACCCGGTCCGCCGGTAGGGCCCCGGGCACGGCCACGGTCACCGGCCCCTCCGCCCGCGAGTCCCGTAGGTGGCGGGCCAACGCGGCGCCCGCCCGCCGGTGCCCCAGCGCGTGATCCACCGCCCCCGACCAGCCCGGACGGGGCGCGGAGTCGGCCAACTCGACCTCGACCACCGGTCGCCCGTCGTGGACGGAGACCCGCGCCTCGTCGGCGTGCCCCAGCGGCACGCGACCGGGCTCGGGAGCGCGGGTGACGACCGCCAGCGCGGCATCGGGGGCGGGACCGGAGACGACACGGAGCGAGGGCAGGGGACGGCCGGGGACGGCGGACATCGACGAGGACCTTCCGGGATATGAGTCGGCGCACCCGCCACGAGGGTCGGATGCGCCGGCATCGGTGGGGCGACGAGATCAGGAGATGGCCTGCGACAGCTCCTCGCTGAGCGACTTGGCCTCATCGGGGGTCAGCTCGACGACGAGACGCCCGCCACCCTCCAGAGGGACGCGCATGACGATCCCACGGCCTTCCTTGGCCGCCTCCATCGGTCCGTCACCGGTCCTGGGCTTCATAGCCGCCATCGAGTCGTTTCCCTTCGTCCTTGTCCGCGGGTTGGCGCACTGTACGAGCGCCCGTGCCCACGATCGGTACTGCTGAGTGGATGATGTCGATTCTAGCGCGTCCGGCCGCGTCCGGACGCCGTAGCGGGACGACCGTCCACCCCGTTCTGCGCCCCGTTCGCCGCGGCGTCCCCGGCCACGGTGACGTCCTCGCCCAACCGGGCCCGGAGCCGGTCGATCTCCACCGCCGCCTGCTCGAGTGCCCAGTCGACCTCTGCCATGGTGTATCCACGGGCCGACATGCCGAATCGCACCGACCGGAGATCATCACCGGCCAGGGCCCCGTCCGGCAGGTGGGTGACCGTGTGGTCCCGGGCCACGGGCGGCAACACCTCGGAACGGCCGAACACCACGAGCGACAGCCCGAACAGCCCCGCTGCGACGACCAGGGTGACGACCACGTAGACGACGATGGTGAGCATTCCCGTGCTCCCCTCCTGTAGTGACTAGCGCCGCGACCAGTCTGGCACACGGCCCGCCCCTGGCGGTGTGGCAAGTCACGCCAGGCCGCGTACGGTTCGCGCAGGTCGGCGCGTCCCCACGATCGACGACACCATCTCGAGGGCGCGCAGTGTGCCCGGGACGTCGTGGGTGCGGAAGACCCGCGCCCCGAGGTAGGCCGCAACCGAGGTCGCTGCGAGGGTGCCCTCCGCGCGGTCGTCCACGCCCGCGTCCAGGGTCTCGCCGATGAAGTCCTTGTTGCTCAGCGCCATGAGGACCGGGTGCCCGACCGCCACGATCTCGTCCATCCGTCGCAACAACTCGAGGCCGTGGAAGGTGTTCTTGCCGAAGTCGTGGGTGGGGTCGATGAGGATGCCGTCCGGCGGGACACCGGCCGCCAGCGCGCGGTCGGCAGCTGCCGAGAGTTCGTCGACCACGTCGCGGACGACGTCGGCATACCCCACGCGGAACGGCCGCGTCCGGGGCACCGCGCCGCCCGTGTGCGAACAGACGAACCCGGCGCGCGCCTCCCCCGCCGCGGTCAGGACGCCGGGATCGTGCCCCGCCCACGTGTCGTTGACCAGGTCCGCCCCGGCCGCCAACGCGCGCCGGGCGACCTCGCCCCGCCAGGTGTCGATCGAGATCAGCACGTCCGGGTGACGGACCCGCACCGCCTCCACGAACGGCACGACCCTGCGGGTCTCCTCCGCGGCATCGACGAGGTCGCCGGGCCCGGCCTTGACGCCGCCGATGTCGAGGATGTCCGCCCCGGCCGCCACCACCTCGTCGACCCGCGCCATCGCCGCCGTGTCGGTGAACGTGGCCCCACGGTCGTAGAAGGAGTCCGGCGTACGGTTGACGATCGCCATCACCAGCGGGCGGTCGACCGGGACCGGGCGGCCACACAGGGTGGGCGCGGGGACAGGCGCCGGGCCGACACCGGGACCGGCGGCGATCACCGGCGACCTCCACAGGCGTCTAGCGCGGCCTCGAGGTCGTCGCACACGACCAGGTGCGCCAGCGCCTCGGGTTTGACCAATCCGCCTTCCGCCAACCCTCCGACCCAGTCCAGCAAGGGGCGGTAGAAGCCGATCGGGTCATAGAGCACCACCGGCTTGTGGTGGAAGCCCAGGGAGGCCGAGGTCCACATCTCGAACATCTCCTCCATGGTCCCGATCCCGCCGGGCAGGGTGAGGAAGGCGTCGGATCGCTCCTCCATCTCCCGCTTGCGTTCCCTCATTGTGGTGACGACGACGAGTTCGTCGGCCGCGGTGTCGGCGACCTCGCGGACCCGCAGCCCCTCGGGGATCACACCGACGGTGCGTGCGCCGCCGGCTCGTGCCGCCTCGGCGAGCGCACCCATCATCGAGACGTTGCCGCCGCCGGACACGAGCGACCACCCTCGTCGGGCGATGCCCTCCCCCACGTCCGTCGCGATGGCCAGCAACTCCGGGTCGTAGGTGGAGGAGGCGCAGTAGACGCAGACACGGCGACCGGCGACCGGGGCCGTCACCGCTCGACCCCGCGGTGCTCCTCGCCGTACAGGTCCTCCCGCTCCTCGGACGTCAGCGCCGCCCTGTGGTGGGCCTCGCGGATGTACTCCACGGTCTCCGACACGGAGTCCGTCACCAGGAACAGGTCGGGATCGGACGCGGAGATCATCCCCTCCTCGGCCAGAGTGCCGCGGATCCAGTCGGTCAGTGGGGCCCAGAAGTCCACGCCGAGCAGCACGATCGGGAACCTCGTGATCTTGTCCGTCTGGACGAGGGTGATGGCCTCGAAGAACTCGTCGAGGGTGCCGAACCCACCCGGCGTGCACACGAAGGCCTGCGTGTACTTGACGAACATCGTCTTGCGGATGAAGAAGTAGCGAAAGTGCAGACCCAGGCCCACCCACCGGTTCAGGCCCTGCTCGTGGGGCAACTCGATCCCGAGACCGACAGACTCACCATCCGCCTCCCACGCCCCCTTGTTCGCTGCCTCCATCTGTCCGGGCCCGCCACCGGTCACGACTGCGTAGCCGGCCTCCACCAGCGCACGGCCCAACTCCACGGCCTGCTCGTACGCCGGGTCCCCGGGCCGGGTGCGGGCCGAACCGAACACACTGACGGCGTCCGACAGTTCGGCCAGCGCGCCGAAGCCGTTGACGAACTCGCTCTGGATGCGCAGCACCCGCCACGGGTCGGTGTGCAGCCAGTCGGTGTCCTGGTTCTTGTCCAGCAGCCGCTGGTCGGTGGTGGTGTGTTCGCCACCCTTCTCACGACGGACGAGGACGGGGCCTCGCATGTGCACGGGGTCGTTGGGGGCCATGGGCCGGGGGTCTCCTTCGATGATCTGGGGATGGGGCCGGGAGTGGCGGTACCCGGGACATGGGCGATCCCGGGGCTCCCGCCGCCCTAGCCGGTGAGGTAGGTGCGCAGCACCCTGCCGACCTCGGTGATCTGTGCCGCCGGACAGTACTCGTCACGCTTGTGGGCCATGCCGGGGTCGCCGGGGCCAAGGTTGACCGCCGGAATGCCCAGGGCCGCGAAACGGGACACGTCGGTCCACCCGTACTTCGCACGGACCCGCCCGCCGGCCGCGCGGACGAGTTCCGCCGCGGCCGGGGCCCCCAGACCGGGCAGCGCCCCCGGCGAGAGGTCCGTGAGTTCCCAGTACAGACCGGGCTCGGCGGGCGGGGTCTCCCCTTCCGCCACACGTGGGAGACCGGTCAGCCCCAGTGCGTCGAGGGCGTGCGCGAGGGCGGCATCGGTGTCCCTGTCCGGGGCGGATCGGAAGTTCACGTCGAGCCAGGCCTCGTCCGGGACCGTGTTGCCGGCGACCCCCGCCGACATGCGGACGGCCTGCAGCCCCTCGCGGTAGACACACCCGTCGATGTCCACCGACCGGGCCTCGTAGGCCGCGAGCGCCCCCAGCACCGGCGCGAGTCGATGCACGGCGTTGTCGCCCAGCCAGCTCCGCGCCGAATGGGCCCGCACGCCGCGGGCGTGGACCCGGATCCGCAGGGTCCCCTGGCAGCCGGCCTCGATGAGCCCGCCGGTCGGCTCTCCGAGGATCGCCACGTCTCCCGTCAACCAGTCGCGGTGCGTGCGTTCGAGGACACCCAGACCGTTGGCCGTGGCCTCGATCTCCTCGCAGTCGTAGAGCACCAGGGTGAGATCGTGCGCCAGCTCGTCGGAGTCCGCCAGCGCGGCGAACAGGTGCAGGAACACCGCGTCCCCGGACTTCATGTCCACTGTCCCGCACCCGTGCAGGACCGTATCCGTCCCCTCGCCGGTGACCCGGCACGGGACGTTGTGGGCCAGGGGGACCGTGTCGAGGTGTCCGGCGAGCACGACCCGGGTCGGGAGGCCCCGGGAGGTACGGGCGAGGACCCGGTTGCCGTCGCGGACCACCTCCGTCCGGTCGGCGGCGGGCCCGGTGAACCCGGCGACGGTCGCGACGAGAGCGTCGTGGACCGCGGCGGCGATCGCATCCTCCTCCCGTGAGGGACTGGGGATGTCGACGAGGGCGCGGGTGAGGTCGACCGGGTCGGCGGTCAGATCGAGGGCGGCGGTCACGGCCCCCACCCTAGTGGTCCGCATTTGAAGTCTTCTTACGGTTGGCTTTCTTGAGGACTTCGTCGGCGGTTTTCGTCCAGACGAAGGGGTGGGATCGGTGGTTCCAGCCGTCGATGAAGGCGCGGATCTTCGCGTTGAGGTCCTTGACGGATGTAAAGATCCCACGGCGGATGGCCTGGCGTTCGACGATGCCGAACCACACCTCGACCAGGTTCATCCACGACGCGTGGGTGGGTGTGAAGTGGACCTTGAACCGGGGATTTTCGGCCAGCCAGGCCTTGACGTTTGCGTGCTTGTGGGCGGCGTAGTTGTCCATCACCAGGTGCAGCTCAACTGGCTGACCGTCGGCATCGACGACATGACGGTACGCCCGCTCGATCTGCTTCAAAAACGCCAGGAACTCCTGGTTCCGGTGACGCGGTTTGAGTGCGGCGGTGACCTGACCGGTGGCGATGTCCAGCGCCGCGAACAGGGTGCTGGTGCCGTGCCGGACGTAGTCGTGGCTGCGCCGCTCGATCAGGCCGGGCTGCATCGGCAAGATCGGCTGAGTACGATCCAGTGCCTGGATCTGGGACTTCTCATCCACGCACAACACGATCGCGTTCTCCGGCGGCGCCAGGTACAGGCCGCAGATGTCGGTGACTTTGCCGACCAGCTCAGGATCGGTGGAGAACCGGAACGACTCCGAGCGCCACGGCTTGATCCCGTAGGCACGCCACGCCGTGACCACCGTCGAGGCCGAGACCTTCAACCGGGACGCCAGCAGCCGCGACGACCAGTGGGTCACGCCCAGAGACTTCGGCGGCGGCATCAAGGTCGCCGTCACGATCTCCGCGTGATCGATCGTGCGCGGCCGACCAGAACGCTTCTCATCAGCCAGGCCCCCGATGCCCTTGTCCTCGTACCTGGACCGCCAGAGGTTCACCTTCGGCCGCGACGCCCCGGCCAACTCGGCGATCTCCGCATTACGCCGGCCCTCCGAAGCCAGCAGCACGATGCGAGCTCGCTGCACCATGCCTGCCGACATCGACTGCGAGCGCGTCATTCTCTCAAGCTTCTCGCGATCGCCGGGACGCAACATCAATGCCGGGGCAGGTCGATTCGCCATGCCCCATGATTTCACAAACCCAACTGTAAAACTACTTCACACGCACGACACTAGTTGCCCGTGACCCGTGCCCGTCGGGGCAGACCGCTAGCATCGGGGCCATGAGTGCACATGGAGCCGTGGCCACCGGAATCGCCACCCTGACGTCCGACCACACCGTTCTCGACGTGTGGTACCCCGAGCCGGAGCTGGGCGCCGCGTCCGCCGGCGGTCACCGGGTGCTGTCCGGCGACGAGGTACCCGCCGAACTGTCGCCGCTGACCGGCCCCGACGCCGACCGGGGGGTCGAGACGGTGGCCGTGCGGGTGGAGATCGAGGACCTGACCCAGCCGCCGGCCGACGCCTACGACGCCTACCTCCGGCTCCACCTCATCAGCCACCGCCTCATCAAGCCGCACTTCGCGAACATGGACGGCTTGTTCGGCAAGCTCAGCAACGTCGTGTGGACCAACTTCGGACCGTGCGCGGTCCCGGGTTTCGAGCTGGTGCGCGCCAAGCTGCGGGCCCGCGGCCCGGTCACGGTGTACGGCGTGGACAAGTTCCCGCGCATGGTGGACTACGTGGTCCCGTCGGGCGTCCGCATCGCCGACGCCGACCGCGTCCGCCTGGGCGCCCACCTGGCCGAGGGCACCACGGTCATGCACGAGGGGTTCGTCAACTTCAACGCCGGCACGCTGGGCGCGTCGATGGTCGAGGGTCGCATCTCCGCGGGCGTCGTGGTCGGCACCGATTCCGATGTCGGCGGCGGGGCCTCCATCATGGGCACGCTCTCCGGCGGCGGCAAGGAGACCATCTCGATCGGTGAGCGCTGCCTGCTCGGGGCCAACTCGGGTGTCGGTATCTCGCTGGGCGACGACTGCGTGGTCGAGGCCGGACTGTACGTCACCGCCGGCACGAAGGTGGACGTCCGGGCGGGCGCCTGGGCCGAGCGGGAGCCCGTGAAGGCCGGCCAGCTCTCGGGCATGGACAACCTGCTCTTCCGGCGCAACTCACTGACCGGTTCCGTCGAGGCGGTGCCGTGGAAGCGCGAGGGCGTCGAGCTCAACGCGGATCTGCACGCCAACGACTGACGCCGACGCCCGCCGGCGGTGTCACCCTCCGTCGATCAGGACGTTCCGCCCACATCGCCCGAGAGGCGGGTGCGCGGAACGTCCTTCTCTATGGGGCGGCCGGGCGACACGGGCGGCCGGGCGACGCCGGACGCCGGACGAGGCGGGACGCCGGGTGACGCGGGCGGCCTGCTCAGCCCAGTCGGCGCACGGCCTCGTCCACCGTGGCGTCGGTGGCGGTCAGCGCGATGCGGACGTGCCGCGCCCCGGCGGGTCCGTAGAACTCGCCCGGCGCGACGAGCACGCCGCGCTCGGCGAACCAGTCCACGGTGTCGCGGCAGGCCTCGTCGCGGCTGGCCCACAGGTACAGGCCGGCCTCGGAGTGGTCGATCCGGAACCCGGCCGCCTCGACCGCCGGCAGCAGGCGTTCCCTTCGGGCCCGGTACCGCTCACGCTGCTCGGCCTCGTGGGCGTCATCGCCCAGGGCAGCCGTCATGGCCGACTGGACGGGCAGCGGCATCATCATCCCGGCGTGCTTGCGCACCTCGAGCAGCTCGGCGACCAGGCCGGGGTCGCCGGCGACGAACCCGGCGCGGTAGGACGCGAGGTTCGAGGTCTTGGACAGCGAGTGCAGTGCGAGGAGACCGGTGTGGTCGCCGTCGCAGACACGCGGATCGAGGATCGAGGGTGCCTCGCCCTCCCACACCAGTCCGAGGTAGCACTCGTCGGAGGCGACGATCACGCCGCGGTCGCGGGCCCAGCCGACCACCTTGCGCAGGTGGTCCACGCCGAGCACCTTGCCACTGGGGTTCGACGGCGAGTTGAGGTACAGCAACGTCGGCGAGGACGGGCCGAGCTGCATGAGCGAGTCGGCGCGAACCACCGTGGCCCCCGCCAGCAGTGCGCCGACCTCATAGGTCGGGTAGGCGACCTCGGGCACGACGACCGTGTGGCCCGGCCCCAGTCCGAGCTGGGCGGGCAGGCCCGCGATGAGTTCTTTTGTGCCGATCGCCGGTAGCACGGCGTCGGGAGTGAGCCCCGTGATGCCGTACCGGCGCTCGAGCGCGTCGACCGCGGCCCGCCGCAGATCGGGGGTGCCGACGGTCGTGGGGTACCCGGGCCGGTCCGAGCCTGCGGCGAGCGCCTCGCGGATCACCGGGGCGACCGGGTCCACGGGCGTGCCGACGGTGAGGTCGACGAGACCGTCCGGGTGGGCGGAGGCGCGCGAGCGGGCGTCCGAGAGGGTGTCCCAGGGGAACACCGGGAGCGCGCGCCCGGGCGGTCGACGCTCCGGGCGCGACACCACCGGGGTCACTCCTGGTTCATGGGCGGGAGCGCCTTGACCATCGGGTGGTCGTAATCGACCTTGCCGACCTTGGCCGCGCCGCCCGGCGATCCGAGCTCGACGAAGAAGTCCGCGTTCGCGGCGTTGTACTCGGTCCACTCGTCCGGGACGTCGTCCTCGTAGAAGATGGCCTCCACGGGGCAGACCGGCTCACACGCCCCGCAGTCGACGCACTCGTCGGGGTGGATGTACAACATCCGTCCACCCTCGTAGATGCAGTCGACAGGACACTCCTCGACGCAGGACTTGTCCATCACGTCGACGCACGGCTCTGCGATCGTGTAGGTCACGTCAGCCACCTTCCTCGTAGCGGTATGACCTGAATCGTATGTCACAGGCCACGCGGATGCGGAAGCCGCCCCGCGAGACGATCGACCTATGTGACGACGGTCACCCCGACGGGTCGGTGGGCGGGTCCGTAGACGGTGTCACGACGGCGGACCGGGCGTCCGATCCCGGTGGCGATCTCCTCGATCTCCTCCGGGGTCTTGGCCGAGCCGTTCTCGGCGCCGGCCATCCGCGAGATGGTCTCCTCCATCAGGGTCCCGCCCAGGTCGTCGGCGCCGGATCGCAACATGGTCCGCGTCCCCGCGACCCCGAGCTTGACCCAGCTCGTCTGCACGTGGTCGATCGCCCCGTGCAGCATGATGCGGGCCAGGGCGTGGACCGCGACGTTCTCCTCCCGGGTCGGACCGGGCCGTGAGGCGCCGGCCAGGTACAGCGGCGCGCTGCGGTGCACGAAGGGCAGCGGGACGAACTCGGTGAAGCCGCCCGTGCGTTCCTGGATCCCACGGAGGGTCCGCAGGTGGGCCACCCAGTGGCGCGGGGTGTCCACGTGGCCGTACATCATCGTCGAACTCGACCGCAGCCCCACCTCGTGGGCGGTGGTGACGATGTCGATCCACTCGGAAGCGGGGAGTTTGCCCTTGGTCAGCACCCAGCGCACTTCGTCGTCGAGGATCTCCGCCGCGGTACCGGGGATGGTGTCCAGCCCCGCCGCACGGAGCTCGGTGAGCCACTCCCGGACCCCCACGCCCGATCGCGAGGCGCCGTTGGAGATCTCCATGGGGCTGAACGCGTGCACGTGCATGGACGGCACCCGCTCCTTGACCGCGCGGACCAGGTCGGCGTACCCGGACACCGGCAGGTCCGGGTCGATGCCACCCTGCATGCACACCTCGGATGCGCCGGAGACGTACGCCTCGTACGCGCGGTCGGCGACCTCGGCGGCGGACAACGAGAACGCGTCGGCATCACCCTTGCGCTGGGCGAAGGCGCAGAAGCGGCATCCGGTGTAGCAGATGTTGGAGAAATTGATGTTCCGGTTGACGACGTAGGTGACGGTGTCCCCCACCACGTCCGCGCGGATCCGGTCGGCGAGCCCCGCGACGGCCGCCAGGCCGTCCCCGGTGGCGGTGGCCAGCGCGAGGTACTGCTCATCGGTGAGGCCGGCGGGGTCCGCCTCGGCGGCGCGCAGCGCGGCCACGACCTCGGCGTCGGCCCGCTCGGGGACGAGTGCCGCCGCCCCCAGTTCCGCCGCGCGGGCCCGGATGACGTCCCAGTTGCCGAAGGCCTCGCCGATGTCCGACCGGGTGTCCGTATTGCGGCCCTCGGAGTCGATCGCCGTGTGCAGATCGGTCCGTCCGCTCGAGTCCCAGTCGTCGTCGGGCTCCTGCCAGGGCCGTCCCTGCGGCTGCACCACCTCGTCGTCGTCCCCCACCACGGCGAGCCCGCTCGACGGGTCCGCCAGCGCACGGACGTGGCCCGCCACCCGCGGGTCGATCCACGCGTCTCCCGCACCGACGTAGCGGGGATGCGCGGTGAGTCGTTCGGTGAGCGTCCACCCGCGCGCGGCGAGGTCGGCGGTGAGCTCGTCGAGGTGCGGCCACGGCCGCTCGGGGTTGACGTGGTCCGGGGTGAGCGGAGAGATGCCGCCCAGATCGTCCGCACCGGCGTCGATCAGGGCCAGTACGTCGTCGCGGTCGACGAGGTTGGGCGGGGCCTGCACCGCCACTCGCGGGTCGAGCACCAGTCGGGCGACGGCGATCGCGGCGAGGAACTCGTCGGTGTCCGCGTCGTCCGCGGCGCGCATCGCGGTGTCCGGCTTGGCGCGGAAGTTCTGGACGATCACCTCCTGCAGGTGACCGAACTCGCGGGCGAGCCCGGCCAGCGCGAGCAGGCTCTCGGCGCGCTCGGTGCGGTTCTCGCCGATCCCCACGAGGATCCCGGTGGTGAACGGCACGGCGAGGCGACCCGCGTCGGTGAGGGTGCGCAGGCGGACGGCCGGGTCCTTGTCCGGGCTGCCGTGGTGGCACTCGCCCGGGGTGGTGAACAACCGGCTCGCGGTGGTCTCGAGCATCATGCCCATCGACGGGGCGACCGGCTTGAGGGTGGACAGTTCGGACCAGCTCATCACGCCCGGGTTGAGGTGCGGCAGCAGCCCGGTCTCCTCGAGCACCCGGATCGCCATCGCGCGCACGTAGTCCAGCGTCGAGGAGAAGCCGCGGGACTCGAGCCATTCCCGGGCCTCGGGCCACCGGTCCTCCGGACGGTCGCCGAGCGTGAACAGGGCCTCCTTGCACCCGGCCTCCGCGCCGCGGCGGCACAGGTCGATGACCTCGTCGGGGTCGAGGAACATACCCTCGCCCGCCGCCCGGAGCTTGCCGGGGACGGTGACGAACGTGCAGTAGTGGCAGCGGTCCCGGCACAGGCGGGTCAGCGGGACGAACACCTTGCGGGAGTACGTCACCACCCCGGGGCGCCCCTCGTCGACGAGGCGGGCGTCCCGGCGGCCGGCGGCGAGGGAGGTCAGCCGCGCCAGGTCCTCGCCCCGCGCGGCGAGCAGCACGGCAGCCTCGGTGACGTCCAGGGTGAGCCCGTCGGAGGCCCGGCGCAGGGCGCGCCGCATGGCCGACGCCGTGGGCCGGGGATCGGCGGGGTTCGGTGCGTGATCCATGCCCGTGATGATGCCCCACCTCGCGTGCGTGGCGAGCGGCCGGTGCTCCACGGGTGGTCAGGGGCCTGACGCGTGCTCCCGCCCACTAGTCTTACCGTCATGCCCGATCACGCAGTCCCCCTCCGCACGAACGGGGACCCCCTGGTGTCCAGCCCGGCCGCAGCCGACGGGGGTGCACACGCGCTCCGCGCGCCGCGCCCGACGCTCGACGAGCGGGACGCCGGCGGCGAACTGCCGGACACCGGCGATGCACTGCTGACGAACAACCGGGTGCTGGTCACCGCGCCGCGGCACCGGATCGAGAAGCGCACGCCGCTGCTCTTCGTGATCGAGGGGATCTGGTCCTGGGCGGTCCTCGCGGGCCTGCAGGTCGGCTGGTATTTCTGGGGCGACAACGTCATGGCGTTCTGGAACTGGGTGGCGCTGGCGGTGACGGTGCCGTTCGCGTTCATGGGCATCGTCGTGGCGCCGTGGTGGCGTTACATCGTGGCCCGGTGGGACGTCTCGGACACGGCGGTGTGCTCACGCAAGGGGTGGTGGACCACCCAGTTCCGCATCGCGCCGCTGGCCCGTCTGCAGACCGTCTACACGACGCGCACGCTGTTCGAGCGGTGGTTCGGCCTGGCGACCGTCAACGCCTCCACCGCGTCCGCCCAGGGCACGGTGGAGATCCGGGGGCTCAACCTGGCCGACGCCGAGGCGTTGGCCCAGCACCTCATCGCGATCGCGAACCTGGACTCGGAGGACGGGACGTGACCGGGCCCGAGACGGCGCCCGGGGTGACGGCGGCCGGGGTGACGGCGGCCGAACCGGCGGAGGAGGTCTCCGGCACCGACGAACCCGCGGTCGCCGAGAAGATCGACCCGGAGGCCCCGTGGCAACGCCTGTCCTGGCGCATGCTGCTCGTGTACCCGCTGGGCATGCTCACGCGCCTGCTCCCGCTGTTCCTCATCTCCCTGTGGTTGGGCTCCAACCGGAGCAACTACTGGTTCGAGATTATCGTGGTCTCGCTGGTGATCCTCAGCGGTGTCCTGCGGTGGCTGTCGACCAGCTATCAGGTCGGCCGCACCCACATCATCCTGAAGAAGGGCTTCTTCAGTCGACAGGTGGTCACTGTCGCCCGTCAGCGCATCCGGAGCGTCGACACCGAGTCCGACCTGTTCCACCGGGTCCTCAAGGTCTCGATCGTGGAGGTGGGGACCGGGCGGGCCGACTCCGGGAAGTCGGACGCCGAGCGGTTCCGCCTCGACGCCATTGACACCACGCTCGTCGACCCGCTGCGGGACGAGCTCCTCAAACACCGACGCGCCATGGACCCCTCGCTCGACGTGGAGGACGAGGAGCAGTGGGGGTCGAAATACGGGGAGGACATCGCCCGGTGGAAGGTCACCTGGTCGCGGTTCGCGCCGTTCTCCTTCATCGGGTTCGGCGTGCTGTTCTCCCTGTGGCTCATCACCTGGCAGATGGGCGACATGCACGACCGCATCATGGACCTGGCGGTGGTCGAGGGGACCATCGACTGGCTGGATTCACTGGGGCAACCCTGGGCGTTCGTCGGCAAGGGGGTCGCGATCTGGCTGGTCGCCGGGGTGCTGGCGATCATCACCTACGCCATCCGGTACGGCAAGTACGCGCTGACCGACCGGGGCCAGCTGCTCTACGTCCAGAACGGCATCCTGCGGCGCAAGCACATCGCCCTCGACAAGGCGCGGTTGCGCGGCGTGGAGATGCGGCTGCCGGTCTACCTGCGGATGCTCGGCGGCGGCCGGCTGGAACCCATCATGACGGGCACCAAGAAGGGCGCCACCGCGTCGACCCTGCTGCCGCAGGCGCCGATCGCGGACGTGCGTCGGGTGGCGATCCGCATCCTCGGTGACTCGACGCCGGTGACCGTCCCGCTGCGGCGGCACCCGTGGAAGGCCTCCCGTCGGCGGATCACCCGGGGCCTGCTCCCGTTCTGGATCGTCGCCGGGATCATCGTGCTGGTGCGGATCGACTCGGGCCCGTCGGCGGACATCTGGGTGCACTGGGGCATCCCCGCCGCACTGGTGTTCTTCGTGGTGCTGTCGGTGGACCGTATCCGCATGCTCGGACACGCGCTGCTGCCGGAGATGTTGGTGACCTCGAACGGGTCGTGGACCGCCAAGCGGTCCGTTCTCGAGGCGGACGGGATCATCGGCTGGACCGTCACCCAGTCGGTGTTCCAGCGCACGGCGCGCGTCGCGACCGTCTCCGCGGCCACCCCGGCGGGGAACGGCGTCTACTCGGTGGTCGACATCGACGCCGACGAGGCGTGGGCGCTCGCCGAGGCGCTGACGCCGGGCATCACCGACGTGTGGCACCACACCGGAGAGCCCGGGGGCCGTGTCTCACCGTCGATGGGCGTCCGACGCGGGTGACGGCCACAGCGTGGCCATCCACAGGGGGACCAGACCCCCGAACACCAGGAGCGCGAGCCCGCGCAGTCCGATCGGCACGGGCATGTCTCCCCCGGGGCCCAGGTTGATCGCGACCAACGTGAGGATCCAGACGAGGGCGGGGAACGCCGCCACGATCTTCCGCTGCGACCACATCGACCCGACCCTCACCAGGAACAGCGACCACGCCCCGGCGGCGAGGACACTGATCGGGACCGGCACGAGATTGACATACATGGTCAGCCACGTCGAGGCGAGCACGCAGCTTGCCACCGCACCGATCGCGAGCAGCACCAGCGCAGTCCCCAACCCGGCGACGGAAGCCGCCCGCGCACGCGGTACCACGGAGACCCCCTGCGCGCCCTGCGCCGCGGCTGTCATGGTCGCTCCCCGCCCAGCCCGTCGAGCAGGTGCGCCGACCCGGCCGGGCCCGTGACGTACGGTCCGTCGTCCTCGGCGCGGTCACGGGCGATGTACCACTCCACCTGGGGGACGGACTGCAGGACCCCGTTGGTCAGGGCGAGGAACCAGGGCTCCCCCTCCGGGCCGGGCACCAGCTCGAGCTGGGTGGCGTGTCCGGTCAGGGCGGCCAGTTTGGCGGCGTAGTCGGCGTCGTCCAGCGGGACGCGATGGGTCAGTCTCGAGTCCGGGACGGACGGCAGTTCGCCGGACTCCGGGTGCCGCAGGTGCGCGGGCGGCGCAGGGTGGGTCCGGGTGGTCTCCGACCGCGCGGTGACCGTCCAGGCCACACGCTCCGGCCGGTGGGCGGCGTCCTCGATGGCGGCGTGCACCACCTCGTGGGCCCGGATGTGGTCGGGGTGGCCGTAGCCGCCCCGCGGGTCGTAGGTCACCACGAGATGGGGCCTGAAGTCGTCGAGGACGGCCACCACCTCGTCCACCGCCTCCCTGCCCGACTGCACGAACGCACGCGGGTGGTCGGCCGAGGGGGTCCCCGCCATCCCGGAGTCGCGCCACCGGCCGGCGCCGCCGAGGAAGCGGGTGCGGTCGACCCCGAGGGCACGCAGGGCACCCGCCAGCTCGCCGATCCGGTATCCGCCGAGTTGGTCGGCGCGGTCCGCGACGAGGCCGGCGAACTCCTCGCCGAGTACCTCGCCCTCCTCCCCGAGCGTGCAGGTGACGACCCGGACGTCGGCACCGGCGGCGACCAGCGCGGCGATCGTGCCGCCGGTCGTGATCGCCTCGTCGTCGGGATGGGCGTGGACGAACAGGGCGCGCACGCCGTCGGCGGGCGGGGTCGCGGTGGTCGGTGTCATCCGGTCCTCCTCCAGGCGGGTGCGGTGTCGAACACGTCGGTGGCCGGCCTCTGGTCCGGGTCGTCGCGGGCCGGCTCCGTCCCGCTCACATCGACCCCGTCGGCCGCCAGAAGCAGGGCCGGCCGAACGAGCGGCACCCGCAGGGCCAGTTCGGCGACCCTGTCGCCCGCGGCGGCGAGATCGACCGCGGCACCCGGGGCGGGCGGGGCGCCCTGACCGGACGGACCTCCCGGCCCCGCCACGCCGAGCGCCCGGTTGATCTCGGGGTCACAGACTCCGGTGACGTCACCGGCCCGCGCGGCCGCGCCGCGGCCGAGTGTGCGCGAGGGGGTGGTGGGCGTCGTGGTGACGGTGGTGGTGGCACTCGTCCGTCGATCGGGGGTCTCCCCCGTGTCCGGGTCGGGCGGGATGAGGCTCGACACGGTCGTCGGCGTGCGGGACGGGACCGCGGTCGTCGTCCCGGTGGCGGCCGGGGGGTCGCGCAGGCGAAGCGCGACACCGCGGCGACCTCGGGCCGTCCGTCGGTCCGCTGCCAGCCCACGACGCCGTCGACGAGCCCGTGCGGGAGGGCGTCCGCGTACAGGGCGGTCGCGTCCAGCTCCCACACCCGGGCGCCTATCCCCGCAGAGCGCAGTTGGTCGGCGACGGTGTAGGCAGCGGTCACGGCCCGCTCGTCCGCGCCCTCGACCCCCAGGGTCACGGCCAGCGGGGTCCCGTCACGTCGCCAGCGCGTGCCCGTGCGGGTGAAGCCGGCGTCGCCCAGCGCGCGCTCGACGGCGTCCGCGTCAGCGGTGACGGTATCGGCCGATCCCGCGGGGAACGGGAAGGACGACACGGACGGATCGGCCTCCCGCGTGACGATGCGCCCCACCACCTCGGGGTCGATCGCCGCGGCCACCGCGCGACGGACCGCCGGATCGGCCACCGCCGGCGCGACCGTGTTCAGCCCGAGTTCGAGCTGGGCCGCGCTCTCCAGGGGCGCGGTGGTCACTCCCGGGACCGTGGCGGCCACGTCCGCCGCCACCGGGTTCGCCGAGACGATCGCCATCACCCCGGGACCGCCCCTCAGCGACTCCCCGAGCTGGCCGGCTCCGGTGGCCCGTCGCACGACGATCTGGTCGACCTCGGGCGCGCGGGCCCAGTACCGGTCGTTGCGCACGAATTCGATCTGCCCCCGACCGATGTCGGCCGTGCGGACCATGAACGGACCCGCGCTCGTCACGGGCAGGAACTGCATCGAACCCTGGAACCCGTCGGGCGCACCCTTGAGGATGTGCGCGGGGAGGAGGTGGGTGAACAGGCCCCGCCAGTGCTCCGGCACGACGTCGAACTCCACGTCGACGACCTTGCCGCCAGCACCGGAACGGACCTCCACGATCCTCTCGTACCCGGCCGGATCGACCACGCCGGGCTGGGTGGTCATCTGCCGCCAGAGGTACTCGAAGTCCTCGGCCGCGACGGGGACACCGTCAGACCACTGCGCCTGCTGATCGATCGTGTACCGGATGGTCGAGGGGGCCCCGGGGACCCGCGCGGCGGAGACCAGGAGATCCCGGTTGAGCGTCCGTTCGCCACCGGGGCCCGGGACGAACGCGCTGGGCAGCAGCAGCGAGGCCACGAGGTCGGTGTCCACGCCCTGGTCGGCCAGGAGGTGCGGGTTGAACCCCGGGTCCACCCGGTTCAGTGCGAGCAGGAGACCTTCCTCCGTGAGGGTGACCGACGCGCCGTCGGTGCGCTCCTCGCCCACCACCGCCGGCGGGGGCGGGTCGGCGACGCACCCGGTGACGACGACGAGGGCCAGCGCGGCGCACACCGCGGCGGCACCCCGCCGGCGCACCGACGCCCCCCTCGTCGTCATCTGGTTCCGGTCTAGCCGACCGTCTGCTGGTCGCGCGACTTGGACCGGCTGCGGGCCTTGGCCCGCTCGTTGGCGGTGAGCAGGACCTTGCGCACGCGGACCACCTCGGGGGCCACCTCGACACACTCGTCGACGGCACAGAACTCCATGGCCTCCTCGAGGGAGAGGTTCTTGTGCTTGGACAGCGTCTCAGTGGCGTCGGAGGAGGCCGCACGCATGTTCGTGAGCTTCTTCTCCTTGGTGATGTTGACGTCCATGTCCTCCGAGCGCGGGTTCTCCCCCACGACGACACCCTCGTAGACCTCGGAGCCGGGCTCGATGAAGAAGTCACCGCGGTCGGCCAACCCGAGCAGCGCGAACGTGGTCGCCTTGCCCGCACGGTCCGCGACCAGCGAACCGGTGTGCCGGGCCCGGATCTCCCCGGCCCACGGCTCGTACCCGGCGGAGTACGAGTTGGCGATCCCCGCACCCCGGGTATCGGTCATGAAGGTGGTCCGGAAGCCGATGAGGCCGCGTGCGGGGACGGTGAACTCCATGCGCACCCAGCCGGAGCCGTGGTTGCTCATCTGCTCCATGCGGCCCTTGCGGGCGGCCATGAGCTGGGTGACCGCGCCGAGGTGCTCCTCGGGGACGTCGATGGTCATGTGCTCGAACGGCTCGTGGAGCTTGCCGTCGATCGTCTTGGTGACCACCTGCGGCTTGCCGACGGTGAGCTCGAACCCCTCGCGGCGCATGGTCTCGACGAGGATGGACAGCGCCATCTCGCCACGACCCTGCACCTCCCAGTCGTCGGGCCGCTCGGTGTCGAGCACCTTGAGCGAGACGTTGCCCACGAGCTCCTGGTCGAGGCGCGCCTTGACCATGCGCGCGGTGAGCTTCTTGCCGCCGTTCCGGCCGGCCAGGGGCGAGGTGTTGACGCCGATGGTCATGGAGATGGCGGGCTCGTCGACCGTGATGGCCGGGAGGGCGACCGGGTTCTCCGGATCCGCCAGCGTGTCACCGATCATGATGTCGCTGATACCGGCGACCGCGACGATGTCACCGGCGACGGCCTCCTCGGTGGGCACCCGCTCGACACCGTCGGTCTTGAGCAGCTCCGAGATCTTGACGGACTTGGTCTCCTGCTCGCCGCCCGGCAGATTGTGGATCCACGCGACCTGCTGCCCCTTGCGCAGACGGCCGTTGTGGATGCGCACCAGACCGATACGGCCGAGGAAGTTGGAGGCGTCCAGGTTGGTGACGTGGGCCTGCAGCGGGGCGTCGGCGTCCCCGCGGGGGGCGGGGATCACGTCGTAGAGGAGCGCGAACAGCTCGTCGAGGTTCTCCCCCTCCGGCTCCTGGCCGTTGGCCGGCTGGGTGGTGGACGCCTTGCCGGCGCGGCCGGAGGCGAAGACCACGGGCAGCTCGAGCGCGTGTTCGGCGGCGGCCTGGGCGGCGGGGTCCTCCAGATCGGCCGCGAGATCGAGGAGCAGGTCCTGGGCCTCCTCGACGACCTCGTCGATCCGCGCGTCCGGCCGGTCGGTCTTGTTGACGACGATGATGACCGGCAGGGAGGCGGCGAGCGCCTTGCGGAGCACGAAGCGGGTCTGCGGCAGCGGCCCCTCGGAGGAGTCGATGAGCAGGACGACCCCGTCGACCATGTTCAGGCCACGCTCGACCTCGCCGCCGAAGTCCGCGTGGCCCGGGGTGTCGATGATGTTGAAGACGAGGTCGGCGCCACCCGCACCCGCGCCGTGTCGTCGCACGGAGGTGTTCTTGGCGAGGATCGTGATGCCCTTCTCACGCTCGAGGTCGCCCGAGTCCATGACCCGGTCCACGAGCTCCGCGCGTTCGTCGAACGCGCCGGACTGGCGCAGCATCGCGTCGACGAGTGTCGTCTTCCCGTGGTCGACGTGGGCGACGATTGCGACGTTGCGGAACTCGGTCAAGGCCATACGCTGGGTTCTCCCTCGGAGGCTTACGGGCGCCCGGGGCGGCTCGTGGGCCGCCGGGCTGGTGGTGGGAATCGACGGCGCTAGTCAGCCGCGATCCACAGGCGCGTCCGGTCGAGCGCGCGTGCGGATCCACTTTACCCGCTGATCCGGACGATCCCCCCATCCTGAGACCACCCCGACAGTGCGGACGCCCTGTGTGTTATTTACATCACGAATAACTTCTGTAACATCAGCACCAGAACGCTCCTCTTCCCGACTCCCGGTGCCCGTGACTCGGGACACTTATGAGAATATCTAGCGGTCGACCGGTCGGCCCGTCCGCCGGTCCGCCCGCCCATCCGAAGAATGGACTCGCCAGTGATCCGCCACTCGCTCAGGACCTCGTTCCGGACCATCGGTCTCGGGGCCGTCGCCGCCGTCGCGGTCGGTCTCGCCGCACCCGCCACCGCCAGCGCGCAGTCGCTCGACGAACTGGGACGCCCGACCGAGCCCGTGCTCCAGGCGATCGAGAACCTCGCCGAGCAGCAGTGGATCCCCGAGGAGACCCGGGGCACCATCGCCCGCGCCGTCGGGTTCTTCCGTGGCACCGGCGAACCCGGCACCCCGATTCCCGAGAACGGCCCGGTCATCGCGCAGTTCGCCTACCCCACGATCATGCAGCAGTGCATCGGCGGTGAGCAGACCGCCGTCGGTGCCGCGACCGCCGTGCCCGGCCCGGCCGATCTGCCGCTGCCCGGCATCGCCCCCGGCCATCTCGGTTTCATCTTCACCGCCCTGGGCACCGAGGGTGTCGCGGCCCAGCAGGCCCAGCCCATGACCGTCGACTGGATCAACGTCAACAACGGTCGTCGCGGTACCACCGTCCTCGGGTACAACGGCCTCAACGAGGGTGGCCCCGCCACCGTCAACGGGGTCGCCGACACGGGCCCGGGCCAGGTTCTCATGCTCCTGCAGGGTGGCGTCACCACGAACCTGGAGGAGGGCGGGACCGCCAACTGCGTCGCCTTCCCCACCGTGGGGACCGCGTTCGTCCGGTGACCGCCGACGGTAGCGGGCCCCACCCCGTCGCCGACCAGGACCTGACCGAGGCCCGTCTCGCCCTCACCGGCGACGGGCCTCTGGTCGTTCTCAGCGGCGCCGGGATGAGCGCCGAGAGTGGTGTGCCCACCTTCCGCGACGCCCAGACCGGCCTGTGGGAGCGGTACGACCCGTCCGCACTGGCCACGCCGGAGGCCTGGGCACGCGACCGGGACACCGTCTGGGCCTGGTACCGCTGGCGTGAGCGCCTGGTCTCCGGCGCGGAGCCGAATGCCGGGCACGTCGCGGTGGCCCGCGCCCAGGCCCACCGTGACGTCGTGGTGGTCACGCAGAACGTCGACGACCTCCACGAGCGCGCCGGATCGAGCCGGGTGCACCACGTTCACGGGAGTCTGTTCGCCCACCACTGCGACACCTGCGACGCTCCGATGGAGGTCGGCCCTCCTCCCGCCGAGCCCGTCGACAGCCTCACCCCGCCGAGCTGCGACCGGTGTGGCGGGCGCGCCCGACCGGGCGTCGTGTGGTTCGGCGAGATGCTCCCGGGCCGGCCCTGGGACGCGGCAGTCGACGCGGTCACCTCGGCCGCGGCGGTGCTCGTCGTCGGCACCTCCGGCCTGGTCCACCCCGCGGCGTCACTACCCGGACTCGCCGCCGACGCCCGGATCCCGGTGGTCGAGGTGAACCCGGGCCCCTCGGGACTCGGCTCCGAGGTCTCGGTTCACGTCCGGGCCACCGCAGGGCAGGCGCTTCCTCACCTCTTGGCACCCTGATCCCCTCGGGCCGCCTTACGGCCCTGCCACACACCGGCTGGCGGAAACCTCTCTGGGGCCGATAGAGCACGCTAGCGTAGCGCGCAGGGACCCACGCCCGGAGTTCCCGCTCCTCCGTTCGAACGGAGGCCAGGACCGGAGGTCACCTCATGTCTGATTCGCCCCCGGCAACCTCGTCTACCGCCCCGGCCACCACCGCGGTCATCGCCGCCGAGCTGATCGGCACCTTCTGGCTCGTCCTCGGCGGTTGCGGCACCGCCGTGTTCGCGGCCGTCCAGATCGCCACCGCCGATACCGGCGACGTCCCCGTCGGCGTGGGATACCTCGGGGTCGCGATCGCGTTCGGACTGACCGTCCTCACGGGTGCGTACGCGTTCGGCCACATCTCGGGCGGTCACTTCAACCCCGCGGTGACCATCGGCGCCGCGGTCGCGGGCCGACTTCCCTGGGCGAAAGTGCCCGTCTACATCGTCAGTCAGGTCGTCGGGGGTCTGGTCGCGGGCGCGCTGATCCTCGTCGTGGCGAGCGGAAAAGACGGATTCGAGGCCACCGGCAGCATGGCCGCCAACGGCTACGGGGCCAACTCGCCCGACGGCTACGGCCTGCTCTCGGCGCTGCTCATCGAGATCGTGCTCACGGCCCTCTTCGTTTGGGTCATCCTCGGCGCCACCGATCACCGGGCCCCCGCCGGCTTCGCGCCCGCGGCCATCGGCCTCACACTGACGCTCATCCACCTCATTTCCATCCCGATCACCAACACATCGGTGAACCCGGCACGGTCGACGGCCGTGGCGTTCTTCAACGGGGGCGGCGCACCGGGCCAGCTGTGGCTGTTCTGGGTGGCACCGGTCGTCGGTGCCCTGATCGCCGGAATCCTGTACGGCCCGTTGTTCGGCGCTCACGGGCTCAACGGTCGATCCGTGGCCGTCTCGGCCTGACGCACCGCCGACGGGGTCAACACGAAGGGCCCGAGGGAGAACTTCCTCCCACGGGCCCCTCATCGATGCGGCCGCTCCGAGGCGCGAGGCCTCCTCCGGTCAGTGGCGGGGTTCATCCCCGCGGGTCCGGCCCAGCATCTTGTCCACGATGCCCGGCTTGTCGTCAGGATGACGGTCCGGATCGACGGTGTCGCCGGGCGTCCCGGTCCGGTGCCCCGACCTCGCCTGCGGATCAGAACCACCGGGGACATCGTCGGTCCGGGCATGACGCCCGCCGGCGTCACCCACTCCGGCGCCGGGTGCTCCCGCGGCCGCGGCACCCGCTCCGTGGCGGCCCCGGTCACCGGGGTCGTTACCGGACCCGGAAGTGGCGGACGAGCCCATACCGGTCCCGGTGGCCATCCCTCCGTGGTCGGTGCCACGGCCACGCCCCTCGTCGGGGACCCGGTCGCCGCGCAACGCACCGCGGTCGTGATCGTGACCGCGGTCGCGATCATGGCTCAGGTCGCCGCCATGGTCGCGATCGTGCGTGAGACCCCGGTCGCCACCGTGGTCGCGATCGTGCGTGAGACCCCGGTCGCCACCGTGGTCGCGATCGTGCGTGAGACCCCGGTCGCCACCGTGGTCGCGATCGTGCGTGAGACCCCGGTCGCCGTGGTCGCGACCGCGGTCGAGGTCATCAGCACGGCCCTTGGGATCGAGCTTCTCGGCGGTCTGTTCCATCCGCCGGACATCATGCTTCTGCTCGTCGACGGTGCCGCGCTGCCGCTCGGCCTCCACCCGGAGCTTGTCTGCCTCGGCGGCCTTCGCACGGGCCTCCTGCTCGGCTACGCCCGCCCTGTGCTCCTGCTCGCGGACGACCGCGTCCTGCTGCTCGAGCTGCTGCTCGCGTTCTCGTGCGCTGCGCCGCAGTTCCGCGGCCTCGGTGAGCTTCTTCCGGTTGCTGCTCTTGACGGCCATCGCGATGAGCGCGATCACGATGATCAGCGCGATCACCCCGATGATGATCCAGATGATGGGGTCCACAGCTGCCTCCCTTTCAGGGGTCGGGTTGCGTCTGGAACGTAACCCCGCCCCCAGACGGGTGCCACCGGTCGCGCCTGCGGCGGCAACCGCCCGGCACCCGCGGCACCGGCCCGGCGCCCGGGGGCGACTAGTGGTGAGCCCGCGGGAGCAGTCCCGCCTCCCGCGCCTCCCGGCTGAGCCGCTCCCGGTGATCCGGGTGCGCCACAGCGATCAGCGCCGCGGCCCGCCCGGCGACCGACTTGCCCCTCAGCTCCGCGATACCGAATTCGGTGACGACGTTCTCGATGATGTTCTTGTGGGTGGTGACCGGACTGCCGGGCGTGAGCGACAGGGAGATCCTGCTGACGCCCTTGGAGGTCTGCGACGGGGTGACGATGAACCCGTGGCCTCCCGGGGAGAAGGTGCAGCCCCGGGCGAAGTCCGCCTGTCCCCCGGCCCCCGACCAGTACCGGCCGCCGATGGTCTCCGAGGCCGCCTGCCCGAACAGGTCCACCTCGCTGGTCGCGTTGATCGAGTAGAGATTGTGCTCCTGGCCGATCACCCTCGGGTCGTTGACGATGTCCACGGGGAGCATCGCCACCGACGGGTTGTTGTGGAGCCAGTCCATGAGTCGCTGCGACCCGAGGGCGAAGGTGGTGACGTGCTTGAACGGCCGCCCCGTCTTGCGCGACCCGTCGATCACCCCGGCCTCGACGAGGTCCATCACCCCGTCGGACAACGCCTCGGTGTGGATCCCCAGATGACGGTGATCCGTCAGCCGGGACAGGAATGCGTTCGGCAACCTGCCGACCCCGAGTTGGAGACAGGCCCCGTCGGGGACACGCTCGGCGATGACGTCCGCTATTGCGTTGTCCGTCTCCCCCGGTGGCGGCGCCTCCATGGTGATCATCGGGGTGTCGTTGCGGGTCACGCCCACCACCTGGGAGATGTGGATGTGGTTGCGCCCGAAGGTGCGGGGCATGTGGGAGTTGACCTCGACGAAGAACGGCACCTGGCCGATGAACGAGGCCACGTAGTCGGCGTTCGTGCCCATCGAGAAGAAACCGTGCTCGTCGATCTCCGACACTGTGGCGATTGCCAGACCGGGAGGAGAGAACTCGCGCAGCGTGGCCGGCACCTGCGCGAAATCGACGGGGATGAGGTCGCAGTGGCCCCGGTGGAAGTTCTCCCGCGACCCGCGACCCAGGAAGTAGTCGACATGCCGGAGCCTGCCCGGGTAGGCCCCCTCCATGAACGGCAGCGACTCCCAGGGATCCATGTGGTGGACCGTCACGTCCTCCAGTCCGGCGGCCCCGGCGTCCAGCGCCCGCAGCAGCGCGGGCGGGGCGGCGTTCTGGATGGGCACGATGACGTGCATCCCCGGCGTGATGTGGTCGAGGACCGCCTCGGCCGGACGCTCCTCGTACTCGACGTTCCTCGTCACTGACACCTGCTCTCGTCGATCCGGACCCCGCGGTGCGGCGGCACACCCAGGCGGTTTCAGGACAGGGCCGGGATGACCTCGCGCTCGAACAACTCGAGTCCGGAGGTGTCGGTGGCGATCTCGGGGAAGTAGAAGATGCCGTACTCCATTCCCAACGCCTTGATCTCGGTCAGCTTCTCGACGATCTGCTCCGGCGTCCCCACCGCCGGGAGCCCGCGGTACGCGCCGAGCTGGAGCTCTGCCTCGTCCTCACCGACGTGCGTCGCCATCCGGTCCTTCAGGTACGCCAGCCGATCCGCGACGTCCTTCTCGGTCTCCCCGATCGCCACGTTGTAGTTCGCGGTCCGGGTGATCTCCGCCGGGTCACGACCGATGTCCCGACAGTGTCCGAACAGCACCTTCGACTTATGGTCGAAGCCCTCGGCGGTGCCGTCGAAATTGGTGTAATCCGCGTACCTCGCGGCGGTGCGGAGGGTCTTGCGCTCGCCCCCGCCCGCGATCCACAGGGGTATGCCGCTCTCCTGCAGAGGCGTCGGCTGCACGATCGCCCCGTCGACCCGGTAGTGCTCGCCGTCGAGTGAGACCACACCGTCGGACCACGCCTCGGACAGGATGCGCACACCCTCGTCGAGCATGGCCAACCGCTCACCCGCGGAAGGGAATCCGTAGCCGTACGCTCGCCATTCGTGCTCGTACCAGCCCGCGCCGATCCCCATCTCCACCCGGCCGCCGGAGATGTGGTCGACCGTCGCGGCGACCTTCGCCAGCAATGCCGGGTTGCGGTATCCGAGGCACGTGCACATCTGACCCAGCCGGACCCGGGAAGTGGTCGCACCGAGCGCCGACATCAGGCTCCATGCCTCGTGCGTCGCCTCGGTCGAGGTGAGGGGCGCGGTGTGCATGTGGTCGTACACCCACAGCGACTCCCACTGCCCGGCGTCGGCGCGGGCTGCCAGGTCGGAGATGACGGGCCAGTGACGGGCGGCCGGCACGTCGACCAGATCGAGGCGCCACCCCTGGGGCAGGAAGAGTCCGAATCGCATGTGCGCGAGCCTAGCCCGACGACAGGTCCCGGGTGGCCGACCTCACCACCGGTTCGGACCGGGGATCCGACGCCGCCGTATCAGACGGTGCGGTCCTCGTCGTCGTCGTCGGGCGGATCGAGGGTCCCCGGGTCCAGGGTGAACCCCGGCGGACGGGGACCGTCCGGCGCGGTCCCCAACAGCGCGACGCGCACCGTCGCCTCGGTCGGACCGGCCTGATGCTCGCCGATCCTCGCGTCGACGGGGACCTCCACGTCGGCGTCGACGACCGCGGTCTCCACGCGCGCCCCGGACCGGACCACGGCACCCGGCAGGATGACACTGTCGCGGACCCTCGCACCCGCTTCGATGACCGCCCCGGGCCCCACGACGGAATGCTCGACCGTCCCGTGGACCACCGCGCCGTGGCCGAGCAGTGACCCGACGACCTGCGCCGCCTCCCCGGTCCGGGCGGGACCGCTGAAGGCTGACGCGGTCCGCAGGGACCACCCCGGGACGTCCAGCTCGTGGACCGGGGACTCGCCGAGGAGGTCCATGTGGCCGGCCCAGTAGGACTCGACGGTCCCCACGTCCCGCCAGTACCCCTCGTGCCGCCACTCCCGGGCGTGCCCCGCCCCGACCATGGCGGGCAGGATGTTGTCCCCGATGTCGCCCAGGTCCCCGGCGCCGCCGGCGGTGACGACGTCCTCGTGGGCCCGCTCGAGGTAGCTGATGAGGGCGGTCGTGTTGAAGACGAAGATCTCCGCGCAGATCAGATCGCCGTCCGGATCGTCCGGCTTGTAGCGGTACTCGGTGACGGCCCCGTCCTCGCCCACCCGGACCACGCCGTAGCGGGAGGCGTCCTCGGGGGCCACCCGAGTGGTGACCATGGTGAGCTCGGCGAACGAGTCCAGGTGGTCACGGACCAACTCGTCGTAGTCGAGGCGGTACACCGCGTCCGCACTGACCACGACCGTGACGTCCGGGGCCGCCTCGCGCAGGGGCTCGATCTGCTTCCACAGTGCGTCCGCGGTCCCCGAGTGGAACCCGTCCCGGCCCGTGCCCTGCGACGGGTGCAGCACCAGCAGCCCGCCGTCGAGTCGATCGAGATCCCACGGGCGGCCGCTCCGCAGATGGGACCCCAGGGACACCGGGTGGAACTGCTGCACCACCCAGACATCCCTCAGGCCCGAGTTCGCGGCATTGCTCAGGGAGAAGTCCACCAGCTGGTACCCGGCCCCGTAGGGGACGGCCGGCTTGGCCCGGTCCCGGGTGAGCGCGCGGAGCCGGGAACCGGCTCCACCTGCGAGGACTATGGTGACGACCGACAGCGGCGCCATGCGAGGTCTCCTCTCCGGTCAGGCGTGGGACTACCCACCCCTTGCGAGTACGACACTCTAACCGGACTGCGGCGTCATCCCACCGGTCGCCCGGCACCGTGTGGCCGGATCAGGCAGCGGCATCAGGCCGGGGGCTCAGGCGGTGGACAACGCCGCGCCACACTCCTCCAACTCGTCCTCCCCGTCGAAGTACAGGGCCACGTACCGCCCGGCGACCTCGGCGACCTGCATCTCCATGTCGTAGACAGCCTTGAGGACATCGGTGCGCATGATCTCGGCCGGGGTGCCGTCGGAGACGATCCGCCCGTCCTTCATGGCGATGATCCGGTCCGAGTACGCGGCGGCGATGTTGATGTCGTGGATGACGAGCACGATGGTCTTGCCCCGCTCCGCGGCGGTGCGACGCAGCAACCGCATGATCGAGGTGGCGTGCCGGAGATCGAGGTTGTTCAGAGGCTCGTCCAGCAGGACGTAGTCCGTGTCCTGTGCCAGCACCATCGCTATGTGCGCCCGTTGGCGCTGGCCACCGGACAACTCGTCGAGATACCGGTCGGCGAGGTCCTCGAGTTCCATCGCCCCCAGGGCGTAGTCGACGTGCTCGGCGTCGTCTGGGCCGGGCCTGCCACCGTTGTGGGGGAACCGGCCGAATCCGACCAGCTCCCGCACGGTGAGTCGGATGGAGACGGCGTTCTCCTGGCGGAGCACCGCGAGGCGGCGGGCCAGCTCACGCCCACCGTTGACCGACACGTCGACGCCGTCGACGAGCACCGTTCCGGAATCCGCCGCCTGGAGCCGGCTCATGACACCCAGCAGCGTCGACTTTCCTGCGCCGTTGGGCCCGATGAGAGACGTCACGCCACCGTGCGCGAAGCACGCGGTCACGTCGTGCAGGACCCGGGTGTCGCCGTAGGACGAACACACCGACCGCGCCTCGATACCGCACCCGGCCGACCACCGGTTCTCACCGGATCGGTCGTCGCGGCGTCGGAACGGGACAAGGGACATGATGTGCCTCTCTTTCAGCGTGCGCGGTTGGTCAGGAGCAGGAACAGGAACAGCAGGCCGCCGGCGAATTCGATGACGATGCTCAGGGCGGACTCGACGCCGAGGGCGCCGAGGACCATCTCGCCCCCAGCCAGGGCGATCACGCCCAGCAGCGAGGCCACCGGCAGGGTGAACCGGTGCAGGGTGGTGCCGAGCAGGGCGTAGGCCGCGTTGGCGACGATGAGCCCGAAGAACATCACCGGCCCGATCAGGGCCGTGGAGGCGGACACCAGGAAGGAGACCACCACCAGGACCACGATGGTGACCCGGCGGTGGTTGACGCCGAGCGCGACGGCGGGATCGCGCCCCAGCAGCATCACGTCGAGTCGACGGCCGAGGATCGCCACGGCGACGAGTCCACCCACCACGATGACCCCGCACGCCACCAGTACGTCGAGTTGGACGCCGCGGAAACTCGCGAACATGGCGTCCTGGATCTGCAGGTAGGCAGCCGGGTCCAGCAGGCGCTGGAAGAACGAGGAGGCGGAGCGGAAGAACACGCCGAACACCACACCCACCAGCAGCAGCAGGTGGATATCGGTTCTCCGACCGCCGAGCAGCCACAGGTACAGCGAGGTCGACGCGACCACCATGATCGCGGTCTGACCGAGGAACCCGGAGAGACCGCCGCTCGTCAGGCCCCCGATGACGGCGGCATCGCGCGGGATCATGAAGAACACGAGCATGGTCTGGATGAGCAGGTACAGCGAGTCGAAACCCATCAGCGCCGGCGTGAGGATCCGGTTGCCGGTGACGGTCTGGAAGATCACCGTCGAGACCCCGACCGCGACCGAGACCAGGACGATCGCCACCGCGTGGCGCGACAGTCGGTCGAGGGAGTAGGACCACGCCCTGGAACCGACGGTGTCCGGCAGCCCGGAGAGGACGAGTGCGGCGAGCGCCGCGATGGCCGCGACAGCACACACGAGGGTCACGATCCACCGTCGACGGCGGTCGGCTTCCGCTCTCGTCCGCCCCCGGGTGAGGCTCTCCGGCGGTGCGACGAGGATGGCGGTCTCAGGCATTGCGCACCCCTCTCAGCATCATGGCCAGGAACACGGCGCCGCCGAGGATCCCGACGATCGTCCCGACGGGGATCTCGCCGGCACCGGGGGCGCCGCCGGCGAACAGCCCGGGCAGCGACCGGCCCACCATGTCGCAGATCAGGACGGTGACCGCGCCGAGCAGTGCCACGAGGGGCAGTCCCCGACGGGCGTCGTCCCCGACCAGTCGTGAGACGACGTTGGGAACGACGAGCCCGAGGAGCGGGAGGGCACCGACGGTGACCACGACGACGGCGGCGACCGCGGCCACGATCGCCATCCCGGCGGCGACGACGGTCTTGTGGTCGAGCCCGAGACCGGTCGAGACGTCCTCACCCAGTCCCGCCACGGTGAAGCGGTCAGCGGCGATGTAGGCGAGGACACCGAGGACCGCCACCAGCCACAGCAGCTCGTACCGCCCGGCCAGGACCGCCGAGAAGTCGGCGAGCATCCACGAGTTGAGCATCTGGAGAAGGTCGCGCGACAGGGCCAGGAAGGCTGCGACCGCCCCGATCACGGACCCGAGCATGATGCCGATGAGCGGCACCACGAAGGAGTCCGAGACGGGGACGCGACGGATGCAGGCGAGGAACAGGGCGGTCCCGGCGAGCGCGAACACCATGGCCACGAGCATCTTGGCCACGATCGGGGCGCCCGGTGCGATGATCGCCACCACCACCAGGCCCAGCCCCGCCGATTCGACGGTCCCCGCGGTCGACGGTTCGACGAAGCGGTTGCGGGTGAGCAACTGCATGAGCAGACCGGCGATCGCCAGCGGCGCCCCCGCGAGGGCGGCGGCGGCGGTGCGGGGCAGACGGGCCTCGACGAGATAGACGCGGTGCGCCTCGGTGAGCCCGCCGGTGAGCGCGTCCCACACGGTGATGTCGGCCGCGCCGACGAACACGCTCGCGACGAGCGAGAGCACGAGCGCGACGACGCCGAGCGCCGGCCACAGCGAGGTGCGCTGCGGTCGGCGCTCGACCAGGGTCGTCGTCATGAGAAGTGGACTCCCACCGTCAGGAGACGGCGGAGTCGATCTCGTCGATCATCGACTCGAGGACGCCGATGCCGCCTCCGACGAGGTACCAGTTCTGGCCGTCCAGGAAGTGGACGTTGTCGTTGGTCGCGGCGTTGGTCCGGTTGAACAGCGGGTTGTCGAGCAGGGCGGTCGCGGCCTCTCCCTCGGCGCCGATCGCGGCGTCGCGGTCGATGACGAAGACGTGGTCGGGGTTCAGCTCGGCGATCTGCTCCCAGCTCAGCGGCGCGCCGTGGCTGCCCTCGGACTCGAGCTCACCGGCGGGCGTCATGCCGAGCTCGTTGAAGATGAGGTCGAAGCGTGAACCCGGTCCGTACCCCGTGACCTTGCCACCGGAGGTCATGAGCACCAGCGCTGTGCCCGCGCCCTCGGCCTTGGCGCGGGTCTCGGTGACCATCTCGTCGATCTCGGCGAGCTCGTCCGCGGCCTTGTCCTCGGCCCCGAACAGCGCGGCGATCTCCTCCACCTTGGCGCGGTTGGAGGCGATCGTCTCGGCGGTGTCCGGATCGCCGGCGATCACCTGGTCGGAGATCTTGGCGAACTCGGGCTCCATCGCGCGGGTGCGGTTGCCGAACAGGATGAGGTCGGGCCCCAGTTCCGCGATCACATCCATCTTCGGCTCCTTGAGGCTGCCGATGTCCGAGTACTCGTCGCCCGCGTAGGCGTCCAGCGCCTCCGGGAAGACCCCGGTCTTGACCAGGCCGACGACGCGATCCTCGAGATCGAGCTCATCCAGCGTGTCGGCCGCGGCGTGGCTGGTGAGCACGACGCGGGTCGGCCCCTCACCCTCGTTCCCGGCGGACTGTGCATCCGAGCTCCCGCAGGCGGTCAATGCGCCACCGGTCAGGGCGATGGCGGCCGTCGCTGCGACGATCTTGGGGAATCGCTTCATGTCACTCCAAGGTTGGTTCGGAAGGTTAGGCTCACCTTAAACACCCTCGCGGCTCCTGGGCAAGTCTTAAGTATGGCTTACCTCACTTGGAGAGCATCGTCCGCCCCGCAGCCCTCGGTTAGCGGGTGGCTCTCCGGCTCCCCGGGGGTATGGGGCGACCGGATGCGAAGAGCTGGCGGACGACGCACAATCGACGGCATGAGCACCGAACGCGAGTACGACCAGGACACCGACGGCGACTACGACGAGAACACGCTCGACGGCAGCGAAGGACTCGACGCCGACACCATCTCGACCGACGGTGAGGACCTCACCGTCGACGCGCCGGAGTCGTGGAAGCCCGTCGAGGAGAACGACACCCTCGACGAGAAGCTGTCTGCCGAGCGCCCCGACGTCGACACCGCGGAGCCCGAGGACAAGGGCGTCGCCGAGGAGCCCCGCGACCAGATCGACGACCTCGACCCCGACGGCGAGACGCGCGTCCTCGGCGAGGCATAGAGCCCGGGCGGGGCGATCAGCCTTGCCGCCATGCCCGGGGGGAGGAGGTCTCGCGGTGAGCACCCCGAGCATCCCGGAGGCGATGCGCGCGCAGGATCGCCGTCGATTCCTCCCGCCGGAGGTCGTGGCCGACCACGAACTCGACGCCCCGCTACCGATCGGGTTCGGGCAGACCAACTCACAGCCGTCGACGGTCGCGGCGATGCTCTCGCTCCTCGAGCCGTTCCCCGGGATGCGGGTGCTCGACGTGGGCTCGGGCAGCGGGTGGACCTCGGCGATCCTCGGCGAACTCGGGGGGCCCGATTCCTCCGTGTCCGCTGTCGAACTCGTCCCCGAGTTGGTCGAACGCTCCCGGGCGGCGATACGACAACCCTGGGTACGTGTCCACCCCGCCAAGCCCGGGACGCTGGGCCTCCCCTCCCTCGCCCCGTTCGACCGCATCCTCGTCTCCGCGATGGCCGACGACCTCCCCTCGGAGCTCGTCGACCAGCTCACCGTGGACGGCGTCATGGTGGCGCCCTGGGCCGGGGTGATGCACCGCGTACGCCGGACCGATGACGGCATCGATGTGACCGAGCACGGCGGGTACCGGTTCGTCCCCCTGCTCCACACCCGATTCTGACCCCGTGACCCCGGCCACTATCCTGGGGGAAGTTTGTCCACCTCCAGAAATAGGAGCCCCTGATGGCCGACTTCCTCTACGAGGACCTTCTTCCCGTCGGGGAGGACACCACCGAGTACCGCCTCCTCACCACCGAGGGCGTGTCGACGGTCGAGGGCCCCGACGGGATGACCTTCCTGCGGGTGGATCCCGAGGCCATCCGTCTGCTCACCGAGACGGCGATGCACGACATCTCCCACTACCTCCGTAGTGACCACCTGGCCCAGGTCGCCAAGATCCTCGACGACCCCGAGGCCAGCGACAACGACAAGTTCGTCGCCCTGGACCTGCTCAAGAACGCCAACATCGCCGCGGGCGGCGTGCTCCCGATGTGCCAGGACACCGGTACGGCCATCGTCAAGGGCGAGCGCGGCCAGCACGTGCTCACGCCCGGTCCGGACGAGAAGGCCGTCGCCCGCGGCGTGTACGACGCCTTCACCCGGCTCAATCTGCGCTACTCGCAGAACGCCCCCCTCACCATGTGGGACGAGAAGAACACCGGGTCCAACCTGCCCGCGCAGATCGAGATCGGCGCCAACACCACCCCGGGCGGCGAGAACGCCTACAAGTTCCTCTTCATGGCGAAGGGTGGCGGGTCGGCCAACAAGTCGTTCCTGTACCAGGAGACCAAGGCGATCCTGAACCCCGACCGGATGATGCAGTTCATCGAGGAGAAGATCCGCTCCATCGGCACCGCCGCGTGCCCGCCGTACCACCTGGCGATCGTCGTGGGCGGTACCTCGGCGGAGTTCGCGCTGAAGACCGCCAAGCTCGCCTCGGCGCACTACCTGGACGAGCTCCCCCGCGAGGGCGCGATGACCGGGCGTGGCTTCCGCGACGTCGGGCTCGAGGAAAAGGTCTTCGAGCTCACCCAGCAGATCGGGATCGGCGCGCAGTTCGGCGGCAAGTACTTCTGCCACGACGTCCGCGTGGTCCGCCTGCCCCGCCACGGCGCGTCCCTGCCGGTGGCGCTCGCGGTGTCGTGCTCGGCCGACCGTCAGGCCAAGGCCAAGATCACCCCCGAGGGCGTGTTCCTCGAGCAGCTCGAGTTCAACCCGGGTCAGTACCTGCCCGCCACCACCGACGCCGAGCTCGACGCCGCCACCGACGGCATCTCCGGTACCGGCAAGGGCGCCGCGGTGAAGATCGACCTCAACAAGCCCATGCCGGAGATCCTCGCCGAGCTGAGCAAGCACCCGGTGAAGACCCGCCTGTCGCTCACCGGCCCGCTCGTCGTGGCCCGCGACATCGCCCACGCCAAGATCAAGGAGCGCCTCGACGCCGGCGAGGAGATGCCGCAGTACCTCAAGGACCACCCCGTGTACTACGCGGGCCCGGCCAAGACCCCGGAGGGCATGCCGTCGGGGTCGTTCGGGCCCACCACCGCCGGCCGGATGGACTCCTACGTCGAGCAGTTCCAGGCGGCGGGCGGATCCATGGTGATGCTGGCCAAGGGCAACCGGTCCAAGCAGGTCACCGACGCGTGCGCGACCCACGGCGGGTTCTACCTGGGCTCGATCGGTGGTCCGGCCGCTCGCCTGGCGCAGGACTGCATCAAGCACGTGGAGATCCTCGAGTACGAGGAGCTCGGCATGGAGGCGGTGTGGAAGATCGACGTCGAGGACTTCCCCGCCTTCATCGTGGTGGACGACAAGGGCGAGGACTTCTTCGCCCACACCGGCGAGGTCACGCTGACGATCGGCAAGCGCCCCGGCCTCTGACCTGCCCGCGTTCCCGGGTTCCCGCAGATCTGCTACCCGTTTTCCGGATCCGCGGTGATTGTCAACCTGTTGTGAGTCATTCAGGCGGCGATGAGGGTTGCGGCGATCGGTGGGATCGTCAGTCGTGAGCCATCGTTTGCCAGGTTGATCGTGACGGTGGTGTTCGGGGTGGGGATCTGGGGTCGTTTGCGGTAGCGGCCCGCGTGCTGGCGGTAGTGCTCATCGAGCCTGGTCTGCCGGGCGCGGGCCGTGTCGACCCAGGTGCCGTCGTGAACGGACGCCGGGGTGTAGCCGGCCAGTCCGCCGTGATGGTGTCGATGGTTGTAGTACTCAACCCATTCGGCGATCCACTCGGTGGCATGATCGAGGTCACGGAAGGCCCGCGGGTAGGCGTGCGCGCTCTTGACCGTGGCGAACCACGATTCGATGTAGGCGTTGTCGTTACTGACCCCGGGCCGGATGTACGAGCAGGTCACGCTTCTGTTCTCGAGTTCGCCGCGTACGTGCTTGGAGGTCATGGCCGAGCCGTTGTCGGAGTGAACGATTTCGACCTTGCCGCCTGAGGCATCGACGATGGTGGTCAGAAGTTCAGCGGCGATGTAGCGGTCTTCGCGGGTCTGGATCGTCCATCCGACGATCTTGCGGGAGTACAGGTCGATTACCGAGTACAGCGCAAAGCTCTGTCTGGTTGTGCGTCCGGGCAGGAACGAGATGTCCCAACACAACACCTGATCGGGCCGGCGGGCCTGCAGTGTGGGGCTATCCCGGGGCGCGTTGGGGCGTCGTCGTCGACGGACAGGGGTGGTGCGCACCTTGGCGGCCACCCGCTGAAAGGTCGCCTGACTGGCCAGCACCGGTCCGGTATCGATGTGCTCGTACCAGGCCTGCCGCACACTACGCCCCTTCGCCAGCGAGGCGTTGACCGTATCGGCGACCTGCGCTGATTCTGCCTCAGTCAACGCATGGGGCTGCTTGCGATCGGCGTGGGCGATCGGCTCCGCCACCCGGGGTCGGGGCTTGCGCCGAACATGAAACGAGCCCCGGGACAGGCCGATCATTGCCAGCGCCGACCGCTGACTTCGGCCTGCCGCCTTGAGTTCCTCCAGCAGGGCGTTCTCGGCCGCGATCAGCTCCTCGTGCTCTCGCCGCTGCTGCTCGGTCCAGTCGGGTCCTCCCCGTCGTCGGCCACGCCAAGTGAGTGCATGACCGATATAGCTTTTCCCAGCGCATCAACGACCTTGCGCTCGGAATCCAATTCCGTTTCCAGCTTGGCGATTCTGGCGTTCAGACGCCTAACCTCAGCTGCATCTTCCCTGGTCATCTCCCCAGTCTGACGCGGGATGACGTTCCCGTCGAGGTCACCGTCAGCCAACGCGGCCACCCACCGCCGCATCTGCCACTCAGCGATCCGGTGCTCCTGCAGAAACGCGGCCTTGGTGCCATACCGGCACTCGACATACTCAAGCGCCAACCGCCGCCTCTCCTCAACGCTGCGCTCGCGTGATGGAACAACCACCGTCATCTCGACACCCTCCCGCCAGCGCCCATCGCCGACTCACAACCAGCCTGAGTCACAGGGCGCTACTCCAATTCGAGTAGCGGATCCGGAATGCGAATAGCGAATTTCGTAGGGCTGGCGGGCGGGAGTCCGAGTCAGGCGTCGGTGCCCGCAGCCGCCGCCTCGAGGGCCGACACGTCCAGCTTCACCATGTCCATCATCACCGCGAACGCGCGCGCCGCCGCCTCCCGGTCCTCGCCGCGCCACAGATCGTAGAGGGACTGCGGCGCGACCTGCCACCGCACTCCGAAGCGGTCGATCAGCCACCCGCACTGCACCTCACGGCCCCCTCCCGCGAGCAGGCCGTTCCAGTAGTGGTCGATCTCCGCCTGGTCGGCGCACCGGATCTCCAGGGAGATCGCGTCGGTGTACTCGGGGTCCGAGCCGCCGTTGAGCGCGATGAACGGCCGCCCGTCGAGCTCGAACTCCACGGTGAGCACGTCCCCCGCCCTCGGCCCGGGCGTGTCGACGGGGCTGGTGTCCACGGCGACCACGCGCGAGTCGGGGAACACCGAGCAGTAGAACTCGGCGGCCTCCTCCGCCTGGGTGGCGAACCACAGGCACGTGGTCATCACGGCCATCGCGGCCTCCTCCCGGGGCTCGCCCGGTCGGACGGGTCGCCCGCTCCCAGTGTCCACCCCGCCCGGCGCCCCCGGAAAGGACTCGGGCATCACGGTTCGGCATCGGCGGCGGCGGTGGGCGGGGTGGGCCCGGTGGGCGGGCGGCTAGGATCACCGGCATGGACAGGATCACGCGTGTCCTCGCCCCCCTCGCTCTCGCCGTCGCCCTCGGTACCGGCCTGGTCGCCTGCTCCGCCGACGACGGTGGCGGTGCCGGTGAGTCCGCCGCACCGGTGTCCACGACGGAGGCGGCGACGACGACGAGGTCGACCCCCGTCCCGGGGCCCGTGGACTCGGGCGTCGACATCCCGGTGGCCGTTGCGGACCGCTGGAACGAGCTCGGCGGCGAGCAGGGCGATCTCGGCCGGGTGACGGGGCCGCCGACGGCTGTGGAGGGCGGCTCGGTCACCGACTTCGAGCGGGGGGCGATCGTGCTCACACCGTCCGGGAACGCGTTCGTGGTCCAGGGCGAGATCCTCGCCGCCTATCGCGAGGCGGGCGGCCCCGCCGGTGAGCTGGGCTTCCCCGTCTCGGACGAGACGACGACCGACGGCGGGTGGATCTCGGCGTTCGAGAACGGCACGATCGCGTTCCTGGACGGTCGGCCGGTCGTCGAGGTGCGGTGACGACCACCGCGCCGGGCGAGTAGCACCGGTGGAGACCGTCGCGATCTACCTCGTCGTGGTGTTCGGGTGCGGGTTCGTCGCCCGGATGATGCGCCTGCCCACCCTCATCGGCTATCTGGCCTCGGGGTTCATCCTCCACGCGCCCGGCATCGAGGCCCTGCCCGTGGTGGACTCACTCGCCGACCTCGGCGTGACGATCCTGCTCTTCACCATCGGGCTCAAACTCGACGTGCGGATGCTCCTGCGGCGTGAGGTCCTCGCCACGACGGCCGCCAACCTCCTGGCGGTCGCGGGAGTGACCGCCGGCTTCCTGGGGATGCTGTCCATCATCGGGGTGCGGTTGCTGGCCGAAGCGGACTGGCAGGTGGTGGCCCTGCTGGGCTTCGCGCTGTCGTTCTCCAGCACCGTCTTCGTCGTCCAGGTGCTCGACGTGCGGTCCGACTCCCACACCCTCTACGGTCGGGTCGCGATCGGGATCCTCGTCCTGCAGGACGTGGTGGCGGTCGCGTTCCTCACCGCGATGACGGGCGCCCCGCCGAGCCCGTGGGCGTTGGCGTTGCCACTGTTGCTCCCCGCGGTGTGGCTCGTGCGCCGGGCCTGGAGCAGGCTGGGTCACGGTGAACTGCAGGCGTTGTTCGGGATCACCATGGCGCTGGTGCCGGGGTACTGGTTGTTCGAGAGCGTCGGCATCAAGGGCGACTTCGGGGCGATGGTGGTGGGAGTCCTCCTCGCCTCGCACCCGCGCGCCGCCGAGCTGTCCCGGACCCTCTTCGGCCTCCGCGAGCTCCTGCTCGTGGGCTTCTTCGTCTCGATCGGTCTCCACGTCACACCCACCCCGGAGACCCTGTTGCTGGGCCTCCTGCTCGTGGTGTTGCTCCCCCTGGAGGCCGCCGTGTTCACCCTGGTGCTGGCGGCGTTCGGGCTACGCAAACGGACCTCGATCCTCGCGGGTCTCGCGCTGGCCAACTTCTCGGAGTTCGGGCTCATCGTCACCGCGACCGGGGTCGATGCGGGGATCGTCGAGCAGGACTGGCTCGTGGTGGTGTCGGTCGCGGTCGCCGCGAGCTTCGTGATCTCGACACTGGTCAACCACCGCGGGACGCGGCTCGTGGCGCGGTTGTCCTCGCTCGTGCCCACCCTGCGGGACGAGCGCACCCACCCGGAGGACGCCCCGCTCGACATCGGTCACGCCCGGGTGCTGGTCCTGGGGGTGGGCCGGGTGGGCCGCGCGGTGCGGGACCGTCTGACCGAGGAGTACGGTCTGACGGTCGTCGGGGTGGAGAACGACCCCGTGAAGGTCGCCAGGCTCCGCGAGCAGGATGTCCACGTGATCGAGGCCGACGCGACCGACGACGACTTCTGGGACCGCTGTGTGAACGACGAGAAGGTGGACATCATCGTGCTGGCCATGCCGTTCCACGGCTCGAACCTCATCGCCCTCGAGCAGGTGGACGCGCGGGATTTCGAGGGCACCGTCGCGGTGGTCGCCCAGTACGACGACGAGAGGGACGAACTCATCGCACGGGGAGCGGACGTGGCCTTCCACATCTTCGAGGGCACCGGGGTCGGCCTGGCGGACAGTGCCGCCGAGGCCGCGGGGGTGCGGGAATGAGGTCTGCCGGCCGACGACCCTCCGCCGCGCCCCCCACACCACCCACCCGCCCACCCACCGCACCGCCCACCGCGCCGCCGATCCCCACACCCACACCCACCGCGTCGGTGCCCGCCACGATGCTCCTCGCACTCGCGCTCACCGGGGCGATCGGGCCGTTCGCGACCGACACCTATTTGCCCGCGCTGCCGCTGATCGTCGAGGAGTTCGGGATCACGGCCTCCACCGCCCAACTCACCCTCACGGCGTTCATGGTCTCGCTGGCGGCGGGGCAGCTCGTGATCGGGCCGCTCTCCGACCGGGTGGGGCGGCGGACGCTGCTCGTCCTGGGCTCGGTGGGCACCGCACTCGCGGCGGTGGTGTGCGCGCTGGCCCCGTCCATCTGGATCCTGGTGCTCGGACGCGTCGCGCAGGGCTTCGCCGGTGCGGCCGGGATCGTCCTGAGCAAGGCCGTCGTGGTGGACGTCGGGCGCGGCGCGGGCGTGGCCAAGGCGTTCGCCACCCTCATGGCGATCCAGTCCGTCGCCCCGGTCATCGCACCGCTCATCGGCGGCGCGGTCGTGCCGTTCGGCGGCTGGCGGGGCGTGTTCTGGCTACTGGCCGGCCTGTCCGCCATCACGGTCGTCGGGGTCCTCGTCGCGGTGCCGGAGTCGCTCCCGGCCGCGTCCCGCCGTAGTGGGGGCGTGCTGTCCACCGTGTCGGACATGCGGGGCGTGTCCACCCATGGCCCGTTCATCGCGCGCGTGTCCGTATTCGTCTTCACCTTCGGCGTCCTGTTCGCCTACATCTCCGCCAGCCCGTTCATCTACCAGGACATGGTGGGCCTGTCCCCCACCGCGTACTCGGTGGCGTTCACCGTCAACGCGCTGGGGATCCTGGTCTCGAACCTCGCGGGCGCCCGGCTGATCGGCCGGTTCGCCCCGGAGAAGATCATGCACACCGGCGTGGTGGGCATGGTGACGGCGATCGTCCACCTCGTCGTCGTCGTCGCCCTCTCCCCCGCCGGCACCCTGGGGTTGGCACCGGTCACCGTGGGGTTCGTCCTGCTCACCCTGTCGGTCGGGTTGGTCCTGCCCCACGCCGCGGCACTGTCCATGCAGGCCACCCGGGGCCACTCGGGCTCCGGGTCGGCGCTCCTCGGCGCCGCCCAGTTCGGACTCGCCGCCGTGGTCTCCCCCCTCACCGGCCTCGCGGGCCCGAACTCGGCGATCCCGTTGCTCGTCGTGATGGGGGCGTGCGCCGTCCTGGTCGTCGCGGCGACGTGGGCGGTGATCAGCCGGCCAATGCGCGCCACGTGAGCGCCGCGGCGAGCGCCCCGACGGCGTTGAACGCCCAGTGCAACCCGATCGGGGCCAGCAGGCTGCTGCTGCGGCGACGGATCCAGATGAACCCGGCCCCGGCCACCGAGGTCGCGGTCACCGCCAGGCCGATCCCCGCGAGCTGACCCGCCACACCGGTACCGAGGACCTGTGCGAGGCCGGCGTTGCCGGCCGTGAGCCCCAGCGACGACGTGACGTGCCACAGGCCGAAGGCCAGTGACCCGATCACGAACACCCCGGTGGTGCCGAAGGTCCGCTCGAGAGCGCCCTGGAGGACCCCACGGAACGCGAATTCCTCCGGCAGGACCGTCATCAGCGGGATCAGGACCAGCGCCGAGAACACCGCCATCCGCAGATCCGAGTAGCGCTCGGACAGGAAGAACGGACTCGTCAGCGGGATCAGGCACCCGGCCGTGACCACGGCCGCAACCACCACCGTCGCCGCGAGACCGTACCCAAGCCCGCGGGGCATGTGCCGCGCCGCCAGCCCCAGGTCCGACCACCGCATCCACCGCGCCTTGGCGACCACGACCAGCACGAGAACGGCCAGCGGCACGATCCACTCGCGGAAGGGCAGACCCGCCAGGTTGGCGGTGAGATTGATGGCGACCAGCGTGGCCAGGACCGCGGCGACGCCCGCCACCCCGCGCACACGGGAGCGGCCGGGCGGGGACGTCGACGGCGTGGTCATCAGTCGCGACGATACCGCGCGGCCCGTCCGTACCAGGGGTATGGTGACACGGACGACCACGTCACGTGATGGGGGTGTCCACCATGGCAACGGTGACGACGACCGCGTCCCGCGTCCTGACCGGCGCCCGCCGCAGGGCGGGCCTCGTGGTCCGTTCCCGGGTGGCGGGTGACGACGCCGACGCGAGACGCCAGCAGATCTGGCACTCCGAGGGCGAACGCTGGAACTCCCCCGACGACGCCATCTGCCGCGTCAACGGAGACGCCTCCATGTTCGCCGGCGGACTCACCGCACTCCTCCTACAGTCCCTGCACCCGCTGGCCATGGCCGGGGTGGCCGACCACAGCGACTACCGCGGCGACCCGTGGGGGCGCCTCCAGCGCACCTCGCAGTTCATCGCCACCACGACCTTCGGCACGATCACCGACGCCTCCCGGCTCATCCGGGAGATCAACGGTGCGCACCGCGCGGTATTGGGCACCGACTACCGGGGGCGCCCCTACGACGCCCGCGACCCCCACCTCCTGCGCTGGGTCCACGTCGCCGAGATCTGGAGCTTCCTCGAATGCCACCGCCTCTACGGGCGCGAGCCGCTGACGCCGGCCGAACGAGACGACTACGTACGACAGGCCTCGAGAACCGGCCTCATGATGGGCGCCGGGGAGGTCCCCCTCACCGTGCGCGAACTCGACGCGGCGTTGGAGGGGTACCGGCCCGAACTCGAGGCCTCGCCCGCCGCGCTCGACGCGCGCCACTTCCTGCTCGACGGGCCACCGATGGGACTGGCCGACCGGCCCGCCTACGCGCTGCTGCGGGAGGGAGCCGTCGCGGCGCTGCCGGGGTGGGCCCGGACGATGCTCGAACTCCCCGACGGGCCGCTCGGATCCAGCGGACTCGGACGGGCATTGGGACGCGCCGGTGTCTCCTCACTGCGCTGGGTCCTCGACGCGATCGAGTGACGCGGCGCTACCCTGTGACGATCCGACCCTCCGGGGTCGGCCCTGTCGTCCGCGGGTTCCCCCCGCCCGTTGAGAAGTGAGGTCTGTGATGGCCGGTGGACTCGCCGCCCTGCTCGATGACGTCGCGGTGCTCGCGCGCATGGCAGCGGCCAGTACCGACGACGTCGCCGCCGCCGCAGGCCGCGCCGGCGTGAAGGCCGCCGGCGTGGTGGTCGACGACACCGCCGTGACCCCCCAGTACGTCCGCGACGTCGACCCGTCCCGCGAACTGCCCATGATCCGCAAGATCGCCATCGGGTCACTGGGCAACAAGGCGATCATCATCGTCTTTGCACTCCTGCTCAGCCAGTTCGTGCCGTGGATCCTCACCCCGATCCTCATGCTGGGCGGGCTCTACCTCTGCTTCGAGGGGGCGGAGAAGGTTTGGGAGCGGGTCTCCGGACACCACGAGGAGGCCGCCCCCGTCGTGGACCGGGGCCCGGACGCCGAGGCGAAGATGGTCCGCGGCGCCGTGACCACCGACTTCATCCTCAGCGCCGAGATCATGGTGATCTCCCTCAACGAGGTCGCGTCGGAGTCCTTCTGGTCCCGGGCGATCATCCTGGTCGTCGTGGGGCTGGGCATCACCGCGCTCGTCTACGGCGTCGTCGCGGTGATCGTGAAGATGGACGACGTCGGCCTCCACCTGGCGGGGAGGGAGTCCCCGGGTGTGCAGCGGTTCGGCCACGGCCTGGTCAAGGCCATGCCGACGGTACTCGAGGTGATCTCCTTCGTCGGCATGCTGGCCATGCTGTGGGTCGGTGGCCACATCCTCCTCGTGGGGCTCGACGAACTCGGCGTGACGGGGCCGTACCACCTCGTACACGTCCTGACCGAGCCCGCGGCGGGCGTCGCGGGCGTCGGCGCGGTACTCGCCTGGCTCGTCGACACGGCGTGCGCACTGGTCTTCGGCCTCGCGGTGGGCGCGGTGGTCGTGGCGATCATGCACCTGATCCCGCGACGGAGCTCCGGGTCGCACGCCGGGGCGGACGCCGACTCCGACGCCGGGTCCGGCACCGACGCCGGGGGCGCGCGCGGTGACCACGGCGGGGCGACCCGAACGAGGACGGGAGAGGACACCGACCACTGATGCTGTTCACGGTGGGGCACGGCAGGTTGGATCGCGACGAGCTGGCACGGTTGCTCACCGGCGCCGGCGTCGAACTCCTCGTGGACATCCGGCGCTTTCCCGGGAGCCGCGCGAACTCCGCCGCTGCCAAGGGCGCGGTGCCCGAGATCGTCTGCGAGGCGGGGATCGACTACCGCTGGGAAGAGGACCTCGGCGGCCGCCGCAGCCTCACCGCCGACCGGCGCCGGGCCTCCCCCGACACCTGGTGGCGGGTCGAGGCGTTCCGCGCCTACAGCGCCTGGACCCGGGACCCTGCATTCCGCGCCGCCCTGGATCGGGTCGTGGCCGACGCCCGATCGCGACAGGTCGCGGTCATGTGCTCGGAGTCGGTGTGGTGGCGCTGCCATCGTCGGATCGTCGCCGACGTCGTCGCCACGGTCCACGGTCTGCCCGTGGGGCATCTGATGCACACCGGAAAGATCACCGAGCACAGTCCGAGCGAGGGCCTGCGGCTCGACGAGCACGGCGAACCGGTCTGGGATGGCTGACCCCGCGCGGCCGGCGTCACCGATGGCCTAGTCTCGCGCCATGTATCCCGCCTCGACGCCCGCCGCCAACCTGACCCCCGTCGCCGCCCTGCTGGGCACCTGGCGAGGCGAGGGGGCCGGTTCGTACCCGACGATCGACGACTTCACCTACACCGAGGAGATCACGTTCACCGACGTGGGCAAGCCCTTCCTGCACTACGTGCAGCGTACGTGGAGCCCCACCGGATCCCCCATGCACACCGAGACCGGGTACCTCCGGGTCCCGGGTGACGGTACGGCCGAGTTCGTCCTGGCCCAGCCCACCGGGCAGACCGAACTCTGCGAGGGGACGCTCGTCGCCGAGGCGGACGCCCTGGTGCTGGAGTTCCACTCACGCGTGCACAACAGTGCGAGCGCAAAACAGGTCGACACCACGCACCGCCGCTACGAGACCGTCGGCGACCGGATCACCACCACGTTCGCCATGGCAGCGGTCGGCCAGCCCCTCACCCACCACCTGCGTTCCGAGCTGCGCAGGGCCTAGACCGCAGCACAGGGCCGGTCGGTCACGAGGAACGACGAACTGATCCGGGCGCTGCGCGACCACCGACCGCCGGGGCCAGCCGCGAGCGTCAGCGCGCGGCGCGGTCGCGCAGAACCAGCCGTGACAGCCCATCCAGCGCGAATCCGAGGATGCCGATCACGAGGATCACCGCCATGACCTGGTCGTAGGCCAACTGGTCGCGGGCGTTGAGGATCTGATAACCCAGGCCGGACCGCACGCCGAGCATCTCCGCGGGCACCAACACGATCCAGGCCGTCCCGAGCGCGAGGCGGATGCCGCCCAGGATCGCCGGCCGGACCGCGGGGATGACGACCCGGGTCAGGCGCTCCCAGCCGCTGGCGACCCTGGTCGGGGACCGTTCTGTCTATTCATTCCCGGGCCGGGTCCCCCTTTCCGGAGGGCGGCGCGGTGAACAGTGGGAGAACGGAAGCCGTCCGTTACCGCACCGGCACTACAGTCGTGTCATGCGCACTGTCTTCCATTCCAAGCTCGATGAATTCTCGGACCAGCTGGTTCGCTTCTGCGAGACCAACATCCGCCTGCTCGACCGAGCCACCGCGGCACTGCTCGACGGCGACGAACTCGCCGCCATCGAGGTGATCGACGGCGCCGCGGAACTGGAGGATCTCCGTGAGGCCAGTGAGCAGCATGCGTTCGAGCTTCTCCTGCTCGAGTCCCCGGTGGCCGGCGATCTACGTCAGGTGGTCTCGGGGATCTACATCGTCGAGCACTTCACCCGCATGGCCGCGCTGGCCGGCCACATCGCGCGGGTCGCCCGCCGACGCCACCCGCTCCCCGTGGTGCCCGCCCCGCTCGTCCCGCTCATCCGGGAACTGTCGCAGCACGACGGTCGGATGGCCCGCGAGCTCACCGCCCTGCTCGTCGAGAAGGATGCGGACAGGGCCCGCACCCTGGACGCCGAGGACGACGCCGTCGACCGCCTCCACGCGGACCTCATGAAGCAGATCTCCGCCGAGGACTGGCCGCACGGTTCGGTCGCGGCCGTGGACCTGGCCCTACTCGCCCGTTACTACGAGCGTTTCGGCGACCACACCGTGAGCATCGCCAACCGGGTCGTGTACCTGGCCACCGGCGAGCGCCCCGAGGGCGGGTCGCTGTCCCATCTCGATGACGGCACGGTTCTGGACTGAGTACTGCCGGACGGTTCCGCGCGGCGATATCCTGGGGTCCCGCGACCCGATGAGGAGACCGCCATGTCCCGACCGGTCCATTTCGAGATCCACGCCTCCGACCCGGCCCGGGCCTGCACGTTCTACGGAGACGCGCTGGGCTGGACGTTCGAGGACTGGAGCGAGTACGCCGGGAGCCCCTACTTCGGGGTGACCACCGGACCCGAGGACGCCCCCGGCATCAACGGGGCCATCATGGCCCGGCCGGGGGACGCGCCGGAGCCCGGCTCCCCCGTCCGGGGCGCCGTGCTCACTGTGGGGTGCGAGGACTTCGACGTCACCGCCGGCAGGATCCTGGCCGCCGGGGGCGAGGTGGCCCTGGAGAAGCACGCCCTCCCCGGCATGGCGTGGCAGGGGTATTTCCTCGACACCGAGGGCAATGTGTTCGGTCTCCACCAGCCCGACCCCCGGGCCGGCGAGGAGGCCTGACCCCCGCGGGGGACGACCTCGGCCCACCCGAGACCGCCCCCGCGGGCGTCGACGGTCCGCACCGCCCCCGTCGACGCCGTCCCGGTCAGCGGCAGATCGCCCCGGTGGACGCCGACTGCACCAACTTGGAGTACTTGGCCAGGACACCGCGGGTGTAGCGCGGAGGGAGCGGCTCCCAGCCCTCACGCCTGGTCTGTAGCTCCGACTCGTCCACGAGCAGCTCCAGGGTGCCCTGCGAGACGTCGAGCCGAATCCGGTCGCCGTCCCGCACCAGGGCGATCGGCCCGCCGTCCACGGCCTCGGGCGCGATATGGCCCACGCACAGTCCGGTGGTTCCGCCGGAGAACCGGCCGTCGGTCATCAGGAGCACGTCCTTGCCCAGGCCCGCGCCCTTGATCGCGCCGGTGATGGCGAGCATCTCGCGCATGCCGGGACCACCCTTGGGACCCTCGTACCGGATCACCACCACGTCGCCCGCGGTGATGGTCCCGTCCTCGAGTGCGTCCATCGCGGCGCGCTCCCGCTCGAAGACGCGGGCGGTGCCCTCGAAGACGTCGGAGTCGAAGCCGGCGGACTTGACCACGGCGCCCTCCGGGGCGAGCGATCCGTGGAGAATGGTGATGCCGCCGGTCGAATGGATGGGCTCCCCCATGGCGCGCAGCACCTTGCCGTCCGGGTCCGGCGGGGCGATGTCGGCGAGGTTCTCGGCGACGGTGCGGCCGGTGACGGTGAGGCAGTCGCCGTGGAGCAGACCGGCGTCGAGCAGGGCCCGCATGACCACGGGGACGCCACCGATCTTGTCCACGTCGGTCATGACGTGGGCGCCGAACGGCTTGACGTCCGCCAGATGCGGGACCTTGGCGCCGATGCGGGCGAAGTCATCGAGGCTGAGCTCGACCTCGGCCTCGCTGGCGATCGCGAGCAGGTGAAGCACCGCGTTGGTGGACCCCCCGAAGGCCATGACCACGGCGATCGCGTTCTCGAACGCCTCCTTGGTCATGATGTCGCGCGCGGTGATGCCCTTGCGCAGGAGTTCCACCACTGCCTCACCGCTGGCCTTGGCGTAGTCGTCACGCCGACGGTCCGGGGCCGGCGGCGACGCGCTCCCGGGCAGCGACATGCCCAGTGCCTCGGCCGCGCTGGCCATGGTGTTGGCGGTGTACATGCCGCCGCAGGCGCCCTCGCCCGGGCAGATCGCGCGCTCGATGGTGTCGACGTCCTCGCGGCTCATCAGACCCCGCGAACAGGCCCCGACGGCCTCGAACGCGTCGATGATCGTGACCTGCTTCTCGGTCCCGTCGGAGAGCCTCGCGAACCCGGGCAGGGTCGACCCCGCGTAGAGGAAGACGCTCGCCAGGTCGAGGCGGGCGGCGGCCATGAGCATGCCGGGCAGGGACTTGTCGCAGCCGGCGAGCAGCACAGAGCCGTCGAGCCGCTCGGCGCTCATGACGGTCTCGACGCTGTCGGCGATCACCTCACGCGAGACCAGCGAGAAGTGCATCCCCTCGTGGCCCATCGAGATGCCGTCGGACACCGAGATGGTGCCGAACTCCAGCGGGTAACCGCCTCCGGCGTGAGTCCCCTCCTTGACGGCCTTGGCCAGCCGGTCGAGCGAGAGGTTGCACGGGGTGATCTCGTTCCACGAGGAGGCCACACCGATCTGCGGCTTGACCCAGTCGTCGTCGCCCATTCCCACGGCGCGCAGCATCCCGCGCGCGGCCGTCTTCTCCAGGCCGTCGGTCACATCGCGGCTTCGGGGCTTGATGTCGGCCTCACGGCCGGTGGTCGTGTTATCGGAGCGGGGGGTGTCGGTGCCGGAGGTCATGGGGCCAGCCTAGGCACTCCCCGCGGTCGGCGCCCTCGGACCCTCCCGGGGGCCGACGATCGAGCGGGGCCCGGATCGGGCGTGACGGCCGGCGGCCCCACGGCCCGGTCAGCGATCGGCGTCCCTGGCCAGGTCGTACCGACGTAGGGCCTCGCGGCGTTCCTCGGCGTGGTCGACGATCGGCGACGGGTAGCCACCGTCGTAGCCGCCCGGGGCGCGCCACGGCTCGTGGGCGGTGGCCCCGGACAGGTGAGCGAGTTCGGGCACCCATCGCCGGACGTACTCCCCGTCGGGGTCGAATCTCCGCCCCTGAGTCACCGGGTTGAACACCCGGAAGTACGGGGAGGCGTCGGTTCCCGTGCCGGCCACCCACTGCCACCCGTGGTTGTTGGAGGCGAGATCACCGTCGACGAGGTGGTCGAGGAAGTGCCGCGCCCCGACCGGCCACCAGACGTGGAGGTCCTTGACGAGGAAACTGGCCGTGACCATCCGCACCCGGTTGTGCATCCACCCCTCGGCGAGTAGTTGCCGCATCCCGGCGTCGACGAACGGGTACCCGGTCCGGCCCTGCCGCCACGCCTCGACGAGGTCCTCCACCCCGGGGCCGTGGTCGTAGGGCATGCCCGCGAGCGGGTCGCGCAGGTCGCGCCACGCGGATCGTGGCCGGTGCCACAGGACGTCGGCGTAGAACTCACGCCATGCGAGTTCGGTGACGAAGCGGCGGGCTCCCTCCCCGCCCGCGGCCGGGTGGTCGGCGAGTTCGGCCAGGATCGTGCGTGGGTGGATCTCCCCGTACTTCAGGTACGCGGACAACCGACTGGTGGTGTCGAGGTCCGGTCGGTCCCGCTGCTCGTCGTATGCCTGGAGATCGTCGTGGAGGAACTCCCGCCACCGGGTGAGAGCCGCGGCCTCCCCCGCTGCTGCGGTCCCGCCCGCTCGTGCCGGGACCTCAGGTGGGCCTTCCCCGGACGCGGTGGTCCACGGGATGTGGTCGGGCCGCTCGCCGGGCGGGGGCCACCCGTGCTCGTGCCAGGCGCGGGAGAACGGTGTGAAGACCTTGTACGGCTCCCCGCTGCCGCTCAGGACCCGGCCCGGACCGACGGCGTAGGGAGACCCGGTGGTCACCAGTTCGCGACCGTCGGCGTCGAGTGCGGCGCGTACGCGGTCGTCGCGACATCGTCCGTAGGGGGTGGATTCCCGGCTGATGTGGACGCGGCCGGCGCCGACCTCGCGGGCGAGCCCCGCGATCACCTCGGCGGGGTCTCCGGTCCGCACGACCAGTGCACCGCCCGTGTCCCCCGAGAGCGCGGCGAGGGAGGCCGCCAACCGCCCCGCCCGTACACCGGCCCGCCGCAGGAGCGCGGGGTCCCGGACGAAGACCGGCAGGACCTCGTCCCCGGAGGCGACGGCCTCGAGGAGGGCGGGGTGATCGGTCAGCCGCAAATCACGTCGGAACCACAGGATCGAGATCCCCACAGGGCCTCCCTCGTCGACGGGCACGACCGCCCCCGGGGCGGCGGGCGGCGCAGTGATCTCCCGAGTGTGGCAGACCCGGGCCGGGGATCCCGTTCAGTCGAGCGCGGGGAAACGGGGCACGACGTACTCGGCCAACTCGGCGATCACCTCGAGGACCGGTCGGCGGCAGGCCCCCAGCCCCAGCTGTACGTGGTTGACACCGATCCCCCGCAGGTCCTCCAGGTGGTCGACCAGTCGCCGACGACCGATCCGGAAACCGAAGTCGATCGGGGAGGCGGTCTCGTCGGGGTTCTCCGCCAGGTCGATGCGGAGCGACTGTGCGAAGGGTTTGAACACCTCGCCGTCGTTCCCACCGCCCTCGTTCCCACCACCGCCGTCGCTCCCGGCTCCCCCGGCCGCGGCGCCGTCGCTCCCGGCTCCCCCGGCCGCGGCGACCACCATCTCCCGCCACTGCTCGACCGTGCGCCGCTGGACGTCGAAGTCCCGCGGGTAGGTCATCCACCCGTCGCCGTGGGCGGCGAGGTACGCCACGCTCTGCTGACACGAGCCGATCATGATCGTCGGCACCGACGCGGCGCTGGGCTTGGGCACCACGTCCGCGCTGTGCATCCATCCGCCGGACCACCGGATCCCGCGCATCTCGGTGGTCAGGGCGTGCGTCATCACGCGGAGGTTCTCGCGGAACCGCTCACCGCGCTCGCCCTGCTCGAGGCCGAACGCGCGGAACTCCTCGGGCCTGTCGCCGGACGCCAGGCCCAGGAGGAACCGCCCCCCGGAGATCCGGTCGAGGCTGGCGGCGGATTTGGCGACGTGGAGCGGATGCCGGACGGGCAGGACGATGCCGGCGGTGCCCAGCGCGATCCGCGAGGTGTGCGCGGCCATGTGGGTGAGGAACACCCACGGGTCGTAGATTTGGCCGACATCGCCGAACGACGGCACCCGCAGCGGAATGTCACGGGCGTAGAGGGCGGCGACGCCACCGGCCTCGGCCGCCTGCGCGATCCGCGCCTGGACGGCCGGGTCGCCCACCTCGTCGCCGTCGGCCCGGGTCCGCAGGGGAAATCCCAGTCCCAGGGTGAGGCGGCCGGGCGCGTACGTGCGCCGGAATCCCGGCAGTTCGCGTGGGTCGCCGTCGGAGCGGGTGCACGGCGAGTCGGTCATGCCCCCACCCTCGCACGCCGTCTCCGCCGCCGGCCCCCTGCCCGGCGCACACGGGGCCACTCGACTAAGCTCTCCCTCATCCGTCGAGCGGAAGGCTGAGCGTTGACCACGACCCTGCTGGCCGCGGAAGCCTCCTCGACCGAGCTGATCTCGCTGTTCTGGGTCGTCCTGGCCGTCTTCGCCGCCCCGCTGCTGTCCTCGCTGACGCGGTCGCTGGTCCCCGGCGTGGTGATGCTCCTCGTGGGCGGGATGCTGGTGGGCCCGAACGGGTTCGGTCTGGCGGTGGAGACCGGCGGGGTGGCGATGCTCGCCGAGCTGGGCCTGGGAATGCTCTTCCTGCTGGCCGGGTTCGAACTCGAGGTGTCGTCGGTGACGGGCCGGGGTGGTCGGCGCGCCGCCGGGACGTGGGCGGCGAGCATGGTCCTGGCCGCGGGCGTGGGGTGGCTGGTGTCGGGGCGGTGGGAGACCGCGGTGGCGATCGGGTTGCTGCTCACGTCCACGGCGGTCGGCACCCTGTTGCCGATCCTCAAGGGCGCGGGTCACGACACCACACCGGTCGGCCGGGCGGTCCTCACACACGGCGCCATCGGAGAGCTGGGGCCGGTCCTGGTGATGGCCGTCCTGCTCGGCACCCGCAGCATCGGCTCCTCCCTGGTCGCGGTGGGGTTGTTCTTCGCGGCCGCGCTGGTCGTCCTGGTGGTGCCGGCCCGGCTGCTCCGCGTGCCCGGCCTGGGTCGGGCACTGGTTCGCGGTACCTCCACGACGAGCCAGCTCGCGATGCGCACCGTCCTGCTGCTGCTGGCCGCGATGATGGTCGTGGCCACGGTCTTCGGGTTGGACGTGGTGCTGGGTGCGTTCGCGGCGGGCATCATCCTGCGTCGGCTGGTAGATGTGCTCGCCGACCAGCTCCGCGCGAGCGACGAGGACCCCGACCGGGGCCTGGCCGAGGTGCTCACGCACCAGCTGGAGACCGTCGGTTACAGCGTGTTCATCCCCGTGTTCTTCGTGGTCTCCGGGATGGCGATCAGCGTGGCCGCGGTCGCCGATGCGCCGTGGATCCTGGTGGCGGCGGTGGCGAGCATGCTCGTGATCCGTGGTGGCGGGGTGTGGCTGTCCGAGCGCGTCCTGCGCACGAGCCCGGGCCTGACCACGACGCGCGAGCGCGCCAGGGTGGGCCTCTACGCGGCGACGGGCCTGCCGATCATCGTCGCCGTCACCCAGGTCGCCGTGGACAACGGCCTCATGGCCGCCAGGATCTCCTCGGTGCTGGTGGCCGCGGGCGCGGTCACCGTGCTGCTGTTCCCGCTGCTGGCAGAACTGGTGCGCGCCGGGACGACGACGGAGACGGAGGAGACCAAAGAGACCGAGGAGACGACGACGAGGTGAGGTACCTGGGAAGCTGACAGTCATTGGGGTTTCCCAGGGGACAGGGGCGTACGTGGCCGAGCTCGCACGGCGGGCCGGTCACGAGGTGACGGTCGTCTCGCGCTGCGGCCGCCACCGGGGCCCGACGGCTCGTGGTGCAGTCCTCCCTGGGTGCCGGTGACTCCGGGAGTCAGCTGCCGCTGCCGCTACGGCTGCTGATGAAGGTCGTGCTGGCCGGCCTACCTGCTCGAGGTGGTCTCGGACGACTCCCTCGTCCGCAGGGCGGTCGGCGTCAGCAACTGAGGCCCGCGGGCCATGAGCACGGCGGCGACCAGGGCGCCCAGTCCGCCTGCCGCCATGTCGCCGACGGTGTCCCCGTAGGTCACGTAGATGTCGTCGGTGAGGTAGGCGTAACCGAACCACTCGACCATCTCCCACAGGGCGCCCAGCGCCAGCCCCAGCACCGTGGTCAACACGATCCCCCCGGCGGTGGTGAACCCGCGGGCGCCGGGCGACCGCACGATCCCCCGGTGCGCCAGGAACAGATAGGCCACCACCGCCATCCAGCCTGCGAGGACGACGTGGACGGGCACGTCCCACCACCGCAGGACCCGGTACAGGTCGACGACGTTGCTCCACGCCGCCACGAGCAGGGCGGTCGAGACGGAGATGTCGGCCCACGCGCGCATCCCGATGAACCTGGGCAACATGAGCGCCGGCAGCGTGAATGCCACGATGGCCGCATCGGTGAGCTCGTGGAACAGCAGCGCCAGCAGGACGCTGAGGACACCGAGGAGGCGCAGGGCGTCCGCGACTCGCTGCGCCCCGGTCTCGGCGGGCCGGAGGAAGTTGTCGATCACGTCGCACCGGCCCCTTCCTGGTCTCGTCCCGGGTCTCGCGGCTCGTCCCGCCCGGGGTCCGGACGGACCACGGCCTGCACAGGCAGGTGGTCCGACGGCCAAGCACCGCCGTACCGCAGCGGGTTGATCGCGGCGTCGGTGACCCTAACCCGTGATGTGGCAAGTATCCAGTCGATCCGGGTGCCGTCCCTGCGCGGCTCGCGGTACGCGGCGTACGTGCCCCACGGGTCGGTCCGCCGGTTCTCCGCGGCGCCCCAGCTGTCCACCAGTGCCCCCTCCGCGAGCAGGGTTCGCACCGCGGCATCGGACGGGCCCGCGTTGAGGTCCCCCGCGACGACGGCCGGTACGTCGCGCGCGGCCACCAGATCGCGGACCGCCCGGGCCGAACGGACGCGGGATCGTCGTGACAGTGGGTCGAGGTGGGTGTTGACCACCAGCAACTCGTGGCCGGTGTCGCGATCCCGGAAGTGCGCCGACACGAGCACCCGGGGGAACAGGTTGCCCCAGGACATCGATCCGGGGCGGCCCGGGGTGTCCGACAGCGCCGACTGATCCCACCCCAGCAGGTCGAGCCTGGTCGTGTCGTAGAAGATCGGGCAGGCCTCGCCGCCGCCGTTCGCTCCCCTACCCCGACCGAGGTGGTCGAACCGCTGGCCGAGCCCGTCGCGGACGTCCGTGATCTGCTCGGCGACCACCTCCTGGGCGCACAGCACGGTCGGCTGCTCGGCGCTCAGCAGCGCCCGCACTCGCGGGGCCCGGGCGGTCCACCGGTCGGCCGCACGGGTCAATGGGGCGGGGACCGGTCGACGGATGTTCCAACTCATGACGTGGATCCCGGGCGCCCCGACCCGGCCGAGGACAGGCGTCAGCCCCGGACGCGCGGCGTCCGGGGCGGATGCGGAGCCGTGCGGTGGCATGTCGGACGTCCTCCGCTCTCGCCGTCGATCGGACATGGCCGGGATCGTTTCTCCCACTGTATTCGGCGCGCAGGCCGGCGCGGACCGGTCGCGGGGCGGCACGAGATCGCGTCCACGGCGACGCGGGTGGGAGGATGACCGCATGTCGACGCAGCCGCCCCTGCCCGTCAGGGACGGCGTGGGACCCACGCGGTTGCGGGTGCCGACCACCGGCCCCTGGGCGGGTATCCCCGGGTTCCTCGTGGCCAGGTTCGACCACCTCGACCCGGGGGAACTGCACCGCCGGATCGAGGCCGGCGAGATCGTCGGTGCCGACGGCCGGGCGATCGCCCTCGACACCCCACTGGGCACCCACGAGTTCGTCTGGTACCACCGCGACCTGCCGGAGGAGACAGTTCTGCCGTACCGGGAGGAGATCTTGTACCGCGACGACCACCTCGTCGTCGTCGACAAACCGCACTTCCTCCCCACCACCCCGTCGGGGAGGTTCCTCCGGGAGACCGCACTCGTGAGGCTGCGAACCCGCCTCGGCAACGACGCCCTGACACCGATCCACCGGCTGGACCGCGAGACGGCGGGCCTGGTGATGTTCTCCGCCCGCCCCGACACCCGCGGCGCGTACCAGTCGATGTTCGAACGACGCGAGGTCGCCAAGGTCTACGAGGCGGTATCGGCACGGCCGCGGGGATGGGACCCTCGCGGCCCGACGATCGGGGGCCGCCCGCTGCCGATCATCCACCGGGCCCACATCCGCTCCCGGCGCGGCGACCTGCGCGTCACGGTCGACCCCTCACTCCCGACGAACTCCGAGACCCTCATCGACGTGCTCGCGGCCGGGCCCGGTGTCACCGGCCGACAAGTGCTGCACACGATCCTTCGGCCGCGCACCGGCCGGCCGCATCAACTGCGGGTGCACCTCGCGGCGCTGGGCATCCCCATCCTCGGTGACCGGCGTTACCCCGACCTACTCCCCGAATCGCCCGACGACCCTCACCTGCCGCTGCAGTTGCTCGCCAGCGCACTCGAGTTCACCGATCCCGTCACGGGCGCACCGCGGCGGTTCGTCACCCGGCGAACCCTGCGCCACGCCCCCGTCAGCGGTCGCGCCGGAAACTCAGGTGGATGACGCCGCTGGGCGACGCGGCGGCCTCGATGTGGAACCGCTCCTCGAGCCCCTCCAGTCCGTCCCACAACCGCTCGCCCCTGCCCAGGAGGACCGGGACCACCGCGACGTGCATCTCATCGATGAGGTCGGCTTCGAGGAACTGCCGGATCGTCGTGGTGCCGCCCCCGATCCTCACGTCGCCTCCCGCCGCCAGACCGCGGGCGTAGTCCAGCGCCTCGGCGGGCGAGGCGTCGAGGAAGTGGAAGCTGTTCCCGCCGTCCAGTTCGAGGACCGGGCGCGGGTGATGGGTGAGCACGACCACCGGGGTGTGGAAGGGCGGATCGTCCCCCCACCATCCGCGCCACCGCTCGTCCCACGGCCCCCGCGACGGGGCGAACTTGTTGCGGCCCATGATCTCCACGCCCACGCCGGTGTTCCACCGGCTGGCGAACGCCTCGTCCACGCCCACCGTGGGCGACTGGGCGTCGTGGAAGCCCATCTCCTGGAAGGTCCGCGTGGGCAGGGCCCACTCGAGGAGGCGGTGGTCGGCGTGGCCGAACGGCGCCTCGAGGCTCTGCCCCTCGCCGGTTCCGAACCCGTCGAGCGAGACCGAGAAGTTGTGGACCCGCACCCTCGATGCGGGTCCGTCCGCGACCGTCATCGCTCGATCGTATGCCGATTCCCGGGGGCGTCAAGGCGTGGTCGGCCCCTCACTCCACGAATCGCGCGAGTTGTCCCGTGACGAGGGTCCAGCCCTCCACCAAACCGAGCTCGTCATGTGTGGCGCGCCCCTCCTCGTCCGCGTGGCGCGCGGTGATCCGGTATGTCGTGCCGTCCGGATGGTCCAGCAGAGCCACCTCTCCGGTCACGGCCACCGGTGCCGGAGTCGTCGGACGCAGGGTGCTGTCCACTGCATTGGTGAACACCAGACGTTCGCACTCGTCGACAACCAGAAATGCGGCGTCCATGTGAGGCGAGAAGTGCGACCCGTCCTCGCTCATCGACGTGATGAAGCCGCCGCCGGCGTGCGGGGCGAAGTGGTCCACCCGACAGAGGTACGGATCGGGGATCCACCACTGCGCGAACGCGGCCGGGGTGGTCCAGGCGTCCCAGACGGCCCGGCGCGATGCCCGGATCACCCTCTCGATGGTCAGGTCGTCATACTGCGGGTTCATGGGTGGCTCCCGTCCGCCAGGTCCGGCGATGAGGGGCGGTCGACCAGCGCCCGGCCACGGTGAGGCCTCAGCTCACAGGGCTCCACTCGGCGAGCTGTTTCGCCGAGACCTCCGCGAGCCACATCTGCCACAGCGGGCCGAACGACACCCGTCGCACCCCGAGGCCCCGCAGCGCGGAGGCGTCACCGGCGCCGTTGCCCTTGACCGGATGAGCGGTGACGTTGAGCGGGATGGTCACCGCCTGCACGAGTCGCCCGACCTGGTCAGCGGTCGAGAGCCCGACCGGGTAGACCGAACGCGCCCCGGCGTCCTCCATCAGCCGGATGCGCGCCTCGGCCTCCTCCAGGGGGTCCGCGAACACGTCGGTGCCGAGCTTGACCGCGTCCGTACGCCCGTTGATGACGAACGGGACCCCCGCCTCGTCCGCCGCGCGTCGGGCGCCGGCGATGTAGTCGGCGTGCTCCTGCCGCTCACGGACGCGCTTGCCCTCACCGTGGACCACGTCCTCGATGTTGGTGCCGACCGCACCCGCCTCGATCAGGCGGTTGATCAACTCACGCGGTTCCAGCCCGTACCCGGACTCGATATCCACGCTCACCGGGACGTCGACCGAGTCGGTGATCCGCTTGACCACACCGAGGTACTCGGTGAGATCCATGTTCTCGCCATCGGCGCTGCCGAGGGAGTCGGCGACAGGATGGCTGCCCACGGTGAGGCCGCCGAAACCCGCGTCCACCGCGATCCGGGCGCTCCACACGTCCCAGACCGTCGGCAGGACGAGCAGGTCGCCGGATCCGTGCCGTTCAGCGAATTCGCTCGCGCGCTCGGTGACATCAGTCATGGGGACCTCCTGGTGACGTTGGTGCCCCGACCCTACGGGATGCACCCCTCCACCAGACCACCGTAGAGTGATGCGGGTCACACGAAAAGGAGGTCATCGTGAATCACGTCTACAGCATCACCGAAATCGTCGGCTCATCCCCCGACGGCACGGACCAGGCCATCGCCAACGCGGTCGCGGAAGCGTCCAGGACGCTCCGGAACCTCGAGTGGTTCGAAGTGCAGTCCGTCCGCGGCAAACTCGACGCGGACAAGGTCACCCACTGGCAGGTCACCATCAAGGTGGGGTTCCGGCACGAGTCCTGAGCCCGGTCGGTCGCACCCGGAATCGTCCCGCCACACGCGTTCACGACGTCCCGGGCGGCCGTCCGGATCCCCCGGCTCTCTCCCTCCACAGGCGAGAACGGCCATTCCACGGATCCCTGACCAGGCCTGTTCCCGGGCGGCGGGGTGCCGAAGACTCAGGGCCATGCGATTCGAACAACTCCCAGAGAACTGGTCCGATCTCCCGCTCGACGACGCGCCGCTCGCCGCCGGCGTCATCGACCTGCTCATCGGTCACCGCGACCGCCATCGCGACACGATGCTCATCCTGCCGTGCGACGAGTACGACGTCGGTCTGCCCTCGCCGATCCTCGTCGGTGACACGCACTGGCTGGCGGCCCCGGCCGCGCGGCGCGAGGCCATGTCCGTGTTGTCCCGGATCCCGGTGCCCGGGTTCGTCGTGGGCATCTCGGCCAGACGTCGGCTGCCGGGCAAGGTGGTCCGGGGCTGGCTACGGACGGTCGAGGACGAACTGGACGCCTCAGGCCAGGCCCTGCTCGCGTTCGGTGTGGCCGATCTCGACGGGGTGGAGATCGTCGGCGGTCGCGCGGCTCGCAACGGAAGTCCCGGTGCTGCTGCTGCCGGGTAACATCGCACCTCGTGCCCGACAACTCACCCACCCCGGAGCCGGGCAGCATCGTCGACTATTCGGCGCTTCCCGGGCCGGGCGGGCGCAGGTCGAGGCTCCCCGCCGTCGACGCGCCCCGGTGGACGCTCAAGGTCGCGCTGGCGCAGCGCCCGTGGAGCTTCATCGCCTCCGGCGCCATGGCCGTGGCGTTCCTGTGCAACGGACTGACCCCGGTCGTGGTCGGACGGGCCGTCGACGATGCGATCGCCGCGTCCTCCGCCGACCGGCTGTGGTTCTGGATCGCGATCCTGGGTTGCGTGTTCCTCATGGCGATCGCCGCCAACTGGACCGCTCGTTTCATGCTGGTGCGGAGCCAGCAGTTGGTCAGCCACGACCTGCGGACCGCGGTCACCGACCGCATCCAGGATCCGCGCGGGTTCGCCGGTCGCGATCGCACCGCCGGCGGCCTCCTGTCCGTCGCGTCCTCGGACACCACCCGGGTCGGCGACATCGTCATGATGACGGTCATGCCGGTCGCCGAGGCCGCCGCCATCACCTACGCCGCGGCGATGATGTTCACCATCAATCCCTGGCTGAGCCTCGCCACGCTGGTAGGTGGTCCGCTGCTGGTGGTGGTGGCACTGTGGGTGGCGCGCCCGCTGCAGGAGCGGTCGGTCGAGCGGCAACACGCGATCGCCAGGGCCGCCGCCACCGCCACGGACGTCGTGCAGGGCCTGCGCATCCTCAAGGGACTGGGCGCCATCGTCACCGTCCGCGGTCGCTACGACGAGGTCTCCGGCACCGCGTACCGCAAGACGGTCCACGCCGACGCCGCCGAGGCCCGCCTCAACGGCGCCACCGAGGCCGCGGGCGCCCTCTTCGTCTCCACGCTCGGCATCTCCGCCGGTGCGTTGGCGCTCGCGGGTCGTATCACGATCGGCGACCTCATCACCGTTGTCGGTCTGACCCAGTTCCTCGTCGTGCCGATGACCATGTTCGGCCGCAATCTCGCCTCCCGCTGGGCGTCGGCCGAGGCGTCGGGCAGGCGGATCCGTGAGGTCCTCGGCGCCGACTTCGAACGCCTCTCGGACGTCGAGGCCACCACGACCCAGCACTTCATCGACGCCCTACCGTCCGGTCTGACCGCCGTCGACGGCACGGATCACGAACTGGTCCACCTGCTCGAATCCCTGCCCCGCACCCGGGTGGTGGTCGCGCCGCACGCGGCCGACCTGTTCGACGGCAGCGTGGCCGACAACGTCCACCCGGACCGGGGCATCGCGGAGCGGGCGCTCGACGTGGCCTGCTGCGACGACATTCCCGAGGGCCCCGACAAGCGCGTCGGCGAGAGCGGGCGGATGCTCTCCGGAGGCCAGCGCCAACGCGTCGCCCTCGCCCGCGCCGTCGCCTGGGACCCGGAGGTCCTCGTGCTGCAGGACCCCTCCACCGCGGTCGACTCGGTCACCGAGCAGAACCTCGCCGACAACGTGGCCCGTCACCGGGCCGGCCGGAGGACCCTGGTGTTCAGCCAGGCCCCCGCATGGAGCGCGGTGGCCGATTCCCGTCTGACCGTGGACGGGCTCCGCGCGGTGGCGGAGGGTCTGCTCGTGGGGGCCGGGAGATGACGACGACGATCCCGACACCCCCCGTCAAGACCGACAGCGGCCTGAGGTTCCCGGTCGCCTCCGCGGGCGAGGTCCGCCGCGAGGTGGCCCGGCAGTTGCGTGGGGTCCGCCATGCGAGGCGGTGGCTGGCTCTGGCCGTGGTTCTGCTCAGCCTCGGTGCCTACGCGGGGGTGCTCATCCCCCAGCTGATGGGGCGGATCGTGGACCTGGTCTCCGGACAGGCCTCGGGTTCGCTGTGGCATATCGGTGCGCAGTTGCTAGCCGCGGCCGTCGTCGGCGCGGTGTCGAGTGCCGCCGGCTTCTATCTGGTGGCCAGGTTGTCCGAGCGGGTGATCGCCACTCTGCGCCAGGACATGGTCGGCACCGCACTGGGGCTGCCCTCCCACCGCGTCGAGGACGCCGGGTCGGGAGACCTGGTCAGCCGGTCCACCGACGACGTCGCCGAACTGTCCTCGGCGGTCACGGAAACCGTCCCGACACTGTCCACGTCCGTTCTGACGGTCGTGGCCACGGTGATCGCCCTGTTCGCACTGGACTGGCAGTTCGTCGTCATCCCGCTCGTCGTCGCGCCTCTGTACTACGTCGCCGCACGCCGCTACCTGGCCAAGGCCCCGCAGCGCTACGCCGCGGAGCGGGCCGCGATGGCCGAGCGGGCCCGGCGCGTGCTCGAGGCCATCCGCGGTCGCGCGACGGTGCGCGCGTTCTCCCTCGAGGACCGGATGCACACCCTGACCGGGAACGCGTCCTGGGACGTGGTCCGCAAGGGGATCCGGGCCCGGACCACCATGCTCGTGCTGAACGTGTGGATGCTCATCGGCGAGTTCCTCATGCTGGCGATAGCGCTGGCGGTCGGGTACCACCTCGTCGCCACGGAAGCCCTGACGGTCGGCGCGGTGACGGGCGCTGTCCTCATGATCATCCGACTGCGGGGGCCGCTGAACACCTTCATGCGCATCCTGGACGTTGTGCAGTCGGGATACGCCTCGCTCGCCCGCATCGTGGGCGTCGTCGTGGACCCGCCCGTGTCCGTACCCGACAGCGGAGTGGACGCGCCGCAGGGTCGCGTCGAACTCCGCGGCGTCGGCTTCAGTTACGGCGGGTCCTGGGCCGTGCGCGACGTCGACTTCGCCATCTCGCCCGGTGAGACGGTCGCGGTCGTCGGCGCGTCCGGGGCGGGGAAGACCACCGTCGCGGCGCTCGTGGCCGGACTGCTCGTCCCCGACGCCGGCGAGGTCCTGGTCGACGGCCATCCGGTCTCATCGCTGTCCGACTCCGAGCGCATCGCCCGCCTGGCCACGGTCAGCCAGGAGGTCCACATCTTCTCGGGCACCCTGCGCCAGGACCTGACGCTGGCCAAACCAGCCGCCACCGACGAGGAACTGCGTCTCGTCCTCGAACGCGTCCATGCCACCGCATGGTTCCGCCGTCTGCCGGACGGGCTCGACACCGTGGTGGGGGCACGCGGCATCCAACTCGACCCCGTCGCCGCCCAGCAGCTTGCGCTGGCCCGGGTGCTGCTGCTCGACCCTGCCGTCATCGTCATGGACGAGGCCACCGCGGAAGCCGGGTCCGCGGGTGCCGGGGCACTCGAGCTCGCCGCCGACGAGATCACCCGTGATCGTTCGGCCCTGGTCATCGCCCATCGCCTCGATCAGGCGTCACGCGCCGACACGATCCTCGTGATGGACGGGGGCGCGATCGTCGAACGCGGCTCGCACGCCGCGCTGATCGAGCGGGACGGCATCTACGCCCGTCAGTGGTCGGCATGGTCCGCCGGCCGGCAGGGGCAGGCCTCCCGGGCGTCCGCGACATCCCAGGCCGGCCCCGGGTCCGCCCGACCGGGGTAGATGACTCCGGGAAACGGCGCACAGGTGTCCGACTCGGGTGATGATGGAGTCGGCGAATTGACCCCGTTCCACAAGAACTCGCTCAGCCACGAGACGAAAAGAGTCGACATCCATGACCTCAGACAGACAGACGATCATCTACACGCTCACCGATGAGGCCCCGCGCCTGGCGACGGAGGCGTTCCTCCCGGTCGTGCGCACCTTTGCCGACGCGGCCGGCATCGACGTCACGACGAGCGACATCTCGGTGGCCGCTCGCATCCTGGCAGCCTTCCCCGAGCGGCTCACCGATGAGCAGAAGGTCCCGGACAACCTCGGTGAACTGGGCCGGATGACCCAGGACCCGCACACCAACATCATCAAGCTCCCGAACATCAGCGCCTCGGTCAACCAGCTGACCAACGCGATCGCCGAGCTCCAGTCCAAGGGATACGACATCCCGGACTACCCGTACGAACCCAAGACCCCCGACGAGGTCGAGATCGTCGAGCGCTACGGCAGCTGCCTCGGCAGCGCCGTCAACCCGGTGCTCCGCCAGGGCAACTCGGACCGCCGCGCCCCGAAGGCGGTCAAGGAGTACGCCCGGGCCAACCCGCACTCCATGGGCAAGTGGTCGATGGCCTCACAGACCCACGTCGCCCACATGACACACGGCGACTTCTACGCGGGCGAGAAGTCGATCATCCTCGACCGCGCGTGCGACGCGCGCATGGAGGTCGTGACCCCGGACGGCGAGACCCACGTGCTCAAGACCGTGCCGCTCGAGGCCGGCGAGGTCGTCGACTCGATGTACATGAGCAAGAAGGCGCTCATGGACTTCTACGAGGAGCAGCTCAATGACGCCAAGGAGACCGGCGTCATGTTCTCGCTCCACGTCAAGGCCACCATGATGAAGGTGAGCCACCCGATCGTGTTCGGCCACGCCGTGCGGGTCTTCTACAAGGATGCCTTCGCCAAGCACGAGGAGCTGTTCCACGAGCTGGGCATCAACGTCAACAACGGCATGGCCGACCTGTACAACAAGATCGAGAATCTCCCCAGCTCCAAGAAGGAGGAGATCATCGAGGATCTCCACCGCTGCCACGAGCAGCGGCCGGAGCTGGCGATGGTCGACTCGGCGCGCGGTATCACCAACTTCCACTCCCCCTCGGATGTCATCGTCGACGCCTCGATGCCCGCGATGATCCGCATCGGCGGGAAGATGTACGGCGCCGACGGCCGCAAGAAGGACACCAAGGCCGTCATCCCGGAGTCCACGTTCGCGCGGATCTACCAGGAGATCATCAACTTCTGCAAGACCAACGGGGCCTTCGATCCGACCACGATGGGCACTGTGCCGAACGTCGGCCTCATGGCCCAGAAGGCCGAAGAGTACGGCAGTCACGACAAGACCTTCGAGGTCCAGTACGACGGTGTGGCCAACATCGTCGACGCCGCCACCGGCGAGGTCCTGCTGTCCCAGGATGTCGAAGCCGGTGACATCTGGCGCATGTGTACCGTCAAGGACGCGCCGATCCGCGACTGGGTGAAGCTGGCCGTGGACCGCGCCCGCGCCTCCGAGATGCCGGCGGTGTTCTGGCTGGACCCGTACCGGCCCCACGAGAACAACCTGATCACCCTGGTGAACAAGTACCTCGCCGAGCACGACACCGAGGGTCTGGACATCCAGATCATGTCGCAGGTGCGCGCCATGCGGTACACGCTCGAGCGCGCCTGGCGGGGCCTAGACACCATCTCGGTGACCGGCAACATCCTGCGCGACTACCTCACCGACCTGTTCCCGATCCTCGAGCTCGGGACCAGCGCCAAGATGCTGTCCATCGTCCCGCTGATGGCCGGCGGTGGACTGTACGAGACCGGTGCGGGCGGCTCGGCACCGAAGCACGTCCAGCAGTTGGTCGAGGAGAACCACCTGCGCTGGGACTCGCTCGGTGAATTCCTCGCACTAGGGGCGAGCCTGGACGATCTCGGGCGGAAGTACGACAACCCCAAGGCCACGATCCTGGCCAAAACGCTCGACACGGCGACCGGGAAGCTGCTGGAGAACCGGAAGTCGCCGTCCCGCACGACCGGTGAGCTGGACAACCGGGGGAGCCAGTTCTGGCTCGCGATGTACTGGGCGCAGGAACTGGCCGAGCAGTCCGACGACGCGGAGCTGGCAGCACACTTCGGCCCGCTCGCGGAGAAGCTGACCGCGGACCGGGACACCATCCTCGACGAGCTGCTCGCGGTGCAGGGCACCCCGGTCGAGCTGGGCGGCTACTTCCAGCCCGCCATCGACAAGCTGAGGGAGGCGATGCGGCCGAGCGAGACGCTCAACGCCGCTCTCGAGGACACCCGCGCCTGACCCACCCGGCCCACAACACCGCACCCACCGGCCGTCGGCTGGTGGGTGCGGTGCTGTATCGGCCTACACTCAAGTCGGAGCTGGTCCCGGTTCCCCGATGATGGGAGCCCGGATGTCCGGCACCGCTCAACCGTCCCGTTTCCCCTCCGATCCGAAGGACTCCCCACACTCCCCGGAGACCGGGGCGCGACCCCTCCTGACGCTCGGAGTCCTCGCGACCTCCACGATGGAGAACGAGCGGCGCCTGCCCCTTCATCCGCATCACCTGGATCGGATCGATCCGGACGTTCGGGCTCGGATGGTCGTCGAACGCGGGTACGCTGCGGACTTCCAGCTCGAACCCGGGTACGTGGAGTCGAGGGTGGGCAGGGTCGCAGAGCGGTCGGAAGTCATCCAGGCCGCCGATCTCCTCCTGCTCCCCAAGCCCCAGGCGGCGGACGTGAACGAGATCCCTGCCGGTCGCACCCTCTGGGGGTGGCCCCACTGTGTGCAGGACACCGAGCTGACGCAGACCGCGATCGATCGACGACTCACCCTCATCGCCTTCGAGGCGATGAACCACTGGACACGGCAGGGTGACTTCAGCCTGCACGTGCTCCACAAGAACAACGAGCTCGCCGGGTACTCCTCCGTGATCCACGCCCTGAGTCTCACGGGGACCACCGGAGACTACGGCCCCCGTCGCAGCGCGGTCGTGATCGGTTTCGGCGCGACGGCCCGAGGAGCCGTCACCGCACTGAGCGCCCACGGGATCCACGACATCCAGGTCCTCACACAGCGCGGGGCGACGGCAGTCGGTTCACCGATCCACAGCGCTCACATCACCCAGCTCCACACCGGCGGCGGTCCAGCCCACCTCGGCACGGTGCCCACCGAGGATGGTGACGTCCCTCTCCCGGTATTCCTCGCCGCACACGACATCGTCGTCAACTGCACCCTCCAAGACGTGGACGCGCCGATGACCTACCTGCGCACCCACGACCTGGAGGGGTTCGCCCCGGGCAGTCTGATCATCGATGTCTCGTGCGACGCAGGCATGGGGTTCGAGTGGGCCGAACCCACCGGGTTCGACGATCCGATGTTCACTGTCGGCCACGGGGTGCACTACTACGCCGTCGACCACAGCCCCTCCTACCTGTGGAACTCGGCGACGTGGGAGATCAGCGAGGCACTACTTCCGTTCCTGCGCACCGTCATGGAGGGCCCCGCCGCGTGGGACGAGAACCTCACCATCTCCCGCGCCATCGAGATCCGTGGCGGGGTGATCGTTAACCCGAGAATCCTGAGCTTCCAGGGCCGTGACACCGAGTATCCCCACGCCCTGGCCGGGTCGCGTCCCGCATAGCCGGCTCATAGCGCTCACGGGTCCGGGGCGACGGCGAGCGGCTGGGGGCCGTCGACGGTCACGGGACGTCGGGGCACTCGATGACGTCGATCGAGTTGCCCGGGAACAGCGCGAGAAACGGGTGCCCACGCACGAGGTCGACCGCCGACTCGTGCGAGGGCGCTGAGAGCAGCATGTAGGCGACCCTGTCGTCCTCGAAGACCTCGACACCCTGGCTGGTGACGCGCCGCTTGCGGTACAGCGGACGTCCGGGATCCACGAGCGCCGGGCCCGCCTCCTCCGCCCACCGGGACCACGCCGCCATGAACTCTGCCTGCTCCGCCTCGGTGAGTTGAGGCTCGGTCGCCAGGTCGGCCGCGCCGTTGAGTATTCCGAGGAAGATGCCCATCCGGGAAGCGTTTCCGCGGGGGACGCACTGCGGAACGGTCCCGACGAGTCACTCTCCTCTGACCAGGCGCCCGGCCCCGCGTCGTGCGCGCGATTAGTCTCCTGCGAAGACGACGCGGTTGCCCTCGGGGTCCTCCACCACGAGAATCCTCCGACCGCCGCCGGGTTGCGGACCGTGATTGTCGACCCCGGCCGCAACGAGGCGACCGACCACCGAGTCCAGGTCGTCGACCTCGATCACCACCGACGAGTGCCCTGCCCGATCCGGTTCGGCCCAGACCTGGAGCCCGAAACCGTCTCCGAGATGCCATTCGAGCAACTCCGGCATCGGCCGGCTGTCCGGCCCCCGGTCGAGATGGCGGGAGTACCACGCGTCCCCCACCGATTCGTCGGAAACCGTGCAGTTCGCCATCAACAATCTGAACATCGTCGCTCCTCGGTCCGGTCTGCTGTGATCCCTGGGCGTCGCGCACGGAGTCGCGGCGCTTACCGATCGTCCCGGGAGCGCCAGATGGCCCGGGCGAACGCCGGGCTCGTCGTCGCGATGGCCCCGGATCCTATCTCCTCGCGTAGCGCGCGAGCAGGCACAGGAGGAACGTCCTTCCGCGGTGACCGGCCCACCCCCGCGCTGAACGTGCAGCTCGTCAGCCGTCGCTCGACCCGTGACGCTCCTCGACCGCCTCCCAGACCCGACGCCAGTGGTCGGCCAGCGAGTCGATGGTCTCGTGAGCGTTCAACCCGCTCGGCTGGGGCACTACCCAGAGTGCGACATCGTCGGGCCACCCTGGGACCGGGGTGGTGTCCTGTTCTCCGTACGTCGCTTTCGGCATCGCGAAGGCGGTACGGAAGGCGGTGATTCCTGCGACCGATACCACTGCGGGCCCCAGCTCCCCGGCCAGCGCGGCCAGGCGTTCGGCACCTGAGCGAAGCTCGTCGCGAGAGAGCTCATCGGCCCGCGCGGTGGCCCTTCCGACGAGATTCGTCATGCCGATCCCGCGGGAGAGCAGTTGCGCCTCATCCTCCGCCGACAATCCTGTCGAGGCGTCCACGAGGTGGTTGGTCAGCCCGGCCCGGTGCAGTGAGGGCCAGAATCGGTTTCCCGGCCGCGCGAACGGCGCATTGACGGCCGCGGTCCACAATCCCGGATTGACTCCCACGATGAGCAGGCGCAGCCGGCCGGGATCGGCGGGGAGGACGGCGTCGACACCGTTCGGATCATCGGTCGCGAATGCGGCGAGTTCCTCCCGCCTCGGGCGGCGACCACCCAGAGGTGAGGGCCGCCGCGGTACCCCGGTCACGATGTGCCGACGTCGAGCGCACCCCGACACTCTTCGCCCCTCTTCACCTTCTCAACCATGGGAGGAGGCTAGCGCGACGAGATCCCCGCGATCTCGACCGGCGGGGTCGGACAGACTCACCACCGTCTCCACCTGAGGACAGCGTGCGTCCGTAGTGCCTGAAAGGCTGGGCCCATGAGCGCAAAGGAAGGCCCGGCGTCCCCTGTCGTCTTGGCCGGCAGAGCCCAATGGCGCGAGTGGCTCTGCACGAACGAGGACAGTTCCGACGGCATCTGGCTGATGCTCGCGAAGAAGGGGGTGACGACTCCGACCTCCCTCAGCTATGGGGAGGCTCTCGACGAGGCTCGGTGCAGCGGATGGATCGACGGCCAGCGCAACGGCTCTGACGAGCGGACCTACCTGCAGAGGTTCACCCCACGCCGGGCGCGTTCGCTCTGGTCACGGCGAAACGTCGAGATCGCGGAGCGCCTCGCCGCCGATGGTCGACTTCGACCGCGGGGCATCGCCGAGATCGAGAGGGCGAGATCCGACGGACGCTGGGACCGCGCCTACCCCGGGCAAGCGACCGCGCAGCCTCCGGATGCTCTTCGCACTGCCCTCGAGGCGGCACCAGCCGCGAAAGCGGCCTTCTCCCGGCTCACCCGGCCCGAGCGCTTCAGCGCGCTCCTCCCACTGCTCACGGCTACGAACGAGGATGCCCTCGAGCGACGCGTCGCGCACCTGATATCGCGGCTCACGCCGCCGTGATCCACCCCTTCTCCATGATCCCCCCCGCGACCAGATGCGACGACGAGGGGCCAGCCGTGCTGTCACCCGATCAAGTACGCGAATCCTCGACCGGATGTAACGAGCCCGCGGAGAAAATGTCTCGCCCGGCCTAAGAAGTGATCGACGTAGTCTGCTTCCGCTTCGTGGTCTTCCCCGAACGGTCCGCTGTGCCGACTGAACCAGGGAACGAAGTCCGCGCGGGTGATCGCGTCCAGATCGTCCGCGATCCAAGCGACGTCTTCGGGCGGTATCGCCCGTACCCACGGCAACCAGCCCTCCCAGTTCCCGAGCGGAGTCACGGCGCCTTCGAACATCCGGTAGGCGGGGCGCGCTCGCTCATCCGGATCGGATGGCTGCGTCATCATCTGCAGGTTTCTCCACGACTTGTCGAGGTAGAGCATGTCCTCCACTGGTGGCCCCTGTTGGAAGTCGGTCGTCCCCATTGCGAAGCCGTGCGGCAGTCCGAAGGCGTCCGCGAGCGGGTCCGCGCTGATGTAGGCGCGTGGATCGGCGAGCACCACCTGTGTGATCTCGCTGTCGAATGCGTATGCGTAGTACCTGATTCCCATGCACCCAGCATCGACCTCCACGCGGGACCCGATAACCCCCCACGACCGATCTGTGGATAGGAAGTGTCGATCGCACTCGCCTGTGGAGAAACTCCTAGCGCCCACGGACAGCCTCGCCAGCACGAACGAGTCCAGAAAGCCCTAGCGCAGGCGAGTTCACGCCGTCCGGATGCACGAGCCGCACGCGCCCACCGCTCTCTGAGATTAGTCAGTAGAGCCGACAAGCCCCGCCTAGCAGGCAGTCCCTAGACGTTGAAGCGGAACTCCACCACGTCGCCGTCGGCCATCACGTAGTCCTTGCCCTCCATGCGCACCTTGCCGGCGGCCTTGGCTGCGGCCATCGACCCGGCGGCGTCGAGGTCGTCAAAGGAGACGATCTCGGCCTTGATGAAACCCTTCTCGAAGTCCGTGTGGATCACGCCGGCGGCCTTGGGGGCGGTGTCGCCCTTGCGGATGGTCCAGGCGCGCGACTCCTTGGGGCCGGCGGTGAGGTAGGTCTGCAGGCCCAGGGTGTGGAACCCGGCGCGGGCGAGCGAGTTGAGGCCCGGCTCGTGCTGGCCGATCGACTCCAGCAGCTCCATGGCGTCGTCCTCCTCCAGCTCGAGGAGCTCGGCCTCGACCTTCGCATCGAGGAAGACCGCGTCGGCGGGGGCGACCGCGGCGCGGAGTTCGGCCTGACGCTCCTCGCTGGTCAATACGGACTCGTCGGCGTTGAACACATAGAGGAACGGCTTGGCGGTCATCAGGTGCAGGTCACGCAGCAGGGTGCGGTCCACCTCGTCCTGCGCCCTGAACAGGGTCCGCCCGTCCTCGAGCACGGCCTGCGCCTTGCGGACCTCGTCCAACAACGCCACGAGGGACTTGTCCTTGCGCGAGTCCTTCTCGAGCCGCGGGATGGCCTTCTCGATGGTCTCCAGGTCGGCCAGGATCAGCTCGGTGGCGATCACCTCGATGTCGGCCATCGGGTCGACCTTGCCGTCGACGTGGATGACGTCCGGGTCGTCGAAGACGCGGACGACCTGGCAGATCGCGTCGGCCTCACGGATGTTGGCGAGGAACTTGTTGCCCATCCCCTCACCGGTGCTGGCGCCCTTGACGATGCCCGCGATGTCGACGAACGACACGACGGCGGGCAGGATCCGCTCGGAGCCGAAGATCTCCGCGAGTCGGTTCAGGCGTGGGTCCGGCAGATCGACCACGCCGACGTTGGGCTCGATGGTGGCGAACGGGTAGTTCGCCGCGAGGACGTCGTTGTTCGTCAGGGCGTTGAACAGGGTCGACTTACCGACGTTGGGCAGTCCGACGATTCCGAGGGTGAGGCTCACGAGGGCACAGTCTACGGACAGCACCCCGGCTCCTCCCCCGCGGCCGTCGGGCGCCTCGTCAGGGAGCACACCACCGTGACCTCTGACATCATGTGACCCATGACCGACGAGCCGAAACCGCGTCCCCCCGTCGAGGACCAGGAGCAGCACGTCGACCGTTCCGTCCTCATCGGACTGGGCGGGCGCTGGGTCACCGACTGGGCCCTGCGACTGGCCATCCTTCTCGTCGCGGGCTGGTTGGTATCGAGGATCGGTGGCGCCCTGTGGGTCGGCATCCTCCCGATCCTGTTGGCGCTCATCGTCTCCACGGTGCTGTGGCCGCCGACGGGGTGGATGGTGCGGCACAGGGTCCCCAAGACGCTGGCCTCGCTGTTGTCCATCATCGCGTCACTCGGCCTCGTCTCGGGCGTGGTCGCCCTCATCGCCCCGTCGATCGTCGAGCAGAGCGTGCAGCTCGCCGACCAGACCTCGGAGGCGATCACCCAGGTCCAGGACTGGTTGCGCGGACCGCCGCTGAACATCCGGGACGAGCAGCTCGACGGGGTCCTCGAGCAGCTCAGCTCCACCCTGCAGGACCGCGGTGACCAGATCGCCTCGGGTGTGTTCAGCGGTGTCAGCGCGGTGGGGTCCTTCGTGATCACCCTCGTACTGGTTCTGGTCCTGACGTTCTTCTTCATCAAGGACGGGCCGAGGTTCCTCCCGTTCGTCCGCCGCATCTCCGGGCGCACCGCCGGCCGTCACCTGACCGAGGTCCTGACCCGCGCCTGGAACACCCTCGGCGGCTACATCCGCGCCCAGGCGATCGTGTCGTTCGTCGACGCGGTGCTCATCGGTCTGGCTCTGGTGATCCTGGGCGTACCGCTGGCGTGGGCGTTGGCCGTCATCACGTTCATCGCCGGGTTCATCCCCATCGTCGGCGCCTTCACCGCGGGTGCGCTCGCGGTCCTCATCGCCCTGGTCGCCAACGGCTTCACGACCGCGATCATCGTCCTCGTCGTGATCATTCTGGTGCAGCAACTCGAGGGCAACGTGCTCCAGCCGATCGTCCAGTCGCGCGCGATGAACCTCCACCCTGGGGTCATCCTGCTCGGCGTGGCCGCGGGTAGCACGCTGTTCGGCATCATCGGCGCGTTCCTGGCCGTCCCGCTCCTCGCGGTACTGGCGGTCGCGCTGCGCTACATCAACGAGCAGATCGATCTGCGTACCGGTGATGTGACCGCGTCGGATCTGGCGTCAGCGACAGACGAGGGACGTCTGACCGCGTGGCTCGCCGAGCTGTCGAGCTCGCGCTTCGCACCTCTGCGCAAGAGCAGCACCGCGATCATGGCCGGGATGATCGACGAGCGCCCCGACATCGCCGGGCCCCGGCGCCCGGTCCCCACCCGTGCGGGTGCAGGGGTCACCGTGGAGGCCGACGACGACGAGGTGGGCGGCGGCTCCACCACCGCCGCACCGGGGTTGTCGGATGAACCCCCGCCGGCGGCGGGCCCCGTCGATCCGAAGGCGGTCGACGGCTACCGCCCGTCCTCGCAGGAGCAGGAGGCGGAGAAGCCCAACCCGCTACGGCGGTTCGGCCGTTTCCTCGCCCGCCGACTGGGAGGTTAGAGTCTTCTCCCGTGACTAGACGCAGGAGTGGGCGGGTACCCGCGGACGAGCGGTCCGTGCTGTCCTCGACGCGGGGGCTGCCGGCCTGGACCGCGGTCCTCCTGGCGGTGGCGATCTCGCTGACCGGCGTGGCCATCGACTCGGTCTCCGGGGACCTCGGCGCGGGCTTCACCGTGGCGTTCTTCCTCGGCTGCGTGGTGTCCGTGCTCGCGGTCGCGCGGCGCTCGGTGTTCGTCGCGGGGGTGCAGCCACCGATCATCATGGCCCTGCTGGTCCCGCTGGTCTACGTCGTCTCCGGGGTCGGTTCGGGCGCGGACGTCTTCTCGCGGTCCCAGCTCGTGGCGATCATCCTGCCGCTGGCGACCCGCTTCCCGCTGATGATCACCACGACCGTCGTGGTGGTGGCGATCGCCCTGATCCGTGCCCTGGTGCTGGAGCCGCGGCCGCGGGTCGCCCGCCCCGCGGCGCCGCCCGTCCAGCGCAGCGCCCCGGCACACGCCCGCCGTTGAGGCGGGGTGCGCCGGGGCGCTGACGGCTACCGCGTCCTCCCCCGCCACCTACCGGCGGGCGGGGGCGCGTATCAGACCTTCTTGGGGACCCGCAGTTCGCGGGGCAGCGAGAACGTGATGGTCTCCTGCGCCGTCCGGACGGTGGAGACGTCGCCGAAGCCGTGGTCGGCGAGCAGGTCCACCACCCCGCGGACGAGGATCTCCGGCACGGACGCGCCCGAGGTCACGCCGACGGTGGTGACGCCCTCGAACCAGGACGTGTCGATCTCCTTGGCGTAGTCCACCAGGTGCGCGTCGCGGGCTCCCGCCTGCAGCGCGACCTCCACCAGTCGCACGGAGTTGGACGAGTTCTGTGACCCCACCACGATCACCAGGTCGCACTGCGGGGCCATGGTCTTGACCGCGACCTGACGGTTCTGCGTGGCGTAGCAGATGTCGTCAGACGGCGGGTCGATGAGCGTGGGGTACTTCTGCTTGAGACGGCGCACCGTCTCCATGGTCTCGTCCACGCTGAGCGTGGTCTGCGAGAGCCAGATCAGCTTCTCGGTGTCCACGGGAATGTCCAGCGCGTCCACGGACTCGGGACCGTCGACCAGCGTCACCACGTCGGGCGCCTCACCGGCGGTCCCCTCGACCTCCTCGTGGCCCTCGTGGCCCACCAGCAGGATGAGGTAGCCCTCGCGCGCGAAGCGCTTGACCTCGGTGTGGACCTTGGTCACCAGGGGGCAGGTGGCGTCGAACGTCTTGAGTTCGAGCTGGAGAGCGCTCTCCCGGACGGCGGGCGAGACGCCGTGCGCGGAGAACACCAGGTTCGCGCCGTGCGGGACCTCGTCGGTCTCGTCGACGAAGATCACGCCCTGGTCGGTGAAGGACTCGACCACGTGCTTGTTGTGGACGATCTCCTTACGGACGTACAGCGGCGCCCCATGCTTGGCCAGGGCTTTCTCGACCGTCTCGACGGCTCGGTCGACGCCGGCACAGTAGCCGCGCGGTTCCGCGAGAAGTACCCGCTTGGTTGCCGGTTCGGCGATCATGTCGGTCTGCTCGGTCATGTCCCCAGGGTACGGTTCATACTGGATTTCGACCATTACGCCTCCCTTCACGCCCCCCGGCAGAGAGGTCCGCATGCTCCGACCCCTATTCCTGACCCGTGCCTCGATCGGTCTCGCCGCCACCGCGGCGGAGCGTGTCGTGGCCCTGCCCGGCCGTGCGGTCGAGGCGGTCACCACGCTGCCCGCGATCCCCGTGCGGGTCGCCGGCGGCCTGGTCCAGTCCTATCTCCACGCCGGTCAGACCCTCACGGACCTGGCCGTCAAGGGCGACAAGGTACTCGCCTCGGTGTTCCCGGCGCGGTCCGACCAGCCGGAGTGGGCGACGTTCGACGAGGACGAGGCCGACCCCGACGAGGTCCTGGACGTGTCCTACCGGGTCTACGGGTCGTCCTCGAGAGCCGCCCGCGACCGGGACGACGACCCCGACGTGCCGACCGGCCGCGTCGCCCCCCGCGACGCGTGACGGCCTCGTCCCCGCGCACGCCGAGCAGCGCCGAGCAGCCGTGGCCGGTCCGGGTGGTCTCGGACCAGATCGCCGCGTGGATCCACCGACTCGGGGCGGTGTGGGTCGAGGGTCAGATCACCCAGCTGAGCCTGCGCCCCGGCACCCGCACCGCGTTCCTCACCCTGCGTGACCCCTCCGTCGACAACTCGCTGACGCTCACGTGTCCACCCAGGCTCATCTCGGAGTCGCCGGTGCCGGTCACCGAGGGCAGCCGGGTGGTCGTGCGGGGGACGCCCCGCTTCTATACGGGCCGCGGGTCGTTCTCCCTCCAGGTTTCGGAGATCCGGCCCGTCGGCGTGGGCGAGCTCCTCGCCCGCATCGAGCGGCTCAAGCAGGCGCTGTCGGCGGAGGGGTTGTTCGACCCCCGACTCAAGCGGCCCCTGCCGTTCCTGCCCACGTGCGTCGGTCTGATCACCGGCCGGGCGAGCGCCGCCGAACGGGACGTCGTCGAGGTGGCCCGCGGCCGCTGGCCGGACGTGCATTTCGCCGTGCGCAACACCCCGGTGCAGGGGGTGTCGGCCGTGCCCCAGATCCTGGACGCGCTGGCCGAGCTCGACGCCGACCCCGTCGTCGACGTCATCATCCTCGCCCGCGGCGGCGGGTCGGTCGAGGACCTGCTCCCCTTCTCCGATGAGGCTCTCATCCGCGCGATCTCGCGCTGCCGCACCCCGGTGGTCTCCGCGATCGGCCACGAGCCCGATTCGCCGCTGTCGGATCTCGTCGCCGACCTGCGGGCGGCCACCCCGACCGATGCGGCCAAACGGGTCGTGCCCGACGTGATCGAGGAGCGTCGTCGTATCGCCGAGGCCCGGTCCCGTACCGCCCGGGCGCTGCGCGGTTGGGTGGACCGGGAGCGCAACCAGCTGGCGGCCGTGCGGTCGCGGCCGTGCATGGCGAACCCGTACGGGATCGTCGAATCGCGGGCGGAGATCGTCGCCGAGGCACTGCGCGCGGCCCGACGCGACATCACCCGGATCATCGACTCGGAGTCCACGTCGCTGGGCCACCTGTCGGCGCGTCTCACCACGCTCGGTCCCGCCGCCACCCTGGCCCGTGGCTATGCCGTGGTGCAGTCCGTCGCCGGGAGCCACGACGGCCGGGTGGTCTCGTCGATCGCCGACGCCCCACCCGGATCGCAGCTGCGGATCCGCGTCTCCGACGGCTCCATCTCCGCGGCCGCACTCGGGTCGACACCCGCCGCCGGCCGACCCACCCCTTCCACCGAACCGACCGAGGAGCAGTCCTGATGTCCGACGAGCAGACCCCCGTCTCCGAGCTGGGATACGAGCAGGCCCGCGACGAGTTGATCGAGGTGGTCCGCATCCTCGAGGCCGGCGGTCAGGATCTGGACGCCTCACTGGCGTTGTGGGAGCGGGGCGAGGAACTCGCCGAGCGGTGCACCGAACACCTCGACGGCGCGCGTGCGCGCATCGACGCCGTCCTGGGTGACGACGACGAGGGCGACTCCGGCCGGGGGTGATCCCGTCGCCCGGCCGGGCGCGAACGCCTACCGCCGCCCCGGTGCGATCACCGCGGGCACGGCACGCCGGGCGTCTACGGCGCGGGCAGCGGCTCGACGTCCTGAACGGCGGCGGCGAGTGCCTCGAAGTCGGACGTCGGCGCGGAGCCGGTGACGGCCACCCGGACGTCCTCGAGGTCGAGCACCCACACCGGCCGGACGTCGTCCCCGGTGAGGACGGCCCACTCGCGCCCGGAGACGGGCACCATGGTCCGGCTGGGCCGCGGCCCACCGCCGAGTGACCGGAACGCGTCCTCGGGGGCGTCGGACTGGACGAGTTCGATGTAGCTGCGCTCGCCCGTCACCCAGCCGACGTGGCTGGAGGTGGTCCCGGCGAAGCCCTGGACACGGCCGGAGTTGGGGGTCCACCCCTCCGGGACCTCGGGCGAGCGGATCGGGAAGTCCAGGCTCCGGGCGTCCTGTTCCAGCGAGGCCCGCGCGTCGAAGTCGGGGATCTGTCCCTGCTGCGGGCCGGACGGGCTGAAAGTGCACAGTCCGGCCACTCCGGCGAAGACGCCGCAGATCACCATGAGCACCACCACCGACCAGAACATGTCGCGGTTGCCCTGCAGGATTCTCGGTTTCGCCTCGGCCACGCCTGCGAGTATCCCACCCACCCGGGGAGAGTCCGGCGCGTGGCCCCCGGCGGGGTGGCCGAGGTGGAACAATGGGCGCCGACACCCCACCGCGGCCGTGCGCGACCCCGTCGCGCCCGTGCCACCCACAACCCCAGCCAGCGTTCACGAGGAGCCAGACCACCTATGTCACCCACCAAGCGTCCCGATCGAAACCTCGCAATGGAGCTGGTCCGTGTGACCGAGGCCGCCGCCCTGGCCGCCGGGCGGTGGGTCGGTCGTGGCGACAAGAACGGTGGCGACGGCGCCGCGGTGGACGCGATGCGCGAGCTCATCTCCACCGTCGACATGGATGGCGTCGTGGTGATCGGTGAGGGCGAGAAGGACGAGGCGCCCATGCTCTACAACGGTGAGAAGGTCGGCACCGGCGAGGGGCCGGCCGTCGACGTGGCCGTGGACCCCATCGACGGCACGCGGCTCATGGCGGAGGGCCGGCCCAACTCGATCGCGGTGATCGCGGTCGCCGAGCGCGGGTCGATGTTCGATCCGTCCGCCGTGTTCTACATGCGCAAGATCGCCGTCGGCGCGGACGCCGTGGGCAGGATCGACCTCGCCAAGTCCACCGAGTGGAACATCCGCTCGGTCGCGGAGGCCAAGAACATCGATGTCGGGGACATGACGGTGTGCGTGCTCGACCGGCCGCGTCACGCCGAGCTCATCGCCGAGATCCGGGCCGCGGGCGCCAAGGTCCGGCTCATCATGGACGGCGACGTCGCCGGCGGTGTGGCGGCGGCCTCCGACGACAGCTCGGTGGACATGCTCATGGGCATCGGCGGTACCCCGGAGGGGATCATCACCGCGTGCGCGCTGAAGTGCATGGGCGGCGAGATCCAGGGCCAGCTGTGGCCGCAGGACGAGGCGGAGCGCCAGAAGGCGGTCGACGCCGGACTCGACGTCGACGCGATCCTCGGCACGGACGACCTGGTCAAGGGCGACAACTGCTTCTTCGCCGCCACCGGCATCACCAACGGCGACATGGTCCGCGGTGTGAGCTACCGCGCCAACGGTGCCGTCACCCGCTCGCTGGTGATGCGGTCCAAGTCGGGCACCGTCCGCCACGTCGAGGGGCGCCACAAGATGGAGAAGCTCCGCGAGTTCTCCGCCGTCGACTACGGCCAGGCCGCCGGCGGCAACTGATCCCTCCCGGCACCCCGCGCCCGCCGCTTCCGTCCTCCTGCACGGTGCGGCGGGCGCGCCTAGTCTGACCGGTATGGCCGATCAGACTGAATTCCGTATCGAACACGACACGATGGGCGAGGTCCGGGTCCCCGTCGACGCTCTCTGGCGGGCACAGACCCAGCGTGCCGTCGAGAACTTCCCCGTCTCGGGCAGCGGGCTCGAACGAGCGCAGATCCGCGCGCTCGGTCTGCTCAAGTCCGCGTGTGCGACGGTCAACGGTCGGCTGGGACTGCTCGACCGGGGCAAGGTCGACGCGATCGTCGCCGCAGCCGGCCGCATCGCCGAGGGTGAACTGGACGAGCACTTCCCCGTCGACGTGTTCCAGACCGGCTCGGGCACGAGTTCCAACATGAACACCAACGAGGTCATCGCCTCGCTCTGCGCGGCAGAGGGCGTCACCGTGCACCCCAACGACGACGTGAACATGTCGCAGTCGTCCAACGACACCTTCCCGACGGCGACCCACGTCGCGGCCACGGAGGTCGTGATCGCCGATCTCGTCCCCGCGCTGAACACCCTCGCCGAGTCCTTCGAGACCAAGGCCGGTCAGTGGCGCGAGGTTGTCAAGCCCGGGCGCACCCACCTGATGGACGCCGTGCCGGTGACGCTCGGACAGGAGTTCGCCGGCTACGCCCGGCAGATCCGCGCCGGGGTCGAGCGCGTCTGCGGAACGCTGCCCCGTGTCGGCGAGTTGCCGATCGGTGGGACCGCCGCCGGCACGGGCCTCAACGCCCCCGACGGCTTCGGCTCCGCCGTGGTCGAGGAGCTGCGCTCCCTCACCGGCCTGGAGGAGCTCCGTCTGGCGGCGGATCCGTTCGAGGCCCAGGCCGCCCGAGACGGCCTTGTCGAGCTGTCCGGGGCCCTGCGTTCCGTCGCCGTCTCGCTCACCAAGATCGCGAACGACGTCCGGTGGATGGGGTCGGGCCCCATGACCGGGCTGTCGGAGATCCACCTTCCGGACCTGCAGCCGGGGTCGTCGATCATGCCCGGCAAGGTCAACCCGGTGCTGTGTGAGACGGTCGCGCAGGTCGCCGCCCAGGTCGTGGGGAACGACGCGGCCGTGGCGTGGGCCGGGGCCAGCGGTGCCTTCGAGCTCAACACCGCGATCCCGGTGATGGCGCGCAACGTGCTCGAGTCGGTCCGGATCCTCGCGAACTCGTCCACGCTGTTCGCCGAGCGCTGCATCGACGGGATCGAGCCGGACACCGATCGCATGCGGCGGCTCGCCGAGTCCTCCCCCTCGATCGTCACGCCGTTGAACTCGGCGATCGGCTACGAGGAGGCCGCCCGGGTCGCCAAGCACGCCCTCGCCGAGGGGATCACCATCCGCGAGGCCGTCATCGCGCTCGGCTTCGTCCCCGATCCACTGTCCGAGTCCGAGCTCGACCGGCGCCTCGACGTCCTGGGGATGACGGGCCTCGACCGCGAGCGCTGACCCGACGGTCTCGCCCTGAGTGCGCACCGCGATGTGCGCCGCGGACCGGGCTCGGCGCGCCCGGCCCGCGGCGCGTCGCGTTCCGGGGTCAGCCGGAGTGCTCGACCACCCGGATGGCCTGGTCCTCGAGGCGGATCTGTCCGCGTTGGAAGTCCGAGTAGATGACCTCGTCCTCGACGAGCTCGTCGCTCACGGGCCACCCCAACCGGCCGGCGGGTCCGCCGTTGTCGAGGTAGGTGGCGAGGATCTGCCCGCGGACGATCTGGGCACCGGTCTGCGGTGACCAGTAGATGGCCCCGTCGGCGAAGTCCTGCTTCTTGCCACCCTCGAGCACCTCTGCCGGGGCCACCGGCGCCCCGAGCGCGAGCGCGGTCTCCTTGGCATCGTCGTACCGGCGATAGATGGCCATGTTCGTGAGGAACTCGTCCTCGCCGATCTTCACCACGATCGGGTCGTCCGCGTCGGACCCGGCGGCGGGGCCGATCGCGCCCGGGCCCGCACCGGTCTGGTCACCAGCGCCCTGGTCCCCACCGATCTGGTCCGTAGCAGGTTGCTCCGTAGCAGCCTGTCCCGCAGCGGTCTGGGACTGCGCCTCGGCCGGCATGCCACCGGGGACCTGCTCGCCACACGCGGCCAGCCCCAGGACGCAGGCGGTGAGCAGCCAGAGCGCGGGCGCCGGCGACGAGCGTCGGGACATGGGGAACCTCCGTAACGGCATGCACGATGCGGGCCCGGGCTCGCTCGCCCGGACCCGTATCATCCCACGCTGCCCGGAGCCTGAAGTCAGGCGGCGTGGATCCGTCGCAGCTCCCCGGAGGAACCCTCGGGGTGGAATTCCTCCAGCATCGTGGTGACGAGTTCGGCGATGGCGGAACGTTCCGAGCGGTTGAGGGTGACGTGCGCGAAGAGTGGATGCCCCTTGAGCTTCTCCACGACCGCCTGGATGCCGTCGTGGCGCCCCACCCGGAGGTTGTCCCGCTGCGCGACGTCGTGGGTGAGCACGACCCGCGACCCGGTCCCCAGCCGCGAGAGCACGGTGAGCAGCACGTTCCGCTCGAGTGACTGCGCCTCGTCGACGATCACGAACGAGTCGTGCAGACTCCTGCCGCGGATGTGGGTCAGCGGCAGCACCTCGAGGATGTCGCGGTCCATGACCTCGTCGATGACGTTCTCGCTGACCAGTCCCTCGAGGGTGTCGAACACGGCCTGGGACCAGGGGGACATCTTCTCCGACTCACTGCCCGGCAGGTACCCCAGTTCCTGCCCGCCCACGGCGTAGAGCGGGCGGAACACGACGATCTTGCGGTGCCGACGCCGCTCCAGCACCGACTCGAGTCCCGCGCACAGCGCGAGCGCCGACTTGCCGGTGCCCGCCCGGCCGCCGAGGGAGACGATCCCGATCGACTCGTCGAGCAGACAGTCGATCGCGATGCGCTGCTCGGCGGAGCGGCCACGCAGGCCGAAGACCTCGACGTCTCCGCGGACCAGCCGGAGCCCGCCGTCGTCGGCGACGCGGGCCAGAGCCGACGAGGACTCGGTCTGGACACGCACGCCGCAGTGCACCGGGGTCCCGCTGTCCAGCCCTGCGGCCCGGGCTGCGAGGCCCGAGGCGCGGCCCTCCGAGAACAGGGTGTCGACGAGATCCTGGGTGGCCGGCAGGTCGGCGACCCCGCTGTACCCGGTCAGCACGACGTCCTGGGCGTGGTACTCGTCGGCCGGCAGACCCACCGAACCCGCCTTGACCCGCAGCGGGACGTCCTTGGACACGAGCACGGTGTCGGCGCCCCCGGCCCGCAGGTTGAGCGCACACGCCAGGATCCGGGAGTCGTTGCCGGTGTCGCGGAATCCGGACGGCAGCACCGCCTGGTCGGTGTGGTTGAGCTCGACCCGCAGGGTGCCGCCGACGTCGGTGACGGTGATGTCGCCGTCGAGGCGCCCGTGCCGCAGCCGCAGGTCCTCGAGCAGCCTGAGGGCCTCACGGGCGAAGTAGCCCAGCTCGGGATGATTGCGTTTGCCCTCCAGCTCGCTGATGACCGCGATGGGGAGCACAACGCGGTGCTCGGCGAAGCGGGTGACGGCCCACGGATCGGACAGCAGAACCGAGGTGTCGAGGACGTAGGTACGTACGGTGTCGGTCACGGCGCGCTCCTCGCCCGCGGCACCCGCGAGCGTGTTGGGATGGACCGGCCGGCCCAGGTCACCTGGTGGTGACGGGGCCGGGTGCCGGCCCCCTCCCGATCGAGACAGACGATCATCGGCTGGGACCTCCCGACGGTCGGCTTCCCCACCGACCGTTGCCGATGACGCTACGCCCGAATCACATCCCTGTAGTTAAGTCCGCATGAATTGTCAGGTACCGCCCACGCCCACCCGCTCGAAGACAGCGGCCAGCCCCTGCCCACCGCCGAGGCACATCGTCTCCAGGGCGAGCCGGCCCTCCCGGCGCGCCAGTTCGCGCGCCATGGTGGTGAGGATGCGCGTACCGGTGGCCCCCACGGGATGCCCGAGCGAGATGCCGGAACCGTGGACGTTGAGCCGCTCGCGATCGGCGGCGGTGAACCCGTGGCCCGACTCCCACTCCCGCAGGCACGCGAGCACCTGCGCGGCGAACGCCTCGTTGAGTTCGATGAGGTCGAAGTCCGCCAGCCGCAGGTCGAGTTGCCGGAGTAACCGGGCCGTCGCGGGAACGGGGCCGATGCCCATCCGCGCGGGGTGGACGCCGGTCACCGCCCACCCGAGCGGTCGGACATAGGCGCGCAGCCCCAGCTCCTCCGCGCGACTGCGGGTGGTCACCACGCACACCGCCGCGCCGTCGTTCTCCCCCGACGCGTTGCCGGCCGTCACCGTCGCGTCGGGGTCGACGCGGGAGCGGATGGGTCGCAGGTCGGCGAGGGAGGCAGCCGTGACGCCTCGCCGGGGGTGTTCGTCGGTGTCGACGACGACGAGCTCTTCCTTCCGCTGAAGGACCTGCACCGACACGATCTCCTCGTCGAACACCCCCGAGTCCTGGGCGGCGATCGCGCGCCGCTGGCTCTCGGCCGCCAGTTCGTCCTGCTCCGTCCGGGAGATGGAGTACTCCGCGCGGAGGTTCTCGGCGGTCTCGAGCATGCCGCCCGCCACCGGGTGGTCGCGGCCGCCGGAGGTCACCCGGCCACGAGCGATGCGGTCGATGAACTCGACCCGGTCGCTGCGGACCCCGCCGCGCAGACCCAGGGAGTAGAACTCACTGTTCGACATCGACTCCGCGCCACCGGCGATCACCACCTCGCTCACGCCGACGCCGACCTGCATCGCCGCGTTGAGCACGGCCTGGAGACCCGATCCGCAGCGGCGGTCGATCTGAATCCCCGGCGTGCTGATGTCGAGCCCGGCGTCGAGTGCCGCCACCCGCCCGATCGCGGGCGCCTCACCGTTGGGGTAGCACTGGCCCAGGATCACGTCGTCGATGTCCGTCGTTCCGAGGCCGGTGCGGTCGACGAGTCCGGCGATCGCGGCCGCGGCGAGGTCGGCGGCCTGCAGTGGCGCCAGGACACCGCCCCGGCGGCCCACCGCGGTCCGGACGGGTTCACAGACCACCACGTCGGCCAGCGCCTCGGCCATCCTGGATCCGGGCACCGGGGCCTGTCGCCTCACTCGACCATCATCCGGACGGTCTCGGCCACGACCGCCGGCCGGTCGGAGCCCTCGACCTCGACGGTCACCAGACTGTTGAGCTGGACTCCGGACGACTTCCGCTCGAGCGACGTCAACTCGATCCCCGCACGGATACGTGACCCGACCGGCACCGGCGCGGGGAACCGCACCTTGTCGACCCCGTAGTTGATCATCATGGCGAAGCCCCGGATCTCCATCACCTCGGCGCCGAGCACCGGCAGCAGCGACAGGGTGAGGTACCCGTGCGCGATGGTGCGGCCGTACGGTCCCTCGGCCGCCCGCGCCGGATCGACGTGGATCCACTGGTGGTCCCCGGTGGCGTCGGCGAACGCGTCGATGCGCTCCTGGGTGATCTCCATCCAGTCGCTGTACCCGACATGCCGGCCGAGCTCGGCCTCGAGCTGCTCCAGCCCCTCGAACACCTTCATGACAGTCCTCTCCTCATTCCAACCCGCCACGTGCCACCAGTTGCGATGCGATGACGTTGCGCTGGATCTCGTTGGTCCCCTCGCCCACGATCATGAGCGGGGCGTCGCGGAAGTACCGCTCGATGTCGTACTCCGTGGAATACCCGTAGCCGCCGTGGATCCGGACGGCGTCGAGCGCGATCTCCATCCCCACCTCCGAGGCGAAGAGCTTGGCCATCCCCGCCTCCATGTCGCAGCGCTCGCCGGCGTCGGCCTTCGCGGCGGCGAACAGGGTGAGCTGGCGGGCGGCGGTGAGCTTGGTGGCCATGTCGGCCAGGTGATGCCCGACGGCCTGGTGCTTCCAGATGGGCTGTCCGAAGGATTCGCGCTGCTGCGCGTACGCGAGGGAGTCCTCGAGCGCCGCGGCCGCGACGCCCAGCGCGCGGCTGGCCACCTGGATCCGGCCGGTCTCCAGGCCCTTCATCATCTGCGCGAAGCCCCTTCCCGGTTCGCCGCCGAGGATCCGGGTCGCCGGGGTGCGGTACCCGTCGAAGGCGAGCTCGCAGGTCTCGACTCCCTTGTACCCGAGTTTGGACAGGTCCTCGGAGACCGTCAGTCCGGGACCGTGCTCGACCAGGACGATAGAGATGCCCTGGTGTCTGGGCGTCGCGGACGGGTCGGTCTTGCACAGCAGCGCGATGAGGCCGGAGCGTCGCGCGTTGGAGATCCACGTCTTGGTGCCCGTGATCACGAGCTCCTCGCCCTGAGTCGTGGCGGTGGTGGTCATCGCCTGGAGATCGGATCCCCCGCCGGGCTCCGTCAGCGCCATGGTGGCCCGGATCTCACCGGTCGCCAACCGGGGAAGGTAGGTGGCCTTCTGCTCCTCGGGTGCCGAACTCGGCGAGCAGTGTGGCGACCACGGTGTGCCCGCCCATGGCGCCGGCGAGTGACATCCACCCGCGGGCGAGTTCCTCGGTGACCCGCACGTAGCACGGCATCGAGACCGGCGTCCCCCCGAATTCCTCGGGCACCGCCAGACCGTAGATGCCGATCGCCTTCATCTGCTCGATCCAGCGTTCGGGGTACTCGTTCGCGTGTTCCATCTCGCGCACGGACGGCTTGACCTCGCGATCGATGAACCGACGCACGGTCGCGACGAGGTAGGCCTCGTCATCGTTCAGGTCCGGCACCGCAGAACACCTCGTCGTCGTCGTCGTCATCTCGATCCGCCGGTCAGGCGGGCTCCGGACCTCATCGTCGCAACGCATCGCCCAATAGTCAATAATGATGCGCATGGTTTTGTGTAGAGTGTGATCGGTCAGCCGTCGGCGCGCGGCCGCGCGACGCACGCCACCCGCGCCGGAAGGAGGCCGCGATGACCGAGAACCCCGCCCCGCAGGGACCCGTCGTGGAGATCGGCGGCCCCTATTTCGACCAGCTCGAGGTGGGACAGGTCGTCGACACGGCCCCCGCGGTCACCCTGACAGACGGGCTGGCGGCCGCGCACCAGGCCGTCCTCGGCGACCGCCTGCGCCTTCCCCTGGACCGCCACCTGTCCCACGCGGTCACCGGCGTCGCGGTGGCGCACCCCGGGCTGGTGACCGACATCGCGATCGGTCAGTCCACCGTGGTGACCCACCGGGTGAAGGCCAACCTGTTCTATCGGGGCCTGCGCCTACTCACGGCTCCCCGGATCGGTGACACCCTCTCGACGCGGACCGAGGTGGTCGGTCTCAGGACCAACTCCCCCAGACCCGGCCGCGCGGCCACCGGATTGGCCGCGCTCCGGATCACCACCACCGACCAGGACGGCCGGACAGTCCTGGACTTCTACCGCTGCGCGATGCTGCCGCTGTCGCCGGGTGTCGATCCCGGGTCCTGCGTCCACGAATACGACCTGTCGGCCATCGGCGGCGACCACCGGCAGCCGTGGGCGTCGCCGCAGGGCTGGGACCTCGACGCCTACCGAGCCGCGCTCCCGCGCGGACTCACGCCGATCCCCGCGGCCGGCACCGTACTGCGCGTCGGCGCCGACGTGGTGTCCGACGCGCCGGCGCTGGCGCGACTGACGATGAACATCGCGCAGACGCATCACGACGGCCGCGCCTCGGGCTCCGGTCGGTTGGTCTACGGCGGCCACACCATCGGGCTCGCGCTCTCGCAGGCCACGCGCGCCCTGCCGTCCATGCTCACGGTGCTCGGGTGGCACTCGTGCGACCACGTCGGCTCAGTTCGCGAGGGCGACACCCTGAGCAGCGACATCGTGGTGGGCGCTGCGGTGGAGGCGGCAGGCGGTGGCACGGCGCTCGACCTCCGGTCGCTCGTCACCGCGCACCGGCAGGACGGCGACGCGCCCGTCCTGGACTGGACCTACACCGTGCTCATGCCCTGAGCCGGGAGACGGGGATAATGGTTGTCATGAGTTCAGGCAGCGGCGGCGGTCGCCCGGGGGTCGGCAGGCCCAAGAAGACGGCCCTGCTCGTCGCCCAGCAGATCGTCGAGGACATCTCCCGCCGCGGGAACACCGTCGGCGACCGGCTGCCCCCCGAGCACCTCATGTTGGAGGAGTACGGGGTCGGGCGCGGCACCCTCCGGGAATCGCTGCGCTACCTGGAGCTCCAGGGCGTCATCATGCTCAAGCCCGGCCCGGGCGGCGGCCCCGTCGTGCAGCAGCCCGACGGCGGCACCCTCGCCGCCACCCTGAGCCTGCTCCTGCAGTTCGGCAGCGCCCCGTTCTCGACGATCATGGAGGCCCGCGCGGCCCTCGAGCCGGGTATCGCGCGGCTGGCCACCACGCGGATCGACGACGCCGGCCTGGAACGACTCGCGGAGAACCTGCGTCAGACCCGGGACCAATTGGGCGACCCGGCGGTCTTCTCGGCGCACTCCGAGCGGTTCCACGAACTCATCGCCTGGAGCTCCGGCAACGCCCTCTTCGGGTACCTCTTCGACGCGCTGACGGGCCTCATCGCCGGCGCCTCGATGGGGATCAGCTACCCGAAGCGCCAGCGCGAACTGACCTGCGACATCCACGGGGACATCTACGCCGCGATCGCCGATCGCGACGCGGACACCGCCTCCCGGTTGATGTCCGTGCACATCGACGAGCACACCACGTACCTCGAGAAGCGGTTCCACTCCGAGCTCGCCCAGCCGATCCGCTGGGACCTCGGCTGAGCGGCCCGGCCCGCGCGCTCAGATGTGCCGCCCGCCCGTGATCTCCAGGACGGTGCCGGTCATGTAGCTGGACATGTCGCTGGCGAGGAACAGCACCACCTGGGCGACCTCGCTCGGCTCGGCTGCGCGCCCCATGGGGATCTCGGCCAACTTCTCCTCCCAGACGTGCTCGGGCATGGCCAGGGTCATGGCGGTGCGGATGAGCCCCGGCTGGACCGCGTTGACGCGCACCCCCGCGAACGCCACCTCCTTGGCCGCCGCCTTGGTGAGCCCCACGATCCCGGCCTTGGCTGCGGAGTAGTTGGTCTGGCCGACGAGACCGACCTTGCCGGAGATCGACGAGATGTTGACGATCGCCCCTCCCCCGTGCCCGCGCATCCGGCCGGCGGCGGCGCGGGTGCCGTTCCACGTGCCCTTGAGGTGGATGGCGATGATGTCGTCGAACTGCTGCTCGGTCATCTTGCGCATGGTCGCGTCACGGGTGATGCCCGCGTTGTTGACGAACACCCCCAGCGGCCCGAACGCCCCCTCGGCCACGTCGATCATCGCCTCGACCGCCGCTCCGTCCCGGACGTCGCAGTGGACGTAGCGCGCGGTGTCCTGCCCGCCCAGGTCGGCGACGGCCGCGGCGCCCGCCTCGTCGTCGATGTCGCCGATCACCACCCGCGCGCCCTGGTCGATGAACGTCCGGGCGATCTCCAACCCGATGCCGCGCGCGGCCCCGGTGACGACTGCGGTCTTGCCCTCAAGTAGTCCCATGATGCGTGTCCTCTTCTCGTGCGTTCGCGCCCAGTTCCGCCAGGATCGCGTCGGTGTGCTGCCCCAGTGCGGGAACGGGCCCCATGGGCAGCTCTACATCGGTAAAGGTCATCGGCGGGAGCAGGCCGCGGACCGGACCCGCCGGCGTCTCGACGTCCCGCCACCGGTCCCGCGCCGCGAGTTGCGGGTGGTCGACCAGCCCGGCGACGTCATTGAGCCGCCCCGCCGGGACGTCGAACTCGTCGAGTCGCTCGGCCAGCTCCACCGAGCCGAACTCCCCGGTCAGGGAGGCGATCAGCGCGTACACTTCGGCCCTCCGGGCGACGCGGGCGATGTTGGTGGAGTACCTCTCGTCGTCGACCAGCTCCGGCCGCCCCAACACGTCGCGCACCAGTGCGGCCCACCCGCGATCGTTCTGGACGCCGATCAGCACCTGCCCATCGCGGGTCGGGAACGCGTCGTACGGGCAGATCGACGCGTGGGACAGTCCCATCCGCTCGACTTGCCTCCCCGCGTACATCCGGGTGTACATGGGGTGGCCCATCCACTCGGCGGTGGCCTCGAACATGGACACCTCGACGGTGGCCCCGCGCCCGGTCCGTTCCCGCCGGAAGAGCGCCGACTGGATCGCCGACAGGGCGTACATCCCGGTCGCGATGTCGGACACCGGGACCCCGGTCTTGGTGGCGGCCTCGGGGGTGCCGGTGATCGAGCACAGCCCGGACTCGGCCTGCACGAGCATGTCGTAGGCCTTGCGACCGGTGTACGGGCCGGTGTCGCCGTAGCCGGAGATGGTGACGACGACGAGGTCCTCCCGTCGCTCACGCAGCGCCGTCGCCCCGAGTCCCAACCGGTCCATCGCCCCGGGCGCCAGGTTGCTGATCACCACGTCCGCCCGGTCTGCCAGGGCCAGCGCGGTCTCCCTGCCGCCCGGCGAGGCGAGGTCGAGTTCGATCGACTCCTTGCCCCGGCCCAGCCACACGAAGTGGGAGGCCAGCCCGTGCACGGCGTCGTCGTAGGCGCGGGCGAAGTCACCCTCCCCCGGGCGTTCGATCTTGATGACGCGCGCGCCGAGGTCGGCCAGGTGCCGGGTCGCCAGCGGGGCGGCCACGGCCTGCTCCACGGCGATCACCGTGATGCCCTCGAGCGGGAGCGGCTCGCCGGTGGGCGTTCCGCGCGTCGGGTCCGTCATCGGGCACCCGCGTCCCGCTGCGCACCCTTCACGAGGCCACCGCCGATGATGAGGCGCTGGATCTCACTCGTGCCCTCGTACAGGCGGAGCAGGCGGACGTCACGGTAGATCCGCTCCACCGCCACGCCCCGCATGTAGCCCGTGCCGCCGTGGATCTGGACCGCCTTGTCCGCGACATCGGCGACCATCTCGGTGCAGTACAGCTTGGCCACCGAGGGGGCGATCCGTCGGTCCTCGCCGGAGACGTACTTGGCGGCGGCCTCGCGGACGAGGGCACGGCCCGCCATGACGCCGGTCTGCTGGTCGGCGAGCATCCCCTGGACCAACTGGAATCCGCCGATGGCCTCGCCACCCTGGGTGGTGGTCGCCGCGAAGGCGAGCGACTCGTCGAGCGCCCGCTGCGCCGATCCCACGGCGACGGCGGCGATATGGATGCGGCCGCGGGCCAAGGAGGTCATCGCCGCGCGGTATCCGGCCTCCTCGTCGCCACCCACCAGGGCGGTGGCGGGCACGCGCACGCCGCGGAAGTCCACCTCGGCGGTCCACGCGCCCTCCTGCCCCATCTTCTTGTCCCTGGGGCCGACACTCACGCCCGGGGCGTCCGCAGGGACGAGGAACACGGCGATCCCCGTCCCGCTGTGGTCGGCGGGACGGGTACGTGCGAACACGATGAACAGATCCGCCAGCGGGGCGTTGGTGATGAAGCGCTTGGTGCCGTCGATGATCCAGTCACCGCCCTCACCGCCCTCACTGCCCGCACCGCCGTCCCGCACGGCCTTCGTGGCCAGTCCGGCGGGGTTCGAGCCGGCGCCGTCCTCGGTCAGGGCGAAGGAGGCGATGACGTCGCCGGAGGCGATCCGCTCGAGCCATTCGGCCTTCTGGGCATCGGTGCCGAAGTTCACGAGGACCTGCCCGGCGATCCCGTTGTTGGTCCCGAACAGCGACCTCATGGCCAGTGTCGTGTAGCCGAACTCCATCGCCAGTTCGACATCCTGGGTCAGGCCGAGGCCCAACCCACCCCACCGTTGCGGGATCGCGTAGCCGAACAGGCCCATGTCAGCCAGGTCTGCACGGATGTCGTCCGGGACCGCGTCGGTGTCGGCGATCTCCCGCTCGCGGGGCACGACCACCGAACGGATGTACTCACGCGTGGTCGCGAGGATGTCCGCGAAGTCCTCCGCGCCGACTTCCGTGTCGCTCTCCGTGTCTGTGTCGACCACGGGGGTCGCGCTGCTCGGCTGCTCGCTCATGGTCTCGCCCCTGTCCGCCGGCGATGGGTGTCGCGGAACACAATCCACGCTGTATGCTTCAAACTATTATCATGATTTGCACTGCGGGGCAACCGGCCCGCCGCACCACCGGGAGCCGTTGATGACAGAGCCCTCCGCGTCCCGACCGCTGGACGGGATACGCGTCGTCGAACTCTCGAGCTTCGTCGCCTCACCCTTGTGCGGACTCACGTTGGCGCAGCTCGGCGCCGAGGTCATCCGGGTCGATCCGGTGGGTGGCGCGGCGGACGTGAACCGGTGGCCCCTGGCGCCCGACGGGACGTCGATCTACTGGACCGGGCTCAACCGGGGCAAGGCCTCGGTCACTCTCGATCTGCGCTCCGACGACGGCCGGCGGGCGTTCCGCGAGCTCGTCACCGCGCCCGGCGAGGGTGGGGGGATCCTCGTGACGAACTCGGGCGGGCGGTCGTGGATGAGTCACGACGTCCTGGCCGCCGACCGCGAGGACGTCATCACCCTCGAACTGCTCGGCCGCCGCGACGGCCGGCCCGGGGTGGACTACACGGTCAACGCCGCCCTCGGTTTCCCCGCCATCACCGGCCCCGGCTCGGGCCGCGTCGTCAACCACGCCCTGCCGGCCTGGGACGTGGCCGCCGGACTGCACGCGGCGCTGGCCGTGGTGGCCGCCGTCCGCGAACGTGAGCGGACCGGCCGCGGGCGGCGGATCGTCCTGCCCCTCGATGACGTCGCCCTGGCCACCGCCGGGACGCTCGGATACCTCACCGAACCACAGCTCGACGGGTCGTCGCGGCCTGCCGTGGGCAATCACGTCTACGGGACCTTCGGCACGGACTTCACCACCTGCGACGGAGGTCGGTTCATGATCGTCGCCCTGACCACCCGGCACTTCCACGACCTGGCTCGCGTCACGGGCACCCTGGAGGCCGTCGACGCGCTCGAGACCGCGGCCGGCGCCGACTTCACGGAAGAGGCCGACCGCTACTCCTATCGCGAGGTCCTCGCCGCGCTGTTCGCCCGCTGGTTCTCCGCTCGCACCACCGACGAGGTCGCGCGGGCCCTGGACGACTCGGTGGTGCTGCACGAGCGCTACCGCACGTTCGCCGAGGTCGTCTCGGAGGGCGAGCTCCGGAACAACCCCCTCTTCTCCCGCCTCGACCAACCCGGCATCGGCCCCTATCTGGCCGCCGCGCACCCCGCGACGTTCGACGGGGACCACCTCGCCACGGGCCCGGCGCCCTCCCTCGGCGCGGACAACGACCGACTCACACCGGGAGGACGATCCGGATGACCCACAAACCCACCGCCCGCGAGGACGTTCCCGTCTACCTCACGGAGGAGCGCCTCGCGATCCGGGACCTCGCACGCGACTTCACCGCCAGAGAGGTCCTCCCGGTCGCGAACCGCCTGGACCCGGAGAAAGGCGACATCCCGGACGAGCTACGGCAGAAGATGGCCGACATGGGATTCTTCGGGATCATGATCGACGAGGAGCACGGCGGCCTGGGACTGGGCGTCTTCGAGTACTGCCTGGTCGCCGAAGAGCTGGCCCGCGGGTGGCTGTCGGTGTCCGGTCTGCTCGCGCGGGGAAACGGCATGGGCGGCGGCTTCACCGCCGAGCAGCAGGCCCGCCTGCTCCCCCGCGTCGCCCGCGGCGAATGGCTGGGCGCGTACGCGCTCTCGGAGGCCGAGGCGGGGTCCGACGTCGCCAACATCTCGTGCCGCGCCGTCCGCGACGGCGACGCCTGGGTGATCAACGGGACCAAGATGTGGTGCACCTACGCAGACCAGGCCGACTACCTCGTCCTGTTCGCCCGCACCGATCCGGACCGCGACCCGGACAAGCCGCACCGGGGCATCTCGACCTTCCTGGTGGAGAAGGAGCGCGGCTCCTTCCCCTCCGGCATCAGCGGCAACCCGGTCCGCAAGATCGGTTACTTCGGCTGGCAGACCTGGGAGTTGTCCTTCGACGACTTCCGGATCCCCGCGTCGTCGCTGCTCGGCGAGGAGGGCAGGGGCTTCTACATGGCCGTCTCCGGTCTCGAGGTGGGCCGAGCGCACACCGCGGCCCGCGCGATCGGACTCGCCCGCGCCGCACTGGAGGACTCGATCGCGTACGTCGCCACCCGGGAGCAGTTCGGTCAGCCGATCGGCCAGTTCCAGTACCTGCGCTTCAAGATCGCCAAGATGGCCGCGGACATCGAGGCCGCGCGTCAGCTCATGTACTCGGTGGCCACCGCGATCGACTCGGGACGGCGGTGTTCGCTCGAGGCCGCCATGTGCAAGCTCGTGGCGACCGAGATGGCCGAGTGGGTCACGTCGCAGGGCGTTCAGATCCACGGGGGTGCCGGTTACACCACCGACTTCCAGGTGGAACGGCACTGGCGCGACGCCCGCCTCACCAGGATCTTCGAGGGCACCAGCGAGATCCAGATGCGGATCATCTCGGACGAGCTCCTCGGCCGCTGAACGCTGCGTACAGTCGGCCCCATGAGAGCTGCGGTGTGCGTTGAGACCGGGTCCCCGCTGGTGATCGAGGACATCCCGATCCCGGAACCGCGCGCCGGCGAGGTCCTGGTCCACAACCACGCCTGCGGGGTCTGCCACACGGACCTGCACGTGATGAAGGGCGAGGTCGGGTTCCCGCTGCCGGGAGTCCTGGGCCACGAGATCTCCGGCGTCGTCGCCGAGGTCGGCGCCGGGGTCACCCACGTCCGGCCCGGCGACCGGGTGGTCGGCTCGTTCATCATGCCGTGCGGATCGTGCGAGAACTGCGCCCGCGGCATGGAGGACATCTGCTCCACGTTCTTCGAGTACAACCGCCTGCGCGGCACCCTGTACGACGGCGAGACGCGCCTGCACCGGGCCTCCGGCGAACCGTTGTCCATGTACTCGATGGGCGGGCTGGCCGAGTACAGCGTCACGCCCGCCACCGCGGTGTTCGCCCTCCCCGAGCAGCTCGACCTCACCGATTCCGCCATCCTCGGGTGTTCGATGTTCACCGCCTACGGCGCGGTCCGCAACGTGGGCGACGTCCGGACCGGGGAATCCGTTGCGGTGGTGGCGGTCGGTGGGGTCGGTCAGAACATCGTCCAGCTGTCGGCGGTCAGTGGCGCGGAGTCGGTGATCGCGATCGACGTGGACGACGACAAGCTCGCCCTCGCGCGCCGCATGGGCGCCACCCACACCATCAATTCGCGGGAGGTCGAAGCCGCCGAGGCCGTCATGGAGATCACCGGCGGACGCGGGGTGGACGTCGCGTTCGAGGCGCTGGGGTCGGCGGCCACCACCCGGCAGGCGACCGACATCGCCCGCGAAGGCGGACGGGTCGTGGTCGTGGGCATTCCCCCCGCGGGCACCACGCTCGACGTGGACCTGGCCCGCATCGTGCGTCGCAAGATCCAGATCAAGGGCTCGTACGGCGCCCGCGCCCGTCAGGACGTCCCGGCGCTCGTGCGCCTGTTGGCGGCGGGGAAGCTCGACCTGGGCGGCATGATCTCCCGGCGGGTCCCGCTGGCCGAGGCTCCGGAGACCTACCAGGCGCTCGACCGCGGTGAGGTGCTCGGCCGGGCGGTCGTCCTCACCGGCGACTGAGACACGCGCCCCGAGTGCCCCCGGCCGCCGCCGGACCGGGCCTGTACGCCCACAACACGGCCGCACGCGCGCAAGTACGCCCACAGCGCAGCCGCCCCCGACGATGGCGTCTGGCGTGCGCAGATGCGCAGGCCGGAGTTCATCGCGGGGGGCGGCTGTGAGTCACCGGGCAGCCGCTCGCGCGGCTGCCCGGCGGGGGCTCGGATCAGAGCAGTTCGATGATGGTGGCGTTGGCCTGGCCGCCGCCCTCACACATCGTCTGCAGGCCGTACTTGATGCCCTCGTTCTTCATGTGATGGACGAGGTCGGCGAAGATCCGGGCGCCGGAGCCACCGAGCGGGTGCCCGAGGGCGATGGCGCCGCCGTTCGGGTTGAGCTTCGCCGGGTCCGCCCCGGTCTCGGCCAGCCACGCCATCGGCACGGACGCGAACGCCTCGTTGACCTCGTACACGCCGATGTCGTCGATGGACAGTCCGGACTTGGCCAGCGCCTTGGCGGTGGCGGGGATCGGAGCGGTGAGCATGATGACCGGATCGTCACCGGCGAGCGTGGCGGTGTGCACCCGCGCGATCGGGGTGCACCCGTACTTGGCGGCCGCCTCCTCGCTCATCACGAGGATCGCCGCGGCGCCGTCCGAGATCTGCGAGGCGTTGCCGGCGTGGATGACGCCGTCTTCCTTGAACGGCGTCTTCAGCCCGGCCAGTCCCTCGACGGTGCTGCCGCGGCGGATGCCCTGGTCGGTGTCGAAGACGCCGTCCGGGGTGGTCACCGGCACGATGTGCCCGGCGAAGAAGCCGGCGTCCTGCGCGGCGGCGGCCTTCTCGTGCGACGCCACGGCGAACTCGTCGAGCTGCGTGCGGTCAAAGCCCCACCGCTCGGCGATCATCTCGGCACCCACGCCCTGGTTGGGGGCCGTGCCGTCGTAGCGGTCGAGGAACGCCTGACCGTAGGGGAACGACTCGGAGGAGACGTGCGAGCCCATCGGCACCCGCGTCATCGACTCGACGCCGCCGGCCACCACCACGTCGTGGAAGCCTGCCTCCACCACGGCCACCGCGAAACTCAGCGCCTGCTGCGACGAGCCACACTGCCGGTCGATCGTCACGCCGTTGACCGTCTCCGGCCATCCCGCCGACAGGGCGGCGGTCCGGGCAATGTCCCCGGCCTGCTCGCCGGCCTGGGTGACGCAGCCCCAGATGACGTCCTCGACGATCGCTCCGTCGATCCCGGCGCGCTCGGCCAGCGCCTTGAGAACGGTCCCCGACAGATCGGCGGGATGCACCCCGGCCAGTCCACCCTTGCGCTTGCCCACCGCGCTGCGCACGGCCTCCACGATCACTGCACCCATGTGCGTGTTCCTCTCTCGAACGGTGAGTATCCGGTCCGGGAAGACCGGGTGTTGTCAGTGTTGCGCATCACGCTCAGCCGACGTACGGCGGAGTGCGCTTGAGCTCTCCCCGCGCGATGGTGCGGCGGTGGACGGCGTCCGGGCCGTCGACGATCCGCAGCGCTCGCGCCCAGGCGTAGAAGTACGCCAGCGGGGTGTCGCCGGAGACGCCGGCGCCGCCGAAGATCTCGATGGCCCGGTCGATCACGGCACAGGCGACCTGCGGGGCGATCACCTTGATGGCGGAGATCTCGAACCGCGCCTCCTTGGCGCCGACGGTGTCGATCATCCACGCGCAGTGCTGCACCTGCAGCCGTGCCTGGTCGATCTCGATGCGCGAGTTGGCGATGTGCTCCTGCACCACGCCCTGGCTCGCCAGCGACCCGCCGAACGCGTGCCGGGACTTGGCGCGGTCGACCATCAGGGCCAGCGCCCGCTCGGCCATGCCGATGGCGCGCATCGCGTGGTGGATCCGGCCCGGCCCGAGGCGGGCCTGGGCGATCGCGAACCCGGCGCCCTCCTCGCCGAGAAGGTTCGACACGGGCACCCGCACGTCGGAGAACACGATCTCACAGTGACCGTGCTGGTCCTGGTAGCCGAACAGCGGCAGGTTGCGCTCGATGGTCAGGCCCGGGGTGTCACGGGGCACGAGGACCATCGACTGCTGCCGGTGGGTCTCGGCGGACTCGTCGGTCTTACCCATGACGATGAGGATCTCGCAGCGGGTGTCGGCGATCCCGGTGATCCACCACTTGCGGCCGTTGATCACGTACTCGTCGCCCTCGCGCCGGATGACGGTCTGGATGTTCGTGGCATCCGAGGAGGCGACGTCGGGCTCGGTCATGGCGTACGCCGAGCGGATCCTGCCCTCCTTGAGCGGCTCGAGGTACTTGTCCTTCTGCTCGTCGGTGCCGAACAGGTGGAAGGTCTCCATGTTCCCGGTGTCCGGGGCCTGCGAGTTGATCGCCTCCGGGGCGATGACGGGCGACCACCCGGTGATCTCCGAGACGGCGGCGAACTCGAGGTTGGAGATCCCGGACCACTCGGGCAGGAAGAGGTTCCACAGCCCACGGCGCCGGGCCTCGGCCTTGAGGTCCTCCATGACCGGCGGGTAGGCGTTATCCCCGTGCTCACGCAGGTACTCGGCCCAGACGGGCTCGGCGGGAAAGACGTGCTCCCGCATGAACTCCCACATGTTCTCCTGCAGCTCGATGCTGCGCTGACTGTGAGCGAATTCCATGTCTTTACTCCTGTAGAAGCGTGCCGCGGCGGCCCGCCGCGGGCGGGATGAGTGAAGTGGTGCCTGCGTCAGTGCTGAGTTGGTTCAGTGCTGAGTCGGTTCAGTGCTGAGTTGGTTCAGTGCTGAGTCGGTTCAATGCATAGTCATCCCACCGTCGACCACGAGCGTGGTCCCGGTGATGAACGACGATGCGTCGGAGGCGAGGAAGAGCAGCGCGGAGTCGAGCTCGGGCTGGAGCCCCAGGCGACCGAAGATGGTGCTGCCGGTGATGTCGGCGAGCATCTTCTCCGGGATCTCGTCGGTCATCTCGGAGGCGAAGTACCCGGGGGCCAGCGCGTTGACGCGGATACCGCGGCGGCTGCCCCACTGCGCGGCGAGGTCGCGGGTCAGCCCGAGCACGGCCGCTTTGGTCGCCGAGTAGGCGGCCTGCGGTGCGAAGCCGGCGGTCAGGCCCAGGACGCTCGCGACGTTGACGATGCTCGATCCGGGCCCCATGACGGCCGCGCACTCCTTGGCCGCCCAGTAGGCGCCGTTCAGGTTGACGTCCACCACGCCGCGGAACTGCTCGGGGGTCTCCTTGAGCGCGGGCACGGCGGTCCCGATGCCGGCGTTGTTGACCAGCACGTCGATGCGCCCGTGGGTCTCCATCGTGTCGCGGACCATCGCCGCGCACGCCGCGGGGTCCGCGACGTCGCACGCCACGGTCGAAGCGGTGCCGCCGGCGGCACGCAGTTCCTCGGCGAGGGCGTCGAGCCGCTCGCGGCGTCGGGCGGCCAGCACGACCGTGGCGCCGGCCGAGGACAGGGCCCGCGCGAAGCCGGCCCCGAGCCCCGACGACGAGCCCGTGATCACCACGACGCGGCCGTCCAGCCGGAAGCGGTCGAGCACGGGCAGCGCGGCCTGCGGACCCGTCCGGGGATCGACCGGGGTGGGCGCTGCGGATGAGGAGTCGGCCATCAGTTGGTCACCTTCCTGGAGTCGAGGATCGAGTGGCCGTGGTCGACCAGCTCGCGGATCTGCGGGCCGATGTCGCCGAAGTTCTGACCGGCCATGTCACCGGCCTCGGAGCGCGTCGCCACGCCCTGGGCGATCGCCGCGAACTTGAACGTGGCGAACGCCAGGTACCACGGCATGTGGGACGGATCGGTGCCGGTGGCCGCGCAGTACCGGTCGAGCAGCCGCTGCGGTCCGGGCCAGCCCGGTTCGGTGGTGATGCTGGGGATGAGCGGCACCGTCGGCCCATCCGGGTCACCCCAGTACAGAACCGTCTGCGCGAGGTCGGCGACCGGATCGCCGAGGGTGGACAGCTCCCAGTCGAGGATCGCCTTGATGCGGCCCGGGTCGTCGGGGTCGACGACGTAGTTGTCGAGCCGGTAGTCACCGTGGATGATCCGCGACGACGGCGAGGTGGGCATGCTCTCGCCGAGACGCGCGGCCAGCTCGGGCAGACGGTCCGCCCGGACGGAGGCACTGGATTTCTCCGACTGGCCCAGCCAGCGTCGCAGCTGCCGCTCCAGATAGCCGTCCGGGCGACCGAGATCCCCCAGGCCCACCGCGTTCTGGTCCACGGCGTGGAGCGCGACCATCGCGTCGATCTGGGCGTCCGCCATGGCCGCCTTGTCGTCGTCGGACTCGGCGAAGCCCGCCGGCAACGCGTCACGGATGACGTGGCCGACCACCTTCTCCATCACGTAGTACGGCACGCCCAGGTCCTCACCGGTGGTCTCATTGAGCACCACCTTCGCGACCGGCACGTCCGTGTCCGCCAACCCGAGCTGGATCCGCGCCTCGCGGCCCATGTCGTGCGCGCTGGGCAGCAGCTCGCCCGTCGGCGGTCGCCGCAGGATCAGCTCCCCCGCGTCGGAGCGGAGCGTGAACGTGAGGTTGGACTTGCCACCGGCGATGAGGTCGGCGTCGAAGTCCGCCCAGGCCTGGTCACCGGTGGCCTCGGCGATCTTCGGCCCCACGACGTCGGGGCGGAGCAACTGGTCGACGGACAGTCCCGTGGACTCGGACGATGAAGTGGTCATGGCGTGGATCCTCGCGGTTGATGGGCGACCGGGCGGGCGGTTCGGGTGGATCAGTTGTGGCCGACGCTCAGTTGTGGCCGACACGGTGCAGGTCGTGACCCCGGGTCTCCTTCATGAAGGCGGTCGCGACCATCGTCGCCACGCAGAGGGCGATGATGTAGGCGCTGATCATCCAGTACAGGTCCCACTCGATGAACTGCGCGTTGAGGTACGGCGCACTGCCGCCGAAGACCGCCACCGACAGGGAGTACGCGAACCCGATGCCCGCGGTACGCATCTTGGTGGGGAACGCCTCGGACATGAACGAGGACAGGATCGAGCCGGCGGCGGCGACCAGGGTCATGGCGACGAGCGAGGCGAGGAACAGCGTCCACGGGCGGTCGTCGATCATCCCCATGAGCATCGGCGTGGTGATGATCGTGCCGATGGCGAAGATGAAGATGACCGGGCGCCGGCCGATGTGGTCCGAGAGCAGACCCCACAGCGGGAGGGTGCACAGGGCGATGAGCTGGCTGCCGAAGATCGCCCAGAACGCGGCCTCCGAGTCCATGTCACGCTGCGTGATGGCGAACGTCGAGGCGTAGGAGCTCCAGGTGTAGTGCGCGACGGTGATGCCGGAGACCATGGCCACGACCAGCGCGATGGCACCGGCGAGCTTGCGGCGCGAGAACGTGGCGACCGGGGAGGTCGGGTCGGCGGCGGCGGCCTCGGCGGCCTTGTCGAAGACGTCGGACTCCTCCATGCCGGACCGCAGGTACAGCACGAACAGCGCGAACACGGCGCCGAGCAGGAACGGCACGCGCCAGCCCCACTCGCCGACGGCGGACTCGGAGAGCACGGCGGTGATGCCGCCGCCGATGCCGTAGGCGATCACGGTGCCGCCCATGATGGCGACGAACACGAGGCTGCCCCACATGCCGCGACGGTGCGGCGGTGCGATCTCGGCGACGTAGCTGTAGGCGGTGGCCGACTCGCCACCGTGGGCGAAGCCCTGGATCATGCGGCACAGGAGCAGCAACGCCGAGGCGAAGATCCCGAGCGTCTCGTAGCTCGGGAGCAGGCCGATGAGCAGGCTGGCGCCGGCCATCATGAGCATGGTGGTGATGAGGACGAACTTGCGTCCGCGCACGTCCGCGATCCGGCCGAAGACGATCCCGCCCAGCGGGCGCATGAGGAACCCGACCGCGAAGACGGCGAACGTGGCCAGCAGCGCCGAGACCGGGTTCTCGTTGTTGAACATCACCGCGGCGATGTACGGGGCGAAGACCGCATAGGCGGTCCACTCGTACCACTCGAACAGCTGCCCGATGGTACTGGCGGCCAACGAGCGGACGCTGCCACGGTTCGCCTTGTCGGACTGGTGTGGGGCTGCGGTGGCGGCGGTGGTGGCGCCGGCCCGCCCGCGGTCGTCGGGGTCGATGGTGGCCTCGGCCATGTCAGTTCCCTTCGGTGGGAGTGGAGGAGTGGGAGGGGGTGTGTTCGTCGCGGAGTTCGCGACGGCGGATCTTTCCGGTCTGGGTTTTGGGGAGCTCGCCGACGACGTGGACCTCGCCCGGCCGCTTGTAGGCGGCGAGCCGATCCGAGGCGAACGCGATCAGCTCGTCCTCGGTCGCAGTCTGCCCGGCCTTGAGCGAGACGAACGCGACGACCTTCTCGCCGCGGTACTCGTCCGGCAGTCCCACGACGGCGGCCTCGAACACCGCGTCGTGCTCGTACAGGGCGTCCTCGACCTCCCGCGGCCAGACTTTGTAACCGGAGGCGTTGATCTGGTCCTTGAGGCGGTCCACGAGGTACACCCAGCCGTCGGCGTCCATGACAGCGACATCGCCGGTGTGCAGCCGGCCGCCGGGCATGGTCGAGGCCGTAGCGGCCTCGTTGCGCCAGTAGCCGGACACGATCTGCGGTCCCGACAGGACGAGCTCGCCCTGTTCGCCCGGGGCGACCGGCTGGTCGTCGACGCCGACGACCTCGGCGCCGATCCCCGGCAGCGGCACGCCGATGGACAGGGTGCCGCTGGTCTCGTCGACCGGCGCCCGCGACCCGGGCGGCACCGCGATGACCCCGGAGGTCGTCTCGGTCATGCCGTATCCGTTGTGGATGTAGTGGCCGAACCGCTCCGCGAAGCGCTCGACCGTCGACGGCGGGATGGGCGCGCCCCCGCTGTAGAGGGTCTTGACCGACGCGAAGTGCTCCGGTCCCGCCTCGTCGAGGCGCATGAGCGCGTTGTACGCGGTGATGGAACCGATGGTGAAGGTGACCCCGTGTTCGCGGAACGCGTCCAGCATGACACCGGGCCGGAAACGTCCGGCGAAGACGAGGGTGGAGTCGGTGACCAGCGCGACGGTGGCGTTGATGACGGCGCCGGTGATGTGGAACAGCGGGGCGATCGCCAGCACCACGTCGCCCGGCACGAGACCGACGAAGTCGGCGAAGCTCCGCGCGACCGCGATGACGTTGCCATGCGAGTTCATCGCCCCCTTGGGCGGCCCGGTGGTTCCCGAGGTGTAGGTGAGAAGCGCGAGGTCGTCGGGGGTGACCTCCGCCGGCTCCGGGGTGCGTCCCTCGAACTCGCGGATCAGGGAGATCAGGTCGCCGTCCGGCGAGGGCTCGACCTGCTGGTCGTCGCCGAACGCGCGGGGGTCGTTCCGGGTCTGCAGGTCGCACTCGCTCGTACTGACGACCCATGCGACGTCCGTACCGCTCACGGCGTCGCGGATCGCCGTGGCGTCCCGGTCGGTGGCGATGATCCCCACCGCACCGGAGTCCTCCACGGGCAGCCTGAGTTCCCGGCCGAAGTACATCGGGTTGAGCACCACGGCGGCGGCGCCGATCTTCCACAGCGCCAGCATCGCCAGCGCGTACTGCGGGATGTTCTGCAGGTGGATGCCGACGCGGTCACCGGGCGCCACCCCGCGGACCTGCAGTGCGGTGGCGAGCGCATCCGCCATCGCGTCGACCTCGCGGGCCGACAGCGTGGTGTCGAAGTACGCGACGGCGGCCCTGTCCGGCGAGGAGTCGACACGCTCACGCCAGGCGTCCACGAGCGTCGACCGCCGCGTCACGAGACTCTCGTCGAGCCCCGGTCGGTACAGCGTGCGCCACGGCCGCGGGTCTTCCTGGCTCATCCTCGCTCCTCTCGTTCACGATTGTTGTGCGATTCACCGACCGATCGATCGCTCGGTGTGTCATAGTGTTACCCACACCACAACCGGTGTCAAGCGAAGGGTGGCTAGTGTTGTGACGATGAGTGAGGAGACCGCGACGTTGGAGACCGCGACGTTGGAGGCCGCGTCGTTGGAGGCCGCGACGTTGGCGCAGTGGCGCGAGTTCGGCACCGACGAACTCTCCCCTCCGCTCCGCGCGGCCCTGCAAGTCTTCGCCCGGCACGGTTATCACGGTGCCTCGATCCGGTCGATCGCCGAGGCCGCCGGACTGTCCGTGCCGGGCCTCTACCATCACTACCGATCGAAGCAGGCCATCCTCGCAGCGGTCGTCGACCAGGCCATGGCGGAGATGCTCACGCACACTCAGGCCGCGGCCGACGACGCCGGCGACCGCACCGTCACCAGGTTCGAGAACATCGTGGAGTGCCTCGCCCGCTTCCACATGGCACGGCGCGACCACGCGTTCGTGGCGTCCACCGAGATGCGCAGCATGGACCCGGACGTGCGCGCACGCCACATCGCGCAGCGCGATGCGCAGCAGAAGATGCTCGAGGACGCCATCCGCGCCGGTGTCGACTCCGGGGAGTTCTCCTGCGCCCACCCCGAGGACGCGGCCCGCGCCATCGCCTCACTGTGTGTGTCGATCGCGTCCTGGTACCGGCCCGACGGGCCGCTGTCGGCCGACGACGTCGTCGCCCGCCACCTCGAGTTCGCCCGCGGGATGGTCGGCGCGGCACGCGGCTGAGATCGACCGCGCCGCACGCGGCTGAGATCGACCGCGCCGCACGCGGCTGAGACCCACCCGGTCAGCGTCTGCGCTGCGCCCGACCCACCGGCTTCGGCGCACGTTCGGAGCGGGCCTTCGCCTTGGCGGCGGCCTTCTCCTTCGCGGTCCGCTTCTCGCGCGGGGGCTCGCCCGCTGCTCCGCGCGAGGTGCCCGCCCTGCGACCCCGCACGATCCCCACGAACTCGTCGATCAACTCATCGGTCTCCCTCGCGGGCGACCAGGCGATGCCCATCCGGGTCGCGGGGACCCCGTCGACGGGCCGCGCCACCACGTCCCGCCGACTCAGCGCCCTCGCGTACGGCGCCGGCAGGACGAGCAACCCCACGCCGGCGGCGACGAGGTCCACCGCGGCGGACACCTCCTCGGGCGATGCCGTGATGGGGTCCACCGGCTCGAGCCACCGCTCCCCCTCGAGGTCGGCGATCCCCAGCGAGTCGAAGGCGGCGAGTTCGTGGTCCTTCTCGGCGAGAACGGCCATCGTCTCGGTGTACAGCGGGACCCGGAGCAGGCCGGCGGGCGCCGAGCGCGGTGCATCGTCGGGCTCGCGGAGGAAGATCACGTCGAAGCCGTCGTCGCCGGCGGAGTCCGCGAGCTCCGCGCGTGGGTCACCGGCGCGCCGGGCCGAGATCGGCACGCGCGGATTCCGCTCGCGCCACCGCGCGAGCCACTTGTCCGGCTGGACACCGGGGACGTAGCCAACCCGTAGACGGGGGCCGTTGCCCGTGTTCTCGTCGGTCATCGGCCCCCGCCCGTCGTTTTCTCGACCCGCCTCAGCCCAGGATCTTCCAGTCCTCGAGTCCCTCGTACAGCGGCTTCGACGTGGCCAGCGCAGACACGCGCTCACGCAGGGCGGTGACGTCGGCGCCCGTCCCCGCGGCCAGCGCGGTGCCGATGATGTCCGCGACCTCACGGAAGTCCTCGGCCTCGAACCCGCGGGTGGCCAGGGCGGGCGTGCCGATGCGCAGGCCGGAGGTCACCATCGGCGGACGCGGGTCGAACGGCACCGCGTTGCGGTTCACCGTGATCCCGACCTCGTGGAGGAGGTCCTCCGCCTGCTGGCCGTCGAGCTCGGAGTCACGCAGGTCCACCAGGACGAGGTGCACGTCCGTGCCGCCGGTGAGCACGGAGACGCCGGCGTCCTTGCAGTCCTGGGCCGTGAGCCGCTCGGCGAGGATCTGGGCACCCTCGATCGTGCGCTGCTGACGCTCGCGGAACTGCTCCGTCCCGGCGATCTTCATGGCGGTGGCCTTGGCGGCGATCGCGTGCATGAGCGGTCCGCCCTGCTGGCCCGGGAACACCGACGAGTTGAGCTTCTTGAACAGCTCGAGGTCGTTGGTGAGGATCATGCCGGAGCGCGGCCCGCCGAGCGTCTTGTGGACGGTAGTGGACACGACGTCGGCGTGCGGGACGGGGCTCGGGTGCAGGCCGGCGGCGACCAGTCCGGCGAAATGGGCCATGTCCACCCACAGCTTGGCGCCGACCTCGTCGGCGATCTCGCGGAACTTCGCGAAATCCAGGGTCCGCGGGTAGGCCGACCAGCCGGCGATGATGACATCCGGCTTCTCCGCCAGCGCCATCTCCCGGACGGTGTCCATGTTGACCTGCATGGTCTCCGGATCCACCTCGTAGGCGGCGACCTCGTAGAGCTGGCCGGAGAAGTTGAGCTTCATGCCGTGCGTGAGGTGCCCTCCGTGGGCGAGCGACAGGCCCATGATCTTGGACCCCGGCTTCGCGAGCGCCATGAGCACCGCGGCATTGGCCTGGGCGCCGGCGTGCGGCTGGACGTTCGCGTACTTGGCGCCGAAGACCTCCCTTGGCGCGGTCACGAGCCAGGTTCTCCACCACGTCCACGTGCTCGCAGCCGCCGTAGTAACGGCGACCCGGGTACCCCTCGGCGTACTTGTTCGTGAGCACGGAGCCCTGCGCCTGCAGGACCGAGCGCGGCACGAAGTTCTCCGACGCGATCATCTCGAGCGTGTCTCGCTGTCGGGCGAGCTCGCCGGCCATCGCCTCGGCGACCTCCGGATCGAGCTCGGACAGGGAGGCGGTGAACACGTCGGTGTTCGGGTCGGTCATCGTTGCTCCTCGCACGTGGGCTTTGCACTTCGTACGAATCGTGTGGGGCCACGGCTCGTCTCGTCGTCGTCAGTCTAGTGCCACGCCACCCTGACACCCCCTCCCCCGTGGCCACCTGCCACAATCGGGAACCGTGAGCAGACAAGCCGGCGACTACACGCCGTACGTCGAGTTCGACCGTCGGAGCTGGCGGCGCCTGCGGCGTGCGATGCCCATGGTGCTCACCGAACAGGACCTCGAGGGCCTCCGGGGCCTGGGCGAACACCTCGACCTCGACGAGATCGCGGAGATCTACCTGCCGCTGAGCCGGCTCATCCACCTGCAGGTATCCGCCAGACAGCGGTTGTTCCAGTCGACCAATCTGTTCCTCGGCGAGACCGTGGACGCCCCCATGCCGTTCGTGATCGGCGTGGCCGGATCGGTGGCGGTCGGCAAGTCCACCTCCGCCCGTGTGCTGCGCGCGCTGCTCACCCGCTGGGACTCCCACCCCCGGGTGGACCTCATCACCACCGACGGCTTCCTCCACCCCAACCGCGAACTCCAGCGGCGCGGACTGATGCACCGCAAGGGCTACCCCGAGTCGTACGACCGGCGCGCGCTGCTGCGGTTCGTCACGGAGGTCAAATCCGGCGCCCCGGTCGTGCGCGCGCCGGTGTACTCGCACACCAAGTACGACATCGTGCCCGGCGAGTTCATCGAGGTCCGCCGACCCGACATCCTCATCGTGGAGGGCCTCAACGTCCTGCAGACGGGTCCGCGCCTCATGGTCTCGGACCTGTTCGACTTCTCGCTCTACGTCGATGCGCGGATCGAGGACATCGAACAGTGGTACGTCGAGCGGTTCCTCGAACTGCGGAGCACGTCGTTCTCCAACCCCAACTCGCACTTCGCGCACTACGCCGACCTGTCCGACCAGGCGGCCCGGCTCGCCGCCCGCGAGATCTGGATGTCGATCAACCGGCCGAACCTGGTGGAGAACATCCTGCCCACCCGGCCGCGCGCGACGCTGGTGCTCCGTAAGAACTCGGACCACTCCATCCAGCGGCTGCGCCTGCGCAAGATCTAGAGCGGCGGCGCGCCCGTCTCCCCCTCCGGAACACCGCGCCGCCGCAGCTCGGCCTCGGCGCGGTCGAGTCCGCCGTGTTCGAGCGCGGCCAGGGCGCTGCGGTCCGACCACACTAGTCGCCCGTGCCGTCGCACCTCCACCTCGAGCTCGCCCGCGAGGTGTTCGATCGACCCGGCGGAGTTCCGCTTGTCCGACGGCAGCGGGACCGGAAGCACGTGCGCGCGGTCCAGGGGCGAACGCCCGCTGATCCGGACCTGCCAGCCGTAACCGCGGCCCTGGAACTCCCACCGCTCGTCGGTCACCTCGGCGCGGACCGGCGAGACGACAGGGTTGCCCAGCCGGATGACCTTCCCGCCGGGCAGTCGCACGACAACTGCGGTCACCTCGGTGCGCAGCGGCCCGGAGTGGATCTGCCCGCCGGCGAACGCCACGCACGTGTTCGGCTCGGAGAACGCCTGCGCCTGGCCCCACCACCACGAGTCGGGGAAGCCCTCGGCGCCCCAGTTCTTCTCGCCGTACACCTCGGCGCCGTCGAACTCCCAGTGCTCGCCGTCGAGTTCGGCCCATCCGCTCGCGCGGCCGCCGAGCAGCCAGGGGTGCCAGTACTGGTTGAGGGCGGGGACGGACTGGAAGATGCTCGAACCGCCGACGGCGTGGTGCGGCCACTGCACCGGGTCGGTGATGTTCACGTGAAGGCGAGCGCCCTCCCCCATGTCCACGCGGACCCTGTCGGGTCGGTACTCGAACAGTTCGCCGGAGCGGGCGCCGATCCGGTCCGGGTCGGCCCAGCCGTCGGGCGCGGCCATGAGGCGCAGGGTGGACGACGACGAGGACGACGAGGAGAAAGACGACGACAACGAAGAGCCCCCGTCTCCGTCCCGGCGCGATCCACCGGCCTCGATCGGGATGGGCGCCTCGTCGGAGGCGAGCCCGAGCGTCGCCCAGTGCCCGTCGGGTCCCCGGTTGACCCCGATGAGGGCGATCACCACGCGCCCGCGCTCGCGATCGGTGACGCGGAGGAAGTACCCCTCCATGGCCACGTCGTGTGCGCGCAGCGGATCGCCGAAGGGCAGGTCTGCGCCGGTCGCCCGGTATCGCCGGAGGAGTCCCATGGGGTTCAGCGTCCCATAATCGGCTTAGGGTGAAGCCGTGAATGCGACTCAACTCGGCCTCCGTCCGCCTCGGGAACGGGTCGATCCCCGGTGCCGACGATGGTGGACGGCGCAGGTCGCCCTGTGGATGGTCGGGCCACTGCTCGTGCTGGCGGCATCGACGCTGATCGTGGGCCCGTGGATGCTCCTCGCCACCGCCGGGTGGGCGTTGCTGACAGCAGCGGCGCTGGTAGTGGTGCCCCGGGTGCGGTGGGCGATCCACCGCTGGGAGGCCACCGACACCGCCGTCTACAGCCGTAGTGGACTGTTCTGGGAGGAGTGGCGGGCGGCTCCCCTGTCGCGCGTCCAGACCGTCGACAAGACCCGCGGCCCGCTGCAGCGACAGTTCGGCCTCGCCACCGTCGTGGTCACCACCGCCTCGTCGAAGGGCGCGGTGCGCATCAGCGCCCTCGACGCCACGCAGGCCGAGGAGATGGCCGACCGCCTCACCCTCCTCGCCGAGGACGATCAGCGGGACGCCACATGACCGGCCCGGCCGGCGCGGACCATGACGACTGGCTGCCGCTGGACCGTCGGACGATCACCTCCACGACCGTGGTGGTCGCCGCGGCACTCGTCGCCGCCGCGATGCCGACGGCGATCGGCATGCTGGTGGGCGGGCTGGCCACCGGCTGGGTCCTCCTCTGGACGGTGGGCGGGGTGGTAGTCGGTACCGTCGCCACCGCGATCGCCGAGTCCGCCCGCCTGACGGTGACCCGCTACCGCGTCGACGCCCACCGGATCGAGCGCCGGGTCCGCTTCCTGTCGAGCACCACCTCGACGCTCTCGACGCACCGGGTCCGCAACGTGGAGATCACCGCCGACGTCATCCAGCGTCGCCTCGGTATCGCCACCCTCAAGCTGGCCAGCGGTGAGACAGACGGGTCGAGGATGACGTTGGCCGCCCTCGACCGCGCCGAGGCCGAAGACCTGCGCCGCCGACTGCTGGCCGACCGCGCCGACGCGGACACGCGCGAACTCGCCCGCCTCGATCCCCGGTGGGTCCGCTACGCCCCGGCCAGCCTCATGACGCCGGTGTTCGGCCTGGTGGGCTTCGGCATCGTGCTCCAGGTGGCCGACTGGTTCAACGCGGTGCCGACGGTGCTGGAGTGGGTGTGGGACCGCGTCGGCGGGCTGCCGCTGCCCGTCCTCGCCATCGGCGTGGTGGCCCTGACCCTGGCCATCGGGACAGTCGCCGCCACAGTGCTGTTCGTGGAGAACTGGTGGGGCATGCGCCTGGAACGTCACCGCGACGGTTCTCTCGAGCTGCGCCGAGGCCTGGTCGTGGGCCGGCACGCGACATTCGACGGCCGACGCGTCCGTGGCGTGACGCTGCACGAGCCGCCGGGGTTCCGCGCGGTCGGGGCCGCCCGGCTGGACGTGATCGCCACCGGCGTGGGTATCGGCAACGACGAGAACGGCAAGCCCAAGCAGAGCCCTGCGCTGGTCCCGGCCTCGCCGCGCGACGTGGCCGCTGGCGTGGCGGCGGAGATGCTCGGGACACCGGTGCCGGGTACGGCGGCGGGCACGGCAGCCGTGAGGACGGAGGCCGCGAAGACGGCGGCGGCGGGCACACCGGGGCCGGACGCGCTGCGCTCCCATCCGCCTGTGGCGCGACGACGACGAGCCGTCCGCGCGGTGGCCGCCACCCTCGCCCTCGCCGGGATCGCCCTCGTACTCGCGCTCGTGTGGCCGTGGCTGTGGTGGGTTCCCGTCACCGTGGCCGCGGTCGGTGGGACGGTCGCCGCGTGGGCCGCGGTCGACAACTACCGCGGACTCGGCCACGCGGTGGGCGGCACGGTGGTCACGGTCCGTAAGGGTTCGCTCCTGAGACGGACCGATGTCCTGTACCGCGATGGGGTCCTCGGCTGGAACGTGCGGCGCACCCCGTTCCAGCGCCGGGCCGGGCTGGTGACGCTGGTGGCGACCTCGGCCGGCGGCGGCGGTGCGTTCCGACTGCCGGACGTCGCAGAGGCCGAGGCGCACGAGGTGTGGTCGACCGCCGGCGACGTGTGGGACCACCTGGCCGAGCCCCGCGACTGAGCGACTCCGCGGCCGAGCCACCCCGCACGGGCGCAGGCCCGGTCAGTCGGCGTCCACGGGCCTGTCGTCGGTGGCCGGATCCAGCTTCCGGACCAGACTGGGCGCCAGGTCGGAAAGCGCGTACTCGTCGAGGAGCCGCCGGGCCTCGTCGTCGTCGACCCCGGCGAAGACCCGCCCGATCGTGACCCCGTGCGTGGGCACGGCGACCACCCGTATCTCATCCCCGGCCTCGACGGGGCCCGCGGCGAGGACCCGCGCGTACGCGCCCGGGCGCCCGCCCTCTGTGAAGCGCCGCACCCAGCGCGGCTTGCCCACGTGGTGGCCGAAGGTCTGACACGGGATCCGCGGCGTCGTGACCTCCATGCGCAGGCGGCCCACCTCCAGCACGGTGCCGATCTGCAACTGCGAGGTGTCGACCCCCGCCACGCGCAGGTTCTCGCCGAAGTACCCGGGCGGGATCGGGCCGCCGAACTCGGGCTCCCACTGCTCGACGTCGGAGTCCGAGAGCAGGTAGACGGCCTTCCACACCCCGCCGTGATGCTGGCGGTCAGCCTGGACGTCGCCGTGGAGGCCGTACTCGCGCACCTGGACGGGGCCGTCGACGGGCCGCTTGTCGATCGCGGTGACGCCGACCCGGCCGGGCACCTCGAGCAGCTGGTCCACCACGCACACCGCGCGGACGGTGAACACCTCGCCCACGGTGATCGGCGCGCGCTCGGTTTCCGTGCCGGCCATCACTGACCGAACCGACGGTTGCGGGCTCCGTACTCGCGCATCGCCCGGAGGAAGTCCACCCGGCGGAACGCCGGCCAGTACGCCTCGGTGAACCAGATCTCCGAATACGCGCTCTGCCACAGCAGGAAGCCCGAGAGCCGCTGCTCGCCGGAGGTGCGGATCACGAGGTCCGGGTCGGGCTGGCCCGAGGTGTAGAGGTGCTCGCCGATGCCGTCGACGGTGATCGCGTCGACCAGCTCCTGTCCGCTGCAGCCCTTGTCGATCAGCTCCTGGACCAGCTCGCGGGCGGCGTCGGCGATCTCCTGCCGCCCGCCGTACCCCACCGCGACGTTGACCTTGACGCCCGGCCGGCCCCTGCTCACCTGCTCGGCGTGGCGCAGTCGCTCGGCGAGCCAGTCCGGCAGCACCTCGAGACGCCCGACGATCCGGACCTCCCAGTTCTTCCCCGGGCCGGTGATCTCGTCCACCACGTCCGCGATGATCTGCAGCAGTTCATCGAGTTCCTCGGCGTCGCGACCGAGGTTCTCCGTGCTGAGCAGGTAAATGGTGGCAACGTCTACACCGAGGTCGTCACACCACCCCAGCATCTCGGCGATCTTGACCGCGCCCGCCCGGTGACCGTGCGCGACGTCGGTGAACCCCGCCTCGCGTGCCCACCGGCGGTTCCCGTCCGCCATCACGGCGATGTGCCGCGGCAGCCTCGACTCGTCCAACGAGGCGCGGAGGCGCGCTTCGTACAGCGAGTACAGGGGGAAGGAGACGGCCACGCGGAAAGGGTACCGCGCGCCGTCGCCCGCCCAGTGGTGCCCCTCGGGCCGCCGACCCCGGGCCGACCGCACCGGCGACGGGGGCGGCGGCGTGGGCGGCGGGGCCAGCGGCGGTCAGCCCCGTCGGCCCTGTCGGACGGCCGCGGCGAGCGCGCGCAGGCTGTCGGCGGTGGTGTCCCAGCCGATGCACGCGTCCGTCACGGACCGGCCGTACACCAGCTCGTCGGCCTCGACGGACTGGGCGCCGGGCTCGAGGAAGCTCTCGATCATCAGTCCGGAGATGCCCTGCTCCCCCGCGCCGATCCGCTCGGCCAGCTCGGCCACGACCTCGGCCTGACGCTCGTGCGACTTGCCCGAGTTGGCGTGGCTCGCGTCCACCATCACCAGACCGGGCAGGCCGACCTTGCCGACCGCCGCGACGGCCGACGCGACGGACTCGGCGTCGTGGTTGGGTCCACCGGTCCCGCCGCGGAGGATGACGTGGCAGTCGGTGTTGCCGGCGGTCTCCACGACCGCGGCACGCCCGTCGGCGTCGGTGCCGAAGAACACGTGCCGCGCCGCCGACGACCGGCAGCCGTCGACCGCGACCTGGACCTCGCCGTCGGTCCCGTTCTTGAAGCCCACCGGCATCGACAGTCCCGACACCAGCTGACGATGTACCTGGCTCTCCGTGGTGCGGGCGCCGATCGCGCCCCACGAGACGGCGTCGGCGATGTACTGCGGGCTGGTCGGCTCGAGGAACTCGGTCCCCACGGGTAGCCCCAGGTCGAGCACGTCGAGCAGCAGGGTGCGGGCGGTGCGCAGGCCGCGCGGGATGTCGTAGCTCCCGTCGAGCGCGGGGTCGTTGATGAGGCCCTTCCACCCGACGGTGGTCCGGGGCTTCTCGAAGTACACGCGCATCACGATGAGCAGGTCCTCGGCCGTCTCCTCCGCGAGCGCGGCGAGTCGCGCCGCGTAGTCGAGGGCCGCCTCGGTGTCGTGGACCGAACACGGGCCGACCACCACGAGCAGGCGGTCATCGCGCCCGGCGAGCACGTCGGCGACCTCGGCGCGGCTGCGCTCGACCAGCGCCTCGCGGGCCTCGCCCAGCGGGAGCTCGCCGAGGATCTCGGTCGGCGTCGGCAGCGGGGAGTAGGACAGGACTCGCCTGTCGGCGGTCTGGGTGGGGTTCTCGGCGGTGACGGTCACGGCTGTGCACTCCTGGCGATGTGGTCATGGCGGGCCGGGTGCCGTGATCTCGTGGTGCCCTGTATCTCGCGCACCCGGATCCGCCGTCTGGAAAGGCGGAAGGCGGCGACCATGGTGGTCACCGCCTCTGGGCTCCGGGTGTCGAGACGTCCGTCTAGCGGACGCGTGCGCTCGCGGCGCGGGCTCCACCCGGAGCCCACATAAAGCGCCAATAAGCGCGAGCGTTCGACATGCCGGACACGATAACAGAATCGGATCGTCTCGGGTCACCCACCTCCCCGCCGAGGGGCGGCCACGGGGTTCGTCGCCACCACCTCTCGCTATGTGTGGGACCGGACGTTCTCCACCTCCGCCCGCGCGGCGACAGTCCTCCCAATCGAACACTTGCGCTAGTTTCTCATAGCCGGTATAGTCGAACTTATATTCGAGTGCGAGCCCAGCACGCGTGAGGCGCAGGAAGGACGGGGTCATGAACACGACGACGATGAGCCTTTCCGACTTCGGGGCGCTGCGCGCGGTGGATGAGCCGTTGGAGTCGTTGGACGCGTCAGCGCTCAGCGAGGTGGCCCGGTCGGTGACGCTGGCGCAGAACCTCGCCGCGGCGAGGCGGCTGCACGCCGCGTACCTGCTGGTGGAGAGCTTCCGCCGCCTGGACGAGGCCACCCACGGCGACACGCAAGACGACACCCGCCCCGCCCACGCCCGCCTGGATCCGGCCGGCCGGGCCCGCGACCACCTGGCCGCGGCCATGTCACTGACCTGCTGGCACGCCGGCCACCTGGTCACCGCCGCCATCCAGGCCCACACCCGGCTCCCGCTACTGCGGGGCGCCCTCGAACGCGGCCTGCTGCCCGAGCAACTCGCCATCGACGCCGCCTGCCGCCTGGCCGGCGTGCCCGATGAGGTCGTCGGCGCCGTCGAGTCCGATGTCATCGGCCGCCTCACCCGGGCCCTTGCCGGTGGCCACCGGCCCAGCCGCTCCGCACTGGACACCTCCGTCGACAACGCGGTCGCACGCCACGCCCCACAAGCCGCCCAGGACGCCGCAGACGCCGCCGCCGAAGAACGGACCGTGCGGTTCCGCCCCGGACGCAACGGCATGACCTCCATGTGGGCCAACCTGCCCTCCGGTGACGCCGAGAAGCTGCGCCGCCGCATCGAGGCCGCCGCCCGTGCCGCCGCAGACCTGTGCCATCCCCGCAGCCGCAACCAACTCCGCGCCGACGCCCTCATCGCCCTGGGCGACCCCAACACCACCGACATCGCCGACCCCGCACACCACCCCGAGGACACCGCGAACACCGTCGACGGCGACCGCGGACACCTGCCCCCGCTGGGCGCCTCATGGGGCACCGACAAGCCCGTCCGCATCTCGGTCATCAACACCATCGCCCAAGGACTGCCCAACCAGGTCCAGTTCGTCAACGGCGCCTACGCCAGCTTCGACTGGCTGTGCGAGGAGATCCTCTCCGGTGGCGACACCACCGTCCGGTTCGAACTCATCGACCCCGCCCCCGGCACCCTCGACGCCCCCGAAGCACTCCTCAAATACTTCATCACCCCGGCCCTGGCCGAACGGATCCGACTACGCGACGGAACCTGCCGCCACCCCGGATGCACCGTCGATGCCCACGACTGTGAAATCGACCACGTCATCGCGTTCGACCACCGGCGCCCCGAACTGGGCGGCCCCACCGCCGAGTGGAACCTGATGTGCCTCTGCCGCAAACACCACCGCGAGAAGACCTTCGGCCACTGCGCCTACCGCCCCGGCCCCCTCGGCGAGCTGACCATCATCACCGAAACCGGCCACGAACACCACACCAACCCCACCGGCCCCCTGGCCCAGGCACGCAACCACATCCTCGAACACCAATGGCGAGAACACCTCGACCGCCTCACCGCCGACGACGGCCACCTCACCAACCCGCCAGGCACCACCCGGCGCCGCTGCGAGCCGCCACGCCACGAACCACCGCCCCGCGACGCCTCCCACACGGCGTAGCGTCGCCGCCTCCTACAGACTGGCCGCCCTCTGGGGTTCAGCGCTGCCAGGTGCTCGATCGCCTGGCCACCTCGTGGATCGCGTCGATCTCGCGCAATCTCAGGCGTGGCGGTTGAGCCTTGAGAAATCGGCCGATCCCCCGCCGCGGGACAACGGCAACCGCACCGTCTGCAGGCTGGGCCCTCACCGTGAACCCTCGTCGCGCGCCCACGACCGCTATCAACCCGATCACCGGCACCGGGAACCCGACGTGCTCCGCGAGCATTCGTGACGCCCGCTTCGCCTCGAACCTGCTGTTACGGACATAGGGGACTCGTCGACCGTTCACCATGACGATGTCTCCGCCGACCCACACCGATGCCTTCGGGTGGTTCTTCGCATTCACGGTGAACACGCCACCCGGGCCGACCACCACGTGGTCGATATCCGCACCACGCTCGCCGACGCGAACGGCATGGAGCACCCTCCACTCCGCGCCGAGCCTGCCGAGCTGCTCGGCGACGGCGTGCTCGCCGTCCGCGCCGATCCGCCATGCCCGCTCGTCCGTCTTCGCGTCGAGCATCCGGGCGAACAGGTGCCGCATCAGCCCCTGCGCCTCGCGCTCCGCCAGCGCCCGCTCACGCGCTGCAGCCCCGGCTCGCACGTCCGCGAGATCGTGCCATCCGGATGGCACGGCCGGCACGGCTGGCTCGGCTGATGACGTTGATGGCGGCGCTACTGGCGCCGGGGCGGTCCGAGTCGAGCGCGACACTGGCTGTGCGTTCGACTCCCGGTCCGATACCTCGCACTCCGGCGCAGTCGACGCAGTGGGAGACGCCGACGCCAACGGAGACGACGGAGACGACTCGTGTGCCGAAGCTGACTGCCGGGGCGCAGGCGAATTCCGGCAGGAAGACGGCTCGTTCGTGTCGAGATGTTCCTCGATCGCTCGGCGCAACAGAGGGAGGTTCGACAAGTCGTCGGAGTGGAATCTCCCGCTGGCCACGTCGAGGTACCCGAGGTCGGTGCCGCCGGGGGTGGATGCATAGAGCCTGTCGTGCCCGAACCGCTTCCACCTGCGGACGATCCAATCGGTCACGAGCCCTCCGGTGGTCAGCCGAGTTGTGTACGTCGACGAATGGTCACACCTCGGCGTGCCGGGCCGCAGATGTTCGACCGAAGTCGTTCCGCGCGACGGGGGTCACCGGCGTCGCTCACAGGCGAGGCCGGGTGGGGCGCGCGCTGCGGGCAGCCGGCAGCCGGCAGCGGGCAGGGGGCAGCGGGCAGCGGTGCCCCGCCCGCGGCCCGCTGCCGTGCACCCGCCATGTGAGGGGGAATACCGCCCCACGTTCTTTTGTTTGACATGTCAGCAAGTTAAGATCGGGACACCACCAGACGAGAGGCCACCATCATGCAGTTCGGAATCTTCAGCATCGCCGACATCACCCCGGACCCCACCACCGGGCGGATACCCACCGAGCACGAGCGACTGGAGGCGGTCGTCGAGTACGCCACTCTGGCCGAGCAGGTGGGCCTCGACGTCTTCGCGCTGGGTGAACACCACAACCCGCCGTTCGTGACGTCCTCCCCCACCACGACGTTGGGCTACATCGCGGGCAGGACCTCCGAGATCATCCTGTCGACGGCCACCACCCTGATCACCACCAACGACCCGGTGAAGATCGCCGAGGACTACGCCATGCTGCAGCACCTGGCAGGCGGCCGGGTGGACCTGACGATGGGCCGTGGCAACACCGGCCCGGTCTACCCGTGGTTCGGGCAGGACATCCGGCAGGGCCTGCCGATCGCGATCGAGAACTACGAACTGCTCCACCGCCTGTGGCACGAGGACGTCGTGGACTGGGAGGGCAAGTTCCGCACGGCCCTGCAGCAGTTCACCTCGACCCCGCGCCCGCTGGACGGCGTCGCGCCCTTCGTGTGGCACGGCTCGATCCGCTCGCCGCAGATCGCCGAGCAGGCCGCGTTCTACGGAGACGGCTTCTTCCACAACAACATCTTCTGGCCGATCCACCACACCAAGCAGATGGTCGAGCTGTACCGCCGCCGCTACGAGCACTACGGCCACGGCTCGGCGGACCAGGCGATCGTCGGCCTGGGCGGGCAGTTCTTCGCCCGCACCAACAGTCAGGACGCGGTCGACGAGTTCCGCCCCTACTTCGACAACGCCCCGGTCTACGGCCACGGCCCGTCGCTGGAGGACTTCACGGCCCAGACCCCGCTGACCGTCGGCTCGCCGCAGCAGATCATCGACCGATACATGACCATGCGCGAGCACGTGGGCGACTACCAGCGTCAGCTGTTCCTCATCGACCACGCCGGCCTGCCCCGCAAGACCGTTCTCGAGCAGATCGAGATCCTGGGCACCGAGATCGTGCCGACCCTGCGACGGGAACTCGACGCACTGCGCCCGGCCCACGTCCCGGACGGGCCGACCCACGCCGGGCGAGTGGCCGCCCGCGACGCCGACCTGGCCGCCGCCGGCGATCCCACCTATTCCGACGCGTACCGCTTCGGCACCGGCGACAACTGGACGGGCCTCACCGCCGAGGGCGGTCAGCGCGCCCAGGAGCAGTCGCTGGCCCGCGCCCGCCGCAACCAGGCCCGCCTCGCCGAGGCGCCGGCCGGGAAGGACTCCAAGTGACCGACCCCCACAACAGCCACTCCGCCGGGCGGCCGCTCAACCTCGTCGTCGTCGCCGCCGGAACCTCGGTGCCCTCCAGCACCCGGATGCTCGCCGACCAGCTCACCGCCGCGACCCGCGACGCGCTCGCGCGGCACGGCCAGAGGGTCGACGTGACGGTTCTCGAGGCGCGCGAACTGGCGCACGAGGTCGTCGACGCCACCTTCACCAGGTTCCCCGGGGAGAAACTGGCCGCGGCGATCGACGAGATCAACCGGGCGGACGGACTGATCGCGGTGACGCCCATCTACAACCAGTCGTTCTCGGGCCTGTTCAAGTCGCTGTTCGACGTCATCAAACCCGGCACGATCGCCGGCGTGCCGGTGGCGTTGGGCGCGACCGGCGGCACCGCTCGGCACTCGCTGGCGGTCGACTACGCGCTGCGGCCGATGTTCGCCTACCTCAAGGCCGACATCGTGCCCACGACCGTGTTCGCGGCGGCCGAGGACTTCGGCGCCGTGGCCACCGACGGCGACGAGGACTCGCTGCGCGCCCGTACCGCGCGAGTGGGGACCGAACTGTCGGACTACATGCTGCGGTTCGCCGGGGTCACCGCCGGCGCGGTGGCGCCGACGCGCGCGGACTCCGGTCGGGGACGGAAGACCGACGACGACGAGTTCAGCGACTTCGTCCCGATGGGCGACCTCTTGGGCCGCTGAACCGGCGGGCGGGTTCGCCCTCACCACGGTCCGCCCTTCGGAGGTCGATCCGCCCGCGGGACCCGCAACGCGGATCGACATCCGAGGGGCGGACCGTGTGCTGGATTCGGGGCGGGCTCAGCGGAGGTCGGGCTCAGCCGGGGGGCGGACTCAGCGGGGGGCCGGCTCAGCGGGGGTCGGGCTGCCCGTCGGTCTGCTCCAGGGGCGGGACCGCCCCGCGGTCGGTGCCCTCGTCGGCGAGCTGATCCGGCTCGGGATGCTCGGTGTCGAAGCTCTCCGGCAGGTTCTTGATGTGCTTGTTCATGTTGCGGATGAGCAGCACGGTGGCGATGAGCAACAGCAGGATCACCGGGATACCGATCGGCGATGCCTTGCCGAACTCCGGCCCCACCGGGTTGTCGTTGTACCCGGGCGTACCGGGCGACTGGTTCTGCGCGAGGACCATCGCCGACTGGTACGCCAGGATCTGGACGTCCGGTCCCAGGGTGATCATCGTGGGTCCTCACTCGTGCTCGGGCCGACGGGGAGAGCGACGTACGGGTCGACTCCCTCGAACAGGTCTGTCTCGTATTCTCCCTCACCGAGCTCGGGAAAGCCCACCCGGCTGGCGGCGAGCTCGAACTCCTCGGTGGGCCACACCCGCTGCTGCATCTCCACGGGTGCGGCGAAGAACCAGCCGTTGGGGTCGATCTGGGTGGCGTGGGCCAGCAGTGCCGAGTTGCGCTGCTCGAAGTAGTCAGCGCACTCGACCCGCGTGGTGACCCGCTCCATGATGTCGGGGCGGTCCCCCCAGCGCGACAGGAACTCCTCGAAGTGGCGCACACCGTCGCGGGCGAACAGCTCGTCGTCCAGCAGCTGGAGGCGGCTCTTGGGGAACCCGTGGGTGTAGTAGACCTTGGCGATCGCCCACGGCTCACCGGCGTCCGGATACCGGGCGGGGTCGGCGGCGGCCTCGTACGCGGCCATCGACGCCGAGTGCACCTTCAGGTGATCCGGATGGGGATACCCACCGTTCTCGTCGTAGGTGATCATCACGTGGGGACGGAACTCCCGGATCCTGCGGACCAGGGACTCGGTGACCTCGTCGTCGTCGGCCAGGGCGAAACATCCCTCCGGCAGGGGTGGCGTGGGGTCACCCTCCGGCAACCCCGAGTCCACATATCCCAGCCAGTGGTGGTCGACCCCCAGGATGTCGGCCGCGCGCGCCATCTCACGCACCCGGACGCCCGTCAGGTCCGCGACGATGTCGGGGCGGTCCATCGCGGGGTTGAGGATGTCGCCCCGCTCGCCCCCGGTGCACGTCTCCACCAGCACGTGGACGCCCTCGGCGACGTACCTGGCCATGGTTGCCGACCCCTTAGACGACTCGTCGTCGGGGTGGGCGTGGACCGCCATCAGCCGCAGACCGGCCATCGGGAGCACCTGCCGTTCTTCTCACGTGAGTGGATGACCGCACCATTCTATGGGCGTCGGCCCAGGCGCCGCCCCCGGCGGGGCCCGCCGGCGACCCCCGGCCGTCCCCGCCAGCGTGCCCCGATACCCTGGCTCCCATGAGTGAGCCGAGGTCGGACGCCCCGTCGCAGCCCCCCGTGGGCCCGCCCGCGGACCGGTACGCGACCGCCGACCGCGGCTCGAACCTGACCGGCAAGGTCGTCGCCGTCATCCTGGCGCTGCTCGTGGGCGGCCTGGTGATCGCCGGCGTCTACACGACGTGGCGTCTCAACCAGACGCCGGACATCACGGGCGAGGCGATCGGAGTCGAGGTCGTCGACGAGTCGCGGGTCGACCTGACGTTCACCGTGACGCGCGAGGAGCCGGGCACGCCCGCCTACTGCATCATCCGGGCCCAGGAGGAGTCCAAGGGCGAACTCGGCCGGCGCGAGGTCTACGTCCCACCGTCGGAGAACACCACGATCCAGATCGACGCGTCCATCTTCACCACCGCCCGCGCGTTCGCCGCGGACGTCTACGGCTGTGGTGACGACGTCCCCGACTACCTGCGCAGGTAGAGCCGCAGACGGCGCGGCCGTCAGGGCCGCGCGTATCGGCCGGCGGGCCACGGCGCCTGTGTTAGAATCGGCGCTTCAGCACGGCTCCCTTTTTCGCGGGGCCGTGTTTTTCTTACATCACGCACGCGAACAGATTGGAGTGCGCTCATGGCGAACGACACCCAGGTCCACTGGTTGACCCAGGAATCGTACGACCGCCTCATGGCCGAGAAGGAGGCGCTGATCGCCAACCGTCCGGTCATCGCCGCCGAGATCAACGAGCGGCGCGAGGAGGGTGACCTCAAGGAGAACGCCGGCTACCACGCCGCGCGTGAGCAGCAGGGCCAGGAGGAGGCCCGCATCCGGACCATCGACGACCTGCTGGCCAACGCCCAGGTCGGCGAGACGCCCACCGAGTCCGGTGTCGCGCTCATCGGCTCCGTCGTCCGCGCCTACTACAACGGCAACGAGGACACCAAGGAGACCTTCCTCATCGGTACCCGCGGCGAGGGTTCCGGCAAGGACGATCTGGAGATCTACTCCCCCGAGTCCCCGCTCGGCAAGGCCGTCCTCGGCGCCAAGAACGGGGAGAGCCGCGAGTACACCGCCCCCAACGGCAAGAAGGTCGCCGTCACCATCGTGACCGCGGAGCCGTACCACAGCTGACCGGCTGAATACGGGGGCCGGTGGTAGGTTCTTCACGAATGTCGGGTCGCCTCCAGGCGGGCCCGAATCCGCCCCGGCGTAGCAGGAGTTCCACGTGTCAGACGGTTCCCAGGACAGGCCCCACGGCCCGGCCCCGACTATCGAAGCGGCGGCCGGGCGGGTCCTGGGACCGGCACTGCGGACGGGTCAGTCCCCCTTCGAGGACGACCTCTACACGTGGACGCCCGAGGTGGCCGAGGAACTGGCCCGCCGTCTGGACTCCGACCCCGAGGAAGGGGCCGCCGGCGCGGCGCCCGGGTCGACACGCTCCCCCGTGATGCAGGCGCTGCACGACCAGCTCGAGGGCGCACCACGGCCCGTGGTCCTGCTCGCCGCCGAGCTGCTCTTCATCCAACAGCTCCCCCTATCCACGGTCACGGCCCGCCTCAAGCGCGGCCGCGTCCGCGACGTGCTCTCCTGGATCGAGGACGCGCCCGGGATCCCCACCGATCTCGACGAGGTCCTCAGCGAGAAGGGCCCGCTCACCGGCGGCCTGGGTTTCAACGTGCAGATGCGCGAGCACCTACGCTGGCTGTGCTCGTTTGTCATCCACTGGGCCGAGCTCGACGCGTCCGTCCGGGACGCCGCGCTGTCGGACCCGTGGGAATTCCAGCGCGCGGCCCGCTCCACCCCCGGCGACTGGCGGGCCATCCGCTACAGCCTCCAGTACCTCGTGTGGCCCGGCTACTTCCAGCCGATCGTCAAGCACGAGCACAAGACCCGCATCCGCGACGCGTTCGCCGACCTCATCGGCGGCCCGTCCGGCATCGACGAGCTGGACATCGACCAGGACCTGCACCGCATCTCCGAGGTGCTCTCCGCGCAGCTCGGCCAGCCCGTCGACTGGTACCGCGGCTCCGTGGCCAACCAGTGGCAGCGCCACCGCGACGACCACTCCCGGCGTGCCTGGCTCGTGCGGCCCGGCCGCGGCGGCGTCGGCCAGGCCGGCCAGTGGGTCGCCCAGAACCGCATCGCCCTGCCCGCCTCGCACCTGCCGCGGATCCCCGCGCACGCCAGCCGCCTCGAGGTGTCCCAGGCCGTCGAGCAGGGCTACCCGCACTTGGACTACCAGGCCCGGTTCCAGCTCACCGCCGAGCTGCACACCTTCCTGTCCCGGATGAACCCGCAGGACGTGGTGGCCACTGTCGCCGACGCCAAACTGCATCTGGGCACCCTCACCGACGACCTCGGCTACGTCGACGACGGCGGACAGCAACTCGAGCGCTCGGTGCTGTGGAGCACCGTCACCCTCGACCTGGAGACCCTGCCCAGTCCCCTGTCCGAGCTGATCGGCGAGCCCGGCACGGTCGTCGACCTCACCGACGGCCTGGACGCGATGCTCTCGGCGATGCACCCCGGGCGCCACTCCGCGGAGTCGCAGGTCGCCGAGGCCCCCGCCGCCGGGGCGGTGCCGACCCTGCCCGAGGTCACCGACGAGCTGGCCGACGGCCTGCACATGCCCCGCGAGGAGTTGCAGGAGATCGTCGACACCCTGCAGCAGCGTCAGCAGATCGTGTTCTACGGCCCGCCCGGCACCGGCAAGACCTTCCTCGCCCAGGAACTGGCCCGCTTCCTCGCCGGCCCCGACGACCCCAGCCGGGTCCAGCTGGTGCAGTTCCACCCCAGCTACGCTTACGAGGATTTCTTCGAGGGTTACCGACCCACGCTCACCGAGTCCGGGCAGCCCGGCTTCGCTCTCCAGGCCGGGCCGCTGCGGCGCCAGGCCGCGCGGGCGACCTCGGAGTCGGGCCGCGAGCACCCGAGCTTCCTCATCATCGACGAGATGAACCGCGCCGACCTGGCCCGCGTGTTCGGCGAGATGTACTTCCTGCTGGAGTACCGGGACCGGACCGTGCTGCCGCAGTACTCCCCCGACACCTCGTTCCGGCTGCCGCGCAACCTGTTCATCATCGGGACCATGAACACCGCCGACCGGTCGATCGCCATGGTCGACGCCGCCATCCGCCGACGCTTCGCGTTCATGGAACTGCACCCCGACACCCCGCCGGTGGCCGGCGTGCTCCGACGCCACCTCGAGGCGCGCGGCGTGACGACCGAGCCCGCGGAGCTGCTCGAGGCGCTCAACTCCGAGATCGACGACTCCGACCGCGACCTGCGGATCGGGCCGTCGTACTTCATGAAGGACCGGGCCACCGAGCCGGGCGGCCTCGAGGCCATCTGGCGGTTCGACCTCCTCCCACTGCTCGAGGAGCACTACTACGGGCGGCTCACCCGCGCCGAGGTGCACGAGCGGTTCGGCCTCGCGGCACTGCGCCGCAAGATCGGGCGGGCGTGACCGCAACTCCGACTCGCGCCGGCACGCCGGCGTCGGCACAGCCGCCGGCGTCGCCGGTGGCCCTCGAGTTCGACGAGTTCGATCGCCGCGGCCGCCTCGTCAACCTGAGCTGGGAGGGGGCGCAACACCTGTCGCAGACCGGCCTCGTGGAGGTGCTGCCCGCCGGCCGCGACACGTGGCGACTCATCCCCTGCGGTGCGGTGGGTTCGGTCCGCGTCGAAGGTCTGTCGGTGCGGGTCATGCCCGCCGCCAGCCTCGGCCTGACGCAGTTGTTCTTCCTGCTCGACCACGCGGCCGACGACCCCTTCCTGTCCTCATCGGTGCAGGCCAGGGACGACGACGAGCTGTGGACCTCCGTCGCCGAGTCCATGGCCCGGTTGGCGCACCGGGCCCTGTCCGCCGGACTGCTGCGCGGGTACCGCAGGGTCGATGAGTCACTGACCACCGTGCGCGGCCGGATCCGACTGGGTGACCAGATCCGCCGCCACCCGGGCATGACCATCCCACTCGAGGTCACCTACTCCGAGTTCACCCCGGACATCCCCGAGAACCGCATCCTGCGCACGGCCGCCCACCGCCTGCAGTTCCTGCCCGAACTGCCCGACGCCACCCGCCGCCGGCTGGCCATGGTCGACGCCCGGTTGTCGGACGCGACGCTCATCGGCCAGGGCGCGCCCGTGCCGGCGTGGACTCGCAGCAGGCTCAACGCCCGCTACCAGGACGCGCTCGCGTTGGCGGACCGCATCGTGCGGCGGATCTCGGTGGAGGTCGAGGACGGCCACGCAGCGTCGGCGGCCTTCGTCACCGAGATGCCGGCACTGTTCGAACGCTTCGTGGAAGCCGAGCTGACCGCCGCCCTCGACGGCCGGGGTGGTCGGCTGCTGCAGAACCCCGTCGTCAACCTGGATTCCGGTGCCGAGGCGGACGACGCGCCGTCGGGTCGTCACAGCGCGCCGTCCGACGACGGTGACCACATCTCCGTGCGCACGGGGTTGGTGTACGAGGTCGACGGCGCGCCCGTCACCACGTTCGTCCCGACCTATCCCACGGACCGCCGGGCCCGCGCCGCCGAGCACTACCGACTGTTGGCCGCCTGCACCGCGCTCGGGGTGGACCGCGCGTACCTGGTCTACCCGGCCCAGCGGCGCGACGATTCCCCCCAGCCCCGACGGATCGTCCACACCGACATCTCGATCGTGGAGTACCCGATCGACCTCTCCCGCGGGCCGACCGAGAGCAGGAGGGCTATCGTCGAGTTGGCCCAGCACGCCCGTGAGCTGGCCGCTCCGTCCGCCGCACGCCACCGGACGGGCTCACGCCACGACGCCGGGTCCCACCACAGCGCCGGGTCCCACCACAACGCAGAGTTCGACCACAACCCAGAGTCCGACCACAACCCAGAGGGGAGACGACACGCCCGATGACCGACGCCGACGACGCCTCCCGACGCCTCTGGATGAGCCTCGGGCTGGCTGCCGTCGGCACGGTCGGGGCGTTCCGCGGCGCCCAGGAGGTGCTCACGCAGCAGGCCCGGATCGCGCGCCGGGTGATCCCCAAGCCGACGTCGCGGCCCTACTCCGGCGACGGGCTCTACCGGCCCGGGGCCCGGTCACCCGAGCCGTGGCGACCCGGAATGACGTGCGATGTGCACATGATGATCTTCGGCGACTCGCTCGCCGCCGGCCTCGGCGCCGACTCCCCTGACGAGTTGCCCGGCGTCCTGCTGGCGCGGGGTCTGGCCGAGGAGTCCGGCTGGGACGTGCGGCTGAGCATCAAGGCGATCGTCGGCGCCACCTCCAAGGGACTGCCCGGGCAGATCGAGGCGATGCAGATCGCGCACGGCGACCCCGACATCTCGGTGATCCTCATCGGCGGCAACGACATCACCTCCCGCAACGCGATCGGCCCGTCCGCACGCCGCGTGGGCGACGCCGTGCGGGCGCTCCGGGAGAACGGTTCACACGTCGTGGTGGGCACCTGCCCCGACCTGAGCATCATCAAGCCGGTCCCCCAGCCGTTGCGATCGATCATGTCGGGCCTGAGCCGGCGCCTGGCCGGCGCGCAAGCCGTGCAGGCCCGCAGGGCCGGCGGCGTCCCCGTCTCCCTGGCGGAGACCCTCGCGCCCGAGTTCCACCGTCGTGGCGAGAGCCTGTTCTCGCCCGACCGATTCCATCCCAACTCGGCCGGGTACGAACTCGCCGCCGGTCTGCTGCTGCCCGCCGTGTGTGTGGCGCTGGGCGTGTGGGAGGACGTGCCCGAGGAGCAGCTGCCGCACGACGCAGAGGAGCCCGCCGCCTCACTGGAGGCCGCCGAGAGCGCCGCCGACCTCGCCGACTCCCGCGACGCCGCCGACACCGGCGCGCCCGCCGACACTGCCGACACCGGCGCGCCCGCCGACGCTCCCGACTCCGGCGCGCCCGCCGAGCACCGCGAGTCTGTGGTGGCCCGGCTGACCAAGCGCCTGACCGACTTCGTCCGCACTCACGAGGATGCGGACGACGGTGACCGAAACACGTTCCTGCATAATGAGGACGTGGACGGTGACCCCGAGAGCACGGGCGAGGCCCGTGAGGCCGCGGACACCCTCCGACGCCGTAGCCGGATCCTGACACCGGCCCGCTCGACGCGGGACGACCCGGATCCCCAGGACTGACCCGACCACACCAGCACTCACCCGCAACGAAGGAGCTTTCCATGCCGGAAGCCGTGATCGTCTCGTACGCCCGTTCCCCCATCGGGCGCGCCAACAAGGGTTCCCTCGTGGGCATCCGCTCCGACGACCTCACCGCCCAGATGGTCAAGGCCGCGCTGGACAAGATCCCCGCGCTCGACCCCACCGAGATCGACGACCTCATGCTGGGCTGCGGCCTGCCGGGCGGCGAGCAGGGCTTCAACATGGGCCGTGTCGTCTCCGTGCTCGCCGGCCTGGACACCGTCCCGGGCACCACCGTGAACCGCTACTGCTCCTCCTCGCTGCAGACCACCCGTATGGCGCTGCACGCGATCAAGGCCGGTGAGGGTGACGTGTTCATCTCCGCCGGTGTGGAGACCGTCTCCAACTTCTCCAAGGGCACCGCCGACCACTGGCCGGACACACACAACCCGATCTTCGCCGACGCCGAGGCCCGCACCGCCACGCGCGCAGAGGGCGGCGCCGAGACCTGGACCGACCCGCGGGTGAACGGCCAGCTCCCCGACGTCTACATCCCCATGGGCCAGACCGCCGAGAACGTCGCCCAGATGACCGGCATCACCCGCGAGGACCAGGACCACTGGGGCGTGCGCTCGCACTCCCGCGCCCTCGACGCGATCGAGCGTGGCCACTTCGCCAACGAGATCGCCCCGGTCACCATGCCCGACGGCACCGTCGTCTCCACCGACGACGGCCCGCGCGCCGGCACGACCTACGAGAAGGTCTCGCAGCTCAACCCGGTCTTCCGCCCCGATGGCACCATCACCGCCGGCAACTGCTGCCCGCTCAACGACGGTGCCGCCGCCCTGGTGATCATGTCCGACACCAAGGCCAAGGAGCTGGGCCTGACCCCGCTCGCGCGCGTCGTCTCCACCGGCGTGTCCGGCCTGTCGCCCGAGATCATGGGCCTGGGGCCGATCGAGGCCGTCAAGAACGCCCTGCGGATCGCCGGCAAGTCGATCTCCGACATCGACCTGTTCGAGATCAACGAGGCGTTCGCCGTGCAGGTGCTCGGCTCGGCCCGCGAGCTCGGCATCGAGGAGGACAAGCTCAACATCAACGGCGGTGCCATCGCGCTCGGCCACCCCTTCGGTATGACGGGCGCCCGCATCACCGCGTCGCTGCTCAACAACCTGCAGGCCGAGGACAAGCAGTTCGGCGTCGAGACCATGTGCGTCGGCGGCGGCCAGGGCATGGCGATGGTGCTCGAGCGCCTCAGCTGATCCCACCCGGCGCGGCCTGAGCCCGCGCCACCCCGCGGCACTGCGAGCGCCCCGGGCACGCTTCTCTCGAGGAAGTGTGCCCGGGGCGCTCTCGCCGTTGGTCCTGCAGCCGGCTACCCCGGCGGCGCCCGCGGGGTGTACGAGGCGGGCCGGGCACGCCGGCCGCTGCCGGAACCCCATCGCCGCCACACCCGAAATGCCGACGACCCCGGCTCCCCTCGCGGGGGCCGGGGCCGTGGGATTCGCCGGAACCTGACCTGATCAGTCAGGCAGCGCTACAGCTCGCGCCGGTCAGTCGCGGAAGTAGCTCATGAGGCGGAGGACCTCGACGTACAGCCACACCAGGGTGACCGTGAGGCCGAGCGCGACGCCCCACGCCATCTTGGACGGGGCACCGGCGCGCACGAGGCGGTCGGCGTTGTCGAAGTCCATCAGGAAGCTGAACGCGGCCAGGCCGATGCACAGGAGGCAGAAACCGATCGCGATCGGGCCACCGTCGTACAGCGGGTTGGTGCCGGTGAACAGGCTCAGCACGATGCTGCCCAGGGCCGCGAACAGCACGCCGACGATCGCGGCGGACATGAAGCGGGTGAACTTGGGCGTCACGCGCACGGCGCCGGTCTTGTAGACGAACAGCATGCCCACGAAGACGCCGATGGTGCCGAGGATCGCGGCACCCACCGCGCCGAGGACGCCGCCGGTCCCCTGCAGGTCGATGGTGAACAGGTACGTCGCCGCGCCGACGAACAGCCCCTCGAGGGCGCCGTAGGTCAGGGTGACGGGCGCGGAGTCCATCTTGCGCGCGAAGGTGGCGATCAGAACGGTGATCAGGCCGCCGATGCCGCCGACCAGGATGAACGGGAACAGCAGCCCCGGGTTCATCGTGATCAGGTAGAAGGAGATCGTGCCGACGATGGCGAGCAGGCCGAGGGTCGTGCCGGTCTTCGCGACCACATCATCGATCGTCATGGGCCGCGTGTCGGCGGCGAACTGCGGGTGCGCCTGCGGAGCACCGTAACCGGCCTGGGCACCGAAGCCCTGCTGGCCGTACTGGCCCTGCTGGAAGGCGCCACGGCCGGCACCACCGAGGTGGGTGGCGCCGCGGGCACTGTCCGTGGACAGTGAACTGAAGACCGGGTTGCTGCTGGTGCGCATCGAGGTCCCTTCGGAATTGTCGGGGAAGGTCGTTGGTCGAGAGTCCCCGCCGGGTCACCGACGAATCACTCGTACATGTGCAACGCGCGGGCTCACCTGTGTGTTCCCGGCGCCGATACACATCTTGCCCGATCCGTTCGCCCGGCCCGGAACGACTCACGGGAACGACGACGACGAGGTTTTCAGCGCCGAGCGATCCTGCGGTCCCCGGCGGCGCGGATCATTCGCAGGCGACACCGTCGTCGTCGCGGTCCAGTTTCGAGGCGTACCCCGGCTGCCCGCGGTACAGCGGCGCGACGCCGGCGGCCCGGGCCGCCGAACAGTTGGGGTAGTACGCCGCCTGCGGAACCGGCTCGGCGACCGGGGCGGGCGCGTAGGTCTGCGGCGGGGCGTACGTCTGGACCGGGGCGGGCGCATACGTGGGCTCGGGGGCCACGGGCTGCCGGGGCGCGGACTCCGACTCGACGGCGACTGGCGTGACCGAGGTCGCCGAGGCCGGTGAACTCGTGGGGGCTTGCGTCACGGTGGTCGTCGGCGCTGCGGCCCGGGCCGTGGTGGTGACGGTGCTGGTCGCGGCCACCGGGCTCGAGGCCGGGGTCGGCGAGGGCGCGGGGGTGGGCATCAGTACCGCCCCGACGATGAACATGGCCACCGAGACGGAGCCGACCACCGGCCAGCGACGGGTGAACGGGCTCAACGGGGTGTTCCAGGTCAGCGGGCTCAGCGCGTCCGGGGCGACGAAGCCGGACATCGACTGCGCGGCGAGAGCGGCCTGCCGGTCGAGTTGGAAGTCCTCCTCGGCGTGGGTGCGGTCCTCACGCTCGCAGAAGACCCACCACCCGCCCGCCACGGCCATGGCCAGACCGATGAGCGCCATCGCCACCGACTCGAGAACGCCGCTGCCGAGCGTTCCGAGCGCCCCCACCACCATGAGTCCACCCATGACCAGGCCGGCCCAGGCGAGGACCGGCTTCCAGACGGGAGGCGTGAGGTAGGTGGGCTCGGTCAGGGTCGGACGGGCCATGGAGGGCAGGACGATCGGCATGCTCGCGGTCTTTCGAGGGAGGTGAGGGGCCCGCGGCGGCCAACGGACGACGCGCGGTGAGGATGTGAACACTACTCCACCGCGCGCCGCCCGCCAAAGAAATCCTCATCCAGACCGGGGTCGGCCCCGCGCAGGGTCCACTACCCCAGCGCCACCTTGTGGTTCCACGATCGCGCGGTGCGCCAGAGGCAGAACGCCGCCACCGCGACCAGGGAGACCACGAACCCGACCGGCATGACCTCGCTGGCCGTGCGCCCCGCGGCGAGCTCGCCGACAAGGTCGAACCGGACGAGGCCCAGGGTCTCGCCCTCTGCCTCCCCCACCCCGAACGGGATTACGAGCATGCCGAGCAGGGCAAGGGCCTGGCTGGCGATGTAGACCGCGACGAACACCACCACGGGCCCGCCGGCACCGAGTCCGGCCAGTCGCCGCTCGTGCCCCACCGAGACGGCGAAGTAGTAGTACACCGGCCAGACGAGGAACCAGGCCAGCACCAGTGCCAACCCGGCGGCGATCATCCACCCCGGGGTCACGGCGGTGACCGTGGACCACGCCTCGGTCAGCGTCGACCACGACGGCGCGGTGCCCCCGGACCGCTGCGAGTTCGCCCACCACGCGAGCAGCGCGAGCACGACGGTCAGGACGATCGCCGCCAGCGAGGCGAGCATCGCCCACGCCAGCTTGGCCCGGAAGATGCGGGCTCCGCGGACCGGGATCGAGTGCGTGAAGTAGCCCGTCCGGCCGTAACCGGAGCGCCAGTAGTCGGCGGCGAGGGCCAACTGGACGGCCGGGACCGCCACGACCGCGGCGAGCATGCCCGCGGCCAGCCCGAGCTCGGACAGGAGCGGCCATCCCGAGGCACCGAGCAGGCTGCCCAGCACGCCGACCAGCGCGATCAACCCGAAGAGGGTCGCGAGCGGACCGCGCGTGCGCAGCCACTCGTGCTTGAGGAGTGTTGTCGTCGTCGCTCTCATCGGTAGGTCTCCCTGAAGATCTGATCGAGGCTGGCGCCGCGGCTGCCGCGGAGGTCGTCGGCGTCGCCGGAGAGCAGGACGCGGCCGTGGCGCATCATGACGGCGGCGTCGAGGATCGGCTCGAGGTCGTGGACGAGGTGGGTGGTGATGAGCAGGAGCGAGTCCTCGGAGAGGTTGCGTACGATCCCGTCGAGGATCACCTGACGCGCGGCCGGGTCGACGCCCGAGATGGGCTCGTCGAGGAGGAACACGCGCGCGTCGCGGGACATGGCCAGTGCGATCTGGACCTTCTCGCGCATGCCCTTGGACATCTGCTTGAGCCGCGCGGACTCGCTCAGGCCGAAGAAGCCGATGAGGTCGCGCGCCTTCTCGGGCTGGAAATCGGCGAAGAAGTCCGTGTACAGCTCGAGGCAGTAGCTCACCCGCGCGGCGTCGGGGAGGAAGCTCGTGTCGGGCAGGTAGGACACGAGGGCCTTGGATTCCGGGCCGGGGACGTGACCGGCGATCCGCACGTCGCCGGAGTACCCGGCCAGGGCGCCGGCGAGGATCTTGAGCAGCGTGGTCTTCCCGCAGCCGTTCTCGCCCAGCAGGCCCACGATCTGCCCCGGGGTCAGGGTCATGTCCAGGCCGTCGAGGGCGGTGGTGGCGCCGTACGTCATGCGGAGACCAGTGGCCTCGACGAGTGTAGTGGCAGGGCTCGCGGTGGCGGCGTGGTCGGTGGCGCTCATGTCAGGCACCTCCGTCGTGCTCATCGGTAGTGGCGTGTTCATGGGTGTCCCATCTGTGATCGAGCAGCGTTCGGGCTTTGGCGTGCGCCATTCCCAGGCCGCGGACGCGCCGGATGAAGGCGTCGGCGGCATCGGTCGCGAGATCGGCGCGGACCTCGTCGATCCGTTCCTCGTCGTGCGTCACGAACCGCCCGGTGGCCCGCTCGGACCGGCACAGTTCGAGCCGTTCGAGCTCGGCGAGCGCGCGTTGGGCGGTGTTGGGGTTGACGCCGAGATCGGCCGCCAACTCCCGGACGCCGGGCATCTTCTCCCCGGCCGCCCACTCCCCGGTCACGATGCGCCGCGAGAACTCCCCGACGAGCTGCACCCAGATCGGGGACGAGTTGTCGAACTGCATCGCCGCCCCGCTTCCGTGTCACTGTATTAGGTGCTTAATACAGTGACATCAGACGGGGCGCTTGTCAATGAGCGGATGCTGACGAGCCGTTGTGCGGGGCGGTCCGGAGGCGCAGACTGAGGGCAGGACCTGCGGAAAGGGCCGGCCATGAACGCACTCGTCGTGTACGAATCCGCGTGGGGGAACACCAGGCTCGTCGCCGAGGCGATCAGCGACGGCCTGTCCCCTCACCTGACCGCCGAGGTGGTGGCCGCACACGAGGCGCCGCCGCTCGCCGAACTCAGGGTGGACCTCCTCGTGGTGGGCGCGCCGACCCACGCGTTCGGGCTACCCCGCGACGGCACCCGCGAGGACGCCCACGCCCGCGGCGGCGAGCTGATCCCGTCGGGAGTGCGCGAGTGGCTCGACGCCGCCGGACCCGCCTCCCTCGCGGTGGCCACCTTCGACACCCACGTCCGCCATCCCGACCTCCCCGGCCATGCAGGCAAGAAGGCCGCAAAGAAGCTGCGCAAGCTCGGCTGCCACCCGGTGACGGATCCCGAGACCTTCTAGGTGGACGGCTACGAGGGCCCGCTCCTGCCCGGCGAGCTGGAACGTGCGCGGGAATGGGGCGACGGCCTGACCCGCAGCGACTGGTGAGCCGGGCCGGACGCCAGCGGGGTGGGCTCCGAGGGAAACGACGACGACGAGGTCGACCACCCCGCCCACGCCGCAGGTGCAGGGCGTGCCGAACCGGCAGGGTTGACCGATACCCCTAGGGGTATGTAATCTCGGGGCATCAGCCAGTCGGATCATCGGCCGGCGGTCGGCGCGATTCACGCCGACGACAACCCCACCCCCTGAGGAGTCTCATCATGTGCCGTCCCGCCACCTGCAAGAAGTGCGGCAAGACCACCTGGGCCGGATGCGGAATGCACGTCGACCAGGTGATGGCCGGTGTACCCAAGGCCGACCGCTGCCCGGGCCACGAGTCGGACGTCCCCGCCGTCAAGGACGGCTTCTTCGCCAAGATGTTCAGCAGGTAATCCCAGCCGCCCACCCGACTCACCTGTCGGATTGCGACTCACCTAGGGGGACCCCGTAGATCAGGCGCAATCCGACAGGTGAGTTTCGCATTGCCAGGGTGCAGGTATCCCGATCCGTCGCCGTCGACCTCCCGCGCCTGATACACATCGACGTGACGGGAGGCCTGGCATGGAGCAATCGGTGGACATCGTGGTGGTGGGCGCCGGAATCGCGGGGCTGGTCGCGGCCCGGGAACTCACCCGGGCCGGTCTCGAGGTTCTCGTGCTCGAGGCCCGGGACCGCGTGGGCGGGCGCCTGCTCAACGCCGACCTGCCCGACGGGAGCCCCATCGACGTCGGCGGGCAATGGGTGGGCCCCACCCAGCACCGGATCCACGAACTGATCCGGGAGCTGGGCCTGGAGACCTTTCCGACGCACACCGCCGGCCGGCACATCGCCGAGCTCGGCGGGACCCGGTCCGAGTACACCGGCGCGATCCCCCACATCGATCCCCGTACGCTGGCCGACATCGTCCGGGCCCGGTCGCGGCTCGATCGCATGGCCGCCGCCATCCCGCCGGACGAGCCGTGGCGCGCGGCCGATGCCGAGCGACTAGACAGTCAGACGTTCGAGACCTGGCTCCGGCGCGCTGCTTGGACCCGCCGCGGTCGGGCCTACTTCCGTTCGGTCACCGAGGCCGTGTTCGCGGCCGGCCCCGAAGACCTCTCCGCGCTGTGGGCGGGGTTCTACATCGGCGCCGCCGGTGGGCTCGACGCCCTGATCGACACCGCCGGCGGTGCCCAGCAGGACCGGGTCGTGGGCGGGGCGCAGGCCATCGCACTGGCGGTCGCTCGCGAACTCGGCGAGCGGGTGGTCCTGGACAGCCCGGTCATCGGGATCGAGTGGAGCGACGCGGGAGCCCACGTACGCAGCCACCGCGGCGTGGTCAGCGCCCGCCACGTGGTGATCGCGGTCCCCCCGCCGCTGGCCTCGAGGATCAGCTACTCCCCCGGCGTGCCCGGCGATCGGGATCAGTTGGTCCAGCGCATGCCGATGGGCCGGGTCATCAAGATCAATGTGGTCTACCCGGAGCCGTTCTGGCGCACCGACGGCTGGAGCGGCCAGGCCAACAGCACGTCGCGACCGCTGGGCACCGTCTTCGACAACACCCCTCACGAGGGCGGACCCGGGGTCCTGGTCGGATTCCTCGAGGGCCGCCACGCGGATGCCGGCGCGCGGATGACTGCCGAGGACCGCCACGCACTGGTGCTCGAGGACCTGGCCGGCTACTACGGACCTCGCGCCCGAGACCCTCTCGCCGTCATCGACCACGACTGGGCCGGGGAGGAGTACAGCCGCGGCTGCTACGGAGCGTTCGCCACGCCCGGTACCCTGACCCGCTTCGGCGAGCACCTCCGCCGCCCCGTCGGTCCACTGCACTGGGCCGGGACGGAGACCGCCACCGAGTGGGCCGGATACATGGACGGTGCGGTCGAGTCGGGGAAGCGGGTGGCTGCCGAGATCGCTCGCCCCGACCGGCAAGGACCCGTGCGTGCGTGAGCCCTAGCTGGGGATACCGAACCGGGAGGCCAGATACGGGATCAGGCCCATGCACTCCGGTGTGAGAGCGAGGCACGCGGGCTCATCCGGCCCGGGGCCGAACAGAAAACGCAGCGGATTCTCGATCGAGCCGGCGGGAAACATCTCATCGGTCCTCTCGTCGTCAACGGGCGGGTCCACTAGGGAAATCGCGTGTGAGGTCGATCCTGTTATCGCCCTGCCAGCGTCGTCAAGGGCCCTTCTGCCGGCACCGGCCCGATGCAGCTGTCCGGGATCGTGGCCAGCGAACACCACGCAGACGGCAGCACCGGACGGTATCCGTCGGGCACTCCCCCGCCCGCGATGATCTCGCGGTAGGCGTCGACGCCCGACGTGGGTTGGCGTGTCAGCGTCGGGTCGGTGAGCACGTCCACCCGGTACAGCCCGAACCGCGCCGAGTAGTCGCCCCATTCGTAGTTGTCGACCAGTGACCAGTGGTTGTAACCGATCACGGGGTACCCGTCCGCCACGGCCCGCTGCAGCCAGAAGACCGTGTCGCGCAGGAAGTCGCCCCGCTCGATCCCGTCGGCGCGCCCACCGTTGAGAGTCGGCATCCCGTTCTCCACGATGTAGATCGGCTTGCCCGGGTAGGCGTGCGCGTAGTGCGTGACCGCCTCGTAGATACCCTCCGGCTGCGGTCGCACGGCCGCGAAGTCGTCCCACGCCGCGTTGATGGCGGTGAGGTTATTCAGCGCGACGCCGTAGTAGTAGTCGATGCCCACGTAGTCCACGACGTCGGCCACCCGGTCCCCGATCAGCGTGTCGGTGAACTCTGTGGCCAGCGGCAGGTAGGCCTCGTTCATGGTGACCATCGCGGCCGGGTCGGACCGGTGGGCGGCCGCGTAGCCGAGCCGGTGGGCGGCCTCGATGGCGTCGAGGAAACGGGAGAAGTCGGTGAAGGCCACCCGGCCGATGGTCATCTCGTGCTTGAAGAACACCAGGGGTTCGTTGAATGTCACCCACATAGTGCCGTCGCCGGCCCACCGGTCGGTGATGAGGTCGGCGAAGCGGCCGAACGACTCCACCGCGTTGTCCGCGAGCATTCCGCCCCGGTCGGCCAGCCACCCGGGGTAGACGAAGTGCACCATCGTGATCATGGGGGTCATGCCATGTCGGCGGACCGAGTCGATGATTCGGTCGTAGTGTCTGAGGACCTCGTCGTCGTACTCCCCCGGCGCGGGCTCGATCCGCGCCCACTCCACGCTCAGCCGGAAGGTGTTCACGCCCATCGCCGCGGCGTTGGCGATGTCCTCCTCATAGCGGTTCCAGAAGTCCACCGCCTCACCCACCGGGTCGGCCTGACCCGTCGGCGCGGTCGCGTCGACATACCGCTTCCAGTTGGAGTCCGGGTTCGAGCCCTCCACCTGGAAGCCCGACGTGGCGACGCCCCAGTGGAAGCCGGAGCCCGGTGCGGCCGGTCGCCCACCAGGCTGGGCCGCTGCGCTCGGCTGCAGCTGCGGGGCCACCGCCACGGCGAGGACGAGCGCCAGGAGCAGTCGAAGCGCCCTCCGGATGATCGTCGGATGTCCTGCCCCTCGCGCGCGTCCGCTCATGGGTGAACCCTAGGAAGCACCCTCGCGGACGGCAGCGGAATGACCCAAGTGCGCGAACCGCGAGCGTTCCCGACGGTGGCACTCCCCACGGTTCTGGCCACCTGGCCAAGAAGGGTTGGCCAGGTGGCCAACCCCGTGTCAGGATGGTCTTCGCCGGGTGCGGATCTCCCCGGCATCGCTGCGTGCACACCGCCCGCAGTCCGACCGCCCTGGAGAGGCACCCGTGTCCCCCGCACGCCGCTGGACGGCCCTGCTCGTCCTCGTCCTTCCCGTTCTACTGATCTCGATCGACATGTCCGTGCTCGGCATCGCCGTGCCCGCGCTGTCCGCAGACCTGCAGCCGACGTCGAACCAACTGCTGTGGATCATCGACCTCTACTCGTTCCTGCTCGCGGGCCTGCTGATCTTCACGGGCTCGCTCGGGGACCGGATCGGCCGCAAACGGATCCTCATGATCGGCGCACCCCTGTTCGGCGTCGCCTCCCTCGTGGCCGCGTTCTCCACCAGTCCGGAGATGCTGATCCTCGGCCGTGCGCTCCTCGGCATCGGCGGTGCGACCCTCATGCCCTCCACCCTCGGCCTGATCCGCGCGATCTTCCCGGACCGCACCGAGCGACGCACCGCCATCGCCGTGTGGGCCACCGCGTTCTCCGGCGGCGCCGCACTGGGCCCCGTGGTCGGCGGGCTGCTGCTGGAGAACTTCTGGTGGGGCTCGGTCTTCCTCCTGAACGTCCCGGTCATCGCACTGTTCCTCCTCACCGCCCCGTTCCTGCTCCCCGAGGCGAAGGACCCCAACCCGGGCCCGTTCGACCCGACCTCCGTCATACTCTCGATCGCGGGAATGATCTCCCTGGTCTACGCCCTCAAGACCGGCGTGAAGGGAATCGACGGGGCGGTGCTCGTCGCCTTCGTTCTGGGTGCTGCCGCGCTGGTCTGGTTCGTGTCCCGTCAGCGCCGCCGCGAGAACCCCATGATCGACGTGTCCCTGTTCGGGAACTTCGCGTTCTCCTCGGCGGTGTCGATCAACGTGATCTCGGTGTTCGCGTTCATGGGGCTGATGTTCTTCCTCCCGCAGTACCTCATGCTCGTGCGCGGCATGGGCTCGGCCGAGGCCGGTCTGTGGATGCTGCCGCTCGCGGTGGCCGCCGTCGTCGGAACCCTTCTGGCCCCGGTCCTGGCGCGGACGGTCTCGGTGCGCACCGTGATCATGACGGGTCTGTCCCTCGTGATCGTCGGGTTCGTCATCGGCACCCGGTTGGACACCGCCGAGACGATGCTCCTCTTCACGCTCCTGTCGGCCCTGTTCGGCATCGGCGTGGGCCTCGCCGAGACCCTCACGAACGACGTCATCCTCACTGCCGCCCCGAGTGACCGCGCCGGCGCCGCCGCGGCGATCTCCGAGACCGGCTACGAGTTCGGCGGCGCGATGGGCACCGCCGTGCTCGGCACCGCGGGGATGGCCGTGTACTCGAGCCGCGTGGTCGAGACCGCTACCCTGCCCGGCATGGATGCCGACTCCGCGAACGCCGCCTCCCAGACCCTGGCTGGCGCCCACGAGATCGCGGAAACGTTGCCCGGCGGCGGCGCTCGTCTGCTGGAGATCGCCGATTCCGCCTTCCTGGCGGGCATGGACCTCGTGGCCGCGATCGGCATCGGGACGGCGGCGATCACCTTGGTGCTGGCCTGGCGCGGCCTGCGTTCGGAGTCGCGAGCGGCCGGAGCGGTCGGAGCAGCCGGAGCAGCCGGGGCGGCGCCGGTAGAGGCGCACGACGCCGCGGCCACCGCAGCTGCGGGCGCGCAGGAGGCGAACCTGCCGTACATGCCACCAGCCGCGCGTGCGGACTCCGCCACGTCGGAGGTGAACCGTGGCTGACTCTCGCCGAGCACAGGTCCCGATCGAACAGCGCCGCCGGGAACTCACCGAGACCGCGGTGACGGTGATGGCGCGGGACGGGGCGTGGGCGCTCACGACTCGAGCCCTGGCGAAGGAGGCCGGGGTGCCCCACGGGTCCGTCCACTACGCGTTCAAGGACGAGCTGATGCGTTCGGTGCTGCGTGTGGACCTGACGCACCTGTCGGACCTGGTCCAGACGCAGCAGGACCGGCCGGTACACGGACCCGACGACGTGACCGCCGCCGTGGCCGAACTCTTCGCGGCCTACGCGGATTCCGTCCTCGCCGATCCGATGACCGAGATCGCCTACTTCGAGTTGTCTCTGATGGCGGCCCGCGACGAGCAGCTGCGGGCTCTCGCCGCGCAGTCCCACCAGGAGTACCGACGGATCATCGTGACCCTGCTCAGCAGCCTGGCCGAGCGTGCGGGCCTGCGGTGGGACGCCGACGTGGTGCTGGTGGCCGAGCAGGCGATGACGCTGATGTTCGGGGCGGCGCTGGGGTGGTTCGAACTGCGCGACGACGCCCTGTTCCGGGCTGTGCTCGACGATGCCGCCGGGATGGTCGGTCGCCGACTCGTCTGAGTCCGCGTTGCACCGGGCCCTACGCCCTCCGCGCCCCGGCCCACCCCGGCCCGCGCACCAGGTACCCCGCGCGGTCGCGCCAGGTCTGCGCGCGGAAGATGTCGCGCCCGATCGCGACCCATTCATGCGTGGCGATCCGTAGCGGGTTGAACGTGTCGATGTTGGTGGTCAGCCCGTAGACCACGTCCTCGCGCTCGGGTTCGTAGGTACCGAACAGCCGGTCCCAGATGATCAGGATGCTGCCGTGGTTGCGGTCGAGGTACCGCCGGTTGCTGCCGTGGTGCACGCGGTGGTGCGAGGGCGAGTTGAGCACTTTCTCCAGCGGCCCGATCGACCGCACCGCCTCGGTGTGGACCCAGAACTGGTAGATGAGGTTGATCGCGCGGGCGTCCATGACGATCGCCGGCCGCACCCCGAGCAGCGAGAGCAACCCGTACGGCACGTAGATCGTCAGCGCCTCGGCGACGGGCTGGCGCAGCGCCGTCGACAGGTTGTAGCGCTCGCTCGAGTGATGCACGACGTGCATGGCCCAGAGCCAACGCGATTCGTGGGCGAGGCGGTGGTTGCAGTAGTAGATGAGGTCCCAACCGAGGATCCCTACCGCGTACGCCAGCGGCCCGGACCCCAGGTCAAGCGGGGACGTCCGGAAGAGCCGCGAACTCGCGGTCTGCGCGCTCCACAGCGTGGAGACCATCACCACGGTGGAGGCCACCGCGGTGACCGCCGAGCCGCCGGTGATCCGACGCAGGGCGGGCGGGACCGCCGCGCCGGTGTCACCGTCTGCGTCGGGACCGGGGCCGGAGGACGACGACAACGACCCCGCCTCACCCAGACCCGACCCGCGATGGCGTCGGAGAACGTCTCCGGCGGTGGCCACGGCCGCCGCCCCGAGGGACAGGCCCATCACGCCTTTCGCGAATCGGCCTGTCCGCGGGGTGAGCGGCGAGAGCACCGTGGCGGAGATGTAGGGGGCGAGCAGACTTCCCACGCCCATCGAGAGGCTCGCCATGGTGTCGGCGAACTCGTAGTCCCCCGCCCGCTCCCCGACGGCCGGGTTGCGCTTCTGCCACGCGTATTCGGCCGCCATCGCCCCGACGAACGCCGGGATGGCCAGGACCGTCAGATCAACCTTCACGCCATCCAGGGTATGGCGTGGGTCACTGCGGCGGGCGTTCGGCCGGTTACGCCGAGGCGGTCTCCTGCGCCGTGGCGTTCTCGGACCCTTCGGCCTTCGGCGCCGAGGCCGGCCCCTCGGTCTGCGCGCTGTTGCGGACGAACCACACGCCGACCACGGTGATGAGCGAGATGCACGCGCCCAGCAGCAACGCGTTGTGGACGCCGGTCATCTGCGCGGCGACGTCGCCCAGGCCTGACTCGGCGCCGGAGACGATGCCCAGCGTCATGACGGTGATGAACAGCGCCGTGCCCGCGGCGGCGGCGACCTGCTGCAGGGTGTTGAGCAGCGCCGAGCCGTGCGAGTACAGGTGCGGCGGCAGGGAGCCGAGCGCGGAGGTCATGAGCGGCGAGAAGAGGAACGCCAGGCCCACGCTGAGCACGATGTGCCAGACGACGACCGTGACCAGGGAGCTGTCCGCGGAGAAGAACGTGTACATCCCCCACAGGCCGGCGGACGCGAGCACGGAGCCGGGGATGATGAGCGGCCGGGGGCCGATCCGGTCGAACGCGCGGCCGACGAACCAGCCGAGCACGCCCATGATCAGGCCGCCGGGCAGCAGCGCCAGCCCGGAGTTCAGGGTGCTGGTGCCCACGACCTGCTGCATGTAGAGCGGCAGCAGGATGAGGGTGCCGAACAGCGACATCATCGAGATGAGCATGAGGGCCAGGCTCACTGTGAAGGTCGGGAACGCGAACGCCCGCACGTCGAGCAGCGCGTAATCCTTGAGCGAGAGCTGGCGCCAGACGAACACGGCCAGGGCGACCACGCCGATCGCCACGGGGATCCACGGCGAGATGAGGGCGTTGTCGCTGGCGGCCTCGCCGATCGAGCTGAGGCCGAAGATGAGGCCGGCGAACCCGATCGCCGAGAGGACGCCGGAGAGGATGTCGAGCGGGATGCGCCGGGGCTCGGTGACGTTGCGGATCAGCACCGCTCCGGCCACGAGTGCCAGCACACCGATGGGCAGCACCGACCAGAACATCCAGCGCCAGCTGAGCACGTCGAGCACCAGGCCACCCACGGTGGGGCCGATGGCCGGGGCGACGGCGATCACGATGGAGATGACGCCCATGGTGCGGCCGCGACGGTCGGCGGGCACCACGTTGAGCACGGTGGTCATGAGCAGCGGGATCATGATGGCGGTGCCGACCGCCTGGACGACCCGGCCGGCGACGAGCATGGGGAACACCATGGCCAGCGACGCCAGCAGGGTGCCGGCGGTGAACGTGCTCATCGCGATGACGAACACGGACCGCAGCGGCAGGCGCACGAGCAGCCACCCGGTGAACGGGATGACCACGGCCATCGTGAGCATGAACGCGGTGGTCAGCCACTGCGCGGTGGCGGCGGTGACCGCGAACTCGCCCATGAGCTCGGGCAGTGCCACGGACATGATGGTCTCGTTGAGGATCACCACGAACGCGGCGCCGACGAGCAGGGCGATGAGCCGCACGGTGGCGGCGGGCATCGGCGGGGAGCCCTGCGGGGCCTGGGCCGCCTCTGCGGCATGGGGGGTGGCGGAGACTTCAGACGTCACGGTCGTCCTCTGGGATTGCGGTGTGAGCAGAGAGCAGAATCCGGCGCCGGCGGAGTCGCGCACGGGAACCCTATGAAGCTACCGGAACCACGCGCCCGACGCCCGTCAAGTGACCGGCGTTACCTCGGGGATGAGTCGCGGGACGAGCCGGACGAGGACGACCATGGCGACGAGCTCGACGAGGGTCTGGGTGACGACGACGAGGGCTGCCAGATCGAACGCCGCGGGCAGTGCCAGGACCAGCGGGAGGACGACCAGGGAATTTCGGGTCGCGCCACTGAACGCGATCGCCCGCCTGCCCGGCACATCGAGGCCCGCCAGCCGCCCGGCCGCCATGCCCACCGGCACCATGACCATGACGAACGCCACGTACACCGGGACCACCTGCACCAGTCCGCCGAGCCGCTCGCTGACCGCGCTGATCTGGGAGGCGACCACGAGCGCGAGCGTGGCGACCATGAGCGGGACCATCGCCGCGGCCGCGCCCTGCGCCACCGCCCGACCGACTCGGTTGGCCCGGGCGGCCCGGGCGGCCCGGGCGGCCCGGGTGGGCTCACCGCGGCCGGCGACGAACTGCGTCAGCGCCGCGGCCGCGAGAGGCAGCGCGATGAGCAGCACGAACGCCTCGACGAATGGCTCGAGCTCCACCGCCGCGACGAATTCGGATCCGACGAACAGCCACAGGTACAGCGGCAGCAGCGCCACCTGGGCGGCCATGAGCAGCGGGGTCGCGGCCAGGAGTCGGTGGACGTCAGCGCCGGCGAGGCCGGCAAAGACGAGGACGTAGTCGATGCACGGGGTCAGCAGGACGAACAGCACGCCCACCAGAAGGACTTGGTCGTGGGCGACGATCCGCGTGAGCAGCCAGACGATCGGCGGGACCGCCACGAAGTTGACCGCGAGGATCGTGCCGAGGAAGCGCCAGTCGCGGAGGGACCGGCCGACGCGCGCGAACGGGATGCCGAGGAAAGTCGCGTACAACAGCAGCGCGAGCACGGGCTGGATCGCGAGCTCCGCCGGGCCGGCCACCGCCGGCGCGAGCACCCCGACGACCCCGCCCAGGACGAGACCCGCCAGGTAGAGCGACACCTGGTGCCGCTCCATCCACTCCACGCTCGCGCGCATGCTCCCCCTCACGCCCATCCCTCTCAGGCTTGTGCGTCCTCTTTGCACACCTTGTCGGCAGTTGTGCGCGCGGATTGGACCATTCCCGCAGCGCATCCACTCGGCACCCCGGCGTCGGGACGCCTTACGCCGCTCTCGGCGCGTAAGCCGGATCAGCCGAGCCGAGCCGGGCCGGGCCGCGGCAGCCCTTAGAGCTCCGGTAGCCGGTCGGCGCCCCAACTGCCGTGGATCAGCCCGGTCACACGGGCGATCTCCTCCGCGGAGACTGTCTCGGTCTCGCCGGGCTCGAGGGCGTCGAAGTGGAAGATGTACAGCCGGGAGGCGAACTCCTCGAAGGGCAGCGACGACTCGCCGAACCGCTCGCCGTTGCCGGCGGTGCTCACCACCACGCCGTTGCCCCAGTCCTGCCCGCTGTCGTTGTTGGGGTTGAAGAAGTAGACGCGCATGGTCTCGTCCGGGTCCAGCGCGACCCGCAGGATGGTGATGGCGTGCCACCCGACGAACCGCGCGGAGGAATCGGTGACGGCGACGCCGGCGGGCTGCGGGTGGATGAGCGGCTGGTTGCCGTTGTGGAACGGGTGGTAGCTGCCGTAGAAGTGCCGCAGGAAGTCCTCGAGCCCGGTCAGCCTGCCGGACTCGACGTCCACGTTGATGCTGAAGCCGCGGGCCGACCACCAGCCGTGGAACTCGGGGTTGACCCACCGGTGGGGGTCACCCGGACGGTCCGAGCACAGACGGCCCATCTCGGCGTAGATCCGATCCAGGTGCGGCACCACGAGCAGCGACACGGGGTCGAGGTCCACCGGCAGCGTGGTGGCCAGGCCCGCGTCGAGTTCGCGGGAGGAGATCGGCCGGCCCTCGAAGTGCATGACCACCTCGTTGTCGCGCGCCGCCCACGCGATGATCTGCAGCAGGTAGTCGGGGTCGTTGTACGCCCACATCGACAGCGCCCGGGCGGACTGGCAGGTGGGGTTGTCGCCCTGCCCCACGCCCAGCGGCTGACCGAGCATCGACAGCGTCCCGGCGAGAAGCCAGACGCGCACCTCGTGGGCGGGGCCGCACGAGAGGGCGAGCCGCTCGGCCGCGTAGCCGGACAGCGGCAGTGCCAGCAGCCGCCACAGCGCGGGGGCGGCGGGCGGTTGGAAGAGGATCCCCCGCTCGAGCAGCAGCGCCAGCCCGTAGACGGACTGCGCGGTCTCGGGGTGCACGGCCGCGTCGATCAGGGCGTCGACCAGACCGTGGAAGCACAGCAGGCTCTCCCGGCCCGTGCTGGACAGCCCGAGCGCCTCGCTCAGCAGGAAGCTGCCCTTCTCCCGCAGGAACCGCACGAGCACCGGGTGGTACGGCGACACCAGGCCGGTGTCGTGCATTGACCGCGCGAACCCGGCCGCCTCGTACTGCAGGGTCCCCTCGTCCATGGACTCCAGTCGGGAGAGGTAGACGTCCACGCCGGGGTCCTCGCGGCTGGCCTCTGTGGTGCCGTAGATGCTGCTGATGAGCCGATCGATGCCCACGCCGCCGCCGGTGTCGACCCCCGGGTCCTGGCGCGCGATCGCGATCTGGGTGATGGTCTGCTTGACCTGGTCCACCTGGATGGGGCGTTGGCGCAGGATGCGCCAGATCTCCTCGACCAGTTGATCGAGCACACCGTCCAGGCCGATCTCCGAGGCGATGTGCGCCAAGGCCGTGCGGGTGACGGTCGCCATCCGGCCCTGTTGCGTGCGCTCGGCCTCGGTGGCCACGCCGAACAGCAGGGACGTGTTGTTGGCGAGCACCTCGGTGAGATGCTGCCGCGCCTGCTCGGCCGTCACCTCGGGGTGGGTGTACTGCCCCTGCGCCACGGCGACCAGCCGCAGGTCGCTGACGATCTCGGTGACCACCTTGTCCGCATCGGAGCTGCGAAGGGTACCGGCGCTCAGGGCCGGGATGAGGGCCGCGGGCGAGTCCCAGTCGGTGCCCTCGAAGATCCCCGCGGCCTCGAGGTCGGCGGCCATCTCCTGCACGGCGGCGGGACCGCCGTCCTGCAGCAGCACCAGCCGCGCCCCGTCCAGGACGCGCCGCAGACGGGACGCCTTGGTCACGTCACCCGCCTCGGCGAGCGCCCGGGTCGCGTCGGTCAGGGAGGCGACGCGCTTGTCCAGTACCCGCGTCGTACCGGGTTCGTCGTTTCCCACTTCAGTCCACTCTCCGTCTCCCACCGCGCCTCGTTCCAGACCGCGCAGGTCCGTCCCGCGTCAGTCCACGCCCACCAGCCCGTACCGTACCCGCGGGCCGGTACCGGCAGAGCCGTCACACGTAGAAGTCGAGGTCCTCCTGGGCGCGCAGGACCGATCGCATCTCGTAGGCGTCGTCGCCGAAGAAGTAGACCAGGCCCCAGTGGGTGCCGAAGGCGGTGCGCTTGGTGACCGTCTCCTCGAGCGGGGCGGTGAGCTCGTGGGATTCGAAGTACTCGTGGTCCTCGGTCGCCTCCGGGATCTCGAGCGTGGACACGACACGGCGCCGCGGGTAGACGCCGAAGCACCCGGCGTGCCCCTTCGCGTCGACGACCTCGCGCGGGAAGAACGCGGCGATCTCCTCCTCGGTGGTCTTAGGGTCGAACGCCAGCACCAGGCCCTGGTAGGCGTTGAACCCGTAGGTCCGCTCGAGCAGTTCGAAGACCTTGAACCCCGGCGGCCGGTAGGCGACCTCGCCGAAGTACATCTCGCCGTCGCTGGTGACGAAGTACTCGGGGTGGACGAACCCGAACTTGATGTCGAAGGTCTTGATGAGCTTCTCGATCTGCCGGGTGATCTCCGGGCGGTACTTCTCCAGCTCTGGCGAGGCCGGCACGAACACCGAGTAGCCGAGCGTGACGTACTCGGAGATGTTGAGGAACACGATCTTCCCGTTGTGGACCCAGGCCTCCACGGCGAACTCCCAGCCGTCGAGGTGGGACTCCATGAGGACGGGGAACTCCTCGTCGGGGATCGTGTCGACCTCGTCCGGAGTACGGATGACGCGGTGGCCGAGGCACCCGGCCTTGTCGAAGGCCTTGAGGTGGATCGGGTCGTTGGGGTCGCCGTCGAGCTTGAGCAGGGTCTGGTTGACGCGCTTGAGGAACCGGATCACGTCGTCCCGCTCGTGCGCTTCCTCGAAGATGCCCACCCGGATGCCGCCCAGCTGGGCGCGCCGCTTCATCAGCGCCTTGTCCCGCAGCAGCAGCGACTGCCCGTACAGGGTGGGGTTGTCGAGCAGCATCGAGTTGATGGCGCCCGCCCACTCGACGGTCTCCTCGAACAGCGGGATCGCCACGTCGACGCCCATGTCCCGCAGCGTCTCGGCGATCTCCATGGACCGGTCGTTGAGCCGCTCGAAGTCCCACGGGACGTACGGGATCTGGTGCTGACTGCAGTACTCCTCGGCCCAGGGCGGTGCCACCACGACGTAGCGGCGGTCGAACTTGTCGAGCGCGTCGATGGCGTTGGGCACCCAGCCCAGCAGTGCGACGTATCCCTTGTCGGGGTCGCGCAGGTGCTCGTTGGGGTCGTGGGTCGGGTTCGGACGTAGGTCCGTGGCTCCGGTGGTCGATTCTGCGGTAGGCGTCTGCAAGTGCGGTGCCTCCTCGAGTTGGCGCGGGTTCGATCTGCGTGGGCCGATCAATCCAGGGCGGTGGGCCACAAACGTACCCAAGACCCGTCTCAGTGCAACTGGTTACGGGATCGGCGAACGCCCGGGCGCGCGGCGGGAGGCCCCTAGGCTCGTCGGACAACGCCGTCCGGGTCGCCCCGGTGCGGATCCGGGTGAGAGGAGTCCAGGGTGCCTTCCAAGGAGTACATCGAGGCGGTCGGCGAGGTGATCGACGCGCTCGGTGTGGCGGCGATCGTCATCGGCATCGTGGCGGCCACGGTCATCGCGGGGTGGCGCCTGCTCAGCCGGCAGCCGGACACCTATCGGCACTTCCGCCGGTTCCTCGGTCGGTCGATCCTGTTGGGGCTGGAGATCTTGGTGGCGGCGGACATCATCAAGACGGTCGCGGTGACCCCGACGCTGGAGAGCGTGGCGGTGCTGGCGGCGATCGTCGTGATCAGGACCTTCCTCAGTTGGTCGTTGGAGCTGGAGATCTCGGGCCGGTGGCCGTGGCAGAAGTCGAGGGCCCCGGAGGCCAAGCCCCGCGACCCCGCCGCGTCACCGGTGCCGTCCGACTAGCGTCACCGACGCCGGACGGTGATCCGCCCGCCGCGACGGGGTGCGAACGCGACCCCCCGCGAATGCCATTTCTCGTCAGGCTCGGTCGTGGGGACGATCTCGTACATGCTCAGCACGGTGCGCAACACGACATCCATTTCCATGGCCGCGAACGCCGCCCCGATGCACCGCCGGGTCCCGCCGCCTAACGGCAGCCACGCCGGCGGTGGCGTGGTGCCGAGGAAGCGGGTCGGGTCGAAGCGTTCGGGTTCGGCGAAGTGCGTGCTGTCGTCGTGCAGTAGCGAGATCGCGACCAGCACGTTGTATCCGCGCGGGATCCGCCACGGGCCCAGGTCGAGCTGCGGGACCTGCACGTTGCGTCCGGCGAGATCGATCACCGGCCGGCTGCGCTGGACCTCGAGGATCGTGGCGCTGCGGTAGTCGGTTCCCCCGGCATCGACCTCGGCGACCAGCTCGCGTAGCACCGCGGGGGTGCGGCTGAGCCGCTCCAGCGCCCAGGCGAGTGTCGTCGCCGTGGTCTCGTGCCCGGCCACGAGGAGTGCGGTGAGCTCGTCGCGGATCTCGTCATCCGTCATGGACGATCCGTCGTCGTAGGTGCTCTGCAGCATCATCGCGAGGATGTCGTCGCGCTCGTCGAGCCGGTCGTCGCGGCGCCCCCGGGTGATGAGGGCGCCGATCGCCTCGTCGTACACCGTCTTGTATCGGGTGAACCGGGCGCGCGGGCCCACTGTGCCGAGCCGTACCGGCAGCTCCGGGGTGATCACCACCGCCGAGCCGGCCTCGACCATGGGCGGGATGACGCGGCGCAGGGTGTCGAGCTCGTCGTCCCGGGCGCCGAACACGGTCCGGAGGATGACGTCCAGCGTGATGCGGGTCATCGAGGGCATGGAGGCGAACGGTCGGCCGGCGACCCACGAGTCGAGCTCGCGACGGGTCTCCTCCTCGACGATCGCCTCGTAGGCCTTGATGCCTCTGCCGTGCAGTGGCGGGGTGAGCAGTTTCCGGCGCCGGCGGTGGTCGGTGCCCTCGAGCGCGAACATCGAGTTCTCCCCCAGGACCCGGCCCAGGTTGGGGTCGACGTTGGTCAGCGACTCCTGCGGGGCGGTGAACAGCTCCTTGGCGAGCGCGGGGTCCGAGATCACCACCGCGCGATCGTAGATGGGGAGGTGCACGGTGAACGCGGTGCCGTACCGCCGGTGCAGTAGTCGGAGAGTCTCCCGCCGGGCGATCCCGAAGCCCACCCCCTGGACCGGCCTGGGCAGCCGCGGCCCGGGTGGGAGGTGGGGGGGCGCGCTCGTCCTCGGTGGGATGTCCGTCGCCAGCGGCGGGAGCCGACCTGTCCGTCATGCTGTCCATGGCATCCTCGGCCTCGGATGTGGTGCGGGCCCCGCCAGCCTACGTTCCGGGATCGCCGTGATGACGGGGTAAGTGCGACGACGACGAGGTGCACCACTGCCGCCGGAGACCCGCCGTCTCCTCGCCCGGCCGAACCGGCCATCCGGCCCGCCAGCCGCGACGAACCCCTGTCATGCACTCCGCCTCGCAGTCCCCTCGGCCCGCCGACTTCCCACTGACGGCGGACAGCTCTGACGTTGAAGGGCTGTGGGCGGGCTCTTCACACGACGACCCCGAGCTCGCCGCCCCCGGGCACTGCGCACCCGAACAGACTGATCCCGAGCGCCGCGACTTCCTCGCCGCCATGCGCGCGTCGTGGGACGACTGGGTGCCCGTCGCCACCACGGGCTGGGGCGCGGTGGTGCTCATCGCCCCGTTACTCGCGGTGCACGCGCTGGTCTGGGCACTGGGTGGGCGCGGCCCCCGCTAGGGCATCGCACACACGCTGATCCACGTTGCGCAGTATCGAGCGTCTGGTCTAGACCTTCCTTCTGAACTTGGGACCACCGAGCAAGTCGTTGATGCTGCGTCCCTGTGAATCCTTCCATTCGGCGCGTCCGCCAGCCGTCCGTCCCGCGACCAGACATGCAGCAGACGAAACGCTCCTGAAGCGACAGTCACGAGTGAAGACATAGCGACCTGCTACTTCCCGAATTATCCCTCGGGCCAGCAAGTCTCGCCGAATCGATCGTGATTCAGCGGGCATCGACTCAAGCGTGGCCTTACGAGCAGCTGATCCTGCCTTCACGATGATGGTGTCCCCGTCCCAGTCCGCTCGAGCCGAGTAATACGGGCTCTCCAAGGAGAGCCTGATCGGCGGCGCGAAGTGGGCCTCCCCTCCTGTACTGGCATCGTCGTTGGCGCTCGCGCCCCGCCTCTCTCGCGCGTCGGCCACGTCGGACCCACTCGATGGACCCGTGGACTTGATCGTGTTGCCCCTGTGCGGTTCGACACCAGCTTCAATCGCTAGTGCGTGAACCTTCTCCCACAAGTTTCGAACTCTCTCGGAAACTTCACGACCACTGCGGTTGCCCATGGCGGTTAGCAGGTCCTGATGAGAACCAGGACCGAGGCCACTTTCGGCCTCCCTCTCGAGAACGAGCCGGAGGTTCTGCATGAGCTGGGCGTTGTGGCCACCGAACTCGACTATCACCGCATTCGTCCACAGCTTGCCTGCGACCGTTTGATCCGAGATCTCTTCGTTGGCCGCGATGACTGAAACGGATTCCCAGCGTCTGCCTTTCTTGAACTCAGACACCGTGACGACGAATACCTCGGAAACGTGTTGGCGCTCGCGGTTGTACTTACGAACAGACGCCTGGGGCACAACCGTGACTGCGCAATCGCCGAGATCTGACCAAAGGGTTCTAACTCCTGCGAGCGCTCGGGTGTGCTCTTCATGATCAACATCGGGAGGTTCCGGCATAGAACCAGGAGAAGCAGCTACAACCGGATTGGTCGCTTCGACGGGCCCCGCCTTCTCGCTACCTATCCGATCTCGATCTGCCTGCTCCGCGCTCTGGCCGTCTCCATTCGTTTCCTGTTCGCCCGCTTGAGTCATTTCCAGGGGGTCGTTCTCCCACGTGTCGACAACCCCAGTCCCATCGAGGCGGTAGACGATGCCGTCGTCGGCGCTGCCAGCCGAATTGTGTTCGACCAGCAACTCGCCCTCTTCCAGGTAGATGCGGAAGAAGTGGCCACTGCCCGTCAGATCGAATTCGATTTCGCCACCGACCTCCGCGATAACGGCGACCTGAGGTGCTCGGAATCGCGGAACGGCATCCTCTTTTGTAATTTCCGCCAAGAGCTTATCGAGCCTATAAGTCAGGACTCGAAAAAGAGCCACCTCCACTTCACGGTTCACCTTGGGTGCAAGGGCCCCAACTAACTCGGAGCGACCATGGAGTATCGCCAAGTCGACAGGTAGCCATCCTCTGGCATCCGCTAGCGATCGCCAAGCCCCGAGCGCAATGAGCCTCTCGACTACCTCTACATCGGCTCCGTTGATTGCTGCTTGGTGCAGTGGAGCCACCATTGATACTCCACCCGGGCGCCAGGTGTTTACCAAGCTCCTTGATCTCACATCTGACGAATCGAGGGTCTCGAGAACTGCTTCCCAGTCACCCACCGCTGCAGCATCAGCGAGTTGGTGATTTCCCGCCGCGAGTTCGGCATCCAGAATCCCCGGCCAAGAGGGGCGGGTAACCGCCACATCTTCGATCTCTAGATCGAAGTGATCCAAAGCGAATCCGTAGAGAAGGTCGTCGCGATCTCCACCAGCGGGCAGCAACTCGACCAGCGCGCGCACGGCCTCACCACACTGGAAATCATCACGCACAAGACTCAAGCGACTTAGTGCCAATCCGCCAGCAGGGTTGCTGCGGATAATCTCGGCTTTGCCGAGCGGAACATCAGGCGGCACATCCGAAGCCCACCACGTTGATGCTCTTACTGCCGACCAGGCATCCGCGGAGTCCGGTGCAGCATCACCATCCGCGAACGGCGCCAAGTACTCATCGAGGTGGGCTTGTTCGGCGAGATACCTGGTAGTCGTATCGTGGCCAATCCTGGCACGGGAGATCGCCCATAGGAGCAGGACTGCAAGCTGCCGTTTCTCCTGCTCTGGCAGATTTGCCAAGTCCAGACCATTCAGCGGCGAATCGGGGGAAGGCCCACCATTTGTCATAGAGTGAAAGCTATCAACTCGGTCCGACTTCAAGGATCCGCATTCACAGGGACGTGGGCGGAGCCCACTCCTCACGCAGGTATCGGATGGGAGAGTTTCCCCGTCGAGTCCGCGCCGGGGGTTCGTTCCTCCATCGGACCTTTCATCTCTGCCGAGCCAGTCGCCACAGGATCGTCCGCTCCTGTGAGCGTGCCGCGTGGAGTGGGTCGGCGTCGTCGGCCGCCCGTGGGTGGCGAGGCGTCGTCTCGTGCGCTCCCAGAACCGTCAGCCCGGCGTCGGCGATGCGCTGCAGGAGTTCGTCGCGGCTGCGCAGCCCGAGCTGCTCGGCGAGGTCGGACAGGATCAGCCACCCTTCGCCCTGCGGCGTGAGGTGCTGCACGAGCCCGTCCAGGAAGCGGTTGAGGACGTCCGAGCCCGGGTCGTAAATTCCCTGCTCCAGAGCGGACGTCGGACGACCGGGGATCCATGGCGGGTTGCACACCACCACGTCGGCCCGCCCGGAGTCGCCCACCACCTCGTCGTCGTCATCGTAAGGCCACAGGTCGGCCTCCACCACGTCCACCCGGTCCGCCGACCCCAGCCGACCCACGTTGTCGCGCGCGCACTGCACGGCCCGCGGGTTGACGTCGGTCGCCACCACTGTCCGGGCCCCGCGCCGGGCCAGCACCGCGGCGAGCACGCCGGTGCCGGTGCCGATGTCCCACACGATCGGATCCTCGATGCCCTGCGGCCAGGGGGCGTCGGCGACCAGGTCGATGTACTCGTCGCGGGTGGGAGCGAACACGCCGTAGGCGGGATGGATCCGGGCCCCCAACGCGGCCACCTCGATGCCGCCCAGGTGCCACTCGTAGGCACTGATGACGCCGAGGAGCTCGGGCAGCGAGACCAGCGTCTCCCGACCGGTGGAGTCGTTGCCCGCGTCGGTCGGCGGCCCGAAGGCATGGGTGCAGGCGTCGCTCACGTCGGGCGCTCGGCGCAGCCGAACCGAGTAGTCCTGCTCCAGTGGGATGAGGACCTTTCCCAGCGTCTTCGCCCGCTGCGCGCGTGCCTTCCGGTTGGCGAGGAACACGTCGCCGGGGTCGGAGCTCTGCGGCGCCCGGGACGCCCTCTTCTGCAGACGCCGGTCGAGGGCGCGCATGAGCTGGCGTGCGTTGTGGAAGTCGCCCCGCCACAGCAGGCCGGTGCCCCGCCGGATCATCCGTAGCGCCTTGTCCGCGGCGATGTCGTCGTGGATCACCACGATGTCCCGCGGTGGCGGCGCGCCGTTCTCGGAATGCCAGCCCGCGGTGAGGTCCTCGCCCTTCTCGCGCCAGCTGATGGTGGTCGCAGGCGACCAGGGGGCGGCAGGAGAAGACACGTGAGTCCTTCGGACGGGCGCGCACTCGACCGTGGGGAGGAATGACGCGCGAGAGCCAGTTGCCCGCGAACCGGGCCGCACCCAGTGTCTCAGCTCCGCCGCCGAACGCTCACGGCCAGTCGACCTCATACCCCTCGGCGCGCGCCGCGTGCAACTGGCCCCCGCTGGTGAAGTAGCCGTCGGTGTAGGTGGCCGTGTCGGACGGGATGCCGTGGGCGAGGGCGTACAGCTGGGCCGCGAGATCGTCGGCATCGAACGCGCCGGAGCTGTCGCGATGGGGGGTGATGATCGCGGTCCTGTCGGCGAAGACCCCGCGCGCTCCCTTCAGCGTGATTCGGCGGGCGCGGTAGTCCCCGGCGCGAACGTACGCAAGGGCCTGGCGGAGCACCGTGTCGTAGCGGGTGCCGGTGATGGGTGTGGCGATGTCCATGGCCGAGATCGTCACACCTCTCGACGCGGCACTCTCCCGTGCCACGGTCCCCGGCACGGGAGCCTGTGAGCAGGCGCGGGCCCTGTGAAATCCGTGACATCGCAGGCCGACCTCTGGAGTGGTCCCGTCGGGCAGTCGTGGGTGCGCAACGCGCTCGCGTACGACACGATTCTCGAGCCATTGGGGCGCGCGGCGCTCGACCACCTGGGCCGCGGCCCACCGCAGCGGGTGCTGGACATCGGACGCGGGACCGGGACCACGAACGAGGCCACCCTGAGTCGTGGAAGCCGCCCGGGGCGTAGCGCCGTGTAGGCGCCCCACCTCAGGACCAGTCCACCTGGTCCAGTGGGATGGCGGAACCGTCTGACTGCTCGAACTCCTCCAGTCGCTGCTGGGCCAGGGACCTGTCGTAGGGCAGCTTGTCCAGCGTCCAGGCCCAGTTGATCCGCTCCTGCTCCAGGCGAACCCGCTCGCCGAAGCGATCGGAGACGAGGTCGTCGTAGACAGCGGCCTCGTCGGCGGCGAGCCGGTCGAGCACTGCGCTGGTCGGGGCGTTCTCGCGGCCCCACCGGTCGCGATGGGCGTCCAGGGTCTCCGCGTCCATCAGGAAGGACCGGGTCTGCGGGAGGTGGGTCCGCAACCGATGAAGGATCGCGAAACCGTGCGTGTCGAGGTCGCCCCAGTAATGCACCGCCGCGTCCTGCAGCGCCGCCCAGCGCCCGAGTCGCGCCACGTCGAAGCCCTTGCCCCAGATCACCACCCCGTCGGCGGGCACGGGCAGCGTGAGATAGGTGATCTCGTTCTCCACCACTACGGCTGTAGGGAATCGTATGTCGAGATCGTCGAGCTCGCCCACCCGCACGCTCAGCTCCGACACGGGGACCGGGGCGACGGAGGCGGCGAGGCGGATCCGCACGTATTCCGGTTTGGTGCGCAGCCCGAGGTCGGTCAGGAACGGACCGGCCTGCCGGGATACCCCGAGCAGGTCGGCGAGCACCGACCTGCGGGTCTCCACGAACTTGGTGTCCACGCCCGGGGCGTCGATCTGCCGCAGGTACTTCCCGCTCCGCCGGGCCGCATCGAGCCACCGGTAGGCCGTCAGGAGCTGCGACCACTCCGCGTGGTGGCCAAGCGCGGGGACCGGCCTCGCGCGCAACCACTCGCGCACGCGCTGGTCTGGGGCCGAGAGCATCATCTGCTCGAAAGCAGATACCTGCCCGCGGACTCCGAGCAGGTCCCATGCCTGTTCCAGCCGAGAGACCACGGCATGCGTCGGGATCTGGTTGCGCCCAACCGCCCGGCCGCCGATGGTCTTGTACCGCAGCTCGTAGCGCGACCCGTCGCGGCTGCCTGCCTCGAGCGCCCCAATCCAGTCCTGGACCTCTCCGAGCCGGTCTCCGACCTCGGAGACCCGGGGCCCGCTGAGCGGCACCTCGAGGGGCGCCATCGGTTCACCCAGGGCCTGTGTCCGGAGCAGGGTGCCGTCGTCCCACCGGCGACGCACCTTCGCCCGGACGGTGTCCGGGGTGGCCCACTGTTGCCCGCCGGCGGCCATCAGGCCTCGCCGCTTTGCCGGTGGTACTCCTCGGTGGACATCATGACCAGGCGTGAATACCGCCCCTCGACATTGTCGACGTAGCCGATGGACCGGACGTACGGCGCGATCACATGCACCTTCTGCAGCGGCGTCACGATGAGCAACTGGATACCGAGTTTGGCGAACAGCTCAAGTGCGTAGCGGGTGGAGGCATCGGATCCGCGGCCGAACGCCTCGTCGATCACCGCGAACCGGAAGTCGCGGGCCTTGTCCGCGCCCCATTCAAGCCCGAACTGGTACGCCAGCGAGGCGGCGAGGATCGTGTAGGCGAGCTTCTCCTTCTGCCCGCCGGATTTTCCGTCCGAGTCGCGGTAGTGCTCCCACTCCTCGTCGGTCTCGCGGCCACGCTCCGAGGCGGAGAAGGTGTACCAGTTGCGCACGTCCGTGACGCGGGATCGCCAGGTCCGGTCGGTCTCGCTGTGCCCCTCGCGACCGCGGAGGCGCTCGAGGATCGCGCGCACGTCCTGGTAGCGCCGTTCGGAGTACTGGTCGTCTCCGCCGCCGAGCGCGTCGTCGGTGACGGCCCGCAGGTCCGCGCGGAACTGCCGCACGTCCTGGTTGACCGTGTTCTCGCGGTCCAGCCGGATGTATCTCCCGGGATTGAAGTCGATCGCCCCGAGCGCCTCGTTGATCTTCTCGACCTTCTGCCCGATCTCGTCAGCCTGGCGCAGGAGCCAATTGCGGAAGCCGGCAAGCTCGCGAATCGTGTTCTTGCGCAGCTGGTCCTCGAACTCGTCCACGAACCGCGGCAGGTCGTCGCCGGCCACCCGGTCGTGGAACCGCACGTATTCGTCGCGCGCTTCGACGGAGGCGTCCATCTCGGTGGTCTGCTCGGGCCACCGCCGCCGGATCTCGGCCATGGCCTGCTGGATGCTGGTGGTGTAGCCGTTGAGTTCACGCTGGGTGCGGTCGGTCTCGGAGTCGATCGCGTCGGACAGCGCTCGCTCTTGCCGGTGGGCCTCGTCCGCGCTCGTCGCCACCGCGCGGCCCTGCCGGTCGCGCAGGCGCGGGTATACGGCCCGGGCCGCCTCACGGATCGCCTCGTCCAGCTCGTCGAGACCGCGCTGGTCGTTCTGCATCTGTTCGGTCTCGTGCTCGATGCGGCTCTGCCACCGACTGTGCTTGTCCGCCAGCGCTCGTTCGTCCGCTCCCAGGCCCCGGACCCGCTCGTCGACGTCCGCGAGACGTCGGTCGATCTCGGCGAGCTCGCTGCTGCCCTCGACCAGGCGGCGTCGCTCTGCGTCGGCGGCCTCAGCGCGGGCCCGGGCCTCCTCCCAGTCCAGATCCCGCCACGACGGGTAGTCGGCCAGGCGCGCGAGCGCGGTGTGCCGTGCGCCCGCCTCGTGCTGCTCGCGGGACGCGGCCTCGAGCCGGGTGCCCAGCTCGGCTACCGCGGAGTCGAGCTGCGCGCGGCGCTCCTGCAGAGCGGCGACCTTCTGCTCGTTGCGCCAACCCAGCACCCAGCCCCGCGGGTCGGACGCCGACCGCCGGTCGTCCTTGACGTGCCGGTCGCGGGACCGGACCTGCCCCTCGCGGGTCACCGCGCGGTCTGCGGCCCGGAACTCCTCGAGGGTCTCCGCGCAGCGGTGGTCCGCGCGGGCGAACAGCTCTTTGTACAGGTACCCGCGTAGGGGCGTGTCGGCGATCTCGATGGTGTCGGCCAGCAACAGACCCTTGATCTGTGGGCGCTGGAGCGAGACATGCCTGTCCGGGACGCGCTCGTACTGCAGTCTGACGCCCACCGTGCGCCCGTCGGTGCGCCGGGCGGTCAGACGACGGTCGTTGACCCACCGGGCGACGTCCGCGTAGTGCCGCTGAGGGACCAGCAGGGACACGGCGAATCCGCGCAGCACGCGCTCGGCGGCGCCGCGCCACTGCGCGTAGTCCTCGGACACGTCGAGCAGCTCGCCCGCGAACGGCAGGTCCGCCTGGTCCACCCCGAGCTCCGCGCAGAGTTCAGCGCGCAACTGGAGCTGGTCATCCGGGAGGTTGCTGCGACGGCCCGCGAGACTGGCCAGCTCCTCCTGCACCTCACGCAGCTGCTTCTTCTGTTCCCCGTGCTCCAGCACCAGGGCGTCATGCTGGCTCCTGAGCTCGGCGGCCTCGGCCTCGAGCTCTGCCCGTCGGCGGGCGACGTGGGCCGCGAGGTCGGCGAACCCCGCGGAGTCGCCCACCGGGTCCAGTCCGGCCCCGGCCACGGCGTCGTCGAATCTCTCGCGCCGGCGAAGCCGCTCCTCGGCCTGCTCCCCCGCCTGCCGGGCCTCGCGCTCCAACTCGCCCACGCGGTTGCCGCCGGCCTCGGCGCGCGCGGTGACCAGCTGATCGCCCTCGGCGGCCAGGTCTGAAGCCTCGGCCCGCATCTGTTCCAGTCGGGCGGCCGCGGCCTCGACGTCCGCGTCGATCCGGTCGATCTCGGCCTGCCGCAGCTCGATCCGCAGCTCGGCGAAGTACGGGCGGATCGCCACCCGTTCCTCGTGGAGACTCCCCCGACGTTCGAGCGCGGCGTCGTACTTGTTGATCGACTGGACCAGCGGTTCCAGCGCCTCGAGCTGTGCCCGGGCCCGCTGGACGGCGTCGTAGGCGCGGGTGAGGTCCTCGAAGTGCCGGATGATTCCCTCGATGCGCTCGGACGCATCGGCCGGCTCGAGCATGTGGGTGCGGACGAAGTCGTTGAGGTCGCCGACGGCCTTCATGGAGATGGTCTGGTGGAACAGTTCCATCGCCTGCTCGGAGCGGATCCCCAGCAGGCGGCGCATGGTGCGCCCGTAGGTCGGGAAGTCCTTCTCCACCGTCGCCCCTCCGGAGCGCAACCGCTTGAGCAGGACATTCAGGTCCGAGCCGAAGTCGGTGAAGTCGGCCTCGATCGACAAGGCCCTGTCGGCGGTGACGAAACGACGCCACGGCTGGCCCGTAGTGTCCTGCTGCTGGAACACCTGGGCGAGGGTCACCTCGTCGCTGTATCCCTCGTTGACAAAGACGCCGAGGATCACCGAGTACGAACGCCGGTCCCGCAGCGCCACCGGGCGGACACTGCCGGTGGCCTCGTTGCGCTCGGTTTTGTGATGGCCCTCGACGTACGACCGGAGGGTGCGCTCCTTGCGCGCGGCGCCGGCGGCCTTGTTGTAGTCGATCCGATGCGACGGGAGCATGAGGGTGCTCACCGCGTCGACCAGCGTCGATTTGCCGCTGCCGATGTCGCCGGTCAGCAGCAGGGTCTCGCCGCCTGGATCCAACTGCCAGACCCGGGAGTCGAAGGTCCCCCAGTTGAGTACCTCGAGCCGGGCCAGACGGAAGCCGGGGCGTCCGCTCGCCTCCAATTCGACAGCGGAGAACAGGCCGTCACTCATCGCCTGCCTCCGCATTTCCCGCTCCCGCGTCGGCGTACTCGGCGAGCTTGGCCGAGAAATCGGACAGGGTCTCGGCGTCCACGTAGGCCTTGAGGATCCTGCGGACCTCCCAGGTGTCCTTGCGTCCCCGGAGTTGGCGGAGGAAACCCATGGTGACCAGCCGGTTGATGGAGGTGTCGACCTGCTTTAGCGTGCGGGCCTCGTCGGTGCTGCGGGCCAGGAAGAGCTGGACCGTCTCCACGATCTCCTCGTGGGTGAGCACCAACTGGCCCTGGTCGCCCGCCGACTCGAACTCCACGAGCCTTTTGCGCAGCAGCACCAACAGGAGGCTGTCGGAGTAGGTCAGCGCTCGGCGTCTGATCACCCGCGGGAGCGGCTCTTCGCCATCGGGGGTCTCTGCTGTGCGTAGGTAGGCGTACCCCTCGTCGTCGTCGATAACGACGTCCAGTCCGACCACGGCGAAGTGGTCACGCACGGCGCCCCGGTGACGCAGGAGGTCACCCCACGCGTCGGATTCCTGGTAGACGACTCCCTGCATGAGTCGGATGGCGCTGGTCGCGATCGCGCGTTCCTCCGGTGTCACCGGCGCTTCACCTCCACCCGCGGCATGCGCGCCCGCATCGTTCGTCCGGCCTCGTCGTACTCGATCACCGTCTCCTCACGCTCGTCGGTGGTCACCTCGAGCTCGTCATGATCCAACGCCAGGTAGCCGACGAGTTCCGCGGCGCCGTGCTCGACCGGGTACATATCGATGATGTCCTCGAGCAGTGCCGTGCCGCGCGCCGGGATGAGGGAGCGCAGTCGGGCGGCGAGCCTGGCGGGATCGACGATCACCTGGTCGGTCAGCACGGAAGTGTCCACGTCCTCCTGCTCCGCCGGCGGCAGGAGGCTGTCCACCTCGGCGGCGGGCCGCACACTGTGCAGGGGTCGTTCGGTGGGCAGGGAGATCTCGACGCTCGTCTCCTCCAGCTCCAGCCCGAAGCCGGGTGAGGCGCCGTCACGCAGACGCAGCGCGGTGCCCTCGATCTCGCGGACCAGGTCCAGGACGCGACGGTTCTCCAGCCAGATCTGGTCGTCGGTGAACCGGCGGAGTTGCTCGGAGATCTGCCGCACCGTCAGCTGGGTGCGTTCGGCGGCCTCGGCCCAGCTGTGGTGCACGGTGCGGATGCGGCGATCCGCCCCCAGCTCGTCGATCGACGTGAGCCGCTCGAGGAGCGTCGACAGTTCCTCCTGACTGGACGCCGACAGCAGCAGGTCGTAGAACGCTTGGAAGCTGCGTCCCTGGTCGGAGGAGTCGATGCGGCTGCGCCCGCTGACGAGCTCCGCCAGCAGCTCACCTTTGCTCCCCTCCCAGGTGGCGATGCGTTCGCGGGCGGACCGGTCGAGCGCGCGGAAGTTTTCCTCGACCTCGCGGAAGTCGGCGAGCAGCTCGCGGGCGGTGGAGGCGAACTGTTGGTAGCGATCGCGCACGGCCGTCATGTCGAGCAGTCCGGCCTCTGGGTCCTGGTTGATCTGTTCGATCTCCCGCTCGATCTCCCGCTTGCGCCGCTCCAGCTCGTCCAGCCGCACCGCCGGGTCGGCCTCGGTGCCCTGAGCGATCTGCCGGAGTAACTCGACTGCGGTCTGCAGCCTCGATTCGGTTCCGACGAAGGACCGCTCGGCCAGGCTCTGTACCCACGCGTAGGCCTTCTCCAGCGCCGGGGTGGCGTCGTAGTGGATCTCGTCTGTGCCCAGCGGGTAGAAGCGCCGCAGAAACCCGGACTCGGGCGCCGCCCATTCGGCGAGGTAGTCGGAGGCCGATCGCGGGAACCGCGGATGGTCCGGATCGTCCGCGTTGAGCGCGTAGAGCTGATCGTCCAGAGCGTCGATGAGATGCCCCTCCGGGCTCGCGCCTCGCCCCTCGTCCACGAAGTAGCGCCCGAGGAACGACAGCAGCAGCGGCGCGTGGGTGGCGCGCAGCATCCGCCAGGCGGGGTGCCGCTCGCGCAGCGCCTCGATCTGGGCGTAGTCCACGCGGTCTCCTCGGGTCTGCGGTACTCGGGTCGGGGTTCCTCGGTGCCGACAGTCTAGGAGTGGCCTCCGACACGGCGCCCATGAGGCTGGCGCGTAAGAGCGCCTTGCCCACAACCCCACCACGTATATACTCTGTATATTCGTCTCAGGAGGAAATTGTGGCGAAGCGACTCATCAGTATCCCTGACGATGTGGACCGTCGACTTGCAGAAGCCGTCCCCTCCGGGCAGATCAGCGGCTTCGTCACCGAACAGATCAAGCGCGGGCTTGACGAGCAGGGCCTGCGCTCTATGGATGACGCCATCGCCCATATCGCCAGAAACAGCAAGCCGCTACTGGACCGTCTCGGGAATGTCAGTGATCTGGACGCCTGAGATCATCGACATTTTCCGGACCTACGCGGCGATCTACCCTGAGCATCCTGAGGTGCGTGACACGGGGCTTCTGCAGAGTTCGGTCGATCGGCCCCGAACGACCCTGTTCGGGACCGAACAGTATCCAAGCATCCACGACAAGGCTGCATCGATTCTCGACTCGTTCTGCCGAAATTACTCACTTGTGGACGGCAACAAGCGATGTGCGTGGATCGCTGTCGAACTGATCTACTTCCGAAACCTCGGGGCGATATGGGTGGCCGGCGATGTCGCGGCCTACGATCTGGTGATCCGCGCAAGCGATTCCCACCTCGATGTCTCCGACATCGCTCACGACTTGCGGGCAGGATTCAGCCAAACTCAGAGCTGACCCCGAAGTATCCACTCACGCCAGTCCCGAACGTGGACTCTGATTGCCTCCCCTTCTCAAGTTATAGCTGGTAGGGGCCTTGCGGCAATACCCCGGTGGGGGCGCACACTTGCGCAATGTCCCCCGAGACACCCGGCATTTTCGCCCTCCCCGACCACCTCGCCCACAAGGCCGACCCGGCGCACATCGCCGACGACGAGCGCCACCTCGCCGCCATCTCCCACGCCCTCGACCAGAAGGTCGCGTTGCTCTCCGCCCGTCTGGACGCCCGCCGCCGCGACCCGGCCGGCCGCGGCGCACAGACCATCGAGCGCGACGCCGACATCCGCCGCCTGGTCGCCGAGCTCGCCACGCTGCGCCGGTTCGGGCTGGACGTATGCATCGGCCACTACACCGTGGGCATTTCAGACCCCGCCGACCCGAGCCCCACAGCACCCGAGGCCGCGCCGGTGTACGTGGGCCGCATCGGCCTCACCGATGCGGCCGGCACTCCCCTCCTCGTGGATTGGCGCACCCCGGCCGCGGAGCCGTTCTTCGCCGCGACGCTCGCCGATCCGAGGGGCGTGACGTACCGCCGTCGGTACCGGTGGTCGGGCGGGCGCATCGTGGGCTGCTGGGATGAAGTCTTTGGTGACGACGACGAGGTCGCCTCCCACGTCAGCCCCGACGACCTCTCGGCGTTCGTCTCGAGCTTGTCCGAGGCGCGGACCGGCCGAATGCGCGATGTGCTCACCACGATCCAGGCCGATCAGGACGCCAGCCTCTATCGCCCCCATCAGACCTATGCCGCACTCTGTCCAACGCGGGCGGTCACGTTCGCCGTGGCTTGAGTTGTAAGACTCTCGGTGCCGGTCGACGCACGAGCGCTGCTGCACGACCTCGGCATCGTGGTTATCGAATGGGCTGCTCTCGTCGGGGCCCAGCGCTCACGACCTCCGATAAAGGCGCGACACCCCCGTCCTGTTCCAACGCCCAGAACTCGAATCCGCTGACGTTGGTCACCTCGAGAAATCGTGCCGCCTCATCGAGCGAATCAAATTCGTGCACCCCATCGATCTGGACGGTGCCGTCCTCGGTGACCACGGCATCGACGACCCACTCCGGGTCGACCGGGTCCAATTGATCACCTGGGATGAGATAGCCCTCGTCGAACAGTGTCACCAGGCTCACCTCGTCGTAGGTCACCTCGTCGGGGATCTCGTTGGACAGCTCGGGATGGTGAAGTCCGTCTCGGGCCAACTGCTCGAACGCGTCGCGGATGACGACGGCGATCAGTGTGCGGCGCTGACCCAGGAACTCGTCGTAGGGCAGCAAGTGCCACCCTGCGGGAAGGGCGTGCCAGTAGTGCTGCTTGGCCAGCCAGTCCTCGTCAGAGTCTCCTCCGCGCTCACGAACGAGCTCGGGCCAATACTCTGCGGGGGCGCGATCAGAGATGAGGATATTGGTCTGCCAATCGGTCGGTGCAAAGTTCGCGACCTGATTGATCCGCTTGGTGTCCACGATGCCCAGGACCGATTCCTGGTACCGGCGGGGGAACAGGTGGTGGCCTTCCTGCCCCTTGATCGCCGGGATGGTGGGATCCATCCACTCGCGCACCTTCATCCGCAGCATGAACATCTCGGCGTCGAGATAGTTGAGCGCGGCGAGATAGCACTGATAGACGGGCGAGAGCTTGTAGCTTGAGGACACTAGCGCCTGCGGTGCGTTGAACTCCCAGTAGTCCTTGGTCACGGTGATCGCGATCGTGTGGTCGACGAGGCGCGCGAATGCATCCGCGTCGCCCACCGGGACCTCCGCGAGCATATCGAGGTCCTTCTGGATCTGGGACTCGCTCGAGCCGGTGTACCTACCGGTCAGCTGCGACATGAAGAACCAGCGCGCGATGAGGGTCCGCAAGCGGGTGAGTTCGACGGAGAATCGAGTACGGCCGAGCAAAAACAGAACGTAGCTTGCGACCAGATTCATGTTGGACGTGATGCCCGAGTGCGAGCGGAATCCGGCGGCTTGGATCGACCGTATGAACTCGGTCCAGTTCACCCTGTCGGTCACGATCGGCAGGGCCTGGCGTAACTTGTCGAGTTCGCGTTCTTGCTTGTCGCCGTCAACCTGTCCGGTTGCGCGGTCCTTGGCCTGGAGATTCGCGTACGCGTCTATGAGTTTCGCGCGGTTTTGCCCGACCGCCACCATGGCGCGCACGATGTGTCCAGTTTCAACGGCCAAGTAAGGATTCTTGGGGGTCCAGGTGACCCGCTCCCCGGCGATCTCGGAGGCGCGTTCGGGCGTCATCCGGGAGGCGCGGGCGAAGTGCTCGATCTGATCACGCCCCTCCGGCCAGAAGACGCTCAACCAAGTAAGGATGTAGTCGTACGCCTTGAGATTCATCCCCTCGGAGTTGATGCGGACAAAGATGTCTGCCACCAGCCGCTTGTCCACGTCCTTCTGGATATGAACTACCTCAAACTGGTACTTCCTCAGGTCGTCGAGCTTGCCGAACACCCCTCGGAGCCGACGTTTCTGATCACGGTCAAGCTCGCGCCCGGCCTCCTCGAACCCATCGATGAAGTCTTCCTGCGCATCGATTGGGGAGCTGAACATGTCGGCGACGTCATTGACCCATTCGATCGACCGCGCCGTGGCCGCTGTGGCGACCTCAAATCTCTCGGTGAAAGGATGAAACGCAATCTTGATCGACTTCTGCCGGTAGTTGTCGTCCTGGACGGTCAGGCCCTTCATCGCCGCGTAGAGACTGGTCAACCGTTGCTGTCCGTCGACGATCTGGTGACTCGCGGTGATCTCCGACGACGTCGAGATCGCGCGCGTCGAGTCGTTATCTGAGACGTCCCAGAACATCAGCGTGCCGACCGGGTAGCCGCGGTACATCGAGTCGAACAGATCACGCACTTTTGTGCTTGACCACACGAAGGGGCGCTGGAGGTCGGGGAGGCTGATGCTCCCCTGCTGTACTCCAGACACGAGCTGTTCGACCTGCCACGACACGGTCTTGAAAATGGCGGCCCACCAGCGACTCCTCACTAGATTCTTGCTCTGGCAATACCGGGCAGCCGAGACGCACCGGCCACACAAAGATCCTAACGATCCCGACAGCGAACGTTCATCAGACGCGTCGGCGCCGCAGGGGTCAGTCCCCCGGTGTGGTGGAGTTTGAGGTGACGACGGTGTATCCACCAGCCGGGGAGTGGGCCACATCGACTGCTGCACGCCAGCCGAGACCATGGAGGCCACCGCTCCGGCGATCGGGTCGTGCGGCCCGACACGAACGTGCCCGAGTCGGTGCGCCAAAGCGGGCTCCCCATCCACGACGACCGCATCGACCGGGGCTGAGACACGAGAGGTCAACGAGTGGATCGCCACTCACTCCGAGAGTCTGTCCGCCATCATCTGTGCGCCCGGGACAAGTTCTCCGGACTTCAGCGGTTCGGGCCGCATCCGTTCGCTGACCCCCGCACAGGCCAAGGGACTCGAATTCGACCTGGTGGTCCTTGTCGACCCGGGTTCGGTTGGGTCGGGCGTCACCGGTGCAGTTGACCGCTATGTGGCGATGACGCGGGCGACGCAACAGTTGGTCGTCCTCAGGTCGTAGATCTTCTCCCGGCCCGCGGCCTCACAACTCGGACGCCTCCCTCAGCGCTGCGTCCGCGATAGGTCGCTTGAGCAACTGCTCGGGGAAGATGTCGATGTCCTCGCGACCGAAGAGCGTACGAACTTCCTCCAACAAGCCGGAGGCTCGCATGAGGAGGTTGCCGTCGGCTGGGTCCATATCGACCACGATGTCCACGTCGCTCCCGTCATTCGCAGTACCACGGGCGACTGATCCGAACAGCATCGGATTCGTCGCAGCGTACTTGGCAAGGAGGGCTCGGAACTCGTCTCGACGCGCCTCGATGAGCTCACGCAGGGCGAGCGATTCGGGAGTCGGGGCGGTGCTCGGCACAGCCTCAGGATATCGGCTGCACAGACTGACCAAAGACCCATTCGGTCTACCGCCCTTGCCGCCGTCGCGGGTATTGCGCGAGGCCGCTGACCAGGGGCGCCCTGAAAGCATCGTTCAGGGCATCCCTGGTCAGACGCGGTTTTCAGCTTTCCGGGATAGCGCGCGCCGCAATCGTCTCTCATTGCTTTCGCCGCCCGCCTCCGCTCGTTGGTAGATCGGGGCCCTGAGCGCGGAAAGCACTCAAGCCCGGCTCCCTCTCGGGAACCGGGCTTGGTACGTGGTAGCGGGGACAGGATTTGAACCTGCGACCTCTGGGTTATGAGCCCAGCGAGCTACCGAGCTGCTCCACCCCGCGTCGATTGCTTCACCGACAGTACGTGCGACCGTTCGAAGCTCCAAATCGACAGACGAGTGGACGGGCATCGCTGCGCCCTCGCCGGCGGTCCAGGCGGCCGGGCGGGCGCATCGTGGAGTAGTGGGATGAGGTTCTTCGCGACGACGACGAGGTCGCCTTCCACGTCAGCACCGACGGCCTCGCGGCCGGTCTTGGATACCGTCGACTTCCGAATACATTCCGAATACGCTTGGCGTATGCCCATCCCACCGAACCACACCCCGGGGGTTCGCCGGTCGTCAGATCTGAGCAAACACTCCGCCGAGGTTTTCGCCGAGGCGGAGTTGCACCCGGTCACGGTTACCCGCCGCGACGGCGAAGCGTTGGTGCTGATGACGCAGCGCGAAGCAGAGGATCGCTCTCGACTCTTGGAATTCGCGGCGCAACTCATCACGGTCGCACTGGATGGCGAGGGGTCGCTCGCGGAGCGGATGGCGAAACCCTTCCCGTGGATTCTCGCGCTGTCCCCCACAGACCAAGAGGCCTGCGCGCAGGATCTGATGGATGCCGCGCGTGCCTCATTCTCTACCACACAACCACACCTGGCGATTGCTGAACTGACGTCGTGGAAGGAAACTGCAACGGCTGTCGCTGCCGGGCTCGGCCACGCCGACCTCGAATGGCTCGACGTGGATGAGTCCGTAGAGCGCCCCTGATCGTGTCTGCGGCGACGAAGGGTGTGCTCGGCACAGTCCTCCGAGGCGGAACCGCGCACGAGCGCTGGCAGCACAAGCCGACGGCTAAGGGCACTGCGCGCATCTGGTTCTACGTCGATGAACGCACGGTCTACCTGGAGCAGATCCACACGAGCCACCCGAACCAGACGAAGTGAGACCTCTGGATCATCACCGCAACCACCGGGAACCACTGTGACCCCAGTCCTCCCCGGGGAACGGTGGTCCGCTGCTCCAGAGCCGGCCGTCAGCCGGCAGCCGCAGCCTTCCACGCCGAGTGGATGGCGCCGTGGATGTAGCCCACCTCGCCGGCGTCGCCGATGACCTCGCAGTCGATGCCCGCAGCGCGCAGCGCGTCGGCCAGGGGCGCGGCGGCGGTGGTGCCGTCGGCGTAGATGACCATGTCGGCAGCGGCGGACTGGGCGCGACCCTTGGCATCGGTCCAGGCGACCGTGGATTCGGTGATGTGGCTAACCTTCACGCGGCGCTGGATGTCGACGCCGTGCTCCTTGGCGTGGCGCACCGCAGTCCAGCGGCGCGGCATAGCCAGCGGCAACCCGAGCTGCTGGGACTCGTGCAGGAGGGTGACCTTGCGGCCGCGCTCGGCGAGGTACTCCGCGAGCTCCAGGCCCACCAGCGAGCCGCCGATCACCACGACGTTCTTGCCCATCGGCAGTGCGATCTTGGTCAGTCGCCGGATCCACGAGGGGCGTTTGGTGATGGTTGAGAGCCGGCCCAGCTTGCCGACCGTCCGGAGAAAGACCCCGGCCTCGTCGGCGGTTGCAGTGCCCAGCATGGTGGCGCGCAGCGAGTCGCCTGTGTGTACGTGCGGCAGGTCCCCGCCCGGGATGGCCGGGGCCGGACGCTTGGCGCCGGTCGCGACGATCACCCGGTCGGCGCCGAGGGCACGGATCGACTCCACCGTGGCTTCGGTGTTCAACCGCACGTCGACGCCCAGTCGCTTGACCTCGGCCTCGAAGAAGCGGATGAGCGGCTCGTTGTCAGGCGTGGTGAGGCTCGAGAACCACATCGTGCCGCCCAGGCGGTCGGCCTTGTCCAGCACGGTGACACGGTGTCCGCGCTCGGTCAGGACCAGGGCCGACTCGAGGCCGGCGGGTCCGGCGCCCACCACCACGACGTGCTCGCGCTTGGGTGCGGGCGTCAGCGGCAGCAGGGTCTCGTTGCCCAGCGCCGGGTTGACCGCGCAGAACGGGGTGTCGTCGAAGAAGTTCTCCGCCACGCAGAGGTAGCAGTTGATGCACGGGCGCACGCGCTCCGGCGTGCCGGCGGCCAACTTGTTGGGCAGGTTCGGATCGGCGAGCAACTGCCGGCCCATGGCGGCGAAGTCGACCTTGTCGTCGTCGATCGCCCTTTCCGCCACCTCCGGCAACATGCGGCCCACGGCGATGACGGGGATCGACACGGCCTTCTTGATGGCCGCGGCGTTGTCCACGTACGCGCCGATGGTGTCCGGGAGGGGGCCGTCGGTGAAGTTGTCGAAGGGGTTGCGGCCCCAGCCGGTCACGTGGATGGCGTCGGCGCCGGCGCGCTGGAAAAGCTGGGAGGCGAGGACCGCCTCATGCTGTTCCAGCCCACCCTCCTGGCCGTACTCCTCGCCGGACACGCGCACGATCACTGCGAGCCGATCCCCCACGCGCTTCTTGACGGCCTCGATCACCTCGCACGTCAGCCGCGCCCGGTTGGCCAGCGACCCGCCGTAGGAATCGGTGCGCAGGTTGTCGCGGCGGTTGAGGAACACGCCCAGGATGTAGCCGTGCGCCACGTGGATCTCGATCGCGTCCGCGCCGGCCTTGGCGATCCGCTCGGCGGCGTCGGCCCACGTCTCGATGAGCCACGCGATGTCGCTGTGGTCCATCTCCTTGTAGACCGTCTTCTTGCCGCCGGTCGCCGCGCCCATCCGACCCAACTCCTCGCCCGTGCTGTCGGCCAGGGCGGAGTAGTCGTAGTCGTAGTCCGGGGTGCTCGGCGCGATGAGGGGGCGGTCGTTGGCGATGTCCACGCGCGCGACCTTGCCGTGGTGCGTGGACTGCACGCACAGCTTGGACCCGGCCGCATGCACCGCGTCGGCCAGCGCCTTGAGGCCCGGGATGTACTTGTCATCCGACAGGCCCGGCTCCTTCATGGACGCCGCGCCCACGGGGAACGCGATCGCGCACGCGCCGGTGATGATCAGCCCGGCGCCGCCGGCGGCGCGGGCGACGTAGTGGTCGATCTCCCGCTGCTCGATCTCGCCGTCCTCGGACACGTTCATGTCCATCGCGGGCAGGACGATGCGGTTGGGCGTCTCCATGGGGCCGATGCGGCCGGGCGACATGAGGCGAGGGAATGAGGTGAGGGTCGTCACGCCGATCATGATACGCCCGAGTTGACGGGTGTCTATAACAGGTTCCAGTTTTTGGGGCGGTGCGTGGTGGTCACCGGGGGGCAAGGGACGACGACGACAACGTCGGCACGGCGGGCGGGTTCCCCCGCTGGGCTATCCGCTGGATCGTCTCGGTGCCCGTGCCGCACCCTCTACCCTCGGAAGCACCATGCCGCCCAACCATGACATCGTCTCGGCCGCGCTCAAGACAGCGACGTCGTTCGTCCTGAACGCGGTCGAAGTCGTGCGTTTCGGTGGCCTTCAGACAGACGAAGAGCAGTCTCCGTTCGAGATCGTCGCACGGCGCCCGATGTTCCGGTTGCGCCGCTACTACCCGCCGGCGGCGGGGGACGCTGGCCAAAGTGCGGTCCACATCGAGGAGGAGGAGCCGTCGAGGCCGCCGATCGTGCTCGTTCCGCCGATGATGATCTCCGCGGAGGTCTGGGACGTGTCCCCCTCGACCAGCGCCGTGGCCGCACTGCACGGGGCAGGTATGGACCCGTGGGTGATCGACTTCGGCGCCCCGGACCTCGAGGCCGGCGGTCTCGAGCGCACTCTCACCGACCATGTGGTGGCCGTGAGCGACGCCGTCGACCTCGTCACCGCGGCCACCGGCCGTTCGGTGCATCTCGGTGGGTACAGCCAGGGCGGCATGTTCTGCTACCAGGCCGCGGCCTACCGGCGCTCACGCGACCTGGAGAGCATCGTGACGTTCGGTTCCCCCGTTGACTGGCGCGGCAATGCCCCGCTCGGCATTCCCGAGCAGGTGGTCGTCACCATCGCGCGCCTTGTCGCCGACTACGTCTTCAACGAACGCCCACTGCCCGGGTGGTTGGCCTCGACGGCATTCCGCCTGCTCGATCCGATCAAGACCGCCCGCTCCCAGGTGGACTTCCTGCGCCAGCTTCACGACCGCGATGCACTTCTCGGCCACGAACGGCAGCGCCGCTTCATCGGGGGCGAGGGATTCGTAGCCTGGTCCGGCCCGGCGCTCGTCGACATGTTGCAGCAGGTGATCGTCCAGAACCGGATGATGGTCGGCGGCTTCGTCGTCGGCGACCACGTCGTCTCCCTCGCCGACATCACCTGCCCCGTCCTCGCCGTCTTCGGCGAGGTCGACGAAATCGGCGTCCCGGCCGGCGTCCGCAAGATCGCGTCCGTCGCTCCCGCGGCCGATGTCTACGATTTTCCGGTCCGCGCCGGGCACTTCGGCCTCGTCGTGGGCTCGACCGCCGCCTCGCTGACGTGGCCCACCGTCGCCAAGTGGGTCGACTGGATCGAAGACCGAGGGACTCGACCGGACGGCATTACCGAGGTCGACCCCGACTCCGTCATCGACTCCTCCCCCACCAAAGCGATCATGCTCGCGGCAGATGGCGCGTTCCAGGCCGCCGGACTCGGGGTCGGCGTGGTGCGCGGTGCGGGGCAGCTCGCCTTGGGCGCCCTGCGGACGACGCGAGCTGTCGGATACGAAGCGGTGCGTGCGGCACCGCGTCTCATCCGGCTGGGGCAGATCCAGCCCGCGACCCGGATCTCGTTCGCCAAGATCATCGGCGAACGCGCCCGGAACCAGCCGAACGACGCGTGCTTCCTGTTCTCCGACCGCGTCCACACGTACTCGGCCGTCGACACCCGGATCACGAACGTGGTCAAGGGCCTCATCACGGTCGGCGTGCGCCAGGGCGACCACGTCGGCGTGGTCATGGAGACGCGGCCCTCGGCGCTGGTCGCGATCGCCGCGCTGTCGCGTCTCGGTGCCGTGGCCGTGCTGCTGCCCCCGTCCCAGTCACTGCCCGAACTACTCCAGCTCAGTTCCGTGACCGACGTGGTCGCCGACCCCGAGCACGCGTCCAAGGTCACCGATGCCGGAGCGCGGGCGCTCGTGCTCGGCGGTGGTGGCGGTGAGCGCGACCTGCCCGGGCACCTCGGCGAGGACGTCGTCGACCTCGAGCGCATCGACCCCGAGGCGGTGGAGTTGCCCCGCTGGTACCGGCCGAATCCCGGCCGAGGGGGCGACCTGGCCTTTGTGTTCTTCACCCGCTCCACGGGCACGTGGCAGACCAAGCTCGTCACCAACCACCGGTGGGCGGCGTCCGCGTTCGGCACCGCCAGCGCTGCGCGTCTCACCACCGAGTCCACCGTCTACTGCCTCAGCCCTCTCCACCACCCATCGGGCCTGCTCACCACCGTCGGCGGCGCAGTGGCAGGAGGAGCCCGAATCGCGCTGTCCCGCGGTTTCGATCCGGCGACCTTCGACGAGGAGATCCGCCGCTACGGCGTGACGGTGGTGTCCTACACCTGGGCGATGATGCGCGAGTTGGTGCGCGGGCCAGTGCATCCCCGCGAGACGCTCCCGACACTCTCCCTCTTCATGGGGTCAGGCATGCCCCGTGGACTGTGGCGGCGGGTCCTGGACCGCTACCCGGGCACACGGGTCCTTGAGTTCTATGCCGGCACCGAGTCCGATGTGGTCCTGGCCAACCTCACCACCTCCAAGCCGGGCGCGCGCGGACGTCCACTGCCCGGCACCGCCGACGTGCGTCTCGTCGAGGCCGACCCCGACACCGGCGCGATCCTCGCCGGCCCCGATGGCTTCGCCATACCCAGTGAGGTCGACGCACCCGGCGTACTTCTCACCCGGCCCAGGCTCGGATTGGACGCTTCCGTGCGCCAACTCCGTGGGGTGTTCCGCCCCGGCGACACGTGGGTGTCGACCAATGACATCTTCGAGCGTGACAGGGACGGCGACTTCTGGCTGCTCGGCTCAGCGAGCTCGGTCGTCCACACCGAGCACGGTCCCGTCTACCCGATCCAGGTCGCCGACGCACTCGGGGATCTGCCCGAGGTGGACCTCGCCGTGCTGTACGAAGTGGATGGCGCTATGGGCCCGGTCGCCGTCGCCGCGGTGAACCTATGGGGCTCAGATCCCATTACCGCGGCCGACATCGGTGGCGCGCTGGCCTCGGTCCCGCCCGCCGGACAACCGGACATCGTCCACGTCGTCAAAGACATCCGGGTGACCAACTGGTACCGGCCGGACCCAAGGGCGCTCGCAGCCCGGGGGCTGCCGAAGGCCGGCCCGCGTACCTGGATCCGCGATCCCGACACGGGCGGGTACGTACGGCTGACCAAGGCTGTGCGGGACAAGCTGGCTCCGCCGACTTCCTAGACCAGTATCACGGTCTCCTCGTGCGCGTTGGTGGTCACCTCGAGGTCGTCGTCCTTGAGCGCCAGGTAGCCGACGATCTCGGCCGCCCCGTGCTGTAGGGGGTACATGGTGACGATGTCCTCCAGGCGGGCGGTGCCGCGGGCCGGGATCAGCGCCCGGATGCGGGAGGCCAGGCGTGCGGGGTCGACGACGACCTGGTCGGTCAGCACCGAGGTGTCGACCTCCTCGGTGTCCACAGGATCGAGCAGGCTGTTGACCTCCGCGGCGGGCCGGGCGGTGAACAGCGGACGATCGGTGGGCAGCGCCACGTCGATGCTGGTCTCCTCCAGCTCCAGCCCGAGGTCCGGCAGCTCGCCCTCGCAGACCTGCAGCGCCGACGTCTCGATCTGGCGCACCAGGTCCAGCACCCGGCGGTTCTCCAGCCACACCTGGTCGTCGGTGAAGCGGCGCAGCTGCTCGGAGATGTTGCGGACCGTCTGCTGGGTGCGCTCCGCGGCCTCCGCCCAGCCGTGGTGCACGGTGCGCAGGCGCCGGTCCGCGCCGAGCTCGTCGATGCCGGTGAGGCGCTCGAGCAGCATGGACAGCTCCTCCTGGCCCGAGGTGGACAGCAGCAGGTCGTAGAAGGCCTGGAAGCTGCGGCCCTGGTCGGAGGAGTCGATCATGCTGCGGCCGTGGACGAGCTCGGCCAGCAGCTCTCCCTTGCTGCCCTGCCACGTGGCGATGCGTTCGCGCGCCGAGCGGTCCAGGGCGCGGAAGTTCTCCTCCACCTGGCGGAAGTCGGCCAGCAGCTCGCGGGCGGTGGTGGCGAACTGCTGGTAGCGCTCGCGCACCGCGGTGCGGTCCAGCAGGCCGGAGGCCGGGTCCTGGCGGAGCTGGTCGATCTCCCGCTCGATGTCCTGCTTGCGGCGCTCGAGTTGGTCCAGGCGCTTGGCGGGGTCGGACTCGGTGCCCTGGGCGATCTGGCGCAGCAGGTCCACCGCGGTCTGCAGGCGCGACTCAGTGCCCACGAAAGAGGTCTCGGACAGGCCCTGCACCCAGGCGTAGGCCTTCTCCAGGGCCGGGGTGGCGTCGTAGTGGATCTCGTCGGCGCCCAGCGGATAGAAACGGCGCAGGAAACCCGCCTCCGGGCCGGCCCAGTCCGCCAGGTACTCGGCGGCCGTGCGCAGGAAGCGCGGGTTCTGTGGATCCTGGGCGTTGATGGCGTAGAGCTGGTCGTCCAGCGCCGCCACCAGCTCGCCCTCCGAGCTGGCGCCCCGGCCCTCCTCCACGAAGAACCGACCCAGCACCGTGAGCAGCAGCGGCGCGTGCGTGGCGCGCAGCATCCGCCAGGCGGGATGCCGCTCGCGCAGCGCTTCGATCTGCGCGTACTCCACGTGGGGCTCCTCGGGGTGGGTGACTGTCGGTGACGGCGGGCCGTGCGCCGAGGGGACAGTCTAGGAGTGCGCGTGCGGGGGCAGAGGTGGTGGGAGGCGGTCACCGCCGTGTGTACGACGACGACAACGTCAGGCCGGCGGGCGCCCACCCGTCGCGGGGCTATGGGCGGGACGGCCCTGAAGTTCGTAATGGATCCCTCCGGAGTCGCCCTCGCCGGCGCGCTGGCCTCGGGCTCCGACTACCGACAATCGGACGTCGCCCACGTCGTTGGCGACCTCCCGGTGACCACCTGGGACCGGCCGGACCCCAGAAGGCTCGCCACCCAGCACCTGCACCGGTGGATCCCAACTACGCACTCTGAATCCCGAGGGCCAATTGACTAGCTGTCTAAATCGCCAAGCCCGAACCCGCGGCCTCCAACCCTTACGCTGGCCTGCTGCGGTGATCTCGGACGGTGGACCCTCCTAAAGTGAGGGACCTACCGAAATGAGACCCAGCAGTGAGTGCATCACGCAGGCGGTTCAGCCAGGAGTTCAAGGATGAGCTGTGCCAGGAGGTCATCACGACCTCGAAGACGATCAAGGACGTCGCGGTGGCCTACGGCGTGGGCCCCGAGACATTGCGGAACTGGTTGAACAAGTACCGCGAGACCCACGGCGGCACGGAGACCGAGGTGACGCTCGATGAGCGGGCGCGACTCAAGGAGCTGGAGCGGGAGAACTCCGAGCTTCGCGCTGAGACGGCGTTCCTGAAAAAAGCAGCGGCTTACTTCGCGCGGGAGCAGCGACCGTGAGCCGATACGAGTACATCGACTCCTGCAGGAACGACCCGTCCGAGACCAACCCGCTCTACAAGATGTGCGCCTGGCTGGCCGTGTCGACCTCTGGGTTCTACAACTGGCTCTCGCGCCCGACCTCGGCCACCGCGGCCCGCAGACAGGCGCTGACGGCCAGGGTGAGGCACTTCTTCGCCGCCACCGACGGCACGTACGGGTATCGGCGGATCCACGCCGACCTGGTCGACGAGGGCACCGAGTGCTCACCGGAGTTGGTGCGTCAGATCATGCGCTCCGAAGGCCTGGTGGCCTGCCAGCCGAGGCCATTTCGGGTCACCACTGAAGCTGACGACGCTGCTGCAGCCGACATGCCTGACCTGGTGGAACGCGACTTCACCGCCGATCGCGCCGGCGTCAAGTTCGTCGGAGATATTACGTACATCCACACGTGGCAGGGGTTCGTCTACCTGGCGACGGTGATCGACTGCTACTCCAAGAAGGTCGTGGGCTGGTCGATCGCCGATCACATGCGCACCGAGCTCGTTGAGACGGCGCTGAAGAACGCTGCCGCGACGACGGTGATCGAGCCGCGGGCGATCTTCCATTCCGACCGCGGCAGCGTCTATACCTCAGGCGACTACCGCAAGCTGGTCACGGACCTGGGGATGCGTTCCTCGATGGGCAGAACGGGCGTGTCCCTCTTAACCGGCTAATTCGATAATCATTGCTGGTCAGCGACACGCCACGAAGTAGCTAATCATCTGTGATGTGAGTCACAAGTGCTACACCTGTTTCCATGAACAGCAGACTCGGCCTTCGGATTGAACGAGATGACCACGGTTGGGTGCTGGCTGGGTCGGAGGCCTCCCGGTTCCAGCTCGTGAATGAGTATCTGCTCTATCTGCTGGATCGGAACTACTCGCCGGCGACGGTTCGAGCGTATGGGTATGACCTGCTGGCCTTTTGCCGGTGGTTGCTCGATCAGGACCTCGACCTCGCGTCGGTGATAACCAATGACCTGCTCGACTATCTCAGGGTCTGCCGGGAGGCGACGGTCCCGGGCCGGGTGGGGACGAACGTGGTGACGATGACTGGCGAGCGAGTGGACCGGTACGCGGCCACGACGATCAATCGGCGCCTGGCGGCGATCTCGGGCCTGTACTCCTTCACTGGGCTCAGGGATCCGAACGCCATCAATCCCGTCCCGCGAGGTCGCGAGGCGCGGTGGCTGGTCGCTGGGGAGAGGTCTGGGATGCTCGCCCACACCAGGAGACGTCGACAGCCCCGCTCGGCGCTGCGACTGCGGGAGGCGAGAACGTTGCCGGTGGCGTTGTCTGCGCCGGATGCGGCGGCCCTGGTCGCGAGTCTGCGGACGTGGCGAGACCGGGCGATCGCGGGACTGATGCTGTGGTGCGGCCTGCGATCTTGCGAAGTGCTGGGGCTGAACGTCACCGACGTCGACATTGGAGGGCGGTGGATCACCGTCACCGGCAAGGGCGCCAAGCAGCGTCGCGTGCCCCTGGATCCCGACGTCGGGGCAGTGATTGATGTGTATCTGCTGGCAGAACGTCCCGAATCCGATTCGGATCGGCTGTTTCTGGTGGCTAAGGGCGCCACCCGCGGGCAGGGGCTGACTCCGGCGGGCCTGCGCACGATCTTTCGGTACCACCGGGAGATCTCCGGAGTCACCGGTGGACATCCACACGCGTTGCGGCACACCTTCGGCACCGTGTTGGCCGAGGCCGGCGTCGACCTGGCGGTGATGCAGGCCCTGCTCGGGCACGCCCACGTCGATACCACTGCCCGCTACGTTCATCTGGCTCCGGTCCACGTGAAAGGGGAGTTCGATGCCGCACGTGCACGCCTTCGCAACCAGGCCCGGTGACGCCGCCGTCACCGGTTCGGGGTTGGTGGCCGAGGACCTGTTGCAGGCCTACCTCGATCGCCTCGCCGCTACGGGCCGGGGAAACGCGGTCTACGAGCGCGCCGCACGGAAGTTCTTGCGCACCTGGCCCGACCCCGAGGCCTGGGCCCAGCAGCCACTTGCCGACCGGCTCGCCGCGGGAAGTCAGACCCGCCCGCTGATCACGTACCTGATGGTTCACCAGGGCCTTCGTCCCGGCTTTGACTATCTGCTCGAACGCAAGCTGTCCTCGATCTGGAGAGAAATCCAGTCCAGCTGGCTGCAGCCGGAGATCGATCGATTTCTGTCTGCATCCGAGGACCTGGGGTTCTCACTGCGGGTGCGGCTGGCGACCGGGTCGCAGGTGCCGGTGCGGCTACTGATCCAGACTGGCCGCCCGATCACCGAGCTGACCCAAAGCGACCTCGATGCGTTCGCCGCAGCCTGCCATGAACGAGGACGGCGTACCGGGACCAGCCACAGCCACTACCTATCGGCGATCAGCACCACCCAGACGGTGCTGTACCACCTGGGCGTGGTCGACCAGCTGCCCCGCGCCGGGGGCCCGATCCCGCTGGCTGAGCGACTGGCCGAGATCACCCCATCGATCCGGGACGAAATGGTCGCCTACCTGGAGCGAAAGAAGGCAACCTGCCAGGTCAAGACCGTCTCGACCATGGCCACCCGACTCAAGCACTTCGGTGTGTTCTTGACCGGCATCGATCCTGACCTTGCCAGCGTGGCCGACCTGGATCGGCGCCACCATATCGAGCCCTGGCTGTCCTCGCTGCCCGACTCGGTCAGCGACAAGGACGGAAAACCGATCAGCAACGGCGACCGCAACCGACGCGTGATCGCCGTGATGACGTTCCTGACCGATATCACCGAGTGGGGGCTGGGACGCGGCCCCCGGCAGGAAAGTGCTCTTCCGCGATGACATCCCCAAACTCCCGCAGGTGCTGCCACGGTACCTACCGATCGACGCTGATCGGCGCCTGCAACAAGCACTGACCACCCATCCCGCGAACGAGCTCGCTGCGCTGGCTCTGCGCCTGCAGCGAGCCTGTGGACTACGTATCGGCGAGCTGCTCGACCTGGAACTGGACTGCGTCCACGAGATCGACGGCAATGGCTCCTGGCTCAAGGTTCCCCTGGGCAAGATGGCCACCGAGCGGATGGTCCCACTCGATGATCAGACCCTCGAACTGATCGACAGGGTCATCCAGATTCGCTCCCACTGCCAGCCGTTGCCTCACCCGCGGTACCGGCGCCGAGCACAGTTTCTGTTCACCTACCTCGGACGCCGACTGACCCAACAGGGCGTGCGCGCCGAACTCAACCACGCCGCCGATATCGCCGGACTCGACCACATCACCTCCCACCAGCTGCGCCACACCTACGCGACCGCACTGGTCAACGCTGGCGTCTCCCTGCAAGCACTGATGGCCCTACTCGGTCACGTCAGCGCCGAGATGAGCTTGCGCTACGGCCGACTCTTCGACACCACCATCCGCGAGGAATACGAACGAGCCCTGGACCTGGCCAAACAGAACACCCCGCCCCAGAACCCGGCACCGGGCAGCCCCGGTGGCCGGATCCAAATTCCGCTGGCCGACATCACCGGCGGACGTCCCTGGCAGGACACGCCGCTGCTCAAATCGCGCATGGCAGGAGGATTCTGTCTACGAGCCCCAGCCCAGGGCGCCTGCACCTACGCCAACATTTGCGAACACTGCCCCAGCTACCGCACAGAGCCTTCATCATTGCCGATCCTGGCGGCCCAACGCATAGACGCCGAAGCACTTGCCCGCGACGCCGAAAGCCGAGGGTGGATCGACGAAGCCGACCGCCACCACAAGCTCCTGAACCGCCTCGATGCGCTCATCGCCGACACGGAAGCGGCCGCAGGATGACCGCCCGCGGCAAGATCAACCTCGTCGAACGCGCCTGCACAGACCTGGCCCGCGAAGGCCAACCGATCACGGTCGTCGCCATCGCAGCCGCCACCGGACTGAGCCGCTCGACGATCTATCGCAGCACTGAACTGCGCACCATCGTCGAGCACCACAAGCACCCCGAAACTCCGATGGCCTCGCTCACAGATGAACTCGCGACCCTGCGAACCGCGGTCAACTGCCTCGCAGAGCAAGTGCGCCGCCACGACGAGCAACTCCGCCGCATGCGCCGCTGACCGCGTTATCCGGCCAACGGCCCATCAGGCCCCCGATTAGCCGGATAATGCTGGGACAACGCGATGGCAGAGTCGTTCTTCTCCGCGCTCAAGAACGAACGCGTCCACCGCACCGTCTACGCCACGAAGCGGCAGGCCAGGCGCGACGTCATCAGCTACATCGAGGGGTTCTACAACACCCGACGACGCCATTCAGCGCTCGGCTACAAGCGCCCGAACGAGGTGCACTACGCTGGCCTCCAGCCGGCAACGGCAGCGTAGAGAAACCATCAACTCCGCTGTCCGAAATCAACGCGGCAGGTCACGCCGACTAAATTGTCCGGGCGTTCGTGCCCCGGCTAGCTTGGTCTCATTTAAGATCGACGCAATGATCCTACTGTCCCAACCCTCTGACGGTCAGCTTGGCGAGTACCTTTCAGAAACCCTCGAATCTGGCGAATTCGACACACTGAGCGTTGTAGTTGCCTTTGCGAAGAACAACGGCGTCTTGCGGTTGCGGGAATCTATGCGGAGATTCCGAGACAGCGGTGGAGACCTGCACTTCTATGTAGGTCTAGACATGAACGGGACATCATACGAGGCTCTAGTAAACCTGCTCGCCGTCGCGACCAGTCTCCGCGTCATTCATGACGAGAACGGTCAGACTTTTCACACAAAGCTATACAACTTTGAGGCGCCGGAGCGGTCGGTGCTCGTTGTCGGCTCTCACAACTTCACTGCGGGAGGGTTGTGGTCCAATTTTGAGACCTCGATTCGGCTGAGCCTGGAAAGCGGGACTCCGGATCACTTGCAAATGCGCCGATCTGTCGACGCCCACCTCAAGCGCCTGCGCGCTCTCACGGATACGACTAAGCTAATCGAAAACGAGGAGGACATCCACACGCTGCTGTCCAACCAATACGTCGAAAAGGAAGTTAAGACGCAGATCCGGCGCCGCCAAGCCGCGGAAGCGACGGCACCCGGCCAACCACTCTTCGGTACCGGGCCGCGTGCGTACTTGCCCTCGCTGCCACGAATTTCTCCTACGGCGCAGGAGGAGCGCACGACGGTGCGGGAGAAATCTGTGACCGCGCCCGGGGAGCCCGAGATAGTCCGGGAGGAACCTGCGAAGGTGCGGGAGGAACCTAGGACCGTGCCGGAGGAATCCACGATCCCGGTTCTCGACGCTAACAAGTCCGGCGACCCAACGCTGTGGCTGGAAACGCGAAAAATGACCGGCGGTTCGCGTAACATTCTCGACCTCTCCAAAACCTCGCTTCTGCACAGCGGCGATGTTGCAGGCACACACTATGAACACACTGAGCCGGGCTTTATGCGCGGGGCAGTCGAGTTCTTCGGAGTCGACCCAGAAAACACCGCGCACGAGAAGGAAATAGTAATTAACTTCGAAGGTATTGACTATTTTGGTAACACCATTAAGTTCCCTGAAGGCGAGCACGCCAATGGCACCTGGAGGGTGCAGATTAAGGGCAAGTCGGCCGACGGAGTGAGGATAACCAAGGTCTTTTCTGAGCTTGCCAGCGGCGGCTACTTCCTACCGCAAAAAATCGTGACCTTCACGCGTGTGCGGGACGACTATTATTACCTATCTGTCTTCAGCGAATCTGACCTAAACGATTTCGTAGATGCCGCGGTGGTAACCGCATACAACGGCCGTACCCAGAACGCCAAGCTGCTCGGCATCTTCTAGAAGCGCGTCAGCCACTCGCGGTGTTTGCTGGCACGATTGCCTGATATTCCGCCGTTGGCCCCGCCAAAGCGCAGCTCGACGGCAACCTCGCTCAGCGCACGACCCTCGGAGACAAACAGGGCGGCGTCGGTCCGGGCACGAAAGGCTTGAGTGAAACCAAGAATATCGAAGTCGAAGCCGTAGTTTGTCGTCCCCGAATAGGGCGGATCAATGTAGACAACTGCGTCTGCAGGAACCTCACCGTCCAAGATCGAGGCGATATCCGTGCGTAACCCGGTGACGCCAGCCATGCGTAGCGTGATCTCACGGACCCGCCGGTACAGCTCTTCCGGCCGGGGCTGCATTGGGTTTGCAGGGCTGCGGCGCACGCTCGTGGCAGTGGGTTGCCAATAGTCTCGGAAAAACGCATTCTTCCAGGCGACGCCGTCCCACCAGAGCTGCTTCCCTCCGAAAGAACAAGACTGCAGGATCGGATAGATTTCCGCCTCAAATTCGGCAGGGTGCTGGCGTGACAGCTCTGCCATGTGTGCTTTTACTCGGCACTTTTCCTCGGGGATGCGGGCGAGATGCTTCTCGAACACCTCGATGCGGAACGTACTCGTACCGACCGCAGCCCAGAAGGCGCCCCACGAACTCGAGTCGAGCATCGTGATGCGCTCAGGAGCAACTCCTCGGTTCACTAGTTCGACGGAGATGGCACCGGACCCGCAGCACAGGTCGAAAAACTGGCTATTCGCGTGTGGTGCGGCATTAAGCAGTATGTCCGCGATCTGCGCGGCGACGCGTTGCTTGCCCCCTTGATAGGTACATGGGACTTTCAGAGGCGGCGTCAAGCTGCGACCCGACGTACGAGGATGCGCGCGTATGAGCGCTGTCCGTCGATCATCCCGACCCCGCCCTTGTCGCCTGGGTCCGGAACGTACCCTACGGCGCTGAGAGTCTCGGCCGTGACGTTCGTTCTAGCGTTACCGTTGGCGAGCATCACAATCTCGAACTGGCTCGGATTGTATCGGTCAAGGTAGGTAATGGGTACTCCAATAAGCCCGTCGTAGTCCGCTGGAATGTCCATCGTGCGACTTACCTCGATCGCGTCGTAATTATCGAACCGCGGATAATCGGAGGGATTGAACTTTCGGGTCAATATCAATTCTTCGTGTCGCCGCGCGTTATCAAGGTTGGTAAACCAGCGCACGCCCTTAACGCGAATAAAGCGCCTCCCGGACTCATCAATGCCGCAGTTCGAGGCACCCAAAGGATAGGAGTCTGGCACGTGGAACTTCCGGTCTCCCGAACGGATGGACACTCCGTACCAGACTTTATTGTCGCGGAAGAGAGGAAAAACCTCGCGGTACGTCGCCGCGTTCATGTTCCCGAGGATAAGAAACTTTTTGTTGTGTTCGACCAGTTGGGCCATGTACTCACGAAAAAGACTGAATGGCGGGTTGGTGACGACGATGTCCGCCTCCTTCAGAAGGTCGACGCACTCCGCGGAGCGAAAGTCCCCGTCCCCCTCCAACCAAGAAATCTCGTTGCCCTCCATGTCGAAGACGGTCTCAAGGTCGAGCGAATCATCGGGCAGGATTAGGTCTCCGTCTGGCGTTCGCGTCACGACAGCGATGTATGGCCATTGGCCCGTCTCTAGCTGGTACTCCTGCCCGGCCACCGGGGAGGATGAATAGCACGTCGACGTTAGACTTGCGAGCCCCAGCTCGTCGAAGTGCAAAAGGAAATACCGGAAGAATGCGGACTCAAAGGGGTCATCGCAGTTACATAGCACGTGCTTGCCGTTGAACTGGCCAGGGTAGTGAGCGAGTTCTTTGTCAACATCTTCGTACTGCGTATAAAATTCGTCCTTCTTTGCCCGAAACGCGCGGTTGAGTGCAGCATTCCTCGGCAAGTCTGACGAAGAGGGTCGGTTGTGCCCCGAGGTCGATGGCTGTGAGATTTCGAGATCAAAGGGTATGCGACCGGTGCGGACCACTGCGGCGAGGAAGGCGTTTACGGCGGTGCTCATGGTGATCCCCAGCTCTTTGAAGACCGCGTTGGCTTCGAGCTTGAGCGGCGGCGCGATGCGGATGGTGGTGGTCGGGTTGTAGTTGATCGTTCTCTCCCAACGCGAACTAGAAGTCTTGTAGCACATTGTAGCACAGCGTCTCTTGCGAGAGAGCGTCCATCAAGAGACGCCACAGTGAGTTCGGACTTCCTCTGGCCCTTCTGAATTGGACGAGCCCCATTGCGCTAGGCGGGCAGATTTCGGAACGCCTTCGGTGGTTCTTAAGACCGAGCCACCTTCGGCGAATTCCTCGCACTAACCAGAATTTTCGGGGAACGTGTCATGGTCCCGAACTTTGCGAATTGAACGTCACAGCTATCTCAGTTCACAGCATTAACGGTGTGTGTGTGAGATAGAGTGCCCCCAGTCGGACTCGAACCGACACTGAAACGGTTTTAAGCCGTCTGCCTCTGCCAATTGGGCTATGGGGGCTCGTTGGCCCCGCCGAAGAGGGGCCGCGTGGCGCGAAGGAAGCCTGGTCGGGCTAGCCGGCCAGGCGGGTCAGCACCGACATCGCGATGCCGTCCAAGATGTCCTTCTCACTCACCGTGAGCTCGGACAACCCCGCGCGCTCTGCCATCACATCACACAGCGCCTGGACCACTATGGAGCCCCCGCCGATTACGTCCGCGCGGCCCGGGTGCATCGGCCCGAGGCTGCGGCGTTCAGTGACCGTCGACGCCACCAGGCGGTCGCACACCTCGCGCATGCGATCCAGCGCGATGACGCTGCCGTGGATCCGCTCGGGGTCGTACTCCCCCAACCCCTGCGCCAACGCAGAGAGCGTCGTGAAGGTGCCGGCCACGCCCACCCAGCGGGCGGCGCGGCCGACCGGGACGTCGCCGGCCTCGGCCAGCGCGTCGGCGATCACGGCCCGTGCCTCGGCGATCTCGTCCTCAGTCGGCGGATCCGAGTGCAGCACCCGCTCGGTGATCCGCACGCAGCCCACGTCGAGGCTGCGGGCGCCGAGTATCTTCACCTCGCCGCGGACTAGCTCGCCCACGACGATCTCCGTGGAACCGCCGCCGAGGTCGGTCACCACAAACGGGCCGTCGGTAGGCGACAGGTCCGACACCCCGCCGGCGAAGGTCAGCTCCGCCTCGGTCTGCCCGGAGATCACCTCGGCCTGCGCGCCCGGGAAGTGCTCGCCGAGCACCTCGGCGGTCATGTGGAAGAACTCGTCCTTGTTGTCCGCGTCGCGGGTGGCGGAGGTGGCCACCATGCGCACCGCCTGCACGCCGAGCTCGGCCATGGTCGCCGCGTAGTCGGTGAGCGCGGTGCGGCAGCGGGAGATCGCGCCCTCGGACAGCCGTCCGGTCGCGTCCACGCCCTCGCCCAGGCGGATGATCCGCATCTCGCGCACCACGTCGGTCAGCCCGGCCTCGCCGGGGGCGCCCTCGGCGACGAGCAGCCGGATGGAGTTGGTGCCGCAGTCGACAGCTCCGACCCGAACACGGCCAACTCGCACTGAGCCGCTGCGTTCCTCTCCGGCAGCCGAACTCACTGCTGGTCCATGGCCATGTAGTCCGGGATCCCCAGTTCCTCGGGAGTCGGCCACTCCTGCGGGAGCGCCGTGCCGCGCAGCCCGGCCTCGCAGGCCAGCGCCACGGACTCGTCGCCCAGCCAGACCACGCCCGGCCCCTCCGCGAGCGCGTACGCCATGAGCACGTGCAGGCATTTGACGCGCTCGGGCATGCCGCCACCGCTGAAGTCCGTGCCGAGGTCCTCGATCTCGTTGCGCTTGGCGAGGAACCGCTCGTGCGCCTGCACGTAGTTGGCGGCCAGCTCGGGCTCCTGGGCCAACCTCGTCGTCATCCCCCTCATGATCCCCGCAGACTCCTGCCGACTCGCCTCGGCGGTGAGCCGCGGATCGGTGAGGTAGTACAGCGTGGGGAACGGGGTGCCGTCCTCCAGCCGCGGCGCGGTCTTGACCACCCCGGGCTGACCATCGGGACTGCGGTAGGACACCTCCAACACGCCCCGCGGCGGCCGGCCCAGCTGGGCCTGGATCGCGTCGAGGTCTTCGCTGGTCACGCTCTGCTCGGCGCTCACGCTGGGGGGTCCTCCTGTGATTGATCTTGGACGCCGCCCGGGATGGGGGCGGCGGGGTCATCGGCGCCGGGCACGCCGGGCACGACCGGCACCGGCGGGGTGTCGGGGCCACCGGGGATGGACGTGCCCTGGAGCACCGCCGAGTCCTCCGGCATGATCGGGTCGGCGGGCTCGGCGATGGAGTTCCACACGCGCGTCTGCCACGGCTGCGCCGCCAGCTCGGCGGCCTTCTGCTCGGCCACAGCCTGTTCGATCGGGTCGACCATCGACACGCGGTACGGGGTCTCCCCCGGCTTCACGGCGCCAAAGCGGATGCGGGCCTGCTGCTCGATGTACGCCGGATCCGAGAGCATCTGCTCCTCGGCCTCGAGCTCGGCGATCGTCGCCTCGAGCGCGGCCCGCTCCTGCGCCACGGTCTTCTCGTCGCGCAGGAACTGGTAGTGATTGCGCAACGGGAACGACACGGTGACCAGCAGGATGATGGCGACGACGGCGAGGAGTCCGATCCGCCGCGGGGTGTAGTTCCGCGGGCCCAACAGGGTGTCGGACAGGTCCGTGCGCGTGGTGAGGCGGTGGGCCTCCGGATGCGCGGTGGTGCCGACCCGGCCGGAGCGGGCAGAGGCCGGGACGGGCCGGTCCCGTTCGCGGCTCGGCGTCCGCCGACGCGTCGGCTCCCGGCGGGTGGGGTCGGCGGGCTGGTCGTTACCGCCCTGCCCGTCGACCCCGTCGCGGCCGACAGCGCCAGGGCCACGGCCGGTGCTACTCCCCCGGTCGGCGGATCCCCGGCCCGTCCCGTTCGCACGGCGACGGATGGCACCCGACGCCTCCCCGGGCCGCCGGGACGCCGCACGATCGCGTGCGTCTCCCCGGCGGTCCGAGGGGCGGGGCGGGCGGGCCATGCGCCTTCCTTTCCGACTACGTGCCCGTCAGCGGTGACCTGCCGACGGGCGGTGTTGGTGCCGTCAGGCGTTGAAGCGCGGGAACGCCTCGGCGCCGGCGTACCGGGCGGCGTCGCCGAGCATCTCCTCGATGCGCAGCAGCTGGTTGTACTTGGCCACGCGCTCCGAGCGGGCCGGGGCGCCGGTCTTGATCTGGCCACAGTTGCAGGCCACGGCGAGGTCGGCGATGGTCGTGTCCTCGGTCTCGCCGGAGCGGTGCGACATCATCGAGGCGTAGCGGTTGCGGTGGGCCAGGTCCACGGCGTCCAGCGTCTCGGTGAGGGTGCCGATCTGGTTGACCTTGACCAGCAGGGCGTTCGCCAGGCCCTTCTCGATGCCCTCGGCCAGGCGCTGCGGGTTGGTGACGAAGAGGTCATCGCCGACCAGCTGGACCTTGTCGCCGATCATGTCGGTCAGCGTCTTCCAGCCGTCCCAGTCGTCCTCGTCGAGCGGGTCCTCGATGGAGACCAGCGCGTACTTGTTGACGAGCTCGGCGTAGACGTCGGCCATCTCGGCGGCGGAGAGCTGCTTGCCCTCGAAGTGGTACTTGCCGCCGGAGTAGAACTCGGTGGCCGCGACGTCCAGCGCGAGCGCGACGTCGGTGCCGAGCGAGTAGCCGGCCTTCTCGATGGCCTCGGCGATGAGGTCGAGCGCGGCGGTGGTGGACTCGACGGAGGGGGCGAACCCGCCCTCGTCGCCCAGGCCGGTCGACAGGCCGCGGTCCTTGATGACGGTCTTGAGGTGGTGGTACACCTCGGTGCCCATGCGCAGGGCCTCACGGAACGTGGGCGCGCCGATGGGGGCGATCATGAACTCCTGCACGTCGACGCCCGAGTCGGCGTGGGCGCCACCGTTGAGGATGTTCATCATCGGCACGGGCAGTACGTGGGCATTGGCACCGCCGATGAAGCGGTACAGCTCGAGGCCGGACGACTCGGCGGCGGCGCGGGCGACGGCCAGCGAGACGCCGAGGACAGCGTTGGCGCCGACGGTCGACTTGTTGGGGGTGCCGTCGGCGTCGAGGAGGGCCTCGTCCACGACGCGCTGATCCTCGGCGGGGATGCCGATGACGGCGGGGGCGAGGACGTCCAGCACGGCCTCGACGGCCTTGGTGACGCCCTTGCCCATGTAGCGCTCGTCCTCGTCACGCAGCTCCACGGCCTCGTGGGCGCCAGTGGACGCACCCGAGGGCACCGCGGCGCGGCCGAACGAGCCGTCGTCCAGAAGCACCTCCACCTCGACGGTGGGGTTGCCTCGCGAATCGAGGATCTCCCGGGCTCCGACCTGCTCGATAAGCGCCATCTGTGCTCCTAGGGGGAAGTTCGTGGGTTCGTGTGCGTGGCCGGCGCCGCTAGGCGGGCGCAGTCCGCTGGCCATTGTTCCACGTCGGTCTACAGGGCGGGACGAGGCTGGGCCGGGGGCGCTCACCCCGCCCCCGCCTGGCCGGCCTTCGCCCCCTCCGGGGTTGCGCGTCCCCTATGTACGCCGCCGGCCCGGGTACGCACCCGGTCTGGTCCATTCCGGGCGCATACCTCTCCCCAGCCGCCCTCGCTCAGCTCCACACGTGAGCAGGATCGACGTGCTGGCCCACGTCCATCGCGTCGTGGAGAACCCCGCCCACCACGAGCATGTCCGGGTCGAAACGGCAGACCAGACAGACTTTTCACCCGCGCTCACCGTGAGGCGGAATGTCGCCGTCACCCAGGTGACCGACCGTCGGCCACTGCTCGTGCGCGGATGTACGCGGTGGCGTCGTCCAGGTCCGAGTCGCCGACATCCACGTAGCGGCCCGCCGCCACGTCAGCCCAGCCCAGCTCGACTGCTGCACGAAGTGTCGCGAGCCTGACTGCGTCCTCACCATCCCGGCTCTGCATACTCATCACCCCTGTCGAGAAACTATGCCAATCCTGCGGGTCCGGCACGGCCTGCGTGAATACGAACCAGCCCGCAACCAGAACTCTGGCCGCCGCGGGCCCGTGTCGTCGTCGCCATCGTCATGGACTTCGTCCCGAACGCGCCGCACGCCGGCTCCCCACGCTCGCCCCCGGCGGCTCGGCGGCCCGGCGTCTCGGCAGCTCGGCGGGTTGCCCGCCAGCGGGCGCCGACGGTGACGTACCCGGCCCCTAGAGTGAGCCCGACCCCGCCAGGACCATCCAGGAGGACTCAGTGGACTCACCCGCCCTCATCACCGCCCGCAACCGGGGCGGCAACTGATGGCGACCCGGTCCCCACGCAAGACCTCCGCCAGGCGCAAGACAAGCGTCAGCTGCAGCAGCAGCCACCCGTTCCACTCGCCATGGGCAAGGAGACACCGACCGTCTGATCTGCGGAGACTATCGCGTATCCGGCGTCGGCCACGGCTTGGGATACGGCCTGGGTAGTCGCGGTTCCGGTCGTTGTCATACTTCCTGCCTGCAAGTTGACTTCGACGCCGATCACGCCGGGCAATGCACCAACAGCGGCTTTCACGGACGAAACGCAATGCCCGCAGGTCATCCCCTGAACTTGGTATGTGGTGGCCGTCATCGTCTTAATCCTTTCGCCGAACGCCGTGGGGCGATCCCACACCAGAATCATATACCCCCGGTGGGTACATGATTCGAGTCGTCAGGTTTCTTCACGAGATCTTGACCTTGGCACCGAGGGAGCGAGGTGGGCGCCCCAGGACACGTTGCCCGAGGCTGGTCGATCGGGCTCGGAGAACCGCGGTTTTCGGACTGGCCCCTGAAAGCACCCTCTGCCGGTGCCCTACAGCGCCCATCATTTCCTGCTGCTCTGCGGAGCCGGCCCCGGTCACGGCTGACCGCCGAGCTGGAACGAGATTATCGATCGCGGTAATCCGTTAAGGTGACTCCCATCGCTCAGCGACCGGCCTCGATGTTCGACCGCGAGAAAGGGGAGAGACCGTCATGTCCTCAGGGATCGTGTCCGTGGCTCTGGTGGCGCTGTCTGTCGTTGCTCTCTTCTATGCACTCCACCGCGTGGCCAGCATTACCTCCGACCCGTTGACAGTCCTGCCGGCCCAATCCGGGTGGGCACCGCAGGAGCACGCCCTGTCGCGGTTCCACGCACGCTGGTACCTCGCCTCGATCGTGTTTCTGGCCTTCGACGTCGAGATGCTCTTTATGTACCCGTGGGCCGTGGTGGTGATCGAGAAGGGGCTCTCTGCGGTGGTGGAGATGTTCCTGTTCCTTGGTGCCCTGCTAGTCGCCGTGGCCTGGGCACGGCGAGAAGGCGCATTCCGATGGGCTTGAGCCCGTTTCTCGCCCGCCTCGCCGTCCAGGCCACCCGGGTGCTCGTCGTCGAGGCCCCGGGCCAGTGGGCGACTCGGATGGAGCTTGAGCAACAGCTACTCCGTCGCGGGTGGCGGATAGCCAGTAGTCCGGCTCAGGGGGACGTGCTCGTCGTGTGTGGTGCGCCGGGCCCTGAGCTGTCGGATCTGGCGAACCGCCTCTGGGAGCAGATGCCCGGCCCTCGGGTGCGCATCGGCATCGCCTCGCCCGGAGCGGTGGTTCCCGCCCTCGACAATGCCACTGCGCTCCTGCTCGACACTTCCCATCACCGGACCGACGCCCGCGAACGGGCGCAGGAGCCCTCGATGTCCGATCACGCGAACAATGCTGATGGCGAAGGGCACGAAGGGCACGTGGGCCACGAAGGACACGAGGAACACCAGGGCCACGGTGGACACTCGGACCACGAAGAGCACGCGGATCGCCAGGCGCACGAGGGCCACGAAGACCATGGCGGGCATGGTGGCCACGAGGGCCACGCAGACCACGGCGGGCACGAGGGCCATGAAGGCCACGGGGATATGGACATGGCTCCCGCCGGGATTCCCTTGGCCGAAGGCGGGGAGGACCGCGACGGCCTGGAGATGGATGTTCTCCATCTGCCGCTCGGTCCGGTATTGCCGTTCTGGCCGGCCGGGCTCGTGCTGCACTGCTCGCTACAGGGGGACGTTGTCGTCGACGCCACCGCCTCGGTGATCGACGCGACGGAGCACAGGGCCGGAGCACCCGGTCGGCCCACGGACCACGCGTCTGCCACGGTGACCCAATGTGATCAGGTCATGGCACTGCTGGCACTGGCCGGTGCCGAAGACCTGGCGGACTGCGCCCGCCGTGCCCGGGACGGGATTCTGACGGGCGATCCCGGTGCCGCCCGTGACGCCGTCGAGCGTCTGCACCGGAAGGTTCGCAGGTCGCGGCTGCTGCGCTGGTCATTGCGGGGCGTGCTGCCGCTCGGCCCGGCCGATCTGGAGCGCCACGGCTTGCCGGGGCACTGCCTCGGGGATGCCCACGACCGGTTGCTGGCCCAACTGGAACGGATCCGCGTCGAGGTCGGCGGCGCAACGCCGGACCGGGCGGATGGCGGCTCAGCGCAGGAATCTGCGGACAAACTAACTGTGCCGTGGGCGGTGGTGCCGGACCTGGTGACCGGTTTGGAGCTGGGCACTGTGCGCTTGGCGGTGGCGAGCCTTGATCTGGGCTCGCATCCTGCCGTCCGGGAGGTGGGGCATGTCTGAGACCGTGGTGACGACCGTGTCCGGTGGGTGGGCCGTGCTGGCCGGGGTGATCCTGTGTGGGCTGGCGTTGTTCGCGGTGGCGCTGGACGGGGTGCTCTCGTCGCCGGCGCGGGGCGGCGGTCGTGGCGGGCCCACTCCCCTGGCCCGTGCGGCCCGTCTGTTGCGGCAGCGTCGCCGCACGACGGTCGCCGCGGACACCCTGCTGTGGCGGATCGGCGGCGCGGGCATGCTGGTCGGGGCGTTCCTGATGATCGCCGTGATCCCGCTGGGCCGCTGGACACTGGCGGACCTCGACGTGGGAGTCGTGTGGTTCAACGCCGTCGACGTCATGGTGTGGGCCCTGGTCTGGCTGGCGGGGTGGGGCGCCAACTCCATCCACGGTCTGGTGGGCGGTTACCGCTTCCTCGCGCACGGGCTGGCCTATGAGCTGCCGCTGATGTTCGCATTGGTGGCCCCGGCGATCGCCGCCGGCAGTCTGGCGGTGGGCGACGTCGCGGCCGCGCAGGACGGCGTGTGGTTTGTGGTGTGGATGCCGGTGGCGTTCCTGGTCTTCCTGATCGGCGTGACCGGCTTCTCTGTATGGGGTCCATTCGCCCCGGCCCTGTCCGCGGACATCGTCGGCGGGGTGACGGCCGAACTCTCGGGGGTCGATCGGCTGGTCCTGCAGGCCGGGCGCTACCTGTTCCTCACCGCCGGGGCGGCGTTCTCGGTGCCGCTCTTCCTCGGCGGTGGTGCCGGGCCCGTCCTGCCCGACTGGGCGTGGGTGCTGGTCAAGACAGCGCTGGTGCTGACGGTTCTGGTGTGGGCGCGGCGCAAACTTCCGCTGCTGCGACCGGATCGGTTCATGGAGATCGGCTGGACTGTCTTGCTCCCGGCCGTCGTGGCCCAGGATCTGCTTGTGTCCCTCGTCGTGGTCTGGAAGGGCTGAGCCGTGCTGGTCGGGATCGTGTTCTGGGTACTCGCTGTGGTGGCGGTGACCGCGGGGACGGCCGTGTTCGTGGTGGACTCGATGGCCCGGGCCACCTACGCGCTGGCGGCATCGTTCATCGCCGTGGGGGTGATGATTTTGCTGCTGGGTCAGAGCTACCTGGGCATCATCACGATTCTGATGATGGTCATGGAGATGGCGGTGATGGCGGTCTACATGGTGATGTTCATGGGCATGAACCCGGCGCTGATGCCGATGGACATGACCCACGGGAAGAAGACCGCGATCGGCACCTCGGTCGGGGTCTTTGTGCTGCTGGCCGCCGGGGCGCTGCTGATCCCGTGGCCCGAGCGACGTGGCGCCCCACTCGAGGACCTCACCAACGCACTGGGCCTGGAGATCATGGGCGAAAAGATGTTGGTGATGGCCGTGGTGGGCGCGGTCATGGTGGCCACCATCGTGGCCGGGATCGTCCTGGCCGCCGGGCGCACCCGCTACGACCGGCTCGGCGACGATCTGCGGCGCCGCCCGGCCGACGACCCCCAGCCGGGAGGTGTGGGTCGATGACCCTGGAGGCCGTTCTGGTGGTGGCCGCCGCCCTGTTCGCCGTCGGGCTCTACGGGGCCCTGTCCCAGCAGGTGGTGGTGATGGTGATGATGGGCCTGGAGTTGATGATCAACGGGGTGCTCCTGGCCGCCGCGGGGTTCTGGTGGTTCCTGGCCCCGGGCCCCTCCGGGCAGGTGCTGCTGCTGGTGGTGCTGGCGGCCATGACCGTGGAGATGGCCATGGGCTTTGCCGTGGCGACGCTGTTGCACCGCAAGCGGCAGACCGACATGACCGACATGGCCGAGGATCTCTCCGGATGACCGCCGACCAGACCTTGCTGCTGACCCTGGTGGTGCTCCCGGCTGCCGTGGGTGCGGTGCTCGCGCTGACCCGGGCGGAGCGGGTTGCGGCCCCGATCGCGGTATCGACCGCTGCCGTGACCGCGCTGCTGGCGGCTGTCGTCGCCGTTGCGCGGCCTGCGGTGGCGTTCCCGTTCATCGCCGGCGTCGACGTGGCATTGGAGGTCGACGCCCTGGCGGCGCTGACCCTGCCGATGGTCGCAGTGGTGACCCTTTTGGTGCTGGTTTTTGCGGCCGGCAACATCCGGGCGGCCCGGCCCCGCTTCCACGGGCTGATGCTGCTCTTCGCCGCCGCGGCCCTGATCACGGCCTCGGCCGCCAGCCTGCCGGCGCTGCTGTTTGCCTGGGAGTTGATGGGCGCGACCTCGTACGCGTTGATCGGGTTCTGGTGGCGGGACACCGACCGCGTCTCGGCCGGGCTCACGGCCTTCCTCACCACCCGTACCGCCGACCTGGGTCTCTACCTGGCCGCCGGCGCTGCCTTGGCCGGCGGCGCCGGTATGGGCCTGTCCGAGTTGCCGGCGGCCGAGAGCCCGTGGCGGCACGTGGTGGCGGCCGGGATCCTGGTGGCGGCACTGGGCAAGGCCGCGCAGCTGCCGTTCTCGTTCTGGCTCTCCGGCGCGATGAAGGGCCCCAGTCCGGTCAGCGCACTGCTGCACTCGGCGGCGATGGTGGCAATGGGCGGTTACCTGCTGCTGCGCGTGGAGCCGCTGCTCGCCTCCACCGGGTGGGCGGGCCCGGCCGCCGCGTGGATCGGGCTACTGACCGCGGTGGCGATGGGGATCGTGGCGTTGGCCCAACGGGATCTCAAACAGTTGCTGGCGGCGTCCACTGTGGCGCAGATGGGATTTGTGGTGCTGGCCGCCGGAGTGGGCGCGGTGAGCGGAGGTGCCGCCCAACTGGTGGCCCATGCCTCCACCAAGGCGCTGCTGTTCCTCGCTGCCGGGGCGTGGCTCACCGCGTTGGGCACCGAGAAGCTCACGGAACTGCGCGGGGCGGGCCGCCGATGGCCGGTGGTGGGCGTGACCGCGACCGTGGGAGCCCTGGCCCTGGCCGGGATCGCACCGCTGTCCCTGTGGGCGACCAAAGACGCGGTGCTGGCTGGGGCCCTGGAGACCTCGGCCTGGCTCTACGCCACAGGACTGGTGGCGGCGGCCCTGTCGGCGGCCTACTCCGGCAAGGTCCTATGGACGATCTGGCACCGCGGGGCCCAGGCCCGGGTCGAGGAGCCCACCGCCGGGCGGGAGGTCGGCGCAACGCAAGAGCTCGGCACCGGGCAGGTGGGGGCGCTCGAGCAGGCCCCGCTGGTCGTGCTGGCCGCGGGGGCGGCCGGGCTGTCGGTGTTGGCGCTGCCCCCGCTCAGCGGCGCCCTCGCCCAGGCGATGGGCGGGCACGGCGAGGTGACGGCGCTCGAGCTCGTGGTCTCGGCCGCCATCGCCCTGGCCGTGGTGCTGCTGATGCGACGTCTACGCGCCCCGGAACTCGGGTGGGCCGAGCGGTGGCTGGGGCTGGAGGCTGCTGCGCACGTTGTCGTCGTCGTTCCCGTCATGCGGTTGGCGCACCTCCTGGCCCGGTTCGACGACGCGGTCCTGGACCGCGCCGTGACCTCCGTGGCCGGGGCCGTCCCGATGCTGGCACGGTCCGTGGCGCGGTTCGACGACGAGGTCCTCGACGCCGGAGTCGGAGCAGCCGCACGGGCCGCCCATACGGCCGGGCAGGGCGCGGCCCGCCTCGATGACGCCGTGGTCGACGGCGCCGTCGAGGGCCTGGCCGGTTGGGTTCGCCGACTCGGGCACCTGGCCCGCACCCCGCAGACCGGGGCCGTCCACCAGTACCTCCTGCAGGCCGTCGCGGTGCTCACCGTGGCCGTGGTGGCCTGGACCGTCTACGCAGTGATGGGATGAGCATGCTCAGTCTGATCGTCTTTCTCCCCTTGGCCGCCGCCGCCGTCCTGGCCGCGGTGCCGGCGATCGGGCCGGCGGCCGCGCGATGGGCGTGGATAGCGGTGAGCGTGCTGGAAGTGCTGCTGGTTGCCGTGGTGTGGGCCGGCTACAAGGACCCGGGACCGAACGGGCTGGCGTTCGAGGAGCAGGTGCCGTGGATCCCGGGGGTGGGCAGCAGTTACCACGTGGGCATCGACGGGCTGTCCCTGCCGCTGGTGGCGATGACGGTCGTGGTGTTCTTGGCGTGCGCTGTGTACTGCCTGCGGGATTCGGACCGGCCGCGCGTGCAGGCGGCGCTATTTTTGTTCCTGCAGAGCATGAGCCTCGGCGTGTTCGTTTCGGCCGACCTGATCCTGTTCTTCGTCTTTTTTGACCTGTCGATCGTGGGAATGTACTTCATCATCGCCGGGTGGGGCCACGGCAATGCGGCCCGGTCGGCGCTGAAGTTCTTCCTCTACACGTTCCTGGGGTCGCTGGCCCTGCTGCTGGGTTTCATCGGGCTGTATGTGTTCTCGGCGCCCCACACCTTTGACATCCCCGAGCTGGTCGCCGCACCCCCGCTGGCCGGTGAGCCGCTCGCCGGGGGGCTGGTGCTGGCGGCGATCCTGGTGGGCTTGGCCGTCAAGACCCCCACCGTGCCGTTCCACACCTGGCTTCCCCCGGCCCACACCGACGCCCCGGCCGCCGGCTCGGCCGTCCTGGCGGGGGTGTTGCTGAAGATGGGCGCGTACGGCTTCGTGCGGATCGCCATGCCGATGCTGCCCGAGGTCTGGCGGGCGTGGGCCTGGGTGATCGTGGCCGTGGGAATCGTCTCCGTGCTCTACGGCGCACTGGTGGCGCTTGCCCAGACCGACCTCAAGCGGATGATCGCCTACACCTCCGTCAACCACATGGGCTACATCGTCCTGGCCCTGGGTGCGGCCGGGCTGCTGGTGGAGGGTGCCGAGCAGGCCCGGTCCGTGGCGGTCACCGGCGCGATGGTGCAGATGGTCAGCCACGGACTGATCACCGCCGCCCTGTTCTTGCTGGCCGGGGTCATGCAGAGCCGGGCCGGGACCTACGACCTGGGTTCCTATGGCGGGCTGGCCGGCCCCGCCCCGCGGTACGCGGCGCTGTTCGCGATCGGCGCCTTTGCCTCCCTGGGCCTGCCCGGATTCTCCGGGTTCATAGCCGAGTTCCAGATCTTCGCCGGCAGCGTGGCCGTGGCCCCGGTGACCGCAGTGGCGCTAGTGGGCATCGTGATCACCGCCGCCCTGTTCCTGCGGGCCCTGCAGCGGGTCTTCACCGGGCCCGCCGCCGGGCGCTCCCCCGGGTTCGCGGACCTGCGGGCGCACGAGCTGTGGTCGGCCGGCCCTCTGCTGGCGCTGTCCGTGCTGATCGGAGTGCTGCCGCTGGTGCTGCTCGGGGTGATCGAGCCGAGCTCGGCCGCCCTCGTGGAACTGGTGGGACGGTAACCCGTGGACGCCTCCATGCAGATGAGCCCCGGGCTGCTGCTGCCCGAGATCATCGTCTTTACCGGCGGATTGGCGGTGCTACTGGGCGGATCGTTCCTCCCCCGGCAGCGCCAGTGGATCGCCCGCGCCGCGGCCGCCCTGGCGCTACTGGGCGCCGCGACCGCCGCCGCGGTGGCTATGGCCGGGCCTGCGCAAAGCGCCTTTGCGGGTACCTTTGCCGTGGACACCGCCACCGGCGCCGCACGGGTGATAGCCACCCTGGCCACCCTGCTGATCCTGGGGGTGGCCTCCGGGGAGCTCAAGGACTCCCCGCGCGAATCCGACACCTACGCCCTGCTGCTCTTCGCCACCGCCGGGGTGATGGTCCTGGCCGGGATCACCGACCTGTTGGTGCTGATCGTGGGATTCCTGCTGGCCAGTATCCCGCTGTACGGGATCATCGGACTCACCGGCGGCCGCTTGGGCGCCGAGGCGGCGGTCAAGACCTACCTCATGGGGGCGCTGTCCGGGATCCTGCTGATGCTGGGCGTCACCGTGCTCTATGCCCTGGCCGGAGGCACCGACTACGCCCTGCTCCGGGAGGCGTTGCCCACCGCACCGGACGCCGCCGTGGGGACAGGCATCCTGGGGGTGCTGGCCGGGCTGCTGTTCAAGGCCGGCGGGGTGCCGATGCACTTCTGGGTGCCCGACGCCGCCCAGGGCTCCGGGGTCACCGCCGCCACGTTCCTCACCACCGTGCCCAAGGTGGGCGCGCTGGTGGCCGTGTACCGGTTGGTGGCCACGGTCTCCGCCGAAGAGCACTCCTGGTTGCTCGTCGCCGCCCTACTGGCCACCGCCTCGATGTTCCTGGGCAACCTGGCCGCCTACTGGCAGACCGATCCCCGCCGGCTACTGGGCTGGTCGACCGTGGCGCAGGTGGGGTTCCTGCTGGTGCCCGTGGCCGCAGCCGGGCGCAGCGACCTGGCCCTGCCCTCGCTGTTGTTCTACCTGGCCGCCTACGCCGTGACCAACGTCGCCGCCTTTGCCGTGACCGCTGCCCTGCCCGAGCACCGGACGCTCGCCGAATACCGCGGGCTGGCCCGCTCCCGCCCAGGGTTGGGACTGACCGTGCTGGTGGCGCTGCTGGGGCTGGTGGGCACCCCGCCCCTGGCGATCTTCGTGGGCAAACTGACCACCGCCACCGCCGCCTGGGACGGCGGTCACGGGTGGCTGGCTCTGGTGGTGGTGGTCAACAGCGTGATCAGCCTCTTCTACTACCTGCGCTGGTTCGCCCCCGTCTTCGCCCGACCCGACTCCCAAGCCGCCGAGTTCCCCGGACGCGGCGGGATGGCCGCCTGGCCGGCCGTCACGGCCGCGGTCGCCGCGACCGCGAGCCTGGCGCTGGGCGTCCTGGCCGGTGTCCTGTGGGCTGCCCTCGACGGCCCCGGGATCCTGTAGGGCTGGGAGCGGCAGCCTTCCCCAGCCGGAAGGGGCGTCGAGTAGGTGCGGGAGGGAGCCGGGGGCCGTACAGGAGAGCCCGCTTATAGGAGAGAACCCCCTAGATCGTCGGTTGTCGCCGTAGGACCTAAGTCGCACACCCAGTCGAGCAACGACTACAGCGGCGCCGCGGGTTCAGCCAATGGCGCTGAGGAGGTCGCTGCAGGCCTTTTCGCAACGACGGCAGGCGTCAGCACACAGCTTGCAGTGCTCGTGCATGTCGGCGTGAGCCTCGCAGTCTTCGGCGCAAGTAGCGCACGCGGCACGGCAGGCCTTGAGCAACTCGGTGACCACGGTCAGGTTGCTGCCCGTTCGGCGACTCAGGACGGAAGCGGTGGCGACGCAGACATCGGCGCAGTCGAGATTGGTACGGATGCAGTTCCGCAGGTCGGCAACCGCCTCTTCTGCCAAGCAGGCGTCCGCGCACGCAGTGCAGGACTGCGCGCAGGCCAGCGCCGCGTCGATCGCCTCGGCGAGGCGGTCCACGTCCAGACCACTGGTGGGATTGGGGTGGGAGTTGATCATGGCGGTGGTGCTCATTGTTCCTCCGTAGTCGATGTCGTCTAGAACGCCTCCGACGGGCGGCGCAGTGGGTCTCCCTGCCGCAGGCCGTACCCGTCACCGTAGCCATCGCCGCCGCCCAGTTGGGAGATCGTCTCCGAAGAAACCAAATCGTTAGGCGCCCTGTCCTTGCCAGGCTGTCCAGCCGAATGCCGCAGCGTCGAGACCTTGATCCCTGGGAGTCGACATGCCATTATCTGCGTATGAATGCAGATGCTAAGTGTGGCTTGACGGCGCAGAGTTCGTACGTTGAGCTAGCTGTCGAGGTGTTCGCCATGCTGGCGGATGCGACGCGAGTGCGGATCATTCTGGCCCTTCGCGACGGGGAGCTGTCGGTAAACCAGCTGGCCGAGATCGTCGACAAGTCCCCGGCGTCGGTATCTCAGCACTTGGCCAAACTCCGCCTGGCGCGAATGGTCTCAGCACGCCAAGACGGGCAACGAGTGTTCTACCGCCTGACTGACGAGCACGCCCGCCAGCTTGTCGCCGACGCGATTTTCCAGGCGCAGCACGCGGTGGACAGTCACCCCGCGCATCATGACCGCGACCGTCTGGGCCACGGGAAGATCACCGGCCTATCGTGATCGGTGTCCTTCGGAACAGCACCTATGCCAGGCTCTTCAGCGCTCAGATAGTCGCCCTTCTCGGCACCGGTCTGCTCACCGTGGCGCTCGGGTTATTGGCCTTCGACATCGCCGGGCAAGACGCTGGTGTAGTGCTCGGAACGGCGCTGACGATCAAGATGGTCGCGTACGTCGCCGTGTCACCGGTGATGGCGGCTATGGCCACCCGGTGGCGACGAAAGGCCGTTCTTGTCAGCGCGGACGCAGTCCGCGCTGCAGTGGCGTTGTCCCTGCCCTGGGTCAGTGAGGCCTGGCAGATTTATGTCCTGATCTTTGCGCTGCAAGCGGCGTCGGCGACCTTCACTCCGGTGTTCCAGGCAGTGATTCCCGATGTCCTTCCCGACGAAGCGCAGTACACCCGCGCATTGTCACTATCCCGCCTGGCGTACGACACCGAATCGCTACTGAGCCCCGTACTGGCTGCGGCGCTGCTGGCGATCATGTCCTACAACAATCTATTTCTGGGCACGGTGCTGGGATTTCTCGCCTCCGGCGCGCTCGTCCTGGTCACCGAAATTCCCGATGGCGCACGGTCCGAAGCCGCATCGTTTCGAGAACGACTGACCCGGGGCGTCCGGGTCATGCTGCGCACCACGGAGCTGCGCAGTCTGCTGGTGATGAACCTCATCGTGGCCACCTCCACCGCCATGGTGATCGTCAACACCGTCGTCGTGGTCAGAGGATCTTTGGATCGCTCCGAGAGCGACGTCGCGCTTCTGCTGGCCGCCTTCGGCGCCGGTTCCATGCTCGTCGCCCTCGTTGTTCCCCGAGTCCTCGACAAGATCGCCGATCGGCCCGTCATGCTCACCGGCTCAGCGATTATCCCGCCCGCCCTGGCCGCATCAGCAGCAGTGATCGCTCTACCGGCCGGCAGTGGGCAGTGGGCCTTGCTGATCACACTGTGGGCGATCCTTGGAGCCGCGACGTCGCTGATTCTGACCCCGTCAGCCCGCCTGCTGCGACGCGCCTCCGACCAAGTATCTCGACCTGCGGTCTTCGCCGCGCAGTTCTCCCTGTCCCACGCCTGCTTCATGCTCACCTACCCAATCGCCGGCGTTCTTGGCGCGATGCTCGGTCTACCTCAGACCGCGCTGATCCTCTCGGCTCTCGGAGTTCTCGGGGCCTTCGGTGCCTTCGCTCTCTGGACACGACCCGTCGCGTGAGCCGGGCGCACTGCCAGTCTGCGCCGCACGGTGCTCGTCAAGGGTGCGACTTGGTCCGAAACGGTTGGACCGCTGCGGAGCTGACTGGCTCACGCCGCCGGTGACCTCGTGCCCCACCCGCACGCACGTGCGCCCTACCGCAGGTGCGCCGGCGCGTCGCCGGGAGTGATACCGAGATGGATGTGATCTTGGTGGACGTCGTCGGAGAAGAACCCCTTGCGCGGTCCGTTAAGGTCGGCAGGTCCACCGACCTCGGTCGCCCCCAACTCGGCAGCTCGCCGCATCAACCGAAGCACACGATCGTCGCCGGGTCGGACGTCCACCACCGGCCGACCGTCGATCTCGCGGATGTCTACTGCTCGTCCCACGGCGTGATTGGACATTCGCGCGGTGGGATAGACCGTCTGGATGTGGCCTGTGTGCATTACCTGGATCGCCAGGGTGAACTCCCGGGACAGTGCGTGCAGTATCGCCAGCAGTCGGTTGTCCATCCTGCCGGTGCTGACATCGCTGCGGGCTGGGCCGGGCAGGATGATCTTCGGCTCGGCGAGCACCGCTGCCGCCGTGTCGGTCAACGGCAGCGACGGGCCCAGTGAGGTCGGCGCGACGAGCCGCTCGACGGCCCAACTCCCACCGGGGGGTCGAGCCAATCGCACGTCCACGACCAGTTCGCGGTTCCACGGTCCCGAGACGGTGTGCAGGTTCTGCTCCACCAGGGCGATGACGGCAGCGGTATCCGAGGCGAGCCCGCCGTACTGCGGATAGACGACGGTCAGTTCCCCGGCGCGGGCGTCCGGCAGTTGAAGTATCGACGCTGTCGACGCCACCGGCGGCGACGCGCCGGCGCGGATGAGGGTGCCCACGGCCGTTTCGCCGTCGCTCCAGTTTCCGGCGTTTTCCAGAAACGCCGCTGCGGTGCGCTTGATCTCCGGGCGTACTTCACCCGGCGCCGGCTGCCATCGGCTCGCCGCGGCGGACAACGGGGAACGAGGGGAACCGAGTTCGGCTCCACCCAGGTGAGGTGGCTGCGGTGTCGGCGTAATCACCGAGGGCGCAGGCCGTGGCGGGGCGGGGCCGAGGGTGCAGGACGCCACGGTGGCGGCTGACCCCGCAGTCAGCACCGTCAGCAATTGGCGCCGGGTCAGCTTCATCGGGGATCTGCCCCACCCTTGTCGCAGAACGTGCCGTGGCGGGCCGGAGGCACCACGGGGTGACGATAGCTGCGCACCATGTCGCCGTCGCGCGTGCGGTACTCGCTCCCCGGGCTCCATCCCAAGCGTTCATAGAACGCGCCGGCCCCGTCCGAGCCGGCGCTGGTGAACAACTCGGCGGTAGCACAGCCGCCCTCGTGCGCGTGGCTGAGAAACAGCTCGACCAGGCGGGCACCGACGCCGCTGCCCCGCAGCGACGGGCGAACGGTGACCGCGGCCAGCACGGCTACCGGCGCAGAATCGGTCCCTGCCGGGGGTGCGGCAGTCTGGTAGGTGAGTGTGCCAAGCAGGCGACGCGTCCACGGCCTGGCTCGGGTGCGCACGAACCGCACCGCCAGTGACGGGTGGCGCAGCAGTGACACGGCGGCGACCGCTGCCAGGACCAGCAGACAGCGGCGGTCGGCCAGCACCGCCCGCATATGTGCCGCTTCGTCGATCGAACCGAACAAGAAACCGCACACGTGCCCGCGGGCGTCGCACCGACAGACTGCGACCAGCGCCACGCCGTGCGGGGAATCAAGGTAGGTCCGGTGCCAGCGACGCATGAATCGTGGCCCCAGGCCGGGGAAGAAACCGGCCGGTAGCTGTTCAACGTGCAACTGCGCGGTCGCGCCGAGATCAGCGATCGTGGCGTACCGCAGCACGAGATCGTCCTCCGTCGCCGGTCCCGGCCGTGGGCAAGGCGCCGTCCGCGCACGGTAGAGCAGGCGGTAGCGCCACGTCGGTCGACACATAAGCTGACTCCCTTCTTCGGTCAAATCAGACCGGGCCCGGCCACTTGCGCGCCGGAAATGCCGGCTCGGTTAGTGGGAGAGCGGCCAGAGCTCGGAAACTCGACAGTGAAACTTGCATCTCGGCCGGGCCCGTCACTGTGCGCTCGAATGTTCCCGCCGTGGGCTTCGACGAGTGCGCGAGTGATGGTCAGGCCGATACCGCTGCCGCCACTGGGGCGCTCAGTCCTCGTAGACGAAGGACACGGACCATTCGCCGTTGAGGATCGACGGCTCACCGGCTTTATCATAGAAGATCGGGACCGACCGGATGGCTAGGCCCTCGATGGGGCCATGCTCCGGGGTGCTCACCGGAATGAGTAGCTCGCCGGCACCGCCAGCCTCGACGATGTACTCGTTGGTACCGCCCTGACGCACCTCGTAGACGTTCATCGTCGACTCGCGCAGCTCGGTGGACAATCGGACGGTCAGTGTGTGCTCGCTGCGCACCACGAATTCGGGCACCGGGTTGGTGAAGGAGTTGCCGTCCAGGTCGGTCGCGGTGAAGGGCAGAGCCTTGACGGTGCTGCGGTCGGTGGCCACGGTGATCTCCGACAGCACACCGAACCGGGCTTCCGACCCCTTCCACGCCCCCAGGATGGCGGCGATCATGATGATCATCCACGCCAGGATCGCCCAGGTGGCCGGGCGGACACGGCGGCCGGTCAGTTCGGATTCATTGCGGGAGCTCACAGTTTCGTTCTGCCGATCTCTTCGTAGTCGGACTCAGGGAGCCACCGGCTTCCCCGAGGTGCCGCGAACGGTTCCACCTAGCCCAGTGTGGTTACCCGGCTCGCCTCGCACGGTGCCAAAAAGCGTCTCCTGCCCGAGTCGGACCGGGGCGATAGCCGGCCCCGTTTCTTTCATTTCGCGGAGTTGGATGCTGCGCTTTCTAAAGCAGATATCGAGGCTGCGAAGTGCTCCTCAACCGTTCAGTTCAGGCCAGCATAGGAGTGCAGACCGGAGACCACGATGTTGATAAAGAACAGATTGAAGATGAGCACCGCAAACCCGGCGAGGTTGATCCAAGCGGCCTTCTTGGGGCCCCAGCCACTGGTGGCACGGGCGTGCAGATAGCCGGCGTAAAGGACCCAAGAGACGAAGGAGGCAGTCTCTTTGGGGTCCCAGCCCCAGAAGCGACCCCACGCGCCCTCGGCCCAGACAGCGCCCAGCAGGATGCCCACGCTGTAGATCGGGAATGCGATCACAGCGGTGCGATAGGCCAGTCGGTCGAGAGTGTCGGCATGCGGTAGTGGGCGGGAAAGCCCAGAGCTCCAGCCCGTTTCCTGACCCTGCGGTTGCCACACCCGGATCAGGTACATGATCGAGGCGACGCCGGATATCAGCAGTATGGCCGATCCCAGCGAGATGATCGAGACGTGGATGGGCAGCCAGTACGACTGCAGTGCCGGCACGACGGGAGAGGCTTCGGAATACAGGTTGGTGCCGCCGAAAAACAGCAGGATCAGAACCGGTACCAGTACGAATGGCCAGGCCACCTGTAGGGCCGGCTTGCGCAGAAAAATCAGCCCGGCGCCCACTCCCAGCAGCGTGGTGGCCAGAATGAACTCGTACATGTTGCCCCACGGGAAGCGACCTGTGGCCACCCCGCGCAGGATCAGCGCAGCCGCTTGGAAGAGGAAGGCGATGATGATGAATAGCTGTGCGATCCGTGCCCAGCGGACACTGCCTGCGGACTCACGGTCCTCGTCTCCGGTGTCGGTGAGAGAGGTTGATTCTGTGAGCCCGGGCCCACCGGCACCCACTAGGTTCCGGCTTGATTTAGTCACCTTGGCTACCCGGAATCCGGCGTAGTAGATCAACGATGCGACAAGCGCCAGCACGTATAGACCGAACGCGGACCTATACGCCAGGTCGCTGTAGGTGGAGAGCGTCTCGTTGACAGGCAGTCCCTGCGCGAGAATTACAGTGTTCACCGGATGTTGTCCTTCCACGAAGCGTCGGGGTCGTCGCCTCGACTAGATGCAGTGTCGCCAGGTTCGGGCAAGACGGGTGTAGCAGTAGCAATGGTGGCCAGCCGGTCCCGGAGGTCGTCGAATTCCCGGCCCCAGCCCGATCTGTCCGTCTTGGCGAGGCCGCCCAGGTCGACGCGGGTCGCCTGGGCCTCGTCGACAATGATCCGTGCCCAGATCCTTCGGCGACGGACCATCAATGACAGGACGAGTCCACCCACCATGACGGCAGCGAACACGCCAACCCAGATCTGAGTAGGGTCCTCCGAGACCTGGATGTTGATGAACTCGTCGGCTCCGTCGAAGCGGACCTCGGTGCCATCGGGCAGGGTCGTGGATTCGCCGGGCATGAGGTTGACGCGGGCCCTACGCTCCAACGCGCCCGACTCCATTAGGTCGGGGTCCAGCGAGAAGATCGACTGTGCGCCGCCATTGTCCAGGCCGGCGTTGCCCTGGTAGACGTCGATCGCCACCGCCGGGTCGTCCATCCGCGGGAAACGGGAGCTGAGTATGTTGCCGTCGAACGAGGCGGTCGGGGCGAACAGCCCCTGGATGGCGATCTGCTGCTCAAGGCGGTCGTCGATGTCCGGGTACATGCCGGCTGGCGGATCAAAGCGCATGATGCCGGAGGAGAGAAAAGTCAACAGGTCCGTCGGTTGCCACTGCACTGTGTCTGTACGGGTCTCGCCGTTGGGGAACGTGACCGTGAACGTGGGCGCGAAGCCGTGACCTTGGAGGTAGACACGGGTGCCGCCGATGCGCAGCGGGTGGTTGACCTGCAATGTGTAGGGCTCCCATGTGTCTGGATCGGTGGTGGTGACCTCCTCGCTGAAGCGAATGTTGGAGGTGAACATCTCCGCCTGGCCATTGGGTAGATAGTCGGTACGGAAGTCTTCGACCTTGATACAGAACGGCGCCAAGTCAGTGCCGTCTACCAGCAGACCTGCCCGGAACGAGTCGTACGCACTAGGCGTGGTGTTGCAGAAGGCCGGCGATTCCTCGTTGGCGATGATCACCCGCATGCCCTCCGCGTACACGAACTTGCCGGCCGCGAACGCGATCAGCAGGAACAGCAAGCCGAAGTGGAATACGATGTTGCCCACCTCGCGCGCATACCCGCGCTCCGCGGACAACTCGATGCTGCCCGACACGCGACCGTCCCCGTTGTTGCGACGGACCCGCCAGCCCTTGAGGCTCTTTTGGACCTGGTCCGCGGCCTGCTCCGGCGTGGCCGTGGTCCGGTACGCCGCATGATGCGGCAGGCGTGCAAGGTTACGCGGGGCAAGCGGCGGCGGGGCCTTGAGTTGTTTGACCAGATCAATCGACCGCGGTGTCAGGCAGCCCACCAGCGATATAAACAGCAACACGTACACGGCTGTGAACCACCAGCTGGAGAACACGTCGAACAGCTGGAGCTTGTCGAAGAACTCCCCCAGCCAGCCGTTGTCCGCGATGTACTGATTGACGTTTCCTTGGTTGAGGCTGCGCTGCGGCAGGAGTGCCCCCGGTATCGCCGCCACTGCCAGCAGAAATAGCAGAATCAATGCCGTGCGCATCGCGGTGAGAGTGCGCCATGAGTTGCGCAGGAACGCGGTGACCGGAGCCATCCTAGGCACTGATATGAGTCCCCTCTGCCGTTCCCGGTGCGACGAACCGGAACGAGGGGCAGCTTCGGTGGGGCGTCACCGGCTTCATAGCATCATCAGCACCGCTGTAGCACGCATAGTCACATCTGGAGATTGTCCTTCGCCGACCCCATTGATTCGGTGGGGGTTTGATGAAGGTCTGATCAAGATCAAGCATGCGATAGGCGCCAGTGGCAGACCTACGACGATGATTGAGGCCTTATGTTCACATCCGATTCTCGAGACGCCGGACCTGAAGGTGAGTCACCGACCACGCGCGCGACCACAGGGCTGCGGGCGATGGTCATCGAAGATGAGCGTGAGCTCGCCGATCTCATCGGTACCTATCTGACCCGCGAGGGCTTCGACATCACGATCGTTCACGACGGGCAGGATGCAGTCGACCTGATCCGGCAGATTGATCCCGACGTCGTCGTGCTAGACCTCGGCCTTCCGCGACTGGACGGCGTCGAAGTGTGCCGCCAGTTGCGCACCTTTTCCGATGCGTATGTCGTCATGCTCACCGCCCGCACCGAGGAGGTCGACACCCTCATCGGACTGTCCGTGGGAGCCGACGACTACATGACCAAACCGTTCAGCCCACGAGAGCTCATGGCCCGCATCCAGGTCATGCTGCGCCGTCCTCGATCGTCTACAGCCTTACGCTCCCCGTCCGCGGCCTCCGAACACAGAGAGCTGCGAAGGATTGGGGCACTGGCGATCGACGTCGAAGGCCGCGAGGTCACCGTCGACACCACCCCGGTTCAGTTGACCAGGACCGAGTTCGACCTCTTGGCGGCACTGACGCGAGACCCCGGCTTGGTGCTGTCCCGGACGCAGTTGATCAGTGCCATCTGGGGGCCTGACTGGGTCGGCGACACGCACCTGGTTGATGTCCACATCGGGCACCTGAGACGCAAGCTCGGAGACACTGCGTCCCGGGGCGCGTACATCCGCACCGTCCGCGGTGTCGGCTACCGCACCGGAGATGGTCAGTGAGCCGGATCGACCTGGGTGACAACGTGACGCGCCTCAAGCGGTGGTTCACCACTGCCACCTTCGGTACCCGGCTACTGGCGGCGCTCGCTTTTGTGATGATCGGTTTCGCAGTCAGTGCCTGGGTCGTCGCCGCAATACTTGCCCCCGGGATCTTCCACGAGCATCTGGAGCTGGCCGGACTGTCACAGAACTCCTCCGAAGCAGCCCATATGGAGGAGGCATTCAACTCGTCAATGATGCTGTCTTGGTCGATCGCACTGGCGGTATCGGTGATCTTGTCGCTGGCTGTCAGCGGCTACATCGCCCGCCGCGTTCAACGATCGATCACCCCGGTCACCCGATCAGTCCAGCAGATCTCCGGTGGACAATACGACTCACGAGTGCACGAGCCGAGAATAGGTCGTGAATTCGACGATCTTGTCGTCAGCTTCAACGAACTGGCACGACGACTAGATGCCACCGAAACCACACGCCGACGGATGCTTTCAGATCTCGCACACGAGTTGCGGACTCCCCTGGCCACGCTCGAATCCCACCTTGAGGCGATCGAAGACGGTGTCCGTGCACTCGACGACGACACGCTGCGCATTCTGCGAACCGCGACTGGTCGGCTAGGCCGGCTCGCTCACGACGTCAGCGCGGTGTCCCGAGCCGAAGAACACCTCACGCGTCTCATCCCCATCGGTACCGACACTCGCAGCATCATCGCGGCCGCGATCGACGCCCTGCGCCCCGAGTACTCGCACAAGAATGTGATGCTCCAAGCGCGTATTGATCAGGCAGTACCGATCACTGTCGACAGTGATCGAATCAACCAGGTCCTGACCAACCTTTTGCACAACGCGCTCCGCCACACCGATTCAGGTGGGATGGTCACCGTCACCAGTCGCCTACACAACGGGAACGTGGAGATCACTATCGCCGACACTGGTGAAGGCATCGCAGCGCAGCACCTCGACCACATTTTTGACCGCTTCTACCGCGTCGACACCGCACGCGACCGGGCACACGGAGGAAGCGGCATCGGACTCACCATCACCCGTGCACTCGTCGAAGCCCACGAAGGCCATATCCGCGTTCACAGTGACGGGCTCGGCCGCGGCGCCCGATTCACGATCTCCTTACCGCAGACCCCGGCTCATTCCAAGGGCTGACTCAGTTGGTCGCGATACCGTTTTGCCGGAGCCACTCGATGGGGTCGGCGCGCTCCCGTCCCTCGTTCAACCACACCTCGAAGTGCAAGTGTGAACCGGTGGAAAAGCCACGACTTCCCATGAGGGCAATCGTCTGTCCAGCCTGTATACGCTGGCCCGTGGACACGAGAACCTCTTCCATGTGTCCATAAACGGTCATCGTGCCCTCATCCGACAGCAGTCGGACCCAATTGCCGAACCCTTGCGCCGGGCCGGCATCGATGACGGTCCCGTCAGTGGCCGCCACGATCGGGGTTCCGATCGCGTTTGCGATATCGATGCCGCCGTGGAGCGAGCCCCAGCGTTGGCCGAACTCAGACGTGAGGGTCCCGACTGTCGGCATCGCTGCTGTTGGACGGCGCGCGGTCTCCTCGGCAACTTGCCGGCGAGCGTCGATTTCGGTGCCTGCCGCCAATGACGACACCATGGCGGCAGCGCTCTCCAGCGGGAGGTCGCCTTGCACCGCAACGGGCCCAGGCAGTTCAGCCGGGGGAAGGGCTATGTCTCCAGACTGGCCAGCAGGACTGATCGACTCCTCGTGCGCGATTAGGTGAATGTGCTCACCACCAGCCTCTGTGTGCTGGTCCACTAGAAAACTTATCGAGGACACGATGGCCCCGGCGGCGACCGTGACGACGACGACCTGATCGCGTAACTCGGGCCGGGCGGAGGGTTGGCGATGCGTACCGCCACCTCGAGGGCGACCAGAACTCGCCCAGATGTCGACAGTTGAAGGGTGTTCCTTGCGGTGTGCACGTCTTCGCTCCACTGCCGCCGTGTCTCCCCTGCCGCTATATCGTGATGGTTTCGTGATGTGACTTCTGCTCGAACTTAGACGAGCAGAGTCCGCCGTCGCAAGAAGTGGGGGCCTCGTCACCCGTGTCGAAGAACGACCGGGAGCGGCCCCCACCAGCGTGCATCGTGCCTAGAGTCTCCCTCTGACCACAGCCTCTGGCAGCGTTCATCAAGCTGCCTGTTGCGAGTGTCAGGGACTACGTGGGCGACATGGGAAGGCCTTCGGAAGCTGGACGTCCTGACAGGCTTCACCCAGGTTCACCCCAACTGGCCGCGCACCAAATCAGCACCGCGTCAGCGACCGTCACGTCCGGGATCTTGATCAGACCTTCATCAAACCCCGACCGAATCAAGAGGTCAGTACAGCACAATCTCCAGATGTGACAGTGCGTGCGGCATTGGGGGACAAGTGGGGCGGGTCGCCGGCCGCCTCCCACCACGAAGAAGTGGACGAGCAGCTCGAGAAAGGGAAAGTGTCGCGATCACAAGATTTACAGATTTCCGGACGATTGTTGTTGCTCGCACGAGCGGTGGCGTTAGTGACAGTCAGCGCCCTCGGACTCCTCTTCACTTCGGCAGGGGTGCTGGTCCAGGACGGCACCAGTCTGGACGTCCACAGCTCGGCCGCCATCGCCCTTCATCTCCTCACCGGCGTGCTGGCTCTGGTTCTAGGGTGGCGCGCGTGGGCTACACGGCGAGGTCGCTGGGCTGCAGTCGTCGCCCTCGTCCTGTTCGGGGCCACGTTCGCCCAAGCGAGCTTAGGGGGCAGCTCGACCTTGGCATTCCACATCGGCGTAGCCCTGGTGCTCACGGTCCTGTGTACGTGGCTGGCCGCCTGGACTTTCGGTAGATCACTATACGAGGAGATCGAATGAGACTGCGCAGGACACTCACCGCCTCCGGCACCACCGCCGCCCTGCTCCTAGCTGTGGGCTGCGCCGGGAACGACACGGGCGCGCCAGAGCAGGCAGAGCAGCTCCAGACGGGCGAGAGAGCCGAGAAACAGGTCACGATGGCCGAGGTCCAGCAGAACGATTCGACCGACTCGTGTTGGACCGTGATCGAGAACATCGTCTACGACCTCACCGCGTGGGTCGACCAACACCCGGGCGGGCCGGACCGGATCGAGCAGCTGTGCGGCACAGACGGGACAGAGAGTTTCACCGACCAGCACAGTGGAGCGTCCCAGCCACAATCGCGGCTCGCCGAGTTCCAGATCGGCCAGCTCGCCGGGTGACCCGGCAGATATGCTTCCGATTCGCTCTGTGCGTCCCGGTCGGAGGCATGTGCCGGGCCCCGCTCCGGGGCCGCGCGCGTGGACTCAGCGAGGCCGTGAACGGGTTCGATTCGCTCCCCCCGCGACCTCTGCGGAAGACGAGAGCACACCTCGCGAGCGTGACATGACAACACGACAGAAGAACCGTGGGCCGCAATCGGTGGTACTGCCAGCAGTCGGCCTCAGGATGGGCGGGGTTACCCGAAATCAACCGCGGTCAACGCCTTCTCGGCGGTGGCTAAATAGTCACCCCGTCGGCCGTGCGCTTGGTCGAATGGTGTCGTCATTGGGCGCAGGAATACTGCTGTACACCAGTTTCCCGCCTCTATCCTTGTGGTTTCTCGCCCCGGCCGGTCTTGCCATTTTGGTTCTGTCGGTCCGAGGGATCGGCGTGCGCGGCGCGTTCGGATTGGGATACCTGGCTGGTCTCGGGTTCTTCGTACCTTTACTGCCCTGGGTGGGGGTTTATGTCGGCGCTGTCCCCTGGCTAGCATTAGCGGCGCTACAGGCCGTGGCAGTCGCTGTCTTCGCTGGGGCCACCGCACTGGTGGCGCGGCTGCCCGGGGCTGCACTGTGGATCGCGTGCTGCTGGGTGGCCACCGAAGCGGTTCGAGCGCGCCTGCCCTTCGGTGGGTTTCCCTGGGGCCGGCTGGCGTTCGGTCAGACTGATGGACCATTGCTGGCGATCGCTCAGATCGCTGGGGCGCCAGGGGTGAGCCTGTCCGTTGCACTGGTGGGCAGCGCGACGGCTGCAGTGGTCGTCGGACTTGCTCGGCGCTCCGCCTGGCGCTCGGTGTCGCTGCTCGGGTCGGTGCTTGTGACCGCCTCTGCACTCGGCTCGATGCCCGTCCCTACCGCAGCGGTCACCACCCCCTCTAAAACGGTTGCCCTAGTCCAGGGCAACGTGCCCCGACTCGGTCTGGATTTCAACGCGCAACGGCGCGCTGTACTGGACAATCATGTGGCTCGTACCGACGCTCTCGCCGCCGAGGTCGCCGCGGGAGTGAAGCCCGCACCAGATCTGGTAATCTGGCCGGAGAACGCATCAGACATCGACCCGTTTCGCAATGCCGACGCTGCAGAGCGGATCGATGCGGCCACAGAGACGATCGGCGCTCCGATCCTTGTGGGGGCGGTGGTGTCCACTGGCTCCGGTACCACCCGAAATACAGCGCTGGTGTGGGAGCAAGGAACAGGACCTGGCGATGCGCACGACAAAAGACGACTGGTTCCATTTGGTGAATATCTGCCAATGCGATCGATCGTGAGCAAGCTTTCGCCTTATGCCGCGCAGGCGGGCAACTTCGTGCCCGGTAACGGCGATGGTGTGGTGACCATCGATGAGACACCGCTCGCTGTGGCCACCTGTTATGAGGTCGCGTTCGATGATCTGGTGGCCGAGTCGGTTCGGTCGGGGGCGCAGTTGATCGCGGTACCAACGAACAATGCAACCTTCGGCGATACCGACATGACCTATCAGCAGCTGGCGATGTCGCGGCTGCGCGCTGTCGAACACAACCGCACGGTGGTGGTAGCGGCCACCAGCGGTGTCAGCGCGATTATCGCGGCGAATGGCGATGTCCTCGAGCAGACCGAAATGTTCACTGCCGATGCCCTCGTCGCACAGGTCCCGCTCAATACCGAGTTCACACTTGCCACCCGATTACGTTCAATTCCTGAACTCATCATCACGGTCACCGCAGTATTCGCGATGCTGGTGGGGTGGATTGCTAGCCGCCGTCGGCGGGGCTGAGATCCCCGGCCATGAGTGCGCGCCGATATCGGGAGCGGACCCGTCGTCGGCCGGGCCGGCTGCAGGCGCTCAACGTGAGCATGTCGGGCAGGGCGCCGAGGGCGAGAAATTGATGAGCTCCCGCGAGGTAAGGGCGAGAGCCAGCTCGAGGATTGGACTCAGTAATCGAGCCTATTTCTCGGACGTAGACGCCGTCGGCGTTCAGCCTCAAATCTGGTGCCGTAGCGATCACGAACGGTCATCGTTACGAGGCGGTCATGGGCCACTGCCTCCGTGGCCGCATCCACCTCAGCAATATGACCGGATACGACATCAGGATCGATATCCCTGTCACCAGGTCCCACAGCACCGTCGCCTAGGCTGCCTTGCTCGTCGTTGCCCTGGCTACGTTGGCGGCGCCGCTCCCGGATTTCACTCCACAGAAAGTAGCCAAGCCCAATTGGCGCTAGAACTCCGAATGCAAGCCATTGAAGCCCATAGGACAGGTACGAACCCGCCTCGACTTCCGGTATCGGAGTTGGCTCGAGTGATCCTGGTTGACCTCCGGGGAGCTGGAGATGATAGCCAGCAAGATCGAGATCCAGAACCCGACCGATCGTCGAGGTTTCAATGGAGCGCACCATGTGACGATCGTGCAGAACTATCGGTTCGGCCGGGGTGTCGGTGGGCATTCTGAGCCTGGCGGTGATGGTCACTGGATCGGCTACCGCGGCCGGGTAGGTCGGCACCGTGTTGTTCTCGCCAACGCGAACCCATCCACGATTAATAAGCAGATCATCGCCGCCCTCGGTCCGAAATGCGGTGAGAACTTGGTAAACCTGTTCCCCGTCGACAGCTTGCTGCCGCAAGAGCACTTCGTCTTCGGGCAGATAGCGACCGGTTACTGTGACCCGATGCCACTCGGATTCGTCCAACGGCGCGTCCCGCGCCGTCAATTCCGTCAACGGCACTGGATCGGCTTCGACGCTGTGAAGAAGTTGGGAATTGCGCGTCTTCAAATCCTCGTTCTTGCCTAACTGCCATGGCGCCAACAGTGTGAAGCACGTATAGACGAACAGTGCGACGGCGATGAAGGAAATCAACCACCCCGGCGTCATCACGCGAAAGACCCTCTGCACGCCGTTCATGGTAGGCGTGATGGCAAGACGGTCGGCATCGGGGCCCTCCTGCCGGCACCAGCTCCGGCGATCATTAATCGTGCCCGCCTCCCGCCACTGTCGGCAGGGATGGTTCCGATCCGGCGAGATCAGCGTGTTGCGTGCCGAATTGTGGCATCCGGGCCTGGATCGGAAGTGTCGAGCAGCAGGTCGTTGTCTACGTCCTCAGATGACGACGCCGTTCGCGGCCAACCATGACACCGAGTCGATCCACTGGCCGGCGGGATTCTGTACGCCGAAGTGCACATGCGGACCAGTCGAGTAGCCACGGTTACCGACTTCACCGATCACCTGGCCGGCGGTGACCTGCTGGCCTTCGGTGACGTAGTTGGCATTGTTGTGGCCATACTCCAAGAGATAGCCGTCATCGGTCTTGATGCGAATCCATAACCCATAACCGGAAGCGGGGCCGGAGGCCACGACCGTGCCGGACTTGGCTGCATACAAGGGTGTGCCGATCGGCGCAGCGATGTCGGTGCCATTGTGGTTAGCGCCCCACCGCGAGCCGAAGCCAGAGGTGATCGTTCCATCAGTCGGCCTGTGAGCTTGGCTGGCGACCGAAAACGCCGAAGACGACGACTGAGCAGTATCGAATCCGAGCGCCTGGCTCAGCCCGGGGGCCTGACTTGCATACTGGCGGACCGCGTCAGCTCCGATGCCATAGCGGGCGGCAGCCTCTTCGACCATCTGTCCGACGTGCTCGGGATCAGACGATTGGGCAGCGGCCACAGGGGCGACACTAAGCGCCGCGCCACCGGCGATTGCGGCGCCAGCCAGCGTGGTGGCGGCGATCCGGCCCACTCCCCTGGATCGGTTGGCGCGATGACGCCCACCAGCAGAGATGCGGTGGCCCACACCAAGCGAGTCCATGAGATCGGCGAACGGAACGCTCTTGGAGGAGCTCGACATGATTGATTCCTTCAACTTAAGCGATGGTCGCAGCTTCATACCGACGACCACTGGAGACTCCCGAAACGGTAACAGTTGCATATCATCCTGTCACGGAGAGTTTCCTGAGAATCCAGAAATCAGCAGTTCATACGCCATTTGTTATTCATCTACGGCATCGCCCGACCGTTACCCCGACGTGATTTTTGGTTCGAACGCGGGCCGGCCGGAGCCACCCCGCAATCGTCCCGGGTGACTAAACCGCGATCAACGCAAGCAGGATCAAGGTCCTTACTCCTGCCCCCTCCTCGTACCCGCCGCACGTGTGATGTCGATCGCTGCTGCCGCAGACTCATCGGGACAGTCGGTCTCCACCTGCACAGTAGAAAAGAAGAAGCCGTACCGATCCTGAAGCAAGTTGGAGGCGGATTGGAGAACGATCTGCGGATCGGCGCTTGCGGAGGTGCGCAGGTGGCCGGAGAACACGAAACGTCCACTGGTTAGTGCCCAAGCATGGGCATGATGGACGTCTTCCACCCCATCTATCGCTGCCAGGTCTTCAGTCACGTCAGACAGGTAGACCTCGTCGGGTGTGCCCTCCATGAGCAGATGGGTGGCGTCGCGCAGGATGCTCCAGCTTGCCCATACAAGCACGAAGCCGAACGCCAAACCGAGCAGCGGATCGATCACCAAGAACCCGGTGAACTTGATCACTAGTGCGGTGACGATGATGAGCAGGCTGCCGACGAAGGTCTGGATGATGTGCCACAACGCGCCACGAACGTTCATGTCGCTGCGGCTTTGTTTCCAGATCAGGCTCAGGGCGACGATTTCGGTAAGCAAGCCTCCCGCGGCTGCCCACAGCATGGGCGTCGTGGGCAGGTCAACCGGAGCACTCATGCGCATGGCAGCCATCACGATCACCACCATCGCCATGATTAGCAGGAAACCGCCATTGACCAGCGCGCCTACGATCTCGGCGCGGTACCAGCCAAAGCTGCGATTTTCGTCTGCGGGGCGGCGGGCGAGTCGAGCAGCGAAGATGGCGACTAGGACACCACCGACCGCCGAGAAGGTGTGAAAAGCGTCCGAGATCACCGCAACCGAGCCGGTCCACAGCCCGATCGCCAACTCGATGACGAAGTAGATTCCCGTCAGCCAAGCCGAGATAGCCATGCCCCACCCACGAGCCTGCACCTGCCCGTGTCCACCATGCCCATGCGCCATGGGGGTCTCCTTTTTTGCACTCGGAATCCGGTTCTCGTGTCAGCGGCACACTATGCATCGGTCTCGCGGTGCCCACAGCTTCTCTTGGGAATCTTGATCAGACCTTCATCGAACCCCGACCGAACCAATGGGGTAGGGGCGGCACAATCGTCCGGTGTGACTGTGCAGGCAAGAGTGGTGCTGATGCTGTGATGACGACGGATGTGTTCGGCAAGGGTGCGCAGCCCGGTAGCTGGGGCAGACGGGCAAGATGCCAACTGGCCGCAGTGGTGGTGAGTTCGCTTGTACTTACTGGCTGCGCTAGCGGCACTGATGCCGTCGCTTCAGGTGAGACGTTCGATTTTGTCAGCCCGGGCGGCCAGATTGAGATCTTCTATGATCCGCCGGCGGACCGCCAGAAGATCGCTCCGATGTCTGGCCCGGAAGTAGTAGATCCGGAGGCCACTGTGGCGGTCGCAGACTTTCCTGGCGAGGTGGTGCTGATCAACCTGTGGGGTCAGTGGTGTGCGCCCTGCCGGACGGAAACCGACGACCTGCAGCGACTGCAGGACAAGTACCAGGCGCAAGGCTTCACCAATCTCGGCGTCAACTTGCGGGACCCGAATCGGCAAAAGCCTGTCGACTTCATCGAGGACAACGGGGTCACCTATCCCTCAATTTGGGACCCGTCGCAGGCCGCGGTGGCGGCGCTACATGGTTTCCCCACCTCGGTGGTGCCAGCGACACTGATTCTCGACAAACAGCACCGAGTCGCTGCGGTGTATCTAGCAGAGGTCACCGACACCCAGTTGGAGCCGGTCATCGAGAGACTGCTGGCCGAGCCTGCTGAAAGCGACGCTGCATGAACACGGTGCTGATTGCGCAATCTATTGGCCAGACGTTCCAACAAACTGCTGCCTCCGGACCTCTGCTGCTCGCGTTGGGAGCATGTGTCCTCGCTGGACTCGTCTCGTTCGCCTCGCCGTGCGTAGTCCCGCTCGTGCCCGGGTATCTGGCATATATGGCCAGCATCGTGGGTGCAGAGCGCCCGGCGGTGACTGTGCAGGCCGCCGAGCAACGCCGCGCCGAAGCCAGCTCGCTCACTCTTGAACAGCAGCGTCAGCGGGTGTCATCGCGACGACGAGTCGTCCTCGCCGCGGTGCTATTCGTTGCTGGATTCACGGTGGTCTTCGTACTGCTGTCGGCGATGGTGCTGGGCACCGTGCAATACCTCGCCCCCCAGCAAGAATTGCTGCAGCGGCTCGGCGGTGTGGTGACCATCTTGATGGGTCTGGTGTTCATCGGGGCCATACCCGCCCTCCAGAGGGACACTCGAATGCAGCCGAAAGCGCTTTCCACCTGGGCGGGCGCGCCGCTACTTGGCGCCGTCTTCGCCCTGGGATGGACGCCGTGTCTCGGACCGACGCTGGCAGCGGCGTTGTCGGTGGCCGCCGGAACCGGACTCGACGCCGCACGCGGAGTACTGCTCATCGTGGCGTACTGCCTGGGGCTCGGACTGCCTTTTATCGTGGTGGCCTTCGGTTCGACGAGAGCCATCCGCACGGTGGGCTGGCTGCAACGACACACGCGAACGATTCAGATCGTCGGCGGCATCATGCTCATTGTCGTCGGAATCTTGCTGCTCAGCGGCATATGGACGCAGTTCGTGTACTGGCTCCGCGACTTCGCCGTCTCAGACACCACTTTGCCGATCTGACAGTGCTCCGATGGTCTCTCCTAACTCGAGTCGAGTCTGTCTGTCCGAAAAGAACCTTGATCGGATCTTGACGAAACGATGACCCAGATCTCGCATTTCGCCCCGCAGAATCGAGTTTCTAATACAGGCAAGGAGTTGAGTCTGATGGGGTGGTTTTACGGTATGAACTGGATCGACATCGTCCTGTTGATCGCGTTCGTACTCGGTTTCTGGGCGATGGTTCTGTCCTTGACGACCAGTCTTTTCGGAGGGCATCGGCACCTACGCGGGTCTCACTCTCCTGCTACTGGGGTCGTCTCTTCCGGTATCTCTTTCGGATCTCACGTAGGGACCGCGACTTCGCGAAACGCCGATCATGATGAACGCTGACGCCACGGGGCGGGCAGGTGCGCTAAGACGTGCGCCGCGCGTGCTGGTCTCCCGCCGGTCTTTCTTGGCCGGATCGCTTCTCGCCGGCGCCGGCGCTCTGACTGCATGTTCTGGTTCCGGAGCAGCCACGGGCAGTCCCGTGGGAGCCTCGTCAGATCTCGTGAGGCGGCTTGAGCAGGAGCGACGCTCCCCCGGCCAAACGGTGGTATCTGCGCATTTGACCCCCCGTCCGGTCGACGTTGATCTGGGTGGCCGAGTCGTCTCAACGTGGGGATACGACCAACAATTGCCAGGCCCACTGGTGCGGGCCCAAGCTGGAGAGCGGCTGCAGATCACCGTGGACAACCAGCTGCCCCAGGAGACCAGCGTGCACTGGCACGGGATCGCCATGAGCAACGACATGGACGGGGTTCCCGGGTTGACGCAGGACCCGATCGCACCGGGCACCACGTTCACCTACGACTTCACCGCCCCAGACCCGGGCACGTACTTCTACCACTCACATTCGGGTCTGCAACTCGATCGGGGCTTGTACGGAGTGGTGATCATCGATGATCCGGGCGAGCCCGGCGACTACGACCATGAATGGCTCGTGGTCCTTGACGACTGGGTCGACGGGACCGGTCGGACTCCCGACGATGTCGCCCGTGATCTGGGCATCGGTGCCGACACCGCAGATGCCGGGATGCAGGGGATGGACCACGACATGATGGACATGCACGGGGGTGAGGGGTCGACGATGTCCCCCATCCTCGGCAGCGCCGGGGATGTCACCTACCCGCACTTTCTGATCAATGGTCGACTCCCTGTCGACCCCTACGTTTGGAGAGCGTCGCGGGGCCAACGCGTGCGCATCCGGTTCGTCAATGCCGGCGCCGACACCGCGTTCCGGGTCGCGCTTGGCGGGCACCGGATGACCGTCACTCACACTGACGGCTTTCCCGTGCTTCCCGAGGACACCGATTCTCTTCTGATCGGTATGGGTGAACGGTTCGATGTTGTGGTCACGCTCGGCGACGGCGTGTTCCCGTTGTTCGCTCAGCCCGAAGGCAAGGATGGCCACGCGCAGGCCCTTGTACGTACAGCAGCGGGCGATCTCCCGACGAATTCCCGACCAGTCGAAGTGGACCGGCGTCCGCTATTGGGTACCGACTTATCCCCCAGCGAGGCAGTACGTCTGTCTAGCCAAAGTCATGATCGGTACCACAGTGTTGACCTGGGCGGGACGATGTCGCCGTACCGGTGGACCCTCAACAGCCAAGTCCACCCGGATTCGGCGCCGCTGGAGGTCAACAGTGGGGAGCGGGTGCGGATGCGGATGCGGAACATGTCCGACATGTTCCACCCGATGCACCTGCACGGACATACGTTCGCGCTCGCGGACAGCGGGCTTCGCAAAGATACCGTCACGATTCGGCCGATGCGCACCATTGAGATCGAGTTCGACACCGATAATCCTGGCCAGTGGGCGTTGCACTGCCACAACGCCTATCACCAAGAGGCCGGGATGATGACCACTCTGTCCTACCTCGCCTGACCGGCAAGGTAATCCACCCGCGGGCCCAAAGGTCCGCAGAAGAAAAGGAACCTCAGATGAATCGAAAGAAGCTTGTGATCACCGCCGCTGCCGCCGCGGTCCTGCTGGGACTGTCCGCCTGCACCAGCGACGAGACCGACACGGCCAGCAAGACCACGACCGCCGTCGAGACCACTGCGACCAGCGGGAGTTCGACCACCGAGCAGGCAGAGGAATCAGCTCAGCATTCCGAGGCTGACGTGATGTTCGCCCAGATGATGATCCCCCACCATGAGCAAGCCATCGAGATGAGCGACATCATCTTGTCCAAGGATGATGTCCCCGCCGACGTCACCTCGCTGGCCGAGGAGATCAAGGCGGCCCAGGGGCCCGAGATCGCGCAGCTGACCGACTGGCTTGAGCAGTGGGGCGAGCCGACGCAGCCCGAAGGCATGGACATGGACATGGGCGGTGACCATGACATGGCGCAGATGGAGGGCATGCTCTCCGATGAGGAATTGCAGCAGTTGTCCGACGCTCCCGGCCCTGAGGCTGCCGAGTTGTTCCTTAACCAGATGATCGCCCACCACGAAGGTGCCGTGGCCATGGCCGAAGACCAGGTGGAGAACGGCACGTACCCGCCGGCTGTCGATCTGGCGCAAACCATCATCGACACCCAGCAGCAGGAAATCGACACCATGCGGCAGTTGCTTGACCCCATGTAGAAAACGAAGCCTTGTATACCCGGCGGGGTCGATGGCAGTCCGACCCCGCCGGAGACCGTCTGGGCATCAACACATTTTCTTGTCCCTGCCAGAAACGAGATACGCATTCATGCTTTCGCACCGAAAGCGGGCCTGGGCCTCAATAGCCATCCTTGCATCGGCTCTCATCGCGACCGCGTGTTCGAGCCCGCAGCAGACGCCAGCACCCGAATCCGGGGACGCCTCATCGACGGTCGGCACCGCATTAACACCCGCGCTTGACCATGTGCACGGACTCCACCTCGATGCTGAGGGCAGGGTGCTGGCCGGCACGCATACGGGGCTTTTCGTCCTCAACCCCGATGGCGCGACCACCCGCGTCGGCGACGCCGACGACGACTTCATGGGGCTCACAGGCGCGCCCGGGACGGATAACCTCTACGCCTCGGGCCATCCTGGCCCGTCAAGCTCCGCCCCCAATCCTCTCGGACTCATCGAGAGTGTCGACGGCGGCCAGTCGTGGGCGACGAAATCCCTCTCCGGCGAAGTCGACTTTCACGCCCTGACCACTGACGGAAACACCCTTGTCGGATTCGACACCGCCAACGGAATTCGAACGTCCACCGACTCGGGCGTCAGTTGGACCGACGGCATCGAGATAGCCGCGAGAGCATTGGCGATTACCGACGAGGGCATCTGGGCCACAACCGCAGGAGGCCTACAACTCAGCACCGACATCGGGCGCACATTCGCATCAGTACCAGCTGCTCCCGAACTCCTGCTGATATCTGCAGCCGAAGACGGCACCCTCTGGGGGATCGATACCGACGGCACCGCCTGGCGCAAGAACGTCAACGACGATGAGTGGCAGCAGGGACCAGTTGTCGGTGATGTCGAAGCCATCATCGCCGCGGACCAGGACACTGCCTACGCTGCTGATGGACGGTCATTTCATACATTAACGATTCCCTGAAACGTCGTCGGCGGCGCAAACCAAGGCCGACCGAAGACGGAATGGAAACTACCGGTCAGAACGCATACGAACTCGAGGGAGAAGTGGTGAGGAAAGAAGCGATGCTCGCAGGCGGAGCCGCACCAGAGCGCACACCGGCGAAACGGCTTGCCTCGGTCGCGGTGGCCTTGGTGGCCGCAGTAGGACTGAGCGCGTGCACGATCGGGGACACCGAGGACGCCTCGACGGCCGCTGCACCGAAAGAAGCCCCCGCCGCTGCGGCCGTCATTCACACCTCGTTCGAAGATGGGACAGTGGCCGCGACGCCGCGGGAACCGATCGTCTTGGATGTGACAGACGGTGCGTTCGACGATGTCACGGTCACAAACGAAGAAGGCCGCGAGGTCGAAGGCGAGTTCAACGCGGAACGCTCCCAGTGGCGCACCACCGAGACTCTGGGCTACAACCGGGATTACTCGATCGAGGCGAGCGCTACTAACGACGACGGTGAGACGATTACAGACTCGTCCTCGTTCAGCACCGTGGTCCCGAACTCGACCACCAGCGCGAGCCTGGTGACCGGTCAGGGCCACACGGTAGGTATCGCGCAGCCGGTCGCGGTGCGTTTCGAGTCCGCCGTCGGCGACCGTAAGGCCGTCCAGGACGCCATCGAGGTCACCACGACCCCCGCCGTCGAAGGAGCCTTCTACTGGGTGTCGCCCTCGGAGGTTCGCTGGCGCCCCGCCGAATTCTGGGCACCGGGCACCGAGGTCGACGTCGACGTCAACATCTACGGCACCGATATGGGCGAAGGCCTTTACGGAGCCCAGGACGCAAACAGCAACTTCACGATCGGCGACGAGGTCATCACCACGATCGACGACAACACCAAGACAATGACGACCCGAATCAATGGCGAGGTCGTCAGCAGTAGCCCGGTCTCACTAGGAAAGGCATCGACACCCACCCCGAACGGCACCTACTACATCGGCGACCGATACGAATCGCTCATCATGGATTCATCGACGTTTGGTGTGCCGGTCGACTCGGCCGACGGCTACCGGCTTTCAGTCAACTGGGCCACCCAGATGTCCTACAGCGGGATCTACGTCCATGCCGCCCCATGGTCCGTTGAACAACAGGGCTTCACCAACGTCAGTAACGGCTGTATCAATGTCACCGACGCCTACGCCAAGTCGTTCCAGAACAACAGCAACCGTGGCGACGTGGTCGAAGTCATCAATACCGTCGGACCAACACTTCCTGGGACCGACGGACTGGGCGACTGGAACATCCCGTGGGAGACCTGGCGTGCCGGAAATGCCGATCAGGCCTGAGGGGTCCAGTCACTATTCTGACCTCGACCAAAGGCCAGGCCAAAATCGTCCGGCGAGCACGGGAATAGCCAAAATGCACACTCTTCCGTGGTCATTGATCGACGTTTGAATTTCCTGACATTCGACGTTCATGGACGAGGGAGTCTCGCCGGATTCGTTTTTGGCGGCCCCACCGGCACAAACGAACAATGGCAGCCAGCAGGTGCGCAAGATGGTGCGCGACATCTGGTGCAACCAGCCGGTGGACGCGAATACGCCCGGAGCTAATACGCAGACCTTCCACTAAACGGGCCCTTCACTATGAAGGGCCACTAAACGATGCCGAGCTGTAGTTTCTGCGAACTCACCCTTCCCCAAATTTCCCCCATCTTCGAGGGCACGAGGGTTCTCCACCATGGTCTCGATCGTTCCAGCCTGTCCTGAGTGTCAGCTCGCCAGCGGAAATTCTTGATCAGACCTCCACCTGATCTCCACACAAATACGCGGGCGTACCGGCCAATGTGGAACTCGACCGGAAGGCAGGGGCGCGGTATGGAGTGGGCGAGTGTAACCGTGGTGGCCATTGGCCTGGGCGTGTTCTGGGCCAGCGTGCTCTGCCTCATTGTCGCCCTGACAGGGACCGCTCCCCAGGCGTGAGACACCCAGGGACCAATCGATGGGTGAGCCGGGTTCAACCACCTACCCCACATACCCCATAGGGGTATAATTGGAGGTGTTCCAGTGAGCACCAGCAACGAATATGAAGAGGAGAAGATGTCTATCCAGCCTCGCAGTAACCTTCCGTTGGAAGCGATCGCTGAATCCTGCACGTGCTGCTCCACACCCAGACCCTCGGTGCCGATGCCGATCCACGGTCTCCAGACCGACCGCCACGCCCCGCACCCGGCGCCACCACCCCCCAGACACCGGCGGGCCACACGCTCGGGACTGAGAAGTAGCGAAGGACGATCGCGATGATGTGGAACAACGGGATGGGTTCGGGAATGGGCTGGATGTGGATCTTCTGGCTCTTGGTCATTCTGGGCACGGTGGTGGTCACCGTCGTCCTGGCGAAAGCGTTCACCGGCGGCCGGGGCCAGACCGGAGGGCATGAGCATGTCAAAACCGGGGAACGCCCGCGCCAGCCGCGAGAGATCCTGGACGAACGCTACGCCCGTGGAGAGCTAACCACCGAGGAGTACCGGGAGCGACTACACACTCTGGGCGAGGGACGGCAGTGAGCGAGCTGACCCGACGGCAGCTCCTCGCACTGGGTTTGGCAGGGGCCGGCACCGCCGCCGTGGGCGGGGCCGGCCTGTGGTGGACCGTCAGTGAGGGCAACACCACGAACAGTGGTGGCTTCTCCGACGGTGGTGACGACCTTCTCGAGCCGGACGTGGTGGCCAGTCGGGACGGTGTGCTCGATCTGGAGTTGGTCGCCGCCCCCGCCCGGGTCAAGATCGGCGGGCGAAACGCAAACGTGCAGGCGTTCAACGGCACACTCCCAGGCCCCACCCTGCGCGTTCGGGGCGGAGACACGATCCGAGTGGCGATTGCCAACGAACTCGACACCCCGACCAACCTGCACGTACACGGGTTGCACGTCTCCCCCGAGGGCAATGGCGACAACCCCTTCGTCAGCATCTCCCCCGGCGAGTCCTTCGACTACGAAATCGTCCTGCCAAACGACCACCCGCCCGGGACTTTCTGGTACCACCCCCACCACCACGGCCATGTCGCTGACCAACTGGCGGCCGGACTCTACGGAGCGATCGTTGTTGAGGACCCCGAGCCGGTCCCGGTGTCCCGTGAGCGCACCTTGGTCGTCTCCGACATCACCCTCGACGGCACTGGCAACCCGGCTGCCGCGTCCCCGCCCGAGAAGATGATGGGCCGTCAAGGCGAGATAGTGATGGTCAACGGCCAGGTTCGGCCCCGGGCCACCGCTTCGCCGGGAGAGCGAGAGCAGTGGCGGATCGTCAACGCCTGCCCGTCCCGCTACCTGCGCCTGACCCTGGATGGTCAGTCTCTGCGCCTGCTCGGCCGTGACACCGGCCGCCTACCCGAACCTGTCGACCTCACCGAGGTGACGCTGGCTCCCGGAAACAGAGTCGAACTCCTGGTGGACGCTCGCCAGGGCACCTCCACTCTGCTCAGCATCCCGGTGGACCGCGGCGCCATGCCTGGCATGATGGGCGGACCCATGGCCGGTGCGTTCCCGGCGGACGACGAGCCGATCGGTCTGCTCACGCTGGACGTGACTGGGCCCCCGGCGGACGAACCCGATCCCGTGCCCGCAGGACCGGCCCTGCGGGACCTGCGCACCGCACCGGTAACTGCCCGTCGAACCCTGGAATTCGCCATGGGCATGGGCATGGGCCGTGGGATGCGCGGAGCCGAATCGATGATGTCGTTCACCATCAACGGCCGACAGTTCGACGCCGACCGAAACGACATCACGGTCCGCGCCAGAACTGTGGAGGAATGGACCCTGACCAACACCAGCCCCATGGACCACCCAATGCACCTGCACGTGTGGCCCATGCAAGTCCTCGACGACGGCGAGTCACCCACCTGGCAGGACGTGGTCAACATTCCGGCCTTCGGCCGCGTCACCATCCGCGTGGCCTTCGACGACATCGTCGGCCGCACCGTCTACCACTGTCACATCCTCGACCACGAGGACCTCGGCATGATGGGCACGATCCTGGCCCGCTGAACTCGGCGCACCCGACCGCAAGCACACCGCCAACCCCGCCCGACGAGAAGAAAGTACGGTACCGCATGGATCGCAGCGCCCAGTCCTCGAACTCACTGACCCTCACTGGATCCGTTGCGCTCGGGACGGGGGTGATGATCGGGGCGGGCATTTTCGCCCTGGTAGGGCAGGTCGCCGAGCTGGCCGGGGGGTGGATGCCGTGGGCCTTCCTTGCCGGGGCAGTGGTGGTGGCCTTCAGCTCCTACTCCTACATCCGCTACTCAGCCACCAACCCTTCCTCGGGCGGAATCGCGATGCAACTCAAAGCCGCGTATGGACCCGGGGTCGTGGCTGGCTCGGTTTCGCTGTTCATGTACGTGTCGATGATCCTCGCCGAGTCCCTTCTCGGCCGAACCTTCGGTACCTACATGCTGCGACCGTTCGGGATGCAGGACTCCGACGTGTGGGTCCCGGTGCTGGCCGTCCTCGCCATCGCCGGCGCCGCACTGGTGAACCTGGTGGGCAACCAACTAGTGGAGCGCTCTGCCACGGTCACCGCAGCGCTCAAGATCGTCGGCATCGCGGTGCTGGCGATCGCGGGAATCCTCGCCGCGGGACTCTCCTCCCTGCCCCGGCTCATTACCGCCGCTGGACGCACGCCACCAGACCAGGGATGGGTGGGCTTTCTCGCCGGTGTCACCCTATGCATCCTGGCGTACAAGGGGTTCACCACGATCACCAACCACGGCGGGGATCTGAAGAACCCCAAGCGCAATATCGGCCGCTCAATCATTATTTCCATCGCCCTGTGCACGGCGCTCTATCTATTGATCACCGTCGCAGTCACTGCGAGCCTGACCGTGCCAGAGATCATCGAGGCCCGCGACTACGCACTGGCCGAAGCAGCCCAGCCGATGTTCGGCGACTGGGGCATGAGAATAACCGTGCTTATCGCGGTGGTCGCCACACTGTCTGGACTGATCGCGAGCCTATTCTCAGTCTCGAAGCTCTACGACATGCTCCGAGAAATGGGCCAAGCCCCGGGCCTGCCCGGCCGGCCAGGACATCAGTCGCTCTACATCACCGCCGGGCTGGCGATCGTGATGGCCGCCTTCTTCGACCTCTCCCAGATCGCCTCCCTTGGCGCTATCTTGTATTTGGCCATGGACATTGCCATCCACTTCGGGATCATCCGCCGTCTCAAAAACGACGTCGCCGCCAACTCCTGGATCCCGTTGCTCGCGATCATCCTTGACCTCGCGGTACTGGTGCCCTTCCTGCTCACCAAGAGCCAATCGGACCCGTTCACCCTCGTCATCACCGCGCTAGTGGCCCTAGCCATCGTCCTCGCCCAGTGGCTCGCCGTGCGACACCACCAACACCAGTGAGAACACAGAGCACACCAGAGACTCCAACCAACCCAGCGCGATTCAGGCCGCACGACGCGCGTCCGCTGAGCGCGTTGAGGCGCGCATCTCCCCACACTTGTGGCACACGCCGTACCGGCTTCGCCGAACCTTCACGTGAAGGACAGTTCGTCCTTCACAAACACTTGGCAGATTGGGGGTGTACCGATCAATGGTCCCGTGCACTCGGGGCTGGATCGAGCACCCAGGAGGAAACGATGCAGGCGAGATGGAGTATCAACATCACCCCTATCGAAAGGGGCGCTCGCATCGTGTTGGGTCTTCTCGGTGTCGTTGGCGGAGGAATTCTGCTCAGCCAGGCGGACTCCACGGGCGCGGTGATCGTGGAGCTGTTGTTGATCGTGGCTGGTCTGGACCTGATCGTCACTGGTGGGACCGGGCACTGTCCACTGTACAAAAAATTGGGCCGCCTCCCGCTTCGGAAAGGACACCCCTCATGAGCGAGCAATCACCCCAGGAGCGACGGCGCCAGCCACTAGACGCGCCCCCTGATCAGCCCCCCGTTGCGGGGTCGGCTTCCCCCTACAGCGATGGGCCTCTGGAAGAGCAGTACCCGCCCGAGCCCTCGAAGCCCGGACGCTCCGGTCATCGTTGGATGATGCTCGCGTGTTGTGTCCCGATGAGTATTTGAGGGTTTGGGAGCCACTGGATATTGAGGTTGGGAGCCACCGTTATTGGCTTTGAGAGCCGGTGGCCGATGGGGTCGGAGCCACCGGCTCCCGTGCGCGGTCCCGTGGGGTTAATTCACGGCGGTGTGTTCGCGCATGTTGAAGGTGCCGGTCTCGATCCAGAGGGTGTTGTGGACGATACGGTCCATGATGGCGTCGGCGTGTACGGCGGAGCCGAGGCGCTGGTGCCAGTCCTTCTGCGCGTACTGCGTGCAGAACACCGTCGAGGCGTTCCCATAGCGGCGCTCGAGGAGTTCGAGCAGCATGCTGCGCATGCCCTCGTCGGGCGGGTCGAGGAGCCATTCATCGAGCACAAGCAACGTGAAGGCGGCGTACTTCTTCAAGAACGTCGTCTTGCCATTCGGCTTGTCCTGCGCCAACGCCCACGCCTCGGCCAGGTCCGGCATCCGAATGTAGTGCGCCCGGATCCGGTGGGTGCAGGCCTGTTTGGCCAGGGCGCAGCCGAGGTAGGACTTTCCGGAGCCGGTGAAGCCCTGGAATACGACGTTCTGGTGCCGGTCGATGAACGAGCAGGCGCCGAGCTGGGCGATCACGCCCTGGTCCAGTCCGCGCTCGTGGAGCATATCCAGCCGCCGCAGGTCGGCGTTCGGATAGCGCAGGCCGGCTCGCCGGATCAGCCCCTCGACCTTGGCGTGGGTGTACGTGGAGTGGGCCTCGTCGACGACGATCTTGACCTGGTCCTCGAACCCCATTCCCAGCATGAGGGTCTCGTCGCGGGCCTCGAACGCCTCCAGCATCGCGGTGGCGCCCATCTCGCGTAGCTTGCGGCGGGTCTCGGGATCGAGCCTGGTCATCGGGCACCTCCTGCCGCGTAGTAGTCGGCCCCACGCACATATCCGCCGGCGTCCTGGGCGGGCCGGTCCTGGCTGGCCCTGCCGGTCGGTGGTGCGGGTTTGTCCTGACCTGTTTCCAGGATCGGACGCAGGTGGGCGTACCGCGGGGAGCGGATCGGCCCGGCCAACGCGATCCGGCACGCAGCCTCGACCCGCTCGGCCGAATAGCGGCGGGTCAACCGCAGCACCGCCAGAGCGGGGTTGATGCCCTGCTCGGCGACGGGCACCGATTCAAAGATCCGATCGGTCACGACCAGCGCCGAGGGGCCGACTCGTTCGGCCCATTCGCGGACCCTGCTCTGGTCCCACTGCCGGTATTTCGGCCCGGTCGGCATGTCCGCATCGTTCGTGCGGTAGGCGTTGACCACGGTCTCGGGCCACAGCACGTGGCTCGATAGCCGCTGGTGACCGCGGTGCACCTCGAGCAGCGACTCGGTGATCCTCAGGTCGACCTTGGCGCCCACGTGCGGGTACGGCACGGAGTAGTAGTTACGGGCGAACGACACGTGCCCGTTGCGCCCGACCTTCCGGCCGTAGACCCAGCGACTGATCTCGTACCCGGTGGCCGGCAACGGCCGCAGCAGCTCCTTCTCCTCCGAGGTGAACACGCTGCCCCGTGAGCCTGCTCGTTTCTGGAACGGCTCGGCGTTGTACGCCTCGAGCTGACCGGAGATCGCCGACTTGAGCTCAGGCAGCGTCGCGAACTGCCGCGCCCGCAGGGCGGCGATGACCCACGTGGCCACGTGCGCCACGGTGTTCTCCACGCTCGCCTTGTCCTTGGGCTTGCGCACCCGGCCAGGCAGGACCGCGGCCGAATAATGAGCGGCCATCTCCCGGTAGGCGTCATTGAGGACGATCTCGCCCTCGCGGGGATGTGTGATCACGCCGGTCTTGAGGTTGTCGCACGCGATGCGCGGCACTGACCCGCCGAAGAACTCGAACATCGCCACGTGGGCCCGTAGCCAGGTGTCCTGCTTCATGTCCAATGTCGGTTCGACGAAGGCGTACCGGGAGAACGGCAGGCACGCCACGAACAGATACACCCGCCTCGCCTGGCCAGTGACGGGGTCGGTCAGCTGCATCGTCGGGCCAGACCAGTCCACCTCGACGGTCTGCCCGGCCTTGTGCCCGACCCGAGAGGCCAACCCAGCGACCAGTACATGCTGCTGGTACTGCTTACAGAACCGGTCGTACCCCATCGCCGGCGAACCCGAGCCCGCGCACCGGTCGATGTACTCGCCGTGCAAAAGCTTCATCGTCACCCCGACCCGGGCCATCTCCCGATGCACTTCAGCCCAGTCGGGCTCGGCGAACACGCTCTCGCGTGCTCACCCCGGCCCGGGAACAACAGCGAGTACACCTCGCCGTCCGGTAGATCTGCGACATCGTCCCAGCCGAGCTTGGCGGCATCGGCGGCCTCCAGCACCGCAGCGACGCTGTTGCGTGAGATCTGCTGCGAGGCCGCGATCGCCCGCCCCGACAGGCCCTCGGCCCGCAACTGCAAGACGAGTTTCGCCTTGATCTTCCTTACCATTGGGAACTGCTCCTTCCGCCAGGTGCCCGTTACACCCAGCGGGAGGAGCCTAAGAAGGTGGCTCCGAACGCGAATAACAGTGGCTCCGACGACGTCCAAACCGTCAAGCAGCTACCGGCTCCCAGACCCAATACGACTGGCCCTCAGAAGAGCGAATACTCACCGATGCTCGTTCTTGTCGGGGTCCTGCTGGTGACCGGGGTCGCAGGCACCGGAGTGATCGTGTTTGGCGCGCTGTGCGTGGCGATGATGGGCCTGATGATGTTCGCAATGCCCGGTGGCCACGGCCATTAACCCGCCACTACACGCTCCTGGGATCCATCAGCCCGATGATTGCCGCTGCGGCGATGGCATTGTCCTCCCTGTCGGTCGTGGTCAACGCCAACCGACTCCGGGGCTTCACTGCCGAACGGGCCGCTGATGACACCGCGGTGTCGCTCGCCTCCGAACCTGTGGTGGAAGTCGGCGACGACCGCCACGATCCTGGATCAGAGCCAACTCCCCATGCCACTGACCCGGTATGCGGCATGAGCGTGGACCCGGCCTTTGCCACTGCCAGCGCCACCCACGAGGGCCACACCTACTACTTCTGTTCCGGCCACTGCGCGAGAGTATTCGACACCCGACCCACAGACTTCGCCGCCACCACCGAGCGAGGAAGCGCCCCGCCGCAATGACCTCCACCAGAGATGCTCTCCTCCAGACGCGAGCACTAACTCGCACTGACCCGATCAGATCCTCAATTTCGACCATATTTCGCCCTGCCGGTTGCTCCCGGTGGGGATGAGCAATCACACCAGAACTGACCTTGCGGTCAGGAGGAGGGGTTCATGACTCACGGACACGGAGGCCACAGTTACACGGACGGTGCGCGCGGCCCTGGGTGGGGACTGGCCATCTCGGCGTGGCTGACGGGAATTTACTTCTTCATTGAAATTAGCATCGGGTTATGGACCGGTTCGGTCGCGGTGATCTCAGATGCCTTCCACACTTTCTCGGCCGTCGGTGGCGTACTGGTGGCCATCATTGCTGCACGGCTCGCTCGCCGGCCAGCAGATGAAGACCGCAGCTTCGGCTGGTATCGCGCGGAAATTGTCGGCGCATTGGTCAACGGCGGTTTCCTGCTGGTGATGGCGCTGGTAGTGATCGTGATGGGCGGGATGCGGCTAACTGCCCCGATCGACCTGTCCACTACGCCGATGTTGTGGGCAGCCGCGGGCGGTTTGCTCACTGAAGTCATCTCGTTGGGTCTGATATGGAAACAAAGTCGCACTGATCTGAACGTCCGCGGCGCACTGTGGCACATTCTTCAGACCTTTGTGGGCAGCCTCCTGATCATCGTCACCGCACTCGTGATCCGCTTTACCGGTTTCTTGCTGATCGACCCACTCTTGGGCATTGCTTTCGGTGTGGTATTGCTGTGGGCGAGCTGGGGCATCTTGCGGGATGCTGCCCATCTACTGATGGCGGGCACACCGACCGACCTCAGCCTTCCCGAGATCACGGCAGCACTGGAGGACACCGAGGGGGTCCAAGGGGTGCACCACGTTCACGCGTCAGCACTGACCAGCGGACGCTATATCTTCTCCGGACACCTTCGAGTGGTCGAGGGCGCCGATCCACAAACCGTCCTGCAAACAGCCTCCACTGTGCTCGAAAACAAGTTCGGGTTCTTCTTCACCACCTTGCAAGTGGAGACCGGCCACCTTGATGAGGCTGGCGCCGAAGCGATCGACATCACGCGGCCCGCGCCGAAAAATAGAACATGAAGGCGCTACTGCTGCTGGCTTTGATCACCGTGTCTGAAGCGACTATCGGCGTATTTGTCAAGCTTAGCGACGGGTTGATTCCCGTCCAGACGCTGACGTTTTACGCGATGGCCTTCGCGGCGGTGTTTCTGTTCATTGCGCGGGCACTGGCGAGCCGGGAATGGCCCCGGTTCCCGCGCGGGAACGTAAAGGACACGGTCATCATCGGCGCGCTGATCGCGGCCCAGGGCGGAGTGTTCAACTACGCCATGACGTTGGTGTGTTTGGGACGCCTTTCGGAAAGCGCGGTTCTGATGATCGGGTAGCGGTCGGACGGGTATCGGATAGCGGAGTTCACCCGTCCGACCGCTGGGCCGCTATGGCGTTGCCGTGGCGAGGTGTCGTCTCATGTTCGGGCCGTCGAGGGCGATGATCTCGGCGCCGGCGACGATCCGGTTGAGGATCGATTCGGCGATGACCGCGTCTTGGAGCGACTTGTACCAATCTGGCGGATCGAACTGCGAGGTCACCAGCGTCGAGCCCCGCCCCTCCCGAGCGGCAAGGATGTTGAGCAGCTCCGCCGCGGTGTGCGGGGCCACCGGCGTGGTCAGGAAATCGTCCAGCACTAGCAGGTCGCAGTTGTGCAGATCAGTGAGGAAGTCCAGCCTGCGCTGCGAGGTCGGCTCCAGCACGGCGAGCCGGTTGGCCAGGTCGTCGAGCCGGAAGAACCTCGCGGTGTAGTACTTTCGGCACGCGGCATTGAGAAGCGCCTGGGCGAGGTAGGTCTTGCCCACGCTGGATTGGCCGAGCACGACGAGATTGCGAGTGGCGTCGATCCATTGACAGCTGGAAAGTCGTGCGATTAGCTCGCGGTTGACGTTGCGGTCAGGCAGGTAGCGGATCTCTTCTACGCAGGCGTCAGGGTTTGGCGATCTGGAGGCCTTGAGTAGTTTCTGGGTCCGGCGTTCCTGCCTGGCCGTGATCTCTTTGTCCAGGGCGTGGAAGATCTTCTCCGAGAAGGTCCACTCGTCGCAGGCGGGATCGTTGGCCAGGTCAATGACGGTCTGGCCGAACGCGGTCATCCGCAGCTGCGTGAACAGCGGCATGTCGGCGTCGGTGAGATGACGATCAGTCACTGCAGCTCCTCCTGCCCCGCAGTGCCGCTGCTCGGGCCTCCGGTGAGGGCGGCGAGGCTGAACTGCTCGGGCCCGGCCAGATGCGCCCCGGTGGTATCTCGCCGACCCGGCGGCGGCTCCAGCCGGTCCGTCGTAGCCGCCACCGCCGGCTGCGTGGTGGTGGGCCGGGCGGCGGCCTGGGTCCTCAGGGCCGCCAGCTGCTGCTTGACGGCGGTGTAGCTGATCGCCCGGCGTGAGGTCTCGGAGACGAGTTGGCCACAGGCCCGCTCGAGCAGCATCTTGTTGTCCCCGCGGGCCAGGGCGAGGATGTTCTGGCACGAACGGTAGCCCTGAGCCTCGATCCGCTGGCGATCCAGGACCTCACTGATCGCAGCCACGGTGTGCGGTCCGATCTTGTGGGCCTGGCGCACGAAATACGCCCGCGACCACAGGTCCGATGACTGCAGATGCTGCGCGGGAACATGGTCGGGATCGGTGACGAAGGCGTGCCGCCTACCGGAGACGGTGTGGGAGGCGATGATCTCGCCGCCAGCCATGACCACCAGTGTGGGGCCGGTGATCTTCACGTCGACGTGCTGGCCGGTGAAGGTGTAGGGCACCGAGTACTTCACCGTGGCGATCTCCACGTGATAGTCCCGGTTGACCTTGGACTTCTTCCAGATGACCGGCTGCCAGCGGACCTCGGGCAGAGCGATCAGCTCCGACTGCTCGTGCTCGGTGAACAGCTCGCGGCGGCTGGTCTTCTGGCCGCGGAACGGGATCCGGTCGTTGATCGCCTCCACCTCGGCGGCGATCGCCTCGTTCAGATCGTCCAGGCTGGCGAAGCGCCGATCGGCCAGCCGTCCGATCACCCAGTTCGTCACCACCTTCACCCCGGCCTCGACGTTGCCCTTGTCCGTCGGGCGCACCGGCCGAGTGGGCACGGCGGCGGTGTGGTGGTACTCGAGGAAGTCACGGTATTCACGGTTGACCTCGCGGGCCCGGTCGCCGCGGGCGATCTGGTTCGATGCCGTCGAGGCGTTGTCCGGGACGATCACTTGCGCCGCGCCGCCGAAGTACTCGAAGGCCTGCAGGTGCGCGTCGAGCCAGTTCGCCATCTTCTCGTCCACGCAGCCGCACGCGAAGACCATCCCCGAGTACGGCAGCGACGCAACGAACACCGAGACCGTGGTCTTGGTACCGAGGACGGGGTCGAAGATCGCCATCTTTGTGCCCGCCCAGTCGACCTGCATCGTGTGCCCGGGCACGTGCGCGATCCGCATCGTCAGCTCGTTGACCTCGACGTACTCGCCGACGATCTGGCAGAACCGCTGATAGCTGTAGTGCCGCTGCCCCGGCGATCCGTCGCTGTCGAGGTAGTTGGCCCACAGCACCCGCAGCGGCAGCTTGTTCTTGCCCGTGCGCTTCTTCACGGTCGCCGCCACGTCGAAGGCGACGAACTCCTTCGACGGCGTCTTGCGCCCATCTGCGAACAAGACGTCGATCTCCTCGCCGCTGAGCGCCTCGACCTGGCTCGTGGCGGTCAACCCGTGCTCGTGGCAGACCTTCTTCGCCTTCGCGACAGTGCGATGCGAGCAACCCGCGATCGCCTCGATGTCCCGGTAGGACCTGTCCTGCAGCAGTAGCGACATCACCAATCGGTAATCAGTCACCCGTGCCTCCTGTTCGGATCCACGCGCAGCCTTGTTGCCACGCGTAGAACCGACACGAGCACACGAGGACCGGCACCGCTATCCGATGCTCATACTCGCGCTACCCGATCATCAGAACCCTGCTTTCCGAAGCACGTCCCTAACAGTTGGTGCCCATCGCCAATGCGGTGATATTCTGGAGTATTGCCCCGTTCTTCGTGTTCATTTTTTCTGCACTGTTTCTTGGCGAGAAGGCGCACAAGCGCTACATCGGGATTTTCGTCATTGCGTTGGCCGGTATCGCCGTGGCTAACCCGCTCAGCGGCGGTCACACCCTGGGCAATCTTGTGGCGTTGGCAACCGGGGCGATCTATGCGGCGATGATCACCTACATGCGTTATGAGGGCAAGACCGAGACGGGTAACGACATAGCCTGGTCGCTCCTGGCCGCGGCACTGGTGCTGTCGCCCTCGCTGCTGCTCGTCGGGCCCGGCAAGGTCTCAGCCACAATCTCCTATCCCGGGCTAGGTATCTCCGTGCCGGTGATGCTTTGGGTGGGGGGTTTGGGCGTGATTTCCACAGGATTCGCCAATTTCGGCATCTCCATCGTTTTGAAAGTTCTCAACGCCAATGTTTACTCGCTGGTCGATATCATTGTCTCCCCTGTGGTAGCCACGACATTGGGGTATCTGGTCTTCGCCGAAGTTCCGGCGCGGAGCACGATTTACGGGGCTGTACTGCTGCTCGGCGCCGGATTCTGGTTGACACGGGAGATGTCGCGGGGGGCAGAAAATCGAGCCGCGCACCCCTGTCAAATTGCCTCCCACCACACTTGAGAGTCCAGGGGTTCGTGCACGAGGTGAACCACGACGTCGTCTTCGACGTTTAGCTGGCTGTCCTCAGTGGGGTGCGGCCCGGTGCGGCAATCCGGTGGAACACCATGGCTGCCGCGAGCGTGATCCCAGCTAGCCAGCCAAGGGCCAGTAACGCCCCGGCGGTCTCGTCGAAACTGGGGGTGAACGCTGCGTCGGTCAAGACGCGAACAGCTCCATGGGAGGGCATCCAAGTCGCCCAGTCGGGTGGGGCGGCGTCGAACATGATGTTCTGGGCCAACCCGACATCAAGGAAAGGCAGCATGAACATCAAGTACAGGCCGCCCAGGCGCCCGACTATAGGTCCGATCAGCACTCCGAGCATGGCGTAGGTCAGGGCAACCGCCAGGGTCGCGAGCGCGAACGCCACCCACGAACGCGGTTGGAAGCTGAAGCTGGTCACGCCCAGGGAGACTGCGCTGACCAACACTGCGGCCAAGAGGATCACCCCGAGACGAGCCGCGAGCACCTCTGCGGTGCGGTAGCCGGCCACAACGAGTCGCCGGTCGGCCTCGAGTGATCCGAGCACGACGAACAGGCCAGCCAGGCCGGCCAGGAAGGCCACGGTGATCGGCACCATGATCGCTCCGTGCACATCGATCATCGAGACAATGGCGATCGTGTCCTGGCCGCGCTCGGTGAGTGCAACGGGGGTGGGCTGATCAGGGGTGATGGCGATCGACAGAGAGATGAAAAAGAAGGGAAGACCGACAAGCAGAACCCACAGTGCGACGTTGCGTCGATACTCGCGCCAGGCGAACCGCGACGCCACCCGTGTGCGCCCCCAGGTCGACTCGGGTGCACGACGACTGGTGCGGCGGTGGCCGGTAGTCAACACGAGGACACCGAACGCGAGCACCAGCCCGCCAAGGGTCCAGACCGCTGCGGCGCCAAGGTCACTGAGCGGGCCCGCGTGGCCAGTGCTGGCATCGAGCATCACCAACGTCGGAAAGTGAGAAGGGAACACGCGGGTAATCCATGAGTCGGACGGACCCATCGCCGGTCCGAGGAATACATCGAACATCCACACGAAGACGATCACCAAAGAGCCGTTGACTTCGGAGCGCACTAGCGCACCCACCGCTGTGCCGAGTCCCAGGTATATGAGGGCAAACATGACGGTGGCTGTCACTGTGCGGCCCACGTCAACGATGTCGGTACGAAGCGCCAGCGCCAGAAGTGAACCGGCAACCGCCACGCCCGCCAACGCCAGAGACGACGCCAGCCTGGCCAGCACGACCCTCGTCGGGGAGGAATCCGTGGCAGCCAGTCGTCGATCTGCCTGACGGGACCCGCTGACGTGGAAGAACCCCGCCACGCCAGCCAGAAATGCTGAGGCCCAGCCGGCGGTCACCGCCTCCAACTGTCCGAGGCTGGCTTGCCCACCCAGGATCCGGGCGAACTCGGCAATCGTGTCCGCTGTCAAGGTCACAAACACCAGGGGCACGACGCCCAGTAGCACCAAATTTATTGGACGGCGGGCATACTCGACCAGATACCGCCACGTCAACGACACAGTGAATGGGGTCGTCATCGTAAGATCGTCCTGCCGTCGACCAGGTCGTAGATGCGGTCGAAGCGCTCGGCGTCAGTGATGAAATGGCTGATGATCAACAGACTGCGCCCGGACTCGCGTCGGTCTCGGGTCAACTGCCAGAACCGCTGGTAGGTGTCCCAGTCGAACCCGGCGTAGGGCTCATCCAGTAGCAGCAGGTCAGGGTCCGGAAGCAGCGCCAAGCCGAGGTTGAGCTTGGCCCGAGTCCCCCCGGACAGCGCCTCAACGCGAGCGTGCCTCCACGCGACAAAGCCCAACGTGGTGTAGATGTCGTCTTTGGACCGCTCGATCTCGTCGTCGTCCATGCGGTAGGCCCGACCGAACAGGTCGAAGTGCTCGTCGCAGGTCAGCCTCTCGTACAGGATCGGCTCCTGCGGACAGAATCCGATGGGCCCAGTGTGGCTAATGGTGCCGCTATCTCGGGGTAAAGCACCCACTAAAATTTTCATCAGAGTTGATTTCCCCGACCCATTTTCGCCCACTAGACCCACGATCTCGCCAGGTCGAAGCTCGATGTCCGCGCCGCGCAGCACGCGTCGGGTGCGCCGTCGTGGCCACCACCCGGTTCGGTAGGACTTAGCCACACCGTGAGCGGCCAACACCACCGTCTCCCCAATAGGGCTTTCAGGCAGGCCGGTAATTGGATCCTGGTCCGTCACATCTGCTCCTCATTCAAATACTGGTAATGATCTCGCAAAAAGATGAAGTTTGGAGTCACCTCCGATGAAGGTTCAATAAACATTCTGAAAGAGCACTCCGGGATTATGGCGGTGGCATTCTTCACATTCATACTTTGAGGGAGGCTCTGCCCAACTCCGGCCGTAACACCGCATACAGTCACATTGGATGCGAGCTAGAAAATCGCGGGCCACCCACCGCGGCGAGGAGGCTACCGATGTCCGACAGAACAGAAGAGGCGATGACCTTCCAGGCAGTGCATACATGGATCGCGTCCTCTCCCGCCGCCGGTGCAGCCACCGCTGCCGAAGTAGGGGTCACCGACGCGATGAGGTGCTCTGAGCTACACCACACCCTGGTGAGGTTGCCCCTCGGTCGCGGTACGGGTGGCACAAATCGGCAGAATTCCCACTGGGCAGGCAAGGACCACCCGCTCGCCGGCCTGCCCGCCAGCGGGCTCGTCGATCCGCTCGTCAACCTATTGCTTCGCTCGCAGCTCCTTGCGTGGGCCAAACCCAGCGGGCTCTTCGCGACCCTTCCCCTTGAAAGCGTCACCTCTCCCCTCCCGCGCCGATTGAGTTCTTGTAGCTCAAGACCCCCGGACCGGATGGCCAGCCCGAGCGACAAATCGGCAGACAGTCAACCGCGGGGGCGTCGATGACCTCCCCGCGAGCCGAAGGCGGATCCCCTGCGTTAACCGGCAAACCGTCCCCGCTTCGGATGTTATGGATCACCGCCGCCCTGGCTGCCTGCTTCCTCGGTATCAAATGGGGACTGCGCGATGCGCCGCTGCTGTGGTTTGCGGCCCTGCGAACGGCACCTACTACATCGGCGACCGATACGAATCGCTCATCATGGATTCATCGACGTTTGGTGTGCCGGTCGACTCGGCCGACGGCTACCGGCTTTCAGTCAACTGGGCCACCCAGATGTCCTACAGCGGGATCTACGTCCATGCCGCCCCATGGTCCGTTGAACAACAGGGCTTCACCAACGTCAGTAACGGCTGTATCAATGTCACCGACGCCTACGCCAAGTCGTTCCAGCACAGCAGCAACCGGGGCGACGTGGTCAAGGTCATCAATACCGTCGGACCGACGCTTCCCGGGACCGACGGGCTGGGCGACTGGAACATCCCGTGGGAAACCTGGCGTGCTGGAAATGCCGACCTAGCCTAAGAGGCCCTCGGCCAGGGTTCCGAACAATTGGTTGCGGATACAGACATGGCCGGGTGTTGGCCTGCGTTAATACGCGTCGCCCGTCTCTATGACGAACTGCTCGACTGCGGCAGCAAGGGCCTGGTTCGCGCTGCACCGCCAGCACGGTGAGCTCGTCTCCGCGCTTCCAAAGACCTTGCCGCCACGGCTCTTGCGCCCGCCTACTGGTCAATCCATACGGCGTCCGGGCGATCAGAGTGCAGGCGGAGTGAGCCGCGGACACAAGCGAACATCACCCTTGACCAATACCCCTACGGGGTATAGGTTCATTGGTGTTCGGATTGATCCGAGCCATCGGATGTCTCAACGAACTACACCCGTCAACGGAAGGAGCCGTCATGGCTACCAGCACCAAGGAGTACACCGTCCAGGGCATGACCTGCGGACACTGTGAGTCGTCGGTCAAGGAGGAAGTCGGCGAAATCGCGGGCGTCTCCATGGTGGAGGCCTCGAGCAAGACCGGAACGGTTTCGGTCTCCGGCGAGGGCTTCACCGACGAGCAGGTCGTCGCCGCCGTCAAGGAAGCCGGCTACACCGTCACCTCTTGACGCGAAGCGATCTCGCCAGCCCCAGCAGCTGGCGAGATCCCTGGCCCCGAGCACACCACCCGTTCACCGTGAAGGATTGATCCTCGATGACCCAGACTCAACCCTCCCAGATGCACCCCGCGGTGGATCTGATCGACATAGATCTGGGCGTCACGGGCATGACCTGCACTTCGTGCTCGGGGCGGGTCGAGCGCAAGCTCAACAAGCTCGACGGGGTGGACGCCACGGTCAACTTCGCCACCGAGTCCGCGTCCATCTCCTTCGACCCGAGCAAGGTCGACACGGACGCGCTCATCGAGACCGTGCGCGGTGCGGGATACGACGCGTTCACGATGAAGAATGACGACGACCAGGCTGTGGACGCAACTTCCGCAGGTGGCGGCGCCGGTCCCCGAGACCAGATCGAGGAGGCCAGGGAACGCGAGACCGCAGACCTCAAACACCGTCTGATTGTCTCGGCTGCACTCACGGTCCCGGTGGTCTTGCTGAGCATGATCCCGGCACTGCAGTTCACCAATTGGCAGTGGGCCGTGCTGACCATGGCCACCCCCATCTTCTTCTGGGGAGGCGCACCCTTCCACAAGGCCACCCTCGCCAACCTGCGGCACGGCTCGTTCACCATGGACACCCTGGTCTCCATGGGCACGGCGGCCGCCTACCTCTGGTCACTGTGGGCACTGTTCCTCGGCAACGCCGGCATGCCCGGCATGACCATGGAAGTGCATCTGCTGCCCACAAACTCCACGATGGACGAGATCTATCTGGAGACCGCCGCCGTGGTGATCTCCTTCCTGCTGCTGGGCCGCTGGTTTGAAACCAAGGCCAAGGGGCAGTCCTCCGCCGCACTCAAGGCGCTCCTCGACATGGGAGCCAAGGACGCCGCCGTCCTCCGCGACGGCGTCGAGGTCCGCATCCCCGTGGGTCAGTTGAAGGTCGGCGACATCGTCGTGGTGCGCCCGGGCGAAAAGATCGCCACCGACGGTCGCGTCACCGAGGGTTCGTCCGCGATCGACGAGTCCATGCTCACCGGCGAATCCGTCCCGGTTGAGGTCACGTCCGGCTCCACGGTGACCGGCGCAACCATGAACACCTCGGGAAGACTGCTGATCGAGGTCACCCGCACCGGCGAGAACACCACACTGTCCCAGATGGCCAAGCTGGTCACCGAGGCGCAGTCCAAGAAGGCCCCGGTCCAACGACTGGTCGACCGCATCTCGCAGGTCTTCGTGCCCATCGTGATCGTCATCGCGATCATCACCCTGCTCGTGCACTTGTTTGTGGTGGGAGCGGGACTGGCCACCGCGTTCACCGCCGCCGTGGCCGTGCTCATCATCGCCTGCCCGTGCGCACTGGGCCTGGCCACTCCCACCGCACTCCTGGTCGGTACCGGCCGCGGCGCCCAGATGGGACTGCTCATCAAGGGGCCCGAGGTCCTAGAGTCCACCCGGCGCGTCGACACCATCGTCATGGACAAGACCGGCACCGTCACCTCCGGAGTGATGTCCGTCAGCCAGGTCACCACTGCCGCCGGATTCGACCGGACGGATCTGCTGGTCAAGGCCGCTGCGGTGGAGGCCGCGTCCGAGCACCCGATCGCCCAGGCCATCGCCCGCGAGGGTGCAAAGAGTCTGGCGGGCGAGGGCCCCGTGGCCGACAGGGAGGCCGGATCCGCCATTCTGCCGGAGGTCACCGGGTTCACCAATACTGCAGGCCGTGGCGTCACGGGCACCGTCGACGGTGCCGTGGTGACCATTGGTCGCCCTGAGGGCTCCCTGCCGGCGGACCTGCGGACCGCGTTCGACGATGCCCAGAAGCAGGGCGGCACCCCTGTGGTCGCCCAGATCGACGGCACCGTCGCGGGCGTGATCACCGTCCGCGACACCGTCAAGCCCACCTCCGCCGAGGCGGTAGCCGGACTCAAAGCTCTCGGATTGACCCCGTGGCTGCTCACCGGCGACAACGCCGGAGCCGCACGTGTCGTGGCCAGCGAGGTCGGCATTGATCCGGCCAACGTGATCGCCGAGGTCATGCCCCACGACAAGGTCGCCCAGATCGAGAAACTGCAGGCCAAGGGCAAGAACGTCGCCATGGTCGGCGACGGCGTCAACGACGCGGCAGCTCTCGCCCGGGCCGAGCTCGGACTGGCGATGGGCGCCGGCACGGACGTGGCGATCGAAGCCTCCGACATCACTCTGATGAACGACGACCTGCGATCCGCCGTGGACGCGATCAGGCTGTCACGCCGGACCCTGGGCACCATCAAGGGCAACCTATTCTGGGCGTTCGCCTACAACCTCGCACTGATCCCCGTCGCTGCGATCGGACTGCTCAACCCCATACTCGCAGGCGTCGCAATGGCGTTCTCGAGTGTGTTCGTGGTGACCAACTCCCTACGCCTGCGCGGGTTCACCTCAAGCCACGCGACCCCCAACCACGACCAGACCAGGAGCCAGTCATGACGGATACCCCGGACCTCGCCATCGACCCTGCAGCCGAGCACGATGCCGAAGCCGCTGGCTGCGAGACCCACAGTCACCACGGCTACATGAAGGAAAAGGACCGCTACAAGGCCCGGCTCAAGCGGATCGAGGGCCAGGTGCGGGGCATCCACCGCATGATCGATGAGGAGCAGTACTGCATCGACATCCTCACCCAGGTCAGCGCCATCAATTCCGCACTGCGCAACGTCGCCCTCGGCCTGCTCGACGACCACATGCGCCACTGCGTCGCCGACGCAGTGAACGAGTCCGACGAGGCCGCAGAGATCAAATTCAAGGAAGTGGCCGACGCCATCGCCCGCTTCTCCCGCTAAGCGGGGGCGGGTAGGTGCATGGGAGGCCCCGGCAAGGTCGCGAGCAGGATGCTTCGCGGATGTAGCCGAGCCCCGAAATTCGGTGAACACGCCTCACCAACATACCCCGTTGGGGTATAGTTTGCGGGTGGGAAAGCCAATGAACTCGCACGGCAGAAACCAGGAGAGAACATGACATCTGATCGAATTCAGGATCCGGTCGACGCCGCCGGTTAGCTCGACGAACTCGCGGGCCCTATCCCGGGCTGGCAACCCGGTTGTTCCAATCGTGCCAGGCCATCACCGCAGGTCGTCACCGAAAAAGCCTTCGGGTTCGAGCAATGTGGCTACGAAGTCGGGCCAAAGGCAGCTCACCCTGGCCCACGCCCTTGGGCGCCCGAAAGACCAGCAGCGGCGGAGGGTGCTTCCATCGTTCCGAGCGCCCTAGAAGGGAGCCGCCATCATCGTGGCGCCAGCCCGAACCACTCCCCTGACGAACATCTTGAGCAAACCTTCACACAATCTCCACCACAATCCGCTGGCTCACCCACGATCCTGACTGTCGGCCGGACCCCAGAACGCCAGGACGTGCGTCATCACCGACGGGAACGGCGATCCTGGGATGGGCGGTGTCACGAACGTGGTCGGCCGAGCACAGATGTCAGCACGATTCGATACCCTGCGGCGGTATCGGCTCGTGGCCCGGAGCAACTGCTACTTGGCCCCACGGGAAGAGATGTCCATGACCCCTAGAACACATCATGCGCTAGGGCTCACCGCTGTCAGGGAATCATGTTCTTGCTGTTTCACTCCCTCGAAACTCCTGCATATCGAAGCTGCCGGACGCATGCCGCTCGAAGATCACGCCAACCAGGTGGCAATGGACAAGACGGAAGGGACCAAATGAATCAGTCGCACGATCATCATGACCACGCCCACAGTCACGGATCCGGCGGAGCCGCGGCCGGGCACCTCAACGAGCGAGACACGGCGGTAGCTGAGCACCATCACCCGGACGGGCCCCAGGAGACGACGGGCCACGCCCATGCGGGGCAGCATCACGCTGGCCATGAAGACCATGGCGGTCATGCCGGGCACGGAGACCATGTCGGGCAGTTCCGACGGCTGTTCTGGATCATGCTCGTCTTGGCGGTGCCGGTGGTCGGCTTCAATGACATGTTCGCCGACCTCATCGGTTACCAGCTGCCCGACGCCGGATGGGTGTGGTGGGTCTCCCCCGCCCTGGGCACAGTGATCTACCTCTGGGGCGGCCGGCCGTTCCTGACCGGCGCTCTCTCCGAGGTCCGCGCTCGGCAGCCCGGCATGATGCTGCTCATCGGCTTGGCGATCACCGTGGCGTTCATCGCCTCCTGGGGCGCAAGCCTGAGCTTGTTGGATCATGAGCTGAACTTCTGGTGGGAACTGGCGCTGCTGGTAGTCATCATGCTGCTGGGCCACTGGATCGAGATGCGCTCCCTGGCGCACACCACCTCTGCACTCGACTCCCTGGCGGCACTGCTACCCGATGAGGCCGAGAAGGTCGACGGCGACGACGTGGTCACCGTCGCACCGGCCGATCTGCTGGTCGGCGACGTCGTAATTGTCCGCCCCGGTGCTTCTGTGCCCGCCGACGGCAAGATCATCGACGGCTCGGCCAGCATGGACGAATCCATGGTCACCGGCGAATCCAAGGCGGTCCGCCGTGAGATCGGCGAGCAAGTGGTCGCCGGCACGGTGGCCACCGACTCCGGCTTACGCGTCGAGGTCTCCGCAATCGGTGACGACACTGCCCTGGCCGGAATTCAGAAGCTGGTGGCCGACGCGCAGGCATCCTCCTCGCGGGCCCAGCGCATCGCTGACACCGCGGCCGGCTGGTTGTTCTGGTTCGCCCTCGCATCGGCCGTGATCACCGCGGTCATCTGGAGTGTTCTGGGGATGCCGGATGCGGGGGTGGTGCGCACGATCACCGTGCTGGTCATCGCCTGCCCGCACGCGCTGGGATTGGCGATCCCGCTGGTGGTCTCCATCGCCACCGAACGCGCCGCCCGCGGCGGCGTACTGATCAAGGACCGCCTCGCGCTCGAGTCGATGCGCACCGTCGACGCCGTCCTGTTCGACAAGACCGGCACCCTGACCAAGGGCGAACCCACCGTCACCGGAATCGAACCGATCGAGGGACACACCCAAGACGAGGTACTCGCCCTCGCCGCGGCGGCCGAGAGCGACAGTGAGCACCCGCTGGCCAGAGCCGTGGTCGGGGCCGCAAGGGCCCGCGAACTGACCGTGTCGAAGGCGACCGACTTCTCCTCCTCGCCAGCTGTGGGCGTGAAGGCCACGGTGGAGGGCACCGTGGTCGAGGTCGGCGGCCCCTATCTCCTCGACCAGCACGATCGCGACGAACTCCCCGTCGCCGATCAGTGGCGTACCGAGGGCGCGATCATCCTGCACGTCCTCGCCGAGGGCCGGGTGATCGGCGCGCTGCGGTTGGCCGATGAGATCCGGCCCGAGTCCCGTGACGCCGTCGACGCGCTCCATGCTGCCGGTGCGCAGGTCGTCATGATCACCGGCGATGCTCAGGCCGTCGCTGACACCGTCGCCGCCGAGCTCGGCATCGACCGGGTCTTCGCCGGGGTCCGGCCCGAAGACAAGGCCGCCAAGGTCGCCCAACTCCAGCACGAGGGCCGCAAGGTCGCCATGGTCGGCGACGGGGTCAACGACGCGCCCGCACTGGCCCAAGCCGATGTGGGCATCGCCATCGGCGCCGGGACCGACGTGGCGATCGGCTCCGCCGGCGTCATCCTGGCCTCATCGGATCCCCGCTCTGTGCTCTCGGTCATCGAACTCTCCCGGGCGAGCTACCGCAAGATGAAGCAGAACCTGTGGTGGGCCGCCGGCTACAACCTCGCCGCCGTGCCTCTCGCCGCCGGCGTGTTGGCCCCGGTCGGATTCGTGCTGCCCATGAGCGTCGGCGCCATCCTCATGTCGCTGTCAACAGTCGTTGTCGCTCTCAACGCCCAGCTGCTACGCCGCCTCGACCTGAGCCCAGAATCCGTCACAAGAGCGATGGAGCGATGATAAACACGATGACCATCAGACACCACTCGCGGCGACGAGTCGCGTCCGCGTTCCTTGCTGCCGCCGCGTTAACTTTCGCCGGCTGCTCGACCGGGCCGTCCGAGAACGCTTCGACAGAACCACCCAACCCGTCGTTGGAGTCCTACGGCCTCGCCGGTCTCGACGCGCCCCAGATCATCAACAAACTCGACACCATGCCGGTGGCCGATAGGCCGGATGATCTGATCGCCTCGGCGCAGCCGACCGAACTGGTCTTGACCAGTAGCGATGAGGGCCTGGCAACGATGCCTATGCCAGATGACCAGTTCTATCTGTCAGTGGCGCCCTACAACACCAGCACCCACCCCTGCCAGTTCCACAGCCTGACCACCTGCCGCGGCGAGATGGCCACCGAAGAGGTGCACGTCACCGTCACCGATACCGCCACCGGAGACATCCTCATCGACGAACCACGCACCACCTACGACAACGGCTTCCTCGGATTCTGGCTACCGCGAGACATCACTGCCACGCTCACCATCGACTACGACGACAAGTCGGCCACTGTTCCGATCGCCACCGGAGACCAGGACCTCACCTGCCTGACCACCATGAGACTCACCTGACAACCCCCCTCCCCGCATCAACAACCCCCCGCCGGGTCGCGGCCACCGGCCGGCAGGGAAGGCGGTGCGTCCCGCATGGACCACAGCACCGCCAGTCAGAGGTAGCGGCAGATCGTCTCGGCTTGGCAGGTCGCAGGGTCCACTGTGCGGCTGGCGGACTGGAGCTGGGCGACTGCCTGACGCAGCTGCAAGAGATCGGCTATCTGCTGGTCGATCTCGTCCAGTCGAGTCACCAGGAGCGTGTCGACGTGAGCGCAAGGTGCCTGTCCGTCATCGCGAATCCGGAGGATCTCACCGATGCGGGCAAGCGATAGTCCCGCGCTCTGGCCCCGCCGGATGAAATCGAGCCGGGAGATCACGTGCTCGGGGTAGTCACGGTAGCCGTTGAGGGTTCGTTGTGGGGGCGGGAGCAGGCCCACGGATTCGTAGTAGCGAAGGGTTTTCGGAGTGGTGCCCGCCGTGGCAGCCAGTTCGCCGATCCTCATTGGAATTACCGCTCCTTCGAGACCGCCTGGGTTGACCTTCCAGTGCGCTGGAAGGTCCATCCTAATGAGCGAAGAAAGAGAGGGGCCATCTGATGGAACCGGGTTTCGAATTCGATTTGGCGGTAGTGGGCTCCGGCGGGGCAGCCATGGCGGCCGCTATCACCGCTCGCCAGGCCGGCAGGACGGTGCTGATGATCGAGCGCGGCACCATCGGCGGCACCTGCGTAAACATCGGGTGCGTCCCGTCCAAGGCGCTGCTGGCCGCTGCCGGCACCCGCCAGGCCGCACTGACCAATCCCTTCCCCGGGGTCCCCACCCTCGCCCGGGACGTTGATCTGGGAGCGCTGGTCAAGCAGAAGGACCAGCTCGTCACTCGACTGCGAGAGACCAAATACGCCGACGTCGCGAACGCCCATGGCTTCGAAATCCGCCGTGGGGAGGCTTCCTTCCTCGATCCCGACACTCTGGTGATGGATGGGGATCCGGTGGCGGCCGGTTCGGTGGTACTGGCCACCGGAGCAGAACCGGCACTACCGAAGGAGGTAACCGGGCTGGACGAGGTGGAGCATCTGACCTCGACCACCGCCATGGAATTAACTGAACTGCCCGACTCCATGATCGTCATCGGCGGTGGCTACGTCGGTATCGAACAGGCCCAACTCTTCGCCCATCTGGGCACCCGGGTGACCATCATCGGCAGGATCACCCCTGCTGCCGAGCCGGAAATGGTCGCCATCCTTCGCCAGGCCCTGGCCCAGGACGGGATCACGGTGATCGAGGAGCACGCCACCTCTGTCGACCGGCAGAACGCACAGGTCACAGTCCGCACCGCTTCGGGCCGCAACCTCTGCGCAGAACGGCTACTAGTGGCCACCGGGCGTCGCCCGTCCACAGACCGCCTCAACCTGCCAGCCGCAGGAATCACCGCCGACCCGGACGGATTCATCCTCGTCGACGAGCATCAACGCACCACCAACCGGCGCGTCTTCGCCGCCGGTGACGCCACCTCGGCACCCCAGTTCGTCTACGTCGCTGCTGCCACCGGGAAAGCCGCCGCCGTCAACGCTCTTCGCACCGATCCGCAGGGCCCAGCCGAGGTCGTCGACTACACCGGACTGCCGACGGTGATCTTCTCCCGCCCCCACCTGGCCACCGCCGGGCTCACCGAAGCCGCAGCCCGGGCCGCCGGGCACCGCTGCCAATCCCGGGTGATGAGCTTCGAGGACCTGCCGCGCGCCTTGATCGACCAGGACACCCGCGGGGCGATCAAGATGGTCGCCGAAACAGAAACCGGAAGAATCCTCGGACTCAGCGCCATCGGAGACCACGCCGGAGAAATCATGCTCGCGGCCACCTACGCCATCACAGCCGGGATGACCACCCGCCAGATCGCCGACACCTGGGCTCCCTATTTGACCACTTCCGAAGCCCTGCGCCTGGTCGCAGGCACCTTCCACACCGAACTACCCACCTCCTGCTGCGCCTGAACACCGCCTCCACGTGGGGGCTTGGTCGGTCGCGTTCGAGGTTTCCTGCCGTCTCGGTTTCGAGTCGAGGAGGATGATGCCATGTCGAAGGACGTCAATCCCGTTACTGAACCACCCCGACAAAGCGAACAAGGCGCCCGGGCGCGAACTGTTCTGGTCGTCTCCGTCGTACTGCTGGCCGCGGCGGACCTCGGAGCTAAGGCTTGGGCGGGCGGAGCACTGGCCGACGGCCATACGGTGGACCTGGGACTAATGCAGCTGCGCCTGGGTTTCAACTCCGGGGTGGCGTTCAGCCTCGGCGATGGCCTTCCCGCCGGCGTCGTTCTCGGCATCACTGGACTCATCATCGGTGCGCTGGCGATCTTCGCCTGGCGGGCCACCGGCACCGCAACGCGCACAGTACGACTGGCGTTGGCCCTGGTCTTGGGCGGAGCTGTGGCCAACTTCATCGATCGCGCCACCGACGGGGTGGTGACTGACTACCTGCACACCGGTTGGTTCCCTACTTTCAACCTCGCCGATGTCTTCATCACCGGTGGCGCCGTGGTGCTGATCGTGGCCACCCTCACCGGTCGCGACAAGGCCGAGGCCTTGGAGATGCCAGCAGCTTCGGCCCGGCAAGCCAGGGGACCTCATGACCACTGAGGTGGCCGTAGCAGCGTTGGCTCTATATTTGTTCGGCCTGGTGGCCGCTGTCGGGGTGCGCTCCTAGCGCCACCATCAGAGCACCGGTTCCACCGCTTGCGCGGCCTGAGCGGTGCGCGCCCGGATCAGTCGGGAGGTGGGGTGAGATCTGGTGGCGGGTCAGCGACGATCACGACGCGCGATGTCAGGACCTGCGCGCCTTCCGCGACAGAGAGTCCGAGTTGCACCGATATTCTGCGGCAGATGCCTGGCAGCGGCTGACCCGGCAGGTCTATCCCCCGCCCGCAGAGCGCGAGCCCGCTTGGTCGGCAGCCAGTCGATGACGTCGCGCTCGCCTCTAGTTCGGTCGTACCTGTCCGACTAGGTGACGACGCGGCCGTACCCGGCCGATGCGGCCCGGCTCTGTCTCTTCCACCGCACGCCACGACCGGTGGGCCGGACCGAAGCGCCACATTATAGACTCTTGGCTAGCCGTTGCAGTCCGAACTGCGCCGTAACTTTTCCACGCCGGTGCGGCGCTCCGTTTGGAGATAGGGGTTGTCTCGGTTCAAGTGCGTGGAGCTAGATGGATGCGAGTGAGCTATGCGTAGGACCCCCTTCGTCGCGGTGATCGCCGCGGTCGCCCTGGGCCTGGCCGGGTGCACCTCGGAGAACACCGAGACCGAGACGGAGACGACCGCAGCCGCGACCGCTGGCGCGGCGCCCATTGTGGTGGAGGATGCGTGGGTCAAGGCCACTGACGTCAATGGGGGTACTGACCACGGCGAGGTCACTGGTGACCCCGGTTCCGGTGATTCGAACGCGCACGGCGACGGCGGCGCGATGGCACCGGTGTTTGGAATCGTGCGAAATCAATCCGATGCGGATGTCCGCCTGGTCGAGGTGACCTCCGCGGTTTCCGGTGAGGCCGAGTTGCACGAGACCGTCTCGGGGGCGGCGGGTGGCTCGATGATGCGGGCGCGAGAGGGCGGCTTTGTCATCCCGGCGGGCGGAGAGCTTGTGTTCGAGCCTGGCGGGAATCACATCATGCTGATGGGAGTGCACGAAGCGATCCGCACGGGCCAGGAAGTCACCGTGACCCTCACATTGGAGAACGGCGATACGAGCGAGATCGTCGCCTCGGCACGGTCGTTCGAGGGGGGCAATGAGCAGTACCAGGGCGGGGAGTGACGGGACATGGGCGACCAAAACCATCGCTCGGCGTTGAATCGCAGATCCTTCCTGGTCGGCGGGGCCGCCGTCGCCGGAGGTGCGGCGGGGTGGGGAGTTGGTGAGCGTACCGCCACTGCTCGGACCCCTGATCGCGACGCGGTGGCCAACTCCCGGGCCGTCGGCGCGGCCACCGAGCCCTTCTATGGTGACCGTCAGTCCGGCGTCACCACGGCGCCGCAGGCGCATGCGGCGTATGTGGCATTCGATCTGCGAGAGGGTGTTCGCGGCACCGACCTCATCGGCGTACTGCGAGCCTGGACCCAGGACGCGGCCCGGCTCACGCAGGGGCGCGGCGGTCTCGCCGACCTGCAACACGAGTTGGCTGAAGGACCGTCCCGGTTGACGGTCACCATCGGTTTCGGCACGGAGCTGCTCGGCAAGGTCGGGCTTGGCCGCCGCACCCCGGAGTGGTTGCAGCCGCTGCCGGACTTCCCACAGATCGACCGGCTCGAGGACCGGTGGTCCGGCGGCGATCTGCTGTTGCAGGTCTGTGCCGACGACCCGCTCACCGTCGCACACTCGGCCCGAATTCTGTCCTCAGGTGTTCGCGACGCGGTCACTCAGCGGTGGGCGCAGCGAGGGTTCCGCCGTGCCGTGGGCACCGACCCGTCCGGGCAGACACAACGCAACCTCTTCGGTCAGATTGACGGCACCGCCAATCCCTCACCGGCCGATGCCGACTACGACCAGTTGCTCTATTCCGATGGCGCCGACCGGCGATGGATGCGGGGCGGCACCTCCCTGGTGCTGCGCCGTATCCGGATGACGATGGACACCTGGGAGGAGATCGAACGGAGCTCCCGTGAGCTCTCGATCGGACGGAAACTCGACTCGGGCGCGCCACTGACCGGTACTACAGAACACGACCCCGCTGATTTCGAGGCAATGGACCGCACCGGGTTGACCGTCATCCCCACCGAGTCACACATCGCCCGGGCCCGGCCACGGGTCCGGGCCGAGACGATCCTGCGACGACCGTACAACTATGACGATGTCCCGGAGTCCGGCCAGATCAGCAACTCCGGTCTGTTGTTCGCTTCCTACCAGGCCGACCCGGTACGCCAGTTCGTGCCGATCCAGCAGCGACTGGCAGAGCAGGACATGCTCAACACCTGGACGGTTCCGATCGGCTCCGCCGTGTTCGCGATCCCACCGGGGTGCCACGAGGGCGGCTACGTCGGAGAGAGCGCATTGGAGGGATAGCCGCACGCAACCACCGGGGGTCATGGTCACCGCCTCACCGCCGAAGCAACGGCTGCCCGATTATCATCCAGTGATCACGTCGGGGCACGCATGAGTTAGAAAGCGGACAATCTGTTGAGTAAGAATCTGAAGCTCTCGCTAGCGCTGATCACGGCTGCGCTGGTCGTCCTGGTGGTGGCCTTACTGGCTGCCGGGAACGATTCCGGCTCCGAGCAGGCACGTCCTGATGACAGTCCGGGCACCGGAGTGTTGGTGCGTGAGGACAGTCCCCGACTGTCTGAGGGCGGTGACGCCGTCTTCGTTGAGTTCCTCGATTTCGAATGCGAAGCCTGCATCGCGCTCTATCCGACAATTGAGGACCTCCGCGAGCAGTACGGAGACCGGGTGACGTTCGTGGTGCGCCACATGCCCCTGCACGACAACTCTATGGCGGCGGCCCTGGCCGCCGAGGCCGCCGCCGAGCAAGGCCGGTTCGAGGCCATGTACCGCAAGTTGTTTGACACTCCCGAGCAGTGGGGCCACCAACAAACCCCGCAAATGGACACATTTTTCGGCTATGCCGAGGAACTGGGGTTAGATATGGAGCGCTTCGAGAGCGCATACAACGACCCGGCCACCCTCGAGCGCATCGAGCAGAGCAAGCAGGACGGTCAGAGCCTCGGGGTCAGTGGCACGCCGACCTTCTTCCTGGACGGGGAGCGCCTCGAGCCGACCAGCGTCACCGATCTCGAGAACAGCATCAATGCTGCCCTCGAATAGCTCAGCCACCCCGGTCGCACACTCCACCAACGCCGGCCCGGATCAGTACCCCCACCGCAGGCTCGCGGTGGTGCTGATCGTTGGTGGGCTCATCGGCCTGGTCGCGGCGGTAGTGCTGCTGGTGGAGAAGATCGCGCTGATCGAGAACCCGGGCTACGTCCCGTCCTGCAGCATCAACCCTGTCCTGTCCTGCGGGTCGGTGATGACCACCGCGCAGGCCGAGGCCTTTGGCATCCCCAATCCGATCATCGGCATCGCCGGATTCGCCGCCACCACGGCCCTGGGTGCTGCGCTCCTGGCGGGGGGAGCATTTCAGCGCTGGCTGTGGGCCAGCATCCAAGTAGGCGTCACCTTCGCGGTGGTGTTCATCCACTGGCTCATCTACCAAAGCTTGTACAGCATCGGTGCCCTGTGCCCGTACTGCATGATCGTCTGGGCGGTGACCATACCGATCTTCTGGTACTGCACCCTGTGCAATCTTCAGCCACTACGCCGCAGCGATTCGGCGGGTCTTGCGCGCCTCATCGCCGTAGTTACCGAATACCGGGGCGCGATACTTACCGCCTGGTACCTACTTGTCCTGCTGCTCATCACGCACCGCTTCTGGGACTACTGGACCACCCTCGTCTAGAAACGCTCGCCGAACAGCAGATCGCGTTCCGCGAGTCAGTCCTCGGCTCACTCGGGGGCGGCACACCGCAGTCTGCGCAGGCGCTCCCAGATCAAAGCAGCGCACGCCGGATGGCTCTCGGACCCGGTCCCCCGCCCGCTGTCCAACTCCTCGTACAGCTATCGACTGCTGTCGCAGACGATCAGGCGCGGTTGCCTCCACGCGAGCTGCGTCGATACTCGGATGCGAACCGGTCACCGTAGCGATCACGCATGGCCGCCGCTACGAGCCGGTCTGAGTCCGCGGCCTCGTCCGATGGACCATCGTCTCCAACCGTGGCCGCGGGAGGGCCCGACGGGGCCTGCGACGCTGTGGTGTCCTGCCCGGGACCTGCTGCCCGGTTCCCGCCCTTGCGTGGCCGCGCCGCGGCGGCATCGTTGTCCTCGTCGTCCAGACGACGGCGCTGACGTATCTCGCTCCACACGAAGTAGCCCAGGCCGATGGGAGCGAGGACCCCGAAGGCCATCCACTGCAGGCCGTACGACAAGTACGGACCCGACTCGGTGGACGGCACTGGCATCGGTTCCAAAGACCCGGGCTGCCCACCGGCGAGCTGGAGATAATAGGGCGACAAGTCGGTGCCGAGGAGGTCCCCGATGACGGGGGGGGGTCGATGTTGCGCACCATGTTCCAATCGTGCAGAACGATGGGTTGGGCGGGAGCATCCATCGGGATCCTGAGGCGGGCGATGATGGTCAGCTGGCCCGTCGGCGCGGACGGGAAGTCCGGGACCGCGTTGTCGTCGCCGACGCGGACCCATCCGCGGTTGACGAGCAGGGAGTCACCACTGTCGGTGCGGAATGCACGAAGTGCCTGGTACACGAGTTCACCGTCGACGGACTGCATCCGCAACAGGACATCCTCCATGGGCAGGTAACTTCCGCGCGCAGTAACCAGATGCCACTCGGAATCACCGAGAAATCCCTCCCGCCGGATCACTTCGTCCAACGGAACCGGCCCTGCCACGCTGCTCTCAACGAGCTGGCATTGCGTGCCTTGAGATCCTCGTACTTGTTCAACTGCCAGGGGGCAAGCATCGTGAAGCACAGGTAGGCGAAGAGGCTGATGAACAGAAGGGTGATCAACCATCCCGGCTTGAGCATGCGAGAGAACCGTTTCACCTGCCAAACAGTAATCGTGCCGGCTGTCCGATCACCCTGCGCATCACCACGGCGACGGGAGCCGGCTGCACGGGCCTGTCGGAAAACTGGGCTGACCGGGGGGCGCGCACCTCATTTACGACCTGTCCGGTGCCCTGGTGGTCCGTGATCAGCGTCGTCAGGTTTTCGACCTCCCGCCGATCGAACATGCTCGCCATCGAGCACCGCGCCCAGCGGCGCGCATGTTCATGCGGAGTAGTGACTACCGCTGCGTTCCCGGCCGAGGCCAGAGCCCCGGTGTGTTACGGGCCCGGCGTGGCTGCGCTGGGCGCCTACCTACTGGGCCGCCAGCACCTTCCGGTTGACCGGCGTTCCGCAGAATTCGGTGGTTCTGAAGCCATTCCGGGGTGTTCGCAACGCTGTGCCCTGCACGGGCATGTTGAGGTCTAGCAATTCGTGTCGACTCTGCCCGTGTCACCTAACCCCCCAAGCAGAAACGCGGGACTCATGACCGAATGGGACACTTGAAGAGCGCCCTGGAGTCTCGCCCCCAGCAGCGTCCGGGACCGTAGCCTGATTAGGCGTCGTTGGAGCCGATGACTGCTCGCAGAGCAACGGGCGTGCCAGCCTAGCTGCAATCAGATACCGACCTAGGAGATCAGCAATGATCGCATTGACCACGTGGACGGGCGGCATCCTCACCGCCACCGGACTCATCGCCTACTTCACCACCGGGATGGAGAGTGCCACCTCGCTGATACCGGCGTTTATCGGTGTGCTGCTGCTCATCGCGGCGTTCATCGCGAGCCGCGTCCCGAACGCCAGCCGAGGGGTGATGATCGCAGCGCTCGTCATCGCCGTGCTCGGGGCACTGGGATCTCTCATGCCGCTTGCCGACCTCGGCGCGTTGTTCGCCGGAGATGCAGAGCGGCCTGCTGCGGTAATCGTCAGCGGGATCATGCTGATCGTGCTCGTCGTGTACTTCGTGGCGGGCCTTCGTCAGATCCTGACCACTCGCGAAACGGGGCCAAAAGCAAATTGACAAAGACCCCGGCCTTTCGCGGTGGGGTGAACATCGGGAGGAAGATTCCCGCGGATCGTGAATCGGGGCGCTCGCCTCGCACCGCGGCTGACGCGGGTTGCCGGGGTCGAGAGCGTTCAGGACGTAGTCGGGGGCGCGGGGATCGGCCACGGCAACGTGCTCGGAGAGGTTCTGCTCGCAGCCGTCCTGGACCACCACGTTGGTCGCCATCGAACCGGGGGCCAGGCCCGACGTGTACGGCAGGACGACCTCGACGTACCGGGTAGCCCGTTGAGGTACCGCACGCCCGGCGCGTACGGAGTCCCGTCGGCCCACAACTCCTGCAGCACGAGCGAGCCCGGCAGCATCTGCGTGAGGAGCACCGCAACCAACTCGACGCCGCCGGTGGAGGCGGTAAGCATCTGGTCCGGTCACCGGCCTGCTGATCGAATCCCGTACGACTCAGCTCAATGACCGCGATATCAAGACGGTCCGCGGAACCCCGGTTTTCGCTCCCAGCCGGGACACGCTTCCACGTCGCGCACGCGGCCGGAAACCAGGAACCACTCCTGCCAGCGTTCCGGAGAATTCTCCGGTTCTGGAGTCATTTCGGAGTGGGCGCAACGCCGTGACCTGCAGGGGCTTGTTTGAGATCTAGTAAGTCGGGGATTCCCCGAAGAAATGCACTACCGCGCGGGGTTGCAACGCCGGCCCGGAAATTGGCGAACACCAGCACGCGCTCCCCCGCGGGGAGGCGGTCGGCACGCCCGAAGTGGACGGTGCTAGACGAGGACTCCTTGGGCCGCGAGCCACGGCACCGGGTCGACCCACTGACCGGCGGCGTTCTGTACGCGAAAGTGCAGGTGGGGGCCGGTGGAGTCTCCGCGGTTGCCGACGGTTCCGATCACTTCACCGGCGTTGACCCGCTGGCCGACGCTGACGTAGTTCTGGTCGTTGTGGCCATATTCCAGCAGTTCGCCGTCATCGGTTCGGATGCGGATCCAGATGCCGTACCCGGCGGCGGGGCCAGCGGCTTCGACAACGCCGCTCTTGGCGGCGTAGAGCGGCGTACCAATCGGCGCTCCAAAGTCGGTGCCGTTATGGAAGCTGCCCCAACGCGAGCCGAACCCCGAGGTGATCACGGCCTCCGTAGGGGCATGCGCACCACCGATCTGCGGACTACCGGCGCTGTCGCCGAGGGAACCGAGCCCGAGCCCGGCGGCGTACTGCCGGACCTCACTTGGGGCCACGCCGAACTGGTCCCCAATCCTTTGGATCTCGGCTGGTCCGATGCCGAACTGGTCGGCCGCGGCCTGGATCGCCTCGACGACCTGGGCCTGATCGATCGCGACGGGTTGAGCGGCGGCGGCGGGGGCAAAAGCCAGACCAAGGCCGCCCGAGAGGGCTACGCCGACGACGGCGCCACCAACAAACCGCGACACCGTCGCGGTTTCGCTGGCCACACGATGGCGACCGCCGGCCAACGTCGCGCTGCGCACGCCCAAACGCTCGGTGAGCTCGGCTACGGTCACGGACCGGGTGGAGTCGATCATGGGGCTGTCTCCATCGTTCGGGGTGATGTGTTCCCGCGACGTCTAGGCGATGCGGGTGACCGATTTCGTCGGCAACACGACCCAATATAACAACTCGGTATCGATCGTGTCACCCCTCAGCGCGTAATTCGTGATCATCGCCAGCCCCAGTGCGCCCAGATCGACTCCCGGTCGGGGAGAAGTCGTCTCCACCTCGGAAGCTCAGCCAGCGCCTAACCCTGGCGGAGCTGTCACCTCACTGGTCCTCTCTGTGACGGTCGTCTCGGCCGTGCATCTGCCTTGCGACCCGGTTGGTCAGCCACTACCTTTAACCGGGGTCAGGTCACGAAACGATTACGGTTAGAGGACGACGGGAGTCGGTAGCGCAGTGGAGAAGCGAGCAGGACCGAAGCACGCCTCTCAGTCGACCAGCTCCCCGCGGCGGCGCCGGGGAGCCCATCGCCGGGTTTCACCGAATAACCACCGCAGTATCGCCGCGGTCGTGGCCCTAGCCGCGGGTGCCTCTATCGCCGCGGCGGCCCCCACCGATGATCAGCGGATCGTCCTCCTCGCCACCGACGAGCACCCGACCGGTAACGCTGATGACGCGCACTCCAAAGATGCCCAGGCCGCGACCCCCTCGGCTCCGCTCCCCCTCACCTCCGATGACACGAACGTGGCAGGCGAGCCAGGACCCACCTCCGCGGCATTCGTCGGCAGTTTGCAAAGCGGCACCGAACTCAACTACCAGCGTGAGATCGCCGAAGAGCAGGCGCGGCGCCCCACTGTGGCCCTCCCGGCAGTGGGCATCTCAACGTCCTCCTTCGGCCCCCGGTGGGGAACGTCCCATTCAGGTCTCGATGTCGCCAACGCCATCGGCACGCCGCTCTTCGCCGCGACCGACGGAATCGTCATCGATTCAGGCCCCGCCTCCGGGTACGGCAACTGGATCCGGATCATGTCGCCGGACGGTTTCATGACCGTCTACGGCCACAATGAGAGCAATACAGTTCAGGTCGGTGACACTGTCGTCGCTGGTCAGCAGATTGGCGTGATGGGCAACCGCGGCTTTTCTACCGGCCCACACGTGCACTTCGAGGTTTGGGCCGACGGCGGCTCGCGGGCTGTCGATCCCTCGGCGTGGCTGGCAGAACGGGGCATCGTGGTCAACTCGGGGTCAAACAGCAGCGCCCTATGACACCGGAACTCTGACAGCGCAGACTGGCCGACAAGGGACTGCTCTCCCGGTCTCCCCCGGTGGTACTGGGCTTTTAGCTGTGACGAACAACTGACAAGACGACGCCCACCGGCACACTCACTGCGAGGCTGGCAATGACAATCCGGTAGAGCACGAGATACCACGTACGCGGGCGCGCGTGACGCACAGTGGCCAGGAACAACGTGAGCGATATCAGCAACAGCACACCGCCCGCGGCCACCACGATCACGGAGCCGGTCAGGGTGCCACCGAGTACCGCACTGTTGGCCAAGTTGTAGGCGAGAAGCTGGACAACACGCAGGCGACCGAACAGTGTGCCGCCAGTAAGCAGTGCCTGTCCGACGCCCAGCCCTACCTGGGCCACCCCCGCAACTAGCACCAGGTAGGCCGCCACCCAGGAACCCTCATCGAAACCGGTGGGACCGGTGACCGCGGCGACAAGGCCGCCCGCGATGATGGCGGTGAGGCCGACGAGCACGAATTCTCGCATCGCCCGCCAGTGCGAGCGTGTGAACTCGGCCTGATTACGTGCGCTGTGACTCAGTTCGTCGCCCATTCTCTGTTTCCCCTCGCCGTGATCGGTGTCGTGGTCCTGGTAGCGGGGTTGCTCGCCACTGAGGTGGAGACCACCGGGTTGTCGCACCCGCCGGTTGGTGGGGTTGGGGATGTTGCGGCGGGCGGCCATCTCGTTCATGGGCTCGCTCCTATCGCCGACGTGCCTGGGGGACGAACAAGGGGGTGTGAGGGAACCATCCTCGACGACGAGGGTCCGCTTGTCCCCTACTTCCGGTCGGTCTGGGACATTTCGCGGAGCATGTCGTTGTAGGCCTTGAGCTCGGCGTCGTCGTCGCGCTCGGCCTGCCGCTCCCCGCGCCAAGCCTCACGCATGTCCGTCTGGAACCACTGCCAGGCCAGGGCGAGCATGACGATGAACAGCGGGATCTCCCCCGCCGCCCACGCCACCCCGCCGCCGACCTGCTGGCTCTGGAGGAGATCCGGGACCCAGGGCAGCCCGATCCCCGAGTACCAGCCCTCGGCCAGCACGGTCTTGTAGTTCATGAGCATGATGCCGAAGAACGCGTGGAACGGCAGCGAACCGAGCAGCACCATCAGCTTGTAGAAGGGCGAGAAGTGCCGCGGCGCCGCGTCCACGCCGATGATCACCCAGTAGAACAGGTAGCCGCTGATGAGGAAGTGCACGTTCATGAACATGTGGCCCAGGTGCTCGGAGGCCAGCGTCTCGTAGAACCCCCCGAAGTAGATCAGGTAGAACCCGGCCACGAACTGCACCGATGCGACGATCGGGTGGGTGAGGAATCGGGAGAGCGGGTTGTTGATGAACTCCACGATCCACTCGCGTGGTCCCGGCGGGTTGGCGCGGCCCGCCGCCGGCAGGGCCCGCAGCGCCAGTGTCAGCGGCCCGCCTAGGGCGAGCAGGACCGGAACGAGCATCGAGATGAGCATGTGCCCGACCATGTGGCTGGAGAAGTCGGCCATCATGTACATCCCCATGCCGGAGCTGGTGGTCAGGAACAGCAGCACGCACCCGAGCACCCACGCCACGGTCCGTCCCGCCGGCCAGGCGTCGCCGCGTCGGCGCAGGGTGATCAGCCCCCACACGTAGAGCCCGAGCAGGATCACCGAGGCCAGACCCAGCACCAGGTCGAAGCGCCACAGACCGAACACCGTCTCGAAGGAGAACGGCCCCGGCAACTCAAAACCCAGCAGCGACTCCTGCCGGGTGGGCACGTAGAGCGGTGCCGGTGGTGGGGTGCGGCCGAGCGAGACTGACAGGCCCAGGGTGCCCGCCATGATCACCGTTTCGACCAGTCCGATTCGCAGCAGCGTTCCGCGGTCCACCGGGGCGTTGGCCGACGTTCCCTCGATCCGGTTGATGATGCGCCGGCGCACCGCCAGCCCGAACACCGCCAACAGTGCCAGGCACAACGCTTTGGCCACGATCAGCAGCCCGTAGGTCGAGGTCAGCAGGTCGGCGGGGTGCAGACGGACCAGCCCGTTGATGATCCCGGTCAGCCCGAGCGCGACGATCGCCACCGTGGCCACCACCGAATAGCGGCGCAGGGCCAGCGCGACGCGCGAGCCACCGCGCAGCGCGTGCGCGATCACCGCGACGAGCCCGCCGACGTAAAACGCGGCAGCGAACAGATGGATGATCAGCGCGTTGACGGCAATGTCGTGGGCGGTGCCGCCTGAGGCGTGGCCCGTCGCGGCAACCGGCAGGAGCGAGAGCACCGTGACCCCCAGCCAGATGACCGACCAGCGCCAGCTCAGGGTGAACCGCTGACCGATCCCGGCGGCCAGTGCAATGATCGCGGCCCAGCGCCACGAGGACGCCACCTCGATCTCGGTGATCGCCACGATCCACTGGTCCGGCGGCAGGGACTGCCAGAGCGTGCGCCCGGACACATCCGACAGGGTCAGCGGAATGAGCAAGGCCGCGGCGATTGCCCAGGCGATGTTGGCCCACGAGGAGATCTGCTGCGCGCGGTAGCCGTCAACGTCGAGGGTCTTGTCCTGCTGCGGCGGGGTGAAGAACGCGGCGAACAGCGCCATTCCCACCGCCACCGATGCCAGCAGCTCGGCGATCGCGCGGACCGCCGGGAGCCCGGCGGTGGTGAGCAGGCCCGGGTCCGGGACCCCGATCAGCTCGAGCGCCAGGGCCGTGGAGATCCGCGAGAGCGGGATCACCACACCTGCCGCCACCACCGCGAGCAGCAGCACGACCGGCACCACACCGCGGGTACGCAGCGCTCTGACGGTGACGGGGGCCTTGGACGAGGGTGCCTTCGACGGCGGCGACATGATCACTATCGTAGGAAGCGGGTGCCGCCCGGTCCGATTCGCGCCTGTTCTGCGCACCCCCGCGCCCAGCGACGCCTCATGCGGGCCGTCCACCCGCCGACGAACTAGCGTACCGCTCGCATGCGCCCACTCGGCCGCCGCTCCTTCGGACTCCGGGTCCCAGCTGAGCAGTCTCGGGTTCGGGCGGTCATCACGGCGGCCGGATAGCCTGCCGAGGCTTTCAGGGTCGCACGTTCACCCGTAGTGGTGGCCGCGCCCGCCGATCCCTTCATTCCCGCCACGACGAGCCAGTCCGCTGACTGATATGTACTACCCAACGGTCAAAAATGGGAACCGTTCATCTAGCGGGTCAGGCGTGTCGGACTGCGGGAGATTCCCGGTCACGCACGGCGGCGGTCTCCAGTTGAATGGTGGCATGGTCGATGGAGACGGGGAAATGCTCCTTGACGCAGGTGAGGATCTCCTCCAGGATCTGCGGTGCGTGACCGGATTCGAAGCACTGATCATCGATCACGACATGAGCGGAGATGACCGGCAGGCCGGTCCCGATCATGGATGCGTGCAAGTCGTGCACGTCCCGAACGTGATCCAGCTCCAGAAGGTGTTCTCGGACCTCATCCAGATCGAGTCCCACGGGGGCGTACTCCATCAGCACCCGAACCGTCTGCCGCAGAAGCGTGAACGCGCGCGGGATGATCAAGGCGGCGATGAACAGCGCGGCAATGGTGTCGGCTCGCTGGAAACCGGTGGTGTTGATGACGATCGCTGCAACGATCACCCCCACCGACCCCAGAGCGTCGTTGAGCACCTCCAGAAATGCCGCCCGCATGTTGAAGTTGTCGCCTCGCCTGGAGGCCAGCACCACAATGGCGGCGATATTGGCGATCAGGCCGATCACGCCGAACACCAGCAGTTCGGTACCGGGCACGTCCGCGGGCTCGAAGAGTCTGCGGACGCCTTCGATCGCGGCATAGCTACCGACGACGATCAGCAGGACAGCTTGCCCTAGTGCGGCGATGACTTCGATCCGGGCGAATCCCCAGGTCCGTTTACTGCTCGGTGGCCGCAGCATCATCGTCGCGGCTATGACCGCAACCAGCAATCCCGACGCATCAGCCAATGCATGAGCGGTGTCGGTCAACAGCGCGAGACTGCCAGTGACCACGCTGCCCACCGCTTGGGCCACCACGATGCTCGCGGTGATGCAGAACGCGATCAGCAGCCGACGACGCCTCCCGCGATCGGTCTGCTGAGAAGGACCCCCAGCACCATGGTCGTGACCGTGGCTATGCGCCATCTCGACTCACTCCTGCCCGAGGTCAAGGTCGGGGTGGTCCTGGTGATCGCGCAGCGACGGCGACACCCCGGACGCACTCAATAGCGCATCGGCGGCTTCTACCAGGTCCGCCAGCCGGGCCGGCTCAGCCAGCGAGAACCACGAGGAGCGCCCCTCGATCCGCATTTGGACCAGCCCGCAATCCCGCAGGCAAGCCAGGTGCTTGCTCACCGTGGACTGCGCCAGATGCATGTGATCGACCAGATCACGAACCCGATGCTCACCATTGACCAGATGCTCCAACAACGCCAGTCGAGTTGGTTCTGCCAGAGCATGGAACAACGCTGCATAGGTGTTTCGATCCTCGAACGTCACTGAATCGAGCACCCCATAATTAATCGTCATAGAGCGATGTTAGCATGAACCGGCGATAAGTTCGGGTGGGTCTCGGTCCTCGGCGTACGCATTGTTCTTGCTCAGTCGTGCCGGCAGCTGATGCCACCCGTCGAAGCCGGGGCGCAGCACAAGGCCGTCCGGTTGATACCGAGTTGCTGTGGTGGTTGCCGCCCGTCTTTCCCGGCGGCGATGCGGCGCGGGATACGCGGGCGCAGGGTCAATGAGGCAGCGGTGCCGGCCGGTGAATGTGTCGACTGTCTTTGTGGTCGGCAGTTGTTGTGCTCGGGGGTCGCTCGAGCTGCCTGGTGCGTGCGGCACGCAGTCCGTTGAGTATGACGAAGACTTCGGCGACCTCGTGGACCAGGACGACGGCTGCGAGTCCCAGCATTCCGGTGATCGCCAGTGGAAGCAGAACGACGATGATCGCCAAAGACAGGAGGATGTTCTGATTGATGACGCGACGACCGCGGCGGGCGTGGTCTATGGCGCGCGGGATCAGTAGCAAGTCATCGCCGGTGAACGCGACATCCGCTGACTCGATCGCTGCGTCGGAGCCGGTGGCCCCCATGGCGATTCCGATGTCTGCCGAGGCGAGCGCGGGGGCGTCGTTGACACCATCGCCGATCATCGCCACTGGCCCCCGGCCGTCGCCGCGCAACTCGGCGATTGCCTGCGCCTTGTCCTGCGGGCGCAGCTCGGCACGCACGTCGGTGATCCCCGCCTCGGCGGCCAGTGCATCAGCGGTGCGGGTGTTGTCGCCGGTAAGCATCGTCACGCCCGTACCCCTCGCCGCCAGCGACGTCATGGCCTCGCCGGCCTCTGGACGCAGCTCGTCGCGCACCCCGATGGCCCCGACCGGGTGGTCGTCGCGGTGGACGACCACCACGGTGATGCCGCGGGCCTCCATCGCGTGAACGTGATCTGCCAGAGGACCTGGGTCGAGCCAGCGCGGGCTGCCGACGGCGATGTGCGCGCCATCGATAAGGCCGGCGATTCCCGCGCCCGCGGACTCGGTGACCGCCGATGCGGCGGGGACCTCGGTAGCTGCGGCGGTGATCGCTGCGGCCAGCGGGTGGGTGCTGTGGGTTTCCAGAGCGGCCGCCCAGCTCAGGACCTCGTCCTGGGCAGCGTTGCCAGTGGTGAGGACCTGCGTGACGGTGGGCTGGTTTCGGGTCAAGGTGCCGGTCTTGTCCACTGCCACATGCCGGAGGTAGCCCATGCGCTCGAACGCGGCACCGGATTTGATGATCACCCCGAACTTGCTGGCCGCACCGAAAGCGGAGATGACCGTGATCGGCACCGAGATCGCCAGTGCGCACGGCGAAGCGGCGACCAGTACCACCAGTGCTCGCTCGATCCACAGTCCGGAATCTCCGAAGATCGAGCCGATCAGGGCGACCAGAGCAGCCAGGATGAGAACACCCGGCACCAGCGGGCGGGCCAGGCGGTCGGCGATACGTGCCCGCTCCCCCTTCTCTGTCTGTGCCTGCTCAACCAGTTCGACCACTGTGGTCAAGGAATTGTCTGTCCCTGCGGCGGTGGCCTCGACCTCCAGGACGCCGGAGGTGTTGATCGAGCCGGCCAACACCGCGTCACCGGGCCCGACCTCGACGGGAATGGATTCACCCGTGATCGCCGAGACATCCAGGCTGCCCTGTCCGACACGAACGATCCCGTCGGTGGCCAAACGTTCGCCGGCGACCAGACGCAGCACATCGCCGCGTTCTAGAGACTCAACGGGCACGGTGCGGGTGCCCCCGGTGGCGCCGAGGACGGTGGCACTGGAGGGAATCAGCGCCAGCAGAGCCCGCAAGCCCGAGCGGGCCTTGTCCATCGCCCGATCCTCCAGCGCCTCGACGATGGAGTACAAGAAGGCCAGAGCGGCGGCCTCCTCGATGAACCCGAGCCCGACCGCACCGGCGGCGCTGATCGTCATCAGCAGCCCGATACTCAACCGACCCCGGACGAGCAGACCCCGCACCGCGCCTGGAACAAACTGCGAGGCGCCCAGAAGGAGAGCGGTCCAGAACAGCCACGCCGCTGCAGTCTCCGCCCCGGGACCGTTGGCGAGCCACTCGAGGATCACACCCAGCAATAGCGTCAGGCCAGAGAACACCGGGATGAGGACGGCACCGTTGCGCCACCACGAAGCGGACTCGTCAGGGCCGGCCACTGGCCCGGCCGGCTCACAACCACACGCGGACGTTGTCACCGCCGACCCCCTTCCGAACTGCAGCAACCCTCGACCGGACACTGCATGTCCAGACAGGGCGCGTTCTCGTCAACGGCAAGAGTCGTCTCGACCAAGGCGTTCAACGCACGTGCCAGATGGGCATCGACGATCTCGTACCGATTCTGTCGACCCTCACGTTCAACCACGGCGATCCCGCAATCTCTGGTTCACAGGGCGGATATTGGCTATGGCACGATCGGACAGCGGGACCATCTCGCCAGTGCCGGTCACGTCACTGGCGTTCGAGAGAGCCACCCCGTGCGGCACCGCCGGTTCGGAGCCGAGGGGGCAATGGCCCGTCGCAGACCGGAGTGAAAAGCATGGGCAGTATCCGAGCCATCGGTTTCCGCGCGCGCCTCTGGGCGGCCCTGTGTGCGGGCGCCTTAGCCCTCTCCGGTTGTGGCAGTGGCACCGATGCGGTCGCGCAAGGCGGCACGTTCGAGTTCGTCAGTCCAGATGGACAGCTGGAAATCCACTACCCCGAGGAAGAACGGAAACCGGTTGCCGAACTCGCCGGTCCGGATCTGCTTGACCCAGACCAGACCATCGGGCTCGCTGACTACAAAGGCGAGGTGGTCATCCTCAATACGTGGGGCCAATGGTGTGGGCCTTGCCGCACCGAGGTCGACGATCTTCAGCGCCTTCATGAGGAGTTCGAATCCCAGGGTGCCACCGTGCTCGGAATCAACGTGCGTGATCCCAATCGCGACAAGCCGGTCGACTTCGTGCGCGACAACGGCCTTACCTACCCGTCGATCTGGGACCCGAGCAACGCGGCCGTAGGTGCACTTCGCGGCTTTCCCACCTCGATCGTGCCGACAACCCTCGTGCTTGACCGGCAACACCGCGTGGCCGCCGTGTATCTGGCGGCGGTCACCGATTATCAACTTCGGGACGTCATAGCCGAACTGGTGGCCGACGACGAGAGTGCCACGCCGTGACGAATACTGCCGACCTCGTCTTCGCCGGTGCCATGCCGCCGATGGACGGCCTGGTGCTCGCGCAGGGTATCGGCTCCGCGTTCCAACAGACAGCGGCCAGCGGACCCCTTCTGCTCGCCCTCGGCGCCTGCCTACTAGCCGGTCTGGTCTCGTTCGCCTCGCCATGTGTGGTCCCGCTCATCCCCGGCTATCTCGCCTACCTCGCTAGCGTCGTCGGCGCTGAGCGACCACCGGTCACCGTTGCGCAGGCCGAACAGCACCACAGCGAGTCGCGAACGATCACTCTCGAGGAAAAGAAGGCCAGACAAAGCTCGCGCTACCGGGTCGTGGGGGCATCGCTGCTCTTCGTTGGCGGGTTCACCGTTGTGTTCGTCTCGCTTAGCGCAATGGTCCTCGGAACGGTTCAATACCTCGCACCACAAGAGGAGTTGCTCCAGCGCATCGGCGGGGTCATCACCATCCTCATGGGTTTGGTCTTCATCGGCTTCGTACCGGTGCTGCAACGAGATACCCGATTCCAGCCGAAGGCTGTCTCTACCTGGGTCGGCGCGCCTCTCCTCGGCGGGGTGTTCGCCCTCGGATGGACGCCCTGCCTCGGACCAACGCTCGCCGCCGCACTGTCCGTCGCCGCCGGAAGCGGATTTAGCGGCACGCGCGGCGTCATGCTCATCGTCGCCTACTGCCTCGGGCTGGGGTTGCCATTCATCCTCGTCGCCTGGAGTTCCACCTGGGCAATCCGAACCGTCGGCTGGCTACAACGCAACACTCGACGAATCCAGATCATCGGCGGCCTCCTACTCATCGCAGTGGGCATAGCACTGTTCAGTGGCGTGTGGGCACTCTTCATCAGTTGGCTACGGGACTTCGCAATCACCGGCACGACGCTCCCGATTTAGCCTTTCCTGCGGCGCTTCGCGGGCGGCCACAACCGTTCAGCGCCCACCGGGTACCGGAAGTCACACCTCAGCGGGTCGTTGAGGCTGTTGCTTTTGACGATCCTCTACCAAGACACATCGCGAAGCGGACTGGACGGCGACCCGGCCGAGGCTTGGCGTCTCATATGCGTGTCGCACCAGAGAGGAGCGTGAAGCACGACCAAGTGCGACAGATGAATCCGGCGAGCTCTCCGCTAACTGACTCCACGCGGGCCGCTCCCCTCCCCTGGGCCGGCGATGACTTCCTCCAGCACGCGGTTTTCGAGTCGCACCGGTAACCGGACGTTATGACAAGTAAAAGGTGTCGAGGTGTCGATTGTGCGAACTCGACACCTCCCCGAATGGCTCGCAGCTCGTTCGAACTCGGGCTGCGCCTGACCTGCGAGCAGGTGCGCATCGCGCAGATGATCCGAGGTCTGTCCGACATGGCGAACCCGGGCCGCAGACAGTATGCGAACTACTGCTCTGACCTGCGGTCCTTCATCAGGATTCGCATTTCCTGCGACACATTCGCAAATTCTGCGAAGCACATAAAAATCAGCCGGAACCCAAACCCGCCCCCACTCCCAGGGTCGGCGTAAAGGAAGCCGTGCGCCATGGCGTCTTGGCCGGGCCACAGCCGGGAACTCGACACCTCGCAACCCGGCACTTGATCAGTAGGCGTGGTGGGCGCGACTGGACCAGAGAACCCGAATGGACATTTCCTCTCGGTACGGCGTGACGGAGACGGCGTCGTCGCACACCACCAGTTCGACCAGCGTCACGTTGGGGCACCCGGCATTGCACACGGCGGCGCGGTAGCGACCGTGATTGACGACCTATTCGGCTTCTTGCTGTATTCGGTCGGCGAGCTCGCCGTGACGCGCCGTCTCGCGCTCGACTATCTTGCGCCAGCATTACTCGACACCCCGTACATCCTGCGCGTGCAGTTCGGTCTCGCGATGGCCGGAAATTGGACCTTAGGTCCACGATGGAGGATGCAGAGGGCCGGACTGTTATTACTGCCACTGCCCTGTTCATCGCGGTCGAGGTTGAGCACTTTTTGCAGTCACAGAGAAACTCGAGGACTTAGGCCAAACTCACCGCCGCGGGAGGCCACCTCCGAGTCGGCGACCTCGGCGGCGAGCGGTCCCACCTATCGAACAACAAGGACCGCCTTGATTCAGCAAGGTCCGCCGACGGCGCCTGGGCGGTTCAGATCGTGGCCGAACTCGGCCGGGATGGGTTTGTCTCCCTGCTTGCGGGCAGCAAGAAAATCATCAACAAGTTGCACGCATCCGTCGTGGTCGACCGTGCAGAGCCCAGTAAGGCGAGCGAACACGACGGGGCCCAGGAGTTGAACGATCGCGAAGGTGGTGTCGATGTTGCCGAGCTGTGCCTGTACGTCAGGCTGTGTGAGGATGCGGTCAAAGGGCTGCCGGTACTCCTCGATGACTCGACTGCGCAGTGAGGTGATCGCGGCCGAATCGGCAGGATCGCCGCCGACTGATCCGATTGACAGCCAAGCCAGAGTCGTAATGTTCAGCGGCGCCTGGTCAATCAGGTCGGCTTGGGCCGTGAGAAGCGCGATGAGTTGGTCTCGTACCGACCCACTGTCGGCAGAGACCTCGACGCGAGGCAACAGCCGCTCGAAGGTCGCCGCAAGCAACTGGGCGGTCCCGCCGAAATGCCGATAGAGCGTGGCCCGCGCAACCTTTGACATTCGAGTGACCGCCTCGACGGTAACCGCCTCTACACCACCAGTGCTCAGGAGATGCGTGGCAGCGTCGAGCAATCGTTTTCGTGAGCGCAGCAGTCGCGGATCGAGCTGATCGTCGTCCGTAGCGGGCCGGTCAGCACTCCAGTCGTTCACGCTCTCCCCTTCGGCCGACGGTCACTTCTCGTCCAAGCTAACCTGTCCAGCCAGCCGGATACTGTGATACTACTTGTCTCAGACCAAGACCGATCATCTCACAGCAAGGGGCCGGCGATGCACTCACCCCAACAGACCATCACCGAGTCATCCCGGTGGACCCGAGCCGAATGGTGGATGCTCACGGTGTCGTGCCTAGCCGTGGCGTTGGTGGTCGCGGCCATGGCCGCGCTGTATTCGGCATTACCGGAGATTGCGGTAGAGACTGGAGCGACGCAAGCCCAGCTGACCTGGATCGTCGACGGCTACACGCTGGTACTGGCGTGCCTGGTCCTGCCCGCTGGAGCGATCGGTGACCGCTATGGCAGACGCGCAGTTCTCGTAATAGGCCTGGCGATATTCACCATGGCATCCGCACTTCCCCTGCTGCTGTCTGACCCGGCCTGGTTGATCGCTGCGCGAGCGATTGCCGGGGCGGGCGCTGCACTGGTAATGCCCTCGACGCTATCGATTCTGACTGCTGGTTTCGCCGCCGTTCATCGCGGCCGAGCAGTAGGTGTGTGGGCTGGAGTCGCCGGCTCCGGAGCAGTGTTAGGCATCCTCGGCGCCGGGGTGCTGCTTGAGCGCTGGTCGTGGGTGTCGGTATTTGTCGGACTGACCGCAGCGGGAGCCCTACTGGCCGCGCTGGCATGCACGATCGCTGAGTCCAGCCAGCATGATCACCCTCCCGTGGACTGGGTGGGCGCGGCGGCAGCTGCAGTCGCGGTTGCGGGAATCGTATTCGCCACGATCGAGTTTCCCGCGCGGGGCTGGGCCGACCCGATCGTTCTCGCCAGCGCCGGGGCCGGCATGTTGGCGACAGCCTTTTTTATCCTGATTGAGCTGCGATCCTCGGCCCCCTTGTTGGATGTTCGGTTGTTCGCCAAGCGCGGCTTCAGCGCCGGCTCGTTGTCGGTGGCCATCCAATTCTTGGTCACTTTCGGGGTATTCCTACTCCTGGTGCAGTACCTGCAACTGATCCTGGGATACGGACCGCTGGCCTCGGCGTTGGGATTGGTGCCGATGACGGTCCCCCTGATCGTGATCTCTGTGATCGCCCCCCGACTGTCACAGCGATTTGGACTACGAGTGATGACCGTCGCCGGTCTGGTGACCATCGCAGTTGGCCTGATGCTGGTCAGCCGGATGACCGTCGACGCACGTTACCTCGACCTGCTATGGCCGCTGTTGATCATGAGCGCAGGGCTCGGACTATGCACAGCCCCAGCGACCTACGCGATCATCGCCGAAACTCCGGAGAGCAAACACGGGGTCGCCGCCGCAGTCAACGATGCGGCCCGCGAGATCGGCGCTGCGATGGGGATCGCAGTGGCCGGCAGTGTGCTGGCCGCCGGATACACCCGCCACATCCAACCCGCCCTGCCTCAGTTACCCGAACCTGCCCGCGGTCCGGTCTCCGACTCCCTGGCCGCCGCCCTAGAGATCGCCGCACAAGCCGGACCAATGGCGCAACCATTGGTCGACTACGCCAAAGAGGCATTTGTCAACGGCAGCAGTCAGGCCACACTTACGTTGGCAATCCTCACCGCCGCAGCCGCAGTCTTGCTAGCGATCCTTGCCCCTGGCACTGCTCCGCGTGACCACAAGACCAGTTCCACAGCACCGGCACACCGGGACAGCGTCGGATAGGTGGCCCGTCCGGCTTCCGGCTGCACTGACTCGTGCCTGGAGAAACTGCGCAAGGTCAGCAAGAACCGCGGTCCCTCCCGAGTGCCGAATCTCGGCGGTCGAGCTGCTGTGGCTAGCGATACCCACCATCTTCAGGGCGGGGGCCAGTGGCTGGTGCGTCCACGCCCGCCCGCTTCAACGCGCTGTAGTGCGCGGTAGAGCGTGGATCGGCCAACTCCGAGATTGCGGGCGATCACTGATGGCCCCTCCCCTGCCTCGATGCGGGCCCGGGCTTGTCGACCTGCTCGGCGGTCAGGACTCGCTTACGACCCTTGTACTTGCCCTTCGCCTTAGCGATGGCAATGCCCTCGGCCTGACGTTCACGAATGATGGCCCGCTCGAACTCGGCGAACGCCCCGAGCAGCGAGAGCATCAGATCGGCTCGAGGATCTTGGGCGCCGGCGGCGTAGGTAGCCCGTTCATGGACAAACTCCACACTCGCGCCCTTGGCAGTGACCTCACCAACGATCTGCTTGAGATCGACCAGGGAACGAGCGAGTCTGTCCATTGACGCGACCACCAGCTCGTCACCGTCCCGGAGATACCTAATGCACTCTTCGAGCTTCACGCGATCGGCACGCGAGCGAGCGGACTGTTTCTCGACGTAGACCCGGTCGCACTCCCCCACCGCCTCGAGCTGACGCGCCTCATTCTGATCCGCAGCCGACACCCGCACATACGCCACCCTCTGCCCGCGCGGACGCGAGGCCCGGCGAACCGACGTCGGATCCGGCTTCGGCTTCTCCTCGACGATGTTCTCCGAGTCCGTTGACTCCACCCGAAGGCTCCAGTCCAACTCGTCTCGGCGACGGAACCGAGTCCGCATCTTCCCGCGGCTGACGATGAGCACCTCCTCGCCACCGTCACCCGAACGGTCAAGCAATGTCCCGATCCGATCAGCCACCAGAAGACCCTTTCGCCGAGCAGATGTATCAATACACCCTAGACCCAACGGGACGACGTTTCATAAATAGCAAAACACACCCTGCGACACAGCGCCGATGGCGGCCTCTCGGCCGTCCCGCACGGGTGTACCCCAGATGGACAGCCTGCTCTCCCTGTAAGGCTGCGGGCAGCTCGGGCCAGGGATTCTGTAGGGAACACCGCCCTATCGGGGCGCTAGGGGTCATGGCGGGGCCGTCAGGAGGGCCCGCCGGGGATGCCTCGACCACGATGACGGCGAACCTCGACGCCGCGAACGAGCGGGCCGAGCGGATCATCGCCGCGACAGCGAAGGTTGAGGCGCGCCAGCTCTGGAGCGCCGCCGCCGCGATGCTCCTCGCGCTCGTGCCGCTCGCGATGCTGGTCGCGGGCGTCTGGATGGCCGCAGCGGGCCTCATCACGGGTGCTCAGTGGGCGCTGGACGTGGACGGGAGCGTGTGGCTCGGCATCGGGCGGTGGCTCGTAGTCGGCGCTGGCCTCGCCGGGGCCGGCTACGCCCTCTTCGCCTCCGCCCGCTGGGTCGTCGGCCTCGCGGAGACGTGGAAGGGCCGCGGGATGCCGTCATGGCCCCGCTGGCGGAGGTGACCCCAGCTCCCGAGGGCAAGCGCGCGGAGCGCGTGCGGCAGAACTCCCCAGAGTGACAATAGGTCAGCCACTACTGTATAGTTCAGTGCATGCTGACTATTGCTTCTCGCGTCGACGTCATGAACCGGCTGGGCCGGGCCATGGCGGACCCGACGCGCTCCCGGATCCTGATGACCCTGCTGGACGGGCCGAGCTACCCGGCCGTGCTCTCGCGCGAGCTGGAGCTGACGCGCTCGAACGTGTCGAACCACCTGACGTGCCTGCGCGACTGCGGGATCGTGGTCGCCGAGCCCGAGGGTCGGCAGACGCGCTACGAGATCGCCGACCCGCACCTCGCGGCGGCGCTCACGGCGCTGGTGGACGTGACGCTGGCCGTGGACGAGCACGCGCCGTGCGTGGACGCCGAGTGCACTGTGCCGGGCTGCTGCGGGACGGGAGCGGGCGCGTGAGCGCGGCGTGCGGCTGCGACGAGCCGGAGACCCGGGTCGGCGAGGAGGCCGAGGAGAAGCGGGAGCGTCCGTGGTGGCGTGACCGCGGGATCATGGTCCCGGTGCTCTCCGGCGTCGCCTTCGGCACGGGCCTGGTCCTGGAATGGACAGGGGCAGAGGTCCCGGCGCTGGTGGCGTTCTGGATCGGCCTGCTGCTGGGCGCGTCGACGTTCACGCCCGGCGCGATCCGCAAGCTGTTCAAGGGCAAGCTGGGCATCGGCCTGCTAATGACGATCAGCGCGGTCGGCGCGGTGATTCTCGGCTACGTCGAGGAGGCCGCCGCCTTGGCGTTCCTGTACTCCATCGCCGAAGCGCTGGAGGACAAGGCCATGGACCGCGCCCGCGGCGGGCTGAGGGCTCTCCTCAAGCTCGTCCCGGAGACCGCGACCATCCGGCGGGACGGCGCGCCCGCGGAGGTCGCCGCGAAGGACCTCCAGGTCGGGCTGCTCATGCTGGTGCGCCCCGGTGAGCGGATCGCGACCGACGGCATCGTCCGCACAGGCCGGTCGAGCCTGGACACCTCCGCGATCACCGGCGAGTCGATCCCGGTCGAGGTCGAGCCCGGCGACGCGGTGTCGGCCGGGGCGATCAACACCGCCGGTGCCCTGGAGGTCGAGACGACCGCGGCGGGCACGGACAACTCGCTGACCACGATCGTGGAGCTGGTCGAGCAGGCGCAGGCCGAGAAGGGCGACCGCGCCCGCCTGGCCGACCGCATCGCCCGGCCGCGCGTGCCTGGCGTGCTGATCCTCGCCGCTCTTGTCGCGGTCATCGGCTCGCTGCTGGGCGACCCCGAGCTGTGGATCACCCGCGCCCTCGTGGTGCTCGTCGCCGCGTCGCCGTGCGCGCTGGCGATCTCGGTCCCGCTGACCGTCGTCGCCGCGATCGGCTCGGCGAGCAGATTCGGCGTGATCATCAAGTCCGGCGCGGTCTTCGAACGGTTCGGCGTGATCCGCCACGTCGCCGTCGACAAGACCGGCACCCTCACCCGCAACGAGCCCGCCGTCACCGCCGTGCTCACCACGGACGGCGTGGACGAGGCGCAGGCGTTGGCGTGGGCGGCGTCGCTGGAGCAGCACAGCACCCACCCGCTGGCCGCCGCGATCACCGCCGCCTCGCCCGGAGCTCCCGCCGCCCTGGAGGTCACCGAGCAGGCCGGGCACGGCATCGAAGGCACCCTCGACGGGGCCCGGGTCACCGTCGGCAGCCCTCGCTGGCTGGACGCGGGGACGCTTAAGGACCAGGTCGCGGGACTGGAGGAGCAGGGCATGACCGTCGTGATCGTGCACCGCGACGGGGTCCCGGTCGCCGCGATCGGGGTCCGTGACGAGCTGCGCCCCGAGGTTCCCGAGGTCGTGCGCACCCTCGCGGCCCAGGGCGTCGGGGTGACCATGCTCACCGGCGACAACGCCCGCACCGCCCGCGCGCTGGCCGCGCAGGCAGGGATCGAAAACGTGCGCGCGGAGCTGCGTCCCGAGGACAAGGCCGCCGCCATCAGCGAGCTGAGCAGGCACGGCTCGGTCGCGATGATCGGCGACGGCATCAACGACGCCCCCGCCCTGGCCGCCGCGGACATCGGCATCGCCATGGGCGCGACCGGCTCCGACGCCGCGATCGAGTCCGCCGACGTCGCCTTCACCGGCCACGACCTGCGACTCCTCCCGCGCGCGTTCGACCACGCCCGCCGCGGCAGGCACATCATCAACCAGAACATCATCCTGTCCCTGCTGATCATTACCGCGCTGCTGCCGCTGGCCCTGTTCGGCGTACTCGGCCTCGCAGCGGTGGTGCTCGTGCACGAGATCGCCGAGGTGATAGTGATCCTCAACGGGCTCCGCGCCGCCAGGACGAGGAAGTAGGAGGGATCATCGAGTGCTATAACTCCGACATGTGCTATGGCGATCCGGTAGGCGCCGCGGGCGCCCCAGTCGGGTTCGCCGAGGCCGGCGACGACGCGGTGCCAGCGCAGCAGCTCGAGGAAGTGCGCCTCGCCTGTCTGGTCGGCCGCGTGTCGGATTCGGTCCACCAGCTCGTCCACGCCGGCACCGTAGCCGGGGCCTCCGACACCGGTTGTCAGTGCAGGTCGCGGGCGGCGATGAGGCCGGAGATGAAGTCGGCGGCCCTGTCTGCTTCGGCGTCGGTGAGGTCGTATGCGATCCCCGCAACGAGAGTGCGGGAGGGGCCGAGCGGTTGAAGGCCGAGACTCACTCGAGTGGTGGCCGACAGGGCTGCGCGGTCGGCGATGTACGCAGCGGTGCAACCCAGAGCATCGGCGATGGCTGCGAACTGCTCGCGGTTCATTGTCGGAGGGTGAGCCGGACGGCCTCGGGCGGCGGGGACCTGGCCCCGTTCACAAATGCTCATGTGGCTCCCGCTTACGCCGACGGCGAGCGCCAGCCTGAGCTGCGTCAGCCCGGCTTCCAGACGAACGGTGCGGATGGCCCGCCCCAGTGACCTCGCCTCAGTTGGCGTCATTGCCCCTCCCCCTCCGTGTCGGGTCGGATCTCAGCTACGACCGACCAGTGCCCGTCCTCCTGGGCGGCCGACACCACGGACGCCTCGGCCCCGTCGAGGAGTCCGAGGTTTTGCAGGCGACGGTCGAGGTCGATGTGAGCGTGCAACTCACTCGGCCCGGTCCCGATGAGGTACATGGTCGCCATCGTGCCCGTGCTACGACTGTGCGGGCACCGCTCCTGCCGGGTACGCAGATCTGCAAGCACCCAACAGTTCTAAAATAGTCACATAACGCTTCTGGCGGCGGCCGGCACGATCGAGGAACGCGCGGGAGCAGTGATGCTGTCCCGTCTCATCGCCTCGGCGACCAGCACCGATGCGGACTCCTCCACCTTCGCCGAGGTGGCACGGGTGTTCGGGATCGACTGGATCCCGGCCGTCCGATTGGCGGACGAGCTCGGCTAGGGCGGGCCAGTCGCGTCGACCGGCCCCGCCCCGGCACGGTTGGCTACTCCTCGATGAACGCACCGTCGAAGAGCATCGTCGACGAGATCGTCGGACTGATGCCCTTGACCGACTCGTCGATCGTCACCAGCTCGACGCCGTTACCGAAGACCGCATACGGCGCCACCTCATTGTGGACCTCCTGCAGCTCGGCGTACGCCTGCTTCTGGGACTCGACGTCCGGGGCGGCCTTGAGCGCAGAGAGGGCGTCCGCGAACGCGGGATCGTCCACGCCCGAAACGTTGAGGGCACCGCCCGGAATCAGCGAGCTGGCCAGGGTCGACGCCGGGTCGGCATCCGAGGTCGCCAGGCCGCCGATCGCCATCTCGTAGTCGCCCGTGAACTGGCGGGCGCTCGCCGTGGAGGCCGGGGCGACCTCCACCGTCACGTCGAAGCCGACCGCGTCGAGCATCGCCTTGATGACGATCCCCGCCTCCCGGTTCTCCGGCACGTCGGACACGAGCAGAGTGAGCGAGCCGTCCCAGCCCGTGTCCTGCTTCACCTCCGCCACCAGCTCGGCGGCGCGGGCGACGTCCAGCGCGGGCCCCTCCTGCCCGGCATAGAACCGCGAAGAGTCGGCCAGCAGCGCCGATGTGGCCTGGGCGGTGTCGTCGCCCAACCGGCCGAGCAGCAGCTCCCTGTCGATCGCGTGCGTCACGGCCTGACGGGCGCGCTGATCGGTGAGGATCCCGTCGTACCCCGCGGCCCCGTTGTTCATGTAGACCAGCCGGCCGGCGCTGGTGATCTCCTCATACCCCCGGGCGTCGGCCTCGCGGGCCATGTCGGCGAACTTGGACCCACGAAGGAAGCCCACCTCGACCTCTCCGTTCTGGAACGCCTCGAACGTGGCCTGCGAACCGGGGATCTGGATGAACTGCAGCGTCGGGCACACCGGGCCGCCGTAGTAGGTCGGGTTCGGCTTCAGCACGATCTCCTGGTTGGGGGCGTAGTCGGCCACCGTGAACGCGCCGGCGCCCACCGGCTCGCGCGCCCACCTCTCCGGGCCCGCCGCCTCGTACGCCTTCTCGGGGATCACCTCGCCCGCGGAACCGGCGAGCAGCACCGGGAACGTGGACCAGGGCTCGGCGAGCGTGAACTCGATGGTCAGCGGATCCACCACCCGGGTCCGCTCGATCTGCTGCACGTCGGTCATGGCGGTCGAGCGCGTCGCCGGATCCTTGTGCAGGTCCATCGTGAAGGCCACGTCCTGTGCGGTGAGCGGGTCACCGTTGGAGAACGTCACGCCGTCGCGCAGGGTCAGCGTCCACACGGTGTGGTTCTCCGAGCTCTCGAGCGACTCGGCGAGCTTGGGCTCGAAGGTCTCGGTCCGGGCGTTCCACCGCATGAGCCGGTCGTAGACGGCCGCCGACTCCGCGCCACCCCGCACGCCCACCTGCCCTTGTCCGGGCGAGAACGACGGCAGCATCACGTAGGTGCCCATCGTGATGGTGCCCCCGGCCTTGTCCTCCGTGCACCGGGACTCGTCGGCGGGCATGGTCAGCGTGGCCCGCTCTCCCGTGCCGTCCGGGTCGGCCTCGCTCGTACCGCACGCGGACAGTGCGAGGGCGGTGATCGCCATGGCGGCGGCAGCGGTGGGGATGCGTCTCATCGGGTCTCCTGAGGGGTTGCGATTGCACTCGAAGTCCAACCAAGTGACACGTGTCACTTTCTCAGGAACCTAGGTGACGCCCAACACACACCGGGCGTGAATGACCGAACCCGTGGGGCACACGGACCGGCATTCCCGGTGGGAGAGATACCGCCGGGAGCAGAGCCGCCAGAGTGATAGGGCGCAGCGCTTGAAGCACCCGGCGGGCCGAGGCAGGCCACGGGCGGCAGCCGGTCTGCGGTCCCCGGCGTGCTCGTTCACCTCAGCGCAACGACGGCCCGGCGGCCCCGGCGGCCCCGAGGATCCGCCGCGTCGACGGCGCGAACGCCAGGAGTAGATTCGCCGTGCTCAGCACCCCGAACACCCACCAGAACCCGTAGAAGAACGTTCTCTGGTCAGACGGCAGCGTCGACACGACGGTCCACATCAAGACGACCTCGCCCGCGATCCATCCGAACTGCCCGAGCACCACGATCAGCGCGAAGTACCACTGCCAGGCGGAGGGTGCGCCCTGACGCCTCCCCCGCCGCCCCGGTGCGCGCAGTCCACGGACCAGAAGCCCGGTGGCGGCGGCCCCGCCCACACCGAGGAGGCCGAGGATCACGCCCGGGAGGAGGTAGTCGCTGAAGGGCGTGTCCTGCAACCACGCGGTGTCGAATCCCATCGCCGACCCGTCGGGCGAGGACGCCAGGCCGACGCTGCCCCCGAACGCCATCACAGTCCAGAACGCGATCCCGGCGGTGACTGAATACGTGGCCCATGGGCGTCTGGTTCTCACCGAGGCGCTCCTTTCTCTCGATTCGTTGCAGGTCTCACCGCGACAGCGGCCGCACCTGAGCGAGCATCACGTCGACAAACAGGTCCTTGTTCTCCGCACTGCCGAGACCGTGCCCACCCTCGAGCCAGATCAGTTCCTTCTCCGGCGCCGAGAGCATCTCGTAATACTCCTCCACTAGGCTCGGCATCGCATTGACGTCGTCGCGGCCGACGAAGAAGAACACCGGCACCTCCAGCGACGGGGCCTGTTCGACGAAGTCCAGGTCCTCCAGTTGCGGATAGACGGCGTTGAACGAGTCAATCAAGCCGCGGGTGTGATTGATCGTGTCGACGTAGCCGTACTCGGGCACGAGGAACCCGAGCAGCGGCACGACCACCGTGTAGCGGGGAACCCCCATGATCTCGTTGAGCACATCGAGAAAGTCCACGTACGGCCACACCACAGCGTCACCGTGGTACGGCGGCGGCCCGTTCTCGCGGAGCTTCTCCGCTCGCCCGGTCTCCCCCTGTTCCTCCAGGTGCGCCAACGCCAGCTCGTAGCCCATCCGGTCGTTCTCGCCTGTGTTGACCATCTGACCGCTGCTGATGAAGGCGTGGAAGAGCTCGGGATGCTCCTGCACCAGCCAGATGCCGATGATGCTCGACCACGACACCCCGTAGATGTAGATCTTGTCCTGCCCGAATCGCTCGCGGAGATGATTGGTGAGGGCGGTGGCGTCGTCCACGAACCGCTCCCGGTCGAGTTCGTCGAACGGCACGGCGCCATAGGACTTGCCGGTGCCCGGCTCGTCCCAGTTCACCACCGTGAAGTGCTCCTCCAGCGGCCGGAACTCGCTCGAATTGAAGAACCCCCCGCCCCCGGGCCCGCCCATCCCGAGGTTGAGCAGGACCGGATTGGACTCGTCATGGCCGCGGATGGTGATCCACTGCTCGCTGCCGCCCAGGTCCACCTGCTCCATCGACGCGATACTGCCGGGCACCCGCTCGCCGTCCGGCCCGGTGATCGGCGGCGTCACCGCCAGCGTCTGCGAGGCGACGACCGCCCCGATCGCGGCAAGGGCCACCACTGCCACCGCGGCCGGCCTGACCCATCGCCGCCGGCGCCCGATGACGAGCCAGATCAGCGCGGCCACGCCGACCACGAGCAGTGGAAGCCACGCCCAGATCGGGACCGAGGTGGTGAGGGGCAACAGGAGGACGGGGAGGAAGACGACGACGGCGACGACCACGGCGGCCGCGGTAACCCAGGCGTGGGCCCGGCCTTTCGGTTCCCGCGTGCGACTGGTCACGATGACTCCTCCGCCTACACTTCACACAATACGAGTCCGACAGAGTGGATGTCCGCGATGACGCCGATCGACGATGCCGCAGTCCGCGCGGACGTCCGGAGCTGGCGTGGTCTCGTCCGGACCGGTGCGTGGGCGGCGTTGGCCAGCGTGGCGCTCATCGCGGTGCAGATCATCGTCTACCTCCTCTGGCCTTTCCCGGACACCGTCGAGGGCTTCTTCCTCGTGCTCGCCGACAATCCCGTCGCGGGGCTGCTCATGCTGGACCTGCTTTACCCGGTGAGCAACCTGCTGACCCTCCTGCTCTACGCCGCTCTGGCGGTCGTGCTGTGGCGGGTCAGCCGGTCCGCGGTCGTGATCGCGCTGGGGCTGGGCGGGATCGGAATGGCGGCCTACATGTCCTCTCCCCGCCCGATCGAGATGCTCCACTTGGCCCGCGCCTACGCGGAGGCCGGCCCCGCTGAGGGGGCTGCGCTGCTGGCGACCGGGGAGGGCATGCTCGCCACGTGGACGGGCACCGCCTTCGACGTCTACTACGTCCTCAACTTCGCCGCCCTGCTCATCTTCGGCATCCTCATCTACCGCAGCACCGTGTTCAGTCGCGCCACCGCGGTGTGGGGTCTCGCGGCCGCGGTCCTCATGGCGGTGCCGTCGAACGTCGGGACGATCGGACTCGCCTTTGCCCTCGCCTCGCTGCTGCCCTGGTCGGTGTTCGCCGTCCTCACCGCCCGGCGGCTCCTCGCGCTGTGCCGCGGGCTCTGAGGACGCCGACCGGTTCGAACGATCGCCCTCGTCGTCGTCGCTGTTGTTGTCGTCGTTGTCGCTGACGCCACCGACGCACGCCTACGTCACGCGCCCCCGAACCACGCCCGGCTGAGCTCGGCGTACCGCCCGTCCGCCCGGAGCAGCTCGTCGTGCGTGCCGGATTCGACGATCCGGCCGTGGTCCATCACCAGGATGCGGTCGGCGGCCGCGGCCTGGCTCAGCCGGTGCGCCACCACCAGACCCGCCCGGTCGCGGAGCACCGCAGCGGCAGCCGCGTCGAGGCGACGGGCTCCGGCGGACCCGGCCTCGGCGGTGGCCTCATCGAGGATCACCACGTCCGGGCCGGCCAACTCGACGCGGGCCAGGGCGATCTTCTGGCTCTGCATGGGATCGAGCGCATGTCCACCCTCACCGATGAGAGTGTCGACGCCGTCGGGCAGGTCGTCGACCCAGTCCGCGCCGACGGTCCGGAGTGCGGCGCGCACCTCGGCGAGACCGGCCTCAGGCCGGGGCGCGCGGACGTTCTCGGCCACGGTGGCGGCGAAGGTGTGCACCTCCTGCGAGACCATCGTGACGTGCTGCCTCAGCGCTACCGGGTCGACGTCGGTCAGCCGGACCCCGCCCAGTCGCGCACTCCCCCGCGTCGGCACCACCGAGCCGGCGGCGACCAGCGCCAGGGTGCTCTTGCCGGCGCCCGTGGACCCGACCACCGCGACCACCTCGCCCGGCGCGACCGTGAGGTCCACGTCGATGAGCGCCGGAGCGCCCTCGCCATAGGTATGGGTGATGCCGGTGAGCTCGAGCGGGCCGGGCCCGGCGGCGGTGGAGTGCAGCGTAGCGGTGCTCTCGGGCACGGGCATGGTGATGACCCCGACCATCCGCACCAGCGAGGCACCGGCGGACTGGACCTGATCGACCATGCCGACCAGCGCACCGATCGGGTTGAACAGCCGATGGAACAGCAACGCGGCCGTGGTCACGGCGCCGGCGGTGATGGCGCCGGAGTCCACGAGGAAGAACCCCACGACCAGCAGCAGCCCGAGGACGGTGACCTCGGCGCGGTTGTTGCGGCTGAAGGCTCGGGTGACGAAGTGGAACACCTCGATGGACAGGTCGCGGGCGCGGGCGGAGGCGGCGGTGATCCGCTCCAGCTCGGAGTCCTGGGCGTCGTAGGCGTGCAGGGTGCGGGACCCGGAGATGCCCCCGAGGAGACGGCTGGCCCGGGTGCCGAAGGCGGCGCGCTCGGCGGCATAGATGGGGCCGGACCGGGGCAGGTACCAGCGCAGGGTCGTCCAGTACATCGGCAGCGCGAGCAGCCCCACCAGCCCGAGCCGCCAGTCGACCGTCGCGAGCCCGACCCCGGACACGATCACCGTGAACGCCGACTGCACGACCAGCGGGATGACGGCAGTGGCGGCCTGGCTGATCTCGCGGGCGTCCTCGGCGACGCGGGAGACGAGGTCGCCGGTCTCGGTCGTCTCCATCTGAGCGGCGCCGAGGCGCAGGGAGCAGTCCATCACCATCTCGCGCAGGCGGGCGACGGTCGGTTCGGTGAGCCGGGCGAGCCACGCCTGCCCGGCCCAGGTGCAGCCGGCGCCCACGATGCCGGCCACGGCGATGGCGCCCGCGCCGATCCACACCGCTGTGTAGTCCTCGCTGCCGGGCAGGTCGTCGACGAGCCGGCCGATCACCCACGGTGCGACGAGGCCAGCCACGGACCCGATCAGCCCGGCCAGGCACACCAGCGCCAGGTATCCGCGCCGCTGCCGGAGCAGCGGCCACAGGACGGCGAGGGACTCGCGGCCCGTCGCCAGCGGCAGCGCGCCTGACGAGCCCGCCGCGTCCGGGCCGTCCGCGGCGGTGCCGGCGGTGGCGGTGGCGGTGGCGGTGGCGGTGGCGGTGGCGGTGTTCGTCATCCCGCGGGTCGTCCCCGTCTCGGTGGTGCTCATCGGTCGACCGCCGTCCGGTAGGAGGCTGATGCCTCGCGCAGTTCCAGGTGGGTGCCCGTGCGCGCCTCGCCGCTGCGGGGCAGGTGGACCACCCGATCGGCGGTCGCGAGGAACGGCGGCGACGACGTGACGATCAGCGTGGCCTGCCGCGGCCGACTCGTCCGCAGTCGGCGGACGGCCTGGGCGATCTCCCACTCGGTGACGGCGTCGACCGCACTGGTCGGTTCGTGGAGCACCAGCACGTCCGGGTCCGCGTGAAGGGCGCGGGCGAGCGCGATCCGCTGCCGCTGACCGCCGGAGAGGTTCCGGCCGCCTTCCTGCACCGCGTAGTCGAGCCCGTCGGGCAGGTGCTCGATGATCTCCGCGACCGCCGAGGCCCGCAGGACCTCATGCGAGATCGGGGTGGCGGCCACGCCACCGGCGGCGGGGTCACCGTGCTCGTCGTCGTCCCCCGGGCCGCCATGTCCCGAACCGCCGCCCCCCGGGCCACCGAGCTCGTCGTCGTCCCCCGCGCCGACGTGCTTCATCGCGATGTTGGAACGGATGGTGCCGACGAACAGGTCCACTCGGTGCGGCGCGGCGACGAGATGCTCGGCGATGGCGGGTGCCAGGTGACTGCGTCGGTGCCCGCCCACCAGGACGGCGTCGGCCCCGTCGCCGTGCCCGGCGATCGCCAGGGTGATGGCGTTCGCGGCGGCGGGCTGATCGGCCACGAGCGCGACGACCGCCCCCTCGGCGACCTCCAGGTCGAGGGAGCGACCATCGGGCAGCGCCAGCCCGCGTACCTCCAACCGCGCCCCCGCGGGGACCTCGTCGCCGGAGTCGTCGACCGGCGCCGACCCCAGCAGGTCGACGAGCCGCTGCGCCGCGCCGTGGGACCGGGCGGAGATCGACACCATCTGGGTGATCATCCGGACCGGCTCCTCGAAGAAGACGGCCACGCCCACCACGGAGACGAGCGTGCCGATCTCCATCTCGCCGGCCAGGACGCGGTAGCCGGCGGCCAGCAGCACCAGCGCCAGGACCACGGCCATCCCGAGCGAGCCGATCCCCTGGACCCGCCCCGTCCGCTCGGCGGTGACGATCCCCGCCGCGGCCGCCTCCTCGGACGCCGTGCGGTACTGCTCAGCGGCCCAGCGCTCCCCGCCGCCGGCCTTGAGCACGCGCAGGCCCGCCATGATGTCGGTCGCGCGGCTGCTCGCCCGCCCGATCGCGGCCTGCTGGGCGGTGCTGTGCCGGGAGATGGTGCGGCTGGGCAGGGCGACCAGCACGAGGCTGAGCGGGACGCCGATGAGCACGATGAGCCCGACCAGCCAGTCGGTCCACAACAGGTAGACCGAGATCCCCACGATGCTGATCACCGCGGACCCGCCGAGCGCGATCTGCCGGAATACCAGCGCGGCGACGTCGGCGTCGGCCGAGCACACCGAGAGCACGTCACCGGAGCTCGCACCGTCCATCGCGCGCCGCCGGGTCAACGGGACCCGCGTCACCTCGACCCGCAGGTCGTGCGCCTCCTCCTGCAGGGCCCGATTGCTCATCCGGGCGCCGAACCGGTAGCCGAGGCTGAGCACGGTGAACAGCGCGATGAGCCCGACGACCGACCACAGCAGGGCCCACCGGTCGAGCGGGATGATCGCGACGTCGACGATCACGCCGATCGCGATGGGCACCAGCGCCTCACACAGCTGCCACAGGGTCATGAGCACCAGGCCGGGGACCACCAGGTGCCGGCGGCGCCGGACCGCGCGGAGCAGGAGCCCGTTGGCGGTGGTCGGCGCATCCGCCGTGGTCGGGGCGCCCGCGGGCTGCCGGCGCGTCGACGTCGGTGCTGACATGGGTGTGGGACTCCCGCCGTTGGTGATCTCGCCTGCAAACTCGGCCGACTCAGCAGCGTAGTTCGCGGGGCCCGCGCAGCGGCGCCCACACCTCACCTGTCGGATTGCGCCTCACCTGCGGGGCCCCGTAGGTCAAGCGCATCCCAATGGGTGAGGCAGCATTCAGCGTGGCGTCCCCCTACGACGCCCGCCTACGTAGCCCGCCTACGGCGCGGTCGTCCCCACCGAGTAGGCGGCCGCCGCGTCGCGCACGTCCATGACGTATTCGCGCGACGCGTTATAGGACAGCACGGCCCGCTGCCAGTTCTCGGCCTGAGAGAGGTCTCCCCCGTTCGTGCACAGCAGGCGCGCGGCGGACACGGCGGCGTCGTCGATCTGGTTCGGATCGGCGCGCCCGTCTCCGTTGGCGTCGACGCCGTACTTGCGCCACGATTCGGGGATGAACTGCATCGGCCCGACGGCCCGGTCGTTCTCGGTGTCACCGTCCAGCTCGCCGCCGTCGGTGTCGGGGATGTCGGCGAAGCCGGGCGAGCCGTCGAGTTTGATGCCGATGATCGGCGGGAGCGCGTAGCCGTCGTCACTCAATGACGCCCCGCGGTACCGGCCGTGCCGCGTCTCCACGTGCCCGATCCCGGCGAGCGTCGTCCAGGCGAGGTTGCACTCGGGACGGGTCTGCCGCATGGTCTCGGCGGCGTTGCCGTAGGCAGCGAGTGCGGCGACGGGGATGTTCATCGGCTCGTTGAGGCCCGCCGCCCACTCGCGCAGCTGGTCGGAGGTGCGGCCGGGCGCGTTGATGTCGACGCTCGGCACCGGGGCCCCGGCGGCGGGCGGGATGCCCGGGGGATGGGGGTCGGCGCCTCGCGGGTGGGCCCGTAGGAACACGACGACGACAACACGGCAACGGCGACCAGGCCCGCGAGACTCGCGGTGGCGCGGGGGGTCAGGGTGGGCATCGCGCTCAAGTCTGCCCGAGCGGGGCCCGGCAGCGCGTCGGGGTATCCCCCGATTCCCGGCGGGCCGGCGCCGCGCGCGTCCGGGCAGCCGCGGGCGCCGAGGTAAGCGGCGGGCGACCGTGTCAGCCGCGCCCACCGAATCCCCCGGCCAGCGCGGTGAGCTCGTCGAGCAGCGCGTCCCGGCTGATGGCGGGACGGTCCAGCACCCACCGCACGGCGATGTTCTCCACCGCCATGACGATCACCCACGCCCGGGCCGCCGGGTCCCCGCTCGTGGCGCCGGCGGCCGCGAGGTAGACCGCCAGGAGTTCGCGGACCCGCTGCTCGAGGGCGTGCTGCGCCGCCCGGTGTCGTACCGCGGGCAGTTCCTCCCACATGATGCGCAGCAGTCCGGCGTCGGCCTCGAGCGCGGTGAGCAGGGCGTCGGCGATCGACCGGGCCGTCGCCGGGCTCTTCACGTCGACCGGGCCCGTGGCCGAGAGCGATGCCGCGACCCGGTCGGAGATCTCGGCCGACCACCGGTCCATGACCACCGCGACCAGCGCGGACTTGTCCGGGAAGTACTGGTACAGCGAGCCGGGGCTGACCTCCGCCTCGTCGGCGACGCGGTTGGTGGTGAACGACTCGTAGCCGTCGCGCACGAGCACAACGCGAGCAGCCTCCACGATTCGCTCCACCATCGCGCGGGATCTGGCCTGCTTGGGCACCCTTCTCATAAACGCGAATTGTATGCGAGTAAAAACTCGCGTCATAGTCATGGCATGACTGCTACGTCCGAAAAGACAGCATCCGTGATGCCGTACCCCCAGCGCTTCCGCGAGGGTGAGGAGCGTGGCCGTCGCCTCGGACGCGCCCTCAAGCCCATCGCCGGCGTGGGCCACCTCGATGAGAAGCTCATGGACCGGATCGGCCGCGACTACTTCGAACGCGACGATCTAGGCGATCAGCTCGCCCGCGCCATGCGGCTGCGGTCCGGCGAGCCCGGCGCGGTGACCCGCCGCCAGCTCGATGAGGCGCTGCACTCCGGCTCGGCCGGCCTGCCCGACGACGCGCCTCAGATCCTGCGGGACTACATCGCGCACCTCGAGGGCACCCCGGACTGGGTCGACTGGGACAAGGTCGAACGAGGACAGAAGGCCTATCTGCGCTTCGGCCAGAACGCCGCCGACATCCTGCTACAGCTGTCCCTCATCGGCGGCTACCGGTTCGGCGGACCCACCGACCTGCTGGTGGCGACCGGCGGCCTGACCGGCGAGACCACGCTGCGCCGCCTGGCCGAGACCAGCCACTGGACCATGTCGCTGTCCATCCCGGACGGGCTGCGGCCGGGCGGTGAGGCGTGGCGACTGACCGGCCACGTGCGGGCCATGCACGCGGTGGTCAACAACGCCATGGAGCCGCGCTGGGACAGCCAGCGCTGGGGCCTGCCCATCAACCAGAGCGACCTGGCCTCGACCCTCGGCCTGTTCGACGCCGTGGTCCTGCTCGGGGTGCGCACCCTCGGCGTGCCTGTGAGCCGCAGGGACTCGGACGCGGTGATGCACATGTGGCGCTACGTCGGCTGGCTCATGGGCGTGGCCGACCACTACCTGGTCGAGGGTGAGCGCGAACGCCACCGCGTCAACTACCACATCCTGCTGTCCCAGGCCGGCATCTCCGAGGCCGGGCCGAAGCTCACGCAGGCACTGGTGGAGTCCCAACGACGCCGCCACCGCAGCGGGCCGCTGCCCCGCCTACGCGCCCGGGTGGGTCATGAGCGGCTTTTGAGCATGCTCACCGTGCTCCTCGGCCCGGAATCGATGCGGGAGTTCGGCCTGCCGGTCCGCCCGCCGTGGGCGCACGCCTACCTCGTCCCGCTCAACACCCTGCGCTACCGCACGCCGTGGGGCCGGGCCCGGCTCGAGTCGTGGGGCGAGAAGGTCCGGGCCCGCGAGCGCAAGGAGACCTTCGGCGACTCCCGGCCCGACATCGGCCGCCCCGCCACCACCTGACGCCGGACTCCCCCCGAGGGGCCCGCCCCGACCCGCGCCCGCCTGCCCTCCCGCCTGCCTGCCTTCCTGCCTGCCTGCCGAGCAGAGGATTTCGCGCGTATCGCCCGAGAGACGGGTGCACGAATTCCTCTTGTCGGCGGGCTATGGCGGCGAGGAGGTCAGACAGCCGCCTGGTGGCTCAGCGTCAGTTCAGCGCGCGCTGTACAGTTCAGCGCATGCTGACACGTGCCACCCGCCTCGACATGATGCATCGGCTCGGCCGGGCGATGGCCGACCCCACCCGGTCCCGGATCCTGCTGTGCCTGCTCGAGGGGCCCCGGTACCCGGCCGACCTCGCCCGCGAACTCGAACTGACCCGGCCCAACGTCTCCAACCACCTCGGGTGCCTGCGGGACTGCGGGATCGTCGTGGCCGCGGCCGAGGGTCGGCAGATGCGCTACGAGATCGCCGACCCACACCTCGAGGCCGCACTCACCGCGCTGCTCGACGTCACGCTCGCCGTGGACCGCGACGCCGAGTGCGCGGTCTCCGACTGCCCCACCTGCGCGGCATCATGACGTCCGCGTGCGGGTGCGAGGCGACCTCGCCCGACGAGCCCGAGGAGCAGGACCGGCCGTGGTGGCGGGACCCGGCGATCCTCATCCCGGCCGCGTCCGGCGTCGCGTTCGTCTCGGGCCTGGCCGCGGAATGGACGGGCGCCGGACCGGCCGGCCAGACCCTGTTTTGGATCGGCCTCATCCTCGGCGGCTCGACGTTCGCACCGGGCGCGATCCGCGGGTTGCTCACCAGCGGCCGGCTCGGCATCGGGCTGCTCATGACCATCAGCGCCGTGGGCGCCGTGATCCTCGGCTACGTCGAGGAGGCCGCCGCCCTGGCCTTCCTCTACTCCATCGCCGAGGCGCTCGAGGACAAGGCGATGGACCGCGCCCGCTCCGGCCTGCGTTCTCTCCTACGCCTGGTCCCGGACACCGCCACCGTCCGCCGGGGCGCCGACACCACCGAGATCCCGACCGCCGAACTCCGGGTCGGAGAGACGCTCGTCGTGGCGCCGGGCGAGCGCGTCGCCACCGACGGGATCGTGGCCCACGGCCGCAGCAGCGTCGACACCTCCGCGGTCACGGGCGAGTCGATGCCCGTCGAGGTGGCGCCCGGCGACCGCGTCCTCGCCGGGTCGATCAACACCTCCGGCCTCCTCGACCTCACCGCCACCGCCCCGGGCACCGACAACACACTCACCACGATCGTCGACCTCGTCGAGCGCGCCCAGACCGAGAAGGGCGACCGGTCCCGCCTGGCCGACCGGATCGCCCGACCGCTGATCCCCGGGGTGCTCGTGCTGGCCCTGCTCGTCGCGGGCATCGGCTCGCTGCTCGGCGACCCGGAGCTGTGGATCACCCGCGCGCTGATCGTCCTGGTCGCCGCCTCGCCCTGCGCCCTGGCGATCTCGGTGCCCGTCACCGTGGTTTCCGCGATCGGCGCGGCCAGCCGGTTCGGTGTCATCGTGAAGTCCGGGGCGGCGTTCGAACGGCTCGGCACCATCCGTCACCTCGCGGTGGACAAGACCGGGACCCTCACCCGCAACGAACCGTCGGTCGTCCGAGTCCTCACCACCCCGGGCACCAGCGAGTCCGAGGTGCTCTCCCTGGCCGCGGCCGTCGAGCGCCACAGCACCCACCCGCTGGCGGCCGCCATCACCTCCGCCGCCCTCGCCGGAGCCGCCCGGCAGGACCCGGCAGGCCAGCGGGTCTCCGGGCCGGGAACCACAGACGCCGAGCACGTCGAGGAGGCCGCCGGGCACGGGATCTGCGGCACCGTCGACGGACACCTCGTCACCGTGGGCTCACCACGCCGGCTCGCCGCCGGACAGCTCACCGGGCAGATCACGGCCCTGGAGCACGAGGGCATGACCGTGGTGGTGGTCCACCGCGACGGCCGCCCGATCGGCGCCATCGGCATCCGCGACGAACTGCGGCCGGAGGTCCTCGTCGTCGTCGCCACCCTGACCGACCACCACATCGGCGTGAGCATGCTGACCGGCGACAACCCGCGCACGGCGGCCGCGCTCGGCGCGCAGGCCGGCATCGGTGACATCCGCGCCGACCTCTCGCCCGGCGACAAGGCCGACGCGATCGCCGAGCTCGCCCGCACCCGGCGCACGGCGATGATCGGCGACGGCATCAATGACGCCCCGGCACTGGCCACCGCGGACGTCGGAATCGCGATGGGCGCGACCGGATCCGACGCCGCCATCGAGTCCGCGGACGTGGCCTTCACCGGCACCGACCTGCGGCTCCTCCCCCGGGCCCTCGCGCATGCCCGCCGGGGCAGCCGGATCATCAACCAGAACATCGTCCTCTCACTGATCCTCATCACGACCCTGGTCCCGCTGGCGATCACCGGGGTTCTCGGGCTCGCCGCGGTGGTCCTCGTCCACGAGATCGCCGAGGTCATCGTGATCCTCAACGGGCTGCGGGCGGCGCGGACGCCGTCGACACCTGCGGCGACGGCGCCCGTGCGTGAGGCCCGAACGCCTCAGATCGTCAAATGAGCCGATAACGGCTAATTTGCCGGTTTTAGGTGTTTTCACCTTATGTCGGCGGTGTGTGGCACGATCGCCTCATGTACGTGGTGACCATCGACCAACGCCGCAGCCGCAGCAGCGCCGACCGGGTACCCGCCCTGATCGACGCACTGGCGGACATCCCGACCGCGGCCGCGTTCGAGCGCACGGCCGGAGACGAGGTCCAGGGCCTGCTCGACGACCCTGCCGCGGTGCGGTCGGCGCTGCTCGTCGCCCTGCGCGAAGGTGACTGGCACTGCGGTGTCGGGGCGGGAGACGTCGACGACGAGTCCTACTCCTCCGGGACCAGAGCCGGACGTGGGGACGCCTACCTCGCCGCCCGCGACGCCGTCGACGCCGCGAAGGGCCTCCCCGGCTCGGTGGCCATACGGGTGCCGGGCGACCCCGGATCGCGGGACGACCGCGGCTCGGCGACGGCGTGGGCCGCCGACTGCGAGGCGGTGTGGGCACTGGTCGCGCCACTCGTGCTCGGACGCACCGAGCCGCAGTGGCGGGTGGTGGACGCCGTCGATCGCTCCCCCACTCAGGTGGCGGCCGCCGAGGAGCTGGGCATCACGCCCGCCTCGGTCACCGGGGCGCTGCGGCTGTCGGAGATCCGCGAAGAGCGCGCCGCGTACCCGGTGCTCGACCGGCTGCTCGCCGGCGCGCACGACGCGGCCGTGGGCGAGTCCGGCAGCCCGGCGAGCGGCCAGCGCGGGAAGGCCGCGGACGGCGGGCGTGGGAAGGCCGACCGATGAGCAGCTGGCCCGACTGGATCCTCGTCGCGATCGTCGTGGCGCTGAGCCTGATCGCCTCCGTCGCACTCGGCTCGCCCATCGCGTCGCTCGTCCTGCGCTCGGCGCGGGTGCCAGAACCCCTGACCGTCGAGGTCAGCGGCGACGCGCGGACCCCGGTGATGCGCCGACGCGACGACCCCGCCCCCGCGGTCCGCGAGGTCCTGCGCGGCGGGATGTGGATCGGCATCCTCGAACGCGTCGGCCTCACCGCCGCCATCCTCGCCGGACGCTTCGAACTCGCCGCGGTGGTCGTGGCCATCAAGGCCCTCGGCCGCTACCCCGAGATCCGCGAGAACCCGGCGGTGAGCGAGCGGTTCATCATCGGCACGCTCGCCTCCCTGCTCGTCGCCGCCGCGTGCGGGGCGCTCGGACTCGCGGTTCTGCATACCCTGGGCTGAGCACGGTACCGATCCCCGAGGAGAGGACACCCGCCATGACCCGCACGAAGCTCCTGGTCTCCGCCGCGGTGGCCGCGTCCGCGCTGGCCCTGACCGCCTGCGCCGGGGGCGGAGACGACACCGCAACCGCCCCGGCCGGCACCGCCGCCGACGCCAGCGCGGAGTCCGGCACGAACGCTCCGCCCGAACCCGGCGCCGACGCTCCCGCCGATGAGGGTGAGCGCTCGGCCGCCGACGTGATGTTCGTGCGGATGATGATCCCGCACCACGAGCAGGCGATCGAGATGAGCGACATCATGCTCGCCAAGCCCGACGTGCCCGCCGACGTTACCGCCCTCGCCGAGGAGATCAAGGCCGGACAGAACCCCGAGATCGATCAGATGGAAGCGTGGCTCGATCAATGGGGCCAGCCGCCCGGACCGCGCGACGACCACCGGGGTCACGGGGGCGGCGGCATGCCCGTGATGGGCAACGACATGTCGATGATGGACGGCATGCTCTCCGCCGACGAGCTCCAGCAGTTGTTCGACGCCGAGGGCACCGACGCCGCGCGGTTGTACCTGGAGCAGATGATCGCCCACCACGAGGGCGCCATCGACATGGCACAGGGGGAGGTATCGGACGGTACCTATCAGCCGACCGTCGACCTGGCCCGGTCGATCATCGACACCCAGCAGCAGGAGATCGCGCGCATGCGTGAGATGCTCGCCGCGATGTGAGGCCTGCGCATTGTGAGGCCTGACAGGCCACGCGGCACCCGGCAGCGTGATACCCGACAGCGTGATACCCGACAAGGAGCCCGCCCAGCAATGACCACCACCCCTCGACTGCGTCGCCGGGCCCTGGCCGCGGCCCTCACCGCGAGCTGGCTCACCCTCACCGCCTGCGGCGCCACCCCACCCGGCCAGGCGGACCAGAGCCCCAGCGGGCAGAACCAGAGCGGGCAGAACCACAGCGGGCAGAACCAGAGCGAGTCGAGCCAGGCCGCGGCGACCGAGGTCCTCGACCGGTACGGCCTGACCGACATGGACGCCCGCGGGGTGATCGAGCGGCTCGACACCATGCCCGTCGCCGAGCGCCCCGACACCCTCCTCGCCTCGGTCCAGCCGACCGAGCTCGTCCTCACCGACACCGCCGCCGGCTCCATCGCGACCCTGCCGATGCCGGACGAGCAGTTCTACCTGTCCGTCGCGCCCTACGAGGACCAGACCCATGACTGTCTCTTCCACAGTCTGACGACCTGCCTCGGCGAGATGGCCGGCGAGCCCGTCGACATCACCGTGACCGACGAGACGGGGCGGACGGTCGTCGACGAGACCCGCACGGCCTACAACAACGGATTTGTCGGCCTGTGGCTCACCCGCGACCTCACCGGCACCCTCACCGTCGAGCACGACGGAAAGTCCTCGACGGTGCCGATCGCCACCGGCGACGACGACCTCACCTGCCTGACCACGGCGCACCTGACGTAAGAGCCCGACGCCGCACCCGACCCGCACCCGCCAGGAGCCCCGCCCATGGTCACCGTCCGAACCGCCACGCGCGCCGACGCACCCGCGATCGCCCGCATCCTCAGCGAGGCGTTCCGCGACGACCCCGCATGGTCGGTCACGCTGCCCGAGGACGAGACCCGGCACACCAAACTCACCTTGTACTACCTCCGCCGGGTGCGGCGACACCCCCAGTGGGCCGACATCGCGATGGACGACGGCCGCGTCGTCGGCGCCGTCCTGTGGCAGCCCCCTGCCGCGCCCGGCGCTCTGGGCACCGCCCGGCGAGCGATCTCCGGTGCGGCCCTGTGGACGCTGGGCCGGCTCCCCCTGGGCCGCGGCGCACGGCACACTCTCCAGATCGAGGCCTATCGGCCCACCGAACCGCACTGGTACATCCGCGACATCGGCACCGGTCCCCAGGCCCGCGGCAAGGGCGTCGGATCGGCACTGCTGGCGCACCGCCTGAGGGTCGTCGACCACTCCGCGAACCCGCTGGCGTTCCTCGAATCCACCACCCCGGCGAGCCGTCGCCTCTACGAGCGGTTCGGGTTCGAGGCAGTGGGCTCCGTGCCGACGCTTCCCGGACAGTCCTCGACCGCCATGGTCCGTCGGCTCGTCGACAGCGCGGACCGGTCCGACCGGCCCGACGGACGCGCGGAGTAGACCCGCCGGGCGGCACCTCCTCCGCGCACGCGATGAAGGCCTCAGTACGCTCACGGCTATGACGGCAGACTTCGTGACCCCCATCACAGGCACCCTCGGCCGCGCGCGCCAGAACATCATCTACCGCTCCGGCGTCTCCGGGATCACCCCCGCGGTACCGACCGGCGCCGAGAAGCTCGAAGCCGCCGCCCGCCGCGCGCTCCTGCGACGACCCGGCGGCAAGAAGGCCTGGGCCTACGTCTACGGAGGCGCCGGCTCGGGGCAGACGATGGCCGCCAACCGCGAGGCCTTCGACCGCCGGCGACTGGTGCCGCGCATGCTCCGCAACACCTCCCGGCGCGACATCTCCACCACGGTGCTCGGGCAGACGCTCCCCGCGCCCGTCCTGGTGGCTCCGATCGGCGCCGCCGGACTCATCCGTCGCGACGCCGACGTCATGGTCGGCCGGGCCGCCGCCCGGCGCGGACTTCCGTACATCTTCTCTTCGCAGGGTTCCTCGCCCATGGAGGCCACGGCCGCGGCGATGCAGGACAGCCCCCGCTGGTTCCAGCTGTACTGGAGCAGCGACGAGCAGCTGGTCGACAGCTTCATCGCCCGCGCCGAGGCGATCGACGCCGGGGCCCTGGTCGTCACGCTCGACACCACCACGCTGGGCTGGCGGCCGTGGGACCTCGACCTCGGTTCGCTGCCGTTCACCCGCGGCGTCGGGATAGCGCAGTACACCTCGGACCCGCGTTTCCGGCAGTTGGTCGCCGAGCGGGTCGAGCGCGAGGCCGCGGCGGGCGCCGATGCCGATGCCGATGCCGCTGCCGTCAAGGTCACCCCGCAGGCGGCGCTGACGCTGCTCGAGATGGCGCGCAACCACCCGGGCTCGACGCGGGAGAATCTGCGCGCCCCCGAGACCCGCGCCGCCGTGCAGACGTTCCTCGACACGTTCTCCAACCCGGCACTGAGCTGGGACCACCTGGCGACCCTGCGGGACCGGACGAGGCTGCCGATCGTCCTCAAGGGCGTCCTGCACCCCGATGACGCCCGGCAGGCGTTCGATGCCGGTGTCGACGCGGTCATGGTGTCCAACCACGGCGGCCGCCAGGTCGACGGGTCGATCGGCACCCTCGACTCCCTCGTGGCGATCCGCGAGGCGGTCGGCCCGGAGCCGACACTGCTGCTCGACTCCGGCATCCGCAACGGCACCGACGTCGTCAAGGCCATGGCGTGCGGCGCGAACGCGGTGACGATCGGCCGGCCCCACGTCTACGGCCTGGCCATCGCCGGCGAACACGGCGTCGGCGAGGTGCTCGACAACCTGCTCGCCGAGATCGACCTCACCATGTCGCTGAGCGGCGCCAGCTCGTGGGACGAGGTAGACGCCTCACTCCTGGCCTGAGACTCGCGCCCGGCCCGGGGCTCGCTCTCGGCGTGGTCGTGGTTCGGGCATGAGCAGAGCCCCCGGTCGGCGACTGCCTACCGGGGGCTCTGCTCTGCAACGGGCCAGCTCCGTGGCTGGCCAGCTCTGCAACGTGCCAGCTCTGTGGCGACCTAGATGATCGGGTCGCCTTCGCGCCTGGCCTCGGCGGCCTCCTTGACGAAGCCACGGACGAGGACGGCGAGGACGCCGGCCACGATGACGGGCCAGATCAGGACGTAGATCGTGAGAAGGATCGGTGTCATTGTCAGCTGCCTTCCTTCCTAGACGCGGACGAGGTCGTCGTCGTCGTCATCGGTTCGGACGTTCTGGTCGCGGCCGTCGTCGTCGGACTGCGCCTCGAGGGCCTCCGCCGACTCCGCCGTGTCGTAGTCGGCGGTGCGGGCGGCGATCTTGGCGAAGTCGAAGTCCATCGAGCTACGGAAGGACATCGCGGCACAGACGATCGTGCTCACCGCGTACGCCACGAGCGAGGCGGTCAGGGTGTCGTAGTCACGCAGGAAGCCGAAGATGAACGGCGCACTGCCCAGGGCTGCTATCGCGCCGACGACCAGCGCCGGGCGCAGGCCGAAGAACCCGAAGACCATCAGCCCGAGCACCACGCCCACGCCGACCACTGCCAGCGCCTCGATGCCGTACGCGAGCACGCCGCTGTCCGGGATGGCACCGAAACGGGTCGGCAGGAACACCGCGAGCGCCGCGAGCACGGACACGGTGAAGGCCATGTTGGTGACCTTCTTCCAGTAGAAGCTCGCGATCACCGGGAACACCAGGGCACCCCACAGGGCACCCACGAAGACCAACAGGTCGAGGATGTTGAAGCGGATGTTGGCGAACACCAGCGCCGCAGCGGTGGCGACGACCATCGTGAGCCGGCCCACGATGAGCATCGTGCGCGGGTTGGGCACCTTGCCCTTGCTGCGCAGGCTCTGCCCGTAGACGTCGGTCATGGCGATCGACGACATGGCCGACAGGTCGGAGTCCGCGGTCGACGACAGCGAACCGATGATCATGATGAAGAACACCGCGACCAGGACGCCCGGCAGGTACTCCGCGGCCACCTGCGGCAGGATGTTGTTGGGGTCGCCGTCCACGGGATCGATACCCGCGTACAGGGCGAGCACGCCCACCATGCCGATGCCGATGATCGTGGCGCCGTAGCCGATCGTCGCCGTGATGAACGTCGGCTTGATCAGGTCCTCGCGCACCGCGAACAGGCGCTGGGCGATGGTCTGGTTGCCGATCGCGTAGGCCAGCACGGCAGCGATGTAGGGCGCGCCCTGGTTGAGGAACGCGTCCGAGGAGAAAAAGTTGCTCTGCTGCGGGGTGAGGTTGGCCGCACCGCTCGAGAACACCTCGACACCGCCGAGGAAGAAGAACATCGACGGCACGATGATGATGACCGCGCCGAGCATGGCCAGCACCTGGGCGAAGTCCGTGAGCACCGAGGCGCGGAAGCCGGACCACAGTGTGTAGAGCAGCACACCGGCGGCGATCACGACGATGCCCTGCATGAAGCTGAACGGGCTGAGCATGGCGATCAGGGCGCCACCGGCGATGAAGTTCGACGTCAGCGAGATGACCGAGCCCAGGATGTTGGAGCCGGCCAGCATCAGCTGGGAGGAGCGCCCGTGGCGCGCGAACATGACCTCGGCCAGGGTGTGAGCCTGGGGCGCGACCTTACGGATGCGTCGACCGAAGGGGTAGATGAACAGGATCATCAGGGCACCCCAGAGCCCGTAGTGGATCGGTCCCGACACACCGTAGAGGTAGCCGGAGTTGACCGAGGCGTACATCGACGAGGCCCAGATCCAGGTGGCCGTCATCGACGCCGCCGAGATGCCGAATCCGATCCGGTGACCGGCCGTCATGTAGTTGTCAGCGTTCTCGTCCTTGCGCGCGATCCGCATGGACATGACCATGGTGCCGCCGTAGAACAGCAGCAGTAGCAATACAAGCGCAGTCGCACTCAGCGCGGGAGAGCCGAGCAAATCCATATCTGCCTTTCTCTCTCTTATTGTCAGAACAACGGGCCCAGCATAGAGAACCCTGACGGGAAACTGAGAATCACCAAGGTAAGAGGCATTGTCGGGAGGTCCAAAATGGAGCCCGCTCCCCACCGTTCGACGGCCTGCGACCCGGCCACAAGATGGAGGAAAACCCCAAACGGGCCTCGGGGCCGAGGCCGATGCTCAGGGAATGTTGTGGATGAACGTTGCCAGATCACCGACCCCAGAAAGTTGCGAACGGATGCAAACATTGCGGGTCCTGCCTGCGCCGATGGCCCAAGATCAAGCGGCAGCGGTCGACCCCGGCGAGCGTGCGCTCCGCGGACTGAGCGCCGTCAACTTAAGAGTGGGCTCACATCCCTCAGCAGGTGACTGCGAGGACCACCCCTCGGCCGGGCGCACCCGTGGGCGGGTCGGCGGCGGGCTGGTCGGCGGCGTGCGGGAGGCGGGTGTTCCGAGGTGTGGATCAGTGCCGGTCGGTGCGGCGGTGCCACGCGGCACGCCACTCATCCGCGCCGGCCTCGGCCGCGGGCACGGGCAGCCGCGACTCCGCGGCCCTGACGGTCTCGGCGAACTCGCGGACCACCCGTCGGTACTCGACCTCCGCCGAGCCGGAGCCGTCGGCGTCGGAGGCCTCGTCGGCGGCGTGGGCGGCAGCGTCGGCGTCGGCAGCGGTGTCGCTGGCGGCGGCGCGGAACAACCCCCCGGCACCGACGTGGACGACCCGCATCCGATCGGGCACGAGATCGTCGGGGATCCCGGCCGACCGGGCGCGCTCGAGAACCTTCTGCCCCAGTGCCAGTGCGGGCATGTCCCAGGAGATTCCCTCGACCACACCGCGCGGTAGGCGACCGGCGCGCTCGGCGGCTTTGGCCTCCTGCCACAGTCGGTCCTGCTCGGCGGCATCGAGGGCCCCGGGCCCACGACCGGGCCCGTCGGTGAACCAGTACGGCGCCCGGCGTCGGAGCTTGTCGAGCAACGCCCCGGCCACGTCCTGCACGTCGAACGGCGACTCGTCCCGCTCGGCCCCGATCGCGGCATGGAACAGCACCTGGAGCAGCAGGTCGCCGAGCTCCGAGACCAGCTCGTCGCGGTCGCCGTCCGCCACTGCGTCGACCAGCTCCCACGACTCCTCGAGCAGATACGGCAGGAGGGAGGCGTGGGTCTGGGCGGACTCCCACTCGCCGTCGCGGCGGATGCGGGCCATCACCTCGATGGCTTCGGCCAGCCGGTCCCCGGCGCCCGTCGAGAAGAGGGTTTCGCTCGTATCGGTCGAGTGGACTCGTGCGAAATCCTCTTCTCGGCGGGGATCGCGGGCGCCGCCGGGGCCGCTGGGGCCACTGGGGCCGCGGGCGCCGCCGGGGCTTCCGTGCCCGCCCCCGCCGCCCGGGTCCGCGTCTGAGTCGGGCCGCCCGCCGCCCGGGCTCATCGCGCGGGCACCGTCTCCGGCTGGATCACCGGGTTCGACCCCTCCGGATCCCCGGCCATCGCGGTGAGGAAGTCGGCGGCGTACTGCAGCATCTCGTCGTCGCGCGCCTTCTCCCCGCCGGCACCCGCACGCGCGCCTGCGGCCTTGGGCAGCGGGAGCAGCACGGTCTTCTGCGTGGCCCGGTACTGCGCGGCCGGGTACATGCGCTTGAGCCGCATCTGCTGCGAGTCCAGCAGGTCGAGCGGCCCCACGCGCAGGCGCGAGCCGGCCAGGACGATCTCGCGGACCCGGTATTTCTGCGCGACCAACCGCAGCCGCGAGACGGACACCACGCGGCGGGCCTCGGCGGGAAGCGGCCCGTAGCGGTCGAGCAGCTCCTCGACCACCGCGTCGATATCGGCGGCCTCCCTAGCCTGCGACAGCTTGCGGTACGCCTCCAGCCGCAGCCTGTCGCCGTCGACGTACTCCACGGGGATGTACGCGTCGACGGGCAGCTCGATGCGGATCTCGCCGACCTCCTCCTCGACCTCGACCTTCTCCCCGTCGGCGATCGCGCGGTAGGCCTCCACCGCCTCGCCCACGAGACGGATGTAGAGGTCGAACCCGACGCCCGCGATGTGCCCCGACTGCTCGGCACCCAGAACGTTGCCGGCGCCGCGCAGCTCGAGGTCCTTCATCGCCACGGCCATGCCGGCGCCGAGGTCGTTGTTCTGCGCGATCGTCGCGAGCCGGTCGTACGCGGTCTCGGTGAGCGGCTTCTCCGGGTCGTAGAGGAAGTAGGCGTACCCGCGCTCACGCGACCGGCCCACGCGGCCTCGCAGCTGGTGCATCTGCGACAGGCCAAGCTGGTCGGAGCGGTCCACGATGAGCGTGTTGGCGTTGGAGATGTCCAGGCCCGTCTCGACGATGGTCGTACACACCAGCACGTCATAGTCGCGGTTCCAGAAGCCGCCGACCGTCTGCTCGAGCTGCTCCTCCCCCATCTGCCCGTGCGCCACCACGACGCGCGCCTCGGGCACCAGGTCGCGGATCTTCGCGGCGGTGGAGTCGATGGTCCGCACGCGGTTGTGGACGTAGAAGATCTGCCCCTCGCGCAGCAGCTCGCGCCGGATGGCGGCGGCGACGTGCTTGTCCGAGTGCGCGCCCACGTACGTCAGGACCGGCAGGCGCTCCTCGGGCGGGGTGAGGATCTGGCTCATCTCGCGGATGCCCGCCAGCGACATCTCCAGGGTGCGCGGGATCGGGGTGGCGGACATGGTGAGCACGTCCACGTGGGTGCGCAGGGAGGTGATGTGCTCTTTGTGCTCCACGCCGAAGCGCTGCTCCTCGTCCACGATCACCAGGCCGAGGTTCTTCCACCTCACGCCCGTGGCGAGCAGCCGGTGTGTCCCGATCACCACGTCCACTGTCCCGTCCGCCAACCCGGCGAGGATCTTCCTGGCCTCGGCGTCGGAGGTGAAACGGCTCAGTCCACGGATCGTCACGGGGAAACCGGTCATCCGCTCGGCGAACGTGGCCAGGTGCTGCTGCGCGAGCAGCGTGGTCGGCACCAGCACCGCGACCTGGGTGCCGTCCTGCACGGCCTTGAACGCGGCGCGCACGGCGACCTCGGTCTTGCCGTAGCCGACGTCGCCCACCACCACGCGGTCCATGGGGGCGGTCTTCTCCATGTCGCCCTTGACGTCCTCGATCGCCGTGAGCTGGTCGACGGTCTCGGTGAAGGGGAACGCGTCCTCCATCTCGCGCTGCCACGGGGTGTCGGGGCCGAAGGCGCGCCCGGGCGCGGACTGCCGCTTGGCGTACAGCTGGACCAGCTCGGTCGCGATCTCGCGGACGGCCTTGCGGGCCTTGCGCTTGGTGTTCTGCCAGTCGGCGCCGCCTATCTTGGACAGCGTCGGGGCCTCGCCGCCGACGTAGCGGCTGAGCTGCCCGAGCGACTCCATGGGCACGTAGAGCCGGTCGCCGGCCGCGCCCCGCTTGCCGGGCGCATACTCGATCACCAGGTACTCGCGCCGGGAGGAGCCGTCGCCGCCGCGGACCTGCCGCTCGACCATCTCGACGAACTTGCCGATGCCGTGCTGGTCGTGCACCACCCAGTCGCCGGCCTTCAGTGCCAGCGGGTCGACCTGGTTGCGGCGCTTGGAGTGGCGGGCCTTGGGGCGGGTGGTGGAGCCGAGGCGGTTGCCGGTGAGGTCCGTCTCGGAGACGACGACGAGGTCGTCCGCCACCCCGGCGGCGCCCTCGGTGAGCGAGAACCCGCCGTGCAGGACCGCCTCATAGACCGACACGAGCCCGGAGGCCGGTGCGGATCCCGCCGTCGCGGCCGTGGCGGGGACCTCGGTCTCGGACAGGCGTTCCAGGATTCGGGCGACGGTGCCGTGGCCGGGCACGACCATCGCGGCCCGTCCGCCGCCGCCGACGAGGGCGCGGAGCCGGACGAACATGGCCTCCATCTCGGAGTCCTTGCCGCGGGGGGCGGGCGGGTCACCGGCGGGGACGGTGATGACCGCGCCGTCCTCGGGGTCGGTGAGGAACCCGGGCGGGACGAGCTGCCACCACGCACGGCCCGCCTCGGTGGCCTCGGAGCGGACGGCCGAGAAGGTGCGGTAGCCCGAGCCGGACAGGTCCAGCGTCTCGCTGTCCACGGGGGCGTCGCCGCCCATGGTGGCCGCGGTCCACGAGGCCTCGAGGAACTCCCGGCCGGCGGAGGCCAGGTCGGCGGCGCGGCGGCGAACCTTGTCCGGGTCGCACACCACCACGCGGGTGTCGGCGGGCATGAGCATCGGCAGGGTCGTCATGTCCTCCGGCACGAGCACCGAGGTCAGGGCCTCCATGCCGTCGCGCGGGATGCCCTCGGCCAGCGAGTCGAGCAGCTCGGCGAGCGTCGGGTTGGCGCGGTGCTCGGCCGCCAGCTCCCCCGCCCTGGCCCGCACGGCGTCGTCCAGCAGGAGCTCGCGGCACGGGAACAGCACCGCGGACTCCACCTCGCCGTCGGGCAGGGAGCGCTGGTCGGCCACGGAGAACTCGCGGATCTCGGCGATCGTGTCCCCGTCGAACTCGATGCGCAGCGGGTGATCGGCGGTGGTCGGGAAGACGTCCACGATGCCGCCGCGCACCGCCACGTCACCGCGCCGGGCCACCATGTCCTCGCGCAGGTAGGCGAACTCGGCCAGCCGAACCAGGAGGTCGGTGGGGTCCAGCTCGGCGCCCCTGGCCAGCCGCACCGGCTCCCGGCGGGCCGCGCCGGGCGAGATCGGCTGCACCACCGACCGCGCCGCCGCCACGACGATCCCCGGCGGCCGCCCCGACAACACCGAGTTCAGCACCTCGAGCCGGCGACCGATCGTGTCCGCCGCCGGCGAGAGACGCTCGTGGGGCAAGGTCTCCCAGCTCGGGAACTGCGCGACCTCGTCGTCGTACAGCCCCGACAGCTCGTCGGCCAGTTCCTCACTCTCGCGTTCCGTGGCCGTCACCACCAACAAGGGGGCGCGCTGCGCCACCGCGGCGACGAGGAACGGCCGCAGCGCCTCGGGCGCGCGGACCACCGCCATGTCCCGGTCCAGACCGTCGCGCAGGTCGGCCAGCGCCGGGTTGGCCAGGACCGCACCCGCCAGACCGGACAGTGCGGCGGTCGCGGGAGTGGTGGCGGTGGCGGTGGTGGTCACGCGTGTGGATCCTCCGGGTAGGGGGTTCGTCGAGCGGGGGTGTGCGGGTCGCACGGGTGGTGGGACGCACACCTGAAGGGCCGCAGATCCACCACTCTAACCGCGCGCCCGCCCCGGTAGCCTGTGCGTATGCGCGAGACCACAGACGCCGAGCACGTCGACCCCCGGCCCGTCGCCCCCGGGCACGGCGACACCCAGGGCGCCCCCGCGGGCCCGGTGACGATCTCCCCCGCCCCGGCCACCGCCGACGACGCCGCCCACGACACGATCGGCGCGCGCGTGTTCACCGACCGGTGGATCGGCGTGCTCCTCACCCTCGGTTCGGCCCTCGCGCTGGTCGCGTCGTTCCAGCTCAGCCTGGACAAGATCCGGCTGCTGGAGAACCCGGACTACACGCCGGCGTGCAACTTCTCCATCCTCATGAGCTGCAAGAGCGTCATCAACTCCGAGCAGGGGGCGGCGTTCGGGTTCCCCAACCCGTTCATCGGGCTGATCGGGTTCGGCATCGTGATCGCGATCGGCGTCGCCGCCGCCACGGGTGTGCGGTTCCCGCGCTGGTACTGGGTGGGCGCGCTGCTCGGGCTGACGTTCGCCGCCGGATTCGTCCACTGGCTGGCCTACCAGTCGATCTTCCAGATCCAGGTGCTGTGCCCGTGGTGCATGGTCGTGTGGGCGGCCACCATCCCCATGTTCTGGTACACGCTGCTGCACGTGCTGGCCAAGCTCACCCGGGCGCGGTGGGTGCGCGCACTGCAGCGGTGGCACCTGGTGCCCGTGGTGGTCTGGTACCTCGCGGTGGCCGGGGTCATCCTGTGGGCGTTCTGGGACTTCTACTGGGCCGACTTCTTCGCCAACCTCTGACCGGCCGTGGAGTACACCGGGGTCGACGTCGTGATCCCCGCCCACGATGAGCAGGACCTGCTGGCGGGCTGCCTCGACGCGCTCGAGGACTGCATCGCCGCCACCCCGGTCCCGGTGACCGTGACGGTCGTGCTGGACTCCTGCCGCGATGCCACCGAGGAGATCGCGCGGGGGCGGGCCCGGATCGTGCGGACGAGCGCCCGCAACGTCGGCATCGCCCGCGCGCGCGGGTTCGACTCGCTGCGGCGGCCCCCATCGTCGTCGCCCGGCTCCGTGCCGTCCCCCTCGCGGCGCTGGTACGCGACCACCGACGCCGACTCCCGCGTGCCCCGCACGTGGCTCACCGACCAGCTGGCGGTCGCCCGCTCCGGCGCCGACGTGGTGGCGGGCCTGATCGCGGTCGACGACTGGTCGGACTGGACCCCCGCCACCCGGCTGAGCTACCTCGAGGGCTACCACCCGGGTCCCGGCCACCGGCACATCCACGGCGCCAACATCGGCATCTCCGCCCGCGCCTACCGGCAGCTCGGCGGCTTCGACCCGCTCCCCGTGCACGAGGACGTCCAGCTGGTCCGGCGCGCGCAGGCGGCCGGGCTGACGGTCGCGTGGTCCACCGCCGCGCCGGTGATGACCTCGGCCCGCCGGACCGCGCGCGCCCCCGGTGGCTTCGCCGGTCACCTCGCCGCCACGGAGAGCGCCGCGACCGAACGCGCCGCCACCGAACGCGCCGCCAGCGCAGGGACCACCGCGTCATGACCGCGTGTCCGCGAGCAAGGAGGCCCCGTGAGCAACACTGACGTGCCCCCCGGCGGCTCCCCGGACGCCGCTTCGTCCGCCGACCTGGCCCGCGAATGGGTCCGCGCCGGCCGCGCCGACCTGCCCCTGCCCGCCCGCGGCGACACCCGGACGAGATGGTCCGAGCTCACCGCGATGTGCACCCGGGACGTCTCCGCCGGCCGCCTGGTCGAGGCCCACGCCGACGCCGACGCGATCCTCGCCGAGATCTCCGGCACCCGCGTGGGGCGCGACGGACTGTGGGGCGTGTGGGCTGCCGAACCGCCGATGCCCGTGCTCCGCGCCCGGCGCGTGGGCGGGGGCTCGGGCGGGGGCTCGGGCGGAGACTCGGGCGGCGGGTGGGTGCTCGACGGGGTCAAGGCCTGGTGCTCCGGCGGCGACGTGTGCACGCACGCCCTGGTCACCGCGTTCGACGACGACGAGCCGCGCCTCTTCGCCGTCGACCTGCGCCAGCCCGGTGTCGCGCCCCGGGCGGGCGGCTGGGCGCACCCGGGGATGGCGGGCAGCCGTACCACCTCCGTCGAATTCACCGACGTGCCGGCCCGCTCCGTCGGGGACCACCGCTCCTACCTCGAGCGGGCCGGGTTCTGGCACGGTGGGATCGGGGTTGCCGCCTGCTGGCTGGGCGCCGGGATCGCCGTGGCCCGGCCCCTGATCGCGCGGGCGACCCGGCCCGACGTCGACCCCCACGCGCTGGCCCACCTCGGCGCCGTGGACGTGGCCCTGGGAGGGGCGTCGTGGGCGCTGGACGCCGCCGCCGCGGAAGTCGATCGCGACGGACCCGGCGCCGACCTCACCGTCGCGCGCCACCGGGCCGTGCGCGTGCGGGCGATGGTCGAGGCCGCGGTGGACGAGACCATCCGACGCGTCGGCCGGGCGCTCGGCCCGGGACCGCTCGCGATGGACCCGCGCCACGGGCAGAACGTCCTCGACGCCGAGGTGTACATCCGGCAGTTCCACGCCGAGCGTGACCTCGCCGGGCTGGGCGCCACCGCCAGCACCCACGGCGGGTGGGCGCGATGACCACCGATCCCGCCGAGGGCGGTTCCACCCACTGGACCGGCATCGGGCTCGACGACCGCGGCACTCCCCGCGCCGCCTGGGACGCCTGGTTCGGCGGGCGTGCCGCCGACCCGGAGCTGACCGTACCGTCCGGGGTCCGGCGGGTGGTCGTGGTCGCGCCGCATCCCGACGACGAGATCCTCGGCGTGGGCGTCACCGCCGCCCGGTTCGCCGCAGCCGGGGTGGAGGTGGTGATCGTGGCCGTCACCGACGGCGACGCCTCGCACCCCGACTCCCCCACGGTGACGCCCGCGCGGCTCGCCGCGCTGCGGATCTCCGAGAGCCGGCGCGCCTGCGCGGCGCTGGGCCTTCCCGAGCCGGTGCGGGTCGGCCTGCCAGACGGCGGCGTTCACGGGCACGAGACGCGTCTGGCCGACGCGCTCGCCGAGGCGATCGGTGACGTCCCCGGCGAGGACTGCGTGGTGCTCAGCACGTGGCGCGGCGACGGCCACCCCGATCACGAGGCCTCCGGACGCGCGGCCGCCCGGTCCTGCGCCGCCACCGGAGCGCGACTGGCGGAGTACCCGGTGTGGACCTGGCACTGGGCCGAGCCCGGCGATCGGCGCGTGCCCTGGGACCGGCGGCGTCGCGTCGTGCTCACCGACGCCGAGCTCGCCGCCAAGCAGGCGGCGGTGGCGGAGTTCGTCACCCAGGTCGCTCCGCTGTCCGATCGGCCGGGGGACGAGGCGATCCTGCCCGACTGGATCCTCGACCGCCTGGTCACGCGCTCCGAGACGGTGTTCTGGTGAGCACCCCGGGCCACTACTTCGAGGAGATGTACTCCGGGTCGGCAGACCCCTGGGACTTCGCCGGCTCGTGGTACGAACTGCGGCGCTACGGGCTCCTCGTCGCCTCTCTCCCCGAACAGCGGTACCGCGTGTGCTTCGAGCCCGCCTGCTCGGTGGGGGTGCTCACCGAGATGCTCGCCGGGCGGTGCGACGAGGTGCACGCGGTGGACGTCGTCGACACCGCCGCCGGGCAGGCCCGCGCGCGCATCGACCGCGCGGGGTTGGACCACGTGCACGTGCGCACCGCCGACGCGTCGGACCCGTGGCCCGGGCGGTCCTGCGACCTGTTGGTGCTCTCGGAGTTCCTCTACTACACGCCGGTCGACGGGCTCGACGACCTACTCACGGCGCTGCTGCGGCTGGCCGAACCCGGCGGGACCGTCGCGGCCTGCCACTGGCTGGGGCGGTCGGACGACCACGCCTGCCACGGCGAGGACGTCCACGCCGCACTCGCACGCCGCGTCGACCTCACGCGGCTCGTCCACCACCGCGAGGAGGGTTTCGTCCTCGAGGTCTTCCGTCGCACCTGATGGCCGGCTGCAACTAGTCCGCCTGCGTCTCCGGCGTCGACTACGGCTGCGGTTTCGAAGCCGACTCGGACGCCGACGCCTCAGCCTCCGCCTCGGCCCGAGTGACGAGGTGCACTATCGCCTCGGTATGGAGCCGGAACAGTTCGGTCACGTCGGCGTCCCCGGTCAGGGACGCGAGGAAAATCCCGTCGCCGCCGGCGAGTGCATAGGTGGCGAGCACCCGGGCATCCGCCTCGGGTAGCCGCGGACGGACCCGCCGGAACTCCGCCGCGATGCGCTCCAGGGCGTCCCCGCGCAGACGCAGATAGATTCCCCGGGCGGCCGGCTCCACGGGACGCTGCTCCAGCGCCAGCATCAGGCCCAGCCGGAGGAAGTCCGGGGACTCGCGGAACGTCCGGGCCACGCCCAGGCAGAAGGCGGTCACGCGCTCCCGCAGGGCTTCGCCCTCCCCGCGGGTGACCTGGCCCAGCCACAGCTCGACGCTCTCCTCGACAACCGCCGCCAGCAGCGCGTCCTTGTCCGCGAAATGCCAGTAGATCGAGCTCGCCGGGAGCCCGCTCGCCTTACTGACCTGCGCGATCGAGGTCCCCTCATACCCGCGTTCACCGGCCACCTCGGCGGCCGCCTCGATGATCCGGCGCCGGGACTCCCGGCCCTTGGCACGGGTGCGCCTGCCAGTGGACCCCGTCGGCTTCCCCGCCATCCGCTCCCCCGCTCCCTGTGTCCGGCGACTCATTGCGAATCGCCCCGGATCAGACTTACCGTAGTGATCACTACAGTACCGCGCGACGGCAGACGCCAGCGCAGGAAAGGTGGAGAAATGATCGAATCACTGACCCGGAACTGGTGGGTCCAACTCATCCGCGGAGCACTGGCGATCGCCCTGGGCGCGACCGCACTGGCCTCCCCCACCACGGGCATGACGCTCGCGGTGTTCCTCGTGGCGGCCTTCGCCATCGGTGACGGCGCCATGACCATGACGACCGGAGTGGCACTTCCGGAACGGACCCCCGGCCGCGGTGGCCTCATCCTCGCCGGCGCCGGATTCATGATTCTCGGGCTGGTCGTCCTGTTCTGGCCCGGCATCTCGACCACCGCGTTGATCCTGCTGTTCGCCGCCTGGCTGGTGGCCTCCGGCGCCCTCGTCGCCTACGGAGCCCAGACCCTGCGCTCCGAGATCCCCGACTCGTGGGTCATGGTGACGCTCGGCGTGGTCCTGGCGGTGGTGGGACTCGGGCTGGGCGTCGTGGGCCCCGCAGCGGTAGACACGTTCGTCACCTTCGCCGGCTGGTTCGGTCTCGCCGTCGGCGCGGTCATGGCCGCCGTGGCGTTCCGACTCCGCGCCGACTCCGACCGGCTCGAGCGCCGGGTGGCCGTGGCAGCCTGAACCGCGCCACCCTCATCCCCCGGCAAGGGCCGGGCGTCGCGAGTGCGACGCCCGGCCCTCCTGCACCGTGACCGTGCCCCGCCAGGTGACCGAGTCCGTCGCCCGACCGTGCTGGGCCCGGCCTCGCGCGACGGGGAGCGACCTACTACGGGCTTCCGGGCCCCGGGCGCATGTCGCGCCCCTGCGGCGTGCCACCGGGGTGGCTCGGCACGCTGTACTTCTCGAGGACGTCGACCTCCAGCGTCGGCGAGGGATCGAGGTGCGAGAGCCCGTTGAAACAGAGGTTGACGATGTGCGCGGCGACCTCTTCCTTGGGCGGCGTGCGGGCGTCGAGCCACCACTGGGCGGTCCCGGAGACCATCCCGACCAGGGCCTGCGCGTACACACTGGTGGTGATGGGGTCGAACCCGCGGGCGACGAACTCCTCCTCGAGGATGTAGGTCACGCTGGCGGTGGCGTCGTTGAGCAGGGTCGAATACGAGCCCCCACCCACCGGGGACGATTCGCGCACAAGGATGCGGAAGCCGTCCGTGCGCTCCTCGACGTAGCGCAGCAGCGCCATCGCGGCGCGCTCGATGCGGCGGCGCGACCCCTCGCCCTCCAATGCCTCGGTGATCTCGGCACCCAGATAGGCCAGCTCGCGGTCACACACCACCGCGTACAGGCCCTCCTTGCCGCCGAAGTGCTCGTAGACGACCGGCTTGGACACGCCTGCGACCGACGCGATCTCCTCGACAGTGGCCGCGTCGTAGCCGTACTCGGCGAAGATCCGTCGGCCGACCTCCACCAGCTGCTGCCGCCGCTTGGCGGCGGACATCCTGGTCCTCGGTGTCGGTACGCCCGCGCCCGTCATGCCCCACCCCTTTTTCTGATACCCCGAGGATAGCCACGCGCGAATTCCGCTCCCCCCGACCGGCGGCAACACTGCTGCTCACGGCGGCCAGGGCCCATCGGTGCGCAGGTGCGCACCGATGGGCCCGATCTCATGTGCCAGACTGGTGACGGCCCGTTCGCGGGCCGTTCCCCCGTGGTGTAATCGGCAACACTCCTGATTTTGGTTCAGGCATTTCAGGTTCGAGTCCTGGCGGGGGAGCTAGAAGATCCCGCCGAAGATCCCCACGGCCAGCACCAGCAACAGGATCGCGATGATCGCGAACACCGCCAACGCCGGTTGCCGTGCGCGCCGCGGCTTCTTCTCCACCTCGGCATCGGGCTGGAAGGCCGGGTCCTGCCCGGGCTGCCCGGGTCCGTTCATTCCGGTCACGTGAATCGCTCCTCTTCCATCCGGGCGTAGGCCTCCAGCAGCTCGAGGGCGTGCTCTCCGGCAGCACCCTCCGCGCGCAGGCCCGTACGCATCGACTCCACCATCTCCCTACCGTGCGGGAACGGCGGCAGCAACGGCATGTCCGGGTCGGTGATCGCGTCGATCACGGTCGGCCGGTCCGCCAGGACCGCCTCCTCCAAGGCGGGCACGAGCTGCTCGGGGTCCTCGACGCGCACCCCGCGCAGCCCCAGCAGTTCGGCGTAGCCGGCCACGTCGAACGGCGGCACGTCCTGCGACCGGGCGAACCGCGGCTGGGCCTCGCTCTCGCGCTGCTCCCAGCTCACCTCCGCCAGGTCCCGGTTGCTGAGCACCACGATCACCATCGTCGGGTCCTCCCAGCTCGGCCACGCCTCGGAGACGGTGATGAGCTCGTTGATCCCGAGCATCTGGATGGCCCCGTCACCGGCCAGGACCGCGACGGGCTTGGCGGGCGCGGTGGCCTTGGCGGCGATCGCGTACGGGATCCCGCAGCCCATCGACGCCAGCGTGCTCGACAGGTGCGCAGGGACGGTCGTCGGCAGGCTGATCTGCCGGACGTAGTGGTAGACGCTGCTGCCCACGTCCACGGCGAGGCGCGCATCGTGCGGCAGGCGCTCGCCCAGTCGCCGCGCGACCAGCTCCGGGTTCAGCCCGCGCGCCGGCACCTCGGAGCGCATGCGGGAGATCTCCCACCACTGCCCCACCCACTTCTCCACGTCGCCGCGCCAGGCGGAGCGGTCGCGGTCGGCCACGCGTCCGGTGAGTTCGCGTAGTGCGGCCGCGGCGTCGCCCACCATGCCGACCTCGATCTGATACCGGTTGGCCAGGTGCACCGGGTCGAGGTCGATCTGCACCGCCCGCGCCCGCCCGGGCTCCGGGTAGAACTCGGTCCAGGGGTCGTTCGATCCGACGATGAGGAGGGTGTCGCAGTTCTGGAGGATGCGCGCGCTCGCCGTCGTCCCCAGATGGCCCATGGTCCCGCCCACCACCGGCGAGGACTCGTCCACGTAGGGCTTACCCAACAGGCTCATCGTCACGCCGGCGTCCAGGCGCTCGGCGAGTTCCATCAGCTCGGCCTGCGCACCGGCGACGCCGCGCCCGGCCAGGATCGCGATCCGCTCCCCCGCGTCGAGCACCTCCACGGCGCGCGCCACGTCGTCGTCGCGGGGGGTGGTGACCCCGTGGGTCCATTCGGGGGCGGTGACCACCACCCCGTGCTCCTGGTCGAGGTCCTCGCCCAGCTCCGGGGCCTCGGCGTTCTGCACGTCGTGGGGAAGGATGACGACGACGGGGGTCCGGTGCGTCAACGCGGAGCGGAACGCCCGGTCGATCACCATGGGCGCCTGCTCGGCCGACGACACCGTCTGCAGGTACGGCCCGGCCACGTCCGCGAAGACGTTGCCGAGGTTGATCTCCTGCTGGTACCCCGAACCGAGCACGCTGGTGTGCTGCTGCGCGACGAGCGCCACCACGGGCACGCTGTCGAGCTTGGCGTCATAGAGCCCATTTAGCAGGTGTATCGCGCCGGGGCCCTGCGTGGAGGTCATCACCCCGACCGCGCCGGAATACTTGGCGTCGGCCACCGCCATGAACGCCGCCGACTCCTCGTGGCGGGCCCGCCCGAACGTCGGGGCGATCTCGGCGCGCTGCAACGCGCCGAGCAGGGGGTTGTTGCCGTCCCCGGCGTAGCCGTAGATCCGTTCGACATCCCAGGCCACCAGTCGTTCGACGACGAGGTCGGCCACCGTCCTGTCCGTGGTCATACGCGTGCCCCTTCCGCTCGTCAGCCGTAGTGGCCCCACCGTAGGGGGCGCACCCGCGGCCCTCCACCGGTCATGGTGGCGTGGGCCCGCGGAACCGGTTGTCCGGCGGGTGGGGTGGTCCTATCGTCCGGGCATGGACACCGATCTGAAGGCACTCGCCCTGGTGTGCTCGCTCAAGGCCTCGCCCGCCGAGTCGAGCAGCGACCTCATCGCCCGGCAGGTCCTCGACGAGCTCGCCGGTCACGGCGTGACCGGGGAGACCGTCCGGGTCGCGGACTTCGACGTCCGTCCGGGGGTCGACGACGACATGGGCGACGGCGACGAGTGGCCCGCCATCCTCGAGAAGGTCCGAACCGCCGACGTCCTCGTGTTGTCCACGCCGACGTGGCTCGGCAATCCGTCCAGCATCGCGCAGCGGGTGCTGGAGCGTCTCGACGCGCAACTGTCGGCCACCGACGACGAGGGCCGTCCCGCGATGTTCGGCAAGGTCGCCGTGGTCGCGGTGGTGGGCAACGAGGACGGCGCCCACAAGATCGTCGCCGACATGTTCCAGGGCCTGAACGACATCGGGTTCACGATCCCGGCGCAGGGCTGCACCTACTGGAACAACGAGGCCATGAACCCGGTGGACTACAAGGACCTCGACTCCACTCCGACGGCCGTGGCCTCGACCATCACCACGCTGTCGTCCAACGCGGTGCACCTGGCGCGGTTCCTCCGCAGCGAGCAGTACCCGGCGGTCTAACCCTTGGTGCTCCGCTCGACCGCGCTGCGGACGGTGTAGCGCAGGAACGCCGGGAAAGCGATCGCGCAGATCACCACGCCGATCACCACCAGCACGCCACCACCCGACGCGGCGACCGCCGTGCCGACCGAGGCCGCCGCCACGCCGTGCGCGACGTCGCCGATCCGCGGGCCACCGGCCACGACCACGATGAACACGCCCTGCAGACGGCCGCGCATCTCGTCGGTGGCCGAATCCAGCAGGATCGCCTGGCGGAACGCGGCCGAGATCATGTCGACGGCTCCGCCGAACGCCAGCGCGGCGAGCGCCAGCCACAGCCACCACGCGGAGCCGCCGGGCGAGGCCGCGCCCACGAACACCCCGAACGCGACCATCGCCGCGCCCCACAGCGCCACGCACACCAGCACCGCCAGGCCCTGCCGCCGCACGCGAGGGATCCACCCGGAGAACACCCCGCCGGCCACGGCGCCCACGCTCATCGCGGCGAACAACAGACCGAGGGCGGTCCCGCCCGTCGCGGGGTCGCCGAAGGACTCGGTGGCGATCTGCGGGAACAGTGCCCGCGGCATGCCGAAGACCATCGCGACGATGTCCACGAGGAACGAGGCCAGGAGGATGCGGCGGGTGGCCAGGTACGCGAACCCGTCGATCACCGACCGCAGCCCCACGGATCCGCGCTCCCCCGCCACCGGCTGCGGCGGGAGCCGGAACACCGCGTACAGGGTGGCCAGAAGCGCGACGGCGGTGAACAGGTACATCGTGGACAGTCCCAGGACCGGGATGAGGATGCCCGCGGACAGGGGCCCGACGATCGCCCCGAACTGCATCACGGTCATGTTCAGGGCCGAGGCGGAGGCCAACTGGTCGGAGGGGACGATCCGGGGGATGATCGCCGAGCGGGTGGGCTGGTTGACCGCGAAGAACGCCTGCTGCACGGACAGGAGCACCATCACCACCCAGACGTTCCGGTTGCCCGCCGCGGCCTGCGCCCAGAACAGCAGTGAGGTCACGATCAGCCCGGTGGTGGTGACCATGAGCAGGCGACGCCGGTCGAGGGCGTCGGCCAGCGCACCGCCCCACAGGCCGAACACCACGAGCGGCACCAGCGCGAACACGCCGGTGAGCCCCACATACGCAGAGCTGCGGGTGATCTCGAAGACCTGCTGCGGCACCGCGACGATCGACAACTGCGCCCCGATGACCGTGACGATGTTGGCGAGCCACAGCCTGCGGAAGTCCGGCTGCCGCAGTGGCCGCGTATCCGCCAACTGGCGCCTCAGGACTGACACGCGGGGCAGGCTACTCCGCCTCAAGACGGTTCGAATCGTCGGAGTCACACTCGATCCCGCATAGGGGTCCGCGCTACTTTGACAGTGAGTTGACGCAAAGTTGACCTAACGTTGCACTACGCCCATCCCCCACACGGCGCTGCCACGCCCGAGGAGACTTGATGACCACACCCGAGACCGACCGTTCAGCGCCCGAACACACGCAGACCGCGGTCATCGTCCTGGCCGCCGGCTCCGGCACCCGCATGAAGAGCGCCACGCCCAAGATGCTGCACCGAGTGTGCGGGCGGACGATGCTCGGCCACGCACTGCACGCCGCGGCGGGGCTCGAACCGGACGCGATCGTCGTGGTCGTCGGCCATCAGCGCGACCAGGTCTCGGCGGCGGTCGACGAGTTGTCGGCCGAGCTCGGCGTGCCGGTCTCCACCGCGGTGCAGGAGGAGCAGAACGGGACGGGCGACGCCGTCGCTGCCGGGATGTCGGGACTGCCCGCCGACTTCTCCGGCACCGTGCTCGTCACCACCTCGGACATCCCCCTGCTCGACGCCGACACCCTGCGCGAGGTCGTGACGCGCCACGACCTGCGACCGCGCGCCGCGGTCACCGTCCTGACGTCGACGGCGCCCGACCCCACGGGCTACGGCCGCATCGTGAGGAACGACGACGGCGAGGTGCTGCGGATCGTCGAGCACAAGGACGCCTCGGAGGACGAGCGGGCGATCGACGAGGTCAACTCCGGCATCTACGCCTTCGACGCCCTCGTCCTGCGGGACAAGCTCGGGCAGCTGAGCACGGACAATTCGCAGGGCGAGCTGTACCTCACGGACGTCATCCAGCTCGCGCGACGCGACAACGGCCTCATCCGCGGGCACCGTGTCGAGGACCCCGATCTGGTCGCCGGCGTCAATGATCGCGTGCAGCTCGCGGCCCTGTCCGGCGAGATGAACCGTCGCCTGTGCGAGTCGGCGATGCGGGGCGGCGCGACGATCGTCGACCCGTCCAGCACGTGGCTCGACGTCGGCGTGGCCACTGGCCGCGACGTGACGATCCTGCCGGGCACCCACCTGACGGGCGCCACCGAGATCGGCGACGGTGCGACCGTCGGGCCGGACACCACGCTGCAGGACACCGTGGTCGGCGACGGCGCCACGGTCGTGCGTTCACATGCGGTGCGCGCCACAATCGGGGCTGGCGCGGAGGTGGGCCCGTTCGCCTACCTGCGGCCCGAGGCGGACCTGGGCGAGCGGAGCAAGATCGGCACGTTCGTCGAGGTCAAGAAGTCGACGATCGGGGCGAACACCAAGGTGCCGCACCTGACCTACGTGGGCGACGCGACGATCGGCGAGCACACCAACATCGGGGCGTCGAGCGTGTTCGTCAATTACGACGGGGTGAACAAGAACCGTACAGTGATCGGCGATCACTGCCGCACCGGTTCGGACACCATGTTCGTCGCACCTGTGACCGTCGGAGACGGGGCCTATTCGGGCGCGGGTACCGTGATCAAGGACGACGTCCCACCCGGAGCCCTCGCGGTCTCGGGCGGACGGCAGAGGAACATCGACGACTGGGTGATCGAGAACCGGCCCGATTCCGGTTCTGCAGAGGCCGCCCGTCGTGCCCGGAACGACTCCCAGAAGGACGGACTCACGCAGTGAGCGAGTGGATCGACAACCAGAAGAACCTGATGTTTTTCGCGGGGCGCGCGCACCCCGAACTCTCCGACCAGGTCGCCGCCGAACTGGGCGTCGAGGTCACCCCCCAGACCGCCAGGGACTTCGCCAACGGCGAGATCTTCGTCCGCTTCGAGGAGTCCGTCCGCGGCTGTGACGCGTTCGTGCTGCAGAGTGCCCCGGCGCCGCTGAACAAGTGGATCATGGAGCAGCTCATCATGATCGACGCGCTCAAGCGGGGAAGCGCCAAGCGGATCACCGCTGTCCTGCCGTTCTACCCGTACGCGCGGCAGGACAAGAAGCACCGCGGCCGCGAGCCGATCTCGGCCCGTCTCATCGCGGACCTGCTCAAGGCCGCCGGCGCGGACCGCATCATCACGGTCGACCTGCACACCGACCAGATCCAGGGCTTCTTCGACGGTCCCGTGGACCACATGCACGCCCAGGGCCAGCTCTCGGACTACGTCCGGCAGCACTACGGGACGGACAACATCGTCGTGGTCTCCCCCGACGCCGGCCGCGTCAAGGTGGGCGAGAAGTGGGCCGATGCCCTCGACGGCGCGCCGCTCGCGTTCGTCCACAAGACCCGCGATCCCAACGTGCCCAACCAGGTGAAGTCCAACCGCGTGGTCGGTGACGTGGAGGGCAAGACCTGCGTCCTGATGGACGACATGATCGACACCGGTGGCACCATCGCCGGCGCCGTCAAGGTCCTCAAGGACGCCGGTGCCGGGGACGTCATCATCGCCACCACCCACGGCATCTTCTCCGATCCGGCCGCCGAGCGTCTCGCCAACTGCGGGGCCAAGGAGGTCATCACCACCGACACGCTGCCGATCCCGCCGGAGAAGCGGTTCGAGAACCTCACCGTGCTGTCCATCGCGCCGCTGCTGGCCCGGACCATCCACGAGGTCTTCGAGAACGGGTCGGTGACCAGCCTCTTCAACGGGAACGCCTGACATGACCGCGGACCCGGCGGGGCGCGCCACGATCTACCACAACCCCCGCTGCTCCAAGTCCCGGCAGGCGCTGGAGCTGCTCCGCGAGCGGGGTGCGGAGCCGACCGTCATCAAGTATCTCGACACTCCCCCGGGCGTCGAGCAGCTGCGCACCCTCATCTCCGACGCCGGTCTGACGGTGCGGGAGGCGGTGCGCGTCAAGGAGGCCGAGTTCACCGAGCTCGGCCTCATCGACGCCTCCGATGACGACCTGCTCGCCGCGATGGTCGCCCACCCCCGGCTCATCGAGCGGCCCTTCGTCGTCACCGACAAGGGCACCCGCCTCGCGCGTCCCACGGCGGCGGTCGAGGAGATCCTCTGACGTCCCGCCGCTGACGGCGCGTCGCCTGCGTCGAGCCCGCTGCGCTCTCATCCGAGAGCGGCGGGCTCGACGCGATTTTGGGCCCCGCACCCCTCGGCGCTAGGCTGGTCGGGTCATCTCGGCGAGGGAGGACCCGCATCAACCCGGGTTACTCCGTTATCGACGCGATCATTGTCGGCGTGGTCCCGGTGGACCGGCCCGGCGATCGTCTCGATCGCCGAGGAGGTCATCACCCGCAGGGCGTCCCGCTCTCCCACCCGACGAAAAGGCGATCATGGCCAAGGAAATCAACAACCTCAAGACCTCCACCCGCACCGAGTTCGGCAAGGGCTCCGCCCGCCGCGCCCGTCGTGAGGGCAAGGTCCCCGCGGTGCTGTACGGCCACCACACCGAGCCCCGCCACCTGCTGCTCGACGCGCTCGAGTTCGCCGCCGTGCTCCGCGCGCACGGCACCAACTCCCTGCTCACCCTCGACATCGAGGGCGAGGAGCAGCTCGCGCTGCCCAAGCAGATCGACGTGCACCCGCTGACCCGCATCATCGAGCACACCGACCTGCTCGTCGTGCGCAAGGGCGAGAAGGTCGTCGTCGAGGTCTACGTCGTCCTCGAGGGTGAGGCCGCCCCCGGCACCCTGGTCACGACGGACGCCGACTACATCGAGATCGAGGTCGAGGCCACCGACATCCCCGAGGAGTTCACGCTCTCGGTGGAGGACGTCGAGGCCGGCACCCAGTTCACCGCCGCCGACATCACGCTGCCCGCCGGCGCCACGCTGGTCTCCGATCCGGAGACCCTGCTGGTCAACGTGATCGAGGCGCCGTCCGAGTCCGACCTCGAGGAAGACGAGGAGGCTGCGCCCCAGGGCGAGGCCGCCGAGGACGCCGCGAAGGCCGCCGAGGAGGGCTGATCCTCCCCCGCGTGAATCAGGCGGACGCCGCCTGACCGGCGGCACCCGGACACGGGCCCGGAACGACCACAGCGTCGTGCCGGGCCCGTCCCGTATTTCGCCGGCCCGGCCCCTCCCCGCCGAGGGCTCGGCATCAGCCGCGGACGAGGCCGATCGCCAGGACCAGCATCATCACGGCGATGCCGGCGTCGAGCACCCGCCACGCCCCGGGCCTGGCGAACAGCCCCCGCAACGCCTTGCCACCGAACCCGATGAGCGAGAACCACAGCACGCCCGCGATGAAGGCCCCGGCCGCGAACACCCAGCGCAGGTCGGTCCCCTGTTGGTTGGCGAGCGTGCCGAGGAACACCACGCAGTCGAGGTAGGCGTGCGGGTTGAGCCAGGTGAACGCCGCGCACGCCGCCAGCGCCCCGAGCGTCGACGGGACCCGCGCGTTGCCGTCGACCTGCAACCCGTCGCCGGGCCGGATCGCGCGGGACGCGGCGAACGCCCCGTAGGCCAGCAGGAACACGACCCCGATCCACTTCATGACCGTGATCGCCGCCGGCGCCGATTCGATGAGCACCCCCACGCCCGCCACCCCGAGCAGGATGAGCGCGGCCTCGGACACCACGCAGAAGGCGACGATGGGAACCATCGCCACATCGCCACGGATCGAACGCTGGAGGACGTAGGCGTTCTGCGCGCCGACGGCGGCGATGAGCCCGAGGCCCATGCCGACGCCCGTGAGAAGTGAGCAAGTAGCGGTCACGATGTCACCGTAGGCCCGGTTTCATCAGTAGTGCCACTGTACTTTCTGCACTAGCATTAGCCATGCTTATGAACACCCTGCAGCTGGATCACCTCCGCACCCTCGCCGCCGTCGTGGACCTCGGCTCGTTCGAGGCCGCCGCCGCCCACCTGCACATCACCCAGTCGGCGGTGTCCCAGCGGGTCCGCGCACTCGAGGAGTCCGCGGGACGGATCCTCGTCCGTCGCGAGCGGCCGATCTCCGCCACCGCCTCCGGCGAGATCGTGCTGCGCACTGCGCGGCAGATGCTCCACCTCGAGGAATCCCTCGCCGGCGAACTCGACGACCCGGCGTCGGCCCAGGAACACGTGATCTTGGCCGTGGCGTGCAACTCCGACTCGCTGGCGACCTGGTTCCTCGATGCCATGACCGAGGTCCACGCGGCCGGCCGGGTGGTCTTCGACATCCGCCGCGAGGACGAGTCCCTGTCCAGCGAGTTGCTGCGGCGCGGCGAGGTGATGGCCGCGGTGACCAGCCAGTCCCGGCCGGTCCAGGGTTGCCGCTCGCAGCCCCTGGGATCCATGCGGTACCTGGCCTGCGCGAGCCCCGGGTTCGTCGCCCGGCACCTGCGTGACGGCTCGACCACCGCCGCGCTCGGCCGGGCGCCCATCGTCGACTTCGACCGCAGCGACGGCCACCAGAACAACCACTATCGCCGCCTGGCCCGCCGGGAACCCACCGGGCCGCGGCACTTCATCCCCAGCTCGCACGATCACGTCCGGGCGATCGTCGCCGGGCTGGGCTGGGGCCTGATCCCCGAGCACCTCGCCACCCCATGGCTGGTCTCCGGCGAGATCGTCGACGTCTCCCCCGACCACTTCCTCGACGTCCCCCTGTTCTGGCAGCACTGGAAACTGCAGTCACCCGACCTCGACGCCCTCACCGCCGCCGTCCTCGACACCGCCCGCACCGAGCTGCGGAACTGATCGGACAGGTGCGCCCGGGCGGGCCGGCGCCGTCTGGGATCATGGGCCCGTGACTACCGCTTCCACGCCCGGCCCCACGCCCGGCCCCACGCTCATCGTGGGTCTGGCCAACCCCGGACCCGACTACGAGGGCACCCGCCACAACATCGGCTGGGACGTCCTGCAGGAGTTGGCGTCCCGCGCCCTGCCGATGCCGGCGAGCTTCTCCACCCACAAGCGGACCAACTGCGAGATCGCCCAGACCAGGCTCGCCGACAAGCCCGTGGTCCTGGCCCGCCCCCGCAGCTACATGAACCTCTCGGGCGGGCCTGTCGCCGCGGTCGCCAAGTACTTCTCGGTCACGCCCACCGACATCATCGTGATCCACGACGAGATCGACATCGACTTCGGACAGGTCCGCCTCAAGCGCGGCGGCGGCGAGGGCGGCCACAACGGCCTGCGCTCGCTGTCCGGCTCCCTCGGCACCCGCGACTACATCCGCGTCCGCGCCGGGGTCGGCCGTCCGCCGGGCCGCATGGCGGTGGCCGACTTCGTACTCAAGCGCTTCTCCAAGCTCGAGCAACCCGATGTGCCGTTCCTCATCCAGGACGCCGCCGACGCCGTGGAACTCCTCCTCAAGCACGGGCTGGAGACGGCCCAGAACCAGGTCCACTCCGCGTGACGCGTTCCCGGCGGTTCGAGCGCGAGGCCCACCTGGGCTCCGGTGCCGATCTCTTCCGCCGCGCGAGTGCAGCACTCGTCAGCTGGGACCTGCACCGGCGGGCGGGCCTCGCCGTCGTCGCCACCGGGCCCGCCACCCCCGGCCGCACCGTCATCCTCCGGCCGCGATCAGGCCCCGGGGCGTGGCTGCGACTGGCCGCCCCCTGCGAGGTCACGGAGGTCGTGGACCGCCCCGACGCGCGGGGGTTCACCTACCGCGCCCTACCCGGCCACCCCGAGCGCGGATGGGAGACGTTCCTCGTCCGGCACGATTCCGTCACCGGCGCCGTCGCGCTCACCCTCACCGGTGAATCCACGCACGCCACCCTGCTCGCCCGGCTGGGTGCACCCATCGCCCGACTCGAACAGGAGCGGATCACCCGCCGCTACCTCGCCGCCCTGCGCGACCGGCCCTGACCCGCGGCGCCCGGCGTGGACATCACAGTTCAGCAACGTCACAGTTCATAGAGCTCCCGCAGCCGGTCGAGGAGCGCCACGAGCGATCCCTCCCTCAGCGCCTCCGCGACGGCACCGTCGACGAACCGGTCGGACCGGACCACCCAGGTGAGCAGCGCGCGGGTCAGGTCCTCGTCCGACCGCTCGGCCAGCCCGGTGAGGTCGGTCAGCGAGCCGTCCGACAACCCGCGCCGCTCCAACTCGTCGAGGTACCCGTGCCGGGTGAGCACGCCCCCGCCGAACGCCTCCATCACGGCCAGGGTGTCCTCGTCGTAGGTCGGGTAGCGCACCAGGTATGCGCCGTTGCGGTGTCGCTGCCCGCCCGCCCGCGTCACTCCGTCCAGCCCGCGCAACCGCTCGACCACGGGCAGCAGCCGCAGGAGCGCGGCCCTGCGCTCCTCCAGCTCGTGCCGGTCACTGCCCTCGCCCATTCCAGTCCCCGCCTCTGCGCGTCGTCCGACGCGGCTCGCGCGCACCGTAGCGACCGGGTACGACACCCGGCCGCGCGTAGCGTCGTTCACGGTTCATCGGTCGGGGCACGCGCACTCGTTACGAAAGCTATCGACTGGCGCGCTCGATCCCTGCCAGCGCCGCGCCTGACCTCGCCTTTCACGCACCACACCGACCTCGTGGGTCGCACCGCCGGATTGTGTGCTCACCCGTGGGCGGACGTACGCTGGGTGACGACGACGAGGGCCGTCGACTGCCAGAAGGAGTGCGCGTGACCGAGACCGCCGAGGACACCGGAACGGGCGGGCACGCCACGGGTGCGGACGCCGCCGGGGACGTCACGTCCGAAGTCGCGCGCCGCAGGACGTTCGCCGTGATCGCCCACCCGGACGCCGGCAAGTCCACGCTCACGGAGGCGCTCGCGCTGCACGCGCGGGTGATCACCGAGGCCGGCGCCGTCCACGGCAAGTCGGGCCGCCGGTCCACCGTGTCGGACTGGATGGAGATGGAGAAGGCCCGCGGCATCTCCGTCAGCTCCACCGCGCTGCAGTTCACCTACGCACCGGAGGGCTCGAACCCGGGCGACGACCCGTACGTCATCAACCTGGTCGACACCCCCGGCCACGCCGACTTCTCCGAAGACACCTACCGCGTCCTCACCGCGGTCGACGCGGCGGTCATGCTCATCGACGCCGCCAAGGGTCTCGAGCCGCAGACCCTCAAGCTCTTCCAGGTGTGCAAGCACAACGGTCTGCCGATCATCACGGTGATCAACAAGTGGGACCGGCCCGGCCGGGCGCCGCTCGAACTGCTCGACGAGATCACCGAGCAGATCGGCCTCGTGCCCACCCCCCTGTTCATGCCCGTGGGCATCGCCGGCGACTACCGCGGCCTGCTGCGGCGCGGCGACGACGGCGCCCCCGAGGAGTACGTGCACTTCACCCGCACCGCCGGCGGGTCGACGATCGCCCCCGAGGAGCACTACGACCCGGACACCGCCGCCGAGCGTGAGGGCGACGTGTGGGAGACCGCGGTCGAGGAGTCCGAGCTGCTCTCGGCGATGGGCCAGGACCACGACCAGGAGCTATACCTGGCCGGTGAGACCAGCCCGGTGATCTTCGCCTCGGCGATGCTCAACTTCGGTGTCCACCAGATCCTCGACGCGCTCGTCGAGTTGGCCCCGCCGCCGCGCGAGTGGCCGACCGTCTCGGGCGAGCCCCGCAAGACCTCGGAGCCGTTCTCCGCCATGGTGTTCAAGGTGCAGGCCGGCATGGACGCCGCGCACCGCGACCGCCTGGCGTTCATGCGCGTGGTCTCCGGCGAGTTCGAGCGCGGCATGGTGGTCCAGCACGCCCAGACGGGCAAGCCGTTCACCACCAAGTACGCGCTGACGGTGTTCGGCCGCGACCGCACCACCGTGGAGACCGCCTACCCCGGCGACGTGGTGGGCCTGGTCAACGCCACGGCCCTCGCCCCCGGCGACACCCTCTACAGCGGTAGGAAGGTGCAGTTCCCGCCGATCCCACAGTTCGCCCCCGAGCACTTCGCGGTGGTCCGCGCCCAGTCGCTGGGCAAGTACAAGCAGTTCCGCAAGGCCATCGACCAGCTGGCCGCCGAGGGCGTCGTGCAGATCCTGCGCAACGACACCCGCGGCGACGCCAACCCGGTCATGGCCGCGGTCGGCCCCATGCAGTTCGAGGTGGTCACGGCCCGGATGAAGGCCGAGTTCAACGTCGAGGTCGTGGTGGACAACCTGCCGTACACGATCGCCCGCCGCACCGACGCCGAGTCGGCCGGCGAACTCGGCCGCCAGCGCGGAGTCGAGGTTTTCCAGCGCACCGACGGCGAACTGTTGGCCCTGTTCGGTGACAAGTGGCGGCTGCAGTACATCACCAAGGAGATGGAACACCTCACCATCGAGCCGCTGGTCGCCGACACCAACTAGCCCTGACGCGGGCCGGCGGTTGGCGCGGGCGGGTCACCCGGCGGCATGCTGGAGGGCATGCCCAGTGATTCTCCGGTCAGCCTCCGCGTCTTCGTCGAGCCCCAGCAGGGCGCGACGTATGCCGACCAGCTCGCCGTCGCCCGCGCGGCGGAAGACCTCGGCTACGAGGCCTTCTTCCGGTCGGACCACTACCTCAAGATGGGCGACATCAGCGGACTGCCCGGCCCCACCGACGCGTGGCTGACCCTCGCCGCCCTGGCCCGCGAGACCTCGACCATCCGGCTCGGCACGCTGCTCACCTCGGTGACGTTCCGCCACCCGGGCCCGCTGGCGATCTCGATGGCCCAGGTCGACGAGATGTCCGGTGGCCGCCTCGACGTGGGACTCGGCGCCGGCTGGTACGCCGACGAGCACACCGCCTACGGCATCCCCTTCCCGCCGCTGGGCGAGCGGTTCGACCTGCTGGAGGACACCCTCGGGGCACTGGAGAGCTTCTGGTCCACGCCCGCAGGCGAGACGGTCTCCGTCCACGGGAAGCGTATGGAGATGCTGGACTCCCCCGGCCTCCCCAAGCCCGTGCAGCAGCGCCCGCCGGTGATCGTCGGCGGTCACGGCAGGAAGCGGACCCCGGCGCTGGCCGCCCGGTTCGCCGACGAGTTCAACGTGCCGTTCGCCGACCTCGACACCGTGGCGACGCAGTACCGACGGGTCGACGAGGCCTGCGCCGCGCGCGGCCGCGCCCCCGAGGAGATCATCCGCTCGGCCGCGCTCGTCCTGTGCTGCGGGCGCGACGAGGCGCAGGTCGCCCGGCGGGCGGACGCCATCGGCCGCGAGGTCGACGAACTGCGGGCCAACGGCGCCGCCGGGACCCCGGACGAGGTCGTGGACACGATCGGCCGGTACGCGGCGATCGGGGCCCGGCGCATCTACCTGCAGGTGCTCGACATGTCCGACCTGGACCACCTCGACCTGGTCGCCTCCGAGGTGGCGCGCCAGCTCTGACGCGAGCCCTGCCCGGCCGGCCGGTCGCCCCGCCGGCCGGGCGAAACCCCTCCCCTGCCCGAGGAGTGGGATTAGTGTCACGCCATGGTGGCACAAGGGACGACGACAACGAGGTCCGCACATCCCGGAGGCCGTGCGTGGGCCGCGATGGCACTCCTCGTCGTCGTCGCCCTACTCGCCCCCCTGAACGCCGCACCGTCCCGGGCGGCGACCCCAGCCGGCGGCTCCCCCATCAGCGGCATGGTCGACGCCCACGCGCACCTCGCGGCGTCGCAGGCATTCGGCGGCGCCCTGCGCTGCGGCGAGCCGTTCTCCCCCGGCGGCATCGGCGAGGCGCTGGCGGACTGCCCGAGCCACTCGGGCACCGGGCACTTCGCGCTGCTCGAATCGGTCCTCGGGGGCACCGCCCTGCCCGGCGGGACCCAGGGCTTCCCCACCTTCGCGCAGTGGCCGTCGCACGAGTCCCAACTGCACGAACAGGCCTACTACACCGGTATAGAGCGGGCGTGGCGCGGTGGACTGCGGGTGCTCACCAACCATCTGGTGGCCAACCGCGTGCTCTGCGAGGCCCTCGCCGGGATCGGGGTACCCGCGCGCTCCCCGTGCGACGAGATGGAGCAACTGCGCCGGCAGGTGGACTACCTCGAGCGGATGGAGGCCCACATCGACGCCGAGCACGGCGGTCCCGGGCGGGGCTGGTTCCGGATCGCCCGCTCGCCGGAGGACGTCCGCGCGATCGCGGCCGACGGGAAACTCGCGGTCACGCTGGGCGTCGAGGCATCCGAGCCGTTCGGGTGCCGGGTGGTCGACGACGTGCCGATGTGCACGACCGAGGACATCGACCGGGGGCTCGACGAGTTCGCCTCGTGGGGCGTGTCGACCGTGTTCCCGGTACACAAGTTCGACAACGCCCTCGGTGGCGCCCGCATGGACGAGGAACTGGCCGGCCTCGCGGTCAACATCGGCAACAAACTGGGCACCCAGCGGTTCTGGGAGACCGAGCCGTGCACCGGTCCCGACGCCGACCACGCCCAACCCCTGGCCTCCACGCCCGTCGCCGACGGCCTGGCGGTGGCCTCCTCGGACGCCCCGGCGGGCGCGGCACTGCCCGTCTACCCCGAGGCTCCGCTGTGCAACGTGCGCGGGCTGACGCCGCTGGGCGAGCACGCGATCCGCGGGATGATGGCCCGCGGCATGGTGATCAACATCGACCACATGGGCGTCGAGACCGCCCACCGCACCCTCGACATCGCCGCTGAGGCGGGGTACACAGGCCTGGTCGTGGACCACGCCTGGGCCACGCAGGGCAACACTCGCCGGGTCCACGAGCAGGGCGGGTTCGTGGCCGCGTTCGCCTGGCCCGCCGAGGCCACCGAGAACTTCGAGACCGGCTTCCTCGAGCAGTGGCGCACGAACACCGCCGGCGCCGCCCGGCCGTTCACCGGCTACGGCTTCGGCTCCGACGTCAACGGCCTGGCCGCCCTCGCCGAGCCCCGGCCGAGCGCGGCGAGCGACCCGCTCGTGTACCCGTTCACCGCGCCCAGCGGCGAGGTGATGGACCGGTGGCGGTTCGGTGACCGCGAGTACGACCTCAACACCGACGGGGTCGCCCAGTACGGCCTCTACGCCGATTGGGCCGCCGACGTGCTGCACCGCGCCGGGCCCGACCGGGCCGAGCTGGAGCGTCAGCTCATGGGCGGCGCCGAGGCGTGGACCGCCAACTGGGAACGGGCGCGCTGACCACCGGCTCGTCCTGCGCTGTTGCGGCGATTCGCGGCGCCGGACGACTAACCTGAGGCAATGACCCCGGACCCGTCCCCTCCCCGTCGCTCGCGCCGCCCGCGGATCGCCGGAGCAGCGGCGCTCGGGCTCACCGTGGCCATGTCCGCCTCGGCGTGCGGCACCCCGGTCCCCGACCCGGAGCCCGGCCAGAGTCCCGCGGCCTACTCCGGACTGGAGGTCTCGGACGACCGGGTCGAGTACGCGATCGGCAAGGTGACCGACATCGTCGAGGAGGAGCTCGAGGCCTCGGGCATCCCGGGCGTCGCAGTGGCGGTGGTGCACGGTGGCGAGGTGGCGTTGGCCGAGGGGTTCGGCGTGCGCAGCACCGAGACCGGCGAGGAGGTGGACGCGCGGACGGTCTTCCCCATGGCGTCGGTCTCCAAGCCGGTCAGCGCCACCGTCGTGGCCGCGGAGACCGCCGAGAGCGAGATCGACTGGTCGACTCCCGTGCGCGAGCACCTCCCGTGGTTCGCCCTGTCCGATCCGGGCGTGACCGCCGACGTGACGGTGGGCGACCTGTTCGCGCACCGCTCCGGGTTGCCCGAGCACGCAGGCGACGATATCGAGGACCTCGGGTACGACCGCCCGGCGATCCTGCACGGGCTGCGCCACCTGCCGCTGGAGCCGTTCCGCGCCTCGTACGCGTACACCAACTTCGGGCTCACCGCCGGAGCCGAAGCCGTGGCCGTCGCGGCCGGCACCCCCTGGCCCGAGCTGGCCCGCGAGCGGCTCTTCGACCCCCTCGACATGGACGACACCTCCTACTCCTACGAGGACCTGCTCGACCGCCACAACCGCGTCGTCGGCCACGTCCGCGCTGCTGCCGACGAGTCGGGCGAGTCGTCCGGCGACTGGGTCCCGGCCGATCCCGCGCGTGACCCGGACGCCCAGGCCCCCGCGGGGGCCTGAGCTCGTCGGTCACGGACATGGCGCGGTGGATGTCGATGGTGCTCGCCGACGGCGCCGGGCCCGGCGGCTCGCAGGTCGTCCCCTCCGACGCACTCCGACAGGCTCTGACCCCGCAGGCCGTGTCCTCACCCCCGCAGTCCGCGGCGGACCGGACCGGGACCTACGGCTACGGGTTCAACATCTCCACCAGCTCCTCCGGCCGCGTCGAGTGGAGTCACTCCGGGGCGTTCGCGCTCGGCGCCGGAACTGCGATGCTCATGATGCCGTCGCTGGACCTCGGCATCATCACCCTGACCAACGCCTCGCCCGTCGGGGTGGCCGAGACGATCAATTCGCGCTTCGCGGACTACGCGCAGTTCGGCGACCCCACCCTGAAGTGGCGGGAGCTGTACGGCGAGGCGTTCGGCCCACTGCTGGCCCCCGTCGGCGACCTGGTCTCCACTCGGCAACCCTCCGCCCCCGCACCGCCGCGCCCGGCGGACGAGCTGGTGGGCGTCTACCGCAACGACTACTTCGGCGAGATCGAGATCCGCCGCGTCGCCTCACAGCCTGACCGGGGATCGGACGGGGATCCGGACGATCCGCCGGACGCCGGCCCCGCACTCGCGCTGGACGTGGGCCCGGGACCGCAGGTCTGGCCGCTCGAACACTGGGACGGCGACACCTTCGCCGTGAGTCCGGTCGGTGAGAACTGGCCGCCCGGCTCCCGCGGCAGCGTCACCTTCGACGGCGATACGGTGACGGTGGAGCTCCTCGACGGCAACGGCCTGGGCACCTTCACCCGCGTCGGAGAGGACGAGACGGGCGACTGACCGCGGGGCCGCCAGGGTCCACCGGCTGGTGCCGACGCCGGCGGGACCTACCCCTCGTGGGCCGCCTCCAGCCGCGCCGCGCGCCGCCGGTCCCGCTTGGCGTCCGCGTCCGGGGTCGTGAGGAACGTGGAGAACCAGGCCATCCGGGGATCAGCGTCCACGAGGAACGCCTTGACCGCCAACGTCAGCGGGACGGCGAGGATGGCGCCCAGCGCCCCGGCGATCGCCGACCAGAACACCAGTGACAGGAACGTCACCGTGGGGGTCAGCCCCACCGCGTCGCCCGTGAACTTGGGCTGGATGAAGCTCTGCATGACCAGGTTGACGACGCTGTAGATCACCACCACCCAGATGGCCTCGACCGGCCCCCCGGTGAGCAGCGCGAACAATGCCGGCGGCACCAGCCCCAGCACGAAGCCGATGTTGGGGATGTAGTTGGTGACGAACGCCAGCACGCCCCACACCAGCGCCAGCGGCACGCCGAGGATCATCAGTGCCACCGTGTCGATCACCGCCACGAGGAGACCGAAGACCGTGGAAACGATCCAGTACGACTTCACGCCGTCGGTGAACGACCCGAGGGCGTCGGCGAGCCGGGGCCGCTGCCGGGCGATCACCGCGCGACGCCTCGTGATGCCGGGGACGTCGAACACGAGGAACGTCAGCGCGATGACCAGGACGGTGAGCTGACCGCCGGCCGAGGACAACTGACCGGCGACGTTCTGCAGGGTACCGACGATCGTGGTGGGGTCCACGCCCTGGAGGCTCGAGGTGACCTGATCCTCGCTCACGCCGAAAGTGCCGAGGAACGCGATCGTCTGCTCGTACAGCTCGATGAACTTGTCCTGGTACTGCGGGATCTCCTCGGCTGCGACCCACAATGCCCACACCAGCATCCCGACCAGCGCGGCCAGCAGCAGGTAGAGCACCAGCAGGACGATGATCATCGCCCCCCAGCGGGGCAGCCCGGCCCGCTGCAGCAGCCGCTGCAGGGGCTGGGCGGCGATGACCAGGTTCAGCGCCAGAAACGCCGGCATCAGCAGACTCGCATGTTCGGACAGTCCCCACACCACCACGAACAGGGCCGCGAGGGACACCGCCGTGACGCCGGCGATGCCCCAGCCCTTGGGTTCCTCGTGGGGGGCGAGCGCCTCCGGCGTCGGCGCCGCCGGAGGGCCCACGTTGTCTCCGCTGCTAGTCATGACGCTCCTCACGAGTGGCGCCCCGTGCGCCGGACGCCGCTCAGCGTATCCCGATCAGTCCGCGGAGAAACCGCTCAGCTCCCGGCGAGCGCCGAACGGATGGCGTCGACGTCCACCGAATCGAGATCCGCCGGATCCCAGGTGGGGTTGCGGTCCTTGTCGATCACGACGGCCCGCACGCCCTCGACGAAGTCCGGGCGGGCGGTGATCCAGGCGCCCAGGGCCAGCTCGTTGTCCAGGCACTCCCGCAGGTCCTCCGCCTTCGCCCCGGCGCGCAGCAGCTCGATGGTGGCGACGATCGACGTGGGGCAGTGCGACCGCAACATCTCGAGAGTGGACGTGGCCCACTCGTCCTGCTCACCGGACTCCAGCGCCGCGATCATCTCCTGCGCGGTGTCGCGGGAGAAGACGTCCTCGATGCGCTCGATACGGGCCTCGACGGCGGACTCCCCCGCCTCGGCGCGCTCGAGACCGAACCTCTTCAGCGCGTCGGCCAAGCCGATGGCAGCGACGGCGTCGACGAAGGCGTTGCGCTCGTCGTCGTCGATCAGGTGGGTGGCCAGGCCGGTGAAGAGGGCGTCGGCGGAGTTCATCCGCACGCCCGTCGTGCCCAGGTAGATCGCCACGGCCAGGCCGCGTGCGCCGCCGCCGCACAGGCGCGGAAGGAAGTGGCTGGCGCCGACGTCCGGGATGAAGCCGATCGCCGTCTCCGGCATGGCCATCATGACCTTCTTGGTCACCACGCGGTGCGAACCGTTGATCGAGACTCCCAGGCCTCCGCCCATGGCCACCCCGTGGATCACGGCGACCGTGGGGACGCGGTGCGTGTGGTACGCCAGATCCATCGCGTACTCCTCGGAGAAGAACTCGTGGTTCCTCTCGTGCTCACCGGCCGCCGCGGCGTCGCGCAGCGCGCGGATGTCGCCACCCGCACAGAACGCCTTCTCCGAGGTGCTGGTGGTGACGACGGCCTCGACGTCCTCGTCCTTGGACGCCTGGTCCAGCGCCGTGTGCAGGGCCCGGCACATGGACAGGTCCAGCGAGTTCAGGGCCTTGGGGCGGTCCAGGACGATGTGCTGTATCCGGCCATCACGCCGGCTGCTGACGAATTCGCTCATGACCCCATAGTGTCAGGCCGCCCACCGACCGTCGCACGGATACTAGGAATTCCTACTTCACTGCCCCCGATGCGGGCCCGCCGCCTCAGCCCTCCAACAACTGCGAGGCCACGTCCGGCACGTACCTGAACTCCTCGCGCGGCGGGCGGTCGTAGCTCGAGTCCGCACCCTTCGGCCGCTCGGGGATCTCCAGCTCCGGCGGGTCGAGCTTCTCCCACGGCACGGTCGACAGCAGGTGCGAGATGACGTTGATCCGCGAGCGCTTCTTGTCCTCGGACTCGACCGTGAACCACGGCGCCTCGGGGATGTCGGTGTGGACGAACATCTCGTCCTTGGCCCGGCTGTAGTCCTCCCACCGGGTGATGGACTCCAGGTCCATCGGCGAGAGCTTCCAGCGGCGCATCGGGTCGTCATGGCGCGACCGGAACCGGCGCTCCTGCTCCTCGTCGGACACGGAGAACCAGTACTTGCGGAGCATGATCCCGTCCTCCACCAGCAGCCGCTCGAAGATCGGAGCCTGGTGCAGGAACCGCCGGTACTCGTCGGGTGTGCAGAAACCCATCACCCGCTCCACCCCGGCCCGGTTGTACCAGGACCGGTCGAAGATCACGATCTCCCCGGCCGCCGGCAGGTGCTCGATGTAGCGCTGGAAGTACCACTGCGTCTTGTGCACCTCCGTCGGGGCGGGCAATGCCACGATCCGGGCGTGCCTCGGGTTGAGGTACTGCGTGATCCGCTTGATGGCCGAGCCCTTGCCCGCGGCGTCGCGCCCCTCGAAGACCACCACCATCCGGTTGCCGGTCTCCCGGAGCCAGGCCTGCATCTCGACCAGCTCCGCCTGCAGCCGCTCGAGCTCGGCCTCGTAGGCCTTCTTCGGCAGCTTCTCCAGACCGCTGGGCAGGAGGTCCTTCTTCTTCGCACCGCTCTTGGCACCGCTCTTGGACGCGCTCTTGCTGCCGCTCTTGCCGGAGGGTTTCTTGCTGCTCATGGCCTGAGCCTACGGACCCGACCCGGCCTCCTCGACCGGGACGACGATATTGACAGTTTTCGTCAACACTGTCTAGTTTCACGCCCATGCGGCACATCTCCCGCCGGGGCTTCCTCGGCACCGTCGCCGCCGCCGGGGTCGCCGCCCTGGCCACCGACCCCGCGGCTGCCGCCCGGCCGAGCGACTCCGCCGGCGCCGCGACCGACTCCCCCGCACCCGGACGGATCCCCCACGATGCGCAGGACCACCGGTGCATCGTGGTCGGGAGCGGATTCGGCGGCGGCATCTCAGCGCTTCGTCTCGCTGAGGCGGGTGTCGTCGTCGTCGAACGAGGCCGTCGCTGGCCCACCGGACCGGGCTCCACCACCTTCCCCAGCGCCACCTCCCCCGACGAGCGCGCCCCGTGGTTCCGCCCGCCGGCCGAGGTGTTCGGCCGCCCCGTGGACCTCCCGCGCCACACCGGCCTGCTCGAGGCGTCCGTCGGCGAGAACATGACGTCCGTCTGCGCCACCGGCGTCGGCGGCGGCTCCCTCATCTACCAGGGCATGGCACTACAACCCACCGAGGAGCTGTTCCACACGTGGTCCCCCGGCGCGATCGACTGGCGCGAGATGGAGCGCGAGTACTACCCACGCGTCTCCCGGATGCTGCGCCTCGCCGAGGCCCCCGACGAGCTCGTCGCCGCGCCCCGGTACGCCGCCTCCCGCGTTTTCGCCCAGCGCGTCCGCGACGCCGGGCTGCCCCTGCGCAAGATCCCCATGCCGATGGACTGGGACTACGCCCTGGCGGAACTGCGCGGCGAGATGCGCCCGTCCTACACCAACGGCGACAGCTCCCTGGGGGTCAACAACGGTGGCAAACACTCCGTCGACGTCACCTAACTCGCCCGCGCCGAGGCCACGGGCCTGGTCGACGTCCGGCCTCTGCACGATGTGCGCGCGATGCGCCGCCTCCCGACGGCCGCTGGGAGCTGGACGTGGAGGTCCTCGACACCGCCGGACGGCTCGTCCGGACGCTGTCGATGCGGGCCCCGGCACTGATCATGGCCGCCGGCTCGGTGGGCACCTCCACCCTGCTCACCCGCGCCGCCGCCACCGACGCCGTCACCGACCTGCCCGACGCCGTCGGCAGCGGCTGGGGCTCCAACGCCGACCGCATCTACCTGTGGACCGACCCCACCGCCGGGTTCGGCGCCGTCCAGGGCGGGCCCGTGGTCTACGGCAGTCTCAACTGGTCCGACCCCGCCACCGCCCACACCGTCATCCAGGCCTCGCTCCCGCCGTTCGGACCGGACCCCCACACCACGGTGATGGTTGGCTACGGCGTCAGCGCCGACCGCGGTCGGGTCGTCTACGACTCCGCGCAGGACCGCGGGATCATCCGATGGCCGGCCGGCGGCGGCTCCAACATCCTCACCCACGTCGACCGCACCGCACGCGACATCGCCGGCCCGACCGACCACCTCACGGACACCAACCGCATGCTCAACTCCACCTGGCACCCGCTCGGCGGCGCCGTCATGGGACAGGTCTGCGACCTCGACGGCCGCGTCCCGGGCCAGCGCGGGCTGTACGTCGTCGACGGCGCGCTCATCCCCGGCACGACCGCCGCGTGCAACCCGTCGCTGACCATCGCCGCGATCGCCGAGCGCCCGCTGGACAGGATCGTGCGGCAGGACGTGGGCGCTGTATTCTAGGGGCGCCGTCTTTTAGGCACGGCGTCCGGCGGCGTCCGGGATACTGGCGGGGTGCGCTCCCGCGACTCCATCCTCGACGCCACCCGAGCCGTCATCGGGCGCGCCGGTTTCGGGGGCGTCACGATCGCCGCGGTCGCCAAGCGGGCCGAGGTCAGCCGCCAGACCGTCTACTCCATCTTCGGCAGCCGCGAGGACCTGGTCTCGCAGGCCGTCTCCGAGCGACTCACCATGCTCACCGGCGCGTTCACCGATGTGCTCGACGCCGCGACGACGCCCCTTGAGGTGGGCGTGCACGTGGGCTGGTCGGTGCTGTGCCTGGACTCGCCCGAGGCCCGCTCCGACGACGACCTCCGCACCTTCCTCACCACCTGGCTGGCGCCGCTGCTGGAGACGTTCGGGACGTGAGCGACGTACTCGTCCTGTGGGACCTCGACCTCACCCTCCTCGACCCCGCCGGCTTCGGGACCCGCATGATCACCCCGGCGCTCGCCGACCTCCTCGGCCGCGACCCCGTCATGGGCGTGTCCTTCGCCGGACGGACCGACCGCGCGATCCTCACCGATCTGCTCGAGATCAACGGGATAGGTGTCGACGACGACGAGGTGGTCCATTCCCTCATGGACGCCGTGGCCCGGCGCTGCGAAACGTTCGGGGACGATCTCCTGGCCGGAGGTGGCGGTCCCCTGCCCGGCGCCCACGAAGCTGTCGCCGCCCTGGCCGCGGACCCGCGACTGCACCAGGGGATCGTCACGGGCAACATGCGGCGGACGGCGCTGCTCAAGCTGCGGCTCTGTGGCTTCGACGGGCTGCCCGATCCCGGACTCGGCGCGTTCGGTGATCACCACGCGGACCGCGCCCACCTCGTCCGCGACGCCCTCGCCGCCGCCCGGGCCCGCGGTGTGGACGTGACCCCCGGGCGGTCGGTGGTCGTGGGCGATCACGTGCACGATGTCCGCGGGGCGCGCGCCGCGGGTGCCGTCTGCGTGGCTGTCGCCACCGGCAGGGTTTCCGCCGACGACCTCCGCGCCGCCGGCGCCCACGGCGTCCTGCCGGATCTCACAGATCCCGGCGCCCTGCTGGCCGCGATCCACGCCACCGTCTGAACCGCGGTGCCGTCCGACCTGCGGTGCCCTGGACGGGGCATCCAGGGCACCGCAGGTCACGAGGCTGCAGACGCCGCCCGGGCCCACGGCCTGGCGGTATCCATAGAGCGCCCGGGCGCGGTGGCACGCCGTACCGCCATGCCTCACCTACGCCGACGCACTTCTGGCTGCCGTCCACGCCTCCGTCTGAACCGCAGTGCCGTCTGAACCGCAGTGCCGTCTGACCTGCGCCGCCCTGAACGGGGCATCCAGGGCACCGCAGGTCACGGCCGTGACAGCCACTTCTTCCGACCATGTCGTACCTCGAACATACAGTCGAACCATGAGCCCAACAGACACCGCCCACTCGCCGTTCGTGACCCCGCCGGGATTCACGACGGTGCCTACCCCCGCCACCGACGTCGTCGTCCCTGAGGCCTTCAGCCGATGGGACCCCGGACAGCGACGCGGCTATCTCGCGCAGCGGGCGATCAACGCTGCCGAAGGCCGCACTGTGGCCTATGCGTACGACTGCGTATCCAGGTCAACCCAGAACGACCAGCGACGCGATCCCCTGGACACGGCGGCGACCATGGTGAGCGCCTCGATGGCTTTGTCCCGCCGCGGGGCATTTCGGCTGGTGGCCACCGCCATAGAACTGACCGAGCGGCTGCCTCTCACCGCGACACTGCTGACGACTGGGTGGATCGGAGTCGACGCGGCCCACGCCATCGCCGAGGAGACCGCCCTGGTGGAGGACCGTCTCATGCCGGAACTCGACCGCCGCATCAGCGAGGGACTCGCACCGACGAGGCGCCGAACCCACCCTCCCAGGATCGGGCCACTGCGCAAGATGCTCAGCAAGCACGTCGCGAGCTGCGACCCCGTGGGAGCGGACGCCCGCGCACAACAGGCTCGGCGAGAGCAGAACGTGAAGATGACGCCGGTCACCGGCGATCTCGCGCTGCTCACCGCGACCCTCTCAGCCGTCGACGGCCTGGAGATCACCGAGCGGATCGAAGCCCTGGTCCGCACCGCCGCAACAGACGACCCCCGGTCGATCGGGCAACTCAGGGCCGCCGGCCTCCTCGCCCTGAGCCGCGGCTGGACCTGTCTGCCCGCACCCGACGGAGACCACCCCACGGACCCGGACGCGATGGCCGCGGCCCGCCGGGTCGTGATCCACGCCTACGACGACGGGGACGCGGACTTCCGGGGCCTGTTCGTGGCAGGTTACGGCCCCGTCAGTCGCTTCACGTCCGATGAACTGCAGCGATTCGCCAGGCGCAGACTCGACGCGATCGACACGCTCGCGGACCCGGACAGTGAGGCCTCCCGCCGGTACAACCCCTCGGAGGCACTGGCCCGCTTCTGTCGGGGTCGCGACGGCACCTGCGTTTTCCCCGGCTGCCAGACCCCGGCGGACAAGACGGACCTCGACCACATCATCCCCTTCGACCACGACGATCCCCAACGCGGCGGATACACCACCAGCGACGACCTCGGCAGCATCTGCCGCACCCACCATCGCCTCAAGACCGATGGCATCTGGGCCTACTACCGGAGCACTGACGAGGACTACGTGTGGATACATGGTCCGAACCATCCCGACAAGGACCCCGGGACACGCGTCATCACCACCCCCACCGGCCCATTGGCGGAGTTCGGCGCACCGCGACACCCCGAACGCTCCCGGCTACAGAAGGAGGCCGCCGAAGCCGGCAGAACCGGAGACGGCATACCCGGATCGCAGCGCCAACCGCACACCCGGCACCGTCGCGCCTCCGAACGGAGGTACCTGCGCGCTCAGGCGGAACAGCGACTCCACGCTGCAGAGCGCGAACCGGGGTCGCAGTCGGCTGCCTAGGTCGGCCGGCCGGGCGCCTCAACCCTCGATTTGCTCGCCCAGTTCCATCCAGCGCTCCTCGAGCGTGTCCTTCTCCACGGAGACGTCCTTGAGCTCGCGGTCCAGGGCGGCCAGCTTCTCGGTGTCCATCGCCCCTGCCGAGACATCGGCCATGGCCTTGTGGAGCTCGGCCTCGCGCTTGTCGAGCTTGCCCATCTGCCGCTCGATCTTCGACATCTCCTTGGTGAGTGCCCGCTCCTCGGCGGCGGAGAGGGCGGGAGCCGTGGCACTACCACCCGCGGCACCGGCCCCAGAGCCGCCAGCCGAAGCAGACGCGGCGCGCGGCGTGGAGCGCGACACCTTGCCCGAGTCGCCAGCCGCCCCGGCGACGCGACGGCGCTCGAGGTATTCGTCGATGCCGCGCGGGAGGTTGGTGAGCTGGCCGTCGCCGAACAGCGCCCACACCGAGTCACAGATGCGCTCGACGAGGTAGCGGTCGTGCGAGATGACGACCATCGTGCCGGGCCAGCCGTCGAGCAGGTCCTCGAGTTGACGCAGCGTGTCGATGTCGAGGTCGTTGGTGGGCTCGTCGAGCAGCAGGACGTTGGGCTCGGCCATGAGCACGCGCGTGAGCTGCAGGCGCCGTCGCTCGCCGCCGGACAGGTCGCCGACGGGCGTGCGCTGACGGGCCGGCGAAAAGCCCAGCCGCTCGGCCAGCTGGGAGGCGGTGAGCTCGTCCTTGCCGAATGCCACCCGGGCGGCGACGTCCTCGATCGCCTCGAGCACCCGCTGGTCCAGCGGCAGGTCGTCGAGTTCCTGCCGCAACCACCCGATCCGGATGGTCTTGCCCTCCTTGCGGCTGCCCGCGGCGAGAGGGGCCTCACCGGCGAGCGCCCGCAGGAGCGTGGTCTTGCCGGAACCGTTGACGCCGACGAGGCCCACTCGCTCGCCGGGGGCCAGTCGCCAGGTGAGGTCGTCGACGAGGGTGCGGCCGTCGGGGGCGTCGAGGCGCACGTCCTCCAGCTCGATCACGACCTTGCCGAGGCGCCGCGCGGCGAAGCTCGACAGTTGTAGTGAGTCGCGGGGCGGCGGCACGTCCTTGATCAGCGCCTCCGCCGCCTCGATGCGATAGCGCGGCTTGGACGTCCGCGCGGGGGCGCCGCGGCGCAGCCACGCGAGTTCTTTGCGCATGAGGTTCTGACGACGCGACTCGGTGGCCGCGGCCTGGCGGTCGCGCTCGGCGCGCGCGAACACCCAGTCGTTGTAGCCACCCTCGTACTGCTCGACGTGGCCGTCGACCACCTCCCAGGTGTGGGTGGCGATCGTGTCGAGGAACCACCGGTCGTGGGTGACGACGACGAGCGCACTCGATCGCGCGACGAGGTGGTCCGCCAACCACTGGACCCCCTCGACGTCGAGATGGTTGGTCGGCTCGTCCAACACGAGCAGGTCCAAATCCTGCACGAGGGCCGCGGCGAGCGACACCCGGCGCCGCTCACCGCCGGACAGATCCGCGACGGGCGTGTCCAGTCCCAGGTCGTGGATCCCGATGCCGTCGAGCACCGCGCGGACGCGGGCGTCACCGGCCCACTCGTGGACCGCGAGGCCGAGCCTGCCGACCACGGCCTGGCCCACGGTGTCGGCGGCGAGCTCCGTGCGCTGCGTGACCACGGCGATCCGCAGACCGCTGACCTGCGAGACGCGCCCGGAGTCGGGCTCGGCCACGCCGGTGAGGATCTCCAGCAGGGTGGTCTTGCCGCCCCCGTTGAGGCCGACGACGCCGATGCGGTCGCCGGCGTTGACGCCCAGTGAGACGTTGTCGAGCACCTGCCGGATCCCGAAGGAGACCGAGCACTGCTCGAGGTTGATGAGGTTGGTGGGGGCCATCTCTACTTTCCTGTGGGGTCGTCGACGATGTGCGCACCGCCGACCGGGCCGCGGGTCACGCGGACCTCGCGGGCGACGCCGTGCTCGCTGATCTCGGCGGCGACGGCGATCGCGTGGTCACGGTCGGTGCAGAAGAACAGGCAGGTGGGGCCGGAGCCGGAGACCATGCCGTGCAGGGCCCCGGCCTCCCGGCCGACGCGCAGGGTCCGGCGGAGGGCGGGCATGAGCGAGAGCGCGGCGGCCTCCATGTCGTTGGCGAGCAGCCCGGCCACGGCGGCGGGATCGTCGCCGGCGAGGGCCGCCACGAGCGGGTCGACCCCGCCCGCGCGCGGTAGGCCGCGCCCGGGATCAGCAGGGTCGCGCTCGGCGCGCAGCCGGTCGAGCTCGGCGAACACCGTCGGGGTGGACAGTCCCCCGTCGGCCAGGGCCACCACGATGTGCTGCTCGGCACGGGCGTGCAGCAGCGTCGCGAGCTTCTCGCCGCGCCCGGTACCCAGCGCCGTGCCGCCGCGGATGCAGAAGGGCACGTCGCTGCCCAGCCTCGCGGCCCGCTCCTCCAGCGCCGCCCGGCCGAGTCCCAGACCGAGCAGCCGGTCCGTGGCCACGAGCGCGGCGGCGGCGTCCGCGCTGCCGCCGGCCATCCCGCCGGCCACGGGGACGCCCTTGTGGATCCGGATGGCGATCCGGGCGTCCGATCCCGCCTCCTCGCGGAGCAGGTCGACGGCCCGGGCGGCGAGATTGGTCCGATCGGTCGGCACCTGCGGGGCCCCGGGCCCGGTGACGACGACCTCGCTGTCGTCGTCGGCGTCGTCCAGCGACACGGTGACCCGCTCCCACAGGTCCACGGCCCGGTACACGGTGAGCAGGTCGTGGTAACCGTCGCCGCGGACGTCACCGACGCCGAGGTGGAGGTTGATCTTGGCGGGGGCGACGGCCGTCACGGCGCGCGCGCCGGCGGGGGTGGAGGCGTCGCGGGGCATGACCACCAGCCTACGGCTCCCGGTGCGCCGGTCCGATCCCGAGCCGCACCGCCGCCTCGGCGATCCGGACGAAGTCGGCGGTGGTGAGTTGTTCACCGCGGGCCTTGGGGTCGACGTCGGCCTCGGTCAGCGCGAGTTCGGCGTTCGCGCCGGAGCCCGCCCACCCGGACAGGGCGGCGCGCAGGGTCTTGCGACGCTGGGCGAACGCGGCGTCGGCCACCGCGAACACCCGCTTCCGGTGTGCCTCGCCCAGGTCCCACGGGGCCTCGGGGTAGGCGTCGATCCGCACCAGGCCCGACTCGACGTTGGGGACGGGCCAGAAGACGTTGCGGCCGACGGTGCCGGTCCGGCGGACGGTGCCGAAGAACCCGGCCTTGACGCTGGGCACCCCGTAGACGCGCGAGCCGGGGGCGGCGGCCAGGCGGTCGGCCACCTCGAGCTGCACCATCACCAGCGCGGTCCGCAGGGTCGGCACCTCGGCGAGCATGTGCAGGAGCACGGGCACCGAGACGTTGTAGGGCAGGTTGGCCACCAGGGCGGTCGGCGGCGGGATCCCCGGGCCGCCCAGGTCGGCGCCGGAGACCGCGAGCGCGTCGGCGCCCACGACGGTCAGTGCGTCGGCGAGCTGCGGGGCCCGCTCGGCGACGGTCCGGGGCAGGCGCCCTGCCAGCACGGGGTCGATCTCCACGGCCACCACGTGGCCGGCGGCGTCGAGGAGCGGCAGCGTCAGCGACCCGAGGCCGGGCCCGACCTCGATGACCGTGTCGTCGCGGCCCACGCCGGAGGCGGTGACGATCTTGCGGACCGTGTTGGCGTCGTGAACGAAGTTCTGTCCGAGGGTCTTGGTGGGCTTGATGCCCAGTTCCTCCGCGAGCGCGCGCACCTCCTGCGGGCCGAGTGGGTCGGCCTGCCCGCGGAAGGTCGCGTCCGGGCCGGTCAGCGCAGACCCAGCTTGGAGGTGCAGGCGGGCCAGGCGCCCCAGCCCTGCGAGGCCCGGACCTTCTCGGCGATCGCGATCTGCTGTTCACGCGTGGCGAGGTGCGCGCTGGGCGCGTACTGGCCGCCGCCGTGGCCGGTCCAGGTGCCGGCGGCGAACTGCAGTCCGCCGGAGTACCCGTTGCCGGTGTTGATGCTCCAGTTGCCGCCCGACTCGCACTGGGCGATCGAGTCCCACACGCCGCCGTTCGAGACGGCCGGCGCGGCGGGCTTGGGCTTGGTGCCCACGCGGACGACGGCGGGGCGGGCCTCGGTGAGGACCTTCTCCGCGCCGCGGGCGCGCTCGGTCTCGACACCGTTGACGCGGGTGATCGTGTAGACGACCTCGCGCTCGCCGGGGGCACCGGGATCGACGACCGTGCGCTCGCCCTCGGTGGCCTCGGGGTCCTCGGTGGTCTGTTCGGGGGCCTCGAACTGCTCGACCGCGGTCTCCTCGGCGACGGCCACGCGGGTGATGGTGACCTCGGTGCCGGGCTCGACGGGGGCGTCCGGGGCCGGGGTGACAGTGTCCAGCGGGCCGAGGGTGATGCCGGCGCGCTCGAGGAACTGCCCGACCGTCTCACCGGGTGAGGCCATCGGGGTGGCGGGGCCGCCGTGGTCGGACAGCAGCGCCTCGCGCGGGGTCACCACGGAGACGGTGGTGCCGTCGAGCGGGACGTCCGCGTCGATGCGCGGGCTGACGTAGCTGCGGGGAGGGACGTCGTCGCGCTCGGCCACGAGGTCGGCGACGGTGGTGGCGGTGGTCCAGACCTGCTCGCTGCGACCGTCGACCTCGACGGTGACGGGCCGGGCGCGCAGCAGGGTGACGGTGTCGCCGTCGTCGATGCTGTCGCCGGGCGCGATCACCACGTCCCGGTCGTCGACGCTGTAGCCGGCGTCGGCGAGCGCGGCGCGCACGTCGGAGCTGAAGGTGACCAGTTCGACCTGCTCGCCGTCGACCTCGAGGGTGTACTGCGTGCGCTGGTCGAGCGCCGCCACCCCACCCACCACGAGGGTGGTGAGCATCCCGGCGACGGACAGCCGCAGCATGGTGGAGCGGGACTCGTGGAGTCGCTTGACGGGGGCGAGCATGCCCCGGGTCGCGGTGGGTCGGGCGCCCGTGGGGGTGTCGGTCCGTGCGTCGTCAACCACTTGTCGGTTCTCTCCTCGGGTAGCTCCGCGAACTGCCGTACAGCCGTTCGCGTTTCATCACGATAGCGTAACGAGCGGACAGCGCCGGGGCAACGTGACCCTCGTGACATGCGGGAACGAGTCGACGACGACGAGGTATTCAGGTCACGTTTCGTTACATTCGCCACTCAGCCCTCACGAGTACCACGCGCCACACCGGTCGTCGGCCCGGGCGGGCCCGCCCGTCAGACGGTCAGGCCGAACACGGCGCGGGCGGTGTCGGCGACCTCTGCCGCGAGGTCCTCGGGCGTCTGCCCCCGGACCTCGGCGATCGCCCGCGCCGTGTAGCCCACCAGACCGGGCTCGTTGCGGGCGCCCCGGAACGGCTCGGGAGCCATGTACGGGGCGTCGGTCTCCACGAGCAGTTGCCCGGCCGGGGCCAGGCGGGCCGCCTCGCGCAGGTGGTCGTTGGCCTTGAAGGTGACGTTGCCGGTGAACGACAGCACGTAGCCGCGGTCCAGGGCCTCCTCGGCGACCTCCAGCGGCGAGGAGAAGCAGTGGAGCATCACGTGCGGGATGCCCGAGCCCGGGCCGGCGACCTCCGCGAGCACACGCAGCAGGTCGTCATCGGCCTCGCGATTGTGGATCATCAGGCATTTGCCCAGCTCGGCGGCGAGCCCGGCGTGCCAGCGCAGCGACTCCTCCTGCTCGGCCGGGTCGGCGCAGCCGTCCATCTTCCCCACCCAGTAGTGGTCGAGGCCGGTCTCCCCCACCGCGACGACCCGCGGATGGGCGGCGAGTTCGCGCAGGCGCGCCCGCACCTGCTCGCCGCGCTCGGGGTCGGTGATCTCGGCGGCTCGGGTGGGGTGCACGGCCACGGCTGCGTACACCCGCTCGTCGGCTTCGGCGGCGGCCACGACGGCCTCGGACTCGGCGAGGTCGTCGCCCACCGTGACCAGGGCCGCGACCCCGGCGAGTGCGGCGCGGTCGGCGGCGGCGCGCACCTCGTCGGCGGTGCGGTGACCGCAGGAGTAGAGGTGCGTGTGTGCGTCGACGAGCCCGGGTAGCGACTCGGGCAGGACGGGAGTGGGGCGGGGCTTGCGCTTACCCATACGGTCGCCTCAGTCCTCCTGCTGGATCGGCGCCCAGCTCGGCCCGGTCTCGGCCAACTCGGGGTCGACCTTGGCGAACAGCGGGCTGGGCTTGGCCAGCGGGGTGCCCGGGGTGATCTCGGTGCGCGCCCACCGCGCCTGCTCGGCGGCGTAGTCACCCATGATCACCGGGTAGCTGCGGCCAGCGTCGGGCAGCCCGACCCCGACGAGCTCGACCGGCATGTCGTCGGTGACCTCGTGCACCTGCGGGGCGGCGGCCCACACGCCCTGCCCGCCGATCGCGCCGTGGATCTGCTGCGCGGCGGACGGCAGGTAGGGGGTGAGCAGCGTGTTGGCGTCGGAGACGACCTGCAGCGCGGTGTGCAGGACGGTGCCCAGACGCTCGCGCTGGTCGGGCTCCTTGGCCAGCTTCCACGGCTCAGTGGCGGCGATGTAGCGGTTGGCGGCGCCGACGATGCGCATGGCCTCGGTGGCGCCGGCCTTGAACCGCGAGCGCTCGAGGTGCGCGCCGACGGTGGCGAAGGCCGACTCCGCCTCGCGCAGCAGCTCGGCGTCGACGTCGGTCAGGGTGCCGGGCCGCGGGATCTCGCCGAAGTTCTTGTGTGCCATCGACACGGTGCGGTTGACGAGGTTGCCCCAGCCGCCGACCAGCTCGGAGTTGGTGCGGCGCACGTACTCGTCCCAGGTGAAGTCGGTGTCGTGGTTCTCCGGGCCCGCGACCGAGATGAAGTAGCGCAGCGCGTCGGGGCCGAACTCGGCCAGGAAGTCGCGTACGTAGATCACCACGCCGCGCGAGGACGAGAACTTGGACCCGGACATGGTGAGGAACTCGGATGAGACCACCTCGGTGGGCAGATTCAGTGCGCCCAGCGCCCCGGGCTCGCCGCCGTGGGCGCCCCGGCCGTCGTAGCCGATGAGCTCGGCCGGCCAGATCTGGGAGTGGAAGGTGATGTTGTCCTTGCCCATGAAGTAGTGGGACACGGCCTCGGGGTCGGTCCACCAGCGCCGCCACGCCTCGGGCTCCCCGGAACGCCACGCCCACTCGATGGAAGCGGACAGGTAGCCGACCACGGCGTCGAACCACACGTAGAGCTTCTTGTCGCCGCGGTCCTGCCACCCCTCCACCGGGATGGGGATCCCCCAGTCGATGTCGCGGCTCATGGCGCGCGGGCGCAGGTCCTCGAGCAGGTTGAGCGAGAACTTGAGGACGTTGGGTCGCCAGTCCTTCCGCCCCTTGAGCCAGTCCCCCAGCGAGTCCGCGAGCGCGGGCAGGTCGAGGAACCAGTGCTCGGTCTCGATGAACTTCGGCGTCTCACCGTTGATCTTGGAGACCGGGTTCTTCAGGTCCGCCGGGTCGAGCTGGTTGCCGCAGTTGTCGCACTGGTCCCCGCGGGCGCCGTCGTCACCACAGATGGGGCAGGTGCCCTCGATGTAGCGGTCCGGCAGGGTCCGCCCGGTGGACGGGCTCACCGCACCGGTGGTGGTCTTGGCGACCATGTAGCCGTTCGCGTGCAGGCCCCGGAACAGTTCCTGCACCACCGCGTAGTGGTTGCGCGTGGTGGTGCGGGTGAACAGGTCGTAGCTCAGCCCCAGGCCGGCGAGATCGTCCACGATCACCCGGTTGTAGCGGTCCGCGAGCTCCTGGACAGGCACGCCCTCCTTCTCGGCCTGCACGAGCAGCGGCGTGCCGTGCTCGTCCGTGCCCGAGATCATGAGGACGTCGTTGCCTGCCATCCGCTGGTAGCGCGAGAAGACGTCCGACGGCACCCCGAACCCCGAGACGTGTCCGATGTGCCGGGGGCCGTTCGCGTACGGCCATGCGACCGCGGTCAGGACTGTCTTCGCCATGGGTTACAGACTAGTGGTCACGTCCGCGGGGGCCGTGCCGGGCGTACACCCGCACGCCCGGCGCGCCCCCGGGGTCGCGTCAGGCCGCCTCGGCCGCGGGATCTCGCGAGAGCGATTTGTGGATGGACACGCACAGCGCGATCAGCACCAGTACGAACGGCGAGGCGGCGATGATCGTCATGTTCTGCAGGCTCGACAGGGCGTCGCCGCCACCGTCACCGGCCACCAACATGATGATCGCCACGGCGGCGGTGAACGATCCCATGAGCATGACGAGCCAGCGGGTCGGCTCCTCCACGCCGCGCTGGGCCATTCCGCCCATGACGATCGACGCCGAGTCCGCGGAGGTGATGAAGAAGATGGCGATGAGGACCATCGCCACCACCATGAGCACGGGCGCGAGCGGCAGCTCGCGGAGCAGGTTGAACAGCTGCGGCTCGAGTGACCCGTCGCCGAAGACGCTGCGTCCGGCCTCCTCGAGATACAGCGCGAAGCCTCCGAAGATAGAGAACCAGATCACCGACAGGGTGCTGGGGATCAGGACCACGCCGATGATGAACTCGCGCACGGTGCGCCCACGGCTGATACGTGCCAGGAACATGCCCACGAACGGCGACCAGGAGATCCACCACGCCCAGTAGAAGACCGTCCACCCGGAGAGCCATTCGGCGGCCTCACCGTTCTCGCTCACCGCGGTGCGCGAGGCCATGTCGAAGAAGTTCGAGAAGTAGGTGCCGATCGTGGTGGGGATGAGGTCGAGCATGAAGAACAGGGCGCCGGAGAAGATCGCCACGAACAGCGCGAGCGACACGGCCAGGATGAGGTTGATGTTCGACAGCAGCTGGATGCCGCGGCTGATCCCGGAGGCGGCCGAGGCGAGGAACACCAGGCCCAGGACCACGATGACGCCCACGACCAGGGCGATGCCGCCACCGCTGACCGCGCCGGTCTCGTTGAGCCCGGCGCGGATCTGCAGGGCGCCCAGGCCGAGCGAGGCGGCGGTGCCGAAGATCGTCGCGAGGATGGTCGCGATGTCGAGGACTCTCCCCATCCACCCCGCGGCCCGCTTCTCGCCGATGAGCGGGACGAAGGCCTGGGAGATGAGGTGGCCGCGCTTGAAGCGGTAGGCGGCCAACGCGAGCGCGAGCCCGACGATCGCGTACATCGACCACGGGTGCAGGGTCCAGTGGAACGTCGTCGTGGCCATGGCCACGTCGTACTGCTGCTCCTGCCCCGGCGGCGGCTCCTGGAAGTGGGTGAGCGGCTCGGACACGCCGTAGAACATCAGCCCGATGCCCATACCCGCGGCGAACATCATGGCGATCCACGACCGCGTGGAGAATTCCGGCTTCTCGTCGTCACCGCCCAGGCGGATGCCGCCGAACCGGGACAGGGCCAGGTAGATCGCGTAGACCACGACTGTGGTCGAGACGAGGATGAACAGCCATCCCACCGTGTCCACGACGACGGAGAACGCCTCACCGGCGGCGTTCTCGAACGAGTTCGTGTAGAACGAGCCCCAGATCACCACGATGAGCGCGATGATCGTGGTGGGCACGAGGACCGTGAAGTCGACGCCCGGACGGGGCCCGCGCACAGGGTCCTCTGGGCCGTCATTCGACGCGTCGAAAGCTTTCTCTCGTGACTTTGGCATACGTCGAACCCTGTCAACAATCCGAGGTGAGCGCAAGATATTAAAACGCTTATCGGGCCCTGGCGTGGATTCGACGCCCCGGGGTGGCACGATCGGACGGTGCCCGATTCCACCCCCGCCGTGCCGGCGCTCCTGCGCGCTCTCCACGTGCGGGCGCGGGCCCTCGGGATCGGTCCCCCGGCGGCGTTCCTCGGCGACTGGCGTGACTCCCCGGCGGTGATCATCCCGTCCGTGGACCTACGGCCGACCCGGACCGAGCAGGTCTTCTCGGCGGACGGCGACCTCGTCGTCGTCGGGTTCCGCTCCTTCCCCGACCACGTGGCGGGCGACGCCCCCCTCCTGCCCGCGGCGGTCCGCGGCACGGCCACGGGCATGCTCACGCTCGACCCGGACGGCCGGTGGCGGGGCGACGGCACCGCCCCCGACCCGCACGAGGTGGTCCGACGGTACGGGCCGCCGTCATCCGGGGGCGCCGGTGACGACGAGGGCGTTGGCGACGACGGTGGCGACGACGACGAGGTCGGCATCCCCCTCACCTGGGCCGCCCCCGACCGACGCGCGCACAGACGTGCCGTGGTGGACTGCCTCGAGGCGATCCGCGCCGGCGAGGTCTACCAGACCTGCCTGAGCACCCGCCTCGACGGCAGGCTCCGCGCGGACCCGCTCGAGACGTTCCTCTCCCTGGCCCGCCGCGCCCCCGCCGCGCGGTCGGCGTACCTCGAGGGCGAGTGGGGCGCGGTGCTGGCCTTCTCCCCCGAGGAGTTCCTCGTGCGCACCGGCGACGACGTCCGCACCAGCCCCATCAAGGGCACGGTGCCCGCCGACCGCGACCCCGCCGAGCTCCTCGCCTCCGCCAAGGACGTCGCGGAGAACATCATGATCGTCGACCTCGCGCGCAACGACCTCGGACGAGTGGCGGACGTGGGCTCGGTGAGGGTGTCCGACCTGCTCGCCGTCCGTCCCGCGCCCGGCGTCCACCATCTGGTCTCCACCGTCACGGCGCGCACCTCGGTGGACCACGACGCCCTCGTGGCCGCCACCTTCCCACCCGCCTCGGTCACCGGGACCCCCAAGCAGCGTGCCCGGGAACTCATCGCCAGCTGGGAGCCGCGGTCCCGCGGCCTGCACTGCGGCACCTACGGGTTCGCGACCGCCGACACCCTCGACCTGGCGGTGGCCATCCGCACCCTCGAGGTGGCGCCGGACGGCCGCTGCGAACTCGGGGTGGGCGGCGGGATCACCATCGACTCCGACCCGGACGCCGAATGGGACGAATGCGTGCACAAGGCGGCGTTCACCTGGGGCGGCGGTCCCGCGCCCTGGCTCTGAGCCGCCGCGCCCCCTCAGGCGCGTGAGTCGAGCACGGCCTGGTAGAGGTCCCGCTTGGTCACCGCCGACCCCTCGGCCACGGCGGCGCAGGCCTCCTTGAGCCGCTCCCCCGCCTCGACCCGCTCCTCGACGATCTCCACGAGGTCCTCGAGGGTGGCGGTCGACCCGGCGGCGTCGGCACCCTCGACCACCACGACGATCTCCCCCAGCACGCCGCCGGCGGTCCGCTCGGCCAGCTCACCCAGGGTGCCGCGCAGGACCTCCTCGTAGGTCTTGGTCAACTCCCGGCACACCGCCGCCCGGCGATCGGCGCCCAGGACCTGCGCCGCCTCGGCGAGCGTGTCGGCCAGGCGGTGCGGGGACTCGAAGAACACACAGGTGCGCTCCTCCGCCGCCAGCCGGGCCAACCACGTCCGGCGTCGGCCCGGGCGCCGCGGCGGGAACCCGTCGAAGCAGAAGCGGTCGACCGGCAGCCCGCTGAGCACCAACGCCGTGGTGACCGCCGACGGTCCCGGCAGACACGTCACCGGGAGCCCGGCCTCGATGCACGCCACGACCAGCGAGTACCCCGGGTCCGACACCGCCGGCATCCCGGCGTCGGTCACCACCGCCACCACGTCCCCGGCGCGGACCCGCTCGACCAACTGGGGCACGCGACCGGCCTCGTTGTGCTCGAAGAAACTCATCACCCGGCCCCCGATGGTCACCCCGAGAGCCGTCGAGAGGGAACGCAGCCGGCGGGTGTCCTCCGCGGCCACGATGTCGGCGGTCGCCAGGACCTGCCGCAGCCGGTCCGAGGCGTCAGCCGGGTTCCCGATGGGGGTGGCCGCCAACACGACACGTCCGGACGTCATGACGACCACCCTATCTGTGGCCGGGCGCATCCCCGCCCGGCGCTCGGCCCCCACTATGCTCTGCCTGTGACCTCGACCATCGGCGTGCGCTCACCAGGACGCCCGCTGCCCGCCCCCGACACCGGCCCGGTCGACACGACCCGCGACCTGATCGCCACCGGCGCCATCCTGGTCCTGGCGTTCCTCTCCCGCTTCTGGGGCCTGACCTCGGCCACGGACAAGGGCACCCCGGTCTTCGACGAGAAGCACTACGCACCGCAGTCGTACAACGTCGCCCAACTCGGCATCGAGGAGAACCCCGCCTACGGCCTGGTCGTCCACCCGCCCGTCGCCAAGCAGATCCAGTCCATCGGCGGCATGCTCTTCGACTACTCGCCCCTGGGCTGGCGGTTCACCGCGGCTCTGGCCGGGGTGCTCGTGGTGCTCATGGTCATGCGCATCACCCGGCGCCTGACCCGGTCCACCCAGCTCGGCCTCGTCGCCGGGCTGCTGCTGTGCCTCGACGGCGTCAGCTTCGTGACCTCTCGAATCGGCATGCTGGACATCTACCAGGTGCTCTTCGTCGTCGCCGCCGCCGGCGCCCTGCTGGTGGACCGCGACCGGATGCGCGCCCGCATGCATCGGGCCGCCCTCGAGGGCAGGCTCCACCTGTCGAGCCTGGGACCGCGACTGGGATTCCGCTGGTGGCGCTTCGCCGCCGGCGTCATGCTGGGCCTCGCACTGGGGGTCAAGTGGTCCGGCCTGTACTTCATCGCCTTCTTCGGTCTGATGACCGTGGCGTGGGACTGGGCCCTGCGCAGCCGCTACGGGGTCCAGCGCCCAATCGCGGGCGCACTGCTACGCGACGCGGTGCCGGCCTTCCTCACCCTCGTCCTCTGGCCGGCGATCCTGCACATGTTCACCTGGCTGCCCTGGTTCGCGAACGAGAACTCCGTGTACCGGCACGTCGTGGGCGACGAGGTCGAGGACAACTGGCTGCCCGACGCGGTGCAGTCGTGGCTGTACTACCAGTCGTCGGTCCTGGACTTCCACTCCACGCTGACCACCTCCGCCGGGAACCGACACCCCTGGGAGTCCAAACCGTGGACCTGGCCCATGAGTCTGCGGCCGATGCTCTACTACGTCGAGCAGGGCGAGGGCATCGCCGGCTGCGGGGAGACCTCGTGCGTGCGCGCGATCATGCTCCTGGGCACGCCCGCCATCTGGTGGCTGGCCATCCCCGTCCTGGCGTGGGCGTTCTGGCGCGCCGTCATCTGCCGCGACGGCCGCTACGCGTTCCCACTGGTGGGCTACATGGCCGGCTACCTGCCGTGGTTCTTCCAGCACGACCGCCAGATGTATTTCTTCTACGCCTCGGTCATGGCGCCGTTCTTCGTCATGATCATCGCGCTGGTGTTGGGCGAGATCGCCGGCAGGGCCACCGACTCCCCCCGGCGGCAGCTCATCGGCCGCGCGATCGTCAGCCTGTACCTGGCGCTGGTCGCGGTGAACTTCATCTATGCGCTGCCCATCCTCTCGGGGATGCCCATCACCCAGACCGAGTGGAGCCACCAGCTCTGGCTGCCGTCCTGGCGCTAGCGCGGTCGACCACGCGCGGACCCGACCCGTACTGAGCCCGGCCGCTGAGCGCTCGCTTATCACCGGCTTGGCGCAGCCTGATCCCCCCGCCCCGCGGCCGGGGACGAGGTGTCGCCGACGGTGTGCGGTCAGTACCGTCGCGGCAGTGAACGAGCTATCCCTTCCCTTCGCCGATCTCCCGATGAGCGACGTGACCCAACAGTGGCTGGTCGAGAAGCCGGCCATGATCGCCCTGTACCTCGTGCTGGCGCTGCTGGTGCGGTGGGTGCTCCACCGGGGCATCGACCGGATCACCGCCCCGTCGAAGAACGCGTCCCCGTCCTCGTGGCGGCGCCGCCGACAGGAACGGGCCGACCGGCGCGCCGGCGCGCACACGGTCGAACTCGACCCCGACGGCGACCGCGGTGAGGTCACCGCCGACGAGAGTGGCGGTCTCACCGCCGCGAGTCTGAAGAAGAACAGTCGACGACGCTCCGCGGAGCACGTGCGGACCGAGCATCGACGCGCGGAACGGCGGGCACAGCGGATGGCCACCATCGGGTCGGTGCTCAAGTCGATCGTCTCGTTCGCCGTGCTCGTGTGGGTGGTGCTGCAGACCCTGGCCATCGTCGGCGTCAACGTGGCGCCCTTCATCGCGTCCGCCGGGATCGTCGGCGTCGCGCTGGGCTTCGGCGCCCAGGCCCTCGTCCGGGACTTCCTCTCCGGTCTGTTCATGCTCTTCGAGGACCAGTACGGCGTCGGTGACTGGGTCGACCTGGGCGAGGCCGAGGGCACGGTCGAGCACGTGGGACTGCGCGTCACCTCACTGCGGGACCTGCACGGGACGCTCTGGTACTGCCGCAACGGCGACATCGCCCGGGTCGGGAACTACAGCCAGGACTTCGGCGTCGCGTTCCTCGAGATCCCCGTGTCCTACACCGCCGACGTCGACCGGGCGTGCACCGTGGCCATCGAGACCGCCAGGCAGGCGGCGGCCGAGGAGCCGATCGCGTCGAACCTCATCTCGGGCCCGGAGCTCCAGGGCGTGAACGCGCTGGACGCGGACTTCTGGTCGCTGCGGATGACCGCGGTGACGCAGGCCAACACCCAGTGGGCCACCGAGCGGGAGCTGCGGCGCCGCATCCGCAACGCCTTCGACGAGGCCGGCATCGACGCCCCGTACCCGGACGGCCTCCCGGTGTCCGCGATGCGCGCGATGGCCTCGGGGTGAGGCCCGGGCGGCGACAGCCGTCCGCGCCCGGTCGGCGCTAGCCGCCCAGCACCCTGTCGATGCTGAACCGGCCGGCGCCGACCGCCGCCACGAGCAGCGCCCCCACCCCGAGCGCCACCACGAGCTCCCAGCCGTTCTGCGTGATGAACGGGCCGTTGGTGGCGTGGACGAAGTAGAACGCGCCGGCCATGTCCACGCCGAGCAGGATGCCCGCGAGCGGGGTGAGGAGCCCGGCGATGAGGGCGGCCCCCGCCACCAACTCCACCCCGGCGACGATCGCGGCGGTGACGGCCGGCTGCGGGATGCCGTAGCTCGAGAACTGCTCGGCCACCCGGCTCAGGCCGAGGGTGAAGAACTTCTGCCACCCGTGGGCCGCGAACACCACCCCGAGCCCGACACGGGCCAGGAGGATCGCGGCGTCCCGGAGGGTCTCCATCCCCCTCACGGGAGGATGCCCCGGCCGGCCTTGGCGAGTCGGCGGTGGAGGGCCGTCATCGCGATCTGGTAGAGCGGCGGGGCGAACTTCTGCGCGGCGAAGCCGATGCGGACGTCCGGGGAGGTGTAGACGAGGTAGCGCCCCTTGCGCACGCCCTCGAGCATCTTCTCGGCGGCCTGGTCCGGGGTGACCGCGTGGCGCCGGAACTGGTCGACGGTCCTGGCCACCTCGGGATCGGACCTGTCGACGCCCGCGATCTCGACGGTCTCCACGAGCGGGGTGTCGACGCCGCCGGGGCAGACGAGGTGCACACCGATGTCGTACGGCGCCAGGTCGAAGCGCAGGACCTCGGCGACGCCGCGGATCCCGAACTTGGCGGCACTGTAGGCGGCGTGCCACGGCAGGCCGAGCAGACCGGCGGCGGACGAGACCAGGACGAGCGCGGCGGGCTTGCGGGCGGTCATCATCGAGGGCACGAACGCCTCCACCACGTGGATGGTGCCCATGAGATTGACCTCGACCATCGACCGCCAGATCCGGTGCTCGAGCAGATCCGGGCGGCCCCAGGCCGAGTTGCCGGCCACGTGGAAGATCGCGTCGGGCGCACCGCTGTCGGCCACGACGCGCTCCCCGAACGCCATCACGGCCTCGTGGTCGGTGAGATCGAGCGCCTCGGCCACGAGCACGGGCGCACCGGCGTCCCGGCAGGCCTGCTCGGCGGAGGCCAGCCCCTCGGCGTTGAGGTCGGTGAGCACCAAGCGGGCGCCCTCATCCGCGAGCCGGAGGGCCGCCGCGCGACCGATCCCGCTGGCCGCGCCGGTCACCACGCAGACCCTGCCCCGGTAGTTCTTGATCCGTCGCCTCGACATCTACTCCCCCACGTCCGGGCCCGGATCGAAAAGCGGCGGGCCACCCGATGTGATCACCGTAGCGGCCCGACGGGGCACGTGAGGCGGGGACGGGCGGGCGCGTCCGCTCTACACGGGTGGCGTGGGGCTCGTCGCCTGGAGGGTGTCGTGGCCGCCGCGGGCGGGGATCGGCGGGACGTACTCGCGCAGCACGCAGCGGCTGCCGCTGTAGATGGTGGCCATACAGCGGTTGCAGTGCACGCAGAGCGACCGACGCCGGTCGTCCTCCTTGAGCTTGTTGGGTAGGTCGGGCTCACGCAGCAGGCCTCGGCCCATGGCGACGAACTCGAAACCGGCCCCCATCGCCTTGTCGATGGACGGCCGGTCGACGATCCCGCCGAGCAGCATCATCGGCAGGTCCACGGCCTCGCGGATCTGCCGGGCGTCGTCGAACATGTACGCGTCGGTGTACGGGTACTCCTTGAACATCTTCGGACCCACGACCTTCATGCCCATCTTGATCACCGCGGGCTGGGTGGCGGCGAACTCCTCCAGGGGCGCGGCGCCCTTGAACAGGTAGATGGGGTTGAGCAGGGAGCTGCCGACTGTCATCACCAGCGCGTCGGCGGAGCCGTCCTGCTCGAGCCACTGGGCGACCTGGCGGGCCTCGTCGATCCAGAACCCACCGGGCACGCCGTCGTCCATGTTGAGTTTGATCGTCACCGCGATCTTGTCGCCCATGGCGTCGCGGATGGCGCGGCCGATGCGGCGGGCGAAGCGGGCGCGGTTCTCCAGCGATCCGCCGTAGGAATCCTTGCGCCGGTTGAGCTTGGGGCTGAGGAACTCGCTGACGAGGTAGTTGTGACCGAAGTGCACCTCGATGGCGTCGAAACCGGCCTCATACGCACCGCGGGCGGCGCGGACGTGGTCGGACACGATCCGGTCGATGTCCGCCTCCGTGCACGCCTTGGTGATCGCCAGGCCGGTGGGCGCCGGGATCCGGGACGGCCCGAGCGGGGGCAGCCCGTTGGACGACCCGTTGGCGACGGCCCCGGCGTGACCGACCTGGGCGGAGATCGCGGCGCCCTCGGCGTGCACGGCGTCGGTGAGCTTGCGCAGCATGCCACCGTCGTCCATTCCCCAGTGGTATTGGTGCTTGTCGGTGCGGCCCTCGGGGGAGGTCGCGAGGTAGGCCACGGTCGTCATGCCCACGCCGCCGCGCGCGTACTCGGCGTGGAACTCGATGAGCTCGTCGGTGATGCGCCCCTTGGGACAGCGCCCCTCGAAGGTCGCGGCCTTGACGATGCGGTTGCGCAGCGTCACGTTGCCGATCTTGCCGGGGCTGAAGACATCGGGTGCGGGTGTTCCGGGCGCGAGACTCATGAGCAGAACTATAACCTGTTCCACCCGCCCCGTCCCCTGTCTGGCCAGCGCATTTGTCGTGATTCGCCGCAGGCACCCTACGCCGGGCGGCGCTACCGCCCGCCACCTGCAGACCATAGGTTGGCCTTACCCGCTTCAGACGCCCGCACCGATCTCCACGAGCGATACGCCGCAGGCGGTCGTCACGATCCCCGATCCCATCAGTCCTCCCGTCGGGGATCCGAGGCACCGCCGACCGCGCTCCCGATGTGGACCGCGAGCACGGCCAGCGCTGAGGCGCCCTCCGGGGTGCCCGCCACGACCGGAAAGCAATGGATCATCCCGGGCCAGACCCTCAGGTCGATCGTCGCGCCACGCGAGCGACTGGCCTCGACGAAGCGGCGGACGTCGTCGACCACGAAGTCGTCGCCGCCGCACACGATCGCGGTCGGTGGCGCCGACGCGTCGAGGGGGCGCCGGGCGGGTGAGACCCCCGGGTCGTCGACCGGGACGTTCCCGGCATAGGCGTCGCGACAGGCGCGGGCCAGCCTCGGCGGCGTGCGCGGGTCGAACGCGCCACTCCACCGGGCCGCGCCGGCCTGCCGCCCCGGGCCGGTGCGCCCGGCCAGGTCGACCCAGGGGCTGACCAACGCCAGGGCGGCCGGACGCTCCCCACTGCGGCGGAGGCGGTCGAGCAGCCCGAGGGCGAGGGCGCCGCCCGCGGAGTCCCCGGCGACGGCGACGCGCGCTGCGCCACCGACACGCTCGGCGAGATGACGGAACGCCACCTCGGCGTCGTCGAGGGCGGCCGGGTACCGGTGCTCGGGCGCGAGTCGGTAGTCGGGGACGTAGGCGGTCGATCCGGACAGCCGGGCGAGCGTGGTCGCCATGGTGGCGTGCGTGTCCGCTGAGCCGGCGACATAGCCACCACCGTGCAACACGAGCAGCCCCGGGGCATCCGCCGGCCCGTCGATCCAGAGCCCGGGGACGGGAGCACCGTCGGCCGGTCGGGCCACCCGGCGGGATCCCGTGGCCCGCGACGCGCCCGTGGCCACCGCGCGCATCGCCCGGATCCACCTCCGGTCGAACGGTGCGACGGTCAGCACGGGGCGGATGACCAGCTGCAGGCCGAGGCGTTGGAGGCGTGCCGGGAGGCTCGGCCGGCGGGTGAGCGTGATCCGACGGTCGGCCTCGGTGACCAGACGACGCGCCAGCAGGGCGACGAGCGCCGCGATGACACGGGCGACGACCGTGCCGACGACCCGATCGGACGTCCGGATGGAGCACTCCCACTCGAGCTCGCCACCACCGCCTGGCAGGGCGCGCACGGTGACGGCGCCGGGGTGACGTCGGCCGAGCCCGCGCAACAGCGCAGGCGCCCACTCCTGCCACCGCGCGGCGTCGGAGGCGAGGGAGAGCACGTCACCGGGCTCGGCCGAGAAGCGTTCGACGATCGTGAAGGAGTGAACGGCCACTGCCCCAGCTCACCACAGCGCCAACTCACCACAGCGCCAACTCACCACAGCGCCAACTCACCACAAAGCGGAAAGGCCGTCCCCGCTTGCGCGGAAACGGCCTTGAGAACTCGTAGTCCTTGGGTGGAGCTAAGGGGAATCGAACCCCTGACCTTCTCGATGCGAACGAGACGCGCTACCAACTGCGCTATAGCCCCTCGCCGCCCTGGCGGGCGACGATGTCACCCTCGCGGGCGACGCTGCCGCCCTCTCGAGCAGCGTGGAACACCTTACCAGGATGGTCGGTCCCCCGACCAAACCGGGCCGCCGATCAGCCCACCGCGCGCCGCAGCGGTGCGTGCTGCCGACGCCTGTGATCGTGGTGCCCGGGGTCGGAGTCCAGATGATCGTCGAACGTATCGAGGACGTCGAACGCCGGGTCCTCGTCGTCGATCTCCAGCACGACCGCACCGGGACGCCGCAGGCGGGGCGGCACCACGGACAGCTCGTCGTCCTCGCGGGACTCCACACCGAGCCGGGCGCGACGCATCCTCTCGACGCGGCGCCGGCGCAGGCTCTCCTCGAGCTTGACCTGGCGGCGCAGGTAGGTCAGGTAGGCGGCGAGCAGCAGTACCGAGCCACCCGCGAACCACCAGACGGCGGGCACGGTGAGCAGCGCGGCGATCACGGTGACGACGGACAACGCCACGAGGATGAGCGCGGTGCGCTGGCGCGCGTGGGCCCGCTGCTCGGCGGCCTCGCGGTCCGCCATCGGGTCGTAGGCCCCGCGCCCGCGACGCCGCTCGGCGAAGCTCAGATCGGCGTCGGTGAGCTCGACCTCGGGCTCGGCCGGGCGTCGGCGCCCACGATGGGTGAGCACGGCCTCCTCGTCGATGCCCGCGGCGTCCTCGGCGTGATCGGTCCGAGCCGCGGTCCGCCCCCCCGCCGTGCCCTCGACGAGCTCGCCGTCGACGACCACCGGTCGCCGGGTCTCGTCGTCCGCCTCTGCGCCCGACACGTCCGAGTCCGCGGCCGCCGCGCCCACGCCGTTCGAGCGGAGGTCGCCGACCCGGGCGCCCACAGCCGAGGCGGACCGCTCGTCCACCCCTGCGACCGCCCTGGCCGGGTCGTGCTCGTCGACAACGGGGACAGCCGGGATCTCGGAGGTGACCTCCTCGGCGGCCGGGTCCCCGGCCACCGCGGCGCGCCGCTCCTCCATCGCCCGGCGGACGGCCTCGCCCCGACGGCCGGCGGCCTCACGGCGCAGGGTCTGCTCGAGCAGGTGCTCCCACGTCTCGGTGTCGAGCAACTCGGCGTCCGTCGCGCCCGCCCCGGAGGGCAGACCGAAAAGGGAGTCCTCGTCCTCGGCCTGGACCGGGTCGGCGGCGGCACGGCCACGACTGGGTACCAGACGGCCGGAACCGCCGGAGTAGAGCGTGCGCGTCTGGGCCAGTGCGTCACCGGTGCGGCGGATGGGATTCCGCGACCGGATGAGCATCGGCGCGAGGACGAACAGCCAGACCACCACCAGCAGGATGATCAGCAGCGAGCTCGACATCGATCAGGCCTCCTCGAGCGTCTACCCCGACACGGGACGTCGTGGTGAGGTCCCAACCGTATCGGGGCCCGAGCCCCGTCCAGTGACGGCGCGCCGCAGGTCACGATGCTCAGGACATACTCAGACGCGCGGTCACGCGCGTCGCGCCAGACCCGCCTGCACCAGAGCCGCGACGGCGCCCCGGCCGTGCTCCTCGCGGGTCCGTGCCACCAGGAGATGATCGCGCCACGCCCCGTCGACGTGGAGGTAGCGCCGCAGCAGCCCCTCCTCGCGGAAACCGCACCGGTCCAGCACCACGCGGCTGGCGGTGTTCTCCGGCCGGACGGTGGCGTCGACCCGGTGCAGTGCTCCCGGACCCAACGCGTGGTCGACACCCAGCGCCAGGGCGGCGGTGGCCACCCCGCCACCGAGGAAGGGTCGCCCCACCCAGTAGCCGATCCAGCCGGAGTGCAGCGCGCCGCGGACGATCCCGCCCACGGTGAGCTGCCCGCAGAAGCGGCCGTCCAACTCGATGGCGGCGGGCAGGCTAGCGCCGGCGCGGGCGTAACGCTTGAGCTGGGCGTGGATGGGGGGCCAGGCGCGCGCGGAGTTGTTCTCGTGCCAGCTCCCCTCAACGGTGGGCTCCCACGGTTCGAGGTGGTCCCGCTCGAACAACCGCAGCGCCGCCCAGTCCCGGGCGTCGCGGCGGCGGACCGGGCGCAGGGTCACGACCCCTGCGCGCACCCGCACCGGCCCGGCCTCGATCGGCCACCCGGGGCGGGTCACCGTGTCGGCGGCGAACGCGCTCCACGGTCCGCTCACGTCGCCGGCCCGGTCACCCGCGCTGGGCGAGGAACATCACGTCGACCTCGTCACCCGTACGAACCGCGGTGACGCCGGGGTCGATCACGACGAGGCAGTTCGCCTCCGCCAGCGAGGCCAGCAGGTGGGTGGACGACCCCTGGGCGCCGCCGAGGGCGCGGACCAGGTACTCGCCGGTGTCGGTGTCGCGCATCAGTTGTCCGCGCAGGTAGCCGCGCCGACCCTCGACCGACGAGATCGGCGCGACGGTCCGTGCGCGGACGGTGCGGCGCATGGGCTGGCGCTTGCCGAGGGCGATCCGGATGAGTGGGCGGACCATGATCTCGAAGACCACCAGGGCGCTCACCGGGTTGGACGGCAGGAGGAAGGTGGGGACCTCGTCGCGTCCGAGCCGCCCGAACCCCTGGACCGACCCGGGATGCATCGCCACCCGGTTGACCTCGATCTGGCCGAGCTCGGCCATGACCTGGCGGATGCGGGTGGTCGCCTCACCGCCGGCGGCGCCCGAGACCACGACGAGCTCGCTGCGCACGAGTTGACCCTCGAGGACCTCGCGCAGGCGGGACGGTTCGTTACTGGCGATGCCCACGCGGTGGACGTCGGCGCCGGCGTCCCGGCCGGCCGCGGTGAGGGCGTAGGAGTTGACGTCGTAGACCTGTCCGGTGCCGGGCCGGCCGTCGACGTCGACGAGTTCGTCGCCGACGGAGATGACCGCCATCCGCGGCTTGGGGTGCACCAATACCTTCGCGCGCCCGACCGAGGCGAGCAGGCCGACCTGCGCCGGTCCGATGATGCTGCCCGCGCGCACCGCCACGTCCCCGGGCTGCACGTCGTCGCCGACCCGTCGGACGTAGTCCCCGGTGCGGACGGCGCGGGAGGGGTGATGTGACGCCCGTCGGCGGTGGCCCATCCGATCGGCAGGACCGCGTCCGCGAGCGTGGGCAGCGGCGCGCCGGTGTCCACCCGGACGGTCTGGCCGGGCTGGAGGCGGGTCGGCTGGCGGGATCCGGCGGTGATCTGACCGACCACGGGCAGTGTCGCCGGTCCGGCCGGGCCGTCCCCGCCCTGGGGGTGGGTCCGCCGGCGCGCACGTCGACGCTGCGCACCGCGTACCCGTCGATCGCGGCCTGGTCGAACGCCGGCAGCGGCCGCTCCGCCACGACCTCCTCGGCGCACAACAGACCCTGCGCCTCGGAGATCGCCACACGGACCGGGCGCGGGGCGACCGCGGCCGCCGTCACCAGCGCCAGCTGTTCCTCGACGGAGCGCACCCAGTGTCCCCTTCCCGTACCAGTCACCGCCCGCCGAGCGGGCCCGCCTCACCTACGGTGCTCGTCAGGAACCCAGTCGGTCCGAGAGCCACTCGCGCAGATCGTCCGCGTACGCCGGGTTGTCCAGAGCGAAGTCCACGCAGGCCTTGATGTAGCCGCCCGGGTTGCCCAGGTCGTGCCGCGTACCGTCGTGGACCACCACGTGCACGGGATGTCCCTCGCCGATGAGCAGGTCGATCGCGTCGGTGAGCTGGAGCTCGCCGCCCGCACCCGGCTCGATCCGGCGCAGCGCGTCGAAGATCGCCCGGTCGAGCACGTACCGCCCGGCCGCGGCGAGGTTGGACGGAGCGTCCTCGGCGGCGGGTTTCTCGACCATGCCGAGCACCTTCTTCACCGACGGGTCATCGGTGTCCTCGACGCGGAACACGCCGTAGGACGACACGTCCTCCGGATCCACCTCGAACGCGCACAGCACGCTGCCGCCGCGGGCCGCGCGGACCGCCGACATCCGGCCGAGGATCCCGAACGGCAGGACGAGGTCGTCCGGCAGCAGTACGGCCACCGCCTTCTCCTCGTCGCCGAGCACCGACTCCACCTGCGCGACCGCGTGACCGAGCCCCAGCGGCTCGTCCTGGCGCACGTCCACGACCTCGATGAGCCCGGGGGCGCGCTGGACCTTGTGCAGCAGGACGTCCTTGCCGCGGTCGGACAGCGTGTCCTCGAGGACCTGGTCCTCGGAGAAGTGCGCCATCACGCCGACCTTGCGCTCGGAGGTGACGATCGCGAGTCGGCCGGCGCCGGCCTCGGTGGCCTCCTCGGCGATGAGCTCGATGCCCGGGGTGTCCACGACCGGTAGCAGTTCCTTGGGCACCGTCTTGGTGGCGGGCAGGAACCTGGTCCCCAGGCCGGCCGCCGGCACGACGGCGGTCCGGAACTGCGGGTCGACAGAGGTACTGGACGTCATGGCGACCACCTTAGACCTCGCACCCGCCCCCTCGGGGTGGCGCCACGCGCGGCAGACTGGGGTCATGCAGTCCGACCGGCCCGATCGTACCGACGAGACCGTCGCCCTCTCGGTCGCCAAGACGCGGTTGCGCCGCGAGGCCCTCGATCGCCGGGCCGCGGTGCCGGCGCCGGTGCGCGCCGAACGCGACCGGAGGATCCTCGGGCGCCTGGGGGGCGTCGTCACCGCCGGGATGGTGGTCTGCGCGTACGTCCCCGACGACGACGAGGCCGGCGGACGGGGTCTGGCAGAGGAACTCACCCGGTGCGGTGCGCGGGTGTTCCTGCCGGTCTCGCCGGTGGTCGGCCCGTTGCAGTGGGCGGCGTACGCGGGGCCGGCGGACCTGGTCCCGGGACGGTTCGGCATCCCCGTCCCGTCGGCCCCGCCCGCCGGGCCGGAGTTCATCTCGGGTGCCGATCTCGTCCTCGTCCCCGCCGTCGCCGTGGACCGGTCCGGGAACCGGCTCGGCCGGGGCGGTGGCTACTACGACCGGTCCCTCGCGTTGACCGGCCCGCGCACGAGGATGCTCGCGCTGCTGGACTCCGAGAACGTCGTCGACCACGTCCCCGCCGAGCCACACGACCGGCCGGTCGACGGCGTCATCACCCCGGAGGCGGTTCTCGACTTCGGAACTTGGCACTCGCCGGAGTAGAGTGCCAAGGCGTTATCCGATACTCCTCGGGAGGCCCGATGCCCACCTACTCCTACCGGTGCCGCGACTGCGACGTCGCCTTCGACATCCAGCAGTCCTTCGACGAGGACTCGCTGACGGTCTGCCCCCGGTGCGACGGCACGCTGCGCAAGCTCTTCAACACGGTCGGCGTCGTCTTCAAGGGCTCCGGCTTCTACCGCACCGACAGCCGGGCCTCCGGCGACAGCGGCTCGGCCGGCAAGGGATCGGCCGGCAAGGGATCGGGCGGCAGTTCGTCCGGCAGCGGTTCCTCGGGCTCCGGCTCGTCGGACAGTAGCTCCTCGACGTCCGGCTCCTCGGGATCCGGCTCGGGCTCCGGCTCCGGCGCATCCACCGGCTCGGGCTCCTCCTCGGGGTCGTCGACCTCGTCGTCGTAACCGGCACCGTCGTCACCGGCACCGTCATCATCACCTGCCGGGGCACCGCCCGCCGGTTCTCCCCGCGCGGTTATCCACACCCCCGGCCATCTCCACAGGCGTCGCACCTCCACGCGCCCGGAGCGGCATGGCCGCCCCGCCGCGCCGCTACGGTCTGATCGAACGGCACCGGCCCGCCCGGCGCCCACCGATCCGGCGCTCGAGTCGAGCGCACCGACCGACGGGGGACCCCATGCGCCGCACCATCGCCTCGGTGACCACACCCGGGCGGTGGCGGCGGCGCCGCGCGGTTCGGATCGGGCTCGCGGCCGCGCTCGTCGTGGCCGCCCCGTTCGTGGACCGATCCGGCGCCCCGGATCCGGCGGAGCTCACCGCCCCGGCCGCCGCCGCGGGACCCGGCGACGATCCCGCTCGCGGGCCGGTCCGGGTGGTGCCCGTCCCGCTCGCCGACCCGACCGTGGCCGATCTGCTCCGGCCCGGCGACCTGGTCGATCTCGTCGGCACCGCCGAACTCGCCCCGGGGCAGCCGCCCGCGCTCGTCGCCCACGCCGCCCGGGTACGGGACGCCCCCGTGGGACGGTCGGGCGCGCGATCCCTCCTCGTCGAGGTCCCCGCGGCCGACGCCGCCCGCCTCGCCGCGACGGCCGCCGGGACCCCGCTGGCCGTCGTGGTCCACGGTTGAGATGCCCGGAAGCGGCACGGCCGGGTGGTATCGTCACCGGATCCGGTGAGAAGACCCGTCTGGGAAAGGGGCGCCACGAATGCTCAAGGGCTTCAAGGAATTCATCATGCAGGGCAACGTGATCGATCTGGCGGTCGCCGTCGTGATCGGCACCGCGTTCGCCTCCATCGTCGACGCGTTCACCAGCGCGATCATCAACCCGCTGATCGCGCTGCTCGGAGGGGACCGCGAGATCGGATTCGCCGTCCAGCTCCTGGACGGCAATCCCGAGACGGTCATGGACTTCGGGATGCTCATCACCGCGATCATCAACTTCCTGCTGATCGCGGCCATCATCTACTTCGTCCTGGTCGGGCCGATGAACAAGATGAAGGAGGCCGCCGCCAAGCGCAAGGGCATCGAGGCCCCCGCCTCGGACAACGACCTCCTCGTGGAGATCCGCGACCTGCTCGCCGGCCGCCCGCTCACGCACCCGTCCGAGCCGGACAGCCCGTCGAGCAACGCCTGATCGACTCCGGTCCGCGTTCCACGGTCTACGTTCCACGCCCCGTCGGCGCCGTCATGGCCGGCGGGGCGTCGGCGTCTGCCGGAGGTGGCGCTGCGTCGCCGTGGAGTCAGCCGTGATGCGGCGGACGCTGATCGCGCCACCAGTCGTCGTCGATCCGACTGTCCGCGGTGCGCGCCTCGTCCGAGGTCGTCTCGGGCAGGATCTCCCCGAACACCTCGTCGAGTCGCGCCCGGTCCACCGGCCGCGGATCCGTCACAGTTCGTCGAAGGCGGACAACTGCGCCACCACGTACGAGACGAGCGGGCACAGGGTCGCCATCCCGTCGCGGATGGCCGCGCGGCTCGGCGCGAGGTTGGCGACCACCGTGCTTCCGGACACCCCCACGTAACCGCGCGAGACGATCGAGTCCACCGCGCCGGCCGTGAGACCCGACGACCGGATGGCCTCGGCGATGCCGGGCAGTCGCTGGTCGAGGATCTCCTCGGTGACCTCGGGCGTGATGTCCCGGGGACCGACCCCGGTGCCCCCCACCGTCACGACGAAGTCGAATCCACCGACCACCGCCGTCTCGAGGGCCTTGCGCACCTCCGCCTCGTCCGACGCCACGCCCACGACACCGCCGACGAGGAACCCCTCCTCCTCGAGGAGCTCCGTGACCAGCGGACCGATGGAGTCCTCCCGCTCGTTGAGGCGGTCGGTCACCACCACGACCATGGCGCGTCCGGCGATCTGCGGCTCGACCGGCTCGACGGCCGCGGGGTCGAAGTCCATACCGGTGGGGAGCTTGCGGCCCCCGGGCAGAGCCCGCGGGTCAAATCTGGTGCTCATCTGGCCTCTCCCAGCATCACGTCTACGGTGTTCGGCGAATCGCCCTCACGAGAAGCATAGGTGACGGTCACGGTGTCCCCCGGCGCCTGGGACCGGATGGCCGCGACGAGCGCGTCGCCGCCCTCGATGAGCCGATCCCCCACCCCGGTGATGACCGCGCCCTGCTCGATCCCCGCGCGCTCGGCGGGCCCACCCGGCTCGACGGCACGCACCAGCGCGCCGTCGCCCTCCGGCGAGTCGCTGACCGAGACCCCGAGCACCGCGCGGGTCGCGTACTGCTGCTTGATCAGCTGGTCGGCGATCCGCCTGGCCTGGTCCACCGGGATGGCGAAGCCCAGGCCGATCGATCCCGAATTGCCCGATCCCAACGACGCGATGGCCGAGTTGATCCCGACCAGTTCGCCGTTCATGTTGACCAGCGCGCCGCCCGAGTTGCCCGGGTTCACGGCTGCGTCGGTCTGGATGGCGTCGATCACCGTGCTCTGGTCCGACTGGGCGCCGCCGGCCCGCACCGGGCGGTTCAGCGCGGAGACGATGCCGGTCGTGACGGTACCCGACAACCCCAGTGGCGACCCCACCGCGGCCACGGCCTGTCCCTCGGTCAACGTCGCCGAGGTGCCCAGGGCGATGGGGGTGAGCGGGCGGGAGGTCTCCGCCTTGATGACCGCGATGTCGGTGGCCGGGTCCGTGCCGACGACGCTCGCGGGAGCCTTGGAGCCGTCGTCGAAACGCACCTGGATCTGGCCCCCGGCGAGAGCTGCGCCGATGACGTGGCTGTTGGTGATGATGAGGCCGTCGGCGGTCAGCACCACCCCGGACCCCTCGCCGCGGCCCGTCTGGGAACGCACGTCGATCGACACGACGCTCGGCAGCACCTTGTCCGCCACCGCCTCGACGGTGCCGTCGGGCGCCGTCCCCTCGGGCTGGGTCGCGCTGATGGGCGAGGACAACCCCGCCGCGGACCCACCGGCGACCGTCGCACCGATCCACCCACCGAGCCCACCGGAGACGAGCATGGCGGCCACGATGCCGGCCGCGAGCAGGCCCCGGCCCGACTTCCGTTGGCCCTGCGGCGTCCCGGGCTCCACACCCGGCCCGGCCCCGGGGTGGGGCGGCGGGCCCGAGGGGGGCATGGCGTCCGCGGGTCGCCACGGTCCGGCCTGCCCCTGCCCCTGCCCCTGTGCGGGGTGCTGCCCCTGCCCCTGCGCCTGTGCGGGGGGCTGTGCGGGGTGCTGTGCGGGGAAGGCCGTGGTGGGCCGATCGGTTCCACCCCACCCCTGGGCCATGCCGTAGGGATTCTTGGCGGCGTAGGGGTTCTGGCCGGAGGGTCCGTGTGCGGGTCCTTCGAGACCTGCACCCGATCTACCGGCCCACTCGTCCGGGGACCCGGGTTCGCCCCTGCCCCGGCCGTTCTCGTTCTCGTTCTCCATGAGTCCCATGGTTCCCGATGGCGCTGTGTGCCCGCTGAGACGGTGCGCGCCACCCCGGGACTCACCCGGTCGGCTGCTCGCTTCCGGGGATGGTCACCCGCACCAGTGCGCCGCCGCCCTCGGCGTCGCTGATCTCGACGGTTCCGCCGTGTCGGGTCGTGACCTGTCGGACGATGGCCAGCCCCAGACCCGACCCCGGCATCGCGCGCGCCTCGTGCGAGCGATGGAAGCGCTCGAAGACCAGCTCGCGGTCCTGTTCGGGGATGCCGGGCCCCTGGTCGGCGACAGTCAGTTCCATCACCGCGTCGGAGATGGGCCGCATCCGCACCGTCACCGTCCCGCCGGTGGGACTCCACTTGGCCGCGTTGTCGCACACGTTCAGCACCGCACGCTCGATCCCGGCCGAGTCGCCGAAGGAGTACCAGGGCATCAACTCGACGTCGAAGTCCACGTCGTGCCGGCGACGCCGGACCCGCTCGAGGGCCCGTTCGACCGCGTCGGAGACGGCCACCGGCTCCAGCTCGACCTCCCCGGAGTCCTCGCGGGCGAGCTCGACCAGATCCCCGACGAGCTGACTGAGTTCCGAGATCTGCCCCACGACGTCTGCCTCGAGTTCGTTCCGGTCGGCGTCGGGGATCGTCCGCGCGCCGGGGCGACTGGCCGCGATGAGCAACTCGACGTTCGTCCGCAGACTCGTCAGTGGCGTCTTGAGTTCGTGCCCGGCGTCCGCGACGAGCCGCGCCTGTCTCTCCCGGCTCTCCCCCAGCGCGACGAGCATCTGGTTGAAACTGCTCGTCAGGCGGGCGATCTCGTCGTCACCGGCCACGGGGATCGGCCGCAGATCATCGGTGCGGGCGATGCGTTCCACGGCCCTGGTCAGCCGGGCCACCGGCGCCAACCCGGTGCGGCCGACGGCCGTCCCGGCCACCGCGGCCAGGGCGATGCCCGCTGCCCCGACGAGCGTGAGCACGATCGCCAGACGGTTCAACGCAGCACGGGTGGGGCTGAGGTCCTGGGCCAGGATGAGGGTCGAGCCGTCTCGGACCCCGACCGCGTAGATCTGCTTGCCCCCGGAGGTACGCAGGCTCGACTCGGCCTCGCCGTGCACGACCGCGATCTCCGGGCCACCGATCTGGAAGGGCTCCCCGGTCGCGGTGCGCACCCCGGAGGGAGCGACGATCTGCGCGTCCAGGTTCGGGTTGAACGCCCGCAGTGCGATCAGCGTGCTGCGCGACTGCAGGGCGAACTCGGAGGCGAGTTGGCTGTTGACCAACTGGTCGGCCTGCTGCTGCAGGCGGTTGTTGACATCGCTGTACATCGACCCCGACACGACGAAGTACGCCGCGACGGCCATGAGGGCGACCGCGACACCCACCGAGCTCGCCGCCAGCAGCGTCACCCGCTGGTGCAGGGAGATCGGTGCGGACCCCGTCCGCATCGTGCGGGCGGGCACTACGGCGTCTCGCGCAGCACGTAACCCACACCGCGCACGGTGTGGATCAACCGGCTCTCACCCTCCCCTTCCGTCTTACGCCGTAGGTAGCCGATGTAGACCTCGAGAGCGTTACCCGAGGTCGGGAAGTCGTAGCCCCACACCTCCTCGAGGATGTGGCTCCGGGTGAGGACCCGGCGTGGGTGGTGCATGAGGAGCTCGAGCAGGGAGAACTCGGTGCGGGTCAGCTGGATCCGGCGCTCGCCGCGGGTGACCTCGCGGGTCGCGATATCCATCCGCAGGTCCTCGAACTCCAGCACCTCGTCGACCTCCTCGGCGTCCGTGCCGCGACGACGCAGCAGAGCCCGCAGGCGGGCGAGGAGTTCCTCCAACGCGAAGGGTTTGGGCAGGTAGTCGTCGGCCCCCGCGTCCAGACCAGCGACCCGCTCGGAGACGGCGTCCCTCGCGGTGAGCATGAGCACCGGCAGGTCGTCCCCCCTGCTGCGCAGGATCCGGCACACCTCGAGCCCGTCCCGACGGGGCATCATCACGTCGAGGATGACCGCGTCGGGCCGGTTGGTGTCGACCCTCTCGATCGCCTCGATGCCATCGCCGGCGAGCTCCACGTCGTAGCCGTTGAAAGTCAGGGAGCGCCGGAGCGATTCGCGCACGGCCTGGTCGTCGTCGACAACGAGAATCTTCATGACGGGATTCTCGCCCACCCGACTGAAGCGCGGCTGAGGATCCGCCCCGGAGGGCCGCCGCCACGCGCGCCACAGACGCCGACGAGCCCGACGGGTCCGTGTGGACCCGCCGGGCTCGTGACCGGGCGTGTGCGTGCGGCGCCCGCGGCGCCGCCGTGCTCAGCTGCGCCCCGGGGGCGGCAGCCGACGCGGCTCAGCGGTCGAGGTTGACCAGGCCGAGCTGAGCGGCCTTGACCAGACGACGCGGCAGCGCCACGGGGCGGCCGTCGATCTTGGTCTCCTGGAGGGCGACGTTGTCGGCCTTCCACTGGGACCGGCGGGAGTGGGTGTTGGCACGCGAGAGGCGGCGCTTCGGAACTGCCATGATTATCGTCCTCGGGGTCTAGGAGGGTGGTCGGGGCGCGGACGCCCCGCTGCTCACTTGCGGCGGGTGCGGTTGCCGTAGCGACGCTGGAACTTCTCGACGCGGCCGGCGGTGTCCATGACGCGCTGCGCGCCGGTCCAGAACGGGTGCGACTCGCTGGTCACGTCCACGACGATGAGCGGGTACGTCTGACCGTCCTCCCACTCGACAGTGCGGCTGCTGGTCGCGGTGGAACGGGTGAGGAACTTGGTGCCCGTGCCCGAGTCCTGGAAGACCACCGGGTGGTAGTCGGGGTGAATGTCGTTCTTCATACTGGATCCCTCTAGCTCGGTAGAAGTCTGTGGGTCTGGCGCTCGCTCCTGCAAGAGCGCGCAACTGCCAGTGGCCGAACCGGGGATCCCGGTGTCAGCACACGCATCGGTAGATCGTACCCGTAGGATGGCCGGGCACCCAATTCGTGCGGCGCGGACATCCGGCCGCCGGAGCCGGTCCGGCCGCCTTTATGCCCACTGACGTGCCGATTACCGTTTCACGCGGTCGGGCCGTAAACTAGACCATCGCTGTTGTCTGCACGTTTGCTATCGCCTCTCACGGTGCTCGCGACGTGGCGGTAAGCCCCCCGTACGGCCCAGGCCGACCGAGGGTGCCCCCTCCGCCGCGCGCCACCGCAGGACGGGGCGGAAGGAGAACCACGCCATGTCGGCGCATTGCCAGGTAACGGGACGGAAGCCGGGTTTCGGCAAGTCCGTCTCGCACTCACACCGCAGGACCAACCGTCGCTGGAACCCGAACATCCAGCGCCGTAGCTACTTCGTGCCCTCCGAGGGTCGTCGCGTCACGCTGACGGTCTCGACCAAGGGCATCAAGACCATCGACCGCGATGGCATCGAGGCCGTCGTGGCCCGCATCCGCGCCCGTGGGGAGAAGATCTGAGATGGCTCGTAACGACATCCGCCCCATCATCAAGCTGAAGTCCACGGCCGGTACCGGGTTCACGTACGTGACCCGCAAGAACCGTCGCAACAATCCGGACCGCATCGTCCTCAAGAAGTTCGACCCGGTCGTCCGTAAGCACGTCGAATTCCGAGAGGAGCGCTGACTCGTGGCCAAGAAGTCCAAGATCGCGCGCAACGAGCAGCGCAAGGCCAAGGTCGCCCGGTTCGCCGAGCGTCGCGCCGAGCTCAAGGCAATCATCAAGAACCCCGAGAGCACGGACGAGGCACGTATGGATGCCCAGACCGCTCTCAACAAGATGCCGCGTGACGCCTCGCCCGTGCGGGTGCGTAACCGCGACGTCGCCGACGGTCGCCCCCGCGGCTACCTCCGCAAGTTCGGCCTCTCCCGCGTCCGCATGCGCGAGATGGCCCACCGTGGCGAGCTGCCCGGTGTCACGAAGTCGAGTTGGTGAGTAGGTAACCATGGCTAAAGCACGTAGCACCCCGTCCAAGAAGATCCGCGCCCAGGAGGGCCGTCGACCCAAGAAGAACCCGTTGAAGGTGGCGGGTATCGAGACGGTCGACTACAAGGACGTCAACACCCTCCGTACGTTCATCTCCGATCGCGGCAAGATCCGTTCGCGTCGGGTCACCGGCCTCACGCCGCAGCAGCAGCGTCAGGTCGCCGTCGCGGTCAAGAACGCCCGCGAGATGGCCCTGCTGCCGTTCACCAGCCGCTGAGTCACCACTCGGCGCGGGTGAACCGGACCGCCCGTCCCGCCTGCGGCCTCTAGCCGCCGACTCAGGCAACAGCAACCCGATCGGGGTCGTGCCTCCTCACGCAGGAGTGCGCGACCCCGATCGGCGTTACCGCGCCTACCGCTCCCCTCTCCCCCTCCCCTCCCCGACACCAGGAGTCCACCCGTGGCCGGCGTCCTCAACGGCTTCGCCGTCATCGTCGCGCTGGTCGCGCTGGGCTGGATACTCGCCCGCACCCTGGTCCTCGGCACGGACGCGCACCTGGTGCTCAACCGGCTCGTCTTCTACGTCGCCACCCCGGCACTGCTGTTCGACTCCCTCGCCCGCACCACCCTCGACCAGGTCTTCACCGGCGTGTTCGTGGTGTCCGCGGTGTCGGCGATCATCGTCGCGGTCCTGTACGTGGCGATCGCCCGGCTGTGGCTCAAGCGCCCGGCGGCGGACCTCGTGGTGGGTGCCCTGTCCGCCGGCTACGTCAACTCCGCCAACCTCGGCATCCCCATCGCGCTGTACGTCCTCGGGGACCTCGGGTTCGTCATGCCGCTGCTGCTCTTCCAGGTGGTGGTCCTCCAACCGGTCGCCATCGCCGTGCTGGAGCGGGCCGCGCGGGCCGAGGGGTCGGACGGCGGCGGGGACGGGGGCGCGCTCGGTGCGCTACTGCAGTCGGTCCGCACCCCGATCGTCCTCGCTGCGCTCGCGGGCGTCGTCGTCGCCGCCCTGCCCTGGACGCCGCCCGAGACTCTCCTGGAGCCCGTGCACCTGGTCGGCCAGATCTCCGTCCCCGGCGCCCTGCTGGTGTTCGGCATGTCGCTCTACGGAGTCAAGGTGCTCGAGGCCGGCGCCTCGCCCCGCCGGGAGATCTTCCTCGCGAGCGCACTCAAGCTCGTCGCCCACCCCGTGCTCGCGTACGCCATCGGCGCCGGGCTGATGGGCATGCAGGGTCACGAGCTTCTCACGGTGGTGGTCGCCGCCGCGTTGCCCACCGCGCAGAACGTCCTCGTGGTCGCGACCCGGTACGGACACGGGACACTGCTGGCCCGGGACTCCGCCGTCCTCACGACCCTCGGCGCGCTGCCGGTCCTCCTGCTGGTCTCGGCGCTACTGGCCTGACCCGGCGGCGATCACGCCGGTGAACACGATCGCGTTGTTGACGCCGTGGAGCACGATGCCGGGCACGATCGACCGGTACCACTCTGCCATCGCGCACAGTGAGATCCCCACCACCAGCAGGTACGGCAGCGCCGGGGGCAGCAGGTGCACGGCGGCGAACACCGCTCCCGCGAGCGTGATCCCCGCGACGGCCCGCAGCCGCGCCCGCAGGGCCGGCAGCACGATGCCGCGGAACACGACCTCCTCCGCCACCGGGATGAGCACGGCGACGGTCAGCAGCCCGAGGGCGGCGAACACCGGCCCGCCGGCCGCCAGGTCCGCGATCGCCGCATCGGCCTCATCCCCCGTCGACTCGGCGCCCGCCCCCAGGGGGATGAGCACGATCATCGAGGCGGTGACGCCGGCCGCCATCACCGCGGGGATCTGCCACGCCAGGTGCCAGGGAGAGCGGTCCGGTGGCCGGAGGCCGACGTCCGCCCACCCGAGACCGCGCCGGCGCAGGAGGTGGATCCGCACCGCGAGCAGCGCGGCCACGGCGGTGCCGGCGAGGACGACCAGGGCGAGGAGCGCGGTGTCGGGGCGGCCGGCCCCGAGGGTCCGTGCCGTGACCAGGCCGAGGAGGACGACGACGACGAGGGAGGCCCCGTACACGAGGACCCACGCCAACGCCGAGAGCGCCGCCCGGCCCCGGACCGGTGTGGTCCAGAGGCCGGGCGGCGCCGGCGGCGGCGGGGTCACCTGAGGTGCTCGGCCACCCGGAACGGCGCGTCGGTGGCCGCCTCGATCTGCTCGACGGTGACCCCGTCGACGATCTCGATGAGGGTCAGCCCGTCGGCGTCCCGGTCGAACACGCCCAGCTCGGTGATGATCCGGTCGACGCAGCCCAGGCCGGTCAGCGGCAGGGAGATCTCGGAGACGATCTTGGAGGAACCGTCCTTGGCGACCTGGTCCATGACCACGACGATCCGGCGGGCGCCCACCACGAGGTCCATGGCCCCGCCCATGCCCTTGACCATCGCGCCGGGGACCATCCAGTTGGCGATGTCACCGGCCGGGTTGACCTCCATCGCGCCGAGGATCGCCACGTCGATCTTGCCCGAGCGGATCATGCCGAAGCTCATCGCCGAGTCGAAGATCGCCGACCCCGGCAGGGTCGTGACGGTCTCCTTGCCGGCGTTGATGAGGTCCGGGTCGACGTGGTCGGGGTGCGGGTACGGCCCGATGCCCAGCAGCCCGTTCTCGGACTGCAGAGTCACGTTGACGCCCTCGGGGACGTAGTTGGGGACCAGGGTCGGCAGGCCGATTCCGAGGTTGACGTACTGGCCGTCCTCCAGTTCCAGGGCCGCGCGGGCGGCCATGGCCTTGCGGTCGCGTCCGAGTCGTGCGGGCGTGCTCATCAGCGCTGTCCTTCCGAGGGCGGGTTGGTGGTGGTCTTCTCGATCCACTTGGTCTGGGCGACCTGCTCCGGGGTCAGTTCCACCAGGCGGTGGACGAAGATGCCCGGGAGGTGGATGTCGTCGGGGGCGAGCTCTCCGACCTCGACGATCTTCTCGGCCTCGACGATGCACACCCGGCCGGCCATCGCCGCGAGCGGTGAGAAGTTGCGGGCCGTGAGGTTGAACCGGAGATTGCCGTTGCGGTCGGCCACCGCGGCGCGCACCAGCGAGTAGTCGGCCTCGATGGCCTGCTCGAGCACGTAGGTCTCGCCGCGGATCTCGCGGGTCTCCTTGGGCGGGGAGGCCACCGCGATCCCGCCGGCCGAGTCGTACTTCCACGGCATGCCGCCGTCGGCGACGAACGTGCCGACGCCGGTGCGGGTGAAGAACGCCCCGATGCCGGACCCGCCCGCACGCATCCGCTCGGCGAGCGTGCCCTGCGGGGTGAGCTCCACCTCGAGCTCACCGGACAGGTACTGGCGGGCGAACTCCTTGTTCTCCCCGACGTAGGAGGAGACGATGCGCCGGAGCTTGCCGCTCTCCAGCAGGATGCCGAGGCCCTTGCCGTCGACGCCGGCGTTGTTGGAGAACACCTCGAAGTCCCCGACGTCGCGGGCGGCGAGGGCCTCGATGACGATCTGCGGGATCCCGCTCAGGCCGAACCCGCCGGCGGCGATGGACGCCCCGTCGGGGATGTCCGCGACGGCCTCCGCCGCGGTCATGATCTTGCTGGACATACACGCACTCCTTGGGTGTGGGGGCGGTCAGGCGATGCCGAGGATCTCGATGGCGCTCTTGCGCATGTCGACCTTGCGGACCTTGCCGGTGACGGTCATGGGGAACTCGTCGACCACGTGGACGTACTTCGGGATCTTGTGGCGGGCGAGCTTGCCGGTGGCGAACTCGCGGACCTCCTCGGCCGTGAGATCGTCGCGTCCCGGCTTGAGCCGGACCCAGGCCATGAGCTCCTCGCCGTACTTGGGGTCGGGCACGCCGATCACCTGGGCGTCGAGGATGTCCGGGTGGGTGTAGAGGAACTCCTCGACCTCCCGCGGGTAGATGTTCTCGCCACCGCGGATAACCATGTCCTTGATGCGGCCGGTGATGCGGACGTAACCGGCGTCGTCCATCTCCCCGATGTCGCCGGTGTGCATCCAGCCCTCGGGGTCGATCGCCTCGGCGGTCTTGTCCGGCTGGTCCCAGTAGCCCAGCATGACGCTGTAGCCCTTCGTGCAGAACTCGCCGGCCTCGCCGCGCGGCAGGGTGGCACCGGTCGACGGGTCGACGATCTTGATCTCGAGGTGCGGCCCGACCCGGCCGACCGTGGACACGCGCCGGTCCAGCGAATCGTCCCGACGGGTCTGGGTGGACACCGGCGAGGTCTCCGTCATGCCGTAGCAGATGGAGACCTCCTCCATGTTCATCCTGTCGATCACCTGACGCATGGTGGATTCGGGGCACGGCGAGCCGGCCATGATCCCGGTGCGCAGCGTGGACAGGTCGTAGGAGTCGAAATCCTCCAGCGCGAGCTCGGCGATGAACATCGTGGGCACGCCGTAGAGACTCGTGCACTTCTCCTGCTCCACCGCGCGCAGCGAGGCCGCGGGGTCGAACGCGGGCGCCGGGATGACCATTGCCGATCCGTGGCTGGTGCACGCGAGGTTGCCCATCACCATGCCGAAGCAGTGGTAGAAGGGCACCGGGATGCACACCCGGTCGACCTCCGTGTAGTTGACGAGCTCGCCGACGAAGTACCCGTTGTTGAGGATGTTCGAGTGCGAGAGCGTGGCGCCCTTGGGGAAGCCCGTGGTGCCGGAGGTGTACTGGATGTTGATCGGGTCGCCCGGCTGCAGTGCGGCGCGGATCGACGCCAGTTCCTCGGCGTGGGTGGGGCCCGAGACCAGCGACTCCCACTCCTCGTCGCCGAAGAGCACGACCAGTTCGAGGTCGGGGCAGTTCGGCTGGACCTGCGCGAGCATCCCGGTGTAGTCGGAATCCTTGAACTGGGGGGCGGCGACGACGGCCTTGATCCCCGCCTGCTTGAGCACGTACTCCAGCTCGTGGACCCGGTAGGACGGGTTGATGTTGACCAGCACCGCGCCGATCTCGGCGGTGGCGTACTGGACCATCACCCACTCCCACCGGTTGGGCGACCAGATCCCCACCCGGTCGCCCGCACGGATGCCGAGGCGGTGCAGTCCGGAGGCGAGGCGGCGGACGTCGGCGAGGAACTCGGCGTAGGTCCACCGCCGGTCGGCCTGCACGTCGACGAGCGCGTCGCGGTCGCCGAACCTCTCGACGGTCGCCGCGAGGTTCTCGGGGATCGTCTGGGTGAGCAGGGGGACGTCGGTCTCTCCGCGCGTGTGGGACCCGGCGGGGTCGAGGGTCGTGGAATCGAGATCGGTGGTGGTCATCTCGGTACTCCTTGGGGGTGGGGCCGGACGGCCCACGGGGTGGGGATTGCGGTATCAGGTGGCGCCGGCCGCGGCGCGACGCATCGTCGCCTCGGCCTGGCGGAAGACGGGACCGTCGACCATGCGACCGTCCAGCCGGAACACGCCCTGGTTGTGTTCCGCGGCGGCGAGGACCTTCCGGGCCCAGGCCACCTCGTCGTCGTCGGGGGCGTAGGCCTCGCGGACCACCGCGACCTGGGACGGGTGGATACACGCGGTGGCCACGAATCCCAGCGCGACGGCGTCGAGCGCCTCGGCGCGCTGACCGGAGGAGTCGGCGATGTCCAGGTGCACGGAGTCGACCGCCCACCGACCGAACGCGGCCGCGGCGAGCGCGACCCGCGCCCGGGCGTGACGGGGCACGTCGCGGTACTCCCCCGCCTCGCGGGGGCCACCGGCCTCGGCGGAGGAGAACCGGCTGGTCGATCCGCCCATCGCGGCCAGGAGGTCCTCGGCGCCCCACATCATCCCGGCGCACCCGGGCGCGGCGGCGATCTCCTCCGCGCGGACGACGCCGAGCGGGGTCTCGACCAACGCCAGCACAGCGGCGCCGGTCGTCGAGTGCAGATCCGTGACCTGCGCGGCGGACTCGGTCTTGGCCAGCATCACGCAGCGGTAGTCCGTGTCGGCCAGGGCCTCGAGGTCAGCCGCGTGGTCGTCGGTGCCGGTCGGGTTGACCCGCACGATCGTCCGGTCCGGATCGAGTGTCGAGGCCCGCAGCGCCTCACGGGCCGCGGGGCGGTCCGCCGGTGCGACGGCGTCCTCAAGGTCGACGATCACGACGTCCGCGCGGTCCGCCGCCTTGCCGTAGCGCTCCGGCCGGTCGGCCGGGCAGAACAGCAGTGCCGGGCCGGGCGGGATCCAGGCGGGTGCGGGGGTCATGCCGTGGCCTCCTCGCCCGGGCCCGACTCCGTCGGCCGCTTGCGGACGAGCGTCTTGCGGACCGCCTTGGCCACGATGTCGCCGTGCTGGTTGCGGCCGATGTGCTCGAGGGTCACGATGCCCTCGCCCGGCCGCGACTTCGACTCGCGCTTGTCGGTGCACACGGTCTCCGCGTACAGCGTGTCACCGTGCAGGACCGGCTTGGGGAAGCTGACCTCGGAGAAGCCGAGGTTCGCCACGATCGTGCCCTGGGTGAGCTGGGCGACCGACAGTCCCACGAGCGTCGACAGCGTGTGCATCGAGTTCATGAGCCGCTCGCCGCCGAAGCCCGGCTGCTCGGCCGACCACGCCGCGTCCAGGTGCAGGGCCTGCGTGTTCATCGTCAGCGTGGTGAACAGGACGTTGTCCGTCTCGGTCATCGTGCGCCCGGGGCGGTGGAGGTAGGCGGTCCCCACCTCGTACTCCTCGAACCACAGGCCACGCTGGACGACCTCTCTGCGCTGGTCTGTCATCGCCTACAGCCCCAGACCGCGCGCGATGAGCATGAGCTGCACCTCGGTGGTGCCCTCGCCGATCTCGAGGATCTTGGAGTCGCGGTAGTGCCGCGCCACCGGGTACTCGTTCATGAAGCCGTAGCCACCGTGGATCTGGGTGGCGTCGCGGGCGTTGTCCATAGCCGCCTCGGAGGCGATCATCTTGGCGATGGCGGCCTCCTTCTTGAACTCCTTGCCGGCCAGCATGAGTCGCGCGGCCTCGTAGTAGGCGCAACGCGCCGTGTGGGCGCGGGCCTCCATGCGGGCGATCTTGAACGCGATGGCCTGGAACTCGCCGATCTTGCGGCCCATGGACTCGCGCTCACGGGCGTACTTCACGGACTCGTCGACGCACCCCTGCGCGGCACCGGTGGCCACGGCGGCGATCGCGATGCGTCCCTCGTCGAGGATCGACAGGAAGTTCGCGTACCCGCGCCCCTCCTCGCCGAGGAGGTTCTCCGCCGGCACCCGGGCGTCGGCGAAGGTCAGCGGGTGCGTGTCGGAGGAGTTCCACCCGACCTTGTCGTACGCGGGCTCCGCGGTGAATCCGGGGGTGTCGGCCGGGACAATGATCGTCGAGATGGCCTTCTTCACAGAACCGTCCGCGGCCCGCCGCTCTCCCGTCACCGCGGTCACGGTGACCAGCGAGGTGATGTCGGTGCCGGAGTTGGTGATGAACTGCTTGTTGCCGTTGACCACCCACTCGTCGCCGTCACGCTTCGCGGTGGTCTTGGTGGCGCCGGCGTCCGAGCCCGCGCCGGGCTCGGTCAGGCCGAAGCCGGCGAGCGTGCGGCCGGCGGCCAGGTCGGGGAGCCACTTGGCGCGCTGCTCGTCGTTGCCGAAGTGGTAGATGGGCATGGCGCCCAGGCCCACGCCGGCCTCGAGGGTCATGGCGGTCGACTGGTCGACGCGGCCGAGCTCCTCCAGGGCGAGCGACAGGGCGAAGTAGTCGCCGCCCATCCCGCCGAACTCCTCGGGGAACGGCAGACCGAACAGGCCCATGTCGCCCATCTGGGCGACGACCTCGTAGGGGAAGGTGTGGTTGCGATCGTGCTCGGCCGAGGCCGGGGCGACCACCTTGTCGGCGAAGTCCGCGACCGTCGACTTCAGGTCGGCGTAGTGCTCTTCCAACTCAGGCATTGCCTTCTCCTTCGGATTCCTCGGTGGAGGGGTGGGGCTCGACGGTCGCGAGCAGGTGGTCGGCGGGCACCTGCTCGCCGGTGGTGACGTGCACGCGGACCACACCGTCGATCGGCGCGGGCAGTGCGTGTTCCATCTTCATGGCCTCGACGGCCAGGATGTTCTGTCCGGCGGTGACCTCGTCGCCGTCGGCGACGAAGCACGCGATCACCGAACCGGGCATGGGGCTGACGATCTGGCCGTCCGACATCCCGGCGTCGTGGATCCGGGAGTCGATGAGCGGGAGCATCCGCAGGTCCCAGGTCCCGCCGTCGCCGGCCACCCAGAAGGTGTCGGCGGCCTTGGGGTCCGCCGAGCGCACGACGGTCCAGCGCTGCTGGGTGCCGTCGACGGTCAGCCGGAGGGAGGCGCCGTCCCGGGCGACCCGCGCACGATGTCGGGAGGAGACCTCGGGCGCCTCGGTGGATCCGATCGTGGCGTCGGTGATGGTCACCTCGGCGTCGTCGGGGGTCCCCCGCAGTCCCACGGTGACCGCGTCGGACCCGGCGCCGGCGTCCAGGCGGGTCCACACCTCGGCGCGCCCGCCGATCCGCCACCCGTTGGGAACGTCCCACGGGCCGCGGCGCCCAGCGGGCACCCGGGCCCAGCGCTCCTCGGTGCGGTGCATGGCCACGGCGATCAGTCCGCCCTCGGGGGCGGGCGTCGCGGTGTAGTCGTCGACGGACCGGTCGAGCAGGCCCGTGTCCAGCTCGCCGGAGACGACCTCCGGCCGCGAGAGCAGGAACCGGCAGAAGTCGACGTTCGTGCGCAGACCCAGCACGTGGGTGCCGGCGAGCGCGGCGTCGAGCCGGGCCAGTGCCTCGGCGCGGTCGGCGCCGTGCGCGATGACCTTGCCGAGCATCGGGTCGTAGTCGCTGCCGACGACCGTGCCCACACGGAGGCCGGAGTCCACGCGGATGCCGTCGCCGGAGGGCTCCTCGAGCCCGACCACGGTGCCGCCGGTGGGCAGGAAGCCCTTGGCCGGGTCCTCGGCATAGACTCGGGCCTCGATCGCGTGGCCGGTGAGGGTGATGTCCTCCTGGCGCAGGGTGAGCTCCTGGCCCGCGGCGATGCGGACCTGCCAGTCGACCAGGTCGACACCGGTGACCATCTCGGTGACCGGGTGCTCGACCTGCAGGCGGGTGTTCATCTCCATGAAGAAGAACTCGTCCGGGGCGTGCGCGGAGACGATGAACTCCACCGTGCCCGCGCCCACGTACCCCACCGACCGGGCGGCGTCGCACGCCGCCTGACCGATGCGCTGACGGGTGACCTCGTCGAGCAGTGCGCTGGGCGCCTCCTCGATGACCTTCTGATGGCGGCGCTGCAGTGAGCACTCCCGCTCACCCAGGTGGATGACGTTGCCGTGGGTGTCGGCCAGGACCTGCACCTCGATGTGGCGCGGGGTGTCGACGAACCGCTCGAGGAACAGGGTGTCGTCGCCGAAGGCGCCTGCCGACTCCCGTCGCGAGGACTCCAGTGCCGCCGGCAGATCGGCGGGATCGGTGACGCGGCGCATCCCCTTGCCGCCACCACCGGCCGAGGGCTTGACGAGGACCGGGTAGCCGACCTCGGCGGCACCGGCGATCAGTTCGTCGTCGGTCAGGCCCGGACGCGAGATCCCGGGCACGGTGGGGACGTCACGTGCGGACACCGCCGCCTTGGCGGTGATCTTGTCGCCCATGGTCTCGATCGCCGAGGCCGGCGGTCCGACGAAGATCAGGCCGGCCTCGTCGAGTGCCCGCGCGAACCGCGAGTTCTCGGACAGGAAACCGTAACCCGGGTGCACGGCCTGCGCCCCGGTCTGGCGGCACGCGTCGATCACCTTGTCGATGTCGAGGTACGACTGCGAGGCCTGGGCCGGGCCGAGACGGACGGCGGCGTCGGCCATGCGCACGTGCAGCGCGTCGGCGTCCGCGTCCGAGTAGACGGCGACCGAGCGGATACCCGCTGCCCGCAGCGAACGGATCACGCGGCACGCGATCTCCCCGCGGTTGGCCACCAGGACGGTGTGGAGTTTCTGTGACAGTTGTTCTGACATGGAGCTGCTCACATCCTGAAGACGCCGTTGTTGACCGGCTCGAGGGGGGCGTTGGCCGCGGCCGCCAGGGCCAGACCGAGGACAGTGCGGGTGTCTGCGGGGTCGATGATCCCGTCGTCCCACAGGCGGGCAGTGGAGTAGTACGCGGTGGACTGCTCCTCGAACTGCTCACGGATCGGCGCGGTGAACTCGGACTGCTGCTCGTCGGTCCACTCCCCGCCCGACTTGGTGACCTGGGCGGCACGGACCGACGCGAGGGTGTCGGCTGCCTGGGGCCCGCCCATCACGGCGATCTTGGCATTGGGCCACATCCAGAGGAACCGCGGCGAATAGGCACGGCCGCACATGGAGTAGTTGCCGGCACCGAAGGACCCGCCCACGACGATGGTGAACTTGGGGACCCGGGCGCACGCCACGGCGGTGACCATCTTGGCGCCGTTCTTGGCGATGCCGCCCGCCTCGTACTGCCGGCCCACCATGAAGCCGGTGATGTTCTGCAGGAAGACCAGCGGGATCTTGCGGCGGTCACACAGCTCGATGAAGTGGGCGCCCTTAAGCGCGGACTCGGAGAAGATGACGCCGTTGTTGCCGATGATGCCGACCGGATGCCCGTGGATGTGGGCGAACGCGGTCACCATGGAGGTGCCGTAGTTCTCCTTGAACTCGGTGTACTCGCCGCCGTCGACGATCGTGCCGATGATGTCGCGCACGTCGTAGGGCTGGCGCGAGTCGACCGGCACCAGGTCGTACAGGTCGGACTGCGCGCGGACGGGCTCGCGGGGCTCGAGCACCTCCCAGTCCGGCTCGGGCGCCGGCGGGCAGGTCGCCACGATCCGGCGGACCTTCATGAGGGCGTCGTAGTCGTCGTCCGCCAGGTGGTCCACCACACCGGAGGTCTTGGCGTGCAGGTCGCCGCCACCGAGCTCCTCGGCGGTGACCTCCTCGCCCGTCGCGGCCTTCACCAGCGGCGGGCCGGCGAGGAAGATCGTGCCCTGGTTCCGGACGATCACGGCCTCGTCGCTCATCGCGGGAACGTACGCGCCACCGGCGGTGCAGGACCCCATGACCGCGGCGATCTGCGGGATGCCCTTGGCGGACATGTTCGCCTGGTTGTAGAAGATCCGGCCGAAGTGGTCGCGGTCCGGGAAGACCTCGTCCTGCTGCAGCAGCATCGCGCCGCCGGAGTCCACGAGGTAGATGCACGGCAGGTGGTTGGCCAGCGCCACCTCCTGACCGCGCAGGTGCTTCTTCACCGTCATCGGGTAGTAGGTGCCGCCGGAGACGGTCGCGTCGTTGGCGATGATCAGGCACTCGCGGCCCGACACCCGGCCGATCCCGGCGACGACGCCGGCGGCGGGGGCCTTGCCCCCGTACATCTCCTCCGCGGCGAGCGGCGAGAGCTCGAGGAACGGGCTGCCCGGGTCGAGCAGCACGTCCACGCGCTGGCGGGCGAGCAGCTTGCCGCGCTCGAGGTGGCGCGCACGGGCCTTCTCACCGCCGCCCAGCGCGGCCCGCTCGAGGCGCTCGCGGAGGTCGGCGAGAAGTTCCTCGTGGGCCTGGCGATTGGTGGTCGCGGAAGTCATCGGTGCCGCTCCCTTTCAGTTAAGTCGGATTAACTGAAATCGACGATAGTGCTGCGCCTCACAAATGTCCAGATCGGATTCGGGATCACCCACCGGGGACCCGGACCCGCGCTCCTCCACCCCGCGGACCCGACGACGCGCACGGCCGGCGACCCGACGGGGGACTGCAACTCCCGGTCGTCGCGCAGCCGATCCGGCCGAGAACACCGCGGGGGACGCCGACATTCCCGCCATCCGCGCAGGTAGCCAGCTTAGGCTGGCCTGAATTAGCACAGCCTCAACTTGCTTGCAAGCCGGGGGGATCCGGTGTTGACTCTGGGGCACACCACGCCACCGTCATACGAGGAGCGATCATCATGGCCACACTCACCGGAATCAGCGCCTGCACCGTCACGGCGTGCTCGTTCAACAGCGAGCAGAGCTGCAACGCGGGCGCCATCACCGTCGCCGGAACCCCGGATCACGCCGAGTGCGGCACCTTCATCTCGCTGGACGTCCGCGGCGGACTACCCACCGCCAGCGCACACGTGGGCGCCTGCCAACGGGTGGAGTGCACCCACAACAAGGACCTGCTCTGCTCGGCGGACTCCGTCGAGATCGGCTCCGGCGCCGACACCGCCGATTGCCTCACCTACAGCCCGGCCTGATCGGCCCGGTCCGCGCCATCGCGGGAAGCTAGCTGGCGCGGGCCACGTACTGACCCATCTCACGGACGACGTCATTGACGCACTCCGCGCGGGTCAGGAACGGCAGGTGGATGACATCGGCGTGGGTACCGAGCGCCGTCAGCAGATGCAGGCCGTCGGGATCGACGCCCAGGACATACGGCGGCTGCGCCGGGTCGGCGGACCCGGCCAGCATGGCCAAGTCAGAGCCGAAGCGCGCCCGGATCTCGTCCGCGAGGCCGGGCGCCTCGCATGCCAGGGGATCCGACGGCACCGCGTCCAGGCAGCCCGCGTGGACGGTGCCCTCGTGCCCCAGCCGGCGGATGTCGAGGTCGCCGAGTTCGATCTCGATCTCGACCACCCAGCCCTCACCCTGCCGTGCCGCACGCGCCACGCCGAAGCCGTACAGGCTCGCGACGTGGACCTTGGCCTCGACGATCGGGGCGAACTCGTCGATCATGACGACCACCTCGACCGACTCTCCCGGCGCGACCATCAGTGCGGACCAGGGGGCCGGGGTCCCGGTGACGATGATCGCCCCCTCCCCGACCCAGCGATGGCCGGCGGAGACCATGACATCCGACCGGTTCTTGGTCCCGCGTACGGCGACCGTAGCGATGCCGGCTCCGTCGAGCAGACGGCGCGCGCCGGTGGTGATCGGATCCGACACGACCGGGTGCGCTGCCATCGATTGCCTCCAGAGACCGGCCCCGCCCGCCGATGCGTTAGGTGACCCTCGCCTTACTTAGGTACCCCTAAAGTGCCCGACGATGCGGAACCTGTCAAGAGGGCCACCGATTTTCACACCCCCTCGCCCTACAGTGGGGGGGTGACCGACGCCACAACCGACGCCACGACCGATGCCACAACCGATGACACCGCCCCTGCCCGGCCCCACCCCGACACCGCGCGGGTCCACGCCTTCCGTGACGACGCACTCGGGTACGACGACGCCACCGCCCTCGCCGAGCGGGTCCGCGGCGGCGAGGTGTCACCGACCGAGCTCGTCGAGGCCGCCATCGAACGATGCCAGCAGGTGGATCCGGCGCTCGGCGCCCTGGTCTTCACCTCCTTCGACAGGGCCCGCGAGCACGCACGCCGGACCGCGGACTCGCGCCTGTCCTCGCCGTTCGCCGGCGTGCCGTCGGCTTTCAAGGACGCGGTGCAGGTCGAGGGCGCCCCGATGCGGCTCGGCTCCCCCGCCGTTCCCGACTCCCCCGCCCTCCACGACGGTGACTACGCACGTGCGTTCCGCGCCACCGGCCTGATCCCGTTGGGCATCACCGCCATGCCCCCGTTCGGCTGGACCGCCGCAACCGAACGGCAGGGCGGCCTGGTGACCCGCAACCCGTGGAACACCGGCCGCACCAGTGGCGGCTCCTCGGGTGGTTCCGCGGCCCTCGTGGCCGCGGGGGCGTTGCCGATCGCGCACGCCAACGACGGCGGGGGGTCGATCCGGATACCCGCGGCGGTCACCGGGCTGGTCGGGTTCAAGCCGAGCCGGGGTAGGCACACCGACGAGAAGTTCTCCCGGGGCATGCCGATCCCCATCGTGTCGCAGTCGGTGGTCTCCCGGTCCGTCCGGGACACCGCCACGTTCCTCACCGCGTTCGAGGCGAGCCACCTCCCGGTCGGCGTCCCCCCGGTGGGCCCCGTCGCCCCCGCCCCGGCACGGCGCCTGCGCATCGGACTCGTGGAGCAGAGCCCGGCGGGCGGTGCGACCGATGCCGCGACCCTGGCGGTCCTCCGCGAGACCGCCGTGCGGCTGGCCGGACTGGGCCACGAGGTGGTGCCGACCGAGGCGCCCGTCCCGACGGGGTTCCGGGACGATTTCATCGCCTACTGGGGGCTGCTCGCGCTGAGCACGTCATCGTCCGGGCGCAGGCTCTTCGACCCCGATTTCGACCCCGCCGAGCTCGACCCCTTCACGGTCGGGCTCGCTCGGATGGCCCGACGGAACATCGCCTCGCTTCCCCTGCACCTACTGCGGTTGGCGAGGACCCGGCGGCAGTTCGACGCCCGGTTCGGCGACATCGACGTGTACATCAACCCGGTGGTCGCCCACGAGACCCCGGAGGTCGGGTACCTGGACGCGGACCTGCCGTTCGAGACCCACCTCGAGCGGGTCTCCAACTGGGTCACCTTCACCCCGCTACAGAACATCGCGGGGTCCCCGGCCGTCTCGCTGCCCACCGGACATGCGCCGGACGGGATGCCCGTCGGCGTGCACTTCTCCGCCCGCAGGGGGCAGGACCGACTCCTGCTCGAGCTGGCCTCGGAGTACGAGGCCGCCCATCCGTTCGCCCGGATCTGGGAGTGAGGCTCACTCCCCCAGCAGCTGGGTGACGCGCGGCCCGACCCGCTGACGCAGGATCACCTCGGTGCGGGTGCGCAGGACGCCGGGCGTGGAGATGATGGCGCTGAACACCTCCTCGAGGTGGGCGTGGTCCCGCGCGACGACCCGGCAGACGACGTCGAACTCGCCGGCGATGCTCACCACCTCGAGCACCTCGCGCACCTGCGCCAGCCCCGCACACGTCTCGTCGAGCCTGGCCTGCGCCACCTGGATGTGGACGAGCGCGCCCAGCGGGTACCCGAGGGCGGCGGGGTCGAGCCTCGGCGCCCACGAGGCGAGCACACCGCGCGCCTCCAACTTGTCGAGCCGGGCCTGGGCGGTGCCCCTGGCCACCCCGAGTCGTCGCGAGAACTCGCGGACCCCGACGCGCGGGTCGGACAGGACGATGTCAAGGAGCCGCCGGTCGGTGTCGTCCAGGTTGGGTGAAGGGTCCATGTGTCCACGGTATACGACGAAGAGGTGGACAGATGGTCCAGTCATGACGCACAGACGGGACCCCGAATGTGCAGACTGTTCGATCTCGGACTGGCCGCGTGACGCGCCTCACAGTTCGTCCTAGCCTGGGGGCACATAGTTCGTATCGCGAAGGCCAGGTGTTGATCATGACCTCTCTCCTCCACTCCACGGACGGCACGCATGACGACCTGCCGCGGACCGGGCAAGCGGACGCCGGATCGTTCTCCCTCTCCGATCGCTACACGCGCGAGAGCGGCACGGTCTTCCTCTCCGGGATCCAGGCACTGGTCCGGACGGTCCGCGACCGGGCACGGCTCGACCGCAGGCAGAATCTGCTCACCGCGAGCCTGGTCAGCGGTTACGAGGGATCGCCGCTCGCGGGGTACGACCTCGAACTGGCCAGGCGTCGCGAGTTCCTCGGGCCGTTCGACATCGTGCACCGCCCCGCCCTCAACGAGGAGGCGGGCGCCACGGCGGTGATGGGGTCCCAGCTCGCCCGGCGCACGGGCACCCTGCGCTCCACCGCCAACACCGGCGGCGCCGCCCTCCAGGGGGTCGTGGGGTACTGGTACGGCAAGGCGCCCGGCCTGGACCGTGCCACCGACGCGTTGCGGCACGCCAACCTGATAGGCACCGATCCGAACGGCGGCGCGGTGGTGCTGGTCGGCGACGATCCGGGCGCCAAGTCCTCCACCGTGCCGTGCGCGTCCGAGTTGGCACTCGCGGACCTGTACATGCCGACGCTCTACCCCGCGGACCCGCAGGACGTCCTGGACTTCGGCGTCCACGCCGCGATCCTGTCCCGGGTCTCCGGCCTGTGGTCCGCGATGAAGATCTCGGCGCACGTCGCGGACGCCTCGGCGACCGCCCTCGTCGATCCCGACCGGATCCTGCCCGTGTACGGCGACCTCGGGACGAGCCCGCACGTGCCGTCCGGTCGGCTCCTGGGGGCCAGCCTCATGGAGCTCGAGCAGAACCAGCTCACCATCCGCCTTCCCCGCGCGCTGGAGTACGCCCGCCTCAACCGTCTCAACCGGATCGTGCAGTCGACCCCCGACGACCGGATCGGCGTCGTCGCGGCCGGGAAGACCTACCTGGACGTCCGCGAGTCACTGCGCCGCCTCGGGATCGGCGACGACGAGCTGGGCCGCCGCGGGATCCGCATCCTCAAGCTGGGCATGATCTACCCCCTGGAGCGCACGATCCTCGACGAGTTCATGTCCGGTCTCGACGAGGTGATCGTGGTGGAGGAGAAGCGCGACTTCATCGAGACCATGATCCGGGACATCCAGTTCCGCAAGCCCGGGGTGGCGAACGTGGTCGGCAAGGCGCACGAGGACGGGTCCACCCTGTTCAGCCGGTTCGGCGAGCTCGACGTCGATTCCGTCACCCGCGGCCTGGCGCAGCGTCTCGGCCCGGTCCACGGAATCGAATCGGCTCGGGCCTGGCTCGACGGCCCGGGACGCGGACGCTCCCGGATCGCGCTGCCGCTCGCCACGAGCCGCACCCCGTACTTCTGCTCGGGGTGCCCCCACAACAGCTCGACCAAGGTCGCCGACGGCACGCTCGTCGGCGGGGGCATCGGCTGTCACGCGATGGTGCTCATGATGGACGAGGAGCAGGTCGGCCACGTCACCGGAGTCACCCAGATGGGCGGCGAGGGGATCCAGTGGACCGGGATGGCGCCGTTCCTCACCGAGCAGCACATGGTGCAGAACGTCGGCGACGGCACCTTCATGCACTCGGCCTCCCTGGCGCTCCGGGCCGCCGTGGCCTCCGGCGACAACATCACCTACAAGCTCCTCTACAACGGGACGGTGGCGATGACCGGCGGGCAGGACCCGGTCGGCGAGATGACCCTGCCCGAGATCCTCCGGCTCCTGCAGGCCGAGAAGGTCGCGAGGATCGTCGTCACCACCGACGACGTCAGGGCGACCCGGTCCCGGGGCCTGCCGAGGGGCGTGGAGGTCCGCGACCGGGTGGACACCCTCGAGGTGCAGCGGGAACTCGCGGCCTTTCCGGGGGTCACGGTTCTCGTGCACGACCAGTACTGCGCGGCCGAGAAGCGCCGCCACCGCAAGCGTGGCACCTTCCCCACGCCGGACGCGCGGGTGGTGATCAACGAGCGCATCTGCGAGGGATGCGGGGACTGCGGCCGGAAGTCCAACTGCCTGTCGGTCCATCCGGTGGAGACCGAGTTCGGCCGGAAGACGCAGATCGACCAGTCCACCTGCAACTTCGATTTCTCGTGCCTGGAGGGTGACTGCCCCGCGTTCGTCACCGTCGTCCCCGGTGAGAAGTCCCGGCGGGTGGCGTCCGCACCTGCCCTGGCGGCCGACGCGATCCCGGAACCGGCCCGCGCCGGGGTCGCGCCCGACCGCGGTTTCTCCCTGCGGCTGACCGGGATCGGCGGCACCGGCATCGTCACCGTCTCGGCGATCCTCGCCACCGCGGCCGTCCTCGACGGCCACTCGGCGCGCACCCTGGACATGACCGGGCTCGCCCAGAAGGGCGGCGCGGTGGTCTCTGACGTCCGCGTGACCCGCACGCCGACCGAACAGCCCCCGAAGATCGGGGCCGGCGACTGCGACCTCTACCTGTGCTGTGACGGCCTGGTCGGCGCGGACAGCACCCACCTGAAGGTGGCCGCTCCCGATCGCACCACGGCGGTGGTGTCCACCACTCAGATACCCACCGGGAAGATGGTGATCGACACCTCCGAGCACTACCCGACCACCTCGGACATCCAGGCGATCATCGACCCGACCACCTCGCGCGGGCTGTACCTCGACCCGGGGGCGCTCACCGAGCAGCTCTTCGGGTCCACCCAGACCGCCAACATGCTCATGGTCGGGGCGGCGTACCAGAGCGGGGCCCTGCCGATCTCGGCGCAGTCGATCGAGCGGGCGATCGAGCTCAACGGGGTGGCCGTCGACGCTAACCTGCAGGCCTTCCGTCGCGGCCGGCAGGCGGTCGCCGAGCCGAACGCCCTGGCGGCGTTGGCGGCCGGGTTGCACCGCCCGGCCGGAACGGCCACGGCGGGCCGGCACGTGCCCTCCCCCGCGGCGGAGCGATTGCTGACCCACCTCGACGCCGACGCCTCCGACGAGCTCCGCGACGTGGTCGCGCTCCGGGTCGACGAACTGATCGGCTACCAGGACGAGGCGTACGCGGCCGACTATGTCCGGCGCGTAGAGGAGGTCCGCGCCGCCGGGTCCCCCGAGGACGGCGACCCGGCCGGGCCGACCTCCGAGCAGCTCAGCCTCGCCGTGGCCCGCAACCTGTTCAAGGTGATGGCCTACAAGGACGAGTACGAGGTCGCCCGCCTGGCCGTGGATCCACAGTTCGCGACGCAGCTCGACGAGGACTGGGGCGAAGGGGCGGTGGCCAGACTGAAGTTGCATCCCCCGGTGCTGCGCGCGATGGGAATGAAGAAGAAGATCTCGATCGGCCCGCGGGCCATGCCGGCGATGAAGGCGTTGGCCCGGATGAAGCGACTGCGCGGCACGCGGATGGACCTCTTCGGCTACGCGGAGGTCCGCCGCGTCGAGCGTGAGCTGCTGGCCGGGTACCGGGATCTCGTCGCCGACCTGGCCTCGGAGTTGCGGCGCGCGGGCCCGGTGGGCAAGGACGCCACCTGGCGGGCGACCGCGGTGGCGCTCGCGGAGCTGCCGGACATGGTCCGCGGCTACGAGCACGTCAAGCTCGCGAACGTCGAGCGCTACCGGGAGGAGATGGCCCGCCTCCGGTCCGCCCTGACCTGATCGGCACACACCCGGGCAGGCGCTCAGGACCGCAGCGCAGCCGAGGCCATCGCCGTGAGCACGCGCCGAAGGTCGGCCTCGGCCATGGCCGGCAGCCGGGGGCTCGAGTTGAGGAGCCCGAACACCGCGTGGACGTGGGCCCGCGCCTCGATCGACGAGAGCTCCGGACGCACCCGCACGAGGGCGTCCACCCACAACTGCGCGTACTCCCGCTGCAGGGTGCGCACCTCGTGCCGGGGAGCGGCCGGCAGGGAACCGAGGTCACGGAACTGCACGCTGATGAGATCGGGCTCCGTGGCGACGAAGTCCACGTGCACCCCGAGCAGGGCATCGAGCACGTCCGCCGGCTCGCCGGCCCGCTCGACCGCCGCCCGCCCGCCGTCTCGCAGGCGCCGGGAGATGTCGAGCAGCATCTCGGCCAGTACGTCCTCCTTGGAGGTGAAGTACCGGTACATGCCCGGCCCGGAGATCCCGACCTCGGCACCGATGTCGTCCAGCCGCACGGCGTGGAATCCGCGCCGGGCCATGAGGCGGGCGGCGGCCACGAGGATCTCGTCGCGGCGCCGGGCCTTGGCCCGGGCGCGCGGGGTCAGCGGGGCCGCGGCGTCCTGCCGCTCGCCCACGCCGCTGCCCCCGGCCCCGGTCTCCGTCATCTCAGTGCCATCTCAGAAGCGCCGTCTCAGTGGAAGAAGTGCCGGGCGCCGGTGAAGTACATGGTGATCCCCGCCTTCTCCGCGGCCTCGATCACCTCGGCGTCCCGCACGGACCCGCCGGGCTGGACCACGGCGCGCACGCCCGCCTCGGCGAGCACCTCGAGACCGTCCGCGAAGGGGAAGAACGCGTCCGACGCGGCGACCGACCCGGTGACCCGCTCCCCCGCGCGCTGCACGGCGAGCCGGGCGGAGTCGACGCGGTTGACCTGGCCCATGCCCACGCCCACGGTGGCCCCGGACTGCGCGAGCAGGATGGCGTTGGACTTCACCGCGCGGCACGCGCGCCACGCGAACAGCAGGTCGCGCAGGGTCTGCTCGTCGGCGTCGTCGCCGCACGCCTTGGTCCAGCCGGCGACCACGTCGCCGTCCGCGTCGAGTGAGTCACGTTGCTGGACCAGCACGCCGCCGGAGATCTGCTTGCGCTCGAACTCGCCCTCGGCGGGCGCCTGCGCGGAGAGGATGCGGATGTTCTTCTTGCGCTGCAGGATCTCCACGGCACCGTCCGCGTAGGACGGGGCGATGATCACCTCGGTGAAGATCTCGGCGACCTGCTCGGCCATCTCCACCGTGACCTCGCGGTTGGCCGCGATCACGCCACCGAACGCGCTGACGGGGTCGCACTCGTGCGCGGCGCGGTGGGCGGCCGCGATGTCGGCGTCGATCGCGATGCCGCACGGGTTGGCGTGCTTGATGATCGCCACGCACGGCTCGGCGTGATCGAAGGCGGAGCGCCACGCGGCGTCGCCGTCGACGTAGTTGTTGTAGCTCATCTCCTTGCCGTGCACCTGGGTGGCCTGGGCGAGGCCGGGCGCGGCGGCCGCGTCGGTGTAGAGAGCGGCGCTCTGGTGCGGGTTCTCGCCGTAGCGCAGGGTCGCGGCGAGGTCGAGGCTCTGCCCCTGCCAGACCGGGAACTCGCCGGAGCCGCCCGCTGCCCCGTCGCCCGCGCCGTCCGCGGTCTGTGCGGTCATCCACGTGGCCACGGCGACGTCGTAGGCCCCGGTGTGGCGGAACGCGGCGGCGGCCAGGCTGCGGCGCTTCTCGAGGGTGAAGCCACCGGCCGCGACGGCCTCGAGCGCCTCGCCGTATCCGGCGGGGTCGACGAGCACAGCCACCGACGGGTGGTTCTTCGCGGCCGCGCGGACCATCGACGGTCCGCCGATGTCGATCTGCTCGACGCAGGCGTCGTAATCGGCGCCGGAGGCGACGGTGTCGGTGAAGGGATAGAGGTTGACGACGACGAGCTCGAACGGCTGCACACCGAGGTCGGCGATCTGCTCGAGGTGCTCGGGCTTGCGGGTGTCTGCGAGGATGCCGGCGTGAACCCGCGGATGCAGGGTCTTGACGCGGCCTTCGAGGCATTCCGGGAACCCGGTCAGCGCGTCGACGGGCGTCACGGCGACCCCGGCGTCGGCGATACGCTGCGCGGTCGAGCCGGTGGAGACGATCTCGACCCCGGCGTCGGCGAGCCCCCGGGCGAGCTCGGTGAGCCCGGTCTTGTCGTAGACGCTGATGAGTGCGCGGCGGACGGGCCTGCGGGAATCGGTCACGTTAGGTGCACCTTTCGACCTTCGATGTGGAGTCGGCCACGGGCGGCGGCCGCGAGGACGTCGACGAGCATCTCGCGCTCGACGACTTTGATGCGTTCATGGAGGGTGGCCTCGGTGTCGTCCGGGTGGACGTCGACGGCACGCTGGGCGATCACGGGTCCGGTGTCGACGCCGGCGTCGACCAGGTGGACGGTGCTGCCGGTGACGGTCACCCCGTAGGCGAGCGCGTCGCGCACCGCATGGGCGCCGGGGAACGACGGCAGCAACGCCGGGTGGGTGTTGAGCACGCGACCGTCGAACCGTCCGAGGAACGCGGCGCCGAGGATGCGCATGAAGCCCGCCGAGACCACCCAGTCGGGATCGAACCCGCTCACCACGTCGGCGAGGGCGCGGTCCCAGTCGGCGCGGTCGGCGTGGTCGCCGGGCCGGACGACGGCCGTCGGGAGGTCGGCGCGGCCGGCCCTGGCGACGGCCTCGCAGTCGCGGTCGGAGACCAGCGCGACGATGCGGTACGGGCAGCCGGGGGCGTCGGCGGCGTCGAGCACGCTCTGCGCGAGGGTCCCGGAACCGGACGCCATCACCACGACGCGGCGGGCACCGGCAGGGTCGGCATCAGGGGAGCCGGCGCTGGGTGGAGAGGCGCTGGGTGGAGAGGCGCTGGGGGTCTCGCTACCGACCACGTCCGGCTCTCCTACCCGTCGATCCTCAGACCCACCGGGAGCGCGGGCCACGGCTGGGAGTCTAGTCGGCCGCCCCTCTGCCCTCGGCAGGCAGACCGGTCGGATCGTCGGAGTCGGACTGTGCATCGCCGGGTTCGGCATCGTCGGCCACCGCGTCCCCACGCCGGGTGTCCTCGGACTCGCCCTCGTCGACCCGGACCTCCTCGGACTGATCCTCGGCGGGCTGACCCTCCGCGGGCTGCTCCTCCGCCGGCCGTGGGTCCTCGACCACCGCCGGAGATGGCGGACCCCCGGCAACCGTGGCGTCCTCGTCGGCAGCCGGGTCGAGGTCTGGCTGCGCGTCCACCTCGGCTTCCGCGGCGGTGTCGGAAGCGGCGACCTCGTCGTCGACCCCGGCGCTGTCGACCCCGGCGTCCTCGACACCAGCGTCCTCGACACCGGACGTGCTGGCCTCGCCGACCTCGCCCACCCCGCTCCCGGTCGGGTCCTCGACCGGATACTCCGCCGGGTCCTCGACCGGGTCCTCGACCACCGGGGCGGTCCCGGCGCGGCGACGACGCCGCTCGAGTTCGCTCTCGGCCCGCTCGCGGCGCCGAGTCAGGCCCGCCAACGACAAGGCGATCGTCGCCGACCCGATGATGCCGAACAGCACCAGGGCCATCGACGCCGCGATGAGCGAGCCCGTCCCGACCATGCCGAGCATCCCCAGCCGACCGCCCGCGATGACCGGGCTCACCGCGATCACCAGGGCCACGATCCCCGCGGCCAGCCACGTCGCCTTGACGGCGTCGCCGGTTGTGCGGAACCAGTGCGCGACCGACCTCGCGAGCCCGGCCGCCACGAACACCGTCACGAGCAACAGGCCCTGCACGACCCAGTGCGGGTTGGTGGTGGGCAGGACGGCCGCCAACGGCACCTCCGGCATCGGCCCCCGGGACACCGCGAACACGCTGTACGAGGCCTCGCCCAGGTGCGCCTCCCCGCCGACCATGAGCGCGGCCCCCGTCATCACCACATTGGGCAGGTACGCCACCGAGATGCCCGCGAGCGCGGCCGCGCCCACGACGCCCTTGCCGATCTCCAGGACCGACCCCACCGGCTCCCACGCCATCACCAGTCCGACCAGCACCAGCAGTGTCGCGACGGCCCACGTCGCGGCGACGAACGCGGCGCCCAGGTGGATCCCCCCGCGCACCCACAGCGGCAGTATCTCGCGCAGGTCGCGACGGAAGTACAGCCACACCCCCAGCCCCGAACCCACGATCCCCACACCTGCGGTCCACAGCAACGCCGTCGGCAGGGCCGACTCGCGCACCGCGAAATCCGAGGCGGCCGACCCGACCAGCAGCGTCGCCAGCCCGGTCAACAGCAGCCCCGCCAGCGTCACACCGGCCATCGCCGCCCCCGCCTCGCGCGGGCCCGGCTGCTCGACGTCCGCCAGCACCGCACGGGTCTGCCGGGCCAGGACCGCCACATAGATCAGCGCGGGCAACAACGGCAGGAACCCCAGCTCGACCCGGTCCACGGTCAGCGGCACCCGGTTGACCACCAGCCACTCCACCGCGACCACCGCGAACAGCGAGTCGAATCCGTCGGCGGTGAACAGCAGAACCGCCAGGGTGAGCGCCGCCAGCACCAGTACGGAGACGATGACGGGCAGCGCCGCGGCGGCCGCCGTCCACAACAACGAGCGGGCACCCGCGGGCGACCGTCTCGCAGCGGGCCGGATGACGCGTGGGGGACTCACTCTGACAACCGTAGATACCCGCCGGCGCGGGGCACCCCCGGCACGCCGCGACCCCCGCCATCCGGGGATGACGGGGGTCGCTGGGGCCTGCTCACTCGCGGTGGCCGGGAGGGCCACCGCGGGCGGATCACATGGCGTCGAGAAGATCCTTGGCCAGCTGCGCGGTCTCGGACGGCGTCTTGCCGACCTTGACGCCCGCGGCCTCGAGGGCCTCCTTCTTGGCCTGCGCGGTGCCCGCGGAGCCGGAGACGATGGCGCCGGCATGGCCCATCGTCTTGCCCTCGGGGGCGGTGAAGCCGGCCACGTAGCCGACGACCGGCTTGGTGACGTTGGCCTTGATGTAATCGGCCGCGCGCTCCTCGGCGTCGCCGCCGATCTCGCCGATCATGACGATGACCTTGGTCTCCGGGTCGTTCTCGAAGGCCTCGATGCAGTCGATGTGCGTGGTGCCGACGATCGGGTCGCCACCGATGCCGATGGCGGTCGAGAAACCGTAGTCGGCCAGCTCGTACATCATCTGGTAGGTCAGGGTGCCCGACTTGGACACCAGACCGACCGGCCCCTTGCCCGCGATGTTGGCCGGGGTGATACCGACCAGCGACTCGCCCGGCGTGATGATGCCCGGGCAGTTGGGGCCGATGATGCGGGTCTTGCCGCCCTTGGCGACGTTGTAGTTCCACGCGGTGGCGGTGTCCAGCACCGGGGCGCCCTCGGTGATGACCACGGCGAGCCCGATCTCCGCGTCCACGGCCTCAATGATCGCGTCCTTGGTGAACGGCGGCGGGACGAACAGAATCGTCGTGTCGGCGCCGGTGGCCTCCATGGCCTCCTTCACGGAACCGAACACGGGCAGCTCGACGTCGTTACCGTCGGCGTCCTTGTGGGACACCGTCGTGCCGGCCTTGCGGGCGTTGACGCCGCCGACGATCTGGGTACCGGCCGCGAGCATGCGGGCGGTGTGCTTGCTGCCCTCGCCGCCGGTGATGCCCTGGACGATGACCTTGTTGTCCTTGTTGAGGAAAATCGACATGTGTGTAAGGTCCTTTAGCTTCTTACTTGGCGGCCAGCTCGGCGGCCTTGTCGGCGCCGGAGTCCATGTTGTCGGCCAGGGTCACGAGCGGGTGGTTCGCCTCGGCGAGGATCTTGCGACCCTCCTCGACGTTGTTGCCGTCGAGCCGGACCACGAGGGGCTTGTTGGCCTCGTCGCCCAGGATCTCCAGGGCCTTGACGATGCCGTTCGCGACCGCGTCACACGCGGTGATGCCGCCGAAGACGTTGACGAACACGCTCTTGACCTGCTCGTCATTGAGGATGACGTCGAGACCGTTGGCCATGACCTCGGCAGAGGCACCGCCGCCGATGTCGAGGAAGTTGGCGGGCTTGACGCCGCCGTGGTTCTCGCCCGCGTAGGCGACGACGTCGAGAGTCGACATGACCAGACCGGCGCCGTTGCCGATGATGCCGACCTGTCCGTCCAGCTTGACGTAGTTGAGGTCGTTCTCCGCGGCCTTCTGCTCGAGCGGATCCGTGGTGCCCGCGTCGGCGAAGTCGGCGAAGGTCTCCTTGTGACGGAACTCGGCGTTCTCGTCCAGGGTGACCTTGCCGTCGAGGGCGAGGATCTCGTCATTCGGCGTACGGACGAGCGGGTTCACCTCGACCAGCGTGGCGTCCTCCTTGATGAAGACGTCGTACAGCTTGGCGATGGTCACCGCAGCGGCGTCCAGCACCTCCTCCGGCAGGTGGCCGGCCTTCGCGATCTCGCGGGCCTTGGCCTCGTCGACACCGACCGTGGGGTCGATGTTGATCCGGGCGAGGCGGTCCGGGGACTCCTCGGCGACCTGCTCGATCTCGACGCCGCCCTCGACCGAGCACATGGCCAGGTAATTGCGGTTCGACCGATCGACCAGGAAGGAGATGTAGTACTCCTCCGCGATGTCGCTGGCCTCGGCGACCAGCAGGTTCTTGACGATGTGGCCCTTGATGTCCAGGCCCAGGATGTCCTCGGCCCGGGCGCGGGCCTCCTTGGCATCCTCCGCCAGCTTCACGCCGCCGGCCTTGCCACGGCCTCCGACCTTGACCTGCGCCTTGACGACGACAGGCTTGCCGATCTCGGCCGCAACCTTCTCGGCCTCTTCCGCGGTGTCCGCGACGCGCCCCGGGGTGGTGGGCACGTCATGCTTCGCGAAAAGAGCCTTTGCCTGGTATTCAAAGAGATCCATCAGCTCACCATCTTGACGTGGGTAGATTCGCCCGGCCCTGTCGAAAGCCGAGTCCTGCCTCATCCTAGGCGCGTGGTGTGTCCCCCGTCGCACACTGGGGGTAGCTGTGTGTAGTGGATCACACCGGACGGCAGTCCGAACCGTCACACCCCACACATGCGCACCCCGGAGCCCCTCGGGCACCACGAGTCGCACCGGTGTGACGCACCCCTCCCCCACGCGCCGCCGACAACCTTGCGGCACCGTTGCCGATCCGTTACGTTGGACGACGTTCATCACGAAAAGATCACGGCGCGAACGCAGAGGGGAAACGACACGGTGCAGAAGTCGCAATTCGAGGAAGCCGCGACTCCCGTCGTCATCCCCCCTGTCGGTGCGCACCGGGTCGGCCGTCACCGGATGCCCGCGCCGCCGCACGCACTGCGCGGTCGCGCAGCCGTCCTGGCCGTCGCGGCCGGCGCCGCGGTGACCGCGGCTTCGGCCGGCTCCGCCATGAGCGACACGAGCACCCACTCGGCCGAGGCCGGGGACATCGCCCTGCTCGCCAACGGGGAGCCCGCCCCCGCCACCTCCGCGCCCGGTGCACCGTCGACCTCGGCGCCGGCGACGCCCTCGGCCCCGGCGCCGGTCGTCCTGCCGGCCGCTGCCGACGGCTCGTCCACCGATGACATCAGCTCGACGATGCTGTACGCGGGCACCGAGATCAACGCCCAGCGCGAGATCGCCGAGGAGCAGGCGCGACGGCCGAAGGTCGTCATCCCCGCGATCGGCGCGTTCACCTCCCCCTACGCGATGCGGTGGGGCGTGATGCACTCGGGCATCGACATCGCCAACGTCAACGGCACGCCCATCCTGGCTGCCACGGACGGCGTCGTGGTCGACGCGGGCCCCGCCCAGGGCTACGGCAACTGGGTTCGGATCATGTCCGACGACGGCACCATGACGGTCTACGGCCACATGGAGACCGTCGACGTCCAGAAGGGCCAGCGCGTCTACGCCGGTCAGAAGATCGCCGGTATGGGCAACCTCGGTTTCTCGACCGGCACCCACCTGCACTTCGAGGTGCTCGTCAACGACGGCCAGCAGCACGTCGATCCCGTCATCTGGCTGGCCGAGCACGGTCTCGACGTGCTCGCGGGCAGCGTCGCCTCCGCCTTCGGTAGCTGACAGTTCGACCTGTTCCGGCCGGGCCCACTCGATAGTTCGAGAGGCCCGGCCCCGGCGGCGCCATGACGCCTCTGCTCTAGAGCTTCTGCATGGGGACGCCCCCGATGAGCATCAGCCGGACCTTGCCCGACGCACCGAAGTCGATCGTCGCAGTGGCCCGCGGCCCACTGCCGTCGCAGGACAGCACCTTGCCGAGTCCGTACTTGTCATGGGTGACCCGGTCCCCCGGCGCCAGCTCGAGGGCGGGGGCGGACGCCTTCGCGCGGGGGATCCCGGACGACCGTCCACTCGCGGACCCGGCTCCACCTGAGCCGTACCCGCCCGAACCGTACCCGCCCGAACCGCCTCCGAAGCGGCGGCGCGGGACATACGAGTCGTCATCCCCGAATCCGCCACCACCGGCCGGCTCCTCGCGCTGCCATTCGATCGCCTCGGTGGGGATCTCCTCGAGGAACCGCGATCCGGGATTGGTCATGGGTTGCCCCCAGGACGAGCGCATCATCGCGCGGGTCAGGTATAGGCGCTTGCGGGCGCGCGTGATCCCCACGTAGGCGAGCCTGCGCTCCTCGGACAGCTCCGCCGGGTCCCCCAGCGCCCGCATGTGCGGGAAGAGTCCGTCCTCCATGCCGATGAGGAACACCACCGGGAACTCCAGCCCCTTGGCGGTGTGCAGGGTCATCAGAGTGACCTGCCCCTGATCCTCGTCCGGGATCTGGTCGGCGTCGGCGACCAACGAGACCCGTTCGAGGAACGCCGCCAGCGACCCGGGCTCCGCCAAACCCTCGTCGAGGTCGGCATCCGTCTGGTCGGGCACCGCACCCGCGGCCTCCCCGGCGTCCTCGATCCCGAAGCCCTGCTCCCGCGCGGAGCGCTGCAGTGCGGCCTCCGAGGAGAACTCCCGGCCCACGCCGACGAGCTCGTTGAGGTTGTCCAACCGGGCGGCGTCCTGCGGATCGTTGGACGCCTCCAGCTCGGCGCGGTAGCCGGTGCTCTCCAGCACGGCCTCCACCAGTGCCCCGACATCGGGCGCCGAGTCCTCCCCGGCGGCGTGACCGCTGCCGTCCAGCCGCCCCCGCAGGTCGTCGAGCATCTGCACGAACCCGGCGATCGCCTTGACGGACCTCGTCGGCAGCAGCGCCACCTTTCCCTCGGCCGCGTCCCGCAACGCGCGGCCGAACCCGATCCCCCGCTGCTCGGCGTGGACCACTACGCACGCCTCGGCACGATCCCCGATCCCTCGTCGGGGGGTGTTGAGGATCCGGCGCAGCGCCACGGTGTCGTCCGGGTTACCCAGCACCTTGAGGTAGGCGACGATGTCGCGCACCTCCTTGCGCTCGTAGAACCGGGTGCCGCCCACGACCTTGTAGGGCAGGCCCAGTCGGACGAACACGTCCTCGACCACGCGGGAGGAGTTGTTGGTCCGGTAGAACACGGCCATGTCGGAGTAGGAGGCCTCACCCGAGTCGACCAACCTGTCGATCTCCCCGGCGATGAACCTCGCCTCGTCGTGCTCGTTGTCCGCCACGTAGCCGACCAACAGCTCACCCGCGCCCTCGGAAGTCCACAGGTTCTTCTCCCGGCGGCCCGGGTTGCGCGAGATCACGGCGTTGGCGGCCGTGAGGATGGTCTGCGTGGAACGGTAGTTCTGCTCCAACAGGATGGAACGTGCATCGGGGTAGTCGTGCTCGAAGTCCTCGATGTTCCTGATCGTGGCCCCGCGGAACGCGTAGATCGACTGGTCGGCGTCACCGACAACGCAGAGTTCGGCCGGGGGGACGCCCACCTCGTCGTCGTCGTTCCCGGCCGCCCCGCCGACGAGCGTGCGCACCAGGACGTACTGGGCGTGGTTGGTGTCCTGGTACTCGTCCACCATGACGTGACGGAACCGCCGCCGGTAGTACGCCGAGACCTCGGGGTGGGCACGCAGCAGCGCGACCGTCTCCCCGATCAGATCGTCGAAATCGAAGGCGTTGGCCGCCTGCAACCTCGACTGGTACTCCGTGTAGACGGCCGCGACGGTCTGCCCGGTGCGGTCGGAGTCCTCCATCGCCCGGTCCATCGCCTCGGACGGCTCGCGCAACTCGTTCTTGTGGTTGGAGATGGCCGTGGCCAGCATCCGGGGGGTGAACTTCTTGACCTCGAGCTGCTGCTCCTTGGCGATCATCCCCAGCAGCCGCCGGGAGTCGTCCGAGTCGTAGATCGTGAAGTTCGAGTTCCGCGTCCCGAGCAGCGCGGACTGGGCGCGAAGGATCCGCACACAGATCGAGTGGAACGTCGCCACCCACATCCGCTCGGCGTGCGGGCCGACCAGTGTGGCGACCCTCTCGCGCATCTCGGCGGCGGCCTTGTTGGTGAACGTGATGGCCAGGATCTGCCCCGGGTGCGCGCCACCCTCGGCCAGCAGGTACGCGATCCGCCGCGTGAGCACGCTGGTCTTGCCCGAGCCCGCGCCGGCCACGATCAACAACGGGCCGCCGCGGTGTGTGACCGCGGCGGCCTGCTGTGGGTTGAGCCCGTCCAGGAGGGGCGAGTGGGGCGTGGTCGGTCGGGCGGAAGCGTGTGCGGTGTCGGTCATCGTGGGTCCAATCTACCCACTCGGTCCGACACCCCGGGATCAGCGCTGACCGGCCCCCGTGAACTCCTTCACCTGGGACGCCGTGGCGGTCAGGCCGGGGTCGTTGTCCAGGTAGTGGCGCGTCTCGCGGACGATGAGGCCGGAGAGGACCAGGAGGCCGATGAGGTTGGGGATGGCCATGAGGCCGTTCATGACGTCGGCGAAATTCCACACCACCTCGAGCTCGGTGACCGCCCCCACGAACACCACGCAGGTGAACACCATGCGGTACGGGATGACGCCGCGCGCGCCCACGAGCCGTTCCATGCAGCGCTCGCCGTAGTACGACCAGCCGAGGATGGTGGAGAAGGCGAAGAACGCGATGGACACCGCCACCAGCTTGTCGCCCTCGGGGATCGCGGAGCCGAAGGCGTCTGCGGTCATCGTCCCGGCGCTGTCGCTGCCCTCCTGCCACACACCCGTGGTCACCAGCACCAGACCGGTGAACGTCACGACGATGATGGTGTCGATGAACGTCTGGGTCATCGACACCAGGCCCTGCCGGGTGGGGTGCGTGGTCTTGGCGGCCGCCGCCGCGATGGCGGCGGATCCCATGCCGGACTCGTTGGAGAAGATGCCGCGGGCGACACCCATCTGGATGGCGTAGAGGATCGCCGAGCCGACGAAGCCGCCGACCGCCGAGGTGCCGGTGAACGCGTCCGAGAAGATCTGGCCGAACGCCGACGGGATCTGGCCGGCGTTGACCACGAGCACGACGGTCCCGCCGACGAGGTAGAGCACGATCATCAGCGGCACGAACCCGGCGGTGACGCGGCCGATCGCTTTGATACCGCCGAGGAGGACCGCACCGGTGAGGACGAACATCACGATGCCGGTGGTGACGTGCGGGACGCCGAACGAGTTGTCCAGCTGGGTGGCCACCGCGTTGCCCTGCGTCATGTTGCCGATGCCGAAGCTGGCCAGCACGGCGAACACCGCGAACACGATGGACAGGACGAGGCCGATCCTGCCGCCGGTGCGCCCGAAGAGTTCCGCGAACCCCCGGTGCAGGTAGTACTGCGGGCCGCCGGACTGCTCGCCGCGGGCGTCGGTGACGCGGAAGCGCACCCCGAGGAACGCCTCGGAGTACTTGGACGCCATGCCGACGAGCGCGGTGATCCACATCCAGAAGAGGGCACCCGGTCCGCCCAGCGCGATGGCCGTGGCGACACCGACGATGTTGCCCACGCCGACGGTCGCGGCCAGGGCGGTGGTCAACGCCTGGTACTGCGAGATGTCACCCTCGCCGCCGTCGTCCTTCCGTTTCAGCAGCCCCAGCCTGAGGGCGGGGACCAGCTTGCGGAACTGCAGCATCCGCAGCCGGATCGTCAGGAACAGGCCGGTGCCCAGCAGCAGCGGGATGAGGACGAACGGTCCCCAGATCACCGATCCGATGTCGGCGAGAAACGTGTTGATATCTTCCACGGGCGGAAACATTAGACGGTCATTCGTCCGGTTCGGGGCGCAGTGGGATAATTCGGTCATGAGCATCGATCCCGCCGGCACCGACGACCCGCTGTCAGAGTCCGAAATCCAGGAACTGCGATTGGAGATCGACCGCCTGGACGCCGAGATCCTCGATGCGATCGTCCGCCGCAGCGAGATCTCCAAGCGCATCGGCCGCACCCGCATGAAGTCGGGCGGCACGAAGCTCGTCCACACCCGGGAGCTCAAGGTCTACGAGCGGTTCTCCTCGCTCGGCGAGGAAGGGCAGACCCTCGCCGGCATGCTGCTGCGTCTCGGCCGGGGCCGCCTGGGCTACTAGCTGTACTGACAACCAGGGCCCCGGCTACTCTTCCGGCCCGACCCTGCCCGCCGTGGACGCGAAGCCCAGCCAGGTGTGGTGATTGTTCGCCCAGCACCACCCCACCTTGGGTGCGCCCTTGTTCGCTTTGCCATCGCGGCCGGTCCCGCCACTGATCCACAGTGCGGGCGTCAGCGAGTCCAGCCCGCCGCCCTTCTTGGGTTTGCGTGAGCCGATGCACATGAAGCACTTCCCGGGCTCCAGTAGGTCGGGGCGCTGAAGCAGCCAGCTGATCCCCTCGGAGACGGTGAGCGGGGTACGACCCCGGGCGCCCATCTCGGTGTGTGCGTCGGTGGGCGTCCAGTCCAGCATGTCGTCGTCGCGTGTCACGTCCCCCACCAGGTATAACGGGGCGTCCGGGACGTGGACGTCGTCGGTGGGCACGAACTCGGCCAGGTCGGTCATGTCGACGACGACGAAGCCCGCCTTACCGTGGCGGCGCATGAGGGTGGCCAGTCGCGCGGTGGGCACCAGGGACGGGTGGACGGCCAGCACGGACCCGCCACCGCCTTCGCTGTCGCCGGGTCCGGCAGGCAGTGCGCGGGCGTGGGCCCGCAGTTGATCGGCCGTGATTCCGGCGAGCTCGGGCACCCCGAGCTCGACGAGGCGCTCGACCTGGCGGGCGATGGGGGCTTCGGGCGGAACTCCGGGGGTCACATCGCTGGAACGGCCCGCGGCCCGCCGTTATTCCCGGTTAGCCTCGAAGCCATGACCGACATCAGCACGACGAAGCAGTGGACAGCGGTGGAGAACCTGGTTCCGTCGATCGGCGAGGTGTCTCTGCGGGAGCTGTTCGACGCCGACCCGGACCGCGGCCGCCGGATGTCGGTCACCGCGGGCGATCTGCACGTGGACCTGTCCAAACATCTGGTCACCGACGAGATCCTGTCCGCCCTGCTCGAACTCGCCCACGCCGCCCGGCTGCCGGCGCAGCGGGCCGCGATGTTCCGGGGCGACCGCATCAACACGACCGAGGATCGCGCGGTTCTCCACACTGCGCTCCGTCTTCCGCCCGATGCCGAACTCGTCGTCGACGACCGGAACGTGGTGGCCGACGTCCACGCGGTACTCACACGCATGGCCGACTTCTCCGACCGCGTCCGCTCCGGCGAGTGGACCGGACACACGGGCGAGCGGATCGACACGGTGCTCAACATCGGCATCGGGGGCTCCGACCTTGGCCCGGTGATGGTCGACAGCGCCCTGCGGCAGTTCCGGACGGCCGGCATCAGCGCCAGGTACGTCTCCAACGTCGACCCCGCCGACCTCTCGGCCACCCTCGCGGAGATCAACCCGGCAACGACCTTGGTGGTGGTCGCCTCCAAGACGTTCACCACCCAGGAGACCATGGCCAACGCGCACGCGGCGCGCCGGCACTTCGTGGAGGCCCTCGGCTCCGAGGACGCGATCGCCTCGCACTTCGTCGCCGTCTCCACCGCCGCCGAGAAGGTCGCCGACTTCGGCATCGCGGCGGACAACATGTTCGAGTTCTGGGACTGGGTCGGTGGACGATATTCCGTCTCCTCCGCCATCGGGCTGTCGGTGATGATCACGGTGGGGCCACCGGCGTTCATCGAACTGCTCGAGGGCTTCCACACGATGGATGAGCACTTCGCCACCGAGGCGCCCGAGCACAACGCACCGGTCCTCATGGCGCTGCTGGGGATCTGGTACACGTGCTTCCTCGGGTCGCAGTCCAAGGCCGTGATCCCCTACACCCAGGACCTCCGACGGTTCCCGGCCTACCTGCAGCAGCTGACCATGGAGTCGCTCGGCAAGTCGGTCCGGCTCGACGGCTCCGATGTCACCTACCCCACCGGCGAGGTCTACTGGGGCGAGCCCGGCACCAACGGCCAGCACGCGTTCTTCCAGCTCCTCCACCAGGGCACCCAGCTGGTTCCCGTCGATTTCATCGGGATCGCCCGCCCGGGCACGGACCTGGACGCCCACCCCACCGATGGGTCGGACGCGGTGTCCATGCACGACCTGCTCATGGCCAACCTGTTCGCGCAGTCGCGGGTCCTGGCGTTCGGCAAGACCGAGGAGGAGGTCCTCGCCGACGGCGTCGACCCGACTCTCGCGCCCCACAAGGTCATGCCCGGGAACCGGCCGTCCACCACGATCCTCGCGCCGTCGCTCTCGCCGGGTGTCCTCGGCCAGCTCATCGCACTGTACGAACACATCGTGTTCACCCAGGCCGCGATCCTCGGCATCAACGCGTTCGATCAGTGGGGCGTCGAGCTGGGCAAGGCCCAGGCCGGCGAGTTGCTGGGCGCCCTCACCGCCGACACCCACCCGGGCCCCACCTTCGATTCCTCCACGGACTCCCTGGTCGAGATCTACCGCGAGGCACGCGGCCGGCGCTGACGCCCGCACCGGCGCCGTCTCCCGCGCCGGCTCGTGCGCCCGGCCCGCTCAGCGGGGTGCGCCGTCCCCCTCGCGCGGGGCGCGCCACCGTGCGATTCTTGAGCATGGCCACGATTTACTGCACCGCGACGAGCCTCGACGGGTACATCGCCGACGACGACGAAAGCCTCTCCTGGCTGTTCGCCACTCCCGGAGGCGCCGCGCCGGGGTCGACTGCCGGGGCCGATGACGAGTCGGTGCCCGAGCTCCACTTCGACCGGTTCTTCGCCGGCGTCGGCTCGATCGTCTGCGGTGCGAACACCTTCGAGTGGGTCCGCCGGGATCTCACCAAGGACGGCCAGCCGTTCGTCTGGCCGTACTCCCAGCCCACCTGGGTCGTCACCCACCGGGACCTCGACCCCGTCGACGGCGTGGAATACTTCGCCGGCGATATCGCCGACCTGCACCCCCGCCTCGTCGAGGCCGCGGAGGGGCGGGACGTCTGGGTGGTCGGCGGCGGCGACCTCGCCGGGCAGTTCGCCGACCTCGGTCTGCTCGACCGGGTGTGGATCCATCAGTGCGCGGTCGTCCTCGGCTCCGGCCGACCCCTGCTGCCCCGTCGGCTCCGCCTCCACCGTCGTCAAGTCGACACCGACGGGCAGTTCACCGCCATGCTCTTCGACGTCGTCGGCCCGGAACCACGCGATTCGGCCTAGCTGCTCGACCCCCGGTGCGCCCCCGGTGCTCCCCCGGTGCGCCGGGGGAAAACCCTTGCCTAGTCGAATGTGTGTGCGTATTATAGAACACAGATTCGACACCGGGTAGGCGGCGCACGGTCAGGGGGTGGGGCACATGGGCGGTAACGCAGACCGTTCGTCCGGCGGCTCGTTCCCGTCCGGTGGTTCGTCGTCGCCGGGCGGCAGTGCGGCCGGCGCCTCCTCGTCTTCCGCCTCGCCCTCTTCACTGTCGGAGCTGCGGGCGGCGGCGCGTGAGGGGTGGATGGGCGAGAATCGCGCGGCGGCGCGCCGGTTCGTGGCCTGCTACGAGCTATTTGTCGAATGCCAACGCCGGGAGGAGTCCGGGGCGGGCAGCGGTGAGTGTCGGCCCGGTCATGCGGTGCTCGATCCGATCGATGTCGCGGCCGGGTACGTGGTGTCGGCGATGGCGATCTCGACGGGCCGGGCCGAACGGATGATCACTTTCGCTGTCGATCTGCACTTGCGGTATCCGGAGATCCTGTCCGCGATGGCGCAGGGGCGGCTGGATCTGCAGGCCGCGAAGATACTGGCCTCGCAGATGGCCACCGTCCACGTCGATGTGCTCGAGGCGGTGCAGCGGCGGGTCGTCGAGGAGTATCTCGCCGCGATCGAGGGCGGGGTGCGCCTTGGTGAGAAAGCCATCCGCGGCAACGTCGATGCGATCATCGCCCGCTACGACGCCGACGGGATCCGCCTGCGCCGCCAGGAGGCGGCCCGCACCCGCGGGGTGCGGTTCCACAAGGGCGTCGATGGCATGTCGAGCGTGTCGGCGATCCTGGCCACCGAGGAAGCCGCCGTCCTGGCCGAGGCCCTCGACCAGCGCGTGAAAGACCACAAGTACGCCGACGCCCAAGCCGCCGCCAGCACCCAAGCCGACACCGCCAACGCCGACACCGCCAACGCGGGCGATCGCGCGGCCGCTGGCGAGGTCGAGGACTACTCGATCGCCGAGCGGCGCGCCGACGCCCTGATGTCCCTGGTGTGCGGCGACGCCGGCCTAGCTGGCGCCGCTGGTCGCGCCGGTCGGCCCGGTCAGCCCGGCGCGCCTGGTGCCGGGGTGGCGTTGCGGCCGAAGGTCACCGTCATCGCCACCGGCAACACCGCCCGCGACGCCGGCGGCGCCCGGGTGGAGTTCACCCGCACCGGCCAGGCCGCCCTGCAGGCCCTGCTCGACATGCTCGCCACCAGCGACGGGGCCACCTTCGAGCCCATCGACCCGCGCATCGGGGCCGCCGACGACTCCCGGGCCGCCCTGAAATACCGGCCCAGCGCCCAGTTGGCCCGCCGGATCCGGCTGCGCGATGGCACCTGCCGCCACCCCGGCTGCGCGATCCCGGCCGAGGCCTGTGATCTGGATCATGTGGTGCCGTTTGATCACGCCGACCCCCGTCGGGGCGGGCACACCATCGAGGCCAACCTGGCCGCGATGTGCCGGCGTCATCACCGGTTCAAGACCTTCTCGGACTGGATCTACGAACTGCAGCCCGACGGCACCCTGACCGTGCGCACCCCGGACGGCTCGACCATGCTCACCCGACCCTCCGGCCCACTTGCCAAGTACCGGCGCGAACAGGCCCACGCCGAAACCGAGGCGTGGACCCGGCAGCAACGCCGCAGCCCCGACCCCACCGGCGACGAGAAGGCCGACGCCGAGCCGACGTTCTGGTCCCGCCGCGCCTCCCGCCACCGCACCGAACGCCGCAACACCGAACGCCGCAAGGCCGAACGCGCCCGCACCTACGACCCCGCCCCACCCGCCCCCGGCACCGGGACGGGCACCTCCGGGAACGGCAAGGCCACCGGGAACGGCACAGGCACGGACGCCGCCGGCGCCGCCGCCACCACCAGCGCGGCCACCGACACCACGCCCGAGAAAGCCACTCCCGCCAGCGCCACCCCCGAGAGCGCCAGCCGCTGGTGGGCCCGCAACAAACCCCACCACAGCGACATCGAAAAAGGCATCCGCGCCCTACTCCACGAACGCCTCGACGAACTCATCGACCCACCACCCTTCTGACACCACGAGGGCCGCGCCGGGCATGACCGGCGCGGCCCTCGTCGGGGCCCGGGTGGGGCCACCAGTGGGTCAGACGAAGCGGCGGCTGACCTTCTCGGGCAGGAGCGTCAGCAGCGGGCCGATCGCCTTCCACGGCTTGGCGGGAACCAGCGCGCGGGTGGGCTCGGCGTCGATCGTCTTGACCAGCGCGTCGACGCCCTCGTCGAACTCGGTCATCAACGCGGTCTTCACCGACCGGTTGATGTCCGTGCGGATATACCCCGGGAGAATGTCCGTCACCTTGATCCGGCTACCGGCACTGTCGAGCTCGGCGTACAGGCCCTGCGCCAGGGCCGAGACGAACGCCTTGGTCGCGCCGTAGGTGTTCTGCGCCTTCGGCATGCCGCGCAACGAGCTCACGGACGAGATGAACACCAGGTGCCCCTCACCTCGAGTGAAGAGCCGCTCCATCGCCGCCTCTGCCTGGTTCAGCGTGCCCACCACGTTCACCATCGCGGTCTCCCGGTTGGCGTGCGCCTTCCCCGTGCCGATCGAGGCGCCCTTGCCCAGCCCGGCGTTGAGTACGAACCGGTCGATGCCGCCGAGCTCGGCGTCCAGCTCGCCGAACACCCGCTCCACCGCGTCACCGTCAGCCACATCGAGCTCGCGGACCGCCACCGTGATCGAGGGATTCGCCGCCAGCAGTTCGGCTCGGAGCTCCTCCAGGCGGTCCAGGCGCCGCGCGCACAGCGCGAGGTTCTTCTCCTGCGCGGCCCAGCGGCGGGCCATTCCCTCCCCGAGGCCAGAGCTGGCACCGGTGATCAGAATCGTTTTGCGGTCGGTCACGAGTTCTCCTCCGTTGGCGATGCGCCCAGTGTGGCACGACGCGGCTGGCAGGACGGGCAACGGTAGGCGATGCGATCCAGGGAGTCGCTCGGTTCGTCCGGGTCCGCGAGTCCTCCGAGACGGAACGTCTCCACCTCGGTCCCGCACCGGCGGCACGGCTTGCCGTCGCGGCCGTACACCCACAGCTCGCGCCCGCGCCGGGTGTCGCCGGTCGTCACCCGGACTGTGCGGTCGGCGTTGGCCACCAGCATCCGCCGCGCCAGTGTGACCATCGCACGGAGGTCCGGCACGACCTCGACCGGATCCCGCGGGTCCACCCCGCGCAGGAAACACAGCTCCGCCCGGTAGACGGTCCCGATCCCGGCCAGATTGCGCTGGTCGAGCAACGCCTCGCCGATCGTACGAGTGGGTCGCTCGCTGATCCTCCGCACGACCTCGTCTGTGCTCGTCACCGGGTCCCAATCCGCGCTGAGGAGATCGGGCCCGAGGTGGCTGACGGCGCGGTCGGCCTCGGCGGGGGTCAGTGCGCGGAGCAGTCCGAGTTCCGTGCCCACCACCTCGACGTCACCGGCACGCAGGAGCAGCCGGACGGTGTGCGCGGGGAACCGCCACCGGTCCCCCGCACGCAGGACGTGGATGCGGCCCTCCATCTTGAGGTGGATGTGGAGGGTGACGGGGTCACGGCCCTCATCGTCGGGGCCGACGACGACGAAGAGGTGCTTCCCCCGGGACCGGGCCGTCACCACCGACCTGCCCGCGAGATCGACGGCGGCGAATCTCGGTACACGGAGCTCGCTCCTGTCCAGGGTGCGGCCGGCGAGGGCCTCGCGGACCCGCGCCGCAGCCCGGTGCACCGAATCACCCTCGGGCACGGTTCACCACCCCAGTTCGCGGCAACCGACGACCCCGGCGGTCTCGATCTGCACCGTCACGTGCTCGATCCCGTGCTCCTCCAGGAGGACGCGCCGAGCCTCGCCGAGCACCTCTGAGTGATCTGCGACCGAGTCGACCACCAGGTGCACGGTACCCACGTCCATTCCCGAGGTCAGTGTCCACAGGTGCAGGTCATGGACCTCCTCGACGTCACGCAGGGCTCCGAGCTGGGCCTCCACCTCCACCGGATCGACGCCGGCGGGCGCGTGCTGGGCGAGGACGGCGACCACCTGCCGTCCGAGCGCCACCGCCCGCACCACGATGAACACGGCGATCGCCACCGCGACCACCAGATCCCACACCGTCGACCCGGTCGCCCGCATGAGCAGCGCCGCCACGATCACCCCGACGGAGCCTGCCGCATCGGCGAGCACCTCGAGGTACGCGCCACGCACTGCCAGGCTTTCGCCGGACCCGCTGCGCAACAACAGCAGGGAGATGACGTTGACCACGAGCCCGAGCGCGCCGACGACGAGCATCGTCCCGGCGGCGACGGAGGAGTCGGAGCCGAGCCGACCGACAGCTTCGATCAGCACGTACACGCCCATGCCGAGCATGATGAGCACCGCCAGGCCGGAGGCGAAGATCTCCACGCGGTAGTGGCCGAACGTCCGGCGGCCTGATGCGTCGGGCCGGGTGGCGACCACCGTGGCCAGGAGGGCCGCGCCGAGTGCCACCACGTCCGCGCCCATGTGGCCGGCGTCGGAGAGGAGGGCGAGGGAGCCGGAGACCAGGCCGGCGACCAGTTCGACCCCGAAGAACGCCGCCGTCAGGGCGAACGCACCCCCGAGGCGCGCCCGGTATCGCCCACCGGCGTGGCCGGAGGGACGACCATGGGAATGGCCCGCACCCATTCGACAACACCCCTTCCAACACATGCACTAATGCGCATACTCTAACTATTCGCCGCGGCCGACTCAAGATGTGGATGTTCAGCGGCGGATCCGCAGCCCCTTGGGAGTGATGCCGAAGCCGGCGGCCTCGAACGCCGCGGCATGGGACGAGGTGTGGACGGGCTCGCCACCGAGGGTGGTGACGGTGAGCGCGCCGACCGCGCCGGACTTCACGGTTCCGGCGAGCGCCGTCGCAGCGGCCGGGACGGCACCGGCGCGGTCGTCGAGGACCAGGACGGTTCGCCCGCCGCGTTCGACGAACAGCACACACACTCCGTCGACCAGCACCACCAGAGCTCCCGCCTTGCGACCGGGGCGGTGTCCGGACCCGTTCCCCGTCCCCTCGCCGCCCATGTCCCCGTCGCTGCGGGTGCGTGCGGCGGGCCAGGGCAGGGCGGCCCCGTAGGGGTTGGCGGGGTCGGTCGCGGCGAGGACCCGAACGGCGGGCTCGTCCGCACCGGATGGCCAGTGGGCGTCGTCGGCGGTGTCGTCGAAGGTCCGCAGCCGATCGATGGTGTTGCCGGCGGCGAACTGGGCGGCACCGAGGCCGTCGACGAAATACCCGCGCCGACAGCGGCCCGAGTCCTCCATCTGCGCCAGTACCTTGTACACGGCCGCGAACCCGCCGGGGATCTCCTCGGCCTCCACCGCGCCCCGCGTGACCACACCATGACGCAGTAGCAGAGTCTCGGCCCAGGCGTGGGCCCGCAGCGTCGCGTCGGTGACCGGCTCCGGCACCAGCGACCAGCGGCCGGCGAGCAGGGGCGGCGTCCTCGTACCCGCGGCGACGGAGTCGTTCAGTTGGGCCATGGTCGTCCTGCCCAGCCGGGCACGGCGCGGTCGAGCGGAGGACCTGGGCGAACGATGCGCGGTCCCCGACCCCGAGGATCCGCCGCCGGCCAGCACCGCGCGCAGCGGCGCGAAGGTGTCATTGGTGACCGCTCCGTCCCACACCAGATCCCACAGTGCGTCACGGACCGCGGCCTCGGTGATGGTGAGCACGGGGTCTGTAGTCGCAGGGTCTGTGTTCGCAGGGTCTGTAGGTGCAGGGTCTGTAGGCGCGGGGGCGGCCGCGTCTTTCACCTTGGCGACGATGTCGCGGAAGAACAGGGCGCCGCCGCGCAGGGACTCGACGACGGCGAGGTGGACCGGCCCCTCCGGCTTCGGTCGATCGAGGGGCAGGGTCGCACCGGCCGAATCGGCTGGGTGCAGGGAGACCCAGCCGTCGCGTGAGCCCGCCCGACCACGCCCGCTCCAGATGACCTCTCCCCCGGCCAGGAGTTCGTCGAGCATCGTCGGTGAGTAGTCCCGCACCCGGGGTGCCAGGATCAGCGGTTCGAGAGCGGAGGCGGGCACCGCGAGTCCGTCGAGCTGCTCGACCACGGCGAGCACCCCGTCCACGCCTGACTCGGCGCCGGGCCCTGTGCCCGCACCCGCTCCGGTGCCGAGGCTCTGCCAGCCGGGCAGGAAGCGGCCCAGCCCGGAGTGCGAGACCGGTTCGATCTGCGATCGCAGTGCGGCCAGCGAGCGGCGGCGGATGTGCCGCAGGACCTCGGCGTCGCACCACTCGGGGCCCGTCGCGCCCGGACGGAACTCGCCGGCCAGCAGCGCCCCGGAAGACGTGAGTCGATCGAGAACGCCGCGGGCGACGGCCACCCCGAGCCCGAAACGCTCGGCGACCGCGTCGACGGTGAACGGGCCGTGGGTGCGCGCATAGCGCCGGATGAGCTCGCCGAGGGGGTCGGTGACATCGCCGAGGAACGCCGACGGCACCCCGGGCGGCGGCGGGACACCCAGCCCGTCGCGGAGCCTGGACACGTCTTCGACGCCGGCCCACCACGTCCGGCCGGAATGCTCGACGGTGACCACGCGCCACGCCTCGGCCAGGGAGGCGAGCCAGGCGGGGGCGGCGTCGGGGTCGGTGGACCGGGCCGCGACCTCCTCGGCCGTGAGCGGGCCCAGCAGGCGCAGGAGATCGACCACGGCCTCGGCGTCGCGGGCGGCGCGATCGGGCTCGAGGTGCTGCAGCCGCCGTTCGATCGAGTCCAGGACCTCGATGTCGAGCAGCTCGCGCAACTCGACGCGACCGAGGAGCTGCCCGAGCAGCGACGGGTCGATCGCGAGCGCCGCCGCCCGCTTCTCCGCCAACGGGGAGTCGCCCTCGTAGAGGAACGCCCCGACGTAGTCGAACAGCAGCGACTGCGCGAACGGCGAGGCACTGGGTGTGTCCACCTCGACGATCCGCACGGTGCGCGACTCGATCTCGGTCAGGATCCGCTCGAGCGCCGGGACGTCGTAGACGTCCTGCAGACACTCGCGCACCGCCTCGAGGATCATCGGGAAGTCCGGGTAGCGGCGGGCGACGTCGAGCAGCTGCGCCGACTTCTGCCGCTGCTGCCACAACGGCGCCCGCCGGCCGGGGTCGAGCCGGGGGAACAGCAGGGCGCGCGCCGAACACTCACGGAAGCGGGAGGCGAACAGTGCGGACCCGCCCACGTGCCGGGTGACCAGGTCCACCGCCTCCTCGGCCCCGATGGCGAACGTCTCGGCTCCCGGGCGTGCGCCCACCTCGCCGTCGTCGCCCATGTCCGGTACCCGGAGGATGATGCCGTCGTCGGACACCACCGGCACCGCGTCGAATCCGTGCGCGGCGGCGAGCCGGGCGCGCACGGCCTCCGCCCACGGCCAGTGCACCCGCGCCCCGAACGGCGAGTGGAGAACCACCCGCCAGTCGCCGACCTCGTCGCGGAAACGCTCCACGACGAGCGTGGTGTCGCTGGGTACATGACCGGTGGCCTCGCGCTGTTCGGACAGGAAGCGCCGGAGATTGGTGGCGGCGTTGGCGTCGAGGCCGGCGGCGTCCAGCCGGGCGGTGGCCTCCGCGTCCGTGCCGCCCGCGACCTCCCGCAGGAAGCCGCCCAGCGCGCGGCCGAGCTCGGCGGGCCGACCCTGGTCGTCACCGAGCCAGAACGGCAGCCGACCGGTGCCGCCGGGCGCGGGGGTGACCAGCACCCGGTCATGGGTGATCTCCTCGACGCGCCAGCTCGAGGCCCCGAGCGCGAACACGTCACCGACGCGGGACTCGTAGACCATCTCCTCGTCCAGCTCCCCGACGCGGGTGGCCTTCTCCCCCACCATGAACACGCCGAACAGTCCGCGGTCCGGGATCGTGCCGCCCGAGGTGACGGCCAGCCGCTGGGCGCCGGGGCGGCCGGTGAGCGTCCCCGCGTCGCGGTCCCAGACCAACCGCGGCCGCAATTCCGCGAAGTCCGCCGACGGGTACTTACCGGCGAGCATGTCGAGTGTGGCCTCGAACGCCGACCGCGGCAGCCCCTGGTACGGGGCCGTGCGCCGGACGGCCGAGAACCACTCCTCCACGTCGATCGGCTCCAGCGCACACGCCGCCACCGTCTGCTGGGCCAGGACGTCGAGGGGGTTGGCGACAACCGACAACTCCTCGATCGCACCGAGGAGCATCCGCTCCACGGTCACCGCGCTGTGGACCAGGTCCGCACGGTGCTTGGGGAACACCACCGCCCGGGAGACCTCGCCGACCTGGTGACCGGCACGGCCGACGCGCTGCAGCCCCGACGCCACCGACGGCGGTGACTCGACCTGCACCACCAGGTCCACCGACCCCATGTCGATGCCCAACTCGAGGGACGAGGTGGCCACCACCGCCCGGAGCCGGCCCGACTTCAACGCGTCCTCGATGAGCGCCCGGCGCTCCTTGGACACCGACCCGTGGTGCGCCATCGCCAACTCCGGCGGTGCGCCCCGCGTGACCTCCGAGGGCACCATCACCTGCGCTGGCGGTCGGGCCGGGGGCTCGGGCAGGGACCCGGGGTCGGTGTCCTCGGCGTAGATCTCGTTGAGGCGGGCGGTGAGCCGTTCGGCCAGGCGACGGGAGTTGACGAAGACGATCGTCGAGCGGTGCGCGGTGACCAGGTCCACCACCTGCCGCTCGACGTGCGGCCAGATCGACCCCTGCCCCGGCGTGCCCGCTGGTGCGGACACATCCGGGGCGGCCGAGGACAGGTCGGTCATGTCCTCCACCGGGACCCGGACGGACAGCTCGAAGCTCTTGTCCGACCGCGGTGCCACCACGGTGACCGGGCGCTCACCCGCCAGGAAGCGGGCCACCTCGGAGTGCGGCCGGACCGTCGCCGACAACCCCACCCGCTGCGCGGGCGCGTCGAGCAGCTCGTCCAGACGCTCGAGGCTCAGCGCGAGGTGCGCGCCGCGCTTGCTGCCGGCGACCGCGTGGATCTCGTCGATGATGACCGTGTCCACGTCCGTCAGGGTCTCGCGGGCGGCCGAGGTCAGCAGCAGGAACAATGACTCGGGCGTGGTGACCAGGATGTGCGGTGGCCTGGCCCGCTGGCGGCGTCGCTCGTCCGGCGGGGTGTCACCGGTCCGGATCCCCACGGACACCTCCGGCGTCTCCGTGCCCAGCGCCGCGGCCTCCCGGGCGATCCCCGCCAGCGGAGCCCGGAGGTTGCGCTCGACGTCCACGGCCAGCGCCTTGAGGGGGAGATGTAGAGGACACGGGTGCCGGGGCCGGACGCGCGGGCACTCCCGGCCGCACTGCCCGGGTCGGGTTCGGCCGGGCCCAGGAGCAGTCCGTCGAGCGCGGCGAGGAACGCCGACAGCGTCTTGCCCGAGCCCGTCGGTGCGACGACCAGGGTGTGGGCGCCCCCGGCGAGGGCCGCCCACGCACCGGACTGCGCGGCGGTCGGCGCGCCGAACGCACCACGGAACCAGGAGGCGGTGGCCGGGTGGAACCGGTCCAGGGCGACGGACATGAACACATGATGTCGTACGGCTACGACACACGCCGTGACACGGACGTGGCTCCGTAGAGTGTGCCCATGCGCGATCTCGACGACCACGACCTGGCTTCCCACCTCGCCACCGGCATCGGGGACATCGTCCGGGGCACCCGCGCGGGCGGCCTGCTGCACGGACGTTCGCTCGCGCGTGTGGCGAACGACGTCGCCGAGGACTGGACCGGCGAGGTACTCGCCGTGCACCGACCGGACGACGGGATCCTCTCGGAGGGGGTCGCCGACGATCGCAGCCGCCTCGCCAAGTCACGGGTGTGGATCATCGACGTGATCGACGGCACCAAGGAGTTCTCCACCGGCCGGTCGGACTGGTCGGTCCACGTCGCGCTCGTCGTCGACGGCCGGCCCACCGTCGCCGCCGTCGGACTCCCCGACGCCGGCCGGGTGTTCCGGTCGGACCAGGTCGACCACGTCGACGGCCCGAGCTCGGGGACCATGGTCATCAGTCGCAACAACCCGCCCGCCGGGATCCACGGGGTCGCCGACGAGCTCGGGCTGCACGTGCGGCCGATGGGGTCGGCCGGCGCCAAGATGCTCTCCGTCCTGCTCGGCGACGCCGATGTCTATCTCCATGCCGGCGGCCAGAACGAGTGGGACCAGGCGGCGCCCGTCGGCGTGGCGCTCGCCGCCGGCCTGCACGCCTCCCGGATCGACGGGTCGCCCCTCGAGTTCAACAAGTCGGACACCTACTCCCCGGACATCCTCGTGTGCCGCCCCGACCTCACGGAGAAGGTGCTGGCCGTCACGGCGGGGCACCCGGTCTGGACGGCGTGACCGGACCGCTTGAGTAGACTTCAGCCCCATGACCGTCCCCACCCCGTACGAGGACCTGCTCCGGTTGGTCCTGGAGCAGGGCACCCCCAAGGCGGACCGCACCGGCACGGGCACACGCAGCCTGTTCGGCCACCAGCTGCGCTACGACCTCGCGCAGGGGTTTCCGCTGATCACCACCAAGCGCGTGCACTTCAAGTCAGTGGCCTACGAGCTGCTGTGGTTCCTGCGCGGCGACTCGAACATCGGGTGGCTCCGCGAGAACGGTGTGACGATCTGGGACGAGTGGGCGGACTCCGACGGCGAGCTGGGGCCCGTCTACGGGGTGCAGTGGCGCTCGTGGCCGACCCCCGACGGCGCTCACATCGACCAGATCGCCTCGGCGGTGGAGTTGCTGAGGACCGACCCGGACTCGCGGCGCAACATCGTCTCCGCGTGGAACGTCAGCGAGTTGTCGGAGATGGCCCTGCCGCCCTGCCACCTGCTGTTCCAGTTCTACGTGGCCGACGGCAAGCTCAGCTGTCAGCTGTACCAGCGCAGCGCCGACCTCTTCCTGGGCGTGCCGTTCAACATCGCCTCCTATTCCCTGCTCACCCACATGATGGCGCAGCAGGTGGGTCTCGAAGTGGGTGAGTTCATCTGGACCGGCGGCGACTGTCACATCTACGACAACCACGTCGAGCAGGTCCGCACACAGCTCTCGCGGGAGCCGTACCCCTACCCCGAGCTGCGGCTGAACCGCGCCCCGTCGATCTTCGACTACACCTTCGAGGATTTCGAGGTCGTCGGCTACGAGCACCACCCGGGCATCAAGGCCCCGGTCGCGGTCTGATCCGGCGGACGGCTGCGGTGACCGTGCGGATGGTGTGGGCGCAGGCCCGCGGCGGGGTGATCGGTGACGGCCGAGACATGCCGTGGCACATCCCCGAGGACCTCGCGTTCTTCAAGCAGGCCACCGTCGGGCGTCCCGTGGTGATGGGCCGCGCGACGTGGGACTCGATCCCGGAGCGGTTCCGCCCCCTGCCCGGCCGTCGCAACGTCGTGTGCACGCGGGACGCCGACTGGTCGGCCGACGGCGCGGAACGCGCCGGGTCCGTGGAGCGCGCCCTGGAACTCGCGGGCCCGGAGGCCGCGGTGATGGGCGGCGGCCAGATCTACGCCGCGGCGCTGTCCGCCGCGGACGAGTGTCTGGTGACCGAGATCGACGCCGAGGCGCCGGGCACCGTGCTGGCGCCCGAACTGGACGACGCCTGGGAACTGGTCGAGGTCGGCGAATGGATCACCGACCCACGGAGTCGGGTCGAGGGGTACGACGACGAGGTGCGGCACCGGCACACCGTGTGGCGTCGCCGGAGAATCTCCTAGAACCACTTCCAGGTCTTGGGGATCTTCTCCCCCGCGGCGAGGATCTTGATCTTCGTGCCCGCCATGAACCCGTTGATCTCGATGTCCAGGTGGGGACCGCCGTGGACGTCGTAGCGCCCCTCGTCGATCTTCAGCTCGCTCATGGTCCGGTTGCCGGTGATCGACACCGAGACCCCGGGCGGGAGAAGGATCTTGGCGTTGGCGCCCCACAGATCCAGTTGGAGGTGGGTGCGCGGGCGGTCGACGACGGCCTCTCGGGCGTCGAGGTAGATCTCACCCAGCCACGACGTCAGTCGGTAGTCGTCCGGCAGCATCCAGCGGCCCTCGCGCTTGAGGGTGTCGAAGACGGAGGTCCTCTTCTGGCTCTCGTCCACGGTGATCGCACTGCCGGGACGGGTGGCCGGCGGCGCGGAATGCACCGGGCCGACCGGCGCCGGTCGGGCGTGCTGTGCCGGGCCGGGCCGGTCGGCGGGGAGACCGCTCAGCGCCACCTCGAGTTCGGCGGGGCAGGTCGCGGCCCAGATCTTGGCCGCGCGGTCCGAGAACTCGGCGAGCGACAACTCCCCCCGCCCCACCATCGCCTCGAGTCGCCGCTGGGCCAGGGTGCGTGGGTCGTTGTCCTGCTCCGGGTTCATGCCCCCCAGGTTACTCAGCGCGTGAGGTCCTTCATCATCGAGCGCATGTCGGTGGTCAGTTCGTCGGCGAGGTCCTGCAGGCCACCGGAGATGACCTGCGAGAGGAGATCCGGGTTCTGGGCCTCGATCACGCAGCCGCCGCCGGACTCGCGGATCACCACATTGCAGGGGATCATCAGGGCGACGTCCTTGCTCACGTCGAACGCCTTCCCCGCGAACCCGGGATTGCAGGCGCCGAGGATGAGGACACGCTCGATGTCCTTGTCGATCTTGTTCTTCAGGGTGGCCGTGAGGTCGATCTCGTGGAGGATCCCGAACCCGCGGTCGGCGAGCGCGGCCCGGGTCGCCTCCACCGCCTCGTCGAACTCCATCTCGGTGAACGTGCCGATTCCGATGTCCATGTCGACTACCTCCGGTGTTGTCGGTTCTGGTGTTGTCGGTTCTGGTCTCCCGTGTCGTCACCCAGCCTGCCACGGGGCCGGCCGGTGGTCAGGCGAGCGAGAGGAACAGCTTCTCGAGCTCGGGCAGGTCGACCCCGTCCGCGCCGGGTTCGCCGTCGCGGGTGATGCACTCCTGGATGTTCTCGCTGATGATCTTGAACCCCGCACGGTCCAGTGCCTTGGACACCGCCGCGAGTTGGGTGACGATCTCCTTGCACGAGCGTTCCTGCTCGACCATGTCGATCACCGCGTTGAGCTGGCCGCGCGCGCGGCGCAGCCTGTTGAGGACCTGCTGCCTGGGCTCGGACACGGCTTTTGCGGACACGGCTTTGTAGGACACTGCTTTGTCGGACACTGCTTTGTCGGACACAGCCCGCTCGGTTGCTGACATCGTCGTCCCTCTCGTGGGTCACTGATGGTCTCGGATGGTGAAGGCGGACTGACGCGAGACCCCCGTGGGTCCACCGGATGTCTCCAGTGTACCCGCGGGGGTATATTTTCGCGAGTGCCGGTTTCTGCCGGCCCAGCTGACGGTCAGTCGTCGTGGACGATGATCCCGCGGACCATGCCCTCGCCGCCGCGCTCCATGATCTCGTAGCCCTCGTTCACCTGGTCGAGGGTGAAGCGGTGGGTGATGAGCTCGTCCAGCTTGAGCTGCTTCTCGTCCCACAGGCGCAGGATGTTGGGGATGTCGTGGAAGGCGTTGGCGGAGCCGAAGAGCGAGCCCTTGATGACCTTCTCGTACTGCGAGACGAACAGGCCGGGCAGGGAGATCGACTGGTTGTCGAGGCCGCCCATCGAGGTGAGCACGACGACGCCGCGCTTGCCGACCATGTCGGTCGCGTCGGCGGTGACCTTCGCGTCGGCCACGCCGATGGTGATGATGGCCTTCTCCGCCATCGTGCCCCAGGTCAGGCCCGGCAGCTCGGCCTTGGCCTCGTCGACGTCCGTGTAGACGTGGGTGGCGCCGAACTCCTTGGCCTTGGCCAGCTTCGACTCGTCGGTGTCGATGGCGAGGATGAACCGGGCGCCCGCATGCTTGGCGCCCTGGATGGCGTTGATGCCGATGCCACCGATGCCGAAGACGACGACGGTGTCGCCGGCCCGGACGTCGGCGGAGTAGACGGCGGAACCCCAGCCGGTGGTGACGCCGCAGCCCACCAGGGCCGCGACCTCGAAGGGGATCCAGTCCTGGACCTTGACCACCGAGTTCATGTTGGCGACGGTGTACTGCGAGAACGTACCCAGGGTGCACATCGCACCGGCGGTCTCACCGTTGTCCAGCTTGAACGGGTAGCGGCCGTCGGCCATCTCACCGATGGTGCCGTTGAGGCCGCCGTCGCAGAGGTTGGTCATCCCGCGCGCGCAGGCCGAACACTTGCCACAGGCGGGGATGAACGACCCCACCACGTGGTCGCCGGGCTGGACGTGGGTGACGCCGTCACCGACCGCCTCGACGACGCCCGCACCCTCGTGGCCACCGACGATCGGCAGGCGACCCGGCAGGTCACCGCTGGTGATGTGCAGGTCCGAGTGGCAGAGGCCGGCGACCTTCCACTTGACGAGCACCTCGCCGAAGTTGGGTCCGTCGAGCTCGGCCTCGACGATCTCGAACGGCTTGCCGAGCTCTCGGGCGATGGCGGCCTTGGTCTTCATTGAACTCCCTCCGGGCGCGACGGAGCGAAGCCCGCCACTGGAACGTGTTCTAGCAACGTTAGCCCCATGGGTGAAACCTGTGGGGTGGTTACCCGAACGTGTTCCGGGGGGACCTCGCCGCCGCCGTCGTCCCGTCAGGAGAGTGGATCGACCCGCCGATCAGGGCTGCGCGTCGCCCTGCTGCGCCTGCGCGTCCTCGACGGCCTTGCGGACCTCGTCCATGTCGAGCCCCTTGATCTGCTCGACCAGGTCGTCCAGAGCCTGCTCCGGGATGGCACCCGAGTGGCGGAACACCGCGATGCCCTCGCGGAACGCCATGAGCGTCGGGATGGACTGGATCTGCAGCATCGCTCCGAGCTGCTGCTCGGCGTCGGTATCCACCTTGGCGAAGGTCAGCTCGGGGTTCTTGCCCGAGACCTTCTCGTAGACCGGACCGAACGCCTTGCACGGGCCACACCACTCGGCCCAGAAGTCCACCAGGACGATGTCGTTCTCGGTGACGGTCTTCTCGAACTCGGCGGTCGTGATGTCGACGGTGCTCATACGAATGCCCTCCTAGCGCGGACGGGGCGGCTCTCGTCCCGTCTCGTTACGCCGCCAGCCTACGGACAGCCCGCGCCGGCGACGACCTTCCGCGACGATCCATACCTCTGGGGGTATGGATGCCGCGCGTAGTCAGTGACAACGTCGCCGGAGGCAGGTTATTCCCCGCTCCCCCCTGGCCTCACGCCTCCCGGGACGTCTCCCGGCGGGGCGGCGAGTCGAGGACCTCGGCGAGGAACTTCTCGAGCTGGTCGAGGAAGACCGCGTTGTCGTCGCCCGCGACCATGTGCCCGGCGTCGGGCACCTCCATCGTGTACGCGTGCGGGAGCAGCCCCCGCAGGTGCCGCACCGACTCGTCACTGACGATGTCCGACGCCGAGCCCCGGATGAGCAGGGTCGGTTGCGTGATGTGCGGGACGAGCTCCTCGAAGAAGGCGTTGCCGAGTTCCGCGTTGTCGGCCGAGGCGCCACCGGCGAAGCGGGGGTCCCAGTGCCAGTGCCACCGTCCGTCCTCGCGCAGCCGGAGGTTCTTGCGCAGGCCCTCGGGATTAGGCGGTCGCTTGCGCTGCGGCTGGTAGGCGGCGATCGCGTCGGCGGCCTCCTCGAGACTGGCGAACCCGTTGAACCCGGAGCGCATGAACTCCCCGACCCGCTCGACCCCCTTGGCCTCGAGCTTCGGGGTGACGTCCACCAGGACGAGCGCACGGGCGACGTCCTTGCCGGTGCCCAGCGAGAGCATCGCGGTCATCCCGCCGAGGGACGCGCCGACGATCACCGGGCGCCGGGAGGGGAACCGCTCGGCGACGATCGCCTCGAGGTCCGCGGCCAGCCGGTGGATGTCGTAGTCACCCTCCGGATCCCAGTCGCTGTCCCCGTGACCACGGGCGTCCATCGCGGTGACCCTGTACCCCTCCCCCGACAGCCGGCGGGCGGCGCGGCTCCACGCGTGGCGGGTCTGGGCACCCCCGTGCAGCATGAGGATCTCCTCGACCGGGTCGAGCGAGTCGCCCGCCGGATCCACCGGATCCCACACCTCGCCGACCAGCGTGACACCGCCGTCGCGTTCCACCGTGAACTGCCGCGGTTCGCAGATCGTCTCGGTACTCGACATGTACGGGCCTCCCGGGATGCCGCCCACCCCATCGGTGGAACGTGTTCTCGTGCCGTTCTACCACGCCCGCTCGGCGATCACCCGCGTAGCGAGGTCCTCGGCCACCGCGAGGACCGTGTAGTAGGGGCCGCACCGCGGCAGCGAGGGCAGCGCCGACGCATCGGCGACCCGCAGTCCCGGCACCCCCAGGACACGTCCGGAGTCGTCGAGCACCTCCCCGATCCGCGCGGTGCCGGACAGGTGCTGCGAGGTCGAGACCGTGACGTCCCCGTCCAGGCCCATCCGCTCCGCCACCCTCGCGGCGGCCTCGGCGAGGACGGCCGCGTCGTGCGGATCGTCGGCCAGGTGCACGGTCCCGTCGTCACCGATCCGGCCACGACCGACCGGGGTCATCAGGGCGACCCCGATCCGGCGCGGCGCCGGCACCAGGCCGGGGATGACGTGGTGCAGGGGGACGGCATAGGGACGGATCTCGACCTCGGCCGCCGCGGACAGCTGCAGCCGGACGACATGGGAGAGCAGGGGTGGCAGCCCCCCGGGCGCGTCCGGGCCGGGACGCGGGTACGGGTCCCGGCCCGACAGGACGTCCGCGGGAAGGTCCAACAGCAGCTCCGGATGCTCCTGCACCCCGTGGCCCACCGGGTGTCCAGTGGACGGTCCGATCCCGGACCCCATCAGCAGGGCGGCCGTCCCGATCGCCCCCGCACACAGCACCACCTGTCCGGCACCGATCTCCTCGTCGTCGTCGAGCACCACGCCGTCACACCGTCCGGCGACGCGCCCGCCCTCCCACCGGAGCGACCGGACCTGCGCCCCGGTGCGCACCCGGGCCCCCGCGCCGGACGGGTCCCAGGCGTCGAACGCGGTGACGCGCCGCGGGCCCCGGCGCGCCTGACCGATCGCGGACACGCGGCCGGGGAACGCGGCGGCCACCTGCGCGGCGACCGGCCCCATCGGCGCCAGGCCGGGTCGGAGGCGCTCGGCGGCCCGGGCCAGTCCCACCGCGTACCGCCGCGGCCAGTCCGGACCCCACTCCGCGAGGTCCGCCGGCCGGGCCGGGGTGCAGTACCCGCCGTTGACCGCTCCGGACCCGCCGAGGGTGCGGCCGCGGGGCAGGTCGAGTCTCGCCTCGCCGAGTGTGGCGCGATGACGGGCGACGACCTGCGACCCCGGACCCACGTCGAGCAGGCCCGCGCGCGGCGAGGCGCTCGCGGTGCCGGACTCCACCAGGAGGACGTCGGCACCGGCCTCGGCGAGGCGGCGGCCCATCACGCAGCCGGCCGGGCCCGCGCCGACCACCACCACGTCGGCCCTCGCGGCTCGGGATCCCTCTCCGCCGCTCACCGCGTGACGTCCGGTCGCAGTGCGTCGAGCGAGCGCGCGGCCCACGCCGAGCGCCACACACCGACCCCGTAGGCCAGGTCGTCGAGACGGTGGAGAAGGACGTGCCCGAGGGGTTCGTCGATCGGCAGCCGTCCGGGTTCCCGGGCGGTCCACCAGTGCCACAGACCCTCGGCCACCGCCGCGGCGAGGAGACGCTGGCGCAGGCCGCGAGCCGCGTGGGAACGGGACCGGGCGGTGGCGGCGAGCGCGGCCGCCGTGACCGGCCAATACGGGCGTAGTAGTGCCTGCGGTAGCTGACGGACCGACGCCCCGGCTCCCCGGGTGACCAACCCGGCGGCCGCGCGACCGTCCCCGGTGAGGCCGCGGGTCCGCCACCACGCTCTCCCGATCGCACCGGCCGCGACCAGCGACCCCACCGGCGTGGCGCTCCACACCCCGATCGCCACGGCGAGGGACCACGGTGCGGCCACCGCGGGCGCCACGGCGGCCCCGTGGCGGTCGGCGAGCGGCGCCGCTCCACGCCCGTAGAACGCGCGCCGCGCCACCACCGCGCCGAGCGACGTGCGATGCCGGTGCGCCACCCTGGCGGCCGGCTCGTAGCGCAGATGGCTCCCCGCGGCATCGGTGCGCCAGCACAGGTCCACGTCCTCGGCGACGCGCATGCGTTCGTCGAACGGGCCGATTCCCCCGCCCTCGGGAGGGGGCGGCAACCGGTCGGGTCGTACCGCGAGCGCCGCGCTGGGGACGTACGCCACCCGTGTGCGGGGTCGGACCCTCGCAGGCTCGGGCCCCATGTCCAACGCGGAGCGGGCCGTCTCGTACCCGCGTACCCAGAACCGCCCCGGTTCGGCGGCCACGATGCGGGGCGCGACCGCGGCGACCCGGGGGTCGTCGAGGCGGGCGAGCAGGACGTCGAGCCACCCGGGCAGCGGGATCACATCGGCGTCGAGGTAGACCACCACCTGCGCCCCGGCCCCGACGGCCGCGGCGGTGCCCGCGTTGCGGGCGGCGGCGGGTCCCCTCGACTCGTCGTGGCGCAGGATTGTGGTGGCGGCCGGGGTGACGGAGGTGGCCGGGGTGGCGGGGGTGGTCAGGGAGGCGGAGGTGGTCAGGGGCGGCGTGGAGCCGTCGTCGACGACGACGAGGTGCAGTCCGCGGGCGAGTTCCGGCGCGAGCGCCTTCGAGAGCGCGGCGACCCCGGCGGCGTCGTCACGGACGGGGACCACCACCGCGACGGCCGCCAGCGGACGGGTGCCCGTCGCGGTGCCGGCGGGGTGGGCCATCCCCCGGTCCGTGAGGGCACGCGCGAGGGCCGCACCCGCGGGGGTGTCGGTGGCGACCGTCTCGCCGCCGTCCAGGAGAGCCGACACGGCCGGCGACGGCGTGATCAGGGTGACCGGGTCGCCACCCAGCACCCGCACGACGTCGCCACGGCGCAATACCCGGGTACGACGGTCGAGCAGAACGTGGGGGACCTCGCTCATCGCAGCATCCCGTCCTCCCCCGGCCGCCAGCGTCCGAGGCGGCCGCGGGCGTCGTCGAGCAGCGCCTCCCACAGGCGCCGGCCCTCGTCGGCGGAGGCGGTGGTGGGGTCGCCCAGCACCCCGTTCGGGCTCACCGCCGCGACGCCACCCTCGCGGAGGGCGGGCAGGATCCGCGGCAACGGTTCGACACATCCGGGCGCGGCGAGGTCGACCCGCACGAGGTCGGGGTGCAGATGCAGCAGGAGCGAGGTCTCGGCGTGACCGGCGTGGGTGTCCGTGGGGTCCTCGCTCGTGCGGCAGGGCAGCCAGGCGGCGTCGCGGCCCTCGTAGCGGAGTCGGGGTACCGCGAGGCGCAGTGCGTCGACGTTGCCGCCGTGCCCGTTGACCACGACGAGCCGGTCCGCCCAGGCGCTCACCGACCGGCCGAGCTCGATGATCGTCCCGGCGAGGGCCTCGGTGCCGATCGACACGGTCCCGTCGAACGCCTGGTGCTCCCCGCTCGCACCGTAGGCGAGGCCGGGGAGCACACGGACGTCACCGGGGGCGAGGGCGCGGGCGGTCGCGGTGGCCAGGAGGGTGTCCGTCTCCGGCGGCAGGTGCGGGCCGTGTTGCTCGGTCGCCCCGAGGGGCAGCACCGCAAGCACTCCCGCACCGGCCCGGCCGGTCGCGCCGATCGCGCCCGTCACGTCGGGTCAGACCTTGATCGCGCCCATGTCGACGGTGAAGGTCGAGGCGGTGATGGTCCGCGAGGCGTCCGAGGCGAGGAACATCACCGAGTCCGAGATGTCGTCGGTGGTGGCCATGCCCATCCCCAGGATCGGCGTGAAGTGCGGCAGGAACTGCGGCATGGTGTTGAACACCTCGAGCGCGTCGGGGTCCTCCGCGCCCATCGGCGTCTGGACACCGTAGGGGTGGATCGTGTTGACCCGGATACCGTGCTCGCCGAGCTCCTTCGCCGCGGTCTGGGCCAGGCCCACCACGCCGTACTTGGACGCCGAGTAGGGCGACTGCACCGGCATGGCCTTGAGACCGGCCACCGAGCTCACCAGGATGATCGACCCGCCGTTACCGGCGGAGAGCATGTGCGGGATCGCCGCACGCAGCGTCTTCCAGTACCCCGTGAGGTTGATGTCGAGGGTGTCCTGCCACTGCTGCTCGTCGAGCTCCCAGACCTTGCCCCAGTTGCAGATGCCCGCGTTGGCGATCACCACGTCCAGGCGGCCACCGAAGCGCTCCACGCCGCGGGCCACGAGGGCCTGCTGGAACGCCAGGTCGCGGACGTCACCGACCTCGGCGAGGATCTCCCCTCCCTCGGCCTCCACGCGCTCGATGGTGGTGGCCAGGTCGTCCTCGGTGGCGGCCCGGTACTTCACGTACTCGGACGGCGAGTCACACAGGTCCAGGCCGATGATCCTGGCGCCCTCGCGCGCGAAGCGGATCGCGTGCTTGCGGCCCTGGCCGCGGGCCACACCGGTGATGTAGACGACCTTGCCGTCGAAATCTCCCACTACAGGGGGTGTCCTTCTCTTCCGTGGTGGTGGGTCAGACGCCGAGACGGCGCATGAAGTCGTCGGGGATGACGTAGTCGTCGCGGTTCAGCTCGGAGATCGAGGACTTGCTCAGCCCGATGAGGCTCGAGTCGAGTCCGGAACGCATGATGTCGAGGACGTTCTCCACTCCCGCCTGGCCGTTGGCCCCGAGCCCCCACAGGTACGCGCGACCGATCATCACGGCCCGGGCACCGAGCGCGAGTGCCTTGGCCACGTCCGAACCGCGACGGATGCCGCCGTCGAGCAGGACCTCTACCTGATCGCCCACCTCGTCGGCGATCGGCGCGAGGCACCGGATGGACGCCGGGGTGGCGTCGAGGTTGTTGCCGCCGTGGTTGGAGACGGAGATCGCGGTGACCCCGGCGTCGACGGCCCGCTTGGCGTCGTCGACCCGGGTGATGCCCTTGAGCATGACCGGTCCGTCGTAGTTCTCCACGACCCAGGCGATGTCCTCCCACGTGGCCGGCGGGGTGCCCATCCACTCGCCGTAGGCACCGAAGAACGTCGGGCCCATCTCGCCCTTGCCCACCAGGTTGGGGGTCGTCAGATCGGGGAACCGCTTGTTGACCACCACGTCGCGGGCCCATTCGGCGGCCCAGCGGGGACGCACGGCGATCTGCGGGGCGAGGGTGATCATGGCCCTGGCGTCGAGCTTCTCCGGGATGGCCGGGCTGCCCCAGTCACGGCCCATCGAGAACGACCAGTCGGTGGTGAGGATGACGCCCGCCGCCCCGGCGGCCTTGGCGCGCTCCAGCCGCTCCAGCACCTTCTCCTTGCCGCCGAGCCAGTACACCTGGAAGAAGGTCTGCGGGTTGGCCGCGATGACCTCCTCAATCGGCTTGGACGCGAACGAGCTCAGTCCCATCGCCGTGCCGCGGGCGGCCGCGGCGCGGGCCACGTCCACCTCGCCGTCCGGCGTGACGGCCTGGACGCCGGTCGGCGAGATCATCACCGGCAGGCTGATGGGCTGGCCCATCACCGTGGTGGCCATCTCGCGGTCCTGCTTGGCGCCGATCACGTGGGGCTTGGGCTCGAGCTCGGTGAAGGCGTCCATGTTGTCGCGGATGGTCACCCCCGCTTCGCTTCCGCCGACGAGCGCCATGTACACGCTCTTGGGCAGCTTCTTCTTCGCGCGGCGCTGGGCCTCCGCGACCGACTCGAACCACGGGTTCTGGCGCCAGGGGTTGGCCTCGGCGATCTTCGACAGGCGGGACACGGTGGTGGGTGCTCCTTCTAGGGGGTTCGTCCGGTCTTGCGGGGTTGGTCCGGGCCAGCGGGGTTCGTCCGGGCGGGCCGGTTTCAGATCGGGGACTCGTCGCACAGGCTGGTGGGCCGGCGCGGTGGTGTCGTGACGAGGGTCAGCGGCACCGGGCCGGTGGGCTGCTTACGCGCCGCGAGTCCCATGGGCCGGGTGTGGTCCTGCGACGGGTCGGGGATGCTGCGCTCAGCCGCGAGCAGTCCCTCTCCGTACCCCTGGACGCACTCGGGGTCCGGGCCGTCCATCGGCAGCCCGGTGAAGAACTTGGCCGCCATGCAGCCACCCCGGCAACTGTCATAGAAGTCGCAGGACGCACACGCCCCGGCCGACTGCGGCTCGCGCAGCTCACGGAACAACTCCGAGGTCTGCCACACCGTCTCGAACCCGCCGTCGGCGACGACGTTGCCGGCGAGGAACTCCTCGTGGATGGCGAACGGACAGGCGTAGACGTCGCCGATCGGGTCGATCAGGCACACCACACGGCCGGCACCGCACAGGTTGAGCCCGGGAAGCGAGCCCTGGCCTTCACCGAACGCCGACAGGTGGAAGAAGCTGTCACCCGTGAGCACGTCGGAGCCGTTCGCGACCAGCCAGTCGTACAGGTCCCTCTGCTGCTCGGGCAGCGGGTGCAGGTCGTCCCACACGTCGGCGCCGCGGCCCGACGGGCGCAGGCGGGTGATGCGCAGGGTCGCGTCGTACTTGTCGGCCAGCGCCTTGAACTCGTCCAGCTGGGTGACGTTCTCGCGCGTCACCACCACCGAGATCTTGGCGTCGGTGAAGCCGGCGTCCTTGAGGTTCTGCAGCGCACGGCAGGCCATGTCGAAGGACCCCGGGCCGCGGACCGCGTCGTTGACCTCCGCGGTCGCACCGTCGATGGAGATCTGGACGTCCACGTAGTCGCTCGCGGCCAGGCGCCTGGCGACCTTCTCGTCGATACGGACACCGTTGGTGGAGAACTTCACGCCCACCTGATGGCTGGTGGCGTAGTCGACCAGCTCCCAGAAATCGGAGCGGACCGTGGGCTCGCCACCGCCGATGTTGACGTAGAAGACCTGCATCTTCTGCAGCTCGTCGATGATCGCCTTGCACTGCTCGGTGCTGAGCTCGCGCGGGTCACGGCGACCGGAGGAGCTCAGGCAGTGCACGCAGGCGAGGTTGCAGGCGTAGGTGAGTTCCCAGGTCAGGCAGATCGGCGCGTCGAGCCCGCGCTCGAACTGGTCGACGAGGCGGCCGACGGGCGCCGGGACGGGACGGTCGAGCATGCTGGTCATGAGGTCTCCTCGATCATGCGCGAGGCGGCGAGCTGGCCGAGCGCGTGCAGGTACAGCCGCGCTGTCGCCGGATCATCGATCGACACCCCGGCGGCGGCACAGGCGGCGCGCGCAGTGGGGTGGTCGGCGAGGGTGCGGACCACCTCGACGATGGTCGGCGACTTGAGGAAGCTGAGCTTGCGGGTGTGGAAGTGGTAGAGCAGTGCCCCGAACGGCTCGGGCCGGAGCGCCACCCCGGGGTGCAGGCGCCAGCCGGCGTCGAGGTCGAATTCCGCCGGGGCGGCTGACTGCTCGGCGTCGGCCGGCGCTGCTGCGGAGGTCATCTCAGTAGACCCCACACATGCCGTCGATGGAGACCTCCTCGATGAGGGCCTCCTCCAGCACGACCTCGGTGTTCTGCGTGTTCTCCATGACGTGTCCTCTCGTCTGGCACTCCGGCGACATCCCACCGGTTTCCGGTGAGATCTGCATCATATTGGCACTTAGTGCCAGTGGCAAGGGTCACTCATCTAGGCTCTCGTGTCATGGGAATGCCGGAACTGCCCGGAACCGGGACACGGCCCCCGGGACGTCGGCCGTCGACCACGCGCGCCTCCATCGTCGACGTGGCCCTCGACCTGTTCGCCCGGCAGGGCTACGACGCGACCAGCGTCGACCAGATCGCCGAGGCCGCGCACATCTCCCGCCGCACGCTGTTCCGCTATTTCCCCGGCAAGGCCGCCATCGCCTGGGGCGAGTTCGACGAGCAGATCGACCTCATGCTGGAGTACCTCGCCGACGTGCCCGAGCAGACGCCACTGCGCGACGCCCTCGCCGACGCACTCATCGCGTTCAACACGTTCCCCCGCGAGCAGACGGAGGCGCACCGACTACGGATGCGCCTCCTGCTCGGCGTGGACGAACTGCAGGCGCACTCGACCCTCGTGTACGCCGACTGGCGCCGGGCCGTGGCCGGGTTCGTCGCCGCCAGGCTCGGCCAGGCGGTGGACGATCTCGTGCCCGCCGCGACCGCGCACGCCGCGCTGGGGATCGGGCTGTCGGCCTACCGCCTGTGGGTGGCCGAGCCCGGAGCCGACCAGGATCGCCTCCACGAGCTCCTGCGTCACGGGACACAGATCCTCGCCCGAGAGGACGCGTTCGAGCCCAGTGGGCGACCGCGCTGAACTTACCGGCGGGTAACCTCGTCGTCGTGACCGACTCCGACACCTCCCCCACCCACCACGCCGACACCTCCACCTACCGGCTGTGGAAGACCGCCACCCGGCTCCCGTTCGGCTCCCGCCTGTTCAGCGCGGCGGTGAGCCTCAAGGCCCCGTACTTCCGCACGGCGTACCCGCACGTCGTCGAACTCCGACCGGGCCGCTGCGTCGTCCGCGGACCCGGCTGGTGGGGCAACCGCAACCACATCGGCACCTTCCACGTGATCGCGGCGTGCAACCTCGCCGAGATGGCCATGGGCATGCTCGCCGAGGCCACGGTTCCCACCACCCACCGATGGATCCCCGTCGGGATGAACGTGCGCTACCCCGCCATGTCGACCGGCGGCATGACCGTCACCGCCGAGTGGACGGACATGCCGGACTTCTCGACTTTCACCAGCGGACAGGACGTCGAGGTCCCGCTGACGTTCGTCGACGACGCCGGGGTCGAGCCCATCACCGGCTCGATCACCATCCGCGTCTCGCCCGGGAAGAAGCGCTGAGACGGTACCGGCTCTCCCGTCGGCGGGCTCGTCGGCGGGCTGACCGGCGCGCTAATCGCGGGTGCGGGCGTCGAAGGCCTTGATCGCTATCGGGGCGATCACCACCGTCAGGCCGACGATCCACAACAGTGACGCCAGCACCGGGTGCTGCAACGGCAGGGCGGCGTCCGGACCGACCGCCGGAGCGTTCCCCCAGAGCTCACGCATCGCCTGCACGACCGAGGAGAGCGGGTTCCACTCCGCGATCGCCCGCAACCACACGGGCATCGACTCCGGCGGGGCGAAGGTGTTGGCGACGAACGTGATGGGGAACGTCGTGGTGAACATGACGCCGTTCACCGCCTCGATCGTCTTGAGCCTCGAGCCCACGACGATGCCGATCCAGATCATGACGAAGCCGAAGCCCAGCAGGATGAGGTACCCCAGCAGCGCGTCGAGGAGCCCGCTGCGGATCCTCCACCCCACGATGAGGCCCGTCAGCGACATGACGACCACGCCGATCGAGGAGTGGATGAGGCTGGACGCACTGCGCGCGATGAGGATCGACGATCGCTGGATGGGCAGCGTCCGGAAGCGGTCGATGATCCCCTTGTTGAGGTCGTTGCACAGCCCGGAGGCCACGACGAACGACGAGAACGCCATGGTCTGCGCCATGATCCCCGGCAGCAGCCACTCCCGGTAGTCCCCGCTGCCCGCCACGGCGATCGCACCGCCGAAGACGAACGCGAACAGCAGGACGAACATCACCGGCTGGATGGTGACGTCGGCGAGGTTCTCCGGCTGGCGCCTGATGTGGAAGAGGTTGCGGCGCACCAGCGCGGAGATCTGCCGGCCGAACGAGGGCCCGTCGGGACGGACCGGGACGGAGAAGTGCTCCCGCTCGGGGGACGTGGTGGCGGGGTCGGCGACGGTGCTCATACCCGGGTCTCCTGATCGGTCGTGTCGGTCTGCGGGTCCTCCGCCTTGCGGCCCGTGAGGGAGAGGAAGACGTCGTCGAGACTCGGCCGTTGCAGGCCGATGTCGTCGAGTTCGATACCCGCCTCGGTGAAGTCCGCCGCGATCGCGGCCAGGGCCGAGACCCCCTCCGACGGCGCGGTGAGACGGCGCGCGTCCCGGTCGACGTGCAGATCCTCGATGCGCCCCGCCAGGACGCGGGCGGCCTCGTCCACGTCGTCCGGGCGGGACACCGTGACCACCAGGCTCGCCGCGCCCGAACGATCCTTGAGTTGCAGCGGCGTCCCGTCGGCGATGACGCTGCCGTGGTCGATGACGATGACCCGGTCGGCCAGCTGGTCGGCCTCGTCGAGGTACTGCGTGGTCAGCAGCAACGTCGTGCCGTCCCGCACGAGGCCCCGCAGGACGTCCCATAGTTCATTGCGCGACCGCGGGTCGAGCCCCGTGGTCGGCTCGTCCAGGAACAACACGGGCGGGGCGGCGACGAGGCTCGCCGCGAGGTCGAGCCGACGCCGCATTCCGCCGGAGTAGCTCTTCGCGACCCTGGTGGCGGCGTCGGCCAGGGAGAACTTCTCGAGCAGTTCGTCCGCGCGCGCCTTGACCGCCCTCTTGGGCAGGCCGTAGAGGTCGCCGATGAGGCGGAGGTTCTCGCGTCCGGTGAGCAACTCGTCCACCGTGGCCGACTGCGCCGTCAGGCCCATGGCCTTGCGGACCTGCGCCGGCTCACGCAGCACATCGTGCCCGGCGACCCGGGCGGTTCCCGAGGTCGGCGGGCTCAGCGTGGTCATCATCCGGATGGTGGTCGTCTTGCCGGAGCCGTTGGGGCCGAGCAGCCCGAGGACGGTTCCGGTGGGGACCGTGAACGAGATGTCGTCCACGGCGGTGAAATCACCGAAGCGCTTCACGAGGTGTTCTGCTTCTATCGCCGGCGCGGAAGAGGATCGGGTGCTCACCTAGAAAGGGTGTCCCCCGCCCGCGTCCCAGTCAACACTCACCGCTCGCTTTGCGGACAGTTCCTGTCAGCAATGGGCTCCGGCGGCCGCGGAGCGGATGCCGACGGACGCCCACCGACCTACCGTGGAGAGTATGCCGCGCATCACAGTGACCTCCGTCCACGTCGATGACCAGACCCGCGCACTGGCCTTCTACACCGAGGTCCTGGGCTTCGTGATCAAGCACGATCTCCCGGCCGGGGACTTCCGCTGGCTGACGGTGGTGGACCCGGGCGACCCGGGTGGCACGCAGCTGCTGCTCGAGCCCGACCAGCACCCCGCGGCACGCGCGTACGCCACCGCCCTGCACGCCGACGGCATCCCTGCCGCGCAGTTCGAGGTGGACGACATCCACCGGGTGCACGACGAACTGAAGGAGCGGGGCGCCCGGATCGTGCAGCCCCCCACCGAGATGGGCCCGGTGTGGGCACTGGTCCTCGACGACACCTGCGGCAACCTGATCCAGCTGGTCACCGCCCCCGAGATGTGAGAGTCGTTCCCGCATGGGCCCGCCGGGGGTGCCCGGCGTATCGTGGGGAGGTTGCCAGCGCGATCGTCGCCGCCTCACGACCAAAGGATGACCGGTACCCATGAGCCCCATGTCGACCATCCCACCGACCATCGCCCGTTCGTGGCTGCTGCTGCCCGCGGACAAGTCCGAGCGCTTCGACGCCGCCGTCAACTCGGAGATGGACGTGGTGGTCCTCGACGTGGAGGACGGGTGTCGGCAGTCCGAGAAGGAACGGGCCCGTCGCGAGGTCCGTCAGTGGCTCGAGGCCGGGAACCACGCGTGGATCCGCATCAACGACGTCCGGTCCCCCGAATGGGAGAAGGACCTCATGGCGCTCGGGCACTGCCCCGGACTGGACGGCGTGATGCTGGCCAAGACCGAGAACGCCGAGCACGTCTCCCTCACTGCCGCGCGTCTGGCCGAGAACACCCCGATCGTCGCGCTGGTGGAGTCGGCCGACGGTCTCGCCCAGGCCGCCGAGATCGCCAAGTCCGAGCAGGTGGTGCGGCTGGCGTTCGGCGTCGGTGACTTCCGTCGCGACACGGGCATCGGGTCGTCGCAGATCGCACTGGCGTACACGCGCTCGCAGTTCGTGGTGGCCAGCCGGATCGCGCGCGTGGCCCCGCCCATCGACGGGCCGACCATCTCCAATGACACGCAGGTCCTCAAGGACGCCGCCGAGCACGCGGTCGAGATGGGCATGACCGGCAAGCTGTGCCTCCGCGTGGACCAGGCGCCCTACATCAACGAGGTTCTCTCCCCCTCCGCGGCCGACGTCTCGTGGGCCGAGTCCGTGATCGATGAGCTCGGTCCCGGCGGTGAGCGCGCCCGCGACGGCGCCGACCTGCCGCGCCTGGCCCGGGCCCAGAAGATCGCGCGACTCGCGCAGGCGTACGCCGGGGCTCGCTGACGCGACCTCGCGCGCGAACAGGGCCCCGGCTGCGTTGTGCAGCCGGGGCCCTGTCGTCGTTCGCGGGGTGGGCGTGTTGCCGGGTCAGTGCACCCGCTGGAGCCGGACGTTGGCGAACTCGGTCAGTCCCCAGCGGCCGAGCTCGCGGCCGTAGCCCGAACGCTTGACGCCGCCGAACGGCAGGCCGGGCATCGTCGTGCCGTGTTCGTTGACGTAGGCCATCCCCACCTCGAGCCGCTCGGCCACCTCGGAGGCGCGGTCGACGTCGGTTCCCCACACCGAGCCGGACAGACCGAACGGGGTGTCGTTGGCGATCCGCACGGCCTCGTCGACGGAGTCGTAGCCGTACACCATGGCGACGGGGCCGAAGATCTCCTCGCGGTAGGCGTCCATCTCCGGGGTGATGTCGGTGAGGACGGCGGGCTGCATGAATGCGCCGGGGCGATCGATCGCCGCGCCGCCCGTGACGAGCGTCGCCCCCTGCTCCGCGGCGCGCTGGACCTGCTCGACCACGCCGTCGCGCGCGTCCTCGGAGGACAGCGGGCCCAGCTCGGTGCCCTCGTCGGCGGCGGGCCCGACGGCCAGTTCCTCGTAGAGGTTCTTCAGCCGCCCGACGAAGTCGTCCTTCATCTGCGCGGGCACGAAGATCCGCTTGGGCGAGTTGCAGGCCTGCCCGCAGTTCGACAGCCGCGCCCGGCCCACGGTCTCGACCAGTTCGTCGAGGTCGTCGGCGTCCAGGACGACGAGCGGGTCCGAGCCGCCGAGCTCCAGGACGCTGGGCTTGAGGTTCTTCGCGGCGACGGTGGCCACCGCGGCGCCGGCGCCCTCGCTGCCGGTGAGGGAGACGCCCTTGATCCTGGGGTCGGCGATCATCTCGGCCACCGTGTCACTGGAGGCGTACACGTTGACGTAGGCGTCCTCGGGGAGGCCGGCTCCGCGCTGGACCTTCTCGATCGCCGCCGACGAGCGGGCGCAGATGCTCGCGTGCTTGAGCACGATGGTGTTGCCCAGCAGCAGGTTGGGCGCCGCGAACCGGGCCACCTGGTAGTAGGGGTAGTTCCACGGCATGATGCCGACCAGCGGGCCGACCGGCTCGTAGGTCACCCGGTTGAGGCGGGCGTCCGGCACATCGAGGGTGTCGGACTCGAGCAGCGCGGGACCGTGCTCGCCGTACCAGCGGTAGATCGACGCCGCGAGGGCCACCTCGCCGCGGGCCTGCGCGGGGAGCTTGCCCATCTCGGTGGTGATCGCCTTGCCGAGCTCCTCTTGGTGCTCCTCGAAGGCGTCGGCGATCGCCAGGAGGATCCGTGCCCGCTCGGACACCTCCGTCGCGCGCCAGGCGGTGAACCCCTCGGTGACGGTGCTCAGGATGGCGTCGACGTCCTCGGTCTGCTCGTACTCGCGGTCGGTCCGGCCGGTCGACGGATCGTGCGTGACGTACATGCGGTCCCCCTTCGTGTGGCGTTCTCCACGTGGCGTTCACCGGGATCGTTCCCGGGTCGTGCCGCGACGGTAGGACGCCCGCGGGCCGGACGCATCCGGTCGACACGCCACGACCCCGCCGTCGTCGCGGGACGTCGGCGGGGTCGGGGTGCCCGTCGAGCCGGTTCAGCCCCAGCCCTGGGCGGCGCGACGATCGGCGTCGGCCATACCCTGATTGCCCTGGCCGGCGGCGCGGGAGATCTCGGCGAGCATCGACTGGAGCGCGGCCGCGGCCTGATCCCAGTCGTTCTGGTGCGCCTGGTAGGCGACGGCGGCGTCGCCCTCCCACTCGGCGACCAGCGGTGCGAGGTAGGCCTTGAGATCGTCGAGAGTGGTGCGCAGGTTGACCGAGGCCTGCGTGACCTGGCCGACGAGTGCCTCGATCGGGCCGTGGTTGTAGGTGATCTGTCCTGAGGTCATGGGGGTACCCTTCCGGTGCTGGCGGTGCTGGCGGTGCTGGTGGTCAGAGGTTGAGAGGCCCGGCGGCGCCGGCGCGGTTGATGAGCGCGGCCGAATCCTGGTCCGCTGCGTCGAACGATGTGCTGTTGGTGCGCATCGTCTCCGAGATCCCCGCCAGCGCGGTGTTGAGCTTGGTGCTCTGCTGCTGCCATTCGGTCATGATCTGGGTGAAGCGGGCCTGCGCGGCGCCCCTCCACACCGAGCCGCCGAGTTGGGACACCGAGTCCCGCACGGTGCCGAGCAGGCGGTCGATCTCCAGGTTCACGTCGTCGACCCTCCTGGCCGCGGTGTCCATGGTCCCGATGTGGGTGTTGAACCCGGTCATCTCGTCCTCCACTGTGGTCGGTGCGGAATCCCCTTCTGGGTCCGTCACAGTGTTCGACGCGCCCGCGGGGCGGTTCGGTTCCGCAGGATCGGTAAAAACTCGTCCGTCCCGCTCGTGTCCGGGCCGCCCGCGCGGTCCGGTCACGCGACCCGGTCACGCGGTCGCGTACAGGCGCCACGCCGCCTCGACCGGTGAGATCGCGGGGACCACGAAGGACAGCAGTCGGGCCCGGTCGCAGGCGTCCACGACGCGCTCGGCGAGGCGACCGCGCACCAGCACCTCGGTCGACCCGGTGCCCGCCTCACGCCGGCGACGGCGCACCTCGGCGACGGCGTCGAGGACCCGCGGCACCTCATCGTCGACCGCGGTGTCGCGACAGGGGTCCCGCCGGTGCACCACGGCCCGGTCGACGAGTACGAGTCCGCCACGGGTCCGCTCGACGAGTCCCACGGTGGTCCGCGTGTGGCAGGACTCCACGCAGAGCGCCCACCGTGCGGAGGACGACGGCAGGGCCTCGGCGGTGACCAGCGCGGACCTGACCACGTGGGCGGTGACCCCCGCGCCGTGGGCGGCGCCGACGAGCCGCGTGGTGCGGCTGGTCCCCCAGTCGGTGGGTACGACCAGCACCACGGCGTCGCCCTCGCGGGCCCCTCCCCACCGCAGTGCCCGGGTCACGGGGGCACCGAGGAGTTCTGAGACCGGGACCGACAGGCCCGCGACCTCGACGCGGTCACGGTGGGCGTGCGCGACCGGATCGGCCAGGCAGCGGTCCGGGAAGCGGCCGGCGGCGACCTCCACGCGGGCGGAGCACTCGAGGCGATCGCCCCCCGGCGGGAGCGCCGAGCCGTCCAACCCGGCGAGCACCGATGCCGGAGCGACCACCGGGGACAGCACCGCGGAGGCGGACGCCGCCGCCACCGTCAGCCCCGAGCAGGACAGGTCGACGGCCAGGGTCGCCGCCCGCGTGTCGGTCACACCTCGCCGCCCTGTCCCGGCTCGGACAGGGCGGTCTGCACCAGCCGGACGCCGCCGTCGCGGGTGATGAGTCGGCCCCGGCCCGCCGGCAGCGGCCCCGGCCGGATACCGCCGAGCAGTGGGCCCTCCTCCCGACTGCCGGACATGAGGAACCCGGCCCCGCCGAGATCCCGGATGCGGGCGACGAACGGGTCGAACATCGCCCGCGACGCCCCGGCGCTGCGCCGTGCCAGGACCACCGTCAGACCGATGTCGCGGGCGTGGGGCAAGAACCGGGTGAGCGGTTGCAGCGGGTTGCCCCCGCCGGTGATGACCAGATCGAGGTCGTCGACGAGCAGGTGGATCCGCGGGCCGCTCCACCACGACCGCGCCCGCAGTTCCTCCGGGGTGACGTCGGCGCCCGGCATGCGCTCGTCGAGGACGCGGACGAGGTGCTCGACCATCGGGGCCAGGGCGGTCTCGGTGGGCGCGTACCCCGCGAGGTGGTCTCCCTTGATCTCGCCGAGCATGGTGCGTCGGTAGTCGACCACGATGAGTCTGGCGTGCTCGGGGCCGTTTCCGGCTACCAGTCCGCGAGCCAGCGAGCGCAGCAGCGAGGTCTTGCCGCATTCGGAGTCACCGAGTACCAGCATCAGCGGGTCGCCCTCGAGGTCGGCGTAGACCGCCGTGAGGTCGGCCTCGTCCACCCCGAGCGGGACCCGGGTGCGGCGTCCGTCCGGGCCGGGGCGCGACAGACTCGCCAGCTGCGAGTACGGGAGCACCTCCGGCAGCATCCGGACCGGCGCCGCGGCGACGTCGCCCACCCGCGCCCGCCACCTGCGCGCGAGATGGCGGGACGCCTCGGCGGTCGCGTCGGCCATGCCGTCCGCGTCGACCCGCCCGTCGAGGCGGGGCTGGTGGACGAGCATGTGGTGACGGTCCGGCGTGAGCCCGCGGCCCGGGGCGGCGGGCACGGTCATCGCGGCCCGCCGATCGATCATCGAGTCGGTGGGATCCCCCAGTCGCAGTTCGACCCGGGTGCCGAGGGCGTCACGCAACGCCGGTCGGAGGTCCGCCCACCGGGACGCGGACAGCACCACGTGGATCCCGTAGGACAGCCCGTCCGCGGCCAGCCCCAGCACGGTCTGCTCGAGATCCTCGAACTCGGTGCGCAGGGCCTGCCAGCCGTCGATCACCAGGAGCACGTCGGGGTACTCCGCCACAGGGCGGCCGTCCCGGTCGACCACCCGGCGCCGCGCCTGGTCGACGGAGGCCACGCCGTCCTCGCGGAACGCGGTCTCGCGGCGACGGCGCTCGGCGTCCACCTCGGCGATCGTGCGGCGGATCTTCTCGTCCTCACCACGACGGGCGACCCCGCCGACGTGGGGCAGGTCCGCGACCGACTGCAGCGCCCCGCCACCCAGGTCCACGACGTACACCGACAGGCGGCCGGGGTCGTTCGTGGCCGCCGCGGACAGCACGAGCGTGCACAGCGTGGTCGACTTGCCGGATCGCGTCCCGCCCACCACGGCGACGTTGCCGTCCGCCCCGGAGAGGTCCGCGTGCCAGATGGCGCGGCGCTGTTCGAACGGCAGGTCCACCTCGGCCAGCGGGAACCTCAGGCGGGCCGGCCGACCGGCCGTCGGGGTCGCTCCGGAGCCCTCGGGTCCGGCCCCGGCGCGCTCGTCCGTCGGTTCGGTACCTACCGCGGCGTCGAGCGGCGCCCCCTCCCCGAGCGGCGCCAGCCACACCTCGTGCGCGGGCCTGCCGTGCCCGGCGAGTCGCCCCACCAGGACCTCGAGGAGGCTCGCGGACCCGTCGGCGGGCCCCTCGTCCGCGGCGCCGGAGGACGGGCGGGCCTCGTCGTCGTCGACCCCGGACGCCGCCGGAGTAGGGGCCGGCACGGGCATGTACCAGGACGTGAACGGGCGGACCGCCGCGCGCGCGACCGGTGCGGCCACCGACGACCCGTCGAGTCGACGGTCCTTCCGGTACGGCCCGGAGACGTAGGCGGCGTCGAAGCGCACCGGGTCGCCGGCGTCCACTTTGAGGTACCCGGCGCCCGGGGTGGCGGGGAGGTGGTAGGCATCGGTGACCCCGAGAACCGTGCGCGACTCGGTGGCGGAGAACGTCTTGAGCGCGATCCGGTAGGACAGGTGGCTGTCCAACCCGCGCAGCCGCCCCTCCTCGAGCCGCTGCGACGCGAGAAGCAGGTGGATGTGCAGGCTTCGGCCCAGGCGACCGATGGTGAGGAACAGTTCCGCGAACTCGGGTTTGGACGACAGGAGTTCCGAGAACTCGTCGACCACGATCACCAGCGCCGGGAGCGGTTCGAGCGGGGCTCCTTTGGCACGGGCGGCCTCGTACTGGCCGACGCCTCCGTAGTTGCCCGCGGCACGCAGCACCTCCTGGCGGCGGGTGAGCTCGCCCTCGAGCGCGTCGCGCATCCGGTCGACCATGGTGATCTCGGCCTGGAGGTTGGTGATGACGGCGGCGACGTGCGCCAGCGACTCCAGCCCGAGGAACGTGGCACCGCCCTTGAAGTCCACCAGGACGAGGTTGAGCGAGTCCGGGTCGTGGGTGGCGACCAGGCCCAGCACGAGGGTGCGCAGGAACTCGGACTTCCCCGAACCCGTCGCGCCGATGCACAGACCGTGCGGTCCCATGCCTCCGTGCGCGGCCTCCTTGAGGTCCAACTCGACGGGGGCACCGTCCGGGCTGACCCCCACCGGCACGCGCAGCCGGTCGCGTTCGCCGCGCCGCCGCCACGCCACCGCGGGATCGACCTGAGTGGCCACGCCGATGCCCAGCAGGTCCGGAAGCCCGGGCGCGCGGCGGGTCGTGGTGGAGCCGTCGGCGTGGGTCACCGTGTCGGCGGGTCGGTACCGGGACAGGGCCATGGCCAACCGCTCGGCCTCCGGCGGGCTCATCGCGTCGACCCGGGCGATGTCCTCGTCCCCGGCCTCGCTGCGCACGCGGGCCACGCGGTCGTCGTCGACCCGGATGCACAGGCCGCGGCGCAGCGCGAGGTCGCGCAGTTGCCCCGCGCGGCTGCCGGAGACCTCGAGCACCGTGACCCCGTCCAGTCCGTCCTCCGCCAGGAGACGTTCCGCGCCGGTGACGCCCACACCGTCGACGACGACGACGAGGTGCGCCCGTCCCGGCACGACCGGGGCACTCGGTGAGAACGCCGAACGGTCGGAGATGCCCGTTCCCAGCATCGACTCCGCCCCGGCGAGAGAGAACTCGGTGAGCCGGACCCGACCACCGCCGTCGGTGTAGTCGGGGTGTTCGTGGTGCGGGAGCCATTTGAGCCACTCCCAGGCCTGACGGGCGTCGCCCTCGCTCGCGGCCACCGCGACCCGGACCCTGTCGGGCCCGTGGGCCACGACGAGCCCGGCGATCATCGCGCGTACCGCGGAACGCACCACCTCCACCTCACCGTCGAGCGACAGCGCGGCGAACGCGCGCAGCTCCAGCGCCACGGGCAGGTCGTCGACCACCGAGTGCACGCGGACGAAGCGGCGCATGCCCACCACCGAGACCGGCTCCAGGTCGTCGACCGGGCCGGTGTCGGGCGCGTCCACCCGGGTCGCCAGTGCCTGACGGCCCGGGCCCACCCGGATGGTGAGGTCCTCGGGATCCGACTCGTCGCGTTCCCACATCCGGGGCGTGCCCACCAACGCGGGCAGCTCCACCGGATCCGGGTGACGCCACAGGGCGGCGGCGCGCTGGGCGGATGCGGTCGCGCGCACGGTGTCGCGGGTCTGGCCGAGATAGCGCAGGTAGTCCTTCCGCAGTTCGTCGGTCTCGGCGGTCTTGTTACCGCCGCTCAGAGTCCCCGCGAGCATGCCGACGGCGGAGACCGCCATCATCACCGGGAAGAGCATGAACATGGGATTGCGCATCATGCCGGTCCGCATCATCACCACGACCATCCCGCCCACGGCCACCACCAGCACGATCGGCAGGATGATCTGGACGAGGGGCCGGGGCGTGGGCCGGGGCAGGGCGGGCGGTGCCTGCAGCGCCAGCTCCCCACCGGGCATCGGCGGCGCGTCGAGCTTCTCCGCGCGGGTGAACACCACATCACCCATGAACGTCACCCGTGCACGTCACCAGTGATCGATCCCTTCGCTCCCGCCGGGTGTGACCCCGCCGCCGGGAGATGGCGTCCCCACGAGCGCCCGTCCGACCCGACAATATCGGCGTATCGGAAGGCGATGTTAGGGCAGTACACGTCCTGGCGGGGACACCATCCGGGCGGGATCGGGAGGATCTGGAGTGTCGCAACGTAGTGGGATCCGGGAGGTCGCGGCGGGCGTCGATCCCCTGGACCAGCGTCGGGTGTCGATCGTGTGCCGTTCCACCCGGGTGGACCTGAGTCTGCCCGCCCACCTCGCATTGGTCGCGGTGATCCCGGAGGTCGTGGACCTGATCCGGGAGCACATCCGCGCGGTCGCCGGTCCGGCCTCCGGCGTCGATGTCGACGCCCGGATGGGCGGTGACACCGGCGGGTCCTGGCAGCTCTCCCGACTCGCCGGCGGGCCCCTGGCGGTCTCGGAGACGCTCGCGCAGCAGCGGGTGCACGACGGGGAGATCCTCGTCCTCGACCACCGCCCCGTCCCCACGCCGGCGCCGCTCTTCGACGACGTCCTGCAGGGTCTCACCGAACCGGACGTGGCTCGCTCCCCCACCTGGGACCGGCGCGACGCGGTCACCACCGCGACCGCGACGGCGGCGGTGGCGGCGGCGGCGGCCACGGTGGCGTTGGTGCGCCAGTGGACGACCGGAGGCGGGCCCGCGGTCCCCCTGGTCGCGCTCCTGGCCGCCCTGCTCGGCCTGGCGGCCGTGGTGGCTCTGCGCCGCACCCCGGCGCCCGGCGCGGCCCACGCGGTCGCGGGGGCGTGCGCGGTCGGGTTCACCGTGCTGGCCGGCGCCACCGTCGGGGGCCCGCCCGGCGGGGCCGGCCACCTCGTGGGCGGGCTGACCGCCGGAGCGGTCCTCGCGGGCGTCCTCCGGTGGACCGTGTTCCGCCCGGGTCCGCACACGTACGCCACGGGCGCCGGTTACCTGGCCGCGGCCGTCTCACTGGCGGCCGGGGCGGTCGGCTCGACGGTGGTCGCCACGACCCGCGTCCCGGCCGCGGCGGCGGGAGCCGGGGCCGTCCTCGTCGCGCTCGTGTTGCTCACCGCCGCGCCGCGGATCGCGGTCTGGGCCGCCCGGATCCCCATCCCGCCCGTGCCCGCCCCCGGCGAGGACGTCGAGGCCGGGGACCTCGAGGAGATCGACCACGACGTGCGGGGCCGGGCCGGCGGGCCCCTGCCGACCCCGGACGTGCTGCGGCACCGGTTCCACACCTCGCGCTCATGGCTCACCGGCCTGCTGGCGGCGGCGGGGGCGGTCTGCACCATCGGGTCGCTCACGTCCCTGACCGGGAACGCCGGTGCGACCCGCTGGGCGGCACCGCTCGCATTGGTCCTCATCGTCGTCCTGGTGCTGCGCGGCCTCGGCTACGCGGACCGCGTACACACCGCCGTGCTGCTCGCGTCCGCGCTCGTCCTCACCGCCGGGGTACTGGTGGGCGCGGGGATCACCGTCGCGTCCCCGGTGGGCGTGGTGGTGCCGGCGGCCGTCGCGGTGGCGGCGGCGGTCGTGGTGGCCGCCTCGGTGGTACCCCACGTCGACCTCTCGCCCGCCGCCCTGCGGGCCGTGGGCGTGATCGAGGCGATCGGGATCTGCGTGGTCGTCCCCCTCGCCGTGGGCGCGATGGAGGTCTACTCGCTCGTCCGGCAGCGATGAGGATCCGACGCACCTCCGACACGAGCGGGGGCGGGCCCGGGTCCCGCGCCGCGCACAGTGCAGCCGCGCCCGGGGCCGCCGCCGTACTGCTGGTCGCCGTCCTCGCCGGGCAGCTCTCCGGGGCGCCCGTCGCGGCCGCACTGGAGCCCCCGGCGATCGATGGACCGGTCCCGGCGGCCACCGGGCTCGACGCCGGCCCCCTGCGCCTGGACGGCCCCTGCCGGACCACCGCGGCCTTCCTCGATCCCGGGGTGTCGCCCCCGTCCGCCACGGCGGCCGAGCTGGGCGGGGCCTGGATCCACGGCCGCGGCGAGGGGCAGGTCGTGGCCGTGATCGACACCGGCGTCAACCCCGGTCCACGCCTGCCCCGGGTACGGGGCGTCGGCGACGTGGTCCCCGGTCGCGACGGCACCGAGGACTGCGACGCACACGGCACCCTGGTGGCGGGAGTGCTCGCCGCCACCGAGGACGAGACCGGACACTCGGGGGTCGCGCCCGGGGTCGAGATCGTCTCCATCCGCCAGTCCAGCAGCGTTCTGCGCCCCGAGGCCCGTGACCGGAGCCGCGGACCGGACGGCCCGACCGTCGGTGCCGGGGTCGGCACGCTGTCCTCCCTGGCCCGCGCGATCCGGGCCGCCGTCGATGCGGGCGCGGACGTCATCAACATCTCCGAGGTGGCGTGCGTGCCGGCCGGCACGGTGCTCGCCGACGCGACCCTCGGCGGCGCGATCCGCTATGCCGCCGTGGACCACGACGTGGTGCTGGTCGCCGCCGCCGGCAACGTCGGCGACGCGTGCGGGGACCAGAACCCCGGTGCCGCCGACCCCTCGGTTCCGGGCGACGACGGCTGGGGCGACGTGGTCACCGTCGCCTCCCCCGCCTGGTACGACGAGCACGTCCTCACCGTCGCCGGCGTCGACGCCGACGGCGCCCCCGCCGACTTCTCCCTGCGCGGCCCGTGGGTGGACGTCGCCGCGCCGGCAGTGGGCCTGCGGTCCGTCGGTGCGGACGGGGCCGGGGTGTCCGACGTCGTGGTGGCCGGGGACGGGTCGCGCACGCCCGTCACCGGGACCAGCTTCGCCGCGCCGTTCGTCGCCGGCACCGCCGCGTTGGTCCGGCAGGCCCACCCCGGGCTCACGGCACGCCAGGTGATCGCGCGGATCGAGAACACCGCGATCCCCGCCGCCGGCGGGCACGACTTCGCGGTGGGGCACGGAGTGGTCGACCCCGTGGCGGCGGTGACGGGGGTTCGCAGGATCGGACGCCCCGCGCCCGCGACCACCGCGATCGCCGCACCCCCGGCCGAGCCGGGCCCTCCGGGTGCCGGCGTCGGCGCGGCCGTGGCGGCGGGTTCTCTCGCTCTGGGAACGATCGCCCTCGTCGTCGTCCTACTCCGGCCCCGCGACGACCGGGACACCCGGGCCTGACCCCGCGGGTCACCCGGCCGCGGTGGCCTGTCCCACGACCTCCGCGTCGACACCGTCGCGAGCGACCAGCGCCGCCCCGCGATCCAGGCGCGGCCCGGCCGGGAGCCGGTCGAGGACACCCCCGTCCACCGGCACCGGCGTCCCGCCCAGTCCCAGCATGGCGGCGGTCGGGGCGTCGGGGACGTCGAACCTCACGCCGGTGTCGGAGACGATGGTCGTCACGGCACTGCGTGTGGTCGTGCCGCGGCCCGTCGCCGCCACCAGTAGCCCGCCACCCGGGATTCCCACCGCGTCCACCGCGGGCCCGCCCCCGTCGGCCCCGGCCACCTCCCGCACGTCGCCCGGGCCCGGGGCGGTCGCCCCCGCCACGAGCGTGACGCGACGCGTGGCGGAGTCCCTGCTGCCCCCGTCGCGGACGCACAGCACCGGTGAGCCGGCGGTGTCCAACACCGTCGGGCGCCGGCCCGGGAACGCCTCGGTGTCCAGCGCGACCGACCTCGGCACACCCATTCGGTCCGGCGGCACCCTGACGACCGACCCGACCGTCGACGTCGACCGGATGACGTCCGCCAGCACGGGCCCCACCTCCTGTACCCCGTCCGCCAGAGCCACGTGGGTGCGCGTGCCGGTGGCCGTGTCGACGGTGAACACCTGCCCGATCCGGAGCCCGTCCAGGCCGTAGTCCACCGGCTCACCGGCCATGTCGATCACCGGGCGACGCACCGGGTCGACCTCGGGCAGCGGATCCACCAGCGCCGCCGTGACCGGGCGCGGGTCGACCCCGGCCAGGCCGAGGATCGACAGCAGGTCCCCGTCCTCCAGATCGATCCGCGCGCGGGTGCCGTCGCGCAACAGCCAGCCGGTCCCGTCCTGATCGGCCAACACGACCTCGTCGGCGCCCGTGTCCCGGCCCGGCCCGGCATCCTCGCGGGCGACGATGCTCGTGGCAGAGACGCGCGGGCGCCCACGCTCGGCGTCGGCCACCTCGTCACACACCGTCCACGACACGGCGGCCGCCGCACCGGCGTCGCGGTGGGCGGGCAACGCGGACGGTGCCCCGGGGATGCCGAGCAGTCCGCCCCGCTGCGTTCCCGCGACGTCGGCGTCGCGCACGGTGCGGGGCTCGGCGGGCTCACCCAGCACGAGCCGCGCCGACGCGAGGTTGTGGACGGGGTGGACGGTCTCGCCGGCGCGGACGTACATCTGCCCGGAGTCCCGCCCCACCATGATCGTCGTGGCGTCGACGTCCGGGGCGGGGTCGAGCAGCGCCAGAACGGCGGCCCCGGCGACCCCGATCACGGCGCCGACCACACCCACCGTCAGCCCGGTGGTCTGGCGTTTGAGGGGGTCGTGCAGCATCCGGACATCGCGGGCGACCACGGCGTGTCGGGCCCGGCGGGTGAGGAAACGATGCCCGTCCACCTGCGCCCTTGTCGTCGGCTTGAGCGGCACGGCCCCGGCTCCCTCCCCTGATGTGACACCACCGCGACCGGGGGCACCGGGGGTAGGGTACGCCACGATCCGGCCCCCGTGGCCGGTCTTCCGAGGCCGCCGACCGGGCGCGGCCGGGGTGTCGCGGGCGTCGCGGAGGGGCGGGGATATGACGGCGGTTCCGACCTTCGCGGGACTGTCGGCCGTCCTCCTCACGACACTCGTGCTCACCGTGGTGTGTCCGCCGTCCTGGCAACCATGGGTGCAGTTCCTCGTGGCCGCGCTGGTGGCCGCCGTGATCACCGCGCGGCGCGCTGGGCGGCCACTGGTGGCGCGCGAGCGGGCCCCGCGGCGGCGGTCCGTGGACGTGGTGGACCTCGTCGCCCCCGACCGATCGACCGTTGGGTGCGTCGAGGGTGACCGGGTCGTCACCACGGCCGTCGAGATCTCGGCTGGCGCGCTCGTGGCCACCGAGGTGGGGCACGACGACCCGGCCGACCACCGCGGCGTCCGCCTGCCCCTGGCCGTCGTGGCGCGACAACTCGACCAGGGTGGGGTGGTCCTGGAGGGGATCGACGTGGTGGTCGACGGTCGCCGTGCGGCGGACGGCGACGACGGCGAGGTCTACGACTCCCTGGTCGGGCCGCTGGCTCTGATCTCGCACCGGCGCGTGCACCTCCTGGTGCGGTTCGATCTGGCCCGGCTGGCGACGGGGACGGGTTCTGCCTCGTGGACCGCGGGAGCGGGCGCCTTGCTGGAGCAGGTGGTCGCGGTGGCCACGGAGCGGCTGCGGCGCGCACTGGTCCACCACGGGGTGCCGTGCCGCGTCCTCGACGCCGCCGAGCTCGCCGAGGTCTACCTGGACGCCGAGGCCGACCCGGGGCCCGGGACGGGGCTGGTGGTCCGGCCGTCGGCGGATCCACGGGCCGTGATCGACGGGCTCACCGCCGTCCGGGCGGCCCGCCTCACCGAGGTCGTCCGGTTGCGACGGGTGGAGGGGCGCGACGACGTGGTGGACATGGTCACCACGGTGGGCCTGGCCGGGGTGTCGGAGCGGGGGTGGCGGGTGGGATCCCGCCGACCGCCACCGCCGCCTGCCACCCGCTTGCGTCGGGGCGGGTGTCGCCCGTACCCGGCGAGACCCTGCCCGATGCGATCGCCGGATCCCTCGCCCGGCGGGCGGTCGACGATCTCTCCGACCTCGCTCCGCCCGCCCACGGCTGCGGCCAGATCCTCGGCGCGACCCGCACCGGCGCCGCAGCCGCCATCCAGCTCGCCGGCCCCCACCTGCGGTCGGTGCTGCTCGCCGCCCGGCCCGCCGTCTGCCGGCAGGTCGCGTTCCGCGCGGTCGCGGCCGGGTACCGGGTGGCCGTGGTGACCGATGTCCCCGACCGGTGGAGCCCGCTGACCGCGATCGGTGACGAGACCCGCTACCGGATCGTCGACCCCGATTCCTCCGACGTGGGTGCCCCTGTCGACGCCGTGATGTGGGACGTCGACGGCCCGCTGACGGAGGGCAGGATCGACGCGCTCGCCGGGCCGGGCGGCCCGGATGTCACCCCGCCCACCGTCATCCGGGTGGACGCCGACTGGGAGCTGCGCGGCACCAGCCGCCTGTCCTCGGCCGCCGCGACACCCGATCTCGTCCTGGACGGTCGGATCGACGGGTGGATCTCCGTGGAGCCGCGGGACGGCGAACCCCGCCGCGTCTCGGTCGTGGCGGGGCCGGGCGAGGACCCGTTCGTCGGGCCGCTCGCGTCACCGGACGGTAGCGCGACAGACGGTCTCACACCCTCAGGTGCTGCACCTTCCGCCACCCCGGATCATCGGTGACGGTGACGGACACCTCGCCCTGGTCCCACCCGGACGCGGCCACCCGCAGCTGCTCGTGCGCCGGGGTGGTGGAGTCCACGTAGAAGTGCAGGAGGCGACGGCCGTCGCAGCTCTCCGCTCCGACGCATTCCCCGTTGCCCTCAAGGCGCTCGACCAGGTGGTCCTCCAGGTCCCGTAGGCCCGGCAGGGACAGGGACCCGGGCAACCCGCCGTCCTCTACATCCGTATACGGGACGTGGACCGCGACGTGGCGGTCGAACTCCGGCGCCGACAGCGCGACCAGCGGGACCCGGACCACGGCCACGAGCGGTCCGCGGCCCGTCTCCCCGTGGAGGATCTGCCACGCCGGGTCGCCCAGCTCATCGGTGTTGTCCGCCGCGAGCTCGCAGAGGATCTCCGGCAGTTCCCAGAGCGGGACCGCCTCGATGCCGGGCGCGGTGGCGTTGGCCCGGATCAGTCCGACCCAGGTCTCCACCTGCTCCTCTCCGCACAGCGCGTCCAGCAGCAGGTATGCGGCGATCCCCAGGTCCGCGCCGGACAGCCCGGTGAACGCCGGGTGGTGCACGGTGACGTCGGCGCGGGACAGGCCCAGGTCCACCACCACCTCCGCCTGGTCGAAATCCAGCCGGTGGTCCCGGAAGTACATCGCGCAGCCCCGCACGGGCTCGCGCAGGTCGGCGAAGGACCACGACTCATCGGCGTCCGGCGCCGCCGCCAGCCACCGGCGCGCGGCACCACGCAGCTCGGGGACCCCGGCCGCGGTAACGGTGAGGCGGTGCGGTCCGCCCTCACGAGCCGGGACGAACTCCCACGACAGTCGCGGGTCGATGGCCTCGATGAGCGAGGTGATCTCCGGAACCACCCGGCGGGCGTCACCCGAGTCGAGCGCTGCCGTCGCGCGGCGCCTGCCGCCCTCGGCCCACCATCGCCAGAAGGTGGTCACGGCCCGGTCCGACCGCAGCCGGGCCGTCTCGACACGGACGCCGGAGAAGTCCAGCGACCGCGAGAGCTGCCGGGGTCGCGCCGCTCGAATCGCCATCTGTTCTCCTCCCGTCACCGCGGTCCTCGTGAACATGTCTCCACCCCAGTATCCGGATAACCCGACGATCGTGCCCGCGCCGACACACCCGCCGGGTGCCGAGCGGGCACTCCCGGGGCCTGAAGCGGGTGCGCCTGCGCGCCCACGCTGGCAGTGTCGTGGGTATGACCACCCCACATGATCTGGCCCGGCTCTCCTCCGGTAAGCCCGAGGGCACGGAGCCGACGCGGCGGCCCGGCCCGCAGCTCCGTCCCGGCCACGACGGCCGGAGCGGCCCGCGGGTGCTCGTGATCGGCGCGACCGGGTACATCGGGTCGCGTCTCGTTCCCCGGCTACTGGCCGACGGCGCCGAGGTATCCGTGCTGGCCCGGACGCCGAAGCGCCTCGACGACGTGCCGTGGCGCGACGAGGTGACCATCCACTCCGGCGGCCTCGGGGACGCCGACGCGCTGCGCTCCGCCCTGCGCGACGTCGACGTCGCCTGTCACCTCGTGCACTCGATGGGTGACTCCAAGGACTTCGAGCGGGAGGAGCGCGAGACCACCGAGGCGTTCGTCCGGGCCGCCGAGGAGGCGGGCATCGAGCGCATCGTCCACCTGTCCGGCCTCCACCCGGAGGACGAGACGGACCTCTCCCCGCACCTGCGCTCCCGAGCCGACGTCGCCCGGATCATGCTGGAGTCCACCGTTCCCGCGCTCGTGATCCAGGCCGGGGTGGTGATCGGGTCGGGCTCCGCCTCGTTCGAGATGATCCGCCACCTCACCACCCGGCTGCCGGGGATGGTCACGCCCAAGTGGGTCAGCAACCGGATCCAACCCATCGCCGTGCGCGATGTGGTGCACTACCTCGCCGCGGCCACCACGGTGCCCCTGGAGGGCGACCTCGCCCGCGGACGGGCCATCGACGTGGGCGGCCCGGACGTGCTGACGTACGGCCAGATGATGCAGATCTACGCCGAGGAGGCCGGCCTGCGTCGCCGCCTCATGGTCCCGGTCCCCGTCCTCACGCCCAAGCTGTCCTCCCTGTGGATGGGACTGGTCACCCCGCTCGAGCCCGGCCTGGCCAAGCCCCTGGTGGAGTCGCTGCGCTGCGAGGCCGTGGTGCTGGTCGACGATGCCGACGAGGTGCTCGGACCCCCGCCCGGCGGCCGGACCAGCTACCGGGACGCGCTGCGCGAGGCCCTGCGGGTCCCCCACGGCCCGGCTCGCCCGCCGCTGTGGGACGGGGCCGACCCGCTGGACGATCCCGCGCGCCTGCTGCCCTCGGACGCCGACTGGGCCGGCGTCCGCCCGCCCACCATCGGGCGTGTGCGCGGCGGGCGATGAGCGACCAGCGAGAGGTGCCCGCCTCGCCCACCCACCGGTACCTGCGGGCGCTGCGATCGGGCGAGATGGACACCGCGCCCTCGCGGCCGGGTCGGAGGCGTGTCCTCGTCGTCGTCGTCACCCTCGTCGTCGGCGCGGCGGTGAACGCGTGGGCGCTACGGATACCCGCCGGCGACGCCATGTTCTACCCCGCCACCGCACTGCTGGCCGCGGTGTGGCTGGGCGGGGCGTTCGCCTCCGGACCGATCCGGGTGGGCTGCGAACCGTACCGGCCCCGCCGGCCCGTCCTGTCGTCGGTGCTCACCGCCGCCGCGCTCGCCGTGGTGTTCTGCCTCGGCGGGCTCGTGGTGGCGAGGATCGAGCCGCTGCGCGACCCCGTCGACGCCCTGCTCGACCACGCCACCGTGGGCAACCTCGTCCTGGTGGCACTCCTCACCGCGGTCAACGGCGTCGCCGAGGAGTGCTTCCACCGCGGCGCCGTGTACTCGGCCGTCGCCAACCTGCGGCCCATCCTCACGACGACGGTGATCTACGCGACCGTCACCGCCACCGCGGGGATCCCACTCCTCGTCCTCGCGGCCGTCATCCTGGGACTGGTCACCGCCGTCCAGCGGCGGGCCACCGGCGGAGTGCTGGGCCCGGCGATCACCCACGTGGCGTGGTCGATGGTCATGCTGTTCGCCCTGGGCCCGATCCTCGACGCGGCGCCGGTCTAGTCCCCACAGCAGCCCGCGCCGGACCCCGTCCCGGACGCCGCGCCCGGCCCGGCTCCGTCATCGGTGCCCGCCGCCCCGCCCAGCCCCGGCCGCACCTCGCGGGTGACGAGGTTGCGCGCCGCCAGGTCGTCGTCAGCCGGGTAGTCCACCCCCACCAGGGCGAGTCCGCACGCCGGCGCGACCGGAACCGCGGATGACCGCTCGGTCTCGGTGAGCAGCCCGCTGATCCAGTCGGGGCTGCGCCGGCCCTCCCCCACGGCCATCACGGCGCCCACGAGGCTGCGCACCATCGACCAGCAGAACGCGTCCGCACTCACCGACGCCGTCCACACCTCGGCGGCCCCCGGCGCGTCCTCGCCGCGCGGGTCCGGCTCGGCACGCCAGTCGAAGCGTTGCAGCTCACGGATGGTGGTGGCGCCCTCCCGGCGACGGCAGAACGCAGCGAAGTCGTGTAGCCCCAGCAGCCGTTCGGACGCGTCGCGGACCGCGTCGAGGTCGGCGCCGCGCTGCCAGGCGGCGGTGTCGCGGGCGCGGGTCGGCTCGGGCCCCCACGGCGCCGTGGTGAGGCGGTACTCGTAGTGCCGGCGCAGCGCGGAGAACCGGGCGTCGAACGCGTCCGGGACCCACCGGGCGTCCATCACCGCGATGTCCGCCGGCAGTAGCCGCGCGAGCCGACGCACGAGCGCCTCGGGGCGTCCCTCCAGCGAGCGCTGGTCCAACCACTGCGGGTCCACGTCGAGATGGCACACCTGCGCTCGCGCGTGCACCCCGGCGTCGGTGCGACCGGCGACCGTGAGGACGACGGGATTGCGCAGGATCTTCGCGAGTTCGGCCTCGAGCACCCCGCACACGGTCCTCAGCCCGGGCTGGCGCGCCCAGCCGGAGAAATCGGTGCCGTCGTAGGCGACGTCCAGGCGGATCTGGCGAATGCTCACGGCCTACAGACGCTAGACCACCGCCGCGCGTGCCCGCCACACCGCCCGCCGCGGGCCGTTCCGGCACGATGGGGACCATGTCCACGTCCCCGTCCCCGTCCCCTTACCGCGCCGCGCTCCTCGCCGTCGGCGCGGCCGTCGCCCTCGCCCTGTCCTCCTGTGCCCCCGGCGACGACGACGAGGCCCCGCCCGCCGCGGCCGGTGCCGCCGCCACCGGCACCACCACCACCGACACCACAAGTACCGACACCGCCAGCGAGGCCGGGCCGGCGATCGGGAGATACGTGGCGCTGGGCGACTCGTTCGCCGCCCTGGGCCCGACCGGCGCCCCCACGAGCGGGCCGGCGGGGTGCCTGCGTTCGTCGCTCAACTACCCGTCGGTGCTCGCCGAGCAGCTGGACGTCGCCGAGTTCGTGGACGTCACGTGTGGCGGCGCGAGGACCGTGGACATGACGGTGCCCCAGATCGCGCAGACACCACCGCAGTTCGATGCCCTCACCGCGGACACCGACCTGGTGACGCTCTCCATCGGCGGCAACGACATCGGGTTCGGCGCGATCGCCGGGTGCGTGGTGCAGACGCCCAGGGCCACCGACGGGGCGCCGTGTCGCGAGCGGTTGGACGCGGGGGTCTCGTCGTCACTCGAGGGGCTCGGGGCCCGTCTCGACGCGGTCCACGCCGGGATCCGGGAGCGGTCCCCCGCGGCCCGCATCGTGGTGACCGCGTACATGCCACTCGTACCGCCGGACGGCGGCTGCGACTTCACCGAACGCGTCAGCCCCGGCGACGTCACCTGGACGCGGGCCGTCACCGACCGGGTCAACAGCGCGGTGACCGACGCGGCCGTCCGGGCCGGCGCCGAGATCGTCGTCCCCGACGACGCCGGGGAACGCCACGCCTGCGCCCCGGCGGACGAGCGGTACACCAGCTTCACCGGTGCGGAGACCGGCTCGCATCCGATGCACCCGACCGCGGCCGGCCAGCGCGCGATGGCCGCGGCGGTGGCAGACAGACTCTGACCCCACCGCGCCTGTGCGCCCGCGCCTGGAATCCCGATCCCACGCGCCGATCCCACGCGTCGCTCCCACGCGGCCACCCCGGATCGACGACGAGGGCCCCGCCACCGCGTGATGCGGTGGCGGGGCCCTGACGGCGTGATCCGATGCTGGCGATCAGGCCTTGTCGGCGTCCTCGCCCTCGGCGTGCGTGGTGTCCTCGGACACGGCCTCGGCGGTCTCTTCCGCGGCGTCGACCTGTGCGTCGTCGGCGGCCTCGACCTGATCGGCGATCGGGCTGTTGGCCTCGGCCTCGGCCGTGACGTCGTCGGTGGACTCCGCGGGGGCCGCGGCCGGCGCGGTGGCCGCCTTGGACGCCGCGGCGCGGGTGGCGCGCGAGGCCTCGGCGGAGGCGAGCTCCTCGGTGACGAGCGCGATCATCGCCATGGGCGCGTTGTCGCCCTTGCGGTTCTCGAGCTTGACGATCCGGGTGTAGCCACCATCGCGGTTCGCGACCCGGGGGCCGATCTCGGCGAACAGCTTGTGCAGGACGTCCTTGTCGCGGATGACCTTGGCGGCCTCACGACGGTCGGCCAGCGTGCCACGACGCGCCTTGGTGATGAGCTTCTCCGCGTAGGGGCGCAGCAGCTTCGCCTTGGTCTCCGTGGTGCGGATCGCGTCGTGCTCGAACAGCTGGGTGGCCAGGTTCGAGAGGATGAGCCGCTGGTGGGCGGCGGATCCGCCGAGGCGGGCGCCCTTCTTGGGCTTGGGCATCAGATTCTCCTAGGAATGGTGTTCCGGGCGCTCGTCAGAGCTGCTCGGTCTCGGCGTAATCCTCGCCGCCCTCGTCGGTCCACGTGCCGGTCTCGGCGTCGTAGCCGGCGACCGAGGCGGGATCGAATCCGGGGGGCGCGTCCTTGAGGGACAGGCCGAGCTCCACGAGCTTGACCTTGACCTCGTCGATCGACTTCTGTCCGAAGTTCCGGATGTCGAGCAGGTCCGACTCACTGCGGGCCACGAGCTCGCCCACGGTGTGGACGCCCTCGCGCTTGAGGCAGTTGTAGGACCGGACCGACAGGTCCAGGTCGTCGATCGGCATACCGTAGGCGGCGATGTGGTCGGCCTCGGCCGGGCTCGGCCCGATCTCGATGCCCTCCGCCTCGTCGTTGAGCTCACGGGCGAGGCCGAAGAGCTCGACGAGGGTCTTGCCGGCGGACGCCAGGGCGTCCCGGGCGGTCATCGAGTTCTTGGTCTCGACGTCCAGGACCAGACGGTCGAAGTCGGTGCGCTGGTGCACACGGGTGGCCTCGACCTTGTAGGTCACCTTGAGCACGGGCGAGTAGATCGAGTCGACCGGGATCCGGCCGATCTCGTGGCCCGCGTCCTTGTTGAGCCCGGCGGGAACGTAGCCGCGGCCACGCTCGACGACCAGCTCGATCTCCAGCCGACCCTTCTCGTTGAGGGTGGCGATGTGCAGGTCCGGGTTGTGCACCTCGACGCCGGAGGGCGGGACGATGTCACCGGCGGTGACGGCTCCCGGACCCTGCTTCTTGAGGTACATGGTGACCGGCTCGTCCTCGACGGACGAGACGACCAGGCCCTTGAGGTTGAGGATGATGTCGGTGACATCCTCCTTCACGCCAGGCACGGTGGTGAACTCGTGCAGGACGCCCTCGATGCGGATGCTGGTCACGGCCGCGCCCGGGATGGACGACAGCAGCGTGCGCCGCAGCGAGTTGCCGATGGTGTAGCCGAAACCGGGCTCGAGGGGCTCGAGCACGAACCGCGAGCGGTTCTCGGAGACGACCTCCTCGGTGAGGGTGGGCCGCTGGGAGATGAGCATGTGCTACCTCTTTCGATTCTCGACGCCCGCTATTTGACGCCGTGGGAACCCACCGTCGCCGGGCGGGCCGCGGTGTGCGGCCCGCCCGGCGACGAGGGGGGACAGATCACTTCGAGTAGAGCTCGACGATCAACTGCTCCTGCAGCGGCACATCGATCTGCGCGCGCTCGGGGAGCTGGTGGACGAGGACCCGCAGGGTCGTCGGGACGACCTGCAGCCACGCCGGGACGGGACGCTCGCCGAGGGTCTCCTGGGCGATCTCGAACCAGTCCATCTTGGTGGACTTGGGACGGACGTCGACGATGTCGTACTGCGAGACCCGGTAGCTCGGGATGGTGACCTTCTGGTCGTTGACCAGGAAGTGACCGTGGGCCACGAGCTGACGGGCCTGGCGACGCGTCCGCGCGAGACCCGCGCGGTACACGACGTTGTCCAGTCGCGACTCGAGGATCTGCAGGAGGTTCTCACCGGTCTTGCCGGCGCGGCGGTTCGCCTCCTCGTAGTAACGACGGAACTGCTTCTCCATCACGCCGTAGGTGAAGCGGGCCTTCTGCTTCTCCTGCAGCTGGGTGCGGTACTCGGACTCCTTGATCCGCGCGCGGCCGTGGTGACCGGGCGGGAAGGGCCGACGCTCGAATGCGGTGTCTCCACCCACGAGGTCCACGCCCAGACGGCGGGACTTGCGGGTGACGGGGCCGGTGTAACGTGCCATGATTTAGTGCGTTCCTTCCGGCTCAGACTCGACGCCGCTTGGGCGGACGACAGCCGTTGTGGGGCTGGGGGGTGACATCGGAGATCGTGCCCACCTCGAGGCCGGCGGCCTGGAGCGAGCGGATCGCGGTCTCACGTCCCGAGCCGGGGCCCTTGACGAACACGTCGACCTTCTTGACGCCGTGTTCCTGCGCCTTGCGGGCCGCGTTCTCGGCGGCGAGCTGGGCGGCGAAGGGCGTCGACTTGCGCGAGCCCTTGAAGCCGACGTGGCCGGAGGACGCCCATGCGAGGACGCCACCGGACGGGTCGGTGATCGAGACGATCGTGTTGTTGAACGTGCTCTTGATGTGGGCCTGGCCCAGGGGCACGTTCTTCTTTTCCTTGCGACGGCCCGTCTTCTTGGGGCCCGCAGCGCGTGACTTGGGGGGCATTACTTCTTCTTTCCGGCGACGGTCTTCTTCGGACCCTTACGGGTACGGGCGTTGGTCTTGGTGCGCTGTCCACGGACCGGCAGGCCACGGCGGTGGCGCAGGCCCTGGTAGCTACCGATCTCGATCTTCCGGCGGATGTCGCCCTGGACCTCGCGGCGGAGGTCACCCTCCACCTTGTAGTTGCCCTCGATGTCGTCACGAAGGACGGTCAACTGCTCGTCGGTGAGGTCCTTGGTGCGCAGATCCGGGCTGATGCCCGTGCGCCCCAGGATCTCCAGCGACCGGGTGCGACCGATGCCGAAAATGTAGGTGAGCGCGATCTCCATGCGCTTGTCGCGCGGGAGATCAACGCCGGCTAGACGTGCCATGTGGCGTTTCTCTTTCGTCGTGCGGTAGGTCTGCTCCCCGACCGTCCCCGTTGTCGGATGGTCATCTCACGATGAGCAACCGTCCGGGGCCCCGGCCTCCGCTTCCGAGGGTGTGATCCCGCCGGCCCCTGTGGGGCTCGGCGGCTGGTGCGGGGAGTTGAGCGTCTTACTTGTACCGGTAGACGATCCGGCCGCGGGTCAGGTCGTAGGGCGAGAGCTCCACGACCACGCGGTCCTCGGGGAGGATGCGGATGTAGTGCTGCCGCATCTTCCCACTGATGTGTGCGAGGACCTTGTGCCCGTTCTCGAGTTCGATGCGGAACATTGCGTTCGGCAACGGCTCAACGACACGGCCCTCGACCTCGATGGCTCCGTCTTTCTTTGCCATGCTGGTTACGGTCCTCCACGATTCCCCGGGTGACGTCTACCGGATTGTCGGTGCACTGGTGGGCACACCGACGTATAAGCCTACGTCAGGTGATGGATCTGCGCCAATCGGGCACCGACAGGGCCCTCGCCGCCCGCTCGGCGTCCCCTCGGCGGTCCCGGTGACCGACGGTCAGACGTAGCAGGCCCGCCCCGCGGGCACCCCGTCGAAGCGCTGCTGGAGCCAGTTCATCGCCGCGGGCAGTTTCTCCACCGCGCCCATGAGGTGCTCCGGCGCGAGTCCCGGCTCCCACGTCAGCGGCGCGCCCTCTCGGCAGTACCGCTTGGCGGTCTCCTCCGCGTCCCAGAACGGCACGAGCGGGTCGGTCCCGGAATGCCACATGAACACCGGGACCCGGGGCACGTCCGGGCTCTGACGGATGCTGTTCTCCGCGAACGCCCGCATCAGCCCCTCCTCTGCCAGGAGGTCGCCTCCCCGGAGGACCATCGGGACGGACCGGAACGCCCCGACCGTCAACAGGGTCGCGGTGCAGCGCCCCTTCAGCTGGCTGTAGAGCGCCCACCCGTCCGGCGTGAGCTTCTCCTCGAGCCGGATCGCCTCCGGGTACTCCCGCGCCATGCCGACAGCCGCGGCGAACGCCAGGCCGAACGCCGGGTGCGGCCAGTTGCCGACCATCCGCGCCATCGTGGTCATGTCGGTCGGGACACCGCCCTGCGCCACCCCGACGAGATTCACGTCCGGGGCGTAGTCGTCGTGCAGGAGCGACACCCACGCGCTCGCGATGCCGCCCCCAGAGTAGCCGAGGGCGCCGAACCGGCTGTGCCTGGAATCGAAGCGGGGGTCGTCCCGCACCGCACGCATCCCGTCCAACACGATCCGGCCCGACAACTGACCGCCGGGATAGGCGACCTTCGGACCGAGGTGGTCCGGGATGATGACCGTCCATCCCTGGTCCAGACGCGTCCGCAGGAACACCATCGCGTTGTCCTGCACGGTCTCCAGCGTCGGGTGGACGAGGGTCTCGGTGGGCGCGCATCGCTGTCCGAGCGCATTGAGGTAGTGCTGGTAGCTCAACACCGGACCGTCGGGGCGGGCGTGGTGCGGCCGGACGACCGTCGCGGTGGCCAGTAGCGGCCGATCGCGGGAGTCGGTCGACCGGTAGGCGATCTCGGTGACCCGGTATCCGAGGAACGCCGGCATGGTCACGTCCCGGGAGTTGATCACCTCACCGAGAGGGGCGTCCGCGAGGTGTTGCGGATCCGCGTGATAGAACGGCCCCGGCTGGGGATCCGCCTCGATCGACCCCGCGCCCCCCTCCATCACCGACTGGGCGGTGGAGGGGGTGACGCCCGGGCCCGAGATGTGGACGAGGGCGACAGCGAGCGTCACGACCAGCGCGACGGCTCCCCGCAAGACTGATCGACGCGCGACGGACTCCTGCTCAGCGAGCATGCCGGGACCTTTCGAAGCAGATGTTCACTACCGGCACACACTGTAACCCGGTGTGGGCGACCGTCAGCGGTCGACCCGCTCCGATTCCCCGGAGTGGCGACCCCGGTCGCGGTGCGTCCTCAGCTGCGCGGGCGGGGCGTGAGGATCCGGGGGCCGTCCACCGTCACGGCGACCGTGTGTTCCCAGTGCGCCGCCGGCGACCCGTCGACGGTGACGACCGTCCAGTCATCGGACAGAGTCCGGGTATCGGTCTCGCCGCCCAGCACGAGCATCGGCTCGACCGCCAGGACCGACCCCTCCTGCAGCCGGGGCCCGCGGCCGGGCTTGCCCTCGTTGGCGAGGAACGGCCATTCGTGCATCTCGCGGCCGATCCCGTGCCCGCCGAAGCCGTCGACGATGCCCAGGCTGACGCCGTGACGCTCCTCCGCCCTCCGCGTCGCCACCTCGAGGGCGTGCGAGACGTCGGTGAGCTTGTTCCCGGGCAGCATCGCCAGGATGCCCTCGTCGAGGACCTCCCGCGTGGCGTCGTTGAGGGTCGCGACCTCCGGGGCGAGAGTCCCCACCCCGAATGACCACGCGGAGTCCCCGTGCCACCCGTCGAGGATGGCGCCGCAGTCGACGGAGACGAGGTCCCCGTCCCCCAGGACGGTGTCGGGCCCGGGGATCCCGTGCACCACGACGTCGTTGACCGAGGAGCAGATCGATCCCGGGAACCCCTCGTACCCCTTGAAGGACGGCACGGCCCCGGCGTCCCGGATCAGTTGCTCGACGACCTCGTCCAGGTCACCGGTGGTGGCACCCGGGACAGCGGCCTCACGGGCGGCGATCAACGCCCGTCCGACGATACGACCGGCCGCCTCCATGGCGTCCAACTCACCCGGGGTACGCGCGGTGACCACGCCCTTGCGGGACCGTCCGAACACGGCGGGCGTCAGCGACCCAGCGCGGCGAGCGCGCGTGCGTTGATCTCGTCGACCTCACCGACGGCGTCGATGCTCTTGACCTCACCGGCGTAGTACTCGAGCAGCGGGGCCGTCTCCGACCGGTAGACCGACATGCGGTTCCGGATGACGTCCTCGGTGTCGTCCTCGCGCCCCCGGGCGAGCATGCGCTTGACCACGGTGTCGTCGTCGACCTTGAACTCCAGGACCGCGTCGAGGGTGTGGCCGGCCTCGCCGAGCATCTCCTTGAGCGCGTCCGCCTGCGCTGCACTGCGGGGGTATCCGTCCAAGAGGAAGCCCTCGGTGGCGTCGGGCTCGGCGATGCGCGCGGCGACCATGCGGTTCGTCACCTCGGCGGGGACGAGGTTGCCGGCGTCGATGTAGCTCTTGGCCTCCTTCCCGAGGTCGGTGCCCTGGGAGATGTTGGCGCGGAACAGATCACCGGTCGAGATGTGTGGGACGCCGAGCTTCTCCGAGAGCAGAGCAGCCTGGGTGCCCTTGCCGGCTCCGGGAGGGCCGAGGAGGACGAGACGCATGGTGGGGACCAGCCTTTCTACAGTTGGTGTGCTCGGACGAGGCCGCGCCTACTTGAGGAAGCCCTCGTAGTTGCGCTGCATCAGCTGCGCCTCGACCTGCTTCACGGTATCGAGGCCCACGGAGACCATGATGAGCACAGCGGTGCCGCCGAACGGCATGTTCTGCAGATCTCCACCCCCGCTGCCCATGTCGAGGAAGACGTTGGGGAGTACCGCGATCAGACCGAGGTACAGCGAACCGAACAGCAGGATCCGGTTGAGGACATAGCCCAGGTATTCGGCCGTCGGGCGGCCCGGGCGGATGCCCGGGATGAACCCGCCGTACTTCTTCATGTTCTCGGCCTGCTCCATCGGGTCGAACTGGATGGCCACGTAGAAGTACGCGAAGAAGATGATGAGGGCGAAGTACAGGAGGATGTAGCCCCAGCTGGAGGGGTTCTGCAGGTACTGCATGACGTACCGCTGCCAGAACCCGTCGCTCGACGGCTCGGGCCCCTGGATCAGCTGGGTGATGAGGATCGGCACGTACATCAGCGACGACGCGAAGATCACCGGGATGACGCCGGCCTGGTTGACCTTGAGCGGCAGGTAGGTGGAGGTGCCGCCGTACTGGCGGCGGCCGACCATGCGCTTGGCGTACTGGACGGGGATGCGGCGCTGACCCTGCTCGACGAAGACGACGGCGACGACGATGAGGACGACCGCGAACATGACGGCCGCGAACTTCATGGTCGACGAGTTCTGGTAGATGTTAACGCCCTCGGCCGGGATGCGGGACGCGATACCGGCGAAGATGAGCAGCGACATGCCGTTACCGACGCCACGGTCGGTGATCAGTTCACCGAACCACATGACGAGTGCGGCGCCCGCGGTCATGACGATGACGATGGTGAGCAGCGTGAGGATGTTGTCGTCCATCAGGACGGACTGGCCGTTGCCGAGGAGCTGCCCCCGGTCGGCCAGCGCGACGATGCCGGCGGACTGCAGGACGGCGAGCGCGATGGTGAGATAACGCGTGTACTGCGTCATCTTCGCCTGGCCGGACTGCCCCTCCTTCTTCAACTGCTCGAAGTACGGGATCACCACCGTGAGCAGTTGGACGATGATGCTCGCGGTGATGAAGGGCATGATGCCGATCGCGAAGACCGACAACTGCAGCAGGGCGCCACCGGAGAAGAGGTTCACCAGGGAGAACAACTGTGCGTTGTCCCCGGTCATCGCCGTGTCGAGCAGACCCCGGAGCTTGGGGTAGTCGACGCCGGGCGACGGGATCTGCGCGCCGATCCGGTAGAGGATGATGATCCCCAGGGTGAAGAAGATCTTCTTCCTCAGATCCCGGTCCTTGATCGCGGACGCGAGTGCGGAGAGCACATGTCCTCCTGGTCGTGGTCGGCCGTCGGGCCGCCGGTCGTCGAAAGCAGATGCGCCGGGGGAAGTCGGGCCGACCTTCCGGCGGGCGCCGACCCCGAAACGCACAACGGGAAAACTCTATCAAGACGAGCGCAGGGGCCGGATCCGAGACTCTCGGACCCGACCCCTGCACCCGTCATCGACCCGTGAACGGGCCGGGCGGGGTATCAGGCCCCGGCCTCCGACACGCTTCCGCCGGCGGCCTCGATCTTGCTCTTGGCCGAGGCGGAGACCTTGTCGGCGGTCACGGTGACGGCCACGGAGATGTCCCCGTCGCCCAGCACCTTGACCGGCTGGTTCTTCCGGACCGCGCCCGCGGCCACGAGCTCGGACACGCCGACCTCGCCGCCCTGCGGGAACAGCCGCTGGATGTCGGACACGTTGACGACCTGGAAGACGACCTTGTTGCGGTTCTTGAAGCCCTTGAGCTTCGGGAGCCGCATGTGGATCGGCATCTGGCCGCCCTCGAACGCCGCGGGGACGTTCTTACGCGCCTTGGTGCCCTTGGTACCGCGGCCGGCGGTCTTGCCGCGCTTGCCGCCCTCGCCGCGACCCACACGGATCTTCTCGGCGTGCGACCCGGGAGCCGGGCGCAGGTGATGCAACTTGATGGTCATTCTCACTCCGTCTCTTCGACCACGACGAGGTGGTTCACGACGTTGATGAGACCCCGGGTCTGCGCGTTGTCCTCACGCACGACCGTCTTCCGGATGCCCTTGAGGCCGAGCGTACGCAGGGAGTCCCGCTGGTTCTTCTTGGTCCCCACGGTCCCGCGGACCTGGGTGATCTTGAGGCTAGCCATGATCAGGCCCCCTGTCCGGCACGCGCACGGAGCATGCCCGCGGGCGCGACGTCCTCGATCGGCAGGCCGCGACGAGCCGCGACTTCCTCGGGACGATGCAGACCCTTGAGCGCCGCCACGGTCGCGTGGACCACGTTGATGGCGTTGTCCGACCCCAGAGACTTGCACAGGATGTCGTTGACTCCGGCACACTCGAGCACCGCGCGAGCGGCGCCACCGGCGATGACACCGGTACCCGGCGAGGCGGGGCGGAGCATGACGACGCCGGCAGCAGCCTCACCCTGGATCGGGTGGGGGATGGTGGAGGCGATGAGCGGAACGCGGAAGAAGTTCTTCCGTGCCTCCTCCGATCCCTTCTGGATCGCCGCCGGCACCTCCTTGGCCTTGCCGTACCCGACGCCGACCATGCCGTTGCCGTCACCCAGGATCACCAGGGCGGTGAAGCTGAAGCGCCGACCACCCTTGACGACCTTGGAGACACGGTTGATGGTGACGACGCGCTCGATGTACTGCGACTTCTCCTCGTCGCGGCCGCGACGATCGTCGCGACCCCGGCCACGACCGCGGTCTCCGCCGCGGCCCTGGGCGTTGTCGGTGGTGGTCTTGTTGTCTGCGGCGGGGCCGTTGCTTCCGCCGTCACGACGCTGACGTCCCGGCATCAGACGGTCCTTCCGTTAGCGAACAGTGCAGTGGTGTTGGTCATCAGAACTCCAGCCCACCCTCGCGGGCGGCGTCGGCGAGGGACGCGATCCGGCCGTGGTACTTGTTACCACCACGGTCGAACACGACGGCGTCGATGCCGGCGGCCTTGGCGCGCTCGGCCAGGAGCTGGCCGACCTTCGCGCTGCGGGCCTTCTTGTCGCCCTCAAGGGAGCGCACATCCGCCTCGATGGTGGAGGCTGCGGCCAGCGTGTGGCCGGCCAGATCGTCGATGATCTGGGCGTGGATGTGACGCGAGGACCGGTTGACGACCAACCGCGGACGCTCCGGCGTACCGGAGACCTTCTTGCGGAGTCGGTAATGGCGCCGGGCGCGACCCTCGCGACGTGCGGTGGAGACATCGGTGCCCAGCGGTGAACGCTTCCTGGTGCTGCTCATGATCACTTACCCGTCTTTCCGACCTTGCGACGGACCTGTTCGCCGGCGTAGCGGATGCCCTTGCCCTTGTACGGGTCGTGCTTCCGCAGTCGCTTGATGTTGGCGGCGATCTGGCCCACCTGCTGCTTGTCGATCCCGGAGATCGAGAACTTGGTCGCACCGTCGACGGCGAACGTGATGCCGTCGGGAGCGGTGACCGGAACCGGATGCGAGTAGCCCAGGGCGAACTCGAGATCCTGGCCCTTGGCCACGACGCGGTAACCGACGCCGAAGATCTCCATGTCCTGCTTGTAGCCCTCGGTGACGCCGACGATCATGTTGTTGACCAGCGAGCGGGACAGGCCGTGCAGTGACCGGTTGTCGCGGTGGTCGTCGGGACGGTTCACCGTGACGGTGCCGTCCTCGATCGAGACCGAGATCGCCCCGGGCAGAACCTGCGAGAGCTCGCCCTTGGGACCCTTGACGGTGACGGTCTGGCCGTCGACCCTGATGTCGACACCGGACGGGACGGTGATCGGAGCCTTGCCGATACGTGACATTTCTCGCCCCCCTTACCAGACGTGGGCGAGGACTTCCCCGCCCACCTTCTTGTTGTTCGCCTGGCGGTCCGTGAGCAGACCCTGGGACGTCGAGATGATCGCGACGCCCAGGCCACCGAGGACCTTGGGCAGTTCGGTGGACTTGGCGTACACGCGCAGACCCGGCTTCGAGATGCGCTTGATGCCCTGGATGCTGCGCTGGCGCGAGGGGCCGTACTTGAGGTCGATGGTGAGCTTCTTGCCCACCTCTGCGTCCTCGACGTTGTAGCCCGCGATGTAACCCTCCTGCTGGAGGATGGCAGCGATGTTGCCCTTGAGCTTCGAATGCGGCATCGACACGGTGTCGTGGTACGCCGAATTGGCGTTACGCACACGCGTCAGCATGTCCGCGATGGGATCGGTCATCGACATGGATGGACCATGTTCCTTTCTCGTAACGGTTCCCATGCAACACGTCCCGTACGGCGACCTGTGGGCCGCCCACGTGACGTCGTGGGCCTATCACGAAGAGTGCGAATGTTCTCTTGTATGGGATCCGGCGCCCCTCGGGGCATCCCGGTGTTCCCGCCGCGGCCGGTGCTCTTCTCACCGGGGCGCGACCAGACGACTGGGCCGTCTGCCCGCCGCCGGGGAACCGCGATGCGGTGCCCCGGCGGGGACGGCCGGTCCGGCCGGTGGAGGAGGTCAGTCCTCCTTGAAGGGGAATCCGAGCTGCTTGAGCAGTGCCCGGCCCTCTTCGTCGTTCGTTGCGGTCGTGACGACCGTGATGTCCATGCCCCGGGGGCGGTCGACCTTGTCGACATCGATCTCGTAGAACATCGTCTGCTCGTTGAGGCCGAACGTGTAGTTGCCGTGGCCGTCGAACTGCTTGCCCGAGAGTCCGCGGAAGTCACGGATACGCGGGAGCGCGACGGTCGTCAGGCGATCGAGGAACTCCCACATGCGGTCGCCGCGCAGGGTGACGCGCGCACCGATCGGCATGCCCTCACGCAGCTTGAACTGTGCGATGGACTTGCGGGCCCGACGGACCTCCGGCTTCTGGCCGGTGATCAGCGTGAGGTCGTTGATGGCGCCGTTGATGAGCTTGGCGTCGCGGGCGGCGTCACCGACACCCATGTTGACGACGACCTTCGCGACGCCCGGGATCTGCATGACGTTGGCGTACTCGAACGTCTCGTTGAGTGCCGGCCGGATCTCGCTGCGGTACTTGTCCTTGAGGCGAGGGGTGTACCCGGAGGGAAGAGCGGTCTCAGTCATGGTCACAGGTCCTTCCCGGTCTTGCGCGAGACACGGACGCGCTTGCCGTTCTCGTCGGTGCGGATTCCGACCCGGGTCGGGGTGCCGTCGGCGTCCACGACCATCACGTTGGACACGTGGATCGGGGCCTCCTGGGTGACGATGCCGCCCGAGGAGGCGCCGCGCTCGGCAGCCGAGTTGGAGGTGTGCTTCTTGATGCGGTTGACGCCCTCGACGAGGACCTTCTCCTGAGCCGGGAAAGCCTGGATGACCTTGCCCTTGGCGCCCTTGTCCTTACCGGAGATGACCAGCACCGTGTCGCCCTTGTGAACCTTCATGTCAGAGCACCTCCGGAGCCAGCGAGACGATCCGCATGAACTTCTTGTCGCGCAGTTCGCGGCCGACGGGCCCGAAGATGCGCGTTCCGCGCGGATCGTTGTCGTTCTTGATGATGACGGCGGCGTTCTCGTCGAACTTGATGTACGAGCCGTCCGGGCGACGGCGCTCCTTGGCGGTGCGCACGATGACGGCCTTGACGACCTCACCCTTCTTGACGTTGCCACCGGGGATGGCGTCCTTGACGGTGGCGACGATGATGTCGCCCACGCCTGCGTAGCGGCGCTTGGAACCGCCGAGAACGCGGATGCAGAGAATCTCCTTGGCACCCGTGTTGTCGGCGACCTTCAGCCGCGACTCCTGCTGGATCATGGTTCTCCTGACCAGGTCTGTTCAATGTGTGCCGGATACCGACCCGACACACGCGGTCATGCCACCCGTCGACACGTCGAGACGTGCCAGGTCGGGCAACTGGTCCAGTGTAGGGTGCGCATGCACCGGGACCCAAATCCCGGTCAGCTACCGCTCGAACCGGCCGATCCGGATCCACGCAGGGAACCCGTCGAACCGCTCGATCCCGATGAGCTGGCAGCGCTAGCCCCGGAGTCCGCCACTCCCCCGGTCGTCCTCCGCCCGTTGGGCGCGGCGTCGGGCAGTCCGGAGAGGACGTGATCCATCCCCGGCCGCATCTCGGTGACGAAGACCGGCCAGTTGTGGATCCCGGAGGGCATGTAGTTCATCCTCAGGTCGACCCCGGGAACCGAGGCGAGCGCGGCCTCGAGTGCACGGGTGCTCTCGTAGGAGCCCTTCTCGAGGACATGTCCGTCGATGAGCACGAGTTCGTTGCTGCCGAAGCGGCCGAGCTCGCTGGAGCCCACCAGCCCGGTCGCGGCGCTGAGGTAGACCGCCTTGCCCTCGAGCCCGGAGGGGTCCGCCACGGTGTCGTGCTCCACCCACTCCCGGGACCCGCGCGGCCCCCACATGTTGGTGACGTCCCCGTGGCGAGCGGCCACGGTGAGTCGCGCGTACTGGTAGCCGAGCTCGTCGGTGGTCGAATAGGCGCCGCTGATACCGGCGGCGCCTCCGAACATCTCGTTCCTGTTGGCCAGATGAAGCGCCGCGGACGCCCCCATCGACACGCCCATGACCCCCCAGCTCCCGTTGTGGGCGAGCGGCCCCGCGGCCCCGGGTAAACCGGCCTCGAGCAGCGGCGGCAACTCCTCGGTGAGGAACGTCTCCCAGTTGTTGGGGCCCAGGACGGGATCGTCCGCCTGCCAGTCGGACCACATCGACGCCGGGCCGCCCGTCGGAACGATCACGTTCACCGCGCGGTCGCGCAGCGCGGGATCGCCCCAGCCCATACCCGTGCTCCACCCGGACGGGACCTCGGAACCGACGCCGTCGAGGAAGTACACGTTGGGCGCGTCGACGCCCGCCGGGGCGCGGTAGACCTCGACGCGGACCGTCCGTTGCATGGATTCAGACGTCACGGCCCACACCTCGGCGCGACGATCGACCGCCTCCGTCGACGCCGGGAAGAGAGGCTCGATCCGCTGCACGGTGGAGGACACGATGGACCCGTCCCGTGTCGCGCGGGGCCCGGCCGGGGGTTGGGAGCTTCCCGGACGGGGGAAATCGCTGGAACCGATGGCGCCGACGGATCCGAGGACGGACGTGACCGGGATCGGGGCACCGAGCTGGGTCGACGCGGCGATACTGAGCGATGGTGCGCCCAACAGGCTCCCGGGCGCCACGCTGGGAACGAGGGATCCCGGATCGACTGACCCCGGGCCCGTGCTCTGGGCGCCGGCGACGGGAAGCCCCGTGGCCGTCGTCGTGATCACGACCGCGCCGATCGCGAGCGCACTCAGACCACGACGGCGATCGCCCCGCCCACTCCCCCGTCGGCCGAAATGTGGTTCGTTCCCCATATGACGATTCTGTCCTCTCGGCCAGCGTCGGACGCTGACACACTACTCAAAATTCGTTACACCACGGTGATCCGTTACATTCGGCCGTCCCGTGCGCCCCCGCAACGCGAAACGGCCCGGTCCCGGAGTCCCGGGGCCGGGCCGCTCGCATATGTCGAGTGGGGGCTTACTTGGCCCGCTCGAGCACCTCGACGAGGCGGTACCGCTTGGAGGCGGACAGCGGGCGGGTCTCCATGATCCGCACGCGGTCGCCGACTCCGGCGGTGTTGGTCTCGTCGTGGGCCTTGACCCGCTCGGTACGGCGCATGATCTTGCCGTACAGCGGGTGCTTCACGCGGTCCTCGAGCTCGACGATGATGGTCTTCTCCATCTTGTCGGACACGACGTACCCGATGCGCACCTTGCGGCTGTTGCGCTCGGTGTTCTCGTTGGACTCAGTCACAACTGCTTCCTTGTCACTCACTTGGCATCACCCGGCGCCGCCGACAGACCGAGCTCGCGCTCGCGAATGACGGTGTAGATGCGAGCGATGTCGTGGCGGACGACACGCAGGCGACGGTTGTTGGTCAGCTGACCGGTGGCCATCTGGAAGCGCAGGTTGAACAGCTCTTCCTTGGCCTCACGCAGACGCGCGGTCAGCGCATCCGCATCGAGCTCACGCAGCTCGGGGGCGGTGGTTCCACTAGCCATCAGAACTGCTCCTCCCGGGTCACGATGCGGGTCTTGCACGGGAGCTTGTGCTGCGCGCGGCGAAGGGCCTCGCGAGCGGTCTCCTCGTTCGGGTACGACATCTCGAACAGGATGCGGCCCGGCTTGACATTGGCCACCCACCACTCGACCGAGCCCTTACCGGAACCCATCCGCACCTCGGCGGGCTTCTTGGTCAGGGGACGATCCGGATAGATGTTGATCCACACCTTGCCACCACGCTTGATGTGGCGGTTGATGGCGATACGTGCGGACTCGATCTGACGGTTGGTGACGTAGGCCGGCTCGAGAGCCTGGATGCCGTAGTCACCGAATGTCACCTTGGTGCCACCCTTTGCCCCGCCCTTACGGCCGGGGTGGTGCTGCTTGCGGTGCTTGACGCGCTTGGGGATAAGCACTGTCACGCCTCCCTGGTCTGGTTCTGCGGTGCCTCGGCAGGAGCCTCGGCGGCCGAGCCGGAACCGGCGCGGCCGGTCTCGGTGCTGGTCGCAGTGGTGCCCTGGGCCCCGGAGCGACGCGGACGACCGGCGCCACGCTCGCGGCGGGGACCGCGGTCGGCACCGCCACGGTTGCTGGACTGGGCGTACTGGTCGGACTCGCGACGGCCGCCGACCACGTCACCCTTGTAGATCCACACCTTGACACCGATACGACCGAAGGTCGTCTTGGCCTCGTAGGTGCCGTAGTCGATCTCGGCACGCAGGGTGTGCAGGGGGACGCGCCCCTCGTGGTAGCGCTCCGAACGGGACATCTCGGCACCGCCGAGACGACCCGAACAGACCACCTTGATGCCCTTGACCTGGGGCTGACGCATGGCCGACTGGATGCCCTTGCGCATCGCGCGACGGAACGCCACACGATTCGAGAGCTGCTCGGCGATCCCCTGGGCGACGAGCTGGGCGTCGGCCTCGGTGTTCTTGATCTCGAGGATGTTGAGGTGGACCTGCTTGGCGGTGAGCTTCTCGAGCTCCCCGCGAAGACGGTCCGCCTCGGCGCCCCGACGGCCGATCACGATGCCCGGGCGGGCCGTGTGAATGTCCACGTGGACCCGGTCACGGGTCCGCGAGATGTCGACCCCGGAGATACCGGCCCGCTCCATGCCCTTGGACAGGAGCTGACGGATCTTGATGTCCTCGGCGACGTAGTCGGCGTACTGCTTGTCGGCGAACCACTTGGACGTCCAGTCCGAGGTGATGCCGAGACGGAAGCCGTGCGGCTGGATCTTCTGTCCCATTTAGCGGGCACCTCCCTGGTTGCGACGTGCCCGACCGGAGCCGGTCTTCTCGGGCACGCTGGTCACCTCGATGGTGATGTGGCTCGTACGCTTACGCACGCGGAACGCACGACCCTGGGCACGCGGGCGGAAACGCTTGAGGGTCGGCCCCTCGTCGGCGTAGGCCGCCGTGACCACGAGGGTCCGGGGGTCCAGGTCGAGGTTGTTCTCGGCGTTGGCCATCGCGGAGGCGAGGACCTTGGCGACCGGCTCGCTGGCGGCCTGCGGGGCGAACCGCAGCGTGTTCAGCGCGTCGGCGGCGTCCTTGCCGCGGATGAGGTCGATCACACGACGCGCCTTCATGGGCGTGACGCGGACGAACTTGGCGGTGGCACGCGCGGAGAGCTGCTGCTCGGCCGTCGCCGTGCCGTCGTCGGTCTTCTTCGTATCAGTGCTCATCGACGCTTACTCTTCCGATCGTCCTTGATGTGCCCCTTGAACGTGCGCGTCGGCGCGAACTCGCCGAGCTTGTGACCCACCATCGAGTCGGACACGAATACGGGCACATGCTTGCGGCCGTCATGGACGGCGAACGTGTGGCCGATGAAATCGGGCAGGATCGTCGAGCGCCGCGACCAGGTCTTGATGACCTGATGCGTGCCCTTGTCGTTCTGCACGTCCACCTTCGCGAGGAGGTGTTCGTCGACGAACGGACCCTTCTTGAGACTACGAGGCATCCTAGTTTCCCTCCTTAACGCTTCTTACCGGTGCGACGGCGACGGACGATCATGCTGTCACTCGCCTTGTTGGGCTTGCGGGTCCGGCCCTCGGGCTGGCCCCACGGGCTGACGGGGTGACGTCCACCGGACGTCTTACCCTCGCCACCACCATGCGGGTGGTCGACGGGGTTCATGACCACGCCACGGACGGTCGGGCGAACGCCCTTCCACCGCATGCGGCCGGCCTTACCCCAGTTGATGTTGGCCTGCTCGGCGTTGCCGACCTCGCCGATCGTGGCGCGGCACCGCACGTCGACCCGACGGATCTCACCGGAGGGCATGCGGAGGGAGGCGTAGGTCCCCTCCTTACCGAGCAGCTGGATGCCCGCGCCGGCGGCGCGGGCCATCTTGGCGCCGCCGCCCGGACGGAGCTCCACCGCGTGCACCACGGTGCCTGCGGGGATGTTCCGGAGCGGGAGGTTGTTGCCGGTCTTGATGTCGGCGCCTGCACCCGACTCGACCTTCATGCCCTGCTTCAGGTTGCGCGGGGCGAGGATGTACCGCTTCTCGCCGTCCGCGTAGTGCAGGAGGGCGATGTTGGCGGTGCGGTTCGGGTCGTACTCGATGTGCGCGACGGTGGCGAGCACGCCGTCCTTGTCATTACGACGGAAGTCGATGACGCGGTACTGGCGCTTGTGGCCACCGCCCTTGTGGCGGCTGGTGATACGGCCGTGACCGTTGCGGCCGCCGGTCTTGCTCAGCGGGCGCAGCAGCGACTTCTCGGGCGTCGAGCGGGTGATCTCGGCGAAGTCCGAGACGCTCGAGCCGCGACGACCGGGGGTCGTGGGCTTGTACTTGCGGATAGCCATGAGGTTCTCTCGTCCTTAACTCTTCCCGCCGTCAGGCGGTCAGACCCGGGATCTCGATGGGCTTGCTGTCGGCCGCGAGGGTCACGATGGCGCGCTTGGTGCTCTTGCGCTGTCCGTACCCGGTGCGGGTGCGCTTGCGCTTGCCCTGACGGTTGGCGGTGTTCACGGACTCAACGGTGACGCCGAAGATCTCCTGGATGGCGATCTTGATCTGCGTCTTGTTGGCGCCCGGGGCGACCTGGAACGTGTACACGCCCTGCTCGAGCAGGCCGTAGGCCTTCTCGGAGACGACCGGGGCGAGGATCACGTCCCGGGGATCGGCGACGGTGCTCACTTGTCGGCCTCCTTCGCTGCCTTGCCGGCGAACGCACGGCTCGCCTGCGTGACGAACGCGTCCAGAGCCTCGACCGAGAACACGACGTCGTCAGCGTGGAGCACGTCGTAGGTGTTGAGCTGATCCGGAGCGATCGGATGGACGTGATCGAGGTTGGCCACGGAACGCCATGCGGCGACGTCCTCACGACCGACGACGATCAGGATCTTCTTGCGGTCGGACAGGGTGCCCAGGAAGTCGCGGACACCGGCCGTCGACGGCTTCTGTCCCTCGACGAACTCGGTCACCACGTGGAGGCGATCGGCCGAGACCCGGTCGGAGAGGGCACCGCGGAGCGCGGCGGCCTTCATCTTCTTGGGGGTGCGCTGCGAGTAGTCACGCGGCTTCGGGCCGTGGACGGTGCCGCCGCCGGTGTAGGCGGGGGCGCGGGTCGAACCCTGACGGGCGCGGCCGGTGCCCTTCTGGCGGAACGGCTTGCGGCCGCCGCCGCGGACCTCGCCACGGGTCTTGGTCGAGTGCGTGCCCTGACGCGCCGCGGCGAGCTGAGCCACCACGACCTGGTGCATCAGGGGCAGGTTGGGCTCGACGCCGAAGATCTCGGCGGGGAGCTCGACCGAACCGTCGGTCTTGCCCGCCGGGGTACGGACGTCCAGCTTGAGGTTCACGGTGTTCTCCGTGGTGGTCATGCGCGCGCACCGCCCTTCACTGCGGAACGGACCATCACGAGGCCGCCGTTACGACCCGGGATGGCTCCCTTGATGAGGAGGACGCCGGCCTCGGCGTCCACCTTGTGGACCTTGAGGTTCATGGTGGTCACGCGATCGTTGCCCATGCGGCCGGCCATCGACTTGCCCTTGAAGACGCGGCCCGGGGTCGATGCCCCGCCGATGGAACCCGGCTTGCGGTGTACGGCCTGCGTACCGTGCGAGGCACCCTGGCCGGCGAAGCCGTGGCGCTTCATGGTACCGGCGAAGCCCTTGCCCTTGGAGGTGCCGGTGACGTCGACGAACGCGCCGTCCTCGAACACGTCGGCGCCGATCTCCTGGCCGATCTCGAACCCGGCGGCCTGCTCGGCGTTGTCGAGTCGGATCTCGGCGAGGTGACGACGGGGGGTGACCCCGGCCTTATCGAACTGGCCGGCCACCGGCTTGGTGACCTTGCGGGGGTCGATCGCGCCGAACGCGATCTGGACGGCGTCGTAGCCGTCGGTCTCTTGGGTACGGATCCCGGTCACGACGCACGGCCCGGCCTTGACGACGGTAACCGGAACCACCCGGTTGTTCTCGTCGAAGACCTGGGTCATGCCGAGCTTGGCGCCCAGGATTCCCTTGATCTCGGTGTTAGTCATCTGTTCACTGTCTCCGCTGCACGTTGCTTGCTGACCGCTACGCGGTCGGAGGTCACTGGATGTTGACGTCGACGCTGGCAGGCAGGTCGATACGCATGAGAGCGTCCACGGTCTTCGGCGTGGGGTCGAGAATGTCGATCAACCGCTTGTGGGTACGCATCTCGAAGTGCTCACGCGAATCCTTGTACTTGTGCGGCGAGCGGATGACGCAGTAGACGTTCTTCTCGGTGGGCAGCGGCACGGGACCGACGACACGAGCACCCGTACGGGTCACCGTCTCGACGATCTTGCGGGCCGAGGCGTCGATAGCTTCATGGTCGTAGGCCTTGAGCCGGATGCGGATCTTTTGTCCCGCCACTTCGTCCTCTTCTCCTCCCGCCCGTGAGGGCGGCTGTCGTAAGCGCCCTCGCTGCGCGGGGACACTGTGTGTTCGCTTGTCATGTGTGACACCGTCAGACCGTCTACCACCCGGTCCCGTGCATCGGTGCTCCATCGTGGAGGACCCCGCCGCGCGCCCACGGGCATGACACGACTAGGAGACCTCCAGAGGACGGAGTGCCACATCACTCGCGCGAGGCGAGGATGACGGCGGACCGATCCGCTGCCGCTGTTGACGTGTCACGACGCGTCCACGCGGTCGGGCGTGTCGCCCTCCCGCTTTTCCGGCGGGTGATCACTCACCCGCCCCGGTCGTGCTCGCCCGACCAACCCGACACTCCCCGGGGCCCATCGGGCCCATACGGGATCGCCGCCTTGTCCGGGCAACTTGACCAGTATGCAGTACATCGGCCGGAAGGGCAAAATCCCGGACGTCCCGGCGTCCTCGGGTGCGTCACGGACCCCGGCACGACGACCGGGTACTTCGGTAGCGTCGGGAAGACCAGAGTTCACACTCGGAGGAGACCACATCGTGAACAGCAGACGCGAGCCGCGGGACCCCGCCGCCTACAAACGGGACAGGCGGCAGGCGGTCCTGCGCCACCATCCGGACGCGGGCGGCGATCCCGATGAACTCTTCCGGGCACTCGCGGAAGTCGACCGCCGGCACGGGGTATCCGGTCCCGGGTACGACGCGCACGGCGCGAGTGCCGAACAGGTCGCCGCCGTCGCCGCGGCCGCGCTCGCCGGGGTCGCCGCGGTGGGGTTGTCGATCGCGATGACCATCCTCGGTCGTCGCAGGTAGTTCGGTCGCCGCAGGTAGCTCGCTCGTCGCACGAAACTCGGTCGCCTCAGATAAACCGGTCGTCCACTCCCCCGGGCACGCGTGAACCACCGCGAAATGCGGGAAGGGCGCCCCACCTGACGGTGGGGCGCCCTTCCTCGATCGACCCGGGGATTCACCCGGACCGAGCGGTCAGTGGATCACTTGATGATCTTGGTGACCTGTCCGGCGCCGACGGTGCGGCCACCCTCGCGGATCGCGAAGCGCAGGCCCTCATCCATGGCGACCGGCTGGATGAGCTCGACGCTCATCTCGGTGTTGTCGCCCGGCATGACCATCTCGGTGCCCTCGGGGAGGGTCACGACGCCGGTCACGTCCGTGGTACGGAAGTAGAACTGCGGGCGGTAGTTGTTGAAGAACGGCGTGTGACGGCCGCCCTCGTCCTTGGACAGGATGTACGCCTGGCCCTCGAACGTGGTGTGCGGGGTGTAGGCGCCCGGCTTGATGACGACCTGGCCACGCTCGACGTCCTCGCGCTTGAGACCACGGACGAGCAGACCGACGTTGTCGCCGGCCTCGCCGTAGTCGAGCAGCTTACGGAACATCTCGATGCCCGTGATGGTGGTCTTGGTGGCCTTCTCCTTGATGCCGATGAGCTCGACATCCTCGTTCACGTTGATCTGGCCACGCTCGATACGACCGGTGACGACGGTGCCACGACCGGTGATCGTGAAGACATCCTCGACGGGCATGAGGAACGGCTTGTCGGTCTCACGCTCGGGATCCGGGACGGAGTCGTCGCAGGCCTGCATGAGGTCGACGATGGCCTGGACCCACTTCGGGTCACCCTCGAGCGCCTTGAGCGCCGAGATGTGGACGACCGGAGCGTCCTCGTCGAAGTCCTGCGACGCCAGCAGCTCGCGGACCTCCATCTCGACGAGCTCGAGGATCTCCTCGTCGTCGACCATGTCGCACTTGTTCAGGGCGACGAGGATGTAGGGCACACCGACCTGACGGGCGAGCAGCACGTGCTCACGGGTCTGCGGCATGGGGCCGTCGGTGGCCGCCACGACGAGGATCGCGCCGTCCATCTGGGCGGCACCGGTGATCATGTTCTTGATGTAGTCGGCGTGACCGGGGGCGTCGACGTGCGCGTAGTGGCGCTTCTCGGTCTGGTACTCGACGTGGGAGATGTTGATCGTGATACCACGAGCCTTCTCCTCCGGCGCCTTGTCGATCTCGTCGAACGCGAACGCGTCGTTGAGGTCGGGGTAGGTGTCCGCCAGAACCTTGGTGATGGCCGCGGTGGTGGTGGTCTTGCCGTGGTCGACGTGACCGATGGTGCCGATGTTTACGTGCGGTTTGGTCCGCTCGAACTTCGCCTTCGCCACTTGGTGTCCTCCTGGACTGGTCTGTCCCCACCTGGAGGTGGGCACTGCTTTGTGTGGGATCTGATCTTACTCATCGTGCCGTGTTGAGCACGAACCGGCGGCCACCCGGAGGTTCGACCGTGCGCCGCCGGCATCGGCCCCACCCCGCCTGACGGCGGGGCGGGACCAGTACCGGTTACTCGCCGGTCGCCTTGGCGATGATCTCCTTGGCCACGCCCGCCGGAACCTCGGCGTAGTGGGAGAAGACCATCGAGTAGTTGGCCCGGCCCTGCGTCTTCGACCGGAGGTCGCCGACGTAGCCGAACATCTCGGAGAGCGGCACGTGGGCCTTGACGACGCGGGCGCCGGAGCGCTCCTCCATCGCCTGGATCTGGCCGCGGCGGGAGTTGATGTCGCCGATGACGTCACCCATGTAGTCCTCGGGCGTGACGACCTCCACGGCCATCAGCGGCTCCAGGATCACGGGCTGGCACTTACGGGCGGCCTCCTTGAAGGCCATGGAGCCCGCGACCTTGAACGCCATCTCGGACGAGTCGACCTCGTGGTACGCGCCGTCGACGAGCGTCGCCTTGACGTTGACCATCGGGTAGCCGGCGAGGATGCCGTACTGCATGGCGTCCTTGATGCCGGCGTCCACGGAGGGGATGTACTCCTTGGGCACGCGGCCACCGGTGACCTTGTCGCTGAACTCGTAGGTCTCGCCGGCTTCGACGGCCTCCTGGTCCAGCGGGCCGAGCGCGATCTGCACCTTCGCGAACTGACCGGAACCACCGGTCTGCTTCTTGTGGGTGTAGTCGAACTTGTCGATCGAGCCCTTGATGGTCTCGCGGTACGCGACCTGCGGCTTGCCGACGTTGGCCTCGACCTTGAACTCGCGCTTCATCCGGTCGACGAGCACGTCCAGGTGGAGCTCGCCCATTCCGCCGATGACGGTCTGCCCGGTCTCCTCGTCCAGCCGCACGGAGAACGTCGGATCCTCACGGGCCAGCTTCTGGATGGCCGTGCCGAGCTTCTCCTGGTCGGCCTTGGTCTTGGGCTCGATGGAGACGTCGATGACCGGGTCCGGGAAGGTCATGGACTCGAGGATGACCTGGTTGTTCAGGTCACACAGTGTGTCACCCGTCGTGGTGTCCTTCAGCCCGATGAACGCGTAGATGTGGCCGGCGACGGCCTCCTCCACGGGCATCTCCTTGTTGGCGTGCATCTGGAAGAGCTTGCCGACGCGCTCCTTCTTCCCCTTGGTCGCGTTCTGCACCTGGGTGCTCGGGTCGATGCGGCCCGAGTAGACACGGACGAAGGTCAGCTCTCCGAAGAACGGGTGCACGGCGATCTTGAACGCGAGCGCCGCGAACGGCTCGTCCTTGGACGGCTTGCGGAGGATCTCCGTCTCCTCGTCCCCGACCTTGTGGCCGTGGACCTCGCCGACGTCCAGCGGGTTGGGGAGGTAGGCGATGACGGCGTCGAGCAGCGGCTGGATGCCCTTGTTCTTGTACGCCGAACCACACAGCACCGGGTAGATCTCGGCGTTGACGACCATCTTGCGGATCGCCGCCTGGATCTCGTCCTTCGTCAGCTCCTCGCCACCGAAGTACTTCTCCATCAGCGCCTCGTCGCTCTCGGCGACGGTCTCGAGGAGCTTCTCGCGGTACTCCTCGGCCTTCTCCTGCAGGTCGGCCGGGATGTCCTGCACCTGCGCCTCGGTGCCGATGTCGGTCTTGCCTGGCCAGACGAGCGCCTTCATCTCGACGAGGTCGACGACACCGTCGAACTCGTCCTCGGCGCCGATCGGGAGCTGCAGGACCAGCGGCTTCGCGCCGAGACGGTCGACGATGGTCTGGACCGTGTAGAAGAAGTCCGCGCCCATCTTGTCCATCTTGTTGACGAAGCAGATGCGGGGCACATCGTACTTCTCGGCCTGACGCCAGACCTGCTCGGACTGGGGCTCGACGCCCTCCTTGCCGTCGAAGACGGCGACGGCGCCGTCCAGGACGCGCAGGGACCGCTCCACCTCGACGGTGAAGTCGACGTGGCCCGGGGTGTCGATGATGTTGATCTGGTTGTTGGACCAGAAACAGGTGACGGCGGCGGACGTGATCGTGATGCCGCGCTCTTTCTCCTGCTCCATCCAGTCGGTGGTCGACGCACCGTCGTGCGTCTCGCCTGCCTTGCGGTTGACACCCGTGTAGAACAGGATGCGCTCGGTGACGGTGGTCTTACCGGCGTCGATGTGCGCCATGATGCCGATGTTGCGGACCTTGTTGAGGTCGGTCAGCACGTCCTGTGCCACGGATTCTCCCGAATGTGAGTCGTCGGTGGCCCGTGCGGTCGCTGTCGACCGTCCGAACCGGGTCGGTAGTGCTGCCGGTACCTGCACGCGGGGCGTGAGGTACGGGCCTTGATCAATGATGCCACCCGGCGGGTGACAACGGGACCCTGGCCGGGGGGACGTGGATACCCACGCCCCGGCCCGGGTCCCGACGCGTCACCAGCGGTAGTGAGCGAACGCCCGGTTTGCCTCGGCCATCTTGTGGGTGTCCTCGCGGCGCTTGACCGCGGCACCCAGACCGTTGGAGGCGTCCAGGATCTCGTTGGCCAGACGCTCGACCATCGTGTTCTCACGACGCTGCCGGGAGAACGTCACCAGCCAGCGCATCGCCAGGGTCGTCGAACGACCGGGGCGGACCTCGACGGGCACCTGGTAGGTGGCGCCGCCGACACGACGGGAGCGGACCTCGAGAGCCGGCTTGACGTTGTCGAGCGCCTTCTTGAGGGTGATGACCGGATCGGTTCCGGTCTTCTCGCGGCAGATCTCCAGCGCGGAGTAGACGATGCGCTCGGCGGTCGTCTTCTTGCCGTCGAGGAGGATCTTGTTCACGAGCTGGGTGACCAGCGGCGACCCGTAGACCGGGTCGTTGATCAGCTGGCGCTTGGGGGCGGGACCCTTACGAGGCATTACTTCTCCTTCTTGGCGCCGTAGCGGGAGCGGGCCTGCTTGCGGTCCTTCACACCCTGGGTGTCGAGCGAGCCGCGGATGATCTTGTAGCGCACACCCGGGAGGTCCTTCACACGCCCGCCACGCACGAGCACCATGGAGTGCTCCTGCAGGTTGTGGCCCTCACCGGGGATGTAGGCGGAGACCTCGATACCGGTGGTCAGGCGCACACGGGCGACCTTACGGAGCGCGGAGTTCGGCTTCTTGGGGGTCGTGGTGTACACACGGGTGCACACGCCACGACGCTGAGGCGAACCCTTGAGGGCAGCCGTCGACGTCGCCGACTTCTTGTCCTGGCGGCCCTTGCGGACCAGCTGGTTGATGGTTGGCATGAACCGACTTTCTCTAGCTGGCGGCCTCCACGGGGGCGACCACCGGTCACTGGGACGTTGCTCGTATCCGGACTCTCGCGCGCCTGTCGCCGCGCACGGCCGACCATGTCAGCCGCTCTCGCTGGCCTACCGGGCACGATCGTCCAGCTCGCGCACTGCGAGCACGATGGTGAAGCCTAACCGCCGGGGGATGCAGCGGTCAAAATGGGCCGGTCGCGGCATCTCCCGCGGGCGGGGCTCCGGCCGCATCGAGGACCGTGTCCAGGGTATGGGCCCAGAATCTCACGATCTTGTCACGTCGCGCCGAGTCGTCGGACAGGACGTCCGCGAGCCCCAGCCCCCTAGCGAGGTCCAGGGTGGTCTGGAGTGCGCGCCGGATTCGCGCGTCACCCGGATCGCGACCCAGGGCGGCCGCGGCGATGGACAGGACCTCACGGGACATGTGGTTCTCGAGCGGGAGCACGCGGTCCCTGAGGGCCGGGTCTGAGGCCGCCGCGGTCCATACGTGGAGCGCGGCCTTGAACAGGTCGGACGTGTAGTGCCCGACTATGAGCCGGACCACCGCGACCGTTCGCTCGGGTCCGGGCTCGGGAAGGTCGAGGCCCACGGTCCGGACGTCCTCGAGTCGCTGTTCGATCATGTGCCCGAGCGCGGCGGTGATGAGGTCCTCGCGCGTCGGGAAGTGGTGCTGGGCGGCGCCCCGTGAGACGCCGGCGGCGGCGGCCACCGCACCCACGGTGGTCGCCGCCCAGCCCTGCGTCGCGAGGAGGTCGATCGAGGCACCGAGCAGACGCTCCCGCGTGATACGGCTCCTGTCCTGCTTGGGGGCGCGCTGCTCGGGTGCCGTCATGTGTCCTCCTGTTACCAGTCCTGCTCGTCGTAGATGATCACACCGCGGATGTTCTTGCCGTCGCGCATGTCCTGGTACCCCTGGTTGATCTCCTCGAGCCGGTACGTCTTGGTGACGAGCTCGTCCAGTTTGAGGTTCCCGGCGCGGTACTGGTGCAGCAGGTGCGGGATCTGCTTGCGCGGGCCGGTGCCACCGAAGATGGCGCCCTGGAGGGTCTTCTGCTGCATCGCCAGGTCCATGATTGACACCTGGGCGTCGACGGCCATCATGTCCCCCAGGCCCACCACGACACACCGGCGGCCCTTGCCCGTGAGGAGCAGACCGGGGAGCAGGTCTTTGCCCTCGACCACGCCCATCGTGAGGATGACCAGATCGGCCATCCGACCCCAGCTGATCTCTCCGACCAGTGCCATCGCCTCGTCCATGGAGCTGCAGGTGTGGGTGGCCCCGAACTCCTTGGCCTTCTCGCGCTTGAACTCGACCGGGTCGACGGCGACGATCGCGCGAGCTCCCGCGGCAGCCGCGCCCTGCACCGAGTTGATGCCGATGCCGCCGACGCCCACTACGACGACGATGTCGCCTTCCTTCGCCCCACCGATCTCGGTGGCCGATCCCCAGCCCGTGGCGACGCCGCAGCCCAGCAGGGCGGCCTTGTCGAGCGGGATGTCCTTCTCGATCTTGACGACGGAGGACTGGTGGACGGTCACGTACGGCGAGAATGTCCCGAGAACACACATCGAGGCGACCGGCTCGCCCGCGGTGGTGTGGACCCGGTAGGTGTCATCGCTGATCGCGCGGCCGGTCAGCAGGCCGGCACCGTTGTCACAGAGGTTCTGGAGCCCCTCTGCGCAGGGCGGGCAGGTGCCACAGGCGGGAATGAACGCCAGGACGACGTGGTCACCCTCCTCGATCCCGGTGACGCCCTCACCGACCTTGGTGACGACACCGGCACCCTCGTGTCCGCCGAGGATGGGGTAGGTCTCGAACTGCAGGTCGCCGGTGAGGAGGTGCTCGTCCGAATGGCAGAGGCCCGATGCGGCCAACTTGACCTGGACCTCACCGACCCTGGGATCGCCCAGATCGACCTCGACGACCTCCCAGCCGTCCTGCTTTGGCTCCCTGATGATGGCGGCCTTGGTACGCATGCATGTACTCCTAGTGTGAAGGGGTGATGTGGCGCTGGTGATGTGGCTCTGGTCACGTGACCAGCGCCACATCCCACGCTACTCCGTGTCGGTCGCCCAGGAGGGCTGTCTGCGTTCCAGGAACGCGGTCATTCCCTCGGCGACCTCGGGGGTCGTGAACAGACGGGCGGTGACTCCCGCCAGCTCCTCCCCACGCGCTTCGAGCTCGGCGAGCACGGGCGCCGCGAGCAGGGCCTTGTTCTCCTCGAGCCCCTGGGGTGAGCAGGGCCGGAAGGCGGCCACAAGCTCGCCGACCGCACCCTGGACATCTTCGACCGAATCGGAGAGCAACCCGATCCGCAGCGCGTGCCCGGAGTCGAACTTCTCCCCCGTCAGCAGGGCTCGAGCGAGGTCCCTCGAGTTCACGCGTGCGGCCAGGGGCACGGAGATCATCGCGGCCGCCAGTCCGAGGCGGACCTCGGTGAGCGCGAAGGACGAGGACGGACCGGCGATCGCGAAATCGCAGGCCGACACCAGACCCATTCCGCCCGCGCGTACGTGGCCGTCGACCGCGGCGATCACCGGCTTCGGGTGGGAGAGGATCGCGGACAGCACGCCCAGGAAGATCCGGGTCCGCTCGGCGGCCTGCTCTTCGGGGCTCCCCTGGTTCGCGGACGCCTCGGACAGATCCGCACCGGCGCAGAACGTCCCGCCGGCGTGCCCGAGGACGACGACGCGGGCGGTGTCGTCCCCGGCGGCCCGGTCGAGCGCCGCGTGGAGTTGCTCGATCAGGGGGGTCGAGAGGGCGTTGCGGTTGTGTTGCGAGTCCAGGGTGAGGCGGGCTGCGCCCCCATGGACCTCGTAGTGCACCAGCGTCTGGTCTTCCACCGCGCTCACCTCAGTAGCTCTTCGGCAGCCCGAGCGAGTGCTGGGCCACGTAGTTGAGGATCATCTCCCGACTGACCGGGGCGATACGGGGCAGACGCGACGCGGCGAGCATGCCGGCCAGTCCGTACTCGACCGACAGACCGTTGCCACCGAGGGTCTGGATGGCCTGGTCCACGGTGCGGGCCGAGACCTCACCGGAGGCGTACTTCGCCATGTTGGCGGCCTCGCCGGCCAGGTCGTCCCTGCCGGCGTCCACCAGGGCCGCGGCCTTGCGCATCATCAACCGCGCCAGCTCGAGTTCGATCTTGCATTGCGCCAGCGGGTGTGACACGCCCTGGTGGGCGCCGATCGGGGTCTTCCACACCTGCCGCTCGTTGGCGTACTTGGTCGCCCGGTCCATGGCGAAACGGGCGATGCCCACAGCCATGCCCGAGGCCATGATGCGCTCCGGGTTGAGACCGGCGAAGAGCATGAGCAGCGCCGTGTCGCCGTCGCCGATGAGCGCCTCGGCCGGCAGCCGGACATCGTCGAAGTACAGCTGGAACTGCCGCTCGGGGGTCCGCACCTCGGTGGGGATGTGCGTCTTGGCGAGGCCCGGGGCGTCCGTGGGCACCATCAACAAGGCCGGCTGGAGCTTGCCGCTGGTCGCGCCCTCGAGGCGGGCGACGACGAGGATGGCGTCGGCCTGGTCGACACCGGAGATGTAGGTCTTCTGCCCGCTGAGCAGGAAATCGGAGCCGTCGCGGCGGGCCGTGGTGGTGATCGCGTGCGAGTTGGACCCGGCGTCGGGCTCGGTGATCGCGAAGGAGGTGATGGTCTCACCGGAGGCGATGCCCGGCAGCCACCTCTTCTTCTGCTCCTCGGTGCCGAAGCGCGAGATGATCGTGCCGTTGATGGCCGGCGAGACGACCATCATGAGCAGGCCGGCGCCCGCCGCGGAGAGCTCCTCCTCCACGATGGCGAGCTCGGTCATCCCGGCTCCGCCGCCACCGTACTCCGCCGGCAGGTTCACGCCGAGCAGGCCGAGCTTGCCGGCCTCGGTCCACAACTCGTTGGTGGTCTCGCCGGTGTCGGACTTGTCCCGCATGTACTCGATGCCGTACCGCGAGCCCAGCTCGAAGGCCACCTGGCGGAGCTGCGTCTGCTCCTCCGTGTCGATGACGGGATTGGGGATCTGTGAGATGTCGGTCATCGTGATCGGTCCTGTTCGGTGTCGGTATCGGTGTCGAGATCGGAGAGGACGGCGAGGACCGTTCCCGATTCGACCTGTGTGCCGACCTCCACGGGGAGCTCGGCGACGATGCCGTCGACGGCGGCGGCGATGGTGTGTTCCATCTTCATGGCCTCCATCCAGAGCAACGGCTGTCCGGCGGTGACGGTGTCGCCGACGGCGACCGCGACGCGGATGACCGCGCCCGGCATAGGTGCGAGCAGCGACCCCGCGGCGACCTCGGCGGCGGGGTCGGTATAGCGCGGCGGCTCGACGAGTGAGACGGGACCGAGCGGGGAGTCGACCTCGACGACGGTGTCCGCACCCGGGGTCTCGTAGCGGGCCACGGTGAAGACGCGACGCACTCCCCTGACCTCGAAGACGGCGGAGTCGGGGGCCACCGCCTCGACGGTGACGATCCCGGCGAGGTCTCCGTCCGGGCGGGCGCCGGAACGCTCGCGGATGTAGGCCACCTCGAACTCGTCCTCACCGTGGCGGAACGTCCGCTTCTGCAGCGTGCGCCCGACGTTGCGGAACCCGGCCTGGGCCAGCGCCACCGGTCCGGCGAGGTGGTCGGCGGTTCCGGAGACCACCGCCGCGGCCAGCGCGGAGATCGCGACGGCCTCGGGGCCGGCGAGCGGCGCGGCGAGCGACTCGGCGCCGTGGTCGTCGAGGAACGTCGTCGACAGGTTGCCGGCGATGAACTCCGGGTGCCGGAGCACGCGGACGAGTTGGGCGCGGTTGGTGACCAGACCGTGGACCCGCGCACGAGCCAGGGCACCGGCGAGGGAGGCACAGGCCTCAGCGCGCGTGCGGCCGTAGGAGATGACCTTGGCGAGCATCGGGTCGTAGTGCACTCCGATGAGGGCACCGTCGGCGCCCGGCTCGACGCCGCTGTCCAGCCGGATTCCCGGGCGGTGGGGGCCCTCGAAGCTCGAGGAGACCCCGCGGACGTCGAGCGCCCAGAGGGTTCCCGACCCCGGCGTGTAGTCGCCTGCGGGATCCTCTGCGTAGAGGCGGGCCTCCAGTGACCAGCCGTGGGTGGCCGGTGGCTCCGCGGACGGCAGCGGCAGGCCCGCCGCCACGTCGAACTGCAGGGCGACCAGATCGAGTCCGGTGGTGGCCTCGGTGACCGGGTGCTCCACCTGGAGGCGGGTGTTCATCTCGAGGAAGAAGAACTCGCCGTCGTCGGTGGCCAGGAACTCGACCGTGCCGGCGCCGGTGTACCCGATCGCGGAGGCGGCGTCGCGGGCTGCCTTGTAGAGCGCCTCCCGCATTCCCGGAGTCCGCTCGACGAGGGGACTGGGGGCCTCCTCGATGACCTTCTGGTGGCGGCGCTGGATGGAACACTCGCGCTCCCCCACCGCCCAGACGGTGCCGTGCGAGTCGGCCATGATCTGGACCTCGATGTGACGTCCACGCTCGAGGTAGCGCTCGCAGAACACCGCGTCGTCGCCGAAGGCGGACTTCGCCTCGCGCTGCGCGCCTTCGATCTCGTCGTGCAGCGAGTCGAGGGTGCGGACGATCCGCATGCCGCGACCTCCGCCACCGGCGGACGCCTTGACGAGCACCGGGAGCATGTCCTCGGTGAGGTCGGCGGGCTCGAGGTCGGTGAGCATCGGCACGCCGGCCTCGCCCATAATCTTCTTGGCCTCGATCTTGGAGCCCATGGCCTCGATGGCCGCGACCGGCGGGCCGACCCAGGTCAGGCCCGCGTCGATCACGTCGCGGGCGAACCCGGCGTTCTCAGACAGGAACCCGTATCCGGGGTGGATGGCGTCGGCGCCGGCCGCCTCGGCCGCGGCGATGACCAGATCACCGCGCAGGTAGGTCTCGGCGGGGGTGTTGCCGGGCAGGCGGACGGCGGCGTCGGCCTCGCGGGTGTGGGGCGCCTCGGCATCGGCGTCGGAGAACACGGCGACAGTGGTCATGCCGAGTAACCGCGCGGTGTGGTGGACGCGTCGGGCGATCTCGCCGCGGTTGGCCACCAGGACTGAAGTGATCGGAGTCGGGATTGATGAATTCTCCATGATTTCGTTCCTCACATCCGGAAGACGCCGAAGCGGTCGGTTCCGGCGACTTCTCCGGAGTGGATCGCGGACAGGCTGAGGCCCAGCACCGTCCGGGTGTCGCGGGGGTCGATGACGCCGTCGTCGTAGAGCATCCCCGACAGGAAGGCGGGCAGGGACTCCTTCTCGATCTGGTCGGCGATCGCAGTCTTGAGTCCGTCGATGGTCTCCTGGTCCATCTCCTGACCGCGGGCGGCGCTGGCGGCCGCGGCGACGGAGGTGACCACGTCGGCGAGCTGCTGCCCACCCATGACGGCGGACTTGGCGCTGGGCCAGGTGTAGAGGAACCGGGGGTCGAACGCGCGGCCACACATGCCGTAGTGGCCGGCACCGTAGGAGGCGGCCGTGATGAGCGACAGGTGCGGGACCTCGGAGTTGGAGACCGCGTTGATCATCATCGCGCCGTGCTTGATGATGCCGCCGCGCTCGTACTCCGACCCGACCATGTAGCCGGTGGTGTTGTGCATGAACAGCAGGGGTGTGTCGTATCGATTGGCCAGCTCGATGAACTGGGTTGCCTTCTGGGCCTCCTCGCTGAACAGCACGCCGCGCGCGTTGGCGATGATCCCGACCGGGTAACCGTGGAGCTCGGCCCAACCGGTGACGAGACTCGCGCCGTACAGCGGCTTGAACTCGTCGAAGACCGAGCCGTCGACGATCCGGGCGATGATCTCGCGCGGGTCGAACGGGATCCTGAGGTCCTCCGGGACGATCCCGAGCAGCTCGTCGGTGCCGTACAGCGGCTCCGCGACCTGGGCACGCGGGGCGCGCCCGGCCTTGGTCCAGTTGAGACGGCGGACGATACCCCGGGTCAAGCGGGCAGCGTCGGCCTCGTCCACCGCCAGGTGGTCGGCCAGGCCGGAGACTCGGGCGTGCATGTCGGCGCCACCGAGGGTCTCCTCGTCGGCGATCTCACCGGTGGCGGCCTTGACCAGCGGCGGGCCGGCGAGGAAGACCTTGGAACGTTCCTCGATCATGACGACGTGATCGCTCATGCCGGGCACGTACGCGCCACCGGCGGTGGAGTTTCCGTAGACCACGGCGATGGTGGGGATGCCGGCCTTGGACAGGCGGGTCAGGTCGCGGAAGAGCGCGCCGCCGGGGACGAACACCTCCTTCTGCGTGGGCAGGTCGGCGCCACCGGACTCCACGAGGCTGATGACCGGGATCCGGTTCTTCATGGCCACGTCGTTGAGACGGAGGACCTTGCGCAGCGTCCACGGGTTGGAGGTGCCGCCCTTGACCGTCGGATCGTTGGCGATGAGCAGGCACTCGACGCCCTCGACCACACCGATCCCGGCCACCACGGAGGCACCGGTCTGGAAGTCGGAGCCCCACGCGGCGAGCGCGCACAACTCCAGGAACGGGGACTCCGGGTCGAGGATCATGTCGATCCGCTCGCGGGCGGTGAACTTGCCGCGCTCGCGGTGGCGGGCGACCTTGCGCTCGCCACCGCCGGACAGTGCCGGCTCGAGATCCGTGGCGAGCTGGTCGAGCTTGCCCTCCATGGCCTGCCTCGCGGCACCGAACTCGGCGCTGGTGGTGTCCAGTGTGGAACGGAGGATTGTCATGCCGTGAACCCCAAACGTCGTCCGGCGAGGGTGGTCAGGATCTCGGTCGTGCCGCCCCCGATGCCCAGGAGCCGGACATCGCGGTACTGGCGGCTGACCTCGGACTCCGACATGAAGCCGAGTCCTCCGAACAGCTGCACCGCCTGGTTGGCGACCCATTCGGCGCACTCGACGGCGGTGTTCTTGGCGAAGCAGACCTCGGCGATGGCGTCCTGCCCCGACACCGCCAGGTTCACACAGTGGTGCGTGTAGGTGCGGGCGAGATCGATCCGACGGGCCATCTCGGTGACCGTGTTCTGCACGCCCTGCCGGGACAGCAGCGGGCGTCCGAAGGTCTCCCGCTCGCGGACCCAGTCCAGCGTGAGATCGAGGCAGCGCTGTGCCTGGGAGTATCCCTGGGCGGCCAGCGCGGCGCGCTCGCCGACGAAGCCGATCCCGATCTGCGCGAAGCCGTCGTTCTCCGCGCCGACGAGGTTCTCCACCGGCACCCGACAGTCGGTGAACGTCAGCTCGGCGGTGTCGGAGGCGCGCCAGCCGAGCTTGTCGAGCGGCGCCGAGATGTGGAAGCCCGGGGTGTCCGTGGGGATGACGAGCAGGCTCACACCGGCGGCGCCCTTGAGCTCCTCGCCGCCGGTACGGACGGCGGCGACGACGAAGTCGGCGCGCGTCGCGGAGGTGATGTACGTCTTGGCACCGTTGACGACGTAGTGATCGCCGTCCCGCCGGGCCGTGGTGGTGAGGTGGCCGACGTCCGATCCGCCACCGGGTTCGGTGATGGCCAGGGAGCCGATCATCTCGCCGGCGAGGGTGGGCTTGACCCAGCGCTCGATCTGTTCCGGGGTGCCGGACTGGGCCAGGTGCGGGATCGCGATGCCGCAGGTGAAGAGTGACGCGAACACGCCGCCGGACACTCCGGCCTCGTGCAGCGCCTCGCACACGATCATCGAATCGATCGCGTCGCCGCCACCGCCGCCGACCTCCTCGGGGAACGAGACCCCGAGCAGTCCCAGCTCGCCTGCCTTGCGGTGGAGCTCGCGCGGGATCGAGCCCGCGGCCTCCCACTCGTCGAGGTGGGGCAGGATCTCCCGCTCGGCGAAGCGGGTCGTGGCCTCGCGCAGCGCGAGACGCTCCTCGGAGTACCAGGGGTCGCCTGGCACATGGGGTGGGACGGCGGGGACGGTACGGCGTGGGATGGTCACTCGTTCTCCTTCGCTTGGGCCGGTGCGGCGGTCACGGGGGCGTTGATGTGGTCGGGGATGTCGACGACCCGGGAGCGGAGCCACTCCGCCAGGCCCTTGGCCTGCGGGTCCCAGCGGTAACCGTGCGCCACGCCCTTGCCGAGCAGTCCGTCGATGACGAAGTTGACCGCGCCCAGCTTCGGCAGCTCATAGCGCTCGATCGGCAACTCCGCGGCCTCGGGCAGGAGGCGTCTCAGCTCGTCGACGGTGAGGGTGTCTCGCATCCAGGCGTAGGCCTCGGCGTCACCGGCCCACAGTCCGATGTTGGCGGTGCCGCCCTTGTCGCCGGAGCGGGCCCCGAGGACGTCGCCCAGCGGGCGCCGGCGGGTCGACCCCGTCACCGGCACTGCGGAAACGAGCGGGTTGCCGTCGGCGTCCAGTCCGTCGGAGGCGTGGCCGTCGCCCATCTCCTCCGTCCTGGCGGGGGGGTCGATGTCGACCCGGGTCCCGTCGGGCAGGACCGCGATGTGCGGCACCTCGTTTTGGTCCAGGTAGGCGGGGATGTACACGCCGTACGGTCCCCCGCGGCCGGGCGGCGCGCTGGGGGTGGCGCCCGGATAGCTGGACAAGGTCATGGCGACCGCGGCATCGGAGAACGCTCGACCGACCACGTCGGAGTCCGGGTCCCAGGCGACGATGGTCATCAGCGCGGTCGCGGCGGCCTGGGTGTCGGCGTCGGGGTGGTCGGTGCGGTGCAGGCGGAAGTCCAGCTGCGCCGGCTCGCGCTCGAGCCCGGCCAGGAGCTGGCGCTCGACCAGGGCCGCCTTGTCCTCGATGTCCAAGCCCGTGAGCAGGAACGTGATCTCGTTGCGGAAGCCGCCGAGGCAGGTGACGGACACCTTGGTGGTGGGCGGTGCCGTCTCGCCCACGACGCCGGAGATCCGGACGCGGTCGGCACCCTCCTGCTCGAGCACGGCGGTGTCGAGTCGGGTGACGACGTCGGGTCCGCCGTAGCGCGCGCCGGTCACCTCGTAGAGCAGCTGCGAGGTGACGGTGCCGACGGTGACCGCGCCCCCGGTTCCCGCATGCTTGGTGATGACGGAGGTGCCGTCGGCGGCGATCTCGGCGATCGGGAAGCCGGGCTTCACCGGGTCGGCGATCTCGCCGCGGTTGAAGAAGGCGTAGTTTCCGCCGGTGGCCTGCGTGCCGCACTCGATGACGTGGCCCGCGGCGGTGGCGCCGGCGAGTGCGTCCAGGTCGTCGCGTCCCCAACCGAAGTGACTGATCGCCGGGCCGACGATCACGGACGCGTCCGTGACGCGGCCGGTGACCACGATGTCGGCCCCCGCGTCGAGGCACCGTGCGATGCCGAAGGCGCCCAGGTAGGCGTTGGCCGTGACCGGGAACCCGGCGTCCTCTGGGACGTCGAGCTCCCCGATCCGGGCGATGAGGTCGTCGCCCTCGACGTGGGCGACCTTCGCCGGCAGCCCCTGCCGATCCGCGAGTTGGCGGATGGCGTCGGCCAGCGCGGCCGGGTTGACCCCACCCGCGTTGGCCACGATCTTGACGTTCTTCTCGAGTGCCAGAGCGAGGCAGTCCTCGAGCTGGCGCAGGAAGGTCTTGGCGTAACCGAGCTCGGCGCTCTTCATCCGGTCGCGGCCGAGGATGAGCATGGTCAGCTCGGCCAGGTAGTCACCGGTGAGGACGTCGAGTTCGCCGCCGGAGAGCATCTCGCGCATCGCGGAGATGCGGTCGCCGTAGAACCCGGACATGTTGCCGACGCGCAGTGGCGCGGGGGTGGACGGTCCGGGGGTGGACGGCGTGGACGTGGACGAGGTCATGCTCGTGCTCCCTTCTCACGGCCGCTGCCGGGGAGTCCGGCGAACGCCTGGGCGATGCGGAGCCATCCCAGCGCGTCCTCGCCGTCCGCCTCCAGAGCGGTGTCGTCGAGGTGCACACGCTGGGTGACCAGCAGACAGAAGTCGAGGATCGGGCCCGTGACCCGCTGCTCGGCGTCGGCGGGGCCGAACTCGAGGACGGTGCCGTCGGCCTGTGTGAGGGCGACGTGGACCTCGGAGGCGGGTGCCTCCAGCCCGTTCATCATGTAGGCGAACGCGCGGGTCTTCCAGCCCAGACGGGCGACGTGCGGGAGGGCGCCGAGGAAAGCCGGGTCGGTGTCGACGCCCACGCCCAGGGCGTCCGCGACGTCCACGCCGTGCGCCCAGGTCTCCATGATCCGGGCGGTGGTCATGGACTTGGACCGCATGGGCGGGCCGAACCACGGGATCTTCTCCCCCGGGTCGGCGGCCTTGAGCGCGTCGGCGAGTTCGCCCCGGGCGAGGCGCCAGCGCGCGAGGACCTCGTCGCGACCGGTGGCGGCGATCTCGGCCGCGCCGGCGTCGACGAAGCCTGTGGGGTCTGACGAGGCCTTGTCCACCACGGCCTGGAAGGCTTCCGCGTCGCGGATGGCGGTGACGGAGACCTCGTCGGTCCAGGCCAGGTGGGCGATCTGCATCGCGACGTCCCAGCCCTCGGCCGGGGTATCGGTGTTCCAGCGATCGGCCCCGACGGTCTCGACGAGCTCGTCCACCCGGGCGTTGAGTGCGGCGAGGGCCGCGTGCGGATCCTCCGTCTCGGAGGGCTGGGGCTTGGTCATGGCGAGAACGATCCCACCTCCCCACGAATAAAGCAAGCGTGCTTGCTTGCTTTTGTCCGCCACCCCTGGAAGTCTTTGCCGTGGTGATCCCCGTCACTTCTGATGCGGGAGGCCCCGACCCCTTACGGAGACACCGTGCGACTAGATCTGACCGGGATCGACCCCGTCGACCACGCCCTGGCCCGCCGCTGCTCGGTGGGTGACCTCCCCACCCGGGCGGCGGCCACGTTCGCGGGCCGGACCGCCCTCACGGACGACGCGGGATCGTGGACGTATCTCGAGCTCGAGGCCGTGTCCAACCGGTTCGCCCACGGGTTGACCGCGCACGGGATCGAGGCGGAGGAACCGGTCGCGCTCCTGTCGATGAACTGCCGCGAGTTCGTCGCCACCTACTTCGGGACGGCCAAGGCGGGGATGGTCTCGCTGCCCATCAACCTCCTGTCCGGGTTGGACAACATCGAGCACGCCCTGACCGACTCGGGGACCCGCATCCTCGTGGTCCACGGTTCACTCGCGGAATTGGTGATGGGAGCGGTCACCGCCATTCCCGCGATCCGCACCGTCGTCGTCGTCGGAGGCGTGCCCGACGGCCTGGAGGCCCCCGCCGACGGTCCCGCGCTGATCGGGTGGGACGACCTCCTGGCCGACGACGACACCAATCCCGACACGGTGATCGGCGACCGCCAGGTCGTGCAGTGCCTCTACTCTTCCGGGACCACCTCACGCCCCAAGGGCGTCCTCACCTCGCACCTCGCGGTGACCATGGCCGCGCTCGGCAACGGGGCCGTCTTCGGCCTCAACTGGGGAGCCGAGGCCTCGGTCACGGTCTGCCCGCTCCCCCTCTTCCACACCGCCGGCCTCAACGGGGTCCTGTTGTCCGCCGTCACCATGGGCGCGACCGTCCACCTCCTGCCGGGCTTCGACCCGGTCCAATACGCCGACACGGTCGCCCGGGTCCACGCCACCCACCTGGTCGGCCTGCCTCTCATGCTGGAGGCCCTCGCCGACGGCAGGGACCGCGGCCTCGACCTGTCCTCGATCCGGTTCCTGCTCTACGCCATGGCCCCGATGTCCGAGGAGATGCGCAGACGCCTGGAGTCCGCGCTCCCGGACGCCAGGATGGCGCTGGCCTCGGGGATGAGCGAGTGCACCCCGGCCACCGTGATGCAGTGGCCCGAGCTCAATCCGGACAAGTCCGACTCCTGGGGTTACCCCACCCCGATCGCGGAGAACCGGATCAGCGAACCGGGCGGTGCCGAGCTCATGCCCGTCGGCCAGGAAGGCGAGATCGTCTACCGCGGACCGACGGTGATGGAGGGCTACTGGAACAACCCCGAGGCCAACGCCGCGGCGTTCGTGGGCGGCCGCCTGCACTCCGGCGATCTGGGGCGTATCGACCGGGAGGGGGTCGTGTGGTTCGCCGACCGCGTCAAGGACATCGTCAAGTCCGGCGGCGAGAACGTCTCCTCGATGCACGTGGAGCGGGTCCTCATGGACCACCCGCACGTCGCCGAGGTCGCCTGCGTCGGGCGCCCGGACCCCAAGTGGGGCGAGCTCGTGGTCGCAGTCGTGGTGCCCGCCGAGGGCGCACCGGCCGAGGACGATCTCAAGGGCTCGGTCATGGAGTTCGGCGCGGAGCGGCTCTCCCCCTCGCACCGGCCGCGCGACGTCGTGGTGGTCGACTCCATCCCCCGCACGGCGACCGGGAAGATCCGAAAGGCCGAGCTGCGGGCGGCGCAATGACAGGGCGGGGTCAGGGGCCCACCTCGAGCAGCTCTCCGGGGATCTCCAGGCGGGCCGCGGCGAGGTCCGCGCCGAGCCCGGGCCGCAGGACCTCGCCCCGCGGCGGACGGGCGACGAGGTTGACAGCCCGGAGGTTGGGGAGGAGGTAACGCCGGGTGTCCATGCCCTCCAGGCCCGGGATGAGCTCCCGGAACCGCTCGTCGGTGAGTTCGGCGGCCAGCCAGGCGAACGCCGAGTCGTCCCACGTCCACACCGCGATGTTGACCCCGCGGCCGACCACCCCACGCCGCACGCTCGCCACCGAACCCAGGACCGCCGTGACGGGTTCCCCGCCCGGGACGGTGCCCGGCGTCCACGGGGTCGGCAACTCCCCCGGGCCGATGGGCGCGGTCTCCGGGGGGACCGGGACCACGACGCGCGTGCCGTCGGGCATGACGACGGAGTGCCCCGACTCCCCCTGTGCCAGCGGGCGCGCCACCCGCGCGGGGCGCCGGTCGTCCCCGGAACCCCGGGTCATGGCGACCACCGCGACGACCGGCGGGGCCGGTTCACCACGGGCACCGCTGATCCGGACCCGGTCGGTGCCCTCCTGCGCAAGCCTGAGGGAGTCGAGCCGCAGCACCACGTCGGGCGCCGCGTACCGCGCCCCGGCGACGCCGTCGAGGAGCTGATCGGTGACGGTCCCGACGGTGACCGACCCGAAGGCCGAGGGATGGCGCGTGACGACCGCGCACCCGTCGTCGGCGATCTCCGCGATGGGGTAACCCCCGGTGACCGGATCGGTGGTGCGGGTGACATCGGTCGTGGAGTCGACGACCCCCGTCGCGCCGGGGCCACCGGAGAGCACGTGCCCCACCGCGACCGATCCGGCGAGGGAGTCCAGGGCGGACGGCGTCCAGCCGTGGTGGGCCGCCGCGGCGCCGGCGACGAGGGCCTCGCGACTGACGCGCCCGGTGACGACGACGACGGCGCCGGCCGCCAACGCCCGGGAGATGCCGAACGCCCCGTGACGCACCGTCGCGACATCGGCCCCACCGAGACCGAGTTCGGTCGTCCGGTCCGTCACGTCACCGGCATCGACGCAGGCCACTGCCAGGTCCAGACCCGCGTCCCGGGCGACGGACCGCAATTCGGCGGCGAGGCCCTCGGGGTCCAGTGCGCCCGCGTTGGTGACGATCCGCACGCCCCCGGCGCCGAGCTGCCCGAGACACTCGCCGATCTGGACCAGCGCCGCCCGTTCGTAACCCGGTCCGCCCGCGGACCGCTGCTCGGCCAGATCGAGCATCGCCTCGTCGGAGAGCATGTCGAGCGCGAGCACGTCCAGCGCCGCGGCCGCGAGGAACTCGGCCGTCGCCGTGGCACGGTCTGCCCGCGACGCCGAGACGTTACCTATGCGCAGGGGGCTCTGGGTGCTCGTCATCGATCCTCGGACTCCTAGTCGATCTGGGGCGGACGCCTACCCCAGCATGCTCCCCGTGGCAGCGAGGCGCGTGTGGAACGAGAAGGCGTCCTCGAGGATATGCGGCGTGTTGCCGGCACCCGGACGGGCCTCGGCCCGATCAAGGTAGTCGTGCAGAAGTGGTCGGAAGACGGGGTCCGCGCACCGGTCCACGATGAGACGCGACCTCTTGCGTGGGCTCAATGCGCGCAGGTCGGCGAGGCCGTGCTCGGTGACGATCACCTGGACGTCGTGCTCGGTGTGGTCGACGTGCGGGACCATCGGCACGATCGCCGAGACCGCCCCGTCCTTGGCCGTTGACGGGCTGAGGAACATCGACACGTACCCGTTGCGGGTGAAATCGCCGGACCCGCCGATGCCGTTCATGATGCGGGTCCCGCCCACATGGGTGGAGTTGACGTTGCCGTAGACGTCCGCCTCGAGCATGCCGTTCATCCCGACTATCCCCAGTCGCCGGACGATCTCCGGGTGGTTGCTGATCTCCTGCGGCCGCAGCGTGATGTGGTCGCGGTAGAGGTCGAAGTTGTCCACCAGTTCCGTCAGTCCGTCCGCGGACAACGCCAGCGCGGTGGCCGAGGCGTGGGCGACCGTGCCCTCCCGGATGAGCTGGAGCATCGAGTCCTGGATGACCTCGGAGTAGCAGCTCAGGTCCGAGAACGACCCCGCCGCCAGCCCGGCCAGGACGGCGTTGGCCACATTGCCGATCCCGGCCTGCAACGGGAGGAGGCTCCCCGCGGGCATCCGACCGGACGCGACCTCGTGGTGGAAGAACTCCAGCACGTGGCCCGCGATCGCGTTGCTCACCTCGTCGGGCTTGGTCAGAGCGCTGGCGGAGTCCCGCTGATCGGTGGGCACCACCGCGATGACCTTGGCCGGGTCCACCTCGAGCAGGGGCTGACCGATCCGGTCGTCGGCCCGCGAGAGCAGGATCGGCCTGCGATGCGGCGGGAGCGCCGTGCCGTAGTAGACGTCGTGGATGCCCTCGACGCCCTCCGGGATCCAGGAGTTCACCTCGAGGATCACCTTGTCGGCCACGTCGAGCCACGTCTTGCTGTTACCCACCGACATCGCCGGGACGAGTCCGCCGTCCTCCGTGATGGCCGCGACCTCCACCACCGCGACGTCCACGTCGCCGTAATGGCCCTGCCACACCTGCTGGGCCACGTGAGAGAGGTGGACGTCCACGTAGTCCATCTCGCCCGAGTTGATCTTGCCGCGGGCGGTGGGCTCGCTCTGGTACGGCATCCGCAGCGCGATGCCGTCGACCTCGGCGAGCATCGCCTCGGCCTCGTTCGCCACCGACGCGCCGGTGAGCAGGTTGACACTGAAGTCACCACCGGCCGCCCGGACGGCGCGGATCCGGTCCGCGAGCGCAGGGGCGAACGCTTTCGGGGTGCCCGCGCTGGCGAACCCGCTGATCGCCACCGTGTCGCCGTCGGCGATCCGCTCCACCGCGGAGGCTGCGTCGGTGACCAGTCCCCGGAAATGGGGATGGCGGATGCGTGAGGGGTCGTACGCGGCGCCCCGCTGCTGGACGGAGGTGCTCATACGGGGAGCCTATCGCCGGTGTCGGGTGATCCCATTTTCGCCAGGACGTGACCACCCCCACTCGGTACGTCTCGTCTTCCCAGGTCTGCCGGTCGCGCGGCGCCCCTGCGGATAGACTCGCCTGATCGCCCCCCCGCCCGTCGTGCAATCCAGGAGTGAGCCTTGCCCCCCAGGACCGCCCCGATCCCCGATCGCATCGACCAGGCCCGCGCCAACTGGGAGCGAGAGGGCTGGGCGGATGCCGCCCAGGGGATGACGGTGGTGACCTCCGTGATGCGGGCGCACCAGATTCTCCTGGCCCGGGTCGAGGACACCCTGCGTCCGTGGAACCTGTCGTTCCCCCGCTACGAACTCCTCCGACTGCTGGCCTTTTCCCGCTCCGGGGCGCTGCCCATCACCAAGGCCTCGGAGCGCCTCCAGGTGCACGTCACCAGCGTCACCAGCGCCATGAAGCGCCTCCTTGACGCGGGCCTCGTGGAGCGACGGCCGCATCCGACGGACGGGCGAACGACCCTCGTGGAGATCACGGCCGAGGGCAGAAAGGTGGTGGCCGAGGCGACCGCGGCGCTGAACTCCGGCGTGTTCGCCGACCCGGGGATGGACGAGAGCGAGCAAGTGGCGCTCATCGAGGCCATCGCCTCGCTGCGCCGGTCCGCCGGCGACTTCTGACCGACCCGGCCCGGCCGGGCGACCCTCCCCCGCCTTTGCCGGTCGGCGTGCCCGGGGCGATCGCCGGGCCCCGGACACGACACCGCGCCCGGCCCCCTCTCGGGTGGGGCCGGGCGCGGCTGTTCGTGGGGTACCGCCGTGTGGCGGTGGGTGACGCGAGGGCGTCAGGATCGGGTCACGGTACCTCGGAGGCGAAGGCGTCGGTCCTGGCGATGTCCTCGGTATCGGCGTGCATGACGTTCTTGCTCGACTCCTTCATGAGCAGGATGCAGATGAAGGACATCACGGACAGAGCGCACAGCATGATGCCGACGCCGAGCGTGTTCCCGTCACCGATCATCTTGGCGGCGGCCAGTGGCGGCAGCGCACCACCGAGGATGCCCGCCAGGTTGTAGCCGAGGCCGGCGCCGGTGTAGCGGTAGCGGGACATGAACAGCTCGGGGAGCAGCGCACCGGCTGGGCCGTAGGCGATACCGAAGATGATCAGCGTGACGAACAGGACCAGCCCGAACGCGAAGGCCGAACCGGTGTCGAGGATCGGGAAGATGAACATGGTCCAGAGCACCGCCAGCCCGACCGAGGTCCCGATGACCTTCCGTCGACCGATGCGGTCCGAGAACAGCGAGGACACCGCGATGGCGGCACCGAAGACGAGGGCCGCGATCATGCCCATGGCGAGGACGAACGGGCGCGAGTGTCCGAGGGTCCCGGTGGCGTAGCTCGTGAGGAACGAGGTGCCCATGTAGAAGAGGGAGAACAGCGAGGTGAGCGCGCCACCCGCTATGAGGATCTCCTTCCACTGGTAGCGGAGTGCGTCCGCGAACGGCAGCGTCTTGGGGGCCGAGGCCCTGTTCGCGGCCTTGTCCGCGGCCAGCGTCGCGGCCGCCTCCCTGGCGTCGCGCTCCTGGTTCTGACGGAAGACCGGGGTCTCCTCGACCGAGATGCGGATCCACAGACCGATCAGGACCAGCACGGCGGATAGCAGGAACGGGATGCGCCAGCCGTACTGCATGAACGGGCTGTCGACGTCTGCGCCGGAACCGGCGATGAGGGAGAACAGCAGGAACGTTCCCGAGGACAGGAAGAACGCGAAGGCCACGCCCAGCTGCGGCCACATACCCATCATCCCGCGCTTGCCCTCGGGGGCGTACTCCGCAGTGAGCAGTGTCGCTCCGGCCCACTCGCCACCGACAGCGAAACCCTGGAAGAAGCGGCACAGGACGAGCATCGTCGGCGCCAAGATCCCGATGCCGTCCTCGAAGACACCGAACGCGCCGGTCTCGTAGCCGGGCAGCAGACCGATGAACACGGTCGCGACGCCCATGATGATCAGCGTCCAGACCAGGGTGCGCTTGCGGCCGATCCGGTCACCGAAGTGGCCGAAGATGGCGGCGCCCACGGGGCGCGCGAAGAACGCGACGGCGAACGTCGCGAACGAGGACAACGTCGCGGCGGCGGGGTCCTGGCCCGGGAAGAACAGGGTCGGGAAGACGAGCGCGGCGGCGGTGCCGTAGATGAAGAAGTCGTACCACTCGATCGTGGTGCCGATCGAGGACGCCGCGGCGACCTTCTTCAGCGAGGTCTTCGGCTTGACCGGTGGCACCGCGGAGGACCGCGGTGCCGCGTTCCCCGGTGAGGTGTTCATGGACTGCGTCAAGACAAACTCCAGTCTTGTCGGGTTCGCCGGGTATCGGACCTCCGGCGAGGCGGGTGATCGCCGACGCATCAACGTCGATTGAGGAAAAAGTATGTGACTGGGGCCACACCCGATACACCCGAAAGTGGATGGTCGGTGATCTGGATCACGTCACGGCCGGGCGAACCCGGCACCGCCGGACCGACTGCGCAACGCTGCGGGTGCCCCTGGGGTGACGGGCGAGACGCCGACCACGAGTCCGACGGAGCGCGCCCGATGCCTCGACCCACCCCACGAGTGATCAGCGACCAGTCCCTCGACTTCCTCCGGTCCGGATACCTCTTCGCCTCGCGGGTGCGGCAGCGCGCGGGGGTCTCCCCCGATTCGCAGGCCCCTGTCCGACTGCGGCTCATGGGACGCAGCGCCGTTCTGTTGCGGGGCGTGGAGGGCGTACGGAGCTTCTACGACGCCGACAAGGTGGAGCGCGACGGCGCCATGCCCGGGTTCATCCGGTTCCCCTTTTCGGCCCGGCGCGGTCCACGGACTCGACGGGTGCGCGCACGAGGTGCGCAGGAACGCGCTGGCCGACATGGCTTACGACGACGAGCGCGCCGCACAGTTCCCCGAACTCGTCGCCGACGAGCTCGAGGGGATGCTCGGCGACTGGGCGCGCAGCGGTGCCGGCACGGTGTACGGCGGCACCACCACGGCGTTCGGTCGGACGGCATTCCGCCGGGCGGACCCACCGCTCACTCCGTCGGAAACCGATCGCCGGGCCCGCCAGATGAACAGGCTGCTCGACTCGTTCGGCCGCATCGCGACCAATCCGGTCGGCGAGGTCGAACGCGTCCGGTTGGACACCTGGGCCACCGGCCTGATCCGCGGTGCGGGCCGGCGGACTGCGCGCGGAACCCGAGTCGGTCCGGGCGGCCATGGCCAATCTGCGGGACCCGACGGCGCTGCAGTCGACGACCGGGCCGCCGCCGTGGAACTGCAGAACCTCACCCGCCCGACGGTGGCGGTGGCGCGATTCGCCGCGTTCGCGGCAGTGGCACTGACGGAGAATCCCGGGTGGGCCGCACGGATCCGGGAGGCCTCGTCGGCCGCGTGTCGACTCTCCGACATCCCGGAAGCCGTCGCGTTCGCCCAGGAGGTCCGGCGGGTCTACCCGTTCGTGCCGATGCTGCCGGCGATGGCCACCTCGGATTTCGAGGTGCACGGATGCCCGGTGCACAGGGGCGAACGGGTGCTGTTGGATCTCCTCGGCACCGACACCGATCCCAACCACTGGGACGACGCCTCGACGTTCGACCCCGAGAGGTTCATGGGGGTCGCAGACGCCGAGAAGCTCGAGGCGTTCGTCCCGCAGGGCGGGGCGGGTGTCCGCACCGGACACCGTTGCCCCGGCGAGAAGCTCGCGGTGGCCGCCCTGTCCGCCGCGGTGGCCGCGCTGTGCCGTCCGGAGGTGCGCATCAGTCGGGATCCCGACGATCTCACCTTCCCGTGGACGAGGATGCTCACCCGTCCCGCGACGGGCGTGCGGGTCGCGTGGCAGGACCGGGAGACCGCGGCGCCGTAGAACCGCCCTAGCCAGCGCGTCGGCGCGCGACGAGAAGAGCGTTCCGCACACTGCCCTCGGGCGATGTGTGCGGAACGCTCTTCGCGACGCGGGGCGGTCGGGTCGACTCAGGGCAGCACGCCGAGGAGCCGGGCGCGCGCCACGGACTCCATCCGCGACCGCGTGCCGAGCTTGGTGCCGATGTTGCGAAGGTACGCCTTGATGGTCTCCGGCGACAGCGACAACCGCGCCCCCACCTCGGCGTTCGAGCAGCCGAGCGCGACCTGGGCCAGCACGTCGATCTCGCGCGGCGAGAGCACCGACTTCGCGGGTACCGGGATGTCCCCGGCGTCGGGCGCCCGTCCCACGCCGGCGAGAGCGGACCCGGCGGCCAGGAGACGATCGCGCAGGGCCGGGTCGCCCAGCTCCGCAGCGATCGCCCGCAGCTCTCCGTGGAGGACCCGCAGCTGCTCGCGGTCCGCGGCCTCGAAGCCGACGGAGTGTTCCGCGGCGGCGAGGTCCGCCATCCGCAGCCGGCGGTCGACCTCGTCCCTGACCTGGAACTCGGCGGCCAGGTCCGAGGCGACCGAGTTGAACGTCTTGACGACGTGGTCGCCGAGCTGCGTGGCCACCCGGGCCGACCCGTAGAGGATCGTCCGCGCGACGCCGGAGACCATCACCGGCACCGAGATGATGGCCCGCAGACCCTCCTGCTCCACCGCATCGGCGTAGTCGCGGGTGATGGCCGAGCACTCCTCGTAGTCGCGGACCGTGGCGGGACGCCCCGACGCCATGACGTGCCCACCGAGCCCGCGCCCCTTGGCCACGGCCAGACCCTGCATGGAGTTCGTGCGGGCGCCGATGAAGCGGGTGAGCTTCGCCGTCTCGCCGTCGGCCTGCCCCGCGAACACGATCGGCAGCGCGGACTCCTGCCGCGCGCGGCGCAAGGCTCCGAGGACGGCGTCCGAATCACTGGGTCGAAGGGTGGTCATGGTCAGCTCCCGAGAGTGGAGACGGTCAGCTCCGCGCGGAATCGCGGATGCTGGTGATGATGGCGCTGAAGTCCTTGCCACCGTTGTCCTGCGCGAACTCGTCGTACAGGGCCGCGGCCGCCGCACCGAGCGGCGCGACCGTACCGGTGCTCTCCAGCGCGGCCAGGGCCAGTCCCAGATCCTTGTTCATCAGGGCCGTGGCGAAGCCGGGCGTGAAGTCGTTGTTCGCCGGGGAGGTGGGCACCGGGCCGGGCACGGGGCAGTTGGTGTGAAGGGCCCAGCTGTTGCCGGTCGCCCCGGTGACGACGTCGTACAGGGCCTGGTGCTCGAGCCCCAGCCGCTCCGCGAGCACGAACGCCTCGCCGATCGCGATCTGGTGGACGGCCAGCACCATGTTGTTGCAGACCTTGGCGGCCTGGCCGGCCCCCGCGGCGCCGCAGTGGATGACCTTGCCCGCCATGGGCTCGAGCACCGGCTGCGCCGCGGCGAAGGCCTCGTCCTCCCCGCCCACCATGAACGCCAGCGTCCCCGCGGTCGCGCCCTTCACCCCGCCCGAGACCGGGGCGTCCACCTGGAGCATCCCCGCCTCGACGGCCTTGGCGTGCACCGCCCGGGCGTCGTCGACCGAGATGGTGGACGAGTCGATGAACAGCGTTCCAGCCTCCGCCTCACCCAGGACGTCGTCGTAGGTCGAGGTGACCAGCGCGCCGTTGGGGAGCATCGTGATGACGACCGCGGCACCACGGACCGCCTCGGCCGGCGTCCCGCACACGGTCACACCGGCCGAACGCGCGGCTTCCTGCGCCGCGGCGACCGGGTCGAAACCGCGAACCTCGTGGCCGGCGCCGACCAGGTTGGCAGCCATGGGACCTCCCATGTTGCCCAGGCCGAGGAAAGCGACGGTCGGCAGTTCGTTGGTCATTCCTACGCTCCCAGTCCGCGCGCGGCGACGGCCCTGCCGACGACGACGCGCATGATCTCGTTCGTGCCCTCAAGGATGCGGTGCACCCGCAGATCCCGCACGATCTTCTCGATTCCGTATTCGGATAGATACCCGTAGCCGCCGAACAGCTGCAGCGACCGGTCGGCGATGTCGAAGCAGCGGTCGGTGACGAACAGCTTCGCCATGGCACACAGCTCGACGTGGTCCGGCTCCTTGGCATCCAACGCGGCGGCGGCGCGCCACAGCAGGAGCCGACTGGCCTCCAGCTCGGTGGCCAGCTCGGCCAGGGTGAACCGGATGGTCGGCTCGTCGATGAGCGCACCCCCGAACGCCTCGCGGTCCCGCACGTGGGCCACGGCCCGCGAGTACGCCTCCTGGGCTCCACCCAGCGAGCAGGCGGCGATGTTGATGCGCCCACCGTTGAGTCCGCGCATCGCGATGGTGAAGCCGAGCCCCTCCCCGCCGGAGTCCGCGCCGCCGATGAGGTTCGCGGCCGGAACCCGGACGCCTTCCATGATCACCTGCGCCGTCGGCTGGGCGTTCCAGCCCATCTTCCGCTCGTCGGGGCCGAAGCTCAGCCCGTCCGAGTCGGCCGGGACCAGGAACGCCGAGATGCCCTTGGCCCCGGCGTCCCCGGTCCGCGCCATCACCAGGTAGACGTCCGACTGGCCGCCGCCGGAGATGAACTGCTTGGTGCCGGTGAGCACATAGTGGTCGCCGTCCCGGACCGCCTTCGTCCGCAGCGCCGCCGCATCCGAGCCCGCGCCAGGCTCGGTCAGGCAGTAGCTGGCGAACAGCTCCATCGACGCCAGCCGCGGGATCCACTCGCGCCGCTGCTCGTCGGTGCCGAACTCGTCGACCATCCACACGCACATGTTGTGGATCGACAGGTACGCCGCCACCGACGGGCACCCGCGCGCGAGCTGCTCGAAGATGCGGACGCCGTCCAGGCGACGCATGCCGCTGCCCCCGACGTCCTCCGAGACATAGATCGCGCCCATGCCCATCCCGGCGGCCTCGCGCAGGACGTCCTTGGGGAAGTGGTGGGTCTCGTCCCACTCTTGCGCCATGGGCCCGACCCGCTTGTCCGAGAAGTCGCGTGCGGCGTCGACGATGACCTTGTCGTCGTCATCAAGGGTGAACATGGGTGTTCCTCTCCTGGGGCGAGCCGGTCAGTCCATCGTGGGGATGTTGAAGTCGGCCCCGTCCTTGATCCCCGAGGGCCACCGCTGCGTGACCGTCTTGACCTTGGAGTAGAACTTGATCGACTCCGGGCCGTGCTGGTTGAGGTCCCCGAAGCCGGACTTCTTCCAGCCGCCGAACGTGTGGTAGGCGATCGGCACCGGGATCGGGACGTTCACGCCGACCATGCCCACCTCGACGCGGGAGACGAACTCGCGGGCCGCGTCACCGTCGCGGGTGAAGATGGCCACGCCGTTGCCGTACTCGTGGTCGCTGGGCAGCGCGAGGGCCTCCTCGAAGTCCTTGGCGTGGACGATGGTGAGGACCGGGCCGAAGATCTCGTCGGTGTAGACGCTCATGTCGGTGGTGACCTTGTCCAGCAGGGTCGGCCCCACGTAGTAGCCGCCCGAGATGTCCTCGCCGTTGAAGGAGTCGGTGTAGGCGCCCACGCCGCGGCCGTCGACGAGCACGTCCGCGCCCGCGTCCGCACCCTGGGAGATGTAGTCGAGCACGCGCTCCTTGGACTCCGGGGTCACCAGCGGGCCGTAGTCGGACTGCGGATCGTGGCTGTGGCCGACCTTGAGCTCCTTGACCTTGGGCAGGAGCTTCTCGATCAGCTTCTCGGCGGTGCCCTCACCGACCGGCACGGCCACCGAGATCGCCATGCAGCGCTCGCCGGCGGAACCGAAACCGGCCCCGACCAGGGCATCCGCGACCTGGTCCATGTCGGCGTCCGGCATGATGATCGCGTGGTTCTTGGCGCCACCGAAGCACTGGGCGCGCTTCCCGGTGCGCGCGGCGTTCTCGTAGATGTACTGCGCGATCGGGGTCGAGCCGACGAAGCCGACCGCCTGGATCGTGTCGTTGTTCAGGATGGCGTCCACGGCCTCCTTGTCGCCGTGCACCACCTGGAAGATGCCGTCCGGCAGACCGGCCTCGGTGAAGAGCTCCGCGAGGCGGACCGGCACCGACGGGTCGCGCTCGGACGGCTTGAGGACGAACGCGTTGCCGCACGCGATGGCCGGGCCGGCCTTCCACAGCGGGATCATGGCCGGGAAGTTGAACGGCGTGATGCCGGCGACGACGCCGAGCGGCTGGCGCATGGAGTAGACGTCCACGCCGGTGCCGGCGTTCTCGGTGTACTCGCCCTTGAGCAGGTGCGGGATGCCGATCGCGAACTCGATGACCTCGAGGCCGCGCTGGATGTCGCCCTTCGCGTCCGGGGTGGTCTTGCCGTGCTCGATCGCCAGCAGCTCCGCGAGCTCCTGCATGTTCTGGTTGACCAGGTCGACGAACCGCATGAGCACTCGAGCCCGCTTCTGCGGGTTCTGCGCGGCCCACGCCTTCTGCGCGGCGGCGGCCTTGGCGATGACGTCGTCGACCTCGGCCGTCGTGGCCAGCGGCACGACCGCCTGCGCCTTACCCGTGCTGGGGTTGAGCACCTCCTGGGTGCGTCCGCCCGTGGCCGCGACGCGCGCGCCGTTGATGTAGTGCTCGACCTGCCTGAGATCCGACATGAACGTCCCTTCCTCAGTGGGGCGGCGCGCTGTTCTCGCCCGCTCACCCCTGTCCCGTGATGCCCATCACCATATACTTGCAACTCCTAGTAATCCATAGCCGGGCCCCGGTCGACCCCGGACCCTCCCCTTTCGGGTGTACCGCCAGCCCTCGCGGCAGCCTTACTGTGAGCTGACTCACTCATACGTTCCGTCGACAGGAGCATCCATGCCCCCGCTGCCCACCGAGGCCACCGTCCGGTTCCGCGCCGCCCGCGACTTCCTCCAGGCACACGCGCTGGACTACGACGCCGCGCGGGACGGATTCGCCTGGCCCGAACTCGACGAGTGGAACTGGGCCCTGAACTGGTTCGACGTCCAGGCCGAGGGCAACGACGACCCCGCCCTGTGGATCGTCGAGGAGAACGACGGCGGCGGTGCACCCACGGAGGCCAAGTACTCGTTCGACGAGGTGCGGATCCGATCCGACCGCACGGCCAACTGGTTGCGGGAGCGGGGGGTCGAGCCCGGTGACCGCATCCTGCTCATGCTCGCCAACCAGGTCGAGCTCTGGGACGTCATGCTGGCGGTGATCAAGCTCGGTGCCGTGGTCATCCCGGCCACCACGCTGCTCGCCGAGGGCGACCTGCGGGACCGCATCGCGCGCGGCGGCATCAAGCACGTCATCGCGCGCGGCGAGCTGGCCGAGCGCTTCGCCGACATCTCCGGTGACTACCAGCGCATCTCGGTCGGCGGGGACGAGCGGGGTGGCGCGCCGGAGGGCTGGACCGACCTGGCCGGAGCGATGGACGCCTCCCCCGACTTCGAACCGACCCACACCACCCACGCCGACGACACCCTGCTCCTGTACTTCACCTCCGGCACCACCAGCAAGCCCAAGCTCGTCGAGCACACGCACGCCTCCTACCCGGCGGGTCACCTGTCGACCATGTACTGGATCGGCCTCCAGCCCGGCGACGTCCACCTCAACGTCTCCTCCCCCGGCTGGGCCAAGCACGCCTGGTCGAACGTCTTCACCCCGTGGATCGCCGGGTCGTGCGTGTTCATCTACAACTACTCGCGCTTCGACGCCGCGGCGATGATGCGCGAGATGGACCGCTGCGGCGTGACGAGCCTGTGCTGCCCCCCGACCGTGTGGCGGATGCTCATCCAGGCCGACCTGACCCAGCTGCAGGTCCCGCCCCGCCTGGCGGTGGGCGCGGGCGAGCCGCTCAACCCCGAGGTCATCGGCCGGGTCCGGGACGCGTGGGGGGTGACGATCCGCGACGGGTTCGGCCAGACCGAGACCACCGTGCAGATCGCCAACACCCCGGGCCAGCCCATCAAGGACGGCTCGATGGGCCGGCCGTGCCCCGGCTTCGACGTGGTGCTGGTCGACCCGGCCACCGGGCAGGAGGTCGCCGGCGACGGCGCGGAGGGCGAGATCTGCCTGAGCCTCGATCCCCGCCCGCTGGGACTGATGGTCGGTTACCACGGTGATGCCGAGCGCACCGACGCCGCCTACGCGGACGGCTTCTACCACACCGGTGACGTGGGGTCCCGGGACGCGGAGGGTTACATCACCTACGTCGGGCGCACCGACGACGTGTTCAAGTCCTCCGACTACCGGATCTCGCCGTTCGAGCTGGAATCGGTGCTGCTCGAGCACCCGGCCGTCGCCGAGGCCGCCGTCGTCCCCTCCCCTGACCCGGTGCGGCTGAGCGTGCCCAAGGCCTTCGTCGTCCTGGCCGGCGGCTGGGAGCCCACCGAGGCCACGGCGCGCGAGATCTTCGAGTACTCGCGCACCCACCTGGCCGGCTACAAGCGGGTCCGGCGCCTGCAGTTCACCGACCTGCCCAAGACAATCTCCGGCAAGATCAGGCGGGTGGAGCTGCGCCGCGGCGAGGTCGACAACGGTCCGTCGGTGGACTTCCCCGGTGAGTTCCGCGAGGACGCACTGCGCTGACGGTGGACGCCGTCCGGGGCGTGCGAGGACGGGCGACGACGACGAGGTGGTCGTCCCCGTCCGGTGCGCGGTCCGCGGGCGGCCGCCACGCGACGCGGGTCCCGAGGCGGCTCACGTCCGGAGGAGGCCGTCGATCTCCTCGGGCGTCCACGGCGCATGCGAGTGGAAATCGCGGTACGCCAGGATCTGCGCCTCCGGCGTGGGGAATCGTCCGACGAAGCCGCCCGATCCGGCGAAGACTCCCCCGGTGATCCCCGCGGAGAGGTCGGAGACGAGATAGGTGTAGAGGGGTGCGACGTACTCCGGGCCCGCCGGGTCCAGTGCCCCGGCCACACTCAGCTCGTCGAGCATTCCCCGGCGCCCCAGGTCCCGGATCTGCTCCTCGTAGGCCCCCCCACTGGACAGACGGGTGCGCGCGCCGGGGCACACGACGTTCGCCCGGACCCCGTGCTCGGCCAGTTCCGCCGCGATCGCCATGGTGAGTGAGGTGACGGCGCCCTTGCCGGCCGGGTAGCCGGTCCCGCCGTAGTCGCCCTTCCAGGCGAACGACGACGTGGTGACGATCGCACCCGTTCCCGCCTCCACCAGGTGTGGCGCGAAGACGCGACACGGGGCGAACACAGTGCCCAGGTGGGCGTCGATGAGGTCGGCGAAGTCGGCGTGGGACACCGTGAGCATCGACGACCCCGCCGGTTCGGGCACCCCGGCGCACGTGATGAGCCCGCCCACGACCGAGTCCCCCTCCCTCGCCCGGGCGAGCAGCTCCTCGGCGACGGCGGGCTCGTGCGCCGACCCGGCGACGCCGCGGATCCGGCCGGTCGACCGTGCCGCGAGGTCGTCGACGTGCTCGGCCAGCGCCCGTGGATCCCGGCCGTTGAGCACGACGTCGGCGCCGCGGGCCGCCAGGTCCTCGGCCACCGCGGCCCCGATCCCGCGAGAGGATCCGGTGACGGCGTACGCCCGCCCGCCCAGGTGGAGCGCGGTCACTGCCGGCGGTCGTGGTCTGGTCCACGGGCGGCGAGGGTCCGCTTGGCCCACCCGTAGTCCGTCTTGCTGCTGGGGTGCCGCTCCACCTTGTCGACGACCCAGAACGCGACCGGGATCTTGAACCCTGCCAGGGTCGCGCGCAGCGCCTCCTCCAGGGCTGCGAAATCCCCGGTGTGGCCGTCATCCCACTGGAGCACCGCCCCGACCCGGTGGCCGAACCGCTCGTCGGGCACGCCCAGCGCCACGGCGTCCTGCACGCCCTCGGCGGCCTTGAGCGCCGACTCGACCTCCTCGGCGAAGATCTTCTCGCCACCGGAGTTGATCACCTGGCTGCCCCGGCCGAGCATGATGATCGTGTCCGGGCCGTCGTACCTGCCGCGATCGCCGGTGAAGACCCGCCGGGTCCCGGCGATCTCGCGGAACGTCTCCGCCGACTTGGCGGCGTCCTTGTAGTAGCCACTGGGCTGGTAGCCGGCCTTGACGATCCAGCCGATCTCGGTGGAGTCGTCGGGCAGCGGCTCGTCGAAGTCGTCCACCAGTTGCAGGCCGCTGCCCCGGGGGATGCGGGGGCCGTGGTCTGCGAACAGGGACCCGTCGTCGACGTTCGCCCTCGTCACGACTCCCAGGCCGCCGAAGCCGCTCTCGGACGACCCGAACGCGTCCATGATCATGAGATCGGGGCGTAGCTCGAAGAGTTCGGCCTTGACCGACGGCGAGAACAAGGCCGCACCGGAGCTGACCATGAACACGCTCGAGGTGTCGGCACCGGTGTTGCGCATCCGTTCGAGCATCGGCCGCACCATGGCGTCGCCGGCGAGGACGACGATCTGGATCTTCTCGCTCTCGATCTCCTCGAGCACGTCGTCCGCCCGGAAGTGCGGCAGGTAGTGGCACGTGCCCCCGGAGAACAGCGCGGTGAACGAGGGCATGAGCCCGGAGGTGTGGATGAGCGGGAGCAGCACGAGATAGCGTGCGGGGTCCCCGCCCAGTCCGGCACGGGACTGGTGGTACTCGTCGGGCACCGGCTCCCCGGTGTAGTAATCACTGCCGCCGCCGAGGCTGCGCCACAGGTCCTCCTGCCGCCACATCACGCCCTTCGGCTTGCCGGTGGTACCGCCCGTGAAGACGAGGAACAGGTCGTCCGCACTGCGTTCAGCCGGTGCCCGGTCCGGCGAGGCCGCGGCGAGGAGCTCCCGGGCGTCGAGCGTGCCGGACGGCAGCTCCCCCGCCCCGGATCCGTCCTCGACCACGATGAGGTGACGCAGCCGCTCCGCGTCCCCGACCGCACCCGCCACCGCCGGGGTGAACTCGCGATGGAAGACCAGGGCGCAGGAGTCGGAGTAGTCGTACAGGTACCCCAGCTCGGATCCCGCGTAGCGGTAGTTGATGCTGACGGCCACGGCGCGGAGCTTGAGGACGCCGAGGAACAGCGCGATGCAGTCCACCCCGTTGCGCAGGTGGATCGCCACGTGATCGCCGGGACCCACCCCCCGGGAGGCCAGCCCGTCCGCCCACCGATTGGCCTCGGCCTCCAGGTCCGCGTACGTGAGCCGGCGGTCGTCCTCCACCACCGCGAGCCGGTCGCGTCCGTACGCGTCGACCGCGTGCTCGAAGAGATCTGCCAGGGTGTGTGCCATTGCGGGGTCCTCCGGGGCGGGCTACTCGGGTGGAGCGGACTCGTCGGGTGGGGTCGGTTCAGACGGGGGTGATGGGGAGCGGGGTGCGGGTGGGTCCGAAGGTGAACGCCGCGCCGGTGCTGATGCGGGTGACGGCGACCTCCTCGCCCTCCGTGGCCGGCTCGTCGCCCAACCGCAGGACCGCCTCCACGTGCGAGCCGTCCGTCGGGACTCGCTCCACGGTCCAGTGCGGGTCGACGGCCTGCGCGGCGGCGGCGAGGGGCCGGAGTCCGTCGCGGGCGAGCAGCGGGAGCCAGGTGTCGTCGGCGAACCCGTCGGCGGCGGTGTCCCAGCGGACTTTCAGCTCGGTACCGTCCGCGGACACCTCCGATGAGTAGCCGGTGTAGGCGGTCGGCCCCGCCATCGGGTGCAGATCGAGCACGGTGGCGAGGCCGAGCGTGTCGGGGCCCACGCCCAGGACCTCGCGGATCCGTCCCGCCGCGACACCGGCGATGCCGGTGGCCTGATAGGCGAGGAGCCGGTCGGCGGTCTCGGTGTCCGACCGACGCCGCACCGACTGGTGGAAACCGACGGCGAGCAGGTGCATCTGGAGATAGACCTCGCGGGTGATCCGGATGAGTGCGGCGGAGGTGAACTCGGTGAAGACCAGGTCGGTCAGCAGTGGTCCCGCGTAGTCGTCGCGCGGGCCCTCGCCGGCGGTGTCCCGGGGCGCCGGGGGGTCGAACCGGAAGCCGATGATCCGGCTGGACGCGGACTCGAGCGCGGGTCCGGGCACCGGGAACGGCTCGCCGTCCGGGTCGATCCGCACCCGCCAGTGGCAGTGCGGGGTGCGGCCCTCCGGGGCGCGGGGCGGGCGGTGGATGGGTTCGACGACCGCGAGCGGGTTGGTGGCCAGCGCGGTGGCGGGAAAGGTGGGGTCCTCGATGTCGTGGCACATGGTGGTGACCAGCCGGTCCCCCATCGGCTCGACGTCCATGAGGGCGCCGCAGTGGTCCAGCCAGAACTCACCGTTGTCGTGGTCGGTCACCGAGTACCGGAAGTCCATGAACTCCGGCGGGGCGCCGACGTCCAGTTGGAAGCCCTTGAAGATCTCGGCGACCCCGTCGCCGGTGATCGACAGTGCGTCCTTCATGCGGCGGGCGTAGTGGGGACTGGCGGCCTGCCACTCCTCGATCGCCACGTCCCTCATGCCGTCGACGCCGAACTCGCCGAGCAGGGCCGGCATGCCGGCCCGGTCGATGAGCTGGCCGATGAGCAGCAGGTCGGGCAGGAGCCGGGCGAGCGTGGCGTGGTCGAGGGCGTCCAGGGGATCGGGCGGCGGGGAGATGCTCACGGGACTCAGACCTCCTCCGGGGAGGAGACCGGCCACAGCGGGGCCGGGCTGTCCTCGATGCGGTACCACCCCGCCGGCTTGTCGCCGGCCGCCTCGAACCGCTGCTTCATGGAATCGGTGAGTGCGTCGGCCTCGTACATGCGCATGAACAGGTCGACGACGTTGCCGAAGTCGAAGAAGTCGCGGTGCCACGCCCACTGCTGGTTCCCGTTGTAGAGGAACCACGATCCGCCCAGACCGTGGACCTCGTACGGCTCGCCCGTCTTGGGGTCGACCGTGTCGCGCGCGATCTGCTTCCACAGGCACAACACGTCCCCGGTCTCCGGGTCGATGATCGTGCGGATGTACGGGTACTCCCAGCCGTCGAGTCCGGCCATCTCCTGCCCGAGCGCGATGTCGCGGATCTCGTCCCGGCCGACCGCCATGAAGTCGTCCTTGGTGCCGTAGTTCCACCCGTAGGTGGCGTCCTCGGCGTAGAAGTCGGCCAGCGGCGTCCAGTCCTTGTTCCGCTCGCACTCCGCGTTGGCCTCGATCCAGCGCTCCACGAACTCGGCGATCTCGGCGCGGTCGTATCGGGTCACGTCACTCACTCCTGGGGCTCTCTTGCGTGGGGTCTGGGGTGTCGACCAGGCGCAGTGCCTGTGTCGGGCAGTACTTGACGGCGGCCTTGACGGCCTCGAGTTGGCTGTCGGGTATCCGGCCCCGCTTGGCCCGTACCTTCGCCTCGGGCCCCTTGGGCACCGTGAACCATTCGGGCGCCTCGGCCTGACACTCGGCGTGGGCCTGGCACAGGTCGAAGTCGACCTCGACCCGCATCGGCGACTCCCCGCCCATCAGCGCCGCCTCCTCCGGTAGCGGACGGTGCACGGCTGGGCCAGCTGGACGACCATCTTCGAGTGGTCGTTGTGGTAGCTCTCCGCCGGCTGGGCGAGCTCGAACTCGAACTCCCGCAACAGGACCGAGAAGATGGCCTTGATCTGCAGCTGGGCGAACGCCGCGCCCACGCAGCGGTGCCTGCCGGCGCCGAAGGGGATCCAGGTCCAGCGGTTGACGATGTCCTCCTGCCGCGGTTCCGCGTACCGGTCCGGGTCGAACGCGTCCGCGTCGGGAAAGTCCTCCGGCAGCCGGTTGGACACCGCCGGCGAGGCGGCGACGGTCTGGCCGGCGTGGACGACGTAGTCCCCGATCCGCACGTCCTCCTGGGCGACGCGCATGAGGATGATGAGCGGCGGGTGGAGCCGCAGCGTCTCCTTGAGGGCGTTCTCCACCTTGGGCATCTGGCGCAGTGCGCCGAAGCTGTACTCGGCCCCGTCCGCGTACACCTCGTCGAGTTCCGCCACGACCTGCGAGAGGTACTCGGGATGCTTGAGCAGTTCGATGAGCATCCAGGCGCTCGTCCCCGAGGTCGTGTGGTGCCCGGCGAACATCATCGAGATGAAGATGCCGGTGACCTCGTCCGGGGTGAACCGGTGCGTGCCGTCGTCGTTCTTCACCGAGACCAGCACGTCGAGCAGGTCCCGGTCCTCCTTGTCGGCGGGCGGGTTGGCGACGCGGTCGTCCATGATCGCGGAGACGAGCTCGACCAGCCCGGCGCGGGCCTCGTCACGCTTGCGGAACGCGGGGATGTCGGCGTAGGCGTCGATGTAGGCGTGGGGGTCGGTCCCCTGTTCCAGGTCGTGGTACAGGTGGGCGAACCGGGAATCGAGCTGCTCGCGGAACTTGGGGCCGATGAGGCACGCCGACGAGGTGTAGATGGTGAGTTCGGAGAACCACTCGAGCAGGTCGATCTCGCCCTCGTCGCCCCACTCGGCCACCATGCGCTGGACCTCGTGCGGGATGGTGACGGCGTGCTGGCGCATGTGGTCACCGCGCAGCGCGGTGTTGTGGAGCATCTCCGAGCGGCGCTCGGGGCTGGCGTCGAAGACGACGCCCTCACCGAACACCGGGGTCATGAAGGGGTAGGCGGCCGCCTGGTCCAGCGCCTCGTCGGGCGCCCGGAAGAACGCCTCGTTCGCGGCGGCACCCGAGGCCAGGCAGATGTCGCGGTCGGCGATCCGGAACACGCCCAGGTCGCCGCACTCCTGTCGGACCCGCCAGAACAGGCTGATCGGGTCGGTGCGTAGCTCGTCCATGTGGCCGAGTTCGCCCTCTCCGCCGGACACGCGCTGCGGCTCGTCCAGGCCCGAGAAGTCGGTGGGCTCGTCTGTGGAACTGTCGATGCTGGTCACGAGTAGTCCTCCTCGATGGGGGCCTCCGGCTGGATCTCCAGCTCGGTGATCTGGGCGCCGCGGGGCATGGACACCATGGCGGTGACCCCGCGCGCGAGGTCGGCGGGTTTGCACATCCGGGGATGACGACCGAATCCGTGCCTCACCCATTCGTTGATGACGGCCTCGGCCGTGTCCTGGTCGAAGTCCGTGCCCATCTCGGTCATCACCGGACCGGGCCGGACCACGCCGAGCCGCACCCCGGTGCCCTCGAGCTCCCGGCGGGCCTGCTTGGCCATGGTCTCCAGTCCGGCCTTGGCCGCCACGTACGCGCCGGAGCGCGGCCGGGCCGTGTAGGCCACGTCGGAGCCGATGAGCACGACGTCCCCGCGGCGGCGGTCGATCATGCCGGGCAGTACCGCGTGCAGCAGGCGGTGGACGGCGAGCAGGTGGATGTCGATTTGGGCGGCGAAGTCGTCCGGGTCCATCTCCCAGACCCGCGCCATCTTCAGGCTCCCCGCGCTGGAGACCAGCACCTCTGCGGGGCCGTACGCATCGGCAGCCGCGGCGACGAACCCGGCGACGGAGTCGGCGTCGGTGACGTCGACCTCCCGGGCCGTGGCCTCGCCCCCGGCCTCGCGGATGGTGCGCACCAGGTCGTCGAGCCGATCCGCGCGGCGCGCGCCCACGACGACCGGGTGCCCGAGTGCCGCGAGGGACTCGGCACTCGCGCGGCCGATGCCCGAGGAGGCGCCGGTGACCAGGGCTGGACGTTCGGAGGCGTCCGGGTGGGACGGGAACCGCAGGCTCATCAGCGCGCCACCTCGACCCGCATGGGCAGATGGGCGAAGCCGCGGACGTTGGAGGAGTGGACGCGCTCGGCCCCGGGGAGCAGTTCGTAGCCGGTGATCGTGCGGGCGATCATGTCCAGCGCGATGCGGCCCTCGAGCCGGGCGAGGTGCGCCCCCAGACAGAAGTGGGGTCCCTGACCGAAACTCAGGCTCGCCGTGGTGTCCCGCGCGAGATCGAAGGCGTCGCCGCGGTCGAAGACCTCCTCGTCGCGGTTCGCGGACCCGATGAGCAACAGGACCTTCTGGTCGGCGGGGATGGTGACACCCTGGACCGTGGCGGGCTCGGTGGTGGTACGCAGGACCATCTGACTCGAGGTGTCGAAGCGCAGCGTCTCCTCAACCCAGGCCGGCGCCAGGGCGGGATCGTCGAGCACGGCCCGCGACTGGCCGGGGTACTCGTGGCCCCAGAACAGGGCGTTGGCCAGAAGCTTGGTCGTGGTCTCGTTGCCGGCCACCACCATGAGGAACAGGAAGGACAGGATCTCGTCGTCGTCCAGCTTCTCGCCGTCGATCTCGGCATCGAGCAGTGCGGAGGTGAGGTCCTCGGTCCGGGCGGTACGACGCTCGGCGACCATCCCCTGGTAGTAGGTGATGAGGTCGAGCGCGGCCACCATGGAGTCCTCCGGCACGTCCTGCACGCCCTCCTCGCGGTGCATGACGAGGTCGGCCAGCCGACGCAGTTCGGCCCGGTCGACCTCCGGTACGCCCATGAGATCCGAGATGACGTCCATGGGCAGCTTGCCCGCGTAGTCGTCGACGAAGTCGATGGTCTCCCCGTCTCGGGACCGTGCCAGGCACTCGTCCCAGTACTGCCGCGAGATCCTCGAGATCCCGTCGGACAGGGCGTCCACGCGCCTGGAGGTGAACCCCTTGCTCACCAGTTTGCGCAGGCGGGCGTGGCGGGGATCGTCCATCGCGAGGAAGGACATCGTCTTGTAGGCGTGCGGCCCGTACGCGGCGGGGTCCAGCGAGACCCCCATGGCGTTGGAGAACACGTCCGGCGCGCGGAACGCCTCGCGGACGTCCGCGTGCCTGCTCAGCGCCCAGAAGTCGAGGTCCGGGTTGTGGTAGACGGGCGCCTCGGCGCGGAGACGGGCGTAGAACGGGTAGGGATCCTCGTGCACCGCGTAGTCGTACGGGCTGAACACGAGCGGAGCGGGCGTCGCGGTGGTCATCTCAGGGGTCACCTCAGGATCAGTCGTGCTGCGGATTCGATCGCGTCTGCCATGTCCGAGTAGGAGCCGTAGCCCATGCCCGCCCGGACGAGTGCCCCGGCGTAGACCATCTCCAGCGCCTGGACCACCTCGTCGTCGTTCCGGTCCCCCAACGCCGCCACGAGGCGACGCCGGATGTCGGCACCGATCCGGACCCGCAGGTGGGAGACCTCGGGGTCGTCGCCCAACAGGGCGGCGGTGACGGCCGACGACAGTTCCGGTTCGTCGGCGAGGAGGAGCGCGACGTCGCGCAACACGGCGACCACCCGGTCTGCGGTGGAGCCACCGTCGGCGGCCTCGGTCACGTGGTCGTCCAGACGGCGCCAGAACACCTCCGCGATGAGGTGGCCCTTGGAGGAGAAGTACGTGTAGGCGGTCGCCGGTGCGACGCCGGCCCTGGCGGCCACGGCACGGACGGCCAGGCCCCCGGGACCCTTCTCCCGCAGCACCTCGACCGCCGCGCTGGTCAGGCGGTCGACGGTCTCGGCCTGCTGGCCGTTGAGCCTGCGCCGCGTCGATTCGAACCGAAGATCACTGGACATGTGTCTGGACAGTACACCACCGTCCGGACTATCGTCTAGACAGCTGTCCACCCATTCTGGATCGATCCACCGCGACGGAAGGCTCCGAAGTGACGACGAGCATCACCGACACCGCCCCCCTGCTGATCGGCGGTGAGCTGCGACCCGCGACCGGGGGCGCCACGTTCGACGTCCTCAACCCGGCCACCGAGGAGGTCATCGGCCGGGCCGCCGACGCCGGGCGCGAGGACATGGACGCGGCCATCGCCGCCGCGCGCACCGCGTTCGACACCACCGACTGGTCCTGGGACCACGCGTTCCGTGCGCGGTGCCTGCGCCAGCTCCGCGATGCACTTCAGGGACACATCGAGGAGCTGCGGGCACTGACCATCGCCGAGGTCGGCGCGCCCCACATGTTCACGACCGGCCCCCAGCTGGAGGGGCCCGTCGCGGACCTGGGCTGGCTCGCCGACCTGGTGGAGGCCTACGAGTGGGTCACCGAGCTCGGGGAGTCCGAGATCATGGGCGTGCGCTCCAACCGCTCGACCCGGCGCGAGGCGGTCGGCGTGGTCGGCGCCATCACCCCGTGGAACTTCCCCAACCAGATCAACTTCGCCAAGATCGGCCCCGCGCTGGCCGCCGGCTGCACCGTGGTGCTCAAGCCCGCCCCCGACACCCCGCTCATCGCCGCGGCCGTGGCCCGGATCGCCGCCGAGGAGACGGACATCCCCGCCGGCGTACTCAACGTGGTCTCGTCGTCCGACCACGGCCTCGGCGAACAGCTGACCACCGACCCGCGCGTCGACCTGGTCTCCTTCACCGGATCCACCGCGACCGGCAAGAAGATCATGGCCGCCGCCGCCGAGACGCTGAAGAAGGTCTTCCTCGAGCTCGGCGGCAAGTCCGCCGCCGTTGTGCTGGACGACGCCGACCTGAACTCGGCGTGCTTCATGACGGCCCTCAACGCGTGTACGCACGCCGGACAGGGCTGCGCACTGACCACCCGCCTCGTCGTGCCCCGCGAGAGGTACGACGAGGCGGTCGAGGCGGCCAAGGGCGCCATGGCGGCGTTCGCCCCGAAGGACCCCAACGACCCGGGTGCCTTCTGCGGCCCGGTCATCTCCGCCGTCCAGCGCGAGCGCATCGAGGGTTACATCGCCCTGGCGCGCCAGGAAGGCGGCACCATCGAGATCGGTGGCGGCCGCCCCACCGGCGAGGGCATGGAGCGCGGGTTCTGGGTGGAGCCGACCCTCATCTCCGGTCTCGACAACTCGGCGCGGGTGGCACAGGAGGAGATCTTCGGCCCCGTCCTGGTGGTCATCCCCCACGATGGCGATTCCGATGCGATCCGGATCGCCAACGACTCCCCCTACGGACTGTCCGGAGCCGTGTGGGGCACCGACCCCGAGCGGATCGAGAAGGTCGTGGCCGGCATCCGCACCGGCACCCTCGGCGTCAACGGCGGCCAGTGGTACGGCGCCGACGTGCCGTTCGGCGGGTACAAGCAGTCGGGCATCGGCCGCGAGATGGGCCGCGAGGGCTTCGAGGAGTACCTCGAGATCAAGTCCGTCGCCACCCCGGCCTGAGGCCCCGGACAGCACCGGAGAGCCCGGGCACCCGGCACCACTGGCCCGGCACCTGGCCCCACACCACTCACCAGCACCACCCCATCCAGCATCACCACGCCGACAGGAAGAGACACACGACATGGGACGTTTCGACGGTAGGACCGCCATCGTGACCGGAGCCGCCGGCGGCATCGGCGAGGAGTACGCCAAGGCCCTCGCGGCCGAGGGCGCGAACGTGGTGGTCGCCGACGTGTCGACCGAGAACGGGGAGCGCGTCGCCGCGGACATCGTCGCCGCGGGCGGCCGGGCGGTCTTCCGGCACACGGACGTCTCCGACCCCGACTCGGCCAACGCCTGCGCCGAGGCCGCAGTCGAGGAGTTCGGCCGCCTGGACATCCTGGTCAACAACGCCGCGATCTTCGGCGGCATGAAGCTCGACTTCCTCATCACCGTGCCGTGGGACTACTACGAGAAGTTCATGTCGGTGAACCTCAACGGTCAGCTGCTCATGGTCCGCGCCTGCTGGGAGAAGATGGCCGCCGCCGGCGGTGGCGCGATCGTCAACCAGTCCTCCACCGCGGCGTGGCTGTACTCGGGCTTCTACGGCCTGGCCAAGGTCGGCGTCAACGGCCTCACCCAGCAACTCGCCACCGAGCTGGGCGGCTCGAACATCCGCATCAACGCCATCGCTCCCGGGCCGATCGACACCGAGGCCAACCGCTCCTCGACCCCGCAGTCGATCGTCAAGGAGATGGTCGACAAGCTGCCCATCAAGCGCATGGGTCAGCCGGAGGACCTGGTGGGGATGCTGCTGTTCCTGCTGTCGGACGAGGCGTCGTGGATCACCGGGCAGATCTTCAACGTCGACGGCGGACAGATCATCCGGTCATGAGCGGACATCCGATCACGAGCGACCCGGCCCCGGCCCCCGAACAGGACCCCGCACCCGGGATCGGCCCCGGCGGTCCCGGCGACTCCCCCGCCCCGGTCGGGTTCATCGGCCTGGGCAACATGGGTGCGCCGATCGCGAAGCGCCTCCTGGCCTGGCCGGGCGGGCTCGTGGTGTGCGACGTGCGCCCGGAGACGACCGAGCCGTTCGTCGTCGAGGGCGCCACCGCCGCCGCCACCGGCGCCGAGGTCGCCCGCACGGCGCGCCTGGTGTCGGTGACGGTGCTGGACGACGCCCAGGTGCGTGACGTCGTCGACGGACCCGAGGGGATCCTGCGCACCGCCGCACCGGGGACCGTGATCGCGGTCCACTCCACCATCGCCGACTCGACGGCTGTTGAGCTGGCCGAGGTGTGTGCGGCCGCCGGGGTCCACCTGGTGGACGCGCCGGTGTCGGGTGGCGCGCAGGGGGCGGAATCGGGTCAGCTCGCCGTGATGGTCGGTGCGCCGCGCGAGGTCTACGAGGCGTGCAAGCCGGTGTTCGCGCTGTGGGCGGGCATGCCCGTGCACGCCGGGGAAGTGGGTGCGGGCACGCGGATGAAACTGGCCCGCAACCTCCTGCACTTCATCTCGTTCACCGCCACCGCCGAGGCCTCCCGGCTGGCCGAGGCCGCGGGCATCGACATCACCAAGCTGGGCCGGGTGGTCCGCCACACCGACGCCATCACCGGCGGCGCCGGGGCCGTGATGCTGCGGGACACCACCGCGCCGATCGCGGCCGACGACTTCTGGCACGGCGTGTTCACCCACGTCCGTGGCCTGGGCGAGAAGGACCTGTCCCTCGCCCTGGGACTGGCCGACCGGCTGGGTGTGGACCTGCCCCTGGGCACCATCGCGCTGCGCGACCTGGGCACCGGGTTCGGTGTCGGGCCGGGTGAGCTCGCCCGCTGCGCGGACGTCCGTGCGGCGGGCGGTGTGTCCGGCGATGCGGGCGGGACCGGACGAGACCACGACGACGACCACGACGACGACGACGAGGAGAACCGATGAGCGACGCCGCGGACGCCGGGATGAGCCCGGAGCGCGAGCACGGTCTGGCCATGATGACCGAGGTGTACGGCTTCGAGATGTCCGACGGGCCGGGTGATTACTTCGCCGAGACCGCGGACCACCTGTTCGGCAGGATCTGGTCCCGCCCGGGCCTGAGTCACCGCGATCGCCGGTTGCTGCTCCTGGGGGCGCTGACGGCCCAGGGCAACACCGACATCGCGGACATCCAGGTGGGGGCGGCGCTCGGCAACGACGAGCTGACGCCCGAGGAACTGGAGGAGATCGTGGTGTTCCTCTGCTACTACGCGGGTTGGCCCAACGGGACCAAACTCGGCAACGTGGTGGGCCCGCACGTGGCGCGTGCCCGCAAGGCCGCCCGCCGCGCCGAGGGCTGAGGGGCGGGCGCTAGGTTGAAACCCATGACCGCACCCGAGATCGAACCCGCGCTGCTCGCCGTAGCGCTCGCCGCCCCCGGCTTCATGCCGCTGGAGGAGGGCATCACCTTGTACGACATCGCCTGCGAGTTCCTGGGCGACGGTGTGGGCGTGGAGATCGGCACCTACTGCGGCCGCTCCACCGTGTTCCTCGGCGCGGCCGCCCGCGTGACCGGCGGCAGCATCGTCACCGTGGACCACCACCGCGGTTCCGAGGAGCACCAGCCCGGCTGGGAGTACCACGACACCTCGCTGGTGGACGCGCACACCGGCCGCCTGGAGACACTCGGCGCGTTCCGCCACACCATGTGGGACGCCCGGCTCGACGACGTGGTGACCGCCGCGGTGGGCACGTCGACCCAGGTTGCACGCGTCTGGGGCAGGCCCGCGTCGTTCGTCTTCATCGACGGAGGCCACTCCTCCGAGGCGGCGCAGGCCGACTACGAGGGCTGGGCCCCGTGGGTGGAGATCGGCGGGGCGCTGCTCATCCACGACGTGTTCCCGAACCCGGAGGACGGTGGCCGTCCCCCGTACGAGATCTACTGCCGCGCGCTCGAGTCGGGCCAGTTCACCGAGGTCCGGGCCGTGGACTCGCTGCGCGTGCTGCGCCGCGACTCCGGCGAGGTCGGCGCGCCGATGCCCTGAGCCCCCAACCGCCCCGCATCCGCTACCCGGAATCCGGATCCGCTCCCCCGATACGAGTAGCGGATCCGGATTCGGAGTAGCGGATCTCGCGGTTGCGGGGTGCCCGAGTCTGGCGGTCGGGGCAGCGGCGGGGTGGGTCACACCGCCCAGCGGCCGCCGGCGCTCCACGGGTCGCCGGGCGAGGGCCGACCGCGCCGTGAGTGCAAGAACCGCCCGACCACGGCCGCGCCCAGGTCGTCGACGTCCGGCGCCACCACCGTGCCGTCGACCCTCCGGGCCAGCGCGTCGAGGAACCGGGACAGACCCGGGTCGTCGCCCAGCCGGAAGAAGGTCGTCTGAGCCCCGGTGCGGGCGACCCGGTCCAACTCGTCGACAGTGATCCGGATGGTGTCGGGGTCCGGCGGGTAGGCGAACCACGGCTCCCCGCCGCTGAGCAGGTGAGCGGTGGGTTCGCCGTCGGTGACGATGAGCAACACCGGCTGCATCGTCGGGTGCTCACGGAAGTACCGCCCGGCGAGCAGGAGCGCATGATGCAGGTTCGTGCCGGCCTCGTACTGCGCGTCCAGGGAGAGCAGGTCCTCCACGGTCCGGGTCTGGGCGAAGCGGCCGAACGAGATGAGCTGCAGCCGGTCCTGCCGGAAACGGGTGCTCACCAGGTGGTGGAGGGCCAGGGCCGTACGCTTCATCGGGACCCACCGCCCCTCCATGGCCATGGAGAACGACGTGTCCACCAGCAGCGCCACTGCGGCCTGGGTTCGCGCTTCGGTCTCCCTGACCTCGATGTCCTCGGGCAGGAGCCGGATCCCCGCACCCGTCTCGCCCCCCTCCGCGGCGATCCGGGAGATCGCATTGCCCACGGTCCTGGGCACGTCCCAGGACTCGACGTCACCGAACTCCCAGGCCCGGCTCGACCCCGTCTGCTCCCCCGCGGCCCCCGACAGCCTGGTCTCGCGCGCACCGGTCCGGCCGGACAACCGCTGTGCGGCGTCGCGGAGCAGTGACCTCCCGAGTTTGCGCAGCGCGGCCGGGGAGAGTCGGAGGTCCCCGTCCGGTCGGCGACTGAGGTAGCCGGACTCGCGCATCTGCTGCTCGAGCCGCGACAGCGTCTGCACGGACACCGCCGCCTCGCGACCGAGATGGCGGGCCACCGCCTCCAGGTCGAGTTCGGACAGCGGGGACCTGTCGCTCCGGGAGAGCTGTTCGGCCAGCCGGTCGAGGTCCCCGAGTTCGGCCATGGCCGCGGTCCCCTCGGACATCCCCAGCCCCTCGGAGCCCTCGAAGTCCTCCGAGCCGTCCCAGTCCTCGCCCGGACGCAGGGACTGCAGCAGCCCGTCCAACCGGCCCAGCTGCTCCATCAACTCGGGCGAACCGAACGCCTGCTGCGACAGGGCCATGAGCTCCTCCCGCTGCTCCGGGGTCATCGAGCGCATCATCCGCTGGGCCGCGGCCGCACGCTCGGCGAGGGTGTCGATCAGCTCCTCGACGTCCTTCGGCTGCTCCGGGAACGCGTCGGAGTGCTTGTCCATGAACTCACGGAAGTCCTCGGGGGTGTCCTCTCCGCGGGCGTGCTTGTCGAGCAGTTCGGTCAGGTCCGACAGCATCTCCGACACCGCCGCCCGGTCGGCGTCGGTCGCGTTCTCCAGCGCCTGTTTCATCCCGGCGAATCGGGCGTCGAGCGCCTCGGCGCCCATGAGGTCCTGGATGCGGCGGTACGCCTCGCGGGCGTCGGACGAGGCCCAGTCGTAGTCCTTGAGTTCCCCGACCGCGGCGGCCGGCGAGTCGGGCAGGTTCTCGATGGTCATCTCCCGCAGGGTGCGGTCCATGGGATCCATGGCGGTGTCGCGGGCGAGCTGTCCCCGCTCGGCGAGCAGCGCCTCGTCGAGCAGCCGGGAGACCTCCTCGAGGGTGCCGCCCAGGTGGTTCCGCTGCAGCAGTTCGCGACGTCGACGCTGGATGCGTCCGGCCAGCTCGTCGAGGCCCGTCTGGTCGCGGCCGCCGGTGCGGAGGAACTCCCGCATGGACTGCTCCGGGGAGTACCCGGCCATGACGCCCTCGGAGACCGCGTCGAGCGCCTCGGACAGGTCGAGCGGGGGCGCGAGCGGGTCCGGCCCGCCGATGTATCGCCCGTAGCGGGCGCGGGGCTCTGGTCGCGACATCGCGCACCTCCTGCTCCGGCGGCGCTCGGCAGCCGCCGATGGTGTCAGCCGTAGACGGCGGCGCCGTCCCCGGTCTCCTTGGACAGACGCCGTGAGAGGTAGAGCCCCTCCAGCGCCAGTTCGATCCCGCCGGCCCGCTGGCCGACGTTGGACGCCCCGACCCTGTCGGCGATCTCGTCGTAGAGCCCCGGTTCGGACAGCTCGGGCAGGGCGGCGAGGAATTCGGCGGCGGTGACGCTCGCGCCGGTCGTGAGGGTCACCGACCCGTCGAACGCGTCGACCAGCGGGGTCATGTCGATCCCCCGGAACAGTCCGCGGACGACGTCCACCGTGGCGATGCGCAGCAGGTACCGCAGGATCTCGGTCTCGCGCCCCTCCTCGCCGGGCTCGAACTCGATCTTGCCGCGCAGGACCTCGACGGCGGCGTCCACGTCGACGAGCCGTGCCACGGACTCACCCGGGTCGTCGGCACCCCGCACGGCCGCCCGCCGTCGGGCCGCCGCCGCGACGGTCTCCGCGCCGGCGATGGCGAAGCGGGCGGAGACGCCGGAGGCCTGGTTGATCGAGTCGGAGGTGCGCAGCTCGCGCGTGAACCGGGCGAGCAGTTCCATCAGCGGATCCGGCACCTCGGCGGTCAGCTCGGCTTCCTGCCGCACGACCTCGATCTCGTCGGCCAGGTCGAGCGGGTAGTGGGTGCGGATCTCGGCGCCGAACCGGTCCTTGAGCGGGGTGATGATCCGTCCGCGGTTGGTGTAGTCCTCCGGGTTGGCCGAGGCCACCACCAGCACGTCCAGCGGCAGACGCAGGACGTAGCCGCGGATCTGGACGTCCCGCTCCTCCATGACGTTGAGCAACGCCACCTGGATCCTCTCGGCCAGGTCGGGCAGTTCGTTGAGCGCCACGATCCCGCGGTTCGCGCGCGGCACCAACCCGTAGTGGATGGTCTCCGGGTCACCCAGTCGGCGGCCCTCGGCCACCCTCATGGGATCGACGTCGCCGATCATGTCGGCGACGGAGGTGTCCGGGGTGGACAGCTTCTCCACATAGCGCTCGTCACGGTGGCGCCACTGTACGGGCAGCGCATCCCCCTCACGGGCGATCCGCTCGCGCGTGGGTTCGGTGATCGGCGCGAGCGGGTCCTCGCCCAGCTCGGACCCGGCCACGACGGGCGACCACTCGTCCAGCAACCCGACGAGCGTGCGCAGCAGACGGGTCTTGCCCTGCCCGCGTTCTCCGAGCAGGACGATGTCGTGGCCGGCGATGATCGCCCGCTCGACCTGTGGGATCACCGTCGTGTCGAAGCCGTGCATGCCGGGCCACGGATCGCGTCCGGCGGCCAGGGCCGCGAGCAGGTTCTCGCGCAGCTCCTCCCGGAGGGTGCGGCTGGTGTATCCGGCGGCGCGCAGCTCGCCGAGGGTCTGCACGTTCGGCTTATCGCTCACACCGCCCACCGTAGCCCTGCGATGCCACTTCCGCTTCCGGCATAGGGTGGGCACCATGCGTGCAGTGTTGACCCTCGTCCTCAACATCATCTGGCTGCTGACCGCGGGCATCTGGCTGTTCCTCGGCTATGTGCTGGCCGGGATCCTCGCCTGCATCCTCATCATCACGATCCCGTTCGGGGTCGCGAGTTTCCGGATCGCCGCCTACGTGCTGTGGCCGTTCGGCCGGGAGGTCGTCGACCGGGGCCGTCCCGGCGGGGTGAGCACGGTCGCCAACGTCATCTGGTTCCTGGTGGCCGGACTGTGGCTGGCGATCGGCCACGTCGCCACCGCCGTCGCGCAGGCGGTGACGATCATCGGCCTGCCCCTGGCGTGGGCCAATCTCAAGCTCATCCCGGTCACGTGCTTCCCGTTCGGCAAGGAGATCGTCCGCTCCGACCGGGCGGCGATGGTGCCGGTCGCCACCCGCTGACCGCCCGGTCGCCACCAGCTGACCGCGCACCCCCGCACCGCGGCCGGGCCGGGTCAGTCCTCGATCCTCGGCTGGTGGTGGCTGGCGATCGACACCCGGTTGAAGGCGTTGATCAGCACGATCGTCCACTCGAGCGCCGAGAGCTGCTCGTCGGAGAAGTGGTCGGCGGCGGCTGCGGTCGCGGCGGCGCGTTCCTCGGCGTCGTCCAGCCGGGTCAGCGTCTCGGCCAGTCGTAGTGCCGCCCTCTCCGGGTCACCGAACGCATCGATCTCCCGCCACGCGGGCAGCAGGTCGAGCCGGTCCTGGGAGACCCCGGCCTTGCGGGCCGCCGGCACGTGGGTGGCCAGGCAGGCCGCGCAGCCGTTGAGCTGCGAGACGCGCACGTTGACCAGTTCGAGCAGCGACTCCTCCAGCCCGGCCTCGCCGGAGGCCTCCCGCGAGGCGACGGCGGTGCGGACGAACCGCTTGTAGACCTCCCGCTGGGCGCGGTCCAACTGCGGGACCCCCATGTCAGCCGTCCTCCCCGCCGAATCGCGCCCGGTCGGCGTCCGTGGCCTCCCGGTACGCGCCGGCGAACTCGTCCGCGTTCTTGCCGAGGAAACCCTCCACCATCGAACACACCGGCACGATGGTGACCCCCTCCTCGCGCGTGGCCTCCACCGCGCCGCGCACGAGGGCGGTGCCGATGCCCCGGCCACCGAACTGCTCGTCGACCACGGTGTGGTGGAAGACGCGCTCGCCGGCGTGGTCGCGGAAGTCGGCGTGGCCGGCGACCTCGCCGGAGGCGTCCCGGACCTCGAACGCCTCGGTGGACTCGGCTCGGTCCACGGTCACGGTCGCGCCGGTCTTGTCGGTGTACTCGGTCATCTGCGGTGTCCTCTCACATCGGGGTCGACTGCGCGCGCGGGTCCGGGTTGACCCGCGGTTTGATGGTGGTGGTGGGCAGGGTGGGCGCGGGGAGCCGGGGCAGCCCCCGCGGGTCGTGGCCGATGTACCCGTCCACGCGTCCGAAGCGCTCCGATCCGGCCTCCCACTGCTCGCGGTAGCCCGCGATCTCGTCGTGGGTTCGGCCGATGAAGTTCCACCACATGATGATGTCCTCCTCGAACGGGGTGCCACCGATGAGGACCGCCCGTCCGGCGGTGGTGCCGGTGTTGCGGATCGTCAGGGTGGTCTCGCCGACGCCGGTGTACGCGAGGTGGCTGACCTCCACGTCGACGCCCTCGAGGGTCAGATCACCGGAGTCGACGAGCAGCCCGTGCTCGAAGGCCGGGTCGACGTCCAGTCGCAGTTCGGCGCCGGGGTCGAGCCGGAGCTCCGCGGCGACGAGGGGGGTGTAGGTGGTGACCGACGACGACGAGCCCAGCAGGGACCCCATGAAGACCCGCGCCGATCCGCCGGCGAATCCGACGGGGTCGGGCACGTGGTGATCGAACCTGCGGCCGCTGCTCTCGCGGTGTTCCTCGGGTAGCACGGTCCACAGCTGCACGCCGTGCAGGACGGTGGTGTCCTGGGTCGAGACCTCGGTGTGGCAGATGCCGGCGCCGGAGGTCATGAGGTTGACCTCCCCCGGGCGCACCACCGCATGGTTGTCCCCGGAGTCGTGATGGGTGACGCTGCCCTCGAAGAGCCAGCTCACGGTCTGCAGGCCGGTGTGCGGGTGCGAGGGCACGTCCATGCCGCCGGTGGCCGAGACGTCATCGGGTCCGTAGTGGTCGACAAAGCAGAAGGCGCCGATGAGCGAGCGCTGGCGCTGCGGCAGCGTCCGGCGGACCGTCATCGCCCGCGGCCCGCCCAGGGGCACCTCGCGAGAGGTGATGATCTCCACGACGGCCCCGCCGGGCTGCGCTTCTGCCGAACGGGGCCCGCCCGGCGCACCGCCGGCCTCGCACTCGATCTCGGGCGGGTCGGGGTCGAGGTTGCTCATTCGACGACCTCGCTCATCTCGGCGCGGGCGTCGACGGCCTCGCGGCGCAGCTCCAGCTTCTTGGCGTTGATCTTCCCGCCCAGCGCCAGGACGAGCGCCTTGTCCACGACCGCCACCGGCAGGTGGTCGAGGAGACGTCGGCCGAGGTCCCATCGCACGGCGTAGCGGCGGCGGGGGCGCGCGGTGGTACCGGCGGTCCACACCGCCTCGGCGAGGACGGACGGGTCGGTGGCCTTGTCGTCCTCGCCGGCGGCCATCTCCCCCATCACCGCGGCCATCGCGGCGAACGGCGAACCGGGGGCGGTCGATTCCTGGAAGCGCCGCCGGATCGAGGCGGTCATCCCGGTGCGGAACGGACCCGGTTGGACGAGCACGACGTCCAGGCCGAGGAACATCAGCTCGCGCCGCAGCGCGTCACCGTAGGCCTCGATCGCGTGCTTGCTCATGGCGTAGGCGCCGTTCATCGGCATGCCGTGCTGCGGGCCGGTCTCGGAGCTGATGAGCACTACCCTCCCGCGGGTCTCCCGGAGGAGGTCCCACAGGGCGTGGACGGTGCGCACGGTGCCCATGACGTTGACGTCCAGGACCTGCTGCACCCGGTCCGGATCGGTCTCGGCCAGCGGCCCGATCCCGAGGACGCCCGCGAACGTGACGAGCGCGTCGAGGCGGCCGTGCTCGCGTCGGACCCGGTCGGCCAGGGCGGTGAGCGAGGCGGAGTCGGTGACGTCGGCGGCGAGGGGCGTGATTCGGTCACCGCCGGGCGGCGCCTGGAGGTCGACGGCCACGACGTGCCAGCCCCGGGAGGCGTAGAGCGCGGTGGTGGCGGCCCCGAGGCCGCCCCCGGCTCCGGTGACGACGACGACGGGGGCGGCGGGCGCGCTGGTGTCCATACCCTGACGGTACCGGCGTGCGGAGTCCCGGTGGGGCGCTCCCGGGAGCCCGGCTGCTCCGATCACGGGAGCCCGCCTGCATGACCCCGGCGGGGCGCTCCCGGTGGCCCCGCCCGCGTCAGACCAGGGCGTCGAGGCCGAGTTTGCCGGCGAGGCGGTCGATGTAGGCCAGGACCTCGTCCTCGGTCCGGTCCGGGGTGCCGTAGACGAGTTCGTGGACGCCGAGCTCGCGGTAGGCGTCGATCTTCTCGTGATCCGGTTTCCCGTCGAGGACGACGATGTAGGGCTCGCCCTCCCGGCCGGCCTCGGCCCACAGTTCCCGCAGGGTCCGTACGCTGCCGGCGATGTCCTGGGAGATCGGGGTGGTCATCCAGCCGTCGGCGCTGCGGCAGATCCACTTGAGGTTCTTCTCGGTGCCGGCCGCTCCCACGAGGGTGAGCGGGCCGGGCGTGCGGGCGGTCTTGGGCCAGGCCCAGCTGGGACCGAAGTCGACGAACTCTCCGTGGTACTCGGCCTCGTCGTGCGTCCACAGCTCCCGCATGGCCTCGAGGTACTCGCGGAGCATGGTGCGCCGACGCTGCGGCGGCACGTTGTGGTCGGCCATCTCGTCCAGATTCCAGCCGTACCCCACGCCGAGCACGGTGCGCCCGTCGGAGAGGTGGTCGACCGAGGCGATGGTCTTGGCCAGCGTGAGGGGGTCGCTCTCCACCGGGATGGACACGGCGGTCCCGAGACGGATGGTCGACGTGACAGCCGCGGCGGCGCCGAGGGCGACCCACGGGTCCAGGGTGCGGCTGTACCGCTCGTCGGGGAGCTCGGCGCCGCCGGTACCCGGGTGCGCGGCCTCGCGCCGCACCGGGATGTGCGTGTGCTCGGGAACGTAGAACGCGGAGAACCCGGCGCGTTCGGCGGCCACGGCGGCCGTGGTCGGCCGGATGCCCCGGTCACTGGTGAACAGGGTCAGTCCGAATTCCATGCGTTCTCCCTCGTGCGCTGCGTCGACCCACCGCCTGACACCTGATCAGACAGGTGTCCAGCGGCGGTGTCGCCACAGACTAGCGCACGACGGCGGCGGGTGGGCAGACCTCGCCCGCCACGCACTCGGCCGGATCGCCCGGCTGGGACTGCAGACGCTGCATGGTGTGGTGCGAGACGTAGCGGAAGATCTCGTTGCCCGGGGTGGTGCGCGAGAGGGCGTCCGCCGCCAGCAGCATGACGGCCGCTGTCCAGGTACTCAGCTCGACCGGCCACCGCTTGCCGTCGGCGAAGACGAGTCCGGTCCAGTAGGAACCGTCGGTGTCCCGCAGGTGCTGCATGTTGGTGAACTGCGCGAGCGCCTGATCGTGTCGCCCGGCCGCCTCCAGGGCGAGCACCAGCTCGCACGTCTCGGCCCCGGTGACCCACGGCCGGTGGTCGACGCAGCGGATGCCCAGTCCGTCCACCACGAAGTCGTCCCACCGGGAGTCGAGCCGCGCCTGCGCCTGCTCCCCCACCATCACGCCGGCCAGGACCGGGTAGTACCAGTCCATGGAGAACTCGTCCTTGGGCGTGAAGAGCTCGGGGTGGGCGCGCAGCGCATGGCCCAACCGGTCGGGGGCGGCGTCCCAGTCCGGCGCGCTCCCGCCGAGCTCCTCGGCGATCGCGACGCCGCAGCGCAGCGCGTGGTGGATGCTGGACGAGCCGGTGACCAGCGCCTCCTCGCAGAAGCCCTCGGGACCGGCGCCCCACCACATCTGCCCCTCGGGCCCCTGGAACGTCAACACCAGGTCGAGTGCCCGGCGCACCGTCGGCCACATCGACTCGAGGAAACCGGGCCTGCCGCTCACCAGGTGGTGGTGCCACACGCCCACCGCGACGTACGCGCAGAAGTTGGAGTCGACGTCGCCGTCGGCGACGTGGTCGTCCTGCCACTTCATCGGCCACGACCCGTCGCCCCGCTGGGTGTCCCGGAGGAACCCGTACGCCCTCTCGGCGGCCTCCCACTGGCCCGCGACGGACAGGCCCATCGCCGACTCGACGTGATCCCAGGGGTCGGTGTGACCGCCGGTGAACCACGGGATCTCACCGCTGGGCTTCTGGACGGACGCGAGCCACTCGCCGGTGGCGCGGACCGCGTCGGCGTCGAGGACCCCGGGCACGGTGGGGACCGGACGATGGCTGGTGACTCCGGTGTTGGGCGTCTGCACGGACGATCAGGCCTCCACGGGCTTACGCAGGTAGAACACGATGGACTTGCCCATCACCGGGTTGAGCACCTTCTCGGCGGTCCGGGTGACCCAGGGCCCCTTCATCAGGTCCCAGACGAGCAGCTTGTGGTACGCCTTCGGCAACGGGTGGTCGTCGTTCTCCGTGCCCACCGCGCACTTGAGCCACCAGTACGGGGCGTGCAGCGCGTGGGCGAACCCGGTGCCGGTGACCTCCAGCCCCGCCGCGCGGAGCTTGAACCCCAACTCCTCGGCGGTGTAGATCCGGCAGTGCCCACCCGGGTTGGAGTGGTAGGCGTCGGACAGCTTCCAGCAGAGCTTCTCCGGCCACTCACGCGGCACGGTCACCGCGGCGACGCCGCCCGGCTTGAGGATCCGCACGAGTTCGGCGATGGCCTTGGTGTCCTCCGGGACGTGCTCGAGCACCTCGGAGATGAGCACCAGATCGAAGGTCGCGTCCTCGTACGGCATGTTGAGCGCGTCCCCGGTGACGGCCTCCCCCTTCGAGGAGGGCAGCCCCTCGCCCTCGGCCTCCATGGCGGCGAGCATGTCGGAGACCTGCTGCATCTCGTCGGCGTTCTGGTCGAACGCCGTGACGTCCGCGCCACGCCGGTAGAGCTCGAAGGTGTGACGACCGAGGCCGGCCCCCACGTCGATGGCTCGCATACCGGGGGTGACCCCGAGACGGTCGAAATCAGCGGTCAGCATGCGGCGTCCTCCTGCTCACGGATGGTGTACTCACCGGACTCCGGGAGCACCTCGGGCACGTCGTCGGTGACGTGCTCGTCGATCTCTGTCTGATCCGGCCCGAGGACCGGCCCGGCCGTCAGGTCCGGCAGCGCGTCGCCGCGGACCCGGGCGATCGCCGCCTCGTAGACCTCGACGGTCCGGCGGGCGACGGCGGCCCAGCTGTAGCGCTCCATGACCCGGGCACGGCCGCCCTGCGAGAGGCGTTGCCGCTCGGCCGGGTCGGACAGCAGCGCGCTGATCTCACGGGCCAACGCGTCGACGTCGCCCGGCTCGACCAGGCGGGCCGCCGAGTCGTCCGTGCCGACGACCTCCGGCAGCGCGCCGGCACGCGTCGCGACGAGTGCGCAGCCGCTGGACATGGCCTCCACCGCCGGCAGGGAGAATCCCTCGTACATACTCGGCACGACCGCGATCTCGGCCGACCCGACGAGATCGGCGAGCTCGTCGTCGTCGACCCCGGACACCAGGTCCACCGCGTCCCGCAGGCCCAGCTTGTCGAGCAGCCTGGCGGCCTCGCCCTTGCGCTTGAGCTTGGACACCAGCGTCAGACGCACGCCCGGGTGCTCCTCGCGGACCCTGGCCAGCGCGCGCAACAGGACCGGCACCCCCTTGAGCGGCTGATCGGCACTGGCCACGCAGACCAGGCGGCCGGGCTCGCGCACGCGACGATGGTGGAACCGGTCGGTGTCCACGCCCAGCGGGATGGTGACGATGCGGTCCGGGTCCACGCCGAAGTCGGTGGCGATGTCGTCGGCGGAGTTGCTGGAGACCGTGATGATCTCCTGCAGCTTGCGGGAGACCCGCATCTGCATGCCCAGGAACCCGAACCAGCGCCACGTGGTGATCTTCTTGCGCAGCGGGGCCTCCTTCATGGCCAGCGCGCGATCCCGCGTGATGGGGTGGTGCACCGTGGCCACGACGGGGAAACCCGCCTTCTCCAGGTCCAGCAGGCCGGATCCCAGGCACTGGTTGTCGTGCACCACGTCGAAGTCGTTTAGACGTTCCCGGAGTGTGCGCGCGGCCCGCATGCTGAACGTCCGCGGCTCCGGGAACCCGGCGGTCCACATGGTGACCACCTCGAGAACGTCGATGAGGTCGCGGATCTCCCGCGGGTGCGGCGTGCGGAACGGGTTCGCGTCGTTGTACAGGTCCAGACTCGGGACCTCGGTGAGCGTGGGGCCCGGGTCGAGTTCCGGGTAGGGCTGACCGGAGAACACCTCGACCGTGTGTCCGAGTGCTGCCAACTCGCGGCTGAGGTGACGGACGTAGACGCCCTGGCCCCCGCCGTGTGGCTTGCTCCGGTACGAGAGCAGCGCGATCCGCACTTCTCGATCGCCTCCTTCATGGTCGTCGGCCCGCCGTCGGCGAGTGTCGCGGGCCGCGACGGGCACATCGGGAAAGTCTAGAACACGTTCGCCCCGGTCCCACACACGGCCGGACGAACGCACCGGACCCCCGGCGCGAGAGGCGCTCGGGGGTCCGGTGTCGGTGTCACTCCACGGTCGGTTCGTCGCCGTGGGGCCTGCTCAGTAGCCCAGGTCGTCCAGGCGGACCGAGGCGCCGGTGGCGTCCCCGAACCCGTCCTCGGGACCGTAGAAACCATCGCCGTAGTCCGGGATGGAGTACGCGGCGGCGCGGGCCTCCTCGGTGGGCTCGACCGTCGAGTTCCGGTAGCGGTTGATACCGGTACCCGCCGGGATGAGCTTACCGATGATGACGTTCTCCTTGAGGCCCACGAGCTTGTCCGACCGCTTGTTGATGGCGGCGTCGGTGAGCACGCGGGTGGTCTCCTGGAAGGAGGCAGCCGAGAGCCACGAGTCCGTGGCCAGCGAGGCCTTGGTGATGCCCATGAGGACCGGACGCGCCGAGGCCGGCGAGCCGCCCTCGGTGAGCACGCGGCGGTTCTCCGCCGTGAGCTCGGCACGCTCCACGAGCGCACCGGGCAGGAACTCGGTGCTGTTCGAGTCGTTGATCGCGACTCGACGCATCATCTGACGGACGATGACCTCGAGGTGCTTGTCGTGGATCGACACACCCTGCGCACGGTAGACCTTCTGCACCTCGTCGACGAGGAACTTCTGGACACCGTTGGGGCCGAGGATGGCCAGCACCTCGTGCGGATCGGCCGGGCCCTCGAGGAGGGCCTGCCCGCGCTCGAGGTGATCGCCGTCCGCGATCGGGCGGGAGGAGCCGTCCTCCAGCTCGATATGGGCCAGGCCCTGGCGCTTCGACAGCTTCTCGTAGACGATCTCGTCCGCACCGTTGTCCGGCACGATCGTGATCGTGTAGAAGCGCTCCTCCTCCTCGAGACGGATCCGGCCCGCCTCCTCGGCGATCGGCGCCTTGCCCTTGGGCACGCGGGCCTCGAAGAGCTCCTGCACGCGCGGGAGACCGCCGGTGATGTCGTCACCGACGCCACCCTGGTGGAAGGTACGCATCGTCAGCTGGGTGCCCGGCTCACCGATCGACTGGGCGGCGACGATGCCGACGGCCTCGCCGATATCCACCAGGAGACCGGTGGCCATCGAGCGGCCGTAACAGGTCGCACAGACGCCGGTACCGGTGGTGCAGGTGAGGACCGACCGGACCTTGACCTTCTCGATGCCGGCGACGATCAGCGCCTCGATGTTCGGGTCACCGAGGTCGGTGCCCGCGGCGACGATCACGTTGCCGTCGGCGTCGAGCGCATCCTCCGCGAGCGTCCGGGCGAACGTCGAGGTCTCGACGTGCTCGTCGCGCTCGAGGGACCCGGTCGGGCTGCCGTGGACGTCCATCACCGGGCGGGCGATGGTCGTCTCGACACCCTTCGACGTCCCACAGTCGGTCTCGCGCACGATGACGTCCTGCGAGACGTCGACGAGACGACGGGTGAGGTAACCCGAGTCGGCGGTACGCAGGGCGGTGTCGGCCAGACCCTTACGGGCGCCGTGCGTGTTCATGAAGTACTCGAGCACGGTCAGGCCCTCGCGGAACGAGGACTTGATCGGCTGCGGGATGAACTCGCCGTTCGGACGCGTCACCAGACCCTTCATGCCCGCGAGCGAGCGGATCTGGGTCATGTTGCCCGCCGCGCCCGACTTCACGATCGTCGGGATCGGGTTGGAGTCCGGATAGTTCTCCTCCATGGCCTGACCGATCTCGTCGGTGGCCTCCTGCCAGAGCTTCACCAGGTCCGACTTGCGCTCCTCGTCGGTGATCTTGCCGAGGTCGTACTGCGACTCCAGGCGCGCGGCCTTCGCGTCGTACGAGGCGAGGATCTCCTTCTTGGCCGGCGGGACCAGCACGTCAGACATGGCGATGGTGACACCCGAGCGGGTGGCCCAGTAGAAACCGGTGTCCTTGAGCTTGTCCACCGTCTGCGCCACGACGATCATCGGGTAGCGCTCGGCCAGGTCGTTGATGATGACGGCCTGACGCTTCTTGGGCATCTGCTCGTTGACGAACGGGTAGTCCGCCGGGAGCAGTTCGTTGAACATCACGCGACCGAGGGTGGTCACGGTCAGCCACTCCTGGCCCTGCGTCCAGCCCTCGGGGAACTGCTCGGCCTCGACGTCGGCCGGCGGACGCTGGTGCGTCAGTCGGACCTGGATCGGGGCGTGGATGTCCAGCACGCCGAGGTCGACGGCCATGATGGCCTCCGACGGCGTCGAGTACACGCCCACGGCGGGGGTGTCCTCGGAGGCCGGGACGTACGAGCCGGTCGCACCCTCGTCCAGACGGGTGAGGTAGTACAGGCCGGTCACCATGTCCAGACGCGGCATGGCGAGCGGACGACCCGACGCCGGCGACAGGATGTTGTTCGAGGCGAGCATGAGGATGCGCGCCTCGGCCTGCGCCTCCGCGGACAGCGGGAGGTGCACGGCCATCTGGTCACCGTCGAAGTCGGCGTTGAAGGCCTCACACACGAGCGGGTGCAGCTGGATGGCCTTGCCCTCGACGAGCTGCGGCTCGAACGCCTGGATGCCGAGGCGGTGCAGCGTGGGCGCACGGTTGAGCATCACCGGGTGTTCGGCGATGACCTCTTCGAGCACGTCCCACACCTGGTCGCGCTGACGCTCGACCATGCGCTTGGCGGACTTGATGTTCTGCGCGTGGTTGAGGTCCACCAGACGCTTCATGACGAAGGGCTTGAACAGCTCGAGCGCCATCAGCTTGGGCAGACCACACTGGTGCAGCTGCAGCTGCGGGCCCACGACGATCACGGAACGACCGGAGTAGTCGACGCGCTTGCCGAGCAGGTTCTGACGGAACCGGCCCTGCTTGCCCTTGAGCAGATCCGAGAGCGACTTGAGCGGGCGGTTGCCCGGGCCCGTGACGGGCCGGCCACGACGGCCGTTGTCGAACAGCGCGTCGACGGACTCCTGCAGCATCCGCTTCTCGTTGTTGACGATGATCTCGGGGGCACCGAGATCCATCAGACGCTTGAGGCGGTTGTTGCGGTTGATCACACGACGGTAGAGGTCGTTGAGGTCCGAGGTGGCGAAGCGGCCACCGTCGAGCTGGACCATCGGACGCAGCTCCGGCGGGATCACCGGGACGGCCCCGAGGACCATCGCGGCCGGGTGGTTGCCCGACTGCAGGAACGCGGAGACGACCTTGAGCCGCTTCAGGGCGCGGATCTTCTTCTGACCCTTGCCGTTGCGGATGATCTCGCGCAGCGACTCGGCCTCGGCGGAGAGGTCGAAGTTCAGCAGCAGCGCCTGGATCGCCTCGGCGCCCATGCCGCCCTCGAAGTACTCGCCGAAGCGGTCCTCGAGCTCGCGGTAGATGCCCTCGTCCACGATGATCTGGTTGACGTCGAGCTTCGTGAAGGTGGTCCAGATCTCGTCGAGACGGTCCAGCTCGCGCTGGGCCGACTCGCGGATCTTCTTCATCTCCTTCTCGCCGCCGTCCTTGACCTTGCGGCGCTGGTCGGCCTTGGCCCCCTCGGCCTCGAGCTCGGCGAGATCGGCCTCGAGCTTCCGCGCGCGGGCCTCGATGTCGGAGTCGCGCTCGTCCTCGATGATCTTGCGCTCCTCGAGGACCTGGGCCTCGAGGGTGCTCAGCTCGTTGTGACGCAGCTCGGTGTCGACGCCGGTGATGACGTAGGCGGCGAAGTAGATGATCTTGTCGAGATCCTTGGGCGCCAGGTCCAGCAGGTAGCCCAGACGCGACGGGACGCCCTTGAAGTACCAGATGTGGGTGACGGGCGCGGCGAGCTCGATGTGGCCCATGCGCTCGCGACGGACCTTGGCGCGGGTCACCTCGACGCCACAGCGCTCACAGATGATGCCCTTGAAGCGCACGCGCTTGTACTTGCCGCAGTAGCACTCCCAGTCCCGGGTGGGGCCGAAGATCTTCTCGCAGAACAGGCCCTCCTTCTCCGGCTTGAGGGTGCGGTAATTGATGGTCTCCGGCTTCTTGACCTCGCCGTAGGACCAGTTACGGATGTCCTCGGCCGTCGCGAGGCTGATGACCAGCTCGTCGAAGTAGTTGACGTCCTGCACGTAGGCGTCCTTTCCCGGGTGGGATGATGGCGGGCCCCTCGCGGGGTGGGGCCGGTGTGGGGCCCGCCGAGGTGGAACTCGAATCTGTCGGGTGCGGGGTTCGGGCGGCGTGGGCCGCCCTCCCGCCTACTGGGCCAGCTCGTCGGCCGCCGATGACTCGTCGCGCGAGAGGTTGATCCCCAGGTTCGCGGCGGTGCGGTCGAGATCGTCGTCGTCGCCCTCACCCAGGGAGACGGCCTGGCCGTCGCTGGAGAGCACCTCCACGTTGAGGCAGAGCGACTGCAGCTCCTTGAGAAGCACCTTGAAGGACTCCGGGATACCCGGCTCCGGGATGTTCTCGCCCTTGACGATCGCCTCGTAGACCTTCACACGGCCCACGACGTCGTCGGACTTGATGGTCAGCAGCTCCTGCAGCGTGTACGCGGCGCCGTAGGCCTGCATCGCCCAGCACTCCATCTCACCGAAACGCTGGCCACCGAACTGGGCCTTACCGCCGAGCGGCTGCTGGGTGATCATCGAGTACGGACCGGTCGAACGCGCGTGGATCTTGTCATCCACGAGGTGGTGCAACTTGAGGATGTACATGTAGCCCACGGACACCGGGTACGGGAACGGCTCGCCGGAGCGACCGTCGAAGAGGGTCGCCTTGCCGTCGGCCTGCACCATGCGCTCGCCGTCACGGTTCGGCAGGGTGCAGCCGAGCAGACCGGTGATCTCCGTGTCCGCCGCGCCGTCGAAGACGGGCGTGGCCGTGTTGGTACCGGCCTCGACGCTGTGGATCTCCTCCGGCAGCTTGGTCGCCCAGTCGGGCAGGGAGCCGTCCGCCTCACGCGGGACCTCCCAGCCGGCCTTGGCCAGCCAGCCGAGGTGGGTCTCCATGATCTGACCGATGTTCATACGACGCGGGACACCGTGCGTGTTCAGGATGATGTCCACCGGCGTGCCGTCGGGCATGAACGGCATGTCCTCGGCGGGGAGGATCTTGCCGATGACGCCCTTGTTGCCGTGACGACCGGCGAGCTTGTCGCCGTCCTGGATCTTGCGCTTCTGCGCCACGTACACGCGCACCAACTCGTTGACGCCGGGGGGCAGGTCGTCGTCGTCGTCCCGCGAGAAGACGCGGACGCCGATGACCTTGCCGGACTCACCGTGGGGCACCTTGAGCGAGGTGTCGCGCACCTCGCGCGCCTTCTCACCGAAGATGGCGCGCAGCAGACGCTCCTCCGGGGTCAGCTCGGTCTCACCCTTCGGGGTGACCTTGCCGACGAGGACGTCGCCGTCACGGACCTCGGCGCCGATGCGCACGATGCCGCGGTCGTCGAGGTCCGCCAGGACCTCATCGGAGACGTTGGGGATGTCCCGCGTGATCTCCTCGGCGCCCAGCTTGGTGTCGCGGGCGTCGATCTCGTGCTCCTCGATGTGGATGGACGTGAGCACGTCCTCCTCCACCAGGCGCTGCGAGAGGATGATCGCGTCCTCGTAGTTGTGGCCCTCCCACGGCATGATCGCGACGAGCAGGTTCTTGCCCAGCGCCATCTCGCCGTTCTCGGTGCAGGGGCCGTCGGCCAGGACCTGCCCGACCTCGACGCGGTCACCCTCGTCGACGATCGGACGCTGGTTGGAGCAGGTGCCCTGGTTCGAGCGCGCGAACTTCGACAGGCGGTAGGTCTGACGCCCGCCGTCGTCGTCCATCACGGTGATGAAGTCGGCCGAGACCTCCTCCACCATGCCCGGGGCGGTGTTGACGACCACGTCGCCGGCGTCCACGGCCGCGCGCAGCTCCATACCGGTGCCGACGAGCGGCGCCTCGGAACGCACGAGCGGCACGGACTGCCGCTGCATGTTCGCCCCCATCAGGGCACGGTTGGCGTCATCATGCTCGAGGAACGGGATCATCGCGGTGGCCACGGAGACCATCTGTCGCGGCGAGACGTCCATGTAGTCGACATCGCCCGGCTCGACCATCTCGACGTCACCGTGCTTCTTGCGCACGAGGATGCGGTCCTCGACGAAGCGGCCGTCGGCGTCGATCTCCGAGTTGGCCTGCGCCACGACGTAGCGGTCCTCCTCGTCGGCCGTGAGGTAGTCCACCTGATCGGTGACGACGCCCTCGTAGACGCGGCGGTACGGCGTCTCGATGAAACCGAACGGGTTGACCCGCGCGTACACCGAGAGCGAACCGATCAGACCGATGTTCGGACCCTCGGGGGTCTCGATCGGGCACATGCGGCCGTAGTGCGAGGCGTGCACGTCGCGGACCTCGAGCCCGGCGCGCTCACGCGACAGACCACCGGGGCCCAGCGCGGACAGACGACGCTTATGGGTCAGACCCGACAACGGGTTGTTCTGGTCCATGAACTGCGACATCTGGGAGGTTCCGAAGAACTCCTTGAGCGCCGCCGTGATGGGCCGGATGTTGATCAGCGACTGCGGGGTGATCGCCTCGGAGTCCTGCGTGGGTCATGCGCTCGCGGACGACACGCTCCATGCGGGACAGGCCGACGCGGACCTGGTTCTGGATGAGCTCACCGACGGTACGCAGACGACGGTTGCCGAAGTGGTCGATGTCGTCGACCTCGACCGGCACCTCGCGGCCACCGGCCACCTGCATCGAGTCGTCGCCCGCGTGGAGGCGCACGAGGTACTCGATGGTGGCGGCGATGTCCTCGCGGGTGAGCGTCGTGGTGGCGTCACCCTCGGGGTCGGGCAGACCGAGCTTGCGGTTGACCTTGTACCGACCGACGCGGGCCAGGTCGTAACGCTTCTCCTTGAAGAACAGGTTCTCCAGGAGCGCCTCCGCGGACTCGCGGGTCGGCGGCTCGCCCGGGCGCAGCTTGCGGTAGATCTCGAGCAGGGCCTGGTCGGTGTCCTCGACCGTGTCCTTCTCGAGCGTGGACATCATGATCTCGGAGAAGCCGTAACGCTCCTTGATCTCGGTGGTCGTCCACCCGAGGGCCTTGAGCAGGACGGTGACCGACTGGCGACGCTTGCGGTCGATGCGGACGCCGACGGTGTCGCGCTTGTCGACGTCGAACTCGAGCCACGCGCCACGCGACGGGATGACCTTGACGGAGTGGACGTCCCGCTCCGTGGACTTGTCACGCGAGCGATCGAAGTACACGCCCGGCGACCGGACGAGCTGGGAGACGACGACCCGCTCGGTGCCGTTGATGATGAACGTGCCCTTGTCGGTCATCATGGGGAAATCACCCATGAAGACCGTCTGGGACTTGATCTCACCGGTCTCGGTGTTCTCGAACTCGGCCGTGACGAACAGGGGCGCCTCGTAGGTGCGATCCTTTTCGCGGCAGTCCTCGAGGGACGCCTTGACCTCTTCGAAGTAGGGCTCCGAGAACGAGAGCGACATCGATCCGGAGAAGTCCTCGATCGGGGAGATCTCCTTGAGGATGGACTCCAGGCCTCCCTCGAGGTTCGTGGTACCGCGCGAGGCGGCCCTCTCTTGCCACTCCTCCGAGCCGATGAACCACTCGAACGACTCCGTCTGGAGGTCGAGCAGCCCCGGGACCGGCAACGGCTCGGAGAGTTTCGCGAACGAAACCCTCCGGGGCGCACCGGGAACGGTGGAGACTGACGTGGTCTGGCGGGAGACTGCCAAGATGGGTCCTTCCAGCACCTCACGTGATCACCACGGGCGGTGACCACAGATGTATCTGCGAGCGGTCCGCCGACGGGTATCCACCCAGGTCCGCCGCGATATCGAGGGCTCGGAAAGCACCCGGCGGAACCGGGAGTGAGCCGTCACGGACGGACGGGAGGGCAAATAGCAGCCAGCGCAACGACCTAATCTAGCGGAAGGCGGCGACAAAGTCCAGCCTTCAACGGAGTGTCCCCCGGAGGCTGGTCCCGTGCGTGGTGCGGCGTCCGTCTCTGCGCTGGTTGCCCTCGTGGCTCTCGCCTCATCGGCCCCGGTCGGGACGTCGCACCCGGGCCGCGTCGCACTCGACTTCTGCGGCACTCGCCCGATGCACCTAAAGGGTGACGGGTGAAAGCACTTTCGTCAAGGATCCGACCCGGTCGGTTGCCGGATCGGGTCCAGACCCGCCCTCGTCAGGAGGGCAGATCCGGGATCCTCGACAGTTTCCACACGCCGTCGATCTTGTCCAGACCGACGAGATAGGTGCCGCTGGTGCTTCCCGCAGCCGTGCCGTCCCTGGTCATCGACACATCCTGGACCAGCAACACCTCGGCCTTGTCACCCTGCAGGTAGGCCAGACCGGCCTCGCGGACCTCCGCGTCGACGCTCGTCGCGGACTGCTCGTAGCTGTCACGCAACGCGGGCCAGTTCTCGTCCAGCTCGTTCACGAGCTTCGGGGTGAGGAATTCCCCCAGGGAATCGTGGTACTCGTCGAGGGTCTCGTGATCGATGGCCACGAGCCGCTGGACGTTGGTCGTCGCCGCCGAGAGGACCTCCTCGGTGGCCTTCCGGTCAACGAACGCCCTGTTGTCCACGTCGACGCCGGGTTCTGTCGCCAGGAACGCCCCGACGGCCGCGGCGACCAGCCCCACCGCGATGGCGGAGTACGCGATCGTCCGCCCACCGGGACGTCGGCCGGCACGCCGCTCCCCGCGATCCGCCCGGGTTCCGGTGCCGCCCACCTCGTCGTCGTCGTCTCGTCCGTCCCACGTCGTGGGGCGCGCGGCGCTCCCGCCCTCGGGTCGGGTCTGTCCGGCGTGTCCGGCCAGTCGCCTACGCGGCGCCGGAGTGACCGACTTCTGTGTCCTCTTGATCGGTGGCATCAGCGACTGTCGTCCTTCGTCATCGTCCGGCGGAGGTGGTCGGCGCGGGGGTCGACTCCTCCTCGGTGGCCGGGGCGTCCTGTTCCTCCGGCGTGTTGAGCTCCTCCACGGACCGGCTGGACTCGCCCACCGGGACCGTCACGCCCACCTGGTTGACCGCGTCGGCCTTCCAGGTGCCGTCCTCTCGCGTCAGGTCCACGCGCATCGCCTGACGGCCGGTGATGTCATCCTGGCCCTCCCGCTCGGAGTGGGCGGTGAACACCACCAGGACGGCGGCGTCGCCGGCCTCGAGGTCCAGGGTCTCGACAGCGGTGTGCGAGACCGTGGCCGTGGTGACCGCCTTCTGCTCCACGACGCGCGTCCGCACATCGTCGGCCCACTGCTCCTGCTCGGTGAGGAACTCGCCGGTCGAGGCCTCTGCCAGCTGCTCCAGCGAATCGTCGACGTTCCGGTGGTCGAAGCTGAACGCGTTGATGATCACCTGGGCGGCGACGTCGGCGGCCGCCTCGCGCTCGGACGCCACCTCCTGTGCCGACCGCGCCTGGGCGTAACGCACCCCGAACACCCCCAACGTCGCCAGCCCCGCCACGAGGATGATCGCCGCGAGGACCACCAGCCATCTCGGCACGGTCCCCGTCCCCGCGGGGCGGCGCGCGCCCCCTCCGTTCCCTGCGAACTCATGGCGGTGACGCTACCGGACCCGCCGTCCGCCGGGTCGCCGCCCGGCCGCGCGGTCACCGGGGAATCAGCCCCTGCAGGACCGCGAGCTGCGTGGCCGCCACGGACAGGTTGGCCTTGTCGGGGTCGATCTTGGGCTTGGTGTCCCACGGCTGCGGCACGTCCGGGTGCGCGTACTCCACCCGGTCGGCACCGCGGACCGCGGTGGGGCTGCCGAAGGGCACGGTGCACTGCGCGTCGTAGTTGGGCGGGAAGTTCTGTTCCTGCCAGTCGAAGGACGGGTCCTGCGCCTTCATCTGGTCGATGATCTCCCACGTACCTTCGTACCCCTGCGTACACGCTGGTGGGTTGTTCGTCTCGAGGGACAGACCGAAGTGGATTGTCCCGTCCCCCGGGGCGACGGACATCCCGCCGGCGGCCAGTGCCGGCAACAGCTGCAGGAGCACCTTGAACGACGGCGCCAGTGGATCTATCGTCTTCATCGTCGCCGACAGGTTCCGCACGGCTCCAGAGAGCGGGGCGCCGGAGTTCTCCACCAGATAGCGGGTCTCGTCGGCGAACTCCGGTCCCGTGGTGATCAGCCGTTCCAGGTCGGAGTCCGAGTCACGCAACGCCTCGGTGACCGTCCTGAGATCGCGGGAGAAACTGACGATCTCGCCGGACTGGTCGGCCTGCGTCTCCAGGACGGTCGCCCCGTCGCGGATCAGCGTCTGCAACTGCGGCATGGTGCGGATACCGGACTCGGAAATGCGGATGAGGGAGTCCGAGAGTCGCTCCAGTTGGGGTCCCCGGCCCTGGAACGCCTTGCCGAGTTCATCGACGGTCACCTCGAGATCGTCCAAGGGGACCGATCGGGAAAGGTCGTCGACGGAGGCCAACAGGTTCTCGACGGGTACCGGCAACGCCTCACGTCCGGCGGAGACCACGTCCCCGTCCTCGAGATACGGCGCCGAGCTGCTGTTGGGTCGCAAGTCCACGTACTGCTCTCCGATGGCGGAGCGGTTGGCGACCACGGCCTCGGTGTCCGCCGGGACGTCGGGGGCGCTCGAGTCGAGGTCGAGCTCGACTCGCACACCGTCGTCGGTGAGCGAGAGCTCGCCCACCCGTCCGATCGCCGTGCCGCGGTAGTTGACGGCCGCGTTGGTGAACACCCCGCCGGTCTCGGGTAGGTCCAGATAGACCTGGTACTGGCCGATCCCGAACAGCGAAGGTAAGCGAACGTAGTTGGCACCTACATAGGTGATCCCGACCGCGGCGATCACACAGAAGGCGATGAGCTGGGTGCGGAGTGTCTTGCTCATCGGTTTCCTGGCTCTCCTGGTTCGGGCAGGTAGTTCTCGGAGAACTCCGAGACTCCTGGTGCGGGCTTGGGCACCACCGCCCGGTCCATGACCGGCGGGACCGGCAGGAGCGGCAGCACGATGGTCGTCCGCCGGTCCGGGCCGTTGTCGCCGACCCACGGGTTCTGCGGGTCCACGACGTAGGGCCCGCTCGTGGTGTTCGGACGGCGAACCACCGGTTCGCCCTGATTCGCCCCCAGATTCCGGAGCGTCTCAGAGATCGTCGCGTCCACGGAGAGAAAGATGTTGGCCGCGCCGCCGACGGTCGCCGGGATAGACGAGTCCGGGAACGGGAAGGTGGGGACGAAACCGATCAGTTCGATGAGCTCCGGAGTCGACTCGCCGAGGGACTGCAGCACAGGGCGCAGCGCCCGCAGGTCGGCGATGAGGTCCTCCCTGCTGGTGAGCAGGACTTCCGAGCCGACCTGGCCCAGTGTGTCGACCCGGCGCAGCATCTCCACGAACTGCGAGCGCTGCTCCTCGAGCACCGCCACCCCGGCGGGCAGCTCGTCGAGCGCCGCCTCGATCTGCTGGCGCTGATCGTTGGCACGCGACGTCATGAGGTTCACGCCCTCGAGGGCTTCGGTGATGCTGTCGCGCTGCCGGTTCAGGCCCCCGATGAGCTCCTCCGCCGATCGCAGGGTCCGGGTGAGATCCTCCTCGCGGCCGTCGGTGGCCTTGCGCAGTTCGGCCACGATCGGTTGCAGTTGGTCCACGCCGCCGCCGTTGAGCAACAGCGACAGCGCGCCGAGAACCTGCTCGATGTCGGTAGCCGTGCGGGTGTCCGAACTGGCGATGACGTCACCGCCGGACAGCTCTCCGGTGGGCGGCTCGTCCTCCGGCGGGCTGAGCTGCACGAACTTCTCGCCAAGGAGATTGGTCTGCTGGATCGAGGCCTCGACGTTGGCGGGGAGCTCCATGTCGCCGCGGAGGACGATGTCCACCTCTGCGGTCCACCCGTCCTCCGCCAGCGAGATACCGGACACGCGACCGGCGTCAAGACCATTGACCTTGACCGACGACTGCAGGACCAGGTCCAACACATCGTCGAAGCGGACGGCCACGTGCATGGGGTCCTCACCCAGGTCCGCGCCACCCGGCAGAGTGTAGTCCTCCAGATTCAACGAGCACCCCGCCGCGACGGCGGCCACGAGCGCGCTGGCACCGACCGCGCGGACGGCGCGACCGAGGATGGGCGTGGTCGGCCGGATCATCCCCGTCCCCCTTCCGAGGCGGGCGTCATCGGCCACCCGCGATTGCCCTGGACCGTCCCGGGAACCGGGACAGACTGATTCATCTCGCCAGCGAGGATGCCCAACGGCAGATCCGGGTTCGACGCTTGTAGATCGGCGTTGCGCTGCGGCGCGAGAGCCTCGCAGGCCTCGATATCGGCGCGCCGGAGGTTGTCGAGTTCGGCCAGCATCTGGTCCCCGGGGTTCAGGCGGCCAAGTGTCATGAGCTGGCACAGGACGCCGGCCGGGTCCTGCAACTCCGGGATGCCGAGACGTAAGGACAACAGCCCGGCCTCGGGGTCGTAGGCGCCGATGAGGTTGGACAGAGCCAACGGAGCAGTCTTGAGGATCTCCTCGATGTCGCCCCTCTGGTCCGCGGTGATCTGACTGAGTCTCACCAAACGGTCCGCATTGCTGCGGATCACGTCCTGGTTGTCCCGCACGACACGCGCGACGTCCGCGAGGGCGTAGCTCAGTTCGGCGAGGGCGCCCTGGAGGTCCTCGCGCTGACCAGCGACAGTCTGGTTGAAGGTCGACATCTGGGAGTTGAACTGCCTCACCTGGGCATCGTTCTGCGCGAGCATCGTGACGAACGACTGCAGATTGACCACGGTCTCGCTGATGTCCTGACTCGAATCCGCCAGCGTCGTCGCGGCCTGCGACAACTCGTCGATCGACCGCCCGAGTGCGGCACCGTTGCCTCCGAGCGTGTCCGCGGACGCGGTGACGAACCGGTCGAGAGCGCCGTCCTTGTTGGCACCCTCCGGGCCGAGAGCATCGGTCAGTTCCTCCACCGAGGCGTAGAGCTTGTCCACCTCGACCGGTGTCGCGGTCCGCTCGAGGGGGATGTGCGCGCCCGATTCCATCTTGGGGCCGCCTGAGTAGGCGGGCAGTAGTTGGACGTTACGGTCAGGGACGACCGAGGGCGTCACCTGGACCGCCTTGGCGTCCGCCGGGACGTCCACGCCCCGGCGGACGTGGAACTCGACCTCGACGGTCTCCCCCATCGGGGTCACCTTGTCGACGGAACCCACCGTGACCCCCAGGATCCGGACATCGGAGCCCTCCGATATTCCGACGGCTGTCGGGAAGGTGGCGGTGATGCTGGTGCGTCCGAACCCCGTGACGGCGAGGAAAATCACAGTCACGGCGGCCACGACGACGACGAGCAGCAGCCCGACGAACGAGTACGGCATCTTCTTGTGCATCAGTTGATCCCACTCTGTCTGGCCGGCGCGCGGGCGCCGGGATAGAAGGGCGGCTCAGGAATACCCGGCGGGACGAGGTTGGTGACCACGGTGTCGAACCATCTGCCCGAGCCCAGAATGTTGGAGTACAGCCGATAGAAGGGCCCGAGGTTGTGGATGGATGCCCTCAGCTCTTCCTCGTGGTCGGTCAACACCGCCAGGGCGGAGTCGAGACTATCCAGGGTCGGCTTGAACTCGGCCTCGTTCTCCGCGACGAACCGGCGGAGTTCGATCGACAGTCCGCGCGTGGAGGCCAACACCAGCTTGAGACTCTCGGCGCGGTCGTTGAGTTCGCCCAACAACTGTCCGGTGCCGATGATCAGGCGCCGGAAGTCGTCATTACGGTCCGCCACGATCTGGGAGCTCGTACGCGTGGCCTCGAGTAGGTTCCGCAATTCGGCGTCCCGGCTGGACACGGTCTGCGACAGACGCGCCATGCCGTCGACCGCGCCCCGGAACTCCTCGGGCGACGCCTGCATCGTATCGGTGAGGGTGTCCAGGCTCGCTGCCAATTTGGCGTCATCGATCTCGTCGAGCGTCTCCGCTGCGGAGGAGAAAGCTGTGACCACGTCGTACGGGGCCACCGTCCGCTCAAGCGGGATCGGCTCCGACGTGTCGAGTTCCCCGGTTCCCGCCGGGCTCAGCGCGAGGTACTTCTGGCCGAGCACGGTCTTGAGTTGGATGCTCGCCCGGGTGTCGTCGCCGAGCCAGGCGTCCTTGGCCCGGAAGCCCACGGCCACCTTGTCGCCGTCGAGCGCCACGTCGGTCACGACGCCAACCTTGACGCCGGCCACGCGGACCTCGCTACCGTCCGCTAGCCCGGCGGCCTCGGAAAAGTAGGCTGTGTATTTGGGTCCCGCCCCGACGATCGGTAGCGCGTCGAGTCTGAACGACACGGCGGTCAGGGCGAGGATCACCAGGACCCCGATCGCTCCGATGGTGGCGTTGCTGAACCTCGGCTCGTTCGCACTGCGCTTGCTCATGGGATTCCCCCTGCGTGGCACCGGGGCGCGACGTTGGTGTACACCGGCTGGTTGATCGCGGGACCGCCGCTCGGAAGAAGGTTGGGCACGTTGGTGCCCGGGCCGTGCACCACGTCGAGTCCACAGAGATAGAACTGGAGCCAGGACCCGAACGAACCCATCCTGATGAGGTTGTCGGTCTTGCGCGGCAGGTTGATGAGAACCTCGCTGAGCGTGTCGCGGTTCGTCGTGATCTGGTCGCTGACCACCTTGAGGTGGTCGAGCGAATCCGTGACGGCGGGCCGCGTGGCGGTGACGATGTTCTCCGCCGACGAGGTCAGATCCGCCATCGAGTCGAGCGAACTGCCGATAGCGTCGCGCTCGTCGGCGAGTCCCTCGACGAGTTGCCTGGTGGTCACCACGAGCTGCTGGAACTGCACGTCCCGCTCGTTGATGGTCTCGAGGACCCGGGTGAGGTTGTCGATGACTTCGCCGATCACCTGATCCCGATCGGCCAGGTGGTTGGTCAGCTCACCAGTCTGGCGGACCAGGCTCGTCACGGTGCCGCCCTCCCCTTGCAGTACCCGCACCAGCGAGTCGGCGAGCGCGTTGACGTCCTCCGGCTGCAGGGTCGTGAAGAGCGGGCGGAAACCGTTGAACAGCGCCGTGAGATCGACCGCGGGCGAGGTCTTCTCGATTCCGATCGTGCTCCCTTCCTCCAGGGCCGATTGGACGGGTCCGGGCTCCCGGGAGATGTTCAGGTACCGCTGGCCGATCATGTTCCGGAACCGCAGTGCCAGGTGCACGTTGGCCGGCAGCGTGCGGTCGCCGACCAGGGTGAAGTCCACCTTAGCCAGGTCGCGTTCGTGGATCTCCATCCCGGTGATGTTGCCCACCACGACGCCGGCTATCCGGACGTCGTCGCCCTCCTCCAGCATGGTCACGTCGGAGAAGATCGCAGAGTACTCCGTACCTTCCGCCCGGGTGCCGCCCCTGATGGTCACGGCGAGGACCGAACTGAGCAGCACTGTGACCACGATGAAGACCACCAGTTTGACGAATGACCCCAGCAGGCCGCCACGGAATAGGGCCTTCAGTTTGGCGTTCATCGGAAACCGACCTCCGTTCCGCGAAGCGCCGGGGCGCCGATCTGGCCGATCCAGGCAGGGATCTCCTGCGCGCCGCGCGAGGACGCGACCCCCAGGACGGTTCGGACGGTGTCGGTCTCCAGCGGCGAGCCGGCGTAGGCCATAGCCACCACGTCGGTGTCCTGACCCGCGGTCACGGTTGACGGAAACGGCATATTGGGCTGCTCGGGCACCGCCCGCCCGGGAGCCGGGGGAACCGAGCCACGGTTACGGAGTGCCGGAACCGGCCCGTCCCGGAGAAGCGGATTGGGCAGAGTCGGGATGAACGCGGGCCCCGGATTGCGGGTGGGGATCTGGTAGCTCCCGTCGGCGATCGCCCCGCCGGGGGCCCCGCCGAAGATGAACGGCTCCTGCGCCGGGTCGTAACAGCGGGGACCGCGGGTGTCGAAGAACCGCGGCTCGTCCTGGTTGGGCACGTAACGCCCTCTGGGATTGACGAGCTCGAGCGTCACCCGGATGGCGGGGTGCTCGGTGCCCACGCCCAGGATGGCGTCGGACCGGTCCAGAAGAGTCATGAAATTCCCCACCGAGCACGGCAGTGCTGGCGAATACTCAGCCAGGTACTCCAGGGAGGTGCGCGAGTCCACCGCCAGGGGAGATGAGGTCGTCGCGGTTCGCGGCGAGGAAACCGGTAAGGACCTCGGACGACTCGCTGATCCGCCGCAGTCCGTCGGCGATGTCGGGGCGGCGCTGGACCACCGTGTCGCCGGTGGTGCGCAGAGCGTCCAGAGCGTTGATGAGATCAGGCAGCGCCTCGGAATAGGTCTGGGAGAATGTCGCCAGATCCTCCAGCCCGGATTCCAGAGCGGGCAACTCCTGGTTGATGCCGTCGAAGACCTGTCCGATCTCGACCAGGCTGGCGCCGATCTCGTCCCCACGGCCTGACAACGCCTGGTTGATCGCGCCGAGCGTGCCCGCCAGTTTCTCCGGCGGGACCGCCTCGAGAACGGGGAGTAGCCCGTCCAGGACGCGCCCCAACTCGATCGCGTTGCCGCGGGTGTCCTGCTCGATGGTCGCTCCCGGTTCGAGCGTCCCCACGGGCTGATCGGGGAACCCCAGGTCGACGAACCGCTCACCGAACAACGTCTTGGGGAGCAGGCGGCCACTGACGTTGGCCGGCAGTTGTTCCATGAGCGCCGGGTCGAACTCCATGTTGATCTGCACGCGGTCCCCGTCGGGTTCGACACCGGAGACGCGGCCCACGAGGACACCGCGCGCCTTGACGTCGGCGTCGTTCGGCAGCGCGTAGGCCAGCTGGTCGGTGTTCAGGGTGACGGTGTCCGACGCGGTGAACGCGCGGTTGTAGATCGCGATGGTCGTGCCGACGAAGGCCAGCACGATGACGATGAACAGGGCGGCCAGCAGCCGCTTCGAGAGCGCCGAGAGTTCGTTCATCCCGCCACCCGCACAGTCGTGGTCGTGCCCCAGAGGGCGAGTCCGACGAAGAAGTTGAGGATCGCCACCACGACGATCGTGGTGCGGACGGCCCGCCCCACAGCCACGCCGACGCCGGCCGGACCGCCGGTGGCGGTGAAGCCGTAGAAGCAGTGGATCATCACCAGCACGAACGCGAAGATGATCACCTTGACGAACGAGTAGATCACGTCTTCCGGTGGCAGGAACAGGTGGAAGTAGTGGTCGAACGAGCCGGTGGACTGGCCCTGCACGATGGTGTTGACGCCCCTCGTGGCGAGGTACGAGGACAGCAGGCCGACGACGTACAGCGGGATGACCGCGATGAATCCGGCGATCACCCGGGTGGTGACCAGATAGGGCACGCTCGGGATCGCCATGACCTCCAGGGCGTCGATCTCCTCGGAGATCCGCATCGCGCCGAGTTGGGCCGTGAAGCCGCAACCGACGGTGGCGGACAGGGCGAGTGACGCCACGATGGGGGCGACCTCACGGGTGTTGACGTAGGCGGACAGGAAGCCGGTGAGGACCGAGCTGCCGATCTGGTCCAGTGCCGCGTAACCCTGCAGCCCCACGACCACGCCGGTGAACCCGCTCATCATGACGATCACGCCGATGGTCCCGCCGAGCACCGCCAGGGTGCCGACGCCGAATGTCACCTCGGCGATCAACCGCAGTACCTCTTTCCGGTAGTGCACGATCGTCTGCGGGATCCACCGAATCGCTCGCAGGTGGAACGCGAGCTGGTCTCCCAAGGAATCGAACGAGCTGATCGGGCCGCGGACGAGGGCCCTCAGACGGGCCCTCGTGGGTCCGACATCTGTATGGATCGCCATCACGACCCCTTCGGAGGAACGATCTGCAGGTACATCGCCGTGAGGATGAGGTTGGCGAAGAACAGCAGGAGGAAAGTCAGGACGACGCCGAGGTTTACAGCGTCGCCGACCCCCTTCGGCCCGCCCTTGGGATTCATGCCGCAGTATGAGGAGACGACCCCGGCGATGAGCCCAAAAATGAGGGCCTTGATCGAGGACATGATGAAGTCGGGCAGCTGGGCGAGGGCACCGAACGACATCAGGTAGGCGCCCGGTGTGCCGCCCTGCAGCATGATGTTGAACACGTATCCGCCGGAGATCCCGACGATGGAGACGAGTCCGTTCAGGAGCACCGCGACGAGCATCATGCCGAGCACCCGGGGGACGACGAGTCGTTGGATGGGGTCGATCCCCAGGACGCGCATCGCGTCGAGTTCCTCGCGGATGGAGCGGGCGCCCAGATCAGCGGCCACCGCCGACCCGGCGGCGCCCGCGATAAGCAGCGAGGTCACCAGCGGCGCGCCCTGCTGCACGACGGCGAGGACGCCGGTCGCTCCCGTATAGGCCTCAGCCCCGAGCTGTTGGACCAGCGAGCCCGTCTGCATCGCCACGACCGCCCCGAAGGGGATCGCCACCAGTGCCGACGGGAGGATCGTCACCGAGGCGATGAACCAGGACTGCTCTATGAACTCACGGAACTGGAACGGTCGCCTGAAGACCCCTCGTAGCACGTCGAGGAACAGTCGGAATACCTCGCCGGCCCCGCCCACCGCGGCCCGGAAGCCTCCTCCGACATCGGCCGGTGACATACCGGCCCGTCCTTCTGGATGCTGGGTCGTACTCTCCGCCATCAAATCCCCCCGGTTCGGTCGACGCGTCAGTTCTCGTCGGACCCGTAGTGCTCGTCCACTCCGGACGAGTTGGAGCCCGCGTCCGACTGCGACGAGGTGGCCCCTGCAGGCGCCGACGCGGCGACCTTACCGTTGCCGTGACCGCGAGAGGCCCATTCCTCGCGGATGGCCTGCTGCGCACCCTCCGGCAGCGTGTCGAGCATCTCGGCCACCCTCTCCTCACGCCGGACCTCACCCTTGCGCTCCGGGCTGCCCGGAGTCGGCTGCATCTGCGGCGGCACTCCCTTGAGCTCGTCCTCGCCCGGGGATCCGTCGTTGTGCCCGGCCTCCGCATGCTTCATCTCCTCGCGCATCTGCGCGTCGTCCTTCTCCTCGGACATACCGATGGGACCGAGCTTGGAGCCGCGCAGGAACTGGCGGACGGACGGTTCCTCGCTGGTGAGCAGCACCTCGCGGGGTCCGAACATCACGAGCTTCTTGCGGTAGAGCATTCCGAGGTTGTCCGGCACGGTGCGGGCGAGGTTGATGTTGTGCGTGACGATGAGGATCGTCGCGTCGATCTGGGCGTTGATGTCGATGAGCAGCTGAGCCAGGTAGGTGGTGCGGACCGGGTCGAGACCCGAGTCGGGCTCGTCGACGAGGATGATCTCCGGGTCCAGCACCAGGGCGCGGGCCAGGCCTGCGCGCTTACGCATACCGCCGGATATCTCGCCGGGCAGTTTGCCCTCCGCCCCGGTGAGACCGGTGAGCTCGAGCTTCTCCATGACGATGTCACGGATCTCACTCTCCGACTTCTTCGTGTGCTCGCGCAGCGGGAACGCGACGTTGTCGTAGAGGTCCATGGACCCGAACAGTGCGCCGTCCTGGAACAGGACGCCGAACAGCTTGCGGATCTCGTAGAGCTCCTTGGCGGTGCACTGCAGGATGTCGGTGCCGTCGATGATGATCTTGCCGCGCTCCGGGCGCAGCAGCCCGATAAGGGACTTGAGGAACACCGACTTGCCGGTACCCGACGGACCGAGCAGCGCACTGACCTCGCCCTCGGGAAGGGTGAACGTGACGTCCTCCCAGATCTTCTGCGAACCGAAGGACTTGGTCAGACCCTCGACGGAAACCTCGACACCCACGTCAACCACTCCTCACTGCGGCCCTGATCTGTGGCCACGGTCACTGTAAACTACCGCTCCGGAGGCGTGCTTTGTTACATCCCGACCAAAAGTGTTCCGCTATCGCAGCCGGAGGGCAGGCGGGCGTGGGGAAATGGCGCGAGTGGAACGCAAATGGGACAGGGACGGCCCGGCGATATCGCCGGGCCGTCCCTGGTGAAGCGGTGGTGCGTCAGATCACTTGAGGGTGACCGTCGCGCCGGCCTCCTCGAGCTTGGTCTTGGCGGCCTCGGCGGCCTCCTTGTCGACCTTCTCGACGATCGCCTTGGGGGCGGACTCGACGAGATCCTTGGCCTCCTTGAGGCCCAGGCCCGACACGAGCTCGCGCACGACCTTGATGACGCCGATCTTCTTGTCGCCGGCCGACTCGAGGACGACATCGAACTCGTCCTGCTCGGCGGCGGCCTCGCCACCGGCAGCCGGGGCGCCGGCAGCGGCGACGGCGACCGGAGCGGCCGCGGTGACCTCGAAGGTGTCCTCGAAGAGCTTCACGAACTCGGAGAGCTCCAGAAGAGTCATCTCCTTGAAGGCCTCGAGCAGCTCGTCGTTGCTGAGCTTCGCCATGGTGGCGTCCTTTCTGTTGGTCCCGGTGCCGTCAGACGGCCCGGAAGCATGTGGGGTTATCAGTTCTTCTTGTCCTCGAGCGCCGCGAACAGACGTGCCAGCTGCGAAGCGGGCGCGTTGAACAGGCCGGCGGCCTTGGTCTGGTTACCCTTGAGGGCACCGGCCATCTTCGCGAGCAGGACCTCGCGGGACTCGAGATCAGCGATCTTGTCGAGTTCGGTGGCGGACAGCGGTGAGCCGTCCATGACACCGCCCTTGATGACGAGCGCCTTGTTGTCCTTGGCGAAGTTCTTGAGCGCCTTGGCGGCGTCCACGACCTCACCGGTGACGAACGCGATGGCGGTGGGACCGGACAGGAGGTCGTCGAGACCCTCGACTCCGGCTTCCTCAGCCGCACGCTTGACCAGGGTGTTCTTGGCCACGGTGTACGTGGCCGCGTCACCCAGCGTCTTGCGCAGTTCGGTGACCTGCGGGACGGAGAGTCCGCGGTACTCGGTGACCACGGCGGTCGTGGAGTTCTGGAAGTGCTGCTTGATCTCCTCGACGGCCTGGACCTTTGCGGGCTTTGCCATGTTTCGCCTCCTTTCTGCATCATCTCGCCCGAGAAAACACGAACGCCCCGTGCGCAGGTGGCACGGGGCGTGGAGGAACTGGCACGGGCCCCTGGGGACCCACGGCACATCCGACGCTGACCGGTGTTCTCCTGCGCGGGCCGTCCGGGCGCTCCCGGACCCTTCGACCACCCCCGGCGGGAGCGGCGACCTGCGGTCTTCGGTGAAACTTGATCAGATGCCCGAGAGCAGAGCTCCCAGGCGTTCAAACTTCGGAACCAAGGATATAGGCGGCCGCCGTCGCATACCAAATCGGCCCGGGGGCGACGAATGGCGGGCCGGTCGGCTTTCTGACACATTGGTGCGGTGTCCCCAGCCCCGTCTCGCCTCGCCGTCGTCTACAACCCCACCAAGGTCGGAATCGACGAGGTCCGCCGCCTCGCCGAGGAGCGGGCGTCCAGGCACGGGTGGACGGATCCCGTCTTCTACGAGACCACCGAGGAGGACCCGGGCACCGGTCAGGCGGCACGGGCGGCCGCCGACGGTGTCGGACTGGTGATCGCGTGCGGCGGCGACGGCACCGTACGGTCGGTGGCGCAGGGCCTGCTCGGCACCTCGGTGCCGATGGGAGTCGTCCCCCTGGGAACCGGGAACCTGCTCGCCCGCAACCTCGACGTCCCGTTGGACGATGTCGACCGTGCGTTGCGTGTCGCCATGAGCGGTCGGAGCCGCGCGATCGACCTCGGCGAGGTCCACTACACCGACGGCGACGGCGTGTCCCACGATGACGTGTTCCTCGTGATGCTCGGCGCCGGGATGGACGCCGACATGATCGCGGGCACCGACGACAAACTGAAGGCACGGGTGGGCTGGCTCGCGTACGTCGGCGCGTTCGCCAACACGCTGTTGCGCGGCCACCGGATCCGGGTCGAGTACGCCCTCGACGACGGATCGCCGATCCAGACCCGCGCGCGCACCCTCCTGGTGGCCAACTGCGGGATGCTGCAGGCGGGGATGGTGCTGTTGCCCGACGCCGTCATCGACGACGGACTCCTGGACGTTCTCGCTCTGCGCGCCAAGGGCCCTCTCGGGTGGGCGCAGGCGGGTGCGGTGCTGGCCCATCACACGTTCCAGCACCGGCTCAAGCCGATACTGCGGAGGAACTCCACCCCGGAGAGCGGGAAAGAAGAGCATCGGACCCGGCCACTGGATTTCCGCCAGGGCGTGGGGATCACCGCCCGCGTGTTGGAGAAACCGGCCGCGTTCCAGATCGACGGCGAGGACTGCGGCACCGTGACCGAGTTCTCGGCGCGGATCAAGCGGAGGGGGCTCACGGTCCGGGTGGCGGTCTGACCCGCGCTCCCCGACCTGGCCCCGGAGGTCAGGTCTCGGGCTTCACCAGCAGCGCCAGCACGTCGTGGATCTCCTCCACGGTGGGCACGGGCAGCGCTGAGCGCCCGTAGACGAACCCGATGCCGGCGTACACCAAGACGCCGGCGCGGATCCTCGCCCCCCGTTCGGAGAACCCGAGTTCGACGAACGCGTCGTGGACCACCCGCAGGATGCGTTGGTCCAGTTCGGCAACCGCCTCGGCGACGGTCTCGTCCGCCCTGGCCCATTCGCGGATCGCGGCCTCCCCCTCCCAGGCGCGGGATTCCACGAGCATCGCGCTCATGGTCTCCAGCCGTGCGTCGGGTGGCATCTCCTCCATGGTGACCAGACCACGGGCGGCGTCCATCTCCTGCGAGAAGTAGAGCCTAGCGATGGCGGCCATGAGCGCGTCGAAGTCGGCGAAATGCCAGTAGAAGCTGCCCTTCGTGACGCCGAAGTCGGCGCAGAGTCTGCTGATCTTGACCGCGGACCTGCCCTCGGTCATGAGCAGGTCCAGCCCGGCGCGGGCCCAGTCCCCCGCCGAGAGGCGCCCCGTGCGCGGACCGCTCGGCCGGGCGGACCATGTCGACCCCCGGGTCATCGGCCCGCGGCACCGTGTCGTGTCGTCATCGTCGTCACCCTACGTCGGACCGAGGGCCTCCATGACCAGAGCGCGCGAGTCCGGGTCGCGCCCGGGTTCGCCGTGCCACACGGGCCGGCTGCCCGCGAACGGCTGGACGACCCGCACCTCTGTGCCGGGCGGGGACTGTTCCAGCGGTGGGTGCACGAGCAGGTCGACCGTCGAGACGATGTCGGTGTAGACCACCCCGCGCGCCCGGAGGCCGTCCGCGTGGAGCCGGACGAGCAGGTCCGAGCCACGTACGGCCTCCCGAAACCCCTCGCAGATCGGGTCCATCCAGGCGCGTTCCCACGCGAGGATCGTGTCGTGGGTCCTCAGCCCGCGGCTGAGGTTCTCGACGTCGCCGACCCCCTTGGCCACCACCGCCAAGGCACCTGCGACGGCGCGGTGGCGATCCCGGGAACGGGCACGGCCGCGCCTGCATCCGCTTCGGCACTCGCGGATATCCAACCCCGGTGACCCCACGTGAAGCAGTGCCACGCCCACGGCTCTCACCCTCGGGAGTCGGCTCATGTCCCGTCGGGCCATCTCTCCCCCGGTCACTCGGTGATCCCCACCCCCAAACCATACCGTAGGGTACTGAGACTCGCGTCATAGCAGCGGGAGGTCTCTTGGTCGGGTTCGGTGGCGGCGCTCGCGGGCCCGTGGTGACGAGGCGAAGGCTCCTCGGCACGGTGGCCGGTGTGGCGGGCATGGGACTCGTCGGCGCGTCCGCCACCCGCGCACAGGTCGGCCCGGGATCGCTTGGTCCGAGCCCGCTGTTGTTCCACTCCCCCGTCCTCGAGCCCTACGTGGACGAACTCCCGCGTCCGGACGTCCTGCCCGGAGAGTCCCTGGAACTGTCCGCGCGGACGGGCACCCACCGGTTCCACCGCGACCTCCCCGCGACGATGACCTTGGGTTACGGCGCGGCCAGTTACCTGGGTCCGGTGATCGCACGCCGGAGTGCGGACGACGCTGACCTACCGCAATGAGATCTCAGTCCACCCACACGCCGCGGACATCGACACGAGCCTGCACGGACTGTCGGAGTCGGTGCGTACCCGGGTACCCACGTCGCTACACCTGCACGGCGGGGTCACCGAGCCCGCCAGCGATGGCCACCCGGAGCAGTCGTCCTTCCCCCGGGCAGGGCCACCTCCACCACTTCGACAACCGGCAGGAGGCGGCCGGGCTCTGGTACCACGACCACGCCATGGCCATCACCCGCCTCAACGTCTACGGCGGTCTCGCGGGCGGCTACCTCCTACGCGACCGGTTCGACACCGGACGTCCCGACAATCCGTTGGGACTGCCCGCCGGCGAGTTCGAGATCCCGCTAGTCCTGCAGGAGAAGAGTCGTCCGCCCCGACGGCGCGGCGTCCATGCGCTCCACCCCGATCGTCCCGGAAGGCCATTGGGAAGGCGGGGCGGTGGGCGACGTCGGACTGGTCAACGGGGTGGGGCGGGTACGCCCAGGATGGTGTCGAGCAACGCCAGCGCCCCCTCGAACGGTGTGCCGATGAGCAGCGCGGTGTCCAGGACCGGCAGCCGAAGGTCGAGGATGACCGTGCCGTTGGCGTAGTCCCCGCGCACCGCGTTGCGGTAGGTGTCCAGCGGGAACGGGAAGGTGGCCAGGTAGCGGGGGGACTCGGTGAGCGAGTCCCCCGAATCCGCCAGTCCCTGCAGGACGGGGTCGAGGGACTCCAGACCGGCACGGAGGTCACCGCCGGAGGCCTCGACGACACGGCCCGCGGTCGCGGTGACGGTGTCCACCGCGCGGGTGGCCTCGACGAGCCGCTGCCGCCGCTGCGCGAGGACCTGGAGTGCGGGCCCGAGGTCGGCGACCCCGCCCTCCACCTCGTCGCTGCGGATCGCGAGTTCGGTCGAGAGCCTCTCCAGTGACTCCAACGCCACCACGATGTCCTCCTTCTGCGCCTCGAGCCCGGTGAGCAGCTCGCTGAGGCGTCCCGCCACCGCCCGGACCTCGTCGGTGCGGCCGGTCATCGCGACGTCGAGTTCCCCGAAGACCTCCGCCGCCTCGGCCAGGCCGCTGCCGCCGAGGGCCGCCGCGAGCGTGGCCAGCGTCTGCTCGGTGGTGGGGTACCCGCCGCTGCGTTCCACCGGGACGAGGTCGCCGTCGGACAGCGTGCCCACGGCGGGTTCGCCCGGAGGTGCCGACAGCTCGAGGTGGGACGCACCGAGGAGACTGCTCTGCCCCACCCGGGCCGTGGCGTTGCGCGGCAGGCGGACCTCCCCGTCGGGGTCGACCGTCACCTCGGCGAACCCCGGGCCGAGGCGGATGTCGGCGATGCGGCCCACCGTCACGTCGCCGACCCGGACACGGGCATTGCGGTCCAGGGTGGTGACGTCGGCGAGCTGCACCGTCACCGAGTAGCCGTCCGGCCCGCCCCCGGCCGTCCCGGGCAGCGGGAGACTGTTGGGCCCCTTCCAGTCGCAACCGCTCATCGTCGTCGTCGACACGACCAGCAGCGCCGTGCCCACGGCGCGCCGCCCGGTCACCGGACGCCCTCGGTGAGCAGGTCGGTCACGCCGACGCGACCGTCCGCCGGCCCGGCGGGGGTCGGGGACGCGTCGGCGGGGGTCGCGAGGGCGGGAGCCGGCCGCAGGTGGTCGTGGGTGTAGTCGAGCTGGTGCGGCAGCGCCCCGACGCCGCGGCTGGGATTGATCGCCACGGGCGGGTAGTCCACCGCCAGCGCGGTGAGCGTGGGGCCGAGCAGTCGCACGCACTCCTCGGAGGCGGTGTGCACGTCGGTCTCCTCTGCAGCGGCCAGAGCGGAGCAGATGAACTGCATCGGGTTCGCGAAGTCGGTCAGCGCGAGGGACGAGATCACCGCGTTCTGCGACGGCTGGTAGATCCCCTGCAGGTTCGACAGCGCGGTGGGTGCGGCGTGCAGGATCTGGGCGATGTCGTCGCGCTGCTCGGCCAGCACCGTCAGCAGGTCGGTGGTCGTCCGGGCGGCCTCGATGCCCACCTGCCGGTTGTCGCGGACGAAGTCGCGGACCTCGTCGACTGCCAGGTCGAGCTCGGTGAGCGCCGGGCCGATCTCCCCCCGGCCGCGGGACACCGAGACGGTCACCGCCGCCATCACCTCGTTGAAGGTGGTGATCTGCTCGCCGGAACCCTCCATCGCGGCGGTGAAGGCCTCGAGGTTGCGGACGGTGGCGAAGAGGTCGTCGCGGCCGTCGGAGACGGTCTGCAGCGCCGCGCTGAGCTGACGGACCGTGTCGCGGACGTCGTCACCGCGATCGTCGAGCACCTCGTCCGCGGCGGCCACCGCGGGTGGTCCGGTCGACCCCGATCGTGGCCCCCTCCGGTAGCGGGGCGGGCGTGCCGACGGCGACCGCGTGACCGAACCATACCCGAGGGTATTGTCATGCGGGTGAGCTAGGTCACAGTGTGCTCCGGGCTGCCGTACCGCGCGTGCGAACGCGAGGGAATCCGTGCCCGCGGCCGCTCGTTGCGATGGCGTCTCGCCCTCGCCGCAGCCCCATCTCCCCCACAGCCGCGCCCGAACATGGCGTCTCGCACGCCCCGAAGCGACGGCGAGACGCCATCGCGAGGAGCGGCTGCGTGGGGGCGGGCATGCCGGCACGCGAGACGCCATCGGGAGGAGCGGCTGCGGACCGGTCGGCCGGCGACTGGCCGCTCACGGCATGCCGGGAAATGCGGGAAGGCCCCGCGTCCGGATAACCGGTCGCGGGGCCTTCAGCCGAGCTTGTGGCGTCTCAGCCGAGCAGATCAGCTCGCTTCGGAGTCGGAACCCGCCTCGAGGAGCTTGGAGATCGCCGACGGATCGACCGGGATGCCGGGGCCGGTCGTCGTGGAGATGGTGACCTTCTGCATGTAGCGGCCCTTGGAGGAGGACGGCTTGAGGCGCATGACCTCGTCGACCGCGGCCTGGTAGTTCTCCGTGAGCTGCTCCGTGGAGAAGGAGGCCTTGCCCACGATGAAGTGCAGGTTGTTGGCCTTGTCGGTGCGGAAGGTGATCTTGCCGCCCTTGATGTCGCCCACGGCCTTGGTCACGTCCATCGTGACGGTGCCCGTCTTGGGGTTGGGCATGAGGCCACGCGGGCCGAGCACGCGGGCCACACGGCCGACCTTGGCCATCTGGTCCGGGGTGGCGATCGCGGCGTCGAAGTCGAGCCAGCCGCCCTGGATGCGCTCGATGAGGTCCTCGGAGCCAACGACGTCGGCGCCGGCGGCCTCGGCCTCGGTGGCCTTCTCGCCCGCGGCGAAGACGATGACGCGGGCGGTCTTACCGGTACCGTGCGGAAGGTTCACGGTGCCACGGACCATCTGGTCCGCCTTGCGGGAGTCGACGCCAAGTCGCATGGCGACCTCGACGGTGGCATCCATCTTCGTCGAGCCGGTCTCCTTGGCCAGGGCCAGGGCGTCCAGAGGCGAGTACAGCTTGGTGCGGTCGACCTTCTCAGCTGCGGCCTTGAAGGCCTTGCTGTTCTTGCTCATGTCAGTTCCATTCCTGCCGCGTCTTCACGCGCGACGGTCGGGTGTGGTGCGGGCCTGAGCTGCCCTCCCACAGATGTTCGGGGGGTGGAGGTCAGGCCTCGACCGTGATGCCCATGGAACGGGCGGTGCCGGCGATGATCTTCGCGGCCTGGTCGATGTCGCTGGCGTTGAGGTCCTCCAACTTGGTCTGCGCGATCTCGCGGACCTGGTCCATGGAGACCTTGCCGACCTTGGCGGAGTGCGGGGTGCCGGAGCCCTTCTGCAGGCCGGCGGCCTTGAGCAGGAGCTTGGCGGCCGGCGGCGTCTTCAGCTTGAAGTCGAACGACCGGTCCTCGTAGACCGTGATCTCGACCGGCACGACGTTTCCGCGCTGGTTCTCGGTAGCGGCGTTGTAGGCCTTGCAGAACTCCATGATGTTGACACCATGGGCACCCAGAGCCGGACCGACCGGCGGGGCCGGGTTGGCTGCGCCGGCCTGGATCTGGAGCTTGATGAGCCCTGAGACCTTCTTCTTCTTCGGAGGCATCGTCTTCCTCAGTCTTCCTGATTCTTCGACTGGATCTCGGCTCCGCGCTGTACACGCGGGAGGCCGACTGTCGTGTGCACCCGCGTCCCCTGCACGACCCCGGAAGGGCAGGCGGGAACACAGGCGCAACCTTGGAGAGTCTACGCGCGCGGCCGGTCGGAACCCTAATCGCCGACACCGGCCGTGCTGAGAGACGAGCGACCCGCCCCACGCCGGGCGCGGGACGGGTCGTCGTGGGAGTTCTGCGGGTCAGTCGATCTTCTCGACCTGCGTGAAGCCGAGCTCGACCGGGGTCTCGCGACCGAAGATCGACACGAGGACCTTGAGCTTCTGCGCGGCCGGATCCACCTCGGAGATGGACGCGGGCAGCGTGGCGAACGGGCCGTCCATGACGGTGACCGACTCGCCGACCTCGAACTCCACCTCGACGGCCTGCGGGGCGAAGCCCTGGTCGTCGGCGGTGCCCGCGGCGGCGGACTTCTTCTCCGGCTTGGGGGCCAGGAACTTGGCCACGTCGCTCAGCGAGAGCGGGGTGGGCTTGCCGGCGGCGCCACCGGTCGCGCTGACGAACCCGGTCACGCCCGGGGTGTTGCGCACGACGCCCCACGACTCGTCGTCGAGTTCCATCCGCACCAGCACGTAGCCGGGTAGGACCTTGCGGTTGGCGACCTTCTTCTGGCCGTTCTTGACCTCGGTGAACTCCTCGACCGGGACCTCGACCTGGAAGATCTTGTCCTCGGCGCCGAGGGTCACGGCGCGGGTCTCGAGGTTGGCCTTCACCTTGTTCTCGTACCCGGCGTAGGAGTGGATGACGAACCAGTCGCCGGGAAGCTTGCGCAGCTGACGCTTGAAGGCGATGATCGGGTCGATCGCGGGCGCGGCCGCCTCGTCGGCCGCGGCCTCCTCGGCCGGAGCCCCCTCGGGCGCCTCGCCGGAAGTCTCGAGCGCCGACTCGGCGAGCTCGTCCTCCGCAACGGTCTCGTCGCCCTCGGGGACGGTCTCACCCTCGACATCCTCGTCGAGCTCGGTCTCGACCGCGTCGGTGGCGGCGTCCTGGTCGAGCTCGGCACCTGCCGCGGCGGTGTCGGCGGCGTCAGCCTCGGCGTCGGCGGTATCAGCCTCGGCGGTATCGGCGTCGACGGTGCCGGTGGGGTCCGCAGCCGTGTCACCGAGCACCGCGTCCGCCTCGGTCGCGGCCTGCTCGGCGCCCTCGGCCTCGGGGCTCTGATCGATGTCGCTCACGGAAATGCGGTCCTCTCGAAGTTCGGCGGTCCGGATCTCGCCCCGGACCCCAGCGGCAGGTCTCTAGCGGTCGAAGACGAGCTCGACGAGCTTGCCCGCGCCGAAGTCGACGCCCGAGACCAGCGCGGTCATGAAGATGAGGAACAGGAACACCACGATGGTGTAGGTGACCATCTGGTTGCGCGTGGGCCAGATGACCTTGCGCAGCTCCTCGACGACCTGCCCGATGTACTGGAACGGATTCGTGCGGGCGGTCCGCGTGTCCTCCGGCTTGTCCGCGTCCGTACGGACCCGTCCGGCCACGGCGGTGTCGCCGCGCCCCGCCTTGCCGGTGGGGACGGCGGCAGCGGCGTCGGAATCGCGGACGCCGTTGACGTCGACGTCGTCGTCGCGATCCTGGCTCACGCGGCTACCTCCGGGTCGTCTGGTGTGCGGTAAGTGCAGGGGCGACAGGACTTGAACCTGCAACCTGCGGTTTTGGAGACCGCTGCTCTGCCAATTGAGCTACGCCCCTTCGGCCGGTCTCCCGGCCACCCGTGCCCTCCCGCGCCTGCGGGCCGCACGAACGCCTCGACTCTACAGTGTCGGCGACTGCCTGGCGGCAGCGCGGTCCGCGACCGCGTTCGGTCGGGCGTCCCAGTGTACGACAGGCGGCCGGTGGCCCGAAATCGCGCGGCGTCACCCCGCGAGCGAGACCGTGACGATCGCCTTGCCGAACACCTTCGCCCCGTCGCAGGTCACCGCGAGGGCGACGTCGGCGGTCGACCCGTCGTCGGCCACCTTCTTCACCGTCCCCGCCACCTCGAGCCGCGCCGGCGCATCGACCGGGACGACCACGGGCCCGGCGAACCGGAACGAGGTCGCCAGCACGCGGTCGGCGCCCCCGGCCCACTCGGCCACGACCCCGATCGCCAGCGCGGAGGTGAGCATCCCGTGCGCCACCACCCCGGGCAGCCCGAGCGCCTGCGCCGCGTCATCGTCCAGGTGGATGGGGTTGTGGTCCCCCGACGCCTCGGCGTAGCGGCGCAGGTCGTCCCGCGAGATCGGCAGGGTCCGCGACGGCAGGACCTCCCCGGCGACCGCGGTCCTCGTCGTCGTCACGTCCTGCGCGGCCGCGCCTCGCGCGGCCGTGCCCTGCCCATGCACCTCCCGCCCGGTCATGCCTCCACCTCCGCGGTGAGCAGCGCACTGGTCAGGGTCTGGACGGGCTCGCCGGCGGCGTCGCGCAGCACGGTGTCGAACCCGATCATCCGCCCGCCGCGCGCCGACCGCACCCCGGTGACCGTGGCGGTGGCGGTGAGGACGTCGCCGACGCGGATCGGCCGGTGGTGCTCGCTGGACTGCGCGGTGTGGAGGGTGCGCGCGAGGTCGATGCGCAGGGCGGGGTGCTCCATCACCGCGCGTTGGACCGGCGCGGTCAGGGCGGCCGCGAGGGTGGCGGGGACCTGGCCGGTCGGCGCGCCCACCGCCTCGGCGAAGCGCGTCACCACCGTGTCGGTGACCGTGACCGGATCCCCGACGACGACGACGAGGTCATCAGCGTTGTCTGTGCTCACAGGCGCCGACGCTACCCGAGGGCGAGTCCGCCGAACCGCTGATACGACCCGTCCGCGCCTCCTACGGTGGGGGCAGTCGAGCAGGGAGTGCGATGTGAGCCACGACGAGCCGGCCCCGCGGGCCGGGCACGAGAAAGCTGGGCGATCGCCGGGCGGGCCCGGCGGAGACGCCCCCACACCGGTGGAGGGGCACGGCGGATCCCACGCCACGGCCGTCGCCGCCGCGCACGGCGTGCGGACGATGTTCACCCTCTCCGGGGCGCACGTGTTCCCCATGTACGACGCCGCGGAGAAGGAGGACCACGGCGTGGCACTGCTCGACGTGCGGCACGAGCAGACGGCCGCATTCGCCGCCGAGGCCACCGGCAAGCTCACCCGCTCGCCCGGCCTGACCGTCCTCACCGCCGGTCCGGGGGTGACCAACGGCGTGTCCGCGCTGGCGCAGGCCTCGTTCTCCGGCGCCCCGATGGTGGTCCTCGGCGGGCGCGCGCCGGCCGACCGCTGGGGCACCGGCAGCCTGCAGGAGTTCGACCACGTCCCGGTGGTGCGGTCGGTGACCGTGTCCGCCGAGACCGCCCGCGACACGGCCGATATCGCCGCCGCCACCCACCGCGCGTTCACCGCCGCCCGCACCGCGCACCGCGGGCCGGCGTTCCTCGACGTGCACATGGACCACTTCTTCGACCGGTGCGACTCCGTCCGGCCCGGACCGGGGCGGGCCGGCGACGGCTCCCCCGCCGCCGCGCCGGACCGCTCCCCCGACACCGACGCCGTCGACCGGATCGCCGACCTGCTCGTCGGCGCCGAGCGTCCCGTGCTGGTGCTGGGCTCCGACGTGTGGGCAGATCGCGGCGAAGACGCAGCGCTGCGGTGCGTCGAGTCGCTGGGCCTGCCCGTCATCCCCAACGGCATGGGCCGCGGGATCGTCCCGGCCGGGCACCGGCTACTGGTGACCAAGGCGCGCGGGACGGCGTTCGGCGCGGCCGACGTGGTGCTCGTCGTGGGCACGCCCCTGGACTTCCGGCTCGGCTACGGGGTGTTCGGCGGCAAGGAGGGCGCGACGCCGGCGAAAGTGGTGCACATCGCGGACTCCCCCGGGCAACTCGGCCACCACGCGTCACCGGCCGTGGCCACCGCGGGCGACCTGGGGCTCGTGCTGGACGCGGTCGTCGAGGCCGTACAGCGCCGATCGGGGGCGGCGCGCCCGGACTGGTCGACCTGGGCGACCACGCTGCGGGAGAAGGCCGATGCCACCCACGCCGCCGACCTGCAGCTCCTGGGCGCCTCGGCCGACCCCGTCCATCCCGCGCGGATCTACGGCGAGCTGCTGCCGCGCCTGGCCGAGGACGCCGTGGTGATCGGCGACGGCGGCGACTTCGTCTCCTATGCCGGCAAGTTCATCGAACCCGCCCGGCCGGGCAACTGGCTGGACCCCGGCCCGTTCGGGTGCCTCGGCGCGGGACTGGGCGCGGCCATCGCGGCCCGCATCGCCCGACCGTCAAGTCAGGTGGTCCTGCTGCTGGGCGACGGTGCTGCGGGGTTCTCCCTCATCGACGTGGACACCCTCGTCAGGCACCGACTGCCCGTGGTGATGGTGATGGGTAACAACGGGGCGTGGGGCCTGGAGAAGGGCCCCATGCAGATGCTCTACGGCTACGACGTGATCGCCGACCTCGCGCCGCGGACCCGCTACGACGAGGTGGTGAAGGCCCTCGGCGGGGCCGGCGAGATGGTCACCGATCCCGCGCAGATCGGCCCGGCGATGGACCGGGCGTTCGCCAGCGGCGTGCCGTACCTGGTGAACGTGATAACCGATGTAGAGGCCATGTATCCCCGCTCGACATTTGGAGTCTGAACTGACGTGATCAACCCTGATTTCCCGCTGTGGCTACGGGCCTCCCACCTGATCAACTTCATCCTGATCGGCATGTTGCTCCGCTCGGGCTGGGAGATCCTGTCCTCGATGCCGCGACTGTGGTGGCGCAACGACTGCAAGCCCGGGACCGAGTGGTTGCGCTTCACCCGCCGGAAACTGCCACGGGAGGAGGGCGTGTACACCTCCCTGATGGACGAGAAATCCCTGTCACCGTTGATCGGCCTACCGGGTCGGGAGAACATCGGGCTGGGCCGGCACTGGCACGGGATCTCGGTGATGCTGTGGGTGCTCAACGGCCTGGTGTACGTGGTGCTGCTGTTCGCGACCGGACTGTGGCGCCGCATCATCCCCACCTCGTGGAGCGTGTTCGGCGAGGCGTGGGAGTCGATCCGGATGTACCTCGGGTTCCGGGCTCCGGCGATCGAACACTTCGACCCGTATGACGCCGCACAGATGCTGGCCTACACCGCCGTCATCTTCGTCCTCGCTCCGCTGCTCATCCTCACCGGCGTGGCCATGGCGCCGGCGGTGCGCTCGCGGTTCCCCTGGTACGTCAAGCTCTGGGGCGGCCACCAGGGCGCCCGGTCGCTGCACTTCATCCTCATGGTGCTCATCTCCGCGTTCATCGTCATGCATGTCGGGCTGGTGTTCCTGGTGCACGCCGAGCACAACGTCGTGCACATGGTGTTCGGCACCACCGACACGGCACGATCCGCCCAGGCCTTCACCATCACGATCGCCACCGTCGTGGCCGTGGTCCTGTTCTGGATCGCCCTGAGTTACTGGTCGCTGGCCGACCGCGCCCGGGCGCAGCGGTTCACCGCCGGGGTGTCCGAGATCGGCCGCCGCCTCTTCCTCAACCGGATGCGACCGCGGATGGGGCGGCAGAACACCTACACCGACGACGACATCTCCGAGTTCCACTGGACCAACGGCCTGCCGCCCACCGAGGACGAGTCGCCGGAGTGGGTCGAGGCTCGCGACGATGCCTGGCGCGGCTATTCCTTGACCATCGGCGACGACCTCTCGGGCGCCGAGAAGACCCTGGCCCTGGACGAGCTCACGGAGCTGCCGCGCACCTCTTATGTAGCGGTGCACACCTGCATGCAGGGCTGGTCCGCCACGTCCCGGTGGACCGGCGTACGACTGCGGGATCTGCTCGAGGTCCTCGGCCCCCAGCCGGAGGGAGCCCACTACGTGCTGATCGACTCCTACGGTCTGGCCCAGAAGATGTATGACAACCGGCCGCGGGAGCCGTTCTACGCGGTACTCGACCTCGACACGGTCTACGAGGACGACACGATTCTGGCCTACGAGCGCAACGGAACCCCTCTCGAGACGCACCTCGGCGCCCCCGCCCGCCTGCGGGTGGAGTCAAACCACGGCTACAAGCACGTCAAGTGGGTGCGCTCGATCCGGTGGATAGCCGACTACGCGGAGTACGGTGACGGCCGAGGCGGGACCCGCGAGGATTCCGCGCTGCAGGCGTTCAACGGAAGGATCTGACGTGTCCCACATCGTCTCGTGCCGCTTCGAGGTCAGCGGCGTCCGGAACGACAGGGACGTCAAGAAGGCCCTCCAGGCGCTCTACGACATCTTCGCCGAGCACGGACTGGGCCAGGCGACCTTCGAACTCACCGGGGCCGAACACGCGCAGCTGTACGTCAAACACCCGGACACGGTCCGCCCGGACCCGGCGATCATCGAGAAGGCCCTCGCCCGCGCGGGAGACTTCCGGGTGGTCTCTACCCATCTGCACTCCTCGAACTGAATCGCTGCACCGATGTCCCGAAACCCGGTTCGGCGCAACTGCGCACACCCGCACTCCTGCTCGGACGAGACCCGGCTGCGGGTACTAGCCGATGCCCCACTGACCCGGGAGCTCTCACCTGATGACCGGCGCGACCTCAACGGGCACCTGACCGCCTGGTCCTGGGCCGAGGGCGATCCGATGGTGCTCGCCGGGGATGAAATCCCCGGTTCGTATCTCGTCGTCTCCGGCCGCGCGCGGGTTACCCGGGACACCGCCGATGGCCGGGAGCTCACCGTGGACATCGCCGCCCCCGGAGACACCGTGGGGCCGTTGCACACGGAGGCTGCCGTCGCGACCGAGTCCGCCTGGGCGATGGAGACGACCTGTGCGCTCTTCCTGCCCGCTCACGCGCTGGCGGAGGTGGTCGGCGACCACCCGAGCCTCGCCCTGGGCCTGATCCGAATGCAACAGGATCGGCTCGCGCAGGCCCGGGAACAGGAGATCGGGCACACCACGCAGTCGGTGGAGCAGCGGGTCGGCTCGACGCTGCGGCACCTCGACCGCAAGCTCGGAAGCCTCCAGCGGGACGGCTCGAGTCTCCTCCAGGTCCGACTGCGCCGCGACGACATTGCGGGGATGGCCGGCACCACAGTGGAATCCGCCTCGCGCGCGATGGCGCGGATGAAGAAGGCGGGCGTCATCGACTCCGGCCGCGAATGGGTCTCGGTCCTCGACCGCGCCGCACTCGAGAGGCTGATCGCGGGCGATTAACTGGTCGGCGCCGCTTTCCCGTTGATTGATTGGCGTCAAGGAAGTCTTCTCCGGTTGCTCCTAGGTTCGGAGATGCACGTAAGGAACGTGCACCGTTCCCCCGAGGAACAGCAACCGTAGAGGAGCTGGGATCACCATGAGTGTCCGCGAACAGGTCAAGAGCATCGTTCTGCGTTCGGATGAATTCTCGTGCCCGTCGTGTGTGGCGAAGATCGAGAACAAGTTGAACGGTCTGGACGGTGTCGAGTCCGCGGAGGTCAAGTTCGCCTCCGGACGAGTACTGGTCGACTACGACCCCGCGAAGGTCTCGGTACGTGACCTCGTCGCCGCGGTCGCCGAGGTCGGCTACGCGGTCAAGCCGTCGGCGTTCTGACGCGACCGCACCGACCGCACGTCGAAACCGAGGGAGACAGGACAATGCTGAAATCATGGAAGACCTGGGGCGTGGTGGCGGCCTCCGGCCTGCTCATCGTCGCCTCGTGGCTCGTCGGCCGACTCACCTCGGCCGACGCGGTGGCGGACGGATTGATGATCATCGCCGCTCTCGTGGCCGGCTACCGGATCGCCGTCTCGGCGGTTCAGGCGCTTCGGATCCGGATGATCTCGATCGATCTGCTGGTCGTGGTCGCCGCCGTCGGGGCCATGTTCATCGACAACTACTGGGAGTCTGCGGCGGTCACTTTCCTCTTCGCCCTCGGCAAGGCCCTGGAGAAGGCGACTCTCAACCGCACTCGCCGGGCCCTGTCCGACCTCGTCGACTCGGCGCCCGAGACCGCCACCATCCTTCGTGACGGCGAGCCGGAGACCGTCGAGGTCTGGGAACTCGAACCCGGCGACCTCGTGCTGGTGCGCAACGGGGAGCAGGTCCCCGTCGACGGCCGGGTGCTCTCCGGCAACGGCGGCGTGGACGAGGCCACCATCACCGGCGAGTCCGTCCCGGCCGAGAAGTCCGAGGGCTCCGAGGTGTTCGCCGGCACCTGGCTACGGTCGGGAGTCCTGCGTATCGAGGCCGTCGGCATCGGTGCCGACACCACCCTCGCCCGGATCGTCCACCGGGTGGAGGACGCCCAGGACGACAAGGCCCGCACCCAGACCTTCATGGAACGGTTCTCGACCTGGTACACCCCCGCCGTGATGATCTCGGCGCTGGTGGTGGCCCTGATCCCCTGGTCGTTGGTCGCCACCATGGGCAACATCGAGCTCGCGCTCGCCCTCCTGGTGATCGGCTGCCCCGGCGCCCTGGTGATCTCGATCCCCGTGTCGATCGTCGCCGGGATCGGCCGCTCCGCCAAGGACGGTGTTCTCATCAAGGGCGGCGAGTACCTCGAGAGTGCGGCCCGGATCGACGCGGTCGTCGTCGACAAGACCGGCACCCTCACCAACGGTCGGCCGGTCCTGACCGACGTGGACGTGCTCGACGACGACTATTCGCGTGAGGACGTCCTGAGGCTGGCCGCCCGAGCCGAGACCGCGTCCGAGCATCCGCTCGCCGAGGCGATCATCTCGGGTGCCCGGGAGGCGGGACTGGAGATCGACCTGGTCGAAGCGGCCGAGCCCGTCGCCGGCAAGGGCATCCGCGCCGAGGTGGATGGCCGAGTGGTCGCGGTGGGCTCCGCGGATCTACTCGACCACCGGCCTGACAACGCACGGATCTTCGAACTCAACGACCAGGGCAGGACCGCGATGTTTGTCGGGGTCGACGGACGGGCGGTCGGGATCGTCACCGTCGCCGACACCATCCGTGACGACGCCCCGGCAGCGGTCAGGGCACTGCACGACGCAGGGATCAGGGTCGTCATGGCGACCGGCGATGCCCAGCGGGTGGCCCGTAATGTCGGCGCCGAACTCGGGGTCGACGAGATCCGTGCCGAGCTCATGCCGGAGGACAAGGTCGAGATCGTGCGCGAGCTGCAGTCCCGCGGCCACACCGTGGCCATGGTCGGTGACGGGGTCAACGACACCCCTGCATTGGCACTGGCCGACATCGGGGTGGCGATGGGAGCCGCCGGCTCGCCGGCCGCGATCGAAACCGCCGACATCGCGTTGATGGCGGACAGGCTCCCGCGGCTCCCGTACGCGCTCTCCCTGGCCAAGCGGACCGTCCGCACCATGCGACTCAACATCGCCATCGCCCTGGTGACCGTTGCCGCGCTTCTTGCCGGGCTGTTCCTCGGGGGCGTGACCATGTCGATCGGGATGCTGGTCCACGAGGTGTCCGTTCTCGCGGTGATCGCGATCGCGATGCTCCTCCTGCGGCCGACCCTCGAGAAGGACGGAACCGGGATCCCGGGACACGCGGGGGACCTCGTCCTCGGGACCGGAGCACGGGACGTGAGCCGGGTGTGATCAGACCCTGATGCCGTAGGAGTCGAGAAGACGACGAAGGCCGCCCGCGGCGAGCGGGCGGCCTTCGTGTTGAGAGTACCGGTGGGGGGACTCGATCCCCCGACCTCACGATTATGAGTCGTGCGCTCTAACCAGCTGAGCTACACCGGCATGCCCTGCCAGTCGGACGATCGAGCCGCCCCGCACAGTGCGAGCCCCCTGTCGGAATCGAACCGACGACCTTTTCCTTACCATGGAAACGCTCTGCCGACTGAGCTAAGGGGGCGGGCCGCGCTTCGCTGTTGGTCACCCAACCGCTTGGCGCGTAAGCCTTTAGCAGATTACACACACGGCCGAACGCGGCACAAATCGCCCGGTGGGGCGCTGTCCCGCCGGGCCCGCTGGCAGGATGGCCGGGTGCGCATCTCCGTGGTGATCCCCGTCCTCGACGACGCCCGCGAACTCGAGGGCGCCCTGGCCTCCCTCGCCACACAGACGCGGCTGCCCGACGAGGTCGTGGTGGTGGACAACGGGTGCTCGGACGACAGCGTCGCGGTGGCATTGGCCGCGGATGCGCGGATCGGGGTCCGGGTGGCCGTCGAGCCCGTGCGGGGCATCCCCGCAGCGGCCGCGGCAGGCTACGACTCCGCGACGGGCGACATCATCGCCCGACTCGACGCCGACTCCCGGCCCGGACCCGGGTGGCTCGCCCGGATCGAGGCCGCGTTCACCGCCGATCCCGAACTCGTGGCCATCTCCGGCCCAGGCGAGTTCATCGGACTCGAGGGGTGGCGGGCCCGCGCAGCGAAACTGCTCTACATGGACGCGTTCTTCGTCTCCGTCGGCGCCGCCATGGCCCACCCCGTCCTGTTCGGCTCGAACCTGGCGATGCGCCGCAGCGCCTGGGAGCGGGTGCGCGACGGGGTCAACCGGACCGACCCGGAGCTGCACGACGACATCGACCTGTCGTTCCAGTTCGGCGCCGACGACCGCCTGCTGGTCGACCGTTCCCTGACCGTGGGGATCTCGGCCCGACCCTTCGACGACCCCGCGGCCATGCGGCGACGCTTCTCGCGGGCATTCCGGACGATCTTCCTCAACTGGCGGTCGAGCCCGCCGTCGCGGCGGTGGCTGGAGCGCGTCCAGCGCTGACCCGGCCCGGTCGGCCGAATCAGCCGGTGAGGCGGCGCGGGCTCACGCCCAGACGAGCACCGACCAGAGGATGAGCTGGGTGACGCAGAACCCGGCCAGCATATTGAGCACCAGGAAGCGCTTCCAGCCCTCGTTGGTCGCCTCGGCGGTGGCGTCGGTGACACGCGTGTAGGCGGCCACCGTGGCGAGGTACGGCAGGATCGCGAACGCCGCCCCCGACGCCGGCCACGGCGCGGCGATCAGCAGTACCAGGACCGCCGCGGCGTAGCAGGCCAGCGCGAACCACACGGCTGCCCGGGCTCCGAGCACGGTGGCGACCGATTTCAGGCCGGCCTCGCGGTCGAAGCGCACGTCCTGCACGGCGCCGAACGCCTGGGACGCCGCGCCCCACAGCATGAACGCGATGAGACACGCCCACACCCCGCCGCCGAGGTCCGCGCCGGCGATGGTCCACCCGACGATCGCCGGTGAGACGAAGTGGAACGCCGAGGTGACGGAGTCCAGGAACGGGATCTCCTTGAACCGCAGCCCCTTGGCGCTGTAGGCGATCACCGCGAACGCACTGGCCGCCAGCCACAGCGACGACTCGAGCGTCCCGACCACCACGAGGTAGACCAGGAACGGCACGGTCGTCACGGCCGAGGCCACGAGCGTCGCCGTGTGGCGCGACCGCTCGAGGACCGACCCCTCCACGCCGCCCTTGCGGGGGTTGCGCAGGTCCGACTCGTAGTCGAAGACGTCGTTGATCCCGTACATCGCGAGGTTGTACGGCACCAGGAAGAAGAGCGTGCCGATCACGCCCAACAGGTCGAACCCGCCCGTGGCCAGGAAGTACGCCAGCGCGAACGGGGCGGCGGTGTTCACCCACGAGACCGGGCGAGACGACCAGAACAGGGTGGTGACTAGACCCGGTGTCGCCGGCCGCTCGGGGGTGCGGACCTTGTCGTCGTCGTCCTCTCCCGGTTCCGGGGTGCCCGCCAGCGCCACGTCCCCCCGGCCCGACACCGTCGGACTGCCCGCCACGGCACCGGCCCGCGGCCGGGCGGTGAGCACGAACCACACCGAGGGCATGAACACGGCCACGGCGACGGCATAGGCGAAGTCCTCGATGGGCGCCACGCCCAGGCGGATGCCGCTGGTCAGCGCGTCGTCGTAGGCCACGAGTCCGGCGGAGATCATGATGTTGTCGAAGATCGCCGTGAGGACGAGCAGCACCACGAGCGAGCCGCCGACCCCGATCAGCCAGCGTCGGCGGTCGGCCCCCCGCAGGCGCCACAGCGCGATGAGGGCGGCCGCGATGACGGGGATGGCCATGGTGGCGTTGATGGTCGAGTAGATGCTCACGGGCGCGCCCCCGCCCCGTCGTTCTGCGCTCCGCCGTTCTGGGCCCCGTCGTTCTGGGCCCCGTTGTTATGCGCCCCGTCGTTCTGGGCGCCGCCGGACCGCGCGCCGCCGGACCGCGCGCCCCGCCGCCGCGAGATGTGCTCGACGGCCGTGACCACGCCCGTCGCGCACACCAGTGCGAGGTGCGACAGGAACGCGAGGAACACGACCTCCTCGAGCGGGATCTCCGGCGCGACCAGCAGGCCGGTCATGAAGTCGGTCTGGCCGCGGAAGAACACCCCGCTGCGCACCCCGAGGACGTCCCACGTGAGCAGCAACGCCACCGCCGCGGTCACGGCGAGTGCGGTCGCGGCCGGCGCGCGGAACGCCGCGAGCTTCCAACGGTGGTCGATGACGAGGATGCCGGCGAACGAGATGACCTGGACCGCCAGGTAGGCCAGCCCGATCACCGGTCGAACACCGTGCCCCGATCGAACACCGTGCCCCGATCGAACACCGTGCCCCGATCGAACACCGTGCCCCCGCCGGGCTCCGCCACGGGCGCGGTGCCCGTGTCGCCGCGCACGTGCTTGAGGATCAGCTCGGCGCTGATGAGACACATCGGCAGCCCGATCCCGGGGATGGTCGAGGCGCCGGCGTAGTACAACCCGTCGACGTGCGTGCTGACGTTGCGGGTGCGGAAGAACGCGCTCTGCGCCAGGGTGTGCGCGGGCCCGAGGGCGGTGCCGCGCCACGCGCCGAGGTCGTCCTGGAGGTCGGCGGGGGCGATGGTGCGCCGCACGACGATCCGCTCGGCCAGGTCGTCGATCCCGGTCCAGTCGGCGATCTGGGCGATGGCCCGGTCGGCGGCCGCCTCGATCGTGGCGTCCCCCGCACCGTCGACGCCGCCGTGGCCCAGCGAGGGGTCCGCGGGGATGGGCACCAGGACGAAGAGGTTCTCGTGCCCCTCCGGCGCGATGCCCGCGTCCGGGTCGGTATCGGTGGCACTGGGGCGACAGACGTAGAGCGACGCCGGGTCGGGGATGTGCGGCTGCTCGCCGAAGATGGCGTCGAACCCCTCCTCCCACCGGTCGGTGAACAGCAGCGTGTGATGGGCCAGTTGCGGAAGCTCACCGCGCACACCGAGCAGCATGAGCAGTGCTCCGGGCCCGGGGGTACGCGAGTCCCAGTAGGACTGTGGGTAGGTGCGGAGGTGCTCGGGGAGCCACCGGGTCTCGAGGTGGTGGAGGTCCGCGGCCCCGACGACGAGGCCGGCCGGCAGCGTCCGCTCCGCCCCGGCCCGGTCGCGCACCCGGACGCCCCTGATCTGCGCCTTCGACCGGCGGGACCCGCGCGCGCGGGCGCCCTCGGATGTGGTGACCAGTTCGATCGCCTCGGTGCCCGTGTGGATGACCACACCCTGCTGCTCGGCGACCCTGCGGACCGCGGCGATCACCTCGGTGAACCCTCCGCGCGGGTAGAGGACACCGTCGGTGAGGTCGAGGTGGCTCATGAGGTGGTAGATCGACGGCGCCAGGTACGGCGAGGACCCGAGGAACACCGCGGGGTAGCCGAGGATCTGCTGGATGCGGCGGTCGCTGAACCGGCGGGCCACGAACGAGTGCAGCGGCTGGACGAGGCGGGCCACCAGCGAACCGGCCCGGGCCACCACGTCGGGGCGCACCAGGGCCGGGTACGAGGTGAAGTTGGTGTAGAGGAACCGCTTGAGCGCGAGGTCGTAGGTCGTCCGCGCCGAGTCGAGGTACCTGCCCAGCACGCGGCCGGCGCCGGGTTCGAGCGACTCGAACAAGGCGGTCGAGGCCGCGCGATCCGAGCGGATGTCGACCGACTCGGGGCGGTTCTCGAAGTACACGCGGTACCCGGGGTCCAGGCGCACCAGGTCCAGCTGCTCGTCGGCGGAGGTACCGCAGAGGCGGAAGAAGTGGTCGAACACTTCCGGCATGAGGTACCAGGAGGGGCCGGTGTCGAAGCGGAACCCGCCCGCCGACCAGCTGCCCGCGCGCCCGCCGACGGAGTCGGTGGCCTCGACGAGCGTGACGTCGCGCCCCTCGTGGGCCAATAGCGCAGCGGTCGCCAGGCCGGCGATGCCGCCGCCCACCACGACGACGGGCCCCTCCGGGGCGTGCCGGCGGCTCATCGGGCCACCGCCCCACCGCGCGCGGCACCGGGGCGGGCGCCGGACCGGCCGCGCCCGGCTGCAGCGCGGCCGATCACCGCGAGCTTCACCGGATCGGGCACCCGCACCCGGCCCGCGCTCACCCCGGATGCCCCGGCCGCCCGTAGGCGATCGTTGAGCTCGGCGAACAGGTCGTGGGCTGCGGCCACCGCCAGGCGGTCGCGGCCCGGGATCCGGTTGATCGCCGCCCGCGCGATGCGCAGGTCCGCGTCCACGTCGTCGGCCAACTCGCGTACGTCCTTCTCCGTCAGTGCCCGCGGGTCACGGCCCGGCAGGTAGTTGCGACCGAGTTCCGTGAAGTCTTCCCGGATGTCCCGGAGGAAGTTCACCTTCTGGAACGCCGCTCCGAGTGCGCGCGCTCCGGCGGCCATCTCGTCGTCGTCACCCAGTCCCCCACCGGCGAACGTCCGCAGGCACATCTCCCCGATGACCTCCGCCGACCCGTGGATGTACCGACGCAGCGACTCCTCGGTGTGTTCGGTGACGTCGATGTCGGCCTCCATCGAGTCGTAGAACGGATCCACCAGGCGCGCGTCGATCCCGAACCGACGCGCGGTGTCGGCGAAGGCGTGCGTCACCGGATCGGGGTCCAACCCGCGCTCGATGGCGCGGTGCGTCCGGCGGCGCGCCTCGGCGATGAGCTCGCGCGCGGCGACCGGGTCGTCCATCGCCCCGTCGACGACCTCGTCCCCGACCCGCGCCCACGCGTAGATCGCGGCGACGTGCGGGCGGGTGGCGGGTGCGAGCAGTCGGCAGGCCAGTGCGAACGACGTGGAGTACCGGCGCAGGATCACCTCGCTGCACCGGCGGGCGGCGTCGGTGAACTCCGCGTGGGGGCTCTGCTGGGTCATCGGGTCCTCTCCAGGGCGGTGGCCAGGTGGGGGCCGAGCGCGGCCCGGACGTCGTGCGGCACGGCCGGGGAGTCCAGCGCGGCGCGGGCGGCGGTGATGAGGTCCTCGGCGATGCCCACCGCGTGCTCGCGGGCGCCGCACTCGCGTAGTAGCTCGCGCGCGGTGTCGGGGTCGGGCGTGTGGCCGTTCATCGTCGCGGGGTCGGCGGCCGGACGACCGAGGGCGGCGTCGATCCGCGGCCAGGCGTCGGTGGTGGCGGCGTGGGCCAGCAGGACGGTCGGTGCGCGCCGGAGCAGGTCGCCCTCGTTGGACTTGCCGGTCACGGCCGGATCCCCGAACACGCCCAGCACGTCGTCGATCACCTGGTAGGCGGTCCCCAGGTGGCGGCCGGCCTCACGCAGCGGGGGGATGACCTCGTCGGGCGCGCCGCCGAGCATCGCGCCCAGCACGAGGGGCAGGCACACGGAGTAGGCGGCGGTCTTGGCCGCGCCGATCGCCAGCGCCCGCTCGCGGTCGGCGGGCTCGCGCTCGACACAGCCGTGGACGTCCGCGTACTCCCCGGCGATCGACGCGACGACCGCGCCCTGCACCTCGTCGAGTACACGGTGCAGCAGTGGCGCCGGCACGGGCAGGCGGGCGAAGTCGGCCATCGCGGCCACGAGCAGCAGGTCGCCGCCGAGCAGCCCGCCGACCTGTCCGAGGTGCCCGGCGGCCTCGGTCCCGATCCCCCCGGCGGTGGCCCGCGCGGTGGTGCGGCCCTGCAGGTTGGGCTGGCCGCGGCGCTGGTCGTCCCCGTCCGCCAGGTCGTCATGGACGAGGAACGCCTCGTGCAGCAGTTCCAGAGCCCGGCCCGCGGCGGCCCGCACGGCCTCGTCGGCGCCCCCGGAGGTGGTGTACACCGCGTCGAAGAGCGCGGAGCGCATCCCCTTGCCGGAGCGGGTGGTCCGCCCCAGGTCATCGGCCCATTCTTCCACTGCGGAACCCAGGCCGGCCGGCAGGTCGCCGGCCGTCATCCGATGTGCGGCGATCATCGAAAGGAGTGTCATGTCCGGTGGTTCGGAGCCGGGGCCGTCGTGGATACGTCTCACCTCGATTCTTCTCGACGAGATGCGGCGTGACAGGTCGTGAGGCCGTGACTCTGGGGACCGCGCGTGGTCATACTTTCACGGATCCTCGGGCGACGAGTCCCGAAATGCACGAAGACCCCCGCTTGTGGCGGGGGTCTCCGAGTGCCAGATGATGGATTCGAACCAACGTAGGCTAAGCCGACGGATTTACAATCCGCTCCCTTTGGCCGCTCGGGCAATCTGGCGTGCACCTCAAGGGCGCTACGACACGATACAACGGCTGTGACCCCTGGTGCCAAATCGGGGTGCTCAGGGGTGGTGCGGCGGCGGCCTCCCGGGCCCGCCCGAGGCCGCCTCGAGCCCTGGCCGTGGCCGCCTCGGGCCCCGGCCGTGGCGGGTAGCCTGGCCGGGACATCCCCCAACGACAGGAGTACGTCAATGGCCTCGGAGTCCTCGTTCGACATCGTCTCGGAGTTCGACCGCCAGGAGGTGGACAACGCCCTGAACCAGGCCGCCAAGGAGCTGGGCACCCGCTACGACTTCCGCGGGACCGACGCGAGCATCGAGTGGAAGGGCGAGGACGCGGTGGAGATCGTCGCGAACTCCGAGGACCGCGTGCTGGCCGCCAAGGACGTCTTCGTGGAGAAGTTGGTGCGCCGCGGGCTGAGCATGAAGGCGCTCGAGGTGGGCGACCCGATGCCGTCGGGCAAGTCGTTCCGCCTGGTCGGCTCGCTCAAGCAGGGCATCGACAAGGAGAACGCCAAGAAGATCACCAAGCTGCTGCGCGACGAGGGCCCCAAGGGCGTCAAGGCGCAGATCCAGGGCGAGGAGATCCGTGTGTCGTCCAAGAAGCGCGACGACCTGCAGGAGTGCATCTCGCTGCTCAAGGGTGCCGACTTCGAGGTCGCGCTGCAGTTCACCAACTACCGCTGACCCGCCGACGGTGCCGTTCCGCATAGGCGGGGGTAGACGTCGGCTCCGCGCCGCCGCGCTGGTCGCCGCCGTGGGCCTGTCCACGCTGGTGGGGTGCGCGTCCGGGGGCGACGACGACGAGGTCGCGCAGCAGCTGACCGTCTTCGCCGCCGCGTCGCTCAGCGGGGCGTTCACCGAGATCGCCGAGGAGTTCGAGGGGGCGCATCCCGGTGTGTCGATCCGACTGGGTTTCGACGGCTCCTCCGGCCTGGTGGACCAGCTGGCCGGCGGTGCCCCGGCGGACGTGTTCGCCTCCGCCGACGTCCGGACGATGGACCGCGCCGTCGCCGAGGGCCTGGTCGCCGGCGAGCCGACACCGCTGGCCACCAACGTGCTCACCCTCATCACCCCGCCCGGCAATCCGGCGGGGATCACCGGTCTCGACGGCTCGCTGGACGGCGCACGACTCGTGGTGTGCGCGGCCGTCGTGCCGTGTGGTGCGGCGGCCCGCACGCTGGCGGACACCGCGGGGATCGACCTGGCCCCGGTGAGCGAGGAGTCCACCGTCACCGACGTGCGCGGCAAGGTCACCTCCGGCGAGGCCGACGCGGGGATCGTCTACGCGACCGACGCCCGCGCCGTCGCCGACCGTGTCGAGCGGGTCCCGATCGCCGGTGCCGACGCGGTGCCGAACGTCTACCCGGTGGCCGTTCTCGACCGCGCCGCGGATGCCGAGCTGGCCCGGCGGTTCGTCGACGCCGTCACCGGCCCCGAGGGTCGCGCGGTCCTCGCCGAGCACGGTTTCGGCCCGCCATGACCCGGCCCCCGCTCCCCCGCTGGCTGCTCGCGGCCGCAGTGCTCGCCGTCCTGCTGGCGGCCCTGCCCCTGGCGGGCACGGCCGCGCGCGTCCCGTGGGCGCGGGTTCCCGAACTCCTCGGCTCGGAGGCCGCCCGCGACGCCCTGCTGCTGAGCCTGCGTACGTGCGCGCTCTCCACCGTCCTGTGCATCCTGCTCGGCACCCCGCTGGCGGTGGTGCTGTCCCGCAGCAGCGGGCCGATGGCGGCACTGGCCCGGACGGTCACCGCGCTGCCCATGGTCCTTCCCCCGGTCGTGGCCGGCCTGGCCCTGCTCATCACGCTCGGGCGCACCGGCGTCGTGGGACAGCACCTGTCCGTGCTGGGCATCGAGATCGGGTTCACGACCGCGGCCGTGGTGATCGCGCAGACGTTCGTGGCGATGCCGTTCCTGGTGGTGGCGCTCGAGGGCGCACTGCGCTCGGTGGACTCCGGCCTCGAGCGGACCGCCGCCTCACTGGGCGCCTCCCCGACCCGGGTCCTGACGACCGTGACGTTGCCGCTGGTCCTGCCGGCCCTCGTCGCCGGCGCGACCATGTCGTTCGCCCGCGCTCTCGGGGAGTTCGGCGCCACCCTGACCTTCGCCGGTTCCCTGCAGGGCACCACGCGCACCCTGCCGCTGGAGATCTACCTCAGCCGGGAGGCGGACACCGAGACCGCCCTCGCCCTGGCCGTGGTGCTCATCGCGGTGGCCGCCGCGCTCATGGCGGTCTCCGCGCTCGTCGCCCGCAGGGCGGTGGTGGGCCGTGGCTGACCACCGCGACGCGTCGCGTCCCGCCGCGTCGCATCCCGCAGCGTCGCATCCCGCCGCCGAGCTGGCCTGCCGGGTCGCCGCCCGCGACGTCGACCTCCACCTCAGCGTGCCCGCGGGCCGCCGGGTCGCGATCGTCGGGCCCAACGGGGCGGGTAAGTCCACGGCCCTGTCGCTGCTCGCCGGGCACCTGCGGCCCGACTCGGGTGAGGTCCGGCTCGACGGCCGCGTCGTCGGCTCGCCCCGCACCCACCTGCCCGCCCACCGCCGCCGCGTGGTGGCTCTCGAGCAGCGTCCCGGCCTGCTGCCCCACCTATCGGCCGTGGACAACGTCGCGTACGGCCCACGCGCCCGTGGCGTCGGCAGGCGGGCCGCGCTCGACCGTGCCCGCACCGAGCTCGAGGCCGTGGGGTGCGGCGACCTCGCCGACCGCAGGCCGCACGAGTTGTCCGGCGGGCAGGCGCAGCGCGTCGCCCTGGCCCGGGCCCTCGCCGTGGATCCGGAGCTCGTCCTGCTCGATGAGCCCCTGGCCGCGCTCGACGTGGAGGTCGCCCCCGCGATCCGGCGTCTCCTCGCTGATCGGCTCACCGGACGGGCCGTGGTCCTGGTGACCCATGATCCGCTGGACCTCTGGGCGTTGGCCGACGATGTCGTCGTCGTCGCCTCCGGCCGCGTCGCCCAGTCCGGCACGGTCGAGGAGGTCCTGGCCCGGCCCGGTTCCGACTTCGCCGCGCGCCTGGCCGGGGTCTCACTGGTCGAGGGGATCGTCGACGACGACGACGACGACCTGCGCACCCCCGGCGGCGACCTCGTCTCGGGGGTCCGCACGAGCGCGGCGGCGGGATGGCGGCCGGGGGCGCGGGCGGTGGCGACCGTCGACCCACGGGCGGTGGCCGTCCACACCGACCCCGCACCCACCGGCTCCACTCAGGCCCCGACTTCGGCTCCGGCTCCCACGAGCCCCACGCAGCCATCCGCGCACGCGCCTGCAACGAACCCGCGAAACTCCTGGCCCGCGCGGGTGGTCTCGCTGGCTCCCGCCGGGGCGCTGACACGGGTATCGGCGGAACTCCGGGACGGTCAGCGCGTCGATGCCGAGATCACCAGCCGTTCGGTCGCCGAACTCGCGCTGGCCCCGGGTTCGCCCGTGACCCTCGTGGTCAAGGCTGCGCAGGTCGCGCTGTACCCGCGCCGCTGACCCCGGCGTCACTGAATCCCGCGCCGCTGACCCGCTGTCTGCCCTCGGCCACAGCCGCTCCTCGCGACGGCGTTTCGCCGTCACCGATGAGCACGCCAGACGCCATGGCAGCGAGCGGCTGTGATGGGGACTGGCAGGCGCGGGAGCGAGACGCCAGGCCCGGGGGCGGCTGCCGGGCCGTTGGGGGAAGGTCAGCCGACGCGGTCGACGGTGAAGCGCACGAGCCGACGCAGCGCCTCGTTCGCCGGGCCGGCGGGCAGCACGTCGAGCTCGGTCATGGCGTCATCAACGTACTTCTCGAGCGTGGCCCGCGCGCGCCGCATACCGTCGGACGCGCGCAGCAACTCGAGGGCTTCCGCCACCTCGGCGTCGTCGGTCAGCGGCTCGGCGAGCAGGTCGCGCAGCCGCGCGCTGTCCGACGAACCCGCCTCCATGGCGTAGATCATCGGCAGGGTGTGGACGCCCTCGCGCAAGTCCGTACCGGGCGTCTTGCCCGACTCGGTGGACGGCGAGGCGATGTCGATGATGTCGTCGGCGATCTGGAACGCGATCCCCACGGCGTCACCGAGGCGGCGCAGGCTCCCGATCTGCTCGGCGGTCGCCCCCGAGTACTCGCCGCCGAACTGGGCGGCCGCGGCGATGAGCGAGCCGGTCTTCTCCCAGATCACCCGCAGGTAGTGCTCGGCGGCACCCTCGTCACGACCGCCGACGCCCGGGCCGACGGTCTCGCGCATCTGCCCGGTGACCAGCTCGGCGAACGTCTGGGCGATGAGCTGCACGGCCTCGGGTCCGAGGTCGGCCAGGAGCATCGAGGAGTGCGCGAAGAGGAAGTCGCCGGCGAGGATCGCGGTGGAGTTGTCCCAGCGGCTGTTGGCCGACTCGACACCGCGGCGCATGGCGGCCTCGTCCATGACGTCGTCGTGGTACAGCGTGGCCAGGTGGATCATCTCGCACACCACCGCGGCCTTGACCAGCCGCTCGCGGTCGGGCGCGGGGCCCAGCGAGCCCGAGAGCAGGGTGACGACGGGCCGGAACCGCTTGCCGCCGGCGGTGACGAGGTGCAGGGCGACCTCGGAGAGGAAGTCCTCGCCGGTCTGGAGTCGGCTGACGAGCAGCTTCTCGACCTCGTCGAGCCGTTCGCGCAGGTCGGCTGCGAGGTCGGCGTCGCCGACGTCCACGCCCGCCACCGTGTGGTCGGTCGCCGTCTCCGCGGTGCCGGTCACTGAATCGCTCGACATCCCCACTCGTCCTCGTCGCCTGGTGAAGGGTCGGCGTGGCCCGCCCTTCCCGACAGACTACGTTCCCGCGTCGCGGGCGGTGGCACCCCACCCCGCCCGAGGTCCCGGCGACCGCCGCACCCGCCGACCTGCCACCATGGAGCGCATGGAGTCAGGTATGGGTCTGCCCGCGTCGACGGACGTCCTCGTGGTGGGCTGCGGCCCGGCCGGTTCGGCGACCGCGACGTGGTTGGCGCGTGCAGGTCGCGAGGTCACCGTGCTCGACGCGGCGCGGTTCCCGCGCAACAAGACCTGCGGCGACGGGCTCACGCCGCGGGCGATGTTGGAGGTCGACCGGCTGGGTCTCGGCGGGTGGGCGCGGGATCGGATCACCATCCGCGGGCTCGAGTTGCGGGGCTTCGGCCACTCCCGGCGGGTGCCGTGGCCAGCCGGTGAACACGGTGGGACCGGGTCGGCGGTGCGACGGACGGTGTTCGATGACCGGCTACGGCAGGCGGCCGTAGAGGCGGGCGCCGTGGTGCATGACGGCGTGCGCGTGACCGACGTGGAGAGAGGCGACGACGGCGAGGTGACCGCCGTCCGGACCGAGGGCGGTCGCGTGGAGTGCCGAACCCTCGTGGTGGCCGATGGCGTGCGGTCGCCGGTGGGTCGTCTGCTCGGCCGGACCTGGCATCGCGACACGGTGTATGCCGTGGCCGCGCGATCCTATGTCCGGTCCGGGCGTCATGATCATCCGTGGATCGGCTCCGATCTCGAGCTCCGCGACGAGGCGTGCGCCATCCAGCCCGGCTACGGCTGGGTGTTCCCGCTCGGCGACGGCGAGGTCAACCTCGGGGTGGGTGCGCTGGCGACCTCGGCGCGGCCGGCGAACGTCGCGGTCAAGGAGCTACTGCAGCACTACGCCCGTAGCGTCCGCGGCGACTGGGGCCTGGCCGGCGAGCCGAGGGCGGTGACGTCCGCGTTGTTGCCGATGGGCGGGGCGGTCTCGACGGTGGCCGGTCCCAACTGGGCGGCGGTCGGCGACGCCGCGGCGTGCGTGAACCCGCTCAACGGCGAGGGGATCGACTACGCGCTCGAGGGCGGCCGCCTGCTTGCGGAGTTAATCCTGGCGGGAGCGGGTGTCGGCCGAGGAGGCCCGGGCTCGAGAGTGGGCGCGGCCGGTTCGCACTCGCGCACCACTGCCGGTGACCTGACGCATGCGTGGCCCGCGGTGCTCCGCGAGACCTACGGCGAGTCGTTCGCGATCGCCCGGGACGCCGCGCGTCTGCTCACCTATCCGAAGTTCCTGCCGCTGGCGGGACCGGTCGGGATGCGTTCGCAGGCGCTGATGACCGCGGCGGTGCGGTGCATGTCCAACACGGTCGCCGATTCGGACCGCGATGTGGTGGCCCGCGGCTGGCGGGCAGCGGGGTCGATCGCCCGCAGGCTGGACCGTCGGCCCCTCTTCGCCGACTGACCCGCCGGGCCTCCGCCCCGGGCCTCCGTCCCGCCCGGATTACGCGTAGGGCCTCTGCCCCGCCCGGGTTACGCGTCGGGAATGGACCAGAGCGGCAGCGCAAGCGGCCGGAAAACGTACAAAGACGGCGCGCACCCCGGGAGGACGGCGCAGCGCGCCCGGGGTGGCGCCGCGTTCGCTGCGGCCGCGCCGGGGTCAGGCCGCGCCGGGGTCAGGCGGAGCCGGGGTCAGGCGGGGCGGCGCGCCAGGTGGATGGCCGCGATGCCGCCGGTGAGGTTGGTGACGCTGCCGCGCTCCCAGCCGCTGGCCTCGATGATCTCGAGCAGTGCCTGCTGGTCCGGCCAGTCGCGGATGGACTCGGCCAGGTAGACGTACGCGTCCGGGTTGGACGAGACGCTGGTGGCGATCTTCGGCAGCGCCCGCATGAGGTAGTTCATGTACAGCGCGCGGAAGGGCGGGAACACGGGCGTGGAGAACTCCACCACGGCCAGTCGCCCTCCGGGCCTGACGACGCGGGCCATCTCCCGCAGTCCGGCAGCGGTGTCCTGCACGTTGCGCAGCCCGAAGCTGATGGTGGCGGCGTCGAAGGAGTCGTCGGCGAACGGCAGCTTCATGGCGTCGCCCGCGACCTTGGGCACGTCCCGGCCGGCGCCCGCCCGCAGCATTCCCAGCGAGAAGTCCGCGGCCACGCACCACGCGCCGGACTTGGCGAGCTCGACGGTCGACACGGCGGTGCCTGCGGCCAGGTCGAGGATCCGCTCCCCGGGGCGCGGCGCGAGCAACGAGCGGGCCCGCCGCCGCCACACGTGGTCCATGCCCCCGGAGAGGACGGTGTTGGTCAGGTCGTAGCGCTTGGCGACACCGTCGAACATCGACGCGACGTCACGGGGCTGCTTGTCGAGATTGGCGCGGGACACGCCGTCGACGCTACCCGCCCCCGGCGCGCGTGGCCGATCAGGCCACCACACGTGGGGCTCGGCTCGTGCCCACACCACGCGCGTCCGTCCGGTCCACCACGATCGTGCGCGCGCGGACCCTGTACATGCCACCCCTGCCCACGCCGACCCTGCCCGAATCGGACCGGGCGCCCGCCGCCGCGTAGTGGTCGAAGAGCTGGGCGCAGATCGCGTCCCAGGTCCGACCGAGGACGGTGGCGCGGGCGCCGGCGGCCAGTCGCTCGTGGTCGGCGAGCACCGCGTCCACGGCCGGCGACACCTCGGCGGCGTACCGGCGCGGGTCGAGCAGGACGCCGTTGACCCCGGTCTGCACGAGGTCGCGGGGCCCGCCCTGGTCCGGGCCGACGACGGGCACGCCGGACGCCTGCGCCTCCTGGATGGACTGGCAGAACGTCTCGAACTCACCGGGGTGGCAGAACACGTCCATCGTGGCGTAGGCTTGCCCGAGCCGGTCGCCGTGGAGTTCGCCGGTGAAGATCGCGTGGGGCATGGCGGCCTGGAGTGCGGGGCGGTCGGGGCCGTCTCCGACGACGACGAGGTGGAGGTCTCCCCCCGGGCCCGACCGGTCGGCCAGCGACTGAAGGCGCTCGACGTGCTTCTCCGGGGCGAGCCTGCCGACGAACCCCACGACGGGCCGCCCCTGCGGGGACCACAGCGCGTGCAGGGCCGCACTGCGTCGGGAGGGCGAGAAGCGCTCGGTGTCGACGCCCCGCCCCCACCGGTACAGGCGCGGGATCCCGTGGGCCGCGAGATCCTCCATCGCGGCGGTCGACGGGGCGAGGGTGCGGTCGCAGCTCGCGTGGATGGCCCGGGTCCAGGTCCAGGCCGCATCGGCGACGACACCGATCCCGTAGGCATCGGCGAACCCGGCCACGTCGGTCTGGTAGACGGCCACCGAGGGCACGTCCAGGGCGCGGGCCGCGGCGGCACCGGCGGCACCGAGCACGAACGGCGACGCCAGGTGCACCACGTCGGGGCCGAAGTCGCGCAGGGCGCCGAACACGCTCGGGCTGGGTGCGCCGACCGGCAGCGACGACACCACCGGCACCCTCACCGCGGTGACCCGGTGGACGGGGTACCCCAGGTGGTGGTCGGGTCCGCTGGTGTCCGCCCCGGGCCCGCCGAGCAGCGGCGCGACCGCACTGACCAGCGGGTGCGCCCGAACGGCACCGGCGGCGCCCTGCCAGAAGCCGACCTGCCCGGACGGGGCCACCACCAGACAGTCATGCCCGTGCCGGCGCGCGTACTCCAGCACGCGCAGGACAGAGTTGGTGACGCCGTTGACGTTCGGCAGGAACGATTCGGTGACGATGGCTACGCGCACGACCCCACTGTCGCCGGGCCGGGACACGGGCCGGTGATCAGCGAGAAACGGTGCGTCGAATTCGTAGTGCCGCCCGGTGAACCCTCGGTGACGCGGCGGCGTAGGCGAGCGCCGCCAACGGGACGACCACCGCGGGCACGGACAGGGCGGGCACGACGGCGACGGTCCAGCTGCGTCCCGAGACCCGCACCAGATCCGGGTTCGCGCGCCGGAACTCGACCTGCACCCGCTGCCCCTCGACGAGCCCGGTCGGGTAGAACACGCCGGTCACCGGTCGGACGGTCCGCCCGCCGCCGGCGTCGAACTCCACGGCGGCCCGCCGATCGGTGACCTCGGTGACGAACGCGGTGGCGCTGCCCATGTCCCGGTCGATCCGCTGGTCGTTGATGAAGCACGCCAGCACGAGGAGCACGGCTGTGAGCAGTGAGAACACTCCCGCGGTCACGGCCACCACCCGCACGCCCCACCGGATACGGCGAGCGCGACGGATCTGCCGGGCAGAGACCGGGGCCGTCGCGGTCACCCGTCCGCCACGGCTTCCGAGCGCAGGGCCGCGTGGAGGTCGCGCAATCCCTGCCGGTCGGTCGGGACGCGCACCACCCGCAGGCCCTCGGGCACGACGTCGCGGTGCCCGTTCGGGAACGCGGGCTGCGCGAGCAGGGCCTCGAGTCCGGCCGGGTCGGTGTCGGTGAAGGGCACCCCGGCGCCCGCGCACAGGGCGCCCAGGTCGGCGCCGTGGGGGGTGCCGAAGACGCGCTCGAAGTCGGCGGCCAGGCGCGGGTCCCCCTGTTCGAGCAGGGAGAAGATGCCACCGCCGTCGTCGTCGGCCACGACGATCGTCAGGTCGTCGGGGTGCCGCTCCCGCGGCCCGAGCAGCAGGCCGGACACGTCGTGCAGGAACGTCAGGTCGCCCAGCAACGCGACGGTCCGCCCCGGCGCCGACAACGCGACCCCGATCGCGGTGGAGACCGTGCCGTCGATCCCCGACGCCCCGCGGTTGGCGTACATCGCCACATCCGGATCGAGCGGGCCCACGAACGACAGGTCCCGCACGGCATTGGAGGCACCCACCACGAGGTTGTCCCCGGCCCGGACGCCGCGGGCCACGGCACGCGCCACGTGCAGTCCCGTCGGCGCACCGGTCTCGAGATGCCGGTCCAGCAGCCGGTCCACGGCGGCGCGGGCACGGGCGTCGGCGCGGGCCGTGGTCTCGGTCCACTCGGGGTCCACGCCCCACCCGGTGAGGACGGAGTCGGCGAGCTCGGCGGCGCTACCGGTCGGGTTGGGCGAGCGCGGGCCGGCGTCGAGGATCACGAGGTCGACGTCCGGGTCCGCCAGCAGGCGCGTGACGGCGCGGTGCAGCGTCGGCCGCCCGGTGACCACCACCTGCTCGGGCCGCAGCGCCGGGATCGCCAACGGGTGCACCGGGTGCAGCGGGACGGGGGCGCCGGGCTCGGCCACCGTCGGCACCGCCACCAGCCCCGACACCGGTGCCGCCCCGACCCCCGAGACGACCAACGTGGGGCGCGTGAGATCCACCGCCACGGCCGAATCGGCGGGCGCCGAGTCGACCCCCGCCCCCGCTCGCTGCACCCACGGACGACCGTCCGCACGCCCCTCCGGCAGACGACATGCCTCCGGGCCGCCGCCGACCTCGTCGTCGTCGTACTCCGGTGAGTCTCCCCCGAGGGCGAAATCCTCGTCGCCCTCGCCCGGCACGAGCGGCTCGCGGAACGCGATGTCGACCTGCACCGGACCCGGGTCGGCCGCCGCGGTGGCGGTGAGGATGGCCCGGCCGATCGCGCTGCGCCAGTGCCGGTGCTCGGACTCGGGGTCCCCGGCCGCGCCGAGCTCGACGACCGCGCGCGCGTGCGGGCCGAACAATCCCACCTGGTCGATGGTCTGATTGGCGCCGGTACCGCGCAGCTCGGGCGGCCGGTTGGCCGTGAGCGCGAGGATCGGTACGCCCGAGTGGGCCGCCTCCACCATCGCCGGATGGAGGTTGGCCACCGCGGTGCCGGAGGTGACGACGACGGGGACCGGCCGCCTCGAGCCCAGCGCGAGCCCCAGCGCGGTGAACCCGGCGCCGCGCTCGTCGATCCGCACGTGCAGGGCGAGCCGGCCGGACCGCTCGGCGGCGGCCAACGCCAGGGCCAACGGGGCGCTGCGCGATCCCGGGCACAGGACCACGTCGGTGATCCCGTGGCGGATCAACTCGTCGACGAGGACACGGGCCTGCGCGGTGCTCGGGTTGCTCACGGTGGGGTTCATCGCCCCCCAGCCTAGTCGGGGGAGGTGCCCGGGTCGGCCGCATGCGCGAGCCGCCCGGCCAACCCCGCCAGCCGCTCCCGCAGCCCGTCCGGCGACTCCACGGCGAACGGGCCCGGTAACCGCGCGAGGTACCAGGCCAGCACGTCGAGGTCGGCGGCCCCGGTCTCCAGCCGGCAGGCCGGGCCGTCCGGATGGTCCTCGGCGCGCAGCTCGGTGACCGTCCCGTAGGTGGGCGGGAACTGCTCGACCACCTCCGCCGCGGGTGCGAACACCACCACCCGCGCCAGGTGTTGGTACGGCGCCGCGGTCACCGCGTGCTGCACGTGCGCGGCCGGATCGGGCACGTCGGGGCGGGGGGTGAAGCGCCAGCGGCTGCGGTGGACGGCCCGGATGCGGTCGAGGCGGAAGGTGCGCCAGTCCGCGCGGTCGAGGTCGTAGGACAGCAGGTACCAGCGCCGGCCCAGCACGACGATCCGGTACGGCTCCACCCGCCGCTCGGTGTCGCGGCCCGCGCGGTCGCGGTACTCCAGTCGCACCTGCTCGGTGCCGCGGACCGCGTGGCCCAGGTCGATGAGCAGCTCCGGCTCCACCGGGGTGTCCGAGCCGGGGACCGCGACCATCGACTCGGTGACGTCGGCGACCCGCTCGCGCAACCGGCCGGGCATGACCTGGTCCAGTTTGGTCAGGGCGCGCAGCGCGTGTTCGCCGACGCCCGCCACCGCGCCGCCCGCGGCCAGCCGCAGGGCGATCGCCACCGCCACGGCTTCGCGGTCGTCGAGCAACAGCGGCGGCAGTCGCCGGCCCGAGCCCATCCTGTACCCACCACCCGCGCCGCGCTCGGATTCCACCGGATACCCCAGGTCACGGAGCCGGTCGACATCACGGCGGATGGACCGCGTGGTCACCCCCAGCTCGGCCGCCAGCTCGTCGCCCGTCCACACCGATCGCCGCTGCAGCAGGTCGAGCAGCCCCAGCACGCGCTGGGTGGTGGGCATCCTGTCCTCGGTCATGCCAGCAGTGTCCCACCCTCAGCGGACCGATCCTGTCCGGATGGGCTGACACGCTGGGCGGACACCACCATCGTCAGGAGACCACCGTGACCACCACGACCCGCCCCATCGACTGGACAGCCCAGCTCGTCGACCAACTCGACTTCCACTGGAACGGCCAACTGCGGCCTCGCCTGGAGGGCATGACCGACGACGAATACCACTTCTCTCCCGCCGCCGACGAGCGCACCTGGGACGTCCGACCCCGTGGGACCGGCACCGCGCCCATGCAGGGCGGCGAGGGCGAGTACACCATCGACTTCGAGTTCCCGGAGCCGGTGCCCGCCCCGCTGACGACCATCGCGTGGCGGATCGGCCACGTCGTCGTCGGCGTCCTCGGCGCCCGGTGGCACTCCCACTTCGGCGGACCGCCCCACGACTACATGACCCACACCTACGCCGGCGACGCCGCGGGCGGACTCGCCCAACTCGATCGCACCTACGCGGGCTGGATGGAGGGCGTGCGGGCGCTCGACGCCGAGGCCCTGGCCGCCCCCGTGGGCGAGGCCGAGGGCCCGTGGGCCGAGTACTCCATGGCTGCCCTGGTCCTGCACATCAACCGTGAGGTCATCCACCACAGCGCCGAGATGTGCCTGCTCCGCGACCTGTACGCCCACACCCGCTGACCCGACCGAAACCGCCCTGACACACCCGAACCCGCCCTGACCCACCCGAACCCGTCGAGGAGTCGTCATGCCCCTGTTCCCCACCACCCGCGTCACCGAGCGGGAGAACCTGCTCGAGTGGATCGACGCCGAGCTGGTCAACGCCCGGTCGATCGTCCACAGCCTCACCGGTGACCAGCTGCGCACCTGCCCCGTGCCGTCGAGCGAACTGACGCTGGGCTGGCTCATCCTGCACATCGGCGAGGTCGCCGAGAGCTGGACGGCCCGCGCCGCCGCCGCACCCGACGCGCCCGCGACCGGACGGTCACTGCCGGAGGCGTTCGCCTGGGCCGAGACCGTCAACCGGGTCGACCCCGACGCCACCGTCGAGGAGATCCTCGCCGAATTCGACCGGCGGCGCTCCGCCGCGCTCGACAACCTCCGGACCTGCGACCTCGACGCCCCGGTGCCGGTACCCGCCGAGATGCCGTGGTTCCCGCCCGGCCAGCCGTCGTTCAACGGACGCTGGGCGGCGATGCACGCGCTGAACGAGATCGCCCGCCACTCCGGACACGCCGACATCCTGCGCGAGGCGATCGACAGCCGGACGATGTACGAGCTGATCGCCGAGGACCAGGGCATCGACATGTCCTACATCGGAGCCTGGTTCGCCGCGCACCCTGAGGTGCCGGCCCCGCAGTGGTGACCGGCGCAGTGGTGACCGACGCAGTGGTGAACGGCGAAGTGGTGGCCGGCCCTCGGTGGCCGGCGGCGGGCTCAGTCCTCGTCGTACCAGCCGTCGAACGTGGTGAACTGGCCCTCGATCATCCCGGCGACCGCTCCCGGTTCGGGGATGAGTTCGGCGTCGGTGGCGATCCCCACGGAGACCGTGCCGTCGTAGCTGAAAATGCAGATCCCCAACGCCTGGTCGCCGCTCATCGGCACCCACCCGAGCATCCCCGACACCGGCGTGCCGGCCAGCGAGACGGTGGAGACGGGCCCGGGCACCGAGGTCAGCTGGCCGACGGTCTTGTTGGCGAACAGGTCGATCACCGCGTGCGCCACCGGGCCGGGCGTGACGGCCACGGTGAGCATGGTGGCGAAGTTGACGTGCGGCTCGAGGGAATAGCGCACCCGCGTCATCGACGTGGTGATCGCCTCGATGAGCTCGTCGGTGTCGTCGACCCACAACGGGAGTCTCATGAGGATGAGCGTGATGTGGTTACCCAGTTCCTCCGGCAACTCGTCACCGACCGGGGAGACCGCCATCGGCACCATGAGATTGATGTCGGAGACCCGCCGGTCGCCCTGGGTGTCGAGGTACTCGGTGAGCGCCTTGGACACGGCGGCCAGCATCACGGTGGTGACGGTCGTGTCGTGCACCTTCGCCACCCGCTTGACCGCCGCCAGGTCGAGCCCCGCGATCCAGGAGACCTTCTTCTCCGCGTGCGCCTTTCCGCTCCAGGACAGTTCGGGGGATCGCGGCTCGAACAGCAGCCGGAAGACGCCCCGGTAGGTGTTGGCGGTCCGGTTCTCCGCGTTGATGTTGTCCGTCAACGACTCCACGACGCGCGTCGGGACCCGCGTCAGCGTCCGACCGGGTGCCGCGACGTCCCGCGCCAGGCGGGCCAGCGTCAGCGGGAACCGGAGTGTGGCGCCGGTCACGCCCCGGGCGATCCCCCACGAGTCCTTGGCCAGTCCGGCACCCGCGCCGGTGACCGCCCCGAGGATGCCGCCGCCGGAGGGCGCGAGATCCCGGCCGACGCTGGGCAGGGACGAGTCGTCCTCGTGTTCGCACAGACCCAGCACGAGCTGGGTGAGCCGGATCCCGTCGACGACGCCGTGCTGGACGCGGAACAGGATCAGCGCCCCCTCCTGCTCGCCCTCGTGCCCGTGGTAGCCCTCGATGAACTCGGCCCGCCACAACGGTTGCCCCTTCGGCAACTGCACCGCCATCTGCTCGGCGATGTAGGCCTCGGCCTCGGCGCGACCGCCCGGCTCGGGAAGCCGGCTGCGCACGAGGTGGTTCGAGATGTCGTAGTCGGGGTCGTCGACCCAGTACCAGCGGCGGCCCCGGCGGACCGGGATGCGGTGGAACACCGGGTGCGCCTCGACCATCCGCGTCTGGATGGCCCGGGTGACCTCGTCCCAGTCGGGGATCTCGGCGAACCACACCAGACAGTTGATGTACATGAGGTTGTCCGGGCGGTCCATGAGCAGCCACAGCTGGTCGCGCAGGGGGATCCGGATCCCGTCGTTCGCCGCCATAGCCCCGGCTCCTCTCGCTCGCCGACCACTCACCGCCGACCACTCTCCGCCGACTGCTCACTGTTGCACCCGTCGATTCGTCCCCACGCTAGAGCAGCGTCGACATGCCCCACCGGGCTATGACCGAAACGGCAACGCAGACGGCGGCACAATGGGCGGATGCGCATCGTTCACACCCCGGATGATCCCCCGGCCAAGGGCATGTACGCCCTGCTCACCGCGTCGATCACACCGCGCCCGATCGCGTGGGTGTCGACGATCTCGGCCGACGGGGTGCCCAACCTCGCGCCGTATTCGTTCTTCACCGTCGCCTGCGCCGACCCGGCGATCCTGTCCGTGACCTCGATCGGGCGAAAGGACACCTATCGCAACGTCGTGGGGACGGGCGAGTTCGTGGTGAACATCGGCACCGAGTCGCTGATGGAGGTCATGAACGCCACCTCGGCGCCCGTCGGCCCGGAGGTCGACGAGTTCGAGATGCAGGGGCTGACCGCCGACCCCTCGGACGTCGTCGCGCCGCCACGGGTCGCCGAGGCGCCGATCGCGTTCGAGTGCGTGCGCCATGACGTGATCGACCTGGGCACCAGCGCGATGCTGCTCGGACGCGTGGTGAGCGTGACGATCGATGACGAGATGCTCGCCGACGACGGTCTGCCCGACTTCGGATCCCTGCTGCCGCCGTCGCGGTTGGGCCGCCACCAGTGGGGGTACGCCCCGCGCACGCGCGAACTGCCCCGGCCGAGGAGGTGAGTGGGTCCCGGAGGTGACCGGTCCCGCGTCCGGCCGCGCCTCCAGCAGCAGCCCGTGCGTCGGCCGCCCTTGCGGCGCCCGCCCCAGTCGCACTAGCCCTGTCGCAGTAGCTCTGCCGCAGCTGCCCCTGTTGCAGCCGCCCCTGACCATGGCGTCTCGCGTGCACCGCGGTGTGGGCGGGACGCCATGGTGGCACGCGGCTGGGCCGCGCGGCTGGGGCGCGGGCGGTGCATAGCCGGTCAAGTAGCCGGCAGTCCGTCAAGTAGACGACAGTCCGTCGAGCTCTTTCCGACGCGCCTGCACACGACCGCCCGTGCCCCGGAATCCACAACCCCGGCCGTCTCCACAGGCCGAGCCGGAAGCGGCCCCCGCTGCGGCGATCCCCGCCTCCCCCAGCGCAATACTGCTTGGACATGAGCACCGATCACTCCCGCCCAGTCGTCATGTCCGCAGCCGAACTCCTCGCGCGCGGGTACAGCCGCCGAGCACGAGAACACGCCGAACGAACGGGTCAGCTCTACCGCGTTCGCCACGGCGTCTACGCGCTCACATCGGACGTCCCCACCGGCCCCGACCAGGCCGAGGCCATACTCGAGATGCGCTCGCGGGCCGCGGCGGGGAGCATCAGCCCGGGGACTGCGATGTCCCACACGTCGGCCCTCGTGTTGCACGGCCTCCCCGTCCACGGAATGGATACCCTGCGGGTCACCACCACCAGGCACCGCCCCGGGAGCGGGAGCAGGCGCAGGAAGAACACGATCTGCCACAATCTCGATCTCGCCGACGTCGTGACCGAGGTGGACGGGATCCCGGTGACGACCCCGGCGCGGACGATCGTCGACGTCGCGCGGTCGAGTCCCTTCACCGGCGCGGTGTGTGCGGCGGACGAGGCGTTGCGTCGCAATCTGTGCAGCTCGGGCGACCTGGCGTCAGAGCTCGAGGCAGCTGCCGGCAGGGTCGGCATCGCGAGGGCCCGGGCGGTGGTGGCGTTCGCCGATCCGGGCGCCCAGTCTGTCCTCGAATCGGTCAGCAGGGTCACCATCAGCCGCGCCGGTCTGCCGATGCCGCAACTCCAGCGGGAGTTCATCTTCCCGGACGGGACCTCGACCTTCGTAGACATGTACTGGGAAGAATGGGGGCTCGTCGGCGAGGCCGACGGGTCGGGGAAGTACGGGATCGACGACGGCGAGGGGTCCGTCCGCCAGAAGCTGCGCGACGAGAAGAAGCGGCAGAACAACATCGAAGCACTGGGCAACATCTTCCGGCGTTGGCAGTGGGAGGACTATCTGCGCGGCAGGATCGTGCCCATCATCCGCGAGGCGATGAGGATCCAGAATTCCCTCGGACGGGGCCCGGGCCGCGCAGCGTGACCTCGGGCCAGCGCCCGGCGCCCCCGCCCCCACCGATGGCGTCTCGCTCCCGGGCAAGGCGTCTCGCTTCCGGACCTGGCGTCTCGCGCCCGGCGCGGCGTCGAAATCCCCCGCCAGCCGCTCCTGGATCTGGCGTCGTGCTCCTGCCGTTGTCCGCGATGGGCGTCCCCGCGCCTGGCCATGGCGTCTCGCCCTCCCCGCGGTGCGTGCGAGACGCCATGGCCAGGCGCGGCTGCGGCGGGGCGGCTGCGGCGGAGCGGCGGGGCAGCTGCGGCGGAGCGGCGGGGCAGCTGCGGCGGGGCCGCTCAGAGAAGTTCGTAGCAGCGGCGGATCCGGTCCAGCCACCAGTCGCGGACCTCACCGCTCACACGCAGGCCCTCCAGCCTCGCCGGGTCCGGCGCCACCGGGCGGACCGGGAGACAGCCGTCCTCGAGGGCGAACGTGCCCGGTTCGACCACGTCCTCGACGAAGAACCCGCCGGTGCCCAGACCTGCGGCGGGAATAGCGTTGTCGTCGTCGTCGTCGGGTCCGGGACGGCCACGCCCGGCACCACCGGGCAGCGCCGCTGCGGCGGCGACACCCGCGGCGACGCCCACCGCCGAGTCGAGGGCGCTGGACACGGTGACCGGCACCCCGAGCTCTGCGGCCACCGCGAGCAGGCAACGCGGCCCGCCCAGCGGCGCGACCTTGACCACCGCCCGGTCGGCGCCGCCCGCCCGCACGACGCGCAGGGGGTCGGAGGCGCGGCGGATGGACTCGTCGGCGGCGACGTCCACGTGCACCCCGTCGGCGGCGAGACGCTCCCGCAGCGCGACCAGCTCCTCCACCGTCGCGCAGGGCTGTTCGGCGTACTCCAGGCCCGGCCCATCCAGTGAGACCGGGCCGGTGCCGGGGCCACGCGCGACGTCGTCCGCACGCACCGCCTGGTCCAGCACCCGGATCGCGTGGGCCGCCTCGGCGACCGACCACGCCCCGTTGGCGTCCACCCGCACGCGCGCGCCGGGGCGGGCCTGGAGGACGGCGGCGACGCGGGCGACGTCGTCGACGAGCTGCTGCCCGGACTCGGCCACCTTGACCTTGACCGTCATACAGCCCGGGAAGCGGTCGAGGATCGCCGCGACGTCCCCGGCCGCGACCGCCGGGACCGTGGCGTTGACCGGGACCCGGGAACGCAGCGCCGGCGGCGGGCCCTGCCACGCCATCTCCAGCGCGGAGGCCAGCCAGTGGGTGGACTCGAGATCGTCGTACTCTCCGAACGGACCGAATTCGCCCCACCCGGCGGGGCCCTCGATCAGCGCGACCTCACGTTCGGTGACGCCGCGGAACCGCACCCTCATCGGCAGGGCCACCACGTGCACGCGGGCGAGCAGATCGTCGATCGACTCGGGGCCCGGTACGGATGTCATGGCTCCACGCTAACGTCGAACCCATGACCGAGAGCAGCGCACCGCAGGACCAGGCCACCGGAAACCCGTTCGACCCGTCGCAGTGGCGGGAGGTCGAGGGCTTCCGGAACGGGGAGGACCTGACCGACCTGACCTACCACCGCCACGTGGGCGAGGGCCGTGTCAACGGGACCGTGCGGATCGCGTTCGACCGCCCCGACGTGCGCAACGCGTTCCGCCCGCACACCGTGGACGAGCTGTACCGCGTCTTCGACCACGCGCGCCGCTCCCCCGACGTCGGCACCATCCTGTTCACCGGCAACGGGCCCAGCACTCGCGACGGCGGGTGGGCGTTCTGCTCGGGTGGCGACCAACGGATCCGTGGCCGGTCCGGATACCAGTACTCGACCGAGCACGACTCGGACGTCGCCGGCGCCACGGCCGACAAAGTCGACGAGGCGCGCGTCAAGGCCGAGGGCGGGCGGCTGCACATCCTCGAGGTGCAGCGGCTCATCCGCACCATGCCGAAGGTCGTGATCTGCCTGGTCAACGGGTGGGCGGCCGGCGGTGGGCACTCGCTGCACGTGGTGAGCGACCTGACCCTGGCCTCCCGCGAGCACGCCCGGTTCAAGCAGACCGACGCCGACGTGGGCTCCTTCGACGCCGGCTACGGCAGCGCCTACCTGGCCAAGCAGGTGGGCCAGAAGTTCGCGCGCGAGATCTTCTTCCTCGGCCAGGCGTACACGGCCGAGGAGATGTTCCACATGGGTGCCGTCAACCGGGTGGTGGACCACGCCGAGCTGGAGAACACCGCCATCGAGTGGGCGCGGCAGATCAACGGCAAGTCGCCCACCGCGCAGCGGATGCTCAAGTTCGCGTTCAACCTCACCGACGACGGACTCATGGGCCAGCAGGTGTTCGCCGGTGAGGCCACGCGGCTGGCGTACATGACCGACGAGGCGGTGGAGGGCCGCGACGCGTTCCTCGAGAAGCGCGAGCCCAACTGGGACGACTACCCGTACTACTACTGAGCAGGCGGCGACGCGAGCCGCGGATACAGTGCTCACACGACGAGTAAACAGCGCGGTCCACTGGAGCGCGACACATGTCGCGACCTCGTGGTGCCCGCCCTCCGCACGGCTGGCTGGGCGGCAGAGGCGATCACGCCGGAGTATGCGCTCGCTCAGACGATGCGAACAGGGCCGGATGGCACGGTCCAGGCGCTCCCCGGTCGGCGCGTGGATTATGTTCTCGAGATCGCCCCGGGTCAGCCGGTCGCAGTCGTCGAAGCCAAGCGTGCGTACCGCTCGGCTCGAGATGGGCTCCAACAGGCACTCGATTACGCCAAGAAGCTCGAGGTCCCCCTCGCCATCGCGACGAACGGGTCCGAGATCATCGTCCATGACCGCTCGGCCGGGACTGAACGGAAGGTGGACGGATTCCCCACGCCTGTCGAGGCGTGGGACTCCTACCGCACATTCATGAAGCTCGAAGGGCCGGAGGCCGACCTCCTCCTCGAGCCACTCAGTAGGAGGAAGGTCTCGACTGACGGAACGATCCACGAACCCCGCTACTACCAGGCGCTGGCGATCAGCGCGGTCCTCCGGGCGATCGCCCGAGGTGATCAGCGGATCCTGCTCCTCATGGCCACTGGCACGGGCAAGACGTTCACCGCCATGCAGATCGTCGCCAAAATTCTCGGATACCAGGAGAAAGTGCGGCCCGAGGAAAACTACAGGGTGCTCTACCTGGCCGACCGGGACGTGCTCCTCACTCAGCCGATGCGTAACGACTTCGGTCCGGCCTTCGGCAACGAGCGGCTGCAACGTGTCCGGCTGGGCGCCGACCAGAGCGGGGAGCTGTACTTCGCGAGCTACCAGGCGCTGCACCAGGGGGCTGCCGGTGAGGAACTCCTCGAGCAGTTTCCCCGAGACTTCTTCGACCTCGTCATTGTCGACGAGTGCCATCGCGGAAGTGCCACCGCCAACTCCCGATGGCGCGGCACCCTCGACCACTTCGCCTCAGCGATCCACCTCGGACTCACTGCCACTCCGCGCGACGACACGGTCCACAGCTACGAGTATTTCGGCAACCCGGTCTATCGCTACTCCCTCCGCGACGGGATCGAGGACGGCTACCTCGCCCCCTACCGAATTCGGCGGGTGATCCTCGACGCCGACGCAGAGGGCTGGACGCCCGACCCCGGGCAGCGGGATCTCTACGGACGCGAGATACCTGCGGGGGTGTACACCACTCGCGACTACGAGCGCGCCCTCTCACTCCTGCCTCGCACCAAGGCCATGGCCCACCACCTGTCCGGGCTACTTCGGCAGAACCCTGAGCACAAGGCGATCGTCTTCTGTGTGAGCACGCAGCATGCCGACGACGTTCGGTCCGCACTCGTCGTCGAGAACCCGGACCTCGTCCGCGCGGATCCTGAATGGGTCGTCCGGATCGTCGGCGTGGAGGAGGAGAAGGCGCGTCTACTCGAGGCGTTCTGCGACACGGAGTCGGCGTCGCCCGTCGTCGCCACCACCTCCCGGCTCCTGTCCACCGGCGTTGACGTTCCCGACCTGCGGTACGTCGTGATCTTCCGACCGGTGGGCTCGTCCATCGAGTTCAAGCAGATCGTCGGCCGAGGCACCAGGCTCTTCCCCGAGGGCGGAAAATCGGTATTCGAGGTGGTCGACTACGTCGGTGCCTCTCAGCATTTCAGTGACCCGGACTTCGACGGCACGCCCCCCGACATCACGATAGAGACGACGGACGGCAGTGGCGACGTCGTCGAATCGATTTCCGAGCCCGGTAGCGACTCGACCGGAACCGGCGCCCCCGCCCCCGCGCCCGCCGACCCGACGCTGAACGAGCCCGAACCCGAGTTTCGGACCGAGGACCCTGACGACGTCGACAACCCCGGCGGGACCAGAGAGCCCCGAACTACTTACGTCGTGGTCGACGGCGTCGTGACGGTGACCTCGGAGGCGGCGATGGTGATCGACAGGTCGACCGGCGAGCCACGGATGGTCGAGGTACGGACTGTGGTCGAGGGCACCATGTCCGGTTACGGGGACGCCGCCTCGCTCGGCACGCTGTGGGCGGACGAGTCCACCCGCCATGAGATCCTCGAGTCCCTGGCGGGGCGGGGAATCGACCTTGACGGACTCAGGGCACTTGCAGACGAGTCGGGTTCCGACTTGTTCGACGTGCTGCTCTCGATGGCGTTCCAGACGCCGGTCCGGACCCGGGCCGAGCGGGCCCGCCGTGCACGGGAATCGCACGCCGAGGAGATCCGCGCCCAGAGCGAGGCCGGCCGAGCCGTTCTCGTCGGGCTCCTCCAGCGGTACGAGGAATTCGGCATCGACGACATCTCGATGCGCACCGTCCGGCTCCGGCCGATCTCTAACGCGGGGAGCATTACCGAGATCGCCAGTGCGATGGGCGGCCCAGACGCCCTGCGCGAGGCAGTTCGCCAGGTTCCCGACTGGCTATATGGCGCCTAGCTACATAGTAACTTTAGTTTTGCGCATAAGTGCATGGTATAACTATATGGTTCTTTGATTTCGCGCTGATGGTAGGCTCATTGCATGACCGCCTCCTCGCTCGACCTACGCCGCCGCCTACACGCGGTCGCGTTCGGTCAGGCGGGCTATTTCTCGTCCGCCCAGGCCGTAGAGGCCGGGTACTCGCACCAGGCGCAGAAGTACCACGTGGACGCCGGGAACTGGACCAGGGTCGACCGTGGCATCTTCCGACTCCCCGACTGGCCGCCTAGTCCCGAGGACGAGTATGTCCGGTGGACCCTGTGGAGCCGGGGTCGCGGAGTTGTCTCGCACGAGTCGGCTCTTCGCGCCCACAGCCTCTCAGACGCCAACCCGGCGCGCCTGCACTTGACGGTGCCCCCGGGGTTCCGCGCCCAGGACGATTTCGTGGTCACCCACATCGGTGAGCTCGATCCAGCCGACCGAATCGATTACCACGGGTGGTCGGTCACCTCGATCCCACGCACTCTCGCCGACGTCGCGGGGACCGAATCAGTTTCGCAGGAAATCGTCGACGACGCGGTCCGTGGCGCCCTCGCCGGCGGGAACACCACGGAGCGCCGACTCCGCCGCCTCGCGCACGACCTGCCCGCCGTCGCCGCACTCCGTCTCGAGCGCGCGTTGGGAACCGTGGCCCGTGACTGACGCCCGCGCCCGGAGCGTCAATCACCGGCTGCGCAACCTCGCCGCCGAGCACCGAGTTGATCCGCTCCGCCTACGCAACCGCGTGCTCTTCCAGCTCGTCCTGCGGCGTCTCGCGGCCGACCGTCGCTGGGTCCTCAAGGGCGGATTCGCCTTGGAGACCCGTCTCTGGCTTGACGCCCGCAGCACCAAGGACCTCGACCTGGCTCGACTCAGCGCCGGATCTCCCGACGCCGACGAGCTGCACGACCTCCTCGACGAGGCATTGGACCACGATCCGGGAGACGGCTTCCGTCTAGTCGCGCGGGCGCCCCGGCCCGTCCGCGCGGAGGACGAGCTTCCCACCACGTGGCGGGTGGTGATCGAGGCCTATCTCGGTTCGACCGAGTTTGGGGTCGTCACTCTCGACGTCGTCACCGCCGACCACCTTGACGACGACGAGGTGGAGCACCTGCTCGTCGAACCGCTCCTGCTGGGCGAGCCGTTCACCGTTCCCGCCGTGGACGTAGACCGGCACGCAGCCGAGAAGCTGCATGCCTACTCGCGGATCTACGCGCACAACCGCCCGTCGTCCCGAGTCAAAGACCTCGTCGACCTCGCATTGCTCCTAGACCGTGGCCTCGTCGATCCGACGCGGTTGGGTGTGCGACTCACCGCGGTCTTCACCGATCGTGACGGCGAAGCGCCGCCGGCCGACCTCGAACCACCGCCCGGGTCGTGGGCCGAGCCGTTCGCCGCGATGGCGGCTGATCTCGGGCTCACCCACCCCGACCACGCCTCCGCGTTCCGCGCCGTCCGCGAGACGTACCTGACCGCACTGTCCCGCATGCCCCCGACCGAGAAAGACCTCCCATGAGCGCCCGCGTCACCGCGAAGGAACCCACCACCCAGGCCCGGCTCCAGTCGGTCATCAAGACCTCCCGGCAGATCATGCGCAAAGACGCGGGGCTGAACGGCGAGTTGGACCGCCTGCCCCAGCTGGCGTGGCTGTTGTTCCTCAAAGCCTTCGACGACCTCGAAGAGGAGCGCGCGCTGGTCAACGAGGCCTACGAGCCCGCACTCCCCCAGGCGCTCCGCTGGTCCACCTGGGCGCACGAGAAGTCCGTCACCGGCGACCCCCTGATCGCCTTCATAAACGAGCGGTTGATTCCACACCTGCGCACCGTCCACGGATCGGGTCGGCCAGGGGACCCCCACGACACGCTGGGGCACGTCTTCGCCGACGTTCGGAACCGGATGCAGTCCGGGCACCTTCTCCGGCAGCTGGTCGACCAGGTGGACAAGATCAGCTTCACCTCCCGTGACGAGGTGCACACCATGGCCATGTTCTACGAGACCATGCTCAAGGAGATGCGGGACGCCGCCGGTGACTCCGGCGAGTTCTACACCCCGCGTCCGGTGATCAGGTTCGTGGTGGACCAGGTCGACCCGAGGCCCGGCGAGAAGGTCCTCGACCCAGCGTGCGGGACGGGCGGGTTTCTCTCCGAGGCCTACCGGCACATGACCGCCGGGGACGTCTCGGCCGCCGATCACGAGAAGGTCTCCGCCGGGTTGCGCGGGATCGAGAAGAAAGGCTTGCCCTACCTGCTGTGCCAGATGAACCTCCTGCTCCACGGCGTGGATCGGCCCAACGTCACCGAGGGCAACGCTCTCATCCACCCGCTTTCTGAGGTCAAGCGGGACGGCGTGGACGTGGTGGTGACCAACCCACCGTTCGGTGGCGAGGAGGAGCGGCTGATTCTCGAGAACTTCCCCACCACCTTCCGCACGGCCGAGACGGTGTGGCTCTTCTTGCAGTCCGTCATGGCTCGCATCGAGAAGAGCCCGCGCGGGCGATGCGGGATCGTCGTGCCCAACTCGGTGCTCTTCGACACCGGCGTGGGTGGGCGAATCAAGAAGGACCTTATGACGCGGTTCAACCTGCACACCGTGGTCCGCCTCCCCAACGGCGTCTTTGCTCCGTATACCCTCATCCCCTCGAACATCCTGTTCTTCGAGAAGGGCGGGCAGGGCCCCGTGTGGTTCTACGAGGTGCCGCCGCCGGAGGGGCGCAAGAACTACACCAAGACCAAGCCCATGCGCTACGAGGAGTTCGAGACCTGCCAGCGGTGGTGGGGCGGCGCGAGCCGCGAGGGCAGAGTCGAGAACGAACAGGCGTGGAAGGTCGATTACGCAGATATCGAGGCCGGCGGATTCAACCTCGACCTACACAACCCCCACCGCCCCGACGCGCTGGACCAGCGGCCTCCCGCCGAGCTGATTGCCGATTTGATCCAAACGGAGAAGGAACTCCTGGCGGTCTATGAGGAAATGCAGGCGGCCATCGCGGAGTTCGAGCTGTGAAGGTCGATTGGGTGCCGCTTGGGGAGGTTGCCTCCCTCCGCCGATCTCCTGTCGACGTCGACCCGACAGCTTCCTATCGCGAGATCGGGATTCGGTCCTTCGGCAAGGGTTGCTTCATCAAGGAGCCGGTATCCGGCACCGAGATCGGCGACAAGAAGATTTTTCAGATCAAGTCCGGCGATCTGTTATTCAGCAATGTCTTCGCATGGGAGGGCGCGGTCGCAGTTTCCGACGAGCGACACGAGGATCTAGTTGGCTCGCACCGTTTCATGACGTGGGAATGCACCCCAGAGAGGGCGAGCGCAGAGTTTCTCCGTGACTATTTCCTCTCCGATCGCGGGCTCGCGGAACTTAGGAAGGCATCTCCGGGCTCCGCCGGACGCAATAAGACACTGTCGATCAAGAACCTCGAGCGCCTGAGAGTTCCCCTCCCCTCGCTCGCCGAACAGACCCGAATCGCCGAGCACCTGAGACAAATCGGACGCGAACACAAGAGCACCACTCGCCAAGATCCCTCGAGAGTCGCACTCGACTCGACCTTGTCCGCGTGGTTGGGCCAGCTTCCTGCGGCACCACTTGGCGAGCTGATTGAGTTCGCTCCAAAGCCAAGAAAGGTCGACAGTGCCGATGAAGTGCAGTTCGTACCTATGGCAGCAGTCGACCCTATTACAGGAACTATCACCAATGTTGAGGTGAAGTCTCGCGGCGAAGTCGGAACCGGCTACAGGCAGTTCATTCCTGGTGATGTGATATTCGCCCGGATCACACCGTGCATGCAGAACGGCAACTGTGCGATATACGTAGACGAGCTGGGTCGCACCGGATACGGGTCTTCCGAGTTCTTTGTCCTCCGCGCTTCTTCACCGGAATTTGCAGAGTGGGTGTGGCGCGTCCTCAGAACTGAGTGGTTTACATCGCAGGCAAGAAGGGCCTTCACTGGTACCGCCGGACAACAGCGCGTTCCCGCCGATTTTGTGAAGACTGTTGCCTTTCCTCTGCCGGGCGACGATGAGCTCGCGGGCGCAATCGAACGGATTCGCACCATCCAGGAGCTTCGCCTCACGTCGGCAAGTCTCCACGGCAAGCGCAACGAGCTCGCCGTCGCCGTCCTGCCCGCCGCCCGGAACGAGATCTTCACCGCGATGCACTGACGCTCCGCCACGCCTCGCCGGCCACCACCACGTGGTCAAGGAACCGAAGTCCCACCTCCTCCGCGGCGGACCGGATCCGGTCGGTGGCGGCGCGGTCGGCGGCACTCGGAGTGGGATCCCCCGCCGGGTGATTGTGCGCGAGCGCCAAGGCGGCCCCATCGTGACGCAACGCGACGGCCAACACTTCACGGATCGGCAGGCTCGTCGTCGTCGACCCTCCCCGCGCCACGGACTCCACACGCGTCACCCGGTTGCGGCCGTCGGCCACCACCACCAGGACCTCCTCGCGCGTGGCAGAGCCGATCAAGGGGATGGCGACGGTAGCAATATCAGCCGACGAGCCGAGGATTCGCCCCTCGGCCGGGCCCTGGACGCGGCCGGCGAGTGCGAACGCGGCCACGATCCTGCATGCCTTGGCCGGGCCAATCCCGGGCAACCGGCCGAGGTCCGCCGCGGTGGCCCGGGCCAGTCCGGCGAGCGAGCCGAACTCTGCCACGAGCCGCGTGGCCAGGGCGACGGCGTTCTGCCCCGCTACACCAGAGCCGACATGGATGGCGATCAGTTCGGTGTCGCTGAGAGCCGACGGGCCGAATCGCACAAGCCGCTCACGAGGGAGGTCGTGGGCGGGGAGATCCCTGAACGGGGTGGCCATGGCACCGACCGTAGGTAGCCGGCCACCGAAGCGTCCACCCCTTGAAGCGCTCTGTGGAAAAGGTCGACAACCATCCACAGGACTATGACTATGACTCCGACCCGACTGTGCGGGCACTAAGACGCCCGGCGGGTCGTCGCGCATCCGGAGCGCAAGTCTGGGGTTGTCGCCGAGCGCGGCGGCCATACGGCGCCCTTCCCACCGGACCGCGGGGGCTGGCCGCGACCGGGGTCATCGGCGCAGCGGACGGCGGCGGGGCCAGACGCGAGTCCCGGCTCGCGAGCACCCTATGTAGGGCCCAAATGCCACAGCATCGGCTCAGGCGTGGACATCGCGATGGGCATCTGCGGGCGCTCGACAGTCAGTCCGGGCTACGCGGCGCAACGGCGTAGTGGCGCGGCTCGCGACGGAGTGGCTCGGAGGGGCACAGCTGCGGATAGGGTCTGCAGACCATGGCCAAACCCCGCGACACGCGCGCCTGCCGCGAACTGCGCACCCTGCCCGTCCCCGGCGGCCCGGCGGTCGCCGAGGTGTTCCCGGCACTCGCGCGGATGCTCGCCGACCGCGGGCCGGCGCTGCTGCCGGTGCCGGCCGACGACCCGGTGCGCTCCCGGATCCTCGTCGACAGCCAGCGCCCCGGCGACCCGATCGACGACCGCACCGCCCTGGTGGTGAGCACCTCCGGGTCGACCGGAACACCCAAGGGCGCGATGCTCTCCGCCGCCGCGCTCGCCGCCTCCGCCGAATCGACCGACACCGTGCTCGGCGGGCCCGGCCGGTGGCTGCTCGCGCTGCCCGCGCACCACATCGCCGGGTTGCAGGTGATCCTGCGGTCGCTGCGCGCCGGGCACGAGCCGGTCGTGATGGACGTGACCCGCGGGTTCGACCCCGCGTCCCTGCCCGACGCTGTGGCCGCGTGCCGGGCGGGGGCCGGGACCGGGACCGGAGGGCCCGCGACCGGGGGCGGGACCGGAGGGCCCGCGACCGGGGGCGGCAGCCCGCGCGCGTACACCTCGCTCGTCCCGGGTCAGCTGGCCAAGGTCCTCGACGACGGCCCGCCCGACGCCGTGGCCGCGCTCGCCGAGCTCGACGCGGTCCTGCTCGGCGGGGCCGCGGCCGCACCGGAGCTGCTCGCCCGCGCCGCGGACGCCGGCATCCGGGTAGTCCGGACCTACGGCATGAGCGAGACCGCGGGCGGATGTGTCTACGACGGCGCCCCGCTCCCGGGGGTGACGGTGGAGGTCGACGACGACGAGGGCCGCGTCTGGCTGGCCGGCCCGCAGCTCGCGTCGGGGTACAGGAACGCACCGGATCACCCCGCGTTCGCCCGGGCGGGATGGTTTCGCACCGACGATGCCGGGACGCTCGACCCCGGGGGCGGGCTCCGGATCCTCGGCAGGGTCGACGAGGCGTTGAGCGTCGGTGGGCTCACGCTCCTCCCGCAGACCGTGGAGGATGCACTCCGCACGCATCCTGCGGTGGTCGACGTCGTCGTCGTCGGGATCCCGGACGAACGGCTCGGGACCAGGCCCGTCGCGGCGGTCACGCTCCGCTCCTCCGCGTCGCCGGACGACCTGCGCGCACACGTGGCCGCGTCTCTGGGGGCGCACTCGGCCCCTGCGATCGTCGCCGTGCTGGACGCGTTGCCCATGCTGCCGGGCGGCAAGGTGGACCGACGCGGCGTCGCCGCGGGCTTCCTCGATGGGACAATCGGGGCATGAGCCGCGAGACCGATCCCGTCATCCACCGCGAGACCCCTCCCGCCAGCGACGCCGACGCCGCCACCACCGAGCCCGGGGGCGCCACGTTCTCCCACTGGCTCGAGGGCGCCCGCCCCCGCACCTGGCCCAACGCGTTCGCCCCAGTGCTCGTCGGCTCGGCGGCCGCGGCGCTCGCGGGCGGGTTGGTGTGGTGGCAGGCGATCCTGGCGCTCGTGGTGGCGTGGTCGTTCATCGTGGGCGTCAACTACGCCAACGACTACTCGGACGGCATCCGCGGCACCGACGACGACCGCGTGGGCCCGCTGCGACTGGTGGGCTCGGGACTGGCCCGGCCGACGACGGTCAAGCGCGCCGCGTTCGGGTTCCTCGGACTGGGCGGACTCGCCGGGCTGGTGCTCAGTGCGACGTCGGCACCGTGGCTGATCCTGGTCGGGGTGGCCTGCATCCTGGCGGCCTGGTTCTACACGGGCGGCAGGTCCCCGTACGGCTACCGCGGTTTCGGCGAGGTCGCGGTGTTCGTGTTCTTCGGCCTGGTCGCCGTGATCGGTACGCAGTTCACGCAGCTCGGGTCGGTCACCTGGTACGCGGTGGTGGCGGCCGTGGCGGTGGGGAGCTTCTCCTGCGCGGTGAACCTCACCAACAACCTGCGGGACATCCCCTCGGACACCGAGTCCGGCAAGATCACGCTGGCCGTGCGCCTGGGCGACTCGCGGACCCGCGGCCTGCACGCGGTCCTGGAACTGCTGGTGCCGCTGTTGGCGACGCTCGCACTGATCCCGGCGACGCCCTGGGCGCTGCTGGGGCTGCTGTCGTTGCCGGTGGCGTGGAAGGCCAACGCGCCGGTGCGCGCACGGGCGACGGGTGCCGGACTCATCCCCGCGCTGACGATGGCCGGGATGGCAATGCTCGCGTGGAGCGTGCTGGTCAGCGCCGGGTTCGTGATCGCCTCGCTGTGACACGGCGGTGCGCGTTCACCCCGGCGGTCCGCGGAGGCCCGGCGACGAGCCCCCGCGCCCGGCGCGGTACAGACGACGGCGGCCGGCCCCCACCTCGGGGACCGGCCGCCGTCGATGTACGTGCGGACTACCTGCCGGATGTACTGAGTGCCGAATGTGCTGAGCGCCGGGTGGCTACTTGCCGAGTGAGCCCTCGGGCACGGCGTTCCAGGCGGACTGGATCCCGTTGTTGAGGGCCAGGGCGGCACCGCGGAGGGCGTCCTTGACCTGCTCGGGCACCGGCAGCGTGTCGATATCGGCGATGGTGACCGTGCCGGGGGCCGGAGGGGCCACCGGCGCGGCCACGGGCGCCGGAGCCGGGGCCGGGGCGGGACGCGGTGCCGGGGCGCCGCCGCCACCGGTACCGCCGGTGGTCCCGCCCGCACCGCCGGTGACGGTGACCGTGGTCGTCTCGGTGCGTACCGGGACCCCGAAGATGAAGGCGGTCGCCACGGGCTCGTACACGCCCGCGACGGTGGGGGTGCCCCTGATCGCGGTGGTGGCCGGATCGTAGGTCAACCCGGGCGGCAGGCCCCGGAACTGGATCGAGGCGCCGGGGGGCGGTGTCACGTAATCGCTGACCCGCCGCTCGAAGTACTGTCCGACCCGCATCGACAGGGACGGCAGCGCCGCGGGCGCCACGTCGGTGGCCTCGACGACCAGGGGCGCATGGTCGGGCGCCTCCGCCTGGCCGGACGCGACCCCGACCGCGGCCATGGCGGCGAGTGCGAGGGAGGAGGCGACGACAGGACGGGAGATACGCATACAGGCCTTCCAGTGGGTGACACCGCGAGATCGCGACCGTCCCAAGGTAACCCACGAGAGCACCACACCCCGGGGCCATCTCACGAAGTGAGACGACCCCGGGGTGGAGGTGGTCACCGGCGACCTACCCGGCCGCCGGGAGTCTGTCGGTCAGCCGCGACCGTTGGCGACCGTCGGGCCAGGGGCCTGGACCCTGTTCGGGGCGCCGGCGGCCACGGTCGGCGCACCGGCGGCCACGGTCGGGGCGACCGACCCGGAGGAGCCACCGTTTCCGGTGTCGCTCGATCCGCCGGTGGTGGTGCCACCCGTGGTGGTCGACCCGGGCAGGGCCGGCAGGATCGCGGTCGAGCCCGGGATCGAGGAGCCGCCGCCCAGCGCCAGGCTCAGCCCGGCGATGCCGAGGAGCGCTGCGCCCGTCAGCGCCAGCCCCGGGGCCAGGGCCCCGAGGGAACCGGTGTCCGCGGGGAAGGACGATCCCGGGACGGTGATCTCGCCGCCGCCGGTCAGGTCCCCGCCGGTGACGATCTCGGTACCGGTCTGGGTTCCGCCGGTGGTGGTGGAGCCGGGGATCGTGGAGCCGGTGGTCTCGGTGTCGCCGTCGGCGGTCGAGCCGGTCTGGGCGTCCGAGTCGATCAGGGAGCCGAGCGGGGCCAGCGGTCCCAGGCTCTGGGTGTCCAGGCCACCGGTGGCGTCACCGCTCACCTCGCCCTCGGCGGTGGAACCCGGCATGCCGAGCGAGCCGTTGGCCGGGGCGTCGGTTCCGGGACCGTCGGCGTCCGGCGCGTCCGGGGTCTCCGGCGCGCCGTTCGACAGGCTGCCGAGGCCGAACTCACCGTTGGCCGCGCTGCCGAGCGGGCCGGTCGGCGCATCCGTGGCGTCCGGGCTCTCGGGGGTGACCCCACCCTGTCCCGTCGAACCGGCGGCGAGGTCGGCGACCGAACCGGCGTCGCCGCCGAGGGAGGAGACGATGCCCGCCACGGCGCCGAGGATCGCGTCCGTGCCGTCGGAGCCCGTGGTGATCTGGCCACCGGCCTGCGCCTCGCCGCCCAGGCTGCCCTCGACTGCGGCCGTCCCCTCGCCCGAGGCGCCGGCCGGCGCGGAACCATTGGCGTTGTTGATCGTCAGGGTGACGGGAATCGTGACTAGTCCGCCCATGCCCCGACCGGTCACCTGAATGGTGTACACGCCCGGAGTGGTCACCGCGCCCGAGATGCGGCCGTTGCCGTCATACTCCAGCCCTTCCGGAAGTCCGGTGACGTCCTCAATGACGAACCCGGCCGACTGGGTGGCCTGGACCAGCGTCCCGGCGTCGAAGGAGAACTCCGCGCCAGCGTTGAACGATGGGGCAGCCACGGCGACCGTCTGGATGTCGCTACGGACGGTGGGCGCATCGGGAGCGGCGATGACCATTCCGCCCACGAGCGCGACCGCTGCTGCGGCTGCGACGGGGGCGGCAAGGCGACCCCGGACGATACGACGAGGACGGGCGAGGCGAGCACGCATCGGCTGGTTCCTTCCGGAGGGGTTCAGATCGCTCACTCCGCGGAACGGGAGGGCAGACCATTACGAGTGCCACTCTAACCACATGCACACCGACTGTCTACTTCTGTCACATAATTCACTCGGTTCTCATAAGTCACACCAGTAACACACCCCCTGGGTATATTCGCGCGCGCGGATCCGCGCTCACCGCTTCGGCATGCGCAGCGCCGCAGGGAGACGGCCGCGGGAAAATCACGGCGGCCCGGCCCCCGTGTCGGGGCCGGGCCGCAGGAGACCGAGAGGCGGGGTCAGGCGCCGGGGACCGGGACCGAGGTCGCGAGCGCCGCCTCACCGGCATCCGCGTCGTCCGGGTCGCCACCGTCCCGGTTCGCACCGTCGGTGCTCGCATCGTCGGAGGCGGCGATCGAAGTTCCGGTTCCGGCCTCGTCGGCGGAGGTCGTGGTGGTGGCCGGGGCGGACGTGGTGGAGCTGGCGGTGGCCGTGCCGGTGACCGTGCTGACAGGATTGCCGTCACCGTCGACGATCACCGTGACCGGCGGCGGGACCATCTCGCCGCCGAAGACCAGCGAGCACAGCCCCTCGCTGAGCGAGCCGGCCTCGCCGACGAGCGCCGACCCGCGCCCCTCCCCCGCGACCATGTCGAGCAGATTCGGGAAGGAATCCAACGCCGAGGTGATCAGATCGATGACGCCGGTGGGCACACCGTCGATCCCGAACAGCGGGTAGAACTTGGCGACCGAGCCGCCTAGGGCGGGCAGCTCGCAGACCTCATCGGTCTCGGGCGCGAGGTCACCGACGCTGGTGTCGTCCCCACTGCCGGAATCGAGACTGTCCGACTCGAGACTTCCCGGCGAACCGCCACCGAGCGAACCCGAATCGGCACCCTCACCGTCAGCTCCGCCCTCACCGTCGACTCCGTCCTCGCCGGAGGCGTCGTTCGAGGCGCCCTCGGACCCTCCGGCGAGGCTGGACGCGTCGGGGTCGCCCCCCTCGAGACTGCCGAGCGAGATGCTGCCGGACGTGGTCTCACCGGGGAGGGCACCGTCGTCCTGCGCGTTGACGACGGGGACGGACAGGGTGACCAGCGCGAGTGCAGCGGCGGCGGCGGTGACGACCTTGCGGGTGAACATGTGTGATGGACCCTCTTCGACGGCGACGGAGGTAATCGAGCCACTGCGCCCCACCGGGCCGCCTGAGGTCGACAGGGGGACTCTATCGCCCCGACCCGCGCCCCGTGGGGACATTGCCCGGGGGCGCGGGGAAGGTCACTGCCCGAGGCTGCCCGCGCCGGTCGTGAGCAGACCCAGCAGCGCGGCGGGGCCGTCGCCCGGAACAGCCGCACCGGTCGTCGCCCCGCCCGTGGTGGCATCGCCGCCCTCAGTGGTCGTCGCCCCGCCCGTGGCGGTCTCTCCACCGGTCAGGCCGCCGAGCAGCGACGGGGAGATCGTGCAGAGGATCTGACCCACCGAGCCGAGGCTCTCGACCGAGCCGCCCTCGCCGAGCACGGACGGGAGCAGGTTGACGACCGTGTTGAGCAGAACCATCACGAGTCCGGCCGATTCGGCATCGTCGCCACCGGTCACCAGCGGCAGCAGCTGGACCAGCGAGGCACCGTCCATCTGCCCGTCCCCGATGACCGCGCACAGATCCGGGGTGGCGCCGACCTCGTCGTCGTCCCCGGTCGTCTCACCGTCGCCGGCGCCCGTTCCGTCACCCTCATCGCCGGCGAGGGTGTCGTCCTCGGCGGTCGGATCACCGGGGACCGCCGAGAGCGTGGGGTCGGACTGCGTGGCGGTCGTCGTGGTCTCGGCCGTGGTGGCCGGGCTGGTGGTGGCCGGGCTGGTGGTGGCCGGGCTCGTGATGGCCGGGCTCGTCGTCGCCTCCTCGTCCTCCGACGGGGCACCCGCGCCGTCGGTGACGGTGATGGCGACCTTCTCCGACTGCGAGATCCCCGAGTTGGAGACGGTGACGAGCACCTCGTACTCGCCCGCGCTGGTGGGCGTGCCGGAGATGACCCAGCCGTTCTGGGTCAGACCGTCGGGCAGGCCGGTGACCTGCACCGTCGTCCCGGGCGGGATGGTGCCGCCGGCGGCCTGGGCGACGACGGGCTCGAGGTCGAGGTTGACGGCCGTGCCGAGCGGGAGCTCCTGCGCACCGGCCTGGCCGGTCGCGTTCTGGGTCAGCTGGATGTCGCCGGCGTCGACGGCGGCGGGCGCACCCACCGCGGCGACGGTGCCACCACCGACCACGGCGAGCGCGGCCAGGGCGCCGCCGAGGGCGAGGGAACGGGCACGGGGGGCGGTGCGGTGCGAGCGTCGCTGGAACATGAGGTCACCTTGTCGTCCGGGAGCTGGGCACGACCGGGTCCGGCCCAGTCACACAGGTACCATACGTCACATCAGTCACATGGGCCACAGGTGCGGTGTCGTGTCGGACCGGGTCTCCACAACCGGGGTCCCTACACTCACCTCCGGACGCCACGCCGCGACGGAAGGACCCACGTGACCCCACCCCCCGAGATCGCGATCCGGGCCCACGGCCTGCGCAAGACCTATTCCCACGGGCGGGTGAAGGTACGCGCACTGGACGGCGTGGACGTGGCGATCGACAAGGGGCGCTGGACCGCGGTCATGGGCCCGTCAGGCAGCGGCAAATCCACCCTCATGCACTGCCTGGCCGGCCTGGACACGCCCGACCACGGCACGGTATCGATCGGATCGACCGAGATCACCCGCCTGGGTGACGCGGGACGTACCCGGCTGCGACGCACCCGGGTGGGCTTCGTGTTCCAGTCCTTCAACCTCGTGCCGGCGCTCTCGGTACGCGAGAACATCGCGCTCCCCGTGCGGATGGCGCTGCGTCGCCCGGACCGGTCGCGCCTCGACTCGCTGGTCGGCGAGCTCGGGATCGGCGACCTGCTGAAGCGGCGCCCGCACGAACTGTCCGGCGGCCAGCAGCAGCGGGTGGCCATCGCCCGCGCCCTCCTGCCGCGCCCGGACGTGGTGTTCGCCGACGAGCCGACCGGCAACCTCGACTCCGAGTCCGGCGAGTCGGTGCTGGGACTGCTCGGCGCGTGTGTCCGCGAGGCCGGCCAGACCGTCGTCATGGTCACCCACGACGCGCACGCCGCCGCCCACACCGACACCGTGGTGGTACTGGCGGACGGACGGATCGCCGACGAGGTCCCCTCCCCCACCCCCGAGGCCGTCCACACGGCCATGCGCTCGCTCACCGGCCGCCGGCCGGCCACCACGTGAGCCCCCACCTGGTCCTGGGTCAGCTGCGCGCACACGCGGGCCGCTACCTCGGCACCATCCTGGCGATCGCCGTGGCCGTCGGCTTCGTCCTGGCCTCGGTGGGCGTACTCCGCACGATGACCGCCAGCGCCGACGCGACCTTCGGGATGCGGTACTCGGGCACCGCCGTGCTCGTGCAGAACCTCGGCGACCGCACCTCCGCCGGCACCGACGCCGCGCGCGAGGAAGCGGCCGAGGCCCAGCGGCTCGGCCTGGGGGCCATCGCCGCCACCCCCGGGGTGCGGGCCGTCACCGTGGACGCCCAGACCTACGTGCGGGTCCGCGCCGAGGGACGCGCCCAACAGGTGACGACGACGACGGCGCTCGCCACCGACGACGGTCTGCGCTGGCAACCGCTGGCCGACGGGCGGCTCCCCGCCGCTCCCGGTGAGGTGGCGATCCGCAGTGACGCGGACCTCCCGCTGGGCGCCACGTTCGAGGTGCTGCCGAGCGGCGCCGGTGATCCCGTCCCCGTCACGGTGGTGGGGCTGTTCGACCTTGCAGGGCAACCGGACATGAACTCGGCGTTCCCCCTCTACACCGTCGACGAGCAGGTACAGCAGTGGGCGCCGAACGGGGCCGGGGGCGATATCCGTGTGGCCGGCGACGGCACGGTGTCGGACGAGGCGCTGGCGGCGGAGATCGAGCAGCGCCTGGACCGGATCCCGGGCACGTCCGCCGTCGAGGTGTCCACCGGCGCGGCCGAGGCGGACGCTCTCGCGGAGTCCTTCATCGGCAGCCGCGACGTCTACACCCGGGCCCTGCTGGCCTTCACCCTGCTGGCCGTCGCGGTGGCCGCCCTGGTCATCGGCACGACCTTCGCGGTGGTGTTCGCCGCGCGCGTCCGGGAGACGGCACTGTTGCGCTGCCTGGGCGCCTCGCGGCTGCAGTTGCGACTGTCCGGGATGGCCGAAGCCCTGGTTGTCGGCGCCGTGGCGACCGCCGCGGGGTTGGCGTTGGGTCGGTTCGCGGTCTCACTCGCGGCCCGGGAGGCCCCCCGGCTCGGCGTGACGATTCCCCTGCAGGAGGTCAGCGTCCCCGGATCCGCCTATCTGCTCGCCGCCGCGGTGGGCGTGGGCGTCACCCTCGTCACCGCTCTCCCGCCCCTGTGGCGCGCCACCTCCGGCAGCCCACTGGAGGCGCTGCGCCCGGCCGATGTACGGCCCGACCCGTGGTGGCGGCGGCTGGCTATGGTCGCGGTGGGTGCCGTGGTGGGCGCCTTCGGCTGGCACTCGATGTCGGCGGCCGTCGAGGCGGGGGCCGTCGTCCAGGCCGGCGCGTGGGGCGTTCTCGCGTTCCTGGGGATCCTGGCCGTGGTCGCCGGTGCCCTGCCCACCCTGCTCGGGGCGCTCGGCAGCGTGGTGGGAGTGCTGCTCGGCCCGGTGGGTCTGCTCGGCGCTCGGAACATCGCCCGCAGTCCGCGCCGCACCGCCGCCACCTCGGCGGCCGTACTGGTGGGCGTGACTCTCACCGCGACGATGGTGACCGGCATCGCCCTGCTCGGACCGGCCATCCAGGCACGGCTCGTCGACCGCGTCCCGCTGGACATCGCCGTGACCGCATCGAGCGGCGGCACCCTGCCCGAGGGACTGCCGGGGACGCTGGCGGAGCTCCCGGGCGTGGACGAGTCCCTGGTCGTGACCGACATGTACGCGGAGGGCCCCGGGGGAAAGCGCACGGTCCTCAGGGTCGCCGACCCGGAGCGGGTCGGCGACGTGATGCGCCGCGACGTCGTATTGCCCGGGCCCGGGGAGATCGTGCTCCCGGAGTCCTCCCCCGTGGCCGCCGGTGCCCGCGACGGCGAGACCGTCCGGTTCACCTTCTTCTCCGACGACGACGGTCGCGACCTGGTCGTGCGTCGGACGAGCGATCAGTGGGCCCTGGCCGCGCCCGGGAGCGTGCCCGCCTGGCCCGTGGCGCAGTTGCCCGACGGGTCCCCGTGGCCGGAGGGCGTGGAGGTGCCCACCCAGTTCGTCCCACGCACCGAGGTCTGGCTGCGCATGGATGACTCCCTGGCCGGTCAGCAACTCGAGTCGGCACTGCAGGGCGTGCGTTCCGCCGTCGTGGACGCCGCGCCCGATGCGGCCGTGACCGAGAGCTTCGCCTCCCGCGAGCAGATCGCCACCTCTGTCCGGACCGTCCTCACCTCCAGCTCGTTGTTGCTGGCGGTGGCGGTCGCACTGGCCCTGGTGGGGGTCGCCAACACGCTCACGCTGGCGGTCCGGGAACGGACCCGGGAGATCACCCTGCTCAGAGGCGTCGGGGTCACCCGCTTCGGCGTGTGGCTCATGCTTGTCCTCGAGACCGCGTTGGTGGCCGCCTGCGCCGCAGCCCTGGGCGTGCTGCTGGGGGCGGCCTTCGGCACGGCCGGGGCGGCCGCGCTCACGGGGACCGGTTCCGGCGCGGGAGGCATCTTCAGTGACCTCGGTGGGGTCGGTAACGATGGTGTACCCGTGGCCGATCTGGTGAAGGTGGGGTTCGGGGGCGTCCTCGCGGCTGTCCTCGCCGCCGCCGTCGCCTCCGTCGGGGCGGTCCGATCCCGGGTCGCGTCGGACTAGATGCTCGCGCTTCCCGACCGTCCTCCGGGGTGAAAAAGATTCCACCCCGTCCGTCCGGTAGCCATCCTTTGACAGAACTGAGACACTATCGTTATGAGAACTCGGGTGCTCCTCGCCGCCGGCGCAACAGCGCTGGTGGCCGCGTCCTGCGCGCAGCCGGAGCCACAGGTGCTCTCCGAGGCTCCGCGCTCTGCGTCCGCGACGGAGATCACGTCGCCGACCACCACCGAGCGTGACGAGCAGCCCGGGAAGTTCATCGCGCGATGTGCGACCGAGGCCGACGGCGGGACGCCCGGCCTCACCATCTTCACCGACGGATCGCAGAACGTCACCGATCACTGCCTGAGCAGGTACTACATCGGGGTCCAGCCCGCTCCCGGGGCACTGTACGTACCCGACGAGGAGGCCGGTACCTACGCGCCTCCCAGCGAGACCGCACCCGTCGAGACGACGGGCGAACAGTGGACGCCCGCCCAGCCGCGAACCGATATCGGGTTCGAGGATGATCAGGAGCTCCTCGGCGACGGGGAGACGACCGAGAATCCGGATGAGCCGGGCACCGAGGATCCCGACACGGACGATCCGGATACCCCGACGAGCCCGACCGACGGGACGTCGCCCACCTCGCCCACGACGCCGCCCACGACCGAGCCGGGCGGTACCGAGCCCGTCGTGACGGATCCGACCACTCCCGGGACCAGCACTCCCGGCACCACCGAACCCGGCGACACCACCCCCACGGGGACCGGCTCGTCCGAGCAGCCGACGACGGTGCCCACCGTGACCGAGGCGCCGCAGGAACCGCAGCCGGGCCCGCTGACATCCGTGATGTCCGCCGCCCCGTCGGGGTCGGTCGGCCCCACCGGGTCGCAGACCCCCACCGAGTCGGGGACGTCAGTGGGGCTCCCCGCATTCCGCTGGCCCGGGTCGTTCTGGCCGGGCGGCCCGCAGGGCTGACCTTCCGAGGGCATGCCCTCCGACCGGGTGTGAACTCCGGCCGGACACCGCACGCCGGTCTGGTGCGACGAGCGTCAGGCCTCGTTCATCCGACGGCGCAGGTCCTCGCGCTTCTCCCGTCGTCCGGCGTCGACCGCCGCGATATCGGAGTTGATCTGCGCGCGCATCCGGCTGAACAGCACCATCGACAGGGGCAACGCGATCAACACAGAGATGATCGCGGCGACGAGCACGGGGACCTGCACACCCGCCAGGCTGCCGATCCCGATGATGAGCAGCGTCAACGCCACCACCAGCAGAAGTCGGACGACGGTGTAGACGACCATGTTGCGGGCCAGTCGCGCGCCGGGCGCGGACCCCTCCGGTCTGGCCGCCGGGCTGGCCGTCCCCTCCGCGGGGTGTGTTGTCTCGTCTCGCTCGCTCATGGTCCCCAGGATACGTATCGTGGTGGGAAGGAGGTTCGAGTGATCTGGCTGTTCGCACTCATCGGAGTGGTGACCGTGGCGATCCTGCTGTGGCGGGCCTTCGGGCCCGGGTCACGGCCGGCTCCCCCACGGGTGATCGCCCCGGACGACGACCCTGATTTCCTACGGGATCTGGACCGTCGCAAACCGCTGGACCCCTGACGTCGGCAGCGCACGGGTCCCGGCGCAGCCCTGCCCGATGCAGCCCTGCCCGGACAGGTCTCGTCGGCCGGGTCAGTTGCGTGACAGCAGGCGGACGATGGAGTCCACGGCGTCGCTGATCTGCGCCCCCGTGCGGTCGAACACCTCCGGCTCCCGGCCGATCGGATCCTCCACGTCGAGCGCGGGATCGTCGGTGTCGATACCCAACCTCGCCCGCGACAGACCCGCGAGCGTGACGGACTCGTCGGAGTCGGCGAGCCGGGCGGCCTCCAGGATCGTGTAGGTCTTCTTCCACAGCAACGGCGCCAGTTCCTGCACGGCATCGCGGTGCGCCCGGGTCGCGGTGAGGACGAGGTCGCGTCCTGTCAGCAGCCGGGCTGTGAGCAGTCGCGACGCGAAGCCCCCGCCGTCTCCCCCGTACCCCTGCAGCACCCGCAGGGTCTCGCGGTGGATCTCGACGCCATTGGCCGCCCGCGTCCCCGCGGAGTCGACCGACACATCGAGTCCGGCTGCCGCGGTTCGCGCGGCCAACAGACGCTCGGCCAGCGGCGACCGACACATGTTGCCCGTACACACCGTCATCACCGAGATCGCCATGGCGACGATCCTAGTGCGCGCTGCGCGTCACTCCCCGCGCCACTGCGGGGCGCGCTTCTCGAGGAACGCGGACATGCCCTCCTGGGCGTCGCAGGTGACGGCGTTGGTGGCCATGGTCTCGGCCATCTCGCGGTACGCCTCGTCCTGGGGCAGATCGATCTGCCTGTAGAAGGCCTGCTTGCCGATCTCCAACGTCAGCGGGCTGGAGTCGGCGATCTGCAGCGCCAGCTCATCGACCCGAAAACGCAGGTGGCCCTCGGGCACCGCCTCGTTGACCAGCCCCCAGTCCACCGCGGTGGCGGCGTCGATCGTCTCACCGGTCAACAGCATCTGCATGGCCCGCTTACGGCCGATGGAGCGGGAGACCGCCACCATGGGGGTCGAGCAGAACAGGCCGATCTTCACGCCCGGGGTGCCGAAACGCGCGGTGTCGACCGCCACGGCCAGATCGCAGGTGGCGACGAGCTGACAGCCGGCGGCGATCGCGTGGCCCTGCACCTCGGCGATGACCGGCTGCCGGATCGCCTGGATGGTCTCCATGAGCTGCACGCACGTGGTGAAGACCTCGCGCTCCTGCGTGAGGGTGCGGTCGACCATTTCACCGATCTCGTGCCCGGCGGACAGTGCGGGGCCGGACCCGGTGAGCACGACGACCCCACAGTCCGGGTCGTCACCGAGGTCGCGGATCGCCGCCGTCGCCTCCCGCATCATCTGCAGGGAGAGCGGGTTGCGACGCTCGGGCCGATCGAGTGTGACGCGGGCGATCGGGCCGCTGCGCTCGACGAGGACGAAGGGGGTGCTCATGGGGCCTCCGGAGGGGATGAGGGGCTAGCCTCCGCTGGTTCTACCCCGCGGCGCCCGTCGACGGGCCGGGACGGGGCCGGGGCGCCCCCACCGGGGCGTGGCGAGGGGCGTGGCGCTCCCCTCTGGTCACCCCGGGCCCCGGGCCGGGCCCGGCTCGGACCGGACCGGACCGGGTCAGTTCGCGGCGGCCTCGTGCGTGCCGTCGCACCACTGCTCGGCGGGGACGGTGTCCTTGACCTGGTCGACATGCTGACCGCAGCCGTCCCACGTGGTCTTGCCGCAGACGGGGCAGGTGACGGGGTAACACATAAGAATCTCCTCAGATCCGACATCATACCCTAGGGGGTATGCCCGTAAGGGTATGTCAGTTCTCGTCCGGCCGCCACTCGGCGTCGACCCTGGGTGTGGCCTCACGCAGTCGTTCGACGTGGGCCCGGCACTCCTCCCACTGCGGGAGCCGGCCCGCAGCGGCGACGTCGAGCAGGCTCGGGGCGTCGCGGTCGCGCTCGCTCATGACGTGCTCGATCGAGGTGCCGTCGAGGGCCGATCCGGGCCAGTCGATCGCGATCTTGGGATCGAAGGCGTCGATGACGTGCTCGGCCCCGGGCCGCCAGCCCTCCGAACAGAAGTACATCACCGTGGATTGCGGCTCGAGGGCCAGGAAACCGTGCGCCACGCCCTCGGGGATGTAGATCGCCCGCTGCTCCACGGAGTCCAGGATGACCCCGGCCCACTCACCGAAGGTCGGCGAGCCCACGCGGACGTCCACGACCACGTCGAACACCGTGCCGGACGGGCACAGCACGTACTTGGCCTGACCGGGCGGGACCTCGGCGAAGTGCAGGCCGCGCAGGACCCCCTCCCCCGAGACCGACACGTTGACCTGCGCGAGATCGAAACGGTGGCCGGTCATCCGACGGAAGGTCTCGTCGGTGAACGCCTCGTGGAACACCCCGCGGTCGTCAGAGATCTGCCGGGGGGTGATCTCCCACGCCCCCGACACGCTGAGCTCGCGTAGCTGCACTCCGGTCCCGCCTTCCCGTTGTCTATCGATCCCGGTCGCCCCCGGCGCCCGGGTGACGACCACCCTAGCCGCGCATGGCGTCCACGATCTGCGCTGCCGTCCACTCGCCGATCAGCAGGCAGCCCATGGCGTCGTCGTGGACGGAGGCGTCCTCGTCCCAGCCGGTGACGACGAACTGGAAGATGTAGGTGGCCTCGTCGTCGCTCCATCCCACGATCAGACTCGAGGTCGCCATCCGGCCCGGCTCGGCCGTGTACATGCCCCGCAGGTAGCGGTAGACGCTGCGGACGGCGCCGGCGGACTCGTCCCCTTCACCGGCGACCTGCTCGAGCAGAGTCCAGTCGGGCAGTGCGTCGGCGGTGGCGACGATCATCTCGACCGCCTGCTCGGTGTCCATCGCGGGCGCGACACGGGCGCAGGTGGCCACCGCGTTGGGTGAGAACCCGTCACGGTGCGCACCCGGGTCCACGTAGATCACCGCGGACGGCTCGGGCGATTCGATGCGCTGCCACGGCGGGCTGTCCACCCAGGTCAGCGGCTGTGCGGCCACGGCCATCGGTGGGCTCGCCTCGAGAATGCGACCGGTCGACGCGCAGTACTCCTGGATAGAGGTCATGTCCGGGTCCCCGCGCCCCGTCAGCCCTGTAGTCCCGCGCCGACGATGTGCGCGCCACCGTCGACGACGAGGGTCTGCCCGGTCATCCAGTGCGCGTCATCGGACAGCAGGAAAGCCACGGGACCGGCGATGTCCTCGGGCACCCCCAGTCGCCCGGCCGGCAGCGCCGCGGACATGGCCTCCTCGCGGCCGGAATACAGCGCCTCGGCGAACCTGGTCTTGACCACGCCCGGGGCGACGGCGTTGACGCGCACGGCGGGTCCGACCTCTACGGCGAGCTCCTGGGTCAGCCGCATGACCAACGCCTTGGTGGCGCCGTACCAGCCGATCCCCGGCGACGGTGCCAGGCCGGCGATGGAGGCGATGTTGACGACGGCGCCGCCGCGCTCGCCGAGGCCCGAGTGGTAGACCTTCTGCGTCCAGGACAGGGTGCCGAGGGCGTTGACCTCAGTGATCTTGCGGGCCGCGGCCAGGTCGATGTCCACCGTGCGGCCGAATGCCGGGTTGATCCCGGTGTTGTTGACCAGCAGGTCGATGGGCCCGAACGACTCTTCGGCCCGGGCCACGACCTCACGCTGGTGGTCCTCGTCGTCGCTCTTGCCCGCCACCGCCAGCACCCGCTCCGGTGTGCCGAGATCGGCGACGGCGTCGTCGAGCCCCTCCTGGCCGCGCGCCGTGATGACCACCGACGCGCCTTCCGCGAGCAGGCGACGGGCGATGCCCAGGCCGATCCCGCGGCTCGCGCCGGTGACGAGCGCGGTGCGGCCGGCGAAGAGGTCCGGGACGACGGGGCCGGTCCGGGGGGCGGGCAGGGGGGTAGCGGTCACAGCCGTCTCCTTGCGAGGGTCGGAATGCGTCTGGCGTGCGTCGCCCAGCCTAGAGGCCATGTCGGTGTGCCAGGCCGCGCCGGGGCCTCACGGCATCTCCTCAGCGGACCCTCCGGCTTTCCTTCACTACGGCGCCGCCGGGCGCTAGAGTTCGTGACAGGTCCCATCCGGCCGCCCCCTCGGGCGGCTCCACTACCCCGGGGTGTGTGCATGTCACCACTAATTCCACGCGCTGGCGCGGACTCACCCGTGTGCTCGATCCTCGATATCCCGGGCCCGCGGTGGTTCACGGCGAGCGATCCCATCTGGCGGGTCCACGGCGACGTGTCCACCCCGATCGGCATCACGACCGGTCTGCTCATGCTCGCCGCCGACCCCGCCTACTCCGCCGGGATGATCGCGTGCGGTGCGGACGCCGAGCCGTGGACGATGGACGACTACCTGCACGACCTCGTGGAGATCTCGACGTTCGGCACGGTCGACGACGCCATGGTGACCATCGAGCACGCCCGCCGTGACCACAATTCGTTCTCCGGCACCACCGAGTACGGCGACTACTTCTACGGCTCCGACCCCGGGCTGATCGAGTGGTCGCAGGCCGCCATGACGTGGGCCCTGCTCGTCGCCTTCCAGCGCTTCTCGGGGCGTCCCCTGTCCCCCGCCGAATCCGACCGGTACGTCTACCAGTGGGCGGGCCTCGCGCGGCTCCACGGTGCCCGCAGTTTCCCCTCGACCGTCCGCGAACTCGAGCAGCTCCTGCGCAGGTCCCGCGGCCGCGCCCGGCCCACCGATGCCGGTCGCCGCGCCGCGAGGAAGCTCCGGGAGGACGCCCGCGCCTGCCCCGGGGTCACGGAGAACTCGGTGATCGCGCACCGGTCGTGCACGACGGTCGTGGACGCCGCGGCGAGCCTGGTGCCGTCGGAGGTGCGCCGCGCGCTGGATCTCCCGCACCGTCCGATGGACCGCGCGGCCGTGTTCGGGAGGATCACCAGAGCGCACCAGGGCCTGTCCTCGCCGCGGCTCACGACCCGGGCGCCCATCGCGGCCCCGTCGGCGATGCGGGCCCGGCCCGCCTGAGCCCCGCCTCGCGCGGAACACCCCGGCCGCCCGGGGTCACCAGTGGCCGTTGACGCGGCCCTTGATCCATCCGGCGGCCTCCCACACCAGATGAACCGGCAGCATCCCGCGGTCGAGCCGCTCGACGGGCACCATCCGCACGTCCAGCCCGGTGGCGCTGCGCATCCATGTCCCCGCCCGGAGGGTGTGGGGCCGGTTGGTCACCACCAGGATCCGGTCCCACCCGCGCGCCCGCGCGATCGAGGCGACCGCCTGCGCCTCGCCCCAGGTGGTGCGCGGGTCGGGCGAGAAGCACACAACTTCTGCGCCCGAGGGTCGCGCGATTCCGGTGCACAGTCGCCGGGCCACCGTCTCGGAGTTGCCGCCGGGGTTGCTCACGAGCAGCGTGTCGGCGTACCCGGCCTCCACGAGGTCCCGGGCGTACAGGTGGCGACCGTCGTCGGCGCCGGCGAGCATCACCACGGCGTCGGCGCGGACGGGCTCGTCGGCGCGCGGCTGCAGCAGGAACGCGCCCCACGCGGTGAGGGCAAGCGCGGCGACGGCGGCGGCCGCCACCGCGGCGCTCCCGGCCGCGAGCACTGTGCGGCGGGTCCGGTTCACGACCCGGGCCCGGGGAGGCTGCCCCGCTCCCGCTGTCGCTGGGCGATCCAGCCCTCGTGGGCGATCGCGCGGACGAGATCCTGCGTCCAGTCGTCCATCGGCTCCAGCCCGACGGCACGCCACGAGGCATCGGAGAGCACGGAGAAGGCCGGCCTCGGGGCGGGGCGTGGGTACCCCTCGGTGGTGCAGGGTCGCACCCGCTCGGGATCCGCGCCGAACCACGTGAATACCGCCCGGGCGAGGTCGAACCACGTCGCGCGGCCTACCCCTGCCAGGTGCAGGGTCAGGCCCCGCGCGTCGAACTCGCCCCAGGCCTCCCCGCCGACGAGGCCGAGCAGTTGATCGGCCAGCGGCGCCGTGTAGGTGGGCGAACCCCACTGGTCGTCCACCACCGAGAGGGTGTCCCGCTCGCGCTCGAGGCGGACCATGGTGTCGACGAAGTCCGAGCCGCGCAGCCCCTGCCCGTGGCGCACGGGGCCGGTGTACACCCACGCGGTGCGGACGATCGTCGTCTCGGGGTACACCGCCAGCGCCGCCCGTTCCCCCGCGAGTTTGGTGCGCCCGTACGCGGTCACCGGCGCGGTCGGGTCGTGCGGCTCGAGCGCCGGAGCGGTGGCCGGGTCTCCCCCGCCGGGGACCTCGCCCGAGAAGACGTAGTCGGTGCTGATGTGGACCAGCCGGATCCCGCGGTCGCGGCACGCCACGGCCAGCGATTCCACGCCGTCGGCGTTGACCGCGTGCGCAGTGACCTCGTCGGCCTCCGCGCCATCGACGTCGGTGTACGCGGCCGCGTTGATCACGACCTCCGGTGCGTGACGGTCCAGGGCGGAGGCGATCGAGGCCGGGTCGGTGAGGTCGAGCTCGTCGCGGCCCACCGCGACCGCGCCACCGCCGAGCTGACGCCTCGATTGCCTGTCCAGGTAGTGCCCGAGCTGTCCGCGACCGCCCGTCGCGAGGATCCGCGGCCACCGGCCGGCGGTCACAGGTTGCGCCCCTTCTCGCGGCGCAGAATGTCCAGAAGGTACAGGCCGTACCCCGATTTGCGCAGGTTGTGGGCGCGGACGGTGAGCTCGTCGTCGTCGATATATCCCATCCGCCATGCCACCTCCTCCGGGCAGCCGATCTTCAGGCCCTGCCGGTCCTCGATCGTGCGGACGTAATTGCCCGCGTCGAGTAAGGAGGCGTGCGTACCCGTGTCCAGCCACGCCGTGCCCCGTGGCAGCACCTCCACCTGCAGTCGGCCCTCGCGCAGGTAGTGCCGGTTGATGTCGGTGATTTCGTACTCGCCGCGCGCGGACCTGCCGAGCCCGCGCGCCACGTCCACCACGTCGGCGCTATAGAAGTAGAGGCCGGGGACGGCGAAATCGGAGGACGGGTCCTCTGGCTTCTCCTCCAGGCTGATCGCGCGGCCGTCGGCGTCGAAGTCGATCACCCCGTACTCGCTCGGATTGGAGACGCGGTAGGCGAACACGGCGCCACCCTCGGGCTCGACGAAGCGCCGCAGCTGCGTGCCCATGCCCGGTCCGTAGAAGATGTTGTCGCCCAGGATCAACGCCACCGACTCGTCGCCGATGTGCTCGGCACCCAGCACGAACGCCTGCGCCAGCCCCTCCGGCGCCGCCTGCTCCACATAGCTCAGGGCGATGCCGAACTGGCTGCCGTCGCCCAGCAGCCGGCGGAACTGCGGAGCGTCCTGGGGGGTCGTGATGATGAGGATCTCCCGGATCCCCGCCAGCATGAGCGTGGACAGCGGGTAGTAGATCATCGGCTTGTCGTAGACTGGCATCAACTGCTTGCTCGTCGCCAGGGTGAGCGGGCTCAACCGGGTGCCGCTGCCGCCGGCCAGGACGATGCCCTTCACAGCACCGTCTCCGTCCGCGCGTACTTCGCCTCGACGCGCTCCTTGACCGGCTCCCACCAGTCGCGGTGGGCGGCGTACCACTCGATCGTCTGCTGCAGGCCCTCGCGCAGGTCGGTGTGCCGCGGCTCCCAGCCCAGTTCCTCGCGGGTGGCGGTGGCGTCGATGGCATACCGCAGGTCGTGGCCCGGCCGGTCGGTGACGTGATCGAAACCGGGATCCCCCCCGGTGCCGGCCCCGTTTCCCCCGTCGCTGCCGGCGACCCCCATGAGGTCGCAGATCATCTGCATCACCTGCAGGTTCGAATGTTCGCCGTCCGCGCCGATGAGGTACGTCCGGCCCGGCTCGCCCGCGGCCAGGATGCGCAGGACCGCCGCGTTGTGGTCGTCGACATGGATCCAATCCCTCACATTGGCCCCACTGCCGTAGAGGCGGGGCCGGCGACCGTCCAGGATGTTGGTGATCTGACGCGGGATGAATTTCTCGACGTGTTGGAACGGCCCGTAGTTGTTCGAGCAGTTGCTGATGGTGGCCCGCACCCCGAAACTGCGGACCCACGCGCGCACGAGCATGTCGGCCCCGGCCTTGGTGGCCGAGTACGGGCTCGACGGGTTGTACGCCGTGTCCGGGGTGAACTTGGCCGGATCATCGAGCTGCAGGTCACCGTACACCTCGTCCGTCGACACGTGATGCAGGCGCGCGTCGTGCCGCCGGCACGCCTCGAGTACGGCGTAGGTGCCGACGATGTTGGAGTGCAGGAAGGGCCAGGGGGTGGCCAGCGAATTGTCGTTGTGGCTCTCCGCGGCGAAGTGCAGGACGGCGTCGTCCGGCCCCGTCAGCTCGGCGACCAGCCGGTCGGTGACCGCCGGGTCCGCGCAGTCCGCCTCGACCAGCTCCACCCGCTCGTCGGGCAACCCCTTCAGGTTGGCGCGGTTGGCGGCGTACGTCATGGAATCCAGCACCGTGACGTGGGCGTCCGGGTACTCGCGGACCGCGGTGTGGACGAAGTTGGCGCCGATGAACCCGGCTCCCCCGGTGACGACGAGGCGCATGGGTTCAACCCTACCGCCCGGCTCAGTCGTCGCCCGAGGGCTCGTAGCTTGCCGGGTCGTCGCCTGCCGGGTCCTCGTGCCTGCCCGCCTCCCACCGTCGCTTGATCGCCCTCGACCGCCGCGAGTGCCTCACCGCCAGCACCGCGATCACGACGCCCGCCACGAGCGGCACCCACACCTTGCTGTACTCAAGCATGAACTCGAGCCACCCCGGCACCGTGACCTCGGGCAACGAGATCGACGGCAGGGTGATGTCGGGCCGCGGGATGGTCGGCAGGGAGATGTCCGGCCACGGGAGGTCGATGTCCGGGAGCCGCTCGAGGATCCACTCGACGACCGGTTCGAGGACCCGGCCGATCAGCGGCAGTAGGACGAGCACGGCGATGGCCCACCCGGACCGGCCCAGACCGGCCGCGACGGGATAGGCCACGCGCTTCCACGGCGAGGCCGCGATCGCGTCCTGCCTCGCCTCCGCCGCAGAGCCCGGCGGTGGATCGAAGTGGACGACGTCCCTGCCCTCGCGGAAGACCACCTGCCGCACAGCGGTGTCCGTGATGCTGGTCCGTACCTGCACTCGCGGGCCGGAGACGGACGCGGCCGCGGTGCTGTGCTCGCCCGGCTCGGGCGGGTCCGCGTCGAGCGAGAGCTTCGTGTCACTGATCTGCCGCGCCCTGGCCACCGTCACCCCGTCCCTCAGGAGCGCGCAGGCAGGGCTCTGCAGTGGCGAGGACCCTGCCGTCTCCCCCTCGGGTTTGCGCCGGAGGGGGTAACCGGGGTCGACCGCGTGCACCTCGTCGGATCGGCCGACAGCGAACTCGAGCCTGCCGTACTGCGGGTGGTCCAGCCGCCAGATCTCCGGTCGCGTGCCGGAGGCGGGGCCCTCCGGCACGCCCTCTGCGGGTTTCGGTCCGGGGTCTCGGTCTCGATCAGACACTGTCGGCACCCTACCTCCCTCCCGCGCGCTACTTCTGCGCGTCGGCGGGCTCGGTGTCGGCGGGCTCGGTGTCGGCGGGCTCGGCGTCTACGGTTCGGGAGTCGGTGTCCTCACGCCGCAGCTCGCGGTACGCGGCGAGCATCTTGGCGCGGCGTCGGTTGTGCGCCTCAAAGGCCGAGTTGTCGCGCGGGGTCACCCGGACCGCCTCCTCCGCGGGGATCCCGGCGCGCAACTGCCGCACCCGCAGTACCTCCGCGTCCAGGCGGGCGCCGTACACCACCGCCATGTTGACCAGCCACAACCACAGCAGGAACACGATCACGCCGGCGAGCGAACCGTAGACCTCGTTGAAGTTGCCGAACCGGGAGACGAACAAGTCGAAACCCGCCGTAGCCACGCCGATGATCGCCAGGGCCGCCACCGCCCCGAGCGAGACCCAGCCGAGCTTGCGCTCCGTGACGTTCGGTGCGAACCGGTAGAGGAATGCCAGTGCGAGGATCGCCGAGACCAGCCCGGCCGGCCACTTGGCGATCTCCCACGTCGCCAGGGCCGTGTCCCCCAGCCCTATCCACCCGCCGACCGTCTCCGCCACCGGCCCGGTGAACACCAGCGCGAGGCCACCGACCGCCACGAGAAGAATGAGCAGAGCCGTGAGGATCACCGCGGAGGGCAGCAGCCGCCACAGCGGGCGCCCCTCCTCCACTCCGAAGACCGCGTTGATCGCCCGACCGAGCGCCCAGACGTACCGCGAGGCCGACGCCAGGGCGACCACCGTTCCGACGATGAGCGCGGTCCCGGCGGCGGGCGTGGTCACCAGCGTTTCGATCGGCCCGCGCACCGGGTCCAGGATCTCCGGCGGGGCGACGTCCGAGAGCATGTCCATGACCGCGTCGACCGTCCGGTCGCCCTGGCCGAACACGCCCAGCAGCGACACCACGACCAGGACCGCGGGGAACAGCGAGAGCACCCCGTAGAAGGTCAGCGACCCCGCGAGGTCCGGGCCCCGATCACGCAGGAACTCCGACACCGACCTCGTGAACACCATCCGCACCGTTCGCAACCGTCTGCGGATGGTCGCGACGGGCCCGCCAGAAGTGCTCATGCACTGATTGTGACCTCCCGGGCGGGGCATGGGGCGGACGCCGCGCCCACTGGCTGATCCGTCGGGGCCGGGCGGGGGTCAGTCGCGGTGGCGGGCCTGGTCGACCTGGGCCTCGCGTCGGACGTCTGCAGCCTCGTCGATGGCCTTCTGCTGCTTCTCGGCCGCCTTGTCGCTGGCGGTGGTGTCGCGCGGCGGGAGCTGGATGGTCTCCTCGGCGTGCATGCCCGCCTGGAGCTCACGGGCGCGCTCCATCTCGGCGTCCACCTCGGCACCGAACAGGAAGGCGTTGTTGGTGATCCACAGCCAGAGCAGAAAGACGATGACGCCGGCCAGCGAACCGTAGGTCGCGTTGTAGCTGCCGAAGTTGGTCACGTAAAAGAAGAAGCCGACGGTCGCGAGGCCCCACACCACCAGCGCGACCACCGCGCCGAGCGAGATCCAGCGGAACTTGGGCTGCTTCACGTTGGGGGCGAACCCGTAGAGGACCGCCAGGATGACGACGACGACGAGGACCAGCGCCGGCCACTTGGCGATGCCCCAGACGGTGACCGCCGTCGAGCCGAGACCGATGAGATCCCCCACCCACTCGGCGATCGGCCCGCTGACGACCAACATCACGCCGGCCAGGGCGACCAGGATCAGCAGCACGGCGGTGAGAAGGATCATCAGCGGCTTGAGCTTCCAGAAGGGGCGCCCCTCCTCGACCTCGTAGATGCGGTTCATGGCGCGACCGAAGGCGCCCACGTATCCGGAGGCCGTCCAGAGCGCGCCGAGAATACCGGTGATCAGGGCGATCCCGGCGGCCGGAGTGTTGACCAGTCCCTCGATCGGCCCGCGGAGTTCGTTGAGGGTCTGCTCCGGTACCGAACCCTCGACGAGGCCCATCACCGCGTCGACCGTGGCCTGCCCCTGGCCGAACACACCGAGCAGCGAGACCACGGCGAGAAGCGCCGGGAACAACGAGAGAACGGCGAAGTAGGTGAGCGACGCCGCGAGGTCGGTGCAGTTGTCCTTGGAGAACTCCCCTGCGGCGCGTTTGAGGCCGACTTTCCAGGCTCCGCCGGTGAGCTTGGTGGGCGACTCGGGCTTGCCGGTGTCGGGGTCGGCATCCGTGTGGGGCTTGTCGGTGATGTCGCGGCTGCTCGTACTCATACCAAGCACCTTTCCACCACCGGGCCTCCCCCGCATCCGGCCCGGCCGTCCCCCCGCGGGATTACGGACGCCGCTCTGTGCGTTACCCTCTTTGATGTCACGTCACCAAAGTGTCGTATCAACAACTTCGATTTCGTCGACCGTCACCGCACCAGAGGGAGAAACACAGTGAGTCTGTCCAACGCCATCCTCCGTGGAGTCACCGGGGCCTTCGTCCTCAACTCCGGCCTGAGCAAGCGCGGCATGCCGACCGAGGCCGCCCAGGGTCTACAGGGCTTCGCCGCGACGGGAGTGCCCGCCGTGAACAACCTGGATCCCGATTCCTTCGGCAAGTTCGTCGCCTACTCCGAGATCGGCATCGGCGCCGCCCTCCTCACCCCGGTCGTGCCCCGCCAGATCGCCGGCGCCGCCCTCGGCGTCTTCTCCGCCGGCCTGCTCGCGATGTACTTCCGCAACCCCACCATGACCGAGGCCGACGGCATCCGCCCCAGCCAGGAGGGCATGTCCCTGGCCAAGGACGCGTTCATGGCCGCCATCGCCGGCGCACTGGTCACCGACCGGTAGCCTCCCCCGCCGGCGGGCACGAGCCCCCACGGCGCCCGGCCCTGCCGGCGCTACGGCACCCGGCCCTGCCGGCGCGACGGCCCGGTCCCGCAGCACGCGGGGCCGGGCCGCTCGCGTTCCCGACACACGCGCGTTCCCGGCACACGCGCGGACACCTGCCACACACCCCGGACCGGATGCGCGGCCCACGCGGGTCGCCGACCATGGTGCGATGACGCAGAACCCGGAATCCGATACCCCGGCCCGCCGGATGCGGGTAGTCGTCACCGGTGCCAGCGGCAACGTCGGCACCCCGCTCGTGCGGCGTCTGCTCTCCGACGGTCATGACGTGGTGGGACTGTGCCGCCGGATCCCCCCGGCCACGCCGCCCTACGACGGCGCGCGGTGGCATCGGGTGGACCTGTCGTACGCCCGCGCGGAGGACCTGGTGGAGGTCTTCCGCGGCGCGGACGCGGTGATCCACCTGGCCTGGGGCTTCCAACCGACCCGCGACGTCGCCCACCACCGCCGACTGGGCGTCGGGGGAACCGCCGCGGTCGTCACCGCCTGCCGACTGGCGGGAGTGCCGCATCTCGTGCACCAGCCCTCCGTGGGCGCCTACGCCCCGGTGTCCGACGGCGGCCCCGGGGTGTCCGTGGACACCCGCGTCAGCGAGGGCGCCGAGCTGGGTGGCGTGCCGACCGCCGCCTACAACCACCACAAGACCGCCGCCGAGCACCTCCTCGACCAGCATGAGCGCGAACATCCGGGAACCCCGACGATCGCCCGCATGCGGGCCGCGTTCATCGTCCACGCCGAGGCGGCATCGGGACTCGCCCGGTACTTCAGCCCCGCTCTCGCGCCCCTGCGGCTGATCCGGGCCCTACCGGTCCTGCCCGTGGACCGTCGCCTCACCGTCCCTCTGGTCCACGGCGACGACATGGCCTCGGCGCTCGCCGCCGCGGCCACGACCGGCGCGCAGGGCGCGTTCAACATCGCGGCCGAACCGCCCGTCACGCGCGACATGCTCGCCCGCGAGCTCGGCGCCGTTCCGGTCGGGCTCCCGTTCGGGATCCTGCGGAGGCTGGTACACGTCAGCTGGCTGCTCCACCTCCAGCCGCTCAGCATCGGCTGGGTGGACCTCGCGTTCGGCGTCCCACTCATGCACACCACCCGGGCCCGCGCCGAGCTCGGCTGGCACCCCACGGTCGCGGCCGACGAGGCCCTGCGCGAGATCGTCGACGCCATCGCCGCCGGACGGGCCGGGACGTCCCCGCCCCTGCGCCCGCGAACCCTGCGGGACGCGCTGGCCTCACTGCGCCGCGGCGGCCCCGTCGACGTCAGGCGCCTGCCCTGACAGACGCGGGACCGTCGTTGACGACCGTCCGCGCGGGCCCGCCGCGTCGTAACTAGCGCTTCGTCGCGCCCTCGTCCGCGATGGCACCGAGGATCGCGTCCGCCAGGTCGGCGCGGCACACGACGAGGTCCGGCAGGTAGGTGTCGGACACGTTGTACTCCAGCGGGGTGCCGTCGATCCGCACCGCGACGAACCCGCGGGCCAACGCCACCCCGGCCGGCGCCGCGGAGTCCCACTGGTACTGCCCGCCGGCGTGGATGTAGGCGTCCGCCTCACCGCGGACGACGGCCGCCGTCTTGGCCCCGGCCGACCCCAGCGGCACGAGATCCCCGCCCACCGCCTCGGCGACCGCATCCGCGAATCGAGGCGGACGGGAGGCCGAGAGGACGATCCGCGGTCGGGAGCCCGTTCGCGGGGGAAGAAGGCCACCCCCGTCGACCCCGCCGTTGCCCACGGGTGCGGCGTAGACCTCGTCGTCGTCGACCCCCGACACCACTCCGAGCGCCGGGAGCCCGACCGCCGCGGCGGTGAGTCGCGACAACGCCGGGTCCCCCGCGCGCTCCCACAGGGCGACGTGGACGGCCCAGTCCGGCCGGTCGCCGAGGCCGTACTCGCGGGTGCCGTCGACGGGGTCGATGATCCACACGCGGTCGGCGTCCACCCGGGCGAGATCGTCGGCGGACTCCTCCGACAGGACCGCGTCGTCCGGGCGCGCGGCGGCGAGCCGTTCGAGGAGCAGCGTGTTGGCGCGGCGGTCGCCGATGTCGCCGAGCTCCCGTCCGGTGGGGCCGGAGGAGCGCAGGTCCACCAGCAGTCTCCCGGCCTCGATGGCGAGGTCGACGGCGAGTTGCTGGTCCGGGGTACGTGTGGCGGCGGTCATGCCCCCAGCCTAGGAGGCGCACTCCGGGCGCGGCGCGGGACGCCTACCGACGGCGCGACCGCAGCCCCCGGCGCCGGCCACTCCCGTACTGGCGGACGACGCGGGCGGGCTCGTCCGGACACCGGTGCGCGTCGGCCGCGACCCGGGCCGCGCCCCGGGACGGCAGGACACCGCTGCGGGCGTCGCAGCGGTGACAGCCCCAGACCGCGCCGTCGGCCGTCTCCTCGACGTAGCACTGCCGCTGTCCGACCTCGTTCATCGTTCCCCCCCGGGAGAAACTGCGCCAACCTCCCGCCGGCACATAGATCGCTATTGTGTCATAAATTTTTACTACTGGACAACGAAAACATCACTGCGCCCGGCGCCCCACCTCAGCGATGCCCGATCCCGTCCTGGACGGGCGATCGAATCGCACCCGGCCCTCACTGGACAGGTCGGTCTAGACAGTGCCCCTTCCTTATGTCTACTGTACTGATCGACTTAATCGATTCACTATTCTAGGGATGCTCGTGAAGACACTCATCGTGCTCGGCGTCGTCGGCGCCATCGCCCAACTCATCGACGGGTCTCTGGGCATGGCCTACGGCGTCACGTCCACGACGCTGCTGGTCGCGGCCGGTATCGCGCCCGCCGCCGCATCGGCGTCCGTGCACTTCGCGGAGATCGGCACCACCCTCGCCTCCGGCGTCTCCCACCACCGACTCGGCAACGTCGACTGGCGGATCGTGCGCATCCTCGCGGTGCCGGGCGCGATCGGGGCGTTCGCCGGTGCCACCCTGCTGTCCAGCCTCCCCGCCGACGTCGCCAAGCCCGTCGTGGGGGCGATCCTGCTCAGCCTGGGCCTGTACGTCCTGTACCGGTTCCTCGCACTCGGCGGCCGTCGCCCCGAGTTCCGCGGGCGGGTCCGCACCGGGTTCCTCGTCCCGCTCGGACTGGTCGGCGGCACCCTCGACTCCCTCGGCGGCGGTGGCTGGGGCCCGGTCGGCACCACCTCGCTGCTGTCCTCGGGCCGGGTCGAGCCGCGCAAGGTCGTGGGCTCCATCGACACCTCCGAGTTCGTCGTGGCCGTCGGCGGATCGCTCGGCTTCCTCGTGGGCCTGGGCGCCGCCGGCATCAACTGGGGTTACGCGCTGGCGCTGCTGGTGGGAGGTGTGCTCGTCGCACCGCTCGCGGCGTGGCTCGTCAAGCACCTGCCCGCCCGGGTGCTCGGCACGGCGGCCGGCGGCCTGATCATCGTCACCAACTCCCGCACCCTGCTGGTGTGGGCCGAGGTTCCCGCGTCGGCGACCACCCCGATCCTGCTGTCCCTGGTCACCGTGTGGATCGGCCTGGTCACGTGGGCCGCGCTCGCCGAGCGGAGGGCCTCCGGCGGCGACGACGACGAGGCCGGCATCGACCCGGTCGGTCCCGCCCCTGCCGCGGCCGCCGCATCCGCCCCGGCGCAGGACTGATCCGGGCGGACGCCCGGTGGGGTGGACCCTCTGGGACACTGTCGGCATGAGGGTCACCGCCAAGTCCGACTATGCGTTGCGCGCACTCGTCGAACTCGCGGCGGCACAGCTCGCCAGCCCCGACGACGATCCCCGCGACAATCCGCTGAGCGCCGAAGAACTGGGGCGGCGGCAGGACATCCCGCACGGGTTCCTCCAGGCGATCCTGTCGGACCTGCGGCGGGCCGGGATCGTGACCAGTCGCCGGGGCAAGACGGGCGGATGGTTCCTCGGCCGGGAGGCGCGGGACATCTCGGTCGCCGATGTCCTGCGGGCGGTTGACGGCCCCTTGGTGAGCGTCTACGACGTCCGCCCGGAGTCGGTGGTCTACAACGACCGTGCCGCGATCCTGCAGCACGTGTGGATCGCCTCGCGCGCGGCCCTGCGCCGGGTGATGGACGCCGTGACGATCGCCGACCTGGCCGCCGGGCACCTGCCGGGCGAGGTCCACGAGCTGACCCTCGACACCGACGCGTGGGAGCCCCGCTAGTCGGACGCCGGTTCCGCCGCCCGGTCCGCTCCCGGCGGCATCAGGGCGCCGGAGTCCGCCCGCGCCCTCGCCCGCGGTGGCGGTCGAGCCAGGACACGGCCGGGGACGACGCCGCGCCGTGCAGGACGTTGGACGCGACGATGACCAGCGACACCGCGGGCCACAGCGACCAGCCGTCCTCCTTGGAGAAGTACCCCATGGCGTAGCAGAGGTAGAACAACGACCCCACGCCACGCACCCCGAACGCCGAGACGAACAGGCGCTCCGGGGATCGCAGTCTGCCGTCGCCGATCAGCGCGATCCAGGCGGTGAGGGGCCTGATTACGAACAGCACCCCGGCCGCGACGACGGCGTGCGACCACTCGAGCCGGAAGACCGCGTCGGAGATGAATGACGCCCCGATCACGAGCAGGACCAGCAGGGTGAGCAGGTGTTCGGTGTACTCGATGAACTCGTGGAAGTGGGCGTGCCGCTCGTCCTCGCGCTCAGCCGACCGCGCACCGAGGGCGGCGAAGAACACGGCGAGGAAGCCCCAGCCACCCACGAGTTCGCCGACCCCGTAGGCGAACAGCAGCGTGGCCACCGCGGCCGCGGGTTCGGCGTAGCCGATGAGCTGGTATCCCCCGACGCGGTGTCGGTAGAGCACAGTGGCGATCAGCCGGCCGATCACCCACCCCGCCACGGCGCCGATGACCGTCTTGCCCACGAGATCCCAGACCAGCCAACCCCACAGCCAGCCCCCCGGCCCGCCCTTGGTGGCCAGGTAGATGGCGAGGTAGACGAAGGGGAACGCGAACGCGTCGTTCAGGCCGGCCTCGGAGGTGAGGGCGAAACGCGCCTCATCGTTCTCGTCGTCGGCGGCCTCGCCCGTCCCGGGGCCCGCCACCTGCACATCGGAGGCGAGGACCGGGTCGGTGGGGGCGAGCACGGCGCCGAGCAGGACAGCGACAGCGGGGGTCACCCCCAGTACCCACCACCCCAGGAGCGCGACGCCGGCGATGGACAGCGGCATCCCGATGGCGAGCAGCCGCCACGTGGTGGTCCAGCCACGGAAGGACAGGGGGCGGTCGAGGGCCAGTCCGACGCCGAAGAGCGCCACGATCACCGTGATCTCGGCCATCCGTTCGGCGAGTTCCGCGTGTTCGATCACGTCCACGAGCTGGGACTCGTTGGGCATGAGCCAGCCGATGAGCATGCCGACACCCACCACGATGATCGGGGCGGACAGGGTGCGCTCCCGGAGCAGTCGCGGAAGGAGCGAGCCGAGGAGCAGCGCCGCGCCGACGACCGCGTAGATGAGGTCGGTGTTCGTCACGAACGAAAGTGTGGGCGCTCCTGGTGCGGCGGCGCCACCGAACCGGTCGGGAACCCGTCAGGCGCGGGAGACGGCCGGTTGGTCGGCGCGCGCGGAATACCTGCTCACCAGCACCCGCCACACCAGCGGCCCGCCCACAACGAGCACCAGCGTGATCACGCCGATCAGCGCCGGCGGGGCGCCCAGCATCGCCGAGGCGGTCACGGCCAGCACGATCGTGATGCCCCGGCGGATGAGCCCCTGCGGGACGCAGCTGGCGAACTTCGAGCCGAAGAACGTGCCGACCGCCCCACCGATCAACAACGGGACCAGCAGGTTCCAGTCGACGCCGGTGACCAGGACGTGCCCGATCGCCGCCGCGATCACCAGTGGGACCGCCTGCACCAGGTCGGTGCCCACCAGCCGCAACGCCGCCAGGGTCGGGTAGAGCAGCATGATGCACATCATGATGACGGTGCCCGAGCCGACCGACGTGATGCCGACCATCAGGCCGCCGATCACGCCGACCAGCAGGGTGATCAGCGGCTTGACCGGCGGGTCGGGGTCATCGCCGGTGCGGATGCGCCCGGACATCTCGAAGAACGCCCGTAGGAAGTAGGCGGTGGACGCCACGATCAGCGTCGCACCGATGGCCTTCTTCAGCAGCCCCTGTACGTCGTCGGCGCCGATGGCGTGGACGAGCCACGCCCCGAGGTAGGCCGTCGGCACGGATCCCAGGATGAGCCAGAACGCGATCTTGAGGTTGGGTTTCCCGTGCCGCCAGTGCACGCCCGCGCCGATGACCTTGTTGACCGCGTTGACCACCAGGTCGTTGGCGACCGCCGCCGTCGGCGGGATGCCCACGAGGATGAGCGCCGGCGTCATCAGGGCGCCGCCGCCCATCCCCGTCAGACCGATCACCACGCCGATGACGGCGCTGACGACCAGCAGCCCCAGCGAATCGTAGGTCCAGAGGGCCTCGGGCACCGGCTCAGATTCCCAGGATGGAGCTGAGGATCCGCTGCGCGACCTCTTCCGCGGTCCCGTCCTCGGGGCGGATGTGCAGGTCGGGGGTCAGCGGCGGCTCGTACGGAGCCGACACCCCGGTGAACTCCGGGATCTCGCCGGACCGGGCCTTGGCGTACAGGCCCTTGGGGTCACGGGCCTCGCACTCGGCCAGCGGGGTGTCCACGAAGACCTCGGTGAACGGCAGGTCGGCCTTGGCGTGGACCTCGCGCGCCGCGTCGCGGTCGGCGCGCATGGGCGAGATGAGGGAACAGACGACGACGACGCCGGCGTCCGCGAACAGCGCCGCGACCTCCGCGGTGCGGCGGATGTTCTCGGCGCGATCGGCGGCCGAGAACCCGAGGTCGGCGTTGAGGCCGTGCCGCAGGTTGTCGCCGTCGAGGATGTAGGCGGGGTGCCCGGACTCGATGAGCAGTCGCTCCACCTCGGACGCGATCGTGGACTTGCCCGAGCCCGACAGGCCGGTGAGCCACAGTGTGCGGCCCTGTCCCCGGTCCCCGCGCTGGACGGCCCCGGCGTGCCAGACCACGTTGGACCCCGTGGTGGCGGGCCCGATGATCATGCCCGCGCCCACGGTGTTGCCGGTGATCTCGTCGACCATGATGAACGCACCGGTGTCGCGGTTGCGCCGGTACGGGTCGTACATCAGCGGGGTCTGCGTGCGCAGTCCGATGCGGCCGATCTCGTTGAGGTCGAGCTCTGTGGAATCCGGGTCGCGGTGCAGGGTGTTGACGTCGAGCCGGTACTCCATCCCCGTGACGATCGCCTTGGTGTCTCGGGTGGTGTGCTTGATGACGTAGCGCTTGTTCTGCTGCAGCGTGGTGGCGTCGTCGAACCAGCAGACCATCGCCTCGAGTTCGGTGCCCTGGTGCGGACGGTTGCCCGGACGGGCGATCATCTCGCCGCGGACGATGTCGATCTCGTCGTTCAGTGCGATCGTCACGGCGGCGGGCGCGGCGGCCTCGTCCAGCTCCGCCCCGCCCGGGCCCCAGATCGCCTTGACCGTGGACTGCCGACCGGACGGCATGACCACCACGTCGTCGTCGACCTTGACGATGCCGCCCGCGACGGTGCCGGCGAACGAGCGGTGATCCAGGCCGTCGGCGCGCTGGGGACGGATCACGTACTGGACCGGGAACCGGACGTCGGTGAGGTTGCGGTCCGAGGCGATGTGCACGTTCTCGAGGTGGTCCAGCAGCGCCGGCCCGGTGTACCAGGGCATGGAATCAGTCGAATCGACGGCCCCGTTGACCACATTGTCGCCCTTGAGCGCGGACAGCGGCACGAACGTGACGTCGTGGACCTCGAGCTTGGCGGCGAAGTCGGTGAACTCGGTGCGGATGGCCTCGAAGGTGGCCTCGTCGTAGTCCACCAGGTCCATCTTGTTCACGGCCACGACCAGGCGCGGTATGCCCAGCAGTGCGGAGAGGAAGGCGTGGCGGCGCGTCTGCTCGAGGACACCCTTGCGGGCGTCGACGAGGATGATCGCCACGTCGGCCGTCGAGGCGCCGGTGACCATGTTGCGCGTGTACTGCACGTGGCCCGGGGTGTCCGCGATGATGAACTTGCGCCGCGGGGTCGAGAAGTAGCGGTACGCCACGTCGATCGTGATGCCCTGCTCCCGCTCGGACCGCAGCCCGTCGGTGAGCAGCGCGAGGTCGGTGTACTCGTCGCCCCGCTTGGCGGAGGTGGCCTCGATGGAGGCGAGCTGGTCCTCGAAGATGCCCTTGGAGTCGAACAGCAGCCGACCGATGAGGGTCGACTTGCCGTCGTCGACGGAGCCGGCGGTGGCGATGCGCAGCAACTGGGCCTGGTCGGACATGGTGTGGCCGGTCTCCACGGTGGCGGCCTCGGGGTTCGGGACCGCGGTGGTGGGGGCCGAACCGGCGGTGGTCGGGGTGCTCATCAGAAGTAGCCCTCCTTCTTGCGGTCTTCCATTCCGGCCTCGGAGATCCGGTCGTCGGCGCGGGTCGCGCCGCGCTCGGTGACGCGGGTGCCCGCGACCTCGGCGACGACGGCGGCGTTGTCGGCGGCGTCGGACTCGACGCAGCCGGTGCAGGTGGCGTCGCCGACGGTGCGGAAGCGGACCAGTTCGGTGCGGGCCTCCTCGCCGGGCAGCGTCTCGAGGAACCGGGTGTTGGCCAGGAGCATGCCGTCGCGCTCGATGACCTCACGCTCGTGGGCGTAGTAGATCGGCGGCAGGTCGATGTCCTCGCGCTCGATGTACTGCCAGATGTCCAGCTCCGTCCAGTTGGACAGCGGGAAGACCCGGATGTGCTCGCCCTTGCGGTGGTTGCCGTTGTAGAGCTTCCACAGCTCCGGGCGCTGCGCGCGGGGGTCCCAGGCGCCGAACGCGTCACGGAACGAGAAGACGCGCTCCTTGGCGCGGGCCTTCTCCTCGTCGCGGCGGGCACCGCCGAAGACCGCGTCGAAGCGGTTCTCCTGGATGCCGCGCAGGAGGGCGGTGGTCTGCAGCCGGTTGCGGCTGGTGCCCGGACCGGTCTCCTCGACCACGCGGCCGGCGTCGATGTCGTCCTGGACGTGGGAGACGAGCAGCTGGACGCCGGTCTCCGCCACGACCCGGTCGCGGTACTCGATCACCTCGTCGAAGTTGTGTCCCGTGTCCACGTGCATGAGCGGGAACGGCATCGGCGCGGGCCAGAAGGCCTTGCGGGCGAGGTGGAACATCACCACCGAGTCCTTGCCGCCGGAGAAGAGCATCCCCGGGCGTTCGAACTGCGCGGCTACCTCGCGGAAGATGTGGACGGACTCCGCCTCGAGCGCGTCGAGATGCGAGAGCGTCACCGCCGACCTCGTCGTCATGCGACCTCCAGTGTCGTGGACCGTCCGGGGTACCGGGCGGCTGACGGCAGACAGATCTGTCTGCCATCGGGCATCCGCACCATCGTGCGCCCGCCGAGCCGCGATATGCACCTCGGCGAGGGCATCTGGCATGCCCCTGTCGAATAACAGGCATACCCTGTCGACTATGCGACACGAACCGACCCATCGGGCGCTCTCGGTGATCGAGGCCCTCGCGAACGACGGCCCTCCCCTGCCCCTGGCCGAGCTCGCGCGCGTCGCCGGCGCCAGCCGGTCGACCCTCCACGCGGTGCTCTCCGAGATGGAGTCCCAGGCCTGGGCGGAGAAGGTCGGCGGCGGGTGGCGTGCCGGGCCGAGACTGCGCGAGGTGGGCACGGCGCTGGGCGCCGAGGTCGATCTCGTCCGGGCGGCCCGCGAGCCCCTCGAGGCCCTGGCCGACGCCACCGGCATCGCCGCCGTGGTCTTTGAGCTCCGCGACGGGATGGCCGAGGTCGTGGACTCGGTCGGTGCCGGCATGCGCACCGCCTCCCGGGAGGTCATGCCCGTCGGTCATGTGGTCCCGGTGCGTGCGCCCTTCGCCCGCGAACTGGCGGCCCGCCTCCCCGTGGTCGAGCAGCGCCGCTGGCTCGCCGACTCCGCGGGGCTCACCCCCGCCGCACGGGATCGACTCGAGACTGTCCTGCCGCAGATCGCGCGACGCGGGTGGTCGATCGAGCGACTGACCCCCGCACGACGCGAACTACTCCGGATGGCCGACTCCCTCGAGGCGTCCGGGATCGGTGCCCTGGTCCGTGACCGCGTGTCCGAACTGTTCGTGGAGCTGTCGGAACTCGACGTGACCAACGCGGAGCTCGACGCCGCCGCGGACCTGGCGGTGGCCTCGATCGCGGCACCGGTCCTGCGTGCGGACGGCCGCGCGATCGGATCGGTGGCCGTCGCCCCGGGCCGACGCATGACCGGTCGGGCCGTCGCCCGTGCCACCCGGGCGGTCAGCGCGTGCGCCGACTCGGTCTCCGCCCGGCTGGCCTCGCGCCCGGGCCGCGCCCCCGCCGTCGGCCTGCCCCCGCACCTCGTCCACCCGGCGCACGCGGCGCGCCACCCCTGAGCCCGGACCCGCCTGCCGCCGCCCCCACACCCGCCCGACCCCGCCCGACCCTCGCGGGCGCGACGACCTCCCGACCAACCGCCCACTACCGGGGGCATCACGCACGCCGCCGCGGCCGTATGGTGTAGATCACACACCCCCCGACCGGCCGGAGGCGCCCTGTGACCCAGACCGTCCGCCCCTCCTCCCCTGCCCCCGGTGAGGACCACATCGATCTGTCCTGGCGCAGATCCGCATCGTGCGGACTCACCCCGAAGAGCGCCCGGCCCGGGGCTCCCGACCCACGCGCCTCCCGCTCCCACCGGCTCGCGGAGGCCGCCCGTCCGGTCATGGACGACCTGGACGAGGTCCTCAAGGACACCGGGGCGATGCTCCTGCTCGCCGACCGTGAGGGTCGGGTCATCCGCTCGGTGCGCGACAACGCCCGGATCTCCCGCATGCTGCTGCGGCGAGGGGTCGACGACGGGGCGACCCTGACCGAGGACGCGGTGGGCAACAACGGAATCGGCACGGCCCTCGAGACCCGCGCCGGGGTGTTCATCCACGGCGAGCAACACTTCGCCGAGGTCCTGCGCGACTTCGCCTGTTACGGGCACCCGATCATCGACCCGCTCACGCGACGCCTGGTCGGCGCGGTGGATCTGACGGGTATGAGCGCCGACGCCTCCCGCATGTTCGCGCCGTTCGTACGGAAGATCGTCGCGGACATCGAGGCCCGCTACGTCGACACCGCCCGTGCCGACGACCGCGAACTGTGGCACCGCTTCGTCGAACGCACCCGCACCTCCGACACCGCGACCTGCGCGTTCGGCGACGAGGTCGTACTGGCCTCGCACTCGAGCCTGGAACGGCTGGACTCCCGCGACCTCGGCAGGCTCCGGCGCCTGGTCGACCGGGACGAGCTGGGCGACTCCGTGGAGCTGTCGGTGGGTACGGTCGGGGTGCTCTCGAGCCGTGTCGGCCGCCGTGGGCACCTGCTCGACCTGGTGTTCCCGGACCAACAGCACCCGGCCGTGCCCGTCCTGGGCAGCACCCGGCCTGCCTCCACTGCCGCCATGGCCGCGTCCACCCCGGGGAGGTCGGCGATGCCCGCCGCGTCCACGCCCGGCTCCTCCAGCGGGGCCACCGGGCGGGCCCACGCCGTGGTCGGCCCCTCCGGGTCCGGACGATCGACGACGGCGCGGGACATCGCCGGCCCGGGCGCCCTGCACGTCCGTCTCGCGGAAGCCGACAGCGCGGACGCCGCGTGGATCGGGCTCGTGGTGCCCGCCCTACGTGACCAGGGCGATCAGGGCAGGCCGCTGGTCCTGGACGACATCGACCTCCTCGACGACGCCGACCTGCGCCGCCTGGCAGCACGCCTACGGTCGGCGGAGGCCGCCCTCGTCGTCGTCACCAGTCGCGAGGACCCCCGCGCGGCGGTGACGGAGGCACTGGACGCGTGCGGGACGAGGACCGTTCTGCGGCCGCTGCACGAACGGGGGGCCGAGAGCGCCGAGATCGTCGCCCGGATGGTGACGGAACTGACCGCCGAGAAGGGGCTCGGCCCGACCGTGCCCACAGCGCGCTTCACGGACGCCGTCTGCGCCCTGGACCTGCCCAACGGACTGATCTCCCTGCGGTCGATCCTGAGCGAATGCCTCACCGAATCCGGGCACAGGGGATCGACGACCCTCGACGTGGACTCACTGCCGTCCCGCGCCCGCACCGGACGCCCGCCCCGGGCCGGGGTGCTGGCGAGAGGCGAGTACGACGCGATCGTCGCCGCCCTGGCCGAATGCGACGGCGTCCGGTCACGCGCCGCCAAACGGCTGGGCATCAGCAGGACCACCCTGTACGCCCGGATGCGGGAGTTCGGGCTGTCCTGACGCGCACACGGCGCCCGCCGTCACCGTGTCCAGAAACTGAACACTCCGGAGGGCCGACTCGCCCCCAGGATGAGTTGTGATCAGCCTCACAACCGAGGCGGTCGGATCTTCGGAGGAAATTATGACCGGCACACTCTCCCGCGACACCGGCTCGGGCACCGACTCCGGCGCGCACGTCGACGAGCGCCTGGGCGCCGAGGCCCGCGACTTCCTGGCCCGTCCGCATCGCCTGCTCATCGGCGGACAGTGGGTCGACGCCGCCGACGGCCGCACCTTCGCCACCCACGACCCTGCGACCGGTGCCGAGATCACCCGGGTCGCCCACGGCGGGCCCGAGGACGTCAACCGGGCCGTGGCCGCCGCACGCCGCGCATTCGACGACGGCGCCTGGGCCACCATGAAGCCGCGCGAGCGCGAGCAGATCCTGTGGCGCATCGGCGACCTGCTCGACGCCAAGGCCGAACTGTTCGGTCAGATCGAGGCGCTCGACAACGGCAAGTCCGTCGCGATCGCCACCGCCGTCGACGTGGCCTGGGCCGCGGACGTGTTCCGCTACTACGCCGGCTGGGCCACCAAGATCGAGGGCTCCACCGTCCCGGTGTCCATGCCGTTCGCCGGTGACAAGCAGTTCCACGCCTACACCCAGCGCGTGCCCGTGGGCGTGTGCGGGCAGATCATCCCGTGGAACTTCCCGCTGCTCATGGCCGCGTGGAAGCTCGGCCCCGCCCTGGCCACCGGCAACACCCTCGTTCTCAAGCCGGCCGAGCAGACCCCGCTCACCGCCCTCCTGCTCGGCGAGGTCTGCCAGGAGGCAGGCGTGCCCGACGGCGTGGTCAACATCATCACCGGCTTCGGCGACGCCGGCGCCGCCATCTCCGGCCACGACGACGTGGACAAGGTGGCCTTCACCGGCTCCACCGAGGTCGGCAAGCTCATCGTGGACGCCGCCAAGGGCAACCTCAAGAAGGTCTCCCTCGAGCTGGGCGGCAAGAGCGCCAACATCGTCTTCGCCGACTGCGACTGGGACGCCGCCGTGGCCGGCTCCGTCGCCGCGTGGATGTTCAACCACGGCCAGGCGTGCACCGCCGGCACCCGCCTCTACGTGGAGGACTCGATCTACGACGAGTTCACCCAGGCGGTGGCCGACGCCGCGTCCCAGGCCACCATCGGCCACGGACTCGACCCCGACACGGTGCTCGGACCCGTCGTGGACCAGGACCAGTTCGACAAGGTCTCCTACTACCTGCGCGCCGGCATCGAGGACGGCGGCCGCGCCCTGACCGGCGGGGCCCGCCATGGCGACACCGGCTTCTTCATCCAGCCGACGGTGTTCGTGGACGTCAAGCCCGAGGACCGGGTCGTGAAGGAGGAGATCTTCGGCCCCGTCGTGGCCGCCCTGCGGTTCTCCGACGTCGACGACGCCGTCCGCCAGGCCAACGACTCGATGTACGGCCTCGCCGCCGGCGTCTGGACCAAGGACCTGTCCAAGGCCCACCATGTCGCCAGCCGCCTCCAGGCCGGATCCGTGTGGGTCAACCAGTACAACGGCTTCGACACGGCCATGCCGTTCGGCGGGTTCAAGCAGTCCGGGTGGGGTCGCGAGCTCGGCGCCGGCGCGCTCGACCTCTACACCCAGACCCGGTCGGTCAACATCCAGCTCTGACACGACCGGCCCGCCCAGACCGGACCGCCCCCAGACCGGGACCCGGCGTCCCCGTGACCACTCCGGGGACGCCGGAGTCCCCCCCTTCCCACACCGTCGCCCTTCCCACACCGTCCCCTTCCCGCACGCCCCCGAAAGGACCACCACCGTGAAGACCAAGGCCGCCGTACTGTTCGACACCCACAAGCCGTTCGAGATCATCGAGCTCGACCTGGACGACCCGGGCCCCGGCGAGGTGCTCATCAAGTACACGGCCGCGGGCCTGTGCCACTCGGATCTACACCTGTCCGATGGCTCACTGCCGCCCCGCTTCCCGATCGTCGGCGGTCACGAGGGCGCCGGGATCATCGAAGCCGTCGGCGAGGGCGTCACCAAGGTCAAGCCCGGCGACCACGTGGTGTGCTCGTTCATCCCCAACTGCGGCGTCTGCCGCTACTGCTCGACCGGCCGGCAGAGTCTGTGCGACATGGGCGCCACGATCCTCGACGGCCACATGCCCGACGGCACCTTCCGCTTCCACTCCGGCGGGCAGGACTTCGGCGCCATGTGCATGCTCGGCACCTTCTCGGAACGCTCGGTCATCTCACAGCACTCGGTGGTCAAGGTCGACGACTGGCTGCCGCTGGACAAGGCCGTGCTCGTGGGATGCGGGGTGCCCTCGGGCTGGGGCACCTCGGTCTATGCCGGCGGAGTCCGTCAAGGCGACACCGTGGTGATCTACGGCATCGGCGGCCTGGGCATCAACGCCGTGCAGGGCGCCGTTCACTCCGGCGCCCGCCACGTCGTGGTGGTGGACCCCGTGCAGTTCAAGCGGGACGAGGCGCTGAAGTTCGGCGCCACCCACGCGTTCGCGAGCGCGGCCGAGGCCCACGCCGAGGTCGAGAAGCTCACCTGGGGTCAGATGGCCGACCAGGCGCTGATTCTCGTGGGCACCGTCGAGGAGCAGGTCGTCTCCGACGCGTTCGACGTGATCGGCAAGGGCGGCCGGGTGGTCATCACCGGCCTGGGCAACATGACGGACAAGACCGTGCAGGTCAGCGGCACCATGATGGCCCTGTTCGGCAAGACCATCACCGGCACGCTCTTCGGCTCCGCCAAGAGCTTGTCAAGATAATTGTGTGAGTTTTGGTTAGTGATGTCTGTCACATGTGGGGGTCGAAGCGTTCCGGGTAGGCCAGTGCGAGTTCGGCCAGTGCGGCTCGCCAACCGTGGATGGTGGCGCCTTCGACGAGTCTGGGGATCGATTTCCGGGGGCCTGCGTGGCCGTCTGCTCGGCGTTGAGCGTCCTTGGCGCGTTCTCGGTCTCGTCGGTCCTCGATGTTGCGTATGGCTAGCCATAGCAGCTTGATCGCGGCGGCATCGCTGGGGAAGTGCCCGCGGTTCTTGGTGATCTTGCGCAGCTGGTAGTTCAGCGACTCGATCGAGTTCGTGGTGTAGATCAGCTTGCGTGTGGCTGGGCCGAAGGCCAGGAACGGGATGAACCGCTCCCAGGCGGCCTCCCACGACCTGACGGCGGTGGGGTACTTGGCGCCCAGCGGCGATTCGGCGAAGGCCTCCAGTGCGGCTCTGGCGGCCTCGGCGTTGGCGGCGGTGTAGATCGGCTTGAGTGCCTTGGCCACGTTCTTGCGGTCGCTGTAGGACACGAACCGCATCGAGGCCCGGATCAGGTGCACCACGCAGGTCTGCACCTCGGCGAAAGGCCAGGTCGCGGCAATCGCCTCGGACAGTCCGGTCAGCCCGTCGCAGGCCACGATCAGGACGTCTTTGACGCCGCGATTGGCCAGTTCGGCGCACACGCTGGCCCAGAACGCCGCGCCTTCCTTGGCCTGCACCCAGATGCCGAGCACGTGCTTGACGCCCTCAAGATCGACCCCGACCGCGATGTGGGCAGCGCGGGTCTTCACGTGGGCTCCATCGCGGATCTTGATGTGGATCGCGTCCAGGAACACCACCGGGTAGAACGCCTCCAACGGGCGGTGCTGCCAGGCGGCGACTTCGTCCAGGACCGCGTCGGTGACGTTGGCGATGGACTCGTGCGACAGCTCCACCCCCAGCGTCCGCGCGAGGTGGTGCTCGATCTCCCGGACGGTCATCCCGCCGGCGTACAGCGAGATGATCTGGTCCTCCAGCCCGCCGAGCCGGCGGGCGCCCTTCGGGACGAGCTGGGAGGCGAACGAGCCCTGCCGATCGCGGGGCTGATCCAGCTCCACCGGGCCGACCTCGGTGGCCACGGTCTTGCGCGAAGTGCCGTTGCGGTGGTTTCCGTCCCCGCCACGGGCGTGGGCATCGCGGCCCAGATGCTCGGTCAGCTCGGCGCCCATGCCCCGCTCAAGGACGGCCTTGAGCATCTCGTTCAAAAAGCCGTCCTTGCCAGTCAACTCCAACCCTCGCGAACGGGTCTCGGCGAGTACGTGATCAATCAGCGCATCCGAGAACACCTCCCGGCGAAGCCCAGCAGCATCTGATACATCCGTAGCGTCGTGGTCGTCAACAGCCATAGCGTTCATGATTCCTCCTCCGGATCAACTCACACAGACCATCTGACACGCCCTCCGCCAACCCGCAGTACGACATCGTCAAGCTCCTGCGGCTGTACGACGAGGGCAAGCTCAAGCTCGACGAGCTCATCACCACCACGTACACGCTCGACCAGGTCAACGACGGCTACCGGGATCTGCAGGACGGGAAGATCATGCGCGGCGTGATCATCCACGACACCTGATCCGGCGGTAGGACCCATAGACCGGAGTCGGTCGGGCCGGGCGGGACGGCGCACCCGCCCTCCCCATCCGACCGACTCCCCCCCCTCCCCCCCCGGCGCGCGCCGCCCTCCCCCTGGGCTGCGCGCGTCGGTGCGTCAGCCGGCAGCCGCTCCCGCGGATGGCGTCTTGCTCCCGCCGCTGCCCGCCCAGCCCGCAGCCGCTCCTCGCCATGGCGTCCCGCTCCCGCCGCTGCCCGGCAGCCGCTCCCGCGGATGGCGTCTTGCTCCCGCCGCTGCCCGCCCAGCCCGCAGCCGCCCCTCACCATGGCGCCTCGCCCACCCTTCGGTGCGCGCGAGACGCCATCCCGGCGTGCGGCTGCGTCAGGGTGTGGGCGCGCCGCCGGTCACCGAGAGCGTGTTGCCGGTCGTGTACGACGACTCCTCGGAGGCCAGATATACGTACGCGCCGGCCATCTCGACCGGCTGCCCCGGCCGACCGAGCGGGTTCTTCTGCCCGAAGTACGGCAGCTTCTCCGGCTTCTGCCCGCCCGTCACCTGCAGCGCGGTCCAGAACGGGCCCGGCGCGACGGCGTTCACGCGGATCCCCCGCGGCGCGAGCTGCTGCGCCAGCGCCTTGGACATCGTGTTGACCGCGGCCCGCGAGGTCGCGTAGTCCACCAGGCCCGGCGACGGCGTGTAGGCCTGCACCGACGAGGTGAAGATGACGCTCGCACCCGGCTGCAGATGCCCGAGTGCCTCCTGCATCATCCAAAACGGCGCCGAGATGTTGACGTTCATGGTCTCCGCCCACTGCTCGGAGGTCAGGTCCTCGAGGCTCTCGACGTAGGTCTGCCGGGCGGCGTTGAGCACCAGCACGTCGATCCCTCCGAGCCCGGCCACGGCGTCGCGGACGATCCCCCGCGCGACCTCTTCGTCGCCGACGTCTCCGGGCAGCAGGACGCAGGTGCGGCCGGCCTCGCGGACCAGCCGGGCGACATCCTCGGCGTCGGACTGCTCGGAGGGCAGGTAGCCGATCGCCACGTCGGCCCCCTCGCGGGCGTACGCGATCGCCACCGCGCGACCGATGCCCGAGTCGCCACCGGTGATGAGCGCGCGGCGACCCGTGAGCCTGCCGTGTCCGACGTAGGACGTCTCACCGTGATCGGCGGGCGGCTCCAGCTCGGAGGCGAGCCCCGGCACCGGCTGCGACTGCATCGGGATGTCGACCTCGTACTTGGTGGTGGGGTCGATGAGCGGCTGGGCGTTCGGGTCAGTGGTCACGGGAGGCCTCCTCGGAAGTCGGAATCTCGACCGTACGCTCGCCCACCCCGGCGGAAGCTGAACCGACACTTCTCCGCGCGTGCGCCCTGTCCAGCCACGCCAACTCCTCTTCGATTATCGAGGTCCGCATGAGAAAGCGCGCTATCCCGCCCGGCGCCCGCGACTTGATGCCCGGCTTTCGCGAGATGTACACCTTCATGATCTCCTGCTTGAGAATCCAGGACACGAAGAACATCACAATTGCGCCCACGAAGAACACATTCGTGAGCACCAGAACCGCAGGGCCCGTCTCCCGACCAACAAGAGGGCTCACGATGTAAACGGTCGACAGCAACATCGTGTAGAACGCCGAGAAGGTCCCGAGTATGGTGAGAAATCGTACAGCCTGAGCCGCGCGATACCGGGCAACCGCCTCCGCGCTGAGCGATTCCAACTCCGCTTCCAGATGAGCGCGTCCGCTGACCCGCTCGAGCGCGGCCGACAGCCTGTCGATCTTCTGGGAGAACCGCTCTCGACCCACGGAGGCTGTGATTAAGGCCCCCACCAGAGCGGGAATCGCCACAAGAAGAGACTCGGGAATGCTCGTCATGCGGCGACGCTAACTTGGCGCTACGACATCGCTATCGTCCCCTGACAGGCAATGGCAATGTCGGACGGTCGGCAGCAACGGGGGCGCCATCCTGAAAGACTGGGCGACATGCACAGCCGCCGTTCAGCACTCCTCCCGTCCGCCGCTCGTCACGTCGCCTCGGCAGTGGCGTCGGTGCTCGTGGCGGCGGGACTCGTCGTCGTCCAGGGCGCCGCCACCACCGCACCGGCCGCGCACGCCGCGCCCACCTGGGGCGCGTGCCCCGACACCGTGTCCACTCCCGGCGCGGTCTGCACGACGGTGACCGTCCCGCAGGACTACTCGCGGCCGGATGGCGAGACCATCGACGTCACGGTGTCCAAGCTCCCGGCCCGCGACCCGGGCGCCCGGCGCGGGGTGCTGTTCGGCAACGCGGGAGGACCGGGCGGGGACTCCCTGACCTACTTCGACGACAACGAACTCTTCACCTGGCCCGATGCCCTGCGCGATGAGTGGGATCTGATCGGCGTGCAGCCCCGGGGACTCGCCCACGCCGGGCCCCTGCAGTGCGCTCCGCTGAACCCGGCGGACGTCCTGATGTTGGCGACCAACGTCGGCGGAGCGCACCGGGCGGCGTGCGAATCGGTCAGCGGCGACGACTGGCGACACCTGACCACCGAGAACACCGCCCGCGACTGGGAGCAGGTGCGACTGGCGCTCGGCGAGGAGCGGATCTCGATCCACGGCCTGTCCTACGGCACCCTGCTCGGATCCACCTATGCGACGCTGTTCCCCCAGCACACGGACAAGGTCGTGCTGGACTCGGGCGCTCACCCGGACTGGATGTGGAACCAGGTCCTGCTCGAGCAGAACGAACCGCACAAGCGGCGGGTTCACGACATGTTCGACTGGATCGCGGCCAACGACGCCACGTACGGCCTGGGCGACACCCCGCTCAAGGTGTATCAGCGCTGGACGGAGCGGGTGCTCGCCGAGGCCGGCACCACCCCGACACTGGCTCCACCGCCCGCGCGCGTGGGCGATGTGCCGGCGGAGTGGCAGGCCCTGGCGCAGGCGTGGATCGACGGTACGACGCTAACCGGCCCGGCGCGGGCGCAGCTGGAGGGCCTCGCGCGGCAGCTGCTCAACCCCGGCGCGATGCAGTCGCAGTCGATCACGCTCGCCGCGACCCGGAGCCTCGCGCCACAGTCGCAGGGCTGGCCGATACTGGCGGCGGCCCTGCGCGACGGCACGCCCTTGGGCATGGTCGATCCGGAGATGCCGGCCGTCCCCGCGGAAGCGCTGATCGCGGTGAACATGCAGTCGGCGATCCTCTGCAACGAGAACCGCGTGGCCCCGCGACCACTGGACTACCCGGCCTTCCTGTGGACCCAGTTCGTCACCGGCGACATCTTCGACGCCACCGGCCTGATGTTCAGCTCGGGCGCGGCGTGCGCGGGAGCTCCCGCCGTCACCACGCCCGTCGAGGTGAGCGGTGACGCGCTCGAGGTGCCGCCGCTGCTGATCAACTCGGTGGCGGACCCCCAGACCCCGCTGCACGGCGCCCGCGCGCTGGGGGACCGGATGGGCGCACACATGATCACCGTCGACGGCGGCGATCACGGGCAGGTCGCCAAGGGCAACGACGTCGTCGACGACGCCGTGGTCGAGTACCTGCGCACCGGGCACACCGAGACCACCTCGGCGCCCGCGCCGCCGGCACCCGTCGCGCGGTGACAGCCCGCCGTGCCCGCCCGCGGTGGCGGGGCGACCGTTGCGAGGCGGCCGGGCCGCGCGGTCGACAGGCCTCGACCGGATGCGAGACGGCGCCGGATCACCCAGACTGCGGAGACGACCGGATTCCATCGATTCGAAGGAGCACGCATGCCCCGTTACCGCGTAGTGGACCCCGACCAGAACGTGATCGAGGAGAAGGAGTTCGCTGACGACACCAAGGCTTACGACTGGTTCAAGACGGTCGAGGTGCCCGACGACGCGCTCGGGTACGCCATGGAGGTCGACATGGACGGCAAGTGGACCCGGTTCGAGATCAACGACGGCGGCACCAACACCTCCCCCGCCGCCGACGAGGGCACCGGTACCCCCTGATCGTTCACGACACGATCTGACGCGGCCGGCCGCACCCCGCTCCACCGCGGGTCGGTCGGCTCTCGCGTGTCCGGGGCCGGGGCCCGCGCCTCCGGGGCCGGGCCGTCAGAGCCAGCCGCGCGCCTGGGCCTCCCGCGCCGCCTCGCCCCGCGTGGACGTATGGGTCTTGGCGATCGCCGAGGACAGATGGTTGCGCACGGTGCCCTGCGACAGGACCAGCTCGGCGGCGATGTCGGCGACGCGGGCCCCGGACAACGCGTGACGCAGGACGTCCTTCTCCCTGGGCGTGAGGGGGTCGGGGCCGGCGACCATCGAGTCGCGGGCGAGCACCGGGTCCACGACGGTCTCACCCGCGTTCACCCTCCGCACCGCGTCCGCCAGCTCGCCGGCGGGCGTGTCCTTGACCACGAAGCCGCCGGCCCCCGACTCGAGCGCGCGGCTGACGTAGCCGGGGCGGCCGAAGGTGGTGACGATCAGGACGCGAACGCCCGGGTGCTCGTCGCGGATCCGGCGGGTGGTGGTGATGCCGTCCCCGCCGGGCATCTCGATGTCCACCACGCAGACGTCGGGCCGCAGGCGCTCGACCGCCGCCAGGAGTTCGTCCCCGCGGCCCACCTCGGCGACCACGTCGATGTCCCGTTCCAGGGCGAGCAGCGCCGCGAGACCACCTCGGACGAGCGCCTGGTCGTCGGCCAGGACGAGTCGGATCGGCGCCGCCGCGGGGGCGGAGCCGGACACGGTCTCGCTCATCGCGCCCACCCCACTGCCACGATGGTCCCGGTCTCGCGTGTGTCGGACCCGGGCCCGCCCGCCCCGGGTCCAGCCGACCCGACCCCGGCCGCCCCGACCCCGGCCACGGCGGTGCTGCGGTCACACACCTCGAACCGCGCGCCGGCGTCGGCGGCCCGCGCCGCGAGCCCCTCGAGCCCCCGTCCCGCCGTGTCGGAGCCCGCAGTGCCGGAGCCGGCCTCCCGGCGGGCGCCGATCCCCCGGCCGTCGTCGGTGACGCGCACGCCGCCGGCGGTGAACTCGACGGTGACGCGGCGGGCCCCGGAGTGTCGGGCGATGTTGGTGCCCGCTTCCCGTAGCGTCCACGCGACGAGCACCGCGTACTCCGCGGGAACGAGATCCGGGGTGCCGTCCACGCGCACGTCCATCCCGGCGGCGCGGAGGGATGCGGTGAGGTCCGCGAGCTCGCGCGCGGGATCGGCGACGCGCATCCCGGACACGGTCTGCCGCATCTCCGCCAGAGCGGTGCGGGTGAGCATCTCGATGTTCTCCAACTCGGCGCGGGTGATGTCCGGGTCGGAGTCGAGTCGGGCGCGGGCGAGCTGTGCGCGGATGGTCAGGGCGGTGAGGGTATGGCCGAGCACGTCGTGGAGGTCCCGGGCCATCCGCTCGCGCTCCTCCACCACCCCCAGCGCGCGCCGGTAGTGGCCTTCGCGGTCGCTGATGCCCACGGAGATGCGGGTGCCGATCATCGACAGGACCACCGGGATCACCAGGAAACACGGGATGAGCATGGCGACGTTGCTCTCGAACAGCGCCGCGCCACACCCGATGAGGATCAGCGCCACCGCGGCGGGCACGCTGCGTCGGAGCGGCCAGGCGGCGGCGATGAAGCAGGCGATGAACGGCAGGAAGTTGGTCGGGCCGTTGATCCCCGCGGCGGGCAGGGTGCCGAACGCGCACACCACGAGCCCGGCCAGGTAGCCGAGGCCGAGCGGCGCCGGAGGCTCCGCCGGGGGGTCGAGCCAGTTCTCATCCGCCGCGAGCGGCGACTCACCACGGGCCGCGAGCGTCGACGCATCTCGGGTGGGGCGCGCCGTCCTGCGCAGGTGTAGCGGGTAGTCGCGGGTGACGGCGGGCGAGGCGAAGCCGGCGAGGTAGACGGCGGAAAAGACGGCGACGGAGGCCAGGCCCAGCACCGTGGGTGCGGTGGGCGCGCCGGAATAGACGACGGCGAGGACCGGGTAGATCAGAAAGACCTGCCAGATCAGGGAGAACAGGACATTCGGGCTGGTGAGGGCGTCCCGGACCCGGCGCCAGGTGGTTCTGCTGCCCGTCGTCATCGACCCGACCTCCCCTGCCGTCTCTAGTCCCGGCCCCGACGGCGACGCACCAGAACTGTTGCCGTCGTCCCCAGTATGAGGGCCCACGCGGTCACATTGAGCAGCGGAAGCCACAACGGGTCGGTCACGGACTCGGTCACCACCCCGCCGGTGAGCGGGAAGCGGGCCAGCGCGTTGATCCCGTACAGCGGCGTGAACCGGGCGAGCTCCAGCGCGGTCCCCGACAGCGGGATGAACAGGTTGCCGGCCAGGGCGAACAGGACCAGGCTCCCACCGGCCACGCCCAACGCGGATTCGGAGCGGAACGCCATCCCGGCGGTCAGTCCGTACCCGGCGAACACCGCCGACCCGATCCACGCCGCGGCCAGGGCCAGCACCCACGCGAGCGGCGTGGCTTCAGCCCCCGTGAGCGCGCCGACGAGCCCCACGGAGAGGACGGGCACAGCCGCCACCGTCATGGCCACGGCGGACTTGGTGATCACGAAGCCGGTGCTGCTCCACGGGGTCAACCCGAGTTGACGTCCCCAGCCCTGGAAGCGTTCGAGAGCGGCCCCGCCGCTGATCGAGGTGGTGGCGGTGACGGCGCCGTAGACGGCCATGGAGATCATGACGACCGAGCCCACGTTGCCGTGTGCGACGGGCTCGTCCCGGTAGGACTGGGCGCTGCCGAACACCAGGTACATGATGAGCGGCAGTCCGGCGATGAAGAAGATGTTGGTGATGTCGCGCAGAGTGCGGCGCAGGTCGATGGCCCAGTAGGTGGCGTTCATCGGGCGGCCTCCTGGTCGGGGTCGGTCGTGTCGGGGTCGGTGGTGTCGGGGGCTGTGGTGTCGGGTGCGGCGGTGAGGGCGACGAAGGCGTCGTCCAGCGACCGCGGGCTGATGGTGAGGTCACGGGCGGCGGTCCCGCGCAGCAGCGCGCCCGCGGTGGCGTCGCTGTCGGTGCTGGTGAGGATGACCCGGGTGGGTGTGCGTTCCACCGCGGTGACCCCGGGCAGGTCGTGGGGTGCGGGTTCACCGGGCCCGGGGGTCCAGACCGCGGTGACGCGGGTGCCCGTGGCCATCGCACGGATCGCCTCGACCGGGCCATCGGCCACGATCCGGCCGCGGGCCATGAGCACGATGCGGTCGGCGAACGCCTCGGCCTCCTCCAGGTGGTGGGTGGCGAATAAGACGGTCGACCCGGACGTGGCCTCGGCGTGCATGGTGGACCAGAACTCACGGCGCGTGCCCACGTCCATCGCGGCGGTCGGCTCGTCGAGGATGAGCAGGTCGGGATCCGGCAGCAGCGCCAGGGCGAAGCGGAGTCGTTGCTGTTCGCCGCCCGAGCAGCGGGAGACCTTCCGGCGGCCGATCGTGGCGATCCCTGCCCGGTCGAGTACCTCGCCCACGGAGAGCGGGTCCCGGTACAGGGCCGCGATGGCCCGGACGGTCTCCTCGACCGTGAGGTCGGACAGCAGTCCCCCGGTCTGGAGGACGGCGGCGATCCGCCCGTCGGCGACGGCCTGTCTGGGGACGGCGCCGAACGCTCGGGCCCGCCCGCCGGTCGGCTCGGTGAGGCCGAGCGCGATGTCGAGGGCGGTGGTCTTGCCGGCACCGTTGGGGCCGAGCAGCGCCACCACCTCGCCGGGGTCGATCCGCAGGTCGATGCCGCGGAGGGCGTGGACCGTCTCGGCGCGAGGCCGGGTGAACGTCTGGGTCAGGTCGTGGAATTCGAGGGCGGGAGCGGGCGCGTCGGTGTCGATCACCGCGCCGACGCGGCCTGGGTCCCGGGGGCGGGTGGAGCGGTGGATAACCATGCTTCCACCCTCGCTTACCTGCGATGACGTTCGGAAGGATCGCCTGTCACGACCTCACCGGTGACAACTGTCACGGGTCCGCCGCATGGGGCCCCTCACGAGCGGTCGGGACGAGGCGGGGCCGGTTCAGCGGAAGAGCGCGCCCGGGCCCCGACGCCGCGGGGGCCGCGCACGGTGGATCCGGGTGCGGATCTCGAGCGTCATGGCGTCGATGCGGGCGGCCTCCTCGAGCAGGTCCGCCACCGAGTCCGGCTGCTGCGCGGGTCCCGCCATTGTGGTCTCGTTGGCCTGCTCGAGGACGGCGCGGAACCGCGGGTCGGGGTCGACCTTGCTCTGTATCTCCGGGTAGACCACCTCGAGGGCGGTGCCGATCCCCTGCGTCTCCCGCAGGTCGTACCACGCGTCGACGGTCGCGCCGAGCGCCTCGAACGCCAGTGCATACGACCGGCGGGCGGAGCCGAGCGCCTGCTGGGCGGTCAGTTGCAGCGGGTCGGTGCCGCGCAGGAGCCGCCGGCGGCGTGCGAGATCCTCGAGCCCGGAGCGGATGAGCCATCCGGTGGAGCCGATCCACACGACCGCTCCGGCGATGAGCGCCACCACCACGATGGCGAAGATCAGCGGCACGACGTCACCTCCTTTCCGGTCCGAACGCCGGCCCACCCGGGCCGCAGACCCGGCATCCTGCTTCTCATCCCACCGCCGCCAGGACGAGCGAGATCGGCAACGACAACAGCACCACAGCCGAGACTGCACCGCCGATCACCTTGCCGATACCGGACCACCACAGGGTGGAGCACTCCGCGGCGAGGGCGTTGGCGGACAGCGGCGCCGCCTGCTGCCCGAGCGCGGTGGCGTCGGCGACGGCCACCGCCGGCCAGGTCCCGGGCACACGGCGCCGCGGGTTCGTCCCGAGGTCGTCGGCGACGAGGGCGGCCCGCTGGGCGTCCCACTCGGAGAGCTGCCGGGTGAAGCGGGCGACGGACTGCTCGGCGAGGGCTGTGCGCCGCCCCTCGGCCGTTCGCGCGAGGCCCGTGGGCACCGTTCCCATACGGAATCCCTCCTGCGTGTCACCGTCCGGGCCGCGCCCGGTCCTGTCGTCGGGACCCGAACCCGGGCCCTACGTCGAACCTAGTCCAGCACCACGACACGCAGAACCCCCGCGAGCGGGCCCGGCCGACTCAGCCCTTGACCAGGCCGCCGTCGAGGATGAGGTTCTGCCCCGTCACCGCGCGCGCCCACGGGGAGGCGAAGAACAGCACCGCGTCAGCGAGCTCGGCAGGAGTGATCGCGCGCCGCAGCGGGGTCCCGGAGGCGATGAGGTCGAACACCTCGTCAGGCGTAGCGGCACTGGCGTCGGTGGTGCGCAGCAGGCCGCCCGAGACCATGTTGACCGTGATGCCGTCCGGCCCGAGGTCGGTGGCGAGGGTGCGGGTCAGCGACAGCGCGGCGGCCTTGGCGGCGGTGTAGTCGTGGTACGGCACCACCGGGTGCTGGAACAGGTTGGTGCCGATGGTCACGATCCGCCCGAACCCCGCCTCGCGCATCCCCGGCAGCGCGGCCTGGGTCGTGGCGAGGGTGGCCTTGACCGCGCCACGCAGCTGGGAGTCGAAATCCTCCCAGGTCAGGGTCTCCGGCCGCGGCCTGGCATCGCCGTTGAACTCGAAGTCGGCCAGCGCGTTGTTGACGACCGTGCTGATCGGTCGACCGAAGTGGGCGCGGGCCGCGTCGAAGAGGGCGCGCACCTCGTCGTCGTCGGTCACGTCCGCGCGTAGTGCGACGGCGCGGTCCTCGCCGAGCTCACGGACGAGGTCGGCGGCGGCGGCCTCGCTGCGTCGATAGTTGACGACGACGAGGGCGCCCTCGCGGGAGAAGGCGCGGATGATGTCCACGCCGAGTCCGCGGGCTCCGCCGGTGACCAGGACGACCTGCTCGTTGATACGCATGCCACTCGCTTCCCGGTGGTTCCTCACGGGGAGCGCGATGCCCACCTGCCCGCCGCACGATGACCGCACGAGAGGCGACGACGCCCGGGGCGACGCGCACGACATTCCTCCGCTGGAACTACCCAGTTCAGGTTCGACGGGTGTGTTCTCAGCCGCCCGGATGGGCGGCACCCCGTGTCGAGTGCGAGCCTAGGCCACCCGCGGCCGGCTGAACGCGAAGCCACACTGCCGATCTGTCCCGCGTGGCTGGACAACCGTCCTAGGATCGGCGAACGCCCCCGACGATCGGAGCCCCGTGACCGCCGCCCTGCCGACCTCGCTCGGCCGATTGCGCGCCCTGTTCTCGCAGGCCACGCCGCCGACCGATCTGCCCGCCCCGGGCGACTACCTCGTCACGTTCGTCGGCCCGGCACCGCTGAGGGTGGTGGCACCGCGCGCTATCGCCCTCGGCGGGATGCCGGGCTGGCAGGGCAAGCGTTTCGCCCCCGGGGGCGGCGCGATGAACCTGGTCGACGACGACGAGGGCCGCCCGCCACGGGAGACCCTGCCGATGCGGGTGACGCTGGAATCCTCGTGGTTCGACGGCGGTCAGGTGATCGTCTGCTCGTACGGCGCCTCGAGCCCGGTGCCGTGGCGCTGGGTGCGGGACGAGTTCCGGCCGCTCGACGACCGGCGCCTGATCGGCCTGACCTTCGCGGGCGGGCCCTGGTCGCGGTTCGCGGCGGCGCCGCTGCTGCTCACCCGGGCCTGAGCCCGGGGTGAGTGGCCGGGCGGGTCACCGGCCCGCCCACGGCGCCTACGCGAGGCGACGCAGACGCGGTTCGAGGTCGGTTTTGAACAGGTCGAGGAAGCGTTTCTGGTCGTGGCCCGGGGCGTGGAAGACCAGATGGTTCAGGCCGGCGTCGACGTACTGTCGGACCTGCTCGACGGCCTCGTCGGGGTCCGAGGCGACGATCCACCGCTTGGCGACCTGCTCGATCGGCAGCTCGTCGGCCAGCCGCTCCATCTCCCGCGGCGAATCCACCGAGTGCTTCTGCTCCGGAGTGAGGCTGAGCGGGGCCCAGAAGCGGCAGTTCTCCAACGCCGCCTCCGGGTCCGGGTCGTAGCTGATCTTGATCTCGATCATCCGATCGATCTGCGCCGAGTCCCGCTCGTTGATCTGCGCGCCCTCCTCGACGGCCGGGAGCAGCTTGTCGGTGTACAGCTCCATCCCCTTGCCGGAGGTGCAGATGAACCCGTCGCCCACCCGGCCCGCGTACTTGGCCACCACCGGACCACCCGCCGCCACGTACACCGGCACGCCACCCTCGGGCACGTCATAGAGGAACGCGTCCTTGGTCGAGTAGTAGTCACCCTCGAAGTTGGTGGTCTCACCGGTCCACAGCTCGCGCATGAGCCGGACCGACTCACGCAGGCGCGCGAACCGCTCCTTGAACTCCGGCCACTCACCCTGGTGGCCGGTGGCGATCTCGTTGAGCGCCTCACCCGTGCCCACCCCGAGGAAGATGCGGCCCGGGTACAGGCACGCCATCGTCGCGAACGCCTGGGCGAGCACCGCCGGGTTGTACCGGAACGTCGGCGTCAGCACGGAGGTGCCCAACTGCAGCCGCTCGGTACGCTCACCCACCGCCGTCATCCACGCCAACGAGAACGGCGCATGACCACCGTCGTGACGCCAGGGCTGGAAATGATCCGACACCGTCGCCGAATCCATCCCCGCCTGCTCCGCCAGCACGGCGAACTCCACCAGATCACGCGGACCGAACTGCTCGGCCGACGCCTTGTAACCGAGCTTCAGGGACGGGGTGTCGGGCATGTGGGGCTCCTTGGGGTCGTAGCGGTGTGGTTGATGTGTGTCGAGGTCATGCGCTGATGTACTTCTCGCCGAACCGGGCGATAGCGTCGCGCTTGGCGTCCAGGGGGGCGTCGTATCCGTGGCCCTCGATCAGCCACGGGATGACGATGACATCGGTGACCCCCGCCTCCTCGAGTTGGGCGAAACCGCGGGTGCCGTACCGGTCGGTGCAGGCCACCTGAATCTCGAACGGCCGGCCGTCCCCGCGGTCGGCGAGGGAGCGGCCGTCGGCCTCGAGCAGTTCTCCGAGGCGGGTGATGGTGGCGGCGATCTCGTCGAATCCCATCATCGCCGAGGTCCACCCCTGGCCGACCCGGACGGCTCGGCGTAGCGCCGGAGCGGTGTGGCCGCCCACGTAGAACGGCACCTGGGCCACGGGCGGCGGGTCCAGTGTGAGGCGGTCGAAGTCGAAGTGCTCACCGTGGTACTCGAACCACCCGCCGTTACCGGCCAGGCGAATGATCTCGAGCATTTCGTCGACCCTCTTGCCACGCCCCGGGTAGGGGACTCCACACCACGCGAACTCGTTGGGGTCCCATCCGATCCCCACCCCCAGGTCGATGCGTCCGCCAGTCAGGTGGGAGACCGTGGACAACTGCCGCGCCAGCAGCAGGGGCTGACGGGGTCCGAGTTTGAGGACCTGCGGGCAGAACCTGATGGTCGAGGTGGCGACGCCCATCGCAGCGATCGCGGTCAGGGGTTCGACCCACGGGGTGTGCTCGTCCCACATCCGCGCCCCGTCGGGCGTGTACGGGTAGTCGGTGTCCTGCCGGTGGGGCAGGAACAGCGAATCGGGAAGCGTGACGCGGGCGAAGCCCGCGTCCTCGGCCGCGCGGGCCAGGCCGAGGAGTTGGTCGATCGGGCTGAACGCGACCGGAACGGAGAACTGCATGATGTGACCTCTTCTGTCGGAGAAATGTGGATGTGGTGATCAACCCCACCGGGACTGACCGCCGTCGAGCGGAATGGTCACGCCGGTGAGGTAGGACGCCTCCGCCGTGCACAGCCACGCCACGGGCCGGCCGATGTCTGCCACGGGGTCGCCCACCCGCCCGGCGGGTATGCGGGCGATGAACCGCTCGGCCTCCTCCGGGTTGTGACGCATCCACCAGTCGAGTCCGGGGCTGTGGGCATGGGGGGCGACAGCGAGCGCTCGGATCCCGTCAGGACCCCGTTCACAGGCTGCCGCCCGGGGGAGCGATCGGATCGCCTCCTTTGCCGTGCGGAACGCGGCGTCCGAGTACTCGTCCAGCGGCATCGGTTCCGCGAGCAGCACCACCGCGGCTCCGGATTCGGCCAGCGCGAGGGCTATGCCCCGGCCCACCCCCTGACCGGCGCCGGTCACGACGGCCACCTTGCCGGACAGGCGGGCCGCAGCACGGGCGGGGATCATCGTCGTGCTCGTGGTGGTCATCGAGGCCTTTCACGTCGGTGCAGCCGGGCGGGTGCGTCGACCCGCCACCGCCACTGTAGTCACCTGTGTACGGAAACTGTAGTCAACTGTGTACACCACGGTATCGTCAGCCTCGCCCCCCTCCGCCACCACACCGAAGGACTGCCCGTGAACAGCATCGACATGGACATCAGCACCACCGATGAGTGGCGAGCGGTCGAGGGGCTGGCCGCCTCGACGGGTGAGACCACCCTGCGTGAGTTGTTCGACCGAGACCCCGACCGCGGGAGCCGACTGGGCGTGACGGCAGGCGATCTCTACATCGACCTGTCCAAGAACCTGGTCACCGATGAGGTCGTCTCCGCGCTCCTCGGCCTCGCTCGCGTCGCGGACCTGCCGGTCCGCCGAGCAGCCATGTTCCGCGGCGACCGCATCAACACCACGGAGGACCGTGCCGTCCTGCACACGGCCCTCCGACGAGATGCCGATGACACGCTGACCCTGGATGGTTGCGACGTGGTCGTCGACGTCCACGAGACCCTCCGGATGATGACCGCCTTCGCCGAGCGGGTCCGGAGCGGGGAATGGACCGGGTACACCGGCAAGAAGATCACCACCGTCCTCAACATCGGCATCGGCGGATCGGATCTCGGGCCCGCGATGGTCGACCGGGCCCTACGCCCCCTGCAGACCGGCGGGATCACCGCCCACTACGTGTCGAACGTCGACCCCCGCGACCTCGACTCCACCCTGGCCGGGATCGACCCCGAGACCACCCTGGTGATCGTCGCCTCCAAGACGTTCACCACCCAGGAGACCCTCGCGAACGCCCACGCCGCCCGTCGATGGTTTCTCGATCGCCTCGGCGCGGAGGACGCCGTGGCCGCTCACTTCGTCGCGGTCTCGACAGCCTCCGACGAGGTGGCCGCGTTCGGCATCGCCGAGGAGGCGGTGTTCGGCTTCTGGGACTGGGTCGGTGGCCGTTTCTCCGTGGGGTCCGCGATCGGGCTCAGCTGCATGATCACCCTCGGGCCCGGGGTCTTCACCGAGTTCCTGGAAGGCATGAACTCGATGGACGAGCACTTCGCCACCGCGGCGGATGACCGCAACGCGCCCCTGCTCATGGGGCTGCTCGGCGTCTGGTACACGAGTTTCCTGGGGGCCCAGTCCAAGGCCGTCATCCCCTACGCGCACGATCTCGCCCGCTTCCCCGCGTACCTCCAGCAGTTGACCATGGAATCGTTGGGCAAATCGGTCCGGCTCGACGGCTCCCCGGTGGCTCACCCCACCGGGGAGATCTACTGGGGTGAGCCGGGGACGAACGGCCAGCACGCGTTCTTCCAACTCCTGCACCAGGGCACTCACCTCGTCCCCGTCGACTTCATCGGCATCGCCCGCCCCTCGGACGGAACGATGGCGGCCGACGACCGCGTGGCCATGCACGACCTGCTCGTGAGTAACATGTTCGCCCAGTCCCGGGTGCTGGCTTTCGGCCGGACCGACGCCGAGCCGCGCGCCGACGGCATCGAGGCCGCTCTCCGCCCTCACCGGGTGATGCCCGGAAACCGTCCCTCGACGACGCTCCTCGCGCCCTCGCTGTCCCCCGGCGTCCTCGGGCAGCTCATCGCCCTGTACGAACACGTCGTCTTTGTCCAGGGGGCGATCTGGAACATCAACGCCTTCGACCAGTGGGGAGTCGAACTGGGGAAGAAGCAGGCCCGCGACCTCTACCCGGCACTCGCCTCCGACGAACCCGGCGGTCCCGAATCCAGTGGTGCCGAATCCAGTGGTGCCGACACGGATTCCTCCACAGCGGCCCTCATCGCCCGCTACCGGGCCGCACGCGGCCGTGACCGGGCGGCGGACCGCGGTTAACCCGCGGTCTCGTACTTCGCGGCCAGGCGGGAGAGCGTCTCGGTGATGCCGGACGCGTTCTGGTCGGCGACGCCGATCTTCTCGAAGACCTTGCCGATCTTCGAGGGCCGGGGATCGAAGCACTCGGTGACCTCGGTACGCCCATCCGCGGTCGGGGTGAACTCCCAGCGCCAGCGGTGGCCCGCGGGGTGCGCCCACTCGATGACCTTCTGGTCGGGCGTGTCGATGTACTCGGTGACCGTGCTGGTGATGCGGTACGGGACGCCGTACATGCGCATCGAGGTGGTGAACTTGGCGCCCTCGGACAGGGTCGACGGCCCCTTGACGTTGCTCTTGACGGTCCCCGAACCGTCGACGAGCCCGTGCTTGCGCGGGTCGGTGACGAGCCCGAACAGCTCCTCGGCGGGGGCGTTGACGGTGACACTGCGGGCGACGACGCGGGGGCCGCGGTCGACGGTGGTGATGGCGGTCATGGCAGATCGGTCCTTCCGGAGTTCTCGGGATCGGATCACACCACGATAGGGCCGCGGCCGGTACCGCGGTGGTCTGTGATCAGTGCGCGGTGGGCGTGGGTCCGTGAGCTGTTCGGCGTGCCACGTCACGCCACAGTTCGGCGACACTCCCCACGACCACACCGATGCCTGCGCCCATCACCATCCAGGTGGCCAGGTTCGGGGCGCCGGCGATCACGACTCCGAGGACGGTGCCCACCCCGGCCCCGTAGAGGAGCCCCAACCCGACCAGCGGTCCCGCCGCGTGCGACCTCATGGGTCCACGCTAGAACCAGCCCGGGACGGGATCAACGGATCAGTGCGGACTCGCCTGACGGACCGGACCCGGGGCGCCGTGGACTGGGGCATCATCACCGCTACGACACCCCACGGCCGGCCATCGTGCCGGGCGCCCCTCGAAAGGAAACCCCTTGATCACTCTCACCGTCCTCTACGGCACCCCCGACGACCTGGAGAAGTTCGACGAGTACTACACCGGGACGCACATTCCCCTCGCCCTCAAGGTGCCCGGCCTCGAGGACGCCAAGGTCACGCGCTTCCTGCCCGGCCCGGACGGATCCGCACCCGAGTTCCATCTCATGGCCCAGTTGTTCTTCGCGGACGCCGAGGCGATGGGTGCCGCGATGTCCACCGAGGAGGGCCGGGCCCTGGCCGCGGACGGCGCCAACCTCGGCGTCACCCCGACCATGCTCGTCGGCAGCACCGAGTAGTCGGTAGCGCCGGGACACAGCCTCACCGGACCTCCGCCACTCCCCACGCCCCCAACCAGATCGCCTTGATGGACGCCAGCATCCGGGCGGACTCGGCTTCGGCGGGCTTGAGCGACCGGTCCTGGTAGAAGGCCATGACGATCATGTCCGTCAGCCTGTCGACGATCGCCCCGTGGTCATCGGACAACGGGGCGATCAGCCCGGCCTCCGCGTCCTGCCCCATCTGCTCCGAGAGGTGGGCGTTCAACCCCGTCACCAACTCGGTCCAGCGGGACCTCACCTCGTCGTCGTATCCGGTCGCCTGTACTCCGGCCACCATCACCTGGTCGTGTTCCACCCACGCGGCGTAGGACTGGCCGAAGAGCCGGTCGAAGTAGTCGGAGTGCGATTCCCCGGCCCGCCGGTGGTAGCTCCCGACGGTGTCGATCCAGGCGTCCCAGGCCCGCCCGACCAGCTCCCCCAGCACCTCGTTCTTGGACTCGAAGTAGAAGTAGAAGTTCGGCCGCTTGATCCCCGCGGCCTCGGTGATGTCCTTGACCGAGATGTCCGATGCCGGCATCTGCTCGAGCAGTCCCTCGAACCCGTCGAGGATGACCTGCCGCTGGACCTCGCCTTTAGGGATACGCCTGCGACGGCCGTCGACAGCGTCGGAGGCCGGTGTCGGTGACGGGCCGGAAACCATGATCGCCAATCCTAGGGTCGCGGGGCGCGGGGTCCGTCAGGCGTGCGGCCCGTCGCTCAGGCGACCGGGACCGCGGTGCGGGACGACTCGAAGACCAGGCCCTCGAAGCGACCCGAGTTCCACCAGTCCTCGATCATGTTCCAGAAGTCGATCTCCGACGAGTTGTACACGTCGCGGAACACGGCCTTGGACACCTCGCCCTGCCCGTTGTAGTACCCCGGAGTGCACCCACCCCAGTACGCCTCGCGCGGCTCGTTGGACCGGCGCACCTCGGCGACCCAGTCGGCCTCGGCCTCGGCCGTCGGCTCGAAAGTGCCGAGATCGTTGTCCAGCAGGTGCTTGACCAGCCGAGCGGCGTGCCGGGCCTTGCGGTCGAGCATGTAGACGAAGTTGACGTAGTAGGCGGTCTGCGACATCCCCAGCTCGACGAAGTTCGGGAAACCGTGCGTGAAGAACCCGTGGAAGGTCCGGGCCCCCTCGGAAAAGTACTCCTGCATCGAGTGACCCTCGCGCCCGATCACGTCGTAGCCGTAGATGCCCGCCGGGCCGGACCCGGTCTCGAAGCCGGTGGCGAAGATGATGCAGTCGACCTCGTAGTGCGTGCCCGCCACCACGATCCCCGTGGAGGTGATCCCGTCGATCCCGGTCGGCGACGCGGCCAGCGTGACATTGGGCCGGTTGAACGTCTGCAGGTACTCGTCGTTGAAGCAGGGGCGCTTGCACATGTAGCCGAACCACGGCTTGAGACCGTCGGCGGTCGCGGGATCCGTGACGATCGAGTCGACCCGCTGATGGGCGCCCATGAGCAGCTTCATGTCCGCGAGCTCGGCGACCAGCGCCTGGTCCGCCTCCGGGAGTTCACCGACGGGCGTGTCCACCAGGGGCTGGCCCGTCAACTGCGGGAACAGGTGGGTCCAGCCGTCGTCGACCAGGTTCCCGTCCACCTCGTGCCCGGAGATGATCCCGTTGAAGTTGTCGTGCCGCTCGTACTGCCAACCGGGCTGGAGCGACTCGGCCCACCGCGGGTCGGTCTTGCGGTTGTTGCGCGGCTGCACGACGCTCGGCGTGCGCTGCACCACGATCAACTCCTCGGCGTCCTCACCGAGGTAGGGCACCACCTGCACGCCGGTGGCGCCGGTGCCCACCACGGCGACGCGCTTGTCGCGCAGGTTCTCCAGGTTCCCGGCCGCCGATCCGCCGGTGTAGTCGTAGTCCCAGCGGCTGGTGTGGAAGATCTTGCCCTCGAAGTCCGCGATCCCGGGCACCTTCGGCAACTGCGGCTTGGTCAGTGCGCCGTTGGAGCGCATGAGGACGCGAGTGCGGAACCGGTCGCCGCGGTCGGTGGTGACCTCCCATCGCTGGGCCTGCTCGTCCCACTGCGCGTGGGTGGCGCGGGTCTGGAAGTAGGTCTTGTCGTAGAGGTCGTAGTGCCGGCCGATGCGCTGGGCGTGCTCGAAGATCTCGGAGCCGTCGGCGTACCGCTGGCTGGGGATGTACCCGGTCTCCTCGAGCAGCGGCATGTAGATGTGCGATTCGATGTCGCACTGGACGCCCGGGTAGCGGTTCCAGTACCAGGTACCGCCGAAGTCGCCGCCGTACTCGACGATCCGGAAGTCCTCGACGCCGTTCTGCGTGAGGTAGGCACCGGCGGTCAGCCCCCCGAACCCGCCTCCCAGGACCAGGGTGTCGAGCTCCTCGGTGACCGGCTCGCGGGTGATCGGGTCGGAGAACGGATCGGCGTCGTCCACCTCGAGGAGGTCCTCCAGGCCCTGGAACTGGGCCAGTTGGTCCCGGCGCAGGCGGGCCTGCTTGTCCGCCTCGAAACGCTGACGGAGGTGGTCGGGGTCGAAATCGATGTCGAGGGGGATCTGCGATTCGGGGAGGGTGAAGGCCATGCTGGTGTCCTTTGGCGAAGGGTGCGTCCGCGGGCAGGGGTTCCGTGGACGGGGTGTCGATCAAACTTGACGCTCCGTCAAGTTGTGACGAGCATTACATACACTGTGTGATGTGCGCAACAGGCCAACGGGGATTCGGGCGGGCCGGACAGGTGGCCGGCACGTCCCACACCGACAGGTCCCGGCTGATCAAAGTAGGTACGGTGGCCTCACCATGACCCCTCCGCGCTCCCCCTCGCCCGACCCGGCCGGTTCCGCGGCGAGCCCGGTCGATGTGACCGGCTCAGCCGATCAGGCCGCGCGCACCCGGCCGCTGGTGGTCGCCGTGATCGGTGCCGGCGCGATCGGCGGCGCGGTCATCGAAGCACTCGAGCGGGGCGACGTCCCCGGGGCCGGGCTCGGCGATGTGCTCCGCTCCCGCAGCACGGACGAGGAGATCACCGACGCCATCGAGGCGGCCGACGTGGTGGTTGAGGCCAGCAGTGTTGACGCTGCCGAGGAGTTCATCCCGCGAGTGACGGCCGCCGGCACGGACATGATCGTGTGCTCCTGCGGGGTGTTCGCCCGCCACTCGGACCCCCTCGAGCTCCTCGCCCGCGGGCCCGTCTCCGGTCGCGTACTCGTCCCCGCCGGGGCGGTGGGCGGACTCGACATCCTCTCGGCGGCCGCACTCGCGGGCACCGACGACGCACTCCTGCGGCACTACACCATCAAGAGCCCGGCCGCGCTGGACGTCGACGAGCAGCTCACCGAGCGACGGGAGGTGTTCCGCGGGTCGGCCCGCGAGGCGGCGCTGGCGTTCCCGCTCACCTCCAACGCCTCGGTCGCGCTCGCGCTGGCCACGCTGGGATTGGACCGGACCGAGGTGGTCGTCGTCGCCGACCCGGAGGTCCGTCGCACCCGCCACGTCGTGGAGTGGGTCTCGCCGATGGGTCGCTACGAGCTGCAGTTCGAGAACGCCGTGGACCCCGACTCCGGCGGCCGCACCTCGGCGATCACCGCGTGGTCGGTCGCGGAGGTCCTCTCCGGTCTCGCGGCCGGGGCGGGGCCGGGCGTGGTGGTGCTCGGCCAGGACCCGGGCCGCGGTTCGCGTCGAGAGGCGAAAGACCGGCCGGTGACAGGCCGACCGGTGGAAGCTCGACCGCCGAGCCCCTAGCGTGTGGGTCCCAGTCAACGAGAGGTGCGACTATGACCAACGCCCGACCGTCAGACCCGGATCCCGCCCAGAGCCCGGACGTGGATGACACCGGTTCCGCCCCCGCCGGGGTGACGCCGGACTCCGACTCGACCTCGTTGCAGTCGGACAGTGCGGCCAGGAAGCAGGCCCCCACGGAGCGGCAGAGCCCGACTCCTCAGCCGGGACGCACGAGTCCCGTCGTGTGGATCGTGGTCATCGCCATCGTCGTCCTCCTCCTGGTGGTCGGCCTCGTCGGCTACGCGTTCGAGGTGTTCTAAAGCCATGCCCGCCGCGTTCGACACCGTGATCGTCGGGGCAGGCAATGCCGGGGTCTCCCTGGCGGCCCGCCTCAGGCGCGATGGCGTGGGCGGCATCGCGCTCATCGACCCCAGCCCGGTGCACCGCTACCGGCCGATGCTGAACTACGCCGCGGCCGGGCAGGCACGCATGTCCCGCTACGAGCGGGCCATGGCGACCGTGGTCCCGGACGGGGTCGAACTCGTGCCGCACGCGGCCACCCGCGTCGATCCCGACGCCCGGACCGTCACCCTCGACAGCGGCGCGTCCGTCAGCTACCGCGACCTGGTGTTGTGCCCCGGTCTCACCCCGCACTGGGAGGAGATTCCGGGACTGCAGGAGGCCTACGTCGACGGCTGGGCGGTGTCCGCCCACGTGCCCGAGTACGCCGGTCGGGCATGTGCCGCCCTCGTGCGTGAACGTGAGGGCACCGTGGTGTTCTCGGTTCCGCCCGAGCCGGCATCCTGCGGCGGGACGGTGCTCAAGGCGATGTTCCTGGCGTGCGACCGGTGGCGGCGGGCCGAGGTGCTCGACCGGATCGACGTGCACCTGGTGACCCCGTTCGGCGGACTGCTCGGACTGGAGAAGATCGACTCCCGATTGCAGCCGTTCATCGAGGACTACGGCATCACGGTGCACGCCGACACTCGGGTGACCGCTGTGGACCACGCCGCCCGGACCGTCTCGCTCGACGGCCCCGCCCCGGTGACCCTCGAGCACGTCAACCTCGCCTACGTCACCCCGGACAGCCGCGCACCGCGATTCGTCGCCGACTCGGGCCTGGCGACGGGCGACGCCGCCACGCTCGTCGAGGTGGACCCCCGCACCCTGCGCCACACGCGCCACGAGACGGTGTGGGGACTGGGGGACGCCGCGACCGTGGACACCCGCCCGTCCGGTGGCGCGTTGCGCGACCAGGTCGCGGTGGTGGCCGACAACCTGCGCGCCGCCCGCGACGGTGGGCCGCTGAAGGAGTACGACGGCTACACGGTCATCCCCGTGGCCGTGAGCAGGGGCCGACTGGTGCTCGACGAGCACGACCGGGACGGCCGGCCGGCCCCGTCGGTGCCGGGGATCGACCTCTTCGCCCCGCGACGGATGACGTACGCGTTCGACCGGTTCGTCCAGCCCGTCGTGTACTTCCGCAAGCTCCTGCGCGGCCGGGTCTGACCCGGCGACCGGTCCGTCGCCGAGGTCAGTGGGTGGCCAGTTCGATCTCGTCCCGTCGCGCCTGCGGGAGTTCACTGCCGCGACCGAGATCCACCTGCACGTGGTGGAGCGTGGCGCCGCGGACCGGGAACGATCCCTCGTACGCGGTGCTCACCGCGCTCCCCCGACTGCGCCCGATGTCGAGGGTCTCGTTCATGCTGAACATCGCGGGCGCCGTCACGGCGATCCGCCCGTGCCCCACCTGCTCACCGTCGACGAGCAGGCGCAGGTCCGCGCCCGCCGCGATCCCTCCGTCGTAGGCGAACTCGAGCTCGACGGTGCGCGCACCCGCGGCGAGCGGTTCGCTGCCGGCTGCCCGGCCGTGGTGGCGACCGAAGAAGTTGTACTCGAAGACGGGCACCCCGTCGACGATGTACAGCGTCATGCCTCCGAAGCGGCCACCCAGGCTGAGCAGCACACCCTCGCAGGACCCCGCCGCGGGGGAATCGCCGCCGTGGACCTCCAGCGACGCCGTGAGCCGGAACGCACGGTTGAGCAGCTTGGGCGCGGCCTTCTCGTTGAGCCCGTCCATGTGCGGGTACAGGGTGATCGACGAGCGGCCGCCCATGGGGTGGGGTGAGCGGTTGTCGACGCCGGCCTGGCGTCCCACGGTGCTGTCGTCCAGCGGCAGCACGTCGTACCGCGCGGCCTCGGCGATGAACTTCATCGTCAACCGCTCGAGGATCTCGGGGTGCTCGGCGGCCAGGTCACGGGACTGCGACCAGTCCGCGCGGGTGTCGTAGAGCTCCCATGTACTGTCCGCCAGCGGCGTGAGGTCGACGCCGGAGGTGGCCATCAGCCAGGGCGCCCGTTGCGCGGTCACGGCGGTCCACCCGTGGTCGTAGATCCCGCGGTTGCCGAAGATCTCGAAGTACTGGGTGGTGTGCCGGTCCGCGGCGTCGGGCTGGTCGAAGGTGTAGGTCATGCCCATACCCTCGAGGGGCTTCTGCGCCACACCGTCCACGGTGTGCGGCATCGGCAGACCCGCGGCCTCGAGGATGGTGGGGGCGATGTCCACGCAGTGGTGCCACTGGTGGCGCAACCTGCCCGGCTCGGCGATCCGGCCCGGCCAGTGCGCGACGAGGGCGTTCCGGGTCCCGCCGTAGTGGGAGGCGACCTGTTTGGCCCACTGGTAGGGGGTGTTCAGCGCCAGCGCCCAGGACGACGGGAAGTGCGGGTACGAGTCGGGGCCGCCGAGATCGTCCCACTTGGCCAGCAGTTCCTCGGTGGTCGAGGGCAGCCCGTTGAGTCCGGCGAGGTAGTTGAACGCGCCCAGCCGGCCGCCCTCCGTGGAGGCGCCGTTGTCCCCGACCATGTACAGGACCAGGGTGTTCTCCAGCGCACCCGTCGAGTCGAGATGGTCGATGAGTCGCCCGACCTGGTCATCGGTGTGCTCGAGGAACCCGGCGTACAGCTCCATGAGTCGGGCGGCGACCTTCTTCTCGTCGTCGTCGAGCTCGTCCCAGTGCGGCAGACCGGGCGCCCACGGTCCGAGCTCGGTGTCCTCGGGGACCACTCCCAGTTCCTTCTGGCGCGCCAGGGTCCGCTCGCGCAGGGCGTCCCAGCCGTCGTCGAACTCGCCGGCGTACCGGTCACGGTAGGACTCGGGGACGTGCAGCGGCGCGTGGACCGCGCCCAGCGGCAGGTAACAGAACCACGGCATGTCGGGGGCCACGGTGGAGACGTTCTCGACCCACTGGACGGCGTGGTCCACCAGGTCCTCGGTGAGGTGGTATCCCTCCTCCGGCGTCCGGGGCGGGTCCACCTGCCGACGCCCGTCGTAGAGGACCGGGGTGAAGTGGTCCGCCTCGGCGCCCAGGAACCCGTAGAAGGTGTCGAACCCCTCCTCGGTGGGCCAGCGGTCGAACGGCCCGGCGGCCGTGGTCTCCCACGGCGGGGTCTGGTGCATCTTGCCGAACGCGCCGGTGGCGTACCCGTTGCCGCGCAGCACCCGGGCGATGGTGGCCGCGGAGTCGGGCCGCATGCCCGTGTATCCGGGTGCGCGGGTGCTCATCTCGGTGATCACGCCCATGCCGACGCTGTGGTGGTTGCGCCCGGTGAGGGTCGCGGCGCGGGTCGGCGAGCACAGCGCGGTGGTGTGGAACCGCGTGTACCCCGCCCCGTTGTGGTTGAGGCGCTCGATGGTCGGGGTGCGGCAGGGGCCCCCGAACGCCGAGGACGTGCCGAGCCCCACGTCGTCGAGCATCACCAGCAGGACGTTGGGCGCCCCCTGCGGTGGGCGGATCTGCTCGACGCCGGGGAACCCGTCCTGCTGGTCGCGGCGGTCCATCTCGGCGGGCACCCGACCGGCGAGCCGCCGCACGGGCAGGACGTGACGGTCGAGACCGGCCTCGGGGAACGCGTCGCCTGACGGGCTCATGCCGGCACGTCCCCGACGATGGCGACGCGCTCCATGACCCGACGATGGGGGAAGTAGTCACTGCACGCGTAGTGCTGGGTGGCCCGGTTGTCCCAGAACGCCACCGTGCCCGGGGCCCAACGCAGGCGTGCCTGGAAGTCGGGCATCTTGACCTGGTCGAGCAGGCGCCGCAACAACTCCCTGCCCTCGACCGGGTCCATGCCGTCGATACCGGTGGTGAACAGGCTGTTGACGAACAGGAGTCTGCGGCCGGTCTCGGGGTGCGTGCGGACCACCGGATGGTGCTGCGGCGGGTAGCGCTTCTGCATCTCGGCGAGCTTGTCGGGGGACATGCTCCGGCCGAACGACGGCGTGAAGTCGTGTGTGGCCGTCAGCCCGTCGATCCGCTCCTTGATCTCGTCCGGCAGCGCGTCGTAGGCGTTGCCCATGTCCGACCACAGGGTGTCGCCGCCGGCATCGGGGACCCGGATCGCCCGCAGCACCGAGCCCATGGGGGGCCGGTCCTGCCAGGTGACGTCCACGTGCCAGATGTTCTCCATGCCCGGGTTGTCCTGTCCGCGGTCGAACCTCACGACCTCGGGGATCTCCCCCTGGTCGAGGAGCGGGTGGACCTCCAGGTCGCCCCAGTGGGCGGCGAAGTCGCGGTGCTGGTGGGCGGTGACGTGCTGTTGGTCCCGGAAGAAGAGCACCTTCCTCTCGAGCAGCGCGGTCCTGAGTTCGGAGATCTGCTCGGGTGACGGGGCGGCGAGGTCGACGCCCTCGATGTCCGCTCCGATGAACGGGGTGACGGGCCGCACGCCGATGTGGTGGTAGGTGGCGGGCGGGGCATCGTCGGCCGTCAGCCGCATCCGCTTGGGGCCGAACTCGATGTCGTGATCGCCGATCGTGACCTGCATGGGGGTTCCTTCCGTGGCCGGTGGGCCTGATCGAGGGGACGACGCGCGAGGCGTAGACATCTGTCTACAGCGTGCTCAACCGTGACTGTAGACGATCGTCTACAGTGGCGTCCATGGATCTCCCCGAATCGGATCGCCCCGTCGGACGAGACGCAGTACGCCGCGCCGTTCTCGGCACCGCCCGCCGGATCTTCGCGGCCCGCGGGCCACGGGCGCCCCTGCGCCTGGTGGCCGAGGCCGCGGGGGTGAACCTCGGCCTCATCCACCGACACATCGGGAACAAGGACGACCTGCTGTCGGCGGTGCTCGAGGACGGCCTGCGGCACGGCACCGCCCGGGTGGGAGACCACGACGATGCCGGCCGGGCCGTCCACTCCATGCTCACCGGAGCCGTCGACAACCCGGATTTCAGCCGCCTCCTGGTGTGGCTTGCCCTGGATCCGGGCGCCGTGTCGCGGCCGCTGATCGACGCCTCGGTCCGGCCCGCCGGCGCGGTGTCCCGCATGACCGATCCCCCGCCGGCCGGCGAACTGCACCTCGCGCTCGCCCTCACGGTGATCTATGCCTGGCCGGTTCTGCGCGAGCAGATCCTCGACGTCCTGGACGTCGCAGCCGCCGACCGTGAGGACGTCGACACGCGGATGGCGGAACTCCTGTCCGAGGTGGTCACGGGCCGGGGAGCCGGGGAAGGACGATGACGACGACGAGGGCCTGCTGCGCACCGGGCGCCCCGCCCCCTCCCGACGGGCCGAACCTGCGGGGCCCGCGGTCCCCGGGCCGTGGAGCCGACCGTCCCCGCCGGCAGGTCCTGATTCCCGGCGGGACGTCGGTGATGGGCGACCACTTCGACGAGGGGTACCCCGACGACGGGGAGCTACCCCTGCACGAGGTGAGCCTGCGCTCGTTCCGGATGGACGAGTGCGCCGTAACCAACGCCCAGTTCGCCAGGTTCTGCAAGGACACCGGGTACGTGACCGACGCGGAGGACCTCGGCGTCTCGCCGGTGTTCCATCTCGCCGTGGAGGCCGACCCGGCCGACGTCCTCCACCACCTGGATTCCACGCCGTGGTGGGTGGCCGTGCGGGGAGCCGACTGGCGCCACCCCGGCGGGCGCCGGTCCTCGATCACCGCTGTGCAGAACCACCCGGTCGTGCACGTGTCCTGGAACGACGCGACGGCCTACTGCGAATGGGCGGGGGCCCGCCTGCCCACCGAGGCGGAGTGGGAGTACGCGGCACGGGGCGGCCTCGCCGGGGCCCGCTTCCCGTGGGGCGACGAGCTGACCCCGCGTGGTCGGTGGGGTCTCAATGTGTGGCAGGGACGGTTCCCCTCCCACAACACGCTCGACGACGGCCACCTGACGACCGCCCCGGTACGCGCGTTCCGGCCGAACAGATACGGCCTGCACCAGATGGTCGGCAACGTGTGGGAATGGTGCGCCGACGTGTTCGACCCCGGCTACTACGCGGTCTCGCCCCGAGAGGATCCCCGCGGTCCGCGCCCCGACGGGAGCCCGGGCGACGAGACGTGGCGCGTGATGCGGGGAGGTTCCTACCTGTGCCACGAGTCGTACTGCCACCGATACCGGGTGGCGGCCCGATCCGCGAACACCGCCGGTTCAGCTACTGCCAACCTCGGCTTCCGGTGCGTCCGCGACGTGTGACTCCCCTGGTCCGACCCCTGCACGCAGCGCGGCCTCGACCATGTCGTAGAGATGGGCGACGACCTTGTCGAAGTCGGCGTTGACCACGGCGTTCCGGGCGTCCCGACGGTCCTCGTAAACGGCCAGTGCACCGGTGAACATCTGGGTGGCCAGGTCGATACGTTCGAACGCCACCCGCCGCGGCAGGTGGGAGAGCACATCGATGAGGCGCACCACCACGTCGTCGGTCGCGGTGCGCAACTGCGCCTCCGGGATCCCGGGGGCCATGACAGGTCCGACCCGCTGCAGGAACCGTGCGTAATAGGTGGACTCGGGCTGGGACCGGAGCAGCTCGACGATCGGCTCGAACAGCACCCGCACGAGAGCCGCGAGGTCGGTGCCCAGGCCCTGCTCGTCGATCTCCGCCAACCGCTGCCGGCGATCGACGTCGAGGGCGGTCAGCCGGCGCCGCAGCACCTGCAGGATGAGACCGTCGCGGCTGCCGAAGTGGTACTGCACCGCGGAGTTGTTGCGTTGCCCGGCGGCGGTGGCGACGTCGCGCATCGAGACACGGTCCAGACCGCGCTCGCTGATCAGTTGCTCGGCGATCTCGAGCATCGCCGTCTTGGCGTCCCTCGCCTGGGCGGCCCCCTCGACCGAGGGTTCATTCGTCGGGTCCATCGGGCCCCTTCCTCCGCCTTGATTGAACAGTGCCCATACCGCCGCTGGACCGGGCCGGTCGGCGTCGATCAGATCTTGGCCGCTCCGGGGCTCCACTTGCGGCCGGCGGCCTCGCCCAGCTGGTTGAAGCTCAACACCGTGAGGAACAGGACGATGGCGGGAATCCCCACCAGTCCGGGGTACCTCTCGAAATCGGACTGACCGGCGCTGATCATGTTGCCCCACGTCGGTTCGGGCCGAGGAATGCTCAGTCCCAGGTAGCTCAGCGAGGCCTCCGCGACGATCAGCACCGCCACGAGCATGAAACTGTAGGACAGCACCGGCGCCACGATGTTGGGGGCCACCTCGCGCAGCATGATGCGGGTCTCTCCGGCACCGAGCGACCGGGCGGCGGTGACGAACTCGCGGCCGGCGAAGCTCATCGCGTTGGCGCGGACGAGCCGTGCGTACGACGGCACCACCATGATCCCCAGCGCCAGGGTGACGTTGAGCAGGGTCGGGTCGAGGACCGTGACGATCGCGATGAGCAGGATGAGCGACGGGAACGCCAGCAGGACGTCGCTGATGATGGAGACGATCCGGTCGGCCCAGCCGCCCTTGTAGCCGGCCACCAGGCCCAGCGCGCCGCCGATGAGGGCGCCGATGACGACACCGCCGATGCCCACCACGATGGAGACCCGGGCGCCGTAGAGCAGGCCGCCGAGGATGTCGAGGCCCTGACGGTCGGTGCCCAGGGGATGCGCCGTGAGCAGATCCGGCGGCAGCAGGGACCGGGTCGTCAGCGCGAACTGCGGGTCGCGCGCCTCGGCCAGCGGCAGGAAGTCGACGATCAACGCGCCGAGAACGATGAGGGCGGTCCACCCGAGGGCGAGCAGGGTGCCGACCGCGGAGAGCTTCGGCAGGCGCAGCTTGCGCCGGGCGGGCGCCTCCGCGGCGATGGTCGCGGTCGCGGTCGAGGCGACGGTGGAACGGGTGGGGTCGTTGTCAGCCACGGCGGATCCTCGGGTCGATGAGTGCATAGGTGACGTCGACGGTCATGTTGACCACGACGTAGAAGACGGCGATGACGATCACGCCGCCGAGCACCACGGGCAGATTATCGTTCTGGACGGCGTCGACGATCATGCTGCCCATACCGGGCAGGTTGAACAGCCGCTCGACGACCACCGTCCCGCCGATGAGGCGACCGAGGCTGATGCCGGCGAGGGTGATGATCGAGACCGTCGACGGCCGCAGGGCCTCCTTGACCAGGACGTGGCCGGTCGGCATGCCCTTCGCGCGCGAGGACAGGACGAAGTCCTGTTGCAGGGTCGAGATCATGTCGGTCCGCAGGACGCGGGTGAAGATCGCGACCTCCATCAGCGCGAGGGTGAGCGCGGGCAGCATGATGCTGCGCAGGTTCTCCCCCAGCCCCTCGGCCAGCGGCGCGTAGCCCTGGCGGGGGAACTCGGGCAGGAACAGCGCGATCACGGCGATCACCCCACCCACCGCGAGACCGGCGATGAGGGACCGGCCCCAGGTGACGCCGGGTGCCCCGCGCCCGCCCCGACGGCCCAGCGGCGACAGCGTCACCACCAGCCCGATCACGACCGCCGCGCCGAGGATGAGCTGCTGCGCGAAGGAGTGGTTGAACACCAGCAGGTAGATCAGCAGCAGCCCGGCCACGAAGCTGGGCACCGAGATGAACGCGAACGACACGACCGAGGCGACCTGGTCGAACACCCCACCACGGCGGTAGGCCGACCACACCGCCACCGGGACCGCGATCGCCAGCGACAGGATGATCGACAGGAACGCCAGCTGGATGGTGACCGGCAGCGCGTTGCCGATCATCTCGGTGACCGGCTGGTTGGGCGGGATGAGCGAGTTGCCCAGGTCGGCCGAGGCCATACTGCCGACCCATTCCGCGAACCGGGTGGTGACCGGGTCGTCGAGACCCAGCTCCTCCCGGGCTGCCTGGTATTGCTCCGCGGTCGCGCCCGGCCCCACGGCGGATGCCGCGGAGTCGCCGGGAACGGCCTCCATCAGGAAGAACGCGCCGATGGTCGCGAGTACGACGACGACGACCGCGTGCAGAGCGCGTTCGCCAATGAACCTGAGCACGTGGGGAGACCCCTTCGTTTGAGTCACCGCCTGAGGCGGCTTCTTAATCACCTTGACGTGGAGACCCTATGCCGTGATACTCATCACAGCAACACGTTCTAAGCAGTTGTCTTAGATCCCCGTCCGAGACACCAACCCCAGGAGGCAGCCATCGCCGCCGCAGCACCCAGCGGACACGGGCCTTCGGACCCCGACCTGCTGCTCGAGGTCCGGGACCTGCGCACCCACATCGACACCCCCGACGGTCGCATCACGCCCGTCGACGGGGTGAACATCTCCCTGCGCCGGGGCGAGACGATCGGCATCGTGGGCGAGTCCGGCTCGGGCAAGTCGATGCTCGTGCGGTCGATCATGGGCATCGCGCCAACCACCGCCCGCGTCGATCAGGGCTCCACGGTCCGCTTCGACGGCCGGGACGTCCTGTCCCTGTCCCAGCGCGAGGCGCAGAAGTTCTGGGGCCGCGAGATCGCCATGGTGTTCCAGGACCCGTTGACCTCGCTCAACCCGATCCGGACCATCGGGCGCCAGATCACCGACCCGCTGCGCCACCACCTGGGACTGAGCCGCCGCGAGGCCACCGACCACGCGGTCGAACTGCTGACCCGGGTGCGCATCCCCTCACCGCGCGCCCGGCTTTCCGAGTACCCGCACCAGCTCTCCGGCGGCATGCGCCAGCGGGTCGGCATCGCGATCGCCCTGTCCTGCTCGCCCAAGCTCCTCATCGCCGACGAGCCCACGACCGCGCTCGACGTGACGGTGCAGCACGAGATCCTCGACCTGCTGCACGGGCTGCAGGCCGATTCGGACATGGCGATGATCCTCGTCAGCCACGACCTCGCGGTGGTCTCGCAGCACACCGACAGGATCGGGGTCATGTACGCCGGACGGTTCCTCGAGGTGGGCGACACCCGGGCCCTGCTCGACGAGCCCGCACACCCGTACACCGGGGCGCTGCTGGACTCGATCCCGCGTCCCGACCTGCCGCCGCACACCCGGCTCACCGTGATCGAGGGTCGCCCGCCGAACCTGCGGGAGATGCCCGCCGGCTGCCGGTTCGCACCCCGCTGCCCGCGTGTGGCCGACGACTGCCTCGCCGTGGATCCGCCGCTCGAGGACCTGGCGACGGCACCCGACGTGACACCGCGGTTCGCCGCCCCCATCGCTGAAATCCACCGCGCCGCGTGCCATCACCCGCTCGTCCCCGCCACTTCCAGCACCACCAGCGAGGCATCATGACCGTCCCCTCCCCCCACCTCACCGGTTCGGCCGAGCCGGACGCCGCGGGCCCTCCGGCCGATGCCGACGTCGTCGTCGACGAGCACGGGGCCGACAAACTCGTCGTCGACCACGTGACCGTCGAGTACCACACCCGCAAGGGCACGGTCCACGCCGTCTCGGACGTCTCCCTCACGGTCCCCCGCGGCTCCACACTGGCCCTGGTCGGCGAGTCCGGCTGTGGAAAGTCCAGCCTCGGCCGGGCGATGCTGCAGCTGCCCCGCCCGAACTCCGGGCGCGTGATGGTCGACGACACGGACCTGTGCTCGCTGTCCGGAGCGGCCCTGACCCGGGCCCGCAAGATGATCCAGATGGTGTTCCAGGACCCCATCTCCTCTCTCAACCCGCGCCGTAAGGTGCGCGACATCGTCGCCGAGGGCCTGGAGATCCAGGGCGTCGACGGTGGACGCGAGGAGATCCGGCGCCGCGTCGACTCCGCCCTCGAGGCCGTCGGACTCGACCCCGAGCACGCCGGCGGCCGCCGCCCGTCGGAGTTCTCCGGCGGGCAGTGCCAGCGCATCGCCCTGGCCCGCGCACTCGTCCTGGAGCCCGAGGTGCTGGTGTGCGACGAGCCGGTCTCGGCCCTCGACGTCTCCGTGCAGGCACAGATCCTCAACCTCCTCGAGGAGATGAAGGAGCGCTACCGCCTGACGATGATCTTCATCTCCCACGACCTGTCGGTGGTGCACAACATCGCCGACCGCGTGGCGGTGATGTACCTCGGCACCGTCTGCGAGGTCGCCGACACCGAGTCGCTGTACCGGGCCCCGGCCCACCCGTACACGATGCTCCTCATCTCGTCCGCGCCCACGCTCGGCGGCACGCTCGCCGACACGCTCGGCGAGGACTCCATCACCGCGACCAGCTCCGAGCTGCCCTCGCCCCTGAACCCCCCATCCGGATGCAGATTCCGAACCCGGTGCCCACTGGCCACCGACATCTGCGCCACCGAACGCCCCCCGTTGGTCGACATCGCACCCGGCCACCAGGTCGCGTGCCACCACCCACTCCAGGAGAATCGATGAAGCGCACCACCAGCGCCATGGCCGTCCTCGCGGCCGCCGCCCTGACCCTGTCCGCCTGCGGCGGCGGGGAAGAGTCCACCTCCGCCTCCGGCGGCGCCGAGGGCCAGGCCCCCGACCAGTCCGAGCGGTGCACCGAGGACCGGGCCGGCGGCGAGATCACCGTGGGCGAGTTCTCCATGCTCCCGTCCTTCGCGCCCGGCCAGGGCCAGTACGGTGTCCGCGGCGGCGCGCAGTCGGCGGCCGTCTACGACCGGCTCATGGTGTGGAACCCCGAGGCCGAGGAGTTCGAGCCCAAGCTCGCCGAGTCCCTCGAGGCCAACGACGACAACACCGTGTGGACCCTCACCCTGCGTGATGGCGTCACCTTCTCCAACGGCGACCCGCTCACCGCGGAGGACGTCGCGTTCACCGTCGGCCTGCACAAGGACCCCGCCACCCGGTCGGTCGCGATGACCGACGCGATGGAGATCTCTGAGACCCGCGTGGTCGACCCGCTCACCGTCGAGTTCACGCTCGCCCGGCCGTGGGCCGGTTTCCCAGTCGCGCTCGCCGGCACCATCGGTGAGGTCATCCCCCAGAAGGCCTACGAGGCCGCCGACCCGCAGGACTGGGCCCGCAATCCGATCGGCGCCGGCGCGTTCACGGTCGCCAACTACATCCCCGACCAGGAGACCGTCCTCGAGCCCAACCCCGACTACTACGGCGGCCCCGTCTGCCCCACCCTGAAGTTCATCCGCATCCCCGGCTCCCAGGGCACCTACGACGCGTTCCAGACCGACGAGCTCCAGGTCGCCTTCCTGCGCGGCGCCAAGTTCCTGAACATGGCCACGTCCGATGACGTCCGCGGCTTCGAGGAGATCATCGGCTCCGGCTCGGTCATCAACATGAACTCCGGCAAGGCCGGCTACGACGGCATCCTCACCGATGTCCGCGCCCGCCAGGCCGTCGCCGCCGCCATGGACCGCGACCTGTGGAACCAGCGACTGTACGACGGCGAGGGTCAGCCGACCTCCGCCTTGGTCGCCGAGTCCTCCCGCCTGTTCGACGGCCAGGAGGGCCCGACGTACGACGTCGAGCGTGCGAAGGCGCTCGTGGAGGAGCTCAAGGCCGACCGCCCCGACTGGGACGGCTCCCTGCGGATGCTCATCTCCGACGGCCCCGAGAACATCGAGGCCGGCGTGGTCGCCAAGGCGCTGCTGGACGCGGCCGGGTTCAACGTCCAGATCGAGAACGCCCCGGTCTCCCAGGTCACCGCGCGTCAGTTCACCGGCGACTACGAGATCGTGATCGGCGGCCTGGCCACCTCGGACGCCGACCCGGCGTCCACGTTCGCCAGCGCGTTCACCCCGACCGGCGCGACCAACCTCACGGGCATCGACGACCCCGAGCTCACCGCCGCGGTCAACGAGCTCAAGGCCGCCGCGGACCTCGACGCCCAGAAGGAGGCGATGACCCGACTGCAGGAGGTCTTCAACGAGGTGCAGCCGTTCACCGTGATGGCCAACGCCGAGCAGTACGTGGCCGTCTCCGACACGGTCGGCGGACTCACCCCGACCCTGTCCTCGACCGTCCTGTACGACGGGGCGTTCGTGAAGGAGTGATCACTCCCCCGCGGTCCTGACGGGCCGCGCCCGAACCACACAGACGTGCCCCGGGCTCCCGCCCACCGGTGAGAGCCCGGGGCATCTCTGTGCCGGAAACACCTATGAGCGGTGAGCCGACCGGCCCGCCGCCCCTCACGATCAGGAGAACAGATGACCCGCGCCACCAGCGCCCTGGCCGTCCTCGCCGCGACCACCCTCGCGCTCACCGCATGCGGAGGAGGCGGAGCCGATCCCACCGCCTCGGCCTCCGGCGCCACCGCCCCGGACCAGTCCGAGCGCTGCACCGCCGACCGCGTCGGCGGCACCATCACCATGGGCGAGTACGCGATGCTCCCCTCGTTCGCGCCCGGCCAGGGCCAGTTCGGTGTCCGCGGGGCCACCGAGTCCGCGGCCGTCTACGACCGCCTCATGCGGTGGAACCCCGAAGCCGCCGAGTTCGAGCCCAAGCTGGCCGAGTCGCTCGAGGCGAATGACGACAACACCGTGTGGACGCTCACGCTCCGCTACGGCGTCACCTTCTCCAACGGCGATCCGCTCACCGCCGAGGACGTCGCGTTCACGATCGACCTCCACAAGGACCCGAAGACCGTCTCCAACGCGATGACCGACGCGATGCAGGTGGAGCAGGCCCGCGTGGTGGACCCGCTGACCGTCGAGTTCACGCTGACCGAGCCGTGGGCCGGCTTCCCGATCCTGCTGGCCGGGACCGCGGGCGAGGTGATCCCCAAGGACGCCTACGAGGCCGCGGACCCCGCCCAGTGGGCCCGCAATCCGATCGGTGCCGGCGCGTTCACGGTCTCCGAGTACATCCCGGACCAGGAGCTGGTGCTGGAGCCCAACCCGGACTACTACGGCGGGCCCGTCTGCCCGACCCTCGAGTTCATCCGCATCCCCGGCTCCCAGGGCACCTACGAGGCGTTCCAGACCGGCGAGGTCCAGGTCGGGTTCCTGCGGGGCGCCAAGACCGTCACCGCCGCCCAGGACGCCGGCGACCGGGGCTTCGAGACCATCACCAGCGCCGGCTCCATCGTCAACCTCAACGCCGGTAACGCCGGATACGACGGCGTCCTCACCGACGAGCGGGCCCGTCAGGCGTTCGCCATGGCGCTCGACCGGGAGCTCATCGATCAGCGCCTCACCGGCGGTCTCGGCCAGCCCACGTCCGCCATCATCGCGGAGTCCTCACGCTTCTACGACGGGCAGCAGGGCCCCGAGTTCGACGTCGAGCAGGCCACCGCTCTCATCGACGAGGTCAAGGCCGACCGTCCGGACTGGAACGGCGAGCTCACCCTGCTCGTGGCGGACAGCCAGGAGAACATGGAGTCCGGCGTGGCGGTGAAGGCGCTGCTCGACGCGGCGGGCTTCAACGTCACCATCCAGAGCCAGCCGGTCGCGCAGGTCGTGGCCCGCCAGTTCACCGGCGACTACGAGGCCGTCATCGGCGGGCTGTCCCCCTCGGACGCCGACCCGGCCTCCACCTTCGCCAGCGCCATGACCCCCGGTGGCTCACTCAACATCCCGGGCGTCGACGACCCCGAGCTCACGAAGGCCGTGACCGCGTTCAAGGCCGCCGGCGACCTCGAGGCGCAGAAGGCCGCGGCGACCGACCTGCAGGAGGTCTACAACCGGGTCGTGCCGTTCGCCGTGATGGCCAATGCGCAGGAGTACGTGGTGGTCGACGACTCCGTCAAGGGCGTCTCGCCGAGCCTCTACTCCACGATGTTCTTCGACGGGGCGTTCGTCCAGGAGTAATCGCGCGGCCCGCCCGCCTCTCGAACGCAGACGGCCCCGGATCCCGGAGACATCTCCACGGGATCCGGGGCCGTCGGCTGTCCGGGGTGGGGCGAGGCGGGGTGGGGCGGGCGGGCCGGCGGGGCCGGGTGGGCCGGGCGGGCCGGGCGGGCCAGGCGGACAGCAGCCTCGCCGCTCACAGCCGCGCCGCTCACAGCCGCGCCCCAACGTGGCGTCTCGCGCGCACCGCGGGGTGGGCGAGACGCCACGGCCAGGAGCGGCTGGTGAGATCCCGTGCATTTCAGGGAGCGAGACGCCATGCCAGGGGGCGGCTGCGCCGAGATGGGAGCACTGCGGCGAACGCGAGAAGCCAACCCCGAGCGCGAGACGCCAGGCGCGGGAGCGGATGCCAAGCGTGCCGGGAGCCCAGGAGCCCGGGCGCCCAGGAACCCAGGAGCCCAGGAGGCCCGGACGCGGGCCAGCTCAGGCCCCTCGTCTGGCCGGGCCCGTCACCACCCGTCGTACCCCGGCGCCACGGTGGCCCACGGCGCGGCCGCCTCGAGCTGCCCCGACAGCCGCAGCAGCAGGTCCTCGCGGCCGTAGTCGGCGACCAGCTGCAGGCCCACGGGCAACCCGCGGGCGTCCGCGGCCAGCGGCAGGGAGATGGCCGGCTGCCCGGAGAGGTTGAACATGCTCGTGCACACCGAGAACGCCGAGGACCGCGTCCACATCGCCTCCGGGTCGGTCGGGTCCAGGAAGCCCAGCTCCGGGGTGGTGGAGGGCAGCGTCGGCAGCATCAGCACGTCCACGCCACCTGGCCCGAACAGTTCGGCCACGCGCCAGCCGGTCCGGGTGGCGGTCTGCAGGGCCCGCGCGACGTCGGGCGCGGAGTGGGTCATGGCGTTGTCGAGGATCACCCGGGTCCAGGGCTCGATGTCGTCGTCGTCGAGATCTCTTCCCAGCGCCGCGAGGCGCGCATCGATGGTCGCCCGCAGCTGGGCGCCCATGATGGCGCCGACGGCCGACATCCCCTCCAGCACGTCGACGTCCAACTCCACCTCGCGCACGTCGTGGCCGAGCCCGGCGAGCAGCTCGGCGGTGTGATCGACCGCGGCGCTGCAGGCGGGGTCGGTGGGGAACGGTCCGGGCGCGACGCGCAGCAGCCCGATGCGCAGGCGGCCGGGTTCCGCGCCGACCTCCTCGAGGAACGGGCGCGGCGGCGTGGGCGCACCGTAGGAGTCGCCGGGGCGGTGGCCGGCGACGGCGTCGAGCAGCGCGGCGCTGTCGCGGACGGTGGTGGTCAGGGCGTGGTGGTAGGACAGCGGCGACGAGAGGGCGTCGGGGTGCGGCCACGTCGGTACGCGCCCGCGGCTGGGCTTGAGGCCCACCAGGCCGCACATCGCGGCGGGAATGCGGATGGAGCCGCCGCCGTCGGTGCCGTGCGCGACCGGCACCATGCCCGAGGCGACGGCCGCCGCCGATCCGCCGCTCGACCCGCCCGTCGAGTACCCGGTGTCCCAGGGGTTGCGGCACGGGCCGTGCAGCAGCGACTCGGTGGTGGTGGACTTGCCCATCTCGGGCACGTTGGTCGTGCCGAGCACCACCATCCCGGCCGCCTTGTAGCGCTGTACGACGGTGCTGTCGACGGTCGCCACGACGTCGGCGAGCAGCCTGGAGCCGTCGGCGGCGGGCAGCCCGGCGACGTCGGTGCCGAGCGCCTTGATGACGATCGGTACCCCGCGCAGCGGGCCGTCGGGCAGTCCGGCCTCCACCTCGGCGCGCGCGGCGTCGAACCGGGTGCAGACCATCGCGTTGAGCTCGGGGTCGAGCCGCTCGATACGGGCGATCGCGGTCTCGAGCACCTCGGCGGCGCTGGTGGCACCGGCGCGGATGTCGGCGGCCAGGGCGAGCGCGTCGCGGGTCGGGGTGGGGGTGTCGGTCACGGGGTGGCCTCTCGTGGGCGTGGGGATGGTGGGACGACGGTGATGATGGTGACGACGACGGCGACGACGACGACGAGGTCAGCCCCAGCGGGACTGGCCGCCGTCCAACGGGATGGTCGCACCGCTCAGATACGAGGCCTCCGCCGAGCACAGCCAGGCGACGGGCCGGCCGATGTCGGCGAGGGGGTCGCCCACCCGGCCGGCGGGGATGCCTGCGACGAACTCGGCGGCCTCCTCCGGGTTGTTCTCCATCCACCAGTCGAGCCCGGGGCTGTGGGCGTGCGGGGCCACGTTGAGCGCGCGGATTCCCTCGGCGGCCCACTCGTAGGCGGCGGCGCGGGTGAGGGCGCGGACGGCCTCCTTGACCGCGGAGTAGATGCCGTAGTTGGCGGCGTCCCAGCGAACGGCCGCGGAGGTGACGAGGTTGATGACGGTGCCGCCCCCGCGCTTGGCCATCTCGGGGCGGGCGAGCTTCATCAGGGTCAGCGAGACGCGGGGGCCGCCCTCGAAGGCCTTGCGGAAGTCGTCGTCGGGGTAGTCCGACAGCGGCAGCGGCATCGCCATGTTGGCATTGTTGACGAGGATGTCCACACCGCCGAGGCGCTCTACGGCCGTGGCGATGATCTGTTCCGGCGCGCCGTCGGTGACGATGTCGGCGGCCAGACACTCGGCGGTGCCGCCGGCGGAGCGGATCTCCTCGGCGACGCGCTCGAGCTTGTGCATCCTGCGACCGACCAGCAGGACCGCCGCGCCGGATTCGGCGAGGCCGAGCGAGATGCCGCGGCCGACGCCCTGGCCTCCGCCCGTGACGATCGCGACCTTCCCGGCCAGCCGGTTGTCGCGGTCGGCTCCCGGCTGGGCGGTGGTGCCCGGCTGGGCGCCCGCCGCGGGCGTGGTCTGGGTGGGGTTCTCGGTCATGGGGTCCTCCGTGGTTGATCTGGATGTCGGCGAGCGGTGATCACGCCGTGACGATGGTGAGCAGGCCGGCGACCACCACGAGGGCGATCACGGCCGAGCGGAACACGTGGGTGGGCAGGCGTTGAGCGATCGCGATACCCAGCTGGTTGGCCGACACCCCGGCGACGGTGCACACCAGGAGAAGTGGTGCCAGGCCCGGCAGGTCGACGTCCGTGCCCGCCCACAACAGCGCCAGGGACACGATGCTGGTGACGACGAAGTAACCGGCGAGGTCGGCGATGAAGCTCAGTGGGGGCAGCCTGGCGCGGCTGAGCAGCAGCACCACGGGCGGCCCGTTGAGTGAGGTGGTGGTGGAGAAGTAGCCGCCGATAGCGCCTGTGACCGCGGTGAGCCGGGCCGACGGCGGGCGCGCCACGCGTGCGGTCGGAAGTGCCATTGCCAGCCCACACAGGATGGTGATGACCCCCGCCGCCGGTTTGAGGTGCTCTTCGGGCAGCATGCTCACGGTCTGCACGCCCAGCCAGGCACCCGGGAGGCTCGCCCCGCCGAGGATGGCGACGCGTCGCCACTCGATGTGCTGGCGGAGTTGGTAGGTGACGCCCACCCTCGTCACCAGCGCCACCACGAGATTGACCACGACCGTCTCGGTCAGGCCGATGCCCGCCATGAGCATGAACGGGGTCGCCATGAGCGACGTGCCGAATCCGGTCATCCCTCCTATGACCGAGGCCACTGCCACGCACACGGCCGCGACCCAGATCAACTCCATGACGGTCCGTCCGACCTCCTACCGGTGCCCGGTGCTGCTAGTCGGCGCTCGACGGTGCGAGGTGGTTGTCGTTGAGCTGGAAGCTGGGCACGTCCTTGAGGTTGATCATCGCCTCGTAGGTGCGCTTGTAGCCGGTCTTCGTGATCATCCAGCGCCCGTCGATGCGGGCGTAGGTGTCGGAGTAGAACGCACTGCCGAAGATCATCGTGTCGAAGGCGGGCACGATCACCCGGTCCTGCAGGTACCAGCGGCCGGTGGCGGTGTCGCCGTCGACCTCGATCTCCGGGTGGTGGGCCTGGTGCTCGGTGATGACGTCGTTCGTCATCTGACCCTGCAGTCCGGAGACCACCTCGTCGCGGCCGGTGTAGGACAGGCGCTTACCGTAGGACGCGGTGACGTCGGGCGCGAGCGTCTGGGCGAGCTCGTCCCACAGCCGCAGGTCGACGCAGCGGAGGTAGCGGTACTTGAGTGACTTGATGGCGTCGATGTCGTCGCGGCGGTCGGGAGTGCTCATCGCTGGCCTTTCGCAGAGGGTCGGGGCGCGCGTGTCGCGCGCACAGCAGCGACTGTAGTCAATTGTGTACAGTTCGGGAATGGAAACCGGGAAGAATGCCGTCGGAGGCGCGCCAGGCGCCCCGAACGGGGACGGCAGCCGTGGCGACGACGACAACGCGGGCAGCCCGTCCCCCACACGCCCGACCGGCCGCGACGAGGTCCGCTCGGCGGTCATGCGGGAGGCCCGCAGATTACTGTCCGATCGCGGTCCGAACGTCCCGCTGCGCGATATCGCCGACGCGGCGCAGGTCAATCTCGGCCTGATCCACCGGCACATCGGGCGCAAGGACGCGCTGCTCACCGAGGTGATGCAGGATGCGGTGCGTTACGGTGCCGCCCGCCTGGAGGACCTCGACGACGCCGGTGAGGCCGCGCGCGGGATGCTGCTCGGGGCCTCGTCGCACCCGGAGATCAGCCGGCTGCTCGCGTGGCTGGCCCTGGACCGCGAGGCGGCGTTCCCGCCGATGCTCGACCCGTCGCAGCGTCCGGCGGCCGCGTTGCGGCGGATGACCTCTCCCCCGCCCGCCGGCGACGTCGAGCTGCTGCTGGTCTTCACCGCCGTGTACGCCTGGCCCGTGCTCCGGGGCGCGCTGCTCGACGCGCTGGACATCCCCGAGGCCGATCGCGAGGGCATCGACGAGCGGCTGGCGGATCTGCTGGCCCGCGTCATCACCGGCGACCGCTGAGGCCCCCGCCCGGCCCCTCAGCGGTCGGCAGGCCCGTCGGGTGTGGCGTACTCGGCGGGTGTGGCGTGCTCGGCGGCGGGTGCCGGTTCGGTCGGCCCCTGGTCGAGGCGGAACGGCGGGTACTCGTCGCGCAGCAGCAGAACGTACGACGCGACCCGGTAGACCCAGCGGTTGAGGCCGACGTTCAGTGCGAACAGGCCCGGCAGGTAGCGCCCGGTGAACAGCAGGCCGATCGCGGCGATCAGCACCAGGAGTCCCAGCAGGGTGAAGCCGACGCTGATGCCGTCGTTGTCGGTCGAGGCGTCGACCGCCGCCGCGCCACTGCCGGTGATGATGCCGACGATCAGCAGGTGCGGGATCACCAGTAGCCACCACTTGACCAGCACGAGACCCCGCGACAGACGTTCGGGGTAGACGACGTCCAGATCGGCGGGGTAGTCCGCCCGGCCCAGCGCGAAGGGCGGGTACCGGTCGGTGCCCAGGGCGGCGTAGGCGTAGAAGCCGACCCGCCAGTGCCACCGCATCGCGCCCACGATGAAGGAGAACCACGAGCGCGGGTAGCGGCCGGTGAACAGGATCGCCAGGCCCGCGGCCACCGTGACCACGACCGCGGCGAAGCCCAGGACCGCCAGCACGATGTAGTGCGGAATGGCCAGCGCCCACTTGATCAGCCACAGTGCGCGGGAGACGCCCGGATCCAGATGGCCGGTCAGCCGCAGCGGATCGAGGCCGGTCAACCTGCCCGTGACATCGGCACCCGCAGCGTCAGCGACGCCCGGATGTCGACGCTCGACGTCGCGACCCAGCCCGGCGGCACCGAGCAGGATCAGCGGGATCCCGAGCACCAGACCGACGATCCCGGCGATCAGCGTGGCCGGGTTCGCGAACCCTAACAACTCGGTGTGGGCCCCCGCCTGCACGTCCACCCACACCGGGCGGCTGCCGTCGCTGTTCATCACGACGATCACCCAGTTCCCGGACCCCAGATCCACATTGAGGGTCTGCTGGGTGGAGCCGGTGACAGAGCGCTCCCAGAACCGCTCGTCGGCGGGAGGGCCCGGCACTCGCGTCCCGGGGACCTCGTCGACGTCGTCATTCGAGCCTGATCGGCCGGTCCAGTCCGAGGCGTCCATGCCATAGCCGTCGGCCCACGGGTCGGTGCCGAACACGGCGTGGGGCACGTCCCGGAGATACTCGTCGACGGCATCGGCGGGCGCCATGCCGAGGAACACCCGTTGTCCCGGGACGACGGGGGTGGCGCGGACCCGGACGCTGATCAGGTCCTCGAGATCGACTGCGCCCGAGGAGGCGGCCTGCTCCCCGTCCAGGTCGAGGGTGAACGGGGCCGTGATGATCGCGTTGCCGACCGAGCGGAACTGCTCGGTCTCGGTGTACGCATACCGCCCGTCCCGCTGTGAGGCCTCTGCTGCGGCGAGCAGGATGCCGGCCGCCGTGAGTCCCAGGCCCAGCGCCGTGAGCAGCACCCCGGCGACGAGCATGATCCAGTTGAGTGGACGGGTCCCCTGCCCGGATCTGGGCGGGGCCGTCGAGCCGGGGTTCGGATCGGAGTGGGACGGAGCGGGTTGCGGAGCACCCATAGCGGTTCCTCAGGAGTAGGTGACACGACACTCGTCTGGATCGACGATGCCGTCGTAAAGATGACTATATCGTTATATTCGCAGTGTAACTGCGTCGATTGTGTGTTGATTTCCCGTCCGGCCTCGACCCCCTCCGCCGCACGCGGCGGTGGCCTAGGGTGACGGGATGATCCGCCGCCTCGTCTCCCGCGCCTTCTGGTTCTTCAGCCGTTGGGAGTTGTCGACCCGACCGGCTCCGGATCGACCCACGGTGCTCTTGGGCGCACCGCACACGTCCAACTGGGATTTCGTGTTCATGCTCGGTATCGCCTGGCGACTGGGCATCGACATGCACTGGCTCGGCAAGGCCAGCCTCTTCACCGGGTGGCGCCGGCCGATCATGCGGGCGCTCGGTGGGGTTCCGGTCGATCGGGCGAACCCCGCCCGGGTCGTCGAGGACGTGGTCGGGCAGGTCCACGCGGGCGAGACGTTCGGCCTGGTCGTCGCCCCGGACGGCACCCGCGGCGGGCACACGCACTGGAAGTCGGGTTTCTACCGGATCGCCCGCGAAACCGGCATGCCGGTGACGCTGGGCTACGTCGATCGCAGCACCATGACGACCGGGCTCGGCCCGACGATCGATCTGACCGGCGACGTGGCCGCGGACATGGACAGGATCCGTGCCTTCTACGCGGACAAGGCCGGGTTCCATCCCTCAAAGCGGGTCGAGCCCCGTCTGGTCGACGAGCGCCGGGCGGCGGGCACGGGTGCCGAGTTGCCGCAGGAGCAGCTCGACTGACGTCCGGACTGCTGTCGGGTTCCCGGCCGCGCTCGTCGGTGCGGGATACTGGCTCCATGGACGGCCTGCGCGTGACTCCGGGGCCCGGCGCGCCCCGTGGCCTCACGGTGCCGGCGGGAGACCTGGTCGAGCGCTTCTCGAGGTCGTCGGGCCCCGGCGGCCAGCACGTCAACACCGCCGATTCGCGCGTGCAGCTGAGCATCGACCTGGGCACCACGACGGCGTTGGACGAGGTCCAGCGCGAACGGGCCCTGCGCACCCTCGCCCCGAAACTGTCCGGCACGGTCCTCACCGTCAGCGTCGAGGAGAACAGGTCGCAGCGACGCAACCGGGCGACGGCACGCCAGCGCCTCGGAGAGCTGTTGCGCGAAGCGGTGGCGCCGCCGGTCGCCAGGCGTGCGACCCGACCCACCCGCGGTTCGCAGCGGCGACGTGTCCAGCATGAACGCCGCCGGGCCGAGATCAAGCGCAACCGCAGACGCCCCGACCACGACTGATGCCCAGCCGTAGGTCAGGTCAGGCCAGGCCCGTCGCGGGGAGCGAGACGAACCCCCGCGTGAACGGCGAGAGCGCCCGAACCGCCGAGTCCCGGTCGACCCCGACCGTCGGGTGCGCGGCGTAGAGCTCCTCCACCGCGATGCGTGCCTGGAGACGGGCGAAGTGCGAGCCGATGCAGAAGTGCGGGCCGCGGGCGAACCCGAGGTGCCCGCTGATCTCGCGCGTGATGTCGAGCTGCCCGGCGGTCGGACCGAACTCGCGCTCGTCGCGGTTGGCCGAGCCGTAGAGCATCATCACCTTCTCCCCCGCCGGGATCGTCGTCCCGCCGACGGTCACCTCGCGGGTGGTCGTCCGCGCGAGCGCCTGCACGCTCGACTCGAAGCGCAGGCACTCCGAGAGCGCGCCGGGGATGAGCCCGGGGTCGGCCGCGAGCATCTCGCGCTGCCGCGGATGGGAGTCGAGCAGCGCGACGGTGTGCGAGATGAGGTTGCCGGTGGTGTCGTTGCCGCCGGCGACGATGACGAAGCAGAAGCCGAGGACGTCCCAGTCGTCCAGCCGCTCGCCCTCGATCTCGGCCTGAGCCAGAGCGGAGATGAGATCGTCACCCGGGTGGGCCCTCCGCTCGGCGATGAGTTCACCGAAGTAGGCGAACATCTCCGCCACCGCGTCCACCGCCCCGCCCTCGAGACCGGCCGGGCGGAATCCCTCCTCCTGCAGGGTCGTCAGCGCACTGACCCACGGGCCGAACAGCGGGCGGTCCGCTGTCGGCAGGTCGAACAGGTGGGCCAGCACGAATGTCGGGATCTGCGCACTGAAGTCGCGGTGGAGATCGACCACCTCGTCGTCGTACCTCTCGGCCATCTCCGCCAGCCGCCCACGGACGAAGTCGCGGATCCGCGGCTCGGTGGCGGCGACGCGCTTCGGGGAGAACGCCTTGGCCAGCAGCCGCCGCTTCCCGGAGTGCTCGGGCGGGTCCATCATGACGATGGTCGGGGCCAGCCCCAGCTTCTCGATCTCGTCGCGGTAGAAGGTCAGCCCGCTGGCGGAGGAAAAGGTCCCGGGGTCGCACACGGCGGCGTCGACGTCGGCGTAGCGGGACAGCGCCCAGAAGTCGGGGTGGGCGGTGGTGCCGTCGCCGCGGTGATGGTGCACCGGATCGGTCTCGCGCAGCAGCCGGTAGCCCGGGTAGGGGTCGGCGAGGTGCGCGGGGTCGAACGGGTTGAACGTGGGGGCCGTCGCGGGCTGCTGCATCATGGCGCCATTTAACACGGACTGTTAAACAATGGGAAGGGCCCCTCTAGACTCGAGCGCGTGCCCCGCCCCACCACACCCCGCGCCACCGCCACCCGGGACGCCCTCTACCTCGCCGGGCTGCGCCGCTTCGCCTTGGACGGCTGGCGGACGGCACGGGTCCGCGACATCGTCGCCGATGCCGGCCAGGGCAACGACTCCGCGATCAACTACCACTTCGGCGGCCGCGCGGGACTGCTCCGGGAGGTCCTGGACCGCGGCGTCCTGCGGATGGAGGCCGAGCGACGCGCGGACCTGCGAACGTGGGTGTCGTCGCCGCCCGACCTCGCCGAGATCGTGCGGGCGGTGGTGTCCCCGTTGGCGGACCTGTTGGACGACGACGAGGGCCGCTGGACGCTCCGGGTGATCGGCCAGCTGGGAGCACTCGCGGAGGTGGGCCGGACGGTCAACACCGGACCGGTCGCGGACACCGCACTGCAGGATCAGCTGGAGATGCTGGTCGCGGCCGCGACGGCGGCGTGCGGCCCGGACCTGGCCCGCCACCGGGTCCGCCAGTTCATCGTCATGCTCACCGCCGAACTCGCGGCGCGGGCCTGCGATCCGCCGGAGGTCGGCCCCCCGCACGGCACCTATGTGGCGGACCTGATCGACGGGTTCGCGCGAGGGCTCGCGCGGCCTGCGCCCCGCCCCTGAAGGACACCTCCGAGCCCCCCACCAGGCGTTATATCGTCTTGATCTCAGGCCTTGCGCCACCGGGCGGCACTAGTAGCGTGGAGGTATGAGCACTTCCGAGATGATCACGTCCCATCCGAATCCGACCGACGGCCTCGACGTGCACCTGCTCGCCGAGGCAATCGACGCGGCCGCGTCCTGCGCCACCACCTGCACGTCGTGCGCCGACGCGTGCCTCGCCGAGGAGTCCGTCGCCGACCTGCGCGACTGCATCCGCACCGACCTCGACTGCGCGGATGTCTGCGCCGCCACCGCCGCCCTGCTGAGCCGCCGCACCGGCAGCAACCTCGAGGTCGTCAAGGCGCAGCTGACGGCGTGCCGGACGGCCTGCGCCGCCTGCGCCGACGACTGCGAGCAGCACGCCGAGATGCACGAGCACTGCAAGCACTGCGCCCGGGCCTGCCGCCGCTGCGAGAAGGCCTGCGCCGACCTGCTCGCCGCGATCGGCTGAGCCTCCGGCGGCGGCCGGGCTCACGATCAACAGCGCCCCCGGTGGCGGCCGCGCGAGCCGTCTGGACCGGCAGTCACTTCCGTTCCGCCAGTCCACGGCCCACCTCACCGAGGCGCATGAAGTAACGCTTACCAAACTCCCGGCGATGATACTGCTGGGAGAAGGGGTGGTGAGTGTCTCCCGCAGTCGCACAGAGCCGATCCGCGGCGGCGCCTTGCCGAGGGAGACACGATGGTCGGCTTCAGGCGGCCCAGACACACAGATCGCCGCCCAGTCGGAGACGACGCCGCCACCCGACAGGCCCCGTCCCCGGCTCACGGCACCACAAAAGGCGCTCCGGGCCCGGCCTCCCCTCCGGGGCTCGGCTGGGCCGTCCTGGGTGTGGCGCTCCTCCTCGGCCTGTTCTTCCTGGTGCCGCTGGGCCTGGAACGATCGGCTGCGGTGGTTCCGACCACATCCGCCGACCCCGTCCCGCAGACTCCCGGTCCGCAGACCTGGGTCCTGTCGTCGACCGTCGCCGATCCGGGCCCGAACGCCGGTGACTCCGAGGCCGAGCGCGACCCGAAGGGCGCCCGCGCCACCGGGGAAGACCGGGGCGGCGTCGGCGACGGCGACGGTTCGGCGTCCGTGATCATCCGGGTCCCCGCCTCCGGCCCGACCCCTGATCCCGGGGCCGTTTCGGCGACCACCACGGCGCATTCCGCCGCGCCGCCGGGCGGGTCCTCGCTGACGTCCGCGACCGTGCCGACGATGTCGACGTGTCCGCAGCCCACCCCGACCGGGCTCGCGCCGAGGCTCGCGGAGAAGCTGGGTGCGGATCTCGGCTCGACCTCCGGCACCGGCGACGGCACCGGCGACGGCACCGGCGGGGCGTGCGCGGGCTGACCTGCAGCATCTCCCCGACTGCAGCGTCACCCCGCCTGCGGCAAACTAGAGCCCGTACTCGATCAGCGGCTTGCCCTGGGCGTCGACGAGCACGGTGAGCCCACCCCCGCTCCCACCGGCCGAGCGCCACAGGTAGCAGACGCCGGTGCGGGTGTCACGCAGGATCTCCGCGGTCCCGCCGAACCCCATCGACTCGGAATGGATCTTCTCGAACCGCTTGTCCTTTTTCGCCATGCGCCCATCGTGGCACCGGCGGGGTGTGCCGGACAAAGGTACGACGACGACGAGGTCATCCCGCCCCGGGATCCGATTCAGGAGTCGATGTGGCGGAACAGTCCGCGGGTGGCCTCGGCGACGGCCCGGTCCGGAGCACGGAGTTCGAACGGGATGGCGGGGTGGGGCTCGTTGTCGCGGGTGCGCACCCGGGCCTCGGTGGTCTGCGGGCGTCTGCGACCGCCGATCAGGTGAACGGCGACGACCATTCCCGCGAACACCATGACGGTGAACAGGGCGGGCAGCATCCAGGTGGTGCGGGACATCAGTGCGGCTCCGGCGGCGAGTTCGGCGGATGCGACGGTGGCGTTCAACGACGACCCGATCGTCAGCAGTCCCGTCCCCAACGCGAGGGTCGCGGCGGTGAGGCCGAGGCCGGCGAGGGCGACCGTCGTGATCGTGCTGCGGCGACGTGCGGGGACCGTGCTCATGATGGATCTCCTGTCTGGGCGTCTATACAGGATTCGGAGGCCCCCGCATTCCGGATGGGTGGCGGACCGGAATGTTCCCGAGATTCACACTGCCGCCCCCCGGATCCGCACCGCGGCCCCTCAGGGTGACCCGGATTCGACCCTGAGATCGGCCCTGACCGGTGTCAACGGGGCGGTGTCGGGGGTTATGTTGGAGGGCGTCCCATCCCGCCAGCGACCCCTCGAATCGAGCCAGCATGAACGAGCAGCACGCGCGGCGACCGGACGGGCCGTGGTCCGAGGACTGGCTCGACCGGTCCGAGACGCCGGGGCAGGCCAACCCCACCGAGCAGTTCCCCACCGAGCGATTCCCCACCGAGCAGTTCCCCACGGCGCAGTTCCCGCCCGCTCAGCAGCATGAACCCCAGCGCTACGAACCCCAGCGCTTCGCCCACCCGCACCAGCCGGCCCAGCCGTACGCGCGACCGCCCGGGCCGCTGGCCCACGAGGGTGGGTTCCCGTACGGCATGCCGCCCGCCGCGCCCTACGGTCCGACGGCACCGTATGGCCCCGGCCAGCAGTTCGGGTACGCCGATCAGCACATCCCGCAGCACCTGCACGTGGCGCCGCACCAGTTCCCGCAGGGCCCCTACCCGCCGCAGTTCGGTTATCCGCCGATGCAGCAGACGGTGTACGTGCACGGCGGGCAGGTCAGGCGCGTCAATCACGCCCTGCACCTCATCCTCACGCTGCTGACCTTCGGGTTGTGGCTACCGGTCTGGATCATCCTGGCGATCGCGGGTTCCTGACCGGCTCCCGCCTCAGCCGCCGGCCTGCCACCGCCCGATGATGAGCGCGGTCAGCTCCTCGACCCACTCGTCGTCCAGGGCGGCGGCAGGGCTCACCAGCAGCCGGAAGATCGCCGCACCCGCGACGACCTCCGCCAGCACGGGCAGGTGGTCGTCGCTCCGGCGGGCCCGACCGAAGCGCGATTCGAACGCGGGCAGGTCGCCGGCGAGCCGGGCGATCATCCGGGCGTGCAGGTCGGCGTCGGCCACGGTGTCGGCGATGAGGCCGGGCAGCGCGACGCGCACCTCGGGTCGGTCGAACAGCACGCGGACCGTCTCGACCAGTGCGCGGATGTCGGCCTGCGGATCCCCGACAGCGGCACCAGCCCCACCGCCCGCGCCGTCGGGTGGCTCGAACGCCGGGATCGCCTCCGCCTCGAGCACCGCCTCGTGGACGAGCTGCGCCTTGCTCGACCAGCGGCGATACAGCGCGGCGGTGGTCGTGCCGGCGCGCGCCGCGATGGCGGACAGCGTCAGCGCTGGGTAGCCCGTCTCGAGGATGAGTTCGCGGGTGGCGGTGATGATCGCGGCGTCGATCCGGCCGTCGCGCGGCCGCCCGGGCGCGGACTTCGCTGATCCGCCGCGCGCGGTGGCGCCGTCTGCTGTCATGGTCTCACCCTAGTTCCGATACGCCGCACATCGTATTCCCGCCGCCGACGCGAGACCGCGAGACGCCGCCACCCAGCACTCCAGGGAGAGCCCCGTGCACCTGAGCCCGCTCGACGAGTTCCCCATCCACCAGACGCCCGCGCCCCTGACGTGGCCGGCCACCTCGGACCGCAACTTCTACGACCGCTCCTACTTCAACGTGTTGGACCGCGAGGGCCGCTTCATGGTGCTCACCGGGATCGGCTACTACCCGCGCCTGGGCGTGAAGGACGCGTACTTCGTGGTCCGCCGCGGCGACACGCAGACGGCGGTGCGGATGAGCGACGCCATCGACGACGACCGCCTCAACCCCCACGTCGGCGGGTACCGGCTGGAGGTGATCGAGCCGCTGCGGGAGATCCGGCTGACCCTCGAGCGCACGGAGGGCATCGCCGCGGACCTGACGTGGCGGGGCCTGTTCCCCGCCGCGCTGGAGGACCCGCACTCCATGCTCACCGACCGGCGGGTGACGCTCCAGGCCAGCCGGTTCGCGCAGGTCGGCTCCTGGGAGGGGTGGATCGAGGTCGACGACGACAAGATGGAGGTCACCCACTCCTCGTCGGTCGCCGCCCGGGACCGCTCGTGGGGTATCCGCCCGGTGGGCGAGGCCGAACCGGCCGGCAGGCCTGACACGGCGTTCCGGGGCATGTGGTGGCTGTATCTCCCGCTGGCGTTCGACGATTTCCAGCTGTTCCTCATCCTGCAGGAGGACCCGGACGGCCACCGCAGCCTGTACGACTGCACCCGCCGCTGGGCCGACGGCCGGGTCGAGCAACTCGACGGCGTGCGCGTGGCGGTCGAGTACACGCCCGGCACCCGAATCCCGACGGGCGTGCGGGTGGAGTTCATGAACCGCGCGGGCGAGCAGATCCGGCTCGAGGTGGAGTCCCGGCTGTACGCCCCGATCGCGTTCGGCTCCGGCTATGGCGGCGACTCCACGTGGGCGCACGGCAGTTGGAAGGGCGAGAACTTCACCGACCGCGTGACCTTCGACCTGACGGACCCGCAAGTCATGGCCGGGGCGGCGTTCAGCCTCATCGACCACGTGGGCCACGCCGTGTGCACCGAGGCCGACGGCACCACCCGCGAGGGCGCGGGCCTGTTCGAGCACGGGGTGATCGGCCCACATCACCCGTCGGGGTTCTCGGACTGGACCGACGGCGCGGACGCGGGGGCGCGCGCATGAAGGTCATGACGGCCCTTTTCACCCCCACCGACACGGTCCGGCGGGCCGAGGAGCTCAGGGAGGCGGGCGCGTCCGGGGTGTTCACCTTCGAGGGCCCGCACGACGTGTTCACCCCCCTCGTGCTGGCCTCGCAGGTCAGCGGCCTGGACCTGATGTCCAACGTGGCGATCGCCTTTCCCCGCAACCCCATCCAGCTCGCGCACCAGGCGCACGACCTGCAGACGCTCAGCGAGGGACGGTTCGTCTTGGGCCTGGGCACGCAGATCCGGGCGCAGATCGAGAAGCGCTACGGCACCGAATTCGACCGGCCCGTCGAGCGGATGAAGGACCTCGTGGGCGCCCTGCGGGCGATCTTCCATACATGGGCCACGGGCGAGCGACTGGACTTCCGCGGCGAGTTCTACCGCCACACCCTCATGACCCCCACGTTCGTGCCGCCGCCCACCCCGTACGGCCCGCCGCCCATCTACCTCGGTGCGCTCGGCCCGCGACTGACGCGCGCGGCCGCCGAGGTCGCCGACGGGCTGCTCGTGATGCCGTTCGGCACCACCCGGTTCCTCCACGAGCACACGATGCCAAGGGTTCGGGCGGGCCTGGCGGCCGCCGGGCGGAGCGAGGAGGAGTTCGAGGTGGTGCCCGAGGTGATCGTGTCGGTGACAGACGGACAGACCGACGACGACCACATGTCCACCCGCCGCCTGTTGGCGTTCTACGGCTCGACGCCCGCCTACAAACCGGTGTTGGACGCCCACGACTGGGGCGATCTGCAGCCCGAGCTGAACGCCATGAGCAAGCAGGGGCGGTGGCAGGAGATGACCTCGCTCATCAGCGACGAGATCCTGCACACGATCGCCGCGTGCGGTTCCCCGGCCGAGGTCGCCGCCCACGTCCGTGACCGCGTGGACGGCGTCGGCGACCGCGTGTGCCTGTACCAGACCGGGCCGATCGCCACCGATGCGCTCGCGCAGATCGTCGACGAGTTGGCGGGCCGGCCATGAACACCGTCGAGTTCGAGCAGGTCACCGACGACAGCTACGGCGGTAAAGCCGCAGGTCTGGCCGAGCTCATCCGACTGGGCCTGGACGTACCGCCGGGGTTCGTCATCGCCGACGCGGGGGCCGACCTCGTCGTCGTCGACACTCAGTCCGACACCACCGTCCCAGCCCACACCATCGTCCCAGCCGACACCACCGCCCGGTGGTACCGCCGCATGGCCGAGGCGGGCGCGATCCCGGTCGCGGTGCGGTCCTCGGCGGCCGGGGAGGACGGCGCGCAACAGTCCTTCGCCGGGCAGTACGACACCGTGCTGGGCGTGGACTCGGCCGAGGCGCTGGCCGAGGCGGTGCGGACGTGCGTGGCGTCGGCGGCATCGGGGCGCGCGACGGCCTACCGCGGCGCCGGGCCCGACTCCCCTGCCACCGACTCCCCCGCCTCCGACTCCCCCGCCACCATGCACCTGGTGGTCCAGCAGATGGTGGACGCCCGCGCGGCCGGCGTGGTGTTCACCGCCGACCCCGCCACGGGCCGGCGCGACCTCATGGTGATCGACGCCGTCGCCGGGCTGGGCGAGTCCCTGGTCGACGGCACTGCCTCCCCCGACCACCTCGTCCTCGACACCGCCGGCGGCGTGGCGGCGCGCGAGGTCGGCGAGCGCCCGGTGCTCCTCGGCGAGGACATCGAGGCGATCCGCTCCGGCGCACTGACCGCCGAGCGGCACTGGGACCGGCCGATGGATCTGGAGTGGGCGATCGACCGGCAGGGGCGGCTGTGGTGGCTGCAGGCGCGGCCCATCACGACGCTGCCCGCGGACCTGGGCGGGATGGATTCGACGCTCGCCGGCGCCGACCACGTGTACACACGCTGCAACATCGGCGAGATGATGCCGGGGGCGTATTGCCCGCTCACCGCGTCGGTGTCGGGGTACGCGATCGACCACGCCATGCAGATGATCCAGGTGGTCGCCCGGGCGCAGCCGAGCTACGAGCAACCGTGGCTACAGGTGGGCTACTTCTCCGGGCACATGTTCCTCAACCTCACCGAGGGCACCGCGCTGAGCTCGGGACTGCTGGGCAATTCGCTGGAGCAGTTCTCCACGTCGATCTGCGGGCGGGTGGTCGACGAGCTCGTGCCCACACCGCCGCAGCCGCTCCCGCGGCGACTCGGTAATACGGTTCGACTGTCGACGTTCGCCCTCACCGCGGGCCCGGCCGTGCGGGGTCTGGGCGTGCAGATCGGCGCGTTCGAGATCCCCACCGGCTGCGACCCACTACAAGTGTGGCGCCAACTCGAGGCGGGGATGCACCTGTACTGCGAGGTGACATTGACGCACGTGCGGTCGTCATCTCGCGCGGCGGTCGCGGCCAACGTGCTGGAGAGCGTGCTCATGCGGCAGGCCGTCGCCGCGGGCGGCACCGAGGACAACGGCCGCGCCGAGGCCTCCCGGCTCATGGCCGGCGCCGCAGATGTGGAGAGTGCGCTCATGCTGGCCGAACTCGACGCCGTGGTGCGCGCGTTGGCCGCGGACCCCGGCGCCGCCGAGCGGTTTGTCGGCGCGGATCCCGGCGCGGCAGTGGAGGCGGTGCTCGCCTCGGCTGACGGGTGGGGCGTCGCGCTGCGGCGGTTCCTGTCGCGCCATGGCCATCGCGGGTATCGCGAGCTGTGCATGCGCGACGCGTCGTGGGCCGACGATCCCGAGGGGCTGGGCGCGATCATGCAGGTCATGGTGCGGTCCACGCTCGAGCGGGGTGGGCGGGCGTCCGAGACCGCGGAGGTCCCGGAGCCGGAGTCACCCGTGATCCGCCAGCTTGCGCGGTGGGCCCGGGCCGGTGCGCGGGGCCGCGAGGAGACCAAGTCCAAGATGGCGCTGATGGCGCACTCCTTGAAGCGCGGCTATCGGCATCTGGGCGGGGTGCTCTCGGCGTCCGGGCGGCTGCCCGATGCGGATCTGGTGTTCTTCTTCGACCGGCCCGAGCTGGCGCGGATCGTCGGCGCGCCGGGCCCGGTGACCGGCGGACTCGGGAGCCACGGCCCGGACGGCAGCGTGTCGGCATCCCCGGAGGAGCTGGTCGCACAGGCTGTCGAGCGTCGGAAGGCGCTGGCGTTCCAGGACGCGCTCGAGTTCCCGGACGTGTCGGTGGGTCGGCCGACTGCGTTGATCGCCCGGCCGCCCCGCGAGGCTGCGGGCTGCGACATCGTGGGCCGTCCGGCGAGCCGCGGAACGGTGGAGGGCGTGGTGCGGGTGGCCCGGTCGATCGTCGATGCCCGGGAGGTGCAGCCCGGTGAGATCCTGGTCGCGCCCGTGACGGACGTGGGCTGGACTCCGTATTTCACGGTGATCGCGGCGCTGGTCACTGATATCGGCAGTTCTGTCTCTCACGGCGCGGTGGTCGCCCGCGAGTACGGCCTGCCATGCGTGGTCAACACCATCGATGCCACCCGAACGCTGCGCACCGGCGACCGCGTCCGAGTGGACGGCGACCGCGGCGTGGTGACTCGACTGGAGGGGTGAGGGCCCGACACCCAGCTACTGCGCCGCAAACTGCGCGGTCAGGTCAGAACGGTGGTGGGTCGATGAGTTCGTCGAGGCGTTCGTGGAGTAGGGCGCGGATGCCTTTTTCGATGTCGCTGTGGTGGGGTTTGTTGCGGGCCCACCAGCGGCTGGCGCTCTCGGGGGTGGCGCTGGCGGGGGTGGCTTTCTCGGGCGTGGTGTCGGTGGCCGCGCCGGTGCTGGAGCTGGCGGCGCCCGTGCCCGTGCCGGGCGCGGGTGGGGCGGGGTCAAAGGTGCGGGCGCGTTCGGCCTTGCGGCGTTCGGTGTTGCGGCGTTCGGTGCGGTGGCGCGCGGCGCGGCGCGACCAGAACGTCGGCTCGGCGTCGGCCTGCTCCTCACCGGTGGGCCCGGGGCTGCGGCGTTGCTGCCGGGTCCACGCCTCGGTCTCGGCGCGCGCCTGTTCACGCCGGTACTCGGCCAGGGGGCCGGAGGGCCGGGTGAGCATGGTCGAGCCGTCCGGGGCGCGCACAATCAGGGTGCCGTCGGGGTGCAGGTCGTAGATCCAGTCGGAGAAGGTCTTGAACCGGTGATGGCGTCGGCACATTGCGGCGAGGTTGCCCTCGATGGTGTGTCCGCCCCGCTGGGGGTCGGCGTGATCGAACGGCACCACATGATCCAGATCACAGGCCTCGGCCGGGATCGCACAGCCGGGGTGGCGGCAGGTGCCATCGCGTAGCCGGATCCGGCGCGCGAGTTCGGCGCTGGGCCGGTATTTCAGGGCGGCGCGGGCGTCGTCGGCGGCGCCGATGCGCGGGTCGATGGGTTCGAAGGTGGCTCCGTCGCTGGTGGCGAGCATGTCGAGCAGGGCCTGCAGGGCGGCCTGGCCGGTGCGGGTGAACTCCACCCGGGCACCGCCAGCGTCGCGGGCGGTGTTGCCGGTGGCGATGACGGTGACCTTCGGCCGCAACGCCACCCCGGCACCCGGCGCACCCGGCCGGCCGGGGCGGGCCGCGGTGCCGGCTAGGCCGGCATCGCCGCACACCAGAGACATCAGGGCGTCGGCGCGACGCTCGGCGATCGAGTAATCCTCGACCTCGACCTCGACCTCGCCAGCGCCGCCGGCGCCGCCGCCGGGGTCGGCGCCGGCGCCGGGGTTGGCGGTGTCGGCTTGGGCGTCGGCGTACTTGTGGTCTTTCACGCGTTGGTCGAGGGCCTCGGCCAGGACGGCCGCTTCCTCGGTGGCCAGGATCGCCGAGACGCTGGACATGCCATCGACGCCCTTGTGGAACCGCACCCCGCGGGTGCGGGCCGCTTCCTGACGGCGCAGGCGGATCCCGTTGGCGTCGTAGCGGGCGATGATCGCATCGACGTTGCCGCGGATGGCTTTCTCACCAAGGCGCACCCCGCCCTCGATCGCGGCGAGATACTCCTCGACGACCTGCCGCTGCACCGCCTCGAGCACATCGACGTGGACGGTGGCCATCTGCGAGGCCAGGATATTCGCAGCCTGCAGATCCAGCCGCCCCTGCGCCATCGCGGACAGGATCGCCGGATACCGCAGGTGCAGATCGAGGGCGAAGGTGATCATCCGCTCGGCCCGGCCCGTCGAGATCGCCATCGCCGACACCACGTACCCGGCCGCAACATCGATCGGATCGAGCACCGCATGACCGGGCCGACACTCACCGCCGCCCGCACCGGACTCCTCCCGGCGCTGGCATTCGACAAACAACTCGTAACAGACCACGAACCGGCGCGCCGCCGCACGATTCTCGCCCATCCACCCCTCCCGCGCCGCCGCCCGCAACCCCGACAGCGACACGGGCGCCGCGGAACCGGCGCCGCCACCAGACGGGGACGGGCCACCGGACGAGGGCGAGCCACCAGACGGGGACGGGCCACCGGTCGCGGCGTCTGCGTTCCCGCCCATGTGCCCCACCCCCTGCCCGTGCGCCGCCTACCCGGTATCGAATCTGTGTTCTACAGTACGCACACACATTCGAGTACGCAAGGGTTGAATCAGGACATTTCGCCACCCGAGGCCCAGCCCTCTTGACTGGCGCAGAAGCCCTCAACCAGCAAGGTGGACTCGTCGCAACAGGCCCCCTCCACGCCGCAAGATCCCCCCGAAGCATCGACCACAACAGGCTTTCGACCCGGGACGATGCCAGCGAGACGATCTTTCGTTGCCGCCGCCCCTGGCGCCGCTCGCGGGAGGCTGCTAGAGGTGGAGGCACACGCCCCTGCGCCAGGAGGAGGACGAGATGATCGCCGAGGACCGTATCGACCCGGACGAGTACACCCCGGGCCCGGATTCAGTCACCGCACCCGAGGAGTACGAGCCCGAGGTGACCGTCGAGGACCCCTTCCGCGAGGCAAATCCGGCCGACGTTGCCGAGCAGGCCATCGAGCTCCCCGCCGACGACGGCGACGGCGAAGCGGTGGGTGACGACGACGAGGTCGCCTGACCCTGCGCTCCGCGCCTGAGCCGGGCGCGGAGCGTGCCGAACCGGCAAGGGGTGCAGCCAAGGTGACGAATCCGCCGTTGCGCCGCCCTGCCGGTGCCGCTAACCTTGCAGCACCAGAAGGGGAGTATCCCTCACACGCGTCGTCGTCATTCCGGCCCTCGGGCCCGGCGGCGCGGGCCGACCAGGCCGGGAGAGACCTTCGATCACCCACTGATCGAAAGGTCCCCGATAATGCACACCCCTCTCTGGCTCTGGCTCGCGGTCATCGCCTTCATCGTCGTGATGCTGGCCATCGACCTCGTCGCCCACCGCAAAGCACATGTCATCGGCGTCAGGGAAGCCGCGGTGTGGTCTGCCGTCTGGATCGCCCTCGGCGTCGGCTTCGGCGCGATCGTCTGGGCGGTCTGGGGCGCGGACTTAGGCCAGCAGTACTTCGCCGGGTATCTCATAGAGAAGTCCCTGGCAGTGGACAATGTCTTCGTCTGGGCGATCATCTTCGCCCACTTCGCGGTGCCCGCCCAGTTCCAGCACCGGGTCCTGTTCCTCGGCGTCCTGGGCGCGCTGGTATTCCGCGGCATCTTCATCGCCGGCGGCGCGCTGCTCATCCAGAACTTCTCCTGGATCCTGTACATCTTCGCCGCATTCCTGCTGTACACGGGCTTTCGCATGATCCGCCAGCGCGACGAGCACCTCAACCCGGACCAGTCCCGCATTCTCGCGGCCTTCCGCCGGCTGGTGCCCATGACGGACACGTTCCACGGTCAGCGGCTGCTGGTCCGTAAGGGCGGGCTGATCATGGCCACTCCCCTGTTGGCTGTGCTGGTGCTGGTCGAGACGACCGATGTGGTCTTCGCCGTCGACTCCATTCCCGCCATCTTCGCGGTCACCGACGAGGTGTTCCTGGTCTTCACGGCCAACGCGTTCGCGATCCTGGGCCTGCGCGCGATGTACTTCCTGCTGGCGGATCTGGTCCACCGGTTCGTCTACCTCAAGATCGGGCTGGCACTGGTGCTGATGTGGGTCGGCGCGAAGATGCTGCTCAAGATCGACGTCTTCTACATTCCGACCCCCATCTCGCTGGCCGTGATCGCGACCATCCTCACCGTGTCGGTCGTGGCGAGCCTGCGGGCCACGCGTGGTCACGAGCGCCAGAGCCCGCCGACACCGGCCGAGCCTCCGTTCCGCATCGCCACCGCCGAGGAGGACGCGCAGCTCGAGCCGCTGTTCCGTCGCGGGCGGACGCGCGGCGTGTCAGAGGACTCCCCCGCCGCGACACCACGCTGACCGTTGCCGAAGAGCGTCCCGCGCACACCCCGCGACAAGCGGGTGCGCGGGACCCTCTCGAGCCCCAGCCCGGGTACGCGTGACGCCTTATAACTTCCGGTTTTCGGGAGTAGGGTCGGCAACAACGCCGGTGATCCTCGTCACTAGCACGGGCCGCACCGGCACCTCTACGAAAGGGCCGATCATGAGTGTCAACAGTTTCGGTTCGAGGGATTCGCTGGCAGTCGGGGGCGTAGACTACGAGGTCTACCGACTCGATCAGGTCTCCACCGCGGTCCCGCTCCCCTACAGCCTCAAGGTCCTGCTGGAGAATCTCCTGCGCAACGAGGACGGCCGCGTGGTGACGGCCGAGCAGGTCGAGGCACTGCGGGAGTGGACGCCCCAGTCCCCGCCGGAGCGGGAGATCCAGTACACGCCCGCCCGGGTGCTGATGCAGGACTTCACCGGGGTGCCGTGCGTGGTCGATCTGGTCGCGATGCGCGATGCGATCACCGACCTCGGCGGCGACCCCAAGAAGATCAATCCGCTCATCCCCGGCGAGCTCGTGATCGACCACTCGATCATCGCGGACGTCTTCGGTCGCCCGGATGCGTTCGAGGTCAATGCCGAGCTGGAGTTCGGCCGCAACCAGGAGCGCTACCAGCTGCTCCGGTGGGCACAGGAGTCGTTCGCCGACTTCGTGGTGGTCCCGCCGAACACCGGCATCTGCCATCAGGTCAACCTCGAATACCTGTCGCGGGTCGTCTTCACCCGCGAGGGGACCGACGGTATGACCCAGGCCTACCCGGACACCCTCGTCGGTACCGACTCCCACACGCCGATGGTCAACGGCCTCGGCGTGCTGGGCTGGGGCGTCGGCGGAATCGAGGCGGAGGCCGCGTTGCTCGGCCAGCCGATGAGCATGCTGATCCCGCAGGTCATCGGGCTCAAGCTGACCGGCGAGTTGCGGGAGGGCACCACGGCCACCGATCTCGTCCTCACCGTCGCGGAGCTGCTGCGCCAGACCGGCGTGGTGGGCAAGTTCGTGGAGTTCTTCGGCCCGGGCGTCGCGGCGGTCCCGCTGGCCAACCGGGCCACGCTGGGCAACATGAGCCCCGAGTTCGGTTCGACCTGCGCCATCTTCCCCGTGGACGACGAGACGCTGGACTACCTGCGGCTGACCGGTCGGTCTGAGCAGCAGATCGAGCTGGTCGAGGTCTATGCCAAGGAGCAGGGCCTGTGGCACGACCCGGACAACCCGGCCGAGTACAGCGAGGTCATCGAGCTGGACCTGGGGACGGTGGTGCCATCGATCGCCGGACCCAAGCGGCCGCAGGACCGCATCGCGCTGGGTGATGCGCCGGCCGTGGTGCTGGGCAATCTCGACGAGGAGAAGAACCGGTCGGAGAAGGACGACGGGAGTCTGGATGACGCCTCGGCGGACTCCTTCCCCGCCAGCGACCCGGTCTCCCCCGGTTCCACTACGGCGAAGAACGAACCTCCCCGCCACTACTCCGAGGAGCAGCTGACCGCCAACGCCGAGCTCGGGTGGCCGAGCGATCCGGCGGAGATCATGATCGACGGCGACGAGTCGCCTGTGATCTTCGACCACGGGGACGTGGTCATCGCGGCGATCACCTCGTGCACCAACACGTCCAACCCCTCGGTGATGATCGGTGCGGCGCTGCTGGCCAAGAAGGCCGTGGAGCGGGGTCTGAAGCCCAAGCCGTGGGTCAAGACGACATTGGCCCCCGGGTCGAGGGTCGTGACGGACTACTACGACCGGTCCGGCCTCACCCCGTACCTGGAGGAGCTCGGGTTCGATCTGGTCGGCTACGGCTGCACGACGTGTATCGGCAACTCCGGGCCGCTGACCCCGGCGGTGAGCAAGGCGGTCAATGACAAGGACCTCAACGTCGCCGCGGTCCTGTCGGGCAACCGCAACTTCGAGGGCCGCATCCACCCGGAGGTCAAGATGAACTTCCTGGCGTCTCCGCCGCTGGTCATCGCCTACGCACTGGCCGGGACGATGCGCAAGAACCTGCTCGAGGACCCGCTCGGAACGGGCTCGGACGGCGAGCCGGTCTACCTCCGTGATGTGTGGCCCAGCTCGGCGGAGATCAAGGAGGTCGTGGACGCCAATCTCGAGGCCGACATGTTCACCAAGGGTTACGCCGACGTCTTCGACGGGGACGACAACTGGCGCGGCATGGACGTGCCGGGGGGTGACAAGTTCGACTGGATCGAGGACTCCACCTACATCCGCCGGCCGCCGTACTTCGACGGAATGGCGGTCGAGCCCGAGCCGATGCGGGACATCACCGACGCCCGCGTCCTGGCGCTGCTGGGCGATTCTGTGACCACGGACCACATCTCACCGGCCGGGGCGATCAAGCCCAGTTCGCCCGCGGGCGAGTACCTGCAGCAGCAGGGGGTCGAGCCGGCGGACTTCAATTCGTACGGGTCGAGGCGCGGCAACCACGAGGTGATGATCCGTGGCACGTTCGCCAACGTCCGGCTGCGGAATCTGTTGGCGCCCGGCACCGAGGGCGGGGTCACCACCCACTTCCCCAGCGGTGAGCAGACCAGCATCTATGACGCCTCGAACCGCTACGCCGAGGAAGGCGTGCCGTTGGTGGTGATCGCCGGCGCCGAGTACGGGTCCGGGTCGTCGCGGGACTGGGCGGCCAAGGGGACGTCCCTGCTCGGGGTCCGGGCGGTGATCGCGCAGTCGTACGAGCGGATCCACCGCTCAAACCTCATCGGGATGGGTGTCCTGCCCCTGCAGTTCCCCGAGGGCGAGTCCGCCGAGAGTCTCGGCCTCAAGGGCGACGAGGTGTTCTCCATCACCGGGCTCGAGGGCCGGGACGACGTTCCGGACGAGGTGACGGTCCGGGCCGGCGAGGGCGACTCGGCGGTCGAGTTCACGGCGAAGGTCCGCATCGACACCCCGGCGGAGGAGGCGTACTACGAGCACGGCGGCATCCTGCCGTACATGCTCCGCCAGATGCTCTGACCCCACGCGCCACCCCACGCCCCGCGACCCAGCCCACCGTCGCGAAGAGCGTTCCGCGCACGTTCTGCGAGAGTCAGGTGCGCGGAACGCTCTTCGCGTTGGGGCCGCCCCGGCACCGGAGGTCTCGACGACAACGACGACGACGACGAGGTTGGCGACCGCCGACGACCCGCAGTTGCGGAGAGAGCCGAACCGGCCCACGCCGCCCGCGACAAGATGTGGTCGATCCGGCCAGCGCCGCTGCTCGGCGCAGGTAACGTCCGATCTCATGCAGCCCTCGCCGGATCAGGCTTCCGAGAACCCGCCCGACCAGCCCGAGGTCATCCTCGATCGCCACGGCGAGATCGCCGTGATCCGACTCAACCGCCCGGCCAGGCTCAACGCGGCGACCTACGAGAACCTGACGGACATCATCACCGCGTTGGACAACTGCGATGCGGACGACGATGTGCGTGCTGTGGTCCTCACCGGCACGGGCCGGGCGTTCTGCGCGGGGGCCGATATCTCGGGCGGGGGCGACACGTTCGCGGCTGATCCCGATGTCGACACCGGCGAGGCCCCGCCGGACACCGGCGGTCAGGTCGCGCTGCGCATCTCCCGCATGACCAAGCCGGTCATCTCGGCGATCAACGGGTCGGCCGCGGGGGTCGGGGTGACCATGACCCTGCCGACGGACGTACGCATCGCCGCGGACACCGCCAAGTTCGGGTTCGTGTTCACGCGCCGAGGCCTGGTCCCGGAGGCGTGCTCGACGTGGTTCCTGCCCCGCATCGTGGGGATCTCCACCGCGATCGAATGGGCTGTGGGCGGCAAAACGATCCTCGCCGCCGAGGCCTTGGAGAAAGGGCTGGTGAGCGAGGTGCTGCCCGCCGATGAGGTTCTCCCGCGCGCCATCGAGGTCGCGCGCGAGATGACGCGGGGCACGTCGCCGGTGTCGGCCGCACTGACCCGCCAGCTGCTGTGGCGCATGCTCGGCGCGCCCGGTCCGGAGGTCGCCCACCGCGCCGAGTCGATCGGCATCTACACCCGTGGTGAGTCCGCCGATGTGCGCGCCGGCGTCACCGCGTTCCTCGCCAAAGAGCAGCCGGAGTTCCCGGACCGCGTGTCCGACGGCCTGCCCGACCTCTTCTCCTGACCCCGGCCGCTCTCGGGCCCACAACCGATAGGACCCCACCATGACTGCTGACGACCTCACGGGTCGCGTCGCGATCGTCACCGGATCGACGGCCGGACTCGGTGCCAGGTTCGCGCACGTACTCGCAGGCGCGGGCGCGACTGTGGTCGTCACCGGGAGGCGGGCCGAGCGGATCCGGGAGGTCGTCGAGTCCATCGGCCGGAGCGGGGGCAAGGCACACGGCGTCCGGCTCGACGTCACCGATCCCGCCTCGATCGAGGATTGCCTCACCGAAGTCACCGAGCAGATCGGCCTCCCGCAGATCCTCGTCAACAACGCCGGCATCCCGGACGCGCAGCGTGCGCACAAGATGTCGTTGGAGCTGGTCGACGCCGTGCTGGACACCAATGTCCGTGGCCCGTGGCTCATGGCGACCGGTGTGGCGCGCCGCCTGATCGAGGCCGGGGTGCCGGGCCGGATCGTCAACATCACGTCGATGAGCGCCTACCAGTACGACGGCAACGGCGCGGCGCTCTACTCGACCACCAAGGCAGCGGTCAGTCGGATGACGGAGACCCTCGCCGTGGAGTGGTCGCGCAGGTTCATCAACGTCAATGCGATCGCCCCGGGGGTCTTCGCCTCGGAGATGACCGACGGCATGCTCTCCCGCGTGGGCGACATCGCGCCCGGGCTCCCCCGTCAGCGCCTCGGCCAGCCCGAGCAGATCGATTCGACGCTGCTCTACCTGGTGTCCGACGCGTCGGAGGCGGTCACCGGGACCGTCATCAAGATCGACGACGGGCAGCTCCCCCGCTGACCCCCGCTGACCCCTCAGCCGACGAGCAGGCCGCTCACGCCTCACACTTCGTCAGGTCCGTCTCGAGGAGCTCCTTGCCGACCGGGGTCACGTAGGTCGCCATCAGAACCACGTCCTCCGTACCGTGATTCCGGCTTTCATAGATCGAGCCCGCTTCCTCGATGTTCGAGTCCCCGACGCGGTAGATGCGGGAGCCGCCGGGGTGGCGATCGGAGTAGTGCGTGAGTTCGCCTTGCTTGACGACGGCGATCAGGGATCCGTGGTGGCAGTGTTCGCCGGTGCTCGCCCCGGGCTCGATCGTGATCTCGCGGAAGGTCACCGAGACGCCGTCCTCGCCGCCGTCGACCTGTAGGTCGACGGGGCGGGCCTGTCGGCCCTGCACGATGTCGACGGCCAGGAAGGGCTGCGACCCCGCGATCGTCGAGGCGGGCAGGAGCGGCTCGGTCGGGTTCACGGTCCTCACCTCGGGCGACTCCGCCGTCGGATCGTCCGGACTGCACGCGGCCGTGGCGAGGACGCAGACACCGGTGAGTATCGAGATGCACGATCTGGTCAGTCTGTGGGGCATACCTACTGATCCCTGAGTCTGCTCGGACCGAAGGGGGCTCCGGTCGGCTACCTGAACGTTATCAGCGAACGGCATCGAGATTCGGCGCTCCATCGTTCTTCTGCCGTGTGTGTCCGGCGCGGCGCTGACCATGCCGGCCTGTGGAGGGACGACGACAACGGGACGACGACGACGGGGACGACGACGAGTGCAACCCCTCATCGAAGCGCCGCCGCCTCGCGGAAGGCCGAACCGGTCGCGCGACCCCGCTGCTAGCGTGGGGCCTCTCTCACCCACCCAGGAGTTGCCGTGCCCCTGCCCCATTTCGCGTGTCGTCGTCTCGGCCTCGCGGTCGCCCTGGCCGGCGCGGTGAGCGCGCTCGGCACCGCCACCGCTGCCGCCGACCCGGACGCCGCGGGACTGCCCGCCGCGGCGCCTCCAATGCCCCGCGGGATGCCGCAGGTCGTCAGCGACGTGCTCGGGCCGGAGGACCCGGCGTTCTGGAACCCGGCGATCCCGGGGACGAGGGTCCTGACCCCGCTCGAGACGCGCGCCGAGGTGATCTGTGCGACGGGTTTCGTGCCGGTCATCTCGTGTTCGACCATCAACAGGTGGGACTTCGACTCGAGGCAGCGTTCGCTGGAGTTCGTGGACGTGCCCGTGATCGGTGGGCCGCCTCTACGGGTGTGGTTCGACGTGCCCCGCCTGGGCGACGGGTCCACGCGCGAGCCGGTGAACCGCGCCGTGACCTGGTGGCTGACGGATCGCACGCTCTCGTAGCCCGTTCACCTAGCCCACGCCCCGAGCGGCGCACTGTCGGGGCCGGGCCTCAGTCCTCGCCGACCGAGACGGTCACCTCGATGTTGCCCCGCGTGGCCCGGGAGTACGGGCACAGCTCGTGGGCCAGCTTCGCGAGTTCGTCGGCCTGCTCGGCCTCGACGTCGGGGATGATGACCTCGAGGTCCACGGCGATGTCGATGCTCTCCTCGCCCGAGCGCACCAGTGACACCCGCGCGCCCACGGACGAGCCGTTGATCGTGACCTTCTTCGCCCGCGCCGCGCTCTGCAGGGCGGAGTGGAAGCAGGCGGCGAACCCGGCGGCGAACAGCTGCTCGGGATTGTTGCCCTCGCCCGAGCCGCCGAGTTCCTTCGGCGGGGCCATCTCCAGGTCCACGGCCTTGTCGGCGGTGGCGACGTGCCCGTCCCGGCCTCCGCCGGTGGAGAGGGCTTCGACGGTGTAGAGCGCATCGGACATTCGGGAATCTCCTCGGTCGGGGGCGTGTAGGTGTGGCCCAACGTACGCGGCGGCCGCGAGCGCTGCCGCCTGACCGCCGGGGGTTAGGCGAGTGGCCAGGCCGGCGATCAGGAGGGATTCGGAGCCACCTCCGCCGCGGACGTGTGCCCGCGCGGCCTCACCGATCAGAGCTCAGCCGCGGCCGCGTACATGGCCGCGAGTTCCCGCAGGGTGGCGTGGTCCTGTCCGAGCAACCCCATGGGTGAGCGGCGGTCCGGCAGCGAGTCGGCCGGCGCTGTCCACCACGCGGTGGCGGCCTCGGGGTAGTGGCCGGCGTCGAGCATCCGGTTGATCATGGCGACGATGTTGTCCGGGTCGCGCGGGTCGAAGTGGTCGAGCTGGAACCGCGGGTAGACCCAGCGTCGGTCGCCGCGGAGCACGATGAGCCGGCCGTCCCTCGCGAAGGTCCGCAGCGCATCTGCGGGTGTGGAGCCGGGGACCACGCCCCGCTCGATGAGGATCTCGCATGCCTCGGTGGAGCAGGCGTGGGGTACCTGCAGCACGGCGCTGTGCACTGCGGAGGCGATCATCGCCCGACGGGCGGCAGCGGCGGGGTCGGCGGGCGGCCAGAACGGATCCCCTATCGGGAAGCGCGCTGCCCGGAGGGCTCCGTCGACCTGGTCGGCCACCCTGGCGAACGTCCTGCGCCGCCTCAATTCCCGCAGCATGACCTCGGTGAGGTGTCGGTCGTCGAGATCCCGCAGGGCACGCTCCGCGGTGTCCTCGGACACGGATCTCCGTGACGCCGTCCGGTTCTGAAGAGTCATCGCGGGCACCTCGCCTTCTCCAGCGAATTCTAGGCCGCGCGGTCGCCCGCAGCGAGGGGCTGGGCCGACTCGAAACATGCTGGAAACGTGGCCGCCGGTACGGGTCTCAGGACTCCGCCCGCCGCAGCTCGGCTGCCTTGCGGGCCAGGTACCGGCGCTCGGCCACCGACGTCGCCTCGGTGGCGGCGCGGCCGTAGAGCCCGGCGGCCCCGCCGGTGTCCCCCGCCAGTTCGTGGAGGTACGCCTGCGCGGCGGTGCGCCGGGGCAGCGACTCCGGCAGGTCGACCAGCGCCGCCAGGCCGGCGTGCGGGCCGACGGCGTGGCCCACCGCGACGGCCCGCCCGAGCCGCGCCGCGGGGTTGTCGCGCAGAGCGGCGATCGCGGCCTGCGCCTGGCACTCCCCCAGCTGGTCGCGTGCGAGCGCTGCCTGCAGGATCGCGACACCTTCCGCGATCGCTCGCGCGTCCCATCGGGTGCGGTCCTGCTCGGCGAGGGGGATGAGCTCGTCGTCGTCGCCGTCGCCGTCGTCGCCGTCGTCGTCGTCGTTGCTGTCACGGCCGGCCCCGCCGCCCCTGAACCGCGCGGCGCGGCGCGCGTGGTGCAGCAGCATCAACGCGAGCAGGCCCCGCACCTCGGGGTGGTCGATGGCCGCCGACAGGTGCCGGGTCAGGCGCAGGGCCTCCTCGGCGAGGTCGACCTCGCCGGTGTAGCCCTCGTTGAACACCAGGTACAGCACCCGCAGCACGGTGGCCACGTCGCCGGGCCGGTCGAGGCGCTCGCCGGCGATGGTGCGTTTGGCGCGGCTGATTCGCTGCGCCATGGTCGCCTCGGGCACGAGGAACGCCCGCGCGATCTGGCGGGTGGTCAGCCCACCCACCGCGCGGAGGGTCAGCGCGATCGCCGACGGCATCGGCAGCGACGGGTGGGCGCACAGGAAGTAGAGCCAGAGGGTGTCGTCACCGGGGTCCGGAGGCACGAGCAACGACGACGACAACGAGCACAGCCCTTGTTCCTCCGCAGCCCGCTGCTCACGACGCCGACGGGCGCCCTCGGAGCGGACGATGTCGAGGAATCTGCGCCAGGCCACGGCGGTCAGCCAGGCGCGGCGGGTCGTCCGGCCAGACGCGCAGCGCCTCCATGAGCGCCTCCTGGACGGCGTCCTCGGCCGTGGCGAAGTCGGCTCCGCGGCGGATGAGGATGCCGATGACCTGCGGCGTCAGCGTCCGGAGGTCGGGGGCGGTCATGGCACCGGTGCGTCTAGGCGTGGCCGGTGCGCGGGCTGTTCTTCTGCAGGCGGTCGATGTGCTCGGAGGCCTCGGCCTTGGTCAGCGTCGTCGGGAGTTCCTCACCGGCCTCGCGGGCGAGGGTGTCGAGGTAGCTCTTCTGCGCCTCCGTCATGGGCTCGTCGCCGGTGACCCAGTCGTCGGGGTCACGCTGCACCGAGCTGCCGTCGGCGGTCCGGCCCTCGGGGACGGGCGAACCGAGGGTCTCCTCTGCGCGGTTCTGGTTCTCGTCGGGCATCGGGGTGGTCGCGTCCGGGTTGGTCATGCCCGCACGGTACGCCCGCGCTCCCGGTCGAACCACCGGCCAGTGCGGGGTGCCCGACGCCACAATGGGGATGGTCACTGGGACCTGCTGGGGATACGATGTGGGAAACAAGGTGGGATTCAGCAGTGACAGCCCACACGTCAGGGAGCATCACGATGGCGATACTTCATCGGCGGCCGGATCTCGCCGCGTACGAAGAGGCGAACCGGATGACGAACGCCGAACTCGTCGGTGCACTCCGGCCACTCCTGGGTGATCGGTTGGTCGCCTACTTGGGGCAGGTCAAAGAAACCCGTGCGGTACGGGGATGGGCCGACGGCACCCGACAGATCGCCGGGCCGGAAACCGTGGAACGGCTTCGAATCGCCTACCGGATCGCTCGAATGATCTGCGAGCGCGATTCCCCGGCGGTCGCCCAGGCGTGGATGCAAGGACTCAATCCGCTTCTCGATGACAGGGCCCCGGCTCTGCTGCTCCGCGATGGTGACGTCGGAGAAACCGGCCCGATGGTGCTCGCCGCCGCGCGTCAATTCGTATCGGTCGGATGAGCCGCGAGACCGTAGTCCGTACCGACGCCGGCGACATAGTCGTCCGGAGACACACAGCCATAACAGTTCACCGCGTGGGATTCGCTCCCACACCGTGGCAGTGGACCGATTGGGCTTACGCCGAGGACGGCCGATTCGATGGACGGTGGGACGACCCCGGAGGCTCCTGGCGGACCCTCTACGTGGGCGAGACCCGGCTCGCCTGCCTTCTGGAGCTCCTCGCGAGATTCAGGCCCAGCTCGCGGGTGTCCGACGACCTCGCGGAGATAGAAGTCGACGGGGAAGACGAATTTCCGACCATCGAGGCGGGCACGATTCCACCCGACTGGTGCGAGGTGCGATGCAGTGGAACAGCGATGATGTCAGGCAGCTTTGCCGTTCCTGGTGATCACCGCTCGCTGGCCGCTCTGCGAGCAAGGTTTAGAATGACCGCCCTCGGACTCGGGCTCGACGACCTCGATGCTGCGGCGATCAGGGACGCGAGACCCCGCACCCTCACACGGGGAATCGCCTCCTGGCTCCACGGGGTCACAGACGTAGACGACGTCCCACTCGACGGAATCGAATTCGCCTCCCGACACGGGGACGACCTCACCTTGTGGGCGATCTTCGAACGCTCCCGAGATGGGGACGTGTCGGCCATCCTGGCGCCGCGCTTCGACAACGCGGGTCTCGGAACGGGTGACGCAGACCTCAACCGCGCGATGGAGTTGCTCGGCCTGCGCTGGGCCGACTGAGGCGGACCGGCCGCGGTCAGTCCTCGATCTCCGTGGGAGCGGTGAGCAGGGGCCGCAGTTCGAGCCACTCGCGGATCGGTTCGCCGCCCGGGCCCGGCGCCGCGGACAGCTCGGACGCGAGCGCCAGGGCCCGGTCGTAGTCGGCCACATCGATGATCATCCAGCCGGCGATCAGGTCCTTGGTCTCAGCGAACGGGCCGTCGGTCAGCGGCGGGCGGCCCTCGCCGTCGTACCGCACCCACGTCCCCGACTCCGACAGTGCGTGGGAGTCCACGTACTCCCCGGAGTCCCGCAGCCGGTTCGCGAAGTCCTCCATGTACTGGAAGTGGGCGGCGGCGTCCTCGGAGTCCCATTCGCCGAGCGGCGGGTAGGTGGGCTCCTCCGGAGCGGAGCCGCGGTAGTGCTTGAGCAACAGGTACTTGGCCATGACTGAACCTCCTCGTGCTGTGCGACCCAGTGTGGTCGCTTCACTGGGGAGACGGAACAGTTCGCGGGTTCTCGACATCGAGGCCGGAGGCGATCGGCGCGGGCTCGCGGGCTCGGGAATTACCAGGCCCCGTCTTCCACGGTGTCTCCCGAGGGGTGCTTGAGTTTCACGATGCTCTCGGGCGGCACCGGGGGATGCGCGTCCTCGTCGCCGCCCAGCGCCTGTCCGACGGACTTGACGCGCTTGAGCGCCTTGGCAGGGGCGAGATCGTCGCGATCAGCTTCGAAGTAGTCGAACCAGGGCAGACCTGCCTCGGTGTAGGCGTCTCGGTCGACGGGCGTCGCAGGCGGCACCTCCCCCGTGATCTCCGTCCACTGCGCTGCCGAGCAAAGGTGCACGAAGACCCGCCCGGACCTGGACACGTCGTAGTCGCCCAGATCGCGGTCGTCCTCGTAGACCTCCTGGCGCATCCGACCACCGGCCCCGAGCCCCATGGCCGGTGCACTCTCTGTCAGCGGCATGCCGCTGTAGCAAATCAAGTCGTCGTCGTACGACTGTCCCCAGTTCTCGAGCGCGGCGGTCGTCAGGCCGACTGCGCGCAACTGCACGCCACCGTGCTCCTCGCGGCCAGTCACCTGTCCCTCCACCGTCGCCCCCAGGCCCAAGGGGACTGCGACGAACTGGCGGATGAACCCGTCGCCGGCGTTGATCCCGTCCAGCCAGGGCTGATCCGGCAACGACGTATAGTTCTGCGGGTCTTGCGACAGGGACTCGTCCCACTCCTCGCCGCTGATGGCGCACACCTTGCCGATGCCCACCTGCAGCGCAGCCGGCTCGCTGCTGTCCAGCGAGATCCACATGGCCTCACGCTGGTAGACGGGGAGCATGACGCCGCCGCGGGCCAGCCACTCCGCCGGGGCGGTGTCAGGGTAATCTTGAACCCTCCGGATCGGGAACAACCCGAAACCCGGCGGCAGGGGATGAAGCCCGTCCTCGGGGATACGCAAGGTGCGCTGGAACCCGATCCGTACGGGACCGATGTGCAGCTCTTTTCCGACCACTCGGACGTCGAACGCCTCAGACATGATGGCCTCCTTCGATGGACCACCCCAGTTGTATCGCGCGGGTCCGACAAGAACGTTGAAGAAGGTGATCGGCGCTGCCCGGTCTGCGGTCAGCAGCAGGAGCTGTTGACGGCCTCCGCTGGCGCCTGGGCGCCCGGCTCGGTGGAAGCGGCTGCCGTGCCGCAGCACACGCCGCCGTCGGGGTCGACCGGATCGGCACCGGCCGGGCCGTCGAGGTGCTGGGGACTCGTGCCGAAGGTCTCGGAGTCGGCGAGGACGGTGTAGACCTCCCACTTCTCCCCCGCCGGCCCGGTGACCCACACCTTGTCCTGGGTGGCGAAGCAGCAGGTGGTGCCGATCTCCTCGTCCGTGAACAGCCCCTCGTTGGTCAGGCGCGCGATCTCGGCGTGGACCTTCTCCGAGGACTCGACCTCCACCCCGAGGTGGTTGATCGAGCCACCCTTGCCGGGGTTCTCGAGCAGGACGAGCTTGAGCGGCGGTTCGGTGACCGCGAAGTTGGCGTAGCCGGGCTTGAGCTTGGCCGGCTGGACCCCGAAGAGCTTGGAGTAGAACGTGACGGCCTCGTCCAGGCGGTCGACGTTGAGGGCGAGTTGAACACGGGACATGGCGGCCTCCACCTGTGTGACATATATCGAATCGGTTTGCTCCACCAGAATGCTCCTGCTCTTCGATATATGTCAAGAGGGTCGCTACACTCTGTTCATGCCCAAAGCGCTCCCCGTGATCGACGTCAGCGGGCCGATCTGCTGCGACTCGGTGTCGGCCGCCCCCATGAACGATGCCGCCGCCCTCGAATTGGCTCTGCGCCTCAAGGCCCTCGCCGACCCGGTCCGCCTCAAGCTGGTGTCGATCCTGCTCACCGACAACGGCGACGGCGTGTGCACCTGCGATCTGGCGACGGGTGTCGATCTGGCCGAATCCACCGTCAGCTACCACCTCGGGCAGCTGCGCAAGACCGGCATGGTCGTCTCCGAACGTCGCGGCATGAACGTCTACTACCGGGCGCGCGCCGAGTCCCTCGACGCCCTGCGAGGGGTGCTCGACCCGAACTGCTGCCGCTGACCGCCCGGCAGGCTGACCAGTCAGTCGAGGCGTAAACCACCCCACGACCGCCGCGCCACGGCGGAGACTGAGCTCCGTGCACACGATCGAGGCAGAGGACTACCGGCGCGAGATCCTCGGCTACTGCTACCGCTACTTCGGCTGCTTCGCCGAGGCCGAGGACGCGACCCAGGAGACCATGCTCCGCGCGTGGAAAGCCCGGGACGGCGCCGGGTTCCAGGGCCGATCGTCCCTGCGTACGTGGCTGTACTCGATCGCCACCAACGTCTGCCTCGACATGACGCGGGCTCCACAGCGCAGGGCCCTGCCCACGGACCTCACCGAACCCGGCGCAGTGCCCGACGACCCCACGATGTTGGCGACCCTGCCCGAGGTCACCTGGATCGGCCCGGCGAGCGACGCACACCTCGGGATTGATCCTTCTGCCACCGCAGTCGTGCGCGAGTCCGTCCGGCTCGCCTTTGTCGCCGCCCTCCAGCACCTGCCGCCCCGGCAGCGGGTCGTGCTGCTTCTGCGCGACGTCCTCGACCACTCGGCCGCGGAATGCGCCGACCTGCTCGGCATGACCCTCCCGTCCGTCAACTCCGCACTCGCCCGTGCCCGGAAGACCCTGTCCCGGCACGAGATCGCGCTCCCCCACCCGACGGAGAACACCTCGTCGTCGTCGCCCCGCCCCGACCCGCACGTCGACGCGGGCCTGCTCGAGCAGTACGTCGCGGCGTTCGAGGCCTACGACGTCGACCGGCTGGTCACACTCCTGACCGACGACGCCGAGTTCTCCATGCCGCCGTTCGAACTCTGGCTGCGCGGCTCGGCCGAGATCGAACGGTGGTGGCGCGGTCCTGGCGAGGTCTGCCGCAACGCGCGCACCATCACCACCTCCGCCAACGGCCGACCAGCCGTCGCGGTCTATCACGCGGCCGGCGACCAGCGTTGGGAGCCGTTCGCGATCCACGTCCTCGACTCCGACGCCGGCCGCATCTCGGCCATCACCCACTTCATCGGCGCGCACCACTTCTCCGAGTTCGGCCTCCCCGCACGGTTGCCGTAGGCGTGGAAACCGGTGCCCCGACCCCGCCGGCCTGCAGACGACCGGCGCGGCAAGGAAATCCCCCCGGCACCGATCAGTTTCGCCGCCCCGTCCCGTCTACCCCTGTGAAGGCAACTCCCCCGGGCCACGGGCACCCGCTCGACCGGCCACCGAAACCCCGCAGGAGGGATCATCATGAGCCGCAAGATCACCGCGCACATGTTCTCCACGCTCAACGGCGTGTCCGAGCACGCGGAGCGCTGGCAGTTCGACGCGTTCGGCCCCGACGAGATGCAGTCCATGCAGCAGATGACCGCCTCCACCACGGACCTGGTGCTGGGCCGCACGCTCTGGCAGGAATGGTCCGGGTTCTGGCCCACCTACGCCGACGACCCGTTCGCCCAGTGGGTCAACCCGGTCCGCAAGCACGTGCTCACCTCGACGCTGACCGGGGACCTGCCGTGGAACAGCACGATCGTCTCCGGCGACCCGGCGGAGTACCTCGAGCAGTTGCGCACACAGCCCGGCGGCGATATCGCCGTGGGCGGCGGGATCGAGACGACCCGACGACTGGTCCTGGCCGGGCTGGTCGACGAGCTCACCCTGACCATCCACCCGGTGATCACCGGTGACGGTCGCAGGCTCTTCGACGACTCCGTACCCACCACGCGGCTGCAGCTTCGAAGCTCCACCCAGACCCCGGCGGGCAACATCGTCGCCACCTACTCCGTCCGCCCGGAAACCCCGGACACCCCGGCCGCCTGACCGACCGGCCGCCACCCACCAGCAAGGAGAACCCGATGTCATTCCAGGCCTACCTCGACACGATCGAGACCAGGACCGGACTCACTCCCCGGCAACTGGTCGATGCCGCCACCGCGAAGGGCTTCGGCCCCGGGACCAAGGCCGGTCCGATCCTCGCGTGGCTCCAAGGAGGACTACGACCTGGGTCGGGGACACGGGATGGCCCTGGTCCATGTCATCACCACGGGTCCGAAGATCGATCCGAAGCACGTGGGGGAGGGCGGTGCGCACTCCGACGCCTCCGACACGCTGTGGCTCGACGGGGCGGCCACCAACCCCGACAGGTGACGGGCGACTGGCTTGTGCCAGGGCCGGCGGGCGACGCGAGCGCCCGAGGGGTACCTCCCCGACGAGCTCCCGGAGGGATGGTCTAGAGTTCTTTCTCGCAACGCGGTGAGCGAGAGCGAGCCTGCGAAGCGATGCGGATGTGGCGCAGCTGGTAGCGCATCACCTTGCCAAGGTGAGGGTCGCGAGTTCGAATCTCGTCATCCGCTCTCTCGGAAGTGACGACGACGAGGTCGTTCATTTCCCTCTGGACGCACACGCGCCGGGATAGACCGAACCGGCCACATTCGCAGTTACCTCAACCAACAGCCGGACGCCGCTCTACCCTCCTGACATGAGTCGAGGCGCGTCCCTCCTGCGAATCACCGTCGGGTACGTCATCGCCATCGCCGCCGGGTTGGCGTGGCTGGTGTGGGGTCCGGACACCGGGCAGTTGTGGCTGGACGGGCTGATCGCGGACATCGTCGCGACGCTGGTCATCTTCGGGTTCAGCCGCATCTTCGGGAACTCCAGCACGTACGACGCCTACTGGTCGGTCATCCCGCCGCTCCTGGCGTTCTACTGGTGGGTCGCCGCCGATGCCGGCGTGAACGACGTCCGCTGGTGGCTCATGATGGCGGTGCTGGTGGCGTGGGCGATCCGCCTCACCGCCAACTGGGTCCGCACCTTCCCAGGGATGCATCACGAGGACTGGCGCTACCCGCTGGTCCGCGAGCGGGCCGGGAAGTTCGGCCTCGTCGCCGACCTCATGGGGATCCACGTATTCCCCACCCTGGTGGTGTTCGCGGGCCTCATTCCCGTCTACGTGGTGGCCACGCGCGCGGGGCAGCCACTCGGCTGGTTGGACATCGTCGCGTTCGCCGTCGGCATCGCCGCACTGGCCCTGGAGACGATCGCCGACCTGCAGATGCACCGCTTCCTCGCCACCCGCACGCCGGGCCAGGTCATGCAGACCGGGGTGTGGTCGTGGTCGCGACACCCGAACTACGTCGGCGAGTGCGGCATCTGGCTGTCGATGGCCCTGTTCGGCCTGGCCGCCTGGCCCGGCGCGTGGTGGGTGTTCGTCGGCGCCGCCGCGATGCTCGCCATGTTCCTGGGCGTGAGCATCCCGATGATGGAGCGCCGCAGCCTCGAACGCCGCCCCGAGTACGACGACGTCGTGCAGCGCGTGTCCCGGTTCCTCCCGCGACCGCCCAGGAAGGCCACCGCCCGCGTATGACCCGCCCCCGCGTCGTGATCGTCGGGCTCGGCGACGCGGGCGTCCTCACCGCCATCGCGCTGCACCGGTATGCCGACGTCGTGGGAATCACCGCCACGCCGGAGTTCGTCAGCGGCCAGGAGCTCGGCCTGCGCCTGGCCCGGCCGGAGGCGTGGGAGCGGGACTACCGCATCGCCTACCGCCGATTCCGCGGCCTCGACCGCACTCGCATCGTGCACGGCACCGCGACCGGCCTGGACACCCGCGAGCGGCTCGTGCGTGTCACCCTCGCGGACGGCACAGCGGGCGACAGCACAGTGGCCGAGGAACCGTACGACGTCGTCGTCGTGGCCACCGGGGTGACCAACGGTTTCTGGCGCCACCCCACCCTCCGGGGCGCGGCGAACGTCGACGCCGAGCTCGCCTCGCCGCACCAGCGCCTCGCGGCGGCCGGGTCGGTGGCGGTGATCGGCGGGGGCGCGGCGGCGGTGAGTGCGGCCGCGCAGGTCGCCGAGCGGTGGCCGGACACGGCCGTGGACCTCTACTTCCCCGGCGAGCCCGCGCTGCCCCATCACCACCATCGCGTCTGGCTGCGCGTGCGGTCCCGCCTCGAATGCCTCGGCGTGGGCCTGCACCCCGGGCACCGTGCGGACCTGCCTCCCGACCACGACACCCGCCACCTCACCGGCGGGCCCGTCACCTGGACCACGGGGCAACCGCCGGCCGGCGCCGACGTGGTGATCTGGGCGATCGGCCGCGTCACCCCCAACACGGCGTGGCTGCCCGGCGGGATGCTCGACGACCGCGGATTCGTCGCCGTGGAGCCGTCACTGCAGGTCACCGGGTATCCGGGGGTGTTCGCGGTCGGGGATGTCGCGGCCACCGACCCGCTGCGCACCTCCGCCCGCAACCGCGGACACGTCCTGCTCGCGCGCAACCTCCGGGCGCATCTCGCCGGCCGACCGCTACGCGCCTACCGCCCGCCGCCGCGCCGATGGGGTTCGGTGCTCGGTCCGCTGCGCGACGGCCTCATCGTGTTCACGCCCGCCGGCCGGGGCGTGCGCGTGCCCGCGCGGGTCAACGACGTCGTGCTCCAGCGCCTCATCACCCGCCAGGGGATCTACGGCGGGGTGCGGCGCCGGCCGCGGTGACGCCGGCGCTCAGGTGGTCCGGTCGGGCCGGGCGGGTCGGTCACCGCCCCGATGGGTGACGAGTCCGACGACGACGAGGAGGACTGCACTGGAAGTTCGTCGCTCTGTGGCCGCCCATAACGCCACCTACGGGCTCGACTGCTGGGCCACTCCTCAGCTACACTGAATCAGTTCTGCAGTAGTGATTCAGGAGGGGGTCCGGATGCCAACGCTGCCCCACGGTGCGAGGATTGCAGCTGCGCTCAAGCTGGCGAACATCTCCCAGCGAGAACTCCAGAACCGCACCGGGATCTCGCAAGCGACGCTGAGCCGGGTTGTCAGCGGCCATCGCGCCGCCAAAATGCCCGAGCTCATCCAGATCGCCGACGCCACCGGCGTGACAGTTGCTTTTCTGACTGGCTCAGACGCCTCCGAACGAGTGCAGTTCGCCGCTCGAGCCACCAACGGATCGGCCATGGAGCAAATGCACGAACAGCTACTTCACTTCATTGAGCTGGACGCCTACCTCGACGACCAGGCGATATTCGCGAGCATATGACGGGCACAGAGGGAATGTCCGCCGAGCAAGCCGGCAAGCGCGCGGCGATGGACTTCCGCGCCAGGCATGGGCTCGGCGTCCAACCCTTGGGCGATCTCGCGGCGATCATCGAGCAGTCCACGGGGATCGATGTCGCCGTCCTCGACGCGGACCGAGACCAGCACGGATTAGCGATGCGGGATCCGTCGCGCGGCGCCATCTTCATTGGCGTTGCGCGTACTCGCCACCCAATGAGGCAACGAAGCACACTCGCCCATGAGCTTGCCCATGTGATTTTCGACGACTGGAACGCAGGTCAAGACCTCAGCGAACGCTCTCCGGCAGAGGTTCGCGCCGACTCATTCGCGCGACACCTGCTGATCCCAGAAGAGGGACTCGAAACTCACCTGGGTCAGCGCGTGTCGTTTTCCGAAGCGGACTTGTCAGCGGTGGTGCAGTGGTTTCTGGTGTCACCGCCGATTGCCGCGATAAACCTGGAACGTGCCGGGTACATCACCGAGTCGACTAAGCAGGAGTGGAGATCTCTCTCTACCCCGACGCTCGCCGCCCGCTACGGATGGAGCGACCAGTACCGATCTCTGGAAGCAGAATCCGACCGGCCGCGTCCACCGCGAAAGCTCTTGGCTCGCGCAATCTCCGGTTACGCAGAGGGGGTCGTCAGCGCGCAGACCATCGCCTCACTGAGAGGCATCGACGCCGAGCAAGTGGAAGCCGAATTGGCACAGGCAGGTGTCGTTCCGCGCAGGGCCGAAGTCTCATCGCTCGATGCATCCGACCTTCCCACCGTCAGTATCGACCTGAGCGACCTCGACGACGAGGGGCGCGAGGGCGGGACGGTATGACCCCGCGCCCGATCATGGACGCCGGACCCGGACTGAACTTCTTCGCCTCGCACAGCGAACGACTGCTGTTCGGCACGCTCGGCTCCCTCTGCGTGCCGGAAACCGTCGCGCGAGAGATGCGACAGAAGGCCACACATCCTCGGTTTGAAGCTGCTGGACGGGTAATGAGCAAGCTCACGCCGAAGTATCTGGAAGTCCTTTCCGACGACGAGACGGACCAGTTGGTACGCGCGGTCACCCGCATCAGCGGTACGCCCTTCGCCCAGCGCATTCGACGCTCCCGCGATCTCGGGGAGACCATGGTCATTGCCCACGCCGCGGTAGCTGCCGAGTCGGGAAGCGACGTGCTCGTACTCATCGACGACCGCGACGGTCGCGAACGCGCATCGCGGGAGAGCGATCGTCTACGTCGACTCAGGCACAGCGGCCAGTCGGTCGGGAGCATCAATCTCATCAGTACGCTCACCGTGCTCGAACGCGCCGCTGGCGGCCAATTCCTGCCCGACAAGCGTGCGCTCAGAGACCTCTACGCCAAACTCCGCCCGCTCGACGACGGCCTACCGCCGCTGAACTCGACTCGGCTGTTGGCCTTGCCCTGCTGGACCAAGATCTCAGGCGACGAGTAATGCCCGATTATGGGCGCTGGCTGAATGCACATTGGACGATTCCTTGTTGCGCCGGAGCGTGTGGCTACGCTTGCCTCGTAACCGCAGAACAGTCGAGCAAGACCGAACCAGGGAGGACTCGATGTCGCAGTCACTAGTTCACTTCCTGCTGGTCTACAGCTTCGACGAACAGCGACTCATCCACCAGGACGAGTTCACCGATACCGAGCTGGCCGTCGCCGCCTACGAGGACACCGAGGCGCAGTACCGCAACAGCGCCGACGTCGACCGTTTCGAGGTCGTTCTTGTGGGAGCAGACAGCATCCAGACCGTGATGCGCACCCACGGCCACTACTTCAAGGACTCAGACGAAGCCATGTTCGCCGACCTCCTCGCAAGTCACTAGCCCTGTTAGACCGCGCCGAGCCCCCGCCGCCGGCAAACGCAGGCGCCCACCAGCCCGGCCACACGGCGCCCGTAGTGGACACTTGGCCCATGACGATCCGCACTCCCTTGACGCCCGAGCTCCTGCGCGGTCACGAGTACCTCAAGACCACCTCGCGCGGGCTGCGACCGCATCGGCTTCCGGTCTGGGTCGGCGCCCGGTTCCCCGATCCGCAGTTGCTGTCGGTCGAGGCGCAGCCCTCCGGGGTCCGGGTCGCGGTGGTCACCGACGCGGAGAGCATCGAACTGGTCACCCACCCCACCCGCCTCGCCTACCGCGGTATTCACCGCCCCCGCGGGAGCATCGATCTGGTGGTCGACCACCGACTCGTCGCGAGCGACCGGCTCACCGGCGGCGACGCCATCGAGACGGACCTCCAGACCGGCGTGACCGAGCTCGTGCCCGGCCCACCGCACCTCACGCGGTTCACCGGGCTGGGCGCCGGCGAGAAACTCGTCGAGCTGTGGCTGCCGCACAACGAGCAGGTCGACCTCGTCGAACTCCGGACGGATGCCCCGGTGACACCCGCGCCGACGGACAGGCGCCGCTGGCTCCACCACGGGAGCTCGATCAGCCACGGCTCCAACGCCACGTCGCCGGCGCGGACCTGGCCCGCCCTCGCCGCCCGACTCGGGGGCGTGGACCTGCGCAACCTCGGCGTCGGCGGCAGCGCGCTCGTCGACCCGTTCATGGCCCGCGTCATGCGCGACACCCCCGCCGACCTGATCAGCCTCAAGCTGGGCATCAACGTCACCAACTCGGACTCGATGCGGCTGCGCGCGTTCATCCCCGCGGTGCACGGGTTCCTCGACACGATCCGTGACGGGCACCCCACCACCCCGCTGCTGCTCGTCTCGCCGATCTACTGCGGCATCCACGAGGACACCCCGGGCCCCGGCGCGTTCGATCCGGACACCTTCCACACGGGTGAGGTGCGGTTCATCGCGACGGGCGAGACCGGGGGCACCGCGCAGGGGCGGCTGACTCTCCGCGTCATCCGGGACGCGCTCGCGTCGATCGTGGAGGCCCGGGACGACGAGAACCTCCACCATCTCGACGGCACCGCGCTGTACGGATCCGCTGACGCCGACGAGCACCCGCTCCCCGACGCACTGCACCCCGACACCGCCACGCATGAACTGATCGGCACGCGCTTCGCCCGGCACGCGTTCGGGGACGGGGGCCCCTTCGATCACGGCGGTCACACCCGTGGCGAATCGTGTACACACGGGCTATGACGACTACGCCCCCGGATCCGGATCCCAGCGACTCCCCCGACCTCGACGCGGGCGGCTCCCCCGTGGGTCCCATGACGCCGGACTCGGATTCCACCTCCCTGGCCTCGGACAGCGCTCGCACGGGCCAGAGCCCGACCAAGTCGAACTCGCGGGCCGGCATCGTGGTGTTGCTGGCGATCGTGGTCCTGGTAGTGCTGGTGATGGTCTTCGGGCTCGTCGGGAGGATGTTCGGACTGGGGTGAGCGGACGGGGTGACGACGACGACGACGAGGGCCGCGGCAGAGTCCGATCCTGCCACGGCCCTCGTTGCGTGAAGGCTCAGCTCCCGGCGACGGCGCCGATCAGCTGCCCGACGTCGATGTTGTTGATGAGGTCGGCGGAGAACACGGCGGGGTCGGCGCCGATGTCGCCCAGCGCGCTCGAGCCGGAGGTCAGCGACCCCAGACCCAGTCCCTCGAGGCTGCCGGTGACGGCTTCGGCGGGGTTGGGCTCGCGGATCGTCACGCAGGTGTTGATGGGGTTGGCGACCTTGCGGCCGCTGGCCAGGACGAGGGTCGTGGCGGCGCCGGTGTTGAGCACGTCGCCGGGGGTCGCGTCGTCGGGCACGCGGTAGGTGGTCTCGAGGGTGGCCTTGGCGTTGCCGGCGGTGGTCCACCCGGCCCCGGAGTGGCGGACGGAGTTGGTGGCGGAATCGCGGATCACGTCGTCGGTGACCGTCGACCACGTCTGGCCGCCGACCAGGTACCAGACGCTCTCCCGCGCCCGGACCAGCTCGAACCCGGCCGGATGGAAGTCGTCGATCCGGCCGACCAGGGCCCCGGCGCCGCTGACGGTGGTCCGGAACGTCACGGTCCCGCCGGGGGCGGCGGTGCCGTCGCCCACGACCTCTTTGGTGAGGTGGTAGTCGGTCCACAGGGTGGAGGCGTCGTTGAACGTCACGGTCTGCTAGGTCGCGCACTCTGTGGCGGTGGGCTCTGCGGTGACGGGCTCGGCACCGGCGACGCCGGCCCCGGTTCCCGCGGCGAGCCCGGAGGCGACGAGCAGCGCGGCCGCGCCGGTAGCGACGGATCGGAGGGTCCGTGATGTCATGTGAATCCTGTCTTCAGGCGAGGGCCGCGGGGCCGCTCGATGCGAGTGAGGTGGCCGGCAGGTGAGCTGGTGCTCATCACGTGTCGGCGCTTCCGATGGTAGGTCGGAATCCGACATTTTGGACGGTTGTCTTGGTTCTTGACGGTGTCAACCTCACGGCCGATCCCCGGCCGATCACAGGGCCGATCGCCGGGCTGTTCGCCGGGCTGATCGCCGGGCTGTTCGCCGGTCGGCCGCCGGGCCGCACCGTAGCGGCGATCGGTCGCAACCGGCAGCCGCCGCCGCTACGGTCGAGCCATGCCTCAATTCACTGTTCCAGGATTGTCCAGCGCCGACTCCGCCACGCTCGCCGAGACGCTGCAGAAGCGCCTGACGGCGTGCAACGACCTGCACCTCACGCTCAAGCATGTGCACTGGAACGTCGTGGGTCCCAACTTCATCTCGGTGCACGAGATGCTCGACCCGCAGGTCGAGCTGGTGCGCGGCTTCGCGGACGTGCTGGCCGAGCGCATCGCCACGCTGGGCGGTTCGCCGGTGGGCACGATGGGCGCGAACGCCGATCACCGCTCGTGGGACGACTACTCCCTCGGCCGGGACACCGCGCAAGCCCACCTCGGTGCGCTCGACAAGGTCTACGACGGCATGATCTCCGACCACCGCAAGGCCATCGCGGTGGCCGGCGACGTCGACCCGGTCACCGAGGACATCCTCATCGGCCAGACCGCGGAGCTCGAGAAGTTCCAGTGGTTCGTGCGCGCGCACCTCGAGAACGCCGCTGGCAGCCTGCCCACCGCTGACGACGCCTCGGAGAAGGCCGCCGCCAGGGACGCCTCCGCCTGAGCCGGGGCACGCGCTGAGCCGTCGGGCCGGACCCCTCCCCGGGGTCCGGCCCGCTGGCGCCTCTGGACAGCCGGCGCCTCTGGACAGCCGGGGGATACTTGTGATGGGCGTCATTCGTCTGGTGCGTCCTCCGGCGAGTCAGCGAGGTGTACAGCCATGAAGGCAGTCGTGTTCGAGGGTTTCAAGACCTTCCCCGTACTCAAGGATGTCGACCGGCCCTCTCCCGGTCCCGGCGAGGTCCTGCTCAAAGTGGCCGGTTCCGGTGCGTGCCATTCCGACGTGGGCCTGTTTCACGATTTCCCCGGCGATCCCACGGGCTTTCTCACCCCGCCGTTCACCCTGGGCCACGAGGTCTCGGGCTGGGTGGAGAAGCTGGGCCCGGGCGTCACCGGGCTCACGAAGGGCGATGCCTACCTGGTCTACGGCCCGATCGGCTGCGGCCGGTGCAAGCCGTGTTCGCGCGGGCAGGACACGTACTGCCAGGACGTGCCGTCGGTGGGCTACCTCGCCACCGGGTTGGGTCGCGACGGCGGCATGGCCGAGTACATGACCACCTACGCCCGCAACCTCGTCCCCCTCGGCGACGCCGACCCCGTGGCCGCGGCCCCGCTCGCCGACGCCGGCCTGACCCCGTACCACGCCATCAAACGCGCGATGCCCCACCTGACCACGCCCGGGGCGACCGCGCTGTGCATCGGCCTGGGCGGTCTGGGCCTGGTCGGGGTGCAGATCATCAGGGCGCTCACCGGGGCCACCGTGTACGCCACCGACACCAAGCCCGACGCGGTCGCCGCCGCGGAGGCCGATGGCGCGATCGGTGTCCCGACCGACGGCGCCGCCGAGAAGGTCAGGGAGCTCACCGGCGGGCTCGGCGTCAACGCGGTTTTCGACTTCGTCGGCGCCGGCCCGACCCTCGAGCTCGCGGCGGCCTGCGTGGCCCAGCAGGGCTCGCTGACGGTGGTGGGACTGGCGGGCGACGACTTCGCCTGGAACGCCTTCAAGCTGCCCTACGAGGTCGACTTCTCCTCCACCTACTGGGGCACGCTCGAGGACCTCCACGAGGTGGTGGAGTTGTACCGGGCGGGCAGGATCTCGCCGGAGGTCCACGTGTATCCGCTCGACCGGGCGCTGGATGCCTACCAGCAGCTCGTCGACGGCCAGATCAGCGGGCGGGCCGTGATCGCGCCGCACGGAACGTAACCCCGCGAGGACACCGCGCCCACCGCCCGCCGCAGGAGCCAGCCAGCCCTAGCGGTTGTCCCGCTCGCAGGCGATGCCGTCGTTGTCGCCGTCCATCGACGGGTCGTAGTACTCGCTGCCGCGGTGGATGGGGGCCACTCCGAGGTCCCACGCCTCGCGACAGCCCGAGAGCCGACGGGCCGGCGTGGTCGCGGGCGCACTCTCGACCGGCGCGGGCATGAACTGCGGGGCCCAGACCAGCGGGAACGGCAGGAGCGGCAGGGTGGCGGGGTCGAATCCCATCGGGACCGGTACGACGATCGGCGCGATGTCCGGTACGGCGATGACCCCTGATCCGACGGGGATCTCGGCAGCGACGGCGGAGGGGGCGGCGCCGAGGGCGACGAGAGTCGCCAGGCCGAGAGCGGTGAGGGAACGACGGATCATGGTGTGAACCTCGAGGGGGAAGGCCATGGGAGTGGCGTTGAGTAGTGAGCTCAGATTAACCGAGGCACGTTCACGTCGCTGACCGTTTCGTGCGGACGCATCACACGAGCATGCGCCGGGAATGCGACCGCGAGAGCTCATAGGTCTTGACGATCCAGAACATCGCGAAGGCGTAGAGCGCGGCGGTCTCGACCAGGAACAGCCACAGGGTGGAGTCCATCAGCCAGGCGATGAGCAGCGCGAGGGCCGGGAAGAGCAGGACCAGCACCACGAGGATCCGATAACCCAGGCGATAGCTACGCTGCAGCTCCGCGTTCGGAATGGAGGCGATCGTCTCCTGCCCGTAGAAGAAGATCGACAGTGCCGCCAGGACGAAGAAGGACGTGGCCGCCACCGCGTGGGTGATGCTCACCGCGTTCAGTCCGGGTGAGGCCGGGTCCTCGGTCGGGAACAGGGCGACGACGATCGCGAGCGTACCGGCGGCGTTGAGCAGCCAGTTCTCACCGCGCGTATAGCCGCGGTACGCCACCAGAGCGACCCCGATCGCCACCAGCGTGCCGACGAACAGCCCGCGGGCCGGCGTGTAGTAGAAGGAGCTCAGCGAGTCCATCATCGGAAAATCGGGGGCGAGGGTCACCCACACCAGAAGAGCCACGGGCAGGCCGATGGCGGCGCCGGCGATCACCATCCGGAGCACGAAGTACGTCTCCACGATGTAGGCCGCCGGGGCCTCGCAGAAGGTCGCCCGATCACCCGGGGCCTGCCGACCACTCTCTGACTGCTGCACGCGCACACCTCGAATCCGACTCGGCCCCGCCGTGGTCTCAGCCTCGCAGTCGGGTACCCGTCTTGGTGTAGATCCGGTTGAGGTGCCCCTCCACCGTCCGCTTGGACAGGTGGAGTTCGGCGGCGATCTCCGCGTTGGTCAGTCCCTGCCCCACCAGGTCGGCGATCTGGGATTCGCGGCGGGTCAACGAGACCCCGGCCGGGACCGAGACCGCCGGGCCACCGACGCGGGTGAGGCCGGCAAGGGGCCCGCCCAGCTCGGTGGTCGCGAGCATCCGCTCCGCCTGGGAGTGGTACTGCGATCCCGGCGACGCCGCTTCGCGGGCACGGTCCGCGGCGACCGCCGCCACCATGTGCAGCCCGTACGTCCGGGCCCGGCGGGCCGCGTCCAGCAACAACCGGGGTTTGCGGGCCGACATCGCCACCGCCAGGTCGCGTACCAGCACCGGCACGTCGCCGGTGACGTCCACCTCGGCCAGTGCCCGGCAGATCTCCGGGTCCGCGGTGAGGACCCCGGCCAGGGCAGCGCGGGTGGCGGCACCGTTCAGCCCCTCGTCGATCAGCGACCGGACGACCTCGCCCGCCTCGTCGGGGCGGCCCAGGCAGACGAGCACCCCCGCCTCCACGCCGCGGATCTCGGGACCCACCGGCGAGTTGGCGTACCCCGGGATGGCGCGCATCCGCTGCAGGTACTCCTCCGCCGTGGCCGCCTGCCCGGACATCGCGGCGGCCAGCGCGTACAACGACAGCGCACGGGACAGGAAATCCTCGGGACCGTCCACCTCGACGATCGCCACCGCGTCGGACGCCGCACTGATCGCGGCCGGCAGGTCACCGGCGGCCAGTGAGATCTCGGCGTCGACCACCCGTCGCACGCCGTGATCGACGCGCACGGAATCGTCCTGCTCCACGGCGACGACCGGCGCCAACTCGGTGAGCAGCGCAGTGATCCCGAAGCCGTGCAGCATCACCGACACCAGCGCCGCCAGGAACTCCTCCGACGCCCACGTCTGGTTGCCCATCGAGCGGGACCGGCGGGCCACGCGCCGGATGACCGCCAGGGCCGCATCGGACTGCCCCATGGCGTCCAGCGCGAGGGCGTGGATCGGCTCCAGGCGGCGCGCCCACTCGGCCGGAAGATCAGCGGTGAGCTCGCCGTAGGCGCAGGCCGCCTCGCGGTAACGGCCCGAGTAGCTCAGGTGCACCACGGCCAGCGCGTCGAGCACCGCGTGCCCCGGGTGGCCGGCGGGGAGCCACTGATGCGCTGAGGCGATCAGCGGCAGCGACTGCTCGGGGCCGCGGTCGCGGTAGTGCGCGAGGTCCGCGCGGGCCGTGACGTTCTCGATGAGCACCCGGGTGTGGTCGGCCCCGCCGGGATCGTCCCGCAGGCAGGCCAGCGAGCGGTCGAACATCGCCGCGGCGTCGGGCAGCCGGTCGAGCAGGCGGAGACACGAGCCCGCGATCAGCGACAGCTCGGCCTGCTGGAACGACGCTGTGTTGAGCGCGGAGCGCTGGGCGGCGTCGTGGAGCTCCACCCCGGTGCGGTAGTCGTGGCCGTCGAGGGCGGCGCGGGCGGCGGCCACCACACACCCCGCGTCGATGGGGCGGGCGTTGACCAGCGCCCACAGGATGATTCGCGGGTCCGGTTGGAAGGGAGCCGCCATGCCGGTGATCTCGCCTGAAGCCCGCCCGCCGGCCCGGTCGTCGGCCCGCTCGCTGGCCCGGCCTGCGTCACGGCATGCAGCGCGATCGAGCACGGCCGCGTAGACCTCGCGGCGCCGCCGGTGATCGGCGCCGGCCCGCAGCGTCCTGGCCAGGACCGGCGGCTGCACCGACAGCACCTCGATGCCGCCCTCGTGCCGCTCGAGCAGCATCCCGCGGGAGAGGAGGTCGCTCACCACGTCGTCATCGTGTAGCCGAGCCAGGTCGTCGAGCAGGATGCGTCGGGCGAGGGCCGCAGTGGTGAGGGGGCCGAGGTCCGCGGCGGCCGTGCGGGGGTCGACCCACAGGTGCGGGTCGACGGCCACGCCCGCGATCGCGGTGGCGGGATCCTCCACCAACTCCAGCCGGTCGCGGGTGCGGCGGGTCAGCCGGCGGGCGGCCAGGTCGTCGTAGGTCGCGCGCAGCGCCGTGAGGTTGCCGTGCGAGGACGCCCACAGTGCCTCGACCAGCCGCGCCGACACGGGCATACCGACGGCCTTGGAGACCACCATCTCCGATTCGCCGCGTGTCAGCAGGCGTAGTGGAAGCCGGGTGGTGCGCGTGCTCACCTCGTCGTCGTATCCGGGAGGCAGTGCCGCACCCACCCTGGCCGATGCCACCAGGACCGCACCATCGGGGACCTTGCGGGGCGGCGCACTCAGGCGATCCAGGTCGTCCCACACCACCACGGGGACCCCGGCGGCGCGGAGACCTGCGGCGATGTCGGCCGCGCACCGGCTGGCGCCTGCGCCCGGAGGCCCCACCACGAGCACGCCGCGCCGCGTGTCGGCACATCGCGCGGTCGCGCGTGCCACGGTGTCGGACCGCACCGCCGCACGGGTCGTGTTCCACGCGGGCACGGGACCCTCCTCGCTGCGCCGGAAAAATCAGGTGTGACGCACTCTATCGACACCTGTCTGCGGCGGTACACGCTATAGGCAATCTGTTCCGTTCTCGTGGAGAGGTAACCGCATGACCCGCCCGTCGACCGTCACCGCCGCGTCGTGGATCTGGCTGTTCTGCGGCCTGTTCAGCACGCTCACCATCACAGGCGTGCTGGCGGCGACCGACCTGTTCGGGTTCGTCGTGCCGCTCGGCGGCCCCGAGGACGTGTCGACCGCCGCCCCGGGGGTCGCATGGATCGGCGCGATCATCGCGATGGGCATGGTGTCGGCGATAGTCCTGCAGGTGGTGGCCGCGGTGAAACTGCGCGACGGCGAGCGGTGGGCGCGGGCGCTGTTAACGATCGCGGCAGGCCTCACGCTGGTCACCGCGCTCTGGGACATCACCCTGTGGTCGGCGTGGGTGCTGCTCGGGGCCCACCTGGTGGCGTTCGTCCTGGCGTACACCGACTCCGCCACCGCGTACCTCGAGGTCCGGTCCCCCGACCCGGCGTGGGCGCCGGTCTACGCGTAACCCGGGCAGGAGGGTCGCTGGTCACACCGGCTGCCTACTGCTCACACTTCGCGAGATCCGTCTCCTCCGTCGGCATCCCCTCCGGAGTGAAGTGGGTGACCATAGCCACCAGGTCCTCCGACCCCTCATTGACCGTCTCGTGCACGTACCAAGGGTCTTCGACGACCGAATCGCCGGCGCGGTAGACGTGTACGCCGCCGTGGTAGGCGTCGGCGTAGTGGGTGAGTTCGCCCTGCTCCACAACCACGACCAGTTGTCCGTGGTGGCAGTGTCGACCGGTGCCGACCCCGGGCGCGAGGGTGATCCTGCGATGCGTCACCTTCACCCCGTCGGCGCCGCCGTCCACGGCCAACTCGATGGGTTCGTCCTGCCGGCCTTCGACGATGTCAAGGGCGCGGATGGTATCCCGCTCCACTACAGGAGGCGCGGTCGATTGCGGGCTGCACGCGGCCGTCGCAAGCACGGGTACTGCGACGGCGAGTGCGACGCCGCCTCGGATCGATGGGCGCGTCATGGTCACTCCCCCGCGTCCGCTCGGACGGTCTCGACTCACAGGCTCGGCTCCACGCTAACGCACACCGGGACGCGGGTGAAGGATCGATTACGGAAGGTTGATAAGGGAACTGCACCGACGACGACGGCTCTCCCGCGTCCGCCCCCAAGCATTGGGAAGGCGGAACTGACGGGGTGGGCGGTCACTGCACGGCCGGTTGGCACTCCGGCCGCGGCAGGGAACTTTTTTCGTCAATGCGCGTCCACCAACGAGCAGAGAAAGGAAGCGGCGGTTTCGGGCTACAACCAGGCCGCTCGAGGGAGCAATCACGACTGCGGCGAATACAAGGTCAACCAGCCAGCCTGCGCCGACCATTTGGCGATTTACAGCTCTCGCGAACCACGCAAGAGCGTTGCCGGAGTCCAGTCTGGCCAATCAGGCTCGTCCACAAGTATGCCATTGATATATTGCGCAACCACGCGCGTTTTTGAGCGCTCGTTGCTGTATATCGTTGCCTGCCCACAGCGTGGGATGGCAGCTTGAACGAGAGGCCACACACGGTGGTAACGCTCACGGATCTTGCTTTCGGGAACAGAATGGCCGCCACTATTCACGCGCAGACGGACCCTTTCGACTGCAAACTGTTCGGGCACCATCAATACATGGAGGACCACTCGGAAACCCGCGTCGCGGGCACGATCAATTAGTTCGAGCTTCGACGGGTGCGAAAAGACCGTTTCTGCAATGAATGACCTGCGGCGCACAATAAGCTGGTTCCGAGTTAACTCCGCGACCTTTGCTGCTTCGTAGGAGTGCGACTCTGGGTCTGTCGGCCATTTGCGTTTAGCGATCTCGTCCGCATTTACAAACGGCACACCCAGTAGCGGCTGCAATTGTCGATCGACTAGTGTCGACTTACCCGCGCCGTTGCAACCCACGACCAAGTCTAGGCGCGGATTCACCAGTCAAGTACGACCGTAGATCCGTCTGGCCGGTATTCGACCATACGTCCAGCGTCATCCAACGCGACCGAGGCAAATCCTTCCGACGCGCGACGCTCTACATGATCGTCGCTACTTAGCCTTTCCTCCAGCCGGGCATCGAAACCGGCGTCGTGAACCACCGCGTCCTCCTCGGGAAGTAGCTCGCTCGGTATTGATCCCGTTTTTTCTTCAACCAAACGTCGATATACGGACAACCGAGCAATTAAGTTGCCGGCGATCTTTTTCCATTCATCGACTTCCATGCCTCGACCGGCCACCACCGCAGAAGCTTTTCTATCCCCCTCGTGCACCTCTGGACCCAGTGAAGCATCTGTAAGCCGCTCATCGGACCCCGCCGAGCCTAGAGTGTTCACATAGTTTTCAATGAGCACTCGCGAAACAAACGTTTTGAGTTCGGAATCTAAGACGTTTTCGCTGGCGACTACAAGCCTTACCGACTTAGCGAATTCATCCGCGCGCGCTTCGCTACCACTTAGCGCCGATCGAATTGCCATGTATCCGGGACTTCCTGAGCCTGACAAGATCGCCTTATACGCGGAGTTGAATTTATCTTCCGAAGACGGTAGGTGCGAAATCCCCGCAGCCCTATCAGTTAGTGTCATTATCGGATCAAACTCCTTGTAGCGTCCGTAATAGAGGCTTCAAAAGCATAGTTCTTTACCGCCCTTAGCGAGGCCAACTCGTCCACCAATTGATCCCCCATCCTCTCCGCCGAAACATCAATCACAACGGGCCGCCGCGCGTCGATATCCAAAACAACCTGAACGCCGCCAGGCTCGTCGCCATCCGGCGGCAGGCTGGCTGTCGTGATAGCGACCGTGCCCTCTTCCGCTATGGGTAGGACTATTTTGCCGAAAAATCCTACCGCGGATTGCGTCAGGAAGGAAGGGATCTCGACAGTGGTTCTTACGTAGTCGCGAATATCTGTTACTCTGTCGGGGAGTTCGATCTTATTAATGTACCTAATTCCTACAGCTACTATCCGGCGTGGGGCGACGGCCGCAACATAGCTAGAAAGGGCGTTCGTGGCGTGCGCGAGGAATCTCTCCCAGGTCAAATATTTCTCAGTGGTGGAGTACACGAACTCAGTCGCCCCACAGAACGCTACGTGCTCACCTTCCTCCGAATAAGGCGTGGCGCTTGATTCAAACGTGTACCCCTTAATATGCGCGTCTCTGGTGGCGGTGGGGGGGTCGCTAAGTGTGTAACGGACTTCGCCGACAGCTTCAGCGGTCACCGTAGGGCCTGAGAAGGTATCTTGATCGCCGTATACGTGTTCCAAAGAGTCGAGTTCAAGCCCCAGTCTTGGTTCAACCTCGATGGACATTATTGCTTCCACGATCGGCGCGGCAGCATAACTCTCCACCGGCAACTCGATTTGCGGCGAAGACGTCAAAACGTTGACATCGTCGTCTCGGAGCTCATGGGTACTCACAGATCCCACACTAGCCGAGCGGTTACCGCCGCTTGGCGGACCGACATCGGCGATCCGGCGTTTCTAGGTCCTGACGGCTCCTGCATGCCTTCCCCTCAGGGCCCTGCCCTCTAGCAGTAGTGCCGATCCATCCCGCACTCATGCAGTACACATGAGTCGGCGCGCACCCCTACTCTGGATCACCGCCGCAACGTCGTTGTCATCGCCACCGGTCGCGCGGCTGCGCGCTGGCCTGATACCGCCAAACTGTGACTGGACGACCTCATCGTTGAGCCCTCGCGTGATCGGGAGCTCGGCAGCGCTGCCGCAAGGCTGGCGCGCCGGGGCCAACGGCAAGCAATGCCCATGACGTCGACGTCTCAGACAACGGGCAGCGGAAGTGGCGGGCCGGCTGGTACCGGCCCGCAGTCACCGGGTGGCACGGAACCGGCCGTCCTCCGCCGCGTCGCGACCGCCGCCTCGCGCACCCCGATCTCATAGCGAGGTCGATTTTGATCGCGTTTGCTCAGGCGAGACCAGCACCGATCGCTCAATTATGAGCACTCGACGAGGCCGCCAACCAGAGCGTTCCGAGCTTTCAGTGTCAGTTCCGAGGGTGGTTTATGGGTGGGGCAGGCGTCGTGGGCCATGTCGAGACTCCCACGCGAGTGCGTGGTACGTTCCTACATCCTCACCTGGGGCGGGTCGGTACGAGGACTGCAGCTCCACCCCAGCCCGGGTAGCTCGCGTGAGCTTGGAACCCCTCATCTCACCCCGTCCGCTGCCGCCCGGCGAGCTTGTGCCGGTCGAGTTCGGTCATCCCACCCCAGACGCCGTAGAGCTCGCCGGCCTCGATCGCGAACTTCCGGCAGGTCTCGAGCACGGCGCAGCCGGAGCAGATCGCCTTGGCGGCGTCCTCCTTACGACGACGCACTCCCTTGGGCTCGTCCTCCGCACTGTAGAAGAGGTCGGGGTCCCCGACGCACGCTCCGTCGTCCCTCCAAGCCCAGTACTCCGATGTGGGTTTCAGATTCCTGAACCGTGGCACTCGTACTCCTGTCGCGGAAGGCGGAAGATCAACGACGAAGTGTCTCCCGGGACCACCCGGGCGCGCCTCACCCTTAGGGGTGTAATCGCTGGCGCGGCCGGTTGTCGTCCGTTGCTAGGCTCTGCACATGCCGATCAGGGTCACAGTGGTCAATGACTACCTCGTCGTCGTCGCCGGGGTGAACGCCTTCCTGGCCCCCTACTCCGACCGGATCGAGATGGTGGAGAAGGAGATGGTCACCAGCGGCTCGGCCACGGTGGACGTGGCCCTGTACGACTCCTTCGCCTCATCCCTGGGCAAGGACGACCGCCTCGAGAACCTCCTGCAGGATCCGACCATCGGGGCGGTCGCCGTCTACTCGTTCACCTCGGACCCGGCCGCGGTCCGAGACAGCCTCGACGCGGGCGCCCACGGGTTCCTGTCCAAGTCCCTGACCGCGCCTGAGCTGGTGAGCGGCATCGAGCAGATCGCCGCCGGGAACCGCGTCACCCTCACGGGAACGGGCCTGCCGATCATGGGTCCCGACAAGTGGCCTGCCAAGGAGGCCGGCCTCTCGCACCGTGAGGCCGAGGTGGTCAGCCTGATCGTGCAGGGGCTGTCCAATGACCAGATCGCCGAGCAGTGCTACCTCTCGCTCAACACGGTCAAGACCTACGTGCGTTCGGCCTACCGCAAGATGGACGTGACCACCCGGGCGCAGGCTGTCGCGTGGGGCATCGAGAACGGCCTCAAGCCCGACCGGTAGGACTGAGTGCGACTTCACACGTGACGGGACGGATTCATTCGCTGGTGGAGGAGCCGGAAGAACGCGTCGAAGTCGAATTCCTCCGGCGCACCGCTCTCCTCGCCGGCAATGAGCGCGCGGCGCAGCGCGGCGAGCTGGGTTTCGTGGTCCTCGAGGAGCCGGAGCCCTGCTCGGACGACCTCGCTGGCTGAACGGTAGCGCCCGGAATCGACCTCGCGAGCGAGGAAGTCGATGAAGTGTTGGTCCAAACTGATGGAGGTGTTCTGACCCATGCGGCAACGATACCAAGAATTGGTAACACCGTGGCTCCGGATTCAGCTCCGGCCACGCCGATCGAGCGGGACCACGGTGGGCGTTCCCGTCACCGGGTCGGCCGCGATCAGGCACGGGAGCCCGAAAACCTGCTCCGCCAGCTCGGCGGTGAGGACCTCGGCCGGGGCGCCGGTGGCCACCACGCGGCCGTCCTTCATCACGACCAGGTGCGTGGCGTAGCGGGCGGCCTGGTTGAGATCGTGGAGCACGGCGATCACCGCGCGACCGCTCTCGTGCTGGTCTCGGAGCAGGTCCAGCACATCGTACTGGTGCGCGATGTCGAGGTAGGTGGTGGGCTCATCCAGCAGGAGGATGGGCGTCTCCTGGGCCAGCAGCATGGCGACCCACACGCGTTGGCGCTGGCCGCCGGAGAGTTCGTCGACGAACCGGGTCGCCAGATCGGACACGCCGGTGGCGGCCATCGCGGCGGTCACGGCGGTGTCGTCGGAGCGGCTCCACTGGCGTAGTGGGCTGTGGTGCGGGTGTCGGCCCCGGGCCACCAGGTCGTCGACCCGGATCCCCTCCGGAGTGACGGCGCCCTGCGGCAGGAGCCCGATCCGGCGGGCGACCTCCTTGGTCCGCAGCTTGTGCAGGTCGTGTCCGTCGAGCAGGATTCGCCCCTCGCCGGGAGCGATCACCCGGGCCAGCGCCTTGAGCAGCGTGGACTTGCCGCAGGCGTTGGGGCCGACGATCACCGTGAACGCGTCCTCGGGCAGTTCCAGGTCGAGGTCGGTGGCCACGACCCGGCGTTCGTAGGCGAGCCGCGCCCCCTCCACCGTGAGCCCGCGCCCGCGCTCGAGCTGGGCGCCGGCGCGGGCATCACGGCCGAGGGAGGTGGGGCGCATCAGCCCAGGATCTCCTGGACGTCGTCGAGGATCTCGCCGGCGCCGAGGACGCCGATGCCGACCATCCAGGTCTCGTCCTCGACCTCATAGGTCTGGCCGGACTTCACAGCGGGCAGGTCGCCCCACAGTCCGGTCACGGTCGCCATGGTCGTGGCCGACGGGTCGCCGCCGGGGTTGGTGAAGAACACGACCTCGCCGGTGATCTGCTCGTACAGCTCCGGGGAGAGCTCGGCCATGGAGTACTCGTTCCACTCGCGCTCGCCCAGGTCGAAGCCCATCTGGGACAGGATCGAGCCGGAGAACGTCTCGGGGCCGTAGAGGCGGAAGTTGTCCGGGCGGAACCGGACGATCGACAGCGTGGTGCCCTCGGCGCCCACCTGCTCACCGACCTCGGCGATGCGGGTGTCGAGGTCGTCGATGAGCTGCTCCATCTCGTCGTCCTCGCCGACGGCGGCGGCGGTGATCCGCGCCTGCTCCTGCCAGTCGGTGCCGGAGTTCTCGGAGTACACGGTGGGGGCGATGCCGGAGAGCTCGTCGTAGATGGCCTCGTGGCGGACCTTGGCGCCGATGATGAGGTCGGGGGCCAGCGCGGCGATCGCGTCGATGTCGGGCTCGGAGGTCAGACCCACGATCTCGGCGTCCACGCCGCCGAGGTACGGCGGGGCGCCGGTGCCGGCGCCGGATTCGGTGATCCCGACGGGCGTGTGGCCGAGTGCGACGAGCGCGTCGAGGTGCGGGGAGTCGAGGACGACGACCCTCTCGGGCGTCCCGTCGATCACGGTCTCGCCCATCGCGTGGGTGACGGTGTAGGCGTCGTCCGAGGAGGCCTCGGCAGTGTCGCTGCTGCCGGAGCACGCGGACAGGGCCACCGCGGAGGCGAGGGCCATGGCGATCAGGGCGGGCACCGAGCGGCGCCGGCGTGAGATTCTGGTCATGGATACAGATCAAACCACACAGGCAAGGCTCACCTAACAACTAGTCTGGTCTAGGGTTCCACCGTGGCCCCACGACCTCTCCCCGACGCCGACGCCGACGCACGGCCCGCGGTGCCGGCCCCCGACCGGGCAGCCGCCCCGGCAGCAAGCGCTGCCCAGCCACCCCGCCGCGGGGTCGGATTCCTCCCCGGACTAATCGTGGCCGTGCTGGCCCTGGCGGCCGCCGTCGTGGCCAGCCTCGCGATCGGCGCACGCCCGATCCCGCCCGCCGAGGTGGTGGGCGCCCTGCTCGGCCAGGGCACGCAGAGCGTGGTGGGGATCGTCGGCGAACTGCGGGCCAACCGGACCGTGCTCGGGCTGGTGTGCGGTGCGGCGCTCGGCGCGTCCGGGGCGCTCATGCAGGCCGTGACCCGCAATCCGATCGCCGACCCGGGGATCCTCGGCGTCAATGCCGGCGCCGCGCTGGGGGTGGTCGCCGGAGCGACGCTCACCGGCGGCCTCGGCCTGGCCTCCACGGTGTGGTTCGCGCTGGCCGGCGCGGGCGTGGCGTCCGCGATCATCCTGCTGCTCAGCACCTCGGCGCTCGCGGCGTCCTCACCCGTTCGGCTCACGCTGGCCGGGGTGGCGCTGGCGGCGGTGCTGTCCGGTCTCAGCCAGACGTTCGTGGTGCTGGACGAGACCGTCCTGCAGGCGTACAGCTTCTGGCAAGTCGGCTCGCTCACTGCGCGGTCGATCGACGAGGTCACCGGCGTGATCCCGCTCGTCGTCGCGGGCGCGGTGATCGCCCTGCTGCTCCTGCGCGGCCTGGACGCGCTCGCCCTGGGCGACGATTCGGCGGTGGCGCTGGGCGTGCGCCCCGGGTGGGTGCGGGTGTGGTCGCTCGTCGCCGTCGCACTGCTCGCCGGGACCGCCACGGCGCTGGCCGGCCCCATCAGCTTCGTGGGTCTGGTGGTGCCCCACCTCGTCCGCGGTCTGGTCGGTCCGAGCCTGATCCGGGTGGTCCCGCTGTCCATGGTGGTGGCGCCCGCGCTGTTGTTGGCGGCCGACGTGATCGGCCGGGTGATCGCGGGCGGGTCCGAGACCCCGGCGGGCGTGGTGATGGCGTTCATCGGCGCGCCGCTGCTGGTGGCGTACCTGGCCGCCGGCCGACGAGTGGGTGTCGCATGACGATAACCGCACCGCGCCCCGCAACAGGCCTGCCCAGCGACGAACGCCTCCTCGCCGCCGGCCGATTCTCGGTGCGGCTGCACCTGCGCACTGCGTGGGTCACTGCGATCCTCGCCGTCGTCGTCGTCATACTCGTGGCCGCCTCGCTGGTGATCGGCGAGTTCATCATCTCGGTCCCCGACGCGGTGGCGACCCTGCTCGGCGACGCACCCGACCGCACCACCAACTTCTTCATCCACGAACGCCGCCTGCCCCGGGCGCTGGTCGCGCTGGCGGTGGGCGCGGCTCTGGCGACGTCGGGCGCGCTGTTCTGCGCGCTCACCCGCAATCCGCTGGCCAGCCCGGACATCATCGGCATCACCCAGGGCGCGTCGGCGGGCGGGGCGACGGTGATCCTCGTGCTGGGCGGCGGGATCGCGCAGGTCGCCACGGGCGCACTCGCGGGCGCGGCGCTCACCACCGGGTTCATCCTGGCCCTGACGTGGTGGCGCGGGCTCAGCGGCGCCCGCCTGGTCCTGCTCGGCGTGGCCCTGGGCGCCCTGGCGATGGCGTACGTGGCGCACCTGCTCTCCCGCGGCTTCGTGGCGAGCGCGGTCACCGCCCAGATCTGGCTCACGGGCTCGCTGCAGGGTCGCGGCTGGTCCGAGCTCTGGCCGCTGGCGTGGGTGCTGCTCGTGGCGTCGGTGGTCATCGCGAGTCGGTCCCGGGCCATGCGCGCGCTCGCGCTGGGCGACGACGTCGCGGTGGCCCTGGGCGTGCGACTGCGGAGCACGCGGTTGGTCCTGTTGGCGGCGGCCACGGTCCTGGCCGGGGCGGCGGTGGCGACGGCCGGGCCGATCTCGTTCGTGGCGCTGGTGGCTCCGCACCTGTCGCGGCTGCTCACCCGCAGTGATCGCGTCCTGCCGGCGGCGCTGCTGGGCGGGGTGCTGCTCCTGGCCTCGGATCTGGTCGCCCAGCACGCATTTGCCCTGCCGCTTCCGGTGGGTGTGGTGACGGTGGTGCTCGGCGGGCTGTTCTTCCTGGGTCTGTTGTGGCGGGAGGGGCGTCGTGCCTGAGCAGGCGGTCCGGCGACCGCGCAACCCCCACCGGGCGGAGAGCTGGCAGCCGACCGCGCTGCGGCGGGTCCGAGTACGCGCCGTCGAACCCCTCGCTCCCGAGCTGGTGCGCGTGACGCTCGAGGGCGACGAGCTCGGGGAAATCGCCACCGACGCCGGCGATGCCGTGCCCGCCGTGCGCAGCCCGTCCTTCGACGACGTCGTGGTCTTCTGCCTGCCCGATCCCGTGACGGGCGAGGTCACCCTCCCCGTTCCCGCGCCGGGTGGCGGGCTGGGCCACCCACCGGGCAGCGCCGCGCTGGTGCGGGAGTACACCGTGCGGTCCTTGCGAGACGGCGCCCTCGCCGTGGACCTAGTCCGCCACGCCTCGGGCGCGGGCGTGCGCTGGCTCGAGTCGGTCCGGCCGGGTGACGCGCTGACGATCGTCGGCCCGCGGGTGAGCCGCGCACTCCCCGCGGTGGACCGGATGCTGGCCGTGGGGGACGCCACCGCCCTGCCCGCGCTGGCGCGGCTGATCGAGGAGCGGCCGCCCGCCTTGGCGCTCGACGTGTTGGCCGCGGTGCCCGACCCGTCCGCGCTCCCCCGCTCTGTCCTGCCCGCGGTCTCTCCTGCCGACGCCGACCGCGTCCGGGTTGAGGTGGCGGCGGCGGCGCCCGGCTCGGCGGGCGAGCTCATCGACGCGCTGACCGCAACCGAACTCCCTACCGGGTTCGCGTGGGTGGCCGGCGAGTCCGGGATGGTCACGGCCGTCCGCCGTCACCTCCTCGCCCGCGGCCAGGAGGCCGCCCGCGTCCAGTTCACCGGATACTGGCGCCTCTGCGGGCCGCTATAGCAGTCCGCCTGCCGAGTGTGCACATCGTGAGCATGCCGATCTGATCCGGCAGCCGTCTTGAGCCGCGTAGGCGATGACAACCGCCGTGCGCGCCCGCAGTGTTGGAAATAGCGAACGTGACCGCTTCTGTTAGCTATTTCGAACGTTTACGATGTGTTTGATCCGCCGAACACCGGGAGCATCATGGCAACGTTCGCCGCCCAGGCCCGGACCGTTACCGACATCGCTACGTCGGTGAGGGACGCCCGTCTCGCCGCGGGGATGAGTCAGGCCGACCTCGCGGCGGCAGCCCACCTCAATCGCTCGTGGGTGAGCCTCTTCGAGAGCGGACACACTTCCAACGCGTCACTGAGCAAAGTGCTCGCGATGATGGACGTTCTGGGCATCACGATCCGCCTGTCGTACACAGTTCCTGACTCAATGCCCCTCGTACTCGACTCAGCCCGTCGCCCACGGCGCTCGCCAGAAGAATCCGACACGGCCGATGCACCGGCGGGCGATGGCGAAGCCCTCACCGCCGCACATCCGGCTCCCCTCGATGAAGCTGCCCTTGCAGCTGCTCGCGCCATTCGGGAATCCCACCGTGCCCGCGCCATTGCAGATGACCTCGACCGGCGATCGTCCAATGCCTGACAAGGAAGGTTCAGTGTCGGCAGGTTCTCGCCTGTTTCGGGTGAGCTCTCCGGGTTGCGGCACCGACGACGCCCGTCACCACCAGTCGAGCGGGGTGCCGTAGAGCCGGTCGTGCGGCAGGCTGCGGGCGATGAGCTCGGTGAGGGCCTCGTGGTCGTTCTTCAACGCGGTACCGCGGCGGGTCGGGCGGAGCTCGCCCTTGTACTTGCGCACCAGCCCCAGCGCGCGGGCCCAGTCCCTCAGCTGCCAGATCGGGAACGTCAGGTCTTCGCGATTGTTCTTCCCGATCCACTTGCGGTCCCAGCCGGTGTCGATCATCAGTTGCTCGACCATCGTCGGCGGCAGGTACCCGGCCGCGGTGAGCTTGACGCCGTCCCCGATCCGCTCCAGCAGTATCTGCAGCTTGGACGCCTCATCCTGCTGGACTTCCCGGAGGGTGGCGGGCATGTCAGCGATCTCGACCACGCGCTGTTGCGCATCGTCGAGGTCGAACGCTTCCGCGTCCCACCCCGCCCAGAACTCGAGGGTGTGCGGGTCCCAGCCGTCCGGGTCGGCGTCCCCGGCTATCCACTCGTTGTAGGACCAGATCCCTCCGCAGTCCTCCGGTGGGCATGCCCGGCGGCCGGCCACCACGGTTGCATCCGGGGACTCGCCGTCGTCGTCGTCGGGCTCCAGGACCTTCTCCACGGTGACGCGGTGCCACCAACTGTCACCGAAGTCGTACAGGTACAGGAACTTGTCGCCGGCACTGTGCGCCAGCTCGTCGAGTCGTACGTCGGCCTCGTCGAGCTCGCCCATCTCCCCGGCGTCGGGGTAGTCCATGGAGGCGAAGTGCTCGGCGTCGCGGTCCCGGCGCGACGACGCGTGGACGAACTCGTGCAGGTGACTGTTCGTCCAGCCCATCACCTCCTGCAGGATCAAGTGCAGGCGCGGCAACTCCAGGTCGCTGCGCAGGTCCAGGCGCCGCCAGATGGGCGGGGACGAGTCCAGCAGCTCGACCTTGACGCGGTAGACCACCGGTGTTTCGCGCCTCGGGTGCCGCCGGTTGACGGCCGGGCGCTCCCACGGGGACTGGTAGGCAGCCCCGGCCGCCAATGAGGCCATCAACTCGGTCTGCGGGACTCCCGCGCTCGCCAGCGCATCGAGAACGGCCTGTTTCAGTTCATCTGCGGAGAGGTCGCCTGGTCCGTAGGGGCGATCTGTCGAAGGCGTCACCTCACCGACGATACGAGATGCGAGCGGCGCGCTAGGACACCCCCCGGTTGGAGAAGTAGTCTCACCTGCCATGGACACCGTCGAGCCCGACCTGTTCGACCTACCCGAGCCCGCGCCTGAGCCCACCCCGCAACCCTCGCCTGCGCGGCCCCGCCCCGGGAGGAACCGCGAGACGTGGGCCTGCACTGTGTCCGCGGAGGTGGCGATAGTCGACACGGCGGCGGTGACGGCGGCGCTGGCCCAGTACCTTGAGGACACGGTGGTGGTCGATGCGTTCTCCGGTGCGGTGATCGAGGACCCGGCGAGCGAGGAGGCGGGGCCCGATCCCACCCTGCCGCCGCTGCCTCAACTGGCCTGGCTGATCTGGCCCACGGGCGGCGTGGAGGAGCTCCTCGAAGAGGGCGCGTTCCGGGTTCTCGATGTCGAGAGCACTGTGACCACCGAAACCTACGACCGGGGCACGATCACGTGGACGGTCACGGTCAAGCTCACCGACGTCCAGCTCCTGCGTCGCGTCGCCACGCGAGCCCACCCCGCCGACGCCGACCTCATCGCGAACAGTCTGTCCGTCGCGTGGCAGCGCGCTGCCGACTCGTTCGCTCCCCTGCGTTCGATCCCCGGGATCTCGTGGCGGCCGGTGTCCGTCGAGGTCGAGCACGTGTCGGCGCGGAAGCGATGACGACGACGAGGAGGTCAACCAACGCCACGGGCGGCCCGTCTCGGAGAGCCTCCGGAGCGTATCGAGCTTCACCCGATCAAGTTCTCCACGTTCGATATCCGATACCCGGTTCTGCCCAACGTGCAGCTTGTGCGCGACGTCTTCTTGCGTGAGCTCACGTGCCCAGCGCAGGCCTCGCGAAATTGCCGGTCCACCCGCTATCGAAAGTTACGGGTCGTATGTCGGTCGCTCACCCAATTCGAGTAGCAGGTCCCGAGCGAGGAAGTATGCAGCAACTGCGACTTGTTCAGGTTCCCCAATCCCCTCCTCGGCGCGCCCCGCCATTGCCGATCCGAGAGCCTCCGGGCTACGAGCGAACAATTCATCGAGGAACCCGAGGGCGTCTTCTGTTGCGGCCGCGCTGAGTTCATGGGTTCGGAGCTGCGAGAACACTGTGGCCAACTCATGTGTACCGAACGCCTGGAGGAGCCGGTAGGCGTCGTGCGCGTCTTTGTCGTTCAGTCGGTGCGGGGCATCAGCACGCTCGGCGACCTTATGTAGTTTGGCAACCAGCAATGCTGCAGGTCCAGCTACCCGGAGGCGGGCCCGACGCTTGTCTCGCGGATCGAGCGCAGGTACATCCATTTGTTCGTTGTCGACTAAGCATGCCTCCAGTCCTCGTGCCCGGCGGGCTGCGTGCTTCGAATGCGGCGGTATCCGAGCACCTCGCGCACCGCGACCGCCTCCACCGGCAAGCTCTTCTGGGACCATGAGGTCAACCGGTATCCCTTCTCGATTGAGCCAGGATCCCGGTTGATCGGAGCGGTAGAAGCCCGCTCGCGTCATGGCGTCGTCGATGAGCGGCTCGTCTGCGACCGTGCGAGGGTCGAGCGCGACGTCACTGTCTTTCGTTGCCTCCGCGAGTGCCACCCGGAGACCGCCGGTTCGAAGGTAGACCGCTTGCGCCCCGATCAGGACGAGAGACTCCCGGTGCTCGGACAACGCCTCGGCCGCGTCCAGAAGCGCAGACCGGGCACTGACGAGCAGATCGCCACTACCCCCTCCAGGACTGTTCATGTGCCCTCATCCATTCGATCAACTCGTTCGCCTCTGCGGGTGCCCGGCCCGGCCCGGTCATGAGGTCCACAGCCACCTGGGCCGGGCGGGCGACCGTGAGCCCTTCCAACGCGGTCATGGCGCGTTCCATGACGACGGGGTAAGTGGGTTCGATCAGCAGCACGTTCGCTCCCGCTTCGGTCGCGCGCAAGCCCCAGTTCGCCGCTGCACGTTCGACGTTTCGGACGTACACCATCGCCGACCTGGCTGGTGCGTAGGCAGCCCACGCTGCTGCTGCGACGGACCCGGTCAGCGCGTAGTCGACGTCCTCTTCCTCGCGCACCGTATCGAGAAGGTCCGACAGGCCCCGGGGAGCGATCCAATGGGACACGGCATTGGACCGGAGCAACTGATAGTCGTCGCTCCATCTGCGCAGAAGAGCTGCCCAATCGGACACCAGGAATCGCCGGTCAGGCAGCCGCTGCGCAAGTTCCTGATCTTCGAGAAACTGCATCACACGGTATACCGACCCCACCGAGGCCTTGGCGACGTCGGCGAGTTCCCGCACACGCCATGGCCCGGGAAGATCGAGTAGCGCTCTGACTACCTTCGCTGCGGGTTCTCCCTTGAGGGTGCCCCTCGGGCGCCCTGGCCCCCGCCAGGGATCTCTTTCGGCACCACGATCCGAGACGAAGAGTGCGGGAACGGGGGATGAAACCCTCATATTGCCGGTCGCATCGATGTATGAAATGCCAGCCTCGTCGAGCCGCGCACGGTCGGCGGGCGCGAGATAGCGAGTCAAGACCAGGCACCCACTGTCCGGCACCTGGGCCATAGTGTCGCCGCACCTCTTCCGAAGCGCAGGTATGTCGCGAGCTACGACGGCGCTCTTGACGGTGACACAGAATGTTGCGGCACTCCCATCGGGAGCCTCGGCGACAATCAGAGAATCGGCTCCGCCAGATGTCGACGATGTAGCGCCCTGCCTGGTATCGATCTTCCACTCCGGCGGGAGTCTCTCGCGAAGTGTCTGGGACGCGGCATTGACGAGTTCCGCGTCCGAAGGGGGTCTCGAATCTATCGTCTTGCCGTTTATCATGTTCGGATAATAGCGCCGTTCCGCAGCCAACGGAAGCGGACAATTTGCCGAACACCGCCAGCGCGACGCGACTCAGCCCTCGCCGGGCCACACCACGTCCTGCACGACCTCGTTGCGCCGCAGGAACCACGGCGTGAACGGCGGGTCGAATCGGGCGTACCTGGGCAGCCCGGTGGCGACCAGCCCGGCCCAGCCGATCGCGGCCTCGAGCTCGGTCAGGTGACGTCGATAGGCCGACGCGCTCCACCGTCCGGAGTAGCGCACCGCTGCCGCGATCCGTTCGGGGACCTGCCTGACCCGCACCCGAGGATCGGTGGGCACCGGCGCAGTCGCGGCGGTGAGCGAGGCGGGCAGCACAAAGGCGACGATGTGCTCGTCGCCGTCGGCCTCGGCCTGGACCACGGGCGCGGTCATCGCGACCTTCTCGGAGCCCGGTGACTCCTGGACGACCGGTGCCGTCATGGCGATCGATCCGGCCGACTCGTTGTGACCGGTGATGTACCTGAAGAGCGCCCTGAACGCCTGGTTGCCGGCGCTGCCGAAGGACCCGTGAACGGACACCTCCGCCACCGCGTGGGAGGGGTACCGACGCAGCTCGAACTCCGGGTACCGCTCGAGGACCTCGTACGGCTGCTGCTCGGTCATGGATCGACGGTACGCGCGCGAGCGGCCAGTGGCGGCGCCGCGCGTCAAGTCACCGGAGACTGCCAGGCGAGCATGCCCCTGGGCGATGTGGTGCGGGTGGAAGTCGCGACGACGACTATGACGACGACAACGACAACGACAACGACGACGACGACGAGGTTCTCCGCCACCCCGCCCGACCCGCGGCTGCCGAGTGGCGCGGAACCTGCCAGGTCAGCCCGAGAGTCCGCGAAGCCAGTCGACGATCGCGCCGGCCAACTCGTCCGGGGCCTCCACCGGCAGCATGTGTCCGGTCTCCGGGATCTCGACGTAGGTGACGCGACCATCCCCGGCCCCATTCGCCTCAGCCCACCGCCGCTGCTCCTCGGTGGACACAACCTGGTCATCCGACGCCCCCACGATCAGCACCGGGACACCAGCCCGCGCGGGGAACTCGCTGCGATCCGGGCGGGCGCCGATCGCCACCGAATGGGCTGCGAACCGCTCCGGACCGTACACCCGTGCCGCGCGCAGCCGCTCGGCCCGGACCTCGGGATCGTGGCCGCGATCGCCGTAGTACACCGCCTCCATGCCGTCGAGCGCGATCTCCTCGTACGCCTCCGGACTCAGGCCTGCAGCGCGGTCGGCCCGCGCCTTCGCCGACTCCGGATCCTCGGCACCTACCGGGGCGGTGACCAGCAAGAGTCCGGCCAGCAGCGACGGGTGCCGCTCGGCGAGATGCATCGCCACCACGCCGCCGAGGGAATGCCCGACGACGACGCTTCCGGGCGCGACCCGGCCCGCCACCGCGTCGACGAGTGCATCGAGGTCGGCCACGGCCGGAAGGTCCAGCGGCGTGGCATGAACACCGTCCGGCAGCGCGCGCATGACCGGCGCCCACGTCTGCGCGTCACCGTGGAGGCCGGGGAGGAGGACGAGGTTCGTCATGGGAACCGACCCTACCCGCGGCTACCGCGAGCAGTTGGCGGCCAAGGAAACACAGGAGGAAACCCGAGAGGCACGATGACGACGACTACAACGTCCTCTCTCCCACCAAGTCTGCCGCCCCGAAATGCCCGCGGACGGGTCTCCTACTCCTGGCATGCCTCGGGAGAATCGTCGGCTTCGCACAGGTCGACTTCCGGCGCTTCACCGGACTCTGGCTCGACAGTCGGCTCGACAGGGGCTCGACGGGATCCACCGTCTCTTCAGGCTTGTCCACCGCGGGAGCATTCTGGTCCTGGGCCGCAGCTGGGACACACCGGGGCCGGACGGCAAGATCTTCTCGGGGATGCTCAATCCGGACAAGCGCTCCACCTGGCTCTCGGACACCACCAGTCAGCCGGTCAGCAACTTCATGGGCTTCGGGATCGACAAGACGGTGGAGCGCTACGTCGGGGTCCTCGACGCCGAGAAGTTCTCGGGGGTCAAGGTCTACCAGGGCCGCGGCGTGGGGGGCGGTTCGCTGGTCAACGGCGGCATGGCGGTCACGCCCAAGCGCAGCCACTTCGAGCACATCCTCCCGAACGTCGACTCGGCGCAGATGTACGGCACCTACTTCCCGCGCGCGAATGCCGCCCTGGGCGTCAACCACGTCGACCAGGAGTGGTTTGAGTCGAGCCCCTGGTACCAGTTCGCCCGCGTGGGCCGGAAGACCGCGCACCGCTCCGGGTTCGCCACGACCTTCGTGCCCAACGTCTACGACTTCGACTACATGAAGCGGGAGGCGGCGGGCACCGCGCAGGCCTCGGCGCTCGGCGGCGAGGTGATCTACGGCAACAACGCGGGCAAGAAGTCGCTGGACAAGACGTATCTCGCCCAGGTCGCCGCCACCGGCCGGCTCACCATCTCGCCGCTGCACCGGGTCACGGCAGTCACCCCGGCCACCGGGGGCGGCTACCGGGTGACGATCGAGCAGATCGACGAGCAGGGCGCGGTGATCGCCACCAAGAACGTCACGGCCGACAAGGTGTTCTTCGCCGCCGGCAGCATCGGGACCAGCAAGCTGCTAGTGTCGATGAAGGCGCAGGGCCTCCTACCCAACCCGTCGTCCCAGGTGGGCGAGGGCTGGGGCAACAACGGCAACGTCATGGTCGGGCGCGCGAACCACATGTGGGATGCCACCGAGTCTAAGCAGTCGACCATCCCCACTCTCGGGATTGACAACTGGGCCGACCCCACCGCGTCGATCTTCGCCGAGATCGCTCCCCTGCCGGCCGGGCTCGAGACCTACGTGAGCCTGTACCTGGCGATCGCGAACAACCCCGAGCGGGCCCGCTTCCAGTTCAACTCCGCCACCGGCAAGGTGGACCTGACCTGGAGCGTGTCCCAGAACCAGCCGGGCATCGCCATGGCCAAGAGGGTCTTCGACAAGATCAACAAGAAGGAAGGCACCATCTACCGCACCGACCTGTTCGGTGTGTACAAGACCTGGGGCGACGGCTTCACCTACCACCCCCTGGGCGGTTGCCTGCTCGGCAAGGCCACCGACAACCACGGGCGCCTCCACGAGTACCCCGGCCTCTACGTGGTCGACGGCTCCCTCGTCCCGGGCAATGTGGCCGTGAATCCGTTCGTCACGATCACCGCGCTCGCCGAGCGGAACATGGATGCCATCGTCGCCAACGACCTGAAGTAGCCGAACCGCATCTGCGCGGGTCCGGGTGGCACGGGCGACGACGACGGGCCGGACTCCCCGCCGGGGACCGGCCCGTTCGTCGTGGTGCTGGTCCGGCGTTTTCAGCGGCTCCCATACGGGGGTCCGCAAGACGTGGGTCGCGATGCCGCTGAACGCGCACGGTCTGGCGAGTGAGGAGCAGGTGGATCACCTCAGGCGTCTGTCGCCGGGGTGTCCGTGCGGCGAGCTTTCTGGGAGGGAACGGATGACGGTGTCGACGTGGACGGTGGAGAACCTGGGCCTGGGCGATTTCTCGGAGGTGTACTCCGAGGAGTTGCAGACGTGGGTCAGGGCGATCAAGCGTGTGCGCCGCCGGGATGGCCAGGTGTCGGCGACGGGCCCCACGGAGAGTGGTGAGCGGGTCACGGTGATGATGCCGATCGGGTCCACGTGGACGGTGCGGTACGCGGGGTGTACGGACGACAAGTGACGGGCGGCCACTGAGGGCCGGCCGGCCCCGCCTGTGACGGGTGGGGCGGGACGGGGTCGACGACGACGAGGTCCTCCTCCCCCACCCGACCCGCGGCCTCCGGGATGCGCGGAACCGGCGGGGTCAGCTCTCGAGGGAGCTGAGCCAGTCGCTGATCGCGCTGGCCAGCTGATCCGGGACCTCCACGGGCAGCATGTGGCCGGTCTCGGGAATCTCGACGTAGGTCACATGCGACGCCGAGTTCGCCTCGGCCCACCGGCGTTGTTCGTCGGTGGGCACCACCTGGTCGTGTGAGGCGCCCACGATCAACACCGGGCACGGAGCCGTCGCGGGGAAGTCCCAGCGGTCGGGCCGTGCGCCGATCGCGATGGAGTGGGCGGCGAACCGCTCGGGTCCGTACACCCGCGCGGCGCGCAGACGCTCGGCGCGGACCTGCGGGTCGTGGCCGCGGTCGCCGTAGTAGACGGCCTCCATGCCGTCGAGGGCGATCTCCTCGTATTGCTCCTGGCTCAGGCCGGCGGCCCGCTCGGCCCGGGCCTTGGCGGACCCGGGGTCTTCGGCGCCGACAGGGGCGGTGACCAGCACGAGCCCGGCCAGCAACTGGGGGTGCCGCTCGGCCAGGTGCATGGCCACCACTCCCCCAAGCGAATGCCCCACAACCACGCTGCCGGCCGCGATCTGCTCGGCCACCTGGTCAACGAGCGACTCGAGGTCGGCCGCGGCCGGCAGGTCGAGGGCCGTGGCGCTTAGTTCGTCGGGCAGCGCGCCGATCACCGGGTCCCACATCTGGGCGTCACCGTGGAGGCCAGGGAGTAAGACCAGCTTAGTCATAGCACCAGCCTAGGTGTGCATAGCGGTCGCCGCTGGCGGCACCCGCCGCACAGCAATCCCAGACTTAGCGAAGTATTCGAAGCTGTCCACGTGCACCAGTTCGCGCGAGAGCGGGGTCCTCATACCGGGCCGGACACAGTATTCCCGTGGGCGCTACAGCCGCGCAGGCGCGGGACACGAAGGTGTATCTCGGCCAGTACGGTCGGCCTCTCACAACTAAGAATACAGCCGCAGAAGAGAGGTCACCGCGCCAAAGCCCCCGTTAACTTCGGGCTACAAAGAATGGGCGGATGCGGCTTCCAACCCCTTCGCGAGTTTCTTAGCGAGCACGCCGAACGTGTACCGTGCCTCGATCTCGGCCCGACCATTCCTCGCAAACTCCCTCCGGTCCCTCAATGGGAGATTCTTCATCTTTACCATCGCCCGAGCAAGGGCCTCTACGTCTTCCCCGGCCACGGCTAAACCAGCCCGGCTATCGCGAATGGGATCTTTAGGCGCATTAGAAGCGGTGATTACAGGACGCGACGCCGACATGTACATGAAGTACTTATTAGGGCTCACTCCAAAACGATATATCGCCTTTTCCGGAACGGATGCAACAAGGCAATCAGCCTCGCGGGCCCGAGCCAAAACCTGAGACTTAGGAATTCGATCCTCGAAGCTAATCCGCGCGGCACACTTTAAGGAAGCAGCCTGTTCTGCAAGAGCCCTTTTTCGACTTCCGTCACCCACAAGCCTTAGCAAAGGGGGACTCTCGGGATCAATTTCGCAGGCTCTCTCGAAACCCGCGAGGATGTGCTCTAAATCGTTCGCCCTGCCGTGAGCCCCCAGATACATATAGGTAAATGGGCGACCGGGGCAATCAGCCAATTCATCAGTCCCCGGTGGAACCTCGGTTCCATTGGACACCCAAAGAAATGGCTTGTCAGGAAAGCCCATCTCGCGAAGGTGCAAGTTGGCATTAGGCAAGGGTGAGACCACTAACGAAGCACGCCTGATCAAGAAGGAATCCATTAATGTCATCAGAATCGAAATTGGATGCCTCTTACTAATGCCTGCAATATCGTGCAGAGACTCGGGCCAGACGTCTCGTATTTCATAGACGAACGGAACCTCATTGCGCCTAGCAAGGCAGAAGGCAGCCCAAGCCGCGAATGGGTGAACCGTACTTCCCAGGACGACATCCGGCCGCTGAAGATCGCGGGTAATCCCCGGCCTCAGCAGGTTAGCCGAAAATACCACCATCCCAAGAAACCGGAGAGCAAGACTTTGTCCATATGCATTGGTTCGAACCCAAAGCGTCTCCACCCCTTCTTCGTTGTCTCGCTTCTTCAATTTAAGGCCTTCGAGAGCCTGCCGTCCGTCGGAATGCCGAGTACTAGCAACAATGAGGGAACTAGTCCATCCGCATTCAGGGAGACACTTCGCGAGATTGAAGTGGCGGGCTCGCCCACCATCCTTTGAAGGAAGAACCGCGTGGTGGTTCACAATCCAAACATGTTTAGTTGTTGGGGCCGAAGACCTGCCGCCACTGTTGACGCTGCTCACTTTAGGCGCCAGTTTCGTACGGCGTGGGCGGAGTATAAAGATTGACAACCCTCTTCCTCTTACCCGACGAAAACACGAGTTCCTCATCGGTTACCTCTACCTTCACAGACGCGCCCCTCCCCACCACCTTCTTGAAATCAGCGACAATCGAGCCAGTCTCCATGCTCCTCGTGCCAATGTTCAACCGAATTAGATAGTCGCCCTTACCTTGCTGCACCAGCTGATATTGTCGTATTTCCGGATACCGCCACCAGATGCCTGCCATGACTTGCGGAGCCAACGGCCTATCAGCCGTGTCGAAAATACGGTCTTGGCGACGGCCTTGAATTCTGGCCAAATATCGGGGATCAACCCTCCCTTCCCTGTCTAGCTTGGCGACGCCCAGATCCCCGGTATCGTACCGAATTAGTGGTTGTGCGCGGTTAACCAGATCTGTTACTACAATCCTGCCCAGTTCGCCTGGAACAGCTGGCTTATCCTCGTCGAGTTTGAGAACCTCGACGAAATGCGAGGCGGAGTTAATTCGATACTCCTCGCCGCCCCCGATTTGTTGCTGTGCCACAATTCCAAGCTCTTCTAACCCATACCGCGAAACCGGGACTATTCCGAAATGTGTTGCGAGTGATTCTCTAACCTCAATCTCGAGGGACTCAGACTGAGAAATAATTGAGGTGACACGAGGGAGTTCTTCCGCAGAGAACCCACGCGCAGCACGGCCATCGAGAGTCTTTGCGAGCGCCTCCAGGCTTGACGCGTAGGCGACGATGCTAAGTGGGCCACGCCGCCCAGCCCGTTCGATTTGCCGAAGCAGTTCGCCGCCTTCAAGGCTAGTGGCATCTATGGGAAAAACATTGCGCATGATTCTAGTAACCGGCCCGACCCTATTGTGCCCGCTCCAGACTTTGATATAGGCAAGAGGCTCCCCCAGTTCATAACCAGCGACTTGCCCCCAGTAAATCGCATCCGCCTGCGCTCTACGCCGTTTAGCGCCGTCATGAAGTACTTTGAACGGAGTGCCCGTCGACCCACTTGTGGAAGCGATATGAACAGAAGTTCGGTCGACGCCGTCCGCAATTGTTAAGTCGTAAGAACCGCTGACCTCGCCTTTATTCATCACTGGAAATTCGGCCAGATCAGTGGCGCCCTGGAACTTCTTGTAGAGCGGAACCGTCCTAGCGGCCGCTTCGAGCTGCTCCCTAAGTCGACCGGCAGCGTACGTTTCTGGGCGGCTTTGCAGACCCCGCCGAACCTCCTCGATTTCTGCCGAAACTGCCCCGCCCCGTATCGAATCCAAGATCCAATAGCCTCTTGAACGAATTGTCATCGGTCTCCCCTTCGGACGATCGCACTCGCGGGGTTACCAACAACCGTCGCACCCGCTAACACCTCGCGATTTACAACGGAGCCCGCCCCGACAATAGCGGACTTCCCAACCGCGATGCGGGGAAGGACTGTGGAACTACCACCGAAAAACGCCCCCTCAGCGACAGCAACTTCGCCCATCAAGTTAACTGACGGACTGAGAGTCGAGTAAGCGTCAATACGAGTATCGTGCCCAATCGAGCAATTGAAGTTGATATGCACATGGTCCCCAATTCTTGCATCGGTAGACACAACGGTTCCGGGGCAGATTATGGAACCGTCCCCCACATGAACACCTGGCGCCAGCGTGGACCTGTCGTCGACGAAAGTGTGGAACTTCGCCGACCTAGACGACAGCAGGCTGACGATCTGCCGCCTTACCAAAGGCAGTGCGATCGCACAAACTACCCGGTCATCCTCTTGGGGTCGATAATCGACGATACGACCCACAATCTCGGTCTCGGCTCGAGCATTCGGATCATCGTCCACATGCACGATACTGCGGATACCGAACTGCTCAAGATGCCTAGGAGAACTCGAGATCCAAGAGAACACACCGCGGCCAAATCCTCCTGCGCCCACTATCACTATCCGAGTCACGTAACGTCCTTCGGTCCAGTAAACGGGGCACCGACTACGTGACCTGCCGTGACAACTCCTTCTCTACGCAAAACCTTTCGCACTGTCAAAGCCATGATTCTGATGTCAAGCGCCCAAGAGCGATTGTCAACGTATTCGACGTCTAGCTTGAACCTCTTATCCCAGTCCAAGTCATTTCGTCCGTTCACCTGAGCCAGACCTGTCAGACCAGGCCTTACTTCGTGTCGCCGTGCCTGCTCGGCTGTATACAGCGGCAAGTATGATGGGAGGAGGGGGCGGGGTCCGACCAACGACATCTCTCCGACAAGCACGTTCCAGATGCTCGGAAGTTCATCCAAACTCCAACTTCTTAAAATTAGACCGAATTTGGTCATTCGTTGCTCGTTTGATTCGATGCCCTTTTCTGGGTTCGGTATCAACATGGTTCGAAATTTTATAAGATTGAATGCTCTTCCGTTGAGCCCTGGCCGCTCCTGCCGAAAGAATACGGGCCGGCCAAGTTTCAACCTCACCGCCACACATAGAGCCGCAATTACTGGCGCGAGCACCACTAACATAGCCGCGGAGAGTACGACATCAAACGCTCGTTTACTCGAATCGAAAGTTCCAAATTGACTACTCATCAAGCGGTCTCCAGTTCTATCGAATGGCTTAAACCTGCGAACCGTTAATGATCACAGCGCGCAGCGCAGCGATAACCCGCTCCAGCTGGTCGTCAGTGATTGCGGAACCACTCGGTAGCGTGAGACCCCGCAAGAAGAGGGACTCAGAGGCTCCATTTTCGAATGATCGCGCCCCTGCGAATACCGGTTGCATGTGCATTGGTTTCCACAGGTGCCGCACTTCGATGTCGGCGTGGTGCAAAATGGACACTGCATCACCCGGCGAAAGGGCAACGCTATCGCCGAGAACTATCCCTGTTAGCCAACAATTCTCAACCACGCCACTGTCCACATCGGCATTTCCAAGAAACCGCACATCCAAGTCGGAAAACGCCTCCATGTATCGTCGACGAATCAAACGACGTCGACTAATCATTCCATCGAGTCGATCCAGCTGAGCCCTACCCACTGCAGCGAGGATATTCGAAAGACGATAGTTGTATCCAATTTCGCGATGTTCGTACCACGGGACCGGCTCTCGGGCTTGGGTGGATAGATGACGTGCTCGGTCGAGGAGGTCTTCATCATCCGACAACAGCATCCCACCGCCCGATGTCGTCATCACCTTATTACCGTTGAAAGACAGTGCAGCCGCCCGGCCAAAAGATCCAGCAGCCCTGCCATCAACAGATGCCCCTAAAGACTCGGCAGCATCTTCTAAAAGGGCTATACCTCTACGTTCTAAGCCCTCCTCGATCGTTCGGTAGTCACAGGGGCGGCCAATGAGGTCGACTGTCATCACCGCAACTACATCGGTTCCTTCGCTTCGCAGAGTGTCGACGGCTTCGAACAGCAGCGCCGGGTCCACGTTGCCGTCTGAGGCCTGGGAGTCTACGAACACCGGCTCTGCGCCTGTATAAACGATCGCGTTCGCAGAGGCTGCGAAAGTCATCGATGAAACGACGACTGACGTTCCAGGGCGAGCTCCCAAGTGTAGAAGAGCCAAGTGAAGGGCGGCAGTCCCAGAGGAGAGAGCCAAGGCGCCTTTTACTCCAACGCGATGAGCAACTTCCTGCTCAAAGGCGTCCACCTCTGGGCCCAGCGGGGCAACCCACCCGGACCGTATGGCTCGCCGGACTGCGGCTTCTTCCTGGCCCGATACGTCCGCTTTAGACATGTAGATTCGCTCGCTCATCTGGCCTTCCAATCAGCTTGTTGGCAGTATCAGTGTATGGGTCCTGGGTCGACGCGGTCTGTCGATGCGATCCGCAGGGGGGGACTTCGGCGAACACCATCTCGGTGTGAAAGAAGCACCCCCACATTCGCCAAGCCCACCCCAGCAGAACACCCTGACACGGAGCGGGCAGTGAGCGACACTCACGCAACACTCCGAGTAGGTTTAAACAACGTCTTCACACCGTCCGACGAGTGCCTGACGCGACAGCGTTGCTACTTTTCCCCTGCGAGCATGGACGTACCTTGAGGGGGCGCCGACGGCCCGACGCCCCTGTAAATTAATTCCAGGCCAGGTAAACAAAGCAGTTCGATACTCTATTCGGAGGAATCTTCTGCGGATCTTTGAACTGCCGAACGTCCCCGCGCACCAGCCGCCAGGCAAACACCTAGGTACAACCAGAAACCCCGGTTACTGATCAGGTCACCCGACACGAAGGCGTTTACGGAAAAGAAAATCAGCAAAGCCAAAGCTGACGTTTCCAGCCAGTCTCCGCTGGCGCGTACCGACATGCGCACCGCTAGAAGTAACACACCCACTAAGGCAAGAAACGCGACTAGACCGCCCTCGGCGGCTGCTTCGATGTAGATATTGTGCGGATAACGAAAGTTGTTGGCAGACAGCCCGGGGAACCCCGTGTACTCAAGGGCTAACCCACCCCAACCGATTCCTCCGACGTTCGAAGCAGCGATATCGATCGTAGCGTCCAAGAGAGACGATCGCGCTTGGGCGCTACCATCATCGAAGCTGAGGAGCCTTTCGGGTATTACTTCGTTCGCCAGCGCGAAGCGGTAGCCAACTAGGCCTAAGGCCACCAGGCCAAACGTTGCTATTGCGGGGAACTTCAACCTTGAGACGACGAGCGCTACTGCCAAGGCAATGCCCGCAGCCAAGATTGGGCCGCGAGATCCCGAAACAACCGCAGCCACCGCGAGAAAAACCGCAGCGGGTCCCGCGTAAAGCCACCTCTTCGCAGTCAGCCCCATCAGCACCGCTACTACGAAGCCGCCGGCCGCTGCTCTTCCCGCAGCAATTGTATTCGATCCTTCGGCAGCATATCGACCGGATCCAACTAGAGCGGCGTCTGCGTAAACGAATGACACCACGCCGACTAACACCCCGACTGCAACCGTGCCCAGCTGAACTACCCTCAGGGCCCTCCTGTCTTGAATACATAGCGCCGCCCCGATAATGGTTAGCGGGACAATCGACAAGAGCTGGGCAACCTTGTCATCCGCATAGCCGATTCCAATCGGGGCAAGAATAACGCCGGGCAAGAACGCCAAGCCCAGTACGGCAAGTGGCAAAATCGCGCGCGTGTCTGGCCGTTGAAACAACCGCACTACAACAGCTACAGCAGTGATTACCGCCCCAACAGCGATTGGCCCTATAGGGACAGCAGCTGAAACTACGGGAATACCGGCAATGTACCCGCCGAAGGCTAATAATAGTAGTCCGAGCCCTGCTAACTTCGTATACACTCGTAACTCCAGTCTTCGGCGCGCTACGCCTGGGGCTCAGCGTAGTGTGTAAATTAAACGGCGGGTTCAAGCTTGGCCGGCCGTAAGCTGCCAACTGACCATCGTACTTGGGCGAACACACCCACAGATTGCAGCGGGCTATTCATTCCGAACCCGCTCCCCATCCCCCGCGAAGTCGAGCGGTAGAGTACCAATCTGAGAAACCACTACGCCGAGGTTCGACTTATGATGGGCTGCCGTTTGCGCGGATGTTCAGGTCCGAGTAAAACGAACACAGCCTTAACGCCTCCGAGTCAAATGAGAATCTTTCGAGAAAGGCTTTGCGCGCTTCCTGCCCAAGTTGAACGGACCGAGTCGGATTTCCCATAATTAATGAAATCGCTTCGAATATGGCGTCTAAGTCATCTGTATCTACAACCATCCCGCCCGCACCCACTGCGAATAACTCCACGCACCCGGGCAAGTCAGTGACGATGAACGGCCGGCCAGCGGCCATATACTCGAACACTTTAGTCGGAACGCCGTACTGGTAATTGGCAAGTTTAGAATAGATCGCGAGCCCACAAACGTGCCCGCTAATAAATTCAGGAATGTCATGGCCGGGTATCTGACCAACGTAGTTTGGCCCTTCATAGCGTTCTTTCAAGGACGCCGACACGGGACCGGCTATGCTAACCCGCCACTCCTTTGACAATTCATGCATCGAAACTAAACCACGAGCCTCCGATACCGAGCCTACGAAACAGAGGTCGCCTACCGACCCACAGTTATCCATTCGAGGCTCGGGAAAATCGGAAATCCAAGGGTAGTTATATATCGTTATCGACTTCCTGGCTCCACGAAGACTCTCCTCAATGTACCCAGTTGCACAAACTACCCCGTCACATAACCGCACGGCCACCGCGAGTAACGATCCAATAACCTCGGCTATGACTGGGCGCACTACGGAGGGGATGTATGTTTTGCCTTTAATCTGCTCGGGAAGCGACTCATGGGCGTCATAAAGGGCACGGCGACCCACACCCGAATACTTCCACACTAGGAGCAGCGGCAGCAGCTCTGGGTCATGGATGTGCACAGCGCGGACACGACTGCGCCAAACTGCAGCAAAGGCCAGAACAGGCCCGAGCAAAATTCGTAGCCACCGGTTCTTCGGCCGCACGATCCGGACGTGGGTTACCCCCGCCGCAGGTTCGAATATCCCCCCTGGGCCCGGGGCGATCAATAATACCTTGTACCCCGCCGCAGCAAGTGCGCGGCACTGCTTACGGTAGACGCGCACATCGTCGGCCCGATGAGCGGATGTGACAACTGCCACATCAAACCGCTGTGCGCCCCTCATGCCTTCGGCAGCATCGGGTTCTCGCCCTTCACCTTGGCGGGTAGCCCAACCGCCAGGCTTCTGTCAGGAATGTCGCTTACTACGACGGCGCCAAGGCCGACTAGTACGTCGTCGCCCAGAGTCACGCCGTTCGTTACTACAGCGCCCGGCGAAAGCCAAGAACGACGACCGATCGCCACGCTACCACTCGTGATCGACCCCGCAATAAGAAAAGTCCCTTCCCCTATGACTGCATTATGGGCAACAAAAACTTGATCGTCGAGTTTAACGTGATCTTCCAAGACAGTGTCCGTGATCGTCCCCCGCGCTATCGAACAGTTACTTCCGATCTCTACATTGTTACCGATCCTAACTCCTCCCACATGTGGGATACGAATGGGTACGCCGTCTGCATCACGTTCGAGCCCGAAGCCGACCCCACCTATTGTGGTATTACAGCCGATTACGGAGTTGTTCCCGATTTCAACATTTCCATAGATAACACTATTGTGCCCTATCACGACCCCGGTCCCCACCACCGCCCCCGCCTCGACAATCACGCCATGCCCAATATACGAACCGGTACCAATCTCTGCGCCGTCAACCACCGACGTCGGCGAGCGGTACGGCTCGACCGTTGGTACGAACAGCTTCTCCACAACGCGCCCGAAGGCAAGACGCGGGTTAGCTACCGGCAAGCAGGAAAGCTTTGACCCTACCTGTAGCTCCTGGGATTCCGGTACGAGAAAAAGCGTCTCGAGGAATTCGGCCGCTTTAGCTTGCGACGACCTAGTCCATTCGCGAACGAAACAGACGGTGTGAGGTTTAGGCGATTTGAATGTGCTGGCGCCCCGCAGTTCAGCTGAATCGGGCAGCGCTAGCGGTGTCCACACGTCAAGTAATTCACGTACGTCACCAACAGTCGGCATTGTCGCTCCTCTTAATCGAAATGCATTCGAATGCTTCGGCTAACTCTTCTCCTGATTGAAATCCCGCGTACCGCGCCGCGACGCCCACGTAGTCAGACTGGACGTAATCACGACCGAGCTTCCGCTGAGATTCGTAGCAACTGACCATTGCTCGTTTCAACTCAAGATCTTCGTTCAGCAACTTAATAAAGACTGCCGAATCAGTGCGCCGCTCATTCCAAGGTGAATGGTACCCGAGAACCGATCGCGACCGGAACGCTCTTACGGCCTCGTGATACGTCGTGGAATGATCTTGGTGCGTATCATTTGACGAATGAACGAGCACTAGCTCCGGTTCGAACTGTTTTCGCAGTCGGATAAAGTCCTCGAGCAACTCTTGGCGGTACGCGTGCAGTCGCCGAACAGGGTACCCAAGCACTTCCACGTGGGACGCACCAAGCAACTTCATCGACTTCCTGAACTCTTGCTCTAACGTGTCGCGTTCGAACTCAGGGGGCAGACTGCCTTCCGCCCGCGAGCCAGCTACCGCGACAACCGTCCATCCCTCCCTCTTCAGCCGTGACAATGTACCGCCGGCACCCAATTCTACGTCATCGGTATGCGCTCCGAGCGCGAGAACAACTCTGGATTGGTTCGGAACCATAGGCCTTCCTCTCCCTTCGAACCGGCCAATTCTAGGCATGACCAGTTGTTCGGACTGCTTGATAGACGAATATAAGCAATATCAGGTAAATAAACACCTGCGAACCCGAATAGGCGAACAACCCCACCTTCCATCCATGGCCCGCAAGAAAGGGGACGATAACACCCAACCCCAATACTATTACTCGGACGAGATCCCAGATCAGGAGCCAGCCACTCTTCCCCAATAAGTTAAGCACCTGGGCGAAGGGTGCACCAACAAATTGGGCGTACGCTCCGAGCGCTAAAATCGCACACGCGACTCCGGCTTCAGCCCACTGATCCCCAAGAAGTAGTGGGACCACGATAGGGCCCAACACTGCGATCACAAGACAAGGAGCCAGCGCCAGGGCCGCCTGGACAAGCGCGGTTCTTCTTAACGTCTTCGCCAGGTCCCGGTCCCGCTTAGTACGCACCAAAGTACCGACATTGCCGACGATGACTTGCCCCACCGACTGACTTACGAGTGAGAGCGGCCCAACCACCAGTCGGATCGCCATGCCGACGATTCCTACAACCGCTGCACCATAGGCAAAACTCATGCTGAGAAAAAGAACCTGGCTGCCCGCACTGTTAACGAGGGCGCTGAGGCCGGCACTTCTTGCTGACGGCCAACGCTTCTGGTGCACCTCTTTAATAGGCGCGTTAGGACGCCTTAACGAATTAAAAATCGCTGGAATCCAAAAGCCGCGGCCCACTATAAAAGCGGCTGCTAACGACGCGACAGACGGGTAAACGGCGCCTATCCCAGCCTGAAGGATCGGCACTAGGGCCTGCTGCGTAAAGTTCCCGACGGCTATTCGATTAAACCTGCGGAAACGACTGAAGGTCGATACACCGAGCGTTGTCACGCTGCCCGCTAGAACCATGGGCCCTACTAACAGCCATATCCGGTCGGCGCCCGTTAGGTAAACGAAAAGGACAGATACGATCAAAGCGCCCGATGAAGTTGCAGCGACGCAAATTATTGCTAGGCGGATCGCGGCCGAGAATCCTTCTTCTTCCTCCTCAACCTGCCCGATAATCTCGTATCGCATGGTTGAGAAGCCGACTAGCGTTGACGCTAGGGCCACCATCTGAACGAAAGAACCGAAAGTCTCTGGGTCGTAGACCCTCGTGATCACTGGAGTAAGCCCGAGAGCTACTAGCGACCCCAGCCCACCGCCGATTGCAAGCACCAGACTCGACCGGTGTACTGATTCCGCCCTTTTCCCGTGCGGGTCACTTTTCAACTGCCACTCGCCCTAACCGACATGAGGTGGGCTTTGGATGCTTACCGTCACACCTTGATTGGCAGACTCAAGCACGGCCTCTGCGACCTGCACGGTCTTGAGCCCACGTCTGAAACTCACGATATCGTTCTGCTTACCGAGTATGGCGTCTCGAAAGTTCTCGTGCTCAACCCTGAGCGGCTCGGGCTTGGGGAACGCATACCTAACGACATCCCCCTCGCTCACCCCCCTAAACCGGGAGATTTCATCCCACATAGTTTGGACTTTTCCGTTAGCGAAGTATGTCAAGTCTGCGGTCAGCGTGTCGGCAACGAACGTGCCTCGCTCGCCTGTGATCGCAATCGTCCGTTCTTTCAAGGGGGATAGCCAGTTCACCAGATGACTGGTCACGGCCCCGCGGGACATGCTGCCAAGAATCGCAACCAAGTCCTCATGATCTCGCCCGGACTTATGGACTGTCTGGGACGACACAGCCTTGTATTCTTGACCGCTTATCCAGGACGTTATGTCGATGTCATGAGTTCCCAAATCTTTAACAACCCCAACATCGGCGATACGCCCAGGGAACGGCCCCTGGCGCCTTGTTGAGATCTGGAAAATCTCTCCGAGGTCGCCGTTCTCCACGCGCATTCGGGCCTGCTGAAGCGATGCATTGTATCGCTCGATGTGACCAACTCCGCCGACAAGATTCTCAGTCTCGAACGCCTCCGCAATTCGCGTCGCCGAGTCCACATCGTGAGATAGCGGCTTTTCAACCAATGCATGAACCCCAGCTGAGGCGAGAGCGAGAGCAACTTCTTCATGAGACCCAGTAGGGACAGCCACCATGCAGTAGTCAAGGCCGCAGCTAATGAGCTCTTCAACCGAGCGCAGCACTGGGTAGGAAGGAGCCGCGCCGAATCTATCACCGCCCGGGTCCGCAACCGCGACGAGGTCGACCCCTTCCAACGAATCGAGAACCCGTGCATGGTGGCGGCCCATCATGCCGAGACCGATGAGTCCTGCTCGCAAGTTCGCCATATCAGCTTCCCGCCTTCGCCAGAGAGTTAACGGCTGTCACTATTCTATCCAGGTCGGATTCGCTCACGGATGGATGGACTGGGATCGATAGACATTCTTTGGCGGCCGATTCAGTCGCAGGGAGATCGACGTCCGATCTGAATGGTGCGAGACGATGGTTCGGCACCGGGTAGAACATTCCCGATCCTACGGAGTACTCATCCCTCAATGCGGCGGCAAAACCGTCACGGTCTTCTGGAATACGGATCGTGTACTGATGGTAAACGTGCCGGGCGCCGTCCGCGACGGAAGGTATCTTGACTCCCTCAAGATGCCGATCGAAGTGCGCTGCGTTGGCTCGACGTATATTCGTCCACTCGTCAACCTTCTTTAGTTGAACTCTACCAATTGCTGCGTGAATGTCCGTCATGCGGTTGTTCAGGCCGATGACTTCGTTGTGGTACTGCTTTTCCATCCCTTGATTGCGGTAAAGGCGCATTAGCCGCGCTGTTTCCGAATCAGCGGCCGATACCATCCCCCCCTCCCCAGCCGTCATGTTCTTTGTGGGATAAAGTGAGAACATAGCGAACTTACCAAAAGTACCGACCGCAACTTTTCCGAGCCGAGCACCATGCGCCTGAGCGGCATCCTCAAATACCTCCAGCCCCCGTGAGTCGGCAAGTCGGAGCAGAGCATGCATATCGGCGGGATGGCCATACAAGTGCACCGGCATTATTGCCCGAGTACGGTCGGTGATTGCGGCCTCCACCGCACTAGGCGATAGGCAAAACGAATCTGGGTCGATGTCGGCAAATACCGGCGTAGCACCCGTAAGGGCCACGGCGTTAGCGGTCGCAGCGAAGGTGAAAGAAGGAACGATAACTTCATCGCCGGGCCCAATCCCGCAAGATAGAAGCCCTAGGTGCAATCCCGAAGTGCCAGAATTTACAGCCACGCATTCGCGGCCGAGTTCGAAATGATCCGAGAACTCCTCTTCGAACGATCGAACCTCCGGTCCTTGAGCAAGCATCCCGCTTCTCATCACACGATCGACTGCATCCCGTTCGTCCTGCCCGATGATGGGATTTGCGGGCGGAATGAAGGTGTTCACTTAGACTCCTCAATGAGAGTATCATTAGATTCTCTGTATCGTGTGTCGGTCTCGGGGCATCTCCAAAGACCATCGCCAGCATCGATCAGAGGCACTCCGGCGCGCCCGACCCAGCGAATCCGCCGAGCGGGCACGCCAGCTACGAGGGCGAAATCTGGGACGTCTGCGATAACCACGGAGCCCGCCGCGACCATTGACCATCGCCCAATTACAACTGGAGCGACGCACACCGCACGGGCTCCGATGGAGGCTCCCATACGACATGTCACGCCAACGGCCTCCCAGTCTTCACCCCGCTTGATGGAGCCGTCCGGAGAAATCGATCGCGGGTAATGGTCATTCGTGAAGACGGCGGCTGGGCCAACAAAAACTCCATCCTCCAAAACTGCCGGCTCGTAGACCAATGCATAGTTCTGGACCTTGCAGTTATCGCCGACCCGGACTCCGCTACCAATATACGCGCCTCTTCCGACAATGCAGTTCTCGCCCAAGAGTGCGTTCTCGCGAATCTGGGCAAGGTGCCATACCGTAGAACCATCCCCGATGGTCGCCGTCGAATCTAGATCAGCAGACGCTGCTACACGTGTTCCCATCAGCTGCGCCGGCTTTCAAAACTGCGGCCGACCACAAGGAAACTGACCCCGCTGAATCGCTCAGCACGTAACACTCCGCGACCATCCACAACCACACTTACGCCGGGCAGATCGTCGACCGACAAGTCGCGGTATAGATCGTGATCAGCCTGCAGGATTGCTATATCGGCCGAATCGCCCAAAGCGAAGGGCTCCCACCCGAACTCCCGCAGCTCGTCCTCCGAATACATCGGGTCGTGGACGAACACCTGGGCGCCACCCTCACGAAGCGCTTCTACTGTAGCGAAAACCCCTGAGAATGCTGTTTCTTTCACACCCCCCCGATAGGCAGCGCCTAGCACGACGACTCGCATCCCCCGGAGAGAGCCCCCTGCTGCGGCCTCGGCTAGCTTGACCGTATAGCCAGGCATGGCCAAGTTAGCCTCGCGAGCTGCCCGAACCACCGTGGCGGCTGGGTCGTTCCAGAGATATAAGCGCGGATAAACCGGTATGCAATGTCCGCCCACCGCAATACCTGGCCGGTGAATATGGCTGTACGGCTGAGAGTTACTTGCTTCGATTACCTTGTAAACGTCTATCCCATTCTCCGCTGCAAAGATACCGAACTGGTTAGCAAGACCGATATTGACGTCCCGGTAGGTCGTCTCAGCGAGCTTTGCCATTTCCGCGGCCTCCGGGGAGCCCAAATCCCATACGCCGTTTCCGCGCTCCAGGTCAGGCCGTTCGTCGAAATCCAAAACCTGTTCGTAGAAGTTCGTCGCCCTAGCTGACCCAAATTCGGTCATCGCGCCTATCAGCTTAGGATACTTCCTTAAGTCTTCAAACACCCGACCAGTCAGCACCCGTTCAGGAGAGAATACTAGGTGGAAATCTTTGCCCTCCTGAAGGCCAGAACTTTCCTCCAGCCTCGGCTTCCAGCGGGTCCGCGTAGTCCCTACCGGCAACGTGGTTTCGTATACGACAAGCGTCGAGTTTTCGGCTCGAAGTCCTCGCGCGATGTCGTCAGTAGCGGAGTCCAGTAAGCCGAAGTCAGGACGGGCTTCATCGTCCACAAAGAGGGGCACCACAATCACTACGGCATCGCTCTTCGAGACTGCATCAGCAGTATCAGTTAGGGCGGTTAGTCCTCCGTTTGAAACGACCCCAGCTAGATATTCGCCCAGGTGGGCCTCCCCAGGGAACGGTTCATTCCCCGAATTTACTAGGTCGACCACTTTCTGGCTGGCGTCTGCCCCGAATACTGTGTGACCGGACCTCGCGAACTGAACTGCGAGCGGAAGCCCAATCTTGCCCAGCCCGACTACGGTTATTCTCATTCGCCTAATTCCTTACTCCGACTCGTCTTTGCTGACTGACTTGGGTAGACGTGCTGCGTCAGCCAACGTCGCGCGTTTGAATGGTCACATATGTTTTCGACTTCGGATCTGATTAGATTAATAGGTGGGACCCTTACTTCGGAAAGCGACTCGTGTTTGGAGCTAATTCTCGGATTCTCGCTGTCGTCGAACAACTCCTCCGAAATCTTCTCATTTTCACGTAGACCGGTGTACACGATCTCCAAGCGTTTACCCGACTGCTCAATGAGGGTCTTTGCGACGTCAGCAATTTTGATGGGTTCCCCCATGTCTAACACCAGGGTTTCGCCATTGGTCCCCACAGCGGCCGCTTGAAGCACTAGCTGACAAGCTTCCGGAATAGTCATGAAAAACCGGTCCACCTGGGGATCAGTCACCGTTAGTGGGCCGCCCTCTTGGATTTGTTTCTCGAATACTGTCAGGACTGACCCTCTCGATCCCAGGACATTGCCGAACCGAACCGATACGTACTTCGCCGCTTTGTCTTGAACCGATTGCGCGGCCGTGAGCCTCTCCGCAATCCGTTTGCTAGCACCAAGTACCGAAGATGGATTTGCCGCTTTGTCGGTAGAGATATTAACGAACGTCTCTACTCCACTCATTTCAGCAGCTTCGAGCAAGTAAAAGGTCCCAAGCACATTCGTCTTGAGTGCTTCTAGGGGATAGTGCTCAAGGAGCGGCATGTGCTTGAGAGCGGCCGCGTGGAACACTATTTGTGGCTTCCGCTTTTCGAAGATTTTCAGAAGCGAGTCACGGTCTCGTATGGACGCCAGAATGGTATCGTCCCCGTCGAGCATTGCTTGGTCATTCATTGAAAGCTGCACCGCGTGCAGCCCGGACTCGTCTCTATCAAGCATCATCAATTCTGCTGGGCGAAATTGGGAGATCTGACGGCATAATTCAGACCCAATCGAGCCACCGGCGCCAGTCACTAAGATACGCTTTCCGCGCAGGTACTGAGCGATCTGCGTCTGATTAAGCCGAGCAGGTTTCCGACCTAGGAGATCGTTTACATTGATCTCTCTGAGTTCGTCAGCTGTGGCCCTGCCTCGCATCATAGAGTCGAGCGTAGGCAGCACAAGCACGTGGAGCCCTGCAGCCTCTGCGCGATCCCTGATATCCATGAGGGCATCGCCGGGTAAGCTTGGAACGGCAAGTAACAGGGTGGAGGCGCCGGTTTTTTCCACGAGTTCTTCTAGTTTTTCGCGCCCTCCATGGACTCGGATTCCCTCGATGACCATGTGCCGCTTGCCGGCGTCGTCATCTAGGATCCCCACTGGATTGAATTGGGATACCTCCGAACGGCGCAACTGACGTATTAGCTGTACTCCGCCATCCCCTGCACCGAAGACAAGTGCGCGTTCCGCGTCCTTCGACCCTCCAGCGCCGAACAATCTTTTCCGCCGCACTATCGAACGGAGCACAAGAGCGGCGAGGATCGTGAATGCTCCAGCCACAATAGGAGTAGACCGCGGAACCCCTTGAGACTGACCGATTGCGATATTGGTGAGAAAGATAGCGAAACTTGCTGCTGCAAGCGTTAGCGTAACTACGCTCGATTCGAGAAACGCTGCCGGGCACGAAGCGTCCTCGATACAGACCGATTAACCAGCCGATGATCCATGTAACTACCATCAACGCGGTTAGAACCAAGTAGAAATTCAACGTACGGAGAGACTGGGCCAGCTGGTCAAGCGAGAAATCGAATCGCATCCAGATGGCCGCGACAAGCATTACTGTCCAGATTCCCGAGTCTACGACCAACCACTGAGACGTTCGCAGCCGCGCAGATCGATGAACTGGCCAAGCTCTGGGCTCGACCCGCGGTTTACCGCTCATTCGGCGCCCTTTCCGAAGCAAGGGATTATCTGTATTGGGCACACTTATGCCTCCCCATCGACAGACGGCTTCTGGGAGGAATAGTAGTACGAGTCGTAGTAACCTGCGGAACCTCTCGTTGCGGGCCTATTCGCCACGGTCACCACGCCCAGGAGATTCGCGTCGGCCTTCGCCAAGTTGTCGACCGCCTGAGCGACCTGGTCGCTGGTAGTTCGATTTTCTCGCACCACGAGTAGTGCGCCATCCGTGATCCTGGAAAGTAGAGCCCCGTCGGTGACGGGCAGGAGAGGCGGCGAATCAATTATCACGTAGTCGTAGATTTCGCGGAGTTGGTCGACCAGTTGCCTCGCCACCTCTGAAGCGAGGAGTTCAGATGGGTTCGGCGGCAATGGACCACACGCCAGCAGATCCACACCCTGGTGTCGCGTCTCCTGGACAACGTCCCTAAACTCTGCCTGGCCAGACAAGACGTTAGTTAAACCTACCTTGTCCGGCATGGACATGTAATTGACCACTAGAGGCCGCCGCAGGTCGGCTTCGACGAGAAGAACACGGTTGCCCGACTCAGCCAAGGCGAGCGAAAGATTAATAGCGGTCTCGGACTTACCCTCAGCGGCAACAGATGAGGTCAGTACAAAAACTCGTGGGGGTTTATCTACACTTAGAAATTGGAGGTTCGTACGCAAGCGTCGGAAAGATTCGGCTGCTGGCGAATGTCCTACACGGAAGGGCACAAGGTGCTCGGCCCCTTCTTCTTTGTCCTCTTCTTTGCGGAACGGGATTGAGCCCACAACGGGTTTGCCAGCTATTTCTTCCAATTGATCCTTGGATCTGACCCGTCGATCTAGAGCATTGACTAGCAGAACCGCCCCGGCACCGGCAAGTAGCCCAAGCACTAATCCGATCACGACGTTCTGCTCGGTCTTCGGGGCGACCGGATTGTTTGGTAGAGCGGGCGGATTTACAACGGTGAGTTTGGCGAGGGCTGGTCCGCCGCCCTCTGGCGTTTCGAGCCGGCTAATAGTCTCTGGCAGCACTCGTCCGAAACTATCGGCAACTCGAAGTGCGCGTTGGGGATCAGAGTCCGTTACGGCGACGGACAGGAGAACGGTTCTTGCATCTGCAGAAGCCGTTGTGCGGCCAGCCACCTCGCTTGCACTTAGGTCGACCCCTGAGTCGTCGATGACCGCTTCGGTAACTTCCGCGCTATCGACCAGCGCCGCATATGACTGCACTCTCTGTTGCGCCCCAAGGGACCCTTGATAGGCGGCGGCGGCCGAGTCTCCTGCGGCGGCTGTGACATAAAACTCCACCCGCGCCTGATAGGTGGGAGTTGCCAGGAGGCTGGCCCCCAAGGCGATGAGCCCCCCCAGCAGAACGGCGGCCACGATGACGATCCAGCGGGCACGGATTACTGACAGAAGATCCCGCAGATCCACTCCAGAGTCCTTTCATTAAGGTGACTACGCAAAGCCTGTCTGGCTTACGCAGATCGGGCCAGCCGTTGACACTACTTTGTTGAGGGCCGCCTCAACACTGCCCGAAGTTGGGATGAGGATGGATTCACGCAACCTCATGGCCGGAACGCGCTCTCAGCCTCTCAGCCACCTGGACGCGCGGCTGCGATGTCCGACCGCCGTAAGAGGGCTGTGGCTTCGGCAAGCGGCTTCGTCGACAGGAGCCCGTGAGGAGAGTCTCTCAACGGCGCCCGCTTCCTCGTCCTACCGAGCAGTTCCAAACTGAGCGCGCGACGGGTCTCAAGGTGGTAGCAAGCCCTGACGTCGACAAACCTTCCGGGCTCGGTAACGGCCTTGGATGTACACGGATTGACCGGCCCGCCGATGATTGATAATTCCCCCGTCTGCGAACAGGGCCTCACCACCAAGCCTCATTGGGCGCCGCCTGAGGGACCGACGACTTGGAGCCATGACTCCTTAAGAGGCTTCCAGAACCAGAAACCAACCACCCAGAGTCAGCCGGATTGCCCGCAGCTGGGGTGGAGCCCGCTGTCTCGGTCACACACTGGGTGCCCCACGACGGGGCTACTTTCTCCCCCCGCCGTCAGTAGGCAAGCGCTCCACACGAGTCACAACTCGTGCCGGGGAGCGAGATTCTGGGGCGAACAGGGTCCCGTGGCCGTCGCAAACGGAGCGGGCCACAACCGCCGCGGAATCCAGTCGGGACCGTACTCCGGACGCAGCGGGATCTACTCATCAGCAGGGGCCAGCGATGCGGCGAGACTCCGTCCGCAGCCAACCAGTTCTAGAAACTGGCGGCTGCTAGCGGCCCCGCCGAGCCTCAATCGGGCCGCGCCGGCTTCGCCGCGGCCGGCCTGAGCGGGTTGACGCGCCAAATCACCCGGCTGCACCCCGATTGCGAGCAGTGGCCGAACTCGCGCACCGAGTTCTCTTACCGTGGCTTAGCTACGAGCTAATTGACGCCGACGGCATAGACGCCTCCCCGCAGCGCGATCCTCGAGCCCGACAGCACCGCCTGGCGGTCAATTAACCTGTCAACGCCGCACCGAGTGCCGGCCACGAACAGTCCGTCGGCCCCGCGGCCAGCCCGGCCACACAGTGGGAGGGAGCCGTACAGCCGAGGCCGAAGGGGTGGCTGCGAGTATGAGCTCCCGGATGCGCGGCTCCTTAAACCTCGCCACAAACCTCGAGGCCGGAGCCCCGCTCGCAAAGGGGTGACTTCAGCGCAACCAAAGGTCGCCCCCGTAGATTGCACGGGTGAGACCCCGATCCCTTCGCCGCCGATTGGCCGCCTCCTTGGTTCTCCTCGTGGCGTTGATCGTGGCCGCGGTTGGGCTCACCGCCGCGCGGTCCGTCCTATTCCCGCGCATTGACTCGCCCAACCGCGTCGACGCGATCGTCGTGGTGGCCGGCGTTGCGGACGACCGCTACGTCTACGCCCGCCACCTCGCCGAGGAAGGCGTCGCCGACCAGGTACTCGTCTCACAACCGTCGCCGGGGGGCGACGGAGAGTACGCGACCGCGATCAGCGAGTACTGCGCCGACAGCGCGGTGCTCGCCCGCGACGGGCGGCGCATCCAGATCGAGTGCTTTGAGCCCGACGTCGACACCACCGAGGGCGAGACCACCGCAGCGACCCGCATCGCACGCGAGCGAGGATATGACTCGCTCTTGGTGGTGACCTATTGGGGGCATGTCTCGCGGGTCCGCATCTACTTTGAGCAGTGCTTCGACGGGCCGGTCCACGTCACCGACACGCCTCGGCCGCTGTCGAAATCCCGCAAGGATGCGCTCCTCCACGAGACCGGCGGCTACGTTAAGGCGTTCCTCAAGCCGGCCTGCTGAACCGAGATGCTTACCGTCCCCGGCAACGCCGGCTACGGTTCGCATCCGGAGGCGAATCGCCAGCGGCCGCGATGGGGGGTCAGCGACCGCCGGCGATTCAATCGCACGCCGCGCGGGTCGCGACCGGGGATGGTCCGCGTGTTCCGCGCGACGCGGCGGAGTCGGCGACATGAGGGGGGGATCATGTTTCGCCACCGACGAGGCCCACTATAGGAACGGCCGCGCCAGTTCACAAGCGTCAGTTATACGAAGTAGAGCTAACTGTTTCATCGTCCGTTCGTATGACAATCCGAGACGCGGACGGCGACCAGCGGTGTCGTCCGCGCGCCGCGTCCGCGACCTCGCTCAATGACCATCGCCGGGGGCGTGAAATCCTCGAGGGCATGTCGGGTCCTCACCACTCCCCCTGGGCACGTCCGCACGCAGACGGCCAGAACGCCGAGCCAGCGTCGCGCCACCACCCCGCTCCCCAGCCGGGATGGTCGCACGATGCGGCCGGGCCGGGGCCGGTGACGCAGCGCAACACGCTGGGAATGGTCGCGTTGGGGCTCGCCGGGCTCGGCATCCTCTTGGCGTGCGTGCCCGGGATCATGCCGCTCGGCTGGATCGTGCTGCTGATCGCGTTCGTCCTGAGCCTGGTCGCCGTCACCTCCACCCACAGACGCCCCGGCGTCGCGATCGCGGGAATCGGCGCTTCCCTGGTCGGGGTGCTCGTCGCCTCGATCGCCTTTGTCGTGGCGACGGGCATCTCCCCCACGTCGGCGGTCTCCGGCGACGACGAGGTGATCGCCTCAGGCGAGGCCGACGGCAGCAGCGCGACGGGCAGCCGTGAGAACCCGGCCGCGCCCGGCGACACCGTCACCGTGGGCGACTGAGAGATCGTCGTGAACTCCTTCAACCGCGACGCCACCGGGGAGGTGATGGGCACCAACCAGTTCAACGACCCGCCGCCCGCCGGCAGCCAGTGGGCCCTGGTCGACCTCACCGCCACCTACGTCGGCGACGAGTTGGGCACCACGACCTTCATCGGCGTGTCCTACGTGACAAAGGACGGCACGGTCATCCATCGGTACGACCACGTCGCCGTGGTCCCGCACGCCCTGAACGGCGAGCTGTACCCCGGCGGCACCGCCACCGGCAACGTGGGGATCGCCGTACCCCAGGGCGACGAGGGGCTCGTCCGCCTGGGCACCCACGGCCAGACCGAGCTGGTGTTTGTGGACGCGGGCTGACCACCCCGCTCTGCCCGGCGCCATTCGGGATGTACCGGCCGCAGTTCGCCAGCGACGAGCTCGCCTCCCGGATGAACCTGCTCGCGATCGAGCCGTACGGACACGGCGCCACCCGCTCGCGCTACCGGCACTTCACCTACTGGGACAGCGCGATCGCCGCCCTACAGGTGATGGAGGCCCTCGGCATCGACATGGCGTTCGCGCTGGGCACGTCCCAGGGCGGATGGATCGCCACCCGCATGGCGCTGCTCGATCCCGACACCATCCGCGGCATCGTCGTGGTGGGCACCTCCATGGACTACGAGAGCCAGGCCAGCATGGAGCGCGGCGCTGGGACGGCTCCGGCTTCTGCACCCCCGCGATCGACGCCCTCGTCGTCCGCACGGCGTCGGTGAACCTGCGCGACCGCGACGGCCTGGAGGCCCGCCTCGGCGACGTGGTCTGCCCCGTCCTCTGGCTGCAGGGCACCGCCGACGCGGTCTACTCCGTGGCCAACGCCGAGGACGGCATCGCCCGGTTCACCGGCTCACCCTCCGCCAAACTCCAGATCGTCGAGGGCGGACAGCACTTCCTCACCGCGTCCGACCCGCAGACCGCCAACGCCGCTACCCTGGCCTTCGTCGAGAAGTGGTCCTAGCTCCCGGCGGCTGCGGCGCGTGCCGGTTCCGCCCCCTCGGCGACCGCGGGCCGTGAGAGCGGGGTGACCTCGTCGTCGTCGTAGTCTCACACCTATGTCTGAGACCGCCGACCTTCGTCAGGAGCTCGAGTCCGCCCGGGACCGGTTCGAGCACTACCGCATCTCCGTGAGCACGGCGTTCGAGGATCGGCCCGCCGGCGAGCTGGCCCGCGCCCTCGAGGCCGTGCTCCCGGACCTGGCGTTCCACGAGGGACAGGCGTACGCCGCGACCGTAGCCCTCGAGCGGCTGGACGCCGGCGCCGATCCCGCCGCGGTGGCGCAGGCGCTGGACCTCGAGCTGATCGAGCAGCAGGCCGCGCGGCGCGGCACCGACTTCCTGGCCGGTGTCGCCAGGATCCTCGCCCGCGCGAGGCGGGACGGGGCGGTCTAGGGGAACGGGGCTGCCCGGCCGGGCGGCCGGGCGCGCGCCCGCGGGGCGGCCGGGGACAATGGGGGCATGGCATCCCCGGAACAGCGCGCACAGTTCGAGCTCCTCGCCCCGCTCCTGGCCCGCGAGGGCGCCGACGTGTGGACCGCGACCGTCACCGACCTCGACGCCGGGATGGGCCGCGCCAGGCAGCGCCACGCCGCCGCCGTCGCGCAGGTCCGCGCCATCCTGGACGCCCACGCCCGCCACGACATCTCCGCCGCCGGCGCCCTCCTCGAGGCGCTGGAGCAATCCGCCGACGCCACTCCCCCGCCGATCCCCGACGCGCTGACCGTGGCGACCCGCTTCGCCCAGCTCGCCCAGACGGCGGCGCCGCAGCTGCCGGCCGAGGTGATCGACGCCGTGCGGGACAACGCGCGGCTGCCCGACGTCCCCGACGGCATGGCCGCCCTGTGCGAGGCGACCCTGCTCGACTGCGACGCCGCCACCGGCCTGCGCACCGTGATCCGCGAGCACGGGTCGGCAGACGCCCTCTACGCCGCCGCGGCCATGACCGCCGCCGTGTTCCGCCACTGGGCCCGGCACACCGGGCAGGAGATGGGCGAGCTCGTCAGCGCGCACGCGTGAGGGGCGGACACGAGCGGCACTGGCGAGCCCGACCCTGCGGGGGCGGCCGCGAACTAGTGTCGTGCGTGTGAAGTAGTTTTACAGTTGGGTTTGTGAAATCATGGGGCATGGCGAATCGACCTGCCCCGGCATTGATGTTGCGTCCCGGCGATCGCGAGAAGCTTGAGAGAATGACGCGCTCGCAGTCGATGTCGGCAGGCATGGTGCAGCGAGCTCGCATCGTGCTGCTGGCTTCGGAGGGCCGGCGTAATGCGGAGATCGCCGAGTTGGCCGGGGCGTCGCGGCCGAAGGTGAACCTCTGGCGGTCCAGGTACGAGGACAAGGGCATCGGGGGCCTGGCTGATGAGAAGCGTTCTGGTCGGCCGCGCACGATCGATCACGCGGAGATCGTGACGGCGACCTTGATGCCGCCGCCGAAGTCTCTGGGCGTGACCCACTGGTCGTCGCGGCTGCTGGCGTCCCGGTTGAAGGTCTCGGCCTCGACGGTGGTCACGGCGTGGCGTGCCTACGGGATCAAGCCGTGGCGCTCGGAGTCGTTCCGGTTCTCCACCGATCCTGAGCTGGTCGGCAAAGTCACCGACATCTGCGGCCTGTACCTGGCGCCGCCGGAGAACGCGATCGTGTTGTGCGTGGATGAGAAGTCCCAGATCCAGGCACTGGATCGTACTCAGCCGATCTTGCCGATGCAGCCCGGCCTGATCGAGCGGCGCAGCCACGACTACGTCCGGCACGGCACCAGCACCCTGTTCGCGGCGCTGGACATCGCCACCGGTCAGGTCACCGCCGCACTCAAACCGCGTCACCGGAACCAGGAGTTCCTGGCGTTTTTGAAGCAGATCGAGCGGGCGTACCGTCATGTCGTCGATGCCGACGGTCAGCCAGTTGAGCTGCACCTGGTGATGGACAACTACGCCGCCCACAAGCACGCAAACGTCAAGGCCTGGCTGGCCGAAAATCCCCGGTTCAAGGTCCACTTCACACCCACCCACGCGTCGTGGATGAACCTGGTCGAGGTGTGGTTCGGCATCGTCGAACGCCAGGCCATCCGCCGTGGGATCTTTACATCCGTCAAGGACCTCAACGCGAAGATCCGCGCCTTCATCGACGGCTGGAACCACCGATCCCACCCCTTCGTCTGGACGAAAACCGCCGACGAAGTCCTCAAGAAAGCCAACCGTAAGAAGACTTCAAATGCGGACCACTAGGTTCACAAAGAAAGTCACGCGCGTTGCGGACCTTGAGCGTTGACGACTCCCTTCAGCCACCAATTCGCCGTCTCACCGTAGCGCGACTCCTGAGATAGTCCGTCGACAGCGGAAGAGTCCACTAAGTTTAGTTCTCGCCCATGGGCTGGAACAGAAATTACTAAGCAGGTTGAATGTAATGAGCTGGGATGGAGATGACGACACCGTCGAACTGTCGACCGGTGCCTTAGTACGAGTCCGCTGGGTCGACCTCGACGAGAAACGCATATACATCGATCGGTTCCCTGATGGAACCGGATGGATGTGGCACTCGAAGTTGACCAACGCCCAAAAAGGCGAGGTTTACTACGTTCCCGACGACTCCTCGGCGGAAGACGTTGTCCAACTCCCGGAGGACCGTTGGCCCAAAAAAGGCCAAGTTGTCGCTTCGGTGTTGGCCATTAGTGACGACGGAGCTACGGCGGTCCTCGACGTTAACGGACGAATGGTTCCTGTCCCGCAGCGCTCTATTAATCCGCTAAGATCTGGCCAGACTGTCCACTTCGAGGAGGACGGTGAGCCTGGCAGCGTAATAACCTCCAGGCCTATTGATCGATTGCGGTTGTCCGCCGAGTCTTTCGAGCTGGATCCCTCGGTCATGCTAGTTGCGCCCGAGACTATTGATGTGCAACTGTCAGACTTCGGCGGCTCCGAAACCCTTGTAAGACGGGCGCTAGACCTCGTCCGAGTCGCTCTAGACCCGGCCCGATTGCTGGAACGCCTTGGCGTCAAGCCCGTGAAGGGGATCCTCTTCAGCGGCCCCTCCGGCACAGGAAAAACGCACCTCGCCCGAGCGATTAGCCGAGAGGTCAATGCGAACTTCTATCTCATCGACGGTCCCGAAATCATTAACAAGTGGGTGGGAGAAAGCGAGCAGCGCCTCCGCCAACTTTTCGAACACGCCTCGACGAACGCCCCGGCAGTCCTCTTCTTCGATGAACTAGATAGCATAGTTTCCAAGCGGGGCGACGACTCGCCGGAGTACGTGACCCGGTTCGTCGGGCAGTTTCTAACCGCCCTAGACGGGTTCGATTCCGGAAAAGGAGTCTTAGTTATAGCCGCGACCAATCTCCCCGGAGCGCTCGACGGAGCGCTTCTCCGCCCCGGAAGGCTTAGCTACAAGATTGAGTTCGATGGGCATCCGGACCGCAAAAGCCGGCTCGGAATCCTATCCGCCTCGGCGCGGGGAGTTCGCGGAGCCCGCCACGCCGACTTGGAAGCGCTCGCCGATGCTACTGAGGGCTGGACCGCCGCCGAACTATCGATGATTTGGACGGAAGCTGGAGTTCTTGCAGCTCTCGATAGACGAGAAGAGTTAAACGCCGAAGATATCCGGGAGGGGGCCCTTCGAGCGGGGCAGAACCGCGAAACGACGCGTCGCCAGGAGGGAAGAGCGTGATGTTGAGGATTTTCCAGCGGCGTCGCCGCGCTTGGGAGAAGCGGCGCCGAGAGTTCGTCTACCTCGACGAGACTAGCGTTACCAGCCTCGTTGCGGCTCGGCATGGTTCCATAGCTGAGACATTCAAAGATACACATAGCGAAAATCTGAGTTCGCAGATCGCGAGCCAAGTTAGCAGGCCCTCGTCAGCCATCAGCCCCGGACTCGGTCTAAATTCCCAAGTAGCGGCCGCTAGAACCACCACTCAGGAGGTAGTACGGCGCGCGGTCGTCCAGGGGACCTTTCGGCACCTTCGGGTAACCGATGATGACTTGCTGCTGTCCGTCGACGATCAAAAGCCACGGCGTTGGCCTAAGCGCGCACGTAGCAGGGGCGATCTGACCAAGACGCTAGCGCGACTAACCAAACAGCGACGTGCCCTACGAGTTAGCGACATGAGGCGTGGCGATGTAGTCGAACTGCAAGTCGAATTGAGCGCTGACCCCAGTTACCAGTTCACTGCCGCGGCCACTTCGATGCTTGAGATGATCGACGGCCAGTACAGCATGTTCGGCATCAGCGAAGCGCAATTCGCAAAGTATGCACCGATGTTGGAGCTATTGCCGAAGATGCTAGTCGACCTAGTTCCCGTACACGCCGAGGTCGTGAGCCATCTACAGGTGGTAGTGGATGAGGAATTGTGGCTCGTCGATTCCACGGCTATTCACCCTGAGAGCGAACTCATGGCACAGGCGGAGCGATTTTCAGTCGCCGGCGTTACCGAACTCCCACTTTTCTGGAAAGACGCGCGCAGAGTCCTGTTCGACCGATCGATCTACACCGTCTATGCCCGCGTAGCCAAACCCGGCCTTCACACGTCGTGGTCCCCGATAAAGCTCGCCGACGTATTCGACTCGCTATCCGCCGACTTTGGAGCCGAGATCCGAAAGCTCCCGGAAGCGTTCGAGAAGTTTAAGGTCCACAGCGAGGCGGTTCCGAGCACTTCCGCCTCTGAATTATTGGTCTTTGAGGGCCTTTTGCCCTTCGGGGTCAAACTAGCCCGACTCACGGGCCGGGCGATCGACCATGAGACCTTGCGCGACTGGGCCGATACAGCGGCTCGAAAATTCTCGGCTCTCTCAGAATTGGAAGACGTCAGCAAGACTCGCGATTCTTACGACGCGATTGTTTCCGCACTGGAAGCTCGACCACCCCTTATTATATCGCCCATCGATAGAAATCTCGTAGCGGAAATAAGGGAACCCCTCCAAGAAATTGTGCGATTGAAAGCCGCTCGCGCAGCAGAGAGCGCCCCGGCAGTAGAACCTGTTGCGCCAGAGAGCAAACAGCAACTACTGGAGGTGGAGTTCGTGGCGATTTATTGGTGAGAGTTGGGGCCACCGGGGTCAGCTATCAAACGATGCGGGGCCTCCGCGGTTCCCACCTCAAGATTTCCAGAAACTCCGCTACCCGGCGGGCGCGCTACGACCATCGCCGCCTCCTAAGGCACCAGACTCAGCGCTTGCCGACCCAGATTCTCTCCTCACTGGACGAACGGGGGACGCCTTTTCGAGAGCCTGCGGGGTTACCGAGACCCAGGCATGTACCTGCGCGGGACGCTGAACGCGTGGCGCCGAGTAGGTCCGTTCGGAAGTATCGAGCGCACTATTGCTGGGAAAACGTGAACCGGTCTGACCGCTCGGCGTGCTTATTCAACACAGCGGTCTCATTAATGCGGTGGGCGCAGTAGCGAAGCGTGTCCGTCACGTCGAGTTCTTCGCCGCGGCCCCTTTGGCGGGCGCCTCTTTCGCTGCAGCCTTCTTTGCCGAGGTCTTCTCTGACGAGCTGCTCGCGCTCATCGTGCTGGCGGACTCACTAACGGAGCTGGAGTTCTCGTCGTCGTCGTTCTCCATTCGGCCCCGCGCTCGGCGCCCAGGTAGGCCAGCGCCGCCACCACCTGCGCGCGCGTCGCCGTGAGCAGTGTCGGCTCCTCCTCCGGCGCGAAGTGCGGCGAGTGGTTGGCCGGGATCTCCCGGCTCACCGCGCCGCGGGCGACCGCATCCCGGTAGCGGTCGGGGTCGACCGAGCCGACGGTCCAGTACGTGTACGGCACCCCGAACGCGTCCGGGATGAGCGAGAAGTCCTCCGACGCCGTGACCCGGCTGGCCTCGTACACCGCGCCCGGGCCGAAGTGCTCGACGAACGCCGCGGTGACCGTGTCCGTCACGCCCGGATCGTTGCGGGTGAGCGGGTACTGGTCGTAATAGTGGAACTCCGGCTCGGCCGGGGCGCCGGCGGCCGCGCACTCGCCGCGGACAATGCGCTCGATCGCCGCGATCACCTGCTCACGCACCGCCAGATCGTAGGTGCGGATGTTGAGCAGCAGCTCCGCCGAGTCCGGGATGATGTTGGCCTTGGCGCCCGCCGTGAGCGAGCCGACCGTCAGCACCGCGAACTCCCCCGGCTCCACCTCGCGCGAGACGACCGTCTGCAGGCGCAGGACGATCGACGACGCCAACACCACCGGGTCCACAGCCGTGTGCGGCATCGATCCGTGCGCGCCGCGGCCGTGGATGGTGATCTTCAGCGAGTCGCCGGCCGAGAGGACCGGGCCCGCCACCGTGCCGATCGTGCCCGCCGCCGTGGGCATCACGTGCTGGCTCAGCGCCACGTCCGGCCGCGGGACCCGCTCCAGCAGGCCGTCGTCGACCATCGCCCGAGCACCGGCGGCCGTCTCCTCCCCCGGCTGGAACACCGCGATGTAGGTGCCCGACCACGCGTCTCGGTTCTCGGCCAGGACGGTGGGGCCTTCGTCGTTGGACCCGGCGCCGGCGGGGGCAGGGTTGCTGATGACCGCCACGACGCCCGTCCCGCCGATGCGCTGCGGATCGAGGCCCAGCGCGGTGAGCTCCTGCTCGATCCGGTCCGCCGTCGCGTGCTCGGCCATGCTCAGCTCCGGGTGGCGGTGGAAGTGGCGATAGAGGTCGCGGAGCCACGGGAGATGGTCGGAGACGGCAGTTTCGAGGGCGGCGGGGCTGATGCTGGAGGGCATGGCCCCAGCTTGCCCCTCACGAGCGGATAGGTGCACCGGTCCGAAACTCGCCGAGTGGCCACAAACGCCGTGTCTGCGCGAGCGTGTCCTGGGAAAACGTGAACGAAAGTGACCACTCGGCGGGCACGGTCAGGGATTCAGGCGGACTTCTTGGCCGGCGCCTTGCGGGCCGTTGACTTCTTCGCCGGAGCCTTCTTGGCTGTGGACTTTGAGGCTGTCGACTTCTTGGCAGTGCCCGAGCCGGAGCTGCCGGAGTCCGACTTGGAGGACGTCGACTTCTTGGCAGTCGACTTCTTTGCCGCGGCCTTTTTGGCGGGGGCCTTCTTCGCCGCAGTCTTCTTGGCCGGGGTCTTCTTTGCCGAGCTACTCCCGCTCTTCTTGCTGGCGGTCTTCTTGGCGGAGCCGGAGTCCTCGTCGTCGTCGCCCTCGTCGTCTTCCTGGTCGTCGGCGTCGTCCGCCTTACCGCCCCGGTCCTTCACACTGGCCCGCAGCGCCGCCAGCAGGTCGGCCACCTCGTCGTCGCCGTCATCGTCACTCGAGGTGTCCTTCTCCTCCACCGTGAACGCCTCACCGCCGGCCGCCTTGGCCTCAATCAACTCCTTGAGCTGATTCTGGTAGTCGTCCTCGTACTTCTCCGGCTCGAAATCCGCCGCCATCGTCTCGATGAGCGACGCCGCCATCTTGACCTCCTGCGGCCGGACCTTCGCCTCCTTGTCCAGGCCCTCCAGGATCGCCGGGCGGATCTCGTCGGGCCACAGCAGCGTCTGCAGCATGAGCACGTCCTTGTACACCCTGAGGGCGCAGAGGCGAGTGCGGTTGCGCAGCGTGAACGTGCAGATCGCCAGGCGGTCCGTCTGCTGCAGGGCCTCCCGCATCAGCACGTACGCCCGGTTGGAGCGCGACGCCGGCTCCAGGAAGTACGCGTTGTCGAACGCCACCGGATCCACCTGATCCGCCGGGACGAACTCCGTCACCTCGATCTCGTGGTTCTGCTCCACCGGCAGGCTGGCCAGGTCGTCCTTGGTGAGGATGACCATCTCGCCCTCTTCGGACTCGTACGCCTTGGCGATGTCGGAGAACTCGACCTCCTCGCCGTTGTCGTCGCGCACCTTCTTGTAGCGGATGCGCACGCCGTCCTTCTTATCGACCTGCCGCGCGTGCAGATCATGGTCCTCCGTCGCCGAATACACCTTGACCGGCACGTTCACCAGACCAAAGGAGACCTCGCCCTTCCAGATGGATCGCATGGGATGAGTATGCGATATCGGGGCGCGTGGCGCCGCCGGTCGCAGGCAGGCGCACCTGGAATGCTGTGGTCCATGCCCGCCGACGTCGGTCCCCTCCTCCTGCTGGTCGCGGCGGCGTCCGTCATCCTGGGCACGGTCCTGCAGCGGGTCAGCGGGATGGGCGTCGGGCTCGTGGTTTCCCCGACCCTGGCGCTGCTGCTGGGGCCCGTCGCCGGAGTGCTACTGACCAACATCACGACCACCGTCTCCGCGGCCCTCATTGCGATCACGCTGTGGCGTGACATCGACTGGCGGCGGTACGTGAGCCTCGCGCCGCTGATCGTCGTGGGGTCCGTGCCCGGTGCGCTCCTCGTGGGCGCTGCCGACCGCAGCTGGCTCGAGGTGGTGATCGGCGCTGTTCTGCTGGGCACCCTCGTCTTCACCGCTCTCGTGCGCATCCCGCCGGTGGGCGGTCGGTGGCCGGCTGCAGTTGCCGGAACGGCCGGAGGATTCCTCAACACCGCGGTGGGCGTGGCCGCGCCCGCGATGCTCGTCTACGCGCAGGCGACCGGATGGAACCAGCGGTCCTTCGCCGCCACCCTGCAGCCAATCTTCTTCACCATGGGCGCGACCTCCGTCATCACCAAGGTCGGCCTCGGCGCCGCGCCGATCTCCGGATTGCCGCCGATCGGCGTGATCGGGCTCGTCGTGGCGATGGTTCCGATCGGCATTCTCCTGGGCGGCATGGTGGCCACGCGGGTGTCCGCGGCGGTGGGGCGACGGGTCGCCGTCGTCGTCGTCACCCTCGGCGCTCTCACCCTCCTCGGGCGAGGGATCGGGGGGTTGGCCGGGGTCCTCTGAACGGGGGCCGACCTCGCCGTGACGGCCGATGCGCCGCGGGCCTGTTCGCGCCGAGGGGACACAATGGGCCATGGCATCCCCGGAACAGCGCGCACAGTACGAACGATTCGCCCCGCTCCTGGTCCGAGAAGGCGTCGACGTACAGACCGCGACCGTCGCCGACCTCCAGGCCGGCATGGAACGCGCGCAGCAGCGCCACAAAGCCGCCGTCGCACAGGTCCGGGCCATTCTCTACGCCCACGAACGGGGCGACACCTCTGCCGCCGGCGAGCTCCTCGAAGCCCTGGAGCTAACCGCCGACGCCTCTCCCCCGCCGATCCCCGACGCCCTGACCGTGGCCTCCCGCTTCGCCCAGCTCGCCCAGTCGGTGGCGCCGGAGCTGCCCGCCGCCGTCATCGCCACAGTCCGCGACAGCGCACGGCTTCCCGACGCCCCCGACGGCATGGCCGGCCTGTGCGACGCGGTCCTGCTCGACTGCGACGCAACCTCCGGCATGCGCACCGCGATCGGCGAGCACGGGCTGGCCTCCGCCCTCTACGCGGCCGCCGCCATGACCAGCGCGGCGTTCACCCTGTGGTCGAAGCAGTCCGGGCGGTCGATGGACGACCTCATCAGTAGCCACGCCTGACCCGTCAGGCGGTTACGCTGCGAGGCAGCAGGCACTCGTGTCGCTTCAGTCCGCGCTAAAAGATCCGTAGCCCGAAGCTCCCAGCGACTTTCTGGAGAGCGGAATTGCTCAACTCCAGCCCCTCGCGTTTGCGTACCTGCAGCTCGGTGCCGTCGAAGACTGCCCAGCATTCGTGATTTCCCAGGCGCGAGATGTAGCGCACCCCTGAGTACTTCGGCGCGCCGTTGGAGTCGGTGGCTGCGTAGATCCACGTGGAGACCGCTCGCGTCACGGCCCGGTTGGGTCCGCGTAGCGTAGCGACATCGAGGACACTCACACCCAATGCATCTAGCTGTGGGGCCATCGCCGAGGTGAGGAACTCGTGGGTGTCAGAGTCCTCGACATCGACGAAAGGGAGCGGATCGATCGTTGCCGCTTCGATCATCAATCGCCGTGCCCGCCAGTCCTGGGGCACGCCACCACACACCACGAAACCGGGATCTTCCTCCGCGACGATCGCCCGCATCGCAGCTGTCGGCCGGAAGCGCGCGAGCGTCTCAGCGAAGCAACCGGCCTCGTTGGACCCGAAATACAACACGCCTCCGCCCGCCACGTCGAAACGGTTGCCCGAGCGGGTGAGCGCGGCGTCCGCGGCGTTAATTCGAGAATGGTCAAGTTCACGTCCACGCCGCGCGACTCGGTACAAGCTGGCCGGCGGATGAACCACAGCTGGCCCAGGAAGATGTGAAGTCGCCACTACCTCAACCGCCAGCCACGAACGCTCGGGCCGCGGCCATGACCTCGCGGTGCTGACCTTCTGCGAGCGCCTCCGCCGGTGAGACGTCGTCGAGCTGCGGGTTCATACCCATGAACCACGCGCGCACCGTTTGCGGTGCATCGACAGTTTGAATCAGCTGGAAAACCTGGAACGCGACTCGCAGATTCGCTTCTCCTGATGCGCGAGCTGCAGCCCCCTCAGCCCAGCGGTTGACGGTGCGCCGGTCGACCCCGGCGATGTGCGCTGTCAGCGCAGAGCCGAGGTGATCGATCAGGAAGCGGGCGATGTCCTGAGTCGACCCTGTCACAGCGCTGCGGTGCGCCGCGCTCGACCGAGCGCCTGCATTGGTGTCCGTGGCCATTTCCGTAGCTCCCCACTAAGATGACGCGCTTCTCCTGTCCCACCAATGTCCCATAAATGCCCGCCCTGTGTCAGGGCGCCGAGAGCGCTCGCTGACACTCGGCCAAGAGTCGTTCGCGGTCCTTGCGCCACACCTGCCCCGAGAAGTCAGCCTGCAGAGGGCGCGGCTCGTCGTCGTTGTCACATAGCCACACCACCCCACGCCGGCGTGCCAGGCGGCGCTACCGCCCCGATCAGTTGGCGCTACTGCTGAGACCTCGGGGGTTGGCCGGAATGTTCTCGATGGGCGCGTGGTTACTCGGCGGGGAAGCAGTCACTCGTACCACCAATCCAGCGGAGCTGTCCGGACTTCCGGGTCCCGCGGGAAAGAGGAACAATGACCGTCTCAACCAGCACCGTCCGCGCCGTCGGAGTGACGACCTACGGGGGCCCCGACGCCCTGCAGGTCGTTGATGTTCCCGCCCAGGAACTCGGGCCGACCGAGGTTCGCGTCCGCGTCACGGCCGCCACCGTCAACCCCACCGATACCTACACGCGCAACGGTTCTCGTTCGAAGACCGCAACCCCGCGCGGAGCTGCAGACGTCCCGGGCATGGACATCGCCGGAGAGCTCGTCGAGATCGGCGAGGACGCGCAGACCTCCCTCTCGGTCGGCGACCGTGTCATGGGGATCGTGGTGCCCCGCGACGAGCACGGCGCGTACCGCGAGGACATCGTCCTGCCCGCACAGTCGATCGCCGCCGCGCCCCGCGATGCCGACGACATCGCCGCGTCGACGCTGCCGATGAACGGGCTCACCGCCCGGCGCGCTCTCGATCTGCTGGGGTTTAAGCCCGGTGAGGTGCTGGCAGTCACCGGCGCGGCCGGATCCACCGGTGGGTACGTGGTGCAGCTGGCCAAGCATGCCGGCCTCGTGGTGGTGGCCGATGCGTCCGAGTCTGACGAGGAGCTGGTGCGGTCGCTCGGCGCCGACCAGATCGTGCGGCGGGGCGAGGGCGTCGCCGACCGCATCCTCGAGCTCTACCCCGACGGCGTCGACGGCCTCTTCGACGGAGCCGTGCAGGACGCCGCCGTCCTCCCCGCGGTCAAGACCGGTGGCGGGGTCGCGACGGTCCGGTGGTACCAGGGCGACGGCAGCCGCGACCTCAAAGTCCACGCCGTGAGCGTGGCGGATATGGCCGAGGAGCAGGGCAAGCTCGACGAGCTACGGCAGTTGGCGGAGGACGGCGTGGTCACCCTCCGTGTGGCGGACAGCTACGCGCCCGAGGATGCGTGGCGGGCGCATGAGCGACTTGAGGCCGGTGGGACTCGCGGGCGGTTGGTGATCGACTTCAGGCGGTGATGGTGGGGGCGCAGCGTGGGCCCGTCGCGAGCCGGTTTCGGTCGCGGGCCGGCGTCGTCGGTCGTACCGTTCTCCCGCCGACCTCTCACCGGCAGCGCCAACAGCTCCGATCGGTCAGCAACACCGCCGAGCCCCTCAGCGGAGTGCGCAGCCTGCTTGCCTCACCATAGCTGTACGCTCCCCGGAAAAAATTCGTACCGTACACTTTGCGAACGCCCACCAGCAATTTCATCACCAAGTCGAACGGTTCGATTACTTCTTCCCACGCGTACACATTGGAGCGACATGGCACGAGGCCGACCATCGCGTTCAGACATCTACACCCGCCTCGACACCCAGATCGCCGAACTCTGGCAGCGTCTTGGGGGCCTACCGAGTCCCGCCGAGGCAGCGGACATCTGGACCGACATCTGGACAGAGGAGGCCCATCATTCGACGGCGATCGAAGGCAACACGCTCATTGGCCGCGAGGTCGAGCAACTGCTGAAAGAGGGACGAGCCGTCGGAGGGAAGCAATTGCGGGAGTACATGGAGGTCCGCGGGTACGCCGATGCCTCGGAATGGGTGTACAAGCAGGGAATTCAACCAGAGAGCTTCGACCCCGAGCGGGCCATAACACTGACGGAAATCCGCAACATCCACCACCGGGTCATGCAGCCAGTGTGGGATGTCGAGCCGCACCCCGAGGCGACCCCGGCAGAGGGGCCCGGCTCGTTCCGGCAGCACGAAATCGCCACTTTTCCGGGCGGGATGAAGCCACCGAGCTGGCCTATGGTGCCCGCCGAGATCGACAGCTGGCTCGAGCGGGTAAGCGCACTCGAACCCCGCACCCCCACGTTCGCTGAGGATATCGCCTCACTCCATCGCGATTTCGAATACATCCACCCCTTCCTGGACGGAAACGGGCGGACGGGCCGCCTGGTCCTCAACCTGATGCTTGTTCGGCTGGGCTACCCGCCCGCGATCATCTACAAGAACGACAGGTCGCGCTACCTGCGGGCGTTGCAACGGGCCGACGGCGGCGATTGTGGGGCTCTGGGGGAATTCATTGCCAGAGCAATCCTGGACAACCTCTACAAATTCATCGTTCCAGCAATCGCCGGGCCCACGCGGATCGTCCCGCTCGCTGCACTCGCGACACCCGAGGTGTCGGCCAGCGCCCTACGAACCGCCGCCAACCGAGGAACTTTGCAGGCGACCAGAGGGGCCGACGGACAATGGCGTTCCAGTGCCAAGTGGGTCGAGGACTACCTGACGAGTCGCTACAAGCGGCAATGACACCGAGCCCCGACAATGTGAACTGAGCCTCTAGCAGCGGGCGGGCCGGTCGCTGATGTCCGACCCGAGTGCCAGAGTGGACCCATGGCGAGCAAGGGGACCAAGGAGTCGGTCGAGGTCGACGGGCGCACCATCCGGTTCACCCACCCCGACAAGGTGCTCTACGAGGCCACCGGCACCACCAAGGCCGACGTGCTGGAGTACTACCTGGCCGTCGCCCCGCTGCTCATGACGTACGCGGGGCGGCGGCCGGTGACGCGCAAGCGGTGGCCCGACGGCACCAACGCCGACTCGTTCTTCGAGAAGAACCTCCCCTCCCACGCGCCCGACTGGGTGCCGCGCGTGGCGATCGAGCACTCCTCGCGCACCGTCCGCTACCCGGTGCTGGACTCCCCCGCCACGCTCGCGTGGTTCGCACAGCAGGCCGCGCTCGAACTGCACGTGCCGCAGTGGACCCTGGAGAACGACGAGCCGGGGCGAACGCGCCGGATCGTGATCGACCTCGATCCGGGCGAGGACGTGGATCTGGATACGACGGCGAAGGTGGCCCTCCGCGTCCGCGACCTGCTGTCCGAGGCGGGACTCGACTCCTTCCCTGTGACCTCCGGGTCCAAGGGGATCCACCTCTACGCCCGCCTGGAGAAGGCCGTCACCGCCGCCAGCGCCTCCAAGGTGGCCAAGCAGATCGCGCAGTCACTCGCCAAGCAAACCCCCGACCTGGTCACCGCCACCATGAAGCGCTCCATCCGCGAGGGCAAGGTGTTCGTCGACTGGAGCCAGAACAGCGGCGCAAAGACCACCGTCGCGCCGTACTCCCTGCGCGGGCGGGCCGAACCGTGGGTCGCCGCTCCCCGCTCGTGGGAGGAACTCGGCGACGGCGGACTCGCGCACCTGCACTGGGACGAGGTCCTGGGGCGCCTGGAGTCCGATGGCGACCTCCTCGACGGGCTCGAGAGGCCGGCCACAAAGAAGCCCACCAAGAAGAAGTCGACCTCCTCCACCGGTTCGGCATCCCGGGCGAAGAAATCGGGAAGCGGCAAGAAGAGCTCGTCGTCGTCCGATGACGAGGACCCCGAGCCCGCCGACACAGCCTCCACCGACGACAACACCACGCAATCTACGGACGTCGAGGGCTGCGACGCCGAACCCGCCAACGAGGACGCGGTGGTCACCAGCCTGGCCGAGTACCGGCGCAAGCGGGATCGTCGGAAGACGCCGGAGCCGTTCGACGGTGAGGTCGAGACCGATCGCGACGACGTCGACGGGCCGATCTTCGTGATCCAGGAGCATCACGCCCGCCGCCTGCACTTCGACCTGCGGCTCGAGCACCACGGGGTGCTGGCGTCGTGGGCCGTGCCCAAGAACCTGCCGACCGAGCCCAAGGACCGAAGGCTGGCGGTGAACACCGAGGACCACCCGCTCGGCTACGAGACGTTCGAGGGCACCATCCCCAAGGGCGAATACGGCGCCGGCCACATGACCATCTGGGATCAGGGCTGGTACGAGTGCCAGAAGTGGCGCGAAGACGAGATCATCGTGTGGCTCCACGGCGAGAAGGTCTCCGGCCGCTACGTGCTCGTGCGCACCAGCGCGGAGAAGAACCAGTGGATCGTGCAGTACATGAAGGACCAGTCGCCGGACTCCTTCTACGGCGGGCGCGACAACCCGAAGTCGTCGTATCCCGAGGGCGACAAGCGCGCGCGGTCGGGCGGCTCGTCGTCCGGCGGCTCGGGCGGCGGGGCGTCCCGCGACTCGGACAGCGCCGACCGCCCCGACGCTCCCCCGCTGCCGATGATCCCCACCGCCGCGACGGTGACCGAGCTGCCCGACGACAAGTGGGCGTTCGAGGGCAAGTGGGACGGCTACCGGGTAACCATCGCGACGAGCGGCGCCGGCGGGCAGGCGCGCCTGGTCAGCCGCAACGGCAACTCGATGGACTGGCTGACCGACGGATTCCCCGGGCTCGCCGACGCGCTCGAGCGGCCCGCGGTGATCGACGCCGAGCTGGTGATCCTGGGCTCCGACGGCGTCCCGGACTTCGCGTCACTGGCAAAGCAGGCCGCGGCCGAGGGGCAGGACTCGTCGCTGCCCGCCGTCGAGCTGTTCGTCTTTGACGTGCTGGAAGTCGACGGCGTGGACCTGCGGACCCAGGCGTGGGAGCGGCGACGCGAGGTGCTGGACCTGCTGGCCCCGGCGCTGACCGGGGTGGATCGGGTGCACGTACCGGAGGTGCTCGACGGCCCCGGCGACCGCGCGCTGGCCGAGGCGGAGGAGTTCGGCTGGGAGGGCATCGTGGCCAAACGCCGGGACTCCCGCTACGAGTCGGGCCGGCGATCCAAGGCTTGGCTCAAGGAGAAGCTGCTCACCACCACCGAGGCCGTGGTGGGCGGCTGGCGGCCGGGCAAGGGCGGGCGCTCCGGGTCACTGGGCTCGCTGCTGCTGGGCCTGCCCGCCGAGACGGGCCTCACCTACATCGGCCGCGTGGGCACCGGCTTCTCCGACAAGCAGGCCCGCGCGCTGCTCGACGAGCTCGAGCCGCTGACGCGCAAGACCAGCCCGTTCGTCGAGCAACTGCCCGCCGATGCCCGCCGCGACGCCATCTGGGTGCTGCCCAAGCTCGTCGTGGAGGTTCGCCACCAGGGCTTCACCGAGGACGGCCACATGCGCCAGTCCTCCTGGCGCGATATCCGCCGCGACAAGCTGCCCGGGGATCTGTAGGCGAGCTGCGGCAGATCTGCGGAGCAGTCAGCGTCCGCAGCTGCGGGTCCGCTCCCCCCACGGCAAAGCCAGCCGGTTCGGCGCACCGAGCGAGTGAATGCGTTGGCGGAGGCGGCCGGCCCTCGTCATCGTCGTACCCCTCCCGGCGGGACCGGCAGCATGCGCACCCACAGCCACTGATCCCCTGCCTTCTAGAGCTGGCCGGTGGCGGAGAACTCCCCGTGACGGGCTCGCTGTAGCGCGGCGGACCACCTGGTGGTCGCCGAGGGTCTCTCTTCTGTACATACCGTCCAGGACGGTCGTCCAGACCGGTCGGTTCAGCATTCTGCCCACTTCAAACCTGAAGTAGACCTCATATGTGCTGGTAAGGAGCATTTGTCAGCCGATCCGGCGGATTGTGACGTTACAGACAAATGTCAACTGTCAGGTTGCTACTGGTTGGTAGGTAAGCGATAATAAATGAGATGCATCAACAAGGTGTGTTGATGCCAGGCCCTCCCTCTCAGAAAGGCTCCCCCCGATGAGCACCGCGCCCCAGACCCCCCAGCCCGCCGCCAAGAACCAGAACCGCCGCAAGAAGGTCCGCGCCGTCATGGCCTCCGGTCTCGTGCTGGGCGTCGGCGCCGCCGTGACCCTGGCCGCCTGGTCGGACACCGTGTGGGGCGAGGGCACCTTCGGTACCGAGAACACGTCGTTCAACATCCAGGGCAACTTCGAGGGTGGCGACAACTGGGCGGAGTACGTCTCATCCGCGGCCGTCGACGGCGAGGGCGGGCCCGGTTCGATGGCATTCGCTCAGAAGGCCGACTCCCTCATCCCCAACGAGCCCGTGTACCAGCTGGTCGGCCTGAGGGAGACCAAGCGCAATCTGGGCGCCGACATCGTGCTCAACCGCACCAACGCCGACGAGTCAGCGCTGGCATCGCATGTATCGGTCGCTGTTGTCGACCTCGGCAAGACGGCTACGGATGACGCTCCCACCTGCGACGCCAGCACCGACTTCAGCGGTGCCAAGGCCTCGACAATTGGCGCGGAAGCACCCGAGGTCATGGCCACCACCGACATCGACGCCGGCGGCTACCGCTGGGTATGCTTCTCCGCCACTCTCGCCGACGGCGCCCCCCTCGAGGTCGGCGACGAGCTCTCCGACGCGATCCTCTGGGAGTTCACCGCCACCTCCAAGGACCCCGTCGCGTAATAACTCGTGACCGCGGTGGCGGGCGACGCTCCCGCCGCCGCACCCATCCCGACTTCTCCCTCCCCTCCCCCTTTTGACTCCCAGCCCTCACCAGGAGAACGCCATGAGCACACCGACCGTGCAGACCCCCTCGGAAGGCCCGGCCTCAGCTGCCACCTCCCACCGGGCACCGCGCACACGGTCGGTGTGGTCGTACATCGGCGGCGGCATCGCCAATCTCCTGGCGGCGGGCGGAGTCGTGGCAGTGGGGCTCGTGATCGCCGCGGTCACGATGAACATCTCGCTGATCATGTTCAAGACCGGATCGATGAGCCCCACCATCCCCACCGGAGCCGTGGCGGTGGTCAAGGAGATCTCCGCCGACGAGATCCGCGTGGGCGACGTCATCACGGTCGACCGCGGAGAGGGCAAACTCCCGGTGACCCACCGGGTCGTGGAGGTGCACCCGCAGACGCCCGGCGAGGCGCTCGTGCAGATGAAGGGCGACGCCAATCCCAACATCGACCCCGGCATGTACCGGGTCGAGACAGTCCGCAAGGTGCTGTGGTCGGTGCCCGAGCTCGCGAACGTCATAGTCTGGTTCAGCAACCCGATGGTGCTTGGCGGCATCACCGGACTGGCCGCGCTCGGAGTGCTGTGGGCCTTCTGGCCCAAGGACGAGGACGAGGACGAGGTCGAGGTCGACGGGGGGCCCGCTCATGCGTGAGTCAATCAAGCAGCCGCGCATTCTCCTTGCACTCGCCGGCGTCCTGGCGCTGCTCGCGACCCTGACTCTCGGGGCCGCCACCATGCGTCCGACCGAGGCGACGTGGCAGGACACGGTCAATGGTCAGTCGGTGTTCGGCGCGGACCCCGCCGGGATCAAGAGCTACGCGCGGGCCATCTCGGGCAACGGTGTGATCAAACGCCCCATCACCTCGGACGCCATCGGTCCGGCGCGCGCCGTCGCGAACCCGGCGACCCGGAGCGCCTCTGCTCGGTTGGCGTACGACGACAGCGGGGCCTTCGACGTTCTGCCCCTGGAAATGTCGGGCAACGCGTGCGCCGGTGTGGGCGCGCAGCAAGCCGCGAGTTGCGGGGCCACTGCGACCGTTCCCCCGGCTGGCAGCTTCGCAAAGTCCGACGTACGAAACCTCAAGTTGTGGGCGGCGGGCATCAGAGGCGTTCAGAACGTGACGTTCGAATCGTCGTCGACCCAAGCTCCCATCACCGCGACCGCAACGTGTGTGGCAGGTCAGACGATTGAGCCTCGCGTCTCCGCCGGCGGCCCAATCCTGCTTCGCGGGCGGACGCCTCTCTACCTGCCGCCGGCCAATCGCCAGACATCCGCCACCGACCGCGGGTTCCTATCGCACAACATCAGCGGCGTCTTACAGGTCCACCAGGCGCAAGGGCCGGGCTGGGCCAAGGTGGAAGTTCGACTCCACGTCGAGAACGTCTATCCGCTCTCGGATTGGACCCTGCACGTAGTCCTCGCGTCCGCCGAATGCGGCATCGCGCAGGACATGCCCGCCGAATCGCCCCGGCCCACCACCGCCCGGCCGAAGTCTCTGACGGAGGCCCCCAACCAGCCGGCAACGGCAACCTTCGCGAGCAGGACTGCTCTGCGGATGAGCCCGGAGGTGGAGCCGACCGTCGAGTCCACCACGGTGCTTCCCACCGAGGACAGCAGTGCGATCGACGGTGACACGCCTGAATCGGAGCTGCCCACGCTCGACGACGCCGCGAGCGACCGCGAGACCGCCGACAACTCCGCGGCCACCACCACGACGAGCGCAACTCCGTCGCCGACGACCTCTACTTCCGCGACGACCACAGCTGACGCGACGTCGACCACCTCGAAGCCGGAGTCCTCCGAGTCGAGCACGACCGTGCCCGGGACCTCCGAGCCGGCCAGCAGTGAGTCTTCCGTCCCGACCGAGGAAGCGGCGCCGGAGACCACCGAGCAGACCGCCGTGGCCGAGGGGCCGCAGGACCCAGAGGCGGTGCGAGTCGGCCAAGAGTTCGCCGTGATCAACCGCGAGGGCGTTGAGCTCGGCATTGCGAGGATCGACGACATCGTGCGGACACCCGGCTGCGGAGTGGAGCTCGCCCTCAGCATCCGCACCTCTTCCGAGGCTGGTCCGGAACGGTGGGCGTCCATCGGCCCGCGCGACTTCGCCGAGGTCCGCGCCGGCGGGTCCACCCGCGAGGCCACCAAGCTCAACTCTGACTGCGCGCAGGCCGCCAACTCGACGACCACCGCCCTATCACCGGGGCGGGGCTACGAGATCGTCATCGCCTTCCAGCTCGACGACTCCGCACAGCAGGCCATGCTCCGGCCCGACGGCACCGCCGGGTGGATCTTCGACCTGCCGCCCCTGCCCCGGGTGTCGGTGACGACCAGCCCGTCGTCGCCGGCGACCACCGAGAGCCCGACCCCCGACGCGAGCGCGCCCACCGTCGAGAGCTCCGTGCCCACTGCCGAGGCGTGAGCACACCTCGGTAGGCATGCTCCGAGGCGCCGCGGGGCCCTCGTCGTCAGAATCGTCTGAACGTACGACACACCCGGCTGACCTGGCCAGATACCTTCGACGGCCGTCCCGACAGTCCCACTCATCACGCTGGCCCATCCGGCACCACCCTGTGCGGTGAGTACGACCGTCGAGACGACCACATCGGATAAGCGAAGCCTTAACGTCAACTCCGTCAGATCCACTCCGGCGTCCGCCGCCCGATCGACGGGACCACGTTATGCCACCTTCCAGACGACCACTCCGGGCCACGTTCAAAGCGTCGGCAGTCGCCCTCGCCGCCGCCCTCCTGGTGACCACCGCCGGCACGCCCCTCGCCGGAGGCCAGAACTCCGGGTCACTCGACACCGACTCCCTCAGCCCGGGCACCGGCTCGAGCGGCTCGCTCGGATCGGCAGGCAGCTCCGGCGGCGGTGCCAACGACGAACTCGTCGGCCCCGACGCACCGCCGCTGCAGGACATAGAGCACAGCATTATCCCCAAGGACGACACGACGATCGCCGATCCCGGAACGGTGGTGAGCGTCACCGGCGAGACCGGCGATAACCAATCCACCGTGATCACCCCTGACCAAGACGATCTCCCGACAGTCGGAGATCCATTTGTCGTCGACGTGGCTCCGGGTTCGCCGGTCGGCGTCCTCGGCAGAGTCACCGGGCTCACGACCCTGCCCAGCGGACTCGTCCAAGTAACAACTGAACCGGCCGACATCGACGAGGTATACGACGAGTTCTCCATCAACACAACGGTCCGGCTCGAAGATGCGGTGTCCACCGATGGCGGGTCCGGGACAGGGCCGATGGGACGGATGCAGGCGAGGTCCGGGGCGTCCATGCCATTCAGGGGGCTGGGTTCCCACCTCGTGTGCGAGGACTCCGTTCCGGTCGACTTCGACGTGGACCTCAACATTGCAGACATGTCCGCGCAGGTGGTATTCAATCCCCTCGACAAGTACCTCAAGATAGTCATGACCTACGAGCAGTCGGTCGAGTTCTCCCTCTCGTACAACGACGGGTTCGAATGTCACGTTCCTCCGGAGCGCATGCCACGCGCCCTCCTGCCGCTAGCCGGACCCCTCGGACTCCAAACGGGCCCCGCCCTCGAAATCGAGGGAGGCTCAGCGATCACACTGAGCGCCACGAGCAGGTCAACGCGCTCGGACGGCATCGAGATCTCCGACGAAAGATCGCGTGCCATCTCCGATGCCGATTACTCACTCAATGAAATCAGTCTCGATGCCGGCGCCGAGGCCACGGTGTTCCTCGGCATCAAGGCCGAAATCGCGGCCGATATCGCAGCCGTGAGAGCCGCCGCCGGAGTTTCGGCCGGGCCCGAATTCACCGGGAGCCTGAACTCACGGGACTGCGCCGAGCTCACCGCGTCGATCCGGCTCGCCGCGACGGTATCTGCATCAGCTTTCTGGACGTTCCGGTGGACCGTCAACATCGTGCTTGCCCGCATCGGATTTCTCTCGCTCATCATCGAGTGCGGATCCACCGGCACCACGACGACCCGTCCGACCGGAACGACGACCACCACCCCGACGACCACCACGAGCGCGCCCCCGCCCGGATTCCAGGACGGCGCGATCACCAACCTCGTTGTGGGCCAGGGCCTGAACTGCGACGTCCAGTCCCCCACCGACGGCAGAAGCGTCTACTACGGGCCCGGCGCCTGCGCGACGATCGCGTTCGTCGACGGCCAGTCCTACGGCACCGCCGTCCCCGCGAGCGGTGGATTCAACACCGGCTGGACCCCGGTGGCCCAGTCCACCACGGGCAGCGCGACCGCAGCCGACCCTCTGGTCATCCGGACCACCGTCCGCGCCGGCGACACCGGGATCGAGCTCACCCAAGTGGACTACTTCGTCGACGGCAGCCCCGGCTACCAGACCGACATCACGGTCCGGAACTCCAGCGGAGTGGCGAAGGACGTCACGATCTACCGGGCCGTGGACTGCTACCTCAGCCGCAGCGACTACGGCACCGGGTCGGTGTACAGCCGGTCGGTCTCCTGCAACGACAACAGCGGTCGACGCATCGCCTTCACCGACCTCACCGGAGGCGCACTACGGCAGGAATCGAGCTACGGCCAGATCTGGGACGTCGCCCGGACCGGTGCCGATTACAGCGATACCTCCCTGTCCACCGAGCACGACAACGGGATGGGCATCAACTGGAACCGGACGATCCCGGTCGGAGGGTCCGCAATCCTCAGGTCCCGCTTCCAACTGGACGAGCCCGTCAACCCGGCCAACGGCCGTGCCGCCGCCCGAATCGCCCCGCTCGGCGCCGGCCCCGACGTCAAGCGCGACCAGCCCACCGAGGGGGTGCAGAACCTACCGACGAGCGTGCCGACCAGTTGATGCGCTGAGCGTGACACACACGGCCCCGGCCAGGAGAACTCCTGGTCGGGGTCGCTGCGTCTCAGTCGCCCGGACTCGGGCCGGCTCGGGGACTGTCGACGACCCGAGCCGGCTACGTCGGCCGGTTCGGCATGGCGGGTCGGCGCGCGCTTGAGGAGAAGGGCGCACCTCGTCGTCGTCGTCGTCGAAGGGCCGATCAGTCCCACCCGCGTGCGGAACCGGCGCGCTTCACATCAGAGGGTGATGACGCGGGGACCCACCGAGCCCGACTCGGGATACCCGGGCGAACCGCGCACGAACCTACTGAACTCCCAGAGCACCCGATCCCACCACCAGAACACCATCTCGGACATGGCCCTACCTCCTGCTCGGTGAGCCAGACGGACTCCGGCCCGCTGGACCAAGTGTGGACCGGCACCCTGGGAATCGCCCCTGCGGTGGGCTGAGAGTCAGGGAGGAGAGTGCGAGGATCTCCTACTTCACCCGCTGACTTACAACGAAAAAATCACCCATCCGTCCGAGTGGGCGAGCAGCCTCTCGGCGCGGAATGGCGTTGCGCGGCGCGGCGCGGAATGGAGTTGCGTGGCGATCACTTCGCGGCGTACGGATTGGTCGCGGCATGACGGCGGACGCGGGCGGGGACCACGAACAGCATGACCGCCACGAAGGCCGCCATCACCGCCGCCGCAGCAAGGCCCCACGCGGTCCCCAGCACCAGCGGGAACACCAACGCGACCAGACCCACGAGCGCGATCGACAGGATCGCCAACCCGATACGAGCGAGCGTCGCCGACAGCCGGAGCACCCGGTCCTTGCGGTGAGAGCGGAACACCGCGCGGTGGATCATCACCGGCGCCAGTAGGAGCACCGTCGACACCAGCGCGAGAGACAACACCGCCAGATAGAGGGCGCGAGCGCCGCCGCCGATCTCCGCGAAACGATCCTGGAACGGCAGCACGAGCAGGAAGCCGGTGAGCACCTGGCCGCCGGTCTGCACGATGCGCAGCTCCTGGAGCAGCTCGATCCAGTTGCGGTCGATGCGCTGCGCCTCGGTTTCGTCTCGTTCTCCGTCTGCCTCACCGTGCATAACGGTCCTCTCGCCGCGTGTCCCCCATCGTCGTCCCGTCGACGCGGGCGCCGGACGGCTTCCGCGGAATCCGTGGGCCGTGTCCTTGCTATGTGTCTGCCCGTCGTGGGGTCGCAGTTCGGCTCCCTCGGCTGGCCGCGGTGATGAGGCGGGCCGGTCGCGGGCGTCGTACTCCGGTGCCAGACGGCACCGCCGAGTGGAGCTACGACCTGCCGCCGCCGACCCAGGTCGCAGCCACGACCAGTCACGAGGCGGCGCCGGTCAGCAGTCCGACCTATATAGCGAGTCAGGCAACGGCGGCCTCAGCTGTGCCACAGGACAGCTCCGTAGCGTCAACTCCGTGAGAGCTCGCCCCCGGCACCGCCGAGTCGCACTCCTTGCGGCGACTCTATGCTCCTGGCGGTAGCAGTAAGCAGGCTGACCGCCGCACGCGCGGCGCTGTCCCCTCGGGTCGACGCACCTGATCGCGCCGACGCAATCGTGGTAGCAGCGGAGTCGAGGCCGATCCCTAGACCATCTGACCGATCCGGCCCGAATACCACCGCTCCCGGCTCCTACTGCGCCACGCCCCCAGTCGTCGCCCCGTCCGAGCCGTGCGGCGCAATTGCCGGCGACGGGCGGAGAGTACCTCGATGTTTTGCTCCTCCCCTCCGCAGTGGCATAGCTCAGTGGCCGGGGATTCGCGTTGAGGCTCGACGAAGAAGTGTAGCCGGCACAGTCCGGTTCGCGTCCGGTCCGGGGTCCAAGCGTCGGACCATCATCGCGACCAATTCCTCGCCGAGTCGTTCCGGGTGGAGGTCAAATGACGTGAGGGGCGGCGCTCCATTCCGTGAGACGGCGCTATCGCTCGACGTGACCACTTGGATCTCTCGCGGGATGAGAAGACCAAGCTCCTCGATCGCCTGCACAGTGGGCTGCACCAAGGCCTCTACCAGAATGTAGACGGCGTCGATTGCATCCGGCGATGTGCACGCCGAGCCGGACGAGGCGCCGACACTCCTCCGCCGAGATCGAGGGCGGAACCTCGAGCACGGTTCCTCTACCTCCGGTCAGTTCGCGGAAAGCGACCGCGTTGTCGTGCATATAGGACTGTCCGGAAGAGGCCACAAGGAGGAGCGGACGCCGAGCGCCTGTCTCGGCAAACAGATTTAAGACGATTCGGCACTGCTCGTACTTGTCGTTGTCTGCCCACACGGTGCGCGTCGGATGGTCGAGATCGCGCCCCATCGTCACGGTCGGCACGCCGCTGCGCTCCAAGCCAGTCAAGAGCGGGTCCGAGGGGACGGGGTCGATCACCACGGCCCCATCGACTGGCAGGCCGGCAAGTGGGAAGTCGATGGCGTCAGCCGGGAGCAGAACTGGGTAGAGTCCCCGAGCCCAGACCGCGCCGCAGATCGCGTGCGTCAGGCGGACGGTGAATTCGAGGTCGGTCCAGCGCCAGGTGCTATGGTGCGGCACCCTGTCAACGATGGCCACCAGCCCTGATTTGCCCGACCGCAAGGCTGCAGCTCCCGGCGCCGGCCGATAGCCGAGCTCTTCAGCGGCACGCCTGACCCGAGCCCGGGTGAGATCGCTAATGCGTCCGGTGCCATTGAGTGCAAGGGAAACGGTTGCTGTCGAGACGCCTGCACGGGCGGCCACCTCCCGGATGCCCACTCTTGCAGGGCGGGACTCATCCATCAGACGTCCACCTCGGCCTTCACTCGAAGGAATCACACTTCGCACCAGCTTAACCCCATCGTTACCAGGCGTAATTCCGGAGAAACTACTTCCCTTTACGGTTTCAGCTCGTGAGGTTAAACGGTTAATCAACGGAGGTGCTTGTACATGGACAATGTCTCTTTCAAAGTTGGCTTCGAGGACCGGGTCACCCCTTTTCGCGCCATGTTCTACGGCGGACAACACCTACTGGCGCTCACCGGGCTATGGGTCTTCCCCGCGACCCTCGGAGCGGCGCTCGCGCTCCAACAGACGGACGTCGCCAAGATCATCCAGGGTTGCTTCTTGCTAGCGGGGATTGTCACAGTCCTCTCGTCCTCCCGCATCCTCAAACTGCCCATCGTCCAGGGGCCTACCGCAGCGATCCTCGTTGCGCTAATCGCGATCGGAGCCCAATCAGGCCTCGGCACTGCTTTCGGGTCGATGATGGTGGCCGGGTTGCTCTCGATTGCGCTCGCGATCCCTTTCAAGCGCCTCGGTGTCTACGGGCACATCTCGCAATTCGTCGCCAATCCCATCGTTTTCGGCACGATGTTCCTTGTCCTTGGTGCCCAGCTGGCCGGGATCGGCGTAGGCGGATGGGTGGGCACCGCCGGTACGCCGGGGTACGGATGGCCTAGCGTGATCGTCGCACTATCCGGCCTCGTGACGGTGTTCCTGTGTATGGCGCTCGGAGGAGAGACGCTCATCAAGAGAGGCGCCGTGGTGTGGGGCATCGTAGTCGGGACGTTGGTCGCCTGGACGACCGGTGTCTCCACCGTTCCCGACGTCTCGAACACCCCGCTCTTCGGAGCCCCGGAGTTCCTGCCGTTCGGCTTCTCTGTCTCGTGGGCTGGTGTGGTGCTCATGATGATCGCCTTTCTCCAGGCGGCATCCGAATCCATGGGGGTCTACGGACTGCTCGGACGGTGGAGCGGGACGCGAATTTCTGTCGACCGCGCTAACCGCGGACTCACCGCGGAGTTTCTTGGCTCCGCTCTCGGTGGACTTTTCGGCGGAATCGGAACGACCTCGTATCCGGAGAACGCGGGGGTGCTCCGGATGACTGGTATCGCTAGCCGGATGGTTACTGGAGCTGCGGGCGTGTTGTGCATCGTGCTGGCCTGCATCCCCAAGTTCGCTATGTTTCTGGCCGGACTGCCCGGGCCCGCGCTATCCGCCGCGGCAACGATCCTGTTCGGTGTCCTAGCGTTCTCCGGCGTGCAGCAGCTGGCCACCGTGGAATGGGACGACCTCAACATCCTCATCGGCGCCGTGTGCTTCATAATCCCGATCGGACTGCAATTCCTTCCGAGCGATCTGGTGGAGACGCTCCCGGAGGTTGTCTCCGGGGTGATCACGAGCCCGATGATGGTCAGCACCATCCTGCTCCTGACCATTCATCCCCTGGTCAACTTCGGCATCCGGAGACTTCTGAACGCACGCCACAACAAGATCGCGGCGACGACCGCCCCTGAGAACGTAGGAGCAAGTAAATGACCTCGACAGATGGACCCAACGATGTTCCCCGCCAGCGACCGCCAGTAAGGGCAGCGAAGCCGGAATCGCCCCAACGTCAACACTGCATCGCGGTCATCGGCCCGTCTAACCCCGCGCGCGTCGCCCGGGCCAGCGGGATGCCGGAGGAGGCCTACGCTTTGGCCGCTTACCGCGTCGGTGAGCTCCTCGCCGCCCGCGGCGCCCGTATGGTCGTCGTCCCCGACCGCGGTGTGGCCTTGGACGCAATGTCCGGGTACCTGGACGCAGGGGGGACCGATCTCATCGGCCTCGCGCCGTCCAGCGGCGTATGCGAACCTGCTGCGCGTGAATCGATCTCGGCGAACCGCGATCGGTGTCACGCAATTGTCGACGACCTGTCGTGGTACGAACAGCACAGCCGGATAGGAGCCGTGTCGGACGCAATGATTTGCGTCGGCCTCAGCAGTGGCACCCTCGTCGAGATTGCGTGGACCAAATGGAATCCCGGACCCTCGATAGCCCTGGTGGAAGGAACGTGCACCGCGTTGCCGCCGGAACTCGAGGCCGAGGTCGACGCTAAAGTGCTGCCACTGGTCGAACTCAACGCCTGGATCGACGCGCAACCCCTCACTGGCATACCCATACCGCGCACCATCGACCCAGATGTCAAAGAGTGGATCGGTGGTCGATCATGAGCGAGCGCACGTACACCGCCCAGCTCGGGAGTCAGTCGGTGGAGCTTCCCCTGGTCGACATAGACGACAATCTGACCATCGCGCTTCTGATGACTATCGATCACGGCATCAAGTTCAACGAGATCGCAGGGCAGGAGCTGGCCGCGGTGCTCAGCGACGACCGCATCGACGTGGTCGCATCCGCGGCGACACTGGGAATCCCGGTCGCCATGGAGGTGTCGCGGACCCTGGGACTAGACGACTTCCTAATACTGCAGAAGTCTAGGAAAGTGCACCTGCGGGACGCGATGAGCGAAGAGGTGAAGTCGATTACGAGCGATGGAGGGCAGCGGTTGCTCCTCGACAACGCCAGGGTCCCTTGTCTCGCTGGGAGACGAGTGGCTTTCGTTGACGACGTCATCTCCACGGGCGCCTCGGTCAGGGCTGCGGTAGCCCTCTTGGAGAGAGCAGGGGCCGAGGTGGTCGCCATCGGAGCCCTCTTTACCGAGGGCAGCCTGTGGCGTGAGGCCCTCGGCCCTCGGGCAAATTTGGTGCGAGCACTCGGGACACTCCCGACGTTCGCCAGGTCCGGGACACCGCGATAGCGGCTGGCTGGAAGTCACCTCCTACGCTGAGCACCCCAGGGTGCGCAAAGTATGGCCGGGATACCCGATACCAGTCCGCCCCTAATCAGCGCACCGCTGCACGTCGGTTTCGTTGAAGGTGCAAAACGCCAAAGCGAGAAAACGGCAGCGCCGCCGTAAATCACAACTATCTCGCCGATGGCTGCGGCACCGTGAGGGCACGGAGTACCGGCTTTGATCGAAGGAGGCCAAGTGCGAGCCACGCCCTCTGGAGCGAGAGCTTTACAAGGGTGCCTCTACTACCGGCAACATCGATCTCGCCATATCCGAGGTTGAGGCGGGGCTTCTTCGCCTTGAACTCGACGCGCTCGGCGGCGAGGTGTTTGCAAGGGTCGAGCAATCTCCGACCGCGCGTTCGATTGCCGCCGATCCGGATCCTGCCGGATCGGCGGCAATTGCGTACCGGGCGTACTCCTCCACCAGGCCACATTGCACGCCCGGCCGCCTCAGGGGGACTCACGAGGGAGAACGGTCGGACCGCATAACGGGATGGGAAGACCTACCACGCCGCCCCCGCTGGTGCGGCACCATGAACACATGACCAAGCCCTCCATCACCACGGCCATCGCCTCCGCCACCGGCCGCCCGTGGGATGAGTGGGTCGAACTGCTCGAGGAAGCCGGGGCGCGGGAGATGAACCACACCGCGATCGCCCGGCTCACGCTCGAGCAGATGCCCGAGTCGGTGGAACGGGCCGAATGGTGGGCGCAGGGCACGGCCATCGCCTACGAGCAGCACGCCGGCCTGCGCGTTCCGGGGCAGTCCTGCGACGGCGACTTCCAGCTATCCACCTCGCGGACCGTGGCCGGGGACAAGGACTCGGCCCTGCAGGCGTGGACCGAGCTCGTCGCCGGACGCGAGGAGTTCGGCGGAATCCCGGTGGACGGCGAGGCGTCGGTGACGCGGTCGGAGAAGTGGCGCTACTGGCGCGTCCCGCTGGCCGACGGCACACGCGTGGCGATCAACTTCAGCGACAAGGCCGGCGGCAAGGCCAGCGTGGGGCTGGCGCACACCAAGCTCGACTCGGCCGAGGCGATCGCCTACTGGCGGCCGGTGTGGAAGGAGCTGCTGGGCCAGCTCAGCTGAACCGGTTCGGCGGACCCGGTGGACGGCGTCGGCTGTGGGTGGCTGCGCTCGTCGTCGTCGTCGATTCCACGCCCGCGATCCGGAGGGCACCCAACCCGGCGAGCACCCGCCCCGCCGGGCCTCTGACCTGCGGTGCCCTGAACGGCGTGAGCAGGGCACCGCAGGTCGGCGCCACTCGGCGCGCCGTCCGCCCTCACGCGGGCCGCTTCTCCGCCAGCGCCGCCGTCCGTTGCTCGATCCAACTGCGGAGCGTCGCCGCGTCTGCGTCGAGCGTGGCGCTGTCGACCTCGTCGCTCAGCGGGAACTGCTGCAGCACGCGGTCGAGCGTCTGTCCCGCCAGGCCGCTGCCGTAGACCTGGTCGTACAGCCGCCAGTAGGTCTGCTCGTAGAGTTCGTTGAACGCGTCGGACTCGAGGAACCGCGTCTTGAGCGGGTGATCCATCGACGGGCCGCCCCGCCCCTCGGTCGCCGCGTCCGTCGGGGCCTCGTCTGACTGGTTCTCGCCGGCCTGGCCGCCTGCGTTCCCGCCGCCACCGGGCGGTCCGTCCATCGGCATGCCGGCCGGGGGCTCCATCCCGGCGGGAGGCTCCATTCCGTCCGGCGGTTCCACGCCATCCGGCAGCTCCATCCCGGCAGGAGGCTCGGCGCCGGAGGGGCCACCCATACCACCGCGCCCGCCCATCGACACGGTGTCGTGCGGGCCGGCGGTCGCATCCCCGCTCATCGCCAGGTTGAGATCCCAGGACACGACGGTGAACTTCTCGGCGGTGAGGTCGTACCAGAGGTAATAGTTCTGGCCGGGGCCGGACATGTCGTCGGAGTTCGACAGCAGATTCTGCGTGGCCACGTACTCGGCGAACGACTCCACGTCGATCCACTGGTCGAGTTCGGCGGCGAACTCCTCGTCGCTCGCCGAATCCACCCACCGCAGGAGGTCGATGATCGGCTGCATGGTGCCGTCGCCCTCGGCGTTGACCTGAGTGAACTGGTCGGAGTAGTCCGACTGGTCCTCACCCACGTACTCGAACAGCGAGTTCGCGTCCGCCTTGTACAGGTAGCCGGGGCCGTCGAAAGCCGAGGACGTGTACCCGTCGTCGGGGTGCTCCAGCACGAGGCGCGTGGTGGTGTCGCCGTCGTTGACCGAGTACTCGCCGTACGCGTACCTCTGCGTAGCCTGCCCGGTGGCCTCGGTGAGTTCCAGCGCCACCGCCTCGTTGAGCACCGGCGTGCCCGGGCGCACCGACAGCTCGGTCATCCCCTGGTAGGCGCGGCCCTCGTAGTTCTTGTCGAAGCTGATGAGCAGGGGCAGCGACGCCGGATCGTCGGCCGAGATGCCCGAGCCCATCCCCTGACGCGCGAACCCAGCCGGCTGCTCGACCCTCTGCTGCTCGAACCCCTCCGGCGGCACAGGTCGCTCGTCGGCCTGGCGCTCGCCGCCGCCGGGCCCGGTGCCCTCGCCGCGCAGCCCCTGCAGCGTCGAGTTGCCCTTGAGCCGCACGGCCACGTCATTGACGAACTCGCCGTCGATCGTCAGGTCCGCGGTCACCCAATCCTTGTCGCCGTTGCGCTCGAACGCGTCGATCATCCGTGCGTACTCCGCGTCGTCGATCTCCAGGTGCAGTTCGTGCGCCACCGTGTCGTCGAACAGGTCCACCGTGCCCGTGATGTTCTGCGTGACCGCCGACGCGATCACGCTGGTGTCCCCGGTGATGTACGGCCGCACTCGGGTGTCACCGAAGACCACGACGACGACGAGGAACGCAGCCACCGCACCCACCAGCAGCTTCCAGTGTTGCCGCACGGACAGGGGCACGCGGTGCCGCAGCCGACGACGGGACGCGTCGGCGGAGACGCCGGAGTCGACGGGGCCGGCGGGGTCGGCGGGGTCGGCGGGGTCGACGAGGTCGGTGGGGTCGTCGGCCATCACAGGTCGGTCTGGTCGTACCCGGTCAGGACGGTGACCCGCTGTCCGGAGTTGACCTGGTTGAGCGCGGCGATGAGGTCGGCCGAGCTGCTGCCCTTCTTGAGCTGCGCGGTGAAGCTCATCTCCACGAGCGCCCCGCCGCGGGCGGAGTCGGTGGAGACCAGCTCGAACTCGGAGCAGTGGGCGACCAGGGCGTCCTCGACGAGCGCGTGGTACTCCGGCCCGGGCGGGACCTGTACCTTGACCACCTGACGCTGGACGTCGAGCTTGAACCAGTTGAAGCGGGACATGAGAACGATCACCACGCAGATCGCCACGGCCGCGGCGGCGGCGAGCAGGTAGAAGCGGGTGCCTGCGGCCATGCCGACGGCCATCACCAGGAAGATGAACCCGACGTCGCGGGTCTCTTTGATGGCGTTGCGGAACCGCACCACCGACAACGCTCCCACGAGGGCGAACGCGCGGGCGATGTTGGAGCCCACCACCAGCATGATCAGCGCGATCACCATGCCCACGATCACCAGTGTCTGAACATACGACTGGCTGTAGGAGACGTTGCGGTGGGTGTAGCGGTAGACCCAGCCGATGAGCGAGGACAGCACGAAGGACAGGGTCAGGGCCACCGCCACGTCGAAGGCGGTGAAGGTCCCGCTGAGGTCTTGTAGGTCGAAGTTCATGATGCTTCCTGTTCGATGAGGTGGGAGCCGCCCAGGACGGACCGCGGAGCCAGCCCGACGGTTTCCACGGAGCGGCAGTACTTGGAGATGCGCGCCACGCTGAGGTCCAGCCGGGCGGCCAGGTCGGTGGCCCAGTACGGGACCCGCTCGTCGGCCTTGAGCTCGACGATCGCCAGCTTGGGCGGGATGATGAACCGGTTCTCGGCCCCGGACGCGAAATGAAGGTCGCGGTCGCGGCCGTGGACACGGTGGTCGATGGTGACCCGCAGACCGGCGTCCGCCCCGCGGCCGACGAAGGCCTCCCGCAGGTACCCGGTGGTCGCCACCGGCCGCAGGTCCAGGGCGGCGACGAGACCGGTCACCTCGGCCACGAACCCGCGATGCTCGTCCGGCAGATCCGGCCGGTGCAGCTCGTCCAGCCACCTCCGGGCCTCACCGTAGGGCAGGCTGGCCCGCCGCTTCTGGGTGACGCGGTTGACGCGCTGCTTGATCTCCACGTGCACGGTCGAGTCATCGGTGCACGCCGCGGGCTCGCCGTAGAGTCGCATCCGCAGCTTGCGCCGGAACCGCAGGCCCTCGATCTTCTCCCAGTAGAACCGCAGGTCGGCGGTGTCGTAGTAGAGCGAGGTCACCGGGTACCCGCCGTGCGGCGAGTACGGGTCGGTGTCCATTCGGGCGGCCAGTTCCTCGCGGAGGGCTGGCACGTCCTTCTCATCGATCAGGTACTTGATCTCGTACCGGTTAAAGGCATGAGCCATGGGCGGCGACTCCTCTCCCGTCCCCCGCGCCGGCGGTGGATCCCGCCGGCGCAGACGGACTCTGTCTGACTGTGAAGTCAGTACAGCGGGTGAACTGTCGGGAACGCTCCGGTGAAGCTGGCAGTTGCCTGGCAGCTTGTGTCGGTGGTCGCCGCCGCGTCAGTCCCGGGCGCGCGGCAGCCGCACCCGGAATGTCGCACCCCGCCCCGGGCTGGTGTCGACCCCCACCGTCCCGTGGTGCGCCTCGACGAGAGCCTGCACTATCGCCAGCCCGAGCCCGCTGCCGCCGGTCGTGCTGGTCCGTGAGGCGTCCGCTCGGTAGAACCGCTCGAACGCCCGCGCCGCCTCCTCCACAGCCATCCCCGGCCCCGAGTCGGCCACCTCGAGCAGCGCGTCGCCCGCCTCGGTGCCCACCCGAACGGTCACCGGGACGCCTGCCGGGGTGTGGCGCAGAGCGTTATCCACGAGGTTTCCCAGCACCTGACGCAGCCGCACCTCGTCGCCCAGGACCTCCGGCGTGCCGGGGCCGTCGATGACCTCCAGCCCGATCGTCCTGTCGGGGGCCAGCACGCGGGCGTCGTGGACGGCGTCCGCCGCCAGCGACAGCAGGTCCACCCGGTCCCGAGCGATCGGGCGCTGCTCATCCATCCGAGCGAGGGTGAGCAGGTCCTCGACCAGCACGCCCATTCGGCGGGCCTCGGACTCGATGCGCCGCATGAGACGGTCGGTGTCGTCGGCCGCGCCCTGACGGTGCAGCTCGGCGAACCCGCGGATCGTGGTGAGCGGGGTCCTCAGGTCGTGGCCGGCGTCGGCGACGAAGCGCCGCATGGCCGCCTCCGACTGACGCGCGGCGGCCGCGGAGTCGCGTGCCGCGTCCTCGGCTCGGGCGGCGTCGGCCATCGAGGTCTGGATGCGCGCCAGCATTTCGTTGACCGCCACCGCGAGCGTGCCGACCTCGGTGCGCGGATCGCCCTCGGGCACCCGGCGGGAAAGGTCGCCGCCCGCGATCGCCGCCGCCGTGTGCTCCACCTGACGCAGCGGCCGCAGACTCCTGCGGACCGTGAGATAGGCGGCCAGCGCGAGCGCCACCAGGATCGCCGCCCCGATACCCACCTGCAGGCGCACGAGCCGCTGCACCACCGCGTGGTTCTCCGTCAGCGGGGTCGCCACCGTCACCGTCTCACCCTCGGGCCCGTCGAACCGCAGAGCCCGCCACGGCGCCGAGCCGTCCTCCTCGGACGGCACGGTGGCCGGCTCCCCGACTTCGAGACCGTCGACCACGGGGGCGGAGTCCTCGTCGTTGATCTCCACCACCTCCGCGCCGCCGGCATCGCGGACCTGCACGTAGAAGCGGCTCGGCGGGCTTTGCGGGCCGGGCGCCCGCGCCGGCGGCGGCGGGTTCGCGGGCAGCTCGCCCGAGGGCCGGGCCCAGCCGCGCTCGGCCTCGTGCAGCGCGGCGTCGGTGCGGGCGAGCATCGATGCGTCGAGCGCCCGGGTCACCGCCACTCCCGACCCCACCAACGCAAGCGCGGTGAGCGCCACCGCGAGCAGGACCAGGCTCACCCGCAGAGGCAGGCGGCGCACGGCGGGCACCCCCGCTGCCGGCCGGTCGGCCGGCATCAGCGCGGCTGGCGCAGGACGTACCCCACGCCCCGGATAGTGTGGATCAGTCGCGGTTCTCCGGTGTCGAGCTTCTTGCGCAGGTACGAGACGTAGGACTCGACCACCCCGCCGTCGCCCCCGAAATCGTAGTCCCACACGTGGTCGAGGATCCGCGCCTTGGACAGCACCGTCCCCGCGTTGAGCATGAGGTAGCGCAGCAGGGCGAACTCGGTAGGCGAGAGCGCCACCGGGTGGCCGGCCTTGTAGACCTCGTGGGTGTCCTCGTCCAGCTCCAGGTCGGCGTACGTCAGCCGCGCACTGCGCTCGGCCGCCGACAGCGTGCCGGTACGCCGCAGGATCGTGCGCAGCCTGGCCACCACCTCCTCGAGGCTGAACGGCTTGGTCACGTAGTCGTCGGCACCCAGCGTCAGACCCGCGACCCGGTCCTCGATCGCGTCCCGGGCCGTGAGGAACAGCACGGGGGCGTCGCAGCCGTCCGCCCGCAGCCGCTTCACCGCGTCGAACCCGTCCATGACCGGCATCATCACGTCGAGGATCACCGCATCCGGACGGAAGGTGCGGGCCCTGTCGATCGCTTCCGCACCCGTGCGGGCCGTAGCCACCTCGAATCCCTGGAACTTCAGGGAGACCGAGAGCAGCTCGACGATGTTCTCCTCGTCGTCGACCACCAGCACCCGGGCCTCTGGTGCGGCGGCTCCGGCGGCATCTGGACCGGCAGCAGGGCGGGGCATCGGGGCGGTGTTCACGGTTCTCAGTATGGCGGCTGTTCCCACGAGTCCCCGGCGGATTCGCTGGGAGATTCCTGTGTGCCACAGGTCACGGGTGGCTGGCGAGCATCACCGGTCAGGCGTCGACGGCGGCCAGCCGCTTCTCGTCGATGGTGCGGTCGAAGACGAACGCGTACAGCAGCCCCGCGCCGACGGCCGTGTAGGGCCAGACGAAGTAGACGATCACGCCCATCGCCATGGACAGGCCCCACAGGGTGGAGTCGCCGGCTTCGGCGAGGACCGACCACAGCACCAGAACGGACAGGCCCGCGCAGTAGGCCACGATCGCGATCGAGGAGGGCTTGTCCCAGGTGCCGTTGGAGCGCAGCGAGCCGAGCAGCATGGTGGTCACGGCGAACAGCGGGACGGCGAGGAACACCATCTGCCAGACGTCGAAGATCATGCCGAGCAGGGCGAAGGCGGCTACGCCGACGAACACGTGGATCAGGGTGCCGGCGCGCTTGTGCTCGGGCACGGGGACGCCGGCGCGGTCGAGTGCGGCGAGATCAGACATGGTCGGGCCTTTCGGTGGTCGCGGGAGCCGAACTGGAGGTGGTCGCGGTGGCGGTCGCGCCGGCGAGCGCGCCGTCGGTGCGGGCGCCCGGGCCGCCGTAGAGGAATCCCAGGGTGGCGTCGGGATGTCGGTTGGAGGTGACCAGCGAGATCCCGTAGAAGAGCAGGATCGACACGAGCAGCGAGATGCCGCCGACCTGCATGTACTCGGGCACGGTGATGACCTCGCGCGCGGCCAGCGAGCTGATGACCAGGTTGCCGACGATCGCGAAGATGACCGTGACGGTCGCCGCGGTGGCGGTGGCGCGCTCCCAGTAGATCGACATGACCACCGGGCCGAGAATCGCCGCCGCGAACGCCGCCCAGCCCAGCGCCCCGAGCAGGAACACCACCTGCGACAGGAACAGGGTGAGCAGCACCGAGAGCACGACCAGTGTCAGCGTGGCGATCCGGCTCCATAGCAGTTCACGGACCACGCGGACGCCGAACGCGGCGGGCAGGTCGCGCATCATCGACGAGGCGCCGATGGTGATGAAGCTGGAGGCCGAGGACATGATCGCGGCGAGTAGGCCGGTCAGCGCGATGCCGCCGACGATCGGGTGCGTGACCGAGTCGAGGAACCATATGGCGGTGTCGTCGATGTTCTCCAGTTCGGGGGCGTCGCCGGTGATGGTCATCGAGCGGGTGGCCAGGCCGATGCCGACCGAGAACAGGGTTGTCACCGCGTAGGCGATGCCGGCGACCGCGGCGCCCCACTTGAGCTGCGTCATGTCACGGAGCATGAGGAACTTGGTGAGCAGCTGCGGCTGCCCCACAGCACCGACGAAGATCAGCAGGCCGAATGCGAAGATGTAGGTGGGCGACTTCACGCCCTCGATCGCGAGCATCTCGGCGCTGGTCGTGGAGATGGTGTCGAGCATGGGAACCCAGCCGCCGGCCATCTGGACGGCGAAGAAGAACAGTCCGACGGACATGACCACCATGAGCACGCCCTGGATGAGGTCGGTCCACACGGCCGCGAGCATGCCGCCGGCCATCGTGTACGCGGCCACGACGAGCGAGCCGATCCACGCGCTGGTGGACACGGAAGTCCCCAGCAGCAGGGAGATGATCACGCCGATCGCGGTGACCTGGGCCGTCATGTAGGCGACCGAGGCGATGAACACCGCGACCGACATGGTGGCGTGCGAGGTGCGGTCCTGGAAACGGATGCGGATGAGGTCGGGCACCGAGTAGACGCTGTGCTTCTTGCCGATCCAGTTCAGGCGGCTCCCGAGGAGAAACCAGGCGACGGCGAAGCCGAACGGTGCGAACAGCCCGACGGCGATGAGTGCCTGGAAGCCCCACGCGTACGTCTGCCCGGTGCCGCCGACCATGCCCCAGCCGGACTGGATGGACGAGAAGCTGGCGATGGCCATCACGAAGAAGCCCAGCGACTGGCCCGCCACGAGGAATTCCTTGGCCGACTTCATCTTGGTGTTGGCCCAGGCGCCGATGGCGAACATGAGCACGAAATAGACGATGACCACGCCTATCACTACGGGATTGTTCATTTCGTGTCCTCTGAGTGGGTGGCACGCAGGTGCGCGCGGCGGATCTTGCCGGTGTTGGTGGTGGGGAGTTCGTCGAGGAAGACGACCTCCCGCGGGTACTGGTAGAAGGCCAGGCGTTCCTTGACGAAGGCCTGGATCTCGGCGGCGAGGTCGGCGGTGTGCTCGGCGGTGCGGTCGACTCCCTCCGCGGGGACGACGTACGCGACGATCGCCTCTCCGCGCAGCTCGTCCGGCACGCCGATCACGGCCACCATCTCGACGGACGGGTGGCGCAGGATCTGGTCCTCGATCTCGCCGGGGCCCACGCGGTAGCCGGCCGACGAGATGAGGTCGTCGTTGCGGCCGGAGAACCAGAAGTTCCCCTCGTCGTCGACCTTGGCGAGGTCCCCGGTGTGCAGGACGCCGTCGGCGGTCTTCTCCGCGGTCTTCTCGGGCGCGTTCCAGTAGCGCAGGAAGGCGTTCGGGCTGGGCAGTTTCACGCAGATCTCGCCGACCTCCCCCGCCGCGACCGGCTCGCCGAGGTGCTCGCCAAGGCTGTCGAGCAGCACGAGGTCGAACCCGGGCGTGGGGCGGCCCATCGAGCCGGGCGGGGCCTGGAACTCGGCGTGACACGTGCCCACGATGAGATTGCATTCGGTCTGGCCGTAGATCTCGTTGACCTGCACGCCCAGCGCTTCGCGCGCCCATTCGGCCACGGCCTCGCCGAGCGCCTCGCCGCCGGAGAACGCGGCCCGCAGCCCGGTGCGCGAGTAGTCCACGTCGGAGGCGCGCATCATCTTGAGGATGGTCGGCGGCAGGAATGAGCAGGTCACGCCGTGTCGACGGAGGATGTGCTCGACGGTCTCCGGGCTGGGCCGCCGGGTGGAGGCGACCACGGGCACCCCGCTGTAGAGGCTGGGCAGCAGCACGTCGAGCAGCCCGCCGGCCCACGCCCAGTCGGCAGGCGTCCAGAACACGTCACCGGACTCGCCTGACTCGCCGGCCGTCGAGCGCCGCGGGAACCCGTCGAGCGCGCGGACCACGCCGGGCATGTGGCCCAGTACGACCCGGTGCCCGTGCAGCGCGCCCTTGGGCTGGCCGGTGGTCCCGGAGGTGTAGATGAGCAGCGCGGGGTCGTCGGGTCCGGTGTCCGCGACGACGACGGCAACGTCGGGCTCCTCCGCCACCGCGAGCGGCAGCACGGTGAGCGCGCCGGCAGCAACGCCGGCTCCATCGGCGGCCGCCGCAGCGGACTCGTCGATCGCCGGCGCCGTACCGGCCGCGTGCATCGCCCCGGCGACCGGCGACGTCGCGTCCGGCACCGCATCGCCGGTGACGAGGACGGTGCGCAGCTCGGGCAGCTCGGTGAGTTCGTCGGCCAGGAGGGCGTAGCAGTCGGCGTCGAACACGGCCGCGACCGCTCCGGAGTCGCCCATGCGGAACAGCGCCGCCTCGGGACCGAACTTCACCGACAGCGGCACCGCGATGGCGCCCATGAGGTACGCGGCCATGTGCGCCACGGCGGTCTCGGCGGACTGCGCGCACATCACGGCGACGCGGTCACCCTCGCCGACCCCGCGCTCCCGCAGGAACGTGATGAGCCGGCGGGCGCGCTCGCCGAGTTCGCCGAAGGTGGTGATCTCCGGTGGGTCGTCCCCGCGGTCCACCACGATCGCGGGTGCGTCCTGGGGATGTGCGTCCATGCACGCGGCGCCGATGTTGAATCGATCCGGGATCTCCCAGTGAAAGCCCTCGGGCCGCAGTGGCGGACTCCACGGGCGCCGCTTTGTGATCTCGTTCACGTCGTCTGGCATGCCCTGAACCGTAGGAGTGGCTTGGACCACATACAATGGGGATTCCCCCTAGCTTCGGAGTGTGCCCATGTCTGAATCTCCATCCACCCCGTCCACCTACGAGTTCCTCACCCTCGAGGTCACCGACGGCATCGCGCTGGTCACCCTGGGCCGGCCGCCGGTCAACGCCCTGTCCCGCGCAATGCAGGAGGAACTCCGCGCGGTGGCCGGCGAGGTCTCCGGCCGCGACGACGTCGACGCCGTGGTGTTCACCGGCAGCGAGCGCGTGTTCGCCGCCGGTGCCGACATCAAGGAGATGCGGAACATGCCGTATGCCCGGATGGTCGCCGAGGCCCGCGAGCTGCAGTCCGCGTTCACGGCCGTCGCCGCGATCCCCCAGCCCACCGTCGCCGCCATCACCGGCGCGGCCCTGGGCGGTGGCATGGAACTGGCCCTGTGCTGCGACCGGCGCATCGCCGAGGACAAGGCCAAGCTCGGCCAGCCCGAGATCCTGCTCGGCATCATCCCCGGCGCCGGCGGCACGCAGCGCCTCACCCGGCTCGTCGGCCCGGCCGTGGCCAAGGACCTGTGCCTCACCGGCCGCACGCTCACCGCCGCCGAGGCCCTCGAGCTGCGCGCGGTCGAGGAGGTCGTGCCGGACGGGCAGGCCACCGCCCGCGCCCTCGAGTGGGCCCGGCAATTCGTCGGCGGACCCCGCATCGCGCTGCGAGCCGTCAAGGAGGCCGTCGACCGCGGTATCGAGGTGGACCTCGACACCGGCCTGGCCATCGAGCGCGCCCTGTTCGCCGGGCTCTTCGCCACCGAGGACCGCGAGATCGGCATGCAGTCGTTCATGGACTCGGGCCCCGGCAAGGCGCAGTTCACCGGCCGCTGAACCCCGCTCGAGCCATGGCCGTCGACCTCGCCCTGGGGCTGCGCGACATCCTCGACGCCTCCGCCGAGCTCGCCTCGGCGGAGGACGAGGACGCCGTGCTGCACATCGCCATCCGCCGGGCCCGCCAACTCGTGGGCACCGACCTGGCGTACGTCATGCTGCTCGACCCCGAACGAGGCGACACCTACATGCGGATGGCCGAGGGCGCCACCAGTCCCCGGTTCGACACCATCCGCCTGGGCATGGGCCTCGGCCTGGGCGGGCAGGTCGCCGAGGCCATGGCACCCCGCTGGACCCGCAACTACCTGGCCGACGAGCAGTACACCCACGTCATCGACCCGATCATCCGCGACGAGGGCGTCAAGGCGATCCTCGGCGTCCCCGTGCGCACCCACGGCCGGCTCACCGGGACACTGTTCACCTCCGACCGGCGCGAACGCGCCTTCTCCCAGGACGAGATCACCCTCGTCGCCCTGCTGGCCGACCAGGTCTCCGCCGCCCTCACCGCCGCCGAGCGCGCCTCCCGCCGCCAACGCGACCTCGACTCCACCCGCGACGCCCTCGACATCGCCCACGCCGAGACCGCGCGCCTGTCCGCCACCGTCGACCTGCACGAACGGCTCACCCGGCTGGTCATCGCCGGCACCACCGTCCCCGAGATCGTCGACCTCGTGGTGGACCTCGAGGGCGGCACCGCCGCCGTGTTCGACCTCGCTCACCGGGATATCGGCTCTGCCCGCTCCCCCGAGGGACCGCCCGCCGACCTGCTGCGGCAGGTGTTGGCCGAGGTCGGCACGGATTCCGAGCGATCGACCAGTGCGGTCACCCGGTCTGTGGACGGCCACCTCGTCGTCGTCACCCCTGTCGTCACCGGACCCGACCACCTCGGGTACGTCACGTTCGCCAGCCGCGGCTCCGTGCCCGCCATCCGGCCCGTCCTGGCGCGCGTGAGCTCGGTGATCGCGCTGATCCTGCTGGGGCACCGCGCGCGCGACGAGGCCGACAACCGCGTCCGCGGCGAGCTGCTCGCCGAGGTCCTGGCGCCCGGCGAGCACGACCTCGACGCCATCGCCCGGCGAGCCGCCCTGCTCGGGGTGGACGTGGACGCCGACCTCGTGGCGCTGGTGATCACGCCCGATGGCGCCCGGATGACGCGGGCGCTGGAAACCGAGTGCCGCTCCCTCGCCCGCGCCGACGACGGGCTGGTCACCACCTACGGCGACCGCGGCGTGATGCTGCTCCCCGGCACCGACGCAGGCGCCACCGCCCGCGACGTCGCCGCCCGACTGGCCGCGCACCGGGCGACCGTCGGCGCGTCCGGGCCCATCGCCGGGTTGGCCGGGCTTGCCGTGGTGGCCGGGGCCGGTGGGCTGGGCGACCACGTCGAGCGGGCCGGACGCGCCGCGCGACTGCTCATTGCGCTCGACCGGGCCGGCGACGGCGCCGCCACCGACGAGCTGGGACTGTACGGGCTGCTGTTTAGCGAAGTCGACCGCGAGACCGTCACGCAGCTCATCGAGCGCAACCTCGGCCCGGTGCGCGACTTTGACCGCACCCGCGGCACCGCGCTACTCGAGACGCTCGAGGCGTGGTTCGGCGCCGACGGCAGCCCCTCCGCCACCGCCGAGCGGCTGTTCGTGCACGTCAACACCGTGTACCAGCGGCTCGATCGGCTGGACCAGGTGCTGGGCACCGGCTGGCGCCGCGGCGACCGCGCGCTGGAGCTGCGGCTGGCGCTGCGGTTGGCGGAGTTGCGGAGGGCGTGAGGTGCGGGGGCCCGACCCAGACCTGGGGTGCCCTGAACGGGCCGTGCAGGGCACCCCAGGTCAGCGGCGGTTTCGACGCAATGCGGCAGGGGCCGGCTGTCCGGCGGCAGGCTCAGACGACGGTGCCCGGCACGACCACGGGGTCGACTGCCGGGAAGTTGCTCTTCGCGTAGCCGGCGATCGATCGGATGCCCGCGATGTTGATCGTCCCGCCCACGGCTGCGCCCGCCACGGGCACGACCTTGACCAGGTTGATGGACCCCGTGGTGCCGAACTTGGTGACCAGACGGAAGCCCACCGCCTTGTTGATCTTGGTCAGGACAGCGCCCGGAACCCTTTTCAGGGCCGCGACGGCCGTCTTGGTGCCGATCTCGACTCCGGCCTTGGACATCGCCTCGACACCGGCGGATCCGATCAGCGACACCGCGATGACACTGCGGACCTCCTCGCTGTGAACGTCATATCCGCGCAGGTGTGCGACCGCCGCGATCATGCGGGTGGCTCGCGTGTAGAAGACGGTGACATCCGTGGGAATGGCCACCGCCATCGTGGCCAGCCCACCGAGTCAGGACACGAACCCCGACGCGCCCACGACCCTGGTGTGCGTGGCGATGATCCGCTTGATGGCCTTTTCGGCGTCGCCACCGGAGTGCTTGAGTGCCTCGGCGGCGATGGTCTCGGCACCCTTGACCGGTCCGAAACCGTTCACTCCCGAATCGAGGATGAAGTTGATGGTGGCCGTGGCCGCCGTCTCCATATCGCCTTCAGAGATCGACTTGGTGATCTCCTTGACACGCTTGGGTTGGGCAATCGCCATGAGGGGGCGCCTTTCGCACAGGCCTGAGGGAACGGTTCGCTCTCACTGCGGCCGATCAGTGAGCCCGCGGCGCCGGGGAGGGAGTCTCGGCGCCGAGAAGAGAACAAGCAGTCTTTGCCCCGAGCGGTTAACGGTGTCGACAATTCGGTGTGGGACGCGCGCCCGCGGCGTGGCCGGTCCGACCCCTCTGACCTGGGGTGCCCTGAACGGGCTGAGCAGGGCACCGCAGGTCAGAGGCGGTATGTGCGGGCGGCGGCCCGGATGCAGGCGGTGGCGTGGGCGCGCGGGCGCGGAGTCAGATCGCCAGTGCCGCCGAGACCTCGTGGGCGGCGGTCGCATCAGAGGCGCCTGAGTGCGAGATCCGCCCGGACTCGATGACGTAGTAGACGTCCGAGGCACGTAGCGAGAAGCCCACGTGCTGTTCGACGAGCAGGACCGAGAGGTCGCCGCGGGAGGCGAGATCCACGATGATGCGCTCGATCTCGGCGACGACGTTCGGCTGGATGCCCTCGGTGGGCTCGTCCAGCACCAGCATCCGGGGTTCGGTGATGAGCGTCCGGGCGATCGCCAACTGCTGCCGCTGGCCGCCGGAGAGCAGGCCGGCCTTGCGGTCGAGCAGCTCCTTGAGCGCCGGGAAGAGGTCCAGCGACTCGTCGATCAGCGCCTTGCCGCGCTTGCGCCCATCGGCGACGAGCTGCAGGTTCTCGGCCGTGGTGAGCTGGGTGAACGACTGCTGCCCCTGCGGGACGTAGCCGATCCCGCGGGCCACCCGCGCGTGCGGACGCAGGGAGGTGATGTCCTCGCCGTCGAACTCGATCGTGCCGCCCTTGCACGGCAACAGTCCCACCGCGGTCCGCAGCAGCGTCGTCTTGCCCGCGCCGTTGTGACCGAGGATCGCAGCCACTCCCCCGGCCGGAACCTCGAGGTCGACACCGTGGACGACCTCCGAGCCGCCGTAGCCCGCGCGGACGCCGGTCATCTTGAGCAGTGCGGTCATCGTGGGGTCTCCTCGGTCTCGTCTGCCAGCTCGGTGCCGGTCGCGGCGGCGGTGCCCAGGTAGACCTGCTGCACCTTGGGGTCGGCCTGGATCTCGGCGACGGTGCCCTCGGCGAGCACCTTGCCCGCGGCCAGGACGGTGACGGTGGTGGCGAAGGCCCGCATGAAATCCATGTCGTGCTCCACCACCACGACGGTGCGGTCGGCGGCGATCCGCTGCAGCAGTTCCCCGGTGGCCTGCCGCTCCTCGGCGCCCATCCCGGCGACGGGCTCGTCGAGCAGCATGACGTCGGAGTCCTGCACCAGCAGCATGCCGATCTCCAGCCACTGCTTCTGCCCGTGCGCCAGCACCCCGGCTTTGGTGCCGGCCAGGTGCTCGAGCCCGATGGTCTCCAGCGCCTCGGTCACCTTGTCCTCCCGGCCGTGGCGGCGCCGCAGCAGGGTGAGCGGGCCGCGGCGGGCGCCGGCGGCGATGTCGAGGTTCTGCTCGACGGTGAGGTCCTCGAACACCGACGCCGTCTGGAACGTGCGGCCGATGCCCATCTTGGCGATCTTGTGCGTCTTGAGCCCCAGCACCGGCTGGCCGGACTTGTCGACGGTGCCGGTGGCGGGCACGAGCCCGGTGATCGCGTCGACGACGGTCGTCTTGCCGGCGCCGTTCGGGCCGATGAGGAAGCGCAGGTCGCCCTGGATCAGGGTGAGGTCGACACCGTCCACGGCCTTGAATCCGTCGAACCTCACCGTCAGGTCGCGGACCTCGAGGTAGGTGCCTGCGCCTCCTTCACCGGAGCGAGTGCGGGCGGACGCGCGGGCGGCGGAGCCGGGCAGGCCGATCTCGGCGCCGGTCAGGGTGCCGGCCGACAGCGCGGCACCGATGCCGAAGGCGGTGGACGGGGTCATCGGGACTCCTCGGGGGAAGCGGCGCCTGACGCCGTCGCATCGGGTTCAGGTTCGGCGGTGCCGGTGGTGGCGGGCCGGTCGGAGGTGGCGGAGTTCGTCGTCGTCGTGGTCGTCGTGGTCGGCTCCTGGCCCTTAGCGCGCCGACGTCGCATCACGAACAGCGACGCCAGGCCGCCGGGCAGGAACCCCACCACCACGATGAACAAGATGCCCTGCAGGTAGGTCCACTGCGACGGGTAGGCCTCGGAGAACGCGGTCTGCGCCCACGCCACCCCGATCGCGCCGAGCACCGGGCCGAGCAGGGTGGCGCGGCCGCCGATCGCGACGCCGATGAGGAACGCGATCGAGGGCGCGATACCGATCGCCGACGGCGAGATGATCCCCACGATCGGCACGAACAGCGCCCCGGCGAGCCCGGCGGCGAACGCGGCCACGGCGTAGGCGAACGACTTGACCATCGCCGGGTCGTAGCCGAGGAACCGCACGCGCTCCTCCTGGTCGCGGACGGCCACGAGCAACTCGCCGAACCGGGAATTCATGAGCTGCCGCACCAGCAGCACCACCGCGAGCAGCGCGCCGCCGGCGAGGAAGTACAGCATCCGCCGGTTCGCGGGGTCGGACAGCGCGAAGCCGAAGAACCCGGTGAAGCGGTTGAGGCCGTTGGAGCCGCCCAGCTCGGGTCGACTGACGAGGAAGATCGCGGCCGCGGCGGCCAGGGCCTGCGAGAGGATCGCGAAGTAGGCGCCCTTGACCTTGCGGTTGAATACCAGGTAGCCGAACCCGAACGCCAGCAGCGGCGGGACCAGCAGGATCACCGCGAGCGTGAACCCGGGCGAGGCGAACGGCACCCAGTACCCGGGCATCTCGCGCATCCCGGCGATCTGCATGAAGTCGGGCAGCGCGTCGGCGCCTCCGCGGTCGCGGGCGTCGGAGATCTTGAGGAACATCGCCATCGCGTAGGCGCCCACGCCGAAGTACACGCCCTGGCCGAGGGTCAGCATGCCGCCGCGCCCCCACGCCAGACCGATGCCGCTGGCGACGATCGCGTAGCAGAAGAACTTGGCCAGCAGGCTCAGCCGGAAGTCGCTGAGCAGCGCGGGCGCGAGGCCGAAGATGATCAGCGCGGCCACCGCGAGCGCGGCCCAGAACATCCACCGTGGCCGCTCGGCGTCGCCGGTGAGCAGGCGTCGGGCGCGGGTGCTCCGGGGCGGCGAGGCCGCGGGATCGGGGGCGGTGGTGGCAGCGGAGTCGGCGGAGTCGGCGCCGCCAGCCGCTCGGGTGACGGAGATGGTCTTGGTCATGCCAGGCTCCTGGTCTTGACGGCGAACAGGCCCTGCGGTCGCACCTGCAGGAAGAAGATGATGGTGACAAAGACGAGGACCTTGGCCACCGAGGCGGTGGTGGAGTACTCGAAGAACGAGTGGAGGACGCCGAGCGCGAACGCGGCGATCACGGCGCCCCGCAACTGGCCGAGACCACCCACGACCACCACGAGGAACGCGTCGATGAGATACGACTGGCCGATCGTCGGGCTCGTTGAGCCTATGAGCGTGAGCGCCACCCCGGCGACGCCGGCCAGGCCGGAGCCGATGAAGAACGTCGTGATGTCGGTCCGGCGTGAGCTGATACCCGACGACTCGGCGAGGTCCCGGTTGAGGGTGACGGCCCGGATGCGGCGGCCCATGGGCGTGAACTTCATGGCGGCCATGACGGCGGCGACGCACGCGATGGCCAGGACGAAGATGAACACGCGGGTCAGCGGCACCGACGCGCCCAGCAGCTCGACGCTGCCGCGCAGGAACTCCGGCACCTCGACGTTGACGGCGGGCGCGCCCCAGATGTCGCGGGCGATCTGCTGCAGCACCAGGCCCACACCGAACGTGACGAGCAGGGTGTCCAGTGGACGGGCGTAGAGGCGCCGGATGAGCGTCACCTCGAGCAGCACGCCGAGCAGGCCGCCGACGACGAAACCCAGGGCCAGGGACAGCAGCAGGCTCATCCCAGAGGCGGCGGTGATTTGCTGGACGACGTAGGCGGTGTAGCAGCCGGCCATGATGAACTCGCCGTGGGCCATGTTGATGACGCCCATCTGGCCGAACGTCAGGCTCAGGCCGAGGGCGGCGAGCAGGAGGATGGAGCCGATGCTCAATCCGGTCGCGAGTTGTCCGATGAGGATGTCCACATCGGCTCCTTTCTCCGGGTCCCGCCCTCCCCCTCCCCCGCTCCCGACTGACGGGCCGGGAGCGGGGTGGGTCGGGCGGGGTGGGCGGGGCTGGGTGATCCGGGCTGACGGTCGGGCGTCAGTTCCCGGACAGGTCGCCGGCCCAGTCGTAGGACTCGAGGAACGGGTCGGGCTCGATCGCCTCGCCGGAGCTCCACACCTCGTAGATCAGGCCGTCGGGGCGGATCTCGCCGACGATCGCGGTCTTGGAGATGTGGTTGTTCTCGCCGTTGATGGTGACGGTGCCCTCGGGGGCGTCGAAGCTGACGCCGTCGGCGGCGTCCTGGATGGCGTCGACGGCGAAGGAGTCCGCCTTCTCGACCGTGTTCTTCCACAGGTAGACCGACGTGTACGCGGCTTCCATCGGATCGGAGGTGACGCGGTTCGCGCCGTACTTCGCCTTGAACGCGTCGACGAACGCGGTGTTCTCCGGCGAGTCGATCGTCTGGTAGTAGTTCCACGACGTCAGCTGGCCGTCGATGTTCTGCGCGCCGATGCCCTGGACCTCCTCCTCGGCGATCGACACGCTCACCACCGGGGTGTCCTCGGCGGACAGGCCGGCGTTGGAGTACTCGCGGAAGAACGCCACGTTGGAGTCGCCGTTGAGCGTGTTGAACACGGCGTCCGGGTTGGCGGTGCGCACCTTGTTGACGATGGTCGAGAAGTCGGTCGAGCCGAGCGGGGTGTAGTCCTCGCCGAGGATCTCGACCTCGTTGGCCTCGGCCCACGCCTTGATGACGCGATTGGCGGTCTGCGGGAAGACGTAGTCCGAGCCCACGAGGTACATGGACTCCACGCCCTGCTCCTTGAGGTACTCCAGGGCGGGGACGATCTGCTGGTTGGTGGTGGCGCCGGTGTAGAAGATGTTCTCCGACGCCTCGAGGCCCTCGTACTGCACCGGGTAGTAGAGCAACGCGTTGGCGTCCTCGACCACGGGCAGCATCGCCTTGCGGGAGGACGAGGTCCAGCCGCCGAAGATCGCGGCCACGCAGTCACTGGTGATGAGCTTCTGCGCCTTCTCCGCGAACACGGCCGGGTCGGAGGCGCCGTCCTCCACCACGGGTTCGATCTGCTTGCCCAGCACCCCGCCCTCGGCGTTGATCTGCTCGATCGCCAGCGCAACCGAGTCACGCACGGTCTTCTCGGAGATGGCCATGGTGCCCGACAGCGAATGCAACGAGCCCACCTTGATCGTGTCGCCGGAGGTGTCCACGCAGGACTCGGCGGCGGCCGCGGCGGTGTCGCCGGTCCGGCTTCCGCAGGCGGTGAGCGCACCCGCACCCAGGATCACGAGGCCGGCGGTGGCCAGTGCACGCCGGGTGCGGATCGAGCGCGGCGTCTGGCTCGCGCGAGCTGTCTTCCCAGAGGAGATGGAGGTGGAGTTCACGTGATTGACCTGACCTTCACTGACCGGCTGTCGAGTGCTCCCGCGGGCTGCGGGGCTCGAAGCGCGATGTGGATAAAGGTAAGGACATGATGTGAGTCAGCTGAGTCGCCGGTGTTTCGCCACCGTTGCCTCTACCTGCGTTGTGTGAACGCTGTGTGACGCAGGACCGCGGGTGGCCGGGCGCGGAGCGCGGTCAGCTCTTGCGCAGGTCCGGCGCCGGCGCACCGAGGAGATGCACTCGCGCGGCGGACCAGACCGCGCGCACCGCTGCCTCCACGTTCTCCTGCCCGCGGCCGAGCACCCGCAGCCAGGCGCCGCAGCCGTCGGGCAGGGTGCTCACCCCGCACCGCACCGCCGCATCAAGGCCATCCGAGTTCGGGGTCGCGGACCCGATCGCCTCGGCCGCGTCGCGCATGACCGCCGCGAGCTCCTCCGCCGGGCCGGGCGCCACGACGAACAGGGTCCCGATCGCGTCGGCGTCTCCTGTGACCAGCGGGTGGCCGGCCTCGTCGCGGGTGATGTGGGTGGTGTCCACGGCGAGCAGGGTGCCGCCGGGGCGAGAGATCTCCACGGCCGAGACGTAGGCGTCCACGTCCCAGCTCTCCCCGCGGGCCACGCGTCCGGCGGTGAGGACGTCGCCGGCGATGAGCACGGCGTCCTCGGGCACCTCGGCCCGCAGCTGCTGCTGGAACCTGCTGCCGCCGTACGGAATGAGCGGGTCCGGCAGCCACTCGCACACCGCGCCCTCGCCCAGCGTCAGGGAGACGGTCTGCGTGGCGTAACCGACGTCCATCCGGTGCACCCGGTTCGCGGCCTGCGTGGTGACCAGCGCCTGCGCGCCCTCGGCCAGACGGACCTCCATGTCCAGCCGGTCGCCGCCGACGATCCCGCCGCCGGTCGACATCACGTACACCGTCGGCATCTCGCGGAGGACCGGGTCGATGTACAGCGACCGCATCACCTGCAGCGGCGACTTCTGGAACCGTTCGGCCAGTACCGTGCGGCCGCGGCCGTCCCGGCGGAAGGCCAGGTCCAGCACGCCGACCTTGCCGGGCGAGCCGACGGGCAGCGCGCCGGGCCCGGACTGCGGTCCGGCGGCGACGGCGGGCCACACGAACCCCGGGTCGGCGGCCCGGGTCAGCCGGTCGCTCACCGTGCGGGCAGCAGTTCCACCCGGCGGGACTCGAAATAGTCGAGCACCTCGGCGATGCCGGTCCCGGAGAGGCAGTCGGTGAGCGCGACGGGCTTGCCCGAGCGGACGCGGTCGGCGTCCGAGGACATGATTCCCAGATCGCAGCGCACGTACTGGGCGATGTCGATCTTGTTGATCACCAGCAGGTCGCACTCGGTGATGCCGGGCCCGCGCTTGCGGGGCATCTTCTCGCCTTCGGCGGTGTCCAGGACGAAGACGAACAGGTCGACCAGTGCCGGCGAGAACGTCAGGGTGAGATTGTCGCCGCCGGACTCGTAGATGAGGGTGTCGACGTCCGGGTGGTCCTCGAGCATCTCCGCCCCCACCGCGAGGTTCATGGTGGGGTCGTCGCGCACGGCGGTGTGCGGGCACGAGCCGGTCTCCACGCCCACCACCCGGGCGGGATCGAGGACTCCGGCCAGGGTGCGGCGGACGTGCTCGGCGTCCTCCTGCGTGTAGATGTCGTTGGTGATGACGGCCGGGGTGCGTCCCCGGGCGATCAACTCCGGGACCAGCGCCTCGATGAGAGCGGTCTTGCCCGAGCCCACCGGCCCACCGATCCCGATCCGCAACACCTGCTGTGCCTCTGCCATGCAACGAACGCTAGTGCAGCCGTGTTTCGGCAGTGTTGCGCGGCGTACGCAGCGCGGCCCTGCCCTCGGCGGGATCCGCCCTGACCTGGGGTGCCCTGCACCCGTCCTTCAGGGCACCCCAGGTCAGAGCGCTACCGGGTACGCAGGTACTCCGGTCAGGAGGGTGGAGGCCGGGTCACGAGGCGAACAGCCGGGCGTCGGCGCGTTCGTGGTGGCAGGACGCCAGGTCCAGCACTGGCGCGAACCCGCCGAGTTCCTCCAGCGACCGGCCCACCGCGGCGTCGGCGACCTCGGCGATCACCGGAGCCGCCCCGCGCACCAGCGCCTGCGCGGTGCGGTGATCGGCCAGTCGCAGCCGCAGCGCGGCCCCCGACAGGCTGATGACCAACGCTGTGAGGTCTGCGGCCACGGCCTCCCGCCGGCTCAGCCCGCCGCGGGCGTAGACCACGCCCATGACCACCGACTGCGACCCCGGCGACCGGCGGGCCCGGACGTGGTCGTTCCATGCGGACACCACCGGGTCGTCGAGTAGCTCGGCGGCCAGGTCGAGCACCTGTTTGCCGGTGCGGGTGGCGCCGTCGCGGAACTCGCGGGTCAAGCGGGTGGCGTGCAGCCGCCGGTCGATGCGGGTCAGCGCGGCGAGCAGGGCCTCGGGATCGGCGGACGCGGTTTCGCCGGCGTGCTCGTGTGTGGCCGCCCAGGCGAGGGCCAGCGCGGTCGCCTCGGCCGGGCCGGCGGAGTGGCGCAGGATCCCGTGCACGGCCTCGGCCACGGACCGAGCCCCGGCCCCGGCGCCGCCCTCCACAGCGCCCAACTGCCGGAGCCCCTCGAGCCCGTGCGAGAGCGTGTACATGCCCGAGGGGAACGACGAGTCGGTGAACTGCAGGGCCAGCAGAAGCGTCGACAGTTCGGCACGGCCCGCGCCCTGCACAGGGCCCGCAGGGCAGCCGCCGGCCGCGTCGTCGTCGTCGTGGTCGTGGTCGTGGTGGTCGGTCATCACGCGAGGTAGTGCAGCTGGGCCAGCGGCAACGTGGTGGCGGGGGCGATGGTGGCGGGCTCGCCGTCGACGGTCACCACGTAGGTCTCGGGATCCACCTCGATCGTCGGGCAGCGGTCGTTGCGGACCATGTCCTTCTTGCCGATCCCCCGGCAGCCACGCACGGGCAGGCACGGCGAGATGAGGCCCAGCTCCTCGGGCACGCCCGCCTCGATCGCGGCAGCGGACAAGAACGTCACCCGCGTCGACTGCAGCGCCCCGCCGTACGCGCCGAACATCGGGCGGTAGATCACCGGCTGCGGCGTGGGCAGCGACGCGTTGGGATCGCCCATCGGCGCCCACACGATCATCCCGCCCTTGATGATCAACGACGGCTTGGCGGCAAACGAGTCGACCGGCCACAACACGAGATCGGCGAGCTTGCCGGGTTCGACCGAGCCGAGGTGGTCGGCGATGCCCGCGGCGATGGCGGGGTTGATGGTCATCTTGGCGACGTAGCGCAGGACGCGCTCGTTGTCGTTGCGGTCGCTGTCCTCCGGCAGCGGGCCCCGCTCGACGCGGCAGTGGTGGGCGGTCTGGAACGCGCGCTGCCACGACTCCCCGATCCGGCCCATGGCCTGCGAGTCCGACGAGAAGATCGAGATGATCCCCTCGTCGTGCAGGACGGTCTCGGCGGCGATCGTCTCGGCGCGCACGCGGGAGTCGGCGAAGCTCACGTCCTCCGGGATGTCGTGCGACAGGTGGTGGCACACCATGACCATGTCCAGCAGTTCGTCCACCGAGTTCACGGTGTACGGCAGCGTCGGGTTGGTGGAGGCGGGCAGGACGTTGGGCTCGCCGCACACCCGCAGGATGTCGGGGGCGTGGCCGCCGCCTGCGCCCTCGGAGTGGAACGTGTGGATGGTGGAATCGCCGAACGCGGCACGCGTGTCCTCGTAGAAGCCCGACTCGTTGAGGGTGTCGGTGTGGATCGCGACCTGCACGTCGTACTCATCCGCGACCTCCTGCACGCAGCGGATCGCCGCAGGCGTGGTGCCCCAGTCCTCGTGGATCTTCAGCCCCGCCGCGCCTGCCACGATCTGCTCGACCGCCGACTCGGGCTGCGACGTGTTGCCCTTGCCCAGCACCCCGATGTTCACCGGCAGCCCGTCGGCGGCCTGCAGCATCCGCCCGATGTTCCACGCGCCCGGCGTGCAGGTGGTGCCCTTGGTGCCCTCGGCCGGGCCGGTGCCGCCGCCGAACAGGGTGGTCACGCCGTTGCTCAAGGCTTCCTCGACCTGCTGTGGCGCGATGTAGTGGATGTGGGTGTCCACGCCGCCGGCGGTGACGATCTTGTGCTCACCCGCCACCACCTCGGTGCCGGGCCCGATCACCAGCTCCGGATGCACCCCGTCCTGCAGGTGCGGGTTGCCTGCCTTGCCCACGGCCACGATCCGCCCGTCGCGCACACCGATGTCGCCCTTGACCACACCGAGCACCGCGTCGACGATGATCGCGCCCGTGATCACCAGGTCCAACGCGCCCGACGCCCGCGTGCCCGCCGGGTCCTGCGCCATCCCGTCGCGGATCGCCTTGCCGCCGCCGTAGACGGCCTCGTCGCCGTAGCCGCTGCTGCCGTCGGTGGTCACCGCGTTGTGGTCGGTGGCGATCTCGATCACCAGGTCGGTGTCGGCCAACTGAAGTCGGTCGCCGACCGTGGGTCCGTAGATATCGGTATAGGTGGCGCGCGGGAGCACGGTCGGCGGGCCCTCGGCTGCGGGCACAGCGTCCGGGGCGGGCGCGACCTCGTCGTCGTCGTTGTTGTCAGGGCTGTCGCCGCCCCCGCCGCTGTGCAGGAACCCCCGGCGACCATCCGCTCCAGCGCGCGCTCGCGCACGGCCGGGTCGTCGAGCGGGCCGTCGACCAACCCGGAGAACCCGTGGCACACGCGCTCGCCCGCGAAGTCGACCAGTCGCACCGTCCGCGTCTGGCCCGGTTCGAAGCGCACCGCCAGGCCCGCGCCGATCGCCAGGTGCCGCCCGTACGCCGCGAGCCGGTCGAAGCGCAGCTCCCGGTTGGCCTCGAAGAAGTGATAGTGCGAACCCACCTGGACGGCGCGGTCGCCGGTGTTGGTCACGCGCACCTCGATGGTCGCGCGGCCGGCGCCCAGCTCGATGTCCCCGTCGCCGTAGAGGTAGTGCACCGAACCGGACATGTGTGGCTCCTGGGGTCGTCGGGGTGGGGTGAGTCGGGGTGGAGTGGCTGGGGTGGCTAGTGGGAGTGGGTGTAGACGGAGCCGTCGGCGGCGACGTGCGAGTGGGCGTACCCGTGGCCGTCCTCGGCGTCGAGGGCGGCGTCGATGCCGTCGTCGCCGTGGTCGAGCCGGTGCACGGCCTCGCGGACGCGGGTGTCGATCACGCTGCGCAGCACGGCCGGGCCGAACAGGTGCTCGCCCTCGCCGGGCAGCTCGAGTCCGGTGACCGGCGCGGGGGCGAGGGTCGCCGAGACCAGCACCGGCCGTCGGCCGCCGAGGGCGCGGACGCGCTCGAGCCCCTCGGCGAGGTCGGGATCGGGTTCGTCGCCGCCGTGGAACGCCACCTCGACCAGGCCGGGCTGCCCGTACTGCCGCGCGAGCCGGGCGAGGCGGTACAGCTCGGCGTCGGCGAACGGGTCGATCGCGCGGCTCACCAGAAGCGCCGAGCACACCGCGCCGTGCCGCCGGATCACCGCGCGCAGGCGGGTGACGAGCATGGTCGCGTCGCCGAGCGGCGCCGCCAATGCCACCGGGCCCATGGAACCAGCGGAGCCCGGGGCGAGCCGTGCGCGGTCGGTGCTGCCCCGGACGTCGCGCAACGTCCGGGAGCAGTCGGCGACCATCGCGGGCGCGCGGCCGAACGTCATGGGGACGACGACGACGACACCGGCACCCTCTCCCGCCGAATCCGGTCCCCCGGGCCTTCGCGCCTGCTCCTCCACCAGGTCGGCCAGGTCGCGGCCCGGCCGTGCGGCGGGGATGTCCAGGTCCGGCATCTGCTCGGACTCCGGGCCCAACGCGAGGACGATCCGGGCGGTCGCCGGGTCGGTGGGCTCGTGGCCGTGCTCGTGGGCGTCGCCGTGCCCGTGGGCGTCGCCGTGCCCGTGGCCGCTCACGCGCTCTGCTCCACCGGCCCGATGGGGTCGTGCACGGTGACGAGTTTGGTCCCGTCGGGGAATGTGGCCTCGACCTGGATCATCGCCAGCCGCTCGACCACGCCGTCCATCACCCGGCCGGCGTCGAGCACCTGCCGGCCGAGGTCCATGCACTCGGCGACGGTGCGGCCGTCGCGGGCGTGCTCGACGATCTCCCACGAGATGAGCGCGGTGGCCTCGGGGACGTTGAGCAGCACCCCGCGCTCGAGCCTGCGGCGCGCGACCTCGGCCGCGGTGAACAGGGTGAGCTTGTCCAACTCGCGGGGGGTGAGCTTCATCCTGGGGTCCTCTCGTGCTCGGGCGGCGGCGCGTCGACGCTTCTGAACGCTAGCGACGTTGTGTGTCGGCAGTGTTACTTGGTTCCGGCCCGGCCCTTCCTCCCGCCGCGCCCTCGCCGCGCCCTCGCCGCGCCCTCGCCGCGCGAGCCCCTGACCTGCGGTGCCCTGCGGGCGGCGTGCAGGGCACCGCAGGTCAGGGCGCCGGGGCCGATTGTTACGCCGTGTTACGACTGCCGCGTCGGCGGTGTTCCGGGCCCCTGCCGCTGCGATGATGAGCCCGTGCCCGAGACCACCACACCCCCCGTTTCCTCTAATTCTGCCGAGACCGTCGATCCCGCCGTGAGCGGATTCGATGCCGCGCGCACAGAGGAACTGATGCCGGTCCTGACCGAACTCTCCGGGTCGAAGACCTGGGCGCGCGCGGTGTTGGAGGGGCGGCCGTACGGCTCCCGCGACGCGCTGCACGCACGGGCCCGGCGGGTTCTCGCCGAGCAGAGCGACGCCGAGGTACTGGCCGCGGTCGACGCGCATCCGCCGATCGGCGCGGGTTCGGGCGGCGCGGGCTCGGGCGGCGCGGGCGGCGGCGCAGACACGGGCGCGCCCCGGGAGGTCGGTCAGGCCTCGGCGCGGGAGCAGAGCGCAGCCGCCACCGCGGACGCCGAGCTCGCGCGCCGGCTCGCCGAGGGGCAACGTCGGCACGCCGAGCACTTCGGCCACGCGTTCCTCGTGTGCGCGACCGGGCTGTCGGCCCGGGACATCGTGGCCGAACTCGACCGGCGGATCGACCTCACCCCGGCAGAGGAGCTCGCGACCACCCGTGACCACCTGGCCGCCATCAACGCCCTGCGGCTGGACCGACTGCTCGAGACCGGAGCCCTCTGATGTCGCTGAGCACCCACGCCCTGGACACCGCCACCGGCACCCCGGCGGTCGGCCTGGGCTACCGGCTCACCGACTCCGCTGGCACTGACCTCGCCTCCGGGGTCACGGACGTCGACGGCCGGGGCCCCGATCTGGCGCAGGTCGAGGTCGGGGCCGGGGTGTACCGACTGGCCTTCGACACGGGCGGCTATCACCGGGCCGCCGGAGTGAGCGGCTTCTACCCGGAGGCGGTGGTGTGCTTCGAGGTGACGGACCCGGCCGCGCACCACCACGTGCCGCTGATCCTGTCGCCGTTCGGGTACAGCACCTACCGCGGATCCTGAGGCGCGGGGCTCTCCGACGCTCTGACCTGCGGCGCCCTGCACCGGGCCTGCAGGGCACCCCAGGTCAGTGCCGGTCAGCGTCCGATGCCCCGCCGGGCGCACTGCTCGCGCAGATCCGCGGCCAGGGCCCGCTCGTCGGCGGTGACGAGCTCGAAGTCCCGCACCACCACCTGGCCGCCCACCACCACGTGGCGGGGCCGGCGCCCGGGTGCGGCCCACAACAGTCCTCGGATCGGATCCGCGACGCCGGCGTCCGCGACCCCGCTGACGTCCCACACCACCAGATCCGCCGCCGACCCCGGGGTGAGCCGGCCCAATTCGGGGCGCCCCAGGCCGTCGGCGCCGCCGGCGGTGATCATCTCCAGCACCTCGAGCGCGTCCAGAGGCCTACCGGCGAGCGGGGCGACCTGTATCGCCAGGCGCGCGTCGGCCAGGAGGTGTCCGGCGTCGTTGCTGCCACCGCCCGAGGTCCCGAGTCCCACGGTCACCCCGGCGTCGCGCAGTCGGGCCACCGGCGCCACGCCCCACCCCATCGGAAGATCGCAGGCCGGGGCATGGGTCGCGGTGACCCCGCTCCCGGCGATCGACGCGATCTCGGGGTCGGTGATGTCGCAGAGGTGGGCGAGGGTGACGTCGGGGGCGAGCCAGCCCCACTCCTCCAGCAGGTCCAAGGGGCGACGGCCGTACAGTTCGGCGGCCCGGGCCACGTCGACCTGCTCGTTGGCCTGGGTGCGCCGCCGCAGACCGAGCCGGCGCGCGACCTCCCCCATGGCGGCGAAGGTCGCGGGCCCGTCTGCGTGCACACCCGACGGCCCCACGGCCAGCTGGCGCATCCCGTCGGCGGTGGTCCCGCCGGACGCGCCGGGCAGGTGCGCAGCGTGGATCGCCTCGACCGACGCCGCTGCGGCATCCGGGTCGTCTCCGGCGGTGCCGCGGACGAAGGCCAGTCGCGATCCCAGCGCCTGCGCGCCGGCGTACGCAGCACCGGCGATCTGCATGGGGTCCGCGCCCGCCGGCCAGGTGAGGTGGTGGTCGGCCACGGTGGTGACGCCGCACAGCAGTGACTCGGCCAGCGCCACGCGGGCGGACAGTTCGACCAGCTCATCGTCGACCCGCGCGGCGACGTAGGCCTCGCGCATCCGGGCCAGCCACACGGCCATCTCCACGCCGCGGGTACCGGGCAGGGTGCGGAACGCGCTCTGCAGCAGGTGATGGTGGGCGTTGACCAGGCCCGGGGTGACGACGCCGCCGCCAGCGTCGAGGGTCTCGACCACGGCAGCGCCGTCGGGCGCGGCGGCGATCCGCCCGTCCACGCACTCCACCGTGGAGGCGTCCGCCGACTCGAGCCCCGGCGACCAGACCGCCGAGGCACCGGTCACCCGCAACACCCGCGCGCTCACGCGCGGCCGCCGGTCGACACGGCGGCGGACGGGGTCCGGCCCGTCGCCGTGAGAGCCCGGCCGTCGCGACGCGCGAACGACCTCATCCACACCAGGTCCGGGGTCAGGGGGATGAGGTCCTGCCGCACGCCGGTGGCCCGCCGGACGGCGATCCCCACGGCCGCGGCGACCGGGCAGTACGGGGCCTCGGACATGGACTTGGCGCCCAGGACGCCCTCGGGCTCGACGGTGTCGGCGAAGAACACCTCGGTGCGCGGGACGTCGCCCATGCGGGGTGGGTGGTAGTGCCGCAGGGTCGCGTTGGTGACCACGCCGGTCTCGTCGAGCATCACCTGCTCGTACAGCGCCGCCCCGAGAGCCTGGGCGACGCCGCCCTCCACCTGTCCCCGCAGTTGCTGCGGGTTGAGGACCCGCCCGGCGTCGACGGCGTGGACACTGTGCAGGACCTTCACCGTCCCGGTGTCGGGGCACACGGCCACCCGCACGCCCTGCACGGTGAACGCGGCCTGCCGACCCAGCCCGTCGGCGCACCCCTCGGCGGACACCGGCAGGTGGGCTCCGGCGCGGAGCAGCTCGGCGACCCGGGTCGCCGCGCGGTGCAGGGCGCGCCCACCGACCACGGTGCCGGCGGAACCGAACGCGCCCGTGTCGTGGGTGAGCAGGGCGGTGTCGGAGGCGTGCAGGACCACCGAGTCGGACGGCACGCCCAGCGCCTCGGCGACGATCTGGGTGTGCACGGTCGCGGTGCCGTTGCCGAATTCGGCCGTGCCCACGTAGGCGTGCACGGTGCCGTCGGCGGTGATCTCGACGCGGGCCGAACCGTGGTGGCCCCCGGGCGGATTGGTGGCGATCATGCACAGCGCGATCCCGGTCCCCTCCGCCCACCCGGGCGGCGCGGTCTCCCCGCGACCGGAGGCCAGGGCACCTGCCACCAGGTCCAGGCAGTGGTCGAGTCCGTAGGAGGACAGGGCCAGCTCGTCGTCGTCGCCCGCGGAGCTCACCAACGTGTCACCCGGGCGCACCACGTTGCGCCGCCGCAGCTCCACGGGGTCCAGCCCGGCGGCGTCGGCGAGTTCGTCCAGCGCGCTCTCCAGGGCGAACCCCACCTCCCCCAGCCCGTACCCGCGGAACGCCCCCGACGGCACGGTGGTCGTGTAGACGGCCTCGGCGGTCACCCGCTTGGCCGGGCAGCGGTACAGCTCCACGGACTCGGTGATGGAGTGGAACATCACGCCCGCGGAGTGGCCCCCGTAGGCGCCGGCGTCGGACAGCACGTCCAGGTCGAGGGCGGTGAGCCGGCCGTCGTCGTCGCAGGCCACGGTGACGGTGGTGCGGTACGGGTGGCGCACGGTGGCGGAGGTGAACTGCTCCGCGCGCGAGTACTCCCACACCACGTCGCGGCCGGTGCGCAGGGCCGCGAGCACGGCCAGGTCCTCGACGATCATCTCCTGCTTGGCGCCGAACCCGCCGCCCACCCGCGCGGCGTGGACGCGCAGCTCATCGCGGTCGAGGCCGAAGATCCACGCCAACTCGTCGCGCACGAGAAACGGCACCTGGGTAGAGGAGCGGATGTCGAGCGACCCACCGACCCGGGGCCCGCCGTCGACGTGCCGCACGATCACCGCGTGGGTCTCCAGGTGCGTGTGCTGGACCCGCGAGGTGCTCCACGTGCCGGTCACCGTGTGCGCCGCGCGGGCGATCCCGGCGTCGACGTCGCCCACCTCGCCGAACCAGTCGGCCACCACGTTGCGCGCGGGGTCGGCGATCCGGGACTCCGGACCCTTGTCGCCGTGGATCGCTGGCGCTCCGGCGGCACGCGCGGCCTCGGGATCGAGGACCGACGGCAACACCTCGTAGCGCACCTCGATCAGCTGGCAGGCTCGCCGGGCGAGTGCCTCCGACTCGGCGACCACCGCCGCCACACGCTGACCGTGGTGGCGCACGACCGGGTCGAGCACGCGGGTGTCGTCGGGATCGTCGGTACGTCGCTGGTGGCGGGCGGTGGAGAACAGGACGTCGGGGTCGTCGTGGTGGGTGAGCACGGCGACCACCCCGTCCATCGCGAGGGCGCGGGAGGCGTCGATCGACACGATGCGGGCGTGCGCGTGCGGGGAGCGGAGCACCGCGAGATGCGCGCAGCCCGTCTGGTCGGTGTCCAGGGTGAAGGGTTCGGCGCCGCGCACCACGCGCTCGGTGGCCGGGGCGGCGACCGGGCTCCCGATCCCCCCGGCGGCGCACGCATTCCGGGCGCCGTCGAGGGCGTCCTCGACCGCCCGGTAGCCCGTGCAACGGCACAGGTTGCCCTTCATGGCGGCGATCCTCGGCGCCGGCCCGCCGTCCCGGGCGCACGGCGCGTGCCCCAGCCCGGTGACCGTGGTGACCATCCCCGCCGTGCAGAACCCGCACTGGAACCCGGCGGCGCGGGCGAACGCGGCCGGCACCTCGTCGGGCACCCCGGCGGCGGTGCGAACGTCGGCGCCCTCGGCGCGGTGCGCGGGCAGCACACAGGAATGGGTGGGCACGCCGTCGACCAGCACGGAACACGCACCGCAGTCGCCGGTGTCGCAGCCCTTCTTCACCGCGTGCACCCCCGACTCGCGCAGCAGCGTCCGCAGGCACTGTCCGGGGCGCGGGTCGGTCTCCAGCGCGCGTCCGTCGACGGTGATCAGCATGGTGCCTCCCGGTAGATGGGGTGGGTGAGTTCGGCGACGACGGCGAGGGCCGCGATTCCCGCCACGTGACGCCGCCAGCCCGGGTCGCCCTGGGGGTCGTCGTGCCAGCGGGGCAGGTCGCGCACGGCGGCCTCGGCCTCGTCGGGCGTGGGGGGCCGGTCCCAGGTGAGCACCTCCGGGGCGGGCACGGCGGCGGTCACGACGAGCGTGCAACGGCCGCCGGGGTCCAGTCGCCCGGTGACCAGCGAGCCGGAGCGGCCGCTGGGCACCAGCGAGTGCCGCCGGACCGCGTAGCGCGCCCGGCTCGCCGCCGCGGGGATGACGAGCGCGCGCAGGATCTCGCCCGGGGCCAGGCAGGTGCGACCCGGACCCACCACCACCTCGGCGGCGGGGACGGTGCGGGTGCCGCCGTCGGGGGTCCAGATCTCGGTGGTCGCGTCGAGCGTGCAGGCCGCGGCCGTCCCGGCGCCGGCCGGCAGGGCTGCGCAGAGGTTGCCTCCCCAGGTGCCGCGGCCCCAGATCTTCCACGAGGCGAGCAGGCAGGAGAACGCGTCGTGGAGGAACGGGCGCAGGGGCGCGGTGAGCGGGTGGTCGAGCACGGTCCGCAGCGTGGCGGTAGCGGCGACCCGCAGTCCGCCGTCGGGCAGCGGTTCGACGTCGGGCCAGCGCAGGTCGAGCAGGTCCACGAGCGCGGTGAGCGGGGTGGTCTCCCCCGGCGGGGCCGCGGCGCCGGCCGGGTGCAGGTGCGCCTCCCCGTGCAGGGCGGTCCCGCCGGCCAGGGCCGTGGCGCCGGCGAGCAGGGCCGCGTGCGCCTCGCCCCGGCTGCGCGGTCGGTGCAGTTCGGTGACGCTGACCAGGTCCACCGCCCTCACCCCGCCCGGGCCAGCAGCCGCCGGCGGGCGGCCACCACGTCGCGGGCCACGGCGTCGGTGTCGACGGTGAGCACGCGCCCGTTTGCCACCACCCGGCGGCCCTGCACCCACACCCCGGCCATCGGCGGGCGGGACCCCAGGACGAGCGCGGCCACCGGGTCGTCGATCCCCGCGTGGGCCGGGGTGTCCAGGCGCCACAACGCGACATCGGCCTGGTATCCGACGGCCAGCCGCCCGATCTCACCCTCCCGCCCGAGCGCGCGGGCACCGTCCACGGTGGCCATCCGCAGCGCCGTCCGCACGTCCATCGCCCGGGGCCCGCGGGTGGCGCGGGCGAGCAGGAGCGCGGTGTGCATCTCTTCCCACAGCACGCCCGACTCGTTGCTCGCCGAGCCGTCCACGCCCAGCCCCACCGGGATCCCCGCGGCGAGCATGTCCGGGACGCGGGCGATGCCGGCGCCCAGGCGGCCGTTGGAGACGGGGCAGTGCGCGGCCGCCATCCCGCCGGCGGCCATCGCGGCGATCGCCGGGTCGTCGAGGTGCACGGTGTGGGCGAACCATACGTCCGGGCCCACCCAGCCCACCGACTCCATGTACTCCATCGGCGTGCTGCCGAAGCGTTCGCGGCAGAATTCCTCTTCGTCGTCGGTCTCGGCCAGATGGGTGTGCAGGCGCACGCCCCGCTCGCGGGCGAGCTCGGCGCTGGTGCGCAGCAGGTCGCCGGTCACGGAGAACGGTGAGCACGGCGCCACGGCGATGCGGCACATCGAGTCGGGGCCCGCGTCGTGGAACCGATCGATCACGTCGGCGGTGCCGGCGAGGATCGCGTCGATGCCCTCCACCACTGAGTCCGGCGGCAGCCCGCCCGAGCTGCGGCCCAGATCCATCGACCCGCGGCCGGGGTGGAAGCGCAGGCCGACGGCGGCGGCCGCCTCGATCTCGGCGGCGAACACGTCCCCGGCGTCGGCGGGCACCACGTAGTGGTGGTCCGTGGTGGTGGTGCAGCCGCCCAGGGCCAGGTGCGCGAGCCCACCGAGGGCGGCGGTGCGGACGTCGTCGGCGTCGATGCCCGCCCACACCGGGTACGAGGCGGTGAGCCACTCGAAGAGCGTCGCGTCGGCCGCGAGCCCCCGGGTGAGCCACTGGTACAGGTGGTGATGGGTGTTGATCAGGCCCGGGGTGGCCAGACAACCCGTGCCGTCGACACGTTCCGCGCCGTCCGGAACGAGCGCCGGATCGCACGGCCCCTCCCCCACCGCGGTGATCCGGCCGCCTTCGAGCAGCACGTGGCCGGCGGTGTACTCGGCGCCGACGCAGTCCCCGTCCCCACCCCCGGCCCCGGCCCCGGCCCCGCCCATGGTCGCGACCGCGCAGTTCTCGATGAGCACCGCCGCGGCTCCGGAGGTCATGCCCGCACCAGGCCCGGCGTGAACGCCGGCGCGAACCCCCGCGCCCGGGCCGAGCGGATCATGCGCTCGGTGAGCTGGGCGTCGGCCTCGTCGGCGAGCGGGTGCAGGCTGCGCGCACCCTCCGCGACAAGGCGTCCGCCCACGTAGACGCGGGTGAGGTTGCGCAGCGAGCACGCCAGGACGTACGTGGCGACGGGGTCCCAGATCGGTCCGGTCGCAGGCCTGGTGGGGTCGACGACGACGAGGTCCGCGTGCTTTCCCACCTCCACGCTGCCCACCCGGTCGGACAGGCCGAGGGCTTCCGCGGCCCCCAGGGTGTGCATGTGCAGGACCTCGCGGGCGGCCAGCACCGCGGCGTCGGAGTGGACGGCGCGCTGGGTGTACAGGCCGATCCGCATGTTCTGGAACGGGTCGGACACGTCGGTGCAGGACTGGTCGTCCAGGCCCATCCCCACGCGGATGCCCGCGTCCCGGTACCGGGTGATGTCGGCGATGCCCGAGCCCAGCCGGCCGTTGGAGGTGGCCTGCCAGATCACGGCGGAGTCGGTCTCCGCGACCCGGCGGACCATGTGGTCGGTGGGGTGGACGAAGTGGCCGAACGCGAAGTCGGGGCCCAGGACCCCGGCGCGGTCGTACCAGTCGAACTTGGCCCGCTGTACCTCGAGGTGCTCGGCGGTCTCGACGAAGTGCGCCTGGTTGCCCACGCCGTGGGTGGCCATGGCGTGGCGTTCACGCTCGGCGGTGACCGGCGACGAGGACCACTGCACCGACCCGAACACCGACCCGCCCAGGTCCAGCTCGCGGGGAACGGTGCGCAGTCGGTGCTCGGTGACGTGGGCGAACGCGTCGAAGCACTCGGCCTCGGGGAGCTGCTCGTCGTCGAGGCGGGTGGAGGTGACGCAGCGGAGCCCGGAGTCGGCCTGGGCGTCGATCTGCCGGGTGAGGAAGTCGATGTCGTGGACCCGCTCGGCGACCAGGGTCGAGGAGGCGTGGTCGAACACCGCCACGACCCGGCTCTGGGTGAAGTTGTAGGCGCTGGTCACACCGTTGCGCAGGAAGTCCAGGCAGCCGGCGAGGGTGAACCAGTACAGGTCCTCGGCCTCCGCCCCGACCATCATCTCGCCCAGCGTCGACACCCAGCCGTAGAGCGTGTCGTCGGGGGCGGTGCCGCGCATCCCGGCGGTGAACAGGTGGCTGTGCGCGGAGACGAACCCGGGGGCGAGGATGGCGCCGCCGAGGTCGTGGACTTCGCCCGGCAGGCCGGGCGGCGGGTCGCCGGGGCCGAGCCCGGCGATGAGGCCGGCGGCGTCCACGTGGACCCAGCCGTGGAACCAGGCGGGGGCGGCCGGGTCTGCGGACACGGGCAGGACCAGCGCGTCGGTGAAGGTGATCATGGGGTTCTCTCGTTCTCTCGTGTGTCAGCCCGGAAGTTCCTCGGCCCGCCACCGCTGCCCGTCCGTCACGAAGCGGCGCCGATGGGAGGGCTCGTCGCGTCCGGCGGCCCAGAAGGTCACGGACCCGGGCCGCAGTCGCATGCCCAGCCACGTCTCGGGCGGCTGCGCCGGCGACGGGCCGAACCGCTCCACCGCCGCGGCCCACACCCGGCGTCTGCCCGGCGGGGCGAGTTCCGCCGTCGCTTGGTCGTTGGTCCAGGCCAGGAGCTTGAGGTACTCGCTGCGGGAGTAATAGCTCGCCAGGTGCTCGTCCCGATCGGTCGGCTCGGCCACGCCGGTGACCGTGAGTTGCCGCGTCCGGTCGGCGGACACCACGACCAGCGTCGCGCGCGGGTCGGTGGCCAGGTCCAGGGCCTTCTGGGACCGCGAATCGGTGTGGAACGTGGGCCCGTCGGTGGTGGCCCCGGAGACCAGCAGGTGCCGACAGTGCGGGGTCCCGTCCGGGCCGACCGTGGCCAGGACCCCCAGCGGCGGGTCCGCCGGGTCGATCGACAACCACGCAACCATCGTCTGCAGCGGGTCATCAGCGGGGCCGGGCATGGTGACCACGGGCATCTCGGTGGAGGTCACGGCGCACCCCCTGCCGCGGCGGCCGGGGCGGCCGGGGCGGTCACGGTGGCCGCGGCGGACACCCCGCGCGCCGGGTCGAACTCGGCGATCTCGGCCAGCGCCCCGGCCACGGCGTCCACGTGATCGGCCACCAACCGCCGCCCGGTCTCGGGGTCGGCCCCGGTGGGGTCTCCGATCACCCCGGTGTCGGACAGGTCGTCGGCCAGCCAGCCGAACCTCACGGGGCCGGTGAACCCGATGTGCTGACACTCCGCGATCCCGGCCGGGACCCTCGCCTCGGCCGCCGACATGTCGACGAGCTCGGGGTGCAGGTGGAGCATCATCGACGTCTCCGCCCACCCGGCGTGGATGCCCATCCCCAGTTCGGTGGGGCCCGGGACCGCGCGCCCGGCGTAGAGGAAGGTGCGCAGTCCGAAGCGGCGGCGCAGTTCGCGCAGCGCCACCTCGAGCAGCGCCGAGTTGCCGCCGTGGCAGTTGACGAACAGCACCCGGGTGAACCCGCTGGCCCGCAGCGCCGAGCCGAGCTCGACCACCTCGCGCATCAGCGTTTCCCCGGAGATCCACAACGCCCCGGTGAGGTTGGCGTGCTCATCACTCTTCGTGTACCCCAGCGCCGGCATGAGCCAGGCGTCGACGGCCGCCTCCGCCGCGGCGGCCACCGCGTGGGCAGCCACGTGCTCGGCCACGAGGAGGTCGGTGGCCAGTGGCAGGTGCGGACCGTGGGGTTCGATCGCGCCGGCCGGGATGACGGCGACGGGGTCACCGGATCCGACCCGGCCCGCCTCGACGGTCGTGAGTTCGGCGTACCGCCGCTGCGGCCCGATCACGCCTCCCACCGCCCGGGGTTGAGCAGGCCATACGGGTCGGTGCGGGCCGCGAGCGCTCGGACTGCCTCGGTGTCGTGGTCCACGCGGTACTGGTGCGGCGAGTGCACGCGCACCCCCAGCTCCTCCAGCACCGGCACACCCGCGTACGCGGCCTCCGGCGAGGTGTAGTGACCGTTGAGCATCCCGAACATCCGCCCGTGTCCCGCCTCCAGGTGCAGGGTCCCGCCGGGGTACACGGCCTCCACCTCGTCGAGGCGTTCCACCAGGGCGTCGCCCTGGCACTCCATGTGGAACCAGGTGTCGGGTTCGGCCTTCTGCAGCCAGTGAGTGGGGTGGTTGTAGGACAGCGTCGAGACTTTGATCGTCTCGTTGACGCCGCTCCGGACCGCCTCGACCACTCCTCCTGCACCGTCGATGATCGCCCGGACCTCGTCCACCGCGGCGGCGTCGACGATCGCCCGCAGGCTCGCCCGGCCGGCGGGGATGGCCTCGTCGGCGGGCAGACAAGAGGCCACGTGGGCGCCGTCCGCCGAGCACAGGCGCGGCGCGGGTTCGACGAGGTGGACCCGACGCACCGCCGCGAACGCGTCGTGGTGGTCGTCGAAACTCGCGTACACGCACCGCCAGTCCTGCAGCGGTTCGATCCGCACCGTGGCGCGCACGATGATCCCGGCGACCCCGTAGGTGTGGACGAACGGCTGGGCGTCGGCACCCTCCAGGTGCACGATCTCGGCGTCCTCGTGGGCGAAGACCACGTCGAGCGCCTCGACGAACCCCTGGTGGTTGCGGCCGTGCACGATCGTGCCGGTGCCCGCCGACCCGCCGGCGAGGAACCCGCCGAGGGTCGACTGCACGGTGGACGGGTACATCCACAGCTGACTGCCGTGGTGGGAGGCCAGCCGCTTCTCGAGGGTCAGCATGCGGACCCCGGCCTCGGCGGTGACCACGCCCGCCTCCGTGTCCACGTGGTCGACGCCTCGCAGCGCGGTCAGGTCCAGGACCAGCCCGCCGTGCAGCGGGACCACCTGGCCGTAGTTGCCGGTGCCCTTGCCCCGGGAGGTGATGGGCACCCGTCGGCGGACGGCCGCGCGGACCACGGCGGGCACCTGCTCCACGTCCGTCGGCCGGCACACCACCTCGGGCCGGCCGATGGGCCACTGCGCCCGGAGGATCGGGCTGAGGTAGGACCCGTCCACCGACGCCTTGTCCAGGGCGCGGTCGTCGGTGTGCACGGCATCGGGACCGAGCAGGTCGAGCAGGTCGTCGACCAGGCCGGCGACGTCTGCGGTGGATCCGGGCGATCCGGTGGGCGGGGTGGGTGTGGCGGGTGCGGTGGAGGTCGCGGTCACGAGGGGCTCCGATCGGGTGCGGGGGCGGCGGGAACTGAAAAAGTGAACCGGGCAGCGGAGCCGGATCAGTTCATCCCGATGGCCGGGTCGATGAACTGGTTGGTGGCGACGGTCCCGGGCGAGACGTCCTCGGCGATCGCGACATCGGCGGCCTCGTAGACGCCCTTGACCTTGGCCACCATGTCGGCGAGGCGCTCGTCGTCGAAGTCACCGATCGTGGCGTTGGGTCCGTTGCCCACCAGTTCGCGCTCGAGCATGGCCTCGACGGCGAAGTCGGCCAGCTCAGCGCTGTAGACCCAGCCAGTGTTGAACTGCTCGACGGCGTCCACGATCACGGCGTTGGTGCGGGCCGGGTCCTCGAAGTACTCGACCTCGGCCTGCTGCAGTACGGGCACCAGCTTCTCCAGGCACGCCGCGCTGTCCTCGAGCTCGGCGCTGCGCACGGCCATCATCGACTTGTAGATCGGGTAGCCCAGGTCGTGGAGCAGTTGGTACTTCACCGGCTTGCCCCATTCGGCGACCTCGTTCTCGTAGATGAACGGCTCGGCGCTGGCGAAGCCCTGCTGGGCGACCGCACCGCCGGAGGCGACGAAGTTCGAGGGCGAACCGTCGTAGCTTCCGTCGACCTGGGCGGGGTCGAGGATGCCCTCGCCGAGGAGATAGTCCATGTAGGCGTTGCCCTCGAAGTACAGGACCCGCGTGTTCTCGTCCTTGAGGTCGCTGACGGTCTCGACGTCGGGGTAGGTCTCGGGGTCCCACATGATCATCTGCGGATTGATGTCCAGCGGTGCGAAGACGCCGATGGTGGGGTTGTTCAGCGAGTTCTGGACCGCCTGGTCGGCGTCCACGTAGCCGAGCATGATGTCGGTGTCCTGGTACATCTGCGCGGTGACCTGCTGAAAGCCGATCGCGGGGCCGCCGGCCCGGACCTCCACGTCCACACCGGTGTACTCACCGGAGGCGAACAGCGGCCCGGAGACCGACTTGGCGCCGGCGTCGATGGTCGGCTCCGGTCCGAGGAGTTCGTAGAGGTGGCCGTGCTCGGCCTCGGGGTTCCAGTCCGTCTGGACCACGACCTTCTCGGGGCAGACCTCGCTGAGGTCGACCGCGCCGATCTCCCCGCTGTATCCGGAAGAGGCCTCCGCGGACTCGGAACCGCCGCAGGCGGTGAGCGTGACGGCGCCGAGGGCGCAGAGCGCGGCCACGGAGACGGCGGTACGGGGGGCGGTGGTGCGTCGCATGGGAACTCCTGGGTGTGGGTGACGGAACGACGAGATGGGAGCGAGTGCTGTATTGATGTGATCAATAAAGGAGAGTGAACCGCTGCCGTGTTTCAGTGGTGTTGCGGGTTCGGTCGGGAGTCGTTACGGCTGGTCGCCGGGGGTTACGACTAGCGGTCGGCGTCCGGGTTGTACCAGCGCCCCACGACCCGACGGGACAGCAAGCCGAAGAACAGGAACACGGCCACGCCGAGCAGGGAGGCCAGGATGATGGAGGCGAACAGTTCCGGTGACTGCAGGCGGGCGCGGAAGGTGTCGATGAGGATGCCGATGCCCGGGTCGCCCTGCTTGAAGAAGAAGTCGCCGACGATCGCACCGACCACCGACAGGCCGGCCGCCACGCGCAGGCCCTCGAACAGGGCGGGCAGTGCCGCCGGGGCCTCGAGCTTGCGCAGCACCGTCAGGCGCCCGGCGTGGTGGAGCGTGAACAGCCGGCGCAGGCCCGGGTCAACGGACTTGAGACCGAACAGCGTGTTGGACACGATCGGGAACAGTGCGATCAGCACGCACACGAACACGCGGGCGGTGAACCCGAAGCCGAACCAGAAGCCGATCAGGGGCACCAGCGCGAGGATCGGGATGCACTGCAGCACCACCGCGTAGGGGAACAGCGAGCGCTCGGCCCACTTCTCCTGGCTCATGACGATCGCCCACACGACGCCGATCACGAACGCGATCGCCAACCCCGTCAGCGCGACGGTCGCGGTGCGGCCGAGCGCCTCGAGCATGCCCGAGATGCTGGGCCCGAACAGCCCGTCGGTGACCACCACGTGCGGCGCCGGCAGCAGGAACCGCCGCGACGGTTCGAGCACCACGTAGCTGACGAAGTACCACAGACCCAGCACCGCGGCCAGGACCGCCAACGGGCCGCCGTAGCGGACCACGGGCCCGTCGGCCGAGAGGCGGAACCGGGGGCGGGCGGGGCCGGCGGCGGGGGCTCCCCGGCCGGTTCGGCCACGGGGCCGGGGCCCACGTCGGCGGCGGTGACCTCGTCGTCGTCGTCGTTCTTCACGTTCGCGCGGGCGGTGATTCCGTTCATCAGTGTGCCTCTCATCAGTGCGCCTCCTCGAGTGCCTGAGAAACCTCGCCGACGAGGTTCATGTAGTCCGCCGTGTATCGGATCTCGGGGTCGCGCTCCGGGCCGAACGGCACATCCACCGAATGGGTGATCCGCCCCGGCCGACCGGACATCACCACCACGCGCGTGGACAGGTACACCGCCTCCGCGACCGAGTGCGTGATGAACAGCCCGGCGAACCGCTTGGCCGCGAACAGCCCCAGCAGCTCGTCGCCGAGGCGCTGCCGGGTGATCTCGTCCAGCGCGCCGAACGGCTCGTCGAACAGGAACAACTCCGGGTCGAGGGTCAGCGAGCGGGCCAGCGAGACACGCATCTTCATGCCGCCCGACAGCTCCCGCGGCAGCGACTTCTCGAACCCGGCCAGGCCCACCAGTTCGATCGCCGCCGCCGCGCGGTCACGGCGTTCGGTGCGGCCGATGCCGTCGAGCTCGGCGAGCATCTCCACGTTCTGCTCGACCGTCCGCCACGGCAGCAGGGTCGCGTCCTGGAAGACGTAGCCGATGCGGTCGGTGCCGGTCTGCATGTAGCCGTCGGTGTGGGTGGCGAGCCCGGACGCGAGGCTGAGCAGCGTGGACTTGCCGCAGCCGGACGGGCCCACGACGCTGACGAACTCTCCGGCGCGGATCCGCAGGTCCACGCCGTCGAGCGCGCGGGTGCCATTGGGGTAGGTCACTCCGACGCCGTCGAATCCGAGGATCTCGCTGCCGGGCCGGGCGGCCTGCGCCGCCCGCATGTCGGTGGGTGTGGTCATCGGGTCTCCTCGTAGGTGGGTGTCTGTGGGTGGGTGGTGGGGGCTTGGTCGTCGAGCAGCGCGACACCGGGGTCGACGACGACGAGGACCTCCCTCTCCGCCACCACGCAGCCCGCCCGCAGCACGATCCGGTCGGGTGGCGCGTCGGCGATCACGTCGTCGAGCCCGCCCGCCCGGACCAGCAGCAGGTCGGCCCGGAGGCCGGGCGAGGGGCCGGCGGGCGGCAGACCCATGACTTCGCGGGCGCCGCCCGTGACGAGCTGCCAGGCGGTGTCCATGTCGAGGTGGGCGGCCACGATCAGCAACATCGCCGTCTCGGTGGCGTCGGAGCGGCCGACCGGGTTGAACGGGTCGCGCACGTTGTCGGCGCCGGCGGCGACGGTCACGTCGGTCTCGAGCAGGGCCCGCACCGGGGGCAGGCCGCGCGGGACCGAGGTGCAGCCGGCTCGGCCCTGCAGGTACAGGTTGGTGATCGGCAGGGTCACCACCCCGACGTCCGCCCTGCTCAGCGCGCCGGCGGCGCGGGATTGGCCCGCCCCGTCGAGCGAGCCGATGCGGCAGCAGTGCCCGGCAGTGCGGATCTGCCCCGCCGGCCAGGTCGCGACGCGGTCGGTGAACACCTCGAGCATGGCGTGGTCGCCGTCGAGGAACTCGTCCACGTGCAGGTCTATGCCGGTGCCCAGCTCTTCGGCGAGGTCCACCAGTCGGTTTGTCTCGGCGACCGGGTCGGTCGAGATGTGTGGGGCCCCGCCGATGAGGTCGGCACCGGCCGCGATCGCGGCGCGGGCCCGGTCCGACGGGTCGACCTCGTTGACCATCACCGAGATCTGCAGGTCCATCACGCCGGCGAGCTCGTCGCGGACGCGGACGAGAGCGCGGACGCCGCGCAGCGGGTCGTGGTCGTCGTGCAGGTCCACGTGGCTGCGCACCGCGGTCGTCCCGTTGGCCACGAGCTTGCGCGCTGCAGCGAGGGCGCGGGCGTGGATCTCGTCCTCGTCGACCGTCGCGGCGTAGGCCCGCCACGCGTCGATCGCCGCCCCCAGGTCGCAGCCCGGCGGCCGCGTGGCGCCCCAGCTCAGGGCCTTGTCGAGGTGGGCGTGCGGCTCCGCGGGCGCGGTGAGCACCATGTAGCCGCGGGCGTCGATCACCGATTCGCCCCCGGTAGGACCACCGCGCGTCGGGGTGGTCCCCGCATCCGTCACGGCCACGACCACCCCGTCGACGATGTCCACGTCGACCACCCGGCCGCCCTGCAGCCGGGCCCCCGCGATCCGGTCCACGTGCCGCGGCGCGACTCGCTCGGCCCCGGCTCCGCGCTGTGCATCGCGCTGTGCCGCTCGTCGTGGTTCCATCGTTCCCCTCCTCTGCCGACTTGTGCGTTCCCCGCCGACCCTCCGACTCGGCCCCTCTCGGCAGCCCGGGCTTTCTGATCGGGTGCGGCACTTGTGCATCCGACCCCGGAGCGGGATAGTGACCCCGGGTATTGATCGGATCAATAATGATGAGTGTGGTGGCCCCGTGTTTCGGCGGCATTACCCCGCTGTTCCGGCGCGGTTCCGGTGTCCGCCGATTCCGCGCCAACGCGACTACCTGCACGAACTACCGACCCCGGCAGACCGCGTCCCACCAGATCCCGCCCCGCCAGACCCCGACCCGCCCCAACCCGCCCCGACCCGCCCCGACCCGACCGCAAGGGAGGCCCCATGACCACCGCACGAGGCGACTCGCTGGACCGTCTCGGCGCGCGCATCCGGCACCACCGCCGCCAACTCGGACTGACGCTCGTCGAGGTGGCCGACCAGGCCGGGATCTCGCAGCCCTTCCTCAGTCAGATCGAGCGCGGTAAGGCGGCGCCCAGCATGTCCACGCTCGAGGGTCTCGCCCACGCCCTCGGCACCACCCAGGCCCAACTCCTCGACGCGGTCACCGCCGGCGGGGCCTCCGACACCGGCGGACCCGGAGACTCCGGCCGGGACCCGGCCCATTCCGACCGGGTCGACGTCCAGCGCTCCACCGAGGGCGCCACCCTGACCCGTGCGGAGGGCACGGTCGGCGGTCACACCCGACTCCTGCCCGGAGGCCCGGGGGGCACGCAGTTCCTCGAGTTCGTGGAGACCAACCACGTCCCGGGCCGGTTCTTCGAACACCCCGGCCAGGAATGGCTCTACATCACCCGGGGCACCGTCCTGCTCGAGGTCGGCGATTCGCTCACCCGACTCGAGGCGGGCGACGTCGCGAGGTACAACGGCACCCTCCCCCACCGGTGGTACGTCCCCGACGGCGGCGAGGCGTGCCTCATCGTCGCCCGACCGGGTTGACCGCGACCGGGTTGACCGCGACCGGGCCGCCCGACCTGCGCCTGACCAGTACGACCACCACGACCACCCACCTCACTGCCCTGGGACATCCCCGCCCCGGCGCCCTCCCTCGCGCGCCGACCTGGGGCGCCCTGCGGGGGCCGAGCAGGGCACCCCAGGTCAGAGCACCCAAGACCGTGCACCGCCCACGGCGCCACACCCTTCACCGAACCAGAAGCCGGACCCGGACCCGGACCCCCCCGAGACCGCCCGCACCACGCATGCCCTCTACCTGCGGTGCCCTGCGGAGGGTGCGCAGGGCACCCCAGGTCAGCGGGCGCCGCGGTGATCAGCGACGACGACGAGGCCGGGCATCTCCCCGTAATGAGATGACACTCGCTCGCGTGTTCGATCCAGTCTCCCTGCCCACGATGTCAGACCTAGAACATACGGTCGAACCATGACGAGCACCTCCAAGTCCGACGCCCATGATTCCGCCTCCCATGCGGCGATCGTCCCCGATGCCCCCGACCCGTTCGTGCCGCCTAAGGGGTTCACCACAGCGACCGGTCCCGCCGTCGACGTGATCGTCCCGGAGGCCTACGCCCGGTGGGATCCACATCAACAGCGCGGATATCTCGCCCAACGCCTGATCAACGCGGCCGAGGGACGCACCGTCGCCTTCGCCTACGATTGCGTCCGGGTCGCGGGGCAGCGCGACCGCCACCGGGACCCGTGGGAGACCGCCGCCTCGATCGTCAGCGCCTCGATGGCGTTGTCCCGGCACGGCGCCTCGCGTCTGGTCACCACCGCGGTCGAGTTGACCGAGCGGCTCCCCCGTACCGCGGCCCTGCTCGCGACCGGATGGATCGGCATCCTCGCCGCCCACACGATCGCCGAGGAGACCGCGATGGTCTCCGATGAGCTCATGCCCGAACTCGACAGGCGGATCAGTGAGGCACTGGCTCCCACCAGGCGCCGCACACACCCGCCGAGACTCGGCCCGCTACGAAAGATGCTCACCAAGACCGTCTCGGCGTGCGACCCGGTCGGGGCCGACGCCAGGGCGAGGGAGGCGCGGCGGGACCAGGACGTCGAGATGGTGCCGCTGGCCGACGACAGGGCCCTCATCACAGCGCACCTCACCGCGGAGACCGCCGTGGAGATCGCCGACCGTATCGAGGCCCTCGCGCGCACCGCCTCCGAGGACGACCCGCGTTCTCTCGGTGAGTTGCGTGCCGCGGGCCTACTGGCGCTGAGTCGCGGGTGGGCCTGCCTGCCCGACGTCGACGGCGAACACCCCGGTGACCCGGACGGACAGGCGGCCGCTCGGCGGGTGACCATCTACGCCTACGACGACGGCAGTCCGGACAACCGTGGCCTCACGCTGGCCGGCTACGGGCCGATCACCGGTCACACCGCCGACCAGCTGGAGCGCAGCGCTCGTCGCCGGATCGACTCACTGGCAGATCTCGCGGACCCCGACTGCTACGCGGCCCGGCGGTACACGCCCTCCGAGGCGTTGGCACGCTTCTGCAAGGGCCGCGACGGCACCTGTGTCTTCCCCGGGTGCCAGACGCCGGCCGAGAAGACCGACCTCGACCACATCATCCCGTTCGACCATGACAACCCGGAGTGCGGCGGGCACACCACGTCCGATGATCTCGGCTCCCTCTGCCGCTTCCACCACCGACTCAAGACCGAGGGAATCTGGGCTTACTACCGGGACATCGACGGAACCTACGTCTGGCTCCACGGCCCCAATCACCCGGAGGCGGATCCGGGAACGCGCATCACGACGGCCCCCGGTGGACCGCTGGCCGCGCTCGCCCCGCCGCGGCATCCGGAGTCCAGCCGACGGCAGCAGGACGCGGCCGAAGCCGGCAGGACCGGCAGCGGCTCACCGGCGTCGAGGAGGCGCCCCCACCTGCGTCACCGCCGCGCGGCGGAGCGCAGCAGACTGCGGGCCCAGGCGCACCATCGTCAACAGGAACCCCGGTCAGGGCGCCCGCCGCGCTCGGCTCCCCCGCAGGATGACCGGCCCCAGCAGGACCAGCCGCGGTCCTCGGCGTTCGATGATGAGCCGCCGTTCTGATGGCGGGGCCGTCAGTAGCGGGGTCTCGTCGGGTACCAGCCGTCGTCGGGGCGGTGCGGGCCGATCGACCGGACCTCGCGAAACTCGAAGCCCGCGAAGTCGTCCGCGAGGCGGTCCCAGTTCTCGCGAGTGATCGCGGTGGTGACCGCCCCCGCGATGCGACCAACACCTCCGTAGATGCCGGACAGCTGGTTTCCGGTGACGCCCATGGACGTGCGCGCGCCGGTCGAGAAGTGGTGCAGCCTGGTCACCCAGGGCGCGGAGCCCGGTCGGCGTTCGGTGAACTCGAAACCCGGTCCGAGGTAGGGGTTGCGTCCTGCCGGGTGGCCGGCGGCGAAGTCGTGCACGTCGGCCCACAGGGCGATGTCGTCGACGAACTCCGCGAGCTCCGGGCGCAGTCGCAGGTCGACCTCGTACCCGGTCGCGGCGATCACCACATCGGCGTGGAACCGGCCGGCGGGGGTGACGATGGCGAGCTCGGTCCCGCCCGCGCCGTCGTCGACCACCGCGACCGAGTCCCAGGCACAGCCTGTGCGCAGTGCGAAGTCGGGATGGGCGAAGCACCGCCACACCGTGTGCTGGGTCGGCGGCTGCGGCAAGCCCCCGCTGAACAGGGTGAAGTCCCACTTCGCGCGATCGTCGAGGTCGTAGAAGCGTTCCTGCATGCCGGGGAACTCCATCCACCGCAGCGGGTTGGAGTCCGGGACGGTGTCCCGCCGCATGAACACCTCCGCTCGCGCGGCGCCGTGGTCGAGCGCGGTGGCGGCGTTGTCGAACCCGGAGGCTCCGCCGCCCAGGACGGCGACCCGCCGGCCGCGCAGGGCCTCGAAGTCGATCGGGTCCTCGGTGTGGAACCAGCGCTCGCGCGGCAGCGCACGGACCATCTCCGGCACCCGCTGTCCGCCGCCGCCGCTGAGGCCGAGGGCGAACACGATCCGCCGGGCGGTCACGGTCTGGGTGGCACCGCCGGCGGCGGCCACCTCCACGACGAACGGGCCATCCGCCGTGGCGGGGCGGTGCACGGCGGTCACCTGCGTCTCGTGGCGGACCTCGATCCCCGCTGCCTCGCGATACCAGCGCAGGTAGTCGTTCCAGTCCAGGCGCGGAACGAGGTCGATCTCCTGCCACGCCTGCTCGCCGTAGACCGCCTCGAACCAGCGGCGCACGTGCAGCGACGGGACGTCGAACTCGATGCCGCGCATGTGTTTGGGGCTGCGCAGGGTGTGCATGCGTGCGTAGCGGTCCCAGCAACCCACCCGGTCGGCGGGCCCGTCATCCACCACCAGGACCCGGTCGATCCGTTGACGTCCGAGGGCGAAGGCGGCGCCGAGTCCGGCCTGACCGCCTCCGATGACGAGCACATCGAGTTGCGCGCATCCGGGTTCGCGCGGGATCCAGTCGCGAGCATGGCTCGTGGTGGCGATGTCCTCGCGGACGCGCGCGGTCAGCGCGGCCAGCCTGGCGTCGGCGTCTGCGAGACGACGGGGGCTGCGGCCCGCGGTGGCCGGGCTGGTGTCGCCCGGAGTGGGCAGCGTGGGCGCGTCGGGCATCACGGAGGTCATGGACGTCTCCTGCGGCATCGGGACCCGGGTCCTGTGCCCGGGCGGACACCGCGCCGCTGCCTGACTGATGACTCGGCCGCCGGGGCGTCGGTCGCCCGGCGGCCGGGTCGGCTGGGCCGACCGCACCGCCGCGGTGTCGCCTCCGAGTCTGACATCAGCGCTTTTCCGCCGTGTTACGCCGACGTGAGGGCGATGTGGCGCGCCGGCCGATCCGCGTCGCCGGCGGCGACGTCCCGCGTGAAGCTCGCCAGCGCCGCGCACAGTGGGCCTGGTGCGGACAGCTGCGGGACGTGGCCCGTGTGGAGCGTGACCACCCGGGCACCAGGGGTGAGCTGCTGCATGCGTCGCTGCGCGATGATCGGCACGGTGCGATCCCCGGTGGCTTCGACGTACAACCGCGGCAGGGCGCCGAAGCGCGCAGGGGTCCAGGCGGCGGAGATCAGCCGGGCGCTCTCCCGCTGCGGACGCAACCGTCGCGCGGCAGCGATCGCCTCCCCCTCCAGGGCATCGTGGAAGAACACCGCCGCCGCGGCCTCGGGCGGGACCGAGGTCTCGCGACCATCGGCGCTCGACTCGAGCCACCGGGAGATCCCCACATCCGTGGGCAGGCCGATCCCGGCGCAGAGCTGCGCGAAGTCCACCCCCGAAGGCAGCATCATCCCGGCGACGAAGGCGACCCCGGCGACCCGGTCCGGAATCAGTTCGGCGACCCGGGTCACCACGACCCCGCCGCCGGAGTGCCCCACGAGAACGGCGGGTCGTTCGAGAAGCCGCACGAGTGCCGAGACATGGTCGGCCAGGGTGTCGAGGTCGACCACCTCGTCGTCGTCGCCGCCAACGCCCGGTAGGTCGACCACATGGGGGCGGAGGCCGGCCGCACGGAGCGGACCGGTGACGGTGTCCCACACCCAGCCGCCGGCCCACGCGCCGTGGACCAACACCACGTCCGTCACGGTGTCGACCTCCATTACCGGGCCGACGCCGCCAGGACCCGGGCCGCCTCGCGAACCGCCGCGGTATTGGCCTTGCCGTGCCGGGACCCGGCGAGCTTGGCTGCGATGTGTTCGCGGACGGTGACGGGCTCGTAGGCGTCGCCGTCGGTGCCCACGAACTCGGGCAGGGTGGCCACCACGGCGTCGACGTTGCCGTCGTGAAAGAACGCGGCAGAGCGGCGGCGGACGATGCGGCCGTCGACGATCGGTGGCGCCACGCGGTGCAGGGTCGACATCCACCGGTCGTTGGTCAGCCGCGCGGTGAGGTCGCCGAGGTTGACCAGCAGGCCGTCCTCCACGGGCTGGACGTCGTGCCAGCCTCCGTCGGTGCCGAGGACCTGGAGACCGGCAACCCGGTCGGCCCACAGGACCGTGACCAGACCGAAGTCGGTGTGCTCGCCCATTCCCTTGAGTTCGCCGTCGAGCGAGACGGGCCCCTCGTCGAGGGCGTAGTTGACCATGCGGAGAACGTCGATCGAGTGGTCGGTGAGCTGCTCGAAATACCCCGCGGGCTGGCCGAGGGCGTCGGCGAAGACGCGGGTGAGCGTGCGCGCGACACGGGAGGCCTCGGCGAAGTAGGCATCGACCCGCTCGCGGAAACCGGGCCGCCGGCCACCGGGGAGATCGGGCCACACGTTGATCCCGTAGTCGTCCTCCGACAGGTCCAGGCCGACGAACGAGCGTGCCTCGACCCCGACGTTGAACGCCTCGAAGAAGTCGTTCATCCGTCCGGCGGACTCCACCCCGAGGCTCAGACTGAGCGACTCGCTCCTGGGCGGGCTGTACCCGCGGTTCGCACCGTCCACGCGGTAGGCCTTCTTGGCCTCGAGGGGCAGGGCGAAGAAGTCATCGATCGCGCCCGCCAGACCGTCGATCACCGCGGGGGCCACACCGTGGCCGACGATCTGCATGAACCCGACGGTCGAGCAGGCCTCGTCGATCTCGCGGGCGACCCGCGCGCGGTCGTCGGAGGACCCGCCGACGACGTAGGGAGACAGGTCCACCGTGGGGACGTGGAAACCGGGGTGATCAGTGGTCATGAGCTTCTCCTGTGGCGGAGTGGCCGGCCGAGGTGACGGGGGCCGGAGTGCCGGGCCACGGCGCCCACCACGCGGGGTGGGGGCCGGTGCACGACCATGTCTACCGAGGGCGGGTTCCGTCGCCGTCACCCGCGTGTGACCACCGCATTAACGGTCAGCTCCGCGGGAGCCGGGCGGCCATCGCCTCGAGCGCGTCCGCCGTGAGCCGCCCGTGCACCCGGAGTCGCGCGATGCCGCCGTCGGGGAAGACGTCGATGCGGACGAACCGGACGGGGTCGGGGTCTGTGCCGGGAGTGCCGGGGCCGGCGGGGGCCCCGACGAGGAACCGGTGGCGGCAATCGGGCTGCAGCGGGGTGCGGGGCACCAACTCGACCCAGGTCTCGGGGCGGTCGAGGTCCTCGGCCCTGCGGATGCCGTGCAGGGACGCCGATCCGGGGGCGTTGCCGACGTAATAGGAGGTGTCGATCTCCACGTGATCGACCGTGCCCGGGCCGGCCAGGGCGATGGTGACGTGGTCGTTGCCGTCGTCGCGGCGGCGGGCGTTCTCCCAACCCTCGCCCATGTGGCGGGAGCGGCCGGGGGCGATGATGTTGGCCGGTGACGAGTAGAACAGGTCGGAGCAGTCGACGATCCGCCCGCCGTTCTCCGCCGCCGCCAGGTCGACTGTGCCCGCCAGGAACCGGGGGTCCGGCGCGGGTTCGCCGTGCACCCGCAGCCTGGCGATGCCCCCGTCGGGGATCATCCGCAGCCGCACGTGGGTCACGGGCGTCTCGTCGGCCACCGCGTAGGCGTTGCGGGTGTCGCCCTGCGCGGGGGACGGCGGGACCAGCGGCCGCCACGATGCCGCGGCGAGCTGCTCGGCGTCCGGGTAGCCCTCGACCCACGCACCGTCGAGGGCGACCTGCGGCGGGTAGTTGCCGCGGAAGAAGGCGGTGTCCACCACGACGCCGCGGACCACGCCCGGCACCCCGAGCCGGATGATCGCCGCGTCCTCGCCCGGCGTTCGACGGCGGCGGCTCTCCCAACCGTCGTAGACCTTGCCCTTGTGCCCGAACAGGGTCGGGTCGAAGACCGGCTCGCCGGGCAGGAGCAGATTCTCCTTCTCGGCGAAGAACTCGTCGTCGGCGTGGACGACCGCGCCCGCGAGGGTGCGGGAGGCCAGATCCGGCAGTGTGAGGAAGTCAGGCGTGGTGGACGGGGTCGCGGTCATGCGGGGGTCTCCATTCTGGACGAGGCCAGGGAAGGGATGGGGCGGAGCACCGGGTGGCCCGCAGCCGGGCGGTCCAGGTCCACGCGGTGGCCGGCGAGGTAGACCTCGCGCACGACGCCGGCCAGGGCCCGTTCGGCGTAGGCGGTCACGGGGTTCTTGTGCTCCAGCCGCTCGGGCAGGACCACGAAGGCGTCGTCGGGGGCCAGGACCACCAGGTCCGCGCGGGCGCCGGGACGGATAGCCCCCCGGTCGGGAAGGCCGACGAACGCGGCGGGCCCGGAGGCCATCCACCGCACCACGTCGGGCAGCCCCATCCCCCGGCGCCGGGCCTCGGACCACATTATCGGCAGGCCCAGTTGGACGGAGGCGATCCCGCCCCACGCCTCACCGAAGTCGCCGGTGTCGAACCGCTTGAGCTCGGGCACGCACGGGGAGTGGTCGGAGACCACCAGATCGATGGTCCCGTCGCGCAGCCCCTCCCACAGTCCCTCGCGGTTGCCGGCCTCCCGGATCGGCGGGCAACACTTGTAGTGGGTGGCACCGGGTTGGATCTCCTCGGCGAAGAGCGACAGGTAGTGCGGGCACGTCTCCACGGTGATCGGCAACCCCTCGGCCTTGGCGGCGCGGATCAGCGGCAGTGCGTCGGCGGCGGACAGGTGCAGGATGTGCGCGCGGCACCCGGTGCGCCGGACGCCGTCGATCACCTGCGCCACCGCGCGGACCTCCGCCGTCACGGGCCGCGAGTCGAGGAACCCGGCGTATGCCGGCCCGGACGGCGCGGGCTGCGCGTCGATGGTCCCGGCGTCCTCGGCGTGGACGATCAACAGGCCGTCGAACGACGCGATCTCCGCCATGGCCGCGAGCATCTGCGCCGGGTCCAGCGGCGGGAACTCGTCGATCCCGGAGTGCAGCAGGAAGCACTTGAACCCGAACACGCCGCGGTCCCACAGTTCACGCAGCCGGCCGAGGTTCTCCGGCACCGCGCCGCCCCAGAAGCCGGTGTCGACGTGCAGTTTGCCCACCGTGCTGCCGAGTTTGGCGTCGAGCGCGGCGGGGCCGGTGGTGACGGGGCTGGAGTTGAGGGGCATGTCGATCAGGGTCGTCACGCCGCCGCGGGCCGCGGCGCGGGTGGCGCTGGCGAAGCCCTCCCAGTCGGTGCGTCCGGGTTCGTTGACGTGCACGTGGGTGTCGACCAGGCCGGGCAGCAGGACCACGTCGCGGGCCAGGGTCACCGTGTGGGCGCCGGTGGGTGCCCGGTCGAGTGCGCCCGGGGCCACGTCGACGGTGGTGATGGTGCCGTCGGCGACGACGACGAGGGCCTCCCGCTCGGCACCTTCGACGATCGCCCGGTGGGCCCGGATCACCAGGTCGGGGTGGGTCATCTGCTCTCCTCATGGTCGGTTCCCGGGCGTGTCAGCGCGGCCAGGTCGGCGCGATCGACGCCGGCGCGGGTGGTGATCTCGTCCGCGGTGACGGCCCCGCAGTCCAGTGCGCGGACGCAGAAGTCGGCCAGGGCGCGGGCGGTGGCGGGTTCGTCGAGGTATCCGGCGTCCGGGCCCGTGCCGAGGTAGGCGGCGATCCTCGCGCACGCGGCCGGCACCGAACGCCGGTAGAAGGCGTAGGTGGCCACGTACCGGGACACCAGCTGCGCGGGATGCAGGTCCCAGCCCTGATAGAAGCCGCGGCGCAGTGACCGGTCGATCAGCCGCGCGTGCAGACGCCACCCCGCGCGCACCGCCTCCGCGTCGCCGACGGGCAGCCGGTTGGTGGAGCCGTCGGACAGCGCCACCCCGGTGCCGGCGGCCGCGACCTGCATGACGGCTTTGGCGTGGTCGGCGGCCGGGTGGTCCATGGCCTGGTACTCGGCGGCGATCCCGCAGGCGGCCGAGTAGTCGTAGGTGCCGTAGTGCACACCGATGCAGCGCCCGTCGGCGGCGTGGATCAGCCGGGCGACCAGTGCCGAACCGTCGGGGGCGCAGATCGACTGCGGGGTCTCGATCTGGATCTCGAACCGCAAGGCGCGCTCCGGCAGGCTGCACGCCGCTTCGAGGTCGCGGCAGATCCCGACCATCGCGCGCACCTGGTCGACGGACGTCACCTTGGGCAGGGTGGGCCGGAACCCCGCCAACAGCGCGTCGCGATCCGGTGCGGCGGCCAGCCCGGCGACCACGCGGGTGAACGTGAGGACACCCCGGCGGCGGGTGGCCGGGTCGAGGGACCCGAACCGCACACCCCAGAACGGCGGCGACGACGACCGCCCTGACCAGCGGGTGATCACCTCGGCCAGCACCCGGTCCACGTGCCCGTCCTCGTCGCGGTCCCGCCTCCCGGGGGGCACATCCCGCTGGGTGAAGCCGTCCTCGAAGTCGATGCGCAGGTCCTCGACCGGTTCAACCTCCAGCTTGGCCCGGACCAACGCGTGGATCGCGGGGGCGTCCGCCGGGGCCACCAGATCGTCGCCGCCGGAATCACCGCTGACCTGGGCTGCCCTGAACACCCTCTGCAGGGCAGCGGGGTCCGGCAGGTGTTCGTCGAACGCGGCGAGAGCGACCGCGCCCACTTCGCTGACAATCCCGGCGTGCACGCGATCCGCGGGCAGGTACAGGGTGTGGACGGGTTGGCGACCGGTGGGCGGCCCGGGGAACAGCTCGGCTTGCTCGGCGTCGTGGGCCGCGAGGCGGGCGTCGACGCCGGCGAGGACGACGTCCGGGTCCGGGCCGACGACCGGGTCCGGTGTGGGGAGTGGGTTCACGCGTACTCCTGGGAACGAGGGGGTGGGCGCGACCCGCCCGCTACACCTGTCTATCGACGCACGGTTCCGCCATGGTCACCCACGCGTGTCCCCCGTGTTACGCCGCGAATGGATGCGCCCGACGGCGCTCACCGGTGGATCGCGGCATCCATCCCCACCAGCGGTGCCCCGGTCCCGCCCCGGCGATGGGCGACGAGCTCGGCTGCGATCGACAGCGCGGTCTCCGCGGCAGTTCGCGCGCCCAGGTCCAGCCCGATCGGCGAGTGCACGCGCTGCAGCCCCGCCTCGGGGACCCCCTCCGCGCGCAGGTCCGTCATCCGCTGGGTGTGGGTGCGTCGGCTGCCCATCGCGCCGATGTACCCGGCGCGGGTCCGCAGCGCCTCGACCAGCAGCGGGATGTCGAACCTGGGATCGTGGGTGAGGACGCAGATCGCGGTGGAGGCGTCGACGCGGGTCCCGGCGAGGTACTGGTGCGGCCACCGCCGCACCACCTCGGCGGCCGCCGGGAAGCGCTCGGCGGCGGCGAACACCGGTCGGGCATCGCACACCGTCACCCGGTACCCGAGCTGCGCACCCATCGGTACGAGGGCCTCGGCGAACGCGGTCGCGCCGAACACCAGCAACCGCGGCGGGTCGAGCCGGTGCAGGAAGACGCGGGCCGGCAGGGCGGCGCCGTCTGCAGCGCTGTCGGCGGCAGGGTCGGCGGCAGGGGCGGCGAAGACGACGCCGGTTCCGCGCCCCTCGGCGATCGCCGCGGCCACCGGCCCGCCGGCCCAGGGCGGGGCCTCGTCGTCGTCGACCCCTGTGCCGCCGTCTCCCCCGCCACCATCCACTGCCCGGCGCACGGGCCGTCCAGAACGGTGGCCGCGACCACGGCGTGGCCCTCGCGCGCGGCGGCGAGCAGTCGGTCAACGGGGTGCGCGGGGCCCGGCGGTGGCGCGGGGGCGAGGGGTTCGACGAACACCTCGAGCGATCCGCCGCAGGTCGGGCCCACGTCGAGGAGGTGGTCGGGGAGTTCGTCGCCGTCGGGGCCGAAGCGCGCGAGGGCGGGGTGGCCGTCGGCGATGACCTGCTCGCACAGGGTGTACACCGCCGCGTCCACGCAACCGCCGGAGACGCCGCCGACCACCTCGCCGGTCGCGGAGACCGCCATCGCGGTGCCCGGGGCCAGCGGCGCCGACCCGCCCGTCGCGACGACCCGGGCCAGCGCACACGCGACGCCGGCGGCGCGCCAGCGGGCCAGGGTCTCGGCGACGGGGATGTCCATGCGCTCAGGATGGCGAGGTCACATTGCCGAGGTGTTACCGCCGGGATTCAGTCGTGGCGCGCGCCCATGAGGTGCAGGATCCGGTGCACGGTGTCGTCGACGAGGGTGTAGCGCACGATGCGGCCGTCGGCGTCGTCGCGCGTCGCGCTGACCCAGCCCTGGTCGCGCAGGATCCGCAGCGCCTGGGACGCCGCGTTGCGGGTGATGCCGACGGCGTCGGCCAGGTCGGAGACCGTCGCGACGCCCGGCCCGGCGTGGTGCATGTGCGCCAGGAGACCGAGGCGGGTGGGGTCGGCGAGCAGGTCGAAGCGCGCGGCCCAGTCGTTCACGTCCATCGGTTCACGTCCATCGGTTCCTCCGTAACAGCCGCGACACATTCCGCCTCTACGCTCGGGCGCACTAGGTGTCCGACCGGACACGTATCTCCCGTGGGTAGGAGACGCACTTGAGACCGTTCTACGCCGTCACCGGTGTGTGCCTCGCAGTGGCCCTGGCCGCGTCGGGATGCGCGATGCCGTCCGCCGCTGGTGACGGCGGGGAGGGTGGTGGCAGCGGCGGCGGGAGCGTCGGCGGCCGGGTCGTGCTGGCCGACTCGGCGCCGCTGGGCGAGTTCAACCCGGTCGCCGGCTACGGCTCCACCGGCGTCTCGCCGCTGTACGAGGGGCTGCTTCGCCCGGCGGCCGCGGACGATGAGACGCTGCCCGACCTCGTGCCCGCGCTGGCCGTGGCCGACCCGGTGGTCAGTGACGACGGGCTCACGTGGACCGTCCGGCTGCGCGAGGGCGTGCGGTTCCACGATGGCAGCGCGCTGGATTCCAGGGACGTCGCCGCCACCTACCGGGCGGTGGTCGATCCGGTGTCGGGCTCGCCGATCGCGTCGGACTACACGTCGATCGCCCGGATCGCGACGCCGGACCCGCTCACCGTGGAGTTCGGGCTCGACGCCCCGGACCCGGGGATGCCCGCGCGCCTGCTGCTGGGCATCGCCCCGTCCGAACTGCTCGCGCCGGGGCCGGCGGCGGAGTCCTCGCTCAACACCGCGCCCGTCGGCACCGGCCCCTACCGGCTCCAGCGCCTCTCCCCCGGCGAGGCCGTGCTGGTGGGCGATCCCGACCACCGCGACGGCGCCCCCGACGTCGACACCCTCGTCTTGCGATCGGTGCCCGACGAGAACGCCCGCGCCCAGATGATCGTCACCGGCGAGGTCGACGGCACCGTCCTGCCACCCGCACTGGCTGCCGGGCTGGCCGACCGCGACGGGCTGGAGCTGGTGTCGGTCAACAGCGCGGACTGGCGGGCCGTGGCCTTGCCCACCGCGCACCCGTTCACCGGCGACCCGGCGGTCCGGCGCGCGTTGTCGCTGGCCGTGGACCGCGAGTCGCTGGTCGAGCACGTCCTGGCCGGGCACGGTCGGCCCGCCACCTCGCCGATCACCGACGCCTACCCGGAGTTCGAACCGGTGGGCGTGGCCGGCGAGCAAGCCGACGCGGACCCGGCCGCGCGCCGGGCCGACGCGCGGGGCCAACTCGCGGAGGCCGGGTGGCGGCCCGGGCCGGACGGGGTGCTGGTCCGCGGGGGCTCCGCCGACAGGGCCGAGTTCGTGCTGGCCTATCCCGTCGCCGACTCGCAGCGCCGCGAACTCGCCTCGGCGGTGGCCGACCAGCTGCGCGAGGTGGGCGTGGCCGTGGAACTGTGGGGCGGGACGTGGGACGAGATCGAGGCCCGCGCTGGCGAGGTGGCGGTCCTGCTCGGCGGCGGCGACAACCCGTACACCGTCGACACCCAGGCCTACCGGACCCTGCACTCGCCGACCCCGCTGTCCGGACCGCTGGACAACCCCGGCGGCTATGGCGACGCGGACGTCGACCGCGCCCTCGACGCCGCCCGCCGCGCCGCCGACCCGGCCGAACGGACCCGCCTCTACCGGCAGGCCCAGCAGGCCTACTACCGCGACCCCGGGCACCTGTTCCTCGTGACGCTCGAACACACCTATCTCGTCCGCGACACAGGCCACACCGGCCCCGCCCCGATCCTCGAACCGCACTCCCACGGCGCGACCTGGGGACCGTGGTGGGCGGTCGCGCGCTGGACGGCCCGCCCGTGATCCGGCGACTGCGTGAACGGCGGGCCGAACTCGCCCGCGTCACGGTCCGCCGGGCGCTCGCCGCGCCGATCGTCGTGCTCGCCGTGACGCTGGCGGCGTTCGTCATGGCCGACACCTCACCACTCGACCCGCTGGCCGCCCACCTCGGCGACGGCTACGAACGCCTGACCGACGCCGAACGCTCGGCCGCCGCCACCGCCCTCGGCACCGATCGGCCCTGGTGGCAGGCCTGGACACAGTGGATCGCGGGACTGGCGACCGGCGACGCCGGCTACTCCCCCACCTACCGCCAACCGGTGCTCGACGTACTCACCGAGCGATTTCCGTGGACCGTGGGACTGTCTGCGGTGGGGCTGGGGATCACCCTCGTCGTCGTCGTCCTCTCCGGCCTCATCGCGGCGGCGCGCCCCCACGGCGCGGTCGACCGGGCGCTCGCCGGGGCGGCGGTCACGCTGAGTTCGATCCCGACGTTCGCGCTGGCCCTGGGCTCGGTGGCGGTGTTCTCGGTGGCGCTGGGGTGGCTGCCCGTCTCCGGCGCAGCCCCGCCCGGACAGGCGGCCACGGTGGGCGGCGTGGTGCGCTACGGCATTCTGCCCGCGCTCGTGCTGGCCGCCGGGCAGGTGCCGTGGATGCTGCTCGCGTTCCGGCGGGCGGTGCTCGACGCGGAGGCGTCGCCGGCCGTCGCCGAGGCGCGGGCCCGTGGACTCGGCGAATGGACCGTTCTGAGCAGGCACGTCGCACCCGTCGCGTGGGCGCCGCTTATCGCGCTGCTCGGCTCGCGGGTGCCCGAAGTGATGGTCGGATCGCTGGTCGTGGAGACCGTCTTCGCGTGGCCCGGGGTGGCGGCTGCGACCGTCGACGCCGCGCTCGGGGCCGACTTCGCGCTGCTCGCCGCGGTGACGGTGGCGGCGTCGCTCACCGTCCTGGTCGGCACGTGGCTCGCCGACTGCCTGCTGCTCGTCGCCGACCCGAGGGTGCGGATCGATGCGTGATCGGGCGGTGGGGCGGGTGGCTGGCCTGCGGGCGGCGGGCGGGGTGATGCTCGTGGCCGTGGTGGCGTTCGCCCTGGTGTGGCCCGCGATCGCGCCCGCCGATATGGCGTCGTCCGGGTACCTGTCAGCCGACCTGCCGCCGACGTGGGCGCACCCGATGGGCACCGACGGGCTGGGGCACGACCTGTCCGTCCGGGTGGCGCAGGCGCTGCGGGTGTCGCTCGCGGTCGCCGCGGGCGCCGCGGTGCTCGCCGGAGTGCTCGGGGTGGCGGTGGGCGCCGGAGCGGCGGCGTGCGGTGGCCGGGTCGACGCGGCACTCATGCGGTGCACCGACGCCGTCGCCGCCGTGCCGCACCTGCTCGCCACGGTCGTGGTTGTGGCGCTGTTCCGGGGCTCGCTCGCCGCCATCGTGGTGGCCCTGGCGCTGACGCACTGGCCGGCCGTCGCGCGGGTGGTGCGGGCCGAGGCGCAGCAGATCATGGCGTCGCAGTACGTCGCCGCCTCCCGCGTCGCCGGGGCGTCCCCGCTGCAGCTCGCGCGGTGGCACGTCCTGCCGGCCGTGGTCGGACAGGCCGGCCTCGCGATGGTGCTCATGATCCCGCACGCCGTGTGGCACGAGTCGACCCTGTCGTTCCTCGGCATCGGGATGCCGCCCGAACGGCCCAGCCTCGGCACACTGGTCGCGCTGTCCCAGTCCGGCCTCCTGCTCGGCCGGTGGTGGCCGCTGGCCTTCCCCACCGCCGCGCTCATCGCGGTGACCGTGGCGGTCGCGCTGCTGGGGCCCGGGACGCCGGGGCGCGGGTGGGTGCGGCGCGGGGTCCCCGTGGGTGACCACGCGCCCGGCGACCACCACCGCGACGACGACGAGGTGGGCACCAGCCGGGCGGTCCTGGCGGTGGGCGATCTCGTGGTGACGCACCGGGGCCCGGGCACGGTGACGGCCGTCGACGGGGTGTCCCTGCGGATCGCGCCGGGCCGGGTCGTGGCGATCATCGGGCCGTCGGGCGCCGGCAAGTCCAGCCTTCTCGACGCCTGCGCCGGGCTCACCCCTGCGCGCGCGATCACCGCAGGCCGGGTGCACCTGGGCCCAGGCGGATCGACCGGGCACGTACCCCAGTCCGCCGCGTCCGCGTTCACCCCGACCCGGCACCTGCGTGGGCAGCTCGAGGAGGGACTCGCCGTCGGGCGGCGGGGCCCCGGGGGCCGCCGCGCCCCTGACGTCGACGCCCTGTGCCGGCTCGCGGGGGTCGACCCCGCCCTGGCCGACCGGTACCCGCACCAGCTCTCCGGCGGGCAGCTGCGCCGGATGGCGATCGCGGCCGCGCTGAGCACGAACCCCACCGTCCTGCTCGCCGACGAACCCACCACCGGCCTGGACGCCGACCTGGCCCTTGCCGTCCTGACGACGCTGCGCCGACTGGCCGACGACACCGGGCTCGCAGTGCTACTCGTGACCCACGACCACGCCGCGATCGCGGAGAGTGGCGTCGCCGACGAGGTACTCGAGATGCGTGGCGGGCGGCTCCGGCCGGTCGCGGAATTGGTGTCGTCATGACGCTGTCCGCACGCGGGGTCGCCTTCCGGCACGCCGGACCCGACGGATTCGCGTTGCCGCCGACCGACCTGACCGTGCGCGGGGGCCGGGTCACCGCGCTCGTGGGGCCCTCCGGAAGCGGCAAGACCACCCTCGCGCACCTGCTCGCCGGACTGCTGGCCCCCACCGCCGGGACGGTGACGGTGACGGACGAACCCGGCGCGCTGACCGACGGCCCGGGTGTGCGGGAGGTGCGGCGCCGGCGCGGCCGACTGCCCGGGCACACGGCGCTGCTGGATCAGGACCCGATGGCGTCGGCGGACCCCCGGATGACTCTCCGCCGGATGATCGCGCTCCCCGGACGGCTGCGCGGGAGCCCGGTGGACGTGGACGCGCTCGCCCGGGAGGTCGGACTGGACCCCGGCCTACTCGACCGACGGCCCGAACAGGTCTCCGGCGGACAACTCCACCGCGCCTGCCTCGCCCGGGCGCTGGCCCAACGGCCGCGCTACCTGATCGCCGACGAGCCCACCGCGCATCTGGACCCCGAGAGCACGAACGCGATCGCGGGCGTCCTGCGGGCCCGCGCCGACGGGGGGCTCGGCGTCCTCGCGATCACCCATGATCAGCGGCTCGCGGCCGACTGGGCCGACGTCGTCCACACGATGGGCGACGCCGCCGGGAGCTAGTTCAGCCCGGCGTAGGAGTGCAGGCCCGAGACCACGATGTTGATGAAGAACAGGTTGAACACCAGCACAGCGAAGCCGGCGATGTTGATCCACGCCGCCTTCTTGGGGCCCCAGCCGCTGGTCGCACGGGCGTGCAGGTAGCCCGCGTAGAGCACCCAGGAGATGAACGACACCGTCTCCTTGGGGTCCCAGCCCCAGAAGCGGCCCCACGCGCTCTCGGCCCACACGGCGCCGAGCAGGATGCCCACGCCGAAGACCGGGAAGCCGATGACCGTGGTGCGGTACGCCAGGCGGTCGAGAGTCTCGGCTGCCGGCAGTGGACGGGCCAGGCGGGCGCCCCACCCGTGCTCCTGCCCCTGCGGCTGCCACACGCGGATGAGGTACATGATCGACACGACACCGGGGATGAGCAGGATGCCCGAGCCCAGCGCGATGATCGACACGTGGATCGGCAGCCAGTACGAGCGCAGCGCCGGCACCACGGGAGCGGCATCCGAGTACAGGTGGGTCCCGCCGAAGAACAGCAGCACCAGGATCGGCACCAGCAGATACGGCCACACCACCTGCAGTGCGGGCTTGCGCAGCCAGATCAGCCCCGCCGCCACCGCCAACAGCGTGCTGCCCAGGATGAACTCGTACATGTTGCCCCACGGGAACCGCTCCGTGGACAGCCCCCGCAGCACGAGCGACGCGGCGTGGAACACGAACCCGAGCACCACGAACAGCTGCGCGATCCGCGCCCAGCGCACGTTGCCGGCCGAGGCCCGCTCCTCGTCGCCGGTGTCGGTGAGGGACCGCGACTCGGTCAGCCCGGTCCCGCCGGCCGTGACCAGCTCCTTCTCCGAGACCTTGGCCACGCGGAAACCCGCGTAGTAGATCAGCGACGCGATCAGCGCCAGTACATAGATCCCGAAGGCCGTCCGGAACGCCAGGTCCGAGTAGGTGGCCAGCGTCTCGTCGATGGGCAGGCCCTGTGCGAGGGTCGAAGTGATCACCGGGTGTCGTCCTTCCGCGCAGCGTCGGCGGCGGTACCGCGACTAGTTGAAGTGTGGCCCGTGTCGGCCTCACCCGGCAACACGGGTGTGACAGTCGCCGCCGAGACCAGCCGGTCCCGGAGCTCGTCGAACTCGCTCCCCCAGCCCGATCGGTCCGTCTTGGCCAGGCCACCCAGATCGACACGGGTGACCTCGTCGTCGTCGACACTCACCCGCGCCCAGATCCTCCGGCGCCGCACCATCAGGCTGAGCACCAGGCCCGCCATCATCACGGCGGCGGACACTCCGACCCAGATCTGCGTGGGGTCGGAGGAGACCTGGATGTTGACGAACTCCTCGGCGCCGTCGAACCGCACCTCGGTGCCGTCGGGGAGGGTGGTGGATTCGCCGGGCTTGAGGTTGACGCGGGCCTCGCGCTTGAGCGCGCCGGACTCGATGAGGTCCGGCTCGAGCGAGAAGACCGACTGCGGGCGGCCCGTGTCCAGGCCGGCGTCCCCGCGGTAGACGTCGATCGCCACCGCCGGGTCGTCCATGCGCGGGAACCGCGAGCTCAGCAGGGTGCCGTCGAACTGGGCGGTCGGCGCGAACAGGCCCTGGATGGCGATCTGCTGCGTCCGCCGCTCGGCCAGATCGGGGTACATGCCAGCGGGCGGGTCGAAGCGCATGATGCCCGAGGACAGGAACGTCTGCAGCTCGGTCGGTGACCAGTGCTGGGTGTCCGTGCGGGTCTCGCCGTTCGGGAACGTCACCGTGAACGTCGGCGCGAAGCCGTGACCCTGCAGGTAGACGCGCGTGGAGCCGATGCGCAGCGGGTGGTTGACCCGCATCTCGAACGGCTCCCACGTGTCGGGGTCGGTCGTGGTGACCTCCTCCGTGTACCGCACGTTCGAGGTGAACATCTCGGCCTGACCGTTGGGCAGGTAGTCGGCGCGGAAGTCGGAGACCTTGATGCAGAACTGCTCGAGGTCCGTGCCGTCCACCAGCAGTCCAGCGCGGAACGAGTCGTACGCGCTGGGCGTGGTGTTGCAGAACGCCGGCGACTCCTCGTTGGCGACGATGACGCGCATGCCCTCGGCGTAGACGAACTTGCCGGCCGCGAACATGACGAGCAGCGCGAGCAGGCCGAAGTGGAAGACGATGTTGCCGACCTCCCGCGAGTAGCCGCGCTCGGTGGACAGCTCGATGGTGCCGGGGACGCGGCCGTCGCCGTCGTTGCGGCGGACCCGGCCCTTGAGCTCGCGACGGATCTGGGCCGCGGCCTGCTCCGGCGTGGCCGTGGTCCGGTATGCGGCGTGGTGCGGCAGGCGGGACAGGTTGCGCGGGGTCAGCGGCGGGGGCGTGCGCAGCTGGCGGACCAGCTCGAAGCAACGCGGGGTGAGGCAGCCGACCAGCGAGACGAACAGCAGGACGTAGATGGCGGTGAACCACCAGCTGCTGAAGACGTCGAACAGTTGGAGCTTGTCGTAGGTTTCGCCCAGCCAGCCGTTCTCGGCGATGTACTCGTTGACGTTGCCCTCGTTGAGGCTGCGCTGTGGCAGGAGCGCGCCCGGGATGGCGGCGACGGCCAAGAGGAACAGCAGGATCAGCGCCGTGCGCATGGCGGTGAGGGTGCGCCACGCGTTGCGGAGGAACGCGGTGACGGCAGCGGTTCTGGGCATGGGGTCCATCTGCGGGTCGCGGCGCGCCGAGGCGGCTCGGGGCGTGGCTCGGCGCCGGTCTCACCCAGGCTAGTTGGGCGAACCTGAGCGGATCCTGGCAGGGTGGGGCCAACTGCGGGGAGGTCGCGCCGGGTGTGGCGGGGGTCTCCGCCCGGCCGCCGGAGCCTCCCCCGCCGCGGGGGTTCCTGGCCGGTCGGGGCCGTCACCACCGATAGTCGAGAAACTTCCCGTCCAACGTGATCACCACCCGGTCGCCGTCGGGGTCGGCGCGACGGTTGATGTCGACCGTGAAGTTGATCGCGCTCATGATCCCGTCTCCGAACTCCTCGTGGATCAGCGCCTTGAGCGCCGGGCCGTACACCGACACCGCCTCGGTCAACCGATAGATCGTCGGATCGGCCATCACCTCTGCCGGCGTTCCGCGGCTCGGCTGCAGGGCGAGGCTCTCCGCCACGGCGTCGTCGAGGCCGAGGAGGTCGCACACCGCCCGTGCCTGCTCGGTTGACATCGGGTGCTGGCCGAGTAGCGCCGCGGTGGTCCATACCAGCGGGGTCCCCAGATGCTCGGCCAGGTCGGCCCAGGTGCGGCCCTGGCGGATGCGGGCGGAGTCCACGAGCGTCGCGGCCTCGTGCCTGGACATGATGGGGGTCATCGAACGGATCCTCTCGGTGGGCGAGTCGGTGGGCGGGCTGGCTGGCGGTCGGGCGTGCCCGCGGGGTCAGACCGCGGCCGGCTCTGTGGTCGGGCGCTCGGTGGTCGCGCGCTCGGTGGCGGCTCGCTCGGTCGTCGCGCGCTCGGTGGCGGTGTCCGGAGCACCGACCGTTGCCGTGTCCGTGTCAGGAGACGACGTCCGCCGGGCCTTGGTGCGCGCGTGGGTGACGTAGAGGGTCAGTCCCACGAACAGCAGCCCGCCCACGAGGTTGCCGGCGACGGTCGGGATCTCGTTCCACACGAGGTAGTCGCCGAGGGAGAAGTCGCCGCCCAGCATCAGTCCGGTCGGGAACAGGAACATGTTGACCACGGAGTGCTCGAAGCCCATGTAGAAGAACAGCATCACCGGCATCCACATGGTCAGTGCCTTGCCGCTGACGCTGGTGGACATCATGGCGGCGACCACGCCGGTGGAGACCATCCAGTTGCACAGCACGCCGCGGAAGAACAGTGTCAGCATCCCGGCTGCACCGTGTTCGGCGTAGCCCAGCGTCCGGGATTCACCGATCTCGCCGAGCCGCTGGCCCACCTCGTCCGGGGCGACGTTGAACCCGTAGGTGGTGATGAACGCGATGAGGAACGCCACGGTCAGCGCGCCGGCGAAGTTGCCGACGAAGACCAGTCCCCAGTTGCGCAGCATGCCCCCGACCGTGACGCCGCGGCGCTTGTCGAGCAGGGCCAGTGGCACGAGGGTGAACACGCCTGTGAGCAGGTCGAAGCCCAGCAGGTACAGGAGGATGAAGCCGACCGGGAACAGCACTGCTCCGAGGAGTGCACTGCCGGTCTGGACGGTGACGGTGACGGCGAATGCCGCCGCGAGCGCGAGGATCGCGCCGGCCATGAATCCGCGGATGAGTGTGTCGCGGGTGGACATGTGGACCTTCTTCGCCCCGGCGTCGATCATCGCGCGGGTGAAGTCCTGGGGTTGGACGTAGGACACGGGTGCCTCCAGCTGTGCGGCGGTGGTGGTCGTACCGCGCCAAGTCTGGGAGGTCTGTGTGTCTGGTTGGTGACCCCACTGTGCGGGCTGGTTACCCTTTGCTCACCGCGCGGGGGATCGCCCGTGAGGCCGGCGCCGCTCGGGCGGACACGCGGGCCGGCAGCGCCGGTGTTCCCAGGTCGGCGCCTTGGGTCGCATCCTCGCCTGCCGCTCGCGTTGCTTAGTGCCGGCCCGCACCCCCGCCGGTGTAGTCGCGGCCGATCACGCGCCCCCGGAACGGTTCGGGCTGGTCCGACCGCACGGCCAAGGTTGCGTCTTCCACGGGTGCGCGGCCCAGCACCGCGGGCGCGACCTTGACCGGATCGCCGATGATCGCCGTGGTGTTGGTGGCGTTGGTCAGGTAGCTCGCGGGGGTGTGGCCGCGGCGGTCGTTGTTCTGCCCGGCCCCTGCCGCGCCCATCACTCCACCCATCGGCATTGCCCCAGCTCGCCCGGCGTGTGCCGCACTTGGTGACGACGACGAAAACGCCCCTGCACCCGGTCCCGCGGCACCTGCGCCTGCCGAACCGGCCCCGGGAGCTCCTGCGGCCGGGCCGCCGCCACCGAATCCGGCCAGGGTGCCGGCGCCACCCATGCGTGAGGCTCCTGCACCTGCGGCCGCAGCCCCGCCGCCGCCGACCAGCCCGGCTGTCGAGCCGAACCCGCGATCCCGATTGCGGTTGCTGTCGCCGACGGTTCCGCCTCGGATCCCACGGATCCCGGCCGCGCCGCCGGCTCCGGCGCCAGCGCCGGTCTGCTGACCGTGTGCGCCCGGTATCGGCGCGAACGGCGCCCCCGCTGCGGTCGTCGTGGCGTTGACACCACTTCCCGCCCCTGCCTGTCCCGCTGACGGCGCTGCCGCTCCTCCCCCGTCGGCGGCGCCTGCCCTCGCAGCCAGGAGAGCTTGCTCAGTGGCGGCATCCACGGCTGCGGTGGGAGTGCTCGTCGTCGTCATCCCCGGCGCTGCGCCGCCCGCGGTCCCGGCGGCCACCTGCGCCTCGTTGCCCGCTCCGCTCGCACCACCCGTGAGGGCGGCGATTGCGGCAGCGCTCGGCGCCGCCGGCTGGGCCGGCCGCGGGATGCCATCGGTGTTCCAGACGCTCGCCATGTCGATGCCGCTGGGCCCGGCCAGCGCCGAGGTCGACACCACCCGGTACGCGGCGGTGAAGTCGAGGTCATCGAGGTTCGCGTCCATGACTGCGGGGCTGTACTCGGTGTTGACGATCGCCCTGGCCTGCTCCTCCGCCGCCGCCATTCGGGCCCGCGACTCCGCAGCGGCGCTCAGCCCCGCAGGTCCGTGCTCCTGGCCGGAGAGCTGCGCGATCTTGGCTTGCGCTGCCTGCTCGGCGACGTTGGTGCGAGTGGTGACGAACCCGTCGTGCGCGCGCCTGGCCTTGGCTGCGACCTGCTCCAACTCCCCTGACAAAGCGAACGCCGAGTTCACCAGGCCCGTCACCGAGTCCTGCGCACTCGACGCGAATTCCCCCTGCCAGCTGCTACCGAGGATGTTGTTGAGGTCGCTGTTGAGCTGTTCCGCAGCTGAGTTCAGTGCCTCCGAGACTCTGGTGGCCCGCTCATCGATGTCGCTGAACTGGCTCGGCTGCAGCCCTTCGGCACATTGTGCGATGCGCTCCAGCGGCGAATTGGACACATCCTCCGGCCCCACTCGCCCGTAGGCGCCCATGACGCACATGTCCTGGAGTGCGAAGACGTCCGATTCGCTTGCGTGGATCAGCCCCAGGCTCTGCAGCCCGGCAGGTTCCTCAGCCGCCTTCGACAACGCCCCCGCCAACGCTTCATCCTGCGCCTCGATAAGGCCTCCGGCGGCGGCGAACAAGGCGGACATCGCTCGGGCTTGGTCCACAAACCCGTTCAATAGCGTCCGCAGATCCTCGTAGGCGAACAGCGAATAGACCGTCCCTATCTGGCGAGCAGTATTAAACGCGCCAGATTGGCTTTCTGTCGAATCCATCAAATCGAAGTTGAAAGTGGCCCTAATCGAATTGGCAAATATGTCGCATATAACCATGCAAGCTCGGGCGATATCGGACTCAAGGTGAACAAGCATCAAATATCCCCCTCCGGGATATAAGGCATGATCGGCACTATCGCCTCGTCAAGCGCATCACACGCCTTAACAAACTTCGCTCCGCGAAAGCTGCCTAGACCGGTAACTATGTCCAACTTGATCCAGACAGCCCCACTCTCTGTGAAGAAGAGTTGCAGGCAAGTACTATCAGTCTGATCTCCGGATTCCACCATCCGGAGTCCTCGGTCGTCCTGCACAGCTCGGCTATCGGTCACCCTCACTAAGCTCTGATCGGCCATATAGTCTGAGCGAGACTTCCAAGAGGATGCCGCGGTTACGTGCACTTCCTCGTTTATCCACCCACATCCCATAAGACGACCCGGACGGTGTCGGGTGAGGCTCTCACTGAGCTCGACAGCTTTCCCAACCCCCTCTTCGATAGCTTCGATCGGGATCTCGGCACACGGGTCGAACAGGGCGGGCCTCTGCTCGATCGGCAGATCCCAGGGATTGCCCGGCTCCTCGGCAGCGGCTGGGCTCGTCGTCGTCGACTTATCTTCTCCCCCGTCAGCCGACGCGCACCCGGACAGCACCACACCGGCGGCCACCACCGCGGCTACGAACGCTCTACTTTTCCCCACAATCTGTACGACGGGCCGAGCCGTCGAACGGTTCCCCCGACCTGAGGTTCGCGGCGCCAAATCGCGTCGCCGCAGGTCGGAAGGGGCGTCGTCAGGTCGGTAGGCGCTCACGATCAGAGATCATCCCAGTCGTCACCGGCCGACGGGTGGGTCATCACAGTGCCGGGCCCAGAGATTTCTGTGCCGGGTATGGAACCGAACGGTGGGCTCGCGACGTCGTACCTGGTGACGGACAAGCTGCAGGAAGGGCGAGGCGTGAGCTACACGATCGGGCAGATCAGTCGCTGGGACACCACCGCGCTGACCGCCGCCGGGGACGCCATTGCCCCCCGTCGTGCCACTGCAGAAGGGTTACGGACATCCTTGGCCGACGGGCGGGACACGCTTTCCGAGGGCTGGTCCGGCGTCGCAGCAGACGCGGTCCTCGACGCGGCAGAGACCGAGAAGTCGCACGTCACAAAGCTCGTGGGCGGGCTCGAGGACCTCACCGACGCCCTGACCCGAGCCGAAGCAGCGCTGCAACCCGCAGTCCAAACGGTACGCGACCGAGTCCGGGACGCCGTCAGTGCCGGACTGGTCGTCGGCCAAGACTCCGTCGGCCCCGCACCAGGCCGCGACGACATCACCCAGGACACCGTCAACGCCCATACCGAAACGATCCGCATGGCCCTGGACACCGTGCGGTCGCTCGACGAGCACTACGGTCGCGAGATCGACCTCGTGGCCACCCGGATCCACGATGCGATCCCGCCAGAAGTCGACCGGCGACCGATACCGGGGCCAGAGCATTCATGGTTTGCAGCAGTCGACGCCGTGACCGGCGCGGCCGGCTACGGGTTCCCCATATCGGCCGACGAGCTGGACCCCGAAACTCGTGGAAAACACAAGCTCAACCCTGTTGCGGACGCCCCCGGGAAGGCGTGGGCTGGCGTCCTACGCGGCCTCGGCAGAGCGGCCGGCCCTGCCGGCGCAGCCGTCACCGTCTACGACGGCGTCGAGGGATACGCGACAGGCGAAACCACTGCTGGAGAAGCGTCCATGGAGACGGCGGGCGCTCTCATCGGTGGCACCACCAGCGGCATGGGGATCGGGGCCATGGCCGGCGGTGCCATCGGTCCACTCGGCGCGATTCTGGGCGCTGGGATCGGCGCAGCCGTGGGCAGCTACTTGGGAAAGAAGGGTGGAAGTGCGGTGTTCGACCGATACTTCGCCCCGTGACTAGAAGGAACCGAATGGACGACGACAAACCTGACGATGGCCGCAAAATCCGATGGGTCTGGTTGAGACCGCTGACCTGGGCTGACTTCAAACACAACATCCGCCTCATGGTGGACAACGACCCCTCGGTCCTCGTTCAAATTTTCGGAAGTCTGGCGGTTATCGGCGGAGTGATCATCTGGGGCGAGTTCTTTGCCTGATTGGAGGTCAGCGGCGCCGGCTCGGATCACTCGTCGAGAAGATCTCTGCAATCCTCTTCGGTCGATTGCTCGAGGCACTCCATCCAGCGAACCTGGTCGTCAACCCAGGGATGCCGCGGTTCCTGTCCGACATCCTGACGCCACACGTAGTTGTCGCACAGGATCGCAACGCCACTGGCGTCGACCGCCCTGCGGCCGATATCCGCTCCCATGCACTGCGCACCGAGGCGTGGCCCCGACTGCCGCATCGCCTCCTCGACTGCCGGATTCGGCGCCAACTGCGGGTCACGCGACCACGCGGCACCGTCGGTGTACTGCAAACGGGCGCAGTAGGCGGTCACGCCGTCAGCGAAGACGGCCAACGCACCGCGGGGCCCGCACTCAGCACCCTCGGTCACGATCGCCGGGGTCGGCGCAGCAGGACTGTGGGGTGTCTCGTAGAGCGGTGTGGAGGTCGGTGTTGCGATCTCCTGCGAGGTGGCCTTTTCGGCCGTGGTCACAGTAAATGCCGACGAAGTGGCGGATGTGGGCGCCAGCCCCGGCGCATCATCGGCACCTCCTCCGAAGTCGCCGCACCCGGACACAACGATGAGCACTGCCGTCAGCACACCGGTCACTCTCACTCGCTCCGCGGCCACGTTCATGTGATCAGTATTGACACCGTCATCGTGGTGGGAGGCCTCTTGCACAAACCAGTTCGCGCAGTCCCCCGCAAGGCCAGCTGAGCCCGGAGGCAATCGGGCGAGTAGTCCGCGAGCACTCGGCGGTGATGGCATCGGCGTTCCCCTTTCGCCGGCGCGAACTGGGACGACGCGTTCGTGTCGTACCCGGGTGATCTAATCGAACACATGAGCGACACCGGGATGGGAGCCACGGCCAGCAGTGAGCTGAGCGCCATGCTGTCCGCGCTCGATTCCCACCTTGAGCGCGACTGGACGGGAGTGTCACCGGCGGAGCTGCATGCCGAACTGGTCGCCCTCGAACAGGCACAACGCCGCATCCGGGCCACGCAGGCCCGTGTCCTGGCCGCCGCCCGCACCTCGGGTACCGCCCGGCAGATCGGGTTCGTCAACGAGCGACAGATGCTCACCGGCGGCCTGGGCCTGGCCCCCGGGGAAGCGCGCGGCCGACTCGACGACTCCGCCATCGCCGACACCGCCCGCATGCGCGCCACCGCCGCCGGCGCCCTGTCCGCCGGACACCTCAGGATCATCAACACCGCCCTGGCCGCCCTGCCCGACGACTACGACGACGAGGCGCGCGCACACCTGGAAGCGCAGCTGATCGCCCTGGCCGCCGACCAGTGCACGACCCGCCGCCTCCAGGAACACGCGCACCGACTCCTGGACGCTGCCGATCCGGGGCGCACCGAGCGCGGCGCGGCAGAGCGAGCCCGCCGCCGCTCGGTCACGTGCGGCGGCCAGGGACTGGACCTGATGGCCCGTGCGGCGATGACCATGGACCCGCAACTGGCCGCGCTGATGCGCGAAGTCCACGCCCGCTGGGGCCAGCCCGGCCGCCTGTGGCCTGCCCCCGAGGAGAAGGACACCCGCACCGACGGTCAACGCATGCACGACGCGCTCGTCCACGCCCTGACCCTGGCCCTGTCCGCAGATGCCGCCAAAACCGGCGCACCGGCGGCGATCGTTGTCCGCGTGGACCTCGACCAGCTCGCCACGCTCGCCGGCTGCGGCGAGACCGACGGCGGGATCCGCGTGCCCGTGCCGCAGGCGCTGGCCATGGCCCGCGGCAACCACTGGTTCCTGGCCCTGTGCGACAAGGAGATCGACCTGCGACTGTTCCGCAGTCGCCGCACCGCCTCCCGCTACCAACGCCTGGCCCTGTTCGCCGCGTATGGAGGCTGCACACACCCCGACTGCGACCAGGACGCCCGACACTGCGAAGCCCACCACGCGGGCAGACCCTGGGCCGCCGGAGGCCTCACCAACATCGATGAACTCGCCCTGGCCAGCGGCGACTGCCACGCGATGATCCACGACACCGGCTGGTCCACCATCCCCGACCCGCGGGCGCCCCAGGGCGTCAGGTGGATCCCACCCGCCGGAACCCCCCGCGCGGCCGACGCGCCACGGCCCAAACCCGGACCACCACCACCGTCACCACTCGAAGCGCCGATACTTCCGTTCGCGCTCCTCCACGACCTCGACGCCGCGATCACGCGACGCCACGACGCAGTCCGGGAGGCGGCGTGATGACGCCCGGCGTGGGTGGGTCAGATAGGCAGCGTGGTGTCCGAGATGGCGAAGTCGCGCAGCCAGTCGATGAACAGCGCCCACCCGCCGGACAGCAGCAGCAGGCCCACGATGATGAGCATGACGCCGCCGAACACCTGAATGGTCCGGGTGTGCTTCTGCAGCCAGCCGACGGTCCGCATCGCCCAGGTGGAGCCGAACGCCACGATGATGAACGGAAGGCCCAGGCCGAGGCAGTAGGCGACGATCAGCAGCACTCCGCGCGCCGCGTCGACCCCGGTGCCCGCAGCGACCGAGAGCGCGGCAGCCAGGGTCGGACCCAGACACGGGGTCCAGCCCAGGGCGAACACGGCGCCGAGCATCGGGGCGCCGATCCAGGTGGACAGCGACTTAGGCTGCATGCGGGTGTCCCGCTGCAGAGTGGGAACGAGGCCGATGAAGACGAGCCCCATGAGGATCGTCACCACGCCCCCGAGACGCTGCAGCAGCTCCTGCTGGGGTGCCAGGTACTGCACGGTGCCCAGCACCATGGCGCTGAGCATCACGAAGACCACGGTGAATCCGCCAACGAACAACAGCGACGCGCCCACCACACGGGCGCGCGAGGACCGTCGGGTGCGGCGCTCCTCCATCGTGAGCGTGGCGGTGGCGGCGCGTTGGCGTTCGGCGGCGGCAGCAGTAGCCGGCGGACGCTCGGCGCCCACGACGCTGGCGAGGTACGCCAGATAACCGGGCACCAGCGGGATCACGCACGGCGAGGCGAACGACACGAGTCCTGCCAGGATGCACGCGCCCAATGCGAGCAGGATCGGGCCGCTGGCCACGGTCTGCTGGAACGTCTCCCCCACGCTCTGCGCGAGCAGGATCGTCTCCGGGTTCACGTCTGGTCGACCTCCTCGGCGAGGAGCTCGCTGACTGTCTCGCGCAGCTCGTCGTCGGTGATCTCGGCCAGGTACACGGCGGCCACCCGGTGCTGCTTGTCGAGGATGATCGTCGCCGGCACCACGGACGTCGGGAAGCCACGCAGCGCGGCGACCGCAGCATTACTGGGATCCCAGATCGAGGGGAACGTGATGCCGTTGTCCTTGACGAAGTCCACCGGCTTCTGCCGGTTGGGGTCGCGCAGGTTGATGCCGAACACGGTGGCACCCTGGGGCTCGAATTCCTCCTGCAGGCGCTGCAGGTCGTCGGACTCGGCCCGGCACGGTCCGCACCACTGGCCCCACAGGTTGAGGATCACCACCTCACCGGCGAAGTCCTCCTGCACGGTGAGGGTGCGGTCCGGGTCGAGCAGGTCGGGACCGGTGAGCGTGGCGACGGGCTTGCGCTCGGCCGGGGGGTCGTAGTGGATCTCGATCTGCCCGTCGGGACTGACGAACTCGAACGTCTCCGGGCCCACCACCACGGCGTCGTCGCCGGTCGCACAGCCGCCGACGAGGGCGCCGGTCACCAGCAGCGCGCCGAGGGCGGCCTTGGGCTTGCGCATGATTCAGGCTCCAGTCTGCGACGGGTCGGATGCCCCCGCCGGTTCCGAATAGACGATGTCGCGCAGTGTCGTGCCCTCGAACACCAGCGAGGTGATCGAGGCCAGCGAGCACTGCCGCTTGCGCGGGTCGTGCCAGAGCCGTCGCCCCTCGAGGAAGCGGCGTGTGGTGTAGACCGGCAGCTGGTGGCTCACCAACACGGCTTCGTGCCCGCGGGCGGTGTCAAGGGTGGAGTACACGGCGCCGATCATGCGGTGCGCGATCTGCAGGTACGGCTCACCCCACGACGGCCGCATCGGGTTGAGCAGGATCGGCCAGTACTGCGGGTCGCGGAGGGCGCCGCCGGGGCCGCCGACCTTGCGCCCCTCGAAGCGGTTGTCGGCTTCGATGATGTCGGCGTCGATCCCCACCGGGAGTCCCAGGGCCTCGGCGAGGGGGGCCGCGGTCTCCTGGGCACGCTGCAGCGGCGAGGCGACGATCGACACGATGTCGTGCCCCTGCCCCAGCACCCGGCCGACGGTCTCGGCCTGGCTCCGCCCCAGCTCGGACAGTCGGAACTCGGGCAGCCGCCCGTAGAGGATGCCCTCGGGATTGTGGACCTCACCGTGACGCACCAGGTGCACGATCGTCTGCGTCTCGCCGGCGCGGGCCGAGGTGTCGCGGGGGGTCGACGACGATGAGACCGGCTGCCCCGGAGCGGCGATCGTCCCCGGCTCGGCCCCGTAGGCCGCGGACCCCTCCGGCTGCGACTCGAGGGGAGGCTCAGCCGGGGCCGCGGTGGCCCCGGACCCGCCCAGCGACGGTGGCGCCACGGCGGGGGCGGGATGATCTCCCCGGAGGGGGATCGGCAGTGAGGTGGGTCCCGTCGACGGGACGGCGAGCCGCCCGCGCAGTCCTCGTCCGCTGCTGCTCATCGGCCCGTCTCCGGGGCGGACGCCGCGGCGGCAGCTTCCGCAGCCACCGGCAGCGCGTCGGAGATGTGCTGGAAGTCGTCGTCGGTGAGCGCGGTGGAGACGAACCAGGTCTCGAACGCGCTGGGCGGAGCGTAGATGCCGCGGTCGAGCAGCGTGTTGAAGAACGGCGCGTAGCGGAAGGTCTCGGCGGCCTTGGCCCCGGCGTAGTCGGTGACCTGATCCTCGGAGAAGAACATGCTGAGCATGGTGCCCGCCCGCTGGATGGTGTGCGCGACACCCGCGGCCTGCAGAGCGTTGCTGATCAGCGCCTCGAGCCGGTCGGCGTTGGTCTGCAGCGTGTAGTAGCAGGAGTGGTCGGCCAGCCGCAGGGAGGTCAGACCCGCGGCCACGGCGACGGGGTTCCCGGACAGGGTGCCGGCCTGGTAGACGGGGCCGGCGGGGGCGAGGGCGGCCATGACGTCGGCGCGACCTCCGAACGCGGCGGCGGGCAGTCCTCCGGACATGACCTTGCCGAAGGTGGTCAGGTCGCCGGCGACACCGTCGATCCCCCACCAGCCGCGGTCCCCGGCGCGGAATCCGGTCATGACCTCGTCCATCACGAGCAGTGCCCCGTTGTCGGAGCACAGGGTGCGCAGTTCTTCGTTGAAGCCGGGCAGCGGCGGGACGGTGCCCATGTTGCCGGCGGCGGCCTCAGTGATCACGCAGGCGATCTCGTCGCCGTGGTTGGCGAAGGCCACCCTGACGGCGTCGATGTCGTTGTACGGCAGCACGATCGTGTCGTGGGCGGTCGCGCCGGTGACGCCGGGCGAGTCCGGCAGCGCGAACGTGGCCAGGCCCGACCCGGCGTCGGCGAGCAGTGCGTCGACGTGTCCGTGGTAGCACCCGGAGAACTTGACGATCTTGGAGCGGCCGGTGAATCCGCGGGCCAGGCGCACGGCGCTCATGGTGGCCTCGGTGCCAGAGTTGACCAGGCGCACCTCGTCGACGGAGGTGCGGGCGACGATCTCGCGGGCGAGGTCGACCTCACCCTCGTTCGGGGTGCCGAAGCTCAGTCCGCGGGTGGCGGCGTCGCGGACGGCGTCGACGATCTCGGGGTGGGCGTGCCCGTGGATCATGGGGCCCCACGAGCAGACGAGGTCGATGTAGGTGTTGCCGTCGACGTCCGTCATGCGGGAACCCCGCGCTTCACGCATGAAACGCGGGGTTCCGCCGACGGAGTTGAAGGCGCGGACCGGGGAGTTGACTCCGCCGGGGATCAGCTCGCAGGCCTCGGCGAAGAGCTCGGCCGATCGGGTGGTGCCGGACATGCCGGACGGGGTCTTGAAGGCATCACTCGAAGAGGTCACCGGACCAGTGTCTCAAAGTCCGGCCGCGAGCACCCCCTCGCGGTCTCAGCCCTGCGGCGGAGCCGGCGGGGCGAGGGGGGCGAACAGCGACTTCGCGGCGGCGTCGACCTGTCCGGCGAACTCGTGTACCGCCTTCTCCGCGTCGGCGACTGCAGTCTCCGCCTGCTGCTGCAGTTCCTGCGGCGTGGGCAGCGGTACGGGTGCGGGCGCCGGCGCGGCGACGGACCCCGAGGCGGGCGTCGGCGCGGCGACGGAGCCGACCGCCGGGGCCCCGACGGAACCGGTGCCGGCCGCGTTCACGGCGCCGGTACCGGCGTCGCGATGTGTGCCGTACCAGTCGTCAGCACCGGCGACGGGAGCGGACATGCCCTGCTGGGCGGCGGCGATGCGCTCGGCCTGGCCCCACTTCGGCAGCGGCTCCGGCGACGGCTTGCCCGCGACGTGGCCCGGCACGGCGACCCCGGTCTCCAGGAACTCCATCACGAGCTTGTCGATGGCCTCGTTGCCCATGCGGAAGGTGCCGTGGTCGCCGCCACCGACGGTGACCAGTGCGCCACCCATGGCCTCGGCCACGCGGTGCGCGCCGGCGATGGGGGTGATGGCGTCGTCCTCGGAGTGCAGCACCAGCGGCTTCTCGTCGAGGGCGTCACCGTTGGGGCTGATGGTCTTGGCGACCGGCTGCCAGCCCACGCAGTCGTCGCCGGCGGCCTCGACGGCGGCGCGGGCGGTGAGGCGGTTGCCGCCGGTGTACTTGTCGGCCTTGGCCGCGATGACTCCCAGCTGGTCGGCCGGGGCAGCGGTCTCGTTGCAGGTGATGATCGAGTTCATCTCGATGTCGGTGCGGTACACCGGCGAGCGGTTCTCCTGCGCGGCCAGCATCAGGGCCACGGTCTCGTAGTCGGCACGCGCGATGGTGCCGCCGTCGTTGTAGTACTTGAGGATGTGGGCGAGCATCGGCCAGGCCTGCTCGGAGTAGGTGGCGCCGACCGTGGCGTCGTAGAGCCCGGTGGTGGCGTTGTTCGTCAGCCCCTGCAGCGCGGCGGCGCGGGCGAACCCCTCGACGCGTGCGCGGGCGGGGGCGGTCCCGTTGATCACGTCGAGCGCGGGCTTCTCGACGGCGCTGCCGCGGAGCTCCACGGGCAGGTCGCCGGTCTGCGCCGGCGGCGGGGTGAGGTTGGCGGGGCCGCCCACCTCCTGGTCGGTGACCCACTTCCAGGAGTGGAAGACCTTCAGCGGGGTGTCCCCGAGGCCGTAGTAGTCGTCGCGCTCGGCGATCCAGGCGAAGATGTCGTTGACCCGCTGCTCCTGGGCGAGCGCACCCTGCTCTGCCTGTGTGTTCCAACGCCAGTCGGGGTGGGTGTTGGAGTCCAGCACCATACGGCCGGTGGCCTCGGGGAACAGGGTGGCGAAGTCGGTGCCGATCGCGGTGCCGTAGGACACGCCCACGTAGTCGACCTCTGCCAGCTCGAGCGCCTCGCGGACCGCGTTCATGTCGCGGGCGGCGTTCTCGGTGGTCATGGACTTCATGTACTCGGGGTCGGTCCCGTAGCACGCGTCGTGGAGCGGGTTGACCGTGTTCGGGCCCACGTAGTCCACGTTGCAGACCATGGGATTGGAGCCGTACAGCCCGCGGGGCTGGACGGCCACGAGGTCGTGGTTCTCGTACAGGCCGGCCGGGTTGGCGCCGTCGAGGGCCGGGCTCCAGAAGTTCAGGGCGTAGTTGCCGGGCCCGCCGGGGTTGCCGAACACGGTGGAGCGCGCCTGGCCGGACGAGGCCTTGATGCGGGTGAGCGCGATCTGGGTCTTGGCGGCGTCGGGCGCGGTGTAGTCCACGGGGACCTCGACGGTTCCGCACTCGAGACCGGCGGGGACGTACTCGGCCTCGATGCCGAGCATCTCGGTACAGTCCTGCCATTCGACCTGGGCGGCCGAGGCCACTCCCGATCCCAGAAGTGCGATCGCTCCCACGACCGCGGTGGTGCCAACGAAAGTGCTGGAAGGCTGCACCGATCCCCGTTTCCCTGTGCTGTAGGCGTCACTCCGGCGAATCGGACGCATCGACCACTCATTTTTACGAGCGTCACATACGTCCGAACCGCTCCAAATGTAGCCTGTGGCCGACGCCACGACGCACCGCCCCGGGCACACTCAGAAAACCGTCATCCGATCGTTACCGCGGCGTTCGCTGCGCCCGCAAAAGCCCTGGCAGAAGTAGATCTGTCAGGATTCGACCCGGGGGGCGCGCCGGAGGACTGCGAGGGTGGTCAGGACCATCGTCAGCCCCGCCAGGACGGTCGCGGCCAGGAGCAGCCGGGGATCGGTGTGGATGCGTTCGATGCTGCCCTCGACGGGCGGGTCGATGACCGGCGGCGCGCCCGTCACGATGTCCCTGGCGAACCACCACAGCACCACGGCGAGTACAGCGCAGGCGACCGCGGCCACGCCGAGGCGACGCGAGTTCACTCGGGTCCCGGCTCGCGCGGGAGACTGTCGACAGCGCCGGCCAGGGCGGCGTGCAGGGCCGCGGGGTCGCGGGACCAGGCGCGGACCTCGCCCCCGGTGTCGAGTCGCAGACCCACAGCCGCCCGCCGGCGGGGCATCTCCCGCAGCTCGCCGAGGAGTCGGGCCGTCTCCCACGAAGCTACGGAGTCGTCGGCGGCGGGGAGGGGCAGCACCTCCTCGATCCGGCGCAGTTCGAGCTCCTCGGTGCCCTGGAGGTACACGTCGGGGGTCAGGCGGACACGACCGTGGACGCGGGTGGCGGCGATCATCACGCCGTGGCAGAGGGCGGTCGCGATCGCGCAGACGGTGAGCATCAGCCAGTGCACCGGGGCGCCGGTGGCGAGCTCGAACCCTGCGGCAGCGGCGCAGAACGCGGGCGCCGCGAGGATCCAGGCCCAGCTCCAGCCGTCCTCGGCGTACAGGATCGGCCCCTCGGGTTCGATTCCCGGCCGGGCGGCGGTGGGTTCACTTGCCGGCACGCGCGCCGCCTCCCGGGGTCGTGTACTGGATGGCCTCGGCCTTGTGCTGGCGCCACACGGCGGCTGCGGCGCACAGTCCGGCGAGGATCTGGAGGGCGATGACGACGAAGCTGATGACGTCTCCCCGCTCCCCCGCGGTCGCGACTCCGCCGAACACACCGATCACCACGGACACGGCGTCGACGACGAGGAAGATGGCGACGATGTCGAGCATCGTGCGGGCCCACCCCTTGCCCGCTCGCAGCCGGAAGGCCAGCCACACGGTGACGGCGGCGACGATGAGCGCCAGCACCGCCCCGGCCGCCAGAGCGATGGAGAACATGCTCTCGACGGAGACGTCAGCGGACCCGGTGTTGGCGACCGCGTCGCGGAAGGCGTCCCGCGTGGCGGTGGGCAGGTCCCCGAAGCTGGCGGTCGCGGAGTTGATCAGCATGCCGAGCAGTCCGAACGCGGCGGCGGCCAGCCACAGCACCCACGCGGTGTGGATCTCCTCCGGCGGCGGACCGGCCGGCTCGGCGGGCGGGGCGATGCCGGGGTCGGTGGGCGGCTCGCCGGGCGCGGGGCTCCCCCCGTGGCGCCTCCCGCATCGGGGCCCGGTCCGGTCCGGGCGGGCGGGCGCCACGGCCCGCTGCCGCGGGTCACCGGGACCCCCACCCGTCGGCGAGGAGGCGCGCGGCGTGCAGGGCCCAGTAGGTCAGGACGATGTCCGCGCCCGCGCGGCGGATGGAGGTCAGCGATTCCATGACGGCCGGGTCGTGGTCGATCCAGCCTCGCTCGGCGGCGGCGGAGATCATCGCGTACTCGCCGGAGACCTGGTAGGCGGCCACCGGCACGTCAGAGATCTCGGCGGTCTGGCGCAGGACGTCGAGGTAGGACATGGCGGGCTTGACCATCACCATGTCGGCGCCCTCCTCGAGGTCGAGCTGCACCTCGCGCAGCGACTCGCGCAGGTTGGCCGGGTCCTGCTGGTAGGTGCGCCGGTCGCCGCGCAGGGACGAACCGACGGCCTCGCGGAACGGGCCGTAGAAGGCGCTGGCGTACTTGGCGCTGTAGGCCAACACCGCGACGTCCTGGTACCCCTCGCGGTCGAGGGCTTCGCGGATGGCGGCGATCTGGCCGTCCATCATCCCGCTGGGCCCCACGACATGGGCTCCGGCGGCGGCCTGGGCGACGGCGAGGTCGTTGTAGGCGGCGAGCGTGGCGTCGTTGTCGACGATCTGCTCGCCGCGCGGGTCGATGCCGAGCACACCGCAGTGGCCGTGGTCGGTGAACTCGTCGAGGCAGGTGTCGGCCATGATCACGAGGTCGTCGCCGACCTCGGCGCGGACGGCGGACAGCGCGCGGTTGAGTATGCCGTCGGGGTCGGCGCCGCAGCTGCCGGTGGCGTCCTTGTCCGCGTCGAGGGGCACGCCGAACAGCATGATGCCGCCCAGCCCCGCCTCGGCGGCGGCGACGGCCTCGCGCCTCAGCGAGTCGACGGTGTGCTGGACGACCCCGGGCAGCGACGAGATGTCGCGCGGGGCCTCGATCCCGTCGGCCACGAACGCGGGGAGCACCAGCTGTCGCGGGGCGAGCGTGGTCTCGGCGACGAGCCTGCGCATGGCCGGCGTCGAGCGGAGTCGACGCGGGCGCACCAGCGGCGCGGGAACGGACGTGGTCTCGTCTGGCGGTGTCGTCACGACCCCCACTGTACGAAAGTCGCCGGTGGTCGGGCGCGGCGCTCACCCGCGCTGCGCCGGGACGCGGGCTCGTCGACCCCTGAACACGCGCCTGCCCCGCGCGGCTGGTCGGCCGGGCGGGGCAGGCGGTGCTGGCGGTGCGGGCGGCGGGGCTGCGGCTCAGCGGCGCCGGGCGCGGCGGCGCGGGGGCGGCAGTTCGCCGGCCGCGCGAAGTTGGTCGGCGTGCGCGGCGAGGGCGTCGACCAGGTCGAGGACGGACGCGTTCTCGGGCTGGACGTCCACTCGCAGGCCGAACTCGGCGGCGGTCTCCGCGGTGCGCGGCCCGATGCAGGCGATGAGCGTGCGTGCGTGCGGCTTACCGGCGATGCCGACCAGGTTGCGGACGGTCGAGGAGCTGGTGAAGCACACGGCGTCGAACCCGCCGGTCTTGATCATCTCGCGGATCTCGGCGGCCGGCGGGGCGGCGCGGACGGTGCGGTACGCGGTGACGTCCTCGATCTCCCAGCCGCGGCCGGTGAGGCCCTCTGCGAGGGTCTCGGTGGCGATGTCGGCGCGCGGCAGCAGGACCCGGTTGACGGGGTCGAGCACGTCGTCGTAGGGCGGGAACACCTCGAGCAGGCCGAGGCTGGACTGCTCGCCGCTGGGCAGCAGCTCGGGCTGGATGCCCAGTTCGCGGACGCGGGCGGCGGTGCCCTCGCCGACGCAGGCGATCTTCACGCCGGAGAAGGCGCGGGCGTCGAGGCCGAACTCGACGAACTTCTCCCACACGGCGCGCACGGCGTTGGAGGAGGTGAACACGACCCACTGGTAGCGACCGTCGACGAGGCCCTTGACGGCGCGCTCCATCTGGGCGGGGCTGCGGGGCGGCTCGACGGCGATGGTGGGCACCTCGACGGGCACGGCGCCGTGCTCGGCGATGCGGTCGCTCATCTCGGCGGACTGCGCCTTGGTGCGGGGCACGAGCACGTTCCAGCCGAACATGGCGCGCGACTCCCACCACTGGTGGCGGTGACGCTCACCGGCGGACTTGCCGATGGTGACCACCAGGTCCCCGTCCATGTCGCGACCGACCTCGGCCATGGTGGCCAGGGTACCGTCGGCGGACTTCTGGGCGCAGAGCGAACCGGAGCAGGTGACGGTCACCGGGGTGCCGGCGGCGAGTCCCTGCTCGGCGAGGCTGGAGGCGGCCTCGGCGAGGTGCCGGCCGGTGGTGCGCAGGACGATCGGGCCGGGCGAGCCGACGAGGGCGGCCCAGTCGACCTTGCCGCGGCCGTCGGCGAACACGTAGCCGGAGCCGAGCGCGATGCCGGCGAAGGCGGGCACGGCGGTGGCCTCGGCGACGCCGGGGACGACCTCGAACGGCACGACGGTGCGGCCGACGGCGGCGATCTCGGTGACGGTGGCGTCGGTGGTCATGGGGTCGCCGGTGACGAGACGGACGACGTCGCGACCCTTCTTGGCCTCGGCGACGAGCTGCTTGGCCACGGCGGCGGGCTCACCGAGAACGGGGCGGACGTCGGCGGCGGTGGGCGCGGGCAGGGCCTTGAGACGCTTGATCTCGGCCTTGTCCTCGGCGGCCACGGCGGCGTCCATCTCGGCCCGGCGCGCGTCGAGCAGTTCCTGCGGCACCGGGACCTCGGTGGCGACCAACGCCAGCACGTCGGCCGAGACGTCGGCGTCGGCGAACACCAGCGGGTTGCCGGTGAGGACCTCTTGGGCCCGGCAGGTGAGCATCCCCGCGTTGCCTGGACCGCCGCCGACGAAGCGGACGGTTCCGGGGCGGGTGGTGCGTGCTCGAGTCATTGTTCGTCTCTCCGTGGGGTGGGTGCCGCGCGCTGGCTGCGCGCGAGATGGGAGTTCGGGGATCAGGGATCGGTGACGGTCGGTGGCGCCGTCGTGGATTCCCTCGGTACGAGTGGGGCGCGTTGCTCGGGCGGTTCGGCGGCCATGAGGTCACGGGCGCCGCGGTCGAGCAGTTCGGCCGCGAGTCGGCGGCCCAGCTCGTCGGCGGCGGCGATCGGTCCGTCCGGGTGGTCTGCGGTGGCGGTGGTGCCGTGGGTGCGCAGGACGGTGGAGCCGTCGTGGGCGGCCGCCACCGCGTGCAGCGTCAGTTCGCCACCGCTGTCGAGTCCGGCGCCGTCGAGTTCGGCGCGCGCGCCGACCGGGGCGGTGCAGCCGGCCTCGAGGTCGCGCAGCAGCCTGCGCTCGGCGGTGATCCGGACCCGCGAGGGCAGGTGGTCGACGACGGTGAGGGCCTCGGCGGCCTCGGTGTCGTCGGCGCGACATTCGACGGCGAGGGCGCCCTGCGCGGGGGCGGGGAGCATCTCGTCGATGCCGAACCGGTGGGTGGCACGCTCTCCCACACCGGTGCGGTCGAGGCCGGCCGCCGCCAGGACGACCGCGTCGAGGTCGCCACTGGTGACGTATCCCATCCGCGTGTCGATGTTCCCGCGCAGGGGGTGCAGGTCGAGGTCGGGGCGCAGGGCCGCGAGCTGGGAGCGCCGGCGCGGGGCGGAGGTCCCGACCCGGGCGCCCTCGGGCAGCGTGTCCATGGTGAGCCCGTCGCGGGCGATGAGCACGTCGGACGGGTCGACGCGCGGCGGCACGGCGATGGGGGCGAACCGGTCGTCGGGCGCGGTCGGCAGGTCCTTGTACGAGTGGACGGCGATGTCGCAGTCCCCGCGCTCGAGGGCGGCGCGCAGTTCGAGAGTGAACACGCCCACGCCGATGCGCTCGACCGGCGCCATCACCACGTCGCCGCGGGTCCGCACGATCACCAGTTCGGCCGGGTACCCGGCGGCGATGAGGGCGTCGCGGACGTGCCCGGCCTGGGTGGTGGCCAGGGTGCTGCCCCGCGTGCCCACCTTCAGGGTCCTGCTCATGACGCCTCCTCGCTTCTACCGTCCACCGTGTTGTCCAGGTCGAACAGTGTGCGTACGACCGCCGCGTAGTTCTCGCCGTCCGGTTGGGCGGCGAGTTCCCGGAACCGCACCGTGGGCGGGTGCAGAAGCTTGTCGACGACCCGGCGGACGGTGTTGGCGACCTCGTCGCGGACCTTCTCGTCCATGTCGGGCAGCCGGGACTCGAGCCGGCGCATCTCGGCCGCGACGACCTGCCCACCGCGCCCGCGCAGCTGCCCGATGAGCGGCCCGACGCCGGCCATGCGCTCGGCCTGCGTGTACGCGGTGAGCTCGGCGTCGACGATCGTGCGGGCGGCGTCGGCGTCCGCGGCGGCGGCGGAGGTGGCGGGGTCGGCCTTGAGTGCCTCGATTCCCAGGACGGTCACGCCGGGCAGGCCGGCGACGGCGGGGTCGACGTCGCGCGGCATGCCGAGGTCGCAGATGACGAGCGGGCCGCGGTCGCCGCGGCGGGCCAGCGCGGTGTGCACGTCGCCCAGGGTGACGACGGTGCCGACGGCCCCGGTGCAGGTGAAGAGGATGTCGGCGCGGGCGACGGCCTCGGCGAGCCCGTCGAGGGGGAAGGCCGTGGCCGGGGTGCCGGAGTCGCCGGCGATCTCGGCCAACCGGTCGGCGCGCTCCGGGGTGCGGTTGGTGATCTCGATGTGGGAGATCCCGCCGCGGCCGAGGTGGGCGACGGCCAGGCCGCCCATCGCGCCGGCCCCGAGCACGACCGCCCGGCGTCCGTCGAGACTGCGGCTGGCGCCGTCCGAGAGGATCTCGGCCGCGCGGTCCAGCGCCACGGACACGACCGACGCGCCGGCCGAGTCGATGCCGGTCTCGGTGTGCACGCGCTTGCCCACGTGCAGCGCCTGCTGGGCGAGCCGGTGCAGAGTGGTGCCGGCCGCGCCGATCTCGGACGCCGACTGGTAGGCGGTACGGATCTGGCCGATGATCTGCTGCTCGCCCACGACCATCGAGTCCAGCCCCGAGGCCACGGAGAACAGGTGCTCGGCGGCGGACTCGGAGTAGCGCACGTACAGGTGGCGGCTCAGTTCGTCGGCGCCCAGGCCGGAGTGGCGCGAGAGCAGGGTCACGACGTCGTCGAGCGCCGGGTGGAACGCGTCCACGGCGGAGTAGACCTCGACGCGGTTGCAGGTGGTGACGATCATCGCCTCGTCGACGTTCTCGCCGGCGATGAGTTCCTCGGTGAGCCCGTCGCGCTCGGACTCGGAGACGGCGACCGCCTCGAGCAGTGACACCGGCGCACTGTGATGGGACAGCCCCACCAGGAGAATGCTCACAACCGACCCCCGGACGCCAGGGCCTCGGGGGCCCATGCCAGAATGGATGCCAACTCGTCAACTCGGCGAGGAGACGGTCGGAGAACAGACGGGGCCCCGCAGGACGAACTCGCGGAACGCTGGTCCACAGTCGGTCGTCTCCCGTCGGTGTGCACGGCTGCGTACAAGGCGCTCCCATGGCGGAAACACCCTGCCGGGACGGCCGTGGCCTCAAGCCTGCGTACGACCCGTAACGGGCTCCACCGTAACCCGCCTGACACCCCGGGACAAAACCGTGACAGGGGCGGATGCTATATCCGGCCGCCCTCCCGCGCGCACCGTGAACCGCACGGACCGCAGTACGGTGACATCCGTGCCCCCTCGCCGCAGGTCCTCGTCGACCATGTCCGCCGCGACCCGCGCCCGGTACGCGAAGCGTCGTCAGCGGCGCCTGTCCCGCGTGGACAACGACCTCACCGACCCGCAGTGGGCCCGGATCCTCGACGCGTGGAAAGCCTGCGCCTACTGCTCCGCGACCGGGCCCGCGCTGCAGAAGGACTGCGTCCAGCCCATCTCACGCGGCGGGCGCTACACCCTGGAGAACGTGGTCCCGGCCTGCGCGTCGTGCAACGCGAGCAAGCACAACAGCGAGGTCACCGGGTGGCTGCGGCGCAAGAAGCTCGACGAGGGCGCGTTCCTGCTCCGGCACGCGACCATCCTGCGGGACCTGCGCGACGCGCCGCGGGAGGAGTGACCGCCCACCGTCGCGGCCACCGCCGCGCGCACCCCCGGCACCGCCCGCGCCCGTCGGCCGGTTCAGTCCCATCCCGGGAACGGGCCGGCCCCGGCGAGGGTGGCCAGCAGCTCGTCGTCGTCGACCTCCCAACACGAATGCTCCGCGCCGTCGACCAACACCACCGGCAGGCGGTCGCCGTATTCGGCGGCGAGTTCGCGGTCCGCGGCGTGGTCGACGTCGGTCACCTCGAGCCGGGCGCCCGCACCCTCGCACAGTGGGATCAACTGGCCGTGGACGCGGACGCAGCTGCCGCAGCCCTCGCGGGTCAACAGGGTCACCGTGTGCACCATGGCTCGATAGTGCACCACCCCCTCGGGGCTGCCCTAGGATGGGGTCCCCGCGCCCCTTGAGGAGGTCCCGCCCGGTGAACGACTCCCGCTCGGTGAACGACGACGCCGACGACAACGACGACGACAACGCGCCCACCCCCGGCGGCGAGGCCTCCGAGGACGCCGCCGAACCGGTGGAGTCCCACCGCTCCCGGTCCGGCCCGCGGCTTCCCGGTCGTGCCGATCTCGGCTCGGCTCTGGGTCGGCTGCTGTGGCGGCGCCGCGACGCGCGGATCCAGCGGCGCGCCGGTGAGGCCTCTGCCCAGCACGCCGTCAAACTCGAGCCCGGTGCCGAGCCCGGCCCGCCGCTGGCCGACTACGACCCCGCCGAGGGCGAGGGCGAGGGGTCCGGCGCGGGCGCGGGCGCGGGCGCCGGGACCGCCGTCGCCGACCGCCCCGCGGACGCCGTCGCGGAGCGTGCGGCAACCGACCGTGCCGCCGCCGACCGTGCCGCCGCCGAGACCGACGAGTCGCTCGAGCCGTTTGTGCCGGACCCGCGGGTCGCGGCGTTCTTCGACGTGGACAACACCCTCATCCAGGGCGCGTCGATCATCCTGCTGGCCCGCGGGCTGGCCAAGCATCGCTTCTTCACCGCGCGCGACGTCGCCGGGTTGGCGTGGTCGCAGGCCAAGTTCCGGATCTCCGGGGAGGAGAACGCCGAGGACGTCGCCACCGGACGCGACAAGGCCCTGAGCTTCGTCAAGGGTCGCACCGTCGCCGAACTGACCGAACTGAGCGAGGAGGTCGTGGACACCTCGATGCTCGACCGCGTCTGGCCGGGCACCCGCTCGCTGGTGCAGATGCACCTGGACGCCGGGCAGCAGGTCTGGCTGGTCACCGCGACGCCGGTGATGCTGGCGCGGGTGATCGCCGCCCGGTTGGGCCTGACGGGTGCGCTGGGCACGGTCGCGGAGGAGGAGTACGGCGTCTACACCGGCCGGCTCGTGGGCGACATCCTGCACGGGCCCGGCAAGGCGCACGCGATCGCCAAGCTCGCCGAGGCCGAGGGCTTCGACCTGGCCAAGTGCTACGCGTACTCGGACAGTTTCAACGACATGCCGATGCTCACGATGGTGGGCAACCCGGTCGCCATCAACCCGGATTCGAAGCTGCGCAAGTACGCCTCGGAGAACGGCTGGAACATCAAGGACTTCCGCACCGTCCGCAAGGCCGCGAAGAAGGCGATGCCGGGTGTTCTCGCCGTCGGCGGGCTCGCGGGCGCCCGGGCGGCCGCGCGCTCTTACTACGGCAGCCGCGCGATGGACCGGGTGCGCCGCATCTTCTGACGCGGGCCCGCGCCGGGGCGCTCCCCCGCCGCCGGCTCAGCCGAAGAAGACGCTGCCGCGGCGGGCGAGGTTGCGGAACAGCGTGTTCTGGATGGTCTCCCGGACCTGGTCGGTGATCTCGAAGACCACCATCGGGTCCTCTGCGGCGTCGGGCCCCAGGTGCGAGGTCTCGATCGGCTCGCCGAACTCGATCGTCCACTTGGTGGGCAGCGGGATGCCGCCGAGCGCGCCGAGGAGCGGGAACGCGGGCGTGACGGGCATGTACGGCAGGCCGAGCAGCCGCGCGAGCGCCGGGACCTCACCGATCTTGGGGTAGATCTCCTCGGAGCCGACCACCGAGCACGGGATGATCGGCGCGCCAGCGGCCAGGGCGGTGGCCACGAACCCGCCGCGGCCGAAGCGCTGCAGGCGGTAGCGGTCGGCGAACGGCTTGCCGAGCCCCTTGAAGCCCTCCGGCCACACGGCCACCACGTGACCGCTCTCCAGCAGGCGCTCGGCGTCGGCGGCACAGGCCAGGGTCGCCCCCGCCCGGCGGGCCAGCGGCGCGGACACCGGCAGCGACATGGCCAGGTCGGCGGCGAGCAGACGCAGGGCGCGTCCGGCGTGGTCGTGGACGGCGACGGTGGTCATCATCCCGTCGAGCGGAAGGACGCCGGCATGGTTGGAGACGATCAGGCCGGCGCCGTCGGCGGGGATGTTCTCGGCACCGATCACCTCGACCCGGAACCAGTGCTCGAACAGCGGCCGCCACAGGGGCAGCCACACGTTGGTGTGGAAGTGCTCGTCGAACCCGAACTCGTCGACCTCGTACCCGCCGGTGACACGGGTGGCCAAGAGCTCGCCGGCGGCGTTGACGGCGTCGGCGAGGGTGGACAGGGCGCTGACGTCGCCGGTCGCGAGCATCGTGTCGACACCGCGGGTCAGTTCGCGGACGGGCGCCAGGACCTCGGCGTCGAGGGGCAGTGCGTCGACCACCTGACCGATCGAGCTGCGCAGGGAGGTGAGGAACCTGTCGACGATCCTGCCGAGCTCGGTGGCCGCGGCATCGCTGTTGGTGGTCTCCCCTACGAAGCCCTCGCCGACGGTTCGGTAACCGGGGGCGTCGCGTCGGCCCTCTCCCCAGCGGGGGCCGCCGAGTGGTTGGGACAGGTCGAATTCCGGGCCCTTCACGGCGCCCCCTCCTCGATCGGGTCGGGCTCGTTCGTCTCCGGCCGGTTCGAATCGGGCTCGATCGGCTCCGGCAGGGCCCCTATCGACTCGAGCTCGCCGATGGTCGAGTTCACGCCCGCGCGCAGTCGGCTGGCCACCGGGCCGGGCAGTCTGCTGGCGATCTTGGCGGTCTTGCGCTCGAGTGCGGCGCGCGTGACGAGGGGCTCGGCCCCCGAGTCGACGAGGTAGGCGTGCAGCGCCTCCTCGGTGGTGTACCGGGGCGTGAACCCGAACCTGGTGCGCATCCGGGTGGTGTCCATGGTGCGGCCGTACCGCAGGTAGCGCAGCTGCGAGGGCCCGATGTCGCGCAGTCCCTGGCTGGAGAGCAACCGCGCCGCGAGTTTGAACGTCTGCGGCATCACCGGCAGCGGGATGTGGCCGGCGCGGCGGATGGCCTGCGTCAGGGTGAGGATGCCGTCGGCCGCGATGTTGTACGTCCCGGGGGGCGCCCCCGTCGCGGCGTGCAGCAGCGCATCGAGTGCGTCCTGCGGGTGCAGCAGCTGGATGCGCGGGTCGTACCCGGCCAGTACCGGCGCCACCGACGGCAGCAGCAGCTCGCCGACCACCGTGGGCTCGGGCAGCCCGAGGATGGCCGGGATGCGCAGGATCGTCACGTCGATGTCCGGGCGCTTGCGGGACATCCCCCGCACGTAGCCCTCGACCGACGAGTGGTCGAGGGGGATGCCGCCACCGGGCAGGCGCCGGGCGGCCATGTCCTCGGTGAACATCGCCGGGTCGACCCCCGAGGAGCCGTACACCGAGGTCGACGAGATGAGCACGAACCGCTTGACCGTCGCGGCCCGTCCGCACGCGGCGATCACGTGCATGGAGCCCATGATGTTGGCCTCCTTGACGGCCGCGCGGCCGCCGGGGGCGAAATCGGTGTGGTGCAGCCCGGCGTGCACGACCGTGTCGATGCCGGCCTCACGCAGAATCCCCTGCAGGCGCGGGGACTGCGGGTCGAGGCGCACGAACTCGGCGTCGCGCATCCGTCGGCGGTGCTGCGGCGACGGCTTGACCGAGTCGATCGCCAGGACGCGCTCGACGGAGTCGTTGCGCAGCAGCATGCCGACCAGGTGGGCGCCGAGATACCGGCTGCCGCCCACGACCGCGACGGCACGAGCCGGGCTACGGTCGGGCAGTTCGGTGTCCACCCGCCCGAGTCTAACTGCGGACCCCCCTGCCCATGTGCGCGGACCTCACAGCCCGCGCGATCCGGACAACGCCCTGACCCGCCCTGACCCGCCCCGCCCCGGGTCGACGCCCCACCCCGCGTCGACACCCCGCCCCGAAATACACCGATGCCCGCCACCACTGTCGGTGACGGGCATCTGCTACAGGCGTGAGTCCGGGCGCTACCGAGGCGCCGCCGGACTCACTTACCGAGTTTGCGACGCTGCACGCGGGTCCGGCGGAGCATCTTGCGGTGCTTCTTCTTGGACATACGCTTGCGGCGCTTCTTGATCACAGAACCCATATCGGGGTCACCTACCTGTCGACTACTGGTCTGGGGCCTTACAGCCCGCGAAGGGCCTTGACTTGCGCTCCGGCGCCTGAGAGCGAGCTCGAAAGCCGGGACGGAACCCGTCCAGACTACCTCTCGCTCCCCGCGGCCACGAAAACGGGCCGGACACCGCCCCGCCGGGGCGGTTCAGTGCGTCAGCCCGCGGAGAAGTACGACGTGTCGAGGTACTCGTGCACGGCCTTGGAGTGGACCCGGAACGACCGCCCCACCCGCACGGCGGGCAGTTCGCCCGAGTGGACGAGCCTGTAGACCGTCATCTTGGACACGCGCATCAGCGCGGCGACCTCGGCCACGGTGAGGAACTGCGAGCCCCCCGCCGCCTGTGCGCCGCTATCGGTCTTGTCGGTAGTCGCCATCGTCACAACCCTTCGTGGCACGCGTCGTGCCGCAGGCTTCCCCTCCTGCGGTACGGACACGCACGTGCTGGGTATGAGCCTAGCGTGAATGGTGTGATCAATGCGACGGGAGTGGGCGAATTACATCGACGACACGCCGCCCGATCCGCGCCTCACCCGCCCTGAACTGGGCTTGTGCTACATAAGCGACCCGCCGGGTGGGTCACATCTCACCCGGCGGGCCGGTTCGGTACGCGCACACCCGGCCCGTTCGGTCGCCTCGGCGACGGGCCCGGGTGGCGGGGTCAGTCGATCTCGTCGTCGTCGTCGCCATCGGTGGAGGCCAGTGCCAACGCCCGCGACCGCGACGCCGCCGCCTCGACCGCGTCCGCCACCGCCGAGCGCAGTCCCCCGGCCTCCAGCCTGCGGATCGCCGCGGCGGTGGTGCCGCCCGGGGAGCTGACGTTGTAGCGCAGTTCGGCGGGTCCCTCGCCGCCGCCGGTGAGCATCGCGCCCGCGCCGAGCGCCGTGCCGGCCGCCAGCTTCAGCGCCACGTCGCGCGGCAGCCCGCGCTCCACGCCGGCGTCGACCATCGCCTCCGCCATGAGGAAGAAGTAGGCGGGGCCGGACCCGGACACCGCGGTCACCGCGTCCATCTGGGCCTCGGTGACGACGACGACGAGGCCCACGCTCTCCATGATCGTGGACACCTGCTCGAGATGCTCATCGCGCGCATAGCGGCCCTTGCAGAGCGCGGAGACGCCGTGCCCGACGAGCATCGCCGTGTTGGGCATGACCCGCACGACCGGCGAGCCGGCGCTGAGCTTGTTCTCCAGCACGGTCGTCGGCACGCCGGCCGCGAGCGAGACCACGATCGACTCGTGGACGCTGTCGGAGATGGCGTCGCCGATGCGGCCGACCACCGCCGGCACGTCCTGGGGCTTGACGGCAACCACGATCACGTCGGCGCCCTCGCAGCCGATGTCGAGGCTGGTGGACAGGATGTTGTATTTCTTGGCCAACTGCTCGGCGCGGGCCTCCACGGCCTCGATCACCACGATGTCCGACGGCTCGGTCCCGGCCTCACGGAGTCCCGCGATGAGGGCCTCGCCGATGCGTCCGCCACCGACCACTGCGATTCTCGTCATGCCCTTTACAGTGCCACACGCGTGCGCGGCCGGCCGCCGGCCGCGGGGGACGGGGCTGCCCGCCGGCCGCGGTCGAACGGGGCCGCCCGCTCGCGCCACCCATCGAATCGCGCCCGCCGCCACCGCCGCCTATTCGATGTCGCTCCACCTATCGCATCCGGTGGGTGGAGCGACATCGGATGGGCGGCGGGAGGGATTCGGTTGCCCGTCGCCGGTTCCCGCTCGCGCACCGCGGCTGAAACGGCCCCGCCCGCACCTGGAGCAGGCGCGGGCGGGGTGCGGGTCGTGGCCGGGATGCGGCTAGGAGACGAGTCTGAGCAGGAGTGGCCCGCACGTCACGCCCAGGCCGACGATCACCGCGAGGGCGATGCTGACGGAGTCGTTGCTCCTGCGCAGGACGCGGACCATGGCCACCAGTCCGACGATCACGACGATCGCCAGCGCAAAGGCCACCCACGGCAGGTCGCGCCAGAGCAATTGGAAGCCGATGAACAGTGCCGCGCCCGCGACCGCGGAGGCGAGCACCTGCGCGACGAGGATCAGCCACTGCGACGCCGGCGACCGCTCGGGCTCGGCTCCGCCGGGGGCGTCGTCGATGTCACGGTACTGCGAGCTGTCCGGCTCCGCCGGGGTCTGCTGCGACGCGGGCGCGGGGGTCGGAGCGTCGGCCCGGTCGGCGCCGGGTTGGTCTGTGCTCGTCCGGTCGGCGACGGGGGCGTCGGCCCCGGGCCGGGCGACCGGCTGCTGGTCCGCTGTCGTTGCGCCGGCCTTCGTCGCCTCGGTCTGCGCCGCGTCGGTCTGCGCCGCGCCGGACTTCGTCTCGTCGAGCTTCGGCCGCTCGGTTCCGGTGCCCGCGCCGGCCACTGCCGCGGCCATTCCCGCGACTCCCGCACCTCCGGCGGCGGCAGCGGTCGCCGCACCCAGGGCACCCCCGCGCGTGGCGGAGTCGGAATCGTCGGACTGCTCGGCGGTCGCCTCGGGGGCGCGGCGGGCGGTCGAGCCACTGCCCGACGGCACACCCCATGCGGAGGCATCGGCCCCTGCGGCGGGCTTGTCTGCGGCGGCGGGCTTGTCGGCCGCCGGAGCGGCGGGGGTCCCGGCGGACTTCTCGGTGACGCGCTTGTCTGCTGTGACGGCCGTGTCGGTGGCCCCGGAAGCCTTGCCGACCTCGGCAGAACCGGAGGTCGCGGCAGACTTGTCGGTACCGGACTTGCCGGTGGCGGGCTTGGCGGTGGCGGGCTTGTCGGTGCCGGGCTTGACCGCCGGGGCGGTGGACGAGGCCGGCGCGGCCTTGTCTGCCGTTCCGGCCGCTGCGGACGGAGCTGACTTGTCGCCCGAGCCCGGGGCTGCGGTGCCGGCGACACCGGCAGCAGCAGCGCCCGCAACACCTGCGGCCGCGGCGCCGGCGGGCCCCACGCCCCCACGATCAGCGGGCGTCGGGCGGGTGGCGGGAGCGTCGGACCCCGACTGCTCCGCATCCTTGCGCTTGCGGCCGAACAGCCCGCGCAGACCGCCCTTCTTTCCCTGCTGGCCGGCGTCATCGGAGGCGGAGCGCGACGGGGCGGGCGCGGACGGAGTCGCCGACGTCGGGGCCTGCTGCGGTGAGGCGGCCGGCATCCGCGTGGTGGCCTGCTGCGAAGCCGGCGGTGTGGTTGCCGACGGCGGGGTGGACGGCGTCGTGGTGGCCGTCGACGAGGCCGGCGGCGTGGTGGTGCCCGATGGCGTGGTGGCCTTCGCCGCGGACGACTTCTCGGCCGACCCGGCCGGCGTGGACGCGGGCGCCCCTGCCTCCGGGGCCCGCCGCCGTCCCGAGGGCCGCGGGGTCTGCGGGGCCTCAGAGGTGGACGACCTCGTCGTCGTCCCCGGGGTCTCCCCGGCGCCCGTCGGGGCACCACCGTCGGCACCCGACTCCGCGTCCCGCTCGGCGTCGCCACCGGCGGCCGCGGCCTCTTCGGCCTCCCGCGCCCGACGCCGCGCCGCGCGACCACCGAGCACGGTGTCGTCGGTGATCTTGGGGATCTCACCGGTGAGCTCGGAGACGCTGAGTCCGCCGCCCTCGTCGGCCCGGCGACGCCGACGCCCGGCCGGGGCGTCCTGCTGCTCCGCGCCCATGCGCTTGAGCAACTCCGCCACGGTGATCTGCTGACCGTCTGAATCCTCGGCCATCGTCAGCTCCCCTTCCCGTCGCCGCCCACGTCCCGGTCGAGACGCTGCAGGATGAGCCCCTCTCGCAGAGCCCACGGACAGATTTTCACACTTTCCAGACCCAACGCACGCATGGACGCCTCCGCCACCAGCGCTCCCGCCACCACCTGATGCGAGCGGTCGGAGCTGATGCCCTCCAACTCTGCCCTGTCGGCGGCCGTCATGCGGGAGATAAACGCGATCACCTGCCGCAGACCGGCGGCCGTGAGGACCCGCTCCACGCGCGGGCCCTCCGACGACGGCGCCGCACCCGTGAGCCGGGCCAACATACGGAACGTCTTGGAGGTGGCGCACGCGAGGTCGGGCTCACCGGCCGCCCGGAGTTCCCGGGCCGGCCCGTCGAGCTCGGCGTCGATGTAGTCACGCAGCTGGTTGATGCGCTTGCGCTCCGGCGGGTCGGTCTTGAACCAGTCGTGGGTGAGCCGGCCGGCGCCCAGCTGCAGACTGAACGCCTGCTCGGGCAGCTCGTCCTCCCCGTGGGTCATTTCCAACGACCCACCACCGATGTCGAGGTTGATGATCCGCCCCGCGCTCCAGCCGTACCACCGACGCGCGGCGAGGAACGTCATGCGCGCCTCGTCCTCACCGGAGAGCACCCGCAGCTCGATGCCGGTCTCCTTCTCCACCTTGGCCAACACGTCGTCCGAGTTGGCCGCGTCGCGCACGGCGGAGGTGGCCAACGCCATGACCTCGCGGCACTTGGTGGCCTCGGCGAGCTCGGCGGCCTCGTTGACCGCGTCGATGAGCCGGGCGATGCCGGTCTTGGAGATGTTGTTGTCGTCGTCCAGGTACTCGATCAGGCGTAGCCGGGTCTTGGAATCGTTCATGGGCGTGGGATGACCACCCCGGTGGGCATCGACCACCACGAAGTGGACCGTGTTACTTCCCACGTCCAGGACACCTAATCTCACACGACCACCCTAAACGGTCTACGGTCGCAGGTTGTGACCGCCACCGAACGCCCCCCGACCCCGGGCGCCCCTCAGCCCGAGGTCCCCCTCGACTTCCCGCGGGAGTGGTACACGTTCCCCGACCCCGCGAATGACGAACATCTGATCTCCGCCGACATGACCTGGCTGCTGTCGTCGTGGACGTGCGTCTTCGGCACGCCCGCCTGCCACGGCATCGACCGCGACCAGCCCGACTCCGGCTGCTGCACGCACGGCGCCTTCCTCTCCGACGACTCCGACCGGCAACGGCTCGAGGCCAACGTCGCCCTGCTGCGTCCGGAGGAATGGCAGCACCGCGAGGCCGCCCACGCCGCCGCGACGGCGGAGGGGGCCGCGCAGGAGGCGTGGCTGGAGGAGGACGAACTGACCGGCGACGACGGCGAGATGGAGCCCGCTCTCAGGACGCGCCGCCTGGGCGGGAGGTGCGTATTCTTCAACGACGTCGGATGGCCGACCGGGTCGGGCTGCGCCCTGCACCACTTGGCCGGGCGGACGGGGCGGAGCCTGCCCGAGTCCAAGCCGGACGTGTGTTGGCAGCTGCCGATCCACGTGACCCGCGAATGGGAGACCCGTCCCGACGAGGTGGAAATCCTCCACACCCGCGTCGGCGAGTACGACCGCCGCGGCTGGGGCCCGGGCGGGCTGGACCTCGACTGGTACTGCACAGGCTCGCCCGAGGCTCACGTCGGCGTCGACCCCGTCTACATCTCCCTGCACGACGAACTCGTCGAGCTCCTGGGCGCGCAGTGCTACGAGGTGCTCGCCGCGGCGTGCCGGCGTCGGCGGCAGCTCGGGATCGTGGCCGTGCACCCGGCGACCGAGCGGGCGCAGACCGAACGAGCCAGCGAGACCTGACCGGGAAAGTCCGGAATCCAGCGGGGGCGGATGCTCCTATGGATGTCAAGCGGCTTTGGCGAGGTCGGCGGTGGTCGGTGCTTTGGTGGCGGGGTCGCGAGCCTGCAGGTCGTTGATCAGGGCATGGTAGATCTCGCGCGCGATGTGGCGTTTGAGGCAGCGCATGATGTCTTTCTTGGACAGGCCTTGCGCGGTTCGTCGGTGAACGTATGAGCGGGTGCGTTCGTCCCATCGCATGCGGCTCAGTGCGATGGTATGCAGGGCGTGGTTCGCGGCCCGGTCGCCACCGCGGTTGAGTCGGTGTCGGTCTCGTCGTCCTGAAGAGGCAGGGATCGGGGCCACGCCGCACAGGTGCGCGAACGCCGCTTCGGAGCGCAGCCTGTCTGGGTTGTCGCCCGCGGTGGCCAGAAGCTGCCCGGCGACGTCAGGTCCCACGCCCATGCGGTTCATCAGGGTCGGAGCCGTCTGCGCGGTCAGGGCTTTTAGCTCGACGTCGAGGTCGGCGATCTCCTCACTCAGTGCCAGGATCCGGCGGCTCAGAATGCGTAGTGCCGCCTTGGTCGCGCCGAGGGGACTAGCGAGGTCGCTGGGACGGAACCGGGCGCAGACTGCGGCCAGCTCGCGGGCGGGCAGGCCACGCAACTGGGCTCGCAATTCCTCCGGAGCGGTGATCACCAGCTGCCTGGCCTGGTTGATCGCTTGGGTGCGGGCCTTGACCGCGGAGCGCCGAGGCACACGCAAGGCCCGGACGGCCTCCACGATCCCGTCGCGGGTCTTCGGCACGCCAGTGGCACGCCCGGAGGCGACCGCGGTAGCAGCGGCATAGGCGTCTATCGGGTCGGACTTGCCCTTCATCCGCCGGGTCTTGCGGTCGGGTCGGTCGACTTCGACCACCGGTAGTCCGGCCCGGGCCAGCACCCGAGACAGCTCGGCGCCGTAGGCTCCGGTGCCCTCGACCCCAACGGCCTGCACGGTGCCGTGGCCGCCGAGCCATGAAAGTAGCTGCCGGTACCCGGAACCCGTGGCCGGGAACTCTCGGTCGGCCAGATGCCGCCCGAGGGAGTCGATCACCGCCGCGTGATGGGTCTGGCCATGCGTATCCACTCCGGCGATGACATGCACGTGCTGATCGGACATCATGGTCACTGCTGCCTTTCTCGTTGATCCCGGTGGGGCAGCACGCGCCGGCCAGGCGGGCGGACAAGACAGTGGCGGGGCTTCTGAACCAAGCTCCTATGAGGTCACAAACGCCCGTCCGGTCGCGTGCGTAGCGATCCCCCGAGCGGGCCGACAAATCCGCTTCTAGTCAGCCACCGCGACGGTCAGCCCGTGAGTCAGACCCGCCCGAAGAACCACTACACACATCATCACTGTCAGCCCTCGAACTTGTAGCCCAGCCCGCGGACGGTCACCAGGTGCACCGGCTTGCCGGGATCGGACTCGATCTTCGAGCGCAGACGCTTGACGTGGACGTCGAGGGTCTTGGTGTCGCCGACGTAGTCCGACCCCCACACCCGGTCGATGAGCTGTCCGCGCGTGAGGACCCGGCCCGAGTTGCGCAGCAGGTACTCCAGCAGGTCGAACTCCTTGAGCGGCAGCGTGACGGCCGTGCCGCGGACCAGCACCGTGTGCCGCTCGATGTCCATCCGCACCGGCCCCGACTCCAGGACGCCGATGTCGCTGACCGGCTCCGCCTCGGCCTCGGCGCCGCGGCGCAGCACCGCCCGGATGCGGGCGATGAGTTCGCGGGCCGAGTACGGCTTGGTCACGTAGTCGTCGGCGCCCAGCTCCAGGCCGACGACCTTGTCGATCTCACTGTCGCGGGCGGTCACCATGATCACCGGGACGGTCGACGTCGTCCGCAGTCGCTTGCACACATCGGTGCCGGACATCCCGGGGAGCATGAGGTCCAGCAGCACGATGTCCGCGCCCTCGGACTCGAAGTTCTCCAGCGCGGTCGGGCCGTCCCCCGCGACGGTGACCTCGAAGCCTTCCTTGCGGAGCAGGAACGCCAGCGGATCCGCCAGCGAGTCCTCGTCCTCCACGATCAGCACCCTGGTCACGGCACCTGGTCCTCTCCTTGGTCGGCGTGCTCAGCGCCGGGGGTCCCCCCGGCGCCACCCGGCTCCACATGAGCCGGAAGTTCGAGTGTGAAGGTCGACCCCGTACCGGGGCGGCTCCACAGGCTGACGGCGCCGTTGTGGTTCTGGGCGACGTGCTTGACGATCGCCAGACCCAGCCCGGTCCCGCCGGTGGCGCGGGAACGGGCCTTGTCGACGCGGAAGAACCGCTCGAAGACGCGGGCCTGGTGCTCCGGGGCGATGCCGATCCCGCGGTCGGTGACCCGCAGCGTCACGGTGTCCCCGGTCGCGGACCGGGTGATCGACACCGGGGTGTGGTCGGGCGAGTAGTTGATGGCGTTCGAGATGAGGTTCGACACCGCCGTGACCAGGAGGGTCCAGTCCCCCTTGACCTCGAGCCCGGACGGCGCATCAGTGATGAATTCGATCCCGGCCGCCTCCGCCGCCGACGCCGACCGACGCAGGGCCTCGGCCACCACGTCGTCCACGTCCACCGGTTCCGGGTCGCGGATCCGCTCGGCGCCCTGCAGGCGCGAGAGTTCGATGAGCTCGGAGACCATCTTGCCGAGCCGCTGGGCCTCGCTCACCACGCGTCCGCCGAAGTACTCGACCGACTCCGGGTCGTCCTTGGACTCCAGCAGCGCCTCGGCGAGCACCGCCATCGCCCCGACCGGGGTTTTGAGCTCGTGCGACACGTTGGCGACGAAGTCGCGGCGGGCCGCCTCCATACGACGGTGCTCGGAGTCGTCGTCGGCGAAGACCACGACGAACTGCTCACCGTTGCCCTCGAGGATCTCCCCGCGCCCGCTCACCGACGGGATGCGGCGGCGGCCGGGGGCCATCTTGGCGGGCAGGTCGAACCGGGTGGGGTGGCCGTCCGTGAACGTCGACCGGGCAGCGCGCCAGACCGGCTCCACCAGCAGGCGGTCATCGACGATCCCCAACTCCGCTGCACGACGGTTGTAGAGGACCACGTCCTGGTGGCGATCCACGACCGCCAGTGCGTACGGCGCCTGCTGATAGACGCCCCGCAGGACATCCAGCCGGCTGGGCCCGGCCTGCTCCGCGCGCCGACGCTCACCGCGTCGGTGGATCAGTGGGACGACGAAGCCGCCCACGATGAAGCCGATGATCCCGGCGACGATCGCGAGGAAGATCCCCAGACTGACCTGCACGACCCCGATCCTACGGTGTGGCGTTCCGGCGCCCGAATCGCCAAACCCCCGGCCACCTGCGCGAAGTTCGCAGGCTGCCGGGGGTTCGCGACCCGTTCACCGGGCCTTCACCTACTACTTGCCGCCCTGGTTGGCCACGGCGGCCGCACCCGCGGCGGCGGCCTCCGGATCGAGGTAGGTGCCGCCCGGGTTGGCGACCAGCCCGGTCTCGTCGAAGTGGTAGACCAGCGGGATCCCGGTGGGGATGTTCAGGCCGGCAATATCCTCGTCGGAGATGCCGTCGAGGTGCTTGACCAGGGCGCGCAGCGAGTTGCCGTGCGCGGCCACCATCGCGGTCTTGCCCTCCGCGAGCTTGGGGGCGATCTCGGCGACGTAGTACGGGATGAACCGGTCCACGACGTCCTTGAGGCACTCGGTCAACGGCACCTCCGGCAGGTCCGCGTAGCGCACGTCGGAGGTCTGCGAATACTCGCCCGCCGGGTCGATCGGCGGCGGCGGGGTGTCGTAGCTGCGGCGCCACAACATGAACTGCTCGTCGCCGAACTGGTCCTTGATCTCCGCCTTGTTCAGGCCCTGGAGCTTGCCGTAGTGACGCTCGTTGAGCTTCCAGTGCCGGATCACCGGGACCCAGTGGCGGTCACAGGCGTCCAGCGCGATGTTCGCGGTGGTGATCGCGCGACGCAGCAGCGAGGTGTACAGGATGTCCGGCAGGATCCCGGCCTCGGCGAGGAGCTTTCCGCCGCGGACCGCCTCCTCCCGACCGAGATCGGTGAGGTCGACATCGACCCAGCCCGTGAACTGGTTGGATGCGTTCCACGTGGACTGCCCGTGACGCAGGAGGACGAGTGTTCCGTAAGCCATACGGCCATTATGACCCGCGCTCCGAGGACTACGGTGCAGACATGACCGCACACGCCGGAGACACCCCCGAATCGACCGGGCGGCCGTGGACCGTCCACTACACGCCGGGGACCACGCAGGATCTCGACTACGGCACCACCACGCTGATCGACCAGTTCGACGACGCCGTGAGCTCCTACTCGTCCCGGCCCGCCACCGAGTTCTTCGGCCGCCTGACCACCTACGCCGACCTGGGCAGGCGGGTGCGCCGCGCCGCCGAGGGCCTGCGGCGCCTGGGCGTCGACCGCGGCGACCGCGTCGCCGTGCTGCTGCCCAACTGTCCCCAGGGCGTCGCGGTCTTCTATGCGGCCCTGCGCATCGGTGCGATCGTCGTGGAGCACAACCCCCTGTACACCGCCGACGAGCTCGAGGGCCCCTTCGCCGACCACGGGGCGAAGGTGGTCGTGACCTGGAACGTCGTCGCGCCCGTGGTGCGGGACCTCGCCGACCGGCCCGGCACCGCGATCGAGCACATCATCTCGGTCGACCTGCTCGACGAGCTCCCCGCCGCCAAGAGGCTGGCGCTCAAGCACCTGCCGGTGCCGTCACTGCGCGCCTCCCGGGACAAGCTCTCCCGGCCGGCACCCGGCACGCTGGACTGGGCGGACCTCGAGACGGGCGCCGAGCTGGATTTCTCGTACCCGCGGCCGGCGGCCGAGGATCCCGCGTTGATCCTCTACACCTCCGGCACCACCGGCACCCCGAAGGGCGCCGTGCTCACCCACGCCAACCTGGTGGCCAACGCGAAGATGGGTCGCGCCTGGGTTCCCGAACTCACGCCGGGCGAGGAGAAGTTCCTCGCCTCCCTGCCGATGTTCCACGCCTACGGCGTCACGCTGTGCGTGGTGTTCGGGATCGCCGAGGGCGCGCGGCTCCAACTGGTCCCGACCCCCGACATGGACCTCATCATGCCGATCCTGAAGAAGGAGCTGCCGACCTTCATCCCGGCCGTCCCGCCGATCTACACCAAGATCCTGGAGGAGGCCGAAAAGCGGAAGATCCCGCTGCACGGCATCCGGCACTCGCTGTCCGGCGCCATGAGCCTGCCCGCCGAGCTCATCGAGAGGTGGGAGTCCGCCACCGGCGGCCTCCTGGTCGAGGGATACGGGATGACCGAGACCTCCCCCATCACCGTCGGCAACCCCATGTCGACGGCGAGGCGGGCCGGCTCCATCGGCGTCCCGTTCCCGGACACCGATATCCGTGTCGCGGACAAGGACGACCCCTCGGTCGACGCACCGGCCGGCGAGCCCGGTGAACTGTTGGTTAAAGGACCGCAGGTGTTCCCGGGCTACTGGCGCAACGAGAAGGCCACCGCCGAGACCTTCCACGACGGTTGGATCCGCACCGGCGACGTCGTGGTCCAGGACGGCGACGGCTTCCTGCACGTGGTGGACCGGATCAAGGAGATGATCGTCACCGGCGGGTTCAACGTCTACCCGTCGGAGGTCGAGGCGGTGCTGCGCACGGCCCCGGGCGTCGCGGACTGTGCCGTGGTGGGCCGCCCGAGTTCCGACGGCGGAGAGAAGGTCATCGCCGCGGTCGTGCTGGAGCCCGGCGCTTCACTCGACCCCGACGCCCTGCGCGCGCACTGCAAGGGCTCGCTGGCCGGGTACAAGGTCCCGCGCGAGTTCGTCGAACTGGACGAACTGCCCACCAACCCGATGGGCAAGGTCCTGCGCAAGAAGGTCGCGCAGCAGATCAACGCCTGACCAGCGCGCTGTCCCGGCCCCGAGCTACTCGGGCTGGGGCAGGTCCTCGGTGAGGTGGCGGAACGCGTCGAGGTTGCGCAGCGGCTCGCCCCGGGACACGCGCCACTCCCACTCACGGCGGATCGAGGTGTGGAAGCCCAGCTCGATGAGGACGTTGAAATCGTGGTCGGCGGCCTCGAGCACCTGACCCAGCACGCGGTCGAGCTCCTCCTCGGTCACCGCGACCAGCGGCATCCGGCCGACGAGGTAGATGTCGCTGTTGTTGTCCAGCGTGTAGGCCACCTGGTAGAGCCGCCGGTTGCGCCGCAGCAGGTAGTTGTAGACCTTCTCGAAGTCCTCGTCGGGTCGGCGGCACACGAACGCCTCGATGCGCACGCTCTCCCGGTTCACCGTCAGGTGGCACGCGGTCTTCAGGCGCTTCTCCCCCGGCAGGATCACGACGAAGGTGCGTCCGTCGGCCAGCGTCGACTCGATCTCCCGCTCCACCAGGAAGTTGCGGATCCGCTCGACGGTCGGGGCGTCGACATCGTCCCGGTGCGGGGCCGGCCCGTCGTCGTCCATGCGCTTGCTCTCGGTGGGGTCGATCATCGTGACTCCTTCGGGGTGGTCGGCTGGGACTTCTCGTCGGCTGGGGCCTGTCGTCGGCAAAGACTTGTCGTCGGCCGGGCCAGGCGTCGGCCGGGCCTCGTAGGCGATTCGACGCGGCGGCTCCTGCGGACGGGAGATCAGGACGCGGTGGCCTCCGCACGTCGGGCCCGGTATGCGGCCATCGTGCCCGCATACGAGGACAGCAGCCCGTCGGCGGTGGAGTCCCAGGAAAACCCGGAGGCGTGTACCGGGGCGGCCCGCGACATCGACAGGCGCAGCTCGTCGTCGTCCAACAATCCCGACAACACGCGCGCCCACTCCCGCGGATCGTGCCCGTCGACGGTGATCCCGGTCCGGCCGTCGCCGACGGCCGTCGGCAACCCGCCCACCGCGGCCGCGACCACGGGGGTGCCGCACGCCTGCGCCTCGAGCGCCACCAACCCGAACGACTCCGAGTACGACGGCACCGCCACGATGTCGGCGGCGCGGTAGACGTCCACCAGCTCCGACGGCGGGCGCGGCGCCAGGAAGCACACGCGGTCGGCCACACCCAGCTCCTCGGCCAGCTCCATCAGCGAGCGCGGCCTTTCGAGCCCCGACCCGCTGGGCCCACCGACGACCATCAGACGCACATCGCGGCGGGGCTGGGCGCGCACCATCTCGGCCAGCGCCCGCACGATCACGTCGGGCGCCTTGAGCGGTTGGATCCGGCCGACGAAGGCGATCACCTCGGAATGCTGCCCCAGCCCGAGCGCGCGGCGGGCCCGCTCGGTCCCGCGTTGGGTGCCGGGGGTGTATTGCTCGAGGTCGGCGCCGGGCGGGACGACGTCGGCATGCGCGGGGTCGGCGTCGTAGTAGTCGACGAGTTCGCGCAGTTCGTCGGTGGTATTGGCGACGAGCCGGTCGGCGGCGTCCACGATCTGCTGTTCACCGATCCGCCGGGACTCGGGCTCGGGGGTGTCCCCCTCGGCGAGGACCGCGTTCTTCACCGCCGCCAGGGTGTGCGCGGTGTGCACCAGTGGCACCCCCCAGTGCTCGGACGCGACGAGCCCGGCCTGGCCCGAGAGCCAGTAGTGGGAGTGGATGAGGTCGTAGTGGCCCGGCGCCTGCCCGGCCTCCGCCCGCATCACGCCGGCGACGAACGGGCACAGCTGCGTGGGCAGGTCCTCCTTGCGCAGGCCCTCGAACGGTCCGGCCACGATGTTGCGGACCAGCACGCCGTCGCCCGCCTGCTCGACCGACGGCTGCGACGAGTGGGTGGCGCGGGTGAAGATCTCGACCTCCACCCCGCGGCGGGCCAGGCGGCGCGCGGTCTGCAGGACGTAGACGTTGAGCCCACCCGCGTCGCCCGTGCCCGGCTGGGCGAGCGGCGAGGTGTGGAAGGACAGGACCGCGATGCGCCGGGGCAGGGGGTGCGCGGCGCCGGGGTCGAGGTCGGTTACGGTCACCCGTCCGATTGTGCCCCCGCCCGCGCCGGGGTGCACGTCGCCCGTGCCCCCGCCCGCCCTGAGGTGACGACGACGAGGTGGGCTCCAGCGCGCCGGGCCCGCCCGCCACGAACGGCTACAGGGAGGCGGCGAACTCGTCGAGCTCGGCGAGGAAGCGCGGCGTCTCCTCGAGGAACGGCGCGTGCGCGGACTCGGCGAACTCGACGTAGCGGCCGCCGGGGATCATCTCGGCGTTCGCCTGCCCGGCCGACGGCAGCACCACCCCGTCGTGGGCGCCGTGGATGACCAGCGCGGGGATCGACAGGCCGCGCAGGGTGTCGTCGTTGTCCACCTTGCGGGTGAGCAGCGCCTGCCGGACCGTCGGCGGCGTGGCCAGCGACAGGCCCAGGATCCGCTGCCCGTCCGAGCCCGATCCCGAGCGCATCATGGCTGCTCCGAAGCTGGTGAACGCCGCCAGCGCGACCGACGGCTTCTCGTCGAACGCCCCGCCCGAGGTGACCTCCTTCATGGCCGGGCCGATCGCGCCGCCCGCCGAGCGGGAGAGGGAGGTGACCGCACCGCACAGCACGATCCCGCCGACCCGGCCCTCACCGCGGGCGGCCAGGTAGTCCGCGACCACGACCCCGCCGTAGGACCAACCCAGGAGGATCGCGCCCGAGCCCTCGGTGATCCCGGCGGAGTCGAGGACGGCCTCGACGTCGTCGGCCCACTGCGGTGCCGAGTCGTAGCCGCCGGCCGGGACGTCGGAGTGCCCGTGGCCGCGCAGGTCGATCGCCACCACGCGGAAACGCCGGGCCAGGTCGTTCAGCACGTCCTGCCCCCAGCTCGCGCTCGACTGCGCCCACCCGTGGATGAGCACGAGCGGCCGGGCGGCGGGGTCACCGAGCACGCGGTAGGCGATCGCGGTGCCGTCGGACGAAACGGCCGAGGCGAGGGCGGGCGCAGGGAGGGTGGGCGCGGGCGTCGAGGCGGCGGGGGCGTCGGTACGGGCGTCGGTTGGCGAGGCGGAGGGGGAGGCTGAGGTCATGAACCTCATGGTGCCAGAGCCGATCGCCGCGATCCGGCCCCCAGACCCCGCCCGCGGCGGTTACCGTTGCGCAATGGCAGCCACCAGCACCCGGACCGACCCCGATGTCGTGGTCCGCACGTTCTTCGACGCCCTGATGACCGGCTCCACCGCCTCCGCCGCGGACCTGCTCAGCGAGGACGTCTGGTGGGCCAACATCGGCCTGCCGACCATCCGGGGCAAGCGCGCGGTCGTCGGCGCGATCTCCTCGATGAACCGCAGCATCCGCTTCGGCGTGGAGATCCACCACCTCGCGGTGTCGGCGCCCGCGGACCCGACCGACCCGGCGGCCCCCGTCGTGGTGCTCACCGAGCGCACCGATTACCTGGGGGTGGGGCGGTTCCGCGTCGGCTTCTGGGTGTGCGGCCGCCTCGAGGTCCGCGATGGCCGGGTGTGCGGTTGGCAGGACTACTTCTCCAAGGCCGACATGGCCAAGGGCGCGGTGCGCGGACTCGTCGAAATGGTCACTGGTCGGGGTCGCTGACCTCGTCGTCGTCGTCCTCCCCCATCGACCGTGTCGGACCCGCCGCCTAGTCTCTAGGCCATGAGCATCGACCACTCCGCCGCCCGTGAGCGGCTCGCCGCCCTGCCCGCCGAGACCCGCATCGCGGTGGTGACGGGGGCGTCGTCGGGGATCGGTGAGGCGTCCGCGCGCGAGCTGGCCGGCCTCGGGTTCCACGTGGTCGTCGGGGCGCGGCGGGTCGACCGGCTGGAGGCGCTCGCGGCGGACATCGGCGGCACCGCCCTGCCCCTCGACGTCACCGACGCCGACTCGTGCGAGGCGTTCTGCGCGGCCATCCCCCGGCTGAACGTGCTGGTCAACAATGCGGGCGGCGCCAAGGGCACGACCAGTGTGATGGACGCCGACGAGGACCAGTGGCGCTGGATGTGGGAGACCAACGTCATCGGCACGCTGCGCATGGTCCGCGGTCTCATGCCGGTGCTGGTAGATAAGGGCGACGGGCTGGTCATCACCATCACCTCGATCGCGGCCCTCGAGTCGTACGACAACGGCTCCGGTTACACCTCGGCCAAGCACGCTCAAGCGGTCCTGCACCGGACGTTGCGCGGGGAGCACCTGGGCCAGCCGGTGCGGTTCACCGAGATCGCGCCCGGCATGGTCGATACCGAGTTCTCCCGCGTGAGGTTCGACGGCGACGACGACAAGGCGGCCGCCGTCTACCGTGGGCTCACCCCGATGGTGGCCGAGGACGTGGCGGAGATCGTCGGGTTCGTGGCGAGCCGGCCCTCGCACGTCAACCTGGACCAGATCGTGGTGAAGCCGCGGGACCAGCACTCCGCGATGCGCGCCCACCGGGGCTGATGTGCGGTAGGTGAGGCTGGCCATGGTGTACCCAGGTTAGGCTTACTGACCTGGTGAAACGTCGCCGGCGAACATAGGCTGGCCCCCTACCGAAAGGGGCCTCCTCCATGGCCAGGAACAAGAACTCATTCGTCGAACTCCTCTCCGCTCAGGTCGGTCACGAGTTCGCCGCCAGTCAGCAGTACATCGCGATCGCCGTGTGGGCGGACGCGCAGGACCTACCGCAGTTGGCGTCGCGCTTCTACTCGCACAGCCTGGGTGAGCGGAACCACGCGATGATGATGGTCCAGTACATGCTCGACCGGGAGATCGCCGTGACGATCCCGGCCGTGCCCGCGCCGGAGGCCCAGTTCCGCGGTCCCGCCGATGCGCTGCGCGCCGCACTGGAGCAGGAGAAGCAGGTCACCCGGCAGATCGAGGCGATGTTCCAGGCCGCCCGCGCCGAATCCGACCCGCTCGGCGAGCAGTTCATGCTGTGGTTCCTCCGCGAGCAGGTCGAGGAGGTCGCCAACATGAACACCCTGGTGACCATCGCCGAGCGCGCCGCCGACGACTGGTTCCGCATCGAGGAGTACCTGGCCCGCGAGACCGACTCCTCCACCAACACCGGCACCCCGCCCTCCGTGGCCGGCGGCGCCGTCTGACCCTGCGCCGGCTGCGCCGCCACGCCGCCGGGCCACCGCGCCACCTGGCCACCTCGCCGTCGAGAAGAGTGTTTCGCGCGCCTCTACTCGACAGATACGCGCGAAACACTCTTCTCGACGGCGGCGCGGTGGCAGGCGCGGTGGCGGGGAGGCAGCGGCGCGGCGGGCGTTGCGATCAGCCGCGGGAGAACTCCACGTAGCTCACCCCGCTCTCGAAGTCTCGACGCGTCCGACGGGTCAGCGCCAGCGGGAGCGCCCCGCCAGCCGCGCCCGGCCCGCCCGTCGCCCGCGCCACCAGCGGGATGCCCGCGCCGAGGACGACGGGATTGACCTTGAGGCGGAACTCGTCGATCTCGTCGACCACCTGCCCGGCCAGCATCCCGCCCCCGCACAGCCAGATGGCCAGCGGCGAGCCCTCGGCCTTGAGCCGGCGGACCAGCGTCACCGGGTCCTCGTCGGACGCCGTCAGCCCCTCCTCGGCCGGCAGCTCGTCCGGCCGGTGGGTCACCACGTACTGGCGCAGGTGCGGGTACCCGCTGGCCAGTCCCTCGTCCACGGCCACCTGATGGGTGGTGCGGCCCATGATCACGGTGTCGAATGCCCGGTGCGGGGTCCGCGCCAGCCCGAGCGGCTCGCGCAGGTGGCCGGGGATCGTCTCCGGATAGTGCTCGATGATCCAGGGCATGTGGTCGCCCTCGACGGGGAAGGCGTCGACGCCGCCGTCGGGGTCGGCGATGACACCGTCAACGCTCACGGCCACGTAGTAAATGAGCTTGCGCATGGTGGGCCCTCTCTCGGGGATAGGTGTGTTCGCGTGCGTCCACCCCGCCGGAGCGGGGTCAGCCGAGGGTGATCACGTCGTCCACCCCCACTCGATCGCAGAATCCGTCGTCGTGACTGATCAACAGCAGCGCACCGCGCCACTGCGAGAGCGCGTCGGCGAGCACCTCTACACCGTCGAGGTCGAGGTTGTTGGTCGGCTCGTCCAGGACCAGCAACTGCGGGACCGGGCGGGCGAACAGCCGCGCCGCCAGCGCCGCACGGAGTCGCTCGCCACCCGACAGGTCGCCGAGTCGGCGGAACCCGGCCCGGCCGGTGAACAGCAGCCGCGCCGCGTGGGCATGGGCCTCCTCCGCCGACGCGGCGGGGCGGACGGCTCGGATCGCGTCGATGACCGACCACTCCGGATGCTCGACGCGCAGATCCTGCGGCAGCAGGGCAAACGGGACGTGGACCACCTCGTCGTTGAACCCCTCGTCGACGAACCCCTCGTCGACGCCGCCGGCGCGGTCCGGACCGCGAGCGCCGAGGAGGCGTCGCAGCAGCGTCGTCTTGCCGCTGCCGTTCGGCCCGGCCAGGCGCACGCGCGCGGGCCCCGCGAGATGGACCCGGCCCGCGACGGGGTCATCGACGTCCAGCACCACCCGGCCGGCCGGCAACCCTGGGTCGGGCAGCTCGACCCGCAGCCGCTCCTCGCGCCGGACCGCGGCATTGGCCGAGCGCATCCGCTCCCGCGCCTGCTCGACGCCCTGGTCGTGGACCGCGCGCAACCTGCCGGCCGATTCCTGCGCCGACGCGCGACGGGCGTTCATGAGGATCTTGGGCATTCCGCCCGCCGCCTGCACCCGCCGCCCCTGCGCGACCCGCCGGCTCGCCTTCTCGACCCCCTCGACCCTGTCCCGCCTCTCGGCGCGCAGATCGTTCCGCGCCCCGGCCAGCGACTGCACCGCGGCCGCCTGCTCGGTCTCGATCACCTCGCGATAGTGCGCGTACGGCCCGCCGAACACTCGGCACCGGCCGGCCCGCAGCTCGACCGTCCTGCCGGCACGGTCCAACAATTCGAGATCGTGGCTCACCACCAGGACCACGCGATCGCCGCCGCCCACGAACCCGCCGATCGCCGCGAACAGCCGCTCCCGCGCCCGCCCGTCGAGATTGTTGGTGGGTTCGTCCAGCAGGAGGACCCGGGGCCGCCCGAGCAGTCGACCCGCCACCGCGGCCAGAGTGCGCTCCCCGCCGGACAGCGCCACCACGGGTCGGTCCAACTCGGTCGGCAGGCCCAGGTCGTCGAGCAGCGCGACCGTGCGCTCGGCCACGGCCCAGTCATCGCCGACGAGCTCGAAGTCGTCGTCGTCGCCCTCCCCCGCCTCGATCCGCGCCAGCGCCTCCAGTCGCCCGCCCACGCCGAGCTCATCGGCGAGGGTGCGCTCCGCCGGGGCGTCGGCGAGCAGTTGCGGCAGGTATCCCACGGTGGGCGGGCCCGCCGGATCGCCGTCGACGGTGATCGACCCGCGCGTCGGCCGACGTTCGCCCGCGATGAGGCGGAGCAGGGTGCTCTTGCCGGCGCCGTTGCGACCGACGAGGGAGGTCAGGCCGGGACCGACGGCGAGGTCGAGCCCGTCGAAGAGTGGGGTGTCGTCGGGAAACGCGTACGCGACGTCCGACAGGACGAGGAAAGACATGCGTGCTCCAGGAGAGGTGGCGTGTGGCCGGGACTCACCTGTGGTTCAGCACTGTCCTTCGATCTCCTCGTCTCATTCCCCTCGGCTCCGCGCCCCTCGCGGCCCCGGGTCTCCCCGGAGTCGCGCCGCGCGCCCGACCGACGTTCACGCTGAAGCTACACCGCGGTCCCGGCGGCGGCAAGAGCCGGATTCTGCACGAACCCGCGCCCGCTCACCACGACCCTGCGCCCGTTCACGGAGTTCCGGCGTCTCCGCGGGCGGGACGGTCGATGCGGCAGATCGCGTGGAGGGGCGTGTCACCGGGGTTGTCAGGCGTGAGCTCCGCGTCCGGCAACCGCCGGAACCCGGCCCGGAGCAGGGCACCCCAGGATCGCGGGTTCTCGATGTTCACGGGAACGATCACGCAGCTCGCGCCGGGGTGGTGAGCCCAGATCTCGGAGACCGCCCGGGCCGCCATCGCCGCACCGGCGCCCCTGCCGCGTGCCGCCGGTTCGGCGATGCATTCCGTCTGTGCGTCATCGAGGTAGGGGCCGAAGTCCTGTTCGACCCGGTCCGGCGAGTTCTCCGACCACCATCGTGCGACGAGCGGCTCGGCCAGCCAGCGCGCGAGCGTCGGCAGGTCGTCGCGGGTCAGCGGACGGAACCTCACCTCTGGAGCGGCGGTCTCCACGGCTCCAGCGTAGACCCGGCCGGGACTCCTGCCGAGGGTGTGACGGCGCGAGTGTGACGGCGCGAGTGTGACGGCGCGGGTGTGCCGGCGAAGGGGGGACGGCGAGGGCTACATGAACGCGCTGGGCGGCAGGCCCTCGCGGCTGCTCATGGGCAGTTCCTTCTCGAGCCGCTCCATGAAGAAGTGCGACTGCACCGCGGTCCAGATGTTGTTGGTGAGCCAGTACAGGCCGATCGCGATGGGGAAGTTGAAGAAGTACGCGCCCACGATCGGGAAGAACGGGAACAGGTACATCATGATCTTCATCGACTGGTTCATCGACTCGGTCATGGACTCGGCCATCGACTGGAAGTCCTGCGGCTTGGCCGCCGCATCAGCGCCTGCTCCAGCGCCCGGACCGGCCGCGCCGGCAGCGCCCGCGGTGGCGGGAGTGCCCGGGGTGCCGGCCGTACCATCGCGGCGGTCGGCGGCAGTGGAGCCGCCCTCCGACCCGACGTCGGCGTCGGCCGCGGTGGCGGGCTTCTCACCGTCGATCTCCACCACTTCGCCGTCGACGAACGGCCCGCCGGCGCGGTCCTCGGCCTCGACCTGCGCGATCGCCGCCTGCTCGGCCGCCTTGGCCGCCTTCTGGCGGCGGAAGGAGTTCCACATGTTGATGAACGTGGCGATGCCGGCCAGGACGAACAGCGGCACGGCCAGCATGAGGATGTCGCTCTGCTGCAGCCCCGGGTGCAGCGAGTCCATGACCTCCTGCGGCATCCGGATGTAGGACGCCAGGGGCACCCCGAAGATCTCGGCGTTGAGGAAGGAGGCGACCTGCTCGGGCTGGAACGCCCCGTTGGTCATGGTCGAGGCCTCCTCGATGGACTTGCCGGGAGGCGAGAAGTTGAGCAGCACGTAGTACAGGCCGAGGAACACCGGGATCTGCACCAGCAGCGGCAGGCACCCGGCGGCGGGGTTGACGCCGGCGCCGGAGTACAGCTCCTGCATCTCCTTGGCCTGCGCCTGGCGGTCCTCGGGGGACTTGCGGCCGGAGTACTTGAGCTGCAGCTCCTTCATCTTGGGAGCGAGCTGCGCCATCTTGCGCATCGAGTACTGCTGCCGCCACATGGACCGCATGAGCAGCAGCCGCACGGTCACCACTAGCAGCAACACCGAGCCGACCCATGCGATGCCGGAGTCGGGGTCCACGACGAAGCCGAGCGCCCAGTGCCAGAACTTCATGACGAGTGACACCGGATACGCGAACAGGTCCACGGGCTTCTCCAACGACGAGCGGCGCCGGATCGGGCGCACGGGGCGGGACAGACCACAAAGGTCGGGCTCCAGCGTGCCAGGGTGGGCACCGCAACGGGGAATCAGGGTCGCGCGGCTGCGCCGAGCGCGGTCACATGTGGCAGCCCACCCACACCGGCTCGGGGTGCAGCTCCACGCCGAACGCCTCCCGCACCCCGTCACGTACCTCGCGCGCCAACGCGATCACGTCGTCCGCGGTGGCCTGACCCCTGTTGGTCAGCGCCAGCGTGTGTTTGGTGGAGAGACGAGCGGGTGACGACGACGAGGGATGCCCCTTGGAGAAACCGGCCCGCTCGATGAGCCATCCCGCCGAGAGTTTGACGCCCCCGGGTGCGGAGAAGGCGGGCATCTGCTCGGACTGCGCGGTGCCGAGCCTGGCGGCCACCCGGGATCGCACCGTGGGGAGTTCGTCCTGGGGTATCACCGGGTTGGTGAAGAACGATCCCGCGGACCAGGTGTCGGAGTCGTCGTCGTCGAGCACCATCCCCTTGCCGCGGCGCAGGTCGAGCACCGTGCGCCGCACCACGGCCGGGTCGGTCCGGTCACCAGGGGCGACACCGAGGCGGCCGGCGAGTTCGGCGTAGCGGATCGGTTCGCTGCGTCCGGCGGGATCGAGGCGGAACTCCACCGCGAGGACCACGGCGCGGTCGGTGTTCTTCAGGATGGACGTGCGGTACTCGAGGCCGAGGGCGTCGGGGGTGACCCATTCGTCGACGCCGGTGGCGCGGTCGAACCAGCGCACGCGGTGCAGGATCTGGGCGACCTCCACCCCGTAGGCGCCGACGTTCTGCACGGGCGTCGCGCCCACGGATCCGGGGATGCCGGACAGGCACTCGAGGCCGCCGTACCCGCGCGCGACCGTGTCGGCGACCAGATCGTCCCAGGTCAGGCCCGCGCCCGCGCGGACGACGAGCTGGTCCTCGGTCGGGCCGGCGAGGTAGTCGATCTCCCGGTTGCGCACCGCCACCGCCACCAGGTCGAGGTCGCCGCCGGCCACCACCAGGTTCGAACCGCCCCCCAACACGAGCACCGGCACGTCCGCGGCGTCCAGGGCGCGGACCGCCGCGAAGACCGCGTCCGGGGTCGCACACTCCAGCAGCGCGCGGGGGCGGCCGCCGATGCGCAGGGTGGTCAGGTCCGCGAGGCGGGCACCGGGCGCCACGTCGATGCCGCTGATGTGGGACAGCTCGGCGACGACCGGGTCGGCGGGGTGCGGATGGGTGCCCGCGGGGGTCGGCGCGGTGCCGGCGGGGTCGGGCGACGACGGGTTCACACGACCGAGGGTAACCGGCGGCTTGTAGGGTCTGACCCCATGGCGACCCGCTTCTCCCACACGGCACGTATCGACACGCACGTCGAGAACGTGTTCACCTCCTACGGCGACGAGGCCTTCTGGCGCGACCGCATCGCCGCCGTCGGTAGCCCCGAGGACACCCTCGACGACTTCTCCACCACCGGCGACACGATCACCGTGGCCGTCACCCAGCACATCCCCGACTCCGACATCCCCGACCTGGCGCGCAAGGTCCTGCCCGGGCAGCTGGTGATCGTCCGGACCAGCACCTTCGGCGACTTCGACGGCGAGCGGTTCACCGGATCGGCCCGCGCCGAGGCCGCCGGTGGGCTCGGGATGATCGACGGCGGCGCCGAGACCGTCCACCGGGACGGGGCGGCCCACGAATCCGTCTCCGGTCAGGTCAAGGTGTCGGTGCCGCTGCTCGGCGGCAAGCTCGAGAAGCTCGTCGTGGGGCACCTGGACCGACTGTTCGAGGCCGAGTACCAGCACCTGCGCCGCTGGACCGCCGCCCGCTGACCTGCGGCGGGGACGTGGGCACTGCACTCCCGGCCCGGATCGGTGACAATCGGACGAATGCAGCAGCCGCACGACACCCAACGCCTCCCCGCCTACGACCGACCCGGCGTCCAGCACGCCGAGACCGCGCAGTTCGCCGCAGCGCCTGGAACCGGCTCGCAGGGCCCCGGCGCCTCCGACACGGGTGGACCCTGGACGGCCGGGCGCAGCCCGGGCGGATCCCGCTCGGGCGGGCCCGGTTCGGGCGGATCCGGCGCTGAGGGCGGGAGCCGGCGGGGACGCGGGCCGCTGATCGCGCTCATCGCGGCGCTTCTCGCCGTCGGTCTCGTCGCGGCCTTGGTCGGTCTCGAGTTCGGCATGCGCAACGCCATCAAGAACCGCATGAGTGACGAGGTGACCGCCAGCCTGGGGTCGCCCGCCCAGGTCGAACTCGGCGCGCGCCCGGTGATCCTGTCCTACATCGACGGCAACCTCGGCTCCGTGCGCATCACCACCGACGGCTCGGCCGCCGACGGCGCGACCGGACCGGCACCGCAGATCGACATCCGGGCCGACGGCGTGCGCACCGAAGGCGACCTGACCTACGTGGACTCGCTGACCGGGACCGCGTTCGTCTCCGAGCAGACCATGTCCGCCGCCGCCCAGTCCGAGGGCGCGGCCGGCGACACCCTGCTCGGCGGGCTGATCCAGGTCCAGGAGATCATCGCCGACCCCGCCGCCGGCACCCTGCGGGTCTCGATCAGCGGCCTGGCCGAGGCGGTCGTGACGCCGAGGCTCATCGGTGGCGTCCTCGAGATGCAGCCGGAGCAGGCGTCGATCCTCGGCTTCCCGCTGCCCTCCGAGTTCCTCGGCGGGACCGTCTCGATGATGGACTCGGCGCTGGCCGAACTGCCCGAGGGGGTCCAGTTGACCGGCGTCCGGGTGGTGCCGGGCGGCATGACCGTCGACATCGCCGGTCAGGATGTCGTGCTCGAGGCGACCGAGTGACCCCTGCGCCTCATGCGGACGGCAGGGTCTTGGGCGGCAGGGTCTCAGGCGGCAGGGTCACGGGCGGCAGGGGCACCGGCGGCAGTGACGCCGCCACCCGCCTGCTGCTCATCGCCGACACCCACGTCCCCACGCGGGCCCGCGACCTGCCCGAGCGGGTGTGGGACGAGGTCGACGCCGCGGACATCGTGATCCACGCGGGCGACTGGATGGACGTGGGGCTTCTCGACTCGTTGGAGGAACGCTCGGCTCGACTCATCGCCTGCTGGGGCAACAACGACGGCCCGGACCTGCGCGAGCGCCTGCCCGAGGTGGCACGCGAGACGATCGACGGCGTGCGTCTGGTGGTGACGCACGAGGCCGGCGCGTCCGCGGGCCGCGACACACGCATGGCCAAGGCCTACCCGGACACCGACGTCCTGGTGTTCGGGCACTCGCACATCCCGTGGGACACCACCGCGCCGAGGGCGTCCGGCCAGGGCGGCCTGCGACTGCTCAACCCGGGCTCCCCGACCGACCGGCGTCGCCAACCGCACTGCACCTACATGACCGCGACCATCGACGGCGGCGCGCTGGGTGACGTCGAGCTGCACCGGCTCTGACGTCGCCCCGCCGCTTTGCGCCCGACCGGCGACCGCGGAATCTGCCTACCCTGGGTCCATGAGCAACGACACCACCATGCGCGCCGTGCACCAGGACACCCTCGGGGAGCCGGACGTCCTCGCCGTCGTCGACCTCCCCCGCCCCACCCCGCGCACCAACGAGGTCCTCGTCCGCGTCGAGGCCGCCAGCGTCAACCCCACCGACTGGAAGCACCGTGAGAACGGCGGCTTCCTCGGCACGCCCCCCTTCGTGCTCGGGTGGGACCTGTCCGGTGTGGTCGAGGAGGTGGGCATCGGCGTCGCCCGCTTCTCCCCCGGCGACGAGGTGTTCGGGATGCTCTCGTACCCGTTCGGGCACGGAGCCCACGCCGAGTACGTCGCCGCCCCCGCGGCCTGGTTCGCCCCCAAGCCCGCCTCCCTCGACCACGTGCAGGCCGCCGCCCTGCCGCTCGTGTCGCTGACCGCATGGCAGGCGCTCGTCGAGTACGCCGACATCCAGCCGGGTCAGCGGGTGCTCATCCACGCCGCCGCCGGCGGGGTCGGGCACGTGGCCGTCCAGATCGCCAAGGCCCGCGGCGCATACGTGATCGGCACCGCCAGCGCCGGCAAGCACGACTTCCTGCGCGAGCTCGGCGTCGACGAGGCGATCGACTACCACGACGTCGACATCGCCGAGGCGGTCAGCGACGTGGACGCCGTGCTCGACACGATCGGCGGTCAGACGTCCCTCGACTCCCTGCGGACGCTGCGCCCCGGCGGGATCGTGGTGTCGATCCTGCCCGTGGGGTCCGGCGACTTCTTCCGGGAGGCCGAGGAGCTGGGGGTGCGTGCGGTCCGGATGCTCGTGGATTCCTCGCGCCACGACCTGGTCTCGATCACCGAGCTCGTCGAACAGGGTGCGCTCCGGGCGACGATCGCCGAGGTCTTCCCGTTGGAGCAGGCCGCCGAGGCGCATCGTCGCGGCCAGACCGGTCGGACCGCCGGCAAGATGGTGCTGACCACGGGCTGATCCCGGACGGTCGGCAGTCGGACGGTCGGCAGTCGGACGGTCGGCAGTCGGACGGTCGGCAGTCGGGCGACGGGCGACGCGGTTATTCGGGGAAGCCCTCCAGCACCGCGCGGGAGCCCGACAGCCCGAGGCGGGTCGCACCGGCGGCGATCATCGCGCGGGCGGTATCCGCGTCACGGATCCCGCCCGAGGCCTTGATGCCCAGCCGGCCGCCCACCGCCCGGTGCATGGCCTCGACCGCGCGCACGCTGGCGCCGCCGGCGGGGTGGAAACCGGTGGAGGTCTTGACGAAATCGGCCCCCGCCCGGGCGACGGCATGGCAGAGGGCCTCGATTCGTTCGTCGCCCGCCTCCTCGCCCAGCGCCTTGTGGATGGCCGCGGTCTCGAGGATCACCTTGATGACCACGGGCGGCGGCACGGCATCCCGCATGGCCAGCACATCGGCCATGACCTCGTCGACCAGTCCGGCGATGGCGGCGCCCACATCGATCACCATGTCCACCTCACGGGCCCCCTGGTCCACCGCGAGCCTGCCCTCCATCGCCTTGACCAGCGAGTGGTGCTTGCCGGAGGGGAAACCGGCCACCGTGGCGACGACGAGCTCCTCACCCCGCACCGGGAGCATGGCCGGGCTCACGCACACGGCCTTGACTCCCAACTCGCGGGCCTCGTCGACGCAGGCCCGGACGTCGTCGCGGGAGGCGTCGGGGGAGAGCAGGGTGTGGTCGATCATGGCGGCGACCCGGGCGCGGGTCAGCTCGTTCGTCGCAGTGGCGTCCATGCCGGCCAGCCTAGCGGGGGCGCCCGTCTTCCCTGCTGGCACAATGGGCACTCATGTCACGTCGCTTCGTCCTCACCCTGGGTTGCCCGGACCGCATCGGTATCGTCGCCCGGATCGCCACCTTCCTCGCCGAGCTGGGCGGGACGATCACGGAGGCGGCCTACCACGCGGACGAGGACTCGAACTGGTTCTTCACCCGCCAGTCCGTGAGCGCCGAGTCGATCGGCATGGAGATCGACGAACTGCGGCGCCGCTTCGAGCGGGTTGCAGCCGAACTGGGCCCGGAGACCGACTGGCACATCTCGGACTCCTCCGAGCCCAAGGACGTCGTCATCCTGGTCTCGAAGGAGGGGCACTGCCTCCACGACCTGCTGGGTCGGGTGGAGAGCGGTGACTACCCTGCGCGGGTCCGGGCCGTGATCGGCAACCACGAGAACCTGCGCGGCATGGCCGAGTCGCACGGTGCGCCCTTCCACCACGTGCCATTCCCGGCCGACCCCGCCGAGCGAGGCCCGGCATTCGCGGAGGTCGCCGCGATCGTCGACGAGATCGACCCGCACGCGATCGTGCTGGCCCGCTTCATGCAGGTCCTGCCGGACGAGCTCTGCACGAAGTGGGCCGGGCGTGCCCTCAACATCCACCACAGCTTCCTGCCCAGCTTCGTGGGCGCCCGCCCCTACCACCAGGCGCATGTCCGCGGCGTGAAACTGATCGGGGCGACCTGCCACTACGTGACCGCCGACCTCGACGAGGGGCCGATCATCGAGCAGGACGTCATCCGCGTGGACCACACGGCGACGGTGAAGGACATGGTCCGGCAGGGGCGCGACGCCGAGAAGCTGGTCCTGGCCAAGGGGCTGCGCTGGCACCTCGAGGACCGGGTGCTGGTCCACGGCGGACGCACCGTCGTGTTCACCTAGGTCCGCTCCCGGGGAAGTCAGCTCCCCTGGGAGGTCCGCTCCCGCGGAGGTCAGCCCTTGGGGAAGCCGTGCCGCTCGCTGAGCAGGGTCTCGGCCGCCGAGAGGAAGATCAGGCGGGCGGCGGCGCCGGCCCGGGGCATGATCCCCGTGACCCTCTTGATGATGACGGACTGGTCCATCCCGGCGTCGCGCATCGTCTCCACCAGGATGTCGAGCGCCTCGGCCGACGTACTCTGCCCCTTGAGGAACAGGCGACCGATCTTGTCGATCCCCTCCTCACCGACCCCGAGGACGATGAGTTCGCGGAACAGCTCGTACATGTAGCGGTCCGCGAAGAAATGGTCGGCCGCACTCGGCTCACTGACCAGGCCGATGGCCGATCCCTGGTCGAGGAGTTCCTCGGCGAACTCGAAACCCGCGACGGCCTCCACGCCGCCACGAGGGAGGCGGCGGCGGGTGCCGCTCGAGCGTCGCTCCGGTAGGACGGCGTCCGAGTTCAGCAGCTCGGAGAGCGTGAAGCCGTGGCGCTCCGCGATGAACAGCTCCTCGATGGTGGCGAACGTGTAGCCGCGGTCGAGCAGCCGGAGGATCTGGTTCAGTCGGTTCTTGTGGTCGGGCCCGTAGAACGCGGTGCGACCCCTGCGGACGGGGGCCGGGAGAAGTCCCCGCTCCTGGTAGACGCGGATGTTACGCACCGTGGTGCCGGAGTCCTCGGCCAGCTCCTCGATCCGCTGGAACCCGTCGGCCTCCGGCGGTGTCACCTGCGCCGTCCCCCGACAGCGGGCCGGACGTCGGCGAAGAACACACCCACTGCCACCATCGCGATGATGCTGAGGAAGCCGAACGGCCGGATCGCGAACATGAGGGCGGCCACGGCGCAGATGCCGATCCAGGCGGGCTTGGGCCACTTGCCCTCGATCGAGTACGCCGACGCGGGCGGGAGGACTGCCAGCACCAGTCCCGCCAGGGCCCACACGACGAGCGCGCCCTGGATAGCCAGCTGGACCATGCCCCACGTCCCGGGAAGAGTGTCAATCACGCGGCCCAGTGTAGTCGGCACTCATGTCACCGCGGTGTGACCATGTTCACGGCGTCCAGATCCCGGCCCGGCCCCTGCGGCGGACCGCAACGCACGACGCCCCGGCCCCTCCGGAAGAGGAGGGCCGGGGCGTCAGGTGCCGCGGTATCAGACGCGGTCGGTGCCGGCGGGGGGCAACGGGGTGTCCGCGGTGGTCAGCGCGGGATCGTTGTCCGCGAGCTCCATCGGCGTGGGGGCGTCCGAATCGCCCCCGGCCGATGCGGCGGCCGGCTTGGCAGCAGTCGACTTGGTGGCAGCCGGCTTGGTGGCAGCGGGCTTGGACGCCACGGGCTTACCGGCGGCCGGCTTGGTCGCGGCCGGCTTGTCGGCGGTTGCCGCACCCGACGACGACGGGGTGGCCGTGGCCTTGGTGGTCGTCGACTTCGCGGCGGCCTTCTTGGCGGGCGCCTTCTTGGCCGGGGCCTTCTTGGCGGCAGCCTTCTTCGCCGGTGCCTTCTTGGCCGTGCGGGCCTCGACCTCGGCGGTGCCGCGAGCGACCTCGGCGGACGCCTTGGAGGCGGCCTCGTCGACGCGGTCGGCGGCCTTGCCAGCGACCTTGTCGACGTTGTCGGCGGCCTTGCCCGCCGTCTTGTCGACGCGCTCGGCCACCTCATCGACCCGCTCGGCCGCCGAGTCGGCGGCGTCGCCGGCGGTCTCGGCCGCCTGGCGGGCGCTCTTGGAGACGCGGCCAGCCGCCTTCACACCGATCGTGCGGGTCTGGCGGGCGACGGTGCCGAGGGCGTCCTCGCCCAGTTCGACCTGCTCCTCGACGGCGCCGGCGGCGCGGGCCACCTGCTCGTTGACGCGGGCCAGGCCGGCCTCGAGCTGCGGGTTCTCCTCGCGTAGCCGGCTCACGACGTCTTCACCGCGGGCGGCGAGGCCACCGTAGATCCCGGCCGCGACCTGGACGTACGCGTCGGCGACCTTGCGCAGCTCCTCCGGGCGGAACCGGGTGACGAGCTCCTCGACCTCGGCCGGCAGGGCCTGGACGCGCTCGGGGACCTCGCTCACGCGGTTCTGGACCTCGGTGACGCGCGTCTGCGCCCCGGCCACGCGCTCGTTGATGCGGTTCTGCGCCTCGGCCACGCGCTCGGTGACCTTGGACTGCGCTTCGGTGACGGCCTCCTCGGCGCGACGGCGCAGGTCCGCGACCATGCCGGAGACGGCCTGGATGGCGAGGTCGTTGACCCCGACGTAGGCGTAGACCGGCGTGCGCACGGCGGCGATGGCCTGACCGAGCGGACCCTCCAGGGCCTGCTCCTTGACGGCCTCGCCCTTGGCCTTCTGCTCGGCGGCCTCGGCGGCGGTCTTCTTGGAAGTGGGCTTCTTATCGGCCATTTTGACTCCTCGGTGGTGTCGTGCGGGTGTTCTCTTGTGCGGTGTCACGTGGCCCTGCGGGCCGTCGTCCGGAGTTCCCTCAGGGAACGTTGACGACCTGGGCGGCTGCCGTTGCGTTGTTCGCTCGGAACGACTCGTAGATCTCCACGAGCACCTCCCTCTGTCGCTCTGTGAGGTCCGGGGCGGTGAGGATCGCATCCCTCACCGGACTCCCCTGCTTGAGTTCGAGGATCCCCGCGCGGGCGTAGAGCACCTCGGCGGACAACCTCAGACCTCGGGCGATCTGACCCAGGACCTCGGCGGACGGCTTGCGCAGCCCGCGTTCGATCTGGCTCAGATACGGGTTGGAGACGCCGGCACGCTCCGCGAGCTGCCGGATGGACACCTCGGCGGCCTCCCGCTGGGCGCGGATGAACGACCCGATGTCCTGCGACTCGGACGAACGCTTGTCGTCCTCACCGTGCGAGGTGAGATCGCTGTGACGCGGCACCTCACCCGTCGGCTTGTTGCGACGCGCGAGGGTTGCGGCGGTCGGTTCATCGACCTGTGCTCCGGTGCTCTCCGCAGCCTCGTCGTGTGTGTGTCCACTCTGTGCGGCCATGGAGTCACCTCCCTCCGGCGTCCGTCTCTCATCGCCTGACCCCAACGCTAGCAACGAGTGCTTGCTACAGCAAGCGCTATGTGTACGGCGATGCGGTGCGATGGGTCACACAGGCCGGTCGGGATCAGACTCGGGCCGGGATCAGAAGATGAGCTCGGTGGTGGTGTGGATGACGAGTCCCGCCAGGGCCCCCACGACCGTGCCGTTGATGCGGATGAACTGCAGGTCCTTGCCCGCGAGCAACTCGATCTTCTCGGAGGCCTCGTCGGCGTCCCACCGTTCGACGGTCTCGGAGATGATCGAGGTGACCTCGCCGGCGTAGTTCTCCGCGACGTAGCGGGCGGTGCGGGTCATGTAGTCGTCGAGGCGCGCCCGCATCTTCTCGTCCCCGACGAGCATGTCGGCCAGGCGGCCCAGGAGATCGTCGATCTTCACCCGCAGCGTGGACGAGGAGTCCTCGGTGGCCTCGACGATCATGTGCTTGGCGGCCGCCCACGCCGATCCGGCGGCGCGGCGCACCTCGTCGCGGCCCATGACCTCGTGCTTGAACGTCTCGAGCTTGGCCATGGTGGACGGGTCGTGCTGGAGGTCGCGGGCGAAGTCCTCGACGAACCCGATCAGCGCCACCCGAACGGGATGCTGCTTGTCGACCTTGATCTGCCAGGTCCACTCGCGCAGCTCGCGGTAGGCACGCTCGGAGAGCAGTTCGTTGACGAACTGGGGCGCCCACGTGGGGGCCTTCTCGCGGACCCAGCGGTCGATGGTCTCGGGGTTGGCCTCCACCCAGCCGTGGGCGCGGTCGGCCATGAGGTCCATCAGGGGCAGGTGGCGTCCCTCGTCGAGGAGCTCGGCGAGGATCCGACCGGCCGGCGGCCCCCATTCCGGCTCGGCGATGCGGGAGACGATGGTGCGTTCGATGATCGCGACGGCGTCGTCGTCGCGGAGCACGGCCAGAACGGCACGGATGGCCTTGGCGGCCTGGTCCGAGGCCATCGCGCGGTGGTCGTCCTCGGCCAGCCACTCACCGGCGCGTTCGGGGATGCGGGCGCCGCGGACCTTCTCGCTCACCATCTCGGGGTCGAGGAAGTTCTCCCCCACGAACCCGCCGAGGGAGGTGCCCAGCTGGTCCTTCTTCTTGCGGATGAGCGCGGTGTGCGGGATGGGGATCCCCAGCGGGTGCTTGAACAGGGCGGTGACGGCGAACCAGTCGGCCAGCCCGCCGACCATCCCCGCCTCGGCGGCGGCGCGGACGTAACCCACCCAGGGGTCGGCGCCGTTGTGTAGCGCGTACTCCGCGACCAGATAGACCAGTCCGGCCACGACGAGGAACCCCGTCGCGACCATCTTCATACGACGGAGGGCTGACCTCCGCTCGGCGTCGGTCGCCGGGTCGCCCGCCCTGAGAGCGGGCGCGCCGGCACCCACGACCGGGTCGACCGTCAGTGTGCGTCCTCGCGGCCGTGCTTACGGAAGCCGTACATACAGATGAACAGCCCGAGGAGGAAGACGGCGGTGGTCGCCACGACCGCCGCGATGACCAGCCCCAGGGAGACCCCGGCGTTCTCCGTGTAGTACCCGATGGCGGTGATGGGCAGGCCCAGCATGCTCATGCTCAGCAGGATGATCACCGAACCCAGGTAGATCGTAGTCGAGTACAGCGGGTACGTGGGGGCGACCTCCGTCGCGTACGACGGGTAGTACTCCTCGACGATGGCGGCACCAGTGTGCTCGAGCGTCTGACCGGCCATGATGTCGTCCTCTTCTCTCCACTACCGATCCCGGGCCCGTGACCCGAGACTCGTTCTATGTCCCATCTTATTGGAACCCCGGGGATCCGGGGCAACCGCCCGTCGGATCCGCCGCGCGGCGGCGACCAGATTGCGCAGGCTCGGCTCCAACTGCCAGGTGTAACGGCTCTTGAGCCCCCCGTCCGGCACCGCCCACACGCGGTCCACCCCCACCGCGTCCACCGCCCGGAGCAGCCTCGAGTGCAGCAGGTCGATGTCCGGGACGAACCCCGACCGTGACTCGTACACCCCGGGCGCGACCTGACGGGTCAGGGTGTGATCCTCCAGGGCCTCCAGTACCCACTCGATCGACCGCGTCGCGACGATCGCGGTGACGTCGGCGTCGAGTCCCTCGATCGCCGCCCTCATCTCCCGCAAAGACGAGTAGGTGAGGTGCGTGTGGATCTGGGTGTCCGGTCGCGTCCCGGCCGAGGCCAGGCGGAAGGTGCCCACCGCCCAGTCGAGGTACGCGCGTCGGTCCGCGCCGCGGCGCGGCAGGAGTTCCCGGATGGCGGGTTCGTCGATCTGGATGATCGCCGTCCCCGCCGCCTCCAGGTCCGCCACCTCGTCGCGCACCACCAGCGCGAGCTGCGTGGCGACCTCGGGCAGTGCCAGGTCCGTGCGGCAGAAGGACCGCGCGAGCATCGTCACCGGGCCGGTGACCATCCCCTTCACCGGCCGGTCGGTCAGCGACTGCGCGTACCCGGTCCACTCCACGGTCATCGGCGCGGGTCGGGCCACGTCGCCGTACAGGATCGGCGGCCGCACACAGCGCGAGCCGTAGGACTGCACCCAGCCGCTGCGGGTGGCGGCGAACCCGTCGAGCAGTTCGGCGAAGTACTGCACCATGTCGTTGCGCTCGACCTCGCCATGCACCAGCACGTCCAGCCCGATGTCCTCCTGCAGCCGGATCACCGAGGCGATCTCGGCGCGCAGGTAGTCGCAGTACCTGTCGTAGTCGATCCGCCCGTCCGCCAGGTCCCTGCGGGCACGCCGGATCTCCCGCGTCTGCGGGAACGAGCCCAGCGTCGCCGTCGGCAGCGTGGGCAGTCCGAGCCGGTCGGCCTGCCGGGCAGCCCGCTCGGCGTAGGGGACGCGGACCTTGTCGTCGTCGTCGACCCGGGCGGTCCTCGCCCGCACGTCGTCGCGGCGCGCGCTGGGCAGTACCGGCAACCGGCGCCAGCGCGGTGTGGGGCCGTCGACCAGGGCGTGCGCGAGCGAGACCACCTCGGCGACCTTCTGCTCGGCGAACGCCAGCGAGTCCGCGAGCTCGGCGGGCAGGTCGGGCTCGGCGTTCACGTCGTACGGCACGTGCAGCAGCGTGCACGAGGTCGACACCACCACGTCCGGGAAGACGGCCCGCAGGTCACGCAGGTAGTCCAGGGTGGCGAACTTGTCGGTGCGCCACACGTTCTGGCCGTCCACGACACCGGCGTAGAGACGCTTGCCGCGCAGCCCCGGCACGTCCGCGAGGTCCGCGGCCGACCGCCGCCCGTACACGAGGTCCAGGCCGATCGCCTCGATGCCGGTCGCGGCCAGCGCCGACAGCGCCTCCCCCGGGTCGCCGTACTGCCCCGTCACCAGGATGCGCGGTCGCGTCGTCACGGCCGCCAGCCGGTCGTAGGCACGTCGCAACGCCGCGATCTCGTCGGCGGTGCGTTCCATTGTCATGCACGGCTCGTCGAACTGCACGCACGTCACGCCGGCTCCGGCCAGGACCCCCAGCAGCGCCTCGTATTCCGTAAGCAGGCGGTCGAGCAGGTCGATCGGCGCGAATTCCGGCGCGGCGTCGGGCGCCGCCTTGCTCAGCAGCAGCAGCGAGACCGGGCCGGTGACGACGGGCCTGATCTCCAACCCCTGTTTCCGCGCCCGCGCCACCTCCGCGAGCAGTTCGTCCGGCCGCAGCCCCAGCTCGGAGGCCTCGTCGAACTCGGGCTGACGGTAGAGGTAGGAGGTGCCCTGCAGCGGGACGAGTTCGAGCGGCGGCACGTCGGCGCGGCCGCGGGCGAGCGCGAAGACGGTGTCGACGGGGCCAAGGTCGCGGACGAGCTCGCGGAACCGCGCGGGGACCGCGCCCATGAGCAGGGCGTCGTCGAGGATGTGGTCGTAAAAGGAGAAGGTGTTGCCGGGGATCTGCGTGATGCCCGTGGCGCGCAGGTCGTGCCACGTGGCGTCGCGGAGTCTGCGGCCGGTGGCGAGCAGCTCGGCCCGGGTCCCGTCACCGTGCCAGTACCGTTCGAGGGCGCGTTTGAGCTCGCGGCGCGGGCCGATGCGTGGGTACCCGAGGACGGACGAGGCGCGGGTGGTTTCGAGGTGCGGCGGCGTGGGCGACGACGGTGGCTGTGACGACGGCGGCGGCGGTGACTGTGACGACGACGACGACGACGACATGATCTCAGCGCGCGGCGCGTGCCATCGCCCGCGGCGCGTCATAGCGGTAGAAACCGTGGCCGCTCTTCTTGCCGAGCCTGCCCGCCTCGACCATCCGCAACAACAGCGGCGGCGGCGAGTACAGCGGCTCGGCGAACTCGGTGTACATCGAGTCGGCGATCGCCTTGATGGTGTCCAGGCCGACGAGGTCTGCCAGGGTGAGCGGCCCCATGGGGTGGGCGCAGCCCAGGACCATGGCCTTGTCGATGTCCTCCGGGGTGGCGAACCCGGACTCGGCCATCCGGATGGCGGAGAGCAGGTATGGCACGAGCAGGGCGTTGACCACGGCCCCGGCGCGGTCGGCGGAGTGGACGACCTGTTTGCCCAGGACCTGCTCGGCGAACGCCTGTGCCCTGTCCCGGGCCGCGGCCCCGGTCTCGAGGGTGCTCACCAGCTCGACGAGCGGGAGCACGGGAACCGGGTTGAAGAAGTGCATACCGATCACGCGCTCGGGCCGGGCGGTACACGTGCCGAGCTTCATGATGGGGATCGACGAGGTGTTGGAGGCCAGGACGGCGTCGGGGTCGGTGACGACCGCGTCGAGTTCGCGGAACACGGCGGTCTTGGCGTCGGTGTCCTCGACGATCGCCTCGATGACCAGCTGCCGATCGACGAAGTCGCCGAGGTCGGTGGTGAAACGCAACCGCAGGGCGGCCTGCTCACGCTCGCGGGCGGTGATCTTGCCGGAGGACACTCCCTTGTCCAGAGAGTCGAGGACGCGGGCGCGGCCGCTGGTGGTCAGCTCCCGGGTGGACTCCCAGACGAGGACGTCGAGATGCGCGCGGGCGCACACCTCGGCGATGCCGGCGCCCATCTGTCCGGCGCCCACCACGCCGACGCGGGTGATCCGCCCCGGGTCGGCGCCGTCGCGGGAGCTGTTCATCTGTCCAGGGTCCTTCGGGAGGAGGGAACTTGAGGGTGGAGACACCACCGGGGGCCGGGCCGCCTCGTCGAGACGGCCGCGGCCCCCGGTGTGTTCACGCTGTTACCGCGTCGACCGTGTGGGGTCGACCGGTGGTCAGTGGAACTGACCCTCCTCGGTGGAGCCCTTCAGCGCCGCGGTGGACGTGTTGGGGTCGACCGTGGTGGCGATGCGGTCGAAGTAACCGGCGCCGACCTCGCGCTGGTGCTTGACGGCGGTGAAGCCACGCTCCTCGGCGGCCTTGAACTCGCGCTGCTGCAGCTCGACGAACGCGGTCATCTGGTTGCGGGCGTAGCCGTGGGCCAGGTCGAACATGCCGTAGTTGAGCGAGTGGAAACCGGCCAGGGTGATGAACTGGAACTTGAAGCCCATCGCGCCGAGCTCCTTCTGGAACTTGGCGATGGTCTCGTCGTCCAGGTTCGCCTTCCAGTTGAAGGAGGGCGAGCAGTTGTAGGCCAGCAGCTGGTCCGGGAACTCGGCCTTGACGCCCTCGGCGAACTTCTTGGCGTACTCGAGATCCGGGGTGCCGGTCTCCATCCAGATCATGTCGGCGAACGGGGCGTAGGCCTTCGCACGCTCGATGCACGGCTCGATGCCGTTCTTGACGTGGTAGAAGCCCTCGGCGGTGCGCTCACCGGTGATGAACGGGCGGTCACGCTCGTCCACGTCGGAGGTGATGAGGGTCGCGGCCTCGGCGTCGGTGCGCGCGATGATCACGGACGGCACGTTGGCCACATCCGAGGCGAGGCGGGCCGAGGTCAGGGTGCGGATGTGCTGGTTGGTCGGGATCAGCACCTTGCCACCGAGGTGGCCGCACTTCTTCTCCGACGCGAGCTGGTCCTCCCAGTGCACACCGGCCGCACCGGCGTTGATCATGGCCTTCTGCAGCTCGTAGGCGTTCAGGGCGCCACCGAAGCCGGCCTCGGCGTCGGCCACGATCGGGGCGAGCCAGTTCTCGACCGAGGTGTCACCCTCGATGCGGGCGATCTCGTCGGCACGCAGCAGGGCGTTGTTGATGCGACGGACGACGGTGGGGACCGAGTTGGCCGGGTACAGCGACTGGTCCGGGTACGTGTGGCCCGAGAGGTTGGCGTCGCCGGCGACCTGCCAGCCGGAGAGGTACACGGCCTCGAGGCCGGCACGGATCTGCTGGACGGCCTGGTTACCCGTCAGGGCGCCGAGGGAGTTGACGAAGTCCTTGTTGTTGACCTTGTCCCAGAGGATCTCCGCGCCACGACGGGCGAGGGTGTGCTCCTCGACGACGGTGCCCTGCAGCTCCGCGACCTGCTCGGCCGTGTAGTTGCGGGTGATGCCCTTCCAGCGGGGGTTGGTGTCCCAGTCCTGCTGGATCTCTTCAGCGGTACGTGCCTTGCCGATGTTCGACATCGCGACTCTTTTCTGTCTCGGGGGCGGGTCCGGATTCGCACTCTTGCGAGTTACGGCCCCTTACGGGAGACACAATGCCACATGGCAGGCAGCGCGTCTACCTGCGACAAGTGCGAATGTGGCGAGTTTCTTTGCCTTCTTTGCAAAGTTTGCGAAGATTGTGGGGCTCGCCACGGACCTCGGAGGGAAAGCCGATGACGGCCTCACATATGGGATCGCGACTCCGCCGACTGCGCGAGGAGAACGGCCTGACCCAGGCCGCCTTCGCGCAGTCGCTCGGCTTGTCGTCGTCGTACCTCAACCAACTCGAGAAGGACGCCCGCCCCGTCACCTCCCGGGTCCTGGTGAAGATCTCCGAGGTCTACGGCGTGGACTCCGCGTTCTTCGCCTCGGACTCGGACACCCGGCTCATCGCGGCGGTCACCGAGGCGCTCACCGACACGCAGCTCTCCGCCGAGGTCCCGGCCGCCGAGGTGGTCGACCTCGTCCGCGCGCACCCGGCACTCGCCCGTGCCTTCATGCTCCTGCACCAGCGCTACCGCAACTCCTCGGATTTGCTCGCGGCGCTGACCGAGACCCGCAACGTCCCGGACAGCTCGGTCGACCGCTCGGTGCTGTCCATGCCGCACGAGGAGGTGCGGGACTACTTCTACCAACGGCAGAACTACATCGACTCCCTCGACACCGCCGCCGAGGATCTCACCACCCGCATCCGGCTCAACCGTGGCGACGTCCGCGCCGAGCTCGAACACCGCCTGGCCGAGGCCCACGGGGTCCGCATCGCCCGCCGCGTCGACCTGCCCGACGGGCTGTGGCACCGCTACTCCACCGAGGACCGTCGTCTCGACCTGTCCGCCCACCTCACGCCCGGTCAGCAGGCGTTCCGCGTGGCCTCCGAGCTGGCCTTCCTCGAGCACCGCGACCTGCTCGACAGCCTCGTCGAGGAGGGTTCGTTCAGCTCCCCCGCCGCCGTCGCGCTCGCGCTGCGCGGCCTGGCCAGCTACTTCGCCGCCGCCGTGCTCATGCCCTACCAGCGCTTCCTCGACACCGCCGAGGACTTCCGCTACGACGTGGAGCGGCTCATGGCCTTCCACGCCACCGGCTACGAGACGGTGTGTCACCGCCTGTCGACCCTGCAGCGACCGGGCGCGGCCGGGGTGCCGTTCAGCTTCGTGCGCGTCGACCGCGCCGGCAACATGTCCAAGCGGCAGTCCGCGACCGGGTTCCACTTCACGACCTCCGGTGGCACGTGCCCGCTGTGGAACATCTACGAGTCGTTCTCGTTCCCCGGCAAGATCATGCGGCAGGTCGCGCAGATGCCCGACGGCCGCCTCCACCTGTGGGTCTCGCGCACCGTCACCACCCGTCCGATGCGTTTCGGCCAGCCGCGCAAGACGTTCGCCATCGGCCTGGGCTGCGAGGCCCGCCACGCCCACCGGACCGTGTACGCGCAGGGCCTCGACCTCGACGACGTCGACGCCGCCACCAAGATCGGCTCCGGCTGCCGCATGTGCGACCGCCCCGCGTGCCCGCAGCGGGCCTTCCCGCCGCTCAACCACGCGCTGCGGGTGGACGCCCACCGGTCCTCGCTCTCGCCGTATCTCCTCGACCAACCGTCCGCCCCCGGCGGGACCGCTGGCCTACCCTGACGGCCATGAGCCAGCCCCACGAGAGCAGCGACAGCCACGACGGCACCGCCGCGCAGGTCCCCCGCATCCGGCCCGGCGGCTTCCGGGAGCTCGGCCCGTTCGGCTGGGTCGTCAACCGGCTCGGTGCACGCGTCACCGGCTCGCGCGACGTGAACCTCTTCGCCACCCTCGGCCACGCCCGCCGGCTCTTCCCCGCGTGGCTCGCCTACTCCGGGATGATGATGCCGTTCGGCGTGCTGGACCGCCGCACCACCGAGCTGGTCATCCTGCGCGTCGCGCACCTGCGGGGCAGCGCGTACGAGCGGGCCCACCACGAGCGGATCGGCGCGGGCGTGGGTCTCGACGACGACGAGATCACCCGCACGACAGCCGACCCCGCCACCGCCGGGTGGCCGAACCGGCTGCGTGTGCTGTTGACCGCAGTCGACGAGCTGGTGCTGACCAAGGACATCTCCGCCGACACGTGGGCCGGGCTCTCGTCGCACCTCGGCTCGTCCGAACTGGTGGGGCTGGTGCAGTTGGTGGCGCAGTACGACGGGTTGGCCACGTCGCTGCACGCCCTCCGGGTCCAGCCGGACCGCCCCCGCTGACCCGCCGCGCCTGACCCCGCCGGTCCGCGCCTTCGGCTCGGCCGACTCACGCGCCCCCGTCGGCTCGGCCGACTCACGCGCCCCCTTCGGCTCGGCCGACTTACGCGTCCCCTTCGGCTCGGCCGACTCACGCGTCCCCTTCGGCTCGGCCGACTTACGCGTCCCCTCCGGCTTACGCGCCCTCTCTGCCCGCAATCGGCCCCGGTGCGCGCCCGGATCGGTCCATTCCCCACGCGCACCCGCCCAACGCGTCCCCGGAAGCCCGCGACCTCGGCGATTCCTGCCGCTCACCCGCCCTGCGCTTGCGCGCCCCCTTCGGCTTACGCGCCCTCTCTGCCCGCAATCGGCCCCGGTGCGCGCCCGGATCGGTCCATTCCCCACGCGCACCCGCCGGAGGCCGCCCGATCAACCGGCCCTGGCGTGCGGCCACTCCCGAGAAGCTCTCCCGCCCTGAGCCCGGATTCCACACCCGCAGCCCTCTCCACAGGCCAGCGCCTCGGCACCCGTCGACGGCCACCGCGCACCTGCTCGCTTGGCATGCTGCGGTCCATGACTCCACACCGCCGAGGCCCGGTGCACCCCGTACTCACCCGGGCGCGCCTCAGCAGCGAACTGTCCGACCTCCCCCGGCGGCGCCGCGAACGCGACTTCGTCAAGATCGCGGACGAACTCTGGCTGCCGACCAGCCACCCGACCAACTTCGAGACCCTATCGGTCGCCTACTCCCGGCTGTACCCGGATGCCGTGCTCACCGGCTGGTCTGCCGCGGTCATGCACGGCATCGCCCCGCCAGACGACGCCGTACCGGAGCTCTGCGTCGGCCCCGTCGGCCGGACCCGCAGTGGCCTCCGGATCCGTCGCTACACCATTCCGCCGTCGGCGATCGAGGTCCGGCGGGGAGTCCGCGTCACGTCCCGTCGCAGGACCGCTTTCGACCTGGCGAGATTCAGCGACCACCTGAGCGGTGTGCTCGCAGTCGAAGCGTTCTATCGACGGGGATACGCACAGCGCGAACTGGAGGAAGACGTCGCTGCGGGCGCCGGCGCGTGGGGGGTCGCTCGGGCCAGGCGTGTGCTCGCCGACGCGCATCCCCGCAGCGAGTCTCCCAGGGAAACGGAGACCCGCCTGTTCCTGCGTGCCGCCGGATTCACGTCTTTCGAGCCCCAGGTGGAGGTGCCGGGGCTCGGGAGCCGGCTCGACCTGGCCGACCCGGTGGCGCGGATCGCCGTCGAGTACGACGGGGCCCACCACGACGATCCCGTCCAACAGTCCAAGGACCGTTACCGACGCAATCGCCTGCAGGCAGCCGGCTGGATCGTCATAGTGCTCGACCGGAGACTGTTCCGACACCGGCGCGAGGAGATCCTCGACCAGGTGCGGGAAGCCTATGCGCGGCGGGCCGCCGGTTCGGCGGCATGAGGCCCCGCGCCCCGCGGCCCCGACAGTCCCGGCCGGACATGCCCCGCGGCCCCGACAGTCCCGGGCAGGCCCCGCGCCCCGACTTACGCGTCCCCAATGGACCCTTCCAGGCGCGCACCCGGCCTCAGGTCGGGCATTCCGAACGCGCAAGCCGAAGGGGGCGCGTAGGTGGGCATCGGCGGGGCGGCTCAGCCCGCGTCGCTGCAGGGCAGGCAGACGCGAGCCCGGGCATCGAGCTCCATCGACATCGTCCGCCCCGCCGGTACGGTCACCGGCTGGCCCTGGACCGAGCACGCGAAATCGGCGCCGTTGAGGTTCTCGATGGTGATCTCCGTGTGCGTGCACCGCACCCGCACGTGCGTACCCCGCACCGTCAACCGGAAGGTCAGTCCCGTCCACTCCGCGGGCACCCGCGGGTCGAACGAGATCTCACCCCGGTAGTCGCGCATCCCGCCGAACCCGCTGACGAGGGCCGACCACACCCCGCCGGTGGAGGCCACGTGGATGCCGTCGGCGGCGTTGCCGTGCACGTCGGCCAGATCCACCACGAGCGCCTTGGAGAAGTGCTCGAAGGCCTCGTCGCAGTAGCCGATCTCGGCGGCGATGATCGACTGGACCACGGCCGACAACGTCGAGTCGCCGGTGGTCAACGGGTCGTAGTACTCGAAGTTCGCCCGCTTCTCCTCCTCGGTGAACTCGTCTCCGCGCAGGAACATCGCCAGCACCACGTCCGCCTGCTTGAGGACCTGGTGCCGGTAGATCACCAGCGGGTGGAAGTGCAGGAGCAGCGGGCGGCGGGGATCCTCGAGGTCCTGGTCCCACACCTCCTTCGCGAGGAAGTCCTGGTCCTGAGGATGGACCTTCAGATCCTCGTCGAACGCGATCACCATGTTCTCGGCGGCACGCCGCCACTCGCTGGTCTCGTCGTCGCGCAGCTTGAGCCGCCGGCAGACGGCCTCCCACTGGCCGTCACCCAACGCCGCGATCCGCTTGCAGGCGATCGCGGCGGCCACGAGGTTGAACCGGGCCATGGCGTTGGTGAACAGGTTGTTGTCCACGACGGTCGTGTACTCGTCCGGCCCGGTCACGCCGTGGATGTGGAACATGCCGTCGCCGTCGAAGAAACCGAGCGAGACCCACATCCGCGCGGTCTCGACCAGCACGTCCACGCCCTCGCGGATCATGAAGTCCTGGTCCTCGGTGGCCCACATGTACTTGACCATGGCGTGCGCGATGTCGGCGTTGATGTGGTACTGGGCGGTGCCGGCCTCGTAGTAGGCCGACGCCTCCTCACCGTTGATGGTCCGCCACGGGTAGAGGGCGCCGTTCACGGAGAGGTATTTGGCCCGGTTCCGCGCCTTGTCGAGCATGTTGTAACGGAAGCGCAGGGCGTTACGCGCGAACCGCGGCATGGTGTACGTCAGGAACGGCAGGACGTACGTCTCGGTGTCCCAGAAGTAGTGGCCGGAGTAGCCACTACCGGTGACGCCCTTGGCGGCGATGCCGTTGTACTCGGCCCGTGCCGAGGCCTGGGCCAGCTGGAAGAGGTTGAACCGGATGGCCTGCTGCGTCTCCGCGGGGCCCTCCACCTCGACGTCGGCACGATCCCAGAAGTGGTCGTACCAGTCCCGCTGGGTGCGGTGCAGGTCCTCGACCCCGCGCACGCGGGCCCGTCCCAGGGTGCGCGAGCACCGGTCCGCCAGCTCGCTCGCGGGAACCACCTCGGAGGTGTGGTACGCGGCCAGTTTGGTCAGCTTGAGTACCCGTCCCGGCGTGACGTGGGCGTGGTAGACGATCTTCGAGGAGTCGTCGTCGATCTCGTGGCTCATGGCCACGTCGTCCTCGGTCTCGAGCAGGTGGTCCACGGCGACGGCGATCGTCATGCCCGAGTTGGTGCACCGGTACCCGTGCACGTGGTACCCGCCCTGGTCCTCGGTGACCTGGGGCTCGAGCACCCGGTGCTCGAGTCCCTCGGCGCGGCGGGGGTCGAAGCCCTCTGCCGGGGCGCCGTCGTCCGCGGCGGAGCTGTATTCGTCCTCGCCGTCCTGCCGATTGAGGACCTGCGAGGAGATCACCACGGGGGCGGGCTCGTCCGGGAGCTCGATCTCGTACGTCATCACCGCGAGGTGCTTCTCCACCATCGACACCATCCGGCTGGTGCGGATGACGACCTTCTTCCCGGCGGGGGTGCGCCACACGATCTCCCGAAGCAGCACCCCGTCCCGGAAGTCGATGCTGCGCTCGTAGTGTTCGAGGTCGGCCACGGATAGCCGGAGCGGTTCGTCGTCGACGTAGATGCGGATGGTCTTGGTGTCGGGGGCCTGGATCATCGTCTGGCCCTCGCGGGCGAGCCCGTAGGCGTCCTCGGCGTGCTGGATGTGCCACGTCTCGTGGAAGCCGTTGACGAAGGTGCCGTGCTGGGCGGAGTCGCGCCCCTCCTCCGGGTTGCCACGCATGCCCAGGTAGCCGTTCGCCACCGCGAACTGCGTCTCGGACACCCCGAGCGGCGACGCGTTCGGACGGGTCTCGACCCAACGCCACGGGTCGGCGGGGTGGGTGGAGCGGTTGATCTCGGGGACCTCGAGGTGGCTCCGGAGGTTCACGCCGTAGGTGGTGCGGATGTTGCCGGGCACGGACTCGCCGACGGTGTCGTGGACCGGTCCTCGGGAGAAGGGGATACGGGTCACCGGTTCGCCTCCGTCAGTCCGGGGATGAGCTCGGCCAGGTCGACGACGACGAGGTCGGCGCCCTCCGCGAGCAAGGTCTCACGCCCGGCTCCGCGGTCCACACCGACCACGCGCGCGAACCCGCCGGCGGCGCCGGCCTGCACGCCGGAGACGGCGTCCTCGATCACCACGCAGCGGTCCGCGGGCACACCGAGCAGCTCGGCGCCCCGCAGGTACGTGTCGGGGCGGGGCTTGCCGGGGATCGAATCGGCGGCGGCGACCAGCCCGTCGACGATCACCTCGAACCGGTCCCGCAGTCCGGCCGCGGTGAGCACGGCCTCGGCGTTCTTGGAACTGGAGACCACGCAGGAGGCGATGCCGGCGGCGTCGAGGGCGTCGAGGTAGGCCACCGACCCGGGGTAGGCCTCGATGCCCTCGTCGAGCAGCTCACGGAAGATCACGTTCTTGCGCAGACCGAGCCCGTGGATCGTGTCCGCGTCGGGACCGGCCTCGTCGTCGTCGTCGCCCTCGGGCAGGGTGAGGCCCCGCGCGGCGAGCATCGACGCGATGCCCTCGACCCGCGGCTTGCCGTCTATGTAACGGAAGTAGTCCTCATCCGAGTACGGGTCGATCCCCTGGGCGTCGAAGTAGGTGGTGAACATCCGATTCCACGCCTGCATGTGCTTCTCGGCCGTCGGGGTGATGACCCCGTCGAGGTCGAAGAGCACGGCGTCCACACCGTCATGGTCCATAGCGTTGTCCTATTTCCGGGTCGGTTTGACGGGTCGGGGTGTTCGTCCGGGTGCCGATCGGGCTCGTCCGGCGACGGACCAAGGCTAGTCCCACCCGGCGATTTCCACTGCTTCCCCCCGCCCGGGCGCCGCCCCCGACTTCGGGCCCCCGGGGCGGTCGGCGTCGATCACCGGGCGGCGGCGCGCGCGGCCTTGATGCACAGAACCGACGGGCCCGGTGGCACTATGAGGGGTAACCGAATGACAAAGGAGAGAGATGCGCCTCCGCACCAGCACCCCCCGCCGCGTCGCGATCGCCGGTCTCGCGCTGGCCACCGCGGCTGCTCTCACGGCCTGTTCGTCGGACGAGGAGAACCCCCGGGGCGGCGAGCCCGCGAGCGAGACCCAGACCTCGGAGACCGCGGCGCAGTCCGCCCCGCAGGCGCCCGTGGAGGAACTCGTCCTGGCGGAGGGCGAGGCGCCCGGTGGTGGCGTCGTCCAGGTCGTCGACCGTCAGCTGCTGCAGGAGGCGGTGGACAAGCTCGTCGCCGACCAGGGCCGCCAGCTCATGGAGGACCCGGCGTGCGACAAGGTCTCGCGCCTGGAGACCGTCTCCAACCACGCCACCACCGATGGGGTGACCGCCGCCGTCCGCTACAAGCAGTCGGAGGAGGACGAGACCGAGCACCGCTTCGGCATCGGCATGGTGGGCGAGCGGCTCGACGAGTTCATGGACCGCTCCCTCTACGAGGCGTGCACCACCTCGCGCAGCGCCGCCAACCCGAACGTCGAGCTGAAGATGACGGTCGCCGACGCCCCAGCCATCGACGGCACCGAGGGCTTCCGGGTCACCAGCGACTTCATCACGACGCAGCCGGACGGCACGCGCGCACTGAGCCGGGCCATCGCCATCCACGGCTTCGCCCGCGACACCACCGTGAGTGTCGAGTACGCGGCCCGCGGCGACGACCCGGCGGCGGACCCCGTCCTGCCGACCGCGGCCGGCGCCCTGGACGCGATCTACGTCGCGCAGATGGAGAAGATCCTCAACGCCGAGTAGTCGCCCGGCACACTGCGGCGGGCCCCCGTCGGGTGGCCCCCCGACGAGAAGACCGTTCCGCGCACGTCCCCCGAGAGGGAGGTGTGCGGAACGGTCTTCTCGTTGCGGGGACGGGCCCGGGGCCGGGGGCCGGCGGACCCGGTGCCGGGCCCGCCGCAGGCTGTCAGAGGTTGATCATGTGGCCGCCGACGCCCTCGACGGCCTCCTTCATGGCCTCGGACAGGGTCGGGTGCGTGTGCACGTTGCGGGCGATGTCCTCGGCGGTGAGGTCCCACATCTGCGCCAGGGTCAGCTCGGGCAGCAGTTCGGAGACGTCGGGGCCGATGAGGTGGGCGCCCAGCAACTCGCCGTGCGTGCCGTCGGCGACGACCTTGACGAACCCGGTCGCGTGACCGAGCCCGTGGGCCTTGCCGTTGGCCGAGAACGGGAACTTGCCGACCTTGACGTCGTAGCCCTCGTCCTTCGCCTGGGCCTCGGTCAGCCCGAACGAGGCGACCTGCGGCTGGCAGAAGGTGGCGCGCGGCATCATGCGGTAGTCGCCCAGCGTCTGGGTCTCGGCGCCGGCCATGGTCTCGGCCGCCACCACGCCCTGGGCCTCGGCGACGTGCGCCAGCTGCAGCTTGGCGGTGACGTCGCCGAGCGCGTAGATGCCGTCGACGTTGGTCCGCATGTTGTCGTCGATGTCGATCGCGCCGCGGTCGGTCAGCTCGACGCCGGTGTTCTCCAGCCCGTAGCCCTCGACCCGCGGGGCGAACCCGACGGCCATGAGCACCTTGTCGACGGTGACGGTCCGGGTGTCCTCGCCGTCCTTGGACTCGATCTCCACCTCGACCGAATCGCCGTTGTCGCTGATCGAGGTGGTCTTGTGGCCGGTGAGGAGCGTGATGCCGAGCTTCTTGTAGTGCTTGGCGATCTCCTTGGAGACCTCCTCATCCTCGTTCGGCAGCAGCCGATCCATGAACTCGACGATCGTGACGTCGACGCCGTAGGCGTTCATCACGTACGCGAACTCCATGCCGATCGCCCCCGCGCCGACGACGACGATCGAGTCGGGCAGGTCGCGCGTGAGGATCTGTTCCTCGTAGCCCACCACGTTCTCGCTGAACTCGATCCCGGGAAGCGTCTTGACCACGGAACCGGTCGCGATGATGCAGTTGTCGAAGGTGTACTCCGTGCCGTCGACCTCGATCGTCTTGGCGTCGGTGAACTTCCCGAAGCCGTCGATCTCCGTGATCTTGTTCTTCTTCATGAGGAAGTGGACGCCCTTGACGATGCTGTCCGAGACCTTACGGCTGCGGTCGAACGCGGCGCCGAAGTCGAAGCTCACGTCCCCGGAGATACCGAAGAGCTTGCCGTCGCGCTGGACGGTGTTGGCCAGCTCCGCGTTGCGCAGGAGGGCCTTGGAGGGGATACATCCGACGTTGAGGCATACGCCGCCCCAGTACTTCTCCTCGACGACGGCCACCTTGAGGCCGAGCTGCGAGGCGCGGATGGCGGCGACGTAGCCACCGGGGCCCGCGCCGAGGACGATGAGATCGTAATGAGTGTCAGCCACGACACTCAGGGTAGCGCTCCCGGCGGCACCGGAACGGCGGAGCGGGCCGGAAGTGCACCCGAAATGACCGACGCCGCCCCCTCCGTGTGGAGAAGGCGGCGCGGGCGCTCGCGTCAGCGAGGATCAGGACAGGTTGCCCAGGACCGACTTGAGGGCGGTGGCGACCAGCTCGCCGATGGTCTCGGCGATCGTGTCGGTGATGTTGCCGGTGGCGCTGCCGCCGCTGAGGGAGCCGGACTCGCCGGAACCGGTGCTGAGGAGGTCGGTGATGGAACCCATTGTGTGTATCTCCGTTTATTGAAATGCACTCCCGCGTTGGTCGGGAATGGCCGGGTCAGTCGACCCGCGGCTACGGAAGATGCTACTGACCTCACGAACGCGTAACAAGAGCCTGTGAACATCCGAGGAGGGTTTCGGTCTGTTCGCTTGATCACGTGCATCATCGAGGGCATGACCGACACCGCGATCTCCGACCCGTTCCTCCACCTCGAAGCCGTCGACTCCCCCGAGGCGCTCGGATGGGTGCGCGAGCGCAGCGACCGGACGGTCGCCGATCTCGCCGCCGGAGATCATGCCGAAGCCGCGCATTCCCGCGCCCTGGAGATCCTCGACGCCAGCGACCGGATCGCGTGGCCGGTCCTCCGCGGCCGCTACGCCTACACGCTGTGGAAGGACGGTGACCACCCCCGCGGGCTGTGGCGCCGGGTGCCGTGGACCGTGCTGGCCGACGGGGCGCCGGGGGTGGACCACCCGGACTGGGAGACGCTCGTGGACGTCGGGGCCCTCGCCGACGAGGAGGGCGTCAACTGGGTGTACTCCGGCACGGTCGTGCGTCGTCCCGTCGACGACCGGGCGCTCCTGCGGTTGTCCCGCGGAGGCGCGGACGCCGTGGAGGTCCGGGAGTTCGATCTGACCGAGCGCCGCTTCGTCACCGCCGGGGAGGGGGCGTTCCACCTGCCCGAGGCCAAGTGCTCGGTGTCCTGGGTGGACCGCGACACCGTGCTCCTCACCGCGCCGCTGGACCCGGACGGCTCCGACGCCACCGACTCGGGGTACGCGCGTGTGGTGCGGCTCTGGCGTCGCGGGACCGATCCCGCCCAGGCCCCGGTGATCTTCGAGGGCCGCACCGACGACGTCGCGGTGGGCGCCTCGCACGACCCCGTCACCGGGCGGTTCCTGGCCAGCCGGGCGCCCGACTTCCACACCTCGCAGGAGGTGTTCTGGACCCCGGGCACCGACCCCGCCTCCACCACCCCGCTCGCGGTGCCCGTGCCCGAGGACTGTGACGTCACCTCGTGCGGCGACTGGCTCATGCTGCGCCCCCGCACCGATCTGGAGATCGCCGGCCGCTCCCACCCCGGCGGGTCGGTGCTCGTGGTGCCGTGGGCCGCCGTCGACGCCGAGCCGGGTCGGCTGCCGGAGCCGGTCGTGCTGTTCTCCCCCACCCCGTCCACGACCGTCGAGGACGTAACCTGGGGCCGCGGCCGGATCCTGCTCACCGTCCTCGACGACACCGAGTCGCGGATCGACGCGTTCTCCCTCCCCGACACCGCCGACGGCGACTGGTCCCCGATGCCCGTCGAGGGCCTGCCGGAGCACGTCTCGGTCGACGTGCTGTCCTGCGACCGACTCTCCGGGATGGACGACGACCCGGCGTCAGGAGCCGCACCCGGCTCAGCCGTACCCAGCTCAGCCGTACCCAGCTCAGCCGCACCCACCCAGGCGGGCGAGCGCCCACACCCCGACGACGCGGTGCTCGCGGTCTCCGGGCCGGTCGTCCCGCCGTCGCTGGTCCTGCTCCGGGCGGACGGCAGCACCACCACCCTCGGCTCGACGCCGCACCGGTTCGACTCCTCCGGGATCGAGGTCACCCGTCACACCACCGTGAGTGACGACGGCACCGAGGTGCCCTACACGGTCATGCGCGGGCCGGGCCCCGCCGGACCACGCCCGACCATCCTCTACGGCTACGGCGGGTTCGAGGTGTCCATGCGCCCCGCCTACGCCGCCCTGCGCGGCGCGCTCTGGCTCGAGGAGGGCGGGGTGTACGTCGTGGCGGGGATCCGCGGCGGTGGTGAGTACGGGCCGTCGTGGCACCGCGCCGCCATTCGGGAGAAGCGTCCCCGGGCGTTCGAGGACTTCGCGTCCGTGGCCCGCGCCCTCGTCGAGGAGGGCGTGACGACCCGCGATCAGCTCGGGGCGACCGGCGGATCCAACGGCGGCCTGCTCATGGGCGTCATGCTCACCCGCTATCCGGAGCTCTTCGGCGCCCTCGCGATCGCTGTGCCCCTACTGGACATGAAGCGCTACCACCTGCTCCTGGCCGGAGCGTCGTGGATGGCCGAGTACGGGGACCCGGACTCCGCCGACTGGGACGACTTCCTGGGTGCCTACTCCCCGTACCAGCACATCCGGCCCGCCTCGGAGGTCCGCTACCCGCCGGTCCTCATGACCACCTCGACCCGGGACGACCGCGTCCATCCGGGCCACGCGCGCAAGATGACCGCAGCCCTGGAGGACGCGGGACACGAGGTCCAGTACTACGAGAACGTCGAGGGCGGGCACGCCGGCGCCGCCGACAACTCGCAGGAGGCCCGCAAAGCGGTCCTCACCTACGAGTTCTTCAGACGTCGACTACCTCGTCGTCGTCCCCACCAGGGGTGACGGCACCCACCTCCCGGTCGATCCACCCCAGCGCCCGGGCGACCACCTCGGCGGGGCGGCGGGCCCACGCGTTGTGGCCCAGCGCTTCCGGCTCCAGCTCCAGCGTCGTCCGCGCCGAGGGAAGCATGGCCAGGAGGTTCCGCGCCGCGCCGGCCGGTGCCAGGGGGTCGTCGGCGATCGCCACCGCCAGCGCCGGCACGGTGACCCGCGCGAGGCCCGCCGGGTAGTCGAGGTCCGCCCGTGCCGGCTGCATGACGCCGCGTCCGGCGAGCCGGGACCAGTCGCGGACGCGGTCGGCCGGGATCCTCCCCTGCGCGCCGAAGAACTGGCCCGGCACGTGCCCGGACAACCAGGCCAGCGTCGGGAGGATGACCGACGCGGCGCGAAGCTTGTGCCCGAAGGAGCCCGGGAACCCCCGGTGGAACGGTGACTGGGCGGCCACGGCGACCAGGCCCACGACCCGCGGGTCGTGGCGGGCGAGGTGGTAGACGCCGATCTGCGCGCCCATGCTGTGGCCCAGCAGCACGACGGACCGCGCGCCGAGACGCTGCTCCATCGCGTCCAACGCGAGCGGGACGTCCTCGGCGGCGCTCTCGTGGTAGCCGGCCGGGCCGCTGCGACGCCCGATACGGTAGGTGCTCTCACCCTGACCGCGGAGCTCGGTGATCGCGACGTCGACGCCCTCGGCCGCCAACGCGCGGGCGAGGGGGAGGTAGTACCGGGCGCCGACGGCGATGCCCGGCAGCACCAGGATCGCGGGCCGGCTCTCGTCCCGCCGAGCCGTCTCGACGATCAGCAGCGGACTCGTGCTGCCGTCCGAGTGCTGCAGCTCCACCCGCTGCGGGTCCTCCATTGTGGTCATGTGTACAGGATGCCGGACTGCACTCCGGTCTGCCCGGCCGCCCCTGGATACGACGAACCCCGCGCCACCGGTCGTCGGCGGTGCGGGGATCGTGGTGGTGCGGGCGACGCGTGCGACGCCCTGCCTCAGGGGATCAGGCTCAGCCCCAGCTGGCGCCCATGGCGCGGCCCATCATCGGCCAGGACTGCTTGAGGTCATCCTCCCAGTAGCCCCACGAGTGCGTGCCGTTGGGCGCGAAGTCGAACTCGGCCGGGATGCCCAGCTCACCGAAGCGGCGGGCGAGGTTGGCCGTGCAGTACTGGGTGGCCGCCTCGATGACGCCGCCGACGATCGCCTGGTTGGCGAGCGCCGGGATGCTGTTGCGCAGACGCCAGTTCTCGAGCGACTCGTGCGGCCCGGGCAGGCCGTTGCCGGTCGAGATGAACATCGCGGGGAGCTGGTTGTTCTTCATCTGCTCCTGGAAGCGGAAGGCACCCCAGACCGGGTCGTTGTCGAACCAGTTGTTGGTGCCCGTGCGGGGCTCGCCCGGGAAGGGGCCCCACATGTTGTCGAGGTTCGCGCCGCCGCGCATACCGGTGACGATGTTGATGAACTGGTAGCCGATCGGCGTGGAGGTCTCGGCACAACCCGAGTACGAGCCGATGGCCTGGAACCTGCCCGGGTGCTTCTGCGCGATCGTCAGGACCGAGGTGGCGGTCATGGAGATCGCCGCGAGGCCACGCTTGCGGCCCTCGTAGTTGCCGCCGTAGCGGCCCTCGAAGAGGTTCGGGAGCTCCTCGGCGAGGTAGGTCTCGAACGCCATCGGGCGGTCGGTCTCGCGGGCGAAGCGGGTTTGGACGTTGGGATCGTGCCGCTGCCAGTCGGTGTAGTACGAGAAGGCGCCGCCGATCGGGGTGACGGTCCACGCGTCCTTGTCGGACATGAACTTCTTGACGTCGGACTGCGCCTGCCAGGTGGCCGAGTCCTCGCCACCGCCGGCGCCGTTGATCAGGTACAGCACCGGGGCCCCGGCGTTGCCGTCACGCGGCGGCTGGACGATGTTGGGGACCTCGATCGCCATCTTGTCCGACCACACCGAGACGATCATGCGGCCGTCGGGCAGCTTGGTCTCGACGACCTTGTTGGCGGCCGTGGCCTTGGTGTACTGGATGCTTCCGCCCTGGGCCTGGGCCGTGCCCGTGGCGACGACGGGGACCATGGCCGCAGCGAGGGCCGCTGTCGCGACCTTCGTGCCGAACGGCTTCACTGAACGCATATTTCGACGCCTTACATTCTCGTTGTTCACAGACGGACCCGGGCATTCCTGCGGGAACGCTAACCCGATTCCCAGTAGTCACACAAGTCCCACCAGGCACAGTAGTACCATAATTGCGTCCGCAGGTCGTGCGTATTGCATCCGCGGGGCACGCTCCGAGGCTCCCACAGTCAGGTGAACGGAGGGAAACCACGGAGCCGGCCGGTGCGGCTCACGTCAACATTATCGGCGCTATCGGACCTCGCGTTACCGATATGAAGAAATTCCGATACACCCCTCGCTGCGAGGGTGCGCGCGCCACACCGGACGCGACACGAGACAAGGGCCCCGGGCATAGCCCGGAGCCCTTGTCTCGATCAGTGGTACTACTCAGGCCATGAAACCGGCGTCGAAGGCCGCCTGCAGGTCGCCACCGGCGAAGTAACCGGCGGCGCCGACGAAGTCGCTGACCCAGCCGATCAGGTCCGACAGGACGCCGAAGGTGCCGTCCTCGCCGATGATGCGGCCCAGGCTACCGTCGGCACCGAAAGCATCGATTCCCATAATTTTCTCCTTGACGTGAGTGGTGAGTGCAGGGTCTCCGGCACTCGAGTGAACTGCGGGGGGGTGACCAATTCCAGGCTCGCGGTCGAGGTGGGGGCCGGAACAGGCCCCACAAACGAGCAGCGGCTATTCGGAGGCTTCGCCGAGGCTGCCCAGTACGGTGTCGAGGCCGTCACCGGCAAGCGAGCCAGCGAAGCCCATGACGCCCGAGAGGACGTCGTCGATCGCGCCGAGAAGATCGCCGATGGCGCTGAAGTCAGGCATGTGTTTCTCCCTTGAAAGTTGTGCCCCGGCTTCTGGGGCCAGACTCAGCGTAATCTGAGTAGACCCAAAGTCAATCGTGACCTAGGTCACCACGTCGGCCGCGTGACGCAGATTTAACTTAACACGCCCTCCGTGACTCAGATCACTAGATGCAAGGAGATCCTAGCATCACGATCTGCCTGCGCAAAGGTCAATGAACCATCGACTTAATCGGCTGCGTTAGCCTTCCCTCACGAACTGCAAGAGTTATCGATACGGTCTCGTAACCTCCGGGTCGATAAACCTTCATCTAGACAAGCGCCTATTAGACCCGAAAGCGGCCCGCACGATCAGGATCGCACCGGGAAGAACACGATGTGTTCCCGGAGCGAGCGGCGTGCGGGCAGCCCGATGAGGCACGGAAATAGGCCGTGGCCCGCACCGGAGATCCGGTGCGGGCCCGGCCGCGTGCTGGGATGGGCTACATCAGAAGCCCATGCCGCCCATCTCGTCGCCACCCGGCATGGCGGGCGCGGCGGGCTCGGGCTTGTCGGCCACGACGGCCTCGGTGGTGAGGAACAGCGCGGCGATCGACGCGGCGTTCTGCAGCGCCGAACGGGTCACCTTGACCGGGTCGTTGATGCCGGCCTCGAGGAGATCCTGGTACTCGCCGGTGGCGGCGTTCAGGCCCTCGGCGCCCGGCAGGTTGCGGACCTTCTCGGCCACGACGCCCGGCTCGAGGCCGGCGTTGTGGGCGATCTGCTTGAGCGGGGCGCTGAGCGCGAACTTGACGATGTTCGCGCCGGTGGCCTCCTCGCCCTCGAGGGACAGACCATCGATGGCGACCTCGGACTTGACCAGGGCGACGCCGCCGCCGGCGACGATGCCCTCCTCGACGGCCGCCTTGGCGTTGCGCACGGCGTCCTCGATGCGGTGCTTGCGCTCCTTGAGCTCGACCTCGGTGGCCGCGCCCGCCTTGATGACGGCGACGCCGCCGGCGAGCTTGGCGAGGCGCTCCTGGAGCTTCTCGCGGTCGTAGTCGGAGTCCGAGTTCTCGATCTCGGCGCGGATCTGGTTGACCCGGCCCTCGATCTGACCCTGGTCTCCGGCACCCTCGACGATGGTGGTCTCGTCCTTGGTCACGACGACCTTGCGGGCCTTGCCGAGCATGGAGATGTCGGCGGTCTCGAGCGAGAGGCCGACCTCCTCGGAGATGACCTGGCCACCGGTGAGGATGGCGATGTCCTGCAGCATGGCCTTGCGGCGGTCACCGAAGCCCGGGGCCTTGACGGCGACGGACTTGAAGGTGCCGCGGATCTTGTTCACGACCAGGGTCGACAGGGCCTCGCCCTCGACGTCCTCGGCGATGATGAGCAGCGACTTGTTCTCGCCGATGACCTTCTCCAGCAGCGGGAGCAGGTCCTTGACGGTGGAGACCTTGCCGGAGACCAGCAGGACGTACGGATCCTCCATGACCGCCTCCTGGCGCTCCGGATCCGTCTGGAAGTACTGCGAGATGTAGCCCTTGTCGAAGCGCATGCCCTCGGTGAGCTCGAGATCCAGACCGAAGGTCTGGGACTCCTCGACCGTGATCACGCCCTCCTTGCCGACCTTGTCCATGGCCTGGGCGATGAGCTCGCCGATGGCCGGGTCGCCGGCGGAGATCCCCGCGGTGGCGGCGATCTGCTCCTTGGTCTCGATCTCCGTGGCGGAGTCGATCAGGTGCTTGGTGACGGCCTCGACGGCCTTCTCGATGCCGCGCTTGATGCCCATGGGGTTGGCACCGGCGGCGACGTTGCGCAGGCCCTCGCGCACGAGCGCCTGGGCGAGAACGGTGGCGGTGGTGGTTCCGTCGCCGGCGACGTCGTCGGTCTTCTTGGCGACCTCCTTGACCAGCTCGGCGCCGATCTTCTCGTACGGCTCCTCGAGCTCGATCTCCTTGGCGATGGAGACGCCGTCGTTGGTGATCGTGGGGGCGCCCCACTTCTTCTCCAGCACGACGTTGCGGCCCTTGGGGCCGAGCGTGACCTTGACGGCGTCGGCGAGCTGGTTGAGACCGCTCTCCAGGCCGCGCCGGGCCTCTTCGTCGAACGCGATCATCTTTGCCATGGGGTGAATCATCCTCCGGGTATGGGGTGACACGCGTGTGGTCAGCGTCGGTGCCCGCGACGGACGGTGCGGACCGTGTCGGATCCGCGCCTCACCTTGCGACCTCGGTTCTCAGATCTTGCTGGCACTCAGGGTAGCCGAGTGCCAATCGCTTTTCTAGCACTCGCCCCCGACGAGTGCAAAGGCCCGGACGACTGATTCGCGCTCGGCGAACGACCCTCATGTCGTCCGGTCCTGCCCTACCATCGAGACGCCGTCCCACCCGTTCGCCCGAAAGGCTCGTCAATGCCCACCGAACCCGCCGCAGCAGGCGCCATCGAGAGCTCCATCGAGATCGACGCCCCGCCGGCCCGGGTCTGGGAGGTCATCTCCGAGGTCCGCAACGCCACCCAATGGAGCAGCCAGGCCTGGAAGATCTTCCCCCTCGGCGGCCGCACCGCCAAGGGCACGTGGGCACTGAACCTCAACAAGCGTGGGCCGCTCCTGTGGCCCACGACCAGCCGTGTGGTGGAGTTCGAGCCCGGCCGCCGGTTCGCGAACCGCATCACCGAGAACACCACCGTCTGGGTCTTCGACCTCGAGCCGACCCCCGCCGGCGGCACGCTCCTCACCGAGCGCAGGGAGGTCCCGGACGGGCTGACCTTCATCTCCCGATTCCTCACCGACAAGGTGTTCGGAGGACAGAAGTCGTTCACCAGCGAGCTGGACCGGGGCGTGTCCACCTCCCTGCAGCGGATCAAGGCGCTCGCCGAGCGGAGCTGAGGCCGGGATGGCCCGGGCCGCCGCGGCCCTCATCGCGGGCTCGCTCGTCGCGTCGCTCTCCGGCTGCGCCCTGTGGTCGGGCGACGGCGACGACGTCGACGCCCCTGCCCGCGAGCAGCCCGGGCCCACCCTGGCCGCCGGCCCCCCGCCGGCGGACTGGCAGGACGTCCGCAGCCCCACCGGGCTCGTGTACTCGGTTCCGCCGGGGTGGGAGGTCGGGGACCCGTCCGGGGTCGACGACGACGCCGGCGACCCCGGATCGGACTGGGGATCGGGCTACGTCACCACCGCCAACGCCATCGCTGACCGTGGATACTGCCGGCTCGGGGGCCTGAGCTTCCGGACCCTGGTCGGCATCAGCGCGACGGCACTGCCGGGCGAGGCGCGTGAACAAGCCGAATCGGCGTCCCGGGCCATGGCGGACTCGATCGACCGACGGTTCACCCAGGCCGGTGCCGACGTCCCCGTGCCCGATGCCCGCAGCATCGGGGTCTCGGGGGTGCCCGCCTGGTACGTCTCGCTGCGCGGCGAGGTGCGTCCCCCGCGCAACGAGTGCACCCCGCCGACCATCCGCTTCGACACCATCGCGGTGTCCACACGGGGCCCGGACGGCGCGCCGGCCTCACTGGTGTTCGTGCTCATGTCCGATGAGGGCGAGGCCGGCGTGCAGCCCACGGAGACGATCGACGCCGTGGTGGCGTCCCTGCGCTACGACATCTCGGTGTGACGCCACCCGGGCGCGGCCACCCGGTTCAGGCCGCGGTGGCGGAGTCTCGTCCGCCCGTCGCGGGATCGCCCCCGGCGGACGGTGCGATCACCTCGTCCGTCCGCGCGTCACGCGGCAAAAACTCCGCCCACCCCTGGTCGCAGCGGGCCCACGCCCAGCCGGCGTCCGCCGCGGCGTCGGCCGCGTCGACCGGGACGGTCCGTCGGCACACGGGGACGTCCGGCCCGTCCTTCGCCTGGATGAGCAGGCAGTCGCCAGACCGCTCGAAGCGGAAGCAGCGTTCGCCGTCGACCTCCAGCTCCAACCGGTCGCCGTCGATCAGGAGCTTGCCGATCAGCTGGCCCAGGAGTTCACGGGTGACCCACGGCAGCGTGCCGCGGGGTCGACCGCGCACCGCGTGGTCGGCGATCCCCGCGCCCACCATGGTGGGCCGACGGTGGACGTCGACATCAATGCGCTCGCGCGGGTCGGCCACCAGTCCCAGCTCGGGCGAGGTCACGCGGAGCTGGCGCGGGGCGGCGTACCGCATGACGGCGTTGACCACGAGTGGGCGGGTGATCACCTCGGGCCGGATGACCACGCCCACGCCGTCGATCTCCGGGCGCGAGCACAGAGCGCCGGTCTCGCCGATCGCCTCGGCCTCCGGGAACCGCTCCGACACCTCGTCGCACAGCGCCTCGAGGTCCGCCCGCACGCGTGCGGGCAACTCGTCGACGGAGGTGAGCTCGCGGAGCTCCTTCTCAGCAGGGGTGACGACGATCACAAAGCTACTCATGTGCACACCATACTTCATGCTGCGTTCACTTTCCGTTCATGTCGCCGAGTCGTGTCGGAGCGCGCAACTACTCTGTGCGCATGGCCGACTCCCCCGCGTTCGCTGACCCCCACGCCGATCTCGCCCCGCTCGCGGCCGCGGTCGCCGCCCAACTCGACCGGGCCCGCTCCGATCTCGCCGATCTCGTCGCCCTACCGTCGGTGCACGATGCCGAGCCGGAGGCCGGCGCACAGGCCAGCGACCTCGTCCGCGGCCTGCTCACGGACCTGCCGATCCCGGGCCTGGGCCCGGACTCGGTCGAGGTGATCGAGACGTCCGACGGGTCGCGCGCGGTGTTCGCCCACCGCCCGGCCGCACCCGGCCGCCCCACCGTGCTGCTCTACAGCCACTACGACGTCCAGCCCTCCGGGGACCCGGGCGAGTGGACGTCCTCGCCGTGGGAACTGACCGAGCGCGACGGCCGGTGGTACGGCCGCGGTGCCGCGGACTGCAAGGGAAACCTCGTCGTGCACCTCGCCGCCCTGCGCGCCCTCGCCGCCCTGGGTGACGACGACGAGGTCGGCGACCCCGGGGCGGACCCGCTGGACGGCCTGGGGATCCGACTCGTCGTGGAGGGCTCCGAGGAGACCGGCGGAGGGGGCCTGGACGATCTCGTGGCGTCGCGGCCAGACTTGGTGGCGGCGGAGGCGATCCTCATCGCCGATTCCGGGAACGTCTCGGTCGGCACCCCCACGCTCACGACCAGCCTCCGGGGGATCGCCAACCTCGTCGTCGTCGTCGACACCCTGGAGGCCGGGGTCCACTCCGGACAGTTCGGGGGCGCGGCGCCCGACGCGCTCGCCGCCCTCATCTCCATCCTCGCCTCGCTGCGCGACCCCGCCACCGGCGCCACGACCGTCGACGGCCTGGACTTCACCGGCGAGTGGGACGGGCAGGCCTACCCCGAAGAGACGTTCCGCGCCGACGCCGGGATCCTCGACGGGGTGGAGGTCTCCACGGCGGCCCCGCTCGCGGACCTGGTGTGGTCACGGCCCGCGGTGACCGTGCTGGGGATCGACTGCCCGCCGGTCGAGGGGGCGATCGCCGCCGTCCAACCCCGAGCCCGCGCCCTGATCAACCTGCGCGTTCCACCCGGGATCGACCCGGTCGAGGCGCAGCGGCTACTCACCGCGCACATCGAGCGGCGCAGGCCGTGGAACGCCCGGGTGACGGTGGAACCCGAGGCCGTCGGCCACCCGTTCCGCTCGGTGCCGGCGGGCGGCTCGGACCCGGTCCACGACCTGCTCTCGCAGTGTCTGGTGCAGGCCTACGGTGCGGAGGAGGTCGCCGTGGTCGGCTCCGGCGGATCGATCCCGCTGTGCACCGCGCTGCAGCGGGCGCATCCCGACGCGAGCATCGCACTGTTCGGCGTCGAGGACCCCGCGGCCGCGATCCACTCCCCCGACGAGAGCGTCGACCCGCGGGAGATCGAGCGCATCGCACTGGCGGAGGCGGCGTTCCTGCAGCGCTACCGCTGAGCCCCCGGCCCGGAGAACCGGTAACGGTGTGATGCCCGTGGGCCGATACTGTCACCAGAGGCGGCGCGACCAGGTCTCGGCTGCCCGGAAGAAGGAGCTGCCATGCCCATGCCCGTGCCCGCACTCGCCCACCGCGTCACCCGCGCAGGCCGCGCCCTCCTCGCGACCGCCGCCGCCGCCGCACTGACGGTGGGACTGCTCCCCGCCCCGGCGCAGGCGCAGGGACTGCCGGGGTCGATCAGCCCGGAGCAGATCGCCAACGGTGCTCTCGGCACCATCTCGCCGGAGAGCCTCAGCCAGCTCCTCTACTTCGGCAACCTGCCGGGCTCGTCCGGGTCGTCGATGATGGGCATCGCCAACCGACTCGGATTCTCCCCCAACATGTTCGCCGGACCCCCGCCGCCGGCACCCCAGCCCAACCCGAACATCACCGAGACGCGCGTCGTGAGCAAGGAGATCGACGGACGCTACGAGCGGTGGCTCATCGACTCGGCCGACATGAAGCGCGGGATCACCGTCGAGGTCTACCGCGCGCCCGACGGTAATCAGAACGCGCCGTTCCTCTACCTCCTCGACGGTGTCGGCTCCGAACTCCCCAGCGGCTTCATGCAGTGGGGCGCGGCAGAGCAGTTCGCGGACGAGAACGTCAACCTCATCATCCCGACCGGTGGCCAGGGTTCGATGTGGGCGGACTGGAACGAGCCCGACCCGGTGCTGGGCATCAGCAAGTGGGAGGCCTTCATCACCCGCGACCTGCCCGCCCTGGTCGAACCCGAGGTCAGCACCAGCCGCAGCCGCGCGATCGGCGGGATCTCGATGGGCGCCGGCGCGGCCGTGACCATCGCCACCCGCCACCCCGATCTCTACCGGGCCGTCTTCGGCGTCTCGGGCTGCTACTCCACCGGCACGCTCGGTCAGATCCTCACCCGCTACACCGTGGAGAGCCGCGGCGCGACCCTGACCAACATGTGGGGCGAGCCGGGCACCGCGCAGTGGGCGGCCCACGACGCGCTCATCAACGCGGAGGGATTGCGCGGGAAGGCGATCTACCTCTCGTCCGGCACGGGCGTGGCCAACCCGGGCGACTGGGAGGACTACAACAACGACGCCGCCAACTTCGTCGCCGGCATGGCGCTGGAGCAGGCAACCGGGCAGTGCACACGCGCGGCGGACCGTCGCCTGCGGGACCTGGGCATCCCGGCGACGATCGACCACCTGCCCACCGGGCTGCACAACTGGTCCTACTACTCGCGTCAGATCCCCGTCGCCTGGAACGCCATCCGCGGCGCGCTGTAACCCCACCGGGGACGGAAGGGGTCCGGCGCTCGCCGCGATACGCTCACCTCCGTGAACCCCCGCCCGGATCTTGACCTGACCCTGCGCCTGTCGGCGTCCGCGGCCGACTCCCGACGGGGAATCGTCCGCGCACTCCCGGAAGTGATCCTCGCGCTGGGGATGCGCGAGTGGGATGCCATCGAGATCATCGGTGCCCGCACGACGGGCGCCGTGGTCGCCGCCGCGGCCACGGGCGCGCCGAGCGGTGTCCTGGTGGTCGACGAGGTGGTGGCCGCCAACTGTGGCCTCGGTGAAGACGCGCGGGTGACCGTGCGCGCCGCGCAAGTGACGGGCGCACAGTCCGTCGAGGTGCAGGGCCTCCCGCCGGCGGGTCGCGGAGTCGCCGAGCGTGTGCTGCGGTCGGCGCTGCTGGGCAAGGTGGTGCGGGTCGGGGACTCGGTCACGCTGATGCCGCGCGACCTCGGCCCCGACTTCCCCACCTCCGGCACGACCCGCACCCTGCGCAACACCATGGGCGCGGCGTGGAGCACCGAGCTGCTCACCGTCACCGCGACCGTGCCCGGCGGGACCGTCTCCGTGCAGCCCACCACGGCGATCGTGACCGGCGTGGGCACCGGGGGCGCGGGGGCCGGGGGCACCGGTCCGACGGCGAGCTCCCCCACCGCGGCGGCTCCTGCCGCCGCCGGGGGCAGCGCGGGCCCGGAGACGGCCGGCGGCTCGGCCATCACTGCCGTCGCGAGGGAAGACCTCGTGGGCGTCGCCGACCGGGCCGAGGTGCTGGAGCAATGGCTCTCCCTCGCGCTGGACCGCTCGGACCTGCTGCGCACGCTGGGCGCGTCGCCCCACCTCGGGGTACTCGTGGCGGGGCCTCCGGGCGTCGGCAAGGCGACGCTGGTCCGCTCGGTCGCGGGCGACCGGCGACTCGAGGTGGTCGACGGGCCCTCGGTCGGGGCACTCGACCCGGCCTCGCGACTCGAGGCGGTCCGTGCCGCCGCCGAACGGGCCCGGGAGAACGGCGGGATCCTCCTGGTCACCGACGTCGACGCACTACTCTCCGCGCAGCCCGAGCCGGTGTCCACGCTGGTCCTCGACCGACTGCGGTCGGTGGTGGCCTGCCCCGGATCAGTGTTGGTGGCGACCTGCGTTCGCCCCGAGGACGCCGACGCCCGGCTCCGGGAACCCGACCTCTGCGACCGCGTCCTCGACCTGCCCCTGCCCGACGCGGCCGACCGTGCCGCGCTGCTGGAGATCATGCTCCGGAACGTGCCCACCGCGACGCTGGACCTGCCCGCCATCGCCGAGCGCACCCCCGGGTACGTCGCCGGCGACATGAGGGCACTGACCCGGGAGGCGGCACTGCGCGCGGCCGGGCGGGCCGCGGGCAACGGCGACACCGACCTCGCTGCACCCGACCGTCCCGCGCCAGACCACCCCGCCGCCCGTCTGGAGCAGGACGACCTCCTGGGCGCGATCAGCGTGATCCGGCCGCTGTCCCGGTCCGGCACCGAGGAGCTGAGCCTCGGATCGATCACCCTCGACGACGTCGGGGACATGGAGGAGGTACGTCAGGCGCTCACCGAGACGGTGCTCTGGCCGCTGCAGCACCGCGACTCCTTCGAACGGCTGGGGGTGCAGCCGCCGCGGGGCGTGCTGCTGTACGGCCCCCCGGGGTGTGGCAAGACCTTCGTCGTGCGGGCCCTCGCCGCGAGCGGCCGGCTGACGGTGCACATGGTCAAGGGCGCCGAGCTCATGGACAAGTGGGTCGGGTCCTCGGAGAAGGCCGTTCGCGACCTGTTCCGCAAGGCCCGGGACTCCGCGCCGTCGCTGGTGTTCCTCGACGAGATCGACGCGCTCGCCCCGCGCCGGGGCCAGTCCGGCGACTCGGGCGTCGGCGACCGGGTGGTCGCGGCCCTGCTCACCGAACTCGACGGTGCGGAGCCGCTGGGCGACGTGGTCATCCTCGGCGCCACCAACCGGCCCGAGCTCATCGACCCCGCGCTACTGCGTCCGGGGCGACTCGAACGCCTGGTGTTCGTCCCCCCGCCGGACGCCGAGGCCCGGGCGGACATCCTCCGGGCCGCGGGCCGGGACGTCCCGCTGGCCGACGACGTGGACCTGACCGAGCTCGCGACCGACCTGGACGGGTACTCGGCCGCGGACTGCGCCGCACTGCTGCGGGAGTCGGCGCTGACCGCGATGCGTCGCGACATCGACGCGGCCGAGGTCACCGCAGAGGACGTGGCGCGCGCCCGCCGCGCGGTCAGACCCTCTCTCGACCCCGTGCAGGTGGAGGACCTCCGGCAGTACGCCGAGCGTCGCGAGAGCTGAGCCGTGCGTGGGTGCGCCGCGCGAGGGTGGGCGGCGCGCGGGCAGGGCGAGGGCAGGACGCGCGGGCGGGGCACCGCGGGCTTGCCGGGATTCCCGCCGGCGGCCTAGAGTGTCTGACCATGCGGAAGATTCTCGTAGTAACCGGACGTAACGGGGCCTGACAGACCGGCACCCCCGTTGCGTGGTTACTCCTTCTCCCGTCGGTCACCTCACCGACGCGAGAGAAGCGAGAACCCCATGACCCCCACGGCGAATCCCACCTTCGGCCGGCCCAACGCGACCGCCGGCTCTCCCACCTGCCCCTTCGCGGACCGATTCGGCCGCCGCCTGCCACGGGGGTTCGCCTCCGAGGCCGCGGGCCTGGACTGGCGCACGCTGCTCGACACCTACGCCCCGTCCACCGACCGCTTCCACCTGGCCGATTTCTCCCGCCGCCCGCTGGGCCGGGGCATCACCGCCTACGAGGCGATCCTGGCCACCCGTACCGCCGGGGACGCGCCCGGCGAGTTCACCGCCCGCCGCCTGACCACCGAGTCCTGCGGCGACGTCACCGCGATGTCCGACATGCTGGGGCAGGTCGGCGCCCGCACGGAGATCGAGCAGTTCCACCAGTACGAGGGCCACCGGCACGACGGCCACGCGTTCGGCGAGGCCGGATCGTGGTGCACCATCCTGCGCGCCAGCTGTGGTCGCCGCGAGACGTGGGCGCTCGGGTTCGGGCAGACCTCCACCGAGGCCTCGATCGCGGCGCTGCTCAGCGCCGCGACCCGTCTCCACCTGCGGTGAAGACGGGTCAGAAACACCGTTCTGTAAAGTGACCACAGGAACCACGCCCCGGTCGACCACCGACTCCCCGCCGCCTCGCGGCGGATACGTCCGCATGTCGTCGTCCGTTCGACGCAAGGAGAGGAGCCGCCGGTGATCGTGATCCTCGCGGCCCATGCCGTGGCCGCCCTGATCGCGATCCCGTTGGTGTCCAGGTTCGGACGCCGCGCCTTCCCGCTCCTGGCGTTGGTCCCCGCCGCCGGCACGGTGTGGGTGGCCGCGAACCTCGACCGGGTACCCACGGACTCCATCCAGTGGGCTCCCGGCATCCACCTCGCGCTCGACCTGCGGATGGACGCCCTGTCCGCGCTGATGTCCCTCATCGCACTGGGCGTCGGTGCGTTGGTGCTGTTCTACTGCACCTGGTACTTCGACGACTCCGAACCGCGACTCCACCTGTTCGCCGCGGAGCTCGTCGCCTTCGCGGGCGTCATGTTCGGCCTGGTCGTGGCCGACAACATGATCCTGCTGTACATCTTCTGGGAGATCACCTCCGTTCTGAGCTTCCTGCTGGTCGGCCACTACGCCGAGCGGGCCTCGTCCCGGCGTGCCGCCACCCAGGCACTGCTGGTGACCACCCTCGGCGGCCTGGCGATGCTCGTCGGCATGATCATCCTGGCGCAGGAGGCCGGGTCGTACCTGCTCAGCGAGATCGTCGCGGCCCCACCGTCGGGGGCCCAAGTCCACTGGGCCCTCGCCCTGCTCATCATCGGCGCGGCGAGCAAGTCCGCCATCGCTCCCCTGCACTTCTGGCTACCGGGGGCGATGACCGCCCCCACCCCGGTGAGCGCGTACCTGCACTCCGCGGCCATGGTCAAGGCCGGCGTCTTCCTCGTCGCGGCGTTCAGTCCCGGGTTGTCCGGCTCGTCCACCTGGCAGCTACCGCTCATCGCCCTGGGCCTGGTCTCCCTGCTCATGGCCGGGTGGCGGGCGCTGAGAGAGACGGACCTCAAGCTGGTGCTGGCCTTCGGCACCGTGTCCCAGCTGGGCTTCCTGCTCGTGCTGGTGGGCATCGGCTCCCGGGACACCATGCTCGCCGGGCTCACCATGCTGCTGGCGCATTCGCTGTTCAAGTCGTCCCTGTTCATGGCGGTCGGCGTGATCGACAAGACGACCGGCACCCGCGAGATCCGCGAGCTGTCGGGCCTCGGTCGCACGCGGCCCGCGCTGGCGGTGTTCTTCACCCTCGCCGCCGCCTCGATGGCCGGGCTCCCGCCCTTCCTCGGGTTCATCGGCAAGGAGTCCGCGTTCGCCACCGTGCTGGCCGAGGGGAGGCTGCACGGGATGCCGGCGATCGTCGTCACCGCGGGCCTCGTCGTGGGCTCGGTGCTCACCTTCTCGTACACCGCCCGCCTGGTCATGGGTGCATTCCGGGACAAGCCGTCCTTCTCCGACGGGATCAGCCCGGCCGTCGCCGACTCGAAGCCAGTCAACCCGATGTTCCTCTCGGTGCCCGCGGTCCTCGCCGTCGCCGGCCTCGTGCTCGGCCTGTGGTGGGCGCCCGTCGAGAACCTCCTCGTCCGGTTCGTCGACGTCGCGTTCCCGCCCGGCAGCCCGTGGCGCGGCGACGAGACCTACCACCTGGGACTGTGGCACGGCGTCGGCATCCCGCTGGCGCTCACGGCGGTCGTGTACGTGCTGGGAGCCATGCTCTACGTCGCCCAGCGGACCGTCGAGCGGATGCAGTTCGAGTCCCCCGCGCTGGGTAACGCCGACCGCATCTACGACGCCGTCCTGCGCTTCTTCGACCTCCTGTCCCTGCGCCTGACCGCGAGCATCCAGCGCGGCTCCCTCCCGCTGACGCTCGGCATCATCCTGTTCACCCTCGTGCTGTTCCCGTTCGCGTCTCTCATGGTCGGCACCCGCGAGGGCCTGCGGATGGAGCTGGCGGGCAACCCGGTCGTGCTGTTCGTCATGATCCCCATGACCGTCGCCGCGATCGCCGCCACCGTCCTGCGCAACCGTCTCGCCGCGGTGATCAGCATGTCCGTCACCGGCTACGGCGTCGCCATCATCTTCGCCTTCCACGGCGCCCCGGACCTGGCCCTCACCCAGGTGTTGGTCGAGACGCTGCTGATGGTCGCGTTCGTCCTGGTGCTGCGCACGATGCCCGCCGAGGTCCCGTTGTCGGACGGCTTCCGCCGGACCCGCGCCTGGCTCGGCATCGGGGTGGGGCTGCTCGTGGTGATCGTCGGCGCCTACGCGATCAACGCCCGCCAGCGGCCCGCCGTGTCCACCGTCTTCCCGGACCTCGCCTACGACATCGGCAACGGTGCCAACGCCGTCAACGTCACCCTGGTCGACATCCGCGCCTGGGACACCCTCGGTGAGATCACAGTGCTGCTCGTCGCCGCCACCGGTGTGGCCAGCCTGGTCTTCCGCAACCGCCGCTACGGCTCAGGGCCCCGCCTCGCCGACGCCGGCAAGACGCGCTCCGGCCGACGGGGCATCGAGGCCGCCCGGATCGTCGTCGAGGCTCCCGGCGCCTCCCCCGGCCGCTGGCTGGTCGGGGCGACAGTCCGCGATCCGCGGGCCCGTTCCCTCGTTCTCGAGGTCACCACCAGGCTCATCTTCCCCACCATGATGATCCTGAGCCTGTTCTTCTTCTTCGCGGGACACAACAACCCCGGAGGGGGCTTCGCCGGCGGTCTCGTGGCGGGCCTGGCCCTCGTACTGCGGTACGTCGCCGGCGGCCGCTACGAACTCGGGGAGGCCATCCCTATCGACGCCGGCCGGATCCTCGGATTCGGGCTCCTGCTGGCCGCCGGCACGGCGACCGCGTCCATGTTCTTCGGGGCGCCTCCCCTGTCCAGCGCCACCTTCGAGGGGACGCTCCCCGTGTTCGGGGACGTCAAGTTCGTCACGGCCCTGTTCTTCGACGCGGGGGTCTACCTCATCGTCGTCGGTCTCGTCCTCGACATCCTCCGCAGCCTCGGCGCCCGACTCGACCTGGACGCCGAGGACCTCGAGGAACTCCGCGCCGTCTACGTCGACGCCACCGACTCGCCGTCCACCGCCTCCCTGCGCCGCGTCCCCGGCGTCGACGGCGCCGCACCGCGGTCCGATCTGGCCGCCCGCCGCGCCGCGCGCCTGAAGGCCGCCGAGAACCAGGGCACGACGTCCCGGGGGATGCCATGACCGCCGACTTCGCACTGCTGCTCCTGGCCGGCATCCTCAGCGCCGCCGGCGTCTACCTGCTGCTCGAGCGGGCCATCATCAAGATCCTGCTGGGCATCATGATCCTGTCCAACGGCGTCAACCTGCTGCTGCTGGCGGCGGGCGGCGCCCCCGGGAACCCGCCCATCCGCGACCGGACCTGGGGCGGCAACGCCACCGACTCCGATCCGCTGGCCCAGGCCATGATCCTCACCGCCATCGTCATCACCGCCGGTGTCGGGGCGTTCATCCTGGCGCTGGCCTACCGCTCGTACCAGTTCACCACCGTGGACGAGGTCGCGGACGACGTCGAGGACACGAAGATCGCCCGACGGTCCCCCACCGACGCCTGGTCCGCCCCCGACCGTGACGCCTCCGACGACCACACCACCGGTCAGCCCACCGAACTCGGTGACCACGTCGACTACGACGACGAGGACCTCGAGGAGGCCGAAGCCGAGGCCGCCGCCGAAGCCCGCGCGGAAGCACGGGCCCGGGCCGAGGCCGATGCTCGCGCGGAGGCACGGGCCCGAGCCGAGGCGGAGGCCCGACGGATCGATCGACGCGTGAAGCGCTACAAGGACGCCGGAAAGGACGAGGACCTGTGATGTCCCCCGAACTCTTCGGCTACCTCATCCCGTCGGTCGTGCTCGCCCCGATGCTGGCGGCCGCCCTCTGTCTGGTGGTCTCCCGCCGACCGCGGGTGCAGAACGTCATCACGATCACCACCCTGTCCGGGGTGTTGGTCATCTCCGGCATCCTGCTGGTGCTCACCGAACAACACGGGATGCACACCGTCCAGGTGGGAGGCTGGGACGCCCCGGTCGGCATCACCCTGGTCGCGGACCGGCTCAGCGCGCTGATGCTGTGCGTGTCCGCCGTGATCCTGCTGACGGTCATCATCTACGCCGTCGGCCAGGGTGTCCGGGACGGAGACGGCGACCAGCCGACCTCGGTCTTCTTGCCGACCTACCTCGCGCTGGCCGCCGGCCTGAACGCGGCGTTCATCGCCGGCGACCTGTTCAACCTGTTCGTCGGGTTCGAGATGCTGCTGGCCGCGTCCTACGTCCTGCTCACGCTGGGTGCCAGCCAGGAACGTGTGCGCGCGGGAGTGTCGTACACCGTCGTGTCGATGGTGTCCTCCATGGTCTTCCTGTTGGGCATCGCACTGACCTACTCCGCCGTCGGAACGCTCAACCTGGCGCAGATCGCCACCCGGATGACCGAGGTCCCGGACGGCCTGCGGCACACCATCTTCGCCGTGTTCCTCGTGGCGTTCGGCATCAAGGCCGCCGTGTTCCCGCTGTCCACGTGGCTGCCCGACTCGTACCCGACCGCGCCCGCCCCGGTCACCGCCGTGTTCGCCGGTCTGCTCACCAAGGTCGGCGTCTACGCGATCATCCGCTTCCACACCCTGGTGTTCCCCGGTGGCAGCATGGACGGCGTCCTCCTGGTGGCCGGCCTGTTGACGATGGTCGTGGGCATCCTCGGTGCGATCGCCCAGTCGGACATCAAGCGGATCCTGTCGTTCACCCTGGTCAGCCACATCGGCTACATGATCTTCGGAATCGCCCTGTCCACCGAGTCCGGGCTGAGCGCCGCGATCTACTACGTCGGCCACCACATCGTCGTGCAGACCACACTGTTCCTGGTCGTGGGCCTCATCGAACGGCAGGCGGGGTCGTCCTCCCTCCGCCGATTGGGGTCGCTCGGCGTCGTCAGCCCGGTCCTCGCCGTCACGTTCCTCATCCCGGCGCTCAACCTGGGCGGGATCCCGCCGTTCTCCGGCTTCGTCGGCAAGCTCGCCGTGGTCCAGGCCGGCGCAGAGGTCGGCGGGGTCCTCATGTGGGTGCTCGTCGCCGGCGCCATGGTCACCAGCCTGCTGACGCTGTACGTGGTCGTGCGCGTGTGGTCCAAGGCGTTCTGGCGGCCCCGGGCGGACGCCCCCGAGGGCGCGATCGCGCTGGCCAAGCCGCTCGCACTGCTGCCGTCCGACGAGTACGTCGAGTTCGACGAGCGCGACGAGGTCGGGCGGATGCCGTGGAGCATGCTGGCCCCGACATGGGCGCTCATCGTCGTCTCGCTCCTCATGACCGTCTTCGCCGGCCCACTGCTCGCGGTCACCGACGGCGCCGCCGCGAGCCTCCGGGAGCGTGTCGAGTACCTCGTGACCGTCCCCACCGACGCCACACCCGAACGCTTCGTCGACTCCGTGACGGGGGTGCGCTGACATGGCCCGGAAGATGACGTTGGAGCCGCGGGTACTCGGCGCCCGCCTGTTCATGACCCTGTGGCTGGCCTTCGCCTGGGTCCTGCTGTGGGGCAGCATCGACATCGGCACCATCGCCGCCGGACTCATCGTCGCGACCGTGGTCATGGCCGTCCTCCCGCTCCCCCGCGTCCCCGTCGAGGGGCTGCTGCGACCGGTGTCGATGGTGTGGCTGGTGATCGTGGTGGCCTACTACCTCGTCCGGTCGTCATTCGCCGTCGCCTGGCTCTCGGTCCGGCCCCAGGCGCCCCCGCGCTCCGCCGTGCTGCGCGCCCCGATGCGGCTGAAATCCGACTTCACCCTGGCCCTCGCCGTCAACACCCTCAACCTCATGCCGGGCGGCATCGTCGTCCGCGTGGATCCCGCGGCCCGCTACGTCTACATCCACGTGCTGAACACCGGAACCGACGACGCCGTGGAGCATTTCCGATCCCAGACCGCGCACATCGAGACGCTCTACCAGCGCGCCTTCGAGCGCGACGAGGACTGGAAGCCGAGCCCGGAGCACTACTCCGCACCCGCCGACAGCGCCCCGACGACCGTGGGCACCGCGGACCCCGCGGACCCCGCGGACCCCGCGGACTCCGCGCCCGCCACCCATCACGCAGCTCACGGTCACGCCGAAGCAGAAAAGCCCGAAGCCGCACGAGCCGAAGCGGAGCAGGCCGCAGCCGAGCACTCGGCCCACCACGCGGACGACGCCGGCGGCCCCACCCCGGGACAGGAGGCCCCCCGGTGAACATCATCTCGCTCATCCTCTGGAGCCTGGCCGTCATCGCGCTGACGGCCGCGCTGTTCGCCACCATGATCCGGCTCGTCGGCGGCCCCAACACCCTCGACCGGCTGATCTCCCTGGACGCGCTCGTCGCGGTCGCCCAGGGCGGCATCGGCATCTACATCGCCTGGTCCAAGGACACCACCCCCGCCGCCGCGCTCGTCGCGCTCGCCCTCGTGGCGTTCCTCGGCTCGGTGTCCGTGGCCCGTTTCCGCGTGAACGACACCGTCGGAACGCCCGAGGAGGCCCTCCCATGACCAACGACCTGGTGGAGATCATCTCCGCACTGTTCGTCCTCGCCGGCGCGCTGCTGACACTGGCCAGCGCGATCGGCCTCGTCCGCTTCCGCGACACCCTCAGCCGCATGCACCCGGCCGCCAAGCCGCAGGTCCTCGGCCTCGTGCTGATCCTGCTCGGCGCCGGGATCCGGATCTTCCCGGACATCGACCTGGGCATGCTCGTGCTGGCCGCGATCGTCGCCGTGTGCACGGCGCCGGTGATCGCGAACCGCGTGGGCAACCTCGCCTACCGGGAGAGCGTCGAGGACGGCACCATCACCCACGAGGCCCCCGTGCTGGAGAAGTTCACCGGGTCGGGCCTCGACGGCAGCGCCGCCAACTGACCCGTCGCGCGGCCGGAGCCGGCCACCGGCTCAACGAGAAGAGCGTCCCGCACCTGTCCCTCTCGGGGACCGTGTGCGGGACGCTCTTCTCGTCGTCCGGGGGTGGTGCCGACCCGTCAGGTCAGGGGCGGGCTGCTCAGGGGGCGGGCTGCGCCGGGGCGTTGCCGGCCTGCTGCCCGGCTCCCGGGACGACCACGCCGTCGTCGGTGGTGGCCTGGCCGCCGCCCTCGTCGCCGCCCTCGCCACCGGGAGTGCCCGTCTCGGTCGCGCCGGGCTCGAAGTCGCCGGCCCCCTCGGGCACGTCGGTCTCCTGCGTCTCCGGGATCGAGCTCGTCGGCGCGGCGTCCTCGGTGTAGCTGGGCAGCGTGTACGGCGCGTCGGCCTCGGCCGGCTGCTCGTTGGGCGGGCTGCACGCGGCCACGGCGAACGCGAGGGCGAGTGCGGGAGCCGCGACCAAGAGGCGGCGGGCGGTCTGACGCGGGGCCATGGGGGCTCCTTCGATCTCGGGAAGCTGCAAGTCGCTAGTGAGCACGCAACCCGCGGAACGGAATGCGTGGGCTCATCATATCCTCAGGGGTCAGCGGTCGAGATCCTGGGTGACGATCACGATCACCCCTGGCGCCTCGTCCGCGAGATCCGCCGGCCGCGGCTTGGCGGTGATGCCCAACTGGGACGCGATCGCCTGTGCTGCCTGCTGTTCTCCGGGGCCGGAACCGTAGAAGGCGGTCGACTCCGCCACGACGCCGCGGTTGGACGGCATGTTGGCCACCTCGCCCACGGCGTACCCGTTCTCGCGCAGCGCCTCGCCGGTGCGGCCGGCCAGCCCGGTCACCGTGCTGTTGTTGAAGATCTGCACGGGCACGGACGTCACGTCCGGCACCGCTCCGCCGGGGACCTGCCCGGCGGGCTGGCCCGGCGCGGGCGCCGCGGGGTCGCCGGACTGCGGGGCCTGCCCGTCGGCTCCTCCGCCGGGCGCACCGTCCGCGCCGCCGGCACCGTCCTGACCGGCCCCGGCGTCGCCCGGGGCAGTGGCGGCGCCGGCGCCGTCGGCCCCGGTCTGGCCATCGGCGTCCTGGCCGGCCGAGGCGTCCTGCTCGACCTGGGAGGTGGTGTCGTCGGCGGTGGGGGTCGCCTCGTCCTCGTCACCGCCGAACAGCTGGACCAGTCCGACGCCGACCGCCAGCACGACCGCGGCCAGCAGCACCATCGCGATGGCGCGGTACGGCGGGCCGGTCGGCTCGTCCATGGCCGGGCCGTCGCCCTGCGCGTAGGGGTCGTCGGCGCCGTGCGCGCCGCCGTACTCGGCATCGCCGGGCTGCGGGCTGTCGTACTGCGGGGGTCCGGACTGGGAGCTCACGCCGCCGAGTCTAGGTCAGTCGAGCCGCATTCCCAGGTTGCGCGCCGCGCGTGCCTTCTGTCGGCTGGAACGCATCCGGCGCAGCCGCTTGACGAGGAGCGGGTCCGCGGCCAGGACCTCGGGGCGGTCGATGAGGTCGTTGAGGATCTGGAAGTAGCGCGTACCGGACATGTCGAACTGCTGCCGGATCGCCTCCTCCTTGGAGCCGGCGAACTTCCACCACTGCCGCTCGAACTCGAGCATGGCCCGGTCTCGTTCGGACAGGACGGGGTCGGCGGCGTGGAGCTCGGCCGCCCCCTGCTCGCGGTCCTTCTCGCCCTGCACCTCGCGTGCCGCGGTGGCTGACCGACCCATGTGCCTGCCTCCTGACCGTGATGACCTCTGTTGACCACTGACAACGACTGGCGACCTCTGCCAACCACGACGCCGAAATACACCGTTGTGATTCCCCCGTAGTGAACCACACACCTCCGACACGTCGCCATGTCCGGCAATCTAGAATCGACCACCATGGCCGTCCGTCCCATCGTCATCCTCGGCGATCCCGCGCTCCACGCCCCCACCGAGCCCGTCACCGAGTCCCCCGAGGAACTCGCGGCGCTGGTGCAGGACCTCTACGACACCATGGACGCCGCCAACGGGGTGGGCCTGGCCGCCAACCAGATCGGCGTGCGCAAGCGGCTGTTCGTCTACGACTGCCCCGACCTGGACACCGAGGACGGCGAGGGCGTGACCCGCGAGGAGGTCGAGGCGCGCGGCGGTTGGCTCAACCGGCGCGGATGCGTGGTCAACCCGGTCCTGGAGACGTCCGAGATCCCGGAGACCATGCCGGATCCGGAGGACGACCTCGAGGGTTGCCTGTCCGTCCCGGCGGTCAACTTCCCGCGCGGTCGCGCCTGGTGGGCGCGCGTGACGGGCACCGACGAGCACGGCGAACCCGTCTCGGTGGAGGGGTACGGCCTGTTCGCCCGCTGCCTGCAGCACGAGGTCGGCCACCTCGACGGTTTCCTCTACACCGACGGCCTCATCGGACGGAACCGCAAGGCCGCCAAGCGCCACATCCGTGACGCCGGGTGGGGCGTACCCGGCCTGAGCTGGGATCCGGCCTCCGACCCGGACCCGTTCGCCGATGAAGACGATGACGACCACGACTACGACGACGACGAGGTCGGCACCGATCATGGCTGAGCAGGACCGGGGCCTGTCGGAACGGTCCCGGTGGAACGCCGGCCGCCGGGTGGCGGTGGGCGATCGCGTGGTGGTGCGTCGCCACCTGGAGGCGGGCCAGACCTCGCATCTGTACACGGACGTCATCGGTCGCGTGGTGGAGCTCGAGCCGGAACTGGTCGTGGCCCGCGAGTCCGGTGAGCAGGTGCGGATCGCGGACGCCGACATCGCGGTGCTCAAGGTGATCCCGCCGCGGCCGGTGCGGGCCCGCGACATCCGGGCGCACGAGTACGCCGGCGCCCTGGCGTGGCCCGGACCGGAGTACGAGGTGGTCGACGGCTGGTTCTGCCGCGCCGGCGACGACTGGTCCTACCGCGGGAACTCCGCGGTGCCGGTCCTGCCGTGGGCCAACTGTGAGGACCTGGACGGGGTTCGCGACTGGTACGCCGCCCGCGGCCTGCCGCTGCGACTCGTGGACGTGGGCCGGCTGGTGAAATCCGAGCGAATGAAGCTCGACGGCGCCCCGGTGGACGCCTCGCGGATCCATGCCGACCGCGACCTCCTGCTGTGCACCGCCGACAGCCGCGACCTGCTCGCGGTGGTCGACGAGGCGTTCCCCGCCCCCACCCGGCCGGCGGTCACCCTGGCCGAGCGTCCCGACGACGACTGGCTGGCGCTCTACCACGCCACCGCCGACCTCGACCCCGAGCGGGTCCGGCCCGCGATGCTCGCCACCGCGGGGCTCGTCGCCTCCGGACCGGACGCCGGCGAACCCGGCCCCGGCGGCCACGCGGTGTTCGCCCGGCTCGAAGAGGACGGGGACCTGGCCGCGATCGCCCGCGGCGCCGTCACCGCCGGACCCGACGGCCACCCGCGGATCGCCGTGTCCTGCGTGCAGACCGCGGACGCCCACCGCCGCCGCGGCCTGGCCGAGGTGGTCACCGGCTCGCTCGTGGAGTGGGGACTGGGCCTCGGCGCGCAGGAATGTCACCTGCACGTGTTCGCGGACAACTCCGCCGGGCGTGGTCTGTGGGCCAAGCTGGGACTGCAGCCGCACCATTCGCTGCGCCACCTCGTCGTCGTCGACTGACACCGGCGGTCGTCGTCGACTGACACCGGCGCCGCTCCCACGGTGACACCGCCGCGCGGAGGGCAATACACTCGGGCGCATGCGCCTGGCCACCTGGAATGTGAACTCGATCCGCGCCCGGAAAGACCGCGTGCTCGCGTGGCTCGAACGGTCCGACGTCGACGTCCTGGCGATGCAGGAGACCAAGTGCAAGGACGAGCAGTTCCCCGAAGACGCGTTCCGTGAGCTCGGGTACGAGGTGGCCCACCACGGGTTGAGCCAGTGGAACGGTGTTGCCGTGGCCTCCCGGGTCGGGCTCGAGGACGTACGTCTGGGCTTCGACGACATGCCCGGTTTCCACAAGGACCCCGAGGTCTCGCAGGACCCGGAGGCCCGCGCCATCTCGGCGGTCTGCGACGGCGTCCGCGTGTACAGCCTCTACGTCCCCAACGGCCGTGAGCTGGGCGACCCGCACTACACGTACAAGCTGGAGTGGCTGGCCCGCCTGCGTGACCACGCCGCCGCCGAACTGACCGCCGACTCCGCCGCCCAGATCGCCCTGGTGGGTGACTGGAACGTCGCGCCGCTCGACGAGGACGTGTGGGACCCGGAGGTCTTCGAGGGCAAGACACACACCTCCGGCCCCGAGCGGCTCGCCTTTGCCGCGTTCGACGGCGCCGGCTTCCGCGAGGTCACCCGCGAACACACCCCCGGGCCCGGCGTCTACACCTACTGGGACTACACCGGACTCAGCTTCCCCAAGCGCAAGGGCATGCGGATCGACTTCCAGCTGCACTCCCCCGCCCTGGCCGCCCGCGTGACCGGGGCGTCCATCGACCGCGAGGAGCGCAAGGGCAAGGGCGCCTCCGACCACGCGCCCGTCGTCGTGGACCTCGACTGAGCCATGTCCACCTTCCAGCTTCGGCACTACATCGACCGCCTGCGTGCCGAGGGGTTCACGGTCCGCGACGACCACGGCGAGGACCCGGATCTCATCGACATCCACGGCCGGGCCGTCGACACCTGGCGGGAGAACTACCCGTACGACGAGCGACTGGACCGCAACCAGTACGAGGTCGAGAAGTACCTGCTGCAGATCGAGCTGCTGAAGTTCCAGAACTGGCAGGCCGAGACCGGGCACCGGCAGGTGATCGTGTTCGAGGGCCGCGACGCCGCCGGCAAGGGCGGGACGATCAAGCGGTTCACCGAGTACATCAACGTCCGGCAGGCCCGGGTCGTCGCGCTGGTCAAGCCGACCGAGACCGAGATGTACCAGTGGTACTTCCAGCGCTACATCGCCCACCTGCCCAGCCGCGGCGAGCTCGTGCTGTTCGACCGCTCCTGGTACAACCGCGCCGGCGTGGAGCGGGTGATGGGGTTCTGTACGCAATCGCAATACGAGACGTTCATGGAACAGGCGCCCAACTTCGAGAAGATGCTGGTCGACTCGGGGATCGGGCTGACCAAGTTCTGGTTCTCCGTCACCCGGGAGGAGCAGAAGACCCGGTTCGCGATCCGCCAACTCGACCCGGTGCGGCGCTGGAAACTCTCGCCCATGGACCTGGAGTCGCTCGACAAGTGGGACAAGTACACGGACGCCAAGGAGGAGATGTTCCGGCGCACGGACACCGACCACGCGCCGTGGATCACCATCAAGTCCAACGACAAGAAGCGGGCCCGCATCAACGCGATGCGCTACTTCCTGAACCAGTTCGACTACCCGGACAAGGACCCCCAGGTGGTGTTCGACCCGGACCCGCAGATCGTCCGACGCGGCAAGGACGCTGTCGGGGACTAGCGGAGGGAGCGCCAGCGAGCGGAGCGATGTCCCCGAGGACGGGCCTGGCGGAGCCGCGCGGGGAATGTCTGGGCGGCGGGGGGCCTTGAACTGGGTATGAGCCATTCCAATGACCCCGCCGTCATCACGCGCTTGCTCACCGAGAAGGGCCGCTGGGCCGTCGCCGGCCTGTCCAACAACTCCGCGCGCACCGCGTACGGGATAGCCGCCTACGTCCGCGACCTGGGACATGAGATCGTGCCGGTCCATCCCAAGGCCGAGACCGTGCACGGTCAGCAGGGCTACCCGGATCTCGCGTCCGTTCCCGGTGAGATCGATGTGGTCGACGTGTTCGTCAACTCGCAGCTCGCGGGCGGCGTGGTGGACGATGCGATAGCCAAGGGAGCCAAGGCGGTCTGGTTGCAGCTGGGGGTGGTCGACGAGGCCGCGGCGCAGCGGGCGAAGGATGCAGGGCTGGACGTGGTGATGGACGCGTGCCCTGCGATCGAAGCCCCTCGTCTGGGCCTGGCCTGAACCGCGGACCCGGCCGGGTCTAGAAGCCGCTCGAGGCCAGTCCCACCATTGCGAAGATGAAGATGAAGTACAGCACGATGAGGACTGCCACGATCGCCAGCGAGATCATGCCGAGCTTCTTGGCGGTCGCGCTGGCGGCCTCGGCTTCGGCGTGGCGACCGGCGGCCCACAGCGGGTAGACGTCCAGCGCGCGGGTCATCGCGACGAACGACAACGGCCAGAAGAACAGGATCGACGCGACCGCCCAGCCGACGTTCGACGGCGGGCCGGGGTGAGCTCCCGAGGTGGTCCCGTACCCGCCCGCCACGGCGAAGGACGGAGTCTGCGCGCCGTAACCGGTCGGGGTCTGCGCGCCGTAGTCGGTCTGTCCGTACGAGCCCTGGCTGTACGGACTCTGTCCGTATGTGCCCTGGCCGTACGGGTTCTGGCTGTAGGAGCCCCGACTCGCATCGTCGCCACCGGTCGAGTCGCCGTCGGCAGTGTTCCCCTGGGGCGGGTAGGTCATGGGAGTCCTCTCCGGGTAGCTGGTCGTCTGGGGTCAGACTACGTCCCGCTCTCCCGGCCCCTTCTCCGCCGCTCGTCGGCCGGCTGACAATGGTCACCGCGGGCCACGGTCACCGCCCGGCGCCTGTCACGGCTGGGCGACCAGGAGCTGATATTCCGGGAAGCGAACGAGGAACCGCCGCACATAGCTGCAGACCGGCCGGATCTTGAGCTCATCGAGCCGCATGCGGGTGAGGACCAGGCTGACCAGCAGGCGAGCGATTCCCTGCTGGCCGTACCGCTCCTCGATCACGGTATGGAGCAGGATGTAGACGTCGCCGTCCTTCTCGTAACCAACGAGACCCATGAAGGTCTCGCTGTCCCACAGTTCGAAGCGGTCTCTATCGGTGTTGTGGACCAGCTTGAGCGACGTTACAGGGGACATCAGAACTCCTTCTTCAGGGCGTGTTCCACCCGCGATGCTACTCGTCGGGTTACGCTCGCCCCTGCACAATCACATACTCATCCACACGGGAGTCCGCTTCGATGCGCGGGCTGAGAGGACGACCAGCCGGGTCGTCGACCGTAGAACCTGTCCGGATCATGCCGGCGTAGGGAGATCAGGAAACACCATGGGCACAGCTTTATTCGCCGACGGCACCGACGGCACCCCGATCGACGCCGTGACGTGCGGCCCCATCCATTCCAGCAGTAAGGCTCATCTCGAGGTGCCCGGTGAGTTCGGTGACGGCCAGCGCGTACCCGTGCGCCGGATCGCGCTCACCGACGGCACGACGTTCGACGTCTACGACACCTCCGGCCCATATACCGCGTACGCGGACCCGGCCGACTGCCATGACCTGGGCGCGGGCCTCCCGCCGACCCGCCGCGAGTGGTCCCACCCCGGACCTGTCCCCGCCTCGCCGGAGAACCCCACTCCCGTCCGGACGCAGTTGGCCTGGGCCCGGGCGGGCCTGACAACCCCGGAGATGCGGTTCATCGCCGTGCGGGAGGGAATCGATGTCGAGGTGGTGCGTTCAGAGGTCGCCGCCGGGCGGGCGATCATCCCGGCCAACCATCGTCATCCGGAGAGCGAGCCGATGATCATCGGCAAGCGCTTCCTCACCAAAATCAACGCCAACATCGGCAACTCGGCGGTCACCAGTTCGATCGCCGAAGAGGTCGAGAAGATGGTGTGGGCCGCCCGGTGGGGCGCGGACACCATCATGGACCTGTCCACCGGCCGGGACATCCACGAGACGCGGGAGTGGATCCTGCGCAACTCCCCCGTCCCCGTGGGCACCGTGCCCATCTACCAGGCACTGGAGAAGGTGGGCGGCGACCCGGCCCGTCTGACCTGGGAGTTGTACCGTGATACCGTCATCGAACAGTGCGAGCAGGGCGTGGACTACATGACCGTCCATGCCGGAGTGCTGCTGCGCTATGTCCCGCTGGCGGCCAAGCGGGTCACCGGGATCGTGTCGCGTGGCGGATCGATCATGGCGGCGTGGTGCCTGGCGCACCACCGCGAGTTGTTCCTCTACACCCACTTCGAGGAACTGTGCGAGATTCTCGCCCGCTACGACGTGACGTTCTCCCTCGGTGACGGTCTGCGGCCGGGGTCGATCGCCGACGCCAATGACGAGGCGCAGTTCGCCGAACTGCGCACGCTCGGGGAGCTCACCGGGATCGCCAAGAGCCACGGCGTGCAGGTGATGATCGAGGGTCCCGGTCACGTGCCGATGGACAAGATCGTGGAGAACGTGCGCCTCGAGGAGGAGTGGTGCGAGGAGGCCCCATTCTACACGCTGGGCCCCCTCGCCACGGACATCGCGCCGGGCTATGACCACATCACGTCCGCGATCGGCGCTGCCCGCATCGCCGAGGCGGGCACGGCGATGCTGTGTTACGTCACGCCCAAGGAGCACCTGGGCCTGCCCGAGCGGGACGACGTCAAGACCGGTGTGATCACCTACAAGATCGCCGCGCACTCGGCGGACCTGGCCAAGGGGCATCCGGGTGCGCAGGCCCGCGATGACGCGCTGAGTACCGCCCGGTTCGAGTTCCGTTGGCGGGACCAGTTCGCCCTGGCCCTCGACCCGGACACCGCCCTGGCGTACCACGACGCGACGCTGCCCGCGGAGCCGGCGAAGACCGCGCACTTCTGCTCGATGTGCGGTCCGAAGTTCTGCTCGATGCGCATCTCCCAGGACATCCGCGACTACGCCGCGGAGCACGGGATGGAAACGGTGGAGGCGATCGAGGCGGGGATGGCGGAGAAGTCGGCCGAATTCTCCGAACTCGGTGGCCGCGTCTACCTGCCGATCACCGAGTCGTAGTTCTCACCGGCGGCGAGGGCCGCGCCGGTCCCCACCGCGCCCGACGGGCCGGGACGTCGGTGCTCAGTAGGTCGGATCGGCCGACCGAGCTCAGGCGTCTCGGCGCAGCGTCATCAGCACCCCGACGACCCACAGAGCCACGCACACGGCCGCGAACCAGGCGAACGCCGGCCACTCGCCCCACGTGATGTACCCGCGGACGGTCTCGCCCTGGGTCCAGAAGTCACCGTTGGCGAACGGCATCCAGGCGGCGATGTCCTCGCCGACCCGCGGGATCAACGAGACCATGCCCTCGAGAGCCAGTATCCACACCAGGAACAGGGAGATCGTGCCGGCGGCGTTGCGCATGATGTACGCCAGGCCCGTCACCGCGATCGTTCCCAGTGCGGCGTAGACGGGGAAACGCCACAGGTAGGTCAGCCCGTCTCCGGAGAACGGGGTCCAGCCCTCGTTGCCGGAGAGCGCCCCGGCCACGAGGAGGGCGAGGATCACCGCGACGGCTGTGACCACCATCGACAGCACCGTGAACAGGGCGGTCTTGGCCACGATGGCAGGCCAGCGCGACGGCGTCGTCAGGAACGTGGCCTTGATGGTGTGATAGCGGTACTCGCCGGTCACACCGACGATCGCGGCGATCCACGCCAGCAGGACGGTGAACGCACTGACGCCGAGGATCGCGAACAGCGGGTCACTGCCGCCGCCGGGCGCACCGGCCATCGGGTCCCCTGTGGCGGGCTGCTCGAACTGGCCGATGACCACCGCGAGCACCACTGCCAGGCCGATGCCGATCGCGTACAGCCAGTAGGCACTCTTGGTGGTGGTGACCTTGATCCACTCGGACTTCAACTGGTTCATCGGGTGGACTCCTGACCGTGGTACTCGACGTCCTGGTCGGTGAGGGCCATGAAGGCCTCCTCCAGCGACGCCCGCTTCTCGTGCAGTTCGTGGACGGTGATCCCCAGGCTGGCGGCGACATCGCCGACCTGCGGCGCGCGGAGGTTCTGGATGAGGAAGACACCCTGTTCCGCGTCGAACGTGGCCTCGATGCCCTCATCGCGCGCGGCGGCGGTGAACTCGTCGACGTGCGGGGTGCGCAACACCACCGAGGATGTGGCGGCGTCCAGGAACTCCTCGACGGAGGTCTGCGCGCGCAGCTTGCCGCGGCCGATCACGACGAGGTCCTGGGCGGTCTGCGCCATCTCCGACAGCAGGTGCGAGGAGACGAGCACGGTGCGGCCCTCTGCGGCGCGCGCGTGCATGAAACGGCGGATCCACAGGATCCCCTCGGGGTCGAGACCGTTGACGGGCTCGTCGAAGAGCAAGACCTCGGGATCGCCGAGCATGGCGGTGGCCAGACCGAGTCGCTGGCGCATGCCGAGCGAGTAGCCCCCGACCTTGCGGCCGGCGACGTCGGTGAGGCCGACCAGGCCGAGCACCTCGTCGACGCGGCCCGGGGCCACCCCGCCCGCCGCGGCGACCATCCTCAGGTGCGCGCCGGCGGAACGGTTGGCGTGGGTCCAGGACGCGTCGAGCAGACAGCCCACCTTGTGGGCGGGGCGATCCAACTCGCGGTACGGGGTGCCGTTGATCAGTGCCTGCCCGGACGTGGGGGTGTCGAGACCGACCATCATCCGCATCGTCGTGGACTTCCCGGCGCCGTTCGGGCCGAGGAATCCGGTGACGACGCCGGGACGGACCTCGAAGCTGAGGTCGTCCACGGCGGTGGAGGCGCCGAAGCGCTTAGTGAGATTCCGTACCTCGATCATGGTCCCCAGTCTGCCTGCCGGGGCGCGGGCAGCGTGCGTCTACCTACTCAGCCCGCGTACAGGTAGAGCAGTACTAGGCTCGTGATCATGGATGACGCCACGCCCGAGCCGGATCGCCACCTGCCGTCGGTCCGCGCCTCCGACGCCGAGCGCGACGCCACCGCCAAGCTCCTCCAGGAGTCCTTCTCGGAGGGGAGGCTCACGCTCGCGGAATTCGACGACCGGACGTCGCGGGCGTACGCCGCACGCTTCCGGTCCGAACTGATCGAGCTAACACACGACCTGCCCGTCGTCCACCACGAGCACGACTCGACGCCCGCGACCCGGCCACATGGGGCCCCGGCGCGTCGCGTCACCGGGGCCAGCGGGCCCGCCTCGTCGCTGGCGATCATGGGCGGAGTCGAACGCAAGGGGACGTGGACCCTGCCCGCCGTGCATACCGCGTTCGCCCTGATGGGCGGGGTCGAGATCGACCTGCGCGGCGCCTCCCTGCAGTCCCACGAGACGACGATCCGGGCGTTCGCGATCATGGGCGGCATCGACATCTACGTCCCCGACGACATCCATGTGGAGATCGAGGGCCTGGGGCTGATGGGGGGCTTCGGCGAGGAGTCCGGGAACTGGAAGCCCGATCCGCGACCGGTCCGCCAGGCCCCGCCCGGAGCCCCGGTCATCAGGGTCACGGGACTGGCGCTCATGGGCGGGATCGGCGTGCGGCGGGTGCCGCGCACCGAGGACTGACCGTCGGCGGGCTGGCGGACAGGTCGCGCGCATGCCGTCGGGCGGCCGGTAGGGCCTCAGTCGACCGGAGGGCTGGACGCCTGCGCCCAGAAGCGTTTCGGGATGCGGCCGGCGAGGCGGGCGGCGTGCCCGGCCCGGACGGCCTCGCGCATCGCGGCGGCCATGAGCGGCGGGTTCTCCGCCCGGGTGACGGCGGTGGCGAGTAGGACGCCGTCGCAGCCGAGTTCCATGGCAAGTGCGGCGTCGGAGGCGGTGCCGATCCCCGCGTCGCAGATCACCGGAACTCCGGCGCGCTCGACGATCATCTCCAGGTTGTGCGGGTTGCAGATCCCGAGCCCGGTGCCGATCGGTGCGCCCAGGGGCATGACCGCGGCGCAGCCCACGTCCTCCAGGCGGCGGGCCAGGACGGGGTCGTCGGTGGTGTAGGGAAGGACGACGAAACCGTCGTCGACGAGGTCTTCTGCGGCCTCTACCAGTTCCACCCCGTCGGGCAGGAGCGTGCGCTCGTCGGCGATCACCTCGAGCTTCACCCAGTCGGTGCCGAGCGCCTCACGGGCGAGCCGGGCGGTCCTGACGGCCTCGGTGGCGGACCTGCAGCCGGCGGTGTTGGGCAGCGGGCGGATGTCGAGCTCTTTCAGCATCCCGAGCAGCCCGAGTCCGTCTGAGCCCAGCCGCAGGTCGACCTTGCGGATCGACACGGTGGTCAACGCGGTCCCCGAGGCGATCAGCGCCTCGCGCAGGACCTCCTGGTTACCGGCGCCGCCGGTGCCCGTGATGAGCCGCGACGAGATCTCCTCGCCCGCGATCACCAGTGGCGAGTCCAGCACCGACGCGACGTCGGACGAGTACGCCGACGTCTCCGCGACGCCGCGAACCGGGGTCGCGGCCGAGGTCGGGTCAGCCACCCTGGACCGCCGTGAGGACGTCGATCTCCGCGCCCGCACCGAGCGGGGCGTCGTCCCAGCCCGAGCTGGGGACCACCACGCCGTCGACGGCGATGGCGACGCCCTCGTCGGGCAGGTCCAGCTCGGTGACGAGTTCGCGGACGGTCGCGCCGTCGGCCAGGGTGCGGTCCTCCCCGTTCACCGTGACGATCATGGTCCCTCCTAGTTCCGGGTCGCGGCTGTACGTCTCCACCGTAGTCGCCTGCGCGGGGTGCCCGGCGACGTCGGTGCGGTGGCCCCACGGCGCCCGGCACCCGGGGCTCACCCGCGGGCGAAGCGGTCGGGAGCGGCCGCACGCGCCGCCGCCGGACCGCGCACCGCGTGCAGTGCCGCCCAGACCGCCGCGACGGTCACCGGGGTGAGCGCGATGCCGTTGCGGCCGTGCCCGGTGGCGTGGATCACGCGCGGGTCCGTCGGGTCGGCGCCGAGGAACGGCAGGTTGTCCGGTGACATCGGCCGGAGCCCGGCGATCGCCTCGGCCAACTCGTACTCCCCGATCCCGGGGAAGATCGTCTCGGCGTCGGCGAGCAGGTCGCGCACCCCGGCGACGGTGACCTGCCGGTCGTCGCCGTGTTCGTACTGCGTGGCGCCCACGACCAGACCACCGTCGCGCGGGACCAGGTACAGCGGTCGCCCGCGGACGAACGCCCGCACCACTCCCCGGGGCGGGTCCTCGCAGCCGGGCCGGGCGCGTAGCCGGAGCACCTCGCCCTTGACCGGGAGCACCGGCAGCCCCGCCAGTTCGGCGGACCCGGAACCTGCGGCCAGGACGATGCGGTCCGCGTCGACGTCGTCGAGCGAGGTCACCGCGCTGCGCACCCACCTCACACCCTCGGCGCGGCAGGCGCGGGTCAGGGCGGCCAGCAGGACGCGGTTGTCGACGGCCCCCTCGGAGTCCATGCGATAGGCGGCGCGGGCGACGCGGGCCAGGGACGGCTCGGCCTCGCGCAGCTCACGCCGGGTGATTCGGCGCAGGTCGGCGTCGGTGGAGTCCGGCTGGCGGGCGGCCCACTCCATGGCCATGTCGAGGTCACGGGCGTCGGCCTCGTCCACGGCCAGCATGTGCGTGTGGGTGCCGGTGCGGACCGGCGGGCCGGGAGGGACGTACGGCTCGAGGGCGTCCAGCATGTCCGGCCACCGCCGCAGGGAGTCCACTCCGAGCGCGAACACTGCCTCCTCTCCCGGCCAGGCCTCGCTGAACGGGGCGAGCATGCCACCGGCCACCCACGCCGCGGCCGCGGCGGGCACACCGTCGGGGCCGGAGTCATCGGGCTCGTAGATCACCACTTCCGTGGCCAGCTTGGTCCTGGCGGCCGACCACGCGCAGGCCAGGCCGATCACCGAGCCGCCGATCACGGCCAGCCGCCGGGCCCCGATACGCGCGACACCGTTATCCGCGGCCTCCCGGGCCACGGCGGCGGCAGCGGCACCGGCACCGGCACCGGGGCGGAAGCCGTCGTCGGCGGCGGAACGGTGGCCGTCGTCGTCGGCGGCGACACGGGAGGTCATGACGGCCAGCCTAGTGGTGCCCTGGCCTACGGTTGTGACCATGCCCTCCCGCGCCGACCGCCTCCGTGCCCGCCTCGCCGACGCCCGTCTCTACCTCTGCATCGACGCGCGTCGGCACCTCGACGAGCAGGCGCGCGAGCAGGGGTGGTCGGGCGACTTCCCGGCGCTGCGCAGGGACGTCACCGCGGCCCTGGCGGGCGGCGTCGACATCGTGCAGCTGCGGGACAAGAACTCGGCCGGCGAACGCGACCACGGGCCGCTCGAGGCCGGCCACGAATTGCGGGCCCTGGCGGTGATGCGCGAGGTGTGCGATTCCCACGGGGCACTGCTGTCGGTGAACGACCGCGCCGACGTCGCCGTGGCGTCCGGGGCGGACGTACTGCACGTCGGGCAGGACGACCTGCCGGTGGAGTGGGCGCGCCGGATCGTCGGAGACGACGTGGTGCTCGGCCTGTCCTGCCACGCGGTGGACGAGGTCGACAGGGCCGCGGCGAACCCGCTGGTCGACTAGTTCTGCACGGGCCCCGTGTGGCCCACCCCGACCAAGCCGGGCCGCGTCGCGCCGGGACCGGACCTCGTGCGCCACGCGGCAGGGACCACCGCGGGGTCGGGGTCGGCTGCAGGGTCCACCGCGGGGTCGGCCGGGACGCCGTGGTTCGCCATCGGCGGGATCGATTCGACGAACCTGCCCGAGGTGCTGGCAGCGGGTGCGACCCGGGTGGTGGTGGTCCGCGCCATCACCGGCGCCGCCGACCCCACCGCCGCCGCCCGCGAACTCCGCGCGGCCCTGACCTAGCCGGGCGGCGGTGACGGTCTAGCGCGCGGCCTCGGTCCGGACAGCCCCACTCGGACCAGCCCCGCCCCGGAGAGCCCCGTCCCGGTCCGCATCCGTCCGGTCGGCCGATCCCCGCGGAGACAGGCCCTCCCCGGTCAACTCCTTGCTCAGCGTCCTGCGCAACACCTGCCGGGGCTTGCGGCCCAGCGAATCGCCCTCTCGCCGTCGTCGTCGTCGCCATGACTCCGGCGCCAGCCCCGGCAACAGGGTGAGGGCCTTGCCCAGTCCGCGCGCGGGCCACTCGACGGTGGCGTGATCGACCTGCACCGTGGCGCGGCGGCCGCGCAGTACGAGGGTCATCACCCCGTTGTCGAACCAGAGTCCGTCGGTGACCCGCCACCGCGCCTCGGGCTCCCGCACCCCCACCGCCCGGGCCAGCCGTCGCGTCAGGGCGGGCACGGGCTCCCGGACCGACAGACGGTTCACCGCCCGGATCGACTTCTGTAGAGGATTGCGGAACGGCGACATCACCAACTGATGGACGCGGGTCGGCGAGTCCGCCACCCGCTCCGCGGTGAGGTCGATTTCCTCCAGGTAGGAGCAGTGCACGTCGCCGCCCAGCAGGAGGATCGACGCGGGCGCGGGCCCGTGATCGCCCGCGGCCACCTCGGTGAGCAGACCCACCAGATCGTCGAAGCTGTTCCGGAACGCCGCCCAGTGCTCGAGGTCCACGGCCAGGCGGATCCACTCGCCGACCCGCGCGGTGGCCGGCTTGCCGGGCCGGTCCCGGGACACCGCCTCGTTCCAGCCCTCGAGGTTGTGCAGGGCCGGCAGCATGAACGCCGGGAGGGACGAGCCGATCACCAGGTGGTCCACGTCCGCGTCCAGGCAGGACTCGCGCGTCCACTGCCATTCATTGGCGTCCATGACCCGCCGGTCCTGCGGGTCCAGATGCCGCGACGCCCGCACGTCGAGCATCACCACCCGCACCCGACCGAAGTCACGCTTGAAGCTCCACTGCTCGGTGCGGCGCTCGGAATCGGTGGACAGCGCGAAGTCGTCCAGCAGCGACTCTCTCTCCGCGTCCGAACCGGCGGACCGCAACGCTCGGTACATCTCGTTTCGCTCCAGCTCGTCGGGGGCGAGATTGCCCAGGTGCTGATAGACGAAGTAGCTGCCGAACGCGCCGATCACCCGGTCGCTCCACCACGGCTGGGCGGTCATCTCGCGACGCCACGCGTGGGAGGAGTTCCAGTCGTCGCGCAGGTCGTGGTCATCGAGAATCATGCAGCTCGGCACCGTCGATAGCAACCAGCGCACATCCGCGTCACGCCACGACTCGTGGTACAGCCAGGAGTACTCCTCGAAATCGCAGATCTCGTCGGAGACGTCGCGGTCTCCCCCGGCGCCGGCAGAGTCCCGCACCGACTGCGGGCCACCGCCCGCGCGCCGACGCTCGGCCAGCCGCTCGGAGATCTCCCGGCTGGGGATGTCGGCGTACACCTGGTCGCCGAGCAGGAGCATCGCGTCCGGCCACTCCTCCTGCGGGGAGTGCGCCATGCGGTGCGCCAGGGCGACCAGTGCGTCGGCACCGATCCTGCGCAGCGCCACCGGGGTCTGGCTCTCCCCACGCCGGCACGACCCGAACGCCAGCCGCACCGTGTCGTCGGCGCGAGGCGTGCGGATCACGCTGGGCCGACCCGGGTCGACGGGCCAGGCGAGCCGGTCATCGAGCGACACCTCGTACGGCGTCATCTCGCCCTCGGGCAGCCGGCACAGGTGCAGTACCGCGAAGTGGTGGCCGTGCACGCCCCAGGAGCGCTCGGTGACCACCTCGTCGCCGGCACGGATGGTCACCTCGCACGGCGCCGACACCTCCACCCACACCGTGGCGTCGGTGCTGTCGACGTAGCGCAGCATCGGGCCGACGAGGATCTCCGGGGGCAGGGTCATGCGTTCCAGTGTGCACCCGCGGGGCGGTGCGGCGCGCGGATCCGACCCGTCAGGTCGGGTGGACCCGGTGAACCGGGCCGGGACCGGGCCGGGACCGGGGCGGGGCCGGGGTCGGACCGGGGCGGGGCCGGGGCGGGACCGGGCCGGCGTGCGCGCGTGCTACCCGAGGAGGGCGCGGGGTCCGACGACGACGACGTCGCCCGGCAGCCTGTCCCGCAGTCCCCGGTCGGCCGTCACCACCACCACCCGGCGGGGCCCGCCATCCAGCTCGGTGGCCAGATCGACGATCGCGTCGTCGCCGGACCCGGACGCGCGGTGGACGACGAGCGGGCCCTCGTGCTCGGCGGCCTTGGCGACGCCCTCGATGACGGCGTGCGCGCGGGCGACCCAGCCGAACCCCCCGGCAGTTCGAGGGTGCGGGGCATCCCGGAACCCAGGTCGTCGAGCAGTCGCGAGGTGGAGCCGGCCCGGTCCTTCCACCAGCCGTCGGGGCGGGAGCCGAGCACGTTGGCCACGTCCACGACCAGCTCGACGGGGTCGGTGCGCAGCCCGTTCGCCCAGGCGTGGGCGAACGCGGGCATGAGCGGCAGCTCGGCCACCAGCGTCTCGGGCACCCAGCGGAGTTCGAGACTCTCGTTGTTGGGCACGGTCTCCAGCGCGCGCGGGGCGTCCGCGATGACGGTGGTGTACGTCCACTCCACCGCGTCGGGCGACTCCTGGACCAGCGGCGGGACGGTGCGGGGGCGGGCGGAGCCCGACGGGTTCTCGGGCAGCTCGTCGTGGCGCTGGTCGGGCCGCAGCCGGCTCAGCAGCTCGGCCGCGTGCCGCAGGTCGAGTCCGGGCCGGTGCCACACGGTCCCGGGCATGCGGGAGGTCACGACCTGCGCGCGGACCACCACGTCGGCGGGCCGGATCTCGGCCTCCTCCTCCGTCTCGCGCAGCGCCGCCACGGGCGCGTCCTCGTACGAGTCCCGCGCTCCGCCCGGCAGCGCCCACGTGTCGCCCGAGGCCGTCCACACGGCGCGGTGCTGCAGCAACACGAGCGGGGTGTCGGGATCGGACGGGTCGGCGGCCCGCAGGATCAGCCCGGCGGCACCGAACCGACCCCACCGGCGATCGCCCTCGTCGGACACCACCCAGCCGTTGCCGTCACCTTCGCTCGCCGCCACCGGTCGTCCACCTCCCCTGGACCCGTCCACCCCCGGATCGGGCGGAACCTTGAGTCCTCGTCGACCAGTCTGCCCGACTCCGCGCCGCCACTTCACTAACCTGGGAGACACTCCCGTCGGATCGTCGGCTCGGCGGGCGGAGACCGGGGAGGTGAGCGAGCAGATGCGCGCCCGAACCTTCTCGCTGCGCCACGCCCGCGGTGCGGCCGCCGACACGCCCGCACCCGGCGACGCACCGGTGGGCGGCGCCCCGGCCGGGTCGACGTCGGCATCCACGCCCGCGGCGTCCGCCGCCGGGGCCACGCCTGCGTCCGCGTCCCAGTCAGGCTCCGCGTCCCAGTCAGGCTCCGCGTCCCAGTCAGGCTCCGCGTCCCAGTCAGGCTCCGCGTCCCAGTCAGGCTCCGCGTCCCAGTCAGGCTCCGCGTCCCAGTCAGGCTCCGCACAGTCCACCCCGGCATCCTCGGCCGACGCCGCTCCCCGGGCCGGCGCCGCACCCGCATCAGGTGCCGCCTCCGGCTCCCGGTCCGGCTCCGCCTCCACGTCGGCCTCCGGCTCCCGGCCCGGCTCCGCCTCCACGCTCACACCAACGCCCGGCTCGGGTGGCGAGTCGTCATCCACCCTCCAACCCCGCAGGCCGGTCCGTCGCCGCGCCGCCCGCTTCTGGAACGACGTGCTCACCACGCCGGGCCGCATGTCGGTCTTCGCGTTGCTCGCGATCATCACGGTGCTCACGGGCGGGATCGTGGCGTCCTCGACGATCACCCAGCGGCAGAGTTATCACGAGACGCTGCTGGCCGAGGTCGAGCCCGTCGCCAACGCCTCGCAGACGTTGTACAGCTCCCTGACGATCGCGGACTCCGCGGCGAACACCGCGTTCATCACCGGCGGTATCGAGCCTGCGGAACTGCGCGAACGCTACCTCCAGGCGATCGCGACCTCGTCGTCGTCGATCATCGCCGCCTCCCAGGGCCTAGACCGCACCGACACCGAGTCCATCGAACAGCTCGCCCTCATCAACGCCCAGCTGGCCACCTACACCGGCCTGGTGGAGACGGCGCGCACCAACAACCGCGTGGCCAATCCGGTCGGCTCGGCGTATCTGGCGTCGGCGTCGACGCTGATGCAGGACACGATCCTGCCCGCCGCCGCGGACCTGTACGACCGGCAGTCCACGTCGGTGGGACAGTCGGACAGGGAGTGGTCGTCGCCGCCATGGGGGTCGTTCTTCCTGCTGGGGCTGGCGATCGCGGTGCTGTTGCTGTTGCAACAGTGGCTGTGGCGACTCACCGGGCGGCGGTTCAACCCGGCGCTCGCCCTGGGCTCGCTGCTCATGGTGGCGACGTTCCTGCTCACGATGATCGCCGGGTTCCTCGCGGCCAATGACAACGCCAAGGGCCTGTCCGAGGGCGCGGCACCGATGAATGAGCTCACCCGCCAGCGCATCAACGCCCAGAAGGTGCGCGCGCAGGAGACGCTCAACCTGGTGCGGCGCACCGATCCGGAAGGGTCGGCGGCCGAGCGGGCGACCACCCTGGGCAACGTGCGTGACACCCTGACCGTCTACCTCGACGACGAGGACGACGCGGACTCCTCCGGCCGCATCAACCTCGACTCGCAGGGTGCGGTGACGGACGCGATCGAGGCGCTCGACGCCTGGATGGCCGCCCAGAACCGCGCCGACTCCCTGTACCAACAGGGCGACTACCAAGGCGCGATCACCATCTCCTCCGGCCAGAGCGAGGGCGACTCGGGGGCCGCGTTCGAGGAGTTCGACGAGTCCATGCAGGACGCCATCGAGGAGGCCCGCGACACCCTGCGCACGCGCATCGACAACGCCCGCCGCACCTCCTCCAACGGGCCGGACCTCATCATCGCGCTGTCCACCCTGGCCGCGTTCGCGGTGGTCGTGGGGATCGCGCCGAGGATCAGGGAGTACCTGTGACGGCGGGGGTGCGGACCGGGTCGGGCGCGCGGGGACACGGCGCGCGGCGCCGGGCGAGGCGGGTCGCGCTCGGGGGCGTGTTGGTGGCGGCCCTGGCGTTCGGGGCGGCGTGTGGGGTCGACGACGACGAGGGCGGCCCCGGCGCCGGCGGGCCGGAACGGGACGCGACCGCGGAGTCGGCCGGGATCGCCGGGGCGGGGATCCCGGATATCGACGCGGTGATGCCGCTTCCCGCCGGCGCGGTGATCAGCACGGACGTCCCCGCCAGCCTGCCCGACGAGAACGACGAGAGCTGCGATCCTCTGCCCAGTCTGCGGCCGAACGACGCCACCCCCGCGGAGCGGGTGCCGCGGATCCTCGAGCGGGGTCGACTGATCGTGGGACTGGACCAGGGCTCCAACCTGTTCTCCTTCCGCGACCCGGCCAGCGGCCAACTCACCGGCTTCGACGTGGACCTGGCGCGCGAGATCGCCGCGGACATCTTCGGCGATCCGCGGCAGGTGGAGTTCCGGTCGCTGACGTCGTCGAACCGGCTCGAGGCGCTGGAGAACGACCAGGTGGACGTGGTGATCCGGTCGATGTCCATCACGTGCGCACGGCGCGAGCGGGTGACGTTCTCGGTGCCGTACTACCAGGCCTACCAGCGGGTGCTGGCGGTGCGCGGGTCGGGGATCACGGAGATCGAACACCTCGAGGGCAAGCGCGTGTGCGTGGCCGCCGGGACGACGTCGGCGTCGCGGTTGTGGGAGGAGTTGGATCGGATCACGGTGCTGTCGGTGAACACGTGGGCGGACTGCCTGGTCGCCATCCAGCAGAACCAGGTGGACGCGATCACCACCGACGACGCGATCCTCGTGGGCATCACCGCGCAGGACCCGTACCTGGAGATCGTGGGGCCGCAGCTCGACGCGGAACCGTACGGGGTGGGCATCGCCAAGTCCACGCCGGGCGACAACACCGACGGGCTGGTCCGTCAGGTCAACTCCACGCTCGAACGGATCAGGGCGGACGGCACGTGGAACCGCATGTATTCGACGTGGTTGTCCGGGCTGGGGCCCAACCCCGGGATGCCGGTGCCCAGGTACGTGCCGGAGGAGCAGCGATGAGTTACCGGAAGTGGGACGACCCGCTCGAGGAGGGCGAACCCAGCGTCGGTACGCAGGCCACGATGCGGACCGAGGCGGTGGCGGTGACGGAGGCCGCCACGGCGACCGGACTGACCGAGGCGACGGGCGCGTTGGAGGCCACGGGCGCCATGGAAGCGACGGGCGCGATGGAGGCCACGGGCGCCATGGAAGCCACCGGGGCCATGGGGGCGACCGGGCAGCTCGAGGCCACGGGCCCGCACGTCCATTCGGGAAGCATGGCGGAGACCGGGGCGGTCGAGGCCACCGGCGCGGCGTCGATGACCGGGTTCCTCGCCGACACCGACCCTGGTGGCGGCAGCAGCCCGGGCCGGGCGGGCCCGGCGCGCGCGGCGGGCGCGGGGCGGAGTCATGATCCCGAGTCCCGCACCGAGTCCGTCCCCGGCGCGCGGTCCTCCGCCCGGACCGGCGAGGTGATTACCGGCGACCGGTCGACCTCGGCACCGTTCCGCATGCGGCACCCCGACAAGCCGGAGGACCGCCCGAGCCAGGCCGCCGAGGGTCTGGTCGACCTGCCGTACATCATCCCCGTCGACCCCACCTCGGCAATGTTGGAGCCGGAGGACATCGAGGCCGAGTGCGCGGCCTCCGACGGCAGGCTGCCGCGGCCCGAACTGTGGCCCGGAGACATCGTCGCCGACCAGTACGAGGTCCGCGGTGCGCTCGCCCACGGCGGGATGGGCTGGATCTACCTGGCGGTCGACCACAACGTGTCCGACCGCTGGGTCGTCCTCAAAGGCCTGCTCCACGCCGACCAGGCCGAGGCCCAGGAGGTCGCCGTCGCCGAGCGGGAGATCCTGGCCGAACTGTCCCACCCGTCGATCGTGCGTATCTACAACTTCATCCACGACGACTGGGCCACGTCGCCCACCCATGGCGGGTACATCGTCATGGAGTACGTCGGCGGCCCCAGCCTGCGCGACGTCCGACGAGCGGCACCCGGGCGGGTGCTGCCGGTGGAGAAGGCCATCGCCTACGTGCTCGAGGTCCTGCAGGCGCTCTCCTACCTGCACTCGGTGGGACTGGTCTACAACGACCTCAAACCCGAGAACATCATGCTCACCGAGGACCACGTCAAACTGATCGACATGGGCGCGGTGTCCGGCGTCGGGGACTACGGGCACATCTACGGCACCCCCGGTTTCCAGGCCCCGGAGATCCCCCGGACCGGGCCCACCATCGCCTCCGACCTGTACACCGTCGGTCGCACCCTCGCCTCGCTCATCGTGCGGCTCCCCGTGGTCGACGGCCGCTACGCCGACGGCATCCCCTCCCCGATGGAGGAGCCGGTGTTCAGCCGGTACGACTCGCTGTACCGGTTCCTCCTGCGCTCGACCCACGAGGAACCCGACTCGCGGTTCCGCAGTGCCAACGGGATGGCCAACCAGCTCATGGGCGTCCTGCGGGAGGTACTCGCGCTGCGCACCGGGGTCCCGCACCCGGCGTTCTCCTCGGTGTTCTCACCCCAGCGATCGACCTTCGGCACGCTCTTCACCGTCGAGCCGACCGACTTCCTCGTCGACGGCCGCGCCCGCGACACGACGCTCACCGGGTCCGAACTGGTAGACGCCCTGCCGGTGCCGCTCATGGAGGCCTCCGACCCCGCCAGCCGCATTCTCGCCGCGACCTCGTACACCTCGGTCGAGCAGCGGATCGACACCCTCCTCGAGCTGTACTCCGACACCGAGTCCGAGGCCCGCGAGAGCGTCGGCGTGATCATGTCACTCACCCGCGCCTACCTCGAGAGCGACGATCTCGCCGCGGCCGAGGCGCTGCTGGAGGAGAACGCGCACCGGATGCCCGCCGAATGGCGGCTGGTCTGGTACGACGGCGTGACCGACCTGCTCAAGGGCGACCCCGTCGGGGCGTATCCCAAGTTCCAGAGGGTGCTCTCGGCCATGCCCGGCGAGAACGGCCCCAAGCTGGCCCTGGCCGCGACGGCCGAACTGATCCTCGACGTGTGCCCCGAGAGCGACCGGGCCCGCTGGGCACGCTCGAGCGAACACTTCTACCGCACGGTGTGGTCGGTCGACCGGTCGGTGATCAGTTCCGCGTTCGGGCTGGCGCGCCAACTCCAGCGGCGTGGAGAGGTCAAGTCCGCCATCGAGGAGCTCGACCGCGTCCCGCCCAACTCCCGGTACTCGGCGCTGGCCAACCTCACCGCGATCCTCCTGCTGTGCCAGGGCCGCCCGCTCGACGAGACCGAGGAGTCCCACCTCCGCGAGGCCGCCCGCCGTGTGACCAACCTGTCCGCCGGTGAACACCGCGCGTTCCAGATCCGGCTCACCGTGCTCACCACCGCACTCGCCTGGGTGCAGCTGCCGGGCAACGAGCCGTCCCCGTCCCCCCTCATGCGCGGCGTGCCGTTCACCGAGTTCGGGCTGCGCTCCGGCGCGGAGACCGTCCTGCGGACCCTCGCGCGGTCCACGGAGACCCGTCAGCAGCGGTTCCGGCTCGTCGACCAGGCCAACAGCATCCGTCCACGCACCCTGTTCTGAGTCCGCGGGGGTTCCACCGGCCTCGGGCGTTCCCACCGGCCTCGGTCGCTCCCACCGGGTCGGGCAGGTTCAGCCCTCGTCGCCGAGACCGGGATCGATGGCGAGAGCCGGGTCATCGTGGCGGCGGCGTCGCCTGGCGAACAGGATGAGCGTCGCGCCGGCCGCCGCCGCGGTGAGCGCCCACAGCACGAGCTCGGCCCCGCTGACGCCGGTCGTCGCCAGAGACCCGCGGACCTCGGAGTTGGCGCGGATCCACGCGTCCGACGGCGCCCCTTCGCGCGGTGTCACCGCACTCTCCGCGACCCGGCCGGTGACGTCGCCCTCGCCGGTGGCGGGACGGGTGACGCGCGTATCGGTGGCGTCGTCCGCACCGTCCGGCGGGTGGGGACCGTCGGAGGCGCCGGGGCCGTCGGGATGGGACCGGTCCGGGCTGGGAGCAGTGGAGGTGGCCAGGGAGCCCAGGGCGGGGCCGACGACACCGACCACCACGCCGATGACGCCCCCGACGATGACCGGCCACACGATGTCCGGCAGGTCCGTCGAACCGCCGCCGGAGGCGGGGTGGACCACCACGCGCCGGACAGAGGTGTAGGTGGCCCCTCCGGGCATGGTGACCGAGAACGAGATGTCATAGGTACCGGCGCGGGTGGGAGTACCGGTCAGGGCCCCGTCCTCGAGTCGCATGCCGGGCGGCAGCGTGTCGGTGACCACGTCGAGCACGGTGCCCTCGGGCGGGGTCGGGAGGAACCGTTCGGGCCCGTACTCGTGCCCCGCGGTCACATCGGGCAGCCGGTTGAGCGGGTCGGACGGATCGGTGCCGATCAGGTCCTCGGTGGTGTCGGGCAGTCCGTCGCCGTCGCGGTCGAGGCCGTCGACATCGGAGAATGACACCCACATCCTCGGACTGACACTCTGCCGCTGCGCACTGTTGCGGACGTCGAGCGGAACGGAGACCGCGTCCACCACTCGCGCCGACTCACCCGGCCCCAGTTCGAGGGCGGCCACCGTGGCGCCGCGGGCCGGAGAGCCCCCGGCCTGGCCGGTACCCGCGCCGTACAGCATCACGGTCCCCGAGTCGGCGGCCGTCGCGCCGGTGATGCTCGAGCGCACCGCGAACTCGGCGCCCTCCGACACCACGAAGTCACCGACCCCTACCGCGTACCGGCCGGTCCGGCCGGAGTCGGACGCATTGCGGACGTGATAGGTGCGGTCGACGGATTCTCCGGGGAGCATCGCGCACGGGTCCACATCGGGGATGCTGCCGCTCGCCCCGGGCGGAGCGGGGCTTGCGGGCGGAGCGGAACGCCCGGGCGGAGCGGAACCCCCGGGCGAAGCGGAACCCCCGGGCGAAGCGGAATCCCCGGGCCCACCGGCCGGGTCGCAACCCCACGAACCGAGAGCGAGATCCGGGGCGTCCGTCCAGGTGGAACCATCCAGCGAGAACTCCAGATCGGCGTGGGCATCGAGGGCCGGCACCGTCACCGCCTGCGCCACGGACGCCCCGCCCAGGACCAGGGTGGCGACCGCAGCCAGGATGAGCGGCACGATCCCACGCTTCCTGGGCGGACCCTGCGTCGGGCCGGGGCGCGGCCCGCGCTCGGGCCGGGTGTCCGGGGAGGAAGGTGAGGCGTGGGGCATCGTCCGACTTCGTTCAGCCCGGACTCGGATGCGGGGATCACCCCGCACTCTATAACTAAAGCTGTTCTTAGCAAATGTGGACGACGTTATCGTCGCAGGCCCAGCACGTCGTCGCACGCCCTCGCGATCGCCAGTTCCTCGTCGGTGGGCACCACGAGCACCGTTACGCGACTGTCAGGGGTGGAGATGACCCGCTCGCCGGTGCCGTTCTCGTTGGCCTCGGCGTCGATCTCCACACCCCAGCCGCGCATGGTCGACAGCGCGTCGGCCCGCAGGCGCGCAACGTTCTCCCCTACCCCTGCCGTGAACGTGATCGCATCCACGTCGCCGAGGACCGCCCAGTAGCCGCCGATGTAGCGACGCAGGCGATGGATCACCACGTCGTAGGCCAGCATGGCGTCCTCGTCACCGTCGTCGACCCGCGTCAGGAGTTCGCGGAAGTCGCGCGCCCCCGACAACCCCTCCAGTCCCGACCGGCGGTTGAGCAGAGTGGAGACGTCCTCGGGCGACATGCCCCGGTCACGGATGAGGTGGATGATCAGGCCGGGGTCGAGGTCTCCGGGTCGTGTACCCATGACCAGTCCCTCGAGGGGCGTCAGACCCATGGACGTATCCATGGCGCGGCCACCTTCGATAGCGGACGCCGACGCCCCGTTGCCCAGGTGCAGGACGATCTGGTTGAGCTCGCCGTACGGGCGGCCCAGGACGTCGGCGGTACGGCGGGAGACGAACTCGTGGCTCGTGCCGTGGAAGCCGTACCTGCGCAGGTCCCACTCGCGTGCCGTCTCGCGATCGATGGCATAGGTGTGGGCGGCGGCGGGCAAGGTGTGGAAGAACCCGGTGTCGAACACGGCCACGTGCGGCAGCCCCGGCAGCAGGTCGCGGGCCACCCGGATGCCACGCAGGTTGGCCGGGTTGTGCAGAGGGGCGAGCACCTCGAGCTTCTCGATGTCGGCCTCCACCTCCGGCGTCACCTCGACCGGCTCGTGGAAGGCCGGCCCGCCGTGGACCACACGGTGGCCGATCGCCTCGACCCCCAGGCCGGTGGGATGGACGTGCAGCTCCTCCGCCAACTCCAGTACGTGACCGAGCGCGGCGGTGTGGTCCGGGAACTCCGCCTCCGCGGTGCGTTCTTCCGCACCGGCACCGGCCAGGTCGCTGCGACGCACGGTCAGCGTGCCCACGGGCTCACCGATCCGCTCGACCAGAGCCCAGGCCAACTCACCCTCGACGGCGGTGTCGAGGATCTGCAGCTTCAGGGAGGAGGAGCCGGAGTTGATGACGAGCACGCGGGTCATGAGTCGCTTCCCTGGAGGTCTCCGACGCCCTGCGCCTGGACTGCGGTGATGGCGACCGTGTTGACGATATCCTCCACGAGCGCACCGCGGGACAGGTCGTTGATCGGCTTGCGCAGCCCCTGGAGGACCGGGCCGATCGCGACCGCGCCCGCGGTCCGCTGTACGGCCTTGTAGGTGTTGTTGCCCGTGTTGAGGTCGGGGAACACCAGGACGGTGGCCCGGCCGGCGACCGGGGAGTCGGGCATCTTCTTGGTCGCGACGGTGGGGTCGACGGCGGCGTCGAACTGCAGGGGCCCGTCCACGACGAGGCCGGCAGCCGGATCACCCTCGGTCGCCTCGGCGATCCGCGACCGCACAAGTGCGGTCGCCTCGCGCACCTTGTCGACGTCGGCCCCACTGCCGGAGTCCCCGGTGGAGTAGGAGAGCAGTGCCACACGCGGGTCGATCCCGAACCGCGAGGCGGTCTCGGCGGACGACACCGCGATGTCGGCGAGCTGCTGGGCGGTGGGGTCGGGCACCACCGCGCAGTCCCCGAACGCCAGAACGTGGTCGGCCAGGCACATGAGGAACACGCTGGAGACCGTCTGCACGCCGGGTCGGGTCCGGATGATCTCCAGGGCGGGGCGGATGGTGTGGGCGGTGGTGTGGGCGGCGCCCGAGACCATGCCGTCGGCGAGCCCGGTGTACACCATCATCGTGGCGAAATAGGAGATGTCGAGGATGCGGTCACGGGCCACGTCCGGGGTCATGCCCTTGTGCTTGCGCAGCTCGACATATTCGTCGGCGAACCGATCGGCGTGCTCGCTCGTCCGCGGGTCCAGCAGTGTCGCGCCGCTCAGGTCGATACCCAACTCGTCGGCACGCCGACGGATCGCCTCGGGGTCACCGAGGATCGTCAGGTCGGCCACGTCGCGCCGCAGGAGCCGGCCGGCGGCGTGCAGGATGCGGTCGTCGTCGCCCTCGGGGAGCACGATGTGGCGCTTGTCTGCGCGGGCACGCTCGAGGAGTTGATGCTCGAACATCTGCGGCGTCGTCACGTCGGGCGCATCGACCCGCAGCGGTGCGAGTAGTTCCTCGGTGTCGACGTGCTTCTCCATCAGGCTGAGCGCGGTCTCCACCTTGCGCCCCGAGCCCGAGAACACGCGCCCGCGGGTCTCGGCGGCCAGACGGGCGGTGTCGTAGGTGCCGTGACCCGTGCAGATGATCGGGAGGGTGGAGCGCATCCCGCGGACGAGCCTGTCCAACGCCGCGTTCGGCCTGACCCCACCGTTCCAGATCATCCCTGCCAGCGAGGGGAAGCCTTCGGCGGCGTGTGCGGCGAGGATGGCCAGGACCGCGTCGGTGCGGTCGGCGGGGACGATGACGACCATCCCGTCGACCAGTCGCTCCAGGATCCGGTCACCGGTCATGCCGCCGACCATCACGGCCATCGCCTCGCGGTCGAGCAGGGCCGGGTCGCCAGAGTAGAGCTCGCCGTCGACCGCCTCCATGAGCTCACCCATCGTGGGCGCGGTGAGCAGCGACTGGGAGGGCAGAGTCCAGGCCGGCACGTCCAGCGAACCGAGCTCGGCCCGGATCTCGTCCAGCGCGTCGGGATCGCACCGGTTCACGACGACTCCCACGGGGTGGGCGTGCTCGACACGCAGCTCCTCGAGGGTGAGTCGGGCGTTGGTGGCGATCTCGGCCGGGGTGCGGTCGGATCCGCGGAGCACCAGCAAGACGGGGGCGCCGAGGTTCACGGCGATCGTGGCGTTGAAGTCGAACTCGGTGGGGCTGGGCACCCCGGTGTAGTCGGTGCCGACGATCACGACGACATCGCACTGCCGGGCCACCGCCTCATATCGGTGCACGATCTCGCTCAGGGCGGCGTCGCGGTCGGAGTGCACGCGCATGTTGGTCACGCCGATGCAGTCCTCGTAGTCGAGGTCCACGGTGGTCTGCTGCAGCAGCATCTCCACGATGCGGTCGCGTACCGGTTCCTCGTCCTCGACGCCGGGACCGGCGGGGCGGGGCGCGACCGTGACGGGGCGGAACACCCCGACCCGCTGGACGGTCCCGGCCAGGATGCGCAGCAGCCCCAGCGCGACGGTCGACTTGCCCGTGTCGCCCTCGGGGGCCACGACGTAGACCGCGGACGAGGAGAGCGGCTCACCGCCCGACTGGGACGGGATCGAGAGTGCGGCGACGTCGGAGTCGGACAACTCGGCCCCGGTGGGATCGCCTGGCCCCGAGGCGCGGGGTTCGGACGCGAGAGTCTCGGACGCTGGAGTGTCGGACGCGAGGGTATCGGACGCTACGGACTCGGGAGGAAGGGATTCGGGCACGGGGGCATTGTGACAGCGCCGGCGGCGCAGCACACCTGGTACACACCCGACGGGCCGATCCCCCACCCCGGTCCGGGGCGGGTCGTCACACATCGGTGAGCCTGTCGACGCCGGGAGGCAGCCACGTGCACAGGCCGGGCGCGGAGGGGTTCACCACGGTTTTCCACCCTCCGGGGCCGTCGCCGACGAACCCGTGGTGGACGGGACAGCCGAGTGCCCCGTTGGCGACCGTCGTCGACCCGCCCCGTGACCACTCCCTCACATGGTGGAACTGACTTCGCCTGGCCGGGGCGGTGCACCCGGGGAAGGTGCACCCTCCGTGGGCGGCGTAGAGGACCAACCGCTGGATCGCCGACGCCAGGCGCCGGTCGGGGTGTGCGTCCACGTCGATCCGGTGCAGCTCCTCCCGGCCGTCGCGCAGCAGGGAGACGAACCACGGCATCGTTCCGGCCATGGAGACCGCCTGCCGCACGCTGAGCTGGGTGCCGGCGTCGGTCTGCACGAGCGTCGTGGGGTCCTCGAGCTGCTCCGGTGTCACCCGCACGACGATGGTCGCGATGCCCTTGGGGCGGGCGGGGTCGACGGTCGAGCCGAGGGCCCACTGGTGCACCAGGGCGTCGTGGGCGCGCTGTTCGGGGGCACGCTCGTCGGACCCGGGTTCACACTCCACGGCGCCGCCGGGCCCGCCGAAGTCGCACAGTGCCCTCTCGACCAGGGCGCGGCCGCGGGGCGTCAGGGTCATCGTCAGGGTGCTGGTGCCGTCGGACCGAACCGCGCCGAGCCGCGCCGAGCGCTGACGTTCCTGGTGCTCCTCGCGGTCCCGTCCGCGGTCCGGGCACAGGGCGGCGACCCGGCGGGCGGCCTCGGCCCGCAGGTCGGCGGGCGCCGCCGTGCGGGCGAACTCCGTGAGCTCCTCGGCGAAACACACCTTGGCGTCGCCGCCCATCGTTCCGGGCAGACCGGAGACGGCTCGGGCGATGATCCGCTCGTGCTCGCCGGTGATCTCCCCGTTCGCGGCCGCCCGCCCGGCCGGGGTGGCCTGACGTCCTCCGGCGTCGATCCGACCGTGCACCGTGCCCTTCGCCAGTCCCAGCTTCTCGGCGAGGAGCGCGGCGACGCCACCGGCGGTGCGTCCCTTCTGACGGTGCAGCGCGGCCAACTCCGCAGTGGCCCGGGAGCCACTGGCGTCCAGCCGCCGGGCCACGACCTCCACGCGACCCACCGCGTGGGCGAGCGCGTCCGCGTCGTGCTCGGCCCAGTCGACCGCGCACAGCGTCTCCACCGACGCCTCCAGGAACGCGAGAACGTCGGTCAGCGGGGCCGGCTCGTCCCGCTCACCGCCCCGCCCCTCCGCATCCCATACTCCCTGTTCCATACCCCGAAGCATAGAACACACGTACGACACGAACCGGTCCGGAAGCGCATCGTCGCAGGTCGGCCCGCGTCATCCCCGCGAAGTCATGAGGCGGAACTTGAGCTCGTCGAGCATCGCGCCGATCTCCGTGCTCACCAGCGCGCGATCCAGTGCGACGAGCCGGGGCAGGACGGCGTCGGCGGCGTCCCACCGGCGGCGGTCGAGGTGCTGCGACGCGCGCGAGTACAGCAGTTCGAACTCGGCGAAATCCCGAACCCGGTCCGTCGCCAGCTCTCCCAACCACATACCTTCGCGGCCCCGACTGTCCGCCGCCTCGATGACCCGCCGAACGGAGACGAGGGTCGCCCGCGGCCCGGCCCCGCCGTCGGCGGCGCCTCGCCCGCCGCCGTCGGCCCGGTCGAGCTCGGCGACGAGCCGATCCGCTACCCGGGCGATCACGTCCAGCTCGTCGAGCAAGCCGCTCACCAGGTCCCGCTCGGCCGCGACGTGCGCCCCGCTCCGGGCGGCCTCGGCCCGGGTGCCGGCGCGCGCGACCTCCCCGCCCAGCCGGAACAGTTCAGCCGCCGCCGAGTCGACGGCGGCCCCGGCCGCGCGGGCCTCCCCGAGAAGGCCGCGGGCCCGATCGGCGAGATCCGGGGCGCCCCGGGGGGTCACGGTGTACCCCTAGTCGACGACGACGAGGACCAGCCCGAAGTCCCCGGCGTCGTCGGTCCACACGGTCGGGCCGACGAACCCGTGGCCGGCGAGGTCGTCGGCGAGTGCGTCCGGCTCGAACTTCCGAGCGATCTCGGTGCGGATGCCCTCCTCCGCGGCGAGGGTTCGCGAGCGCCCCAGCGTCGGGAAGTCGACGTGCACGTCGCGGACCGCCCGCAACCACATCTCGATCCTGCTCTCGGCGGCGTTCCACACGGCCTCGTGGCGGAAATCGCGCCTGTCCAGCCCGGTGCACTCGACGGTCCGGGCGATCACGTCGAGCATGTTGAGGTTGAATTCGGCGGTGACGCCGTCGGCGTCGTCGTAGGCCGCGACCAGCCGCTCGGGGCTCTTGACGAGGTCGAAGCCGAGCGCCAGCCGGTCGCCCGGGTCCATGACGCCGCGCAGCATCGCGAGGAACTCTGCTCGCTGGGCCTCGCTGAAATTGCCGATCGTGCCGCCGAGGAAGAGCACCAACCGCCCGCCCGGCTCGCCCGGTAGGGGGCCGTCGAGGGCGGTGAGGTCACCGACGACCGGGACGACACGCAGTCCGGGGTACTCGGCCGTGAGCGCCCGGGCGGAACCGAAGAGCATCTCGGTACTGATGTCGACCGGAACGAACAGTGGGCCGGCTGGATCAGTGGCGCCGGTGGGGCGGGAGGCGAGGACGTCGAGCAGGACCCGCGTCTTCTCGCAGGTCCCGGCCCCGAGCTCGACGAGTGTGTCGGCATCGCCGACGATGTCGACGGCCCGCGACCGCAGGATCTCCGCCTCCGCGCGGGTGGGGTAGTACTCCGCGAGCCGGGTGATCCGGTCGAAGAGCAGGCTGCCCTTCTCGTCGTAGAACCAGCGGGGCGGCACGGTCGGCGGGTCGTCGAAGAACCCGGCGCGCAGATCCGATTCGAGCGCGGCGGTGTCGGGATCGGCGGTGCTCGTCGTCGTCGTTGTCATCGTTGTTGTCGTCGTCGTTGTCTTTGCTGTTGTTGCACCGGGGCCGTCGGGCCCGGCGGCACCGCACTGGGCGGCCACCTCGCGCGCGCCGGTCACCGGGCGAGCCTCAGTCCGGCGGCCGCCCACCTCGAGGCGGCGGGATAGAAGTTCCGGTAGGTGTGCCGCGTGTGGCCGACGGGCGTGAACGCGCTGCCACCGCGGAGGACATGCTGGTCGGACATGAACTTGCCGTTGTACTCGCCGGCCGCGCCCTCCTCGGTGACGAACCCCGGATACGGCAGGTAGGCGCTGGCAGTCCATTCCCACACGCCGCCGATCGTCCGCTCCGCGGCGGGCCGCGGGTGGCAGCGGTCGGGGTCGAGCTCGTCGCGGATCTCCCAGCCGGTGGTGGCGACCTCCCACTCGAACTCGGTGGGCAGCCGTGCGCCGGCCCAGCGGGCGTAGGCGTCGGCCTCGTAGAAGGACACGTGGATGACGGGCTCAGCGTCGACGACCGGCCGCCGGCCGCTCAGGGTGAAGGTGGTCCACTCACCGTCGGCGGCGGTCGCGGGGCCAGCGGCGGTCGCGGGGCCGGCGGCGGTCGCGGTGTCGGCGGCGGTCGCGGTGTCGGCGGCGCGGCCGACCGGGCTGTCGTCCTCACGTCGCCAGTACCCGGGCGCATCCCAGCCCTCGGCCTGGACCGTGGCCCAGCCGTCGGACAACCACAGTTCGGGCCGGGAGTAACCGCCGTCGGCCATGAACTGCTTCCACTCGCCGACGGTGACCTGGCGGGTGGCGACCTCACCGCCGGGGATCCACACCCGGTGGCGGGGACGCTCGTTGTCATAGGAGAACGCGGGGCCTGCGGCGGTGGCGGGGCTTGCGGCGGTGGCGCCCGAGCCGTCCCCGACGTCGGAGTCGCCGGGAGCCGGGGCGCCGACCTGCGCGACCCCCTCGGCGACGGCGAGCCACTCGGTCTCCCCCGGCGCCGCTCCTGCCGGGTCCGCCGCCCTGTGGACGTAGACCGGGTCGGTCGGGTTGTGCGAGAAGAGGTGCTTGATGTCCATGAGCAGCAACTCCTGGTGCTGCTGCTCGTGATGGCAGCCCAGCTCCAGCAGTTCGAGGCCACGCTCGTCGACCCGGCCCGCCTCGAGGGCGTCGACGACGGCCTCGTCGATGCGGGCGCGGAAGTCCCCGATCTCCGCCACCGACGGGCGGGTGATGAGCCCGCGCTGCGGCCGCGGCTGCCGTGGGCCGACCGCCTCGTAGTACGAGTTGAACAGGAAGCGGAACACCGGCTCCGGCGAGGTGTAGCCCGGCAGCCGACCCAGCACGAACTCCTCGAAGAACCACGTGGTGTGCGCCCGGTGCCACGCTGCGGGGCTGGCCGCGGTCATCGACTGGGGGATCTGGTCCTCCGGGCTGAGCCGGGACGCGAGCAGGTCGGTGAGCCCCCGGACCCGCTGGAACTTCTCGACCACGCTCTCGGCGCGGGCAGTGGTGGCGACGGTTCCGGCTGTCATGGCTTCCCCCGTGGGTTGTGGTCGACGGCAGGCGGTCCGCACCGGCGGACCCCTCGGCCCCCGACGCTGACCGCCACCCTAACCACGGTGTGGCCGCCGTCCCACCGATCCGGCCATGCCCGGACGAACGGCGGCGATGCCTACCGGAACGGGAGCGGGCCCGGCTTCCCGGCACGCTCGGCGGCGATGTTGCGTCGCTCGTGCTCGAGCAGCCGCAGCCGGTACTCGGGGCAGTTGCCCATACCGCCGTCGGCGCGGATCACCCGGTGGACGGGGATGACGAACGGCACCGGCACCAGCGTGCACAGCCGGCCGACGCGACGGGCGTTGCGTGGCCGGCCGGCGTCGATACTGACCTGGCCGTAGCTGGAGGTCTCGCCGTAGGGGATGTGCTGGATCTCGCGGTAGACCTCACGTGAGAATTCATCGTGGACCCCGGCCGCCGCCCAGTCCAGCGGGACGTCGAACCCGCGGAGCCTCCCGGCCAGGTAGTCCTCCACCTGTTCCGCCAGGCGGGCGAGGTGCTCCGCCGCGGCGCCGGGCTCGGGATCGCGGCCCTCGTCGTCGTCGTGATGTTTCACGTTGAACCAGGTCGCGGCGGCATCCCTGTGGTCGAGCTGGTCTGCGTCGAGCTGGTCCGCGTCCACCTGGACGAGGCGCGCGATGCCGTCGGGGGTGGCCTCGACGAGCATCAGCCCGGCCGCGGTGGTGAGTACGTGCGTGACACCGCGGGACGTCCGGGGCGCAGGCGCGCTCACACGGGCCCCACTCACACCAGCCTCACTCACACCACGCTCGGGCGGTCCGGGTTGGTGACGTCGGCGTCGGCGGTGTCGAGCCGCTCGAACAGGGCGTCGGCGCCGTCACGTCCGATGGCGGACATCTCCGCGGTGGTGATCGGCACGGCCTGCAGGCGCGTGAGCAGGGGGCCGGTGCCGTCGGGGCCGCCGGTCTCGTCGACCACCTGCAGGTCCGGCCACAGGAACGGCGGCGTGAGGACCAGGTGCTCGCACGTACGGCCGGGATCGACCAGGCCGACCGCGTTGGGGATCACCGCACCGGGCGCCACGTGGATGGAACCGGTGGCCACCGCGAGCGCGCACGCGTCCAGGACGTCGGCCATGGCGCGGTGGCCGGTGCGGCCGACGGTGACGAACTCGGAGCGGATCTGGCGCCCCTCGGGCGTGGTGACGTTGGTGGGGAGCTCGCGGGCGCCCACGGTGGCGTAGGTGGAGAAGCCGGGCGCGGGAACGTCGTCAACGACGACGATGTCGCAATGCCACTCCGTTGTCTGACCCTCCTCATCCGGCTCGGTCTCGTGCGGATAGCGCAGGACGCGGACCGATTCCTTGTGGCCGAGGATGCCCTCGAGGCCGGAGAGATCGGCCGTGTCCGGGCCGGGGAGGTTGTTCTCGTTACTCATGCAAGGGCTCGCAGTCGCGGTTCGAGGTCGGAATTGAAGAGGTCGAGGAAGCGTTTCTGATCGTGGCCGGGGGCGTGGAAGACCAGGTGGTTCAGGCCCGCGTCGACGTATTTTTTGACCTGCTCGACGGCCTCGTCGGGGTCCGAGGCGACGATCCACCGCTTGGCGACCTGCTCGATCGGCAACTCATCCGCGAGGCGCTCCATCTCGCGCGGGGAGTCCACCGAGTGCTTCTGCTCCGGTGTCAACGACAGCGGGGCCCAGAAGCGGCAGTTCTCCAACGCGGCGGCCGGGTCGGGGTCGTAGCTGATCTTGATCTCGATCATCCGGTCGATCTGCGAGGAGTCGCGCTGGTTGATTCCCGCGCCCTCCTCGACGGCCGGGAGCAGCTTGTCGGTGTACAGCTCCATCCCCTTGCCGGAGGTGCAGATGAACCCGTCGCCCACCCGGCCGGCGTACTTGGCCACCACCGGACCACCCGCGGCGACGTAGACAGGCACGCCACCCTCGGGCACGTCATAGAGGAACGCGTCCTTGGTCGAGTAGTAGTCACCCTCGAAGTTGGTGGTCTCGCCGGTCCACAGCTCGCGCATGAGCCGGACCGACTCACGCAGGCGCGCGAACCGCTCCTTGAACTCCGGCCACTGGCCCTGATGCCCGGTGGCGATCTCGTTGAGCGCCTCACCCGTACCCACACCGAGGAAGATGCGGCCCGGGTACAGGCATGCCATCGTCGCGAACGCCTGCGCCAACACCGCCGGGTTGTAGCGGAACGTCGGGGTGAGCACCGAGGTGCCGAGCTGCAGGCGCTCGGTGCGCTCGCCCACCGCCGTCATCCACGCCAACGAGAACGGCGCATGACCGCCGTCGTGGCGCCAGGGCTGGAAATGATCCGACACCGTGGCCGAATCCATCCCCGCCTGCTCCGCCATCACGGCGAACTCCACCAGATCACGCGGACCGAACTGCTCGGCCGACGCCTTGTAACCGAGCTTCAGGGACGGGGTGTCGGGCATCGGCTTCTCCTGCAGGTAGGCATGTGACCAGATTCACCTCTGGCGCGCGCGGGGCACGGGGCCGAGTATGCCAACAGGGCCGGGCAGGGGTGCACGTGTTGACAAGCGCCACCCCTGCGACGCGTTGAGCTCGATAAGCAGGACGCCGCATTCCGATTCAGACTCACAGCCACGGCCCAGTGTCATCCGCGTTCCCCGATAGTCAGGAACACCATCCCCAGCGACGCCCAGCAGGGGCTTGCGGCGCTCGCGATCTGGCTGGGCAGCAGCGACCCCGGCGCAGCGTGGGCCACCTTCACCTCGGACGACCCCGCCGCGCACGGCTGGCGCTGGGCCGCCATCAACCAGGAGACCGGAACCGTGGTCTACATCCGCTGACGACCGGTCGACACGCCACAGCGAGAGTGATATCGGACACACCCAGGGGCGCTGTATCGATGCTTCGGCCGCGAGCCATAAACTAGTTGAAACGGCGATCACTGCGGCCCCGCCCGCACCAGAGCCCCCTCCTCTGGACCGATCTCCACCAGACGGCCCCTCGGAGGAGTCATGCGCATCCGGCACGCGGCGACCACCCTGGTCGCACTCGGTGCCGCCTCCGTCTGCGCACTCGGCGCGACGATGATCGTCCAGGACCGCGACGAGCAGACCCGCGAGTCCGAACTGCGCAGCTCGGCGTGGTCCGTCCAGGCGTCCACCGACTTCGGTACGACCTGGACCGCGCCCATCTCCTCCTACGGCGGCCACTTCCCCGTCCGCGTGGACACAGCCGGCCTGCGCAACCGCTCCGCCTATCAGCCTTTGACACTGCGCACCACCGTCGACTCCCGGTCCGAGGCCCACGTCGACATCGGCGAGGGCGCCCTCATCGAGGGAGACCCCGAGACCGCGTCCCACGTACGGGTCCGGGCCGTCTCGGCCCGCGGCGGAGCATGCGCCGCGCCAACGTTCGAACTCGACTGGCCCAGCATCCACGCCGGCGACAGTGACCGGCCGGTGCCACTCGACGCGCCCACCGTCGACGAACCGCTGGTCCTGCCCGGCGCCACCCGCACCACGCCCGGATCCCCGGTCACCGTGTGTCTCGAGCTCAGTATGGACGCGGCCGCCCCGGCCACCGACTCGATGCTCACGCTGGCCTGGCCGGTCGACATCGCCCGCGGCGACGGCGACTCCTAGCCGGCCCGGCGCAGGGCCCCAGCCCGGCCCGGCCGAGCGCAGCCACCACCCCACCGCGCCCCGGCCCGACCCCGGACGCTCAGCGGCGCCCCGCGGCCTCGTCGTAGATCCGCGCATGAGCCGCGATGACGCTCGTCGGATCAGCGCCCTCGACCCGCGGCGGGACGGCCCGCGGATTCTCCAACGCCGCCCGGACCGCCACCGCCACCGCGGACGGATCGCGGGGATCGTAGACCTCCCCGGAGTGATCACCCGGATCGCAACGGTCGAACCACTGCTCCCGCAGGCACCCCACCGCCGGGAACACCGGCGACACGCCCAGGTCGCGGCACAACTCCAACCAGGTGGAATGGGTGGCGAACCGGTACGGCAACACGCACACGTCGAGCGCGGCGAACTCGGCCAGCAACGGCGCCAGGTCCAGCGACTCGTACCTCACCAACCGCACCGACTCCCAGCCGCCCTCGGCCGCCAGCTCCGCCACCAGATGGTGCCCGCCGGCCTCGCGGTCCTCGCCGCACGCGTCGCGCCACGCCTGCGCCTCCACGACGATCCGCAGGTGTGCGCCCCGCCGCCCGTGGGCGACGGGCGCCAGCTGGTCCAGCAGCTCCGGGCCGTCGATGTTCTCGCCCATCCGCTCCAGCAACACCCCCACCACCACCGGATCGCCGGGACCGCGCAGGTGCTTGCCGGCGCGGATGGCGGAGGAGACCTCGTCCTCGTCCAGCAGCCGCGGGTGCGGCACGACCACCGGTTCGACGCCCCACCGCACCCACAGTTCGTGCGCCGCCACCTCGGTCAGCGTGACCACGGCAGCGGCGGCCTCGACCAGTGTGCCGGTGTGATCCCGGTGCGGGAGTTCGTCCTCGTGGGACGGGTAGACGATGTCGTGGACGGTGAGCACCATCGGCACCCCGGCCCGCGCCAGATGCTCCACCACCCCGTCCACGCTCTCCGGCTCGAGGTAGTCGTACCCGAAGTGCACGTGCGCCAGGTCGACAGTGCGCAGCGGGTCGCCGTCGCGATGAATCTCGCCCGACGCCTCGTGGCCGGGATCGAACTCCGCGGGAGTCACCGCCTCGGGCGGGGTCTGCCCGTTCACCACCCCGGGCCGGACGGGCACCAGCTCTACGTGCTCAGCGCCATCCAGGCCGGTGATACGGCGAACCGCGGGATGGGCGGCCGGCAGCACCGCCACCCGGACCCGGGAATGTTCACCCCGATCAGACATACGATCAATCTAGACCGTCACCCCAGACCGCGACGCAGGTCCTCGATGAGGTCGCCCGCGTGTTCCAGCCCCACGGACAGGCGGACCACGTTGTCGCCGATGCCCACCGCGGCGCGGGCCTCGGGCTCCATGGACGCATGCGTCGTCGTCGCGGGATGGGTCACCAGCGTCTTGGCATCGCCGAGGTTGTTGGAGATGTCGATGACCTCGAGCGAGTTGAGCAGGGCGAAACACTCCTTCTTGCCGCGGCCGCCCTCGTCGTCGTCGTACTTCAACCCGCACGTCACCACCGACCCGCCGCCCGACATCTGCGCCCGCGCCAACTCGTACTGCGGGTGCGACTCGAGCATCGGGTATGTCACCCGCTCCACGGCCGGGTGCGACTCCAGGAACCGCGCCACCTCCAGCGCGTTGGCACTCATCCGCTCGACGCGCAGGCTCATGGTCTCCAGGCCCTTGAGCAGGACCCACGCGTTGAACGCGCTCATCCCGAACCCGGCGTGGCGCATGAGGTTCTGCACAGGGCCGGAGATGTACTCCTCGGTGCCCAGCACGGCGCCGCCGAGCACGCGGCCCTGGCCGTCGATGTGCTTGGTGGTGGAGTACACGACGATGTCCGCGCCCAGCTCGAGCGGCTTCTGGTGCAGGACGGTGGCGAAGACGTTGTCCACCACGACCTGCGCGCCGGCGGCGTGGGCGAGATCGCACACCGCGCGAACGTCGACCAGCTCCTGCATGGGGTTGGAGGGGGTCTCAAAGAAGACTGCGTCGGTGGGCTCGCTGAGCGCCTCGCGCCACTGGTCGAGGTCGGCGCCGTCGACGAACACCGTCTCCACACCCCACCGCGGCAGGATTTCGGCACAGATCACGTAACAGGAGCCGAACAGCGCGCGCGAGGCCACCAGGCGCGACCCGTTCCCACACAGCGCGGCCAGGGCCACGAATACCGCGGACATGCCGGAGGAGGTGGCAAAGCACGCCTCGGCGCCCTCGATCTGCCGCAGCCGCTCCTGGAACATCGCGACCGTCGGGTTGCCGTAGCGGGAGTAGACGAACCGCTGCTTCTCGCCGTTGAACGACGCCTCGGCCGCCTCCGCGGACTCGTAGACGTAGCCGGAGTTGAGGAACATCGGCTCTGTGGTCTCCTCGAAGCCGGTGCGCATCTGCCCGGCCCGCACGCCCAGGGTGTCGGGGTGGAGACCGTCGGGGAGCTCGTTGTTTCTCATCGCTGCTTTCTTGTGTGTGGTGCGTGGGTGATGCGGCGGGGCGAGGGGCGTACGGGCGTGGCGGGCTGGCCGTGGTGGCCCGGTCAGGACTGGCGCCAGGCCAGGCCCGCGACCTTCCACCCGTTGACGGTGCCGCGGTGTCCGGCGGCGTCCGGGTCGCCCTCGAACCCCTCGGCCACGTTGTAGGCGGTGCGGTATCCGGCGGCGGTGGCCAGGCTCGCGGCGGCGGCGGACCGGCCACCACTGCGGCACAGGAACAACACCGGTGTCTCCGCGGCGACACCGGCCTCGCCGAGGTGCTCGACGAACCGCTCGTTGGGCTGGCCCGCCGAGGTCATCCACTCGATGCCCAGCGTGCGCTTGCCCAGCTCGGACAGATCGGCGCCGCCGACCCACTGCCACTCGGCGCTGGTACGGACGTCCACCAACACGGCGTCGGGATCGGAGGCGAGCAGATCCCAGGCCTGGCGGGGCGATAGATCCCCGGCGTAGTCGCTCATGGGTGTCGATTATGCTCCCCCGACGACCGATCGGCGGGGTCGAGGTACCCCGCTCGCTTTTCTGTGCGACGATCGCGGACATGACGCCCGTCACAAAGACCCCGTTCCGTGTGGCCGTCGTGGGCTCCGGTCCGGCGGGGGTGTACGCCAGCGAGGCACTGCTGGACTGGAGTGACAACCGGGATCCCTCCGGACGCGGGATCGTGGTGGACCTCATCGACCGGCTGCCGGTCCCCTACGGTCTGCTGCGACACGGCGTCGCCCCCGATCACCCCCGCATCAAGGGCATCGCCCGCACGCTGGAGGGCATCGCCGCCGACCCGCGCATCCGGTTCCTCGGCAACGTCGAGTTCGGCAACGACCTCACCGCAGACGACGTGCACCGCTTCTACCACGCGGTCGTGTTCTCGACCGGGGCACTCGCCGATCGACGGCTCGGCATCCCGGGCGAGGACCTCGAGGGATCGTACGGGGCGGCCGAGTTCGTGACCTGGTACGACGGCCACCCGGACGCGCACCCCGAGTGGGCGCTGGCGGCCGAGCGCGCGGCCGTGGTGGGCGTCGGCAACGTCGCCCTGGACGTGGCGCGCATGCTGGTACGCAGCCCCGAGCAGTTGGAGCCCACCGACATCCCCGAGCACGTCCGCGCTGGGTTCGGCACCAACACGACGCGGGTGGTGTCGGTCATCGGCCGCCGCGGCCCCGTGCACGCCAAGTTCACGCCCCTGGAGCTGCGGGAGATGGCCAAGGTGGAGGGCGTCACCATCGTGGTGGACCCGGCCGACCTGGAGTACGACGACGACGAGGCGCGCACCCTCCGGGACAACGATCGCCGGGTCGGGCAGGTGTGCACGCAACTCGAGAAATGGGCCGGGGCGCAGCGTGAGGCCGGTCTGGGGACGGCGGATGAGGCCGAGGCCGCGGCCCTCGCGGCCGGCGAGCGGGTGGTGCGGTTCCGCTTCCACCGGTCCCCGGTCGAGATCCTGGGGTCCGACGGCCGGGTGTCCGGGCTGCGTCTGGAGGTGACCGAGCCGGCCGGTGCCGGCGGGCGGGTCCGCAGCAGCGGCCGGACGGAGGACCTGCAGGTCGAGGCGGTCTATCGCGCGGTCGGCTACCGTTCGGCCGCTCTGGAGGGTGTGCCCTTCGACCACGACTCGGCAACCATCCCCAACGATTCCGGCCGGATCCTCGACTCGCCGGGCGGGGAGCACCTGCCGGGCCTGTTCACCGCGGGCTGGGTCAAGCGCGGGCCGTCCGGGGTGATCGGCACCAACCGTTCCTGCGCGGTGGAGACCGTGGGCCAGCTGGCCACCGAGCTCGAGTCCGGCACCCTGCCCGAGCCCTCCGAGCCGGACCCGCAGGCCGTGCGCGACCTGCTCACCGACCGCGGCGTGGACCTCGTCGACGGCGACGCCTGGCTGGAGATCGACGCGCACGAGCGTGGGCTCGGCGAGGCGGCGGGCCGCGAACGCACCAAGCTGCCGGGCCGCGCGGAGATGCTGGAGGTCGCTCGCGCCTCCCGTTCCACCAGCCGCTGACCCTTCCCTCCCCTGTCGGATCCGCCCCACCGCCAGCCTCTGAGAAATCCGCTACTCGGATTCCCGATCCGCTACCCGAATCCGGGTAGCGGATCCGGAGACGGGGTAGCGGATTGTGCCGGGGTGGTTTTTCCGGCCGGGGCGGTCGATGCGGGGCGCTGTCGGTGTCGGGGATGCGGGGCGCTGCCGGTGTCCTGAATGTGGGGCGCTATCGCTATCGGGGTCAGTCCGTCTCCGCGACGAGCCGGCCGATCTCGTCCAGTGACACCGTGCCCGGGTCGAAGTAGCGGGAGTGCGCGCTGCGCACAGAGTCGGCGCCCGAGCCAGGCTCGGTGACGTCCACCGCGAGCCCGCCGAACTCCCCGGTGCCCGGCCGTCCGCCGAGCACGCCGGTGACCGACCACCACGGCACCGGATCCCAGCGCGAGGCGACTCCCACCACCTCGTCCTGTCCCGCCCCACGCGCGACGCCGGCCTCGTCGACCCGCTGCCCGGCGATCGAGTCGACACCCGCGCCGGGACTGCCGACGTGGATCATCCGGTCGGCTGCCAGCCCCAACGGGTCCGCGGCGGCCACCCCCAGGACCACGGACCCGTAGCTGTACCCCACCGCGGCGTGGGGGGCGTCGTCGCCGTCCACGCGCTCCACCGCGTCCAGGCCCGCCGCGAACGTCCGAAGGTCCGCCGCATGCGCTCGCGCGGGTGCCGTCGAGGAGCCTGCGGCCGTGACGTCGGCGGGCGCGTCGTAGCCCTGCCACGACACCGCAACGCAGGACTCGACAGCCGCACCGGGTGCGGAGTCGGCTGCACCGGGATTCGAGCCGGCCCCGTCGAGGCCCGAGGCGGCCGCCTCGCACACCGCCTCCGCCCGGCCGGCGGTACGAGCGAGCGTCTCCAGCGACGACCCCGTTCCCGGGATGAGCGTGACCACCCGGTCGGCGGTGTCGGGGTCGGCGCTCGTGACCACCGCGCGACCGTCCGGGTGCAGGTCGAGCAGATGCCGTCGCGGGTCCGCCTCGAGGTGCGCGGCCAACGCGGACAGGCCCCGAGCGGCACCGGCGAGCCCGTCGCCGCCGGCGCCGGTGTCGGCCGCGTCGAGCAGTCGGCGCAATCGGGTCCGGTTGATCGCATCCCGTGTGGCCGACGACAGGCCGTCCACCGATCCCAGCTCAGGGTGGTCACGGGCCAGCCTGGCCCGATCGGCGGGTCCCAGCCCGTGCCACAGTTCGGCGACAGCGCGGGGCTCTCCGTCCGTCGATCCCGACAGGTCGATGCATGGCCGCGTCGCCGGGTCCGTGCGCCCGGCGAGGTGGTCGGCGGCCTCCCGCAGGCGCACGGCGAGGCCGCGATCCGCCTCCCCCACGGCCGCAGCGTCCCCGGTGCCGGGCGCGGCGAGTTCGTCGTCCCTCCAGCTGATCACCGCCCGCGCCAGCCGCGCCCCCTCGGCCCGCAGGACGTCGGCCACATAGAGGCAGTTGCCGGAGACCATCCTGGCCTCGGCGGCAGCGTCAGCAGCGCGGCTGCGCGCCCGGGCCCCCGCGTGGCCGGACCACCCGCCCTCGTCGGCCATTCCACCGACCGCCGCGCCGCTGCCTATCCCGTCACCGGCCACCGCGCCGCCCAGTCGGCGGGCGACCATGTCGAGGTCCTCGGCCGACTCGGCGATCCGCCGACCCACCGCCGCCGCCCGCGATTCGGCGTGGTCGATCGCCACCACCAGCGCCTCAGCCCGCTGTCCCGGTGACACCGCGGGCCACCTCCTCATCCGCCTCCGCCAGCAGTCCGGCGGCCCGGGCCATCGCCTCCGCGATCCGCCGGCTCTGCGACTCGTGCTCCCGGGCCCGCCGGGCGAGCAGGTCCGCGCACTCGGCGAGCGCGGGACCGGTGAGCAGCGCCCCCGCACCTCCGGCCGCCATGCCGGCAGCCGCCGCTGACGCCTCCTCCAGCGCCGCGACCAGATCCGCCGCACTGGCGGCCGTGTCCACGCCCGCGTCGCGGACCCGGGCCGCCTCGGCCGTCACCGCCGTCTGCTCGAACGCCAGGAGCACGGCCCCCAGCGGGCCCGCCTCGGCCGTGGCGCCCGGCGCGGCGACCCCGCCACCGGCTCGCTCCCCCTGCTCCGCCATCGTCCCCACTCCCCTCCGGCCCGGGCATCCGGGCCGTTCGAGAGGTCACGCTATGGGCGGAGTACGACGCACAGGGCCCGCCAGCGGGGGCCTGTGGATGAGGTCGACGACCATTCACAGGCCCGGGCGAGCCGGTCCGTCTCTCAGCGCAGGTCGGGCTGTTCGGCGTACCGCCCGCCGACAAACATGCGAGCGAGCACCGCTCCCAGCCCGACGATGAAGACCACCAGGGCACCCGGAAGCGCCCACCCCGGCATCTGATCGGTCCCGGACCGGGCAGCCATCACGATGCCCACCTGTCCCGCCACCAGCAGCGCGAGCGTCAACGCGGTGATGAGCCACAGGTCCTCACGCAGCAACCTCTCGAACCTGCGCAGTCGGGCTCCGGAGGCAGTCCACCACTGCTTGTTGGGGGCGTTGATGAACTCGGGGGCCGACACCACCAGCCTCGACATGAGCGGCATCGGCAGGACGACCACCAGCGGCAGTAGCGCGGAGAACGCCAACGCGCCGTTCCTGGTCGACCAACCGTCGGCCTCGCCGCCCGCGCCGAAGTGCGTCGGCACCCGATCCGGCAGGACGGCCACCTGCCAGGCCAGCACGCCCAGCCAGACGGCCACCAGTCCGGTGATCAGCACCGTGATCCACCGCGCGGTGGGCTCGCGGGGCAGTTCGCGCGCGTCGTCCGCCGGGGACCTCATCGTCGTCATCTGTCGGACCCCCGCGATCTGTCGGACCCCCGCGCCATACTCGCGGCCATGACGACCCTCCGCACCTACCTCACCACCGTCACACGCGAGGCGGCCTCACGCGCGCGCTCGCGGGCGATCTCGACGTCCTCGGCGGTCGCGACGGCCACGCCCATCCGGCGGAACTCACTGGCGGACGGCTTGCCGAACAGGCGGACATCGGCCTCCGGCACGGCGAGCGCGCGGGCGACACCGGCGAAGCCGACGCCCTCGACGGTCCCGTCGCCCTCGGTGCCGTCCGCCGCGATCCCCGTGCCGCCGTAGATCACCGCGGACGCGCCCGGACTGGCCATGGTGGTGACCACCGGCAGACCGAGGACGGCGCGCGCGTGCATCTCGAACTCACTGAGCACCTGGCTGCGCAACGTCACGAGGCCGGTGTCGTGGGGACGGGGGCTGACCTCGGAGAAGTACACGTCGACGCCCTTGACGAACAGCTCCACGCCGAACACTCCGACCCCGCCGAGCGCGCCCGTCACCCGCGCCGCCACCGACCGCGCCGAGTCGTAGGCGTCGCGGGTCATGGCCTGCGGCTGCCACGACTCGACGTAGTCGCCGCGCTCCTGGCGGTGGCCGATCGGCTCGCAGAAGTCGGTGCGGATCTGCCCCGTCTCCGGGTCGACGCTGCGGACGGTGAGCAGGGTGATCTCGTACTCGAAGTCGACGAACGACTCCACGATCACGCGCGCCCCCGCGACGCGGGCACCGGACTGCGCGTAGTCCCACGCCGTTTCCACGTCCTCGGGACCGTGGAGGGACGACTGTCCCTTGCCCGACGACGACATGGTGGGCTTGACCAGGCACGGGAACCCGATCCGGGAGCACGCCTCCCGCAGCTCCTCCAGCGAGGAGGCGAACGCGAAGCGGCTCGTGGGCAGGCCCAGCTCCTCGGCGGCGAGGCGGCGGATGCCCTCGCGGTCCATCGTCAGCTGCACGGCGCGGGCGGTGGGCGCGACGCGGGCGAGGCCGTCCTGTTCGATCTGCGCGAGCGCGGCGGTGGTGATGGCCTCGATCTCCGGCAGGATCACCTCGGGCCTCTCCAGCTCGACGACCCGGCACACCTCGTCCGCGTCGGTCATGTCGATGGTGTGACTGCGGTGCGCGACCTGGTGGGCGGGAGCGCCAGCGTACCGGTCCACCGCGATGACCTCGACGCCCAGACGCTGCAGCGCGATCGTCACCTCCTTGCCCAGCTCGCCCGAGCCGAGCAACATCACGCGGGTCGCGGTCGGCGCACCCGGCGTGCCGAAGCGGTCCACGACGGGCGGGGCGAGGGGATCGTGGGGGTCGGTCATATCGTCCACGCTAGTAGACCTGTGGAGGCGGGACCCGCCACGTCCCGGCGCCCGCGCCAGGGGCGAGGCGATACCGTGTGTGCAAGACCACACGAAAGGGCACACCTGTGACCAGTTCCTCCTCCGGCCCCCTGGCCGGCATCCGCGTCGTCGAACTCAACGGCATCGGCCCCGGGCCGCACGCCTGCATGATGCTCGCCGATCTCGGCGCAGACGTCGTCACCGTCATGCGTCCCGGGGAACTCGACACCCAGGTCAGTGGTTGGGCGCACATCACCCGCCGCGGCCGCACCGTGGTCGAGGCCGACCTCAAGAGCGACGAGGGTCTGTCGCAGGTGCGCGGGCTCATCGCCAAGGCGGACGTGCTGGTCGAGGGCTACCGGCCCGGGGTCACCGAGCGCATGGGCCTGGGCCCGGAGGAGTGCCTGGAGCTCAACCCGCGGCTGGTCTACGCCCGCATGACCGGCTGGGGCCAGCACGGCCCGCTCGCCCACACCGCCGGCCACGACCTCAACTACATCTCCCTGACCGGCCATCTCAACGCCACCGCCCGCAAGGGCGAGCGCCCCGTGCCGCCGCTCAACCTGGTCGGTGACTTCGGCGGTGGCTCGATGTTCCTGATCCAGGGCATCCTCGCGGCGATCATCGAGCGCGCCACCTCCGGCAAGGGCCAGGTCATCGACGCCGCCATGACCGACGGCGCCTCCGTGCTCGGCCAGTTCCAGTGGGCGATGCGCGCCCGCAGCCAGTGGTCGGACGTCGCCGGGACCAACATGCTCGACACGGGGTACCCGTTCTACGACGTCTACACCTGCTCCGACGGCAAGTACATGGCAGTCGGGTGCCTCGAGCCGCAGTTCTACGCCGAGTTCGCCCGACTGTTGGGGATCGACGGCGAGGGTATGCCCGGCCAGTTCGACATGGATCGCTGGGATGAACTGCGCGAGATCATCGCCGGCAAGTTCGCCGAGAAGCCGCGCGATGAGTGGGCCGAGGTGTTCTACGGCACCGACGCGTGCACCACGCCCGTGCTGACGTACACCGAGGCGCTCGATCATCCGCACAACGTCGCTAGAGAGACGTTCGTCGAGGTTCGCGGCGACGTCGGCCCCGCGCCGGCTCCGCGCTTCTCGCGCACCCCCGCCGCGCCCGTCCCGGCCGCGCCGCCGCGTGAGGCCACCGCGATCGACCAGGTGTGGGCCTGACCCGTGGCTGAGGCAGGGGCCGGCGAGGTCGACGCCGGCGGCGGGGCTGGCGGGGCCGGCGGGGCGGATACCGCTCGGGGGACTGGCGAGGCAGACCCCGCGGCCGGCTCACGCGTGGCCGGAGTCATCCTGGCCCTCGACCCCGCCTCCGGCGAGCCACCATTCCGGCAGCTCAAGACGCAGATCGTTGAGGCCGTCCACCGGGGCGCGCTGACCACCGGTACGCGACTACCGCCTGTGCGCACCCTTGCCGCCGAGGTCGGAGTCGCGACCGCCACCGCCGCCAAGGTCTATCGCGAACTGGAAGAGGTCGGTCTTCTGGAGGGCCGGGGCCGCGCGGGGACGTTCGTCGCCGCTGCGGACCTGCCCGCCGCGGTCCTGGCGCGCGCTGCTGAGGAGTTCGTCGAGCGGGTTGCGCGCGCGGGTTTCGACGTCGACGATGCCGTCATCGCCGTCAGAAACGCGTTCATCCAACAGCGCTAAGGCTCAGCCCACTGAGTTGAGGCGGTCTGTGCGGACAACGGCCCCGCTTCCTCTGCCCGGCCTGCTCCGCACCCGGGCCGCTCTCGCTTCCCAGCATGCTCGCGCCGCTCCGAATCTGCCCCCTTTCCTCCCCTCCCAGCTCGCTTCCGCTCACCCCCGATAGATCGCGTTCTCGGATCCATCCCCCTTATGCGATCTGCCCAGATCACGATCCATTTGCAGAAGTCGCGATCGACCGCCCGGCTCGGTCGACGCTATCGGCTCACGAGTCGGCTGGGCAGGCCCGATCAAGCCCAGCGGCAGCCAGGTGGGCCCGCATCGGGTCGCGCGTCCGGTGACTCGAAGTGGACGCGCCAGCTCACCCGGACCAGCCCTGACGTCTGAACGCATCAGCGACGAAACCCATCAGCGTGTCCGGGGTGTGAAGCATTCCCTGGGTCACGCGTCTGACCTCCCATCCGAGAGACGCGAGCCGCATCATCGTCATCGAGTCGTGGTCCCGACGCTCGCGTTTGAGGTGCTCTCCACCGTCATACTGCAAGCCGACTTTCCACTGTCTGTTGCCGAGATCAAGCCGCGAGATCAGCCGTCCGAACTCGTCGAGCACCTCCACCTGGGTGTCGAATCTCGGCAGGCGCGAACCCGCCATGACCAGGCGCAGCTCTGTCTCTTTGGGCGATTCCGCCCCAGGGTCCACCATCGGCAGCAGCCCCAGCACCCGACGCACACCGGAGTGGCCGACCATTTCGAAGGCCGTTTCGGCGATCGCATTCGTGTCGGTCCCGCCGAAACGACACATGGCATCCAGCGCAGCAACAGCCCTCACGTCGGATTTCACATGGCGAGCCACATCGATCGCGGTTCGCGCCGGGGTGGTCGCGGCCATCCCGAAGACACGGACCGCAGGCGGAGCCGTAGGCCACCTGTGCATGACGATTCCGGGCGGCGGGGCCCTCCAGCCCGGTCGCCAAAGCTGTACCTTCTGCTCGACGAGTTCCCCTCCGAAGTACCGCTCACCCAGTAAGTACGCGGCTGCGCCACCGCAGATCACCGGCGACGGCCCACCCCATAACCACGCCGCGCGGATCTTCTGCCGCGGTGTCAGTTCCGCAGCCTTCCGAACGAATACTCTGGGATGGACCCTCCTGAACCTGGTTCGTAGGTCCTGCCGGGTGAGGACTCCCGCCTCGAGGGCTGTTTTGGCGAGAAACGGTTCGCCCCGATGAACTGCGGCGACGAATCCCGCTGATGTCCGCTGCTCAAGCTTCGTCGGGGTCGAGTTGTCTAGTGCCACAGCTTCATCATGGCGTGGCCGACGTGCCGACCGTGCCTGTGAACGCCATCGTGTGGACAGCCGATCCGGCTGCCCACAGTCGCAGGCTCGCTGGAACCCGTTGCCGCGGTAAATCGTCTGCCGGGCCGGGCAGCGGTGGACCGGTCTGACCGATCGATTGCGGTTCATAGTAGTCAATCGCGATTCCTAGAAACCCCTCGCGATCTGGGATACGGGTACTTGGCCGATACATCCCAGAACGCGATCGATCCGGCAAAACGACCTTTCGAAGCGCTCGAATCGCCTGCAGGTTCTCGAACCGAGTCAGCGGCCGGCCCGGCTCGACAAGCCCGTGACCAGCGACATGAACGCGTAATGCCCGACCATCCTGGCGCGATAGAGAGGCATGATGAAGACCCGAACCTGCACCATCGCCTCAACCATCGCTCTGGCCGCTGCCACAACCGTCGCCACAGCGCCCGCCCACGCCGCTCCCATCCCGCCGGTCGTCCCGTCGGCCGCTCCCACCACTGGAGTCGTGCATTACGACACAGTCGGCAACGGCTTCAGCGCAGGATCCACGGACGGCTCTCTTGAGAACCAATTCGCTCAGGCCGGGCTGGTCCTACTCGCCGGTGTGGGAGTGTCCGTGGCGCTCGCCGTCAGTGCTGGGGTCTCCGGTGGGGCCTTCGAACTACCAGCGTTTCCGGGCCTGCCGTTCTGATCCCGACCACCGACGCGACGGCCACCGACGCGACGACCGGTCAGCTACCGAGCGAACCCGTGGTCTCCGCGCCGGAACCCGAGCGGCCGAGGATCGATGGCCTAGTTCCTCGCGTCCACCTGCATCTCGTCGAAATCGATCGCGATTGGTTAAAACCCATCGCGATCTGGCACACGGGCACTCGGCCGATACATCCCATAACGCGATCGATTCGGGGGCCGAGCTGGGCCGAGCCGAGCCGCGATCGCCGCCGAAACGCCGAAGCCCCGCCGCGGTACTGACGGTCCCTGGCGGGTCGCTGCCCGAAAGCCCCATCCCGGCGACGCGGCCGGGGCAGGAGTGGGGCCAGGCGTATCACCCCAGGATGTCGCGCCGCACCACGTTCTGGTCGCGGCCGGGGCCCACGCCGATGTACGACATGTGGCAGCCGGCGAGCTCCTCGAGCCGCAGCACGTAGTCGCGGGCGGCGGGCGGCAGGTCGCTGAACTCGCGCGCCCCGGTGATGTCCTCGTCCCAGCCGGGCATGGTCTCGTAGATCGGCGTGGCGTGGTGGAAGTCGGTCTGCGTCATGGGCATCTCGTCGTGCCGGACGCCGTCCACGTCGTAGGCCACGCAGATCGGGATCTCGCCGATGCCGGTGAGCACGTCGAGCTTGGTGAGGAAGTAGTCGGTGAACCCGTTGACGCGCGCGGCGTAGCGGGCGATCACGGCGTCGTACCAGCCACAGCGGCGGGTGCGGCCGGTGTTGACACCCACCTCACCGCCGGTGACCTGCAGGTACTCGCCCCACTTGTCGAACAGCTCGGTGGGGAACGGCCCGGCGCCCACGCGGGTGGTGTACGCCTTGACGATGCCCAGAGAGTGGGTGATCTTGGTGGGCCCGATGCCCGAGCCCACGCAGGCTCCGCCGGCGGTCGGGTTGGACGACGTCACGAACGGGTAGGTGCCGTGGTCCACGTCGAGCATGGTGGCCTGGCCGCCCTCCATGAGCACGGACTCGCCGCGGTCCAGCGCCTGGTTGAGCATCAGGGTGGCGTCGCAGACCATGGGCCGCAGCCGGTCGGCGTAGCCGAGGAAGTACTCGACCATCTCGTCGACCTCGACCGCTCGACGGTTGTAGATCTTCACCAGGATCTGGTTCTTGAGGTGCAGTGAGCCCTCGATCTTCTGGCGCAGGATCGACTCGTCGAAGATGTCCTGCACTCGGATGCCCACCCGCGAGACCTTGTCCGCGTAGGTCGGACCGATTCCGCGGCCGGTGGTGCCGATGGCCTTCTTGCCCAGGAACCGCTCGGTGACCTTGTCCAGCGCCTGATGGTACGGCGCGACGAGGTGGGCGTCGGCCGAGATGCGCAGCCGGGAGGTGTCGGCGCCGCGGGCCTCGAGGCCGTCGATCTCCTCGAACAGCGCCTCGAGGTTCACCACCACGCCGTTGCCGATCACCGGCACGGCCGTGGGCGAGAGGATGCCGGCGGGCAGGAGCTTGAGCTCGTACTTCTCACCGCCCACCACGACGGTGTGGCCGGCGTTGTTCCCGCCGTTGGGCTTGACCACGTAGTCCACGTGGCCGCCCAGGATGTCGGTGGCCTTACCCTTGCCCTCGTCGCCCCACTGGGCGCCGATCAGAACGATCGCTGGCATGGTTCGCATTCACCTCGAATGAGTCGTCGTCACGGTGCACCGGCGTCAGACACCTGACAGCGAATCCGCGCACACCAACGCCCCAGAATAGTCCGTACCGCGTGAACACCCTAGTCGGCGACGCCCCGCAGTCTGCGGAATCGCACCGGCGTTCCCGGGAGAAGCTGCGAGATCGCGTCCGCGGACCGCGCGGTGAGCACACCGATGACGGGGTACCCGCCGGTCACCGGGTGGTCGGGGCCGAACACCACGGGCGCGCCGTCGGCCGGAATCTGTACCGCGCCGCGCACCATGCCCTCGCTGGGGATCTCGCGCGTGTCGAGGCGTGGGACGGGTCGGGCGGGGTCGATGCGTACGCCCACCCTGTCGGCGTGCCCGCTGACGTGCCCGGTCGCGGCGAGGACGTCCCACGCGGCGGGCGGGAACAGGTCGTCGCGCGGCCCGGGGATGACGTCCAGCTCCACGGATTCCCTGGCGCCGGTGACCGCGCCCCCGCCGACCACACCCCGGCCGGCGGAGACCTGCCACCCGTCTGCCCACGGCCCCACCACGGCGTCGCCGACGTCCAGCACGTCGCCGGCCACGACGGGCGGTGGGCCCAGCCCTGCCAGGGTGTCGCGCGATCGACTGCCCAGCACCGCCGGCACGTCGATCCCCCCGCGCACGCCAACGTAGCTGCGCACCCCGGCGACGGGCCGGCCGATCTCCAGCGACGACCCGGCGTCCAGTCGGAGGACCTCGCCGGTGGCGGCGGTGCGTCGGGAACCGTCGGGGGTGACGACGACGAGGGCCTTCGCCCCCGTGACCGCCACGACCGCGGGCTCATCCGTCATGACCGTCAGCCCACCGAGCAGCACCTCGAGCACGGCGGCCGCCGGGTCGGTGCCGACGGCCCGCAGGGCGGTGGCCGCGGCGGCGCGATCGGCGGCCCCGGACGCGGTCACCCCGAGCGAGGCGTGACCGGGGCGGCCGAGGTCCTGCACGAGCGCGGACGGTCCGGCCCGCAGTACGAGCAGGCTCATCGGGGCGCGTCCGGGCTCATCGGGACTCGCCCGAGCGCCCGCGGTCGTCCCCGGATCGCCCGCCCAACTCGCGGAACCGGACGGTCATCCCGGGGGCGAGCAGGGCGGGGTCGGGCCGGTCGAGGTCCCACAGCCGGGCGTCGGTGGTGCCGAGCAGCTGCCACCCGCCGGGCGAGGCCCCGGGGTAGACGGCGCAGAAACGGTCCGCCAGGCCGACCGCTCCGGCCGGGACCCGCGCGCGCGGCGAGTCCAGCCGCGGCACCGCAGGCAAAGCGGGTTTCGCCGACGGCCCTCCGGCCGCCTCGCTCGCACCCGCCCCGTCCGCATCCGCCCCGCCCGCATCCGCCCCGCCCGCGTCCAGCTCCCGCGCGTCGACGAGGTAGAAGAAGCCCGGCGCGAACCCGCCGAACGCGGCCCGCCACGTGATCGAGGAGTGCGTGCGGACCAGCGCTTCGGTGGACATCCCGGCGAGGTCGGCGACCGCGGCAAGGTCGGGCCCGTCGTAGCGGACGTCGATCGTCACTCCTGTCACCCCGCCTTCTGCACCTGCTCCCGAGCCCGCTTCCGGGCCCGCATCAGCGCCTGCATCCGATCCCGCATCCGAGCCCGCAACCCCGCCTGCACTCGCGCCCGCATCCCCGACATCCGCTACTCCCCCTACGGATCCGCTATTCGGATCAGAAGCGCCGATCCGGAATCCGGATAGCCGATCTCGGGAGGGCAGATTTGAGGAGGGCAGATTTCGGGAGGGCAGATTGCCGGAGGATGGCGGAGCGACGGGCTGATCAGCGGGGTCGGTGAGGAGCGCCTCGAGCCGCCGCCGCAGCTCGGGCAACGCAGAGGAGTCGCGCACGGTCACCAGCACCGTGCGGGCCGCCGCCACCACGTCGAGAGGCTCCGGCCGCATCTGCCCGATCCTCCCGGCCAGCCGGACCGCCTCGGCCAGATCGGCACAGTCGAGCAACAGTGCGGTCTCCCCGCAGCGGCGGATCCTCGTCGTCGTCATCCCGGGCCGGACTCCCCCGCCGGCCCGTCCCCCACCGCATCACGCCCGGACCCGTCCCCCACCGAGCCGCGCGGCCGGACGTAAGGCGCGGCGAACGGCGCCACCTCCACCCCGGCCTCCTCGAGCGACGCGCGCACGCGGCGCGCCAGGTCGACGGCGCCGGGAGTGTCCCCGTGCACACACACCGAGGCGGCGGCCACCACGACCCGCGCTCCCTCGGCGGTCGTGATCGACTCCCCCGTCGCCATGGCCACGACGCGCTCGGCGACCTCGTCGACATCGGTGATCACCGCGCCCGGCTCGCCGCGGGGCACGAGCGTGCCGTTGGGCCGGTAGCCGCGGTCGGCGAACGCCTCCGTCACCGTGCGGACTCCGACGGCCTCGGCGTGGGACAGCACGACCGCGCCCGGCAGGCCGAGGATCGGCAACGGCTCCTCATTGGCGAGGTCGGCGTACCGCACCACGGCGTCCACGACACCCGCGGCCTGCTCCGGATCGCGGACGATACGGTTGTAAAGCGCGCCGTGTGGCTTGAGGTACCGCACCCGCGTCCCGTGCCGTCGCGCGGCCATGTCGAGCTCGACGAGCTGGAACTCCACGAGCCGGGCGACCTCCTCGCGGTCGAGGTCGTGTTCGACGCGCCCGAAGTTGGCACCGTCCCGGTACGAGGGGTGTGCCCCCAGGGCGACCCCGCGGTCGGCGGCGGCGACGGCCGTGGCGATCATGGTGGGCCGGTTGCCGGCGTGGAAGCCGCACGCGACGTTGGCGGATGTCACCACGTCCAACAGCGCGGCGTCGTCGGGATCCGGCCCGGCGCCGGGTGCGAGCGACGCGGGCCACCGCGGCGTCCCCCGGCGGGCCTCGCCGAGGTCGCAGTTCAGATCGATCCTGCGCGCCTGTCCAACCACGCTTCCATCCTGCCCCAGGTTCGCCCCCGCCATCAGCTGCGGTCATGATGGAGGTCATGATCGTCATCCGCTGCGGCTCGGCCCCGGTCCCGACGGTTCTCGGTGAGCGCCCCCGCATCCAGGTCAGCGAGGTGCCGACCAAGGACGAGGTCAACCGCGCGTTGGCCGAGGTGGGCCCGCTGCGTCGACTGGTCCTCTGCGGCACCGACGCCGCGTTGGCCGCCGTGCTCACCCACCTGCTGCGGACCGAGAACCTCGACGCGGAGATCGCCTACGTCGCCGACGAGCCCACCCCCGCCACCCGCGCGTACGGGCTACCGACAGGATCGGAGGCGGCCAAGCTCGGCATCCGGGGCACGTCGCGTGAGGTGCCGCTCGTCCGCGACGAGACCGGGACCGTCCTCGTCGGCGAGGCCCTCGTACGCGGCCCCGAGGGCGACCGACTCGTGGGTGAGGCCTACGCCGACGACACCGTGGTCTTCTCCGGCGAGACGGACACCCTCACCGTCCGGCCCACACCCGAGCTGCCCGGTGTCCGGGCCACCGCCGCGCGGCCCCGCAGGTTGCGTCGCCGTCAGTGGGTGGCGGCCCGGGCGGTGCAACTGGGCACCGAGGCCGGCCTGCTCACCCGGGACGGGCTCACCGGTCGGCGGGCCATCAAGAGGACGACTTTCTATCGTCATACCGAGCCATGGAGGCTCGTGTCGCCCTGAGCGGCGGCATCACCGGCGCCGGTCGGTCCGGCGCGTCCGGCCACTCCTCCGTCAGTTCCGGTTCGACGGCGGGATTGCGGACGGTCGGCGGCAGCGTGGCGAGGGCCGAGATCTTGCTCAGCCCCGCGACCTGCATCATGTCCACCAGGATCGAGCGCAGCTGGGCCAGCATGACGGTCTCGGTCAGGCCCGACCCCGTGATCAGCTCCCGCTTGGCGCGCGACGCGACCGCCCGCAACTCGCGGTGGACCTCAGCGTCCGTGGGCGCGTCGGAGTCCGCGGCCACCCGCCGGGTGAGCACCTCCAGAGCCCCGGCCAGCGCCGCGATCAACGAACTCAGCGCGGGCGGTACGTCCACCTGATCGTCCGCCGCCACGATCGCCCGGCGCGCGAGGACACGGATGTTGCGGATGCCGTTGTCCAACGGGTTGAGCATCGCCGTGAGGACGATCTCCTCCGGACGCCGCCGCCGGTAGAACGGGGAGATCCGCACCAGTTCCCGCGCCCCCGCGAGCTGCTCGGAGATCGCATCGACGGCCGGCTGCGTGTCACGGGCCTCCTGCAGGGCGGAGCGGATGAGCTCCGAGTCGCGCCGCTCCAACCCGTCCGCGACCTCGGCGAGCACCGACGACGCCACGCCCAGCAGCGACGCCGCCTCCCGGCGGGCGCGGCGCAGGGGATGGACGGGCATGAGTGCCATCGCGGCCAGCGCGACCACCCCGCCCACGGCAGCATCGAGCATCCGCTCGTAGCCGCCCGCGCTGCCCGGCGGCAGGATCGTCGCCACGAGGATCGCCGACGAGGCCGCCTGGGTGCCTGTGATCGCCCCGCGGTCGACGAACACCGCCGCAGACATCGCCAGGATCACCACCAGCGCGATCTGCCACGCCCCGGAGCCGATCTCCCGGATCAGCAGGTCACCGAACCCGACGCCGACGATGACGCCGAGCACCAACTCGACACCCCTCCGGACGCGACGCCCCATACCGGTGCCCAGGGCGATGGCGGCCGCGATGGGCGCGAAGAAGGGCGCCGAGTGGTGCAGCACGTCGTGCGCGAGGAACCAGGCCAGTCCCGCGGCGAGACCGCACTGCAGGATCGGCAGGAACGCGTAACCGAGTCGCCGGGCGCGCGCCCTCAGCGGGCCCGGCAGCGCGGCGTAGACGCCCAGCGCGCGGGCGTCCAGTCGGTCACGCCAGGCCGAGAGACGCGGCGGCGTGCGGGTCTGACTCATTGACCAGGTCCAGACAACGGATGTACTCGTCCTCCTCACCGATCGACTGCGCGGCGCGGGCCAGCGCGGCGACGCAACGGAGGAAGCCGCGGTTGGGTTCGTGGTCGTACGGCACCGGCCCGAAGCCCTTCCAGCCGTGGCGCCGCAGCTGGTCCAGCCCGCGGTGATACCCGGTGCGGGCGAACGCGTAGGCGCTGATCACCTCGCCGGAGTCGAGTGCGCGCTCCGCGAGCTCGGCCCACGCGATCGAGGCGGTGGGGTGGGAGGCCGCCACGGTGCGGGGATCCTCCCCCGCGGCGACGGCGGCCTCCGCCTCCGGGTCACCGGTGAGACGGGTGGGCGGGGGGCCGAGGAGATCTCCGAACTGGGTCATGCCCCCATTGTCCACTAATCCGCCGCATCGCCTCCCCTGCCCCCATTTGCTAAGGTCGAGGGCATGCGGCGCCCCGGACGGGGCGCCGTGCGCTCGTCGCGGGCAGTGGTTTCACGCCCCTTCGGAGTGATAGTGGTCCCGGTGTCGAGGCCCCGTTACGCGGACTCATCCGGTCCCCGCGTCGGACGAGCTTCCACCGGCACCAGTCGGAGTGAACGAACAGGTCGAACGTGGGCCGGAAGGAAGACTGTGTCTAGACAGCGTATTGCGATCATCGGAGCCGGGCCGAGCGGAATGGCCGCCCTCAGGGCGTTCGAATCGGCCCAGCGGTCCGGGGCCAAGATCCCCGAGATCGTGGCCTACGAGAAGCAGGACGACTGGGGCGGCCAGTGGAACTACAACTGGCGGTCCGGCACTGACAAGTACGGCGAGCCGGTCCACTCCTCCATGTACCACAACCTCTGGTCGAACGGCCCCAAGGAGGCGCTCGAGTTCGCCGAGTACACGTTCGACGAGCACTTCGGCAGGCCCATCTCGTCGTATCCGCCGCGTGAGGTCCTGTGGGACTACATCGACGGCCGGGTCCAGGGGTCCGACGTCAAGAACAAGGTCCAGTTCTCCACGGCCGTCCGTTGGGTGGACTACGACCGCGATCTGGACACCTTCACCGTCACCGTGGAGAACCTCAGGTCCGGCAAGACGACCTCGTCGGAGTTCGACCGCATCATCGTGTCCACCGGCCACTTCTCCTACCCGAACCTGCCGGACTTCAAGGGCATCGGGACGTTCCCCGGGTCGATCCGCCACGCCCACGACTTCCGCGGAGCGGAGAAGCTTGCGGACAAGCGCGTGCTGCTGATCGGCGCCTCCTACTCCGCCGAGGACATCGGCGTGCAGGCCTTCAAGATGGGCGCCCGGTCGGTGACGATCTCCTATCGCACCGCCCCCATGGGCTACGACTGGCCGGACGGGATGGAGGAACTGCCGCTGGTCCAGCGGTTCGACGGCGAGACCGTCCACTTCACCGGCGGCCAGACCCGCGAGTTCGACGCCGTGATCCTGTGCACCGGCTACCTCCACAAGTACCCGTTCCTGCCGGCGGACCTGGCCCTGCAGTCGCCCAACAACATCTACCCCGCGGGGCTGTACCGCGGCGTCGTGTGGCAGAAGAACCCCAAGGTCTACTACCTGGGCGCCCAGGACCAGTGGTTCACCTTCAACATGTTCGACGCCCAGGCCTGGTACGTCCGCGACCTCATCCTGGGCCGGGCCAAGTTGCCGTCCGCCGAGGATCGGGTCGCCCACATGCGGGCCTGGCGGAACCGCTTCCAGGAGTTGGACGGGGACGCCGACGACGTGCGCTTCCAGGCCGATTACGTCCGCGACCTCATCGAGGCCACGGACTACCCGATGTTCGACCTCGACGAGGTGGTCGAGATCTTCCTCGCCTGGAAGAAGGACAAGAAAAAGAACATCCTGACCTACCGGGACAAGCCGTACCGCTCCGTCCTCACCGGCACCATGGCGACCGTCCATCACACCCCGTGGCTCCAGGAGCTGGACGACTCGCGCGAGCGGTACCTCTCGACGCCGGAGAAGACCGAGATCGAGGAGCTCGTGGTGGGCGCCGACACCACCCCGGGACAGGACGCGCAGGTCGCCGGCGAGTGAACCGTCGGTGACGTCTGGGGCGAATCCGCTCCCGGACGTCACCCGAGGGGACAGACTTGAACGCGTGACCGCGTCTCCCGCCCCCTCGCCCGAAGCTCCCGGGTCAGCCCGCATCGCCGGAACCGCCCGCATCGCCGATTCCCACCCCACCGGTGGCATCGGCAGGCGCTCCCTCCTCCGGGCCGGAGCGCTGGCCGGTGCCGCCGTCGGGACCGGTGCCCTGGCCGGACGCACCGCGGCCGCCGGGGCCGCGGCTGCCGGAGGCACGGGAGGTGGCGGGGCCCCGGCCGGAGCCGTCTTCCGGCACGGCGTCGCCTCGGGCGACCCCATGGCGGACCGCGTCATCCTGTGGACGCGCGTGACGCCCACCCCGCAGGCGAGCCCCGGTTCCGGGATCGGTGACCCCGTCGTCGTCGCCTGGGAGGTCGCCACCGACCCGGGGTTCACCTCCCTCGTCCGCACGGGGTCCGTCGTCACCGACGCCGGCCGCGACCACACGGTCAAGCTCGACTGCACCGGACTGGCGCCGGACCGCTGGTACCACTACCGCTTCCGCGCGCTCGGTCAGGTCTCACGGACCGGGCGCACCCGCACCGCGCCCGCCGACGGCGCCATGCCCGCCACCGGCCGCTGGCGCGTCGGCGTGGTGTCGTGTTCCAACTGGGAGGCCGGCTTCTTCTCCGGCTACCGGCACCTCGAGGCGCGCGGCGACCTGGACGCGATCATCGAACTCGGTGACTACATCTACGAGTACGGCCGCGGCGAGTACACCGCCGCCATCGGGGCGATCCGCCCGCACGAACCACCGCACGAGATCGTCACCCTGGCCGACTACCGGATCCGGCTGGCGCAGTACCACACCGATCCCGACCTGCAGTCCCTGCACGCGCACGTCCCCTGGATCTGCACGTGGGACGACCACGAGCTGGCCAACGACTCGTGGGAGCACGGCGCCGAGAACCACCAGCCGCACGAGGGCCCGTTCTCCGACCGCAAGGCCGCGTCCTCGCAGGCGTACTTCGAGTGGATGCCGGTCCGGCCGGAGTCGCTGCGCGACGGCGGGCACCTCTACCGGCGCCTGCGCTGGGGGTCGTTGACCGAGATCAGCATGCTGGACCTGCGCTCGTACCGTTCCGAGAGCCCCGATCGGTTCAACGGCCTGGCGATCGACCAGACCAACACGATGACCGGCGCCGAGCAGTTCGACTGGCTGGCCCGCGGGCTGCGGTCGTCGACCGCCCGCTGGAACGTCATCGGCAACTCGGTCATGGTCTCGCCCGTGCTCATCCCGCCGTTGGACGCACGCACGACCGGCGCGCTCACCGAACTCCTGGGGGTCCCGCGGGAGGGCATCACCTACAACTCGGACCAGTGGGACGGGTACGCCGGTGAGCGCCGCCGCCTGTTCGAGGCCATCCGCGCCACCGGCAACCGCAACCACGTCTTCCTCACCGGCGACATCCACACGTCCTGGGCCAACGAGGTGCCGTTCGACCCGGCGGACTACCCCGGGGCCGGCACCGGGGCGGTCGAGTTCGTCACCCCGTCCATCACGAGCAACAACATCAACGACATGGTGGGCGGACTACCCGAGGGCAACCCGCTCTCGCAGGCCGCCCAGGGCGCGCTGACCGCCGCGAACCGGCACGTCCGCTGGGCCGATCTCGATCGCCACGGCTTCACGGTGGTCGAGTTCACCAGCGACTACGCCCACGCCGACTACTGGGCGCTCGTGGCCCGCGAGGACCCGAACAGTGGCGCCTACCCGATGGCGAGCTGGCGGACCCGGCACGGCACCGACCGCCTGGAGCCCGCGGGCCCGCTCCCCTGACCCGGCAGGTCGGGTGGGCCCGGGGGCCAGTGGGGCGAGCCGGGGGCCGGTGGGGCGAGACAGGGGCCGGCCCCGGCGCCCGTCAGTACGCGGGGTCGAGCGATCCCGCGTCCGTGCCGAGCGATCCCGCCGCGGACGCCGCGGACCCCGCGGCGCTCCCCCACGGTGACGCCGGGTCGCCGAGGCTCGCGGTCGCGCCGCCCGTGGCGCGGGAGTCGGGGAACTCCTCGAGCGGGACGAAGTAGACGTTCCGGCTCTGACTGGGGACCACCAGGGTGTCGTCGACGAGGATCGGCCCGGCCGGGGCCAACGGCCCCTCCAGCTCGAGTACGCCGGTGATCGCGCCGGTGCGGACGTCGAGGCGGTACACGTTCCCGGCGGTGGTCGAGAAGTAGGCACCACCCGCGTGGATCACCGGGGCACCCTTGATCGCGCCGACAGGGTTACGCCACAGTCGCTCGCCGGAGTGCAGGTCATACGCATAGGCGGCGCCCGTGGTGGGACTGCCCACGAAGACGGTGCCGTCGTGGATGGTCGGCGCACCGGACCGGTTGTTGGTCGGGGCGGGCCCGTCGCCGATCACGTCCCGCCACACCACCTCGCCGGACTGCTGGTCCATCGCGATGATCGTGTGCTCCTCGCGCGCGCCGGCGATCCCGGGCAGCAGGGCGCGGTTGGCCGTGGTGACGACGATCCCCTCGTCGACGGCCGGCGGGACGTCGTCGAGGCCGTGGGTGAACTCGGGGAACTCCCGCTGCCAGGCGAACTCGCCGGCCGCGGTGTCGTAGGCGAAGAACGTGTAGGGCCGGGGCGCGCCGCCGCCGAAGTACAGCACCCCGCCCTGTTCCGACGGCGAGGACATGCTCACCACGTGGCCGGTCTCCACCACCTCGAGCGCCTCCCCGGTCGCCGGGTCGAGCTTGTACAGGCGCCGATCGCCGGTGACCGCCCACACCGCTCCGCCCGTCACGGCGGGTGTCGGCATGACCTCGCCGGCGGTGTCGTGGCGCCACAGGATCGCACCGGTGTCCGGGTCCAGACTCAGGACACCGGACTCCCCGGTGCCGCGGTAGCCGCCCGGCCCGTCCTGGAAGAAGCGGTTGCCGAATCCCACGAACAGCCGCCCGTCAGAATGGATCATCTCCGAATGCACCCAGTTCGGCGCCTGCGCCTGCCACAGCAATTCGCCCGTCGCCAGGTCGAACGCCTGCAACTCCCCGGAGCCGTGACTGCCGACGAACACCTTGCCGTCGGCCACCACCGGGGTCGCCCGCACCTCGTTCGCGGTGGGGATGGTGCCGGAGAAGATCTGGGCCCCGCCGGTGACGACGTGGGTGTTGTTGGTGGGGGTCGCGCGGTACTGGCTCCAGTCGCCGGGGTCAGCGTGGGCCGGGCCGATGCCGGACAGCAGGAGCGCCGAGACGGCCATGCCGCCGGTGAGGACACGGACAGAGCTGAGACGGAGCCTGGGCATACCTGAAGGCTAACTGGCTATCTCATGTGTAATGCCCGTGGCCTGGCGGGAGCGGAGTCCGCGCCGGTGCGGTCGGCGCCCCTGCACCCCCGGAATCACAGGTCGGTCCGCTACGGTGGCGGGTCGACGCGGCCCGTCCGGGGCCGGCGACGCGCACCGGGAGTAGTAGATGACGACGACGAGCCAGCAGCCGGCCGCCGGGGAGCCGAACCCCGCGGGACAGCCGGGCGGGGGCCCGGAGGGTGGGGCACGTCCGGGCAGCGGCCGGCAAGGCGGTCGCGGCGGGCGGGGCGGCGTGGCCGTCACGGCGGCCGTGGTCGTGGCGCTCCTCGTGATCGCCGCGCTCGTCTGGCTCTTCCTCGCGGGCCCGCTGTCGTCGTCCGCGCGGGCCGAGCGGGACGTCGAGCAGACGCTGGAGAGCATGAGTTCGGCGGAGTCGTTCGCCGAGTTCAACGGGCACATGTGCGCGGAGAACCGCGTCCCGCAGGAGCTCGTCGACACCATCACCGCGTCGAGCGAGGCGACGGGCTCGGACCTCGACTCGATGTTCCGCGAGTCGATCGCGGGTTCGTTCCCCCAGGATCTCGAGGTGCTCGGGGTGGAGATCAGTGACAACGGCGCCGAGGCGACCGCGACCGTGGAGTCGGCGTCCGACGGGACGGGCCCGGAGCAGATTCACATGCGCGACGAGGACGGCGCCTGGAAGATGTGCCAGCCCGGAGTCGGAATGGGCGCGGTCCCGCAGGACCAGCAGCCGGGCTGACCCGACCCGTCGAGGGCGACCCGACCCGCCAACGGTCAGGCGGGCCGGGTCTGCCGCTGGCAGTCAGGCTGGCCGGGAACCGTCTCGGCCGGTGCGGTAGTCCCGCTCGATGCCGGGCGGATTGGTGAGGTGGCCGTCGTCGGCGATGAGACGGTCGACGTGTTGTCGCCATCGGTGGTCGAGAATCCGGTCGCGCGCCTGGGCCAGCGGCCCGTGTGGTGTGGTGCGGTGTTCGTGACCGGTCTCGGTGATGATGGTCAGTTCGCCGAGCGGTCCGGGCCGGTAGGCACAGTGCCCGAAGGTCTTCTCCCGATGGTGCTTGCGACACAGGCACACGAGGTTCCACTCGGCGGTGGGTCCGCCCAGTTCAGGTCGCTGATGATCGAAGGCGATGACATGGTCGATCTCACAGTCATGGGCGTCGACCGTACACCCCGGGTGGCGGCACGTGCCGTCGCGGAGCCGGATTCGCTCGGCCAGCGCCGGGGTGATGAAGTACTTCAGCACCGCGTCCGGTGTGTCCTGAACACCCGGTTGCGGGTCGAGCAGTTCGAACCGGACCCTGGAGTCCCCGCCGGACAGGAGTTCCTCGCACAGCCAGTCGAAGCTCGAGTAGGCGCCGTTCACGAACTGCACGCGGTTGGGCAGGCCCTGGGCGACGCTGTCGATGATCGAGATCCGGATGGGCTGCTCGGTGCCCCACGACGCTCCCAGCGGGGGCCTGTCGGCGGCGTCGGCGCGGGTGCCGGTAGCGGCATCGCCCGCGCCCGCCGACTCTTCCGCGTCGTACAGGCTCGTGCCGATGTCGTTGGTCGTGGGGTCCCCGAGTGCGCACAGGGCGTCGGCGCGCAGTTGGTCGCGCGTGCGGGGGTGGCCCGACTCCGAGGCAGCGCGGGCGGCGGAGTCGATCCGGCGGCGGAGCTTCTCTGCATCCCCGCTGGGCAGCGAGGCCCACATGCTGGTCATGCCGTCGCGGGCCGGGCGGAACCGAACCGTCCGCTGGTCGACGGCGGCGTCCACGGCGTCGCCGGCGGCCTGCGGGTCATGACGCTCCCGGGACGCGTCGACCGCCGTGTCCAGGGCCGAGCGACTGGGCCGGTGGCCCCCGTCGAGGTCTCGGCTCAGGGCGCCGACGACGTCGGATTCCACCGCACCGATGATCGTGTCGGGCACCTCTGCCAGACGGCAGGCGGCGTCGATCGCCAACTGTTCGGGGAACAGTCCGCGTTCGATGGCCTTGCGGAGACGCGGCAGACGCGTGTGGACCTGCACGCCGGCCGTGACCAGGCGTGAGGCATGCCACCCGGTCAGCGACATGGCCGCGGCCAGGTGGTCGCGCGCACGGTCAGTGGGTTCGAGTCGGGAGTAGGCGGGACGCGAGTCCCCGAAGGGCGGCGCATCCGCCGGCCCCGGGGAGCCCCTGTCGACACTCCCCATCGCCTGGACCAACAGGTGGGCCGCCTGCAGCCGGGTCGCCGCCGCCAGGTTCTGCGCCAGCGTCGCCGAGCGCGCCACCTCGCTCAGGGCCTCGGTGCCCAGGGTGTCGAGGGACTCCGGCACCGCGCGGAGCGCCCCGGCGAAAGCCGACCTCGTCGTCGTCCCCGTTTCCTCGCTCACCACCGCACCCCCTTCAGCGTCGCACCCGACTCGAACATACAAGCGATCTTACCGGCACCCTCCGCGTAGCACAAGGGTTCGATTCGGCGGCGAGAGGTCCACACACGACAGCGGCGCCCCTCCGGGTGGAGGAGCGCCGCTGATGGGGCGGTGTCAGGCCGCGATGAGATACGACCGGTCAGGCAGGCCGATCAGGCCGTGATCGATCAAGCAGCGTTCACTCAAGCCGCTTTCACTCAAGCAGCGGCACCCTTGGACTTGCCGGCCGACTTCAGGTCGTTGCACGCCTCGACGACGCGCTCGGACATGGCCTGCTCGGCCTTCTTCAGGTAGGAACGCGGGTCGTAGACCTTCTTGTTGCCGACCTCGCCGTCGACCTTGAGGACGCCGTCGTAGTTGCCGAACATGTGCGCGGCGATCGGCCGGGTGAACGCGTACTGGGTGTCGGTGTCGACGTTCATCTTGATGACGCCGTAGGACAGCGCCTCCTCGATCTCGCTCTTAGCCGAACCCGAGCCGCCGTGGAAGACGAAGTCGAACGGCAGGTCACCGGCGTTGAGGCCCAGCTTCTCGACCGCGACGTCCTGGCCCATCTTCAGCACCTCGGGCTTGAGCTTGACGTTGCCCGGCTTGTACACGCCGTGGACGTTGCCGAAGGTCGCGGCCAGCAGGTAGCGCTGCCCGGTGTTGCCGGCGCCGAGGGCGTCGATGGTGGCCTCGAAGTCCTCACGGGAGGTGTAGAGCTTCTCGTTGATCTCGTTCTCGACGCCGTCCTCCTCGCCGCCGACGACGCCGATCTCGATCTCGAGGATCTGCTTGGCGTTTGCCGTCTTCTCGAGCAGCTCCTTGGCGATCTCCAGGTTACGGTCGAGCGGGGTGGCCGAACCGTCCCACATGTGGGACTGGAAGAGCGGGTTCTCGCCGCGGTCGACGCGCTCCTGCGAGATCTCGATGAGCGGCCGCACGAAGCCGTCGAGCTTGTCCTCGGGGCAGTGGTCGGTGTGCAGCGCGACGAGGACGTCGTACTTCGCCGCCACCACGTGCGCGAACTCGGCGAGCGCGACCGCGCCGGTGACCATGTCCTTGACGTTAAGGCCGGAGCCGAACTCGGAACCGCCGGTGGAGAACTGGATGATGCCATCGGACCCGGCATCGGCGAAGCCCTTGATGGCCGCGTTGATGGTCTCCGAGGACGTGCAGTTGATCGCCGGGTAGGCGAAGCCCTCGTTACGGGCCCGGTCGAGCATGTCCTTGTACTGTTCGGGAGTTGCGATGGGCATGTGGTCTCCTCCAGGGTTCTCGGCTGTGCGACGCGCGCATCTCGGGGCGCCGCACCCCTGTGGAGGTGGGCGCACACCCTCCAGCCTAGGCGAGCGTGACGACGCGCACCCGCGAGCCGTGCGGTACCGGTCAGCCGGGGAGCAGTTCGGCGAGCGCAGCGTCGGCCCGGGCGAGGTCGTCGCGGTCAAAAATGGAGGTGGACGCCATGATCTCGTCGGCCCCGGTCCGCTCGACGAGCACGGCGAGTTCGCGTGCGACCTTCTCCGCGTCCCCCTGGACGGCCCCCGCCATCCAGTCCTCGACCCGTCGCAGCTGCTGCGGACGGAACCTGCGGTCCAGGATCTCCGTCGGCGACCGCAGCGGGCCGAACACCCCGGTCTCCCGGGATTCCGCCATCGCCCACGCCTCCGGGAGGAGTAGCTGTCGCGCGGTCCCGACCGAGTCGGCGACCATCACCTCCAGGCTCACCACCACATAGGGCTCCGGCGTGGCCTCGCTCGGCCGGAACATCTCGCGGTAGCGATCCAGGGGCGACGGGTCGGCGAGCAGCCTCGGTCCCCCGAGCACGACGGGCAGTCCGGCCCGTGCAGCGACCTCCAGGCCCCGACCGGTCGCGAGCACGAACAACGGGGGCGGGGCCTCGACGACCGGCAGCGCGGTGACGGGCCCCCGACCGTGGAGGAAGTCCTGCACCGCGGTGATATCGCGGGCGAACGCGTCGGTGTCGTACTCGGCGACGCCGAGCGCCGCACGGACCGGTGCGGTGAACCCGAGCGAACGTCCCACCCCGAGGTCGATACGGCCCGGGTGCATCGCCTCGAGCATGGCGAACTGCTCGGCGACGATCAGCGGTCGATGGTTGGGCAGCATCACGCCCCCGGATCCGAGGCGGATACGGTCGGTGCGCGCGGCGGTGGCCGCGATCAACAGCGGCGGGCTCCCGCTCGCGATCCCGGGCACCGCGTGGTGCTCGGCCGTCCAGTAGCGGTGGAAGCCCAGGGCGTCGGCCCGCTCCGCGCGGGCCAGGGTGCCCTCGATCGCGGCGGCGTGAGACTCGCCGACGCGGGTCCGGGACCTGTCCAGGAGACTGAGGCGGAGGGTGTCCGGCAGGTCGGTGGGGGCCACGACCACACCGTAGCGCCCGGAGTGACGTCGATCGCGGACACGGCCGGGCCCGGGGTCCGCGGGAGTATGATCCTCCGGTGAACACGCACCTCGTGGCCGAACAGGCACAGCAGGTCCTCGCCCTGGGCCCGGGCTTCATGGATCCCGAATTCTGGCTGTCCGGCGACGGACCGTTCGGCAACGCCATCCTCCCCGCGCTGCTCGCCGTGGTCTTCATCGAGTCCGGACTGTTGTTCCCGTTCCTCCCCGGCGACTCACTGTTGTTCACGGCCGGCCTGCTCACGCAGCAGGACAGCCCGTTCGCGCCACTGTGGGTGGTGCTGGTGACCGCGCCGATCGCGGCGTTCCTCGGGGACCAGGTGGGGTACTTCATCGGCAACCGCTGGGGACATCACCTGCGGGAGCGGCCGGACGGGCGGTTCTTCAAGCAGGCCTACATCCACGAGGCCCACGAGTTCTTCGACAAGTGGGGCCCGGCGACGATCATCCTCTGCCGCTTCGTCCCGATCGTCCGGACGTACGCGCCGCTGGTCGCCGGCATGGCGGGGATGCGCTACCGGGTCTTCGTCTCGTTCAACGTGATCGGGGCCCTGCTGTGGGCTGCGGGCGTGACCGCGCTGGGCGCGTGGCTCGGCCAGTTCACCTTCATCAAGGAGCACATCGACCTGATCCTCATCGGCATCGTGCTGGTCTCGGTGCTGCCGATGGCGATCACCGCGGGCCCCAAGGTCGTCGACCGGATCCGCAACGGGCCCGCGGCACCGGCCATGTAGCGCGCCCTCCTGCCGCCGACGCCTAGTCCGGTCCGCGCTCCCCCGGCCCGCGCCAGCGCAGCGCGACGACCGCGGCACCGATCACCACGAGCACCCCGATCCCCTGCAGACCCGGGGAGTCGTCGGCCTCACCGAGGACGACCGCCGTCGCCCCCAGCGCGATTATGGCCAGCACTGCGGCCAGGACCAGCAGGAAGTGCACCCGGCGCTTCATTCCTCGACCCATTCGAGCAGGTCGCCGGGCTGGCATTCGAGCACCCGGCACATCGCCTCGAGCGTGCTGAACCGCACGGCCTTGGCCCGACCGTTCTTCAGCACCGAGACATTGGCGGGCGTCAATCCCACCCGCTCCGCGAACTCTCCGACGCTCATCTTGCGCTTGGCGAGTTCGACGTCGATCCGCACGATGATCGGCATCAGACCACCGTGTCCATCTCGGAGCGCAGGGAGGTCGCCTGCCGGAGGAGCGCGCGCATGACGACCATGAGCAGCGCGGCGACCGTGATGATGACGACGACGAGGAAGAGCAGTAGCGGCAGGCCGGGATCAGTCGCGTTGATGCCGACCAGCACGAGCACCACCACGAGCATCGCCCAGGCGGCGACGATCGCCCCCAGGATCACATCGACCCAGACCAGGGACCCGTCCGTGAAGATGCGGTCGGCCCTGACCATCGAGAGCAGCTTCCAGGTGGCCACCACCACGACCTGGATGCACACCACCCAGTAGATCGATACGGCCGTCAGCAGCCACCGCAGGTGCGCGTCGCCCGGTGACGTCTCGGCCATGTGCGCGAACTGCCCGGGCAGGGACATGGTCTGCAGCAGGACCAGTATCGCGAACAGCACCACCAGGCACACCCGCAACGGCAGGACCGCTCGTTTCTCGATATTCATACACCGACTATGGACCTATACCTATCGAAAAACAATAGGCGCGGGAAACGGCGGGCGGGCGTCGCGGTGGGCGGGCGAGATGGCGATCAGGCCGGGGCGGCGTGTTCGCGGATCCAGGCGTGCATGGCGATCCCGGCGGCCACGCCGGCGTTGATCGAGCGGGTCGAGCCGAACTGTGCGATCGAGACGGTCTTCGCGGCCCGCAGCCGCGCGTCCTCGCTCACCCCGGGCCCCTCCTGTCCGAAGAGCAGGACGCAGTCGCGCGGCAGGCTCGCGGTTTCGAGGGGCTCGGCACCGGGGAGGTTGTCGACGGCGACGACCGGCAGCCCCTCGGAGCGGGCCCACTCCATGAGGGCGCCGACGTCGGCGTGGTGGCGCAGGTGCTGGTAGCGGTCGGTGACCATGGCCCCGCGTCGGTTCCAGCGGCGGCGGCCCACGATGTGCACCTCGGCGGCCAGGAAGGCGTTGGCGGTGCGCACGACGGTGCCGATGTTGGCGTCGTGGCCGAAGTTCTCGATGGCCACGTGGAAGGGGTGCCGACGGGTGTCGAGGTCGGCGACGATCGCCTCGCGGCGCCAGTAGCGGTAGCGGTCGACAACGTTGCGACGGTCGCCTGCGTCCAGGAGGTCGGAATCCCACCGGTCGCCGGCCGGGCGCGGCTCCCCGGGATGCTCGGTCTCCCACGGGCCGACGCCGACCGCGCCCTCGCCCCACTCGGTCGGGCCCGCCGCCGTCACGAGGTCAGGCGCTGATTGGACAGCTTGACGAGTCGGCTGGGGGCGACCTGCGAGGCCAGGTACATGGCGGTGGCCTGCTTCCCGACCGGCCGGTGGACCTCGCGGCCCAGCGCCCGGCGGATCCTGCCGAACACCCCGGAGGGCTCACGCGCCGTCTGCTCGGCCAGGTCGAGGATCTCGCCGGCGACGTCGCCCTCCGTGAGGCGCACGCCCATCGTGCGCATCCCGGTGGTGTTCACGCCCTCGAGCATTCCGGTGCCCACGTACAGCGGCCACACCGAGCACACCCGGATGCCGTGGCGGGCCCACTCCAGGTCCAGTGCCTCGGTGATCCCGCGGACCGCGAACTTGGTCGCCGAGTACGTCGCCATCTCGGCCTGGCCGTAGATCGCCGACGCCGAGCAGAGGTTCACCACGGTCGGGGTGGCGGACTTCTCCAGGAACGGGAACGCGGCGCGACAGCCGTAGAGCACCCCCTTGACGTTGACGTCCACCAGCGCGGCGTCCTGCTCGAAACTCGCGTCCATGAACGGAGTGCCGTAGAGCAGGCCGGCGTTGTTGACCAGCACGTCCAGCGCGCCACCGCTACGGGCGGCGAGCTCGGTGAGAGCGGCCTCCCACGCGGCGGGATCAGTGACGTCGAGCGAACCGGTGACGATCCGCTCGTCTCCCTCGGCCCACGCACAGGGCTGGAGGTCGTACGCGCCCACGAGGTAGCCGGCGTCGGCGAACCGGCGCGCGGTGGCCTCGCCGATCCCGCGGCCAGCGCCGGTGACCAGGACCGTACGGACCGTGCCGGTGGACGGCGTGCCGGGACCCTGTGCGCCCGCGGCGGTCACGACGCGCTCCCGGCGGTACGCGCCGCGGCGGCGGTACCGGTGAGCAGCAGGAGCGCCGCGGTGGCATAGGTGTCGATCACTCCGACGTCCAGCGCCCGGGCGAGCGCGGTCCCGCCCTCGGTCTTGCGGCGGACCAGGATTAACGCGTCGCTGAGCAGGAAGACCGGCCCGGCGACCGCCAGGACCGAGGCCGCCGGTCCGTGCGACCGGTCGACGGACGTGGCCAACGCGGACAGCGTGGCGAGCAGCCCGCCGTACGCGGCGAGCGGGGCGTTGGCGCGATCCTCTGTGAGCAGCACGGCGCCCGCGACGCCGGCGACGACACCGTGCACGGCGGACTGCACCGGCTTGAACCGCAGCCCCGACCGGAGCATGAGTCCGCCCAGGGCCAGGTGCCCCGCCCCGAACGCCGCCGCACCCGCGACGAGCCTCGACTTGGACCGGCTCGCGTGGCCGCCACCGAGCATGAGGATCACGTCGCCGGCGGTGTACGCCGCTCCGGTGGCCGACAGCAGCGCGGTGTCGACCGCGGAGAGCCGACCGTCGCGCAGCGCGATCGCCAGCGCCGCCGGCACGATCACCGGCTTGCACAGCTTCTCCAGCGCGCCGACCCCGGTGGCCTTGGCGATCTCCGTCCCCACCGCGGCCGCGAGGAACGCGGGCCCCTCCGGGCGGGACGTGTCGCCGAGTGCGCCCACCCGCTCCGTCAGCGCCTGCACCAGGCGATCGCGGAATGCCCTCGTCGTCGTCGTTGTCGTCGTCGTATCCATGCCGGTCACTCCAGTCCCAGGTCGGTCAGACCCAGCAACGCGCGGTACTCCACGCCCTCGGCCCGGATCACGTCGTCGGCACCGGTCGCGCGGTCCACCACGGTGGCCACGCCCACGACCTCGGCGCCCGCCTCGCGCAGGGCGGCCACTGCCGTGAGCGGCGAGTTCCCGGTGGTGGTGGTGTCCTCGACGACCAGGACACGGCGACCGACGATGTCGGGGCCCTCGATGCGGCGCTGCATCCCGTGCTTCTTGGCCTCCTTGCGCACCACGAACGCGTCGATCGGCCGGCCGGGCGCGTGCATGATCGCCGTGGCCACCGGATCGGCGCCCAGCGTCAATCCACCGACGGCGTCGAAGTCCCAGTCCGCGGTGAGTTCGCGCAGCAGCCGTCCGATCAAGGGCGAGGCCTCATGGTGCAGCGTGGCGCGGCGCAGGTCGACGTAGTAGTCGGCCTCGCGCCCCGAGGAGAGCGTGACGCGACCGTGGACGACGGCCAGCTCGGCGACCAGCTCGGACAGTCGCGTGCGGGCCTGGGCGTCGACGGTGACGGGATCGGTCATGGGACTCCTCGCGGGGACACGGTGTTCATTGACACGGTTGTGTGGTGACACGGCTTGTGGTGACACGGTTTGTGGTGACACGGTGGGCGGAACGGCTGCCCCCGACTCTAGTCCGCCCCCGGAACGCCCCGACCCGCTGCGGCGTCGGGTCAGTCCCTGATGTCGGGCGGGAGCCGAAGCTTCGCGGTCTGCTCCACGTCCGGGTCGATGCCGGGACGCTCGCGGCCTGAGGCATCGTCCGCCTGCTCGCCGGCCTCGTGGCTGGGTCGCCCGTCCGCCTGCTCGCCGGCCTCGTGGCTGGGTCGCCCGTCGGCCTGCTCATCAGACTCCGCGTTCGGCTCCGCGTCCGGCTCCGCGTCCGGCTCCGCGTCCGGCTCCGCGTCCGGCTCCGCGTCCGGCTCCGCGCGCCGATGATGACGTCGCCCGCTCGACGGCGTCGCCCCCACCTTGGCCGCGAGGTCCGCGACCGTCAGCCGGCCCGACTCGCCCTCCTGGCTCTCCTCGGCGGCGTCGGCCCCGTGCCGGCCACCCGACGTGCGGTCGAGGTCGGAGCCACCGTCGATGCGGGCGGCGTCGAACCGCTCGACCTCGTCGCGGATCTCGTCCTCGTCGTCCTCCGAGCCGAGCGGCTTGATGCCGGCGGCGCCGGTCGCCGCGCCCGCGGCGAGCGGAGGGACCGACGCGTCCTCGGGGTAGGCCTGCCCGACACCGCGAGTCGGACGCGACAGCGGGGGCCTCGGCGCCAGGTGGTCGGCCGCCACGTCGCCGCGGGCCGGGACCGGCCCCGACGGCTCCATGATCTCGGCGAACGGGTCGGGTTCTTCGGCGGCGGGTTCCGCGGTCTGTGCTGGCCCGGCGGCGACAGCGGTGACGGGTTCATCTGCGGCCTGGTCGCCCGCAGCGCCGTGCTCGGTGTCGTCCGCGGTGTCGTCGGCGGGGTCCCCACGGTCGGCCACGACGGGCACGTCGGTCAGGTCGCGCGCCCCCCTGCGGTCGGGGACCAGGCGGAGGTGACCGGCCCGCCGGGGCTCGGGCGCCGGAGGCGACGTGCCCTCCTCAGGGGCGACGGCGGTGGCCACGCCGGCGACCCGGCCGGTGTCCGTGTCGGTGTCCGTGTCGGTGTCCGTGTCGGTGTCCTCGTCGTCGACAACGGCGAAGTCCTCCGGGTCGGGCAGCGCCGCCGTCGCCGGGGCGCCGTTCGTGCCGGTGCCGACCTCGCCGTCCATCCCGACGGTGGGGTCGGCCTCGGGGCCCGCCGCCGCGCCGGGCGCTCCGGGATCGATCTCGGAGGGCAACGCGCGGGCCCGCCCCCCGATCGGCGGGAACGGAGCCAGCACATCGGCAGCCCCGTGCAGTGCCATCACCACGTCATCCCAGGTGGAGGGGTCGTCGACCCCGTCTATCGTCGCCGCCACCCACTCGCCCTCGGCCCAGATGCGACGCACCCCGGCGGGCACCTCCCGAACGGCGTCGACCAGCCGATCGCGGTCGATGAGATCGAGACGGCCGTAGTCCGAGGTCCGGGCCTCCAGGGCGCCGACCTCGCCGGCGTCGTGGAAGCCGGGCTCGGCCTCGACGTCCGGGCGGCTCAGGTCGAGGACCACATCGGAGGCGGTGTCGCGGCGCAGCGCGAGGACGGTGCGTCCGCCGGTGACGCCCATGATCGCCCGGCGACCACGGAAGATCCCGTGGGACACGGTGCCCAGTGCGCTGAGTCCACCAGAGAAGTCCCCGTGCATGAACTCCGGCGCCGGAGTGGGGGTCGGGGCGAACTCCCGGTCCTCCAGCCAGCGCACGACCGGCGAATCCGCCAGCGGATCGGCGGGCGACTCCTCGACCGGCTCGAGCGCGGACGTACGCTGCCGACGCGCCGGCAGCAGTGCCCGGACCCGGTCCAGCAGCCGCGGCGACGACTCCGTCGTGGGCTCGGCCGGATCGAGCGGGGCGGGCTCGGCGGGGCCATCGTCGGCGACGGGGCCCGTCGTGGCGACGGCGTCCGCGCTCGCGTCCGTGTCCGCGTCCGTGTCCGCGTCGGAGCGGTCACCGAAATCGGCCACCGAGTCCGGCCCTGCCTCGGCGTCGGCGTCCGAACCGTCGGCGCCATACGCCGCCGCGGTTGTCTCCACGACATCGCGCGGCGCGTCCCCCGTCGCCGGCTGCGCGCCCACCTCCGGCTCCGGGCCGCCCTCGGCCACCTCGCGCTCGATGTCGGACGCCTCGGACCGCTGGAACGGCGCGAGACGGGGCTCGCCCGCACGCTCGGCCGAGCCGGGATCCTGTCCCACCTCATCCGCAGGCGAGTCGTGGAGCGGGACCTCGTCGTCGTCTCGGTCGTCGCGGTCTCCGTGGTCGTCGTCCGGGGACTCCCCCTCCGGCGGCGAGTCGACAGCCGTCCGCCTCTCGCGACGGGCGCCGCCACCCGCGCCGCCTCCCCGCTGCTTGGCGTCCAGGCGCAGCAGGACGAGCGCCGCGGCGAGCAGCACGAGGGCTACGAGGAACCAGATCCAGACCATGCCCCCAAGGGTAGTCAGGGGCGGCGGTGTGCCCGGCCAGGCGCAGCGGCGCGTGGGGGCGCGGCCGGATGAGGAGACGGGCGTGGGCGAGGCGCCGAGGGCGGTCAGCGGGGCTGCTCGCCGATCGAGACCGGCCGCTTCCGGTCCGCCGACCACGCTGACCACGAGCCCGGGAACAACCGACCCGCCTCGATCCCGGCGACCTCCATCGCCGCCAACGCGTGGCAGGCGTGGATGCCCGAACCGCAGTACACGACCGCGTCGGACCCACTGGTCACGCCCACCTCGGCGAACATGCGGCGGATCTGGTCGGCCGGCAGGAAGCGGCCGCGCTCGTCGAGGAAGTCCCCGGTGGGCATGTTCACCGCGCCCGGGATGTGTCCGGCGCGCGAGTCCATCGGCTCGGTGCGGCCCTCGTAGCGCTCCGGGGTGCGGGCGTCGATGAGCACGCCCCGCTCGGGCCACGTCCCGGTGTCGTCGATACCGACGGTGAGCATGTGGTCCAGATCGAAGGTGAAGTCGCCGCGCGAGACCGGGTTCCCGGGCCCCACGGCGAGGTCCTCCCCCTCCGCGATCCACGCCTTGAGACCGCCGTCGAGCAGGTGCACGTCCTTCTTGCCGGCCCACCGCATGAGCCACCAGGCGCGGGCGGCCGAGGTGTTGCCGAGGTCGTCGTAGATCACCACGCGACTGTCGTCGTCGATACCGACGCGGCGCATCGCGTCCTCGAAGTCCTCGGGCGACGGGAGCGGATGACGCCCCTCGCGGACGTTGCGCTGCCCCGCGAGGTCGCCGGGCAGGTCCAGGTACTGCGCGCCGGGGATGTGGCCCGACCAGTAGTGCTCCCGGCCGTTCGCGTCCCCGAGCTGCCAGCGCACATCGAGGATCACCGGGGGAGGCAGCGTGACGACGTCCTCGATCAGCTCACGCGCCGTGACGAGGAGGGGGCTGACCTGGGTATCGGTGGCGGGGGCGGGTTCACTGGTCACGTGCCCAGGGTAGTCCTTACGACGACGAGGTGGCGGGTCCCGATCGACCCGCCGTGAGCGGTCTCACGTGAACACCCGGCGGTGGGCGGCGCGCCCCGGCGCGGCCCCGCCGCCACAGGGAACCGCGGTTCAGGCGGCCGCAGGCCCGTCGCTGCGCGGGGCGAAGACCTCCAGCGGCCCCGGCGTCAGCTGCCACATGATGTCTGCGGCCTCCTGTGCCGTGTCGGCGAGACGCTCCAGCTCGCGCTGGCCGGCCGCGGGGCCGTACTCGCGGAGGAGTTCCGAGGCCTCGTCGAGCAGCCTGGCCACGTAGGTCCCGTAGGCCATCCGGTCCACGAGTGTCCGGGGGGCCGGGTCGTCGATCACCGATCCGCACTGCATGGCGGTCGCCGAGAGCAGCTGAAGAGGGACCAGCTCGAGCGGGGTCAGGGGCCGCGGGTCGGGGATCACCCCGACGCCGTCTCCCATGTCCACCACCTCCCTCGCGTGGTCGGGCCGCGGGGCCAGGTCCCGCTCGAGGAAGAACTCGAGGACGTCGTCGATCATCGTCGTCTCGTCGTCGGGCAGCGCGTCGTCGGGCAGGCCGGCGTCGGCATCGGCCGGGCCGCGGGCGACGTCCCCCTCCGCCCGGGCGATCGACCGGGCGAGAGCCCCGGCGGTACTGGCCGCCCAGCCGAGCTGCTGGCGGGCCTGTTCGAGTAGGACCCAGGCGGTGGTGGGGTCACCCAGCTCGCGGCGCTGGCGCAAGGACAGCTCGACCAGCGTGCTCATGGTGCAGAGCTGGTCCACCATCCTGCCCAGGTGGCGGGCCCGCTCAGAGGCCTCCTGACCGCGGCCGGAACCGTCCGGGGCGATGTCCGTGAGCCAGGTGGCCAGGTCCACGGTGAGGTACTCCACCACGTCGAGCGTGTAGTCCATGCCCCGGTCATGCTCCTTGCACAGGTGGGCAGTCGTGTACAGGACCGGGGACCCTCCCGTCAGGTCACCGTCGGTCGGGCCCCCGACCGTGGGCGGCGGGGCGGGCGGGGTGGGGTCGGTCGGGTCGGGGTCGGTCGGGTCGGGGTCGGTCGGGTCGGGGTCGGTCATCTCAGGCCACCTTTCGGGGGTCGCGGTCTGTGGTGACGGAGTCGAGGAGGTCGGGAGCCAGGTGGTGCACCCAGAGGCCGGGTTGCCAGAGCCTCGAGGCCTGCCACTCCCAGCGGGCGACCTCCACGTGGGTCCGTCGCCTCCTGCGAATGTCGGCGACGCAGTCGGCGTGGTCCGCGTCCGCACTGACGAGGATCGCCGCGTCGGTGAGGCCGTCATCCGTCCACTGCGTCAGCAACTCCTGGACCGCCGCGTCCCCGTTCTCCTCGCGATGTCGACGGATCGGAACCACGGTGTCGTGCGGCGTCCGGTCTCCCGCGCGGGCCTCCTCGGCCGCGGCCCTGACCGAGACCATCCCGGGGTCGATCAGGGTGACCCGGGGGTCGCGGGCCCACTGTCGCGCGGCGGCGTCCTGGGCGGCGCGGGCCGCCGGGTTGGCGGCTCTCTCGTGCCTACCCAGGATGATCCCGATCCGCACCGCCCCGCCCGGCCGTCGGCGCCGGGCGACAACGCCGTCCGCGAGGCGGGGCATGTCGAGTGTGAATGTCGAGAGGGGGCGTCGCGAGTAGCCGAAGCCGTCCGCGGCTCCGAGTAGGACATTCCATCCGTCCACGATCACCGAGACGGATTCGGTGCGGGTGTGGAGGAAGGGCGCGATGTTCGAATGGTGGTCGTTGTTCACGAGGGCTCCTGTGGCTTCGGGTCGGCGGGCCGGGCGCCCGTCGACCACAAGAGGACCACACCTTTCAACGCAGGTCAAGCAGCATTTTCGCCGGTAAAGTCCCAAAAAAATCCCGGATTCGAGCAGAGTCTGTTTCCCAGAGATCCCTTCTCTTTCCCGGACCGGAAAGGCCCTGGAATGTTCGAATAAGTGGTGCGGGGCAAGAGTCCGGACGAATCGATAAATCGGTAAATTTCCTACCAGCGGCGATGCGCCCGGCCCACCTCCGCCGCCCCGGTCCGCGGCAGGTGCGCACACCTCTGGCACCCGCCCCGGAGGCCCGTCCCCGGGGCACGATCACGGGCCTCGACCAAGTCCGAACGCCCCCCGGGGGGGGGACGCCCCGACCGCAGCCGCCCACCTCGAGAATCGTCTGTGTGATATTCATCACAGAGACGTCGAGGGGCCGTCCGTATCCCCGACATGACGAGAGACGGGCCCGACCACCATTCACGGTGGTCGGGCCCGTCAGGCACCGGACTCGTCAGACGCCGGTCAGTCGAGGCTGAGCGACTCCCCGTCCTCCGCCAGTGACACGGTGACCGTGTCACCGTCACGGACGTCGCCGCCCAGCAGGGACCGGGCGAGCTTGTCACCAATCGCCTGCTGCACCAGCCTGCGCAGCGGGCGGGCGCCGTAAGCCGGGTCGTAACCGCGCCGGGCGAGCCAGCCCTTTGCGGCGTCGTCCACCTCGAGCGTGAGGCGGCGACCCTTGAGGCGTCGCGCGAGCTCGTCGATCTGGATGTCGACGATCGACTCCAGCTGCTCCTCGCTGAGTGCGTCGAAGACCACGACGTCGTCGAGCCGGTTGATGAACTCCGGCTTGAACGCGCGCTTGACCGCGTCCATCATCTGCTCCCGCGTCCCGCCCGCGCCCAGGTTGGACGTGAGCACCAGGATGGTGTTGCGGAAGTCGACCGTGCGCCCCTGCCCGTCGGTGAGGCGACCGTCGTCGAGCACCTGCAGGAGGATGTCGAAGACGTCCGGGTGCGCCTTCTCGACCTCGTCGAGCAGGACGATCGTGTACGGCCTGCGTCGCACCGCCTCGGTGAGCTGACCGCCGGACTCGTAGCCGACGTAACCCGGAGGGGCACCCACGAGCCGCGAGACGCTGTGCTTCTCGGAGTACTCGCTCATGTCGATCCGGACCATGGCCCGCTCGTCGTCGAACAGGAACTGCGCGAGCGCTTTAGCCAGCTCGGTCTTGCCCACGCCCGTCGGGCCGAGGAACAGGAACGACCCGGTGGGGCGGTTGGGATCGGCGACCCCGGCGCGCGCGCGGCGGACCGCGTCGGAGACGGCCTGGACGGCCTCTCTCTGACCCACGACCCGGCGACCGAGTTCATCCTCCATGCGCAGGAGCTTCTCGGTCTCACCCTCGAGCATCTTCCCCACGGGGATTCCGGTCCACGCGGAGACGACCTCGGCGACGTCCTCCGGGCCGACCTCCTCCTTGAGCATCGCGCCCGCCGCGGCCTCGGACTCCTCGGCATCCGCGAGCTGCTTCTCCAGCTCCGGCAGACGCCCGTAGCGGATCTCGGCCACCCGCGCGTAGTCGCCGTCACGCTCGGCCTTCTCGGACTCGGTGCGCAGGGCGTCCAGTTCCTCCTTGATCTTCTGCACGCCCTCGATGGCGGTCTTCTCGTTCTGCCAGCGGGCGGTGAGCTCGGCGAGCTTCTCCTTGGCGTCGGCCAACTCGGCCTGCAGGGCCACCAGTCGATCCTTGGACGCCGCGTCGGTCTCCTTCTGCAGCGCCACCTCCTCGATCTCGAGTCGACGGACGATCCGCTCGGCGGCGTCGATCTCCTCGGGCCGCGAGTCGATCTCCATCTTGAGGCGGCTGGCGGCCTCGTCGACGAGGTCGATCGCCTTGTCCGGCAGGAACCGCTGGGTGATGTAGCGATCCGAGAGCGCGGCGGCGGAGACCAGGGCGGAGTCGGTGATGCGCACACCGTGGTGCACCTCGTACCGCTCCTTGAGGCCGCGGAGGATCCCCACGGTGTCCTCGACGCTCGGCTCTCCCACGTACACCTGCTGGAAGCGGCGCTCAAGGGCCGCGTCCTTCTCGATGTACTTGCGGTACTCGTCGAGGGTCGTGGCGCCGACCAGTCGCAGCTCACCACGGGCGAGCATCGGCTTGATCATGTTGCCGGCGTCCATCGAGCCCTCGCCGGTCGCTCCCGCGCCGACGATCGTGTGGATCTCGTCGATGAACGTGATGATCTGCCCCTCCGCCGCCGTGATCTCGTCGAGCACCGCCTTGAGGCGCTCCTCGAACTCGCCGCGGTACTTCGCGCCGGCGACCATCGACCCCAGGTCCAGCGAGAGCAGGGTCTTGCCCTTGAGGGACTCCGGGACGTCACCCGCGACGATGCGACGGGCCAGCCCCTCGACGATGGCGGTCTTGCCGACCCCGGGCTCGCCGATGAGCACCGGGTTGTTCTTCGTGCGGCGGGAGAGGACCTGGACGACGCGCCGGATCTCGGAGTCACGCCCGATCACCGGGTCGATCTTGCCCTCGCGGGCACGGGCGGTGAGGTCCGTGGCGTACTTCTCGAGAGCCTGATACTGGTCCTCGGGGTTCTCCGTGGTCACGCGCGTGTTCCCGCGGACCGCCGTGAACGCCGCCTTGAGGGCGTCCTCGGTGGCACCGAGCTCCGTGAGGAGCTTGGCCGCATCGCCACCGGTGTGACCGGCCGCGATCCCGACGAGGACGTGTTCGGTGGAGACGTAGTCATCGCCCATCTCCGCCGCGAGGGTCTGGGAGTAGTTGATGACGGCGAGGGCGTCCCGGTTGAAGTTGGGGGCGGCGAGCCCCGAGCCGGACGCCTTGGGGTAGCCGCCGACGAGGCCCTTCGCCTGGGTCAGGGCGAGCTGCGGGTCCACCCCGCAGGCCTGGAGGAGGGGACCCGCGATCCCGTCCTGTTGTTCGAGCAGGGCCACGAGCAGGTGGCCCGGACGCACATCCGGGTTGCCCGCCGCGGAGGCGGCTTGGACTGCGGCCGACAGAGCCGCCTGGGTCTTGGTCGTGGGGTTGAACTGGCTCATCGACCGGTCCTTTCTTCGACGTATTGTTGAGCGTACTGGAATCAAGACCGGCCCACATCAGGACCGGACAGTCCGTACAACTGCCGAACAGTTGAGTCTATTCCGCTCAAGTCAGGGAATCCGGTGTGAACGCCGCCACCACGTGAGTAGATTCTTAGCGGTACCGCGAGGCCCCTCCCTCGCATCGACCCAGGACAGGCCCCCGTTGACCCCCTCACCCCACCCCGCGCCGTGAACAGACAGCGATCCGTTCATCCCGCCGTCAGCTTCTCCGCCTACTTGCTGGCGATCGTCGTACCGCTCGTCCTGGCGCTGGCGGTCGTCGGATCCTCGCCGGCACTCCTGGCGATGGTCCCCGAAGAGCACCGCGGCACCGTCGCCTCCTTCGGCGAGGGCGCAGCCCGCGTGTCAGGCGGGGACGGCGGCCTGTTCAGGCCGGCCCACGCGGATGCCGCCAACTCCACGGTCCCGGGGACGGCCGTCCCGCTCCGGGGCGAGTGGTCGCCTCGCCGCGCCGCTGACATCCAGCCCCCTGCCGGGCTGATCGCGGGGGTCGACTACGCGGTCGAGGCCACCGAGGACGGGTACCTCGCCCATTGGCCGTGCGAACACGAGATCCCCGTGCGCTCCTACGACGCGCCCCCGGGCAGCGAGTCCGACCTCGCGTGGGCGGTCGAGACCCTCGCCTTCGCCAGCGGCCTCCCCCTCAGGTATGCGGGGCCCGGTGCCGAGGGAGAGCGCGAAGGCGACGGCGCCATCTCCGTGACGTACGGCGACCACCCCATGTTCCACACCGACCCCGAGATCGCGGGGCTGGGCGGCGTCACGGTGTGGCCGCGAGGGTTGGTCCTCCGGGGCTCGGTGACCCTGCGGCCGGATCAGATCAGCCCCGTCCCCGGGGACGCCTGGACCCGCAGCCTGACGCTTCACGAACTCATGCACGCCGTGGGCGTCGACCACGCCGTGGCGCACGGGCCCGAGGTCATGGCGGAACGACCGGGCCCGCACCCTCCGACGATCCTGGGCTACGGCGACCAGTTCGCGCTACGACTCGTCGGCTGCCTGTGACGCGCGGGCTGCCCGGCACGCTCCAGCTGCGGGTGACGACCCCCTCAGAGGGTCGTGACGACCTCGTCGTAGTCGAGTCGCGGCAGCCGGTCGAACCAGGCGTTCTCCGCCGGCGTGCCGATGTTGACCGCCACGAGGACGCGGTGGCGCCCGTCGGGGAAGAACTCCGCGGCGATCCCCTCGGCGTCGAACCCGGTCATCGGGCCGGCGGCGAGACCCGCTGCGCGGATGCCCAGGATGGTGTAGCCGACCTGCAGGCTCGCGTTGAGCTCGGCCACACCGGCCCGCGCGGCCTCGTCAGCGAACAGGTCGCGGGCGCCGGGGAAGTGGGGGAAGAGCCGGGGTAGTTCGTCGTGGAAGTCCACATCGGCGGCGAGCAGCGCGACGGCCGGCGCGGCGGCGGTCTTGGCCCGGTTGCCCTCGGCCAGGTGCGGCAACAGTCGGGCCTTGGCCTCCTCGGACCGCACCACGACGATCCTCAGCGGCTGGTTGTTCATCGACGTCGGGGCCCACTTGACCAGGGCATAGATCGCGCGGAGCTGCTCGTCGGTGACGGGCTCGTCGGTGAACGCGTTGGCGGAACGGGCCTCCCGGAAGAGCAGGTCCTGCGCAGCGGAGTCCAGGGTCAGGGCGGTCGGGACCTCAAAAGATGTTGTCATATCTACTAGAACTCCCGATGCGCTCCGCCGAATCCCGGTCGAATGGTGATGTACGTCACGTCGCGGGCTTACCCTCAGCTCAGCGTCTGAACACTTTCATCGTCCACCCGCCTCGTCGCCGTCACCCCCCGGAGGTCTCCCATGCCCACCCGCACCCGACCCGCGATGCTGGCCGCCCCGGTCGCCACCGCCGTCCTCGTCCTGGCGTCCCTGACCGGCTGCAACGCCATGGACCCCAACCAGGGCGGCGACACCACCTGCGGCGACTACATGGAGATGCCGCCGGAGGACCAGCGCGAGGTGATCACCACCTTCCTCGACGAGAAGGGGCAGTCCGATCCCGCCGGCATGGAGGTCACCTTGAACCAGGAGTCGGCCAAGCTCTACTGCAGCACCGTGGGCCAGGCGAGCGATCCGATCCGGAACATCGATACCGGGTAGCACCCCAGCACACCCAATAGCCCGCCCGCTACGAACTATTGGTGACAATGGTCGGAGTGGAACAGGAGGCGATCTGATGAGGAACGGCGTGGTCGTCGACATCGGCGGCAGCGGGACGCGGATCGGTGCCGTGGTCGACGGCCGTGTGGTGGGGGTGCACGGGGCCGAGGTGGCCACCGCCGAGGACCTGGCCGGCGTCATCCGCGCCGTCGATCCCTCCCCCAGCGGCGTCGGCGTCTCGGTCAGTGGCCACGTCGACGCCGACCGCGGGGTCATCGAGGCCTCCCGCGCCGCCGCCTGGGCTGAGGGACCGATGCGCTCCCAGCTGGTCTCACTCCTGGACGCCCCGGTGTCCGTGATCGGCCACGGCGATGCCCATGCCCTGGCCCTGACGCAACTGCCCGACGTCGAGTTCGGCGGCATCGCCATCTCGCTGGGGACCACCCTGTCCTTCGGCGCGCTCAACCGCCACGGTGCGCTCATCCATCCGTGTGGCCACACCGGGTGGGACCTCGGTCACTGGCGCCTGGTCGTGGACGGCGGTACCACCGAGGCGTGGTGGGGCCTGGGCGGGCACGGGCTCTACGACCTCGAGCGGGAACACGGCGACGGCGCCGCCGAGATCTACGCCCATCGAGTGGGGTCCTTCGTGGTGGACGCCGTCCAGCTGTTCCGGCCCCGCACGGTACTGCTCACCGGCGGGATCGTGGTGGGCCTGGGCGAGGCGCTGCACGGGCCGGTCGCCGAGCAGCTGCACACGCTGCCGCACACGATCCCGGCGCCGCGGGTCGTCTTCTCCCCCTCGCGGGACACCGCGCTGTTCGGGGCCGCGGTGGCCGCGGGGTTGGCGATGCCGGCGGTGCGGTGACCGGGAAGGCACGTACTGAGTTGCTCATTCTGTCCCGTTCGCGTGGAGACGGCCACCCACCTGGTCACAGCAGGCCGTAAACGACGCGTACTTACCCCGGTGCTCGGCCACCGTCCGCAGCGCCCGCTCTTTGAGCGCGGAGTCGATCTTCTTCGTAAGACAGCAATCCTCCTCTACTCGAAAAGGAAGGGGCGGAAAACCTGAAGCGGTTCGGACAAGCCCTGCCTGGGATCCGGGTTTTCGTCCACCCACCGCACGATCGCGTTCTCCGGTGGGTCAGATACAGGCCGCAGATGTCGGTGGTCTTGCTGACCAGCTCAGGATCGGTAGAGAACTGGAAAGACTCAGCCTTCCACTCCTTGGTCCTGGACGCACGCCAGGCTGTAACCAACGTGGAGCCCGAGACCTTCGACCTCGCCGAGCAATGCCCCCATAGCGTGTGTAACTCGGTGGCCGAGATCGTCTCCGACATCCGTGCCGTCGACGGCTGCAGATCGGCCACCGAGTGATCCTTCGAGTCAACCGTTATAGAATCCTCGAGGAGTCATCGCTATGACCGCACCCCATACTGTCGACCTTGCAGGCCTTCTTGGCCAAGCCCTCGCCGAGGCATCACCGGATCTGATGCGCGAACTGCTGCAGAACATGATCAACGCCCGGCCGTCCGCCGATGCCGACAGCGTGTGCGGAGCCGAATGGAACGCCCGCACCAGCCAGCGCAACGGATACCGCCACCGCTCTCTGGACTCCCGAGTCGGCACCGTCGAGATCGCCATACCCAAGCTCCGCTCGGGCAGCCACTTCCCCGAATGGCTGCTCGAGCGCCGCAAGCGGGCCGAGTCCGCCCTGATAACGGTCGTGGCCGACTGCTACCTCGCTGGCGTGTCCACCCGCCGGATGGACAAGCTGGTCAAGACCCTCACCATCGACTCGCTGTCCAAGTCCCAGGTCTCTCGCGTGGCCGAACACCTCGACGAGCAGGTCGCCGCGTTCCGCCACCGCCGCCTGGACGAGGCCGGACCATTCACCTTCGTCACCGCCGGCGCGTTAACGATCAAGGGCAGCGAGAACAACCGGGTCGCCGCCGTCCCGCCGGCCGTCGGAGTCAACGGCGACGGCCACCGCGAAGTCCTCGGCATGCAGGTCGCCACCTGCGAGACCAAAGCCCCATGAAGCACCTTCTTTGCCAACTTGGTCGCCCGCGGCTTGGGCGGAGTCTGCCTGGTGACCTCCGGCGCCCAGGCCGGGCTCGTCGAGGCGATCGCCGCGAACCTGCCCGGAGCTGCGTGGCAGCGCTGCCGCACCCACTACGCCGCGAACCTCATGGCGGTGTGCACCGATTCCATGTGATCGGCCGTGAAAGCCGCGCTGCACAGCGTGTATGACCAGCCCACCCCAACGCGGTGCATAAGCAATTCGACCGACTCCTGGAGTACACTGACAGTGGCCTGCCTGAGTTCGCCGACCACCTCGACGATGCCCCCGATGATCTGCTCGTGTTCAGTACCTTCCCCGACGGCGTGTGCCGCCAGATCTGGTCCAACAGCCCCACCGAGCGGCTCAACCGGGAGATCGGCCGGCGCACCGACGTCGTGAGAATCTTCCCAACCGCGAGGCGGCCTCCCTCGGCAAATAAGACCCTCGCACAGGCTTAGCGACCCCACGGAGCTCCGCAACTAAGAACACAGACAGGTGATGCTGGGAAGTGCTCCACTTGCGAGACAGGGAACGGTGCGCCGCGCAGTGCAAGCGAGATGCTCTACAATCGTTGTAGATGGCAGGGCAGCCAAGTATTTTACCTGTGCCTTCACAGACGCACAAGAGGACACCGCCGATGAACCGTCCGACAATGCGCACATCCCCCAGAATCGCAGGACTCGAGAAACTCTATACACCTAGTAAGATGAACCCAGCGCCGACACCACCCGTGGCGCGGCACGTCTTGATAAGCTATCAGAACGTTAACCAATAAAGGAGTCCAAATGACAATACTAGTCGCTTCAATACTTGACGCCGACCACCTGCGACTTGCCGAAGAAATCCGGCTAGCCGAAGACGCAGGCGTGGACGCTTTTAGCTTCGACGTTATGGATGGTCACTTTGTACCTCGGATCGAGTTAGGACCCCAATACGTAGCTCAACTACGGCAGGAAACAGACCTTCCCCTCGAGGTGCATCTTATGATCAATGATCCTGAGAGTTTTGTTGAGGTATACTGCGATGCTGGACCGGATCTTGTGTCGTTCCACTTTGAAGCCGCCAAGAGCCCAGAACAAATTATAAGTTACATTAAGGGCCGCGGATTATTAGCGGGAATCGCAGTCAAGCACGAAACTCCTTTGGAAACAATTCCGAACAGCTTGCTTTCTCAAGTGGACCACGTTTTACTACTCGCTGTCCCTGCGGGCTTTGGCGGCGCGCCAGCGGGAGAAAGTGCCGTCCATCGCATCCGCAAGATGCGCGAACTACTTGTGCAGTCTTCCAACGAGAACGCCACGATCGAAGTAGATGGCGGAGTGAAACCCCAAACGACCGGCATTTTCGCCGAAGCGGGTGCGGATCTGGTAGTCATCGGTACTGGCATTTACAAATCTCCCGACTATGTGGAAGCGGTAGCAGAAGCAAAGCAGAATATCGCTTTGCATAGTCAACAATTCGCCAATTCCCCGAGGGAGGCGTCATTCATGGCGAAACCCAGCCTCGGATTAGCGTCCGATAAGAACCGCAGGGAGAGGCTAGAGCGATTGAGATCGAACCTCGACATTCCGAGTCGAATCTGGGATCCACTGTCGTCACCACGGTAACGACGAAGCGAAAGACGATTTCAGATGGGTTTGAATGAGCTCGCAGCATGGGCGACTATAATCCCAGTGGCGATAGCAATGGTGGCATGGAGTTCTAGACGGTTGCGACCCATTTGGAGGCGGCTAGGAAGAAAAGCTCAGCGTGTTAGCCGCCTGCGCACCGTTAATAAATCGCAGAAGAACTCTCAAGACTTACCGTATCAAAACGAATCCGGAATGGTATTCCAGGATGGAATCTACAGAAAAGAGCCTCTATCTAATCACGAGGACTGGAACAAGGTAATGCGCCGGAGGCTTCTATGTCCAGAATTAGTGGTTTTCGGACAGTCGAATGAACGCGCGTGGACAAAGCGAGTGCTTACAAGCGGCGAGCCGCCGGTGTTGATTGAAGTTGTTACCTTAGACGGCAATATTAAGAGGTGGCCGGCGCACGAAGTCGCCGCACTAGACGAACTGTCGAGCAATGCCCGCATATTGGGATCTTACGCGGAGTATTCTAAGCTGTCTGCGGGCGATCTTTAGTGGAGGCGCCACTAGTATTTTCACCAAGAAGACACCGCTACCACTTGGCGCTATCGAAGCTTTCAGCTCCGGTGTATTCTATTGCGGATATTGGCGGATATAGGTCCCGCGCGGAAATCATTACCCAGTACGGGATTTCGGCTGAGTACACTGCAGTTAACTCGAGTACGGCTTGGTACGGTCCTGAGGAAATCGATGTGCAGTGCTCTGGAGAGAATGTTCCGCTACCGGACAATAGCTACGATGCTGTCATCAGCGTTGACACTCTGGAGCATATTGAGAGCAAAGGAAGAAAACAAGTCATTTCAGAGATGTGTCGCTTGTCGCGAAACTTCGTCGTGGTGGTGGTGCCGTTCCTGGGGTCCAGTCTGAAGATGGACGAGGAGATCCTTCTTGAGATAACCCGTTCGGGCGGAATTTGTGATATGCCATCATTATTGGAGCACACACAGTTTGGACTGCCAGAACTCGATGATTTAAAAGAATACGCCGACCAGTTCGATTTGAGTATCGAACCAGCCACACCACGACGCCTGTACTGGGCTGGCCAGCTTGCGATGGCCATAAATCACGTTTCCCTGGGCAACGGGGCGCTTGATGTAAATGAAAAGGTGCTAATCTGGCAGGAAAAGTATTTACAGACATGTCCAAAGCCGGTGGATTTCAGTGACGCCTACCGCGCGGTCATGTATAAGGGTGGCGTTCCTGAATGACGCGCAACTTAGATGCTGCCGAACGCGTATACATTGAGGACTGCGTCAGTATGGCGCAGGCGCGAAAGGCGGCGTGGTCATTCGACCAAACTATTACAGGTGGATATCGAGTTGAGCCTGTCATTGGTAGAATAGAATTAGCGCGCCGAGACCTAGGGGAGGTGTGGTTAAGTCATCGCTTTCTACTTTTGCGCGGGGACGCGGGAATGGGTAAATCCACTGTTCTCTCCCGAATACTTCACAGGGTTTCCGAAGATTATCCAATTCTAGGTACGGTCCCATTCCTGGCGGAGTTTGGGGCTCTTGAATCTACGCGAAGTTTAGCTGATTATGATTCCATTGAGGATTTAGCACTTGAATTTTTCCCGTCGGACGTGAAAGGTGAAAGCAACCGGTCGATCTTGTATCGCGCAGTGCAGGAAGAGCGGGCGACTCTTCTCCTAGACGACCTCCCGACCGACCCAACTCAACGCAACCATATAATGGGTTTGCTGAACAAATTTGCCCGACGCCATTCTAGCGAAAAAAATCGGCTTGTAGTAACGAGCACGCTCTCCGCTTCAAGCGCCGGTAGTTTTAGCTCCAACTATTTCGAATCCTATCAGCTAGCGCCCTTGGCTGATGAGGACATCGTGAGGTACGCGATGACGAGAGAAAATGAACTTGGGGGCGGTGCTTCGATAGATGCGCTACTCCGGACAGTCTTCGACGATCCGGACTTGAGAGACTTGTGCAGCGTACCTGCCAATCTCACATCCATTTGTTCAGAATGGGCATCGCGCCAGGTATTTTCAAAAATCGAGGTTCTCGAAGAGATTATATGGTCGAGGGCCAGTAAAGCTTCGAGCCAAACCGCTAGTCAAGAAAAAGTCTCGATGGCGCTCGACGCCTTATCGAGTCTCGCCTTTTCCATTAAAGAATCTGGCGGCGACGGCACCGAGTTCAACACGGCTTCATTGGGTCAGTTGTCTACTCGGATCGGATTCGACATAGCCAGGCTACTTTCTCCTGGTGTAATATATCCTTTTTCATTTAGTCGTTACGCTTTTTCCTCAGGGTTAATTAGAGATTATCTAGCCGCACGATCCTTAGCAGTACAGTTCGTTGAGGCGGCCACTTCTCAGTCTCCGCCGTCTTTCGGCGATTGGGCCGACGAGCGGACAATAGCATTGTGTTTAGGGGTTTTGTCTGAGTTGCTTCTACGGCCCGATATTGCGGAGGCTGCGGTTAAGCAATCGATTGCCGATAAAATCGAGGCGAATCGCATTCTGGTGGTTTCCCAAGCAGTCTGTCGCGGGCTAAGCAAGAGGCTCGAATCAGCCTTGTGGCCTTCATTAAAAGCCGGGTTGAATGATCTTTCCTCGATTGGGTCGAATGGAGCCAACAGGATAGCTGCTCGTCGACTCTTAATGCGGCATTCGAGTGCGGTCCAACCTGGCTTGGGCTCGCTCAAACAGCAGTTATCATTCATGCCGTCTGGGTCAATATGGCTTAAGACGGATCAGCAGATCCCTAGCAAAGTGGGATTAGACGTATGGTTTGCAAAGTACCCTGTCACCGTCGGGCAATTTCAGGAGTTTATCGATGATCATGGCTACCGCCGGCGGGATCTATGGACCGAGAGGGGTTGGGAATGGGTAATCGAAGAGCACGTTGCTCGATTGCCCATTATGGCGAGCCGCTTTACCCATCCCGCCCAACCTGTAGTTGGTGTCACATGCTACGAGGCAGAGGCGTATTGCGCTTGGCTTCAACGCAGATTGGAGGAGCGTTTTGGAGATAGCTCGCTGATCGTGCGACTGCCGAGTGAAGTGGAGTGGATAGCTGCGGCGAGGGGGACGACTCAACTGCCCTCTGAATTTAGATCGATCGCGATGGAGGATGTTTGGAACTCATCTGAGGTCGAATGGCCAGTTCTGGATCGTGATAACCCGTCACCTTTTCGATCCACTCCTTGGGAGACTGGCAACGAATGGCCCCTCATCGGAGTTTTGCAGGATGCTCCCCCGGTTGTAGGCACTTTTCCTGAGTTAAGTGGTCCATACGGAGCAGAAGACCTAGTCGGAAGCATATGGCAGTGGTTAGCAACGAGTTGGGGCGCGGCTTGGGACGGGGAGCCTGCTCCCCTGGGTCAGAGCTGTTCCCACGATGACGTCTCTCTTCCCCCGGATGTTCCGCGGATGGTGAGAGGGGGATCCTACCTGGTGACTTCCCTCGAAGGTGGGAGAGAGTCAAACAAGCACCTTTCGATCGACTACCGGGCACGCAACTACCCCGATATAAGGCACACAACTCACGGCTTCCGCGTCTGCATAGCCAAAAAGCACTAGGGGCGCTTTCCACTCTCGCGGTGACATCTTCGCTTTCCAGACCATTCGAGCGTCCGCGCTCCCCAATGGCCTGCTTCAGTCGGAAAGTGCTCTGTGGACCGGCCAAATTACGAGCTGGCTCGGTGGATATGGCCAGTCATTTCTCCGCGTCCAGGTGGTTGGCGTGCTCCCTCGGCTCATCTTCGGTACCCGTTCTCTGGCCCGCAGCACATATAGGTTACCAATGATCTGTGTCGACGCTGAAGGGACGTGTAACACGCCGAATCAATCGCACTGGGTTGGGTGGAGTCTCTGGTGCGTCCCGGGTTTCACGTGGTTCGGATTCTTTGGATTCCTTGGATTCTCATGCCACTGTGCTGATGCGGTTGCGTTCGAATTCTATTGGGCTGAGCCATCCGAGCTGACTATGCGGGCGTTTGCGGTTGTGCCAGATCTCGAGGTAGTCGAACATTGCGTTGGCCGGTTCGATGCGGGTGTTCCACTTCTGCCGATCAATTAGTTCGAACTGCATGCGGAACCAAAACGACTCGATCATGGAGTTGTCGTAGCAGTCGCCGATACTTCCCATTGATGCCAGCAAGCCCGAGTCACGTGCTCTCTTAGCCTGGATCCACCGATGAGATGAACTTCTAGCGCGGTGTGGGAACGCGAGAATGCCCTTCTGAACTGGCAAGATACGACTTGCTTAAGGTCCGTATCGCCAATTCAAGAAGGGCATCCCGCAGATGCAACTATCTCACACTCTGCCCGTAAGCTTCGCGACGTTCGATGAGCCCAACCTCGTGTCGGGCGCCGGCCTCGTGCCGCTGATGAAACTCGCCGACCGGGCGGGCCTGCACCGGCTCGGTGACGAGCATCTGAGCGTGCCCACCGACAAGGGCTCCAACGGTGGAGTGAAACTGGCCTCGCTCGTGGCCGGGATGGCCGCAGGCGCGGATAGCATCGACGACATGGCCCTGCTGCGCCACGGGGCGATGGGCACACTCTTCGACCGCCCGTACGCCCCTTCGACGCTGGGATCGTTCCTGCGGCAGTTCACCTTCGGCCACGTCCGCCAAACCGATGCGATCGCCTCGCGGTTCGTGCGCGCACTGGCCGAACACACCGGACTGCTCGGTCATGAGTCGGACACCGGGACGGTGATGGTCGATATCGACGACACGATCGTGGAGGTCTACGGACACGCCAAGCAGGGCGCCTCGTTCGGCTACTCCGGGGTACGTGGCCTGAACGCGCTGCTGGCCACGGTCTCCACCGAGCAGGCTGCTCCGGTGATCGCCGCTCAACGGCTGCGCAAGGGCTCTGCCGGGTCCCCGCGAGGGGCTGCCCGGCTGGCCACCGACACGCTGGCACTGATCCGCCGCACCCACCTTCACGGCCGTGACGTGCTGGTCCGAGGCGATTCGGCGTTCTACTCCCACAGCATGGTCACCGCCTGCCTGGCCGCCGGAGCCGAGGTCTCGGTCACCGTACGCATGGACCCGGCGGTCAAACGTGCCATCGCCACCATCGACGACGACGCGTGGACCACGATCAACTACACCGACGCGATCTTCGACGAACACACCAACCGTTGGATCTCCCGCGCCGAAGTCGCCGAGGTCGACTTCACCGCATTCACCTCGAAGCCCAAGAACGACCAGGTGCCGGGTCGGCTCGTGGTGCGCCGTATCCCCGACCTGAATCCCAAGGCTGCAAGTGGGCAGGCGAGCCTGTTCGATACCTGGCGGTTCCATGCGTTCTTCACCACTACATCCGTAGAGCAGTACGACACAGTGGCGGCCGACAAGACCCACCGCGCACACGCGATCATCGAGAACGTCCACGCTGACCTGAAAGCCTCCGCGCTGGCGCACCTGCCCTCGGGCGTGTTCAACGCCAACGCCGCCTGGCTGACCTGCGCCGTCATGGCGTTCAACCTCACCCGCGCCGCCGCCACCCTGACCACAAGCTCGAGCCTGGCACGCGCGACGACCGCGACGATCCGCCGCAAACTCATCAACATCCCGGCCCGGATCGCCTCCTCAGCCCGGCGGCTCCGACTCCATCTACCCGAAAGCTGGCCATGGCAAACAGCCTGGCAGGCGCTCTACGACACCGTCTTCTCCCCGCGCCGGCCCAACGTGCCGATCTGACTCCCAACTCCAGCACCTACGACCAGGAACCAAAGTGGAAAGCCGGGCAGACCGGCGGACCTCACACGCCCTCCATACGGTCACGACCCACGACCATGCCAGCGACCGCCCCGGCTACTTCATCGGTGAATTGAGGCTTAGTAAAGGCCCACGCCCCGAACTGGACGCCGTGGTCGGAATGAATGATCGTCCCTGAATCGGTGCCGTTGCCAAGTCGGCTCTCGATGGCCATCCCGAGTGCGTTCGTCACCAAAGCCGCCGTCGGTGAGGAATAGATCGACCAGCCTGTCGACGACGGGTGAATACTGACCCCCTGGCGACGGGGTGGTTTCTAGCCAACGACGCAACACCGAGTGGTGTTGTGGAGGCCATGATGTCGACGAGACGAGTGAAGAAGGGGCCGGGGCGGCGACCTCTGTCACAGCAGCGGGCGCGGTACATGGCATTGCGGGCGCAAGCCCCGGTGATTCACGGGGATCTGCGAATTTCCGGGTACTGATACACCGAAGTGCTTCCTGAACAGGGGAAACTGGTTCTTGTCTAAGGATCCGGTTCCTCAAGCAGAAAGCACTCGGTAGGTGAAGCGTACTTCGTGGTCGTCCGGTCTGTCCGTTACCGCCGATGGTGTCGGCGTGATTTCCCACGCAGGGGCCATCGCGCCACGTCTTTTGGCTGATCGGGTCGGGCTCACCGCCGAACTGTCGGAGGCCATGGCTCGCCGCCGGTTCATCCCAATCCATGACCGCGGCCGGGTGCTGATCGACGTCGCGACAATGCTCGTTGATGGCGGCGAGGCCATCTCCGACATTGGCGTCCTGCGCCACCAATCCGGCGCTCTGGGCCCGGTGGCCTCGGCGCCGACGGTGTGGCGGACTCTGGACGAGGTCACCGCCGGTAAGCGCAAGAAGATCCAGGTGGCGCGGGCTCGGGCACGGCGGCACGTGTGGTCCCAGCTGCCCGGAGGTGTCCCAGCGTCGACGTGTGCGGGTCGGGACCTGGGAGCCACGATCGTGCTCGATGTGGACGCCACCATCGTGGTCACGCACAGCGAGAAGGAGCTTGCCGCGCCGACATATAAGCGCTCGTTCGGCTACCACCCGATCGGCGTGTGGTGCGACAACACCACCGAGTTCCTCGCGGCGAGTCTGCGGCCGGGCAATGCCGGGTCGAACACCGCCGCCGACCACATCGACGTCCTGGGCCAGGCGATCGCGCAGATCCCCGCCAGTCATCGGCGTGACCTGCTGATCCGCTCCGACGGGGCTGGCGCATCCCATGACCTGATCGACTGGATGACAGAGCAGAACCGCGTCCGTGGTGTCCGCGTACACCCTGATGTGTCGGTTTGGGGACAGGTTCATGTGTAGGTCGGTGTTGTCGGCGTTCCGTAGTTGTTCGCCGAGGTGGGTGGGCCACCCTTGGAGTCGTCTTCCGGCAAGTTGACGATTTCCGAAGGGTGGCCCACCCCCATGATCCTGGATCAGGAGTCCTGGATGAATATCCGACGTTTCAAACAGCTGCATGCCACGGGCATGACGTATGCCGAGATCGGTCGCGAGTGCGGCTGCGACTGGCGCACGGTACGCAAGTACCTGGCCGAGGATGCCCCGACGGCGCCGCCGTCGGCGCCCTCGCGCAAGGGCACACAGAAGGTGGCCATCACCGAGATGATCGCAGCGCTGATCGATGCGATGCTGCGAGCCTGCATCGACCTCAGAGCCACCGTGATCTGCGAGCGTCTCGCCGACGAGCACGACGTGCATGTGCACTATCAACGGGTCAAGACCTACTGCCGCTCCCGCCGCCCCCAGATCCGCGCCGAGCTCGGCCTCGACGAACCGGGAGCGGGGAGTCTGCACCGCCGCATCGCCACCCTGCCCGGGGCCCAAGCGCAGGTCGACTGGGGCGATGAGGGAGATCTGCTGGGCACCGGGGTGCGCGTCTACTCGTTCCACATGACGCTGTCGTACTCGCGGGACCCGTTCTGCTGCTTCGTGACCTCAATGGATGCCGCAACGTTCTTCGACTGCCACCGACGGGCCTTCGACCACTTCGGCGGAGTCCCGGCAGCAATCGTCTACGACCGCCTCAAGACCGTGGTGCGCCGCCATGTCGCCCCAGGCAAGGCAGTCCCGGTCACCGCCGCAGCCACCGCGTTCGCCGGCCACTACGGGTACGACATCGACGTGCTGGCCGCCTACCGGCCCACCGGCAAGGGCCGGGTGGAGCGGCAGGTCGATATCGTGCGCGAGCACGTCGTGGCCGGGCGCCGGTTCCGCTCGGTCGGCGACGCTGATGCAGCGTTCGCCCGATGGGTGAAGATCCGCCGCCGCCAAGTGCATCGCACGCACGGGCAAGTCATCGCCGAAGCCGCCGCGGTAGACCACGCCGCACTGGGCCCGCTGCCGGCCACGGAGTACGAGATCTTCGATGAGCACGTGCGCACGGTGGGCAAGGACTGCCTGATCTCGTTCGAGTCCGACCACTACTCGGTCCCCGCCTCCCAGGTGACGGCGAGGCAGAAGGTCCTGGTCCGCTGGCAGATAGGGCTTGTCGGTACCGCGGGTCCGGCGAGTTGGTACCGCCATTCCGGCGACCCGGAACCGGCCCGTGTGTGAAGCGGGCCGGCACCGTCGGGGGTTACTCCCAGTAGCCGGTAGTGGCTCGGGCTTGGTCGTCGCGCTGTCGGCGCATGTCGACTTCGCCGAGGTTGATCTCGCGGGCGTTGTTGGCCAGGCGGTTGACGATGGAGTCCGCGGCGACCCGGTCAGGCAGCGCCTCGAGCCAGTACGCCGGCCGGGATTGGGAAGCGATCATCGTCGGCAGCCGGTGCTCCCGGTTGGCCAACACGGCGAACAAGTCGTTCGCGGCCTCAGGATCGATGCCCACGGTCAGGAAATCGTCGATGATCAGCAGCTCCACGTCCGAGAGGTCGTTGAGCATCTTCTGGTGGCGGATGCCGTCGCCGCGGGCGATGACCAGCCGCCGGGCGAGTTCGTCCATGCGGGCGTAGGTGACGGTGTGCCCGTTCTGGCAGGCGGCGATGCCGATCGCGCAGGCCAGGTAGGTTTTCCCGCCGCCGGTCGGTGAGAGGACCAGCAGGTTGGTGGGGTCTTGGCGCCAGTGGTGCCCGGCGTAGCGTTTCATCCGCACCGGGGTGATCCCGCGTCCTTCCTGGTAGTTGATCTCCGCGATCGAGGCCTGCGGGATCGGGAACTTCGCCGCTCGGATCAGCTTGTCGATCCGGTGGGCCTGGCGCTGGTCCAAGGCGTCGTCGACGGCGGTGAGAAAGATCTGCTCCGGGGTGAGCTCGTCATTGGCCTCATCGCTGATGAGCTCCTCGAACCGGGTCGCCACGTGCGTGATGCGCAGATTGCGGAACTTCTGGTGATCGATCTCGGTGAACATCACACGCCCTCCCCGCTGCGGCCGCGCGCATAGTGATCGGCCGAGCGCACCTGCACCGCGCCGTCGTCTCGGGCTCCGGCCGGTGGCGGGGGCTTTCGTGTGGCCGCCGCCGGGACCACGGGTCGGGGCGCTTTGCCGTCGGAATCGATGGTGGCCATGACGCGTTTGAGCACGCTGTAGCTGCCGACGCTGTTCTGGTTGAGCAGCACTTGGCAGGCCGCCTCGAGCCGCTGTCGACTTCTCTTGCCGAGAGTTTCGAGAATGTTCTGGCAGTCCAGATAGCCCTGCGCCTCGATCACGTGACGATCCAGGATCTGGGCGATCACCTGCTCGGTGGCGGGGCCGAACCCGCGGGCGCGGTCGGTGAACCACTGCCGCGACCACAGGCCGTCGATACCCTGGTGCTCTTTCGGGGCGTGAGCCAGCACCGTCGAGTACTGGCCCTTGCGGCCGTGGCGCCGCGAATGCTCGCAGACGACCTGGTCACCGTCGAAGAGCGTCACCGACTGCGCGGTCAGGCGCACCCGCAGCAGCTGACCGGCGAAGGTGTACGGCACCGAGTAGTACTGCGACTCGCAGGAGACGTGATAGTTCCGGCCGACCTTGAGTTGCTTCCATTCCACCGTGGCGAACCCGTCGTCGGGCAGGGCCGCCAGCAGCGGCGCTTCGTCGGACTCGAACCTCTCCCACCGGGTCGTACCGTCAGCCCGGCGAATCTGGGTGTTGATCTCGGCGACGCGGTCGGCGATCGCCGCGTTCAGGGCCTCGACGGTGGTCCACACCTCCTCGGCGAGGTAGCCGATGACGCGTTTGTTGACCACTTCCACTGCTGACTCTACGGCTGCCTTGTCGCGGGGTTTTCGGACCCGGGCCGGCACGATCGCGGTGCCGTAGTGGTCGGCCAGCTGCTGGTAGCGGACGTTGACAGCCCTGGCCGCCTCGCCCTGCTTCTGCCGATGAGTGGCGGTGGTCGGGTTGTCGGGCACCACCATCTGCGGTGTCCCGCCGAAGAACGCGAATGCGGCGACGTGAGCGTCAATCCAGGACGGCGATTTCATATCCGTGAAGCCGCGGCAGAACACCGCACCGGAGTACGGCAGGACGGCCACGAACAAGTACAGCTTGGTGACCTCTCCGGTGACGGCGTCGAGGACCTCGAGGGTGTCGCCGGCCCAGTCGACCAGCATCGTCCGACCCGGTTCGTGATGCAGCGTGGCCACCACGTCCTTGATGCGGGCGTGCTCGGCGAACAGGGCGCAGTACTGCGAGTACCCGTACTTCTTCCCGCTTCCGGCCGGAGCGGCGAGATATTTGCCCCAGGCCTGCTGGATGGTGAAGTGCCGGTTGAACTTCATCGACGCCAGCACCCGATCAAAATCGGGCTTGGCGTAGTCCTCCGAGACGCGTTTGCGCCCGTCGGGGAACATCCCGGCGATCTCGGCCGGGTTCATCGACGACGCTTGGCCGGCGGTGATGCCGTACGCGGTGATCGTCTTCTTCACCGCCGCGATCTCCCGACGCGAACACCCGACGGCGGCGACGATCTCGCTGTAGCTATGCCCGGCCAGCGCCAACGTCATGATGGCCTTGTACTCGGCCACATCAGCCTCCTCAAATAGGAAGAAGCGGCGCAGTCGCGCCGCCTCACCCCGAGCAGACCACCCCGCCCGCCCCAAGGAGTACCGAGTCGCCGGAATCGAAGTACCGGATCGCCGGACTAGGCGTACCCACTGGCCCTATCTGCCACAGCCCATGCTCACCATCCATGACCGCCCTTTTGAGCCAGGAGATCGGACCCGATGGGGTCACTGGGAGGGTGACCTGATCGTCGGGACCCAAGGCCGCGACGCGATCGCCACCCTCGTGGAGCGGCGTAGTCGGATGGTCCTCCTGGTGCATCTACCGGCGACGGATTCGACTACCGTCACCCAGGCGATCACCACTGCCCTCGCGGCATTACCTCCGGTCCTGGTGGGCTCGCTGACTTGGGACCAGGGCACCGAGATGGCCAGGCATCTCTCAGTGACCGCGACGCTGGGAATCCCGGTCTACTTCTGCGATCCGCACGCCCCCTGGCAGCGCGGCTCGAACGAGAACACCAACGGCCTGCTTCGCCAGTACTTCCCAAGGGCAGCAACCTGTCCGTCCACAACGCCGACTACCTGGCCGACGTCGCCGACGAGCTCAACCACCGCCCTAGAGTCGTCCTCGACGATCGATCCCCGCTGGAGTACATCACCGACGAACTAGGCTCCGAGGTGTCCAACCGTTGCGTCGTTGGCTAGAAACCACCCCGTCACGTAGGGGTCAATTTTCGCCCGCCGTTGACACAGCCGACGACTCGGCGGGAGTAGACGTCCAGGATCACGCAGCAGTACACCTTGCCCTCGCGAGTCGGGTGCTCCGTAGTGTCGGTGACCCATAGTTGGTTCGGTCCCTGACGTGCGAAGTCTCGCTTGACTAGGTCGGTGGAGATGTCGTCCGCTCTGATGCGCTTGATCTTACGGCGCCCCGAGACGCCCTTTAATTCAGCTCGGCGCATCAGCAGTTCGACCTGGTTGTGGCCAACCTCGACGCCTCTGCCAAGAGTCAGCTCAGCGTGCACGCGCCGAGCGCCGTAGGTACCGCGCGACTCGAGGTGGATCTGGCTGATGAGATTAGTGAGCATCTCCCGGTGTTCGACGCCAGAATCCACAAATTCCGACTCCATAGAACCCGGGACACACCAGACCCTGCCAGCAGGCCCCAGACCCGCCACCTCAAACACTGACATGCGATTCATACAGCCCCTCTTGGAGCTCGCAGGCCAACTGATCGAGGGCGGAATGTCAAGCCCCGGGTTTTGTAGAGGGTGGTTATCTGGCGTCGACGAGGTCGTCGACGGGTTCTGGTGCTGGTTCGACCGCTGCGTGTTGGGCTTCGTATTCTGCGGGTGGGACGTAGCCGATCTCGCCGTGGATCCGGCGGTGGTTGAACCAGTCGATGTACTCGGCGACGGCGATCTCGAGGTCGTCGATGTCTCGCCATGGCCCCTTGTGGCGGTTGCGGATGAGCTCGGCCTTGAACAGCGAGTTGAACGCCTCGGCCATCGCGTTGTCGTAGGAGTCGCCTCGTGAGCCGACCGAGGCCACCAGGTCCTGTTCGGCGAGGCGTTCGCTGTAGCGCAGCGCCCGGTATTGAACGCCGCGGTCCGAATGATGAATCAGGCCGCTCAGGTCGTCGCCGGCGTGGGTGCGCTGCCAGATCGCCATGTTCAACGCGTCCAGCGCCAAGTCGGTGTACAGATTCTTGGACAGCTGCCAGCCGACGACCATCCGCGAGTAGACGTCGATGATGAACGCCGCGTACACCCACCCGGCATAGGTGCGGACGTAGGTAATGTCGGCGACCCACAGTTGGTTCGGGCGCTCGGCGACGAAATTGCGTTCCACCAGGTCAGCGGGCCGTTCGGTCTCAGCCTTCGGGCGGGTGGTGCGCGGCGATTTGGCTCGCTGGACGCCCTTGAGGCCTTCGGCTCTCATGAGGCGTTCGACGGTGCAGCGGGCGACCTGGTGGCCGGCGCGGCCCATCTCCTTCCACATTTTCCGGGCGCCGAACACGTGGTAGTTCTCCTCGTACATCGTGGTGATCGCGGCCGTGAGTTCGGCATCGCGGACCGACCGCGCTGAGGGCGGCCGGGACTTGGCGGCGTAGTAGGACGAAGGCGCGATCGCGGCGCTGGTCTCAGACAGTGCGTCGCAGATCGGCTGGACACCGTGCTCGTCCTTGTGGCGGTCGATGAACTCGACCTTCAGCGCTGTGGACGGTCCAGCTCCGCCGCAAAGAAAGCCGAGGCCTGCTTCAAGATCGTGTTCGCCCGCCGCAGCTCCCGGTTCTCCTTCTCCAGCTGCGCCAGACGGGCGTCACGGTCGGCGGACACCGAGGTGGCGTCTTGGCCCGGGGCCTGGGCTTTGCGGACCCAGGTCCGAAGTGCTTCGCGGTGCACACCGAGCTGCTCGGCGACACGCACGATCGCACCGTGCGAGCGATCAGGGTCGGCCAATGCTTCCAACGCCATCCGCGTCGCGCGTTCACGAAGCTCATCCGGGTACTTACGAGGTGCTCCCATAGCTTTGATGATCCCTTCCCGGGAAATCGATGTCTCCATCAAACCCGGGGCGATGCAGAATCTGCGCGACGGGCAAACCTGCGCACCGCCACCGACGGTTGCGATTCCACATCCACCCTCTCGAGGACGTCTCTCCAGCCCGCAGCAAGCGAGTCCCGACTAGTGGCCGACTCGTACAGCCCCATCGAACCGTCCCTCCACCTTCTGCCAGCCTTCATTGGCTTCCATTTGCGGAACGACACGAAAAAGCCGCGCCATGAGTCAGAGGATCGTGGAAGCGAGATCGGTCCTACTCTTCCAGGCAGCACCCCCTCGGGTTTGTCGTGTCATTATACGCAGTCTCTCGACGCCAGCCCATCGGCAGGGATGCGACCTTCCGAGACCGCATGTCGTTGGCTGTTTGTCAGGCTCCGCTCACGCTTGACTTGTGGCAAGCGTCATTCGAACGGACGACACAAACGGCTATTCCAAGTGCAATGGCCCTGCTCCTCATAGTCTGGGCGCACTCGGGTACTCGCCCCACGCCGAAGGAGCACTGTGACCCTGGACATCATCGACGAACTACGGCGCAGACTGCCCGGAGTGGCAGTGAACGACATCGCCACTCTCGCCGAGCAGGTTCATTCGGAGCTGGAGAGTCGCGTGGGTAAACGTCTAGCAGACGGCCTCACCGACGAGCAATTTCGTGAGTTCGACGAGACGCTGGAGTCCGGGGACGAGGAGGCTGCAAGCCGATGGTTGCAGGTCAACAGACCGGATTACCTAGAGACGACGAGGTCGATCACCAACGAACTCCTGGACGAGGTGTCCGAGCGGATCATCTCCACCGATCCGTCTGCTGCCTGCGACCCGGCGCAGACAGTGTCCACCGATACCTTGTCCAAGCCGCCCGTAGGCCGCAGTGAGGGTGAACGCCTCCGTGACTGGCAACAAGTACGAGGTTTTCTCGAGTCGCGCTTCGAATGCCACCTTGCCAGCGACCGGGCTGCCACATTCTTCTTCCCCACTTCGTCGGGCCGATCTCAGGTGCTCACCGTCCGGAGTTGCACCGCCGATTGGGCCGAGGTCTACACCACGGTGGGAAAGGGACTTGATCAGAGCGCACTGGCCACAGCGCTCCATACGCTGTCCGACTTCGTCGGTGTCGGCGCGGTGACCCACGACGATCTGCTGATCGCCCGACACGGGCTCGCCTACGCCGGGCTCACCATCGAGTCGACACTCAAGACAATCGCCGCAGTCGCACACGCCGCAGACCGCGCCGAGGAAGCTGCGACCGGGGAGGAACTGTACTGATGTCGCCCACCACGACACACCGCGGTGTATTGATGTCTGGGGTTCGCATACTGGGCAGAACGGACGGACCCGAGCTCGCGGAATCAGTGCCCCACGCGCTCGCGTCCATCGCGGCAATCCTGCCCACAGGCGCCATCACCATCCGCACGGGCACCCGGAACGGTGACCCAGACGTCGTCGTCGATATACACGCCGACACCCAACAGGAACCGGCCACCTTCACCGAATCCGTCCTAGAGATCCTCACACCAGTCGCGCAAGTCGAGCCCATATCAACCCAGACTGGCCGCACATCCCCGCCTCGGTCGTGGCCGCTCGTGGCGGACCACCCGGGCCGCCCGGTGGGCTTCGGCGCACCGGTTTCGCAGCCCGCCGCCAGGTGGGGCACCACCGAACCGTGGACCCTGTTCGCGGCACAGACCAATGAGCTCACCGGTCTCCTCGCCCGCCATCCGACCGTCCGGTACGTGGTGACCATCCAGGGCGCCGACCCCGACCGCGTGTCGGAAGAGGAATGGTTGGTGCAGCCACGGTTGGAATGTGACGACGACGAGATCCCCCTCTCCGTACGGGCGGCTGTTCGCCGCGCTTTTCCGGGCTTCCACGTCGCATCTGAACCGGCTGAAGGCGTCGCCCCGCTTCTCGTCGGACGCGACGGCGTGAGTGCGCTGGTGCGGATCCCGGTGGCGATCGGCAGCGGTGTCGCAGGAATGCGGACCGCCCCCTCTGCGGCCATTCCCCTCCAGCGCCTGACCACCTCGGGGCCGGCGTCCCCGGGAGTCGACACTCCCATCCGAGTCGGCGTGGGAGCGTCGCCATCGGGGCACCCCATCGACGTGGAACTCACCGCACGCGAACGGCTCCGGCACATTCACGTGCTAGGGCGCACCGGTACGGGCAAGTCGACACTTGTCGCGTCGCTCGCCCAGAGCATCGCGAACTCCGACGAGGGCTTTATCGTCCTGGACCCCCACGCCACCCTGGTCGACCGCATCCTCGCCGAACTCCCGGACTCCGCAGTGGACCGCACCTGGGTGATCCGTGCCGGCGATACCGCCAACCCCATCCGGATCAACTCCCTCGCGGTGGCCGACGACCAGCTCCGCGAGATGGCGATCATGGAAATCGGCGACATCTTCCAGGAGATGTTCGACCCCAAGAACACCGGGATCGTGGGCCCCCGGTTCAAGGAGCGGGTCTCCCTCTTTCTCCGCGCTCTCCACCTGATCAGCGAGGGTAAGGCCTGCCTCCTCGACGTTCCGATGCTCATGTCGGACACCAAGCTCATTGATGCCCTCAGCTCCTCGCCTCTCGTCGACGATCCCAGGCTCAAGGCATTCCTGCAGAACGAGCCCGCTGTACGGCGATCCGCCGAGTTCGGCGAACTCAATTCCTGGATCTCCTCGAAGTTCAACACCTTCGACGGCACTCCGGCAATGCGCGGAATCCTCGGAACGGGTGAGAACTCGGTGGACTGGGCCGAGGCCATGGACTCCGGCCGCATTATTCTGGTTGACCTGTCCAAAGCCGAACTGGGAGAGACTTCGTCCCGACTCCTGGGGTTCCTCCTCCTGAATTCCATGTGGCTGGCTGCCTTGAGAAGGAAGGGCCGCACACCCTTCACGGTGTTCGTCGATGAGGTGCAGTCCTTCTCTTCCAGCACGCTTCCCGAGATGCTCTCGGAGGGGCGGAAGTTCGGACTGTCAGTGGTTGTAGCGCACCAGTACCTGGGGCAACTCGACCCTTCTCTACGGACCGCCCTCGACGGAAACGTCGGAACTACCGTGGCCTTCGGCTGCGCAGCCTCCGACGCCCCCGAGATCTCCGCGCGCTTCGGCGGAGAGCTACCACCCTCCACATTCGCCACTCTGCCGGCACTCAGCGCCATCACCATGCGCACTGCCGGGGGAGTAGCCCCCACCCCGTTCACGGTGCGCATCGATCACAACGAACGAGTCACTGCATCAGACGGCGAGGGCCGCGGTGCCGAGATCGAAGAGAGGGTGACACGGCAGACCCACCGCGCTCTGGTCGACCCGTACCGCGACGCCGTGAGCCTGTTCGAGGAACCGAGGGCATCGAAGGCGCGCGAACGGATCACCGCATCCAAGCCCTGGCGAACTGCGGCAACGAGTTCCACCTCCTCCGGGCCACCCGGTACCGGGTCCTTCCTCGACGAGTGGCTGGCCAAACGGCAAGAACAGGGCTCACGGCCGGGTCCGACCAGGACCGATGATGCCCCGAATTGACAGAGCCGCGCCTTCGGTCCACGCCGAGAGGGCATCGAGTTCACGCGGTGGCCATCGACGAGCATGTGCAGCAGCGCTAATTCTCGGAGTGCTCGCCGGATGCGGATCACGCGAGACCAGCGTCCCGACGACTCCCGCGGCAGTGGACCAAGCGCGCGCGCTACTCCAATCCTTCTGCGGCGGCGGCCTCTCAGACGCCGGCGGGCCGATCTCGGGAATTAGGATCGCCGGTTCGAGCAGCAATTACGAGCAGTCGCTCGAGCTCGAGCCGGACGTGTTCTACGAAGTCTGCCTGGTGGCGCCCTCCTCCGGGCTTCAGCCGGGGTGGACGGACGACGGGCCCCAAGCAATGATCTCCCTACCCTTGCAGGTGTCAGAGAAGCCAACTGTTCTCGAGACGCGAATCCAGGACTCCTCCGGGACAGTGAGCAACGCGCTCCACGTGAGGACTACCCCAGGAGCCCCCAGTCTGAGTCTCTGGCCATCCACAGCCCTGATACTGGACGGGGAGCGGCAAACAGTGAGCACCGAATATCCAGCGGCCTTGTCCGACGACGGGGACTTCCGAAGTGTCACCATCGGATGCAATCCCGACGGCACCGAACCGGACCGACAACCGGTCTGCGTGACCGCCGCATTCTTTCGGGTATCCGCGCAGCCGGACGCGACCTACATAGCGTCGCTGAAGGGATCGGTTGACGATCCTTCCGCGGATCGGCGGCCCAGCGGAGGGCACTCAGTGGTGGTTTTGAACCGGGAAGATACAGCGGAAGACGGCTCAGCGTCGGTCGTCGTCGACTTTGAGGCGAGCAATAGAAGTGAGATTGCGGTGACCAGACCGCACTTTCAGCTCGTCCTGACGGGGCCGGGGCTGTCTCTACGCCCCGACGAGTGGTCGCTTGGACTGAATCCGTGGCGTAGGCCGACTGGTGTCCCGGCCTCGGACACGACTTTTGTAAGTAGCGGATACCTCGCACCCTCTAGTCAGGTGCTCCTGGCGGCAAACATCCACCTGGACACGTCAGCGATCACCGCGCTCTGCGAGGACGCGATCGTAGCGATTGAGATACGCGCGTTCGCCGACAACTTCCCAGATTCCTCGGACCGGATCCCGATCATCGCTGGACCTGACCTCTGTTCCGCGAGTTGAAGGCCGCGGCCGCCGGTCAGCCATCGCCACCGCATCGCTGACGACCGAAGTCCGCACCCGAGGAACATTCGTGGAGATGGTGACGCCCCTGCGCCCCTTGAGAGGCGCAGGGGCGTAGGTCACCCGGCCAGTAGGTCCACGCCCATGTTCCGCCGGCACCGGTCCGCGAGGTCCAGGATCGTACCGATGTCGACGTGCCCGTCACCCACCGCACGCGATAGAAGGAGCCCCTGCGTCCCCGCCGGAAGCCCCAAGTTCTCGTACCGGCTGCGGGCGCGTGCGATGTAGGTCGACACGGTGCTCTCTGCCAGATAGAGCTCCCGCCCGACGTTCGCCTTGGACATCCCAGCGAACCACAGCGTGAGCACGTCCACCTCGCGTGAGGTCAACGGTGCGACGTGGTGCAGCCCCGGCCGCCCACCCACACCACCGTTCATCCAGTTCATTTCTCCCCCGAACTCTCGACATGTGTTTCGCGGAGCGCGAAACCGTCGCTTGCTCCGATGGAGAGCTCCTGGGAGGGATACGTATCCTAAGGGGCCGCAGAAGGACACGCAAGGGGTGGCCGCGGGGAGCCTGCGGAGGGATCTCAGTCGCGCACCGGAATCCGGCACACGAGCGTCCCCTGGACCAGCAACTCATCGGAGGAGTTGGCGGGGCAACTGTCCGCCGCCGTCGGAGAACGGAACACCGCGACCGTCCGGAACTCCGCCCGTTCGTCGCCGCAGTCCACAACGACCACGCGGTTCCCGCCCGCCGGATCCGGGCCCGCGGAGCAGACGCCCAAGGCGAACACGGATTCCCACGGCTGCAGCCCGGTCCCGACCACCGGCTCCGGGAGTTCCCCCCTGGGTCGCGCAGGATCCTCAGCGTGGGGAGGTGCGTCGTCGTCAGGGGCCGACAACGATGCCGGGGCGTCGACCGTGGTGCTCTCGTCGTCGAGTACCCCCTGGACCGCGGAGACCGCCTTACCCACGCCCCACCACAGGCCGTACCCGACGCCGGCGAGGATGCCAAGTGAGACGAGAACGAATGCGATCAGAACGGCAACGACGGCGAGGGCGACGACCCCCGAATCATCCTTCTCGCCCCTATCCGCATCGCCGCCATCCTCGCGCTCGTCGTCGTGCTCCGGCTCGGGGTCAAGCTCGGCTTCCGGCTCGTCGGACTCTGGAAAATCCTCGAAGTTGACGCCGGGAGCGATCCAGGAGCCAAGAGTGGTCCAGGGATCGTCCTCGTGTCCGTCCTGTCCCCCGTGGTCGTCGCCCTGTGTCGACGGTGCGGAGGCAGCGCCGCCGTCCCCGACGGTCCGGGCGACGGTCTCCCTATCGAGCACCTCTCCAAGCGACTCGAGCTCACTGATCGTATCTTCGCGAGCGCTGGGGGCACCCGCTAGCCAGAGAGTTGTGAGCCGACGCCCGCCCTCGAGTTCTGCGAGCATCCCGTGCACACCGTTGAGGAGCACCTGATCGTCGAACTTCTCCCCGGCCGGAGGCCGGGGCCCCCCGGGTGGCTGCCGCGGGAACGGCTCGCCGTAGACAAGGAATCCGGGGCCAGCGGAATACAGGGCGAACGAGTCCCCATCGGTCCATCCGTTACCCCAGAGGCGGAAGGCTCCGGAGAACTCCGCCACGGTGGTCGACGGATCGGTGACCAGCAGGACCAGTCGGTTCACCGCGCAGCACCCGCCAATGCTAACGCGACCTCCACCGCCGTGGGCCGATCTCCCGCGTCCGGCGCCAACGCCGCCCACACGGCGTCCACCGCCCGCGCCCCGAGGTGCCCGGAGACCACCGCCCCCACGTCGCCCCTGCGTACCGGGAACGCACTGTGACGGGACACCGCCCAGTCCGTCGCCAGGCATCGGACGACGAGAAGTCCGAGCTTGAACACGTCGGACTCCAGGGTGCAGGTCGAGAGCCTCGCCTGTGCCGCGCGGTGTTTCGCCGAACCGGCCGGGGCGGCCATGTCGTCCCGACGGGCGAGGAGGTGCTCGATGGCCATCCAGTGTTCACTCGACCGCTGGGGGACGGGACTCGCCATCCCGACGGGCCGGAAGGAGTCCGAGTCGATGATCATGACGCGGCGCCCGGCGCCCTGGTCGCGAGGCGTCACCAGGACATTCTGGGCACTGACGTCCCCGATGACGATCCCCACTCGATGGAGGGCCGCGACGAGTACCGCCACCTCCACCGCGACGCGCACCCAATCACCTGGCGACGGGTCCTCCAGGCTACTGATCCGCAGCGTGCTGCCCGGTGGCTCGAACAGCACGCCCAGCCGGGAGAACCTCGGCTTCTCGCCGGTGTCGCGCTCGGAGTTCACCTCGAACTCGCGGGGGATCCGCGGCATTACGACGCCGAGCGCCGCACCATCCTCGGCCACCACCGTGTGGGTGGGCCAGACGACGCTATCGAGCACCAGGTCACGCACGTCCGCCTCCCACCCGGCGGGAGCATGGACCAGTGTCTCGAGGAACCGGGCCTGCGCATGCGCCACGCCGTGCAGGGTGTCGGGCTTGTAGCGCTTGTAGACCGTCTCGCCCCGGTCGAGGAGGAACACCTCGCCGTAGTTACCGTCCCCCATGACGGCCCCCAGGCCCGGGAGCTCGGATTCCGGTATCACCCCGTCGCTCCGGTCGTGTCACGGTTCCACACGGTGACCGCCGTGCGATCGTCGATTGCACCCGCGGCGACGAAGGACGACCCGTCGACAAGCTCAAGCAGACTCTCTGCCCTGGTCCAACCCCGGACGAAGAGCTCGACCCCCGGCCGCATTCCGTCACCCAGGACATCCCCGAGGCCGTCGGTGACCAGGCTTAAACCCGATCCCCTGGGCAGCACCCCGGACTCCACGACCGGCACCGGGACGACGTCGGACGGCAGCACTGACACCCCCCTGTCCGCGATCACCCCGCCGGCATGGGCGGCGCCTCCGAGCACCCGGATCCCCCTGACGTCATCCACTACGGCCGTCGAGTCACCGACGATCCGCGCCCGTGTGAACGGAGAATCTCCGTCCGCGCTCACCGGGCCCACGATCGCCACGTCAAGGGTCGTGGCGAGCAGACCCGGCGGGACACCGCCCATCGACCCCGCGCGCCACCGCAGCGCCGTCGACACGGCCCCCGCGAGGTGGTGCCAGTCGACGTCCGAAGTGCCAGGATCGCGACTCCTGTCCACCATCCCCAGAACTTGGTCGACGGCGGTCCTGGCGGCGACCGCCGCGCCGACATCCGAGTGCCGGGCCGCTGAGACGCCGTCGGCGATCGCGACCACGACCCGGTCGGTGGTCCTGGCGAGGCCGAAATCGTAGGCGTCCTGCCGCGGGTGCGAGGTGTCCGTGTTCTTCGGCCCCCTCAGCGAGACGGCGGTAACCCGGAGAGAACCGACGTCGACCGCATCCGCCACCAGGGCGTTCGGGCCACCGGATCCGGTCCGCGGCCACGGCCGGCGCACCTGGCCCTCGACCGCACTCCGCCTCCCGATACGGCGGTGTCCACGCCAGACCCCCTCGGCGCGAGGAACCTCCCCGGGGGAACGGGCGGCCCCGGCGTCATCTGCCATTGACGAGTTCCGTGAACTGGATGGCGCCCGGACGGTTGGAGATCGAACCGATCACGGTGGACATGATGAACGAGACCGCTTCCCGGAAGTGCTGGCCGATGTCCGTCACATCCGTCGGGAAGTGCACGTAGGGCTCACCGGTCTGGCGATCAACGGTCGCATACCTGTGGAGCACCTCCGAACCGGCCATCCGGAGACCGAACTGGAGCACGTGGGGGGCCGCCGCGAACTCTCGATCGACGAGTTCGGCAAAGGCAAGGTCCCGGACGTCCTCCTTGTCCTTTGGTTCTCCGTCGGTCAGAACGAAGACGACCGGGCGGTACATGTCCACCGTGTCGAGGTCCGTCGACTCCACAAGCTCGTCGATCCGGCTCTTCAACAACGCGAACAACGCCGCGTACCGCGTTCCGCCGGATGCCTTGAATTCGATCGAGCTCGGTAGGGACGAGAACTCGTCCATCCTGCTCCTCACCGTAGCCACGGTGTTAAAGGACACGATCTCGAACCGGGCGGTGTCATTGACCGACGGGAACTCCTTCAACTCCTCCGCCATCATGGGCACCAGGTCGTTGGCGATATCGATCATCTTCCGCCCCGTGCCGTTCGGCAGGGTCCTTTGGAGCATCGACGAGGACGTGTCCACGGCGATGTACACCGGGAAGAGCTTCGGCCGCAACAACCGCTCCAAAAGAAACGCATAGTCGTCCGTCATGTGTCCATCCCCTCGGCGAGCCGATCGTGGTGATGTATAGATTCTGACAAACCGACCTGACACACCGCTGTCATTCAGAAAGAGGACATTAACGGGTCGGTGGTGGCCGTACGCTGGTGAAGCCGCCCACCATGGCGCGGTGACGTCGGCCCTGCGCCGAGGTGGAGGCACCCCGGAGGACGAATTCGTGGTCTTGTCGGCCGAGATCGAGGCGGCACTCGAGCACTGCCTGGACGCCATTCCACCTGCTCGCCGCGAACGCGTGGTCCTGCTCGCGATCGCAGACATCGTTGCGCTTCACCAGGGCCGGCCAGCCGTGAACACGTCCGCCCCAGACCTCGGGCTCCCCCTCCGCACCACCTCCCGCTCCGACGTCGACGCCATCGGCGCGGAACTCGACTGGATGGGGCAGGCCGGTGACCGAGCCCGCCGCCAGTATCTGCAGAGGGTGACGGAGCGTGCCGAATTGTATGCGCGGTCGTCCGCGGAGGTTGGCGAGAACACGCTAACCCTCAGCACCCCTGGCCAGCGACGCCACCTCACCGCGATCCTCGAAGACCTCGACCCGTCGGTGCAACCGGCTGCCACCGCCGAGTTTCTGCGTCGATATCAGTCCCTCTTCCCCATCACACTGGCCGGAATGACCGCCCGCGAGCACCGCGGTGAACTCGACTCAATCCTCAGGAAGGGGACCGCCCGGGACCTGAACAGCTTCCTCGACAAGCACTCGATCGACGCCGGCGACGTCGACGAGAGGGTCGCGTGCAGGCTCGCATCGCTCTCCGCGTCCGTTCTCCACCCGGTTCTCCACTCAGGTCCCGGCTCGCTGATCCCTCCCGTTGCCGAGGCGCCCGCGCCTCCGGCTCCTCCCGCTCCCCGGTCGTCGACCTCCCCCGCTCTCGCCCCCTCTGCGCCGTCGACGACGGAGGAGGTAGTCCGCGCTTTGGTGGACCTGGGGTTCCGCCGGGTCGACGACGACTCCGAGATCCCCTACCTGTGGACCGAGGCGATGCCCGATCCGGATCTCGGCACGGTCCTCGAGACGGACGCCCCGATCACAGTGTTCGCCCGCGTCGTGGACGGCTGGCTGGAACTGTTCTCCCCGGTCGCCGATGCCCCCACTCCCCCTCAGCACGTCGCCGCACACGAGATCTGCGCGGTGCGGCGGGGCGTGGGACTGAGAATGGTCGCGAGTGATTTCCTCTGCGTGACGGTCTCGCTCCCGTTCCCGGCGGTCTTGCCGGACGCGATCGACACCGTGGTCTCCGCGATCGTGGACACTGTCATGCTCGTGGCTCTCGCCGTCCCCGCGCCAGCCGATCCCGGTGAGGTCGTCCCGTGACCACCTCCGCAGTGCCGCCTCAGCTGCTCAGCGCCCTGTCCCGCGCGCTGGCCGACGACGACTCGCGCCGGCGATTCCTCCAAGACCCGTCCGACGTGGTCGACACCGCGACAGCTCTCCCCGGGGCGTACGCTGCCGTCGCCGTCGACGCCGCGGCGGCAGCGGCGCGGGGTGGTTCGGCGATCCCTCCAGGCGCCGCCGCCCTCCTCGCCCTCGGCCGCGCCTTCGCCCATGAGAACTGCCTGGCGGGGATCGACCGCCTATCTGCCGCCGCGGGCATCTTCCTGCCCCGCGAGCCGGACCTCGCGACGCGGCTGGTCGCCCTCCGGGTCGAATGCGCCGAAGACGAGGACACCCTGATCGCCACGCTCGCTTACGCCCGCGAGTCTGTCGGCTTCGCGAGTTCCGCACTCGCGCGGGCCGCCGCCCGTGCCTCCGCCCGAAAGTCCGGGATAGACGGCCTCACCGCTCGGTGCTCCCAGTTCGCCGAGACTGGACTCGACCACGGTGAGGCATTCGCGGACGAAGCCATAGTCGAGCTCGTCGCGCGGGGCAGACACGACGCCGCCGAGGCGCTCGCAGATCATGCGCGTCAGTCGGGCCTCGACCTCGACCCGGACACTGAGGCACACCTCCTACCGGAAGAGTGCGATTTCCATGACCCGCGGCTGCCGGCCTGGGCCCCGGAGGATATCCGCGACTACAACCGGTTGGTTTCCCACGAGCTAGGGAACGTCATCTACCGGCTGGAGACGGCCTTGTCGCTCATCACGTCGCGCCACGACCGACTCGCCTGCGAACTCGGCGCTGCGTCCGCCGAAGCTGCGGAACTTCTCGCCCGAGCCGAGACCGCCGGGGGCCGCGCGACGACAGCCGTCACCTCGCTGCGCGCGCTCAACGACAAGCTCCGCTCGTTCTCCTCATGGGCTGAGCCCACCGCGGATGCCGGGGGATGCGATGCCGTGGAGATCGCCGACGACGTGGTCGCCTCACTCACAGACCGCGCCGCCGTTCAGGGCACCGAGGTGGTCGTGCGCCATCACGTCGGCGTGCACCCGCGGATTGCGGTCCCCGCCCCGCTCGTGTGGTTCGTCCTCCACGGTCTCGTCGACAACGCGCTCAAGGCGCACGCCAGAACGGCGACCTCCAAGGTAGGAGAGGAACATGCTCGGGGCACCGACCGGATTGTCGTCCACGTTGCCTACGACCGGGGCGGGGTGGCCGACCGTGAGCGTGCCCCAGACGGATGGACGCTTATGGCCGTAGAGGACGACGGCGATGGAATTCCCTCCGAATTGCCGCCGTCCGTCCTCTCCTGGGACCAGCAGGGAATCCCCGGGACACCGACGGGATCGGGTCTCGGCCTCTCCGCGGCGTCGGACATCGTCCGACGACACGGTGGCTCCCTGACCGCCGCACGCCAGGCGATCGGCTCGATCTTCCGGCTCCGACTCCCGGCCGCGCCCAGCACACCCTGCCCTCCGCACCCTGAGGAGACGACATGACCGGGACAGTAGAATCGGCGCCTCCCACTCCCGCTGTGACGATGCGCGTCGTGGTGGTCGACGACGACCCGGACGTCGTCGAACTCACACGCGAGACCCTGGAGGACGCCGGGTTCGTCGTCGACGCTTATCTCGACCTCGACGACGCGCTCGACCTCCTCCCTGACCGCCAGGGTCCGTTCGTCCTCGTTCTCGACAACGACTTCAACAGGCCGGATGGCCTACGCGGCTGGCACCTCGCCGAGCGGCTCCGTCGCGAACACCCGTGGGGATCCCGGCTGCCGATCATCTACCTCACCGCGACCATGGACACCGACGAGTTCGCCGACCTCGTCCGCGACCGGGGCCCCTTCGCCCCGACGTTCATCGCCCTCAAAGGAGGACACCGCGGCCGACCGCTCGACATCGTCGCGGAGGTCAACCGAGCGCTCGAACAGTTCGCCGACCTCCACCGGGTGGACACCGCCCAACACCTCAGGCGCGCGGTCTCCAGGTGGTCTCAGCGATGACCGCCCCGCGAATGCTCGTGCTGGACACCAACGCCCTCCTCGCCTTGAACGACGGCCAGGACCAGGCGTGGGAGGTACTCAGGAACGGCCAGGCGGACGAGACGGCCGATCCCGAACTCGCCGTCACGTCCCCGTTCGTCACCGTCGCCGAACTCGCGGCGCTGTCCGCACGCGCCGGCGCCCGTGGCGAACTCGAGGCCTGTGATGAGCTGGCGGCGTTCGCCATGGCGCTGCTCGATCCCGTGTACTCGTACAACCTCTTCGGCACGACCGATGTCAGGTTGCTGGGCGCGACCGAGTCGACGGAACCCCGCAGTCTCCTCGACTACACCGATCCCGCGATCATGCAGGTGATCGTCTCTGAACCTGGGAACGGTACGCACGACGTTCCGGTCGACCATCCACGCGCAGAGCGTGTCCGTAGAGTGACGCTCAATCCGACCCCGGAGGATTTCGACGTCATCCAGACCACTGATCTGCTCCTGGAAAGCGGGGACGACGTCCGCCTGTTCACCTTCGACTTCGGCGCGTACCGGGCAGCACAACGCCTGAATCTCCCCGTCGTTGATCAGCCACACTTCTCTCATACCGACGTCACCCATCCGCGCTCGGGTTGTACTCGCGTGCGCATCGGTCCCGTCGACCTTCGCGCAGTCGACGGGACGGTGATCGTCCCCACGGCCGATCTGCTCGTGGCGGTGTTGCTCGGAGAGGACGAGCTTCCTCCGGTCCCCGCCGGCGGGGTACTCGCCACCACGCTGGCAGTGGCTCAGTCGGCCGCCCACCGTGCCCTGCGACGATCGGTCCGGGCCCACCACTCGTCGACCCCTCAACAGGTTCGTGCGGCATTCGTGTCGCTGGTGACGACGAGGATGTCCATCGCCGCCGTCGATGGTCGTCTCCTCACCGCGCTCGTGGACGCCGCGACCGAGGACGAGCGCTGGCGATTCGGCTATCCCACCACCCGCCCCGGTGGCCATCAACAGGTTGTGCCGATCAGGGACATCACGGTGGCGGAGATGATCTCCTCACTCCCGGAGTCCGTCCCGGTCGTCGTCGTCGACACCACGACCGAGCCGGGAGACACCGACGACCTTCCCCACTTGCTCGCGTCGGACCCACTCCGCTACCCGCTCCTGATGCTCCTGGCACGTCGGAGCACTCGAGGGGTTGTGCGCTGTGAGGTGACGATCGCCCTTCGCGGCGGGTTGTCCGGGAAGCCGTTCGAATGCAATCTTCGCGACCTCGCACGCGACGCCCACCGTCTGGGAAGACGCGGACGTCATAGGCCCAGGAGCCGCAGATGAGCGACGACGCAGTCCAAATACGGGTGGGGAGCCTCGCCGATCTCGTCCGGCTGTGCGCGTCGGAGGACTATCCCGAGGGGGTTGCGCCCTGGGGGATCCCGTGGGACAGCGGCGACGAGGCGAGCCTGGCAGATTCCCTCGGACTCGAACTGACTGTCTCCCGCCACACGTTTCTCCGTGTCACCCAATCCCTTCCCGACCCGGACGAGGTCGGCTTCGGTGCCAGACGCCGTGCGGTCGATGCGATCCTCGCAGCTGCCGACCGACACCCTGGCGCCGCGATCGCCCCATCGTTCCTCGGCTACTGGACAAGGGTCGTCACTCTCGCGGACCTGACCCGAGACATCTCCAGACTCCGCAGGGTGCTCGTCCACGCTGTCCGATGCGCGGTCACTGCCCGAGACGGCGACGCAGTCGGGAGTTTCCTCGCTACCGGCAAGGCGCTCGGAATCCAGCCCGACCCGGCAGACCTTCCTGCCGAAGACTTCGACCCGACGCCGTTCCTCACGACACTGCGCGCCGTAGACGATGCGCAGCCGACTCCCGACGTGGCCAGGGATGCGATCCGGCAACTCGACGCCGGACACGCACAAGACGTCGACATGGCGGAGTGCCTCGTGTCGGCTGTTCCCTCGTTCCTCGCCGCGGGGGACACGTCGAGCGCACTGCTCGCCGCCCGCGCCGCTCGCGCGCTGGACCCCGACGGGACCGAGTTCCGCAGGCGGTCCGGTCTTGTCCTCGCGGCATGCATGACAGAAGTGGGAGAACTCGCCACGGCGCGGCGGGTCCTGGACAGGCACTCCGAGGAGGGGGCTCCGACGGTTCAGCGCACGGGCACCGTCGGCGCGCTTCTCCATCGACTGGACCTCCTACTCCCCACGGTTCCCCCGGTCGAACCCGGGGCCCGTCGAGACCACCTGGAGGCGCTCTACTCACACGGCCGGCTCGGTAAACCGGGGTGGAAGGACGCCGAACTGGCTGCGATCGCACACCGCGGTGGGAACGACGGGCCTGGAGACGCATGGCTCGGTCTCGATCTCGCGCGCGCCCGCCGCGACGCCAACTCACCGGAAGCGGCCGCCGAGGTCGCGCTCACCACATTGGTCGCCACCGGCGCCCTGGGCCCGCCAGAAGACGAGTGGTCCAACGTCCGGCGAGACCTCCTCCGCTCGCGATTGCCTCGGGGCGTGTCAGCTCACCCTTCCCGGCGTCATCTGTCCAGCTGACACCCTGCCGAGCAAGGAGCGCTTATCATCAAGCAGCTAGGAATTTCCTTATTCGAGGGACTGGTGGACACACGCATGACCGAGTTCTGGAGCGATCGCGCCCCGTTGATCAAGGTCGGCCACGGCGAGGACTGCCTCAGGGTCGGAGACAAGGCGGACGGGCTCCTCCTAGACGCCCACCTGGGCGACGGCGGGTCCGCTGTGGTCTATCGCGCGGTCGACACCTCTGGACATCGGTTCGCCATGAAGTTCCTCACGGAGGAGTTCGAGGACCACCTCCAGGCGGATCATCCCGGAGACCATCGGATCGGCGCCTACCTCGGCACGGAACTCGAGCGCACGCGGCAGGTGAACTCGGAGCACGTCGTGGACGTCCTGAGAGCGTCTCCGGTACCACGCCAATCCTACTTGGTGATGGAGTGCCTGGAGGGAATGACGCTCCTCGCCTATCTCCGCGAGCATCTCCTCCGCGGACATGAAGACTTCCCCCTGTCGGTCGAGGCCGCACTGGCTCTTCTCTACCAGGTGGCTTGTGGCCTGCGAGATCTGCACGTAGCCGGTTTCTGCCATGCGGACGTCAAGCCCAAGAACTTGTACGTCACCTATCGGGACGACCAGCCCCAGTTGCGGCACAATCCTAGAATTGCAGCCGTGCTCATCGACTTGGGTGCCACCGAGCGGATCGACGACGGTGAGACTCGGATGATCCGCCAGCTCACGCCGGAGTACTGCCGTCCCGGGGTGGACCCCTACGCGCCTCGAGGGATCAAGGACGACTGGTACGCCTTCTCGGTGGTCGCTGCTGAGACGCTCCTCACGGTCGCAGAACACATTCAGAACCCCATGCACATCGGATCGCCGACGACGTCCGGCGCGCTCGGGGAACTCGACCGTGGACTCTCCGTTCTGCAGGACAAGGTGCCGTCAGAATTGCTCGCCCTCATCAACCGGTGTCACCGAAATGCTCCGCCCGCGCCCGGGAGTGGGGATCGGTGGCCCGGCACCGAGACGGCGACGGATTCCATCACCATCGTCCGAAGCCTCGACCACGCGCTCCGGGCCCTGACGGGCCAGACCGGGCGCGACGTCGTGGTCGAGGCGCCCCATCCGGCTGCGGTGCCCGGCGAGCCCCTCAAACTGCTGCCTGTCGTCTGTACGACCAGCGAAGAGTTCACCGCGGTGTTCGCCGACGATCTCCTTCCAGAACAGGCCTCCTCGCCCACAGTCGTGTTGGATCCGGACACCGCGATGAAGCCGCCGTCGACGCAGCCGCACCGTTCGCCGGAACCAGAACCCGCCCGCCCGACCGAGCATTTCGGCTTCCGTTCCGACGCGTTCCCCAGTCCTCCAGAGCCCTCTCCGGATCTCGGCCGCGAGACGATTGTCCATTCTTCGAACGGCATGCCTCGCGGAGGCGCCGCCCTCCACTGGCGGACCGAGGACCCGACCCAGTGGAGTGTGCGTGACATCCTCGCGGCCTCCGCAGAGCCGGTGCCTCACCCTTCCGGAAAGCTGTCGCTCGCCGAATGGGCGCACCGTTCCGATTTCCACGCTCTCGCGTTCATCGTCGCCTCGGGGGTTGTCTCTTTTCTCGTCGTTCTACTGCTCACACTCGCTGTTCTGGCGATTCTCCCCAGGTGAACCCGCGTTGATTCAAGGAGACCTCATGCCCCGTCACGTGAACCACGACCGGCTTCCTCCCATCCCCGGCCCGGTCGCCTCCAGCGGAAACCTGTGGAGGTATCCAAAGATGCGGCGAATAGGACGTATAGCGGTCAAGTTCGCGGCTGGAGGGGCCACGCTGGGCTTCCTACTCGGACTTGGCATCTTCTTCTCACTCTGACCGATCCACCGACCCACTTCAGGAGATCCGCATGGCCACTGCACGGGGGCAGATCCGCCATACCGTCTGCGTCAATTGCGGCGCCGCGGTCACCATCGACCTCACGACCGGGGAACGCATCGACGCCGATCGGGCGATGAAGAGGGTCGGCATCGCGGGACGCTTTGACTTCGACAATCTCTTCGCCCCGGAGCAGACGCTCGACGAGGCCGCGTACAACTGGCTTGAGGAGTTGGGGCTCAAGATCTCGTGCAAGAATGACCACCCGATCGATCCTCGACAACTCAGCGGGAAGAGCTTCCTCCTTGTCGCGATGATCGGCCCGTCGGGATCGGGAAAGACCTCCTATCTGCGTTCGTTGGTCCGCGCGTCGGGTGAAGGCAGGCTCCCGCCGAGCTACACCGTGACGAATAAAACCCCGAAGGACAACGTCCAGTGGGCGGACGCGCTCAAGTTGCTCGACGACGCGCATAAGCAAGATCTGGCCGTCGACCGCACTCGTGCAGAGAGGGACGCTCTCAAACTCCCCATCGTCCTCGATGTCAAGGTTCCCGGAGAGACGGAAGAGATCACGATGGTATTTGTCGATGTCGCCGGCGAGACCCAGAACGAGATCGTGGTCCCGGAAAACGCGGAGCGGAACCTGCACATCGCTTTCGCCGACGCGCACCTCTACATGATCCCGCCCGTCGCCGGGTGGACCCCAGAGGAAAGAAGGGCCGCCGCCATCAGTCTCTCCCGCAACGGCACCCTTCAGGTCGCAGAAACCGCTCTCACAGCGAAGGCTGTCAACGGTGTCTTCAACGTGGTCCGGGACTACTACACCAATGTCCGCAAACGACCCAGGGTGGGCATGCCACTCGTCACTCCAGTCGTCGTCCTCTCGAAGTCGGACTTCGCAGGACACGACCACGACCGTCTGTACGTCGGCAATGCCGCCGACTCGAGCGCCACCACTCTCGAGGAACTCGCGCGCCACCACGACATCGTGCACCGCTACATCGACACCGCGATGAGCGCTGTGGCCGGCCACATCGATGCCACGGTGGAGGATCCCTGGTACGTGGCCGTCTCGCAGTCGGGAGGGCCGGCTTACATGACCGAGGACGGCGCCAAGCCGGTCCTCGACGAACTCGGGGAGGTGGTCAACGCTGAGAACCGTCCTCTGCGTCACGCACACTTTTCTCCGCGCGGTCTCTTCAATCCCCTCGCTGCGATCCTCACCTCTCGTGGCTACATGCCAAGAGAGTTCACCGGGAACCGCATCTATCCGCGGAGAGGGTTTCTGGGATGACGATGCCGCCGTCTGCCCCTCAGGCATTCTGGGGCTGGATCGACCACACCCTCACCGGTGGGTCCGGGGTGGGGCCGATCGCTACGTCACGTGGCTGGCCACCCGTCGACTTCACGTGGACATTTGCCGACACCCGCGACGGCATCGGGCCGGAAGTCGCCAGCAGCCGCGCCCGGTCTGTGGTCGTGACCCCGGAGGGACGCACCCTCGCGCTCTACCGGACATCCGATGACGTCGCCCGAGCAGGCGGCGAGTTCATTCACGTGATCGATGTGAGCGGCGCAGTGTCGGCTGGCAACTGGGATCCGTTGGTCGTCGCTTCCCGCACGTGGTTCGCCGGACTGTTCCTCAAGCGAACCGAGGCGATGCAGGTGATCAATCGCGCGCCGGCCCGGAACGCACTCAACGACCTCGCCCTGACCAACGACCGCCTCATCCCTCGAGCCGACGACGAGAACCTCGTCTCCGTGAGGCAGAACCCCCCTTTCAATCATGTCCAACTCACCACGATCCTCAGCGTGGTGCTCGCGCGTCTCAACGACGCCGCGAGCGTGCCTACCGCGTGCGCGGTCGTCCCGGACAGGGCGTCGACCGTGCCGCACCTCGTCCAGGTCCTGGACCGCCTCCCGGTCGGACTGCGCGCCCATGTCACCTTCACCACCGAACTGCGTGCCTGGCGGGACGATAGACCCAGTCTCACGTTCGGCTTGGCCCCCGGTCGCGCCCCGGCCGGTGCACCCGCCCCTGTCGTCGACCTCGTCGGCGGAACGACCAGGGAACCTAAGCTCCCGGGCTGGACTCAGCGAATGGCACTGGCATTGGTGTCCGCTGACCCCGAGGCGCTACCTCACTGCCCCGGGAGCGACGCACACGTTTCCCTCCGCGCCCTGTGGAGGTGGGTCCTCGCCCGCGAGATCGAGACGACACCGCCCGACTCATGGTCTGCTGAGCACCTCCGAATCGCGCTGCGCGACGCCCCCGCAACCGCACCTGCACCCGCACCCGCCGACGGTGCCCGGAGGTCACCTAATGCCTACTGGAGCATGCCGGTGGTGGAACGTGTGCATCTAGTCGAGCGGCTCGTCCGGCACGGCGACGACGACCGCGACCTGCTCGCGCTGGCACGAAACAGCGACCCCGAGGTGGACGCTGAACTGCTCCGCCGCGAGGTATCGTCCGGGGGGATCCCGCTCAACCTGCTGTCGACGTACCTCCGCATCGAGGAGAGCTCGGCCGGTCCTGACGAACTCCAGCGACTGATCGCCGCAGCCGGGGCACGAGTGGGCCGGCCCGCATTCTCCCCCGACGACGCCAGCGTTCTCGCGGCATGGATCGAACGTTGCATGCAGGCAGCGGGCATTCCCGACGAGGACGTGGTCATGGATCTCGCCGACCGGGATCACGTCGCACTCCTCACGCATCTCCCCGAAGATCGCATCCTTTCTCTGGCCGCGGACGCCGCACTCGACGCGCGGGCCGACGGACTGGTGGAGGCCGTACTCGCTAACCCGAGGTCAGGGCCGGCTCTCGTCTCGCGCCTCGCGCTCGCCGGCGGACCATCGACCCGCGTCTCGGTGGAACTAGCCCGGCGACTCGACGCCGACGGACTGCGTACGGTCGCATCCGCAATCGTCGACGGATCCGCAGACGGCCTCCAGTCGCTGTGGCTGTGGTGCGATGACCTCATCGTCGTCGTCGGCAAGGAGAGCTTCGTCCATCTCTTTGCTCAGATCGCCCGGGAGTACCTCGCCATGACTCCGCGGTGCGTTGAGGCGTTGGTTCCGCACATGTCTTCGGGGCCGGGTCACCTGGAGGACCGGGGGCACCCCGATCCTCGACACGCCGAAGAACGAACATCGGTCGGCGACACCCTCACGCTGCCGCCTCGCCCCCACGATGAGCCGGGGCCGGACCGTGACCGTCGCCGACGGTGGAATCTGCCGTGGGGGCGCGCTGACCGGTGAACGAATTCCACCGTCTGTCGCCGTTCGTGCCCACCGCATTCAGCATCGCTCTCATCCTCGCCGGCCTGGGGCGTTCGCTCCCCTTGGGCAGCCCTGCGCCGTGGTGGGTTCTGGGTGCGATGCTCGGATCCGGGGCCGTTCTCGTTCTCATCGCCCGGCGTCTTGACTACGAGGTGATGGTCTACGGTTCTGGACTGGAGACGTCCTCGGCCTCGTCGCAGGTGGCACTTCGCCGACTGTGGGTCCGTGCGCGCCGTTGGGCCACCGTATCCGCTGTACTCATCGCCCTCATCGCGATGGTCTCGACAGGTGTGGCGATCCCGACCATCACCTCGGTTGTCTGGGTGTGTGCGGTTGCTGTGCCGACGGCTTGGCTACTCGGGGTACTTAGTGGAGTTGACGAGGTCAGACGCCTTGTCACCGCACTGACCCCTTGGTTTGCCGTCGCGTGGGCCGGTGGAGCGCCTTGGACGGATGCACATGTGTGGTCGCCGACTCAGGGCGTCACCTTCGGTGTGTTCTGCGCCGCCTGCATCCTCCTCGCGGAGTATGCAGCGCGACCACTCACCAACGTATTCGGTCGATCCGTCGGCCGGAAGATCGCCACCGGACTCATCGTCATTCGCGTTGCGGTGTCCCTCCTGGCGGTGTGGGCGGTTGTCGTCGCCGGTTCGACAGGCTGAACGACCAGTTCAACTCACCCGTCGACATCCGTGCGGCACACGTTGTCGGAGGGCCGACCTCCCTCGAGTTCCTCCATGATCCCGGGCAGCCAGCCCGCGAGTACCTCAGTCGCAATCCCATCACCGGGGAATCGGTTTTCGGCACTGTGCTGTACAGCCAGCGCGACCACAGTGGAACGGTCGACGATGACGACCATCCACGAGTCCTCACTGGCAGGCACAAGATCAGTCGACTCCACTTCCGCAGTGCCGGTCTTGGCGGCGAGCTCGTGGGCCGGGAGTACGCCGGCCAAACGTGTCGCCGTACCGTGCGCCACCGCTCCACGCATTCCCTCGTAGGCCACATCGAGCGCCTCGCCGAATCGCTCGGCGCCGTCGAAGGCAGGCTCTGGACGCCGCGGTGACGACCAGTCCGTGAGCGACGACCCTTCACACCAACCGTGGACCAACGTCGGTCGACCGCCACCGCCACGGGAGGCGACCGTCGCCCCGATTCCCGCGACCGTCACGGGGGAGAGCCGAACTCCCTCCTGCCCGAATCCCGCGCGAGCAAGTGCGGGTGCGTCAGCATTGGCCGACAATCCACTCGTCGACGGGCTATCCGGGAACGAGTAGAGGTCCACTTCCGGCCTCGTCGGGTCCGCCGGTCCGACGAGGCCACTGAGCGGATTCGAGTCGCCGCGACCGGAGCGCAGCGGGTCGATGTCCGAGGTCACGCCAAAGTACGCGGCCACCTCGTTCATGCGCTCAGCGCCCGCCTGAACTGCCATCCATGCGGCCACAGTGTTGCAGGACTGAGAGAGCATGTCCTGTACGCGTTGGCCTTGACACGGTCCGTCCCATGCATTGGGCATCACAGCAGGCTCCGCTCCCGGTACCGGGATGACCCAGGGGCTCGGCAGCGGCTCGACCGGCTCGATTCCGTCCAGTGCAGCCACCGTCCCGGTGACGATCTTGAATACCGACCCGGCAGAGGCACGTGCCTGTTCAGGCGCCCTCACGAAGACGTTCTCCAACTGCCGACTAGAGACAAACGCGGCCCGTTCCCGCAGACGTCCAAGGTCCGGGGAGCCCGACTCCGCCGCATCTTCCACCTTGCTGTCCGCAAGTCTTTTCACCGAGGCATCGAACGCGATCGGGTCCCCGTCGGTGATAATTCTTCCCGTGGGCCCGACCTCATAGGCACCCGAGTTCAGATCCGGCCCCATCGAGCCGATACTCACCGGTGCAGAGGGAGTGGACCCGGACTCCTTGGACGCGACCGACCTGATTTGCCCGGACTCGGCGTCCATCACCACGATCGTCGCGGAAAGACCCGCGAGGGCTGTCGTCTCGTCGAGGGAACGGTACATCCGCTGCTGCAGACCCATGTGCAGTGAGGAGACCACGGTGGTCCGTCCGCACTCCGGCTTCCAAGGCAGCACGTGAGTCTGACCGCAGGTGGCGGCACCGGACACGCTGAACTCCAGTCCCTGACCCACCTTCTGGAAGGGGCTGAAGAACCCGAGGTCTGCCACCAGGCGACCGTTCGAGTAGTTCCTGAGACCCCCGCTGTAGGACGGCGACGCGAAGACCTGCCCGTCCGAGGTGACGATCGCGCCCCGGTTGCGATAGTTGGATTCGCCATACACCCGGGACTGCGGATCAACCCACTTCACGACGGTTGTGATCATCAGGACCGCCAAGGACATGACGGCCACGGCTCCGACCATCTTCCGGACCTCTCGCCCGTTGTGCACTTCTCGTTCAGGCCCGGAAGCGAATCCACCATAGGAATCGTGGCCGTAAACGACATCGGAGGCGGACGACGACAAGAGCGCGATCGACATCGACACTAACGCCACCGATACGAGGAGGACCGCCCCGTTCGCCGAGACGAACGGCATGTCGATGCCGCTGATCGGCAGGATCGCGAAGTTGGCGAGGGGCGACCAGAACATGGGGAGCAGCAACATGGCCGCCGCCCCCGTGACCGCGATCCCTGGGAGATCCTTACGCCGCGCCGCCTCCTTCGCGAGAAGGTACGGGATCAGGAGCGACACCGCGAGGAGCCCGATGATCGCCCCATATCCCCAGAACGCGACAACGGTCGCCGGGATGTAGTCGGACCGGTAGGCCGGTACCGCGAACGCGAGCGCAGCGGACCCCGGTCCGTTGCCGATCATCCCCGTGAAGGACATCGACCGCTGAGCCAGGCAGAGTTGAGACGGCGACGCCCCCTCCGGACACGCCTCCAGCAAATCTCGCACTCGACCGACTACCTTGAATCCTCCGGTCTCGTCACGGTCAAGGACCAGCGTGAACGCGGCTCCCGCGATCCCCACCGCGAGGAGCGGCCGACGGATCGGGCTGCCGTGGACTCGATAGAGCATCACCATGAGCGCGAATATCACGATGGCGAGAGGCCCGATGTCGCCTGCACCGACAAACACCCCGGCGAGAAGCAAGAAGACCGCAGCTCCAACGACCAGAATTCCCTGGGTGATCGGGCGGGACCACCGACCACTGGCAGTCCGCATGCCTGCCATCGCAGCACCCGCAACCGACGATTTGGTCGCGAAGAGCGCAGCCGCGACAAAGAATCCTAAACGGGCGAACTCCGTGACCTTTATGCCCCCGATTGACCCCTGCCTAAAGCCGGAGAGTCCGCCGACCGCGGGAGCAAGTCTCATCAGGAATGCTGCGAGCGTGACGCCCCCGATCCACCACACCCAATGGGGACGCGGAATCCTGACCAATACCCGTCCCACTACATCGCCTACGGCGATCCCCACGGCGAGCCACACGGCCATCATGAGTCCACGCCCGGTGGATCCGAGAACGACCTGCGTACCGATTCCTCCTGCGCAGAGCACCACGACGATCCGCGCGACCAGGACGGATCGCCAACCTCGTCCCCCCGCCACGATCAGGTGGGTACTGAGTGCTATCACGCCGAGGACGCCCAGGGTCAGCCACCACGACAAGTCCATCGCGCGATCGAGGTGCCGACTCGTCGCCACGAAACTCAACCCGGTAAGCAGGACCGTGAAGGCGGTGCCGAAGACGCTGGCGGAACTGCCGGTGGCCCGGTCGCGATTGGTTCCGACGATCATGACCTCCCCTCCGGGTCAGTCGGATAACGAAGGATCGCTGACCCATCGGGGGTCAGCCAGATCTCATCCCCGGGTACGAGTTCGATCACGCCGTTGACCCGGATGTGCACAGGTGCCCCACCCGCAGCGCGGTGATACGCCCCTGCCGTGCCTGTGATGCGACAGTGCATCGCCCCACTTGCGAGAATGGGGATCACCTCGAGTGCTTCCCTCGAGACCGCGAGGAATTCGTCGAGATCGGGAATCGTCACGTCGGCGTCATACGGTTCCAGACCCCGTCCGACTGTGAACGGGTTCAGAACGGTCACCTGCCGGACTACTGCGCTCCCCTTTTCCATCCAGTCCAGTTCGAGTACGGGTCCCACTCGTGACCCTCCCCGGTAAGGCTGGAGCACTTCGAAGCGCGGAGCCTTCGACGGGAGGTCCGCTCGCTCGACAGCGATCACCAGGTCGTCGAGTCCGTAGAAGTCAACGATCGCATCGCTCCTGGCAGCGAGCTTCTGCACATCCGCAAGTATCCGGCGACGCAACTCCCCGCGGACCCGCCGCACCAGGTCGGAGGCCAGAAGAACATCAGCATCTGCATGCTCGACGCCGGTTTCGACACGGACCACCGAGGGTAGATCGCATCGGACGGCGTCCTTGGCGTCATGCACCCGACTTTCGCGGACGATGAACTCAGCGAGCTCACTCACCGCCGTCTCGCGGATCGAACCGCGCACGGGCGGTTCGACTGTAGACTCCAAGGCCTTGCCGATCCGGTCACGAGCCATACGGAACCTATCCCGCCATCGAGTCACCATGAACCGTAGCCCCATCCCGTGAGTAGGGGTGTCGACGCGGCGAGCACGATGACGACGCCGATCCACTTGAGCCTCCTGGCACGCAGGCTGGGACGGAGCATGGCCCTCCTTCGTTCGGCACACCAAGAATGAAGGATTGAAGATTAACCCACTGACCAGTCCGAACCCCGGCAAACCGCGTGGTCTAGCGCATTGCCGTCCGTCGTGTCGTATGAACGTCGGACATGGTTAGGCGTTGCGCGGGGCAGTCGGCGCGCCGGCCGCCCGGTGGCTACCACGACACGCCGGGTTTCCGAGTCATTCTTTAAACGCGGTCGCTTTTCCGTTGCAGCTCGGATTCCACCGGCTCAGGTCGCTTACCCCCGCCTCGATCTCGCTCTCGCGGGGAGCTCGTTCACTCACTACAAGTCGTCCACATTTCGATTGTTGTCGTGCGGATCACTCGACGGTCTTCAGGTAATTCTGTGGTGCAGATCGGTGCCTGCGTCCAGACTTGGTCAAGGGGCCGCCGAAAGCGATGGTCATCGACAGGTGGGGGGAGTTCGTGGACTGCAGATCGCGATCGCGCTGGAGACGCTATCGGCGCGTCGGGACCGTCACCGCTCGCCGGCAGGACGTGGCCGCGGTCTGGAAGACAGGTGCCGACGACCGGATGGAGGGGGCGGCGGGGGACTGGCTCGTCGAGGACGCCAGCGGGGGACAAAGAACCGTGTCCGACCAGGCTTTTCGCGCATCTCACCGGCATGTCGAGGCGGACAAGTGGGAGCGGTGCTCCGTCCTGGAAGCCAGAAGAGCGAAGACTGGCGAGGTCGCGGTGTCCCAGGAAGGCACATCAACCGCGACTGCGGGAGACTGGGTCGTCCGCGATGCGCCAGACAATGCCTGGATAGTTCCGAACTCGCATTTCAGAACCGCGTACAAGCGTTCCCGAACTATCCTGGGCCGGGGCACCGAGTCTCCAGCGGAGTCGTATTTGATCCTCCTGCTGAGGCTGAGCGTCTTCGGTGTCTCCGTGGCTGTGGCCGTGTTGTGTGTGTTGGCCCTGGGTGTCGAGTCCACCAACACCCCCATCGAACCAGGTTCATGGGTCGCCCGGATGCCGTTTATCGACCTCGCCCTTTCCCGGCCCGGCGTCACCTCGGTCGCCTTCCTGATGTCCGCGTACACCCTGATGTGTCGGTTTGGGGACAGGTTCATGTGTAGGTCGGTGTTCGGCGTTCCGTAGTTGTTCGCCGAGGTGGGTGGGCCACCCGTGGAGTCGTCTTCCGGCAAGTTGACGATTTCCGAAGGGTGGCCCACCCCCATGATCCTGGATCAGGAGTCCTGGATGAATATCCGACGTTTCAAACAGCTGCATGCCACGGGCATGACGTATGCCGAGATCGGTCGCGAGTGCGGCTGCGACTGGCGCACGGTACGCAAGTACCTGGCCGAGGATGCCCCGACGGCGCCGCCGTCGGCGCCCTCGCGCAAGGGCACACAGAAGGTGGCCATCACCGAGATGATCGCAGCGCTGATCGATGCGATGCTGCGAGCCTGCATCGACCTCAGAGCCACCGTGATCTGCGAGCGTCTCGCCGACGAGCACGACGTGCATGTGCACTATCAACGGGTCAAGACCTACTGCCGCTCCCGCCGCCCCCAGATCCGCGCCGAGCTCGGCCTCGACGAACCGGGAGCGGGGAGTCTGCACCGCCGCATCGCCACCCTGCCCGGGGCCCAAGCGCAGGTCGACTGGGGCGATGAGGGAGATCTGCTGGGCACCGGGGTGCGCGTCTACTCGTTCCACATGACGCTGTCGTACTCGCGGGACCCGTTCTGCTGCTTCGTGACCTCAATGGATGCCGCAACGTTCTTCGACTGCCACCGACGGGCCTTCGACCACTTCGGCGGAGTCCCGGCAGCAATCGTCTACGACCGCCTCAAGACCGTGGTGCGCCGCCATGTCGCCCCAGGCAAGGCAGTCCCGGTCACCGCCGCAGCCACCGCGTTCGCCGGCCACTACGGGTACGACATCGACGTGCTGGCCGCCTACCGGCCCACCGGCAAGGGCCGGGTGGAGCGGCAGGTCGATATCGTGCGCGAGCACGTCGTGGCCGGGCGCCGGTTCCGCTCGGTCGGCGACGCTGATGCAGCGTTCGCCCGATGGGTGAAGATCCGCCGCCGCCAAGTGCATCGCACGCACGGGCAAGTCATCGCCGAAGCCGCCGCGGTAGACCACGCCGCACTGGGCCCGCTGCCGGCCACGGAGTACGAGATCTTCGATGAGCACGTGCGCACGGTGGGCAAGGACTGCCTGATCTCGTTCGAGTCCGACCACTACTCGGTCCCCGCCTCCCAGGTGACGGCGAGGCAGAAGGTCCTGGTCCGCGCCACAGCCAGCCGCATCACAGTCTGCCGCCTGGAGGACCCCGCCCAGGTGCTGGCGGTCCACCGTCGCGGCAGCCGGTCCCACGAGTGGATCATCGAACCCACCCACTGGGACGGCCTGCCCGACGGGGCCGGCCGCGCCGTCTGTCACACCGAGCCCGACCGGGCCGGGGCATCTGCCAGGCCGGAGGAATCGTCATCAGTGCTGGCGCACTATCTGGCCTCGATGGACCCGGTTCCCGATATCCGACGGCCGTTGGCGTCCTACGAGCTGGTGGCGGGTGAGGCCTCGTGAGCGAGTTCGTCATCAGTCGGATCACCGCCGCCGCGCAGCGTCTCAAGCTACCGCACATGGCCGCCAGCGCCGCTGACGCAGCGACCCGTGCCGAGCAGTCGCAACTGGGCTACCTGGACTTTCTCGACCAGCTGCTCGAGGAGGAGGTCACCCACCGGGAATCGGGCCGGTTCCGCAACGCGCTCAAGCTCTCCGGGCTGCCGCACCACAAGACCCTGGAAGACTTCGACTTCGCCTTCCAGCCCGGCGTCGATGCCCGGCGCTTAAAGGATCTCGCGGCAATGGAGTTCGTCGAACGCAAAGCCAACATCGCCCTGCTCGGCCCGCCCGGGGTCGGCAAGACCCACATCGCCGTGGCACTGGCAGTGACCGCATGCCGGGCCGGCCACTCGATCTACTACACCACCCTCGACGACCTGGTCCGCAAGCTGCGCAAAGCCGACAACCTCGGCACCCTACCTAAGCAACTCTCCAGCCTGGCCCGGCCATCCCTGCTGGTCATCGACGAAGTCGGCTACCTCCCACTCAACCGCGCGGAGGCCAACATGTTCTTCCAGCTGGTATCACGCCGCTACGAGAAGCGCTCGACGATCATCACCAGCAACAAGACCTTCGCCGAATGGGGCACCGTCCTCGGAGACGAAGTCCTGGCCACCGCCATCCTGGACCGGTTCCTGCACCACTGCGAGGTCATCGCCATCAACGGTCCCTCCTACCGGCTCAAAGACCGAGCAGACCTTGTCAGCACCGCCGAAGAACCGGCACCATAAACCCCAGCCGGACACCGACACGTGAGCCTGTACCCGCAACGACACGTCACCCTGTACGCGGACACCTGATATCCGTGGGAATCTTGGCGATCATGATCGCGGACTTCAGGTTCATCTTCTATGACGCCTCCCGAACAGTGACCATCGCCGCTGCGGCAGGCATCTCCACCATCACTGTGGCGTTTCCCCCCTTCTATCACTGCAGAAGCGAATCCGACTCGCTGTGGTCGACACTTGCGGACACTGCCGGCTTGTTCACCTTGACCTTCGAGCGTGACACGCTCGCTTTCGCGGATGAGCGCGGGGTCGTCGCCTGTATGCCACCGTCTACCGGTATGGAAATGGCCCGAGTCCTCGCGTTGGTCGCATCATCCGCCGCCATCGTCGCGCTGCTCGTCCGGGCGTCCGAGGGTTTCCGAAACAGGATGGAGCTGGCTCGACACCCCGAGCGAGCGATCGTCGCGATCGGTCTGGACGACGACGCCGTCGAGTTCCTTAAGAACGTTAAGGCTGGCAGCCTCGATAAGACCGTGTACCTCCTCACCGTCGCCCCCGACCGCCCGTGCGTCCGGGCCGTGGAAGAAGCCGGCATCCGCGTCATCACCGTCGACATCGACTCCGAGCGTGCCTTCCGCAAATTATTCTCTCGGAGGGTCCGGTTCCGCGTCATTAAACACCCCGCGCGCATCTACCTCCTCTTCGCGGATCCCGCGATCAACGAGAAGAGACTCAAGCAGGCTCGAGCTGCCAGGATTCTGCCGGATCACGGCACCGAACACTCTTCTCTCGAAACGATCCCCAGGGTGGTCGTGCGGATCGATGACGTCTGGCAGGCCGAGGACTACCAAAACGAGAACCGCGAGATATCCGGTTACGCCGTCGACGTCGTCGGGATCTACGCTTCGACCGCGGACGCGCTCCTCGGCCCTCACTTGGCCCATGTCGACGCAGCGCTCAAAAGACTGGACGTCGTCAGCGCCAGGAAGAACGGGGCCCAGGACGACGAGAACGTTCCCCGCCCGGGCCCTCTTGTCATCGTCGGCTCAGGCAATCTCACTTTAGCGATGCTCTCGTGGATGGCCGATCGCTCGCGTGAGTTGCGGGTACTGCGAGAGAAGGACGTGAACGAACGCCTCGGGAGGGAAGCGACCCGCGACCTCCACGTAATAGTGATCAGTCACGACGCGGACGACCTATGTGATGACCACACGGTTCGCCAACTGCACCGCGGTGGTCAGTATCTCCTTCTAGATGCTATTCCCTGCGCACCGGACGACACTAAGAAGCGGCTGACGGAGGTACTCGACCGCGTTCGGAATGAAGACCCGATCGTCGTCTTCACCGACGATCCCGGAGTGCAGTCGGGAAGCTTCGCGCCCAGTATCAACTACCGCTTTGCGGACATCCCGGTATTTCAGCACCGTCCTGATGTCTCCACGCCCCCGGAAACAACGAGTCGACACCGTATCAGCCCTTATGGAATCACCCTCGCGCCACGCAACGCGGTCACTATGCTCGAAAGGTGGGGCAGACTCGGTCTACTCCTCCACGCCAAGTACATTCTGGGGGTAAAGGACACGCTCGAGAAGCTGGAGACAACAGCCGAACAATTGGAGAGAACTGACCAGCGCAGTTTTAAGCAACTCGTCGACGATTGGCGCGACGCCCTCGTCGTCTCGAGTCCCGGTTGGTTTCCCCGTGGTACGAGACTCGTAACGGATACCACGGGCAACTCAGAGCCTCAGGTGCCCCGCCGTCTCGCTTGGCAGCCTGCCATCGAATCTTCCAGCAGCAACGACTTTCACCCTTACCTGGTGGAAGACAACATCCGATCCGTCGTCATGACGCTCGCCTCGTTGTCATCTCGTTCGCTTGACTGGAAAGCTCCTCCCGCCGAATCCACAGAACTCTTCGAACCACCCTGGTCCGAACCAGAGGAGAAGCTGGAAGAGAGCCAAGCCGAAGAACTCCGTAGCACCGGAGATCACTCACTGGAACCCTGGCAGGTCAAGGCGCTGATGGACTTTGGATGCAAGTTCAACCTTTCGCCGGAGCAGCTCACCACAATCGCCAGGGCCGAATCTGAATCGTGGCGCCAGCACCGTTGTCGCCAGAAGCCAAAGTGGCAAAAGACCGACGCCGCCCGCGCCGAGGCCAGATCGAAGCTGGAGGACCAGGTCGAAGCCGGGGAGATCAGTACGGAGGCCGCGAAACTGGTCAGGCACCTCCTAACGTGTGCCTGTTTGGGACGCCTTTCGGAAAGCGCGGATCTGATGATCGGGTAGCGGTCGGACGGGCATCGGATAGCGGCATCTGCCCGTCCGACCGCTGGGCCGCTATGGCGTTGTCGTGGCGAGGTGTCGTCTCATGTTCGGGCCGTCGAGGGCGATGATCTCGGCGCCGGCGACGATGCGGTTGAGTATTGATTCGGCGATGACCGCGTCTTGGAGCGACTTGTACCAATCGGGCGGGTCGAACTGGGAGGTCACCAGAGTCGATCCTCGCCCTTCGCGGGCGGCCAGGATGTTGAGCAGCTCGGCCGCGGTGTGCGGGGCCACCGGGGTGGTCAGGAAGTCGTCCAGAACCAGCAGGTCACAGTTGTGCAGGTCGGTGAGGAAGTCCAGCCGGCGCTGCGAGGTCGGTTCTAGAACGGCGAGCCGGTTGGCCAGGTCGTCGAGCCGGAAGAATCTCGCGGTGTAGTACTTTCGGCACGCGGCATTGAGAAGCGCTTGGGCGAGGTAGGTCTTGCCCACGCTGGACTGGCCGAGCACGACGAGATTACGAGTGGCGTCGATCCATTGACAGCTGGAGAGACGTGCGATTAGCTCGCGGTTGACGTTGCGGTCAGGCAGGTAGCGGATCTCTTCTACGCAGGCGTCAGGGTTTGGCGATCTGGAGGCCTTGAGTAGTTTCTGGGTCCGGCGTTCCTGCCTGGCCGTGATCTCTTTGTCCAGGGCGTGGAAGATTTTCTCGGAGAAGGTCCACTCGTCGCAGGCGGGATCGTTGGCCAGGTCAATGACGGTCTGTCCGAACGCGGTCATCCGCAACTGCGTGAACAGCGGCATGTCGGCGTCGGTGAGATGACGATCAGTCACTGCAGGTCCTCCTTCCCCGCGATGCCGGTGCTCGTACTCGGGCGTCCGGTGAGGGTGGCGAGACTGAACTGCTCAGGCCCGGCCAGATGCGCCCCCGTTGTATCCCGCCGACCCGGCGGCGGCTCCACCCGGGCCGTCGTTGCCGGCGGCGCCTCCGTCGTCGTGGGTCGGGCCGCGGCCTGGGCCCGCAGGGCCGCCAGCTGCTGTTTGACGGCGGTGTAGCTGATAGCCCGGCGTGCGGTCTCAGAGACGAGTTGCCCGCAGGCCCGCTCGAGGAGCTGCTTGTTGTCGCCGCGGGCCAGGGCGAGGATGTTCTGGCACGAGCGATAGCCCTGAGCCTCGATCCGCTGGCGATCGAGGACCTCGCTGATCGCGGCGACGGTGTTCGGTCCGATCTTGTGGGCCTGGCGCACGAAGTAGGCCCGTGACCACAGGTCGGATGATTGCAGGTGCTGGGCGGGCACGTGGTCAGGGTCGGTGACGAACGCGTGCCGCTTACCGGAGACGGTGTGGGAGGCGATGACCTCACCGCCAGCCATGACCACCAGTGTGGGGCCGGTGATCTTCACATCGACGTGCTGGCCGGCGAAGGTGTAGGGCACCGAGTACTTCACCGTGGCGATCTCGACGTGGTAGTCCCGGTTGACCTTGGACTTCTTCCAGATGACCGGCTGCCAGCGGACCTCGGGCAGAGCGATCAGCTCGGACTGCTCATGCTCGGCGAACAGCTCGCGGCGGCTCGTCTTCTGGCCCCGGAACGGGATCCGGTCGTTGATCGCCTCCACCTCGGCGGCGATCGCCTCGTTCAGATCGTCCAGGCTCGCGAACCGCCGATCGGCCAGCCGTCCGATCACCCAGTTCGTCACCACTGGCGCGTAGGGCTACTTGGTTGCGCCAGTCCACGGAGTTGGTAGCGCTGTTCTGGGGAGTCGGTTGCGGCCCCAGCTTCTGGGCGGGGCCGCAGCCGCTGGCCCTTTACTCCCAGTAGCCGTCGGTGGTGCGAGCCTGGTCTTGGCGCTGTCGGCGCATATCGATCTGGCCGAGGTTGATCGTCCGCGCGTTGTTAGCCAGGCGGTTGACGATGGAGTCCGCCGCGACTCGGTCGGGCAGTTCGGCGACCCAGTGGGCCGGCCCGGTTTGCGAGGCGATCATCGTCGGCAGGCGGTGTTCGCGGTTGGCCAGAATGGCGAACAGGTCGGAGGCGGCATCGCTGTCGATGCCGACGGTGAGAAAGTCGTCGATGATCAGCAGGTCCGTGTTCGATAGGTCATTGAGCAGTTTCTGGTGCGCGATTCCGTCGGCGCGGGTGATGACCAACTGCCGGGCCAGCGAATCCATCCTGGCGTAGGTGACGGCGTGACCGTTGTGGCAGGCAGCGATGCCGATGGCGCAGGCCAGGTACGTTTTTCCTCCTCCGGTTGGGGAGATGACCAGCAGGTTCGTGGGATCGGCGGCCCAGTCGTGGGCGGCGTAGCGTTTCATCCGCACCGGGTTGATCCCGCGGCCCTCGCGGTAGTCGAGTTCTGCGACATTCGCCTCCGGGATCGGCAGGCCGGCGGCCCGGATGAGCTTGTCGACCTTGTGTGCCCGGCGGTCCTCGAGGGCGTCGTCCACGGCGGTCAGGAATAGTTGCTCGGGGGTCAGCTCGTCGTTGGCCTCGTCGCCGATGAGCTGCTCCAGCCGGGCGGCGACTCGGGTCACGCGCAGGGCGCGGAACTTGTCGTAGTCGATGTCGGTGAACGTCACTGCGCTGCCCCCTGGCTGCCGATTTCGTAGTGGGAGGCGTCGCGGACGTAGACCTCCGGGCCAGGATCGTCGCCTTGGGATTCGGTGTGTTTGCGGGTTGAGGCCGCGGGCCTGATGGTCCTGGGCGCCTTGGCATCCGAGTCGATCGCGGCCATCAGTCGCTTGAGGGTGGTGTAGGTGGGATAGCCGCCGCGGGCAAGGAGTTCACCGCAGGCGGCCTCAAGGCGCTGACGGTTCTTCTTGCCGAGTCCGCCCAGGATGTTCTGGCAGTCCAGATACCCCTGGGCCTCGATCTGGTGGCGGTCCAGGATCTGCTCGATCACCTCCTGTGTGGCCGGACCAAAGCTGCGGGCTCGATCGCTGAACCAGGTCCTGGACCACAGGCCGTCGATGTCGCGGTGCTTGTCCGGAACGTGCACGCCGAGCGTGGAGTACTGGCCCTTGCGGCCGCTCAGCCGCGGGTGCTCGCTCACGACCTCGTTGCCGTTGAACACCGTGACTCGGCTCGAGGTCAACCGAACCCGCAGCAGCTGTCCTGCCAGCGAGTACGGCACCGAGTAATGCTGGTAGTCGGCGGTGATGTGATAGTTGCGGGCGGCCTTGAGCTGCTTCCAGGCCACCTCCTCGAACCGGGCATCGGGCAGGGCTGTGAGCAGGTGCTGCTCCTCGGTTTCGAAGCGCTCCCACCGGGTCGAATCGTCGGCCCGCTTCAGGTCCTGGTTGACCTCGCGCACCCGCTCGTCGATCGCCTCGTTGAGCTCGGACACCGAGAACCACGTCTCGCCCTCGAGGTAGCCGATGACGCGTAGGTTCACCACATTCACCGCAGACTCTGCGGCAGCCTTATCCCTTGGCCGTTTGGCCCTGGCCGGGACGATGGCGCACTGGTAATGGTCGGCCAGCTGCTGGTAGCGGGCGTTGACGACCCGCTCGGAATCGCCCTTGTGTCGTTGGTGCGTCGAGGTGGTCGGGTTGTCCGGGACCACTAGCTGGGGCACGCCCCCGTAGAACGAGAATGCCTGGACGTGGGCGTCCAGCCAGGCCTCGGACTTTGTGTTCGGATACGCCCGGCAGAACACCGCGCCCGAGTACGGCAGAACCGCCACGAACAAGAAGGCCTTGACCACCGAGCCGTCACCGCGGTCCACCACGTCCAGGGTGTCCCCGGCCCAGTCCACGTGCATCGCCCGCCCCGGCTCGTGGCGCAGGACCGCGACCAGGTCATTCGTTCGCGCCCACTCGGAGAACAGGGCGCAGTACTGCGCGTACCCGTACTTTTTCTTGCCCGTGCCTGCGGCATCGGCGTATCGGCGCCACCCCTGCAGCAGCGTGAAGTGGCGACGGTGCTTGAGCGCCTGGAGTACCGATTCGAACTCCGGCCGCTCGTACTCATCCGAGACGCGACGTCGCCCGTCGGGGAACCACCCGGCGACCTCCGCATCCGAGACACCCTCCACTGAGGTGATGCCGTTCGCTCCGATCACCTGCTTGGCCCGCGCGACATCACGGTGCGAACAGCCCGCCGTCTCCACGACCTCCCGGTAGCTGCGGCCCTGAAGCAACAGGGCCATAATCCTTCGGTAATCCGCCACGGATCCCGCCTCTCATGCCAAGAACGACGACACCCCTTGTGCCGTCGCCCTCAGCCGAGCACACCCCAACCCGCCGCTACCGGGTATCCAGAATCTTGCTACCGGGTCGATGGATCTGCGCAACCATAAGGCCCTACGCGCCAACCCACCTTCACCCCGGCCTCGACGTTGCCCTTGTCCGTCGGGCGCACCGGCCGAGTGGGCACGGCGGCGGTCTGGTGGTACTCGAGGAAGTCCCGGTACTCACGGTTGACCTCGCGGGCCCGGTCACCGCGGGCGATCTGGTTCGACGCCGTCGAGGCGTTGTCCGGGACGATCACCTGCGCCGCGCCGCCGAAGTACTCGAACGCCTGTAAGTGCGCGTCGAGCCAGTTCGGCATCTTCTCGTCCAGGCAGCCGCAGGCGAAGACCAACCCCGAGTACGGAAGCGACGCCACGAACACCGACACTGTGGTCTTGGTACCGATGACGGGGTCGAAGATCGCCATCTTCGTGCCCGCCCAGTCGACCTGCATCGTGTGCCCGGGCACGTGCGTGATCCGCATCGTCAGCTCGTTGACCTCGACGTACTCGCCGACGATCTGGCAGAACCGCTGATAACTGTAGTGCCGCTGCCCCGGCGATCCGTCGCTGTCGAGGTAGTTGGCCCACAGCACCCGCAGCGGCAGCTTGTTCTTGCCCGTGCGCTTCTTCACGGTCGCCGCCACGTCGAAGGCCACGAACTCCGCCGACGGCGTCTTGCGCCCATCGGTGAACAAGGCGTCAATCTCCTCGCCCTTGAGCGCCTCGACCTGGCTGGTGGCGGTCAGCCCGTGCTCGCGGCACACCTTTTTCGCCTTCGCGACCGTGCGGTGCGAGCAACCCGCGATCGCCTCGATGTCCCGGTAGGACCTGTCCTGCAGCAGTAGCGACATCACCAATCGGTAATCAGTCACCCGTGCCTCCTGTTCGGAAATCACGCGCAGCCTGGTTGCCACGCGTAGAACCGACACGAGCACACGAGGACCGGCACCGCTATCCGATGCTCATACTCGCGCTACCCGATCATCAGAACTCTGCTTTCCGAAGCACGTCCCTAACAGGCCGCGAAACTGGTCAGGCACCTCCTAACGTGTGCCGAGGAACAGAGTCGACAGCACCTCGCGATGGCCTCGTGGGAGAAACTCGATGCCAACAACCGATGGTCTACCTACTGCACAGTGATGGAAACCGCCTCGTTCCTGCATCTTCTCGGGTATTTCGGCGCACGGTCCGACGACTCGTCCACGCGCAAGCGCCTTCCCGATAAACCCACGCCACTTCGCTGGACACCCGGAAACTCGACGTGGGAATCCGCGGGCTCTCCGTTCGCGCCTTCTTACGACTCGATGTAGCGACAGTTGAAAGCAACAGTGCAGCCCCAGCGGGGCGGTGGGCCCGGTCAATTGACTGCGCATCGCCCTTCGTGAACTCGCCGACGGCTCCTGCCCGGTCGGTGATCCTACCGTCTAGGTGAGCGACCGTGATCCCCTCGGCGTGCAGCCTGTGGACCACCGTATCGAGCTAGCTTTCAAGAATGGCTCGGCCCGGTGCCCCTCAGCGAGGGGTACAGGCACAACCGGCGCCGTGGGTCCAACATGCGATCAGAATTCATGTCGCTTCCTCACGAACGAAATCAACTCGTCCGTCGCGGGATCACAGTGCGCAAGACGGTTCCTCAAACTGGTCAACTGACGGAGTGTCTCTTCGTCCTCCCGAGGAACCCTGACCAGCTTCCTGACGGCAAGATCTTTGAGGATTCCGATCTCGATAAGTCCGCCGCCCTTTTCCCGGTTCCGGTCCATCATCTCGACGGTGGCAATCGAATTGAACTTGTCCTCGAACTTCGCGCGTTCGTCGTCCACGACGGGCATCAGGATTCGGCTGTGCGCGATCCATAGTCGACGCTTGACCTCGGCCTCCGAACAGTCGACCGGCCCTACTCGGGGTGCGCCGCCCCATCGTTCGATACGCCCCTGACGCCATCCTTCGAGTAATTCCTTGGGTGGCCTGAACTGGTGCGAACGGGAGGCAGAGGCGAGAGTAAACACGTCCCCGTCTTCTTCCCTGTGCCGGCGGAGCTCGGCGATCAGGGGCACGACGGTGTCGGTCGAACCATCCCACCAGCGGGAAAGGAAGTCGAGGGCGTCGACATCCCAGCACGCTAGTTCCGCTAGGACAGCCTGGTCGAGGGAATCCCGGCGCTTGGCATGCTCATGGACCGCCACACAGAGTTCGGTGTCGAGTCGGCCGACCGTTCCCCACCACCATTGCACCGCGACCTCGGCGGTGTCGATCCGGTCCAGCATCGCCGGGGTCACGGCGTCGAGGGTTGCGCCGATGACCAGCCGGGGCCGGTCCTCGGGGCTTAGCCCGGAGACCTTCAGCTGTGCGGGCCAACGCTCAAGGATCGTCGGGATGTCGTTGTGTTCCCATGAGGTGAGGAAGAGCCACTCCCCGTACCAGGTGGGCCAGCCGACGATCTGGTCCCACGCCGAATACCTGGTGATGTCGCCAGAGCTGCCCTCGAAGCTCTCAAGTACACGGACGGGGAACTCCTTGTCTGCCTCGAGGCACCATTCCGTATGGGCGGCCGCACCCTGAATTTCTCGGAGCACATCGTCTGCTACGCCCGACTCCACGGCACTATCGGCGAAGACGAAGACGACCGACTTGCCTGCGTCGAGGTCGTCGAGAACGGCGGTGACGCGGTTCCTCACCCCGGGCAGATCGACGATTCCGCGAGCCAGCTGACTCACTGCTCACCGACCGCCTGAAGTGCCCGGACAACCACCGGATCGATCTGGTACTTGTTCGCGTGCTCGTTCACCACGCCCAGCGTTGAGAGTTCGACGGCCAGGGACCGGAGCTCATCGGGATCCTGGTCGAGGATGTCAGCAACCACGTCCACGAGTTCGAACTCGGCAGAGGCGAGTTCTGCCCACTGCCCGAGCATCCGACGAGAGGTCTCGTTGACCCCGCACGCCTCTAGGAACTCGATGGCCTGCGCGGCGCTGGCCGGGAACGTCTCCACGATGCGAAATGAGTCCTCGAGGCTCTTCCCGCCGCTCGCCGCCATAACCGCCTTCTCGATCAGCCGCGGCCAGCCACCCGTCAGATCAACAAGCCGTTTCCTCTCAGGCGGGGTCGCGAAGGGGATGTCGTGCCACGCCCTGACTCCGTCGCCGGACCACTTCTCCAGCGGGATGAGAGTTTTGCTCACCGAGGTCTGATGGTCGGCGAAGTCGACGGCCACCGACACCGCGTCGGCGGGGAAGACCACCACCAGGTGGCCCGCCGCGCGGTTACGCAGCTTCTTCAGTCCCACCGCTACAGACTCCGCCAGGGCGAGATCGGCGCGGGTGGCGTCAACGAGGAGCAGTCGCGGCCTACTCGCTCCAGCTCCGGAGAAGGCGAACGCCGCGGCATCTGCACCGGTCGTCTCGGACGCCTCAAGGATAGTCATCTCGACGTCCCGTTCCACGGCTACCTGGTGGAGGACCTCCGAGACGAGGTCAAGGCGCAATTCTCTGCTTCCGACGATAACGAAGTCCCTCGGCGTGTCGTACTTGCGTCGCATGGGAATCACGACGGACAGGTCGTGCTCGGCCAACGGGCTGTGACCGGCTCGACCCTTGATCGTGACCGGGCGTCGCGCCGCCCTCGGATTGAACTCCTGCGGCAGCTCGAACTGATCGGAGTTCTCGGTGAGTTCCGCCTCCAACTCCTCCCTGGTGCCGAGCATGGTGACGATGTTCGGCGAACGCATCGAGAACGTTCCTTCGTCGCTTCGGCTCAGCACCCCCAATCCGACGAGCTCGTCGAGGTAGACGGCGAACTCGGACGAGGTCAGGTCGACGAAGCCCTCGGTCCAGTAGACTTCGCAGAAGTCACGGATCTCCTGCGGTTGGTACTGCTCGAGAAACGCGTCGTCCATGCTCATGATGGCAGCAGTGAGCGCGATCACCCGGAAGCGCTCCTCCAGCCTGATTGTCAGCCGGAGCTTGTCCGCGATCTTCTTCCGCGTGGTCCGCGATCGCGTGATGGTATCGATGTCCTCCTCGGTGATGTCGATCAGCGGCTCGTTCCTGCTGAGCCGCTTCGCTCGCAATTGTTCGATGAGGTCGATGCAGACGATTTGGATGAGACCGGGCTGCATGTTGGTAAAGGCGAGCAAACGCCAGACGTGGTTTGGGTTGACGAACTTGTAGCCGAGCGCCTCAAGCGGACGGGTGACCAGTTGGCGGGCGGGGCCTGCGGCGAGAGGCCCGACCAGCACGTCGTCACCACCATGCGCCAGAGGCGTGTTTGCCACGTTCTGGAGTCGCTGCACTTTGTGGAGGCCTGCGAAAATCGGCTTGAACCGCCCATCGGTGTCCTCCTTCAGCCGCTTGAGCGGGCCGATGTTGCGGAAACCGTTTGGCTGGGTGGACGATTCCTTTTCCAGGAAGGCGTCGGCCTCGTCCAACAGTAGGAGCATGCGGCGATCAGGCGCCCCCTCCAGCCAGGTCTGGATCAGCTTGATGACCGGCTCACTGTTGCGGACGTTGGGATTCTGCTTGACGCCGAAGTCGGGGTATTTCGACAAGTTGTTGTAGAGAACCCCCCAGAGATCAGCCGGATCGCTCCAGGATCCGATCCCGTGCGAGTTTAGATCGAGATAGACGGCGATGTGACCGTCCGCCCCCTCGAAATCGTCCTTGAGCTTGCGCAGTAGGGCGGACTTGCCGAGCTGGCGACCACCGTAAACGAACTGGCTACCTGCGGGGTCGCGCAGCTTCCGGAGTTCGTCGTACCGGCCGACGAAGACCTCGTCCGGCACCTTTCCTGCGACCGATGTGTAGTGGTTGAAAGAAGCGAATGGCAAGGTGAGTTGCTGCATCGCGCGGAACGACTTGGAGTAGCTCTTCGCTACGAAGGCCGCCACGGCGACGTCGATGACGATCGCGTTATACCGACCATCTCTACATCCCTTAAGAATCTGCCGTCGGGTCTCGAAGCTCAATACCCTGTCGACGAGGACGATAAGCGGTCCGGTCGCATGGTCGCTAGCGGCGGACAGGGTCTGCTCGATCTGGATGACATCGCTCGTCACCGCGACGTTGTAGAGCGCGGCCTGGGACCCCAGGGCGGGAACGAGGGACCCGTCGAGCGGCGTGCCCTTCAACTTGTAGAGCGAATAGTGTCGGCCAGCGGTCCTGACCGACCTGATGTCACCGACGACATCGAGACCACACGCCCGGAGGACGGCCTTAAGGGCGCCGCTGCCCATCCTGGCGCCGACCAAGTGCGACCATTGCTCGAGAAGCGCCGCGTCCTTGGGGTCCGCCAGGTTTGATCCGTCCCGATCGGTACCGAGTGCCTGGGACGCCGCGCGCAGGTCATCGCCCTGTGTGAGCGACGCAAGTGCGGTCTTGAACTCGTCAAATACCTCGGTGCCGATCCCCTCCACCCCGTTGTCCTTGCCGAGTACCCGCTGACCATCACGCGCGAGAGCCAGCAACTCGTTCGCTCCGATGAAGTCCTCATCCTTGAGCAACTGGCGAACCCGATCGGCCACGCGATCGTCCGTTATTTCGGTCTTGACTCGGTCCCGGAGTGCGGCCGACGTGGCCTCACGCTTCCGCTCGAGGTCCGCACTGATCCCTTCCAGCGTCCGGACTTGGAGATCAAATCGGTCCCCCTCGTACTCGGAGGGCCCGACCAGCCGCGCCTCGAACTCCGACGGCGCTCCACCGGAGTAATCCGCAATGAATGTCCGCCCGATCTCCTCACGGACCATGTCAGCCTTGGCGGCGAGTCGAGTCGCCCACAACCGGCGGCTCTGAACGAGGGAGGCGGTCAGTCTGTCGTCGAGAATGGCGACGTCGCCCGCACTCTGGAGGTCGCCGAGCGCGTCGTAGGCTGCGAACATCTCCTTAGTCGACGGCGGATGCCGCAATTCTTCCAGAACGGTGTCCAGCTCGACACCGTCAGCTTCGGGAATACCGGTCAGCGACCTCTGGGCGGACGTCACGGACACCAGGTCGGCTCGGAGCGCGTGCACGTCGGTGATCTCCGGCCGGATCCACGCCGGATCCTGGATCCATGACACGAGCCGACTCATCACCTGCTCGCCGGGCGTTGTGGCTTCCTCGTTACTGACTTCAGCCGCTGCAGCGAGCAGGTCCTCGGTCACGATCCCGAAGGCGGATCCCTTGCCCTCTACGGAGTGCTGAGCGGCGGTGGTGATCGCCTCGCTCAGGAGGTCGCGGACGTCCTGGACGCACCTCTCTAGCGAGCCGAGAGCGTTGCCAATGATGGGCTTCCTCAGCTGCTGAGGCGAACTGACCCGGATGTCAGCCTCCTTGATGAGGCGCGCAGAGTCGCTCATAGACTCGAGGGCGTCGGACAAGTCGCTGCGCGAAGCACCCCCGGAATCGAGCTCCAGCATGAGGTCCAGTGTCCGGCCTAGTGGTTCGTCGCTCCGCAGCAAGTAGTGGAGAGTGTGATCGGCTCGGGTGAAGCTCGGATGAGTGCTATCGAGACGCACCTTGAGTTGGGCGGCCTTTTCCACAATCTCGCGGGGCGTGTGTCCGTCCAGCCTGGTGGAGTCACGAAGGTGCTGATAGCCGCGCGAACTGGCCTCCACCACCGCCTTGACGAGCGCGTCATACGACGGCTTCGACACCGCGAACTTCGACCAGTGGTCGACCTCGTTCCGGCTGAGCCAGCCCGCGGCGAGTCCGGCGCGGAGGCATGCGGCTAATGCCATCAGCTGCACGTCGGCGTCGTGAATCACTCCCGCGGCGAAGAGCTGAGACGCATTGACAAGCACGGACGACGGGTCGATCCCGCCGTACCCGGAGTGGAAAGCGTCCGATGCGAGCCGAAGGACGTCGACGGTCTCGGAAGGAGCCCCGGACACCTGAGCGACGAACCATGCTGCACCAAATCTGCCGCTTTTGAGCCACTCGGCGAGGTCCGGTCCTTCGGCCTCATCTACACCGTTGCCGCTTGCGGCGTCCTCTGCGGCGTCCTCCTCGGCAGTCATTTCCGATTCGTCCGCCTCCGGCGGCGAGTCGGTGTCGCCGAGCTCGCCGTCAGAGACCATTTGCTCAGTATCTGAATCGTCGTCCCCCACCACCGCGCTGCCCTTCTCGAAGGCGGTGGCGCGGGACTCATCTTCTGCCTTGCCCACGACCAAGGGATCAAGCGATGCCTCGAAATCCGCCCCGGGCTCCGGCGCGGAGCTGCGCTGATCCTCCGGATCGGGGTCGGCGAGAAGCTCCGACTCCGTCGCAGACGGCTCCGCCTCCACGAGGTCAGCTGAGTCGTCCACAATGTCGCGGGTAGCTAACTGTTCGAACTCCTGATACTGGTCCTTGGACTCGACCTTCTCGATAGATGACTCCCTCTCGACGCCTTCGGCGCGCAGCTCCGCCTCGACCTGCGTGAGTCCTGCCAGTGCCTGGTCGTACGCCTCCTGGAATGCGGCATTAGTACCTGCAAGGGCCTTGAGTCCCTCAATCGCACCGCGGAACTCCCCTCGCCTCGCCTCCAATTCCGTGTGGCGCTTTTCTGTCGCCTCCCGGTCCAGGGCCTCGTCGCGGTCCACGGCAGCCTGGCTGAGCCTGGTGAACGAACTGTCCTCAGGTGTCACCTCTCCGAGAGTGACCCACGCAGCCTCGAGCGCCGCATTCCACCTCTCCGCTATCGACTGCTCATCGACTGCGGCCCGTCGCCCTTCAGAGATCGCCCGGATGACCTCGGAGGTCTCCGAAATTAGGGTGAATGACAGTGCCTTGAGCTGCTCCGCGACAGGATGCAGAGACTCCGGAGCGCCCTCCGGAGCGGTTTCTCCCTCGGTCGCCAGTGACTCTCCACCGTCTGGCAGAGGCGCATCCTCTGGCTGCGTGACCAACGTGGATTGGCGGGTGCGTGCCTCCTCCAGAGCGTGGTCGAACACCGTCTCGTCCGGCGCGGCGACCAGAGCGATCTCTTTGAACGCGACGATCGCGCTCGGCCAAACGATGTCGGCTCGCCCCGACTCGGCAACGTGATCCGCCGTCAGCTTGGGCAGATGTCGGAGGAGCTTGTCCGACGACGGAGGCATCGATGCCCACCTGCGGACCGTCTCCGGAGTGACTGGAAAGTTCTTCGGCTTCTTAGCGAGTTTGCGGATCTCCTCCTTGAGCCACGGAAATGCGGACAGCATTTCGGTGATCTCTTCGTTGGAGAGTTGCCTGAGGCATCGGCGAACGAAGGCGCTGTTCATGAGGGAATGATGACAGACTCCCCGGACACAATGTCGACGTGGCACTAAAGAGCATGGGGTGGAGCAATTCTGTAGCTGATTCGCACTCGTCAACGTTTGCGAATCGGGCCAGTTAGAGTGCACTACCTATTCGGGAAGTAGGCGTAGCGAAGTCTCTTGCGCGCGCAGAGATGGACTCCGGTAAGGAGTCCTTTGGTGAGCAAAATCCCCAGCCACAGGCATGAAGTGCTCCGCTTCCCAGGGTTGCGCATACTGCCTACTCGATCAACCCCCGCAGGTCGTCGGCCGTGAGCGCGGCCGAGAAGTGCTCCCCGCTGTCCAGCACGGAGGCGAAGAGCTCGGCCTTGCGTCGCTGGAGCTCGACAACCCGCTCCTCGATGGTGTCGCGGGCGACCATCCGATAGACCAACACGGGCCGGGTCTGGCCGATCCGGTGCGCACGGTCCACGGCCTGCGCCTCCGTGGCCGGGTTCCACCACGGGTCCAGCAGAAAGACGTAGTCGGCCCCCACCAGGTTCAGTCCCACGCCCCCGGCCTTGAGGCTCAGGCAGAACACCTGCGCACCACCCTCGGTGAACCGACCGACGGCTCCCGCCCGGTCGGTGGTGCTGCCGTCGAGGTGAGCGACGGTGATCCCCTCGGCCTGCAGCCTGTCGACCACCGTGTCGAGGTAGCTGGTGAACTGGCTGAACACCAGCGCCCGGTGCCCCTCGGCCACGACCTCGCGCAGCGACGCGATGAGCTCATCGGTCTTGGCGGAGGGGATCGATACGTGATCGGGGTCCACCAGTGAGGGGTCCAGGCACAGTCGGCGCAGCACGGTGAGGCCGGCGAGGATGCTGATGCGGTTGGAGTCGAAGTCGTCGAGCAGTGCCAGCAGCGACGCCCGCTGACGGGCCAGTTCGCGCTCGTAGACCCGGCGGTGCGCGGCCGAGAGCTCCACCTCCATCACCGCATCGGTGCGCGGCGGCAGTTCGCCGGCCACCAACTCCTTGCGGCGCCGCAGCAGGAACGGCCGGAGTCGGCGGCGGAGACGACGCAGCGCCTCGGCGTCGCCGTCCTTCTCGATCGGGGTCCGGAACAGCACACGGAACTCCTTGGCGTCGGGCAGCACCCCCCGACAGGACAGGGCCGCGATCGCCCACAACTCGGTGAGGTTGTTCTCCATGGGGGTGCCGGTGACGGCGAGCAGGAAGTCCGCGCGCAAGCCCGCGAGCGCGGCGAACAGCTTGGACGACGGGTTCTTGGCCTGCTGGGCCTCGTCCAGGATCACCCCGGCCCACCCGATCCCCGCGTAGGCCTCGGCATTGAGCCGCAGGACTGTCGCGGAGGTCACGACGATGTCATGCGCGGCCGCGTCCTCGGCCACGGTGGTGGGCGACTTGTTCTCGGTGGCGGAGCGTCGGGCCACGCGCAGCGAGGGCACGAACCTGCGGGCCTCAGACTCCCAGTTGGGCACCACGGACGAGGGTGCCACCACGAGGAACGGCCCCGGGGAGCCGGCGACCGTCCCGGCGCCGGTGGCGGGGCGGTCCTTGTGACCCTCGTGCGCGTGGGCGATCAGCGCGAGCGCCTGGACCGTCTTGCCGAGCCCCATGTCGTCGGCCAGGATCCCGCCGATCCGGTGCCGCCACAGCATGGCCAGCCAGTCCAGACCCTGCTGCTGGTACGGCCGCAGCTCTGCCTGCAACGCGGCGGGCACCGGGACCGGTTCGGGCGTGTCCGAGGCGAGCTCGAGCAGTGCCTGCGCCCGGCCCGTGGGCGGCGCGAGGTCGTCGGCCAGCTCGGCCAGGTCCGACCAGAGCCCGGCCTGGCCGAGCCCGATCCGGATGTCACCCGCCCCGTCGGCCCCGCCGGCACGGGCGGAGGACGCCGCGAGCGCCTCGTCGAGCAGGGTGCGCAGTTCCCCGAAGCGCTCCAGGTCGACCGGGACCAACACGCCATCGTCGGTGACGAACTCCGGTTGCCCGCTCACCACCGCCCGGAACACCGTGGCGAACGGCACCGGCCGCCCCTCGACGGTCACGCCCACCGACAGCCCCAGCCAGTCGATCCCGGACCGGTCGTCTTCGGCAGCCACCCGGATCCGCGGCCCCTCGGCGGCCCGGCGGATCTCCGGGACCCCCTCGTTCACGCTCACCCGCACGCCATCGAGGGCGCGTATCGCAGCCACCCCGTCCGCCAGCAGCACCGCAGCGTCGTGCCCGGTGACCCGCCAGGGCCCGGGCGAGACCACCCATCCCCAGCCGGCCTCTTCGACTCTCACCGCGAGCTCGAGCGACTCGCGGTTCGCCAGGATCGGTCCGGCGTCACCCAGGTCCCCGGCCGTGAGCGGACGACGACGCGTCGTCTCGGTGCCGTCGCTCATCCGGAGCACGTCGAGCCGGGACCACTCCGCGACGAGGTCCGGCCCGTCCGCGGAGCCGGGCCCGGCGTAGCGGCGGATCACGAGGTCGAACTCGACCCGGTCCAGCTCGGGCAGCTCCAGGCGACCGGCGCGGTCGACCACCGGGTAGGCGTCGACGAGACCGGGGAGGAACTCGCCGCAGAACTCGGGCACCGCCTCGTCCGGGATGGTCAGCTCACGCCATCGGCGCAGATCGCGGGCCACCCCGTGGTCGAGCCGCCCGACCGGGCAGAGCTCCAACACCCTGTCGCGGACCACCGCGACCAGGTCCCCGCGCTCCCCCACGAGTGCGCCCGGCAGGGGGCGGTCGTGTTCCTCGTCGTCGTCGGGCATCGTCAGGGCGCCGTCGGCGTCGGGCAGCACCTCCGCCGCCGCGGTGACCACCACCTCCCGGCCGTCGGGTGACCAGGCGGTGAGCCCGACGCGTCGGCGCGGCCCGGGCCGGACGTCGTGCAGGCCGTCATCGGGGACGATCTCCACCTCGGCCTCGGCGGCGGTGGAGATGAGCGGCCACAGTGCGGGGACCTCGGCATCGCACAGGTCCAACCACACCCTGGCCTGACGACGACTACGGGCCAGCGCGTCCACGGCGCGGAACCAGCTGGTCTGCCCGGCGCTCATGTCCGCGGTCCACCCGTAGCGCAGCCGATCCCATTCCACGCCCGCCGACTTCCACCGCCCGCCCCTGCCCGGGACCACGATGCGCGCACGGAGCCGGTTGCCCAACCCGGGCCGCAACCCACCGGTCCAGCCGTCGTCCACGGTCTCGTCCGCCACCACCGACAACTGCAGTCCGTAGACCTCGGACTCCCGCGGCGGGGCCAGCTGCGCCGTCCCGCGCATCATCTCCTCGACCCGCTGCCGCCACTCGGGTACCGGTTCGGTGCCGCCGTCCGGATCCGCTCCGGCGAACAGCATGAGCGCCGCGGCGTGCTTGCACCGCATCGCCACCGGGCACGTGCACGTGCTGAGCTTCGGCCGGGACCAGCCGCCCCGGTCGGGATGCCCGAAGGCGACCTCGGTCCGGTACCGGCGGCCGCCGCTGCCCGCGACCCGGGCCGACAACGTGCGCGAACCGGGGTTGAAGCTCACGTCGCCGATGGCGTCCGCGTTCACGTACGGCCGCGAACGGGCCAGCGCCGCGGACCCGACGAACCGCTCGACCTCGGACTCGGGGACCCTCACGCTCGACCGCACGCACCCAGGGTAGGGGCGACCCACGACATCGCGGCGGGCGAGTTCGGCCACACCGTTGACCTCGTCCCCACCGCGACCTAACATGAAACCAAATGGTTTCATATCACAAGCACGGGGTGGATCTCAGTGACGACGACGTGGATCGGTTGTTCCGGGCGCTGGCCGACGCCACACGCCGGGACATCGTCCGTCGCACGCTCACCGACGAGTGCTCCATCTCCGACCTCGCCCACCACTACGACATGTCGTTCGCGGCGGTCCGCAAGCACGTCAACGTCCTCGAGGAGGCCGGACTGGTGACCGACGGCCGCCACGGACGCGAACGCCGGATCCGGGGCAACCCCGAGGCGATCCGCAGGGCCCAGACCCTGCTGGACGGCTACGAGCGCCTCTGGCGGGGACGCATCGACCGACTCGACGCCCTACTCGCCGACGACTGACACCGGAACAACTCAGGGACACCACCGAAGGAGAAGGGGCCGATCATGCCAGTGACATCCGTGGACAAGGACCTCGAGGAGTTGACGATGACCATCGTCGCCGACTTCCCGGTGACGGTCCGCCGACTCTGGGACGCGTACGTGGACCCGCGCCAGCTCGAGAGGTTCTGGGGGCCGCCGGAGTGGCCGGCCACGTTCACCCGACACGACATCTATCCCGGCGGCCGGTCCGAGTACTACATGACCGGGCCGGACGGCGCCCGCAGCGGCGGCTACTGGGAGTACCTGTCCGTGCTCGAGGGCAGCTCGTTCGAGATCCTGGACGGATTCACCGACGAGGACGGTCGCCCCGACCCCGGGATGCCGACGATGCGCGCGGTGTTCTCCTTCGAGGAGACCGACTCCGGTGCCCGCCTGACCACCACGACGTACTTCACCAGCCTCGACGAGCTCGAGCGGCTCATCGGCATGGGCATGGAGGAGGGCACCCGCTCCGCGATGGCCCAGATCGACGACGTCCTGGCCGACCTGCGCTCCTTCGCCGCCGACCGCGCCACCGCGGCGCAGCTCCTCAGCGACACGCAGGTGCGCTTCACCCGGATCCTGCACGGCACGCCCCGGCAGGTCTGGGACGCCCACCACGAGCCGGAGCTGCTGAACCGGTGGTTCCACGGACCCGACGGCTGGGCGCTGGTCGGCTGCCGGGTCGCCCCGGCGCCCGGCGAGACCACCCGCTTCGAGTGGGCCCCCGACGACGGGGTCGAGGGCGAGGCGTTCGCCCTCACCGGGCAGCTCCTGGAGACCGACCCACCCCACCGGGAGGTCTTCACCGAGACGATGGAGGGCCTCGACGCACCGCCGACGCGCAACGAGCAGACCCTCACGGCCGTCGAGGACGGGACCCTCATGACGCTCGTCATCACCTACGACAGCGCCGACCTGCGCGAGACGATCCTCGGCACCGGCATGGTCGACGGGATGGAGGCCGGCTACCGCCGGCTGGAGGCGGAGGTGCTGACCAGCCCCTGACCGCCGCCCGACCGGCTCCGGCCTACCCGCGGTCCTCGAGTGCGGAGGTCCGCGGGTCGGGGTCGGTGGTGGCGGTCTTGTCCGCGAACACCCGCTCGACGGCCAGCACGATCAGCACCACGACGATGCCGGCGGCCACGGCGGCCAGGACCGTCGGCCAGTTTGCGCCGGGGGCCAGGACCTCGGCCTCCTCGGTCTGCCACGGCCACAGCGCGCGCAGCGACCCCAGCATGAGTCCGGCCATGGCCACCAGTGTGGGCTTGCGGAAGTCCTCGAGCAGGCGGTCGAGGACCTTGACGAACAGGGAGATCCCGACGAGCGCGCCCAGGGCGAACACGCCGAGGTAGGCGAAGTTCCGGTCGTCGACGGCGCCGAGCGTCGGGGCGTAGAGCCCCATCGCCAGCAACAGGTAGGACCCCGAGACGCCGGGCAGGACCAGGGCGCAGATCGCCACCGCCGCCGCGACGAACACCAACAGGTAGGAGGGGTCACTGATCGACCCGCTCGGCAGCCCGGACAGGACGAACGCGAACACGGCGCCGAGCACGAAGATCAGTCCCAGCACCCAGTTGCGCCCACCCGGGGTGGCCCGCGCCATCCCCAGAGGCACCGCGATGCTGGCCGCGACCATGCCGAGGAACAGCCCGCGGGCGATCTCGGGACTGCCCTCGACGAAGCCCTTGAGCACACCGGCCATGGTGAAGACCATGACGAGCATGCCCAGCGCCAGCGGCAGCAGCAGCCACCAGTCGACGTGCCGGAACGCCGCGCGGGTGCGGGCCCGACGCTCCGGCCCGAGGGCGGCCGAGCGCAGGCCGTCCACGACGTGCGCCCCGGAGTCCAACAGGCGCGGATAGACGCCGGTCACCAGCGCCACCGTTCCGCCGGAGACGCCGGGCACGAGCTCGGCCATCCCGATGAGCGCGCCGCGGACGACGTTGCCGGCCATCCCCAGCGGTCCGGGCCGGACCGGCACCGGCGTGCCGGGGTCCAGATCGGCGTCGTCGACCGGGTCGTGGACGGACCCGGCCGGGCCGTGGGGGTCGCGGGAGGGCCTCGACGAATCGGCAGTCATCGTTACAGCTTCCCCGAACCACGCCCCTCGATCCAAGCGACGCACCCGGGGCGCGGGGGGATGACTAGGCTCGACAGTCCAGCGGCACGTCATCCGGCGACGTGCCCCCGGGCCGGCGTGGGAGGTCGGGACATGCCGATGCACTACCCCCCGCTGCCCGACGGCACCTACCGGTACGGCGACCCGCCGCAGCCGCTGCCCTCCCCCGTCCCCGGGCCGGATCCGAGCTCTCCTGCCCCTGATCCGGGCTCCGCGTACCCGCCCCCGGCCCCCGATGGCCGCCCCGGCGACGGCCCACCGCCCGCCGGGGCCCCCGCGGAGGGCCGCCCTCCCGGCACCGCGGCGGCCGCGGCGATCATCGGGGTGGCGGCCCTCGTCGTCGTCGTGGTCCTGGGCGTGGTCTTCCTCGGCCCCGGATCCGACCCCGGCCGCGGTACCGACCCGTCGCGCGGCCCCTTCCCGCAGGTCCTCCCCCCGGCCGAGCGGGCACCGGGGTCCGGATCGTTCACGGTCGACGGCACGTTCACCGTCGTCTCGACGCCCGCGGAACCGGTCTCCGGCGACCGCACCGGCTGCGATCTGCCCATCACCCTGTCCGACATCGGCGAGGGCACCACCATCACGCTCATCGACAGCGGCGCCGCGCAGATCGGCACCGCCATGCTCGTCTACTCCGGCGGCGACCTGTCCTCGTGCACCTTCACCTTCGAGTTCCCCGACGTCCCCGCCGGCGGCTCGTTCTACATGGTCGAACTGCCCGGCCGCGGCCAGCTGACCTACACCGAGGGCGAACTGCGCGCGGGCGTCGACATCACCCTCGGTCGGTGAGCCGGGCCGGTCGGTGAGCAGCGTCGGGCGGTGAGCAGCCTCGGGCGGGGAGGGCGCCAGGCGCGAAGGCGGGCCAGGGTCGCGCTCACTCCCGGCGGGGGTGCCGGGCGCGCGGATAGGGTGGGGACAGCGACGACGACGACGAGACGGGAGGCGTGCAACGGTGAGCAACGGCCCCGGACCGGACCATGGTGACGAACCGTTCCGTGCCTCCGAGGTGGAGCGCCTCGTGGGGGACATCGACCTCGACCCGTTCCTCGGTACGCCTGTCGACCCGTTGGCCGAGCCGCTCGAGCAGCCGGTGCCCGTCGAGGCGGAGACCCCGCCGCTGCTGGTCCTGCGGGACCTACTGGTCGACGAGCGGTTCCCGGAGCTGTTCGCCCGGGCGCTGCGCGCGGCCGACCCCGACTTCCGTGAACTGTTCCCCCGCGACGCCACGCCGATACTCCGGGACTTCGCGCGAGCGATGCGGTGGGCGTTCGAGACCACCGAGTACGCGCGCGGCGACCGCGCCAAGGTCGATGAGGTCGTCGAGTTCGCCCGCCACCTGGGCGCCGATCACCGCAAACTCGAACTGACGCCCGGGCACCACCGGCGCTTCGGGGAGGCGCTGGCCCACACCCTGCGCCACCTCGCCGGACGCGCCTGGGACGACCGACTGGAGACCACCCTGGGCACCGCCTACCGGGTGCTCTCGACCGCCCTGCAACAGGGCGCCGCCGCCGACGAGGGCCCCGCACGCGTCGGCGCGACCGTGGTGGAGATCCTGCGGCCCACTCGGGACGTGGTGGTGGTGCGGCTCATCAGCGACGTGATGGTCGACTACCACCCGGGGCAGTACCTCAGCGTGCTCACGCCCTACGCGCCCGGCGTGTGGCGGCGGCTCAGCCCGTCGATCCCGTCGAACCCGGCCGGGCAGATCGAGTTCCACGTCCGCGACGTGCCCGGCGGCGCGCTCAGCGGCTCACTGGTCCGCAGCGTCGGCGTCGGTGACCGTTGGGTGCTCGCCCGTCCCCTGGGGATGCTCGAGGTCGACCGGTCCGAGCCGACCCGGGACGTGCTCATGATCGCCGGCGGCACCGGGATCGCGCCCCTGCGGTGCCTGCTGCTGGACATGATGCGCCACGCCGACAACCCGCGGGTCCACCTGTTCTACGGGGCCCGCTTCCCCGGCGACCTCTACGACCTGCCGACATTGGTCGACCTCGCCGCCACCGCCCCGTGGTTGACGATCCAGCCCGTCGCCGAGGAGGACGAGGACCCCTGGTGGGCCGGCCCCCGGCAGGACCTTCCCCGCACCCTGCACCGTCGGCAGACCGGCACCCTGGTCCGGGCGGTCGCGCAGTGGGGATCGTGGGCCGACCGGCAGGTCATCGTCTCGGGCTCACCCGAGATGCTGCGCGCGACGGTCCGCGGTCTCGTCGCGGCGGGCACCCCGCGGGAGAACATCAGCTTCGACCGCCCCTGACAATCCCGCCGCGGCGGCCGGATCAGCGCGCCGCCGCGACGGTGTCGGCGTCCTCGCCGGCGCCGGGCGCGCCCTCGTCGGGGTCGTCGGTCGTGTCACCGCCGTAGCCGGCTGCGGTACCGCCGTCCGCGCCGCCCCCACCCTCGTCGTCGTCGCCGCCGCCGCCGTCGCCGACGCCGCCGTCGTCGTCGCCGGCCTGGGACTCACCCGCTGGCGGGACGGGGGTCTCGGTGCTGGTCTGCGGAGTGGAGGTGGTCGCCCCCGTCGTGGTGGTGGGACTGGTCTGCGAGGTGGTGGTGCTGGTGGGCGCCTCGCACGGCTGGAACACGCGGCGGAACCGGTCGGGAACGCCCAGCTGCTCGAGTTGCTCGCGGCACACGTCCGAGGTGGGCTCGGCCAGGAACTCCCAGTCGTCGTCGCGCCACGAGAGCAGCTCGATCTCCCCGTCGTCGCGGGTGACCAGCAGGAACCGCTCGTCGCATTCCCGCACGGTCGTGCCGCTGCCCAGCTCATCGGCCACGAAACCCGGGCTACAGCGTTCGGCCGGACTCGGCGGGCCGGTCGTCGTGGGCTGCGTCGTCGGCGGCGTGGTCCGCGTGGTCTGCGAGGTGGTGGTCTGCGTCGTCGTGGTGGGGGTGGCGACCGGGTCCTCGTCGCCGCCGGTCGCGGAGACCAGCCACACCACCAGCGCAGCCACCAATGCGACCGCGAGCAGGATGGCGGCGATCATCCACGGCGTGGACCCGCCGTCCCCGCCGCCATCGCCGCCACCGTCGTCCCAGGCGTCGCCGTCGTCCGGAGGCGGCACGTCCCCAGGAGGCGGCACGTCCCCGGCGGGGTGGCCGGAGGCGGGGACGCCCGCGGCGGTCGGATAGCCGGACGTGCCGGGACCGGCCCCGGAGGCCCCGGCACCTTCTGCCGCGCCGAACGCCCCGGCCCCGGAGGCCCCGGCCCCGGCGGCCGCGGCTCCGCCGTCCGCCGGGTACTGCGACCACGCCGTGCTGCCCTCCCCCGAGCCGACCGGCGGGAGGTGCTCGGTCGGAGGGTCGGTGGGCGGGAGTTGCTGCGTCGGCGGGTCGGCACCCGGCTCGACCGCCGGATTCGGCTCGGTGACGGCATCGTCGCCCGGGTGGTCCGGCTCGGCGGGCTCGTCGCCCGGGCGTGGGCCGCCCGGCCCCGTCACCGCGGGACCTCCCCGCCGGAGGGCTCCGTGACCCGTCCGTTGGCGAGCACCGGGATCACCTTCCGGATGCCGGTGACCTCGTCGTCGTCGACATCCACCACCAGTAGCTCCGATCCGGCGCCGGCCTCGGCGCGCACGGACCCGTCCGGCCCGACGAGCAGGGAGTGGCCGACGCCGGTGGGGGCGCCGGGCTTGACCTCCACGCCCTCGACCTCGGGATCGGCCTGCCCCACGGCGAACAGGAACGTGGTCGAGTCGAGCGCGCGGGCGCGGGCGAGCAACCGCCACTGGTCGACCTTCCCCTCGCCCGCACCCCACGAGGCGCTGCACAGGGTGATCCGGGCGCCGGCGGTGGCGAGCGCCGTGTACTGGCCCGGGAAGCGGATGTCGTAGCAGACGCTCAGACCCACGCCCACGCCGTCGACCGTCACCACGTGCGTGGCGTCGCCCGGCTCGACGGTGTCGGACTCCGCGAACCCGAACGCGTCGAACAGGTGGATCTTGTCGTAGCCCAGGTGGAGGTCGCGGTCCGGCCCGCCGCCGGCGTCGTCGGCCGGGCCGGTCACCAGGAGGGTGTTGCGGACGCGGCCGCCCTGCCCGGGCGTGAACATGCCTACGACGACGAGGACACCGTGCTCACGAGCCGATTCAGCCACCGCGGTCGCCCACGGGCCGTCAAGGGGTTCGGCGATCTCGTCCAGCCGGCCCGCACCGAACGCCCGCATGGTGGCCTCGGGGAACACCACGATCCGGGCACCCTGCGCTGCGGCCTCGGCGACCGACTCGCGGACCAGCCGAAGGTTGTCCTGCGGGTCGCGTCCGGTCAGGATCTGGGCGGCGGCGATGCGCACGGGTCGTCCTCCTCGTCGGCGGCGGGCTGTCGTCTCAGCCGGCTGGGGCGTCTCCCCCCGACGCTACCCGCGTGCGGGGTCGGCGTCCCCGCCCCGGGCGGCGACCCGCCGCGCGATCCCGGCACCGCGCTCCCACAGCCACCACACGCACACCCCCACCGCGAGCGAGGCGACCAGGGCCGGCCACGGGTGGCCCGCGTCCCGGATCGGCGGGTACACGAGGAAGTGGGTGAGATAGATGAACAGCGAGGCCGCTGCTAGGGGGGTCACCACCCGGACCACCGGGCGGGGCAGCCGGACGGCGGGGATCCAGATCAGGGCGAGGATCCCTCCCACGATCACCACCTCCCGCCCGGGATCGCCGAACCAGCCCGGCACGCACACGAGCGCGACCGCGGAGCAGGCGAGCCGCGCCCACATCGCGGTGAGCGCTGCCCGGTGCCCTCCCGGTCCGCCCGGCCCGCCCGGTCCGGCCCCCCGGGTTCGGCCCGCGCCACGGCCCAGCCGAGCGCGAACAGCCACAGCACCGCCGGCGCCGAGTACCACACGAGGGGCCCGCCGCCGAGGTCGATGACGGCGTAGCGCACGAGCAATCCGAGCCCGACCAGCGTGGCCGGCAGCGCGTACGGCCACCGCCGGTCGAGCCTGCTGACCGCGGGGACGGCCATGAGCGCGGCCACGCCGAGCAACAGGTAGACCGTCGCCTCGACGAACCACATCTGCCACGGATTCCACCAGCGGTCGTCGGACCAGGAGCGGGGACCCAGGAAGTGGGTGGCCAGCAGCGGCGAGTACCAGTGGTAGCGACTGGTCAGGGGGGTAACGAGCAGCAGCCACACCACGGCGGGGACCGCGATCCTCCCGACCGTCGTGAGCACGCCCCGGGCCCGCTCGCGGGCGCTGACGGAGTGCAGCCGGAAGCGGGCCAAAGAGTAGCCGGTCAGAGCCACCAGGACGTGGGCGCCGCCGTAGACCGCGAACGCCCGGGTGTGCCCGCCCACGATCGTGAGGATGAACAGGGCGCGCAGCACAACCGAGGTGTCGACGCGGGCCCACGCCCGCCAGGGGGTCCAGCGGGAGGCCGCCGGGGGACGCGGTCCGGCAGCGCGGTTGTCGAGCTCCCCCAGTGGGCGCAGGTGCCAGTCGCGGGGTAGGCCGGGCACCCGCTCCTCGAGCCGGGTCGAGAGCACCACGTAGGTCAGGGAGTCCCCGCCGAGGTCGACGAACGTGGCGTCCGGCGGGCAGGAGTCCAGGCCGAGCGCATGGGCCACGAGCGTACTGGGCGCGTCGGCGTCCGCCCCGGCACCCGTCCGCGCGCGGTCGGCGACGAGTGCACGGAGTGCGGCCTGGTCGACCTTGCCGGCGGGAGTGCGGGGAGGGTCGACGACGACGACCTGCTCGACCGCCGAGGTGGGCAGTCCCGAGGCCGTCGCGGCGGCGGTGGCGAGGGCCTGCGAGCGCTCGCGGGTGACCACGACCAACCGGTCGGGCTCCCCGACGCACCAGGCGTCGAACCCGCCGTCCGCCAGGGTCGATTCCACCCGACCCAGGTCGATCCGGTGCCCGAAGATCTTGGTCTCGCGCCCCATCCGCCCGACGATCTCCACGAGGCCGTCGTCGGCGATGCGGGCGAGGTCCCCGGTCCGCAGCTCGTCGAGCTCGGGCCCGCGGGCGAGGTCGGCCGAGGTGCGGGCGTACCCCATCATCACGTTGGGGCCGCGGTACACCAGCTCACCGGGGGCGTGCGGATCGGTTCCCCGCGGACGGTCGACGCGGAAGGAGCCGCCGGGGATCGCGATCCCGATGGCCCCCGCACGGGTCCGCGCGAGGTGAGGGGGGAGGTACGCCATACGCGCGGTCGCCTCGGTCTGGCCGTACATCACGACCAGTTCTGACCCGCGTGCTTCCAGGTGCGCGGCCAGGCGACGCACCGCCTCCGGCGCGAGGCGCCCGCCCGCCTGGGTGAGGTAGCGCAGGCGGGTGAGGCGGTCCAGCCGGTCGAGACCGACGCGCTCGAGGAGTTCGACCGTGTGCGGGACGGCGGCGAACGTCGTCACCTGCCCGGCCTCCGCCCGGTCCCAGAACGCCGGTGCGGAGACGGAGTCGGAGTTGAGCACCACGGACGCGCCGGCCAGCAGGTGACTGTGCAGGACGGACAGGCCGTAGCAGTAGTGCGGCGGCAGGGTGGTGATCGCCCGGTCCCCCGGCACGATGCCCAGGTAGTCCACGATCGACCGCGCGTTGGCCAGCACCGCCCGCCGGGACTGCCGGACGAGCTTGGGTGCGCCCGTGGACCCGGAGGTGCTCAGGAGCAGTGCGAGGTCGGGATGCAGGTCGTGCCGCGGCGGCGCCGTGAGCACCCCGGCCGGGAGGGGTCGGCCGTCCCCCGCGACAACGTCGGGGTGCCACGCCGCGAGGAGGTTGTCGGTGGCCGCGCCGTCCGGCGGCAGGAGGAGCACGACGTGGCCGGCGGAGTGGGCGGCGAGATAGTCCACGAGGAACTCGATGGTGTTCGTTGCCACCAGGCCGATCAGGCGACGACCGGTCGTCACGGGCGGGTACTCGGCGGCGCGCTCGGCGCTCATCCGGGAGAGCGCGGAGTAGGTGTACTCCGCCTCGTTGGTCACCACGGCGACCGCGGTGCCGCGCCCGGCGGACTCGTCGAACAGGCCGGGCGGAGCCTGCCCCTGATGCGTACGTGCGACGGTCACGCGCCGAACTATATTAGGTGAGGCTTCGCTATGAAAGTCGGGCGGATCCGGTCATCAGCCGTCGCGGCGGCCCGTCTCCCGCTGGTGACGGGGCCGCCACACGACCACCGACGTCGAGCGGGGCACGTGGACGAGTTCACCGCCCGCCCGGCCGGAGGACCCGGAACGGCGACGAAGTTCGGCGACCTCCTCGACCAGTTCTGACACGCGGCTGCGCAGGGCGTCGACCTGATTGGTCAGCTCAATGATCCGCTTGATGCCGGCGAGGTTGACGCCCTCCTCCTGGCTGAGGCGCTGGACCTCGCGGAGCAGTGCCACGTCCCGCAGCGAATAGCGTCGCCCACCGCCGCTGGTGCGCTCAGGGGTGACGATGCCGAGGCGGTCGTAGGTTCGCAGGGTCTGAGCGTGCAGCCCGGAGAGTTCGGCGGCCACCGAGATCACCAGGACGCTGTCGTCGGCCCCCAGCTCGCTGACGTCCCGCCGGGGGCTCATGCCGACCCCGCCCAGCCCGACCGCGGATCGAAGCCGGCGGCGCGCAACGCGTCGTCATAGGCGGCGAGCTCGGCTTCGGCCATCCCGGCGGGGGGCGTGGCCACCCGGAGGGTGACCTTGAGGTCACCGGTTCCGGTCTTGCGTGCGATTCCCCGGCCGCGCACCCGAAGGATCTGTCCGTCGCGGGAGCCGGCGGGGATCTTGACGGTCACCCGCCCGGTGAGCGTGGGTACCGACACCTGGGCGCCGAGGACCAACTCCGGGTAGGACACCGGCAGGTCGACGAGCAGGTCGGCCCCGTCGCGGTCGAACACCTGGTCCTTCTGAACGGTGACCGTCACGTACAGGTCGCCCGACGGTGCCCCGCGGAAGCCCGCCTCACCCTGCCCGGAGAGCCGGATGCGCTGGCCGTCGGAGACGCCGGCCGGGACCTTGACGTTGATGGTGCGGGTGCGGTCGGTGACGCCGCTGCCACCGCAGTCGGTGCACGGGTCGTCGATCTTGGACCCGGTGCCGCCGCAGTCGGTGCAGGGCTCGGCGAAGCCGAAGGCCCCCTGGGTGCGCTGGGTGACGCCCGCACCATGGCAGGTGCCGCACACCTTGGGGCTGGTCCCCGGCTTCGCGCCACTGCCGTGGCAGATCAGACACGGCGAGGCGGAGGAGAGTTTGATCTGGACCGTCTCACCGAGGGCGGCCTCACGGAAGGACAGGGTCAGGGCGGTCTCGACGTCCTGGCCGCCCCGCGGGCGCTGTGCCCGGCCGCGGCCGGCCCCGCCGCCACCCGGGCGGGCCTGGTTGAACAGGCCGCCGAACAGGTCCGAGAATCCCCCGGCGCCGCCGGCGGGCCCGCCGCCACCGAAGAGGTCGTTGATGTCGAAGTCACCGCCGGAGGCAGTGTACCGGCCCCCGCCGCCCGGGGCGAAGCCGCTGAACCCGCCGGAGGTGACCTGGTCGCGGAAGGCGTCGTACTCCTTGCGCCGGGCGGGATCGCCGATGACGTCGTTGGCCTCGCTGATCCGCTTGAACTTGTCCTCCGCGGCCGCGTTGCCCGGGTTGGAGTCCGGGTGGTTCTCCCGCGCGAGCTTGCGGTAGGCCTTGCGGATCTCGTCCTGGGTGGCGGACTTGGAGACGCCCAGTTCGGCGTAGTAGTCCTTCTCGACCCATTCGCGCTGACTCACCAGACGCCTCCCTTCTTCTTGTTGCAGTTCTTCTTCTAATTGCAGAGTTCGGGTCTACGAATTCTCTCAGTTCCCCGGCACGTCCGGGGTGGGTCGGCGTGCGGGTGCGTCCCGAGATCATCGGGACGCACCCGCACGCCGGGGTGATGAGCCGGTGGGCTCAGCGGACGCTGACCATCGCCGTCCGCAGGGTCCGCTCACCGTGGCGGTAGCCCTTGCGCAGGACCGTCCCCAGCACGGGCTCGGATCCCTCGGATTCGTCCTGCACGGCCTCGTGGAGGGCCGGGTCGAACGGATCGCCCTCGTTTCCGAAGGACTCGACACCCTGGGATGCCAGTAGCGCGCGGACCTTGTCGGCGAAGACCTTGAGCGGCCCCTCGGCGAGGTCGCCGTGCGCCTCGGCCCGGTCGAGGTCGTCGACGATACCCAGCAGCTCGGTGAGGACCGAGCCCTTGGCGGTGTCGATGATCGATTGGCGGTCACGTTCGACGCGGCGCCGGTAGTTGGCGAACTCCGCCGACACCCGCTGCAGGTCCGCGGTCCGCTCGTCGAGCTGCGCCTGCAGCGCGGCGGCCGGATCGTCCGCGGGAACGTCCCCGGTCGGGGCGCCCCCGCGTCAGCGGCATCGGCTGCGGTGCCGTCGGCGTCGCTGTCGGTCGACGGCGGGGCGTCGTCGACGATCTCGGCCTCGACCGCCTCGGCGGCCTGCTCGGCCTCGTCGTCAGCGCCGGCCCACGCCGCCTTCTCGGAGGCGTCGGTCTGCTCGGGGCGGGTCACTTGGACTCACCCTTCGACTCGTCCTCGTCGACCACCTCGGCATCGACCACGTCGTCGTCGGCCGCGCCCGCACCCGACGCGTCGCCGGCCTCGGCACCCTCGGCCGCGGAGGCCTCGTAGATGGCCTGGCCGACGGCCTGCGCCTCGGTGTTGACCTTCTCGACCGCGGACTTGATGGCGTCGACGTCCGAGCCCTCGAGGGCGGTCTTGGCGTCGGCGATCGCGGCCTGGAGCGACTCCTTCTTGTCGGCCGGGATCTTGTCCTCGTTCTCCGAGACGAACTTCTCCGTCTGGTAGATCGTGGACTCGGCCTGGTTGCGGGCGTCCGCCTCCTCGCGACGCTTGTGGTCCTCGGCGGCGTGCTCCTCGGCGTCCTTGATCATCTGGTCGATCTCCTCCTTGGACAGGCCGGAGCCGTCCTGGATGATGATCGTGTTCTCCTTGCCGGTGCCCTTGTCCTTGGCGGTCACGTGGACGATGCCGTTGGCGTCGATGTCAAAGGTGACCTCGATCTGCGGCACGCCACGCGGCGCGGGGGCGATACCGGCGAGCTCGAACGACCCGAGCAGCTTGTTCTGCGCCGCCATCTCGCGCTCGCCCTGGAAGACCTGGATCTGCACGGACGGCTGGTTGTCGTCGGCGGTCGTGAAGGTCTCCGAACGCTTGGTCGGGATCGTGGTGTTGCGCTCGATGAGCTTGGTCATCACGCCACCCTTGGTCTCGATGCCCAGCGACAGCGGGGTCACGTCGAGCAGCAGGACGTCCTTGACCTCACCGCGGAGCACGCCGGCCTGCAGCGCGGCACCCACGGCCACGACCTCGTCCGGGTTGACGCCCTTGTTGGGCTCCTTGCCGCCGGTGAGCTCCTTGACCAGGTCGGTCACGGCGGGCATACGGGTCGAACCGCCGACCAGCACGACGTGGTCGATGGAGCCGACCGAGATGCCGGCGTCCTTGATCACGGCCTGGAACGGGTTGCGGCAGCGATCGAGCAGGTCCTGCGTGATCTTCTGGAACTCGGCGCGCGAGAGAGTCTCGTCCAGGAAGAGCGGGTTCTTGTCCGCGTCGACGGTGATGTACGGGAGGTTGATCGAGGTGGACTGCCCGCTGGACAGCTCGATCTTGGCCTTCTCGGCCGCCTCGCGCAGGCGCTGCAGGGCCATCTTGTCCTTGGTCAGGTCGATGCCGTTCTGCGCCTTGAACTTGTCGACGAGCCAGTTGACGATCCGCTGGTCCCAGTCGTCGCCACCGAGGTGGTTGTCGCCCGAGGTCGCACGGACCTCCACGACGCCGTCGCCGATGTCGAGCAGGGAGACGTCGAAGGTGCCGCCACCGAGGTCGAAGACCAGGATGGTCTGCTCCTTGTCGCCCTTGTCGAGGCCGTAGGCCAGGGCTGCCGCGGTGGGCTCGTTGACGATGCGCAGGACGTTGAGGCCCGCGATCTGACCGGCGTCCTTGGTGGCCTGACGCTGGGCGTCATTGAAGTAGGCCGGAACGGTGATGACGGCGTCGGTGACGTCCTCACCGAGGTAGGACTCGGCGTCGCGCTTGAGCTTCTGCAGCGTGCGGGCGCTGATCTCCTGCGGGGTGTAGGTCTTGCCGTCGATCGAGTCCGACTTCCAGTCCGTGCCGATGTGGCGCTTGACCGAGCGGATGGTGCGGTCGACGTTGGTGACCGCCTGGTTCTTCGCCGGCTGACCGACGAGGACCTCGCCGTTCTTGGCGAACGCGACGACCGACGGGGTCGTGCGCGCGCCCTCGGCGTTGGCGATGACCGTGGCGTCGCCGCCCTCGAGGACCGCGACGGCCGAGTTGGTGGTGCCGAGGTCGATGCCTACTGCACGTCCCATGATGTTCTCCTTCTACTGACGTGTACGGGTTCTCTCTAAGCGGACCCGGCTCAAGGCTCGGATCGATGGCTCCACCCTGCCTGCCGGTGGCCTGCCGCGTCAACCTGAGTTGAGCCTGGCCCGCTGAGGTTTGTCGCCCCGTATAACCCCCACTCTGTCGAATCCATTCCGGCGGTGGCGCAACTCACACCATTCATTGAGCCCGCCGGGCTCAACAACGGGAAGAGCGCCCCGGCCGCCGCCTCTCGGCGTTGCGGCTCGGAGCGCTCTTCGTATGGGAAGGGGAAGGTGCGGGAAGGAGAAGGAGGTACGACGACGACGAGGTCCGCCGTCACCCGGATCAGATCAGATGACACCCTGCGCGAGCATGGCGTCGGCGACCTTGCGGAACGCGGCGATGTTCGCCCCGGCCACCAGGTCACCCGGGGCGCCGTACTCCTCGGCGGTCGCCGCCGCGGTGGCGTGGATGGAGGTCATGATGCGGTCGAGCTCGGAGTCCACCCGCTCGAAGTCCCACAGCAGCCGACCGGCGTTCTGCCGCATCTCGAGACCGCTGGTGGCCACGCCGCCGGCGTTGGCGGCCTTGGCGGGCCCGAAGAGGATGCCGGCCCGGTGGATGACCTCCACCGCCTGCTCCGTGCACGGCATGTTGGCGCCCTCGGCGATCACGCGGCACCCGTTCTTGGCGAGCGTGCGCGCCTCCTCGGCGTCGAGCTCGTTCTGGGTGGCACAGGGCAGCGCGATGTCGCACTCCACGTCCCACACGGAACCGGTCTCCAGGTAGGTGCAGTTGCCCCGCTCCCGGGCGTAGGCCGACAGCCGTTCGCGGCGGACCTCCTTGACGTCCAGGAGCAGGTCCAGGTCGAGACCGTCCTCGTCGTGGACGTAGCCCTGACTGTCCGAGCAGGCCACGACGGTCGCGCCGAGCTGGGCCGCCTTCTTGGCCGCGTAGATCGCGACGTTGCCGGAGCCGGAGACGACCACCCTGGAGCCCTCGAGGCTGTACTCGGTGTCGCGGAGCATCTCGCGGACGAAGTAGACGAGCCCGTAGCCGGTCGCCTCGGTGCGCGCCCACGAGCCGCCGTAGCCGACGCCTTTGCCCGTGATGACGCCCGCCTCGTTGCGGCCGGTCACCTTCCGGTACTGGCCGTACAGGTACCCGATCTCGCGCCCGCCCACGCCGATGTCACCGGCCGGGACGTCGAGGTCGGCACCGATGTGGTGCGCGAGCTCGGACATGAAGGACTGGCAGAAGCGCATCACTTCCGCGTCGCTGCGGCCGTGCGGGTCGAAGTCCGACCCGCCCTTGCCGCCGCCCAGGCCGAGACCGGTGAGGGCGTTCTTGAAGACCTGCTCGAACCCGAGGAACTTCAACGTGTCCTCGTCCACGGACTTGTGGAAGCGCAATCCGCCCTTATACGGGCCGAGATCGGAGCTGAACTGCACACGGAAGCCCCGGTTGACCTGGACCGCGCCGGCGTCGTCGACCCACGGCACCCGGAAGGACACCACGCGCTCGGGCTCGATGATCCGCTTGAGGATCCCGCCCTCGACATATTCCGGGTGCTGCTTGACCACGGGTGCGAGCGACTCCAGCACCTCGTGCACGGCCTGCCGGAAGAGGTGCTGTCCGGGATTGCGTCGCACCACGGTGTCAAGGGCGTCGTGAAGTGCGGCGTCAGCGTCGGACATGGGACCTCCGGGTAATAAGTCTTCGGTGATGACGCGTACGTCGTTGCCGAAGAGGCAGCCTAGCGGCAGGGCTCGCGATTCTCCGACTCAGCGTCGTCACATCAATCGACAATCGAATCCCACTAATCACACGTGTCACACTGGACTCACTAATCACATCTACGTAATCTGAGCCGCGACAACCCGAGCCACTGCCGGTCGACGCGCCGTCGCCCAGCCGTGCATTCCGGAAGGCCATCATGCGTATCACCTCGAAGTTCGCCGCCGTCGCCGCCGCCGCGGCACTGGTGGTCACCGCGACCCCTGCCGGCGCGGCCCCCTCCCCCACACCCGCTAACCCGGCTCCGTCCGCCTCCCGACCCGCCGTCGCACAGCCCCTGCCGGCGTTGGCCGATGCCCTCGGTCCGGAGCTGACCTCACTCGTCGAGGCACTGCGACGTGATCTCGGACTCACTCCCGAGCAGTTCCTCGCCCAGGCCGGCATCGGGGAACGTCTGGCCGAGGCCCGTCCCCGGTGGGAGCAGCAGTTCCGTCAGTCGTTCGGCGGCGTCTGGCTGGACGAGGAGGGCACCGGCCTGGTCGGCGTGGTGGCCGGCGCCGCCGGAGATGAGCTGCGCGACGAGGCCACCCGGTCCGGGTTCACGGTCAAGGATGTGGCGCTGACCACGAGTGAACTCGAGGCGCGCGAGCGTCAGGTCATCAAGATCATCGAGGGCACCCCCGAGGACATGCAGGACCTCGTCACCGACGTCCGCGTCGATCCCACCCGCAACGCGGTCGTCGTCACGACCCGCGGCGGCGAGGCCGCGCAGCTCGGCAACCTCGACGCCCGACTGCGGGACCTCGCCGAGATCGACATGATCGAGGCCCCCGACCCGGCGTTCGACACGGCCCCGTTCGGCAGCGAGGGGGGCACCGGGTCCGACGGCGAGCCGACCGTCGACGGCATCGAGCCGGCCACCACCCGCGCGGACGACCCGGACGGGACCGGCACGGCGCCCGGGAGCGGCGGCGACTCCGGCTCGCTCGGCAGCCTGGCCCTGCTCAATGACGCCGGCCTCGTCCCCGAGGGCCCCATGCGCACGGTCATCGACCTCCTCGCCGGCCTGACCCCCGGCACCGGGTCGATCATCGACGGGATGATGGCCCAGACCATGGTCGACCCCGGCACCCCCGTGCCCGAGAACCAGCCGCGGGCCATCGAATCGGTCCCCGCTCCGGCGGGGCCCGTCACGGGCGGTACCGCGTACCAGGTGGGCGTCCCGGGAGGAATCCTCGAGTGCTCGACCGGGTTCAACGGTGAACTGGACGGCAAGCCCGTCGTCATCACCGCCGCGCACTGCGCCGGCGCCGACGGCACCCGCGCCGCCCTCGCCGACGGCGAGGAGTTCGGCACCATGACCCGCAGCGAGCGGGAGGGCATCGACACCGCCCTCATCGCGGTCGACGACGACGTGGCGGACCGGTTCCGTACCAACCTGGTGGGAGACGGGCCGGACAGCACCCAGGAGATCATCGGCACCGCGGACCCGGTCGTCGGCCAGAAGGCCTGCAAGACGGGGTTCCGGACCGGCTTCTCCTGCGGCACGATCTCGCAGGTCGGCACGACAATCGACGTGGCGGGCACGCGCACCATCTCGAACGCCTTCACCGTGGACCTGTGCGCCCTGCCCGGCGACAGCGGCGGCGTCGTCTTCTCCGGCGACCGGGCCCTGGGGATCTCGAGCGCGTCCAACGTCGCGGACTCCGTCACCTGCGCCGACGCCGACGCCGTGGCCCGGACGGCCGGGTTCACCCCGCGCCTGTCGGCCGTCCCGATCGCCGACGTCCTCGCCGCACACCCCGGGCTGACGCTCCGGACCAACTGACCCTCCCCTTCCACGCGGGCCCCGCCTGCGAGTGGAGTCTGCTCCGGTAAGGGCAGCCTCAACTCGGCAGACGGGGCCCGCGTGGCTTACCTTTGACCTCGACACAGTCGACGGGCGCCCACAGGGTCCTATGAGTGCTCGTGCGTCGAGAAGTGCGACGAAAGGCCGCGAACCATGTCAGGCGTGACCATCACACTCGGGACGATCGGCGTCCTGCTCAGTCTGTTCTGCTGGGCATCCTTCATAGGCGGCGTCACGCGCATGGTGCGCAGCCTGTTCCTGGGACAGAAGGACGGATTCGACCGGCTGCGGCCGATCCTGCCCCGATTGAAGAACGTCATCGTCGAGGTGGGCGCCCACACCCGGATGGCCCGCAAACGTTCGGTGGGCTTCTTCCACTGGTTCGTCATGGTGGGCTTCCTGCTCGGCTCGATCGTCTGGTTCGAGGCCTACATCCAGACGTTCAACCCCCGCGGCGGCTGGCCCTGGCTGTCCGACCAGGCCTGGTACCACGCCGTCGACGAGTTCCTGGGCCTGGGCACCGTCATCGGCATCACCGTGCTGATCATCATCCGTCAGATCAACCAGCGTCGCGGCCTCAACCGCTTCGTCGGCTCGGACCGCAAGGCCGCCTACTTCGTCGAGACCGTCGTGCTCCTCGAGGGCCTGGGCATGATCTTCGTCAAGGCCGGCAAGCTGTCGCTGCAGGCCGCCGACGGGTACGACTTCCACTGGTCCACGGACTGGGTCACCGGCCCGCTGTCGACGATCCTGCCGGCCAACGAGCTCATGGTCTCGGTCTTCGCGCTGATCAAGCTGCTCACCGGCATGATCTGGCTGTACGTCGTGGGCCGCAACATCACGTGGGGCGTCGCCTGGCACCGCTTCTCCGCGTTCTTCAACATCTACTTCAAGCGCGAGGCCGACGGCCGCACCGCGCTCGGCCCGCTCAAGCCGATGACCATGGACGGCGTCCCGCTGACCATGGAGAAGGTCGAGGAGCTCACCGAGGCCGACGAGGACTTCGAGCCCAAGCTGGGCGCCGGAGCCATCGAGGACTTCTCCTGGAAGGGCTGGCTGGACTTCTCCACCTGCACCGAGTGCGGCCGCTGCCAGGAGCAGTGCCCCGCCTGGAACACCGGCAAGCCGCTGAGCCCCAAGCTCATGATCATGTCCCTGCGCGACCACGGTGCCGCGAAGGCGCCGTACCTGCTCGCCGGTGGGCAGACCACGATGGGCGAGGAGACCGGACTGGTCGACGCCGAGGGCAACCCCGACGAGGCCAGGCTCGCCAAGATCCCGGAGGCGGCCCGCCTCGAGGCCCAGCGCCCCCTCGTCGGTCACACCACCGCGGACCTCTCCGACGACCCGATGGCCGCCGGCATCATCGACCCCGAGGCCCTGTGGTCCTGCACCACGTGTGGCGCCTGCGTCGAGCAGTGCCCGGTGGACATCGAGCACGTCGACCACTTCATCGACATGCGCCGCTACCAGGTCCTCATCGAGTCCGAGTTCCCGACCGAGCTCGCGGGCCTGTTCAAGAACCTCGAGAACAAGGGCAACCCCTGGGGCCAGAACAACTCCGGTCGCGACGAGTGGATGAACTCCCTCGACTTCGAGATCCCCGTGATCGGCAAGGACATCGAGGACTTCGCCGACACCGAGTACCTGTTCTGGGTGGGCTGTGCCGGCGCCTTCGAGGACCGCGCCAAGAAGACCACCCAGGCCGTGGCCTCGCTGCTGCACACCGCCGGTGTGAAGTTCGCGGTGCTGGGCCAGGGCGAGACCTGTACCGGCGACTCGGCCCGCCGCGCGGGCAACGAGTTCCTGTTCCAGATGCTCGCCCAGCAGAACATCGAGGTCATGAACGACGCGTTCGACGGCGTGCCCGCCGCGCAGCGCAAGGTCGTCGTGACGTGTGCCCACTGCCTCAACGCGCTGAAGAACGAGTACGGCGACTTCGGCGGCGACTACCAGGTGGTCCACCACACGCAGCTGCTCAACCGTCTGGTGCGCGAGAAGCGCCTCGTGCCGGTGGCCCCGATCGACGGTGGCGTCACCTACCACGACCCGTGTTACCTCGGCCGCCACAACCAGGTCTACGAGGCCCCGCGTGAGCTCATGGACGGCTCGGGCGTGACCCTCACGGAGATGCCCCGTCACGGGCAGCGGTCCATGTGCTGTGGCGCCGGTGGCGCGCGCATGTGGATGGAGGAGACGGTCGGCAAGCGCATCAACATCGACCGTGTCGACGAGGCCCTGTCGACCAAGGCCACGAAGATCGCCACGGGCTGCCCGTTCTGTCGCGTGATGCTCTCGGACGGGGCCACCGCCCAGACCGACGGCACCGAGCAGGAGGGCCAGGTCGAGGTCGTGGACGTCGCCCAGCTGCTCCTGGAGTCCGTCTCCCGTGACGGCGGCCTGCCCGAGCCTCGCGAGGCCGCGTGGCTGGAGCAGCCCACGCGTGAGAAGACGAAGGCGGAGAAGGAGGCCGAGCAGGCCGAGCGCGACGCCGCCGAGGCGGAGTCCGCCACGGCCGCCGCCCCCGCTGCCCCGGCCGAGGCCGCGCCGGACAACGCCGTCGTCGACGAGGGCGAGGGCGCGGAGGTCGCCGCCGCCGGCACCGGTGGCGCGGCCAGCGCGGCCGAGGCCGGCCCGTCGGCCGCCGATTCGACGGGCGCACCCAAGTCGGGTGGCCTCAAGCTCGGTGGCGGCGGCAAGGCCCCCGGCGGCCCCAAGGCCCCGGGTGCGCCGAAGGCCCCCGGCGCTCCGAAGGCCCCTGGCGCCGCCGGGAGCGGCGAGTCCGCCACCGAGGCCCAGTCCGCGGTGAAGGACGCCGAGCGCACGGAGGAGACCCGCGAGGCCGCGCAGGGCTCCGCTCCGGCCACCACCGGCGCTCCCAAGCCGAGCGCCGGTGCGCCGAAGTCCGGCGGGCTCACCCTGGGTGGCGGGGCCAAAGCTCCGGGCGGGGCGAAGGCCCCGGGCACGGCCAAGGCTCCGGGCGGCGCGAAGGCCCCGGGCACGGCCAAGGCAGCGGCGTCCGAGCCGTCCGCGGGCGAGTCCGCCGCCGCGCAGACCGAGACCGCCGATGCCGGGTCCGCCACGGACACCGCACCGGCCGCGCCCGCGAAGCCGGCCGTCGGCCTGGGCCTCAAGGGTGGAGCTAAGGCGCCCGGCGCACCCAAGGCACCCGGTGCTCCGAAGGCACCCGGCGCTCCGAAGGCCGAGCCCGCCGCCCCGGCGACCGAGGCCCCGGCGAAAGCCGAGCCCGCCGACACTGCCGACACCGCCGAGTCCGCGACCGGTTCCGCCGACCAGGCTGAGTCGACGTCGACCGAGTCCACCCAGGCTGAGTCGACGCCGACCGATGCCCCGGCGAAGCCCGCGTCGGGTGGGGCGATCCCCCGCTCGAAGAAGTCCGGAGGTTACGGCCTCTCTCTGGGCTGACGCCCACCGGACGCCACCGCGGCCCGTGATCAGATCTCCTGATCACGGGCCGCGGCGCATGTGGACGTTCCCCGGGGGGAGGGCGTACGCGCGTCCGCTCGCGACGCCGCCCTCAACCGCTCCCGCGCCTGGCGCCCAGGGCGCTCCCGCAGATGTACTGCACGAAGCTCGCCGCTCCTGAACATGGCGTCTGGCCTGCCCTTCGGCGGGTGCGAGACGCCATGCCCGCGGGCGGCTGGAGCTCCAGCCGGCGACCGCGTAGAAAGGTGCCACCGCCGCGCTGCGTTCACGACATCCCTGTGGGGCCACGGTGCTCTCCTTCGGCCCCGGGCATGGTGCCGCCATGCCCCACCGGACATACGCCCTCCGCGACGCGGGCCACAGCGACCCGAGTGGCACAATCGCAAGGTATGACGCCTGAGACCACGGGACGAACGCTCCACCAGCTGCGCACGCTCGACCAGTCCTCCAAGCTCAAGGACGTCCTCTACGAGATCCGCGGGCCGGTACTGGCCAGAGCCCATCAGCTCGAGGCCGAGGGTCACCGCATCCTCAAGCTGAACATCGGCAACCCCGCGCCGTTCGGGTTCGAGGCGCCGGACGTGATCATGCGGGACATGATCGCCGCGCTCCCCCACGCGCAGGGCTACTCGGAGTCCAAGGGCATCCTGTCGGCCCGCCGGGCGATCTTCACGCGCTACGAGCTGGTCCCGGACTTCCCTCGTCTCAGCGTCGACGACATCTACCTCGGCAACGGCGTGTCCGAGCTGATCACGATGACCATGCAGGCGCTGCTCGACGACGGCGACGAGGTCCTCATCCCGGCGCCCGACTACCCGCTGTGGACGGCCATGACGTCGCTCGCGGGCGGCAAGCCCGTCCACTACCTCGCGGACGAGGACGACGACTGGAACCCGTCGCTCGAGGACATCGCCTCCAAGATCACCCCGCGCACCAAGGCCATCGTGGTCATCAACCCCAACAACCCCACCGGCGCGGTCTACTCGCGTGAGGTCCTGCAGGGGATCGTCGATCTCGCCCGCGAGCACAGTCTGCTCATCCTGGCCGACGAGATCTACGACCGGATCGTCTACGACGAGGCCGAGCACACCTCCATCGCCACCCTCGCCCACGACCTGCTCGTGCTGACCTTCAACGGACTGTCCAAGACCTACCGTGTGGCGGGCTACCGGGCGGGCTGGCTGGCGATCACGGGCCCCAAGGCGCACGCGGCCGGCTTCCTCGAGGGGTTGGAACTACTGGCGTCCACCCGCCTGTGCCCCAACGTGCCCGCGCAGCACGCCATCCAGGTGGCGCTCGGTGGCTATCAGTCGATCAACGAGCTCATCGAGCCCGGCGGCCGGCTGCACGAGCAGCGGGGCATCGCGTGGGAGAAGCTCAACACGATCCCGGGCGTGAGCTGTGTCAAGCCCATGGGCGCGCTGTACGCCTTCCCCAAGCTGGACCCGAACGTCCACGAGATCCACGACGACCGGCTGTTCGCCCTTGACCTGCTCGAGCAGGAACGGATCCTCATCACCCAGGGCACGGGCTTCAACTGGCCGGACCCCGACCACTTCCGGGTGGTCACCCTGCCCGCCTCTCGCGATCTGGGTGTGGCGATCGAGCGGATCGGCAACTTCCTGGCCTCGTACCGGCAGTAGCCCGGGGGCCGCGTCGGCCGGTGCCAGGTCGGCCGGGTCAGGTCGACGGGTGTCCTGAGCGCATCGGCGAGACGACCCCCGGCCCGGCGGGGGCCGTCCCCGTGCGGCGGGTGGCGCCCTCCGCCGGCACCCCGCGTCCGAGTGCGCGGTAGGTCCAGCCGGCGGCGCGCCAGCGGTCGGCGGGCATGCAGTTGCGACCGTCCAGCAGGACCCGGCCGCGCGCCACCCCGGTGACCGCGGCCGGGTCCAGCTCGACGAACTCGGGCCACTCGGTGGCCACCAGCACCACGTCGGCGCCCTCACAGGCGGCCAGCGCCGATTCGGCGTACGTCAGCGTGGGAAACAGGGCGCGGGCATTGTCCAGGGCCTGTGGGTCGTACACGACGGTGCTCGCGCCCTTGAGCGAGAGCATGCCCGCCACGTTCAGCGCCGGCGAGTCCCGCACGTCATCGGAGTTCGGCTTGAACGCCGCCCCCAGCACGGCGACGGTCTTGCCGATGACCGTCCCGCCGCACGCCTCGACGGCCAGGTCCACCATCCGCTCGCGTCGGCGCATGTTGATCGAGTCGACCTCCCGCAGGAACGTCATCGCCTCGTCCGCGCCCAGCTCACCGGCCCGGGCCATGAAGGCGCGAATGTCCTTGGGCAGACACCCACCACCGAAGCCCAGGCCGGCATTGAGGAAGCGCCGCCCGATCCGCTTGTCCATGCCGATCGCATCGGCCAACACCGTCACATCGGCGCCGGCGGCCTCACACACCTCCGACACCGCGTTGATGAAGCTGATCTTGGTCGCCAGGAACGCGTTCGCGCTGACCTTGACCAACTCTGCCGTAGCCAGGTCCGTCACGATCACCGGGCACGGATCGGCCTCCAGGATCGGCGCGTACGCCTCTTCAACCAGCTCCCGCGCGAGCCCCAGTGCCGACTCACCGCCGGCCAGGCCGATCACGATCCGATCCGGCGTCAGGGTGTCCGCCACGGCGAAGCCCTCGCGGAGGAACTCCGGGTTCCACAGCACCTCGACCCGCACCCCGTCCGGGGCGCGGGAGTCGGCGATCTGTTGCAACCGCGCGGCCGTGCCCACCGGCACCGTCGACTTGCCCACCAGCGCCGCATCCGCGGACAGCAGGGGCGTCAGTCGCGCCACGACGTCCTCCACGTGCGAGGTGTCGGCGGCGAACTCACCCTTGCGCTGCGGGGTCCCGACCCCGATGAAGTGCAGGTCGGCGAAGGCGGCCGCCTCGGCGTAGTCGGTGGTGAACCGCAACCTCCCCGACTCCACGTGCCGCAGCAGGATCTCCGGCAGCCCCGGCTCGTAGAACGGCACCTCGCCCCGACGCAGCCGCTCGATCTTGGCCTCGTCGACATCCACCCCCAGCACCTCGTGGCCCAGCTCGGCCATGCAGGCGGCGTGGGTGGCACCGAGGTACCCGGTCCCGAACACGGTCATACGCATGGCGCTGTTCTACCCCGTCGACGCGGCGCGGCGGGAACGGGCTGGTGAACGGCGGGCGAGCAGTGCGCGCCGGATGGCAGCCGTCCGCCGGGTCACCGGAAGTTCAGGTACGCCTTGGAGGCGGTGGGGCCGCGCTGGCCCTGGTACTTCGAGCCCACGGAGGCACTGCCGTACGGGGTCTCGGCGGGACTGGAGAGCCGGAACAGGCACAGCTGGCCGATCTTCATCCCGGGCCACAGCGTGATGGGCAGGTTCGCGACGTTCGACAGCTCGAGGGTGATGTGGCCGTCGAACCCGGGGTCGATGAAGCCGGCGGTGGAGTGCGTGAGCAGCCCGAGTCGACCGAGCGACGACTTGCCCTCGAGCCGGCCGGCCAGGTCGTCGGGCAGGCGGAGTCGCTCGAGGGTGGCCCCCAGGACGAACTCGCCGGGGTGCAGGACGAACGGGTCCCCCTCGGCGGGCTCGACCAGTTCGGTGAGCTCGTCCTGCTGCTGCGCGGGGTCGATGTGGGTGTAGCGCGAGTTGTTGAAGACCCGGAACATCCGGTCGAGGCGGACGTCGATGCTCGACGGCTGGATCAGCGCGGGGTCGAGGGGGTCGATGCCCAGCCGCCCGTCGGCGAGCTCGGTACGGAGGTCACGGTCGGAGAGCAGCACGGTCCTGAGGGTACCGCGCGCCCCCGGCGAGCAACCGGAGCTGGGTCCCCAGCTCGGTGACGTCCGTGCAGGCCTCGGCGAACGGCAGCCGTTCGCGCCGCGCGCGGCCCTCGCGGTCCGTCAGCTCGAGGTCGACGCCGGCGCGGTCGATGCCGATCAGGAGGGGGCGCTCGGCGGGCAGGCACCGGCAGACACGCAGGGCCAGCCGCGGCACCACCTGGCAGCGCGGATCGTTGAGGTGGTCGAGCCAGTGCCCCTCGAGGTCGGTGAAGGGGTCGGGCCCGGAGGTGGCGAGATCGTCGGGGGCGATTTCGGTGACGCCGGAGTCGTCGGTGAGCAGGATCCGCTCCGTCCGGAGCCGGACGAGCGCCGACTCGGATCCGACCCCGAGCAGGGCGGAGTCGGGCAGGTCTCGCGCGATGTGGGTGGCGGCGTGGCGTTGGGCGCGCGTGTCGATCTGTTCGACCAGTCCGTCGACGACGACGAGGCGGCGACACCGGCCCCGGGCTGCCCCGCCGAGGATCTCGTCGAGTACTTCGAGACGGGCGTGCACTCCCCCGGACGGGATCGCCGCGGCGTCGGCCGTCGGGATGACGAGGCTGAGGTCGGCCGTTCCGGAAGTCCGGTGCGCGAGCGCGACCGCGGGAGTGGCGTTCCCGCGGGACCCGGCGGTGTTCTCGCGGGACCCGTCGGTGCTCCCGCGGGACCCGGCGGTGGGGGCGGGGAGACTCAGCGTGGCCCTCGCGCAGCGCCGCAGTGCCGAGCTCGCCCGTTCGGCCGGCTCGGGAACGGGTCCCACCAGTGATCGCATGCCTTCGCCCTCTCGTCATCGCGGTCCCGGCCTTTTCCGTTCCGGCGCCTCAGGGGTAGTGGCGCCGGAACGGAAAACACCGGAGCGGGGACGTGACTACCCGCAGCGATTAACTTAGGTAAGGCTTACCTGTAAAGGCAAGGGCTTTCAGCGAATTCTTGTGAAGTGATTCACCGCGTCAGCGCGGAGAGTTGGCCGAGAACGTCGTCGGAATCGGCGCAGACCTGCGCGAACGAGAGTCTGACGAGGTCGCGGAACCCGCCACCGGTCGATCCGATGAGGAGGTCGACCCCGTACCGGTCGATCGAGACGATCCGCGGATTCGTGCCCGCGATCTGCCGCCCGGCACGCAGGGCGAGACGGGAGGCGAGCCCGGTGTCGGCGGCGAGACGGTGCAGCCACACCTGCTCGTCGACGCCGATCGGGTCGACCGCTGCGGCAGCGAGGGACGCCCGGGGCACCACGTGGACGCCGTCCGCGGTGAGGTAGGTGATCTCCAGTGGCTGCAACTCGCTCAGGCGGAGCGACCCGCCCTCCGAGTTCGGGCCCGTCCCGCCCCCGTCGGCGGTGACCAACCTGCGCGGACGCGCCGGGGACGAGGCCGTCACGATCCCGGAGAGGGTGACAACTCCCCGGGCGACAGCGCAGTCGTCGTCGTCGCCCCCGGCAGCGCGCCCCCCACCGCCGACCCCTCCGCGTCCCGCACCACACGACGCGGGGCGCCCGTCGAGGGCGAACGACGGGCGCGGCGCGGAACCCCGGCACCGACCGGTACAGACCGTGTCGACGATCTCGACGGTGGCGGTCGCCCCGGCGGCCGCGACGCGGTCGACGTCACCGGCCTCGCGCGACATGCCTCCCACGTCGACCACCAGGACGACCACTCCGTCGTCTCGGACGCGCGCGGAACGCAGCGGCCGCCTGAGCACGCCGGCCTCGATGGTCCCGGCCGCACCGCGGGCGAGCACCGTCCGTACCCGCTCGGCGATCGGCCGCTCCATGACCTTGTGCACGTCCACCACGCACCTCCTGCAGGGCTGAGCCCGCGGACCGGCCACCCGGTCGCACAAATCGGACTGTCCTCCAGTTCAGCGCATGGCGCGCCCCTTTCGTTCCCGAACCGACCCGGAAACGACGTGAGACCTGCCACATCGCGGCGCCCTCCCGGCCCGGCGACCCCCCGGGAGCGCCTGGCGGATATGCACCGACCCCCGCTGACGTGGTGAAATGGGCGCATGGACGAGATCAGGGACGAGCCCTCGAAGTACTTCTGGCGCTGGACCCAGTGGTCGTGGGTGTGCGTCGGCGTCGCCGTACTCATCGTGCTGATGGGGATCACCGGCGGCGGGTCGGTCACGCCGTGGATCATCGGCGCGATCGCGGTGGCGGTGATCGGGGGCGTGGCGTTCGGATTCGTCCCCCGCGCGTCGCTCAACCAGCCCAAGCGGCCGATGACCACGGGCGCGAAGCGCAAGTCCGCCCGGAAGTGACCCCACCGCGCCTGCGGCCACCGGGGCTCGTGCTAATCTGAAGCCGCCTCCAGCAGGCACTGCCGATGTAGTTCAATGGTAGAACTTCTGCTTCCCAAGCAGACAGCGCGGGTTCGATTCCCGTCATCGGCTCCGCAAGACGAGAGGCCTTCCCAGATCGGGAGGGCCTCTCGTCATTCAGGAGATCACTCGGTCTTGCCGTTGTCCCCGCCGCGGCGGCGCAGGAGTTGGAATCCGGGGATGCCGGCGACCGCCTCGAGGCACTGTTGCGCCACCTCGAGGATCTGGTGGACCTCGGGCGCGACGGTGTCCAGGGAGGCCAGGACCGGCATGACATCGTTCTCGAGGGTGTCGCCCAGCGCCGGCAGGTGGTCGATGAACTGGATGACCGCCTTGACCTCGTCGGGGTCGACCGACTCGAGGACGTCGTCGGCGATCGGTTCGAGCAACCGGATCGTCTTGTCCGCCCACGCCAGGACCTCGGTCATCCGGGTCGCCACGACCCGGGCGGTCTCCACGTCCAGGTCGGCGTCCACGAGCAGTGCCTCGACGACCGGCTTGACCTGAGCGAAGGTGGAGTCCGCGAAGTCGACGAGGGGGACGACCCGTTCGATGAGCCCGCCTGCGTCGAGGACCAGATCGTCGGCGGTGTCCACCGTCGTCCGGACTCGAGCCACCACGCCCTCGGCGGACTCGACGGTGCTCCCCACCCGTACGACCACGCCCTCGGCGGAATCGATCGTGCCGTCCACGCGACGCACCACGCCCTCGGCGGAGTCGATCGTGCCGCCCACGCGACGCACCACCCCCTCGGCGGAGTCGATCGTGCCGTCCACGCGACGCACCACCCCCTCGGCCGAGTCGACGGTCGAGCCCACCCGCCCGACGATCCCCTCGGCGGCGGACACCGTGACGGCGACCTCGTCGACGACCCGGTTGGCCCTGGCCACCGTGGTGCGGACACCGTCGACCGTGTCGACGGCGGTGGCCACGATCCCGTCGATCTGGCGCACGGTGCGGCTGACCTCGTCGAGCAGGTCCTGGATCCGGACGACCACGTCCTCCACGTCCGCGAGCAGCACGAGGACGCGGGCGGGCAGCATCAGCAGTTCCCTGGCCATTCTCAACTCCCACTCCACGACACGGAACGCCGTTCCCACCACGGAGGAAGCGGAGGGAACGCGGAGCTGGATGTCTGCCATGCGCTGATTGTGCCTGAACCACCCACACCGGGCAGCCGGACTGCGCACCATGGAGACAGCGACGGTTCCGACCGGTCGGGCCGCGATCTCGAAGGAGCGAGCGATGGACGCACGATGGGTCGCCGATTTCGCCGAGCTACGGCTCGCGGACGCACCGGAGTACGGCGGGAAGTCCGCGAATCTCGGGGAGATGACGGGCGCGGGGTTCCCGGTGCCGCCGGGATTCTCGGTGGGCCAGTCCGCCTACCTCGCCGCGATGGAATCGGCCGGTGTCCGATCCCTTCTCCACGACGGGCGGGTCCCGGAGGAGGGAATGAGCGAGGCGGAACTGATGTCTCGCGCGGCGGAGTTGAGCAGCACCGTCGCCGGGGTGGAGATGCCGTCCCGACTGCGCGAGGAGGTCGTGGCGCACTACCGGTCGCTGGGGCCGGACGTCCCGGTGGCGGTCCGCAGCTCCGCGCCCGCGGAGGACGCCGGTGACACCTCCTTCGCGGGGATCCACGAGTCCTACACGGACGTCGTCGGCGAGGAGGCCGTGCTCGAGGCGATTCAGGACTGCTGGTGTTCGTTGTGGACGCCGCGCGCCATGACCTACCGGGCCGTGTCGGGGTACGACGACGAACCGTCGATCGCGGTCGTGGTGCAGAAGATGGTCCGTTCCGACACGTCGGGCGTGGCCTTCACCGCCGACCCTCGCACCTCCCAGGTCGACAGGGTGGTGATCGAGGCGGCGTTCGGGCTCGGCGAGGTGGTGGTGGGCGGCAAGGTCGAGCCGGACACCTACGTCGTCTCCAAGTCCGACCTCCGCCTCCTCACCGTGCACGTCGGCCGGAAGGTCGCACGGATCATCGCGGGCCGGACGGCGGACGGGCTCGTCCCCGTCCCGGAGGCCGAGCAGTTGGACCGGGTGCTCGATGACGACCAGGTGCGGCGGGTCGCCCGCCTCGCAGTGATGTCCGAGCAGCACTACGGCGTACCACAGGACACCGAGTTCGCGTTCGAGGACGGTGAGCTGTACATCGTGCAGACCCGCCCGATCACCACGCTGGACGCCGACGCCGGGCGTACGGGCGGTCCCGGGGCTGGGGAGGCAGGCGGGGCTGCCGGGGCCACGGGGGATGAGGTGGAGCCGATCGTCTCCGGCCTCGGCGCCGGGCCCGGCACCGCGATCGGGACCGCACGCGTCCTGACAGAGCTGTCGGACGGAGTGAACCTGGCGGCCGGCGAGATCCTGGTGGCCACGATGACCGACCCCGACTGGCTGCCGATCCTCCAGCGCGCCGCCGCGATCGTCACCGACGAGGGGGGCGTGACCTGTCACGCCGCCATCGTGGGGCGCGAACTGGGGCGTCCCGTGATCGTGGGCACGCGGTCGGCGACCGCCGACATCGCCGACGGGCAGACCATCACCGTCGACGGCACCGCCGGCGTCGTCTACCCGGGAGAGGTCCGCGCGGCCACGGCACCGCAGGCTCCCGCCGATGCCGGTGCGGCTCCCGAGGTGCGCACACGCGAGGTCACCGCCACAGCCGTCTACGTCAACCTCGCGACGCCCGACGCAGCGGCGCGGGTCGCGGCGATGGACGTCGACGGCGTCGGCCTGCTGCGGGCGGAGTTCCTCATCACCAGCGCTCTGCAGGGGTTGCACCCGCGCCGGCTCATCGCGGAGGGCAGGACGGAAGAGTACGTGGAGCGGATGGCCTCGGGGATCAGCACCATCGCCGCCGCCTTCGATCCGAGGCCCGTGGTGTACCGCGCCACCGACCTGCGGTCCAACGAGTTCCGGGGGCTGCTCGGAGGGGAGGTGGAGGCCGAGGAGCGCAATCCGATGATCGGCTACCGGGGCTGCTTCCGCTACACCCGGGAACCTGACCTGTTCCGGTTGGAACTGGACGCGCTCGAGCGGGTGCGGCGGCGGCACCGGAACCTGCACCTGATGATCCCGTTCGTCCGGACCGGGTGGGAACTGCGTGCCTGTCTGGACATCATCGACGCCCATCCGATCGGTCGGGACACGGGGCTCAAGCGCTGGATAATGGCCGAGGTGCCCTCGGTGGTGCACTGGATCCCCGAGTACGCCGCCATGGGAATAGACGGCGTCTCGATCGGTTCCAACGATCTCACCCAGTTGACGTTGGGGGTCGACCGCGACTCGGAGGTGTGTGCGGACCTGTTCGACTCGATGGACCCGGCGGTGCTCGCGTTCATCGACCAGATCATCGACCGCTGCCACGAGTCCGGCCTCACCGTGTCCCTGTGCGGACAGGCGGCGTCGACCGATCCCCGGATGGCCGAGCACCTCGTCCGGAAGGGGGTCACGTCGGTCTCCGTCACGCCGGACTACGCGGAGATGACCCGGCGGACCGTCGCCCGGGCCGAGCGGACGATCCTGCTCGACGCCGCCCGGGCCGCCGCCCGTCCCGGGCGTGACTGACCGCGCGGCGCGCCCTTGCAGGTCCGCGCCGAAATCAGAGCCTTCCCTCACCTTGGACTGTTTGCTGACAACGCACTAGCATCAGTTTTGTTACCGGTGAGTAGGTTCCGGTGTGCCCGCGGCACCCCGCACCGACCCTTCCGGGCACCACCATTGCCACGGCACCGCACTGTCGATCGGAGAAGACCGTCATGGGTCACTACAAGAGCAACGTCCGCGACCTCGAGTTCAACATGTTCGAGGTCTTGCGCATGAACGAGGCACTCGACGCCGGCGAGTTCGGCGACATGGACACCGAGACCGCCAAGGGAATCCTCTCCGAGGTCGCGACCCTGACCGAGGGCCCGGTCGCGGAGTCCTTCGCCTCCGCCGACCGCAACCCGCCGGTGTTCGACCCCGAGACCCACTCGGTCTCCATCCCGGAGGACTTCAAGAAGTCCTTCAAGGCCTGGTACGACGCCGGCTACTGGTCGATGGGACTGCCGGAGGAGCTCGGCGGGATGCCGGCCCCCCGCGCGTTGGTGTGGGCCACCGGCGAGATGATGCTCGGGGCCAACCCGGCGGCGTTCATGTACGGCGCCGGCCCCGCCTTCGCCGCCGTCCTCTACGAGAACGGCACCGAGGAGCAGAAGCAGTGGGCCGCCACCTGCGTCGAGCGCGGCTGGGGAGCGACCATGGTCCTCACCGAGCCCGACGCCGGCTCCGATGTCGGTTCCGGCCGCACGAAGGCGATCAAGCAGGACGACGGCTCCTGGCACATCGAGGGCGTCAAGCGCTTCATCACCTCGGCCGACTCCGACGACATGTTCGAGAACATCTTCCACCTGGTCCTGGCGCGCCCCGAGGGCGCCGGCCCCGGCACCAAGGGCCTGTCGCTGTTCTTCGTGCCGAAGTTCCACTTCGACTTCGAGAAGAACGAGATGGGCGAGCGCAACGGGGTGTTCGTCACCGGCGTCGAGCACAAGATGGGCCTCAAGGTCTCCACGACCTGCGAACTGACCTTCGGCGGTCACGGCGTGCCCGCCAAGGGCTGGATGGTCGGCGGCGACGAGCTCAACCAGGGCATCCGTCAGATGTTCGATGTCATCGAGCACGCGCGCATGATGGTCGGCACCAAGGCCATCTCCACCCTGTCGACCGGCTACCTCAACGCGCTCGAATTCGCCAAGGAGCGTGTCCAGGGCGGCGACATGACCGAGATGGCCGACAAGACCGCCCCGCGCGTCACCATCACCCACCACCCGGACGTGCGGCGTGCGCTGATCCGCCAGAAGGCGTTCGCCGAGGGTCTGCGCGCGGTGTACATGTACACGGCGGCCCACCAGGACGTCGAGACCGCTGCGCGCGTCTCCGGCGCCGACGGCGAGCTGGCCCATCGGGTCAACGATCTGCTGCTGCCGATCGTCAAGGGCGTCGGTTCCGAGCGCGCCTACGAGCTGCTCACCGAGTCGCTTCAGACGTTCGGCGGGTCGGGCTTCCTGCAGGACTACCCGATCGAGCAGTACATCCGCGACGCCAAGATCGACTCCCTCTACGAGGGCACCACCGCGATCCAGGCACAGGACTTCTTCTTCCGCAAGATCGCCCGTGACCGCGGCACCGCCGTGGGCCACGTGTCGGCGCAGATCAAGCAGTTCCTGGACAGCGACGCGTGCGGCGGCCGACTGGCGGCCGAGCGGGAGCTGCTCGCGACCGCTCTCGCGGACGTCGAGGCCATGATCGGCACGTGCTTCGATCACCTCATGGGTTCGCAGGACGACCCCAAGCGCCTGTACACGGTCGGGTTCGCCTCGGTGCGCGTCCTCATGGCGTTCGGTGACCTCATGATGGGCTGGCGTCTCCTGGTCGGCGCGGAGGTCGCCCTCGGCGCGCTGGACGGGGCGTCCGACGACGACAAGGACTTCTACAACGGCAAGATCGCCGCCGCCCGGTGGTTCGCCAAGAACGAGCTGCCCCTGATCAGCGCCACCCGCGCGATCGTCGCAGACCTCGACAACGAGCTGATGGCGCTGGACGAGTCCGCGTTCTGATCCCCACCTGACGGGCCCTTCCGGGTCCCCACCGTCGATCCGCCGCCCCTGCCCGGGCGGCGGATCGACTCGTTTCGCCGGATGCGGGCAGCCCACCCCCACGAATCGGCTACCCGGATTCCCGATCCGCTATGCCGATGGGAATAGCGGATCCGGAATCCGGGTAGCGGATTCGGCGCTCTAGTTGCCGGGTACGCCGGGAATGCGGAACTCCGGTAGGCCCGGGATCCGGATCGGGTCACCGGGTCCGGGGAGCGCGGGCGGCGGTGGTGGCGGTGACGAGGTGGGATCGTCGTCCTCGGGAGTCTCGGCCCGGCACACGATCCGGTCTCGCGGCGCGTAGCTCGACGAGACGGTGTCGGTGCTCACGGTGTCGCCGCCGCGCAGGACGACCCGGGTCACGCGGGCGGTGTACCCGTCCGCGCCCGGACTCGGGGTACACCCGGCCGTGCTGACGACCCGGGTCTGGGCCCGCCGGATGTCGGTCCGGGGGGCCGTCGAGACCCTCACCGTGTACTCGGGCGTCCCCCACAGCCGGACCGTCACCGAGTTGCCGCTACCCGAGGCATCGATCACCAGGCCGGTGTCCTGGGCGTTTCGGAATCCGACGTCGGCCGAGGCGGTGGCATCGCGGCCCGCCGGGAACGCGTCGCCGTCGACACCGCGGGAGCTGCGGACGAGGTCCTGTGCGCCGGATTCGAACGCCGCGTTGAACAGGGCAGTGGCGACGGCGTCGGCGGACACGTCTCCGGAGACCGTGCCGGCGACCTCCGCCATGGAGAAGCTCCCGCCCGCCGGGATGAAGTGCCCGGCCAGCGAGGCGATCATCGACTGGGCCTGTCCGCTCGCGCCGACGGCCACGGTGAACTGGCCGACGGGCTCGCGGATGCCGGCCCGCTCGGCCTCCGCGGTGGTCAGCTCGGGGTCGCGGCCCACGTAGCCGACGGGGAGCACGCGCGGGCCGTCGACGTCGGTGAGTTGCCCGGGCAGCCGACCGAGCAGCGGGCCCCATTCGACGGTGCGTCCCTGGACCGCGGGAACGATGGTGGCGCTCGACCCGCTGAACTCGAAACTCGCGTCCCTGCCCACCTGCTCGGTCTCCTCCAGGAGCGGGTCCAGGATCCCCTTGGCGGCGTCGGCGTCGAAGCGGGGCTCGAGCACGTCGCCCTCGCGGACGAAGCTGAGGTACTCCCCTATCCGGTCGCGGGGGAACAGCACCGGCACCGCGCCCGGGTCGTCCGGGTCGACCATCTCGATCTCCCGCTCGGCGGGCTCGGGCCGCTCGCGCCCGGGGGCCGGTGGCGGGGCGGGGAGCCTGGTGGTGACGGTGGTGGTCGCCGGCTCGGTGCCGTCGTCGCGCATCCGCGAGGCCAGCAGCGTCAGGTCCCGGGAGGCGGCGGGCTCGGCCACGTCCCGGATCAGCGCCCGCACCTGCTCGGCGTCGGTCTCGGTGGGCGTGTAGTCGACGGGCAGGTCCACGCCGTCGTCGTCGAGCCAGTGCTCGAGCACCGCGTCGCGGGAGTTCTCGATCTGTAGGCGCTGCCCGTCGAGCGGGATGGCCGAGCGGACCTGATCCCGGTCGAACCAGATGGCGCCCTCGCGGGGTTCGAAGTCCGCCTGGAGGGCGAGTCGCTCGAGGAAATCGGTCAGCCGTGCGTCCGGGATGACGCTGGCGATACCGACCTCGGTCGACCACACCACGCTGATCAGCCGCTTCAGCGGGTTCAGAGGCTGTTCACCGCCCCGGTCGAGCGTGCCCTGCCAGTCCACCGACAGGCCGACCGAGTCGGGGTCCAGCGTGGTCGACACGGCCCCGGCGCGCAGATCCACCTCGTCGTCGACCCGCGGTCCGAGCTCGGCGATCAGTCGCTGTTCGGCGTCGGCGGTCCGCATCCCGCCCACCTGGATGCCGGCGACCTCCGTCCCGCGCGGGACCCGGCCGATGCTGTGCACGAGATCGAAGCCGTACAGGACCGCGAGTGCCATGAACAGGCCCACACCGGTGTAGATCCACCGCGACCGCACCCGGTACCGATGTCGGTCGGACGCAGCCGGGTGCGGGCCCGCGCCCTCGATCGCGACGGGGCGTGCCGGGGTGTCGTCATCGTGGGACTCGACCACGCGCTATCCACCTCCTCCCGAGCGGGGGACGGCGGAACCCCGCGGGCCGCCGGCCGGGGACGTCCCCGCCCGAACCACTGTGAACACCACTATGACGGACCGATACCGATGAGTGCAGCCCCCGCGCCGGACGCGGGGGCTGCACTCATCGGACTCACGAGACGAGCCCGCGTCGAGTTTGACGCCGAGCGGGGGTCAGCGCTCCACGATCGCGGTGACGCCCTGGCCGCCGGCGGCGCAGACGGAGATGAGCGCCCGGCCGGAGCCCTTCTGCTCGAGCAGCTTGGCCGCGGCGGCCAGGATGCGGCCGCCGGTGGCGGCGAACGGGTGACCGGCCGCGAGCGACGAGCCGTTGACGTTGAGTTTGGAGCGGTCGATCGACCCCAGCGCCTTGTCCAGGCCCAGGCGCTCGGTGCAGTACTCCTCGGACTCCCACGCGGCCAGGGTGGCCAGCACCTGCGAGGCGAACGCCTCGTGGATCTCGTAGTAGTCGAAGTCCTGCAGGGTCAGGCCGTTGCGGGCCAGCAGCCGCGGCACCGCGTAGGTGGGGGCCATGAGCAGCCCGTCGGGCGTGCGACCGTCGTGGCCGTGCACGAAGTCCACCGAGGCGGTCTCGGAGTCCACCAGGTAGGCGCGGACCGGCAGCTTGTTCTCCTTCGCCCACTCCTCGCTGGCCAGCAGCACGGTGGACGCGCCGTCGGTCAGCGGGGTGGAGTTGCCGGCCGTCATGGTGGCCTCGGTGCCGTGGGCCTCGGCGTCGCGCTTGCCGAAGACCGGCTTGAGCTTGCCCAGCTTCTCCTCGGAGGAGTCGGGCCGCATGTTGTCGTCGCGGGCCACGCCGAGGTACGGCGTCACCAGGTCGTCCTGGAACCCGGAGTCGTAGGAGGCGGCGAGGTTGTGGTGGCTGGCGACGGCCAGCGCGTCCTGGTCTGCGCGCGTCACCCCCATCTCGCGGGCGGTGATGGCGGCGTGCTCACCCATCGACAGCCCGGTACGCGGCTCGGCGTTCTGCGGCTGCTCGGGCACGAGGCCCTGCGGGCGGATCTCACCGAGGAGCTTCAGGCGGTCGACGGTGGACTTGGCGGAGCTGACCTTGATGAGGGTCTTGCGCAGGTCGTCGTTCACCGAGAGCGGCGCATCCGAGGTGGTGTCGGTGCCTCCGGCGATGCCGGACTCGATACGCCCGAGGGCGATCGCGTCGGCCACCTGGATCGCGGCGGCCAGGCCGGTGCCGCAGGCCTGCTGGACGTCGTAGGCCGGGCTGGCCGAGTCGAGCACCGAGCCGATCACCGACTCGCGGGTGAGATTGAAGTCGCGGGAGTGCTTGAGCACGGCGCCGGCGACGACCGACCCGACGCGCTTGCCCTGGAGGTTGTAGCGGCTGGCCAGTCCGTCGATCGCGGCGGTGAGCATGTCCTGGTTGGAGGCGTCCGCGTACTTGCCGTTCGAGCGGGCGAAGGGAATTCGGTTGCCGCCGACGATGGCGACCTTGCGGGGGCTGGTGGTCACGTGTGTCACTCCCGTTGTGTTCTCGGTGTCCGGTGGCCCGAAACGCGGCCCTGCACGTATTGTTACTCAGCAGTAAGTTATTTGTCGACCCGTAGTACCGCACCTCTCCAGGAGATGATCGCCATGGCACAGGGCAACCTCGACCTCTACTCGCAGTTCGTGACCTCGGCCCCGGGGTCGTTCATCGCCGGCAAGGTCGGCCTCCCGCAGCCGGAGCAGCTGCGCCGGTACGAGGCCGGGCAGCCCGCCCTGCACGGTCCCGTCCTCATCGGCGGCGAGGGCCGCCTGGCCGAGCCCGTCCGGGAGATGCTGGCCGGCGACTACGAGCTGGCCGCCGCGGGCGCCGAGGGCAAGTTCGCCGGTCTCGTCTTCGACGCCACCTCGCTGCGTCGCCCGGAGGACCTCAAGGCCCTGTTCGAGTTCTTCAACCCGGTCGTCCGCAACGTCGCCGCCAGCGGCCGCATCGTCGTACTGGGCACCACCCCGGAGGAGACGGGCTCGGTCGAGGAGCGCATCGCCCAGCGCGCGCTCGAGGGCTTTACCCGCTCGCTCGGCAAGGAGATGAAGCGCGGCTCCACCGTCCAGCTCGTGTACGTCTCCCCCGACGCCGACGCGGGAGCCTCCGGACTCGAGTCCACCCTGCGGTTCATCCTGTCCGGCAAGTCGGCGTACGTCGACGCGCAGGTGTTCCGCGTGGGGGCCGGTTCGGCCGCCGCCCCGGCATCGTGGGACCGTCCGCTCGAGGGCAAGCTCGCCGTCGTCACCGGCGCCGCCCGCGGTATCGGCGCCGAGATCGCGGCCGTGCTCTCCCGCGACGGCGCGCACGTGATCTGTTGTGACATCCCGGCTGCCGGCGAGTCGCTGTCCGCCACCGCCAACAAGGTCGGCGGCACCTCGCTGCCGCTGGACGTCACCGCCGCCGACGCCGCCGAGGTCCTGGCCAAGCACGTGACAGAGCGTCACGACGGCCGCGTCGACGTGCTCGTCCACAACGCCGGCATCACCCGAGACAAGACGCTGGCCGGCATGGACAGCGCCCGCTGGGACTCCGTCATGGCCGTCAACCTCATCGCCCCCGAGCGCATCACCGCCGAGCTCGCCGAGAAGGGCGTGCTGGGCGAGGGCTCGCGCGTCGTGGGTGTGTCCTCGATGGCCGGCATCGCCGGTAACCGCGGCCAGACCAACTACGCGGCCTCGAAGGCCGGTGTCATCGGGTTCGTCAACGGCGCCTCGGCCGAGCTGGCCTCGAAGAACGTCACCGTCAACGCCGTGGCGCCGGGCTTCATCGAGACGCAGATGACGGCCGCCATCCCGTTCGCCACCCGCGAGGCCGGCCGTCGCATGAACTCCATGCAGCAGGGCGGTCTGCCGGTCGACGTGGCCGAGACGATCGCCTACTTCGCCAACCCCGCCTCGTCCACGGTCACCAACAACGTGATCCGCGTGTGCGGCCAGTCCCTGCTGGGTGCGTGATCTGACGTGGAGTACACCCGCCTTCCCGCCATCCCCAATCTGCTCGCCCAGTACGGCAAGGCCGCGGTGGGAGCCATGCCCGTCGTGGGCGGCTCCCGCGACGGTAAGTCCATGCCGTCGAGGGGCGTCGAGGTCGCCGGCGTGCGCGTGGACGTGGCCAACCTGGCCGCCTACGCCCGCGTCTGTGGCCTGCGGCTGACCGACGAACTGCCGCTGACCTACCCGTTCACCCTCGCGTTCCCGCTGAGCATGCAGCTCATGCTGGATCCGGACTACCCGGTGCCGGCGATGGGGTCGGTGCACCTGACCAATGAGATCTCCTCGCGCCGCGCGTTGCGCGTCGGCGACGAGCTGAACATCCGCGCGCACGCGGAGAACCTGCGGGAGCACCCCGCCGGGTTGCTGTTGGACGTGGTCACCGAGATCAGGACAGGCGACGACGACGAGCCCGCCTGGGTGCAACGGTCGGCCCTGCTCTCGAAGCGGCGGACCTCGCTGAGCCCCGCCAAGGACGCCCCGCGCCCGCCGAAGCCCGCGCCGCCGACCGCCGCCGAGATCGGCGACCCCACCGTGGTGAAGTCGGTGTCCGAGGCGCAGATCGCCGAGTACGCGGCCGTGTCCGGGGACCGCAACCCCATCCACGTGTCCAAGGTGGGTGCCAAGGCGTTCGGCTTCCCGAACGTCATCGCCCACGGCATGTGGACGGCCGCGACGCTGCTCGGCACGGTCGAGGGCGGCATCCCGGAGCGGGCCCGCTACTCGGTGGAGTTCGGCAAGCCCGTGATCCTGCCGGCCAAGCTGGGCATCTACGCCCGTCGCGGCGGCGCGGGTGATCCCGCCTGGTCGTTGACCGTGCGCAATCCCAAGAAGCTGGGCACCGTGCACGCGACCGCGAGCATCGAGGAGCTCTAGGCCCCACCCGGCGCGCGGCCCGACCGGGCCCCGGCGTCGAGAAGAGCGTCCCGCACACTTCGCCCGAGAGGCAGGTGTGCGGGACGCTCTTCTCGTTGGCTGGCCGGAGCCTCCGGGCCGGAGCCTCCGGGCCGGTACCGCCGGGACGAGATCCGGTGTCGCGCGGGCCGCGCGTCGAATAGGTTCGGCCGCACGGGGAGCCCTACCGCATCCCCTGATCCCGGCCCAGGAGTAGCCGTGCACCGCACCGAGTTCCCCCGTCCCCTCTCCCGGCTGGCCGCCCTCGTGGCAGTGGCCGTGGTCGTCACCCTCACCGGCTGCTCGACGACCGGCGATCCGGACGGCGGCGGTTCCGGTGGCGTGGGCTCCGGTGGCGTCGGCTCCGGTGGCGCCCCGGGCGCCGACCGACCCGGGTCGCAGCCGCCCGGGCGAGCGCTCCCGGCAGGCCCTGCCGTCGAGGTGGAGACGGTCGCCGACGGGCTGACGATCCCCTGGGACGTGGTCCGGGACCCCGAGGGCGTCATCGTCACCGGCGAGCGGGGTTCGGGCACCCTGTACGCGATCCGCGGGAACGGTGAGCGGACCGTTGTCGAGGCGGGCGTCGGCGATCTGTACGACCGGGGCGAGAGTGGCCTGATGGGAATGGCGCTGGCGGCCGACTTCGCCACCAGCCGCGAGGTGTACACCTGCCACTCCGACGCCGCGGAGAGTGACAACCGGGTCACCGCGTGGACCGCCGCCGAGGACTGGTCGGCCCTCGAGGCGCCTCGCGTCCTGGTGGACGGCATCCTCCTGGCCGAGCGGGGGTTGCACTCGGGCTGCCGCATCCTGGTCCACCCGGACGGCACTCTGTACATCGGCACCGGCGATGCGTTCACCGGCCCGGCGTCCCAGGACCTCGATAGGTTCTCGGGCAAGATCCTGCACATCACCCGCGACGGCGAGCCGGCCGGCGACACCATCGGCGACTCCCCCGTCCTGACGTACGGCCACCGCAACGTGCAGGGGCTGGCCCTGCGGCCGGACTCGGACCAGATCGTCGCCGCCGAGCACGGGCCGGACGTCGACGACGAGGTGAACCTCGTGATCCCCGGGTCCAATTACGGGTGGGACCCGGACTCCGGCGGCCGATACGACCAGGACGTGCCGATGACCGACACCCGCGACTTCCCCGACGCGGTGGAGGCGTCGTGGCGATCCGGGGACCCGACCCTCGCGCCGGGCGGGATCGCGTTCCTCGACGACCCCGCGTGGGGCGAGTGGGACGGCGCCCTGGCGGTCGCAATGCTCAAGACCAGCCAGATCGTCCTCATGACGCTGTCCGAGGAGGGCACCTCCGTCACCGCGACCGCAGCGATCCTGCGAGGAGAACACGGCCGCCTGCGCTCGATCACCGCGGAGCCCGGCGGGTCGCTGCTCGTCACCACCTCCAACGGTGGCGGCACGGACAAGGTCCTGCGCGTCCGGCCCGCAGCGGGCTGACACCCCGCCCTGGCCCCGGTCGCGGACCGGTACCGCTGCCCGCTCGTGGCCCCTAGCCTGTGGCTCGCATCACTTCTCACGCCACAGCAGGGAGCTCTCCGTGCACGACCGCCCCACGTCCCGTTCGTCCCGCACCCGCACCCGCTCCCTCGCAGGGGCCGCCGCCGCTGCCGCCGTCGTCGTCGCCATGCCCGCCGTGGCGTTCGCTCAGAGCAGCCTCCCCGGTGGCTCCTCGGGGTCGCTCGACACCAGTCTGATCCCGCCGGGCATCCTTTTCCCGCCCGAGGTGGGCAACGGTGCGGGGGACGGCGTCGAGGTGGTCGAGGGTCCGGCGGTCCGCGCCACCCCCGTCATGGAGGGGCTCAACATCCCCTGGGACGTGGTCCGCACACCGGACGGCACCCTCCTCACCGGCGAGCGCAGCGGCCGTATGGTCGTGCAGGAGCCCGGCGAGGAGCAGCGCACCGTGTCGATCGACCTGCCCGGCCTCGTCCGCCAGTCCGAGAGCGGCCTCATGGGCATGGCCGTGGACGCCGGTTTCGAGCAGAACCGTCAGATCCACGTCTGCTGGTCGCGATCGGTGGACGGTGAGAGCGACAACCGGATCACCACCTTCGAGGCCGCCGGGGACTGGTCCGCGCTGACCAAGGTCCGCGACACCCTGACCGGCATCCCGCTGGGCGAGGAGGGCATCCACAGCGGGTGCCGGCTGCTCACCGCCCCGGACGGCACGATCTATGTCGGCACCGGCGACACGTACACGGCCTCGGCCCCGCAGTCGCCCGACTCGCTGGCCGGGAAGACCCTGCACATCAATCCGGACGGTTCACCCGCGTCGGGCGATTCGGTTGTCCACACGATCGGTCACCGCAATGTCCAGGGGCTGGCCATCGACCCCGACAGCGACCGTCTCTACTCCGCGGAGCACGGGCCGGACGCCCACGACGAGGTCAACCTCCTCCGGCCGGGCGCGAACTACGGCTGGAACCCGAACGTCGACGGACGCTACAACCAGAACGTCCCCATGACCGACACCGAGGAGTTCCCGGACGCGGTCGAGGCCGTCTGGTCGTCCGGGGAGCAGACCCTGGCCCCGTCGGACATCGAGTTCCTGCGAGGATCCGAGTGGGGCGAGTGGGAGGGGGCGCTCGCGATGGCCAACCTCAGGAGCCAGAAGCTCGTCCTCCTCCGACTCAGTGAGGACGGGCGGTCCGTCGTCGACTCCGCGGTGCTCCTCGAGGGCGAGTTCGGTCGCCTGCGGTCCCTGGCGCCCGAGCCCGACGGCTCGCTGCTGGTGACGACCTCCGACGCCGACAATCGCGACTCCGTGTTCCGCATCAGCCCGGCGGCGGGCTGACCGGCCTAGAGCCGTAGGACCTGCCGGGCGGCGTCGGCCAGCACGATCGCGTAGCCGGCGCCGTGCCCGGCGGAGTGGGTGGCCAGCGGGTGCAGCTGATGCAGCGGGACCCTGTCGCGCCATCCCTCACGAAGCGGGTGCGCCTCGTCGTACCCGCGGAGGATCTCGTCCAGATGCGGGGCGCCGAAGAGGGCCAACATGGCCAGATCGGTCTCGCGGTGGCCGCCGTGCGCGGCGGGGTCGATGAGCACGGCCCCGACGTCGTTCTCTCCGCCGCCCTCCCCTCCGGCCCGCGCCGGGGTCCACAGCACGTTGCCGGTCCACAGGTCGCCGTGGATGCGGGCGGGGACGTCGCCGGGGTCGTCGAGTTCGCCGGACGCGACGCGGTCGCAGGCCCGCTCGACCACGGCGAGGTCGGCGCCGCCGAGGACACCGAGGTCCACCGCTATCCGGACGAACGGGCGGACCCGCTGCTCGGCGTAGAACTCGCCCCACGACGCGGTGGGCGCACACTCCTGGGGCCGGTTGCCGATGAAGCACCGGCCCGCCCAGCCGTCCGCGGGTGCGCCCCAGGCGGCCGCGCCCGCATCGTGCATCGCCGCCAGCGACCGACCGAACCGCAGAGCCGCCCGCGTCGTCGCGCGACCCGCGGGAATTCTCTCGAGGGTGATCTCGTCGTCGTCGACCTCCTCCACCCGGACCACCCTCGGCCCGCCGGGGGCCGCGGCGAGCCAGGCCAGACCCGCGGCCTCGTGGCGGAAGAAGTCGGGGCCGTGGCGGGAGCCCCTCTTGACGAACACCCGGTCATCCACGTCGATCTCCCCTCGTGTCGCGGCCGAGCAGCGGCCCGGCGAGCGCGGCGATGAGCACGCCGCCCACCAGCATCGGCACGACCGTCCAGCGCATCCCGACATGCTGCGCGACGAGACCGACGAGCGGCGGGGAGGCCAGGAAGCCCAGTCGCAGGACCCAGTTGAGCACCGCCAGGCCCGCGCCGGGAGCCAGGCCGGGCACGGAGTCGGCGGCGACCATCGCACCCGGGATCACGGTGGCGATGCCCCACCCGGCCAGCGCGAATCCCGCGAGCAGGACCATCAGCAGGGCGGGGCCGTCGAGCAGCGACGACGCGACCAGCGCAGCACCCGAGCCCAGCACCACGCACGCCCCGCCCATCCGGCCGACGTGCGCCGCGCCGAACCCCTCGACCAGGCGGTCACCGGTGACGCGTCCGACGAGCTGCGTGCCCTGCACCGCGACGAACCCGAGACCCGCCAGGCCGGCGCCCGCTGCCGCGACCTCGCGCAGGTAGAGCGCGGACCACGTCTGGGCGAAGTCCTCGACGAGGGTGGCGCATCCGGCGAGCACCCCCAGCGCGAGCAGGAGCAGCAGCGCGCGACCGACCGGTACGCGGCGGGAGACGTCCCGGTCGGCGGGAGACGGCGCGGCGGACGGGGGCATGGTGTCGAGGTCGCGCCCGGAGTCGTCCTCGGCGACCGGCGGACCCAGCCGGAGGGGAAGTGCGGCCAGCGCGGCGAGCGCACAGACGACTCCCGCCCCGATCATCTGCCCCACCACCGGCGTGCCGACGCCCGCGGCCACCGATCCCCCGACCGCGCCGAGCGCCGCACCGAGCGACCACACCGCGTGGAACCGGTTGATCAGCGACCTGCCGTGACGCGACTGCACGCGGATCCCGTGGGCGTTCATCGCCACGTCGGTGATCGCGTCGGTCAGCCCGAACAGCAGCAGCAATCCCGCGAACACGGCCACGACGGGCGAGAAGCCGACGAGTGCCGCGATACCCGACGCCACGACCATCGCCGCGACCGCGACCGCCCCGTCCGAACGCCGCCGCATCAACGCGGGGGTGAGCAGGCCACCGACGAGCGCGCCGGCCGGATAGCAGGCCATGGCCAGGCCGAATCCGGCCGGGCCCAGGTCGAGCGCGTTCTTCAGGTCGGGCAGGCGGGGCACGATGGCGCCGAAGATCGCACCGTTGGCGGCGAAGAGCAGGGCGGTCGCGGCGATCGGTCCGCGGGTGGTACCGGTCCGGGTCGTCGCACTCACGACCGCCACACTACGTCCGGCCGGCGCGCCGGTAGCGTTACGCGGCAAGAGCAGCGGACCGGTGAGGGGAGTACGCCCGTGTACGACGTGACGGCGGGGATCGAGACCGAGGACGGCGGTCGGCGCGTGGCGTGCCGGGTGCCGCTGCCCGTGGCGCCCGCGGTGGTGTGGGACGCGGTCGCCACCGGCGAGGGGATCTCCTCCTGGTTCGTGCCGTGCGCGATGGAACCGCAGGTCGGGGGCCGGATCGTGCAGTTCGCCGACCCCGGCGCCCCCGATCCCACGACCGGCCCGGAGGCCGCGGCCGAGGCGATGCTCACCGCGACGGTCGGCGAGATCACCGTCTACACGCCGCCCGCCGGGAGTGTGCCCGGACTGTTCTCCTACGCCGAGCGGGACTGGATGGGCGAGGGCGTCCCGGTTCCGCCGTGGGAGACGTCGTGTGAGGTGGTCGACGACGGCGAGGGCGGCAGCGTGCTCACCCTGCGGTCGGGGTTCGGCTCCGGCGGGCAACTGGCGGAGGAGTCTGTGGATGGCAGTCTCGACGGGTGGGTGCAGGCGCTGACGGTGCTGGCCCACCGGCTGACCCATCGCCCGGCCGACGGGGTGGTGACCGTGGACGCGGCCACCGATCCGGTCGAGGCCACGGTGCCGGAGCTGTGGGCCCGGGTCACGGCGGCGCTCATCGCCCCGGCGTCCGGTGTGGGCGGGAACCCGGGTGACGGCGGCGTGGTCGCCAGGTCCGGTGAGGTGGGCGGCATCGTGGCGACCGGGTCCGAGGCCTCGCGGACGCTCATCCTCTCGGCGCCGGCTGACGGCATGCTCGAGCTGTTCGCCTTCCCCGCCGGCGAGACCCACGAGGACGCCGTCGGCCGGGCCGCGCTGGCGGTGCGGGTGTTCGAGTACGTCGACGCCCCCGGTGGCGACGGCCGACCGCTCGGGGCCGCCGCGGTGGACGTCCCGCCTACCTGGGACGCGCCGCGCTGGCGGGAGTGGCTCGAGGGGCTCGCCCGCGGGTGAGCCGCGCACCGGAGGGGGTGGCCGCTGTCGGGGGCGAAACGTCACGGTCGTATGTGCCGATGTTCTCACCGACCGCAGTACTGTTGCGGAGAAGTATCGTGACGGGCCGCGCCAGCGGGACCCGATCGCGAACCGCACACCGACGAGGAGCTACATCCGTATGGCGGATTCCAACGAGACCGTGACCATCGCGACCGGCGAGGGCGCGCCCGGCTCCACCCTGCTGGGTATCGGCGCGTACCGCCCGGAGCGCGTCGTCAGCAACGAGGAGATCTGCGAGACGATCGACTCGACCAGCGAGTGGATCTACGAGCGGTCCGGGATTCTCAACCGTCGTTTCGCGAGCCCCGGCGAGTCGGTTGTCATGATGTCGACCGAGGCGGCCAGGAAGGCCGTGGCCTCGGCGGGGATCGACCCCGAGCTCGTCGACGCGGTCATCCTGTGCACGTCGACCAACTGGACGCAGGTGCCCCACGCCGCGCCCCAGGTCGCCACGAACCTCGGCCGCAACGGCATCGCCGCGTTCGACCTCACCGCGGGCTGCGCCGGGTTCGGCTACGGCCTGGCGGTCGCGACGAACATGATCCGCGGCGGTGCCTCCCGGTACGTCGTGGTGATCGGTGTGGAGAAGATGAGCGACGGCATCGACTTCACCGACCGCAACACCTCGTTCATCTTCGGCGACGGCGCCGGCGCGGTCGTGGTGGGCCCGGCAGAGACCAACGACATCAGCCCGGTGGTCTGGGGCTCCGACGGCGAGCAGGGCAGCGCCATCAGCCAGACCAAGGACTTCAAGGCGTACGTCGACGAGGTCGACTCCGGCGCCGAGGACGTCCGTCAGCCCTTCCTCACCATGAACGGGTCCAAGGTGTTCCGCTGGGCCGCCGTGCAGGTGTCGAAGGTGTGCGCCGAGACGCTGGAGACGGCCGGGGTGACCGCGGAGCAGATTCAGGCATTCGTCCCGCACCAGGCCAACGGCCGTATCAACTCGGCGATGGCCAAGCACCTCGGTCTGCCCGACACCGTGGCGATCGCGAACGACATCGAGCAGACCGGCAACACCTCGGCCGCCTCGATCCCGCTGGCCATGGAGACCATGCTGCGCGAGGGCCAGTCCAAGCAGGGCGACGTCGCACTGTGCATCGGGTTCGGCGCCGGCCTCTCCTACGCCGGCCAGGTCGTCCGACTCCCCGCGGCCCCGCCCGTCGACTGACGGCCCGGGCGTCCCTCCCGGGGCCTCCCCGCGTGCCCCGGAAGGCCTCGGGAGGGACGCCAACTAGACATGTGTTCATGAGACAGTGATCCCATGCACACGTCTCTTTCCCGGCGCGTCACGCGCCGCCTGGTCTCCGGTGCCGTCGCGGCCACCGCCGCCCTGCTGTCCCCGCTGCTGGCGGCCCCCGCCGGGGCCGCGCCCGCCATCCCCGGACCCGTCGCGCCGCAGGCCTCCCCACTCGAGCTCGTCAGCGGATCCGCGCAGACGCTGGGCGGCACCATCGCCGGACAGGTCACCGGCACCGGGATGGGCCCGACCGTCCTGTCGGGGGCGGGCACCGGCCCGTCCAAGTACGTGGCGCTGGGCGACTCCTACGCCGCCGTCGGCAGGATCGCGCCCGGCGCGTGGGGGCCGGTCCCGTCGCGTGCGTGCGCACCGACGACGCCTACCCCACCGTGGTGGCCCGCGAGCTGGGGGTGGGCACGTTCGTCAACGCCAGCTGCGGCGGCGCGGTGGCCGACGACTTCCTCGCGGTCGGCCGGACCGGGGCCCCGCCCCAGTTCGACGCCCTCGACGCCGATACCGACCTGGTGACCATGACGATCGGCGGTAATGACGTGGGCTTCGCCGCCGTGATCGTGGCATGCGCCCTGCGGCCCAACACCGCACCCGAGCTGTTGCCGATCGTCGACGGCGCGACGGCGAGCCTGTCGAAGGGCTTCGATCCCACCGCCGGGTGCTCGGACGTCATCGACAGGCAGGCCGCCCGCGCGCTCGAGACTCTCGACCAGCGCATGGACGCGGTGTACGCCGGGATCGCCGAGCGCGCACCGCAGGCCCGCGTGGTGACGGTCGGGTACCTGGCCGCGGTGCCCGCGGACGACCGGATCATCGAGCAATCCCCGGCCTGCGCTCCGTTCATGGCGATCAGCCGGGAGGAGCGGGCCAAGGTCCGCGGCTTCCAGGACAGCATCAACCGCGTCGTCCGCGACGCCGCCGAGCGCAACGGCGCCACCGTCGTGATCCCCGATGAACCGGGGCACTCGATGTGCACCCCGCCCGAGAACCGCTGGGTCGACTTCACGGGCCTCGAGACCGGCGCGGTGCCGGTCCATCCGACCACCGCCGGCCATGCGCACGTCGCGGATCGGGTGCTCGCCGCGCTGGGCGATGCCTGAGGCCGGTCACGTCATCTGACGGCTGTCCAGTTGGGCCCAATTCGGTAACGAAGCGGCGTCGATGAGAGAACATAGAGCTCATGCTCACCACTCCTCGGCGCCGCTTCGCCGGTTCCCGCACCCTCACCACCTCCCTCGCCCTGGCCGCGTCCGTCGTCCTCACGGCCGCACCCGTCGCTGGTGCCCAGTCCACCACCCAGGCGGACGGCACGATCGCTCTCGGCTCCCTGGGGTCGAGCGTCGGCACCCCTGTCAGTGCGTCGGGTTCGCTCGGCTCGCTCTCGACTCCGGCCTACGCCGACTACGTGGCGCTCGGCGACTCCTACGCCGCGCTCGGTGACAACACCACGCCCGCCGGTGGGCCCGAGGGCTGCGGCCAGAGCCTGGCGAACTATCCGAACCAGCTCGATGCCAACCACGCCGTGGGCGAGCTCACCGACGCCACGTGCGGCGGCGCCCAGACCGAGGACATCCTCGTCGACACGCAGTACCCTGAAGCCCCGCCGCAGATCGAGGCACTCGACGCGGACACCGACCTGGTGACGCTGTCCATCGGCGGCAACGACGTGGGCTTCGGCACGATCGTCGGGTGCATCACCGCGCATCTGCAGCCCGCCGGGCCGGATCAGCCGATCGACTGCCGCGAGGAGCTCGGTGGGGTCGTCGCTCAGGACATCGCCGACATCTTCGGGGAGGGCGGAGCGGTCGACGAGGTCTACGCCGCCATCGAGTCGGCGTCGCCCGACGCGACCGTTGTCGCTGCCCAGTACCTGCCGCTCATGCCAGCGTCGGACGAGGACGGGTGTCTCTTCACCACCCTGATCGGAGCCGACAATCTCGAGTGGGCCCGTGAGGTCACCGAGGCCATCAACGACGCAGTCGACGAGGCCGCTGAGCGCAACGGGCACATCTCGGTCCTGCCCTCCTCTGACACCGACCGCAGCGGCTGCGCTCCGGTGGACGAGCGGTGGGTCGTGTTCGCGGATGGTTCGGCGAACAACACGGCCGCCTTCCACCCCACTGCCCTGGGCCAGCAGGCCATGGCCGACGCGATCGCCGCGGCGATCTGACCGCCGCCACCCCGGTACGACCACAGCCGCCCCTGGGGAGGGCGTCTGGCGCGCACCGAAGCGTGCGCCAGACGCCACGCCCGGGGGCGGCTGCGTCGTTGGGGGCGCCCGTCAGCCCTCGAACAGCCCCTGCCCCACGTACCCGCCCTCCGGCGCGCCGGGCGGCAGCGCGAACACAGCCGACCCGATCGGGATGGTCCACGTGTTGAGCGCGTCCTGCTCGGCGAGCCGCCGCTGAACCGGCACGTAGGTGCGCACCGGGTCTGCCTGATAGGCGGTGAACAGCAGACCGGAGTTGCTGATCTCGCCGCCTTCCGGCGGGTCGTCGTAGTTGTACGGCCGCCGCAGCATGGCCTCGCTCCGGTCGAGCTGCCGCGCCCGCGCGATGTGGGACCCCGGCGGGATCACGGGCAGGCCCACCTCGTCGACCGCGTCGAAGTCGGCCGGGTCGTGCTCGTGCACCCCGGTCAGCGGGGCGCCGGTGTCGAGCCGCCGGCCGACGCTCAGCTCGCGTGAGGTGCGGTCGATCTCCTCCCACGTGTCCATCGTCATGCGGATCCGCCGAAGCACGAGCGAGGACCCACCCCGCATCCACCGCTGGACCTGCCCGTCAGACGAGGTGCCATCGGAGAACAGGACCTGATCGAAGTCCACATCCTGCTCGGTGGGGTTGACGGTGCCGTCGACCTGCCCGAACAGATTGCGCTGGGTCCGCCCGGTCGGGTCGGTGCCGACGGCTTTGCGGAAGCCCCGCTGCACCCACTTCTGTCGCGCGACCCCCCGCACGCCGGACGCCAACACCCGCGCGGCGTGGGACACGATCAGCGGATCGTCGGCGCAGATCTGCAGCAGCAGGTCCCCGCCGGACCAGCGGTCCTCGAGTCGGTCGATCTGCGGGAACGCCGGCAACTGAGCGAGCCACGAGGGCCGCTTGTCGGGCATCCCGATCGCCTCGAACAGCCCGGGGCCGAACCCGATCGTCACCGTGAGCCGCGCCGGGTCCTCGGCGAGCTCGGGTTCGAGGTCCGCGAGTCCGCCTCGCCCCCGGGTAAGCCGGGCGACGTCCTGGGACCACGCCCGCAGGACTCCCTGGATCTCCGTGCGGGTCGCCCCCGGGACGATCTCGAACGCCACGAACGCGGCATGCGATTGCGGTCGCGTGGTGATGCCGGCCTGGTGCGGGCCGTGGAACGGTTCGGTGGCCGTCCCGACGACCCGCGAGTCGGCGACCGCCTTCCAGTCTCGGATCACCTCGTCGTCGTCGACGACACCTCGCCCCACGTACCCCGCGGCACCGCCGACGACGGTGCCACCGACGACGCCGGCACCCACCGCCGCCGCGACGCCGCCGCCGAGCACCGACCGCCGGGACAGACCGCGACGGGCCTGCTCAGCCATCGTGGCTCGTGCCCCCGCTCATCTCGCCGTGACCGCCGCCGACGTACTCCTCTTCCCCGCCCTGGAAGTCGCGGGCGGAGACGGTGACGTCCTGCTCGGCGCCGTCGAACTCGAGGGTGAGGGTGATCTGCTGGCCGGTGGTGATGGGGCGCCCCAGCTCCATGAGCATGATGTGGTTGCCGCCGGGCTGCAGGACCAGCTCGCCGCCGGCGGGGATGACGAAGCCGTCCTCGCGTTCCTGCATCATCATCCCGCTGCCGCCGGGGACGGTCTCGTGCAGTTCGGCGCTGCCGCCGAGGTCACTCTCGACACCGATCAGGTGCAGGTCGGTGTCGCCGGGGTTGGTGATGGTGCCGAAGACGCCGGTCATCTCCGTGCCGGTGGCCTTGGCCCAGCCGTCGTCGAAGGTCACGGTCGTCGGGGCCGTTGAGTCGGCGGTTGAGTCGGCGGTGTCGGCCGCGGCGGCGGTCGTGGTGTCGGCGTTCGTGATGTCGGTGTCGTCGGTCGCGCAGGCCGTGACGGTGAGGGCGAGCGCGAGTGCGCAGGCCGCGGCGAAGGCGGCACGGGTGTGGGTACGCATGGTGTGGGTGTCCTCGGTGTGGTGTGTGTGATCGCCCGGCAGCGCGGGGCGCGTACCGGTGCGGGTGGTGGTCACACGGCCACGGGCGGCGCGCGGGTTCCCCCGCGGGCCAGGAGGAACCGTCCGCGGGGGGTGTCGGCGTCGTAGGAGGCCAGGAGTCGGGCGACGACGACGAGGTGGGCCGTCTCCACCATGGGCGGTATCCGAGCCGCCAACCAGGACAGTGTCCCGGAGAGGATCGCGACGAGCGCGAGCGTGGTGGCGATCGCTGCCACGTGGGCGCCCAGCATTCCCGGGGTGAGTAGTGCTGCCGCGGAGGATGCCGGGGCGGGGCCGACGCCGTCCATCGCGGCCCGGAGCGCTGCCGGGTCCGTGGCGTGGTGGCCGAGCACACCGGTCGTGCCGGTGGCGCCGTGGGTGTGGCCGGAGGCCAGTACGAGGTGGACGAGTCCCTGCCCCGCGATCAGGCCGGCCGCGGCGGCGAGGACGGGGGTCCGGCGGCGGGCGACGGATGCGGCGAGTGCACCGATTCCCGCGCTCGTGGCCGCGACGGCGAGGATCTGGCCAACCGTGGGCGGGCCCGCGAGCGCGCCGGCGGCCAGTCCGTGGGCGCTGATGCCGAACACGCCGCTGACCAGCGCCACCACGATGCCCACGACCGCGGTCACCGCGGGCGGGACCTCGGCGCGTAGGCGGTCGGCGGACATGGCTCGATTCTATGCCCCGGGGGGTGTGACCAGTATCCGGAGGTGGCGGGAGTCATATGGATCAGCCGTGGCCGTTCAGGCGGGGGAGTCTCCGGTGGCGTCGCCCTCGGTGGTGGTGACGATGCGGGCGCGTTCCTCGTCCGCCAGCCCGGCGTCGATCCGGGCGAGCATGTGGGGTCGCATCTCGGGCAGGTCGTCGACGTCGAACCAGCGGACGTCGGTGTTCTCGCCGTCGGCGGGGTGCGGGTCGCCGCTCAGGTAGGTGCAAGCGAAGGTGTGGTCGATGTACTGGGCGCGGTCGCCATTGTCGTAGGTGACCATGCGGGAGACGCCGATGGAGGCGACGCGGTCGACGCGGATGGTCACGGCGGCTTCTTCGTGGGCCTCGCGGACGGCGGCGTCGGCGGGGTGTTCGCCGGGGTCGACGATGCCGGTGACGGGGGTCCACCAGCCGTTGTCACTGCGCCGGACCAGGAGCACGCGGGCGCTCTCGGGGTCCCGGATGACCGCGGTAGCTCCGGCCAGCCACAGCGGGGCGGTGCCCACGTGCTTGCGGAGTTCGAGGACGAAGTCGGGGGTGGCCATGTCGGAGAGCGTATCCGGGGGCCGAAATGGCGGATCCCCCGCCGACCGTGTGGTCGACGGGGGATCGCCGGAGTGCTATCCGGTCGCTGACTCAGTCAGCGGTGGAGGGGGCAGAACCTCAGTTCTGCTCCTCCTCGGGCTCGCACTCATCCTGCTCCATGGAGCCGTTGTCCTTGAGGAAGTCGATAGCCGCCGGCGGCAGGTTGCAGACCAGGCCGACGTTGATCTCGGGGAGCGCCGGGATGTTGACGCCACCGGAGACGGCCAGGCCGACGCCGATGCTGACCGCGGCCAGCGAACCGAGGGCGAGCGCCTCCTCGCTGGAGCCGTTCGCGCCGGAGCCGCTCTCAGAACCCTCGAAGGCGGAACCCAGGTTAATGTCGCCGGAGCCGAGGTTCTCGGAGCCGCCGTTGAGCGAACCGGTCAGCTCGGGGAGGATGCTGTCAAGCGAGCCGGTGACCGAGCCCAGGTCGAGGTCCGAAGAACCCTCGGTGATCGAGCCCAGGTCCAGGTCGGAGGAACCCTCGGTGAGCGAGCCCAGGTCCAGGTCGGAGGAACCCTCGGTGACCGAGCCCAGGTCCAGGTCAGACGAACCCTCGGTGAGCGAGCCCAGGTCCAGGTCAGACGAACCCTCGGTGACCGAGCCCAGGTCCAGGTCAGACGAACCCTCGGTGAGCGAGCCCAGGTCCAGGTCAGACGAACCCTCGGTGACCGAGCCCAGGTCCAGGTCAGACGAACCCTCGGTGAGCGAGCCCAGGTCCAGGTCAGACGAACCCTCGGTGACCGAGCCCAGGTCCAGGTCAGACGAACCCTCGGTGACCGAGCCCAGGTCCAGGTCCGAAGAACCCTCGGTGATCGAGCCCAGGTCCAGGTCAGACGAACCCTCGGTGAGCGAGCCCAGGTCCAGGTCAGACGAACCCTCGGTGAGCGAGCCCAGGTCCAGGTCAGACGAACCCTCGGTGATCGAGCCCAGGTCCAGGTCGGTGAGCGAGCCGGTCAGGTTGGTCAGCGAGCCCAAGTCCAGGTCCGAAGAACCCTCGGTGATCGAGCCCAGGTCCAGGTCAGACGAACCCTCGGTGACCGAGCCCAGGTCCAGGTCAGACGAACCCTCGGTGACCGAGCCCAGGTCCAGGTCAGACGAACCCTCGGTGACCGAGCCCAGGTCCAGGTCAGACGAACCCTCGGTGACCGAGCCCAGGTCCAGGTCAGAGGAACCGCCCGAAGCAGATCCGGTGATGTCGTCAAGCGAACCGGTCAGCTCGGTCGAGCCACCCTCGAGCGAATCGGTACCGAGGCCGTCCAGCGAACCGGTGAGCTCGCTCGAGCCGGGAAGCTCGTTGTCGGAGCCGGCCTCGAGGCCGAGACCGAGACCCAGTGCGACGGAGCCAGCGGCTAGGCCGAGGCCCAGGCCCGCCTCGACGCTCTGAGCATTGGCGACACCCGGCATGGTGCCGAGCGCGAGTCCGGAGGCCGCGATGACGGCCAGCATCCGCTTCGAGTTCTTCATAGGAAATGCCTTCCTGTTGTCGTTGACGACGCGGCGATTCGGAATCTCCCCCTGCTCGCCGGCCCGGCACGTGGCCTTGACCACCCGCCGTTCGATCGTGTCATCACCATATCGAGGTAATACTCAGGGCTGTTACACCACGCTCTTCTATGACACAGCAACACGCCAACGATGGGCGGTTGGCCAACCTCGCAGCTAGACGCCAAATCGGGCCCCACACTGGCGTTCTCGGCCCACGACCTCGGCATATGTAAATATTAGGAAATAAACTCGCTTTAACTGATTACTGGCAATTGCCCGTTAGGTGAGTTTAATCACACATTCGGGTGGTGGCGCCGTCAAGGAGTCCAAGACTGGGCGGAGTTAAACCACGCCGACCGAAGTTGAGGTTAACCTCGCATCGTCCCCGATTATCAGGAGCGTCATGGCATCGAGCACCACCGGAGTCCTCTTCCCCACCGATTCCTCCGGGAACCGCTCGACCGGACGGCTGGCCAAGGACGTCGTCGCCGACGCACTCGCCACCGTGGACCCGGCCGCCTCCGAGCGTGTCCACCGGATCAAGGACTGGCGTAAGGGGTACATCGATCCCTTCACCGAGCTCGTGCGCATCGGTGTCTCCGACCCGGCGGTCTGGGACGGTGTCGCGCGGGCCGCCCTCGAGTCGCTGCAGTCCCGCATGGTCGGCGTGCACGACACAGCCGGGCAATCCGTGGAGACCCCGATGTCGGATTACCTCGCCGTCGTCGCCCCCACCACCACGCCGGCCACGGACACGATCCAGGGCACGGCGACCCCGGTCCGCGAGTTGTCCATCCCCTTCCGCGGCGAGGAACTGACCGGCGACCTCCTGCGCGCCCGGCTGGACACATGGGTCTCGGCGGGCGTGATCGAGCCGAGCTGCGCCGCCGCACTGAAGCTCGTGCAGGACAATCCCCAGTGGCTCTCCCTGCCCGGCCGCGCCATGCTCGTCCTGGGCCTCGGCTCGGAGATGGGACCTGCTCGCCGCCTCCTGCAGTGGGGTGCCGACGTGATGGGCGTCGACCTGCCGTCGAGCCCCGCGTGGGATCGCTTCCGCGGGGAGGCCTCGACGTTCGCGGGGCGCCTGCACGTCCCCACCGGGCCGGACGGCCGCCCCGGCATCGACCTGCTCACCCAGCTCCCCGAACTCGCGGCGTGGGCCAGGGCCGCGGCCCCCGCACCGCTCACCGTGGGCAGCTACTTCTACGCGGACGGCGGAACCCACGTCCAGCTCTCCTCCGCGGCGGACGCCCTCGTCGTCGACCTCCTCCGCGACAACACCGCCACCGCGCTCGCCTACCTCGCCACCCCGATGGACACCTTCGTCGTCCCCGCCGACGTGAGGGACGCCGCCAACGCGGCACTCGCGTCGCGCAAGATCACCGACGTCAAGCGACTCGTCGGCTCCGTCGCCCGCGGCAAGGTCTTCGCCCGCAACTACCCGGCCGGCCACGGCCCGGCGGTGCACGACGCCCTCGTACCCCAGCAGGGCCCCAACTACACCCTGGCCAAGCGGGTGCAGCGCTGGCGCGCCACCACCGCGTTCGCCGACGGACACACCGTCTCGATCAACGTCGCCCCCGCCACCGACACCCACTCGGTGACCAAGAACAAGATCCTCGCGGCCACCTACAAGGGCGCCTACGCCTTCGGCATCGAGATCTTCGCGCCCGACACCTCCGCCGCCCTGCTCGCCGCGCTGATGGTCCACGACCTCAACGTGGGCCGGCCGCAGGTGGACGTCCAGTGGCAGCACGAGTCGTCGGGAGCGGCATCCGGCGGACTGTGGCGTCAGCCGTACCTGCCGCGGACCGCCCTGCCGGTGGCCGCGCTGATCGGTACCGTCAAGAGGTAGGAACACGCACCGCACCGCCGTCGGGACACCTGACACCGACCCCTGACACCGAGACATCAAAGGACGCCGCCATGCCGAACCCCTTCGCCAAGGGCTGGAACTACCTCAAGGCCTCGCTGGACAAGTCGGTCGACGACAACGCGGACCCCAAGATCCTCGTTCATCAGGCGATGAACCACGCGCGCGACCAGCACAAGTCGGTGTCCGACCAGGCGGCCGCGGTGATCGGCAACGCCAAGCAGCTCGAGATCGCCATGGGCACCAAGTCGCGGCAGCTCGAGGAGGTGCAGGGACAGATCCGTCAGACGCTGCAGGTGGCCGAGCAGGCGCGCGCTGAGGGCGACACCGCCCGCGCCCAGCAGTTCGACACCCAGGCCGAGCAGCTCGCCGGGCGGCTGGTGGCACTGGAGCAGGACCTCGACCACACCAAGCAGCTGCACGGCCAGGCGGTGCAGGCCGCAGAGCAGGCCAAGCAGGCGGTGAAGGAGTCCGAACAGCGGCTGCGCGAGACACTGGCGCAGGAGGATCAGCTGCTCCTGCAGGCCACCCAGGCCGAGATGCAGCACCGGACCACCGAGTCCATGACCTCCCTGCAGGGCGCCGGCGGCGGCAACTCCCCGACCTTCGACGAGATCCGCGCCAAGATCGAGGGCCGCTACACCACCGCACTGGGCAAGCAGGAGCTCGCCGAGGCGACCGGCGCAACATCGACCGCACAGCTCGACGCCGCCGCGTTCACGCGCGAATCCGAGGGCAAGAGCAAGCTCGAGCAGATCCGCGCCTCGATGGGGCTCGACTCGGGTTCCGACTCCGGTGCCGACCGCCAGCTCACCGGAGGCGAGGGGCAGTCCGGGTCGTCGGCGGGGTCGCCGGCCGCGTCGTCCACCGGCCAGGCCGGGGCGCCCGGCCAGGCGGACCCGGAGGCCCCGAGGGATCCCGACGAGGCGACCGACCAGCCGAGCCCCGAGGACCTCTCCGGGCCCACGCTCCCCCGGGACACCAGGGAGTAGATTCCTGCTCGCAACGCGGGCGACATATCGTGTCACGGTGACCATTCACCGCACGCCCCGTGTCCTGCCGCTGCTCGCTTCCGCGTTGGCCGCGGCGCTGGTCGGCGGGACGGCGGCCCCGGCCCTCGCGCAGTCCCTGCCCGGCAGTTCCTCGCCGGGTATCGGATCACTGACGGCGGCCGGAGGGAGCGTCGACCCCTCGAGCGCGGCCGCGGGCGCGGCGACGATCGGTTCCACCGGATCCACCGGTACGGACTCGCTGACCGGCTCGGGCACCCTCCCGCCACTGGGCACCGGCTCGCAGAACACCGCCGCCACCCCGCCGATCGGCATGGAGTCCGAGCCCGTCGCCGTCAGCAAAGTGCGGCGCGTGGAGATCGGCGACCCCCTGGTGGCCGGCGGCGATCCCCGCTTCGAACGCTGGTGGGTGGCGTCGAAGTCGATGAACCGCGTCCTGCCGGTGGAGATCTGGCGCCCGGCCACCGACGCCCCGGCACCGATGCTGTACCTCCTCGACGGCGTGGACTCCCCCTCGCCGAGCGGGTGGCTCCTGCCCGGCGGGGTCGAGCGCACCTTCGCCGGTGAGCACGTCACGCTCGTCATGCCCGCCCGCGCGGACGGTTCCCTGCACGCCGACTGGCAGCGCGATGACCCGGTCCTGAGCCGCAACAAGTGGCAGACCTTCCTCACCGACGAGCTCCGACCGCTGCTCGAGGCCGGCGACATCCCCTTCAACGGCAAGCGCGGTATGGCGGGCCTGTCGATGGGCGCGGCGAGCGCCGTCACCATCGCCGAGCTGCGCCCCGACCTGTACGACGCAGTGGGCGCGATCGCCGGGTGCTACACGGCGCGCGACGATCTCGGGTTCATCCTCGCCAAGATCGTCACCGAGACCCGCGGCGGTGACATCGCCAACATGTGGGGCCCGCGCACCGACCCCGCCTACCGGGACAACGACGGGCTCCTCCACGCCGAGAAGCTCAGGGGCAAGGCCCTCTACTTCGCCACCGCCACCGGCCGACCCGATGCCGGCGAATGGGACCGCAATGGCCGCGACCTGCTGCGGTTCACCCAGGGTGCGGGGCTCGAGGTCGCCACACACGCCTGCACCGTGGAGATGGACCGGCGGCTCGATGAACTGGGCATCGACGCCCGGGTCGACTACCTCCCCACCGGCCTGCACAACTGGGATAACTTCGGGCGTTTCGTCGCCCCGATGCGCGATACGCTGATGCCAGCGCTGCGCTGACCACCGCGGCGTCCCTCACGTGAGGAGTCGCCATGGCCACCACACCCCGGGCCTCCGGATATCTCGCCCCCTCGGGTGCCGTTGTCTTCCCCCGCCGACTGCCACTGTCCCGGGAGGAGGCGTGGGCGGCCGTCACCGATCCGGCCCGCACCGCGCGCTGGATCGGGTCGTGGTCGGGCGACCCGGCGTCGGGAACCGTCGAGATGACGATGTCCGCCGAGGAGGGCTCGCCCGCCGAGACCGTCGGAGTACTGCGGTGTGAGGCGCCGAACCTCGTCGTCGTCAGGATCGGTCCCGACGGCTGGGTGGTCACCGTGCGCATCGAGGGTGACGACGACGAGGTCACCATCTCCCTGGAACAGGACATCGCGGACGCCGAGTCCGCGTCCGACATCGGTCCCGGGTGGGACTTTTATCTGGACCGGTTGGTCGAGGCCGAGGCGGGCCGCGATCCGGAGGCCCTGCGCTTCTCCCCCGACTACCACCCCGCGCTGGCCGACCACTACCGGGCGTTGCTGGGCGGCTGAGGCGGTTGGCTGCCGCTGCGGTCGTCGACTGCGCGCCCTCCACCTGTTTTCGCAGGTGAGAGACTCATGTCGGACCCCCTTGCTAGTGTTTCCCCAATCGAACACATAGGCGAAGCAGGGTCGTGGCGGGCAACCGCCGGCAAGGGGGTGCACATGCGGGAGGCGACTACCGGGGATGATGCCGGAGCGGTGGCCGGCAGTCCCGCCGTCACCGCCGCCAGCTCCGCAGCCCTGGCCGCGTTGCACGCCGAGAACCGCGCGGCCGCCGCCCGACTGCGCGCCTGCCACGACCTGTGGGCCACCTGCCGCGAGGAACAGGAACTGCGCGACATCGCCGCCGGCTACGGCCCCGGCCTGGACCAACGCCCCGAACACGCCGTCATCGACCCACTGACCATCGCCACAAGTGAGATCGTCGCCACCTACGGCGTCCACCACAACCGCGCCCGCAGCCTGCTCACCCTGGCCATCACCCTGGTCACCAAGTTCCCCTGTCTCGTCGAGGCCATGGACACCGGCCGCCTCGACGAAGCCACCGCCACGCTGCTCGCACGCCACATGCGCACCGTGGACTCCCTGCACCGCGACGCCGTCCACCGCGAGGTCATCGACTGGCTCCTGGCCGCTCTGGCCGCCGGCAGACGCCCCGGACGCGACGCGATCCTGGCCCACACCGACCGCATCATCGCCGCCCACGACCCCGACGGCGTACGCCAGCGCCGCACCGCCGCGGTCCGCGAACGCCGCATCACCCTGCGCCGCAGCCCGGACGGCATGGCCGACCTCACCGCCCACCTCACCGCCACCGAAGCCTTCGCCATCCACACCCTGCTGCAGACCAGGGCCACCGACCAACGCCACCGCGACACCCGCACCCGCGTCGAGACCACCCGCCGCCACGGCGCCGACACCCTCGACACCGACAACATCCGCAGCATGGACGAACTGCGCGCCGACGCCCTCGTCACCGCCATCCTCGGCCACCCCGGCACCGGCCCCGACAGCAGCACAGGCGAAGGCACGGGTACGAGCGCGGGTGCGGGTGCGGGTGCGGGTCACCGCCCGCCGGCCACCCAGATCCGCCCCACCATCACCGTGCTCGCACCCCCCGGCCCCGACGGCGAAACCGAGGTCTACCTCCCCCGAGGCGGCCCGGCCACCATCGACGCCCTCATCGAACTACTCACCCGCAGCACCGGCGCCACCATCACCGTGCCCGACACCGCACCCGGCGCCGCAGACAACCCCCACCACGCCCACCGCTACCGCATCAGCGACCGACTGGCCCACCGCATCCGCCTACGCGACGGCACCTGCCGCCACCCCGGCTGCTCCGTCCCCGCCGACGTCTGCGACATCGACCACGTCCGCCCCTTCAACCACACAGATCCCACCCGTGGCGGACTGACCCTCGAGAACAACCTCGCCGCCATGTGCCGCAACCACCACCGCTTCAAAACCTTCCACAACTGGCACTACCAACTCGCCCCCGACGGCACCCTGACCGTCACCACCGACACCGGACACACCCTCACCACCCACCCCGACGGGCCCCTCGCACGCTGGCGCCGCCACACCACCGACACCGGCACCGGGGCTGCGACCGACACCAGGGCCGACCCCGACGCCGACATCCCGCCCCCACGCCGCCCCTGGCTCAACCCCCGACCCCAGAGCACCCACTGGTACCGACGCGCCCTAACCCTGGCCGCCGAACGCAAAGCCAACACCATGGCCCCACCACCAGACACCCCACCCGACCACCACCACGACCCCGACCCACCGCCCTTCTGACCGGCGCGCGGCGGGCGGGAAGGAGTCAGCGGTGCTTGAGCAGGACTGCCCGGATCCCCTCGTGGAACCCGTCTCGCAGGCGAACCCGCTGGGCTTCCGTCAGGGTGAACTCGTTGAGCATCTGGCAGGCGAACTGCAACAACGGGCGGTCGATCCCCGGGGGAAGCACGCCGCCCGAGAGGAGATGCGCCTGGTCCCGCTGACTCTCTGTGGCGGCCCGCTCGTACCACCACGTGGCGTACTGCTGGCCCACGTCGAAGGGGGTCTGCTCACCGGACGAGGTCCAGACCTCGTCAGGGAGCGGCACGAACTTCGACCTCAGCGGCCGACGATGGGGAGCCATCATCGACGGGTTCGGCCGCGACGACCCGTTGGGCTCCGCGCCCGGGTCCGAGGGCTTCTGGACCGAGCCCGCGAACTGGGGAGCGACCCGGGAGGACTGCGCCGGCGGCTGGGGGCCCGGGTGCGCCTCGGCGGCCTCGGGGGACGCCTCGGCCGGGCCGGGCCGCTCGGGCTCGCCCACCTTGTCACGCTTCTCTGCCTTCTCGGGCTTGCCGCTCTGCTTGGCCAGCTGCGCGGGCGACGGCCCCGGGCCCTGTGCACTCTCGGGCTTAGACGGCGCGCCAGGCGTGGGGACCTTACCGGCCGTCGGCGATTCGGCTGGTTTCTGCGCGGAATCCCCGGCCTCCGGCGCGGGCGGCTCGGACTCGGCTCTCGCCGCGCATTCCTGCTCGTCCGCCGCCAACTCCTCCGCATCGGCCGCACGCTCCTCCTCGGCGGCCGTCAGGCGGGTCTCGTCGGCCACCGAGGTGGCCGAGGCGCGATCCGAGCGCAGGACGACGTCGGCCATCCCCACCGACTCCTCGGTCTCGTGGCCATCCTCCCCCGGATGCACCGGAGGCGCCGTCGGGGTCCTGACCTTCGGGGGGATGGGGCCCTCGAGGACCCTGATCTGCATGGCGTCGTGAAAGTCGGTGCGGGGATCGAGCACGGTCGTGGTGTCGCAGGCGTGTCGCAGCGCCGAGGAAATCGAATCCCAGCCGAAACCCACGAGGTGCATCCGGACACCGGCGTCGACCGCCACCCGCACGCCGGGGATCATGTCGGCGTCCCCGGTGACCAGGACCATGTCCGAACACTGGCCCTTGTAGGCGGCTTGGATCATGTCGGCGACGAGGAGGGTGTCGACCGCCTTCTGGGTTCGTCTCTCACCCCACTCGATCAACTGGCCGGCGCGCAGCTGCACGCCCTCGATCACGCGAAGAGTGCGCTGATACCGGTGCGGGCCGGAGTCCGGGATGCCGTCATACCAGTTCTGGCGCTGGACCGGCTGGTCCACCAGACCGTGGGCTACGTGGTCTAAACGGTGCACGACCGTGGCCAGGGATATCTCTAACTGGCCGCGCGCACCCTCCTCCCACGAGTTGTAGAAACTAGCCAGTAGATACGAGGTATCCACGAGGACCAGGGTCCGTTCAAGCATGATGATCACTACCTGTTCTGATTGTCTACGTTGACTTCCAGCATGCCGCAGGGCGGGCGACCCCGCAGGGTCCGCCGCCGAACCACGTCAGGAGCCCCGATGTCGCAAGCCGTCCCCACCCAGGCCGATCTGAGCGGAAGGGTCGTGCTGGTCACCGGCGCCGCACGCGGCCAGGGGCGCGCACATTGTGAGGCGTTCGCCGCCGCCGGATGTGACGTGATCGCTCTCGACCTGTGCCGGGACATCGAGACGGTCCCCTACCCGATGGCCAATCCGGAGGACCTCGAGGCCACCGCCGAGTCCGTTCGCGCGCTCGGCAGGCGCTGCATCACCGGGGAGGTCGACGTTCGGGACCTTCCCGGCATGCGTGCAGCCGTCGACGCCGCGGTGGCCGAGCTGGGCGGCCTGGACTTCGTCGTGGCCAATGCCGGGGTCTCGCCCCAGCCCGCCGCGTCCTGGGAGCGGAGCGAGGAGGAGTGGGACACGACGATCGACATCAATCTCAAGGGCACGTGGGTGACGACGACGGTGGCGATCCCCCACATCCTGACGACCGGGCGCGGCGGCTCAGTGGTCTTGATCAGCTCGATGGTGGGACTGCGGGGCGGCTCCTTCACCGCCAGTTACGGGACGTCCAAGTGGGCCGTGCGCGGACTCGCCAAGGCCCTCGCCGGTGAGCTCGGGTTCTCAGGCGTCCGGTGCAACTCGATCCACCCCGGCAACGTCCGTACGCCGATGATCGAGAACCCGTCGATGATCGCCATGATGTCGGGCGGGCAGGGCACCACGCTCGAGGACACCGCGGAGACCTTCAGCGGCATGAACCAGATGCCGCAGCCGTGGGTCGAGCCGTCGGCGATCGCGTCCATGGCCGTCTACCTGTGCAGCGACGCGGGCGCGGGTATCACCGGCGCCTCCATCCCGATCGACCTGGGTGGCAGCGAGAAGTTCGGCCTCTGAGCCGGCGGCACGGCCGCTGCCACCACCGCCACCCACCCGGCCGACCGGATGAAACGCGGCAGCCCGCCCCTCGAGCGAGGGGCGGGCTGCCGCGGAGATCACCGGGCGATGAACCCGGCGCTCGAGAGGATCAGACCGACTCGGGAGTGCCCGCGGGAGCGGTCGGACGGGGAACACTGATGGTCGAACCGGTGGCGGTCCACACCAGCGACCAGAAGATGTCGACGACCGGCTGGATGGCCTGCAGGAAGATGTCGTTGGCGTTGCTCATGATGTGTCCCCTCGTATTTACTGCTGCGTACTGAGTCGTACTGCGGTATCGGGCGTTCTGTCTGTACCCCACGTAACGCCATCTATGTCGTCACGAACCCGCTCGACGTTACACAACCGTGATGTCCGGCGTGACATCGTCGAACTCCCGCGCAGGCCACGCACGCTTCGGCGCCGGAAAAGAGTCCTCGGCCACACCCCGACTGGGCGGTGATCGATCAGCTCACCGCACACCGAAATTGTGACCCACGCAACCGAACGTACCTACGCGACCGTAAGTTACGGTACCGTAGCTTCATGGCCATCACCGACATCCCGGAATTCGCACACCTCTCCGAGTCCGACATCGAAGCCCTCGGCGCGGAGCTCGAGCAGATCCGTCAGGACATCATCGGCTCCCTCGGCGAGCGAGATGCCGCGTACATCCACAATACGATCCGTTTCCAGCGGGGACTCGAGATCGCGGCCCGTGCACTTCTCCTCGTGGGCTCGCGTAACCGCACGGCCTGGGCGATCGGCGCAGGCACCCTCGGTGTCGCCAAGATCGTCGAGAACATGGAACTCGGCCACAACATCATGCACGGGCAGTGGGACTGGATGAACGACCCCGAGATCCACTCCACCACCTGGGAGTGGGACATCGTGGGCACCGCCGAGCACTGGAAGCAGACCCACAACTACATCCACCACAAGTACACCAACATCGTCGGCCTGGACGACGACGTGGGGTACGGCGTTCTCCGGGTGACCCGCGACCAGCGTTGGCACCCCTTCTACTACGGGAACATCGCCTACAACGCGGCCCTCGCGCTGCTGTTCCAATGGGGCGTGGGGATCCAGCACCTCGAGCTGGGCAAGGTCGCCAAGGGTCGTGACGACCGTCGCGAGACCATGAGCAAGCTCTCGCTCTTCGCCAAGAAGGCCGGCCGTCAGCTCGCCAAGGACTACGTCTTCTACCCGCTGCTGTCCGGCAAGGGGTGGAAGTCCACCGCCACCGCCAACCTGGTCGCCAACGGGATCCGCAACGTCTGGACCAACGCGGTGATCTTCTGTGGCCACTTCCCCGACGGTGCCGAGAAGTTCACCAAGAAGGACGTGGAGAACGAGACGCAGGCGGAGTGGTACCTGCGCCAGATGCTCGGCTCCGCCAACATCACCGGCGGTCCGGTCGTCGACTTCATGTCCGGCAACCTGTCGTACCAGATCGAGCACCACATCTACCCGGACATGTCGTCCAACCGGCTCGCGGAGGCGTCCATCCGGGTACGTGAGGTGTGCCGCAAGTACGACCTGCCCTACGTGGCCGGTCCCCTGCCGGTGCAGTACTTCAAGACCTGGCGCACCATCGCCAAGCTGTCGCTGCCCAACCACATGCTGCGCGACACGACCGATGACGCGCCGGAGACCCACTCCGAGCGGATGTTCGCCGACCTACCGAAGCCGCTGCCCGCCGCGGAGGGTCAGCGGGCGGGCCTGAAGACCGCGTTGCAGCACCACCGCGCCACGCGGCGGGCCCGCAAGGTCGCCGCCGTGGCCTGACCAGCGGCCGCAGGATCGACGCCAGGGACGCCCCGGCACCGGAGACCGGTGCCGGGGCGTCCGTGATTCCGACGCCGACGGCCCCGTACGGCGATAGGCTGTCGCTCGAGTCGGCGGGACCCGTCGACGTCCGGCACTACACCGGTCGAGCTGAATGTCCGTGGAACACGACGACGGGAGCCCCCATGGAGGACCGGCGCATGCTCATCGCCGATTCCGCGATCGAGGTCGTGGCGAGGGACGGGGTCCGTGCCCTCACCCATCGCGCCGTGGACTCGGAGGCGGGATTGCCCTCGGGCTCCACCTCCTACTACTGCCGCACCCGCGCGCAGCTGCTCACCCTCACCGTCGACCGGCTCACCTCGCTGCTGAGGGGGTTCGTCGAGGTCTCGGGGATCCAGGAACTGGCGTCCTCCGACGCCGACGACGTGCTGGGGATGCTCACGCGCATGGTCGACGGACTGTTGGCCGACTACCGCGGTGAGCTGGCGGCCAGGTCGGCGTTGATCGTCGAACTCGCCGGCAAGGAGGACACCACGGACCTCGTGGCCGCACTGCTCGATCCGAGCGACCTCGTGGGCGCGCTCGACGCCGCCGGGCTACGCGACCCGGCCACCGCCGCCCTGGACCTGTTGACCGTGTACGAGGGCCTGCTGTGGGAGCGCACGGTCGGCAGGCTGGCCGGCGTCGAGGTCGACCACAAGCACGACGCCGAGGTGCTGGGCGCGGTGCTCGCCCGCCACGAGCACCGCGGTCCCCGCAACCTCTTCGGCCTCCGCCGCTAGCGCGGGCGCCACCCTCGCGGGCGTCACCCGCGCGCGGCACCCGCGCGCGGCACCCGCGGCTAGTCCGAGATCGCCTCGAGCGGGTCGGTCTTGGCGGCCCGGTGCGCGGGCCACAACGACGCGAGGACCCCGACGACCGCCGAGGCCGCCAGCACGACGCCGATGCTGCCCCACGGGATCGTCGTCTCCGTCAGGCCACTGTCCGCGAGCACGGTGACGAACGCCCAGCCGAGGTAGACGCCCACCGCCGCGCCGATCAACGCGCCGAACACGGCGATCTGCGTGGACTCGAGGTTGATCGTGCGGCGGACCTGCGAGCGCTGCATGCCCACCGCGCGGAGCATCCCGATCTCGGTGCGACGCTCGATCACCGACAGGGCGAGGGTGTTGACGATGCCCAGGACCGCGATGACCAGGGCCAGCCCCAGCAGCGCGTAAATGATCGTCAACAGCTGGTCGATCCCGCCGGTCTGGGTGTCGATGTACTGCTGCTTGCTCTGGACCATCGCGATCGGGATGTCGGTGAGCTCGTCGGTCACCGCCGCGAGGACCTCGTCCCCGCTCACCCCGTCGTCCGCCGCGACGAGCACGTTGAAGGTCGACCGCAGGTTCTCCGGCACCAGGCGTTCGTAGACGTCCATCCCGGTGTAGAACTGCCCGAGGATCTGGGAGTCCTCGTAGATCCCCGTGACCCGGAGGGTGCTCTCACTGCCGTCGGGCGCGACGAGCGGCACGGAGGCGCCCATCGTCCACCCCTTGTCCCTGGCGACGGTCCGGGACACGACGAGCGAGTCGGGGCCGGGGTCGAGCGAACCGTCGACCACGGTGGCGTCGATCATCTCGCCGACGGGCCCGCCGGCGGCGGACAGCGCCTGCGGTTCCCCGGCGAGCTGGGCGAACGCGAAGGCCAGCCAGGCCACGTCACCGACCTCGTCGACGTCGGCGATCTGCTGCTCGATGCCGCCGGGCAGCGGGGTCGGCGGGCCCTGGGACGCCACGCCCTGGACCACGACGTCGGCGTTGATGTCCTGGTCGATGACGCCGCTGACGCTCTCCTTCGTGGTGGCGCCGAGGGTTCCGAACGCCGCCACCAGGGTCAGTCCCAGCGTGAGCGCGAACGCGGTCGCGGCGGTCCGGCGGGTGTTGCGTCCGGCGTTGGTGGCGGCGAGCTTGCCGACCGCGCCGAACGGTGCGCCGATCACCCTGCCGATGCCACCGGCGATCGGTTTGGCGAGCGCGGGCATCACCAGGAAACTGCCGATGATCAGCGCGGCCGCACCGACACCGACCGTGATCGCACCGTCCCGCGTCGTCTCCTGCCAGGTACCTATCACCGCGAGCATGAGGCCGCTCACCACGGCGAACAGGCCGACTGAGGTGCGCCATCCGCCGCCGGCCTCGGTGGTGGCCGAGCCGACTCGCATGCCCTGTACCGGGGCGACGCGTCCGGCGCGTCGGGCGGGCGCCCAGGCGGAGAAGACGGTGACGACGAAGCCCAACACCAGCGGGGTGATGACCGACATCGGGGTGAGCGAGAGGGCTCCGGACGGGATGCCCAGGTCGAAGGCCTCGAGCGCCACGAAGATCAGCTGGGCCAGGCCGAAGCCCACCACCACGCCGATCCCGGAGCCGACGAGCCCGGTGACGGCGGCCTCGGCCATCACCGATCGGGTGAGCTGCCCGCGGGAGGCGCCGATCGCGCGCAGCAGGGCGAGCTCCCGCAGCCGCTGGGCGACGAGCATGGAGAAGGTGTTGTAGATGATGAACGTGCCGACCAGCAGCGCGATCAGCCCGAACGCGACGAAGAAATAGTTGATGAAGTCGAGGACGGTCGACAGTTGCTCGGACAGTCGCTCCTTGATCTCCTCGCCGGTCCGGACCTCGTAGTCGGGGAACTCGGCCGCGATCGTGTCGCGGACCTCCTCCTGACTCACGCCCGGTTCCGCGCGGACGGAGACGTTGGAGGCGTTCTCGCCGTCGGTGAACAGGGCGCGGGCGCGTTCCTCCGAGAACCCGACGCCCACGTACCCGCCGATGTCGGTCTCGTTGGCGTAGGCACCCACGACGGTCACGTCGAGGACGCCCTGCCCGGTGGTGTAGACCTCGGCGGTGTCGCCGACGGCGAGGCCGGCGGCGGTGAGCACGGTCTCGGGGAGGACGACCTCGTCGTCGGCGGCGGGGGCGCGACCGTCCGTGATCCAGCTGCTCTCGCCGACCGCGTCGTCGGGATCGATCCAGGCCAGCCCCTCGGACGGCGCGCCGCCGGACTGGTACGGGGTGCCGTCGGCGTTGAACAGCACCACGGTGCCGGACACGCCGGGCATGGCCGCCTCGACGCCCGGCAGCTCGAGCACCTGCTCGGCCACCTCGAAAGGCACGCCCGCCCCGCGGGGGTCCTCGGGTTCGATCATCGCGGCGAGGTCCGCGGTGCCCTGGTCGAGCAGCCCGTCGAAGGTGCTCTTGAGGGTGGACGTGAAGACCAGCGAACCGGTGACGAACGCGGTGCCCAGGACCACCGCCAGCACGGACAGCACCAGGCGGAGTTTGTGGGCGGCGATGTTGCGCAGCGACACGCGCAGCATCGGGCGCGTGTGGCGCGGGGCGTGGGCGGACTCGTGTCGCCCCCCGCCGGCGGGTCCGGCGTGCCCGGAGGCGTGCCTGGCCGCCATCACCGCTCCTCGAGGGCGCCCATGGCCGCCAGGATCTCGTCGGCGGTGGGGTGGGCGAGCTCGCGGACGACCCGGCCGTCGGCGAGCAGCAGGACGCGGTCGGCGTAGGTGGCGGCGCGCGGGTCGTGGGTGACGATCACGACGGTCTGACCGAAGTCGTCTGCGGCGCTGCGCAGGATGGCCAGGACCTCGGCCGAGGAGGTGGAGTCGAGGTTGCCGGTGGGCTCGTCACCGAACAGGATGTCCGGGCGTCCGACCAGGGCGCGGGCGCACGCCACGCGCTGCTGCTGGCCGCCGGACAGTTCGGACGGCCGGTGCGAGAGCCGGTCGGCGATCCCCAGCCGGCCGATCACCTCGTCGAACCAGGCCCGGTCGATGCCGTGGCCGGCGATGTCCTGGGGCAGGGTGATGTTCTCCTCGGCCGTCAGGGTGGGGACGAGGTTGAAGGACTGGAACACGAATCCGATGCGGTCGCGCCGCAGCGCCGTCAGTTCCTTGTCCGCCAGCCCCACGATCTCGGTATCGCCGATCCGCACCGACCCGGAGGTCGGCCGGTCCAGTCCCGCCATGCAGTGCATGAGGGTCGACTTGCCCGAGCCGGAGGGGCCCATGATCGCCGTGAACCGCCCCCGTTCGAAGGTCGCGCTGACGTGGTCGAGTGCACGGACCTCGGTCTCGCCCTCCCCGTAGGTCATGACGAGGTCGGTGGCGACGGCGGCCGCGGAGTGCGGCTCGCCGTCGTGCTGGTGGGTCTCGGCCTGGGTGGTCATGTGCTCCCTCGGATCATGGTGGTCGATCTAAAGCTTGCAGGAATTCGGAGCGGAAGCCGATGGGGGATTGCCCGGGTGTCCACCCTGATCCTGCTCGCGGGTCCAGGCGTCGAGGGTCCGCCGGGTGGCGAACTCGCGTTTCTCGCCCGAGACGGGGTCGGTGAAGGCGATCGACTCGGCCAGCAACTGGAGTGGTGACGAGAAGTCGCCGGGGGCCACGTCGAGCACACGGGGGTAGAGGTCGTCGCCGAGGATCGGGGTCCCGAGCGCGTTCATGTGCACACGCAGCTGGTGGGTGCGGCCGGTGGTGGGTTCGAGCCGGTAGAGCCCGATCCGCCCGGCCCCGTCCCCCCGGGTGCCCAGGAGGGTGATGCGGGTGTGGGCGTCGGGCTCGCCGTCGACCTCGGCAGCCTGCAGGACGCCGCGGGTCTTGACGATCCGGCTGGACCGCTGCCGTTCGGCGGGAACCCCGTCGGGGGCGGTCGCGACCGCCAGGTAGGTCTTGGTGACCCGGCGGGCGGCGAAGAGTTCCTGGTAGGCGCCGCGGTGCGCGGGATCGACGGTGAAGACCAGGACGCCGGCGGTGAGCCGGTCGAGGCGGTGGGCGGGCGCGAGGTCGTCCAGCGCGAGATCGCGCCGGAGCCGGACGAGTGCGGTCTCGGTGACGTGCCCCGCGCGGGGGGTCGTGGCGAGGTGGTGGGGTTTGTCGACGACGACGAGGCGGTCGTCCGCGTGCAGGACCTCGACCTCAAACGGGACCGGGATCTCGGGCTCCGGCGTCCGGTACATCCACACGTCCATCCCCCGGTGCCGCCGGGTGGCGGCGGTGACCGGTGCCCCGTCGGCGGTGACGACCTGCCCCGCCTCGAGGGCCACGGTGAGCTCGGCGAGCCGGTCGGGGAAGCGTCGGCGCAACTCCTCGGGGATGCTGCGGGGCCCCTGTCCGGGGTCGGCCAGCCGGATCCGGACCGGGTCGACACCGTTCCGCAGCGGGAGGGGCCGCCCACGGCGTCTCGAGCTGGACATGTCCACGAGCCTAGTCGGTGGGCTACACTCACTCGAGCACCATCTGTCCCTCGCACCACTCTGAACACTCGGGAGCGCCCATGATCGACGTCGTCGTCGACTTCTTCCTCTTCGGCCCGGGCCGCGTCGTCCTCCCGGCGTTCCAGGGGAGTTTCAACATGGCCTACCCGGCCAACGCCCCGTTCCCCGACCAGCTCTAGACGGCCCACTCCCAAACCGCGATCCGGTGTCGTATCCCGGCGGTAGGGTCGGGGCCATGGCTTCCCTCGAGAACACCGTCGTCGTCGGCGTCGACGGCTCCGCCGCCTCCACCGGTGCAGTCGCGTACGCCGCCAACACCGCCGCCACCCGCCGCATCCCGCTGCTCCTCGTGACCAGCTACACGATGCCGGCCGCGATGTTCGCCGAGGGGATGATCCCTCCGCAGCCCGTCTACGACGAGCTGGAGCGGGAGTGCACGCCCATCATCGAGAAGGCCCGTGAGACCGCGGCCAAGGTGGCGCCCGGCATCGAGGTGTCGCACGCGATCGTCGAGGGCAACCCCGCGCAGGTGCTCATCGACTACTCGCGCAAGGCCAAGCTCATCGTCCTGGGTTCCCGCGGCCTGGGCGGGATCAAGGGCATGGTGCTCGGCTCGGTGTCGGCGGCGGTGGCCAGCCACGCGTTCTGCCCGGTCGTGGTGACCCGGGAGGACACGGACGACCTGAACCGCAGCGGCCCGGTCGTCGTGGGGATCGACGGCTCCGAGGTCAGCGCCAAGGCCACCGAGTGGGCGTTCGCCGAGGCCTCCGCGCGGTCCGCCCCCCTCGTCGCCGTGCACACCTGGATGGATCCGCAGGTGCAGGCCGCGGCGGCCGGCATCTCCCTCACAGAGGATGACTGGAAGGAACTCGAAGAGCAGCAGCTCCAGACGCTGTCGGAGCGGCTGGCGGGATTCTCGGACCGGTACCCCGACGTCGAGGTGCAGCGGTTCGTCACGCGCGATCGCGCGGTCCGGGCACTCGTCGAGCAGGCCGAGAACGCCCAGCTCGTCGTCGTCGGCTCCCACGGGCGGGGCGGGTTCACGGGCATGGTCCTCGGCTCCACCTCCCGGGCGCTCCTGCAGGCGGCCCCGTGCCCGGTGATGGTCGTCCGCCCGGAATCGCACTCATGAGCAGCGAGGACAACGTTCAGGTTCGGCGTGACACCGCCGCCGGGCGATTCGAGATCCTCGTGGACGACGTGGTGGCGGGTTTCGCTGACTATTCCGACGGCACGGACGGCGTCCGGGAGTTCCCCCACACGGTGGTCGCGTCCGAATTCGGTGGGCGCGGTCTCGCCGGGACGCTGGTCGGTGAGGCGCTGCAGGTGACCCGGGAGGAGGGACTGCGGGTGCGTCCGTCGTGTTCGTTCGTCGCGGGATACATCCAGAAGCACCCGGAGGCCGCGGAGATCGCCTGAGGCCGCGGGCGGGTGGCCCGGCGGACACGGACCGGTAACGAGTGAGCGACGTTTAACGCCACCGTGCGCCCTACCGGAAGCTTTCGTGTCGGTGTCGTGTTCTCCTGAGAGAGCGGCCCGTCCCGGGCCGAGTACGACTCTCGGGAAAGGACAACCACAATGGGCACCATCATTGCGTGGATCATCATCGGCGGCCTTGCCGGTTGGATCGCCTCCAAGATCATGAAGCGAGATGCCGAGATGGGCATCGTCGCGAACATCCTGGCCGGAGTCATCGGGGCTTTCGTCGTCGGTTGGATCGTCTCGTTCTTCACGAACAGTGGGGGCGGCGCGATGCCGGATGCATTCTCCATCCCCGGCGTCCTTGCCGCCATTGTCGGCGCATGCCTCCTGATCTGGATCGTCTCGGCGATTCGCGGCCGCGGACGCACCAGGGTCTGACCCGGGCGCGAGACGCCAGAGACACCGCTACATCCGGACGGCCCGGCCCCTCGTCGAGGCCGGGCCGTCCGTCTGCATCACCCCGAATGGAAGGAGTCCGACATGGGACTGTTCGACAAGGCCAAGGACCTCGCCCGCAAGAACCCGGGCAAGGTGGAGTCGGCGCTTCAGAAGGCGGGCGACGCGTTCGACAAGCGCACCGGCGGCAAGCACGCCCAGCACGTCGACACCGCCCAGCAGAAGGCTGGCGAGTTCCTCACCGGACGCACTGCGGACGCGCCCGAGGTCCCGGACGCCCCGGACGGCACGCCGACCCCGGACCCGGATCCGTCGCAGCACAGCCGCCCGCCGGCCGACGGTCGACCCCCGGCCTGACCGTCATCGACCGCACCGTCAGGCGATGGGGCCGGTGTCCGCCGCGCGCGGCACCGGCCCCGTGGTGTCGGCGGTCACTGCCGATAGTGTGTACCCCGTGACGAGCACACGGTCGACCAAGCCCGGGCCGCGGGAGCGGCTCCTGGCGACGGCGACCCGTCTGTTCTCCACCGACGGGATCCGTGCGGTCGGGATCGACCGGATCCTGCGGGAGGCCGGGGTGGCCAAGGCCAGCCTGTACAACACCTACGGGTCCAAGGACGAGCTCGTCGTGGCCTACCTGCGGTCGGTCGCCGAACGGGACCGTGACCTGTGGCGGCGTCGCGCCGACCTCGCCCCGGATGCCCGGGGCCGCATCCTGGCACTGTTCGACATCGTCCGCGAGCAGGTCGAACCCGCCATGCCCGGGTCCTGCCACCTCGCGGCGGCGATCGAGTTCCCCAGCCCGGCGACGGACGGCGAGCGCGCCATCCGCGCCGCCGTGGCCGATCAGCGACAGTGGGTCGCCGAGACCCTGCGCTCCGAGCTCGCCGGCATGGGCCTCGAGGACCCGGACAACATCACCGACCTGGCCGACCGGTTGGCGCTCCTCCACGACGGCTCGGTGACCGCCGCGATGCTCGGTGAGGTCCGGACCACCGCGATGACCGCCCGCAGCATGGCCGAGCTCATCCTGGGGATGGTCACCGACCCGACGTGATCCCCACTGCACGTGATCCCCATTGCACGTGATCCCCGCGCGGCGGGTCAGCCCGCCACCCGCGGCGCGGTGACGTCAGCGATCCGCTGGGCCGTCGTCGGGTCGTCCTGCGTGGACTGCACGGCCAGCACCCGGGCGTCGCGGGACAGGACCACCAGCGCACCGCCCAGCCCCACCGTACGGCCGCCGCTCCAGCCTCCCTCCGCCTGCGAGGGTTCGGCCTCGTCGGAGGGCGCCGACTCCTCCACCAGCTCCGCCGCCCGCTCCGGGGACGCGACCGAATACACGGTGGTGGTGAGCTGCACCTCGCCGTCTGAGTCGTAGAAGAAGCAGGCCGCGGGCTCCACGCCGTCGTCGATCCGCACGTCGGTGACCGGCTGGCCGCTGAGTCGTGTGACCTCGTCGGCGGACAGGTACGGGCACTCGGCATCCGCGACCGGTTCGACCGGCGGCAGTTCCGGCTCGGTCGTCTCGGGAGGGGCGGTCCGGATGGTGCCCATCTCCGGGGCCGGCTCGGAGCCGCCGCACCCGGCGAGGGCACCGAGCAGGACCGCGGACACCGCGACGAGGGCTGGGGAGGCGGGTGTGCGCATACCATCAGGATAGATGCCGGGTCGGTCAGTACTGTTGACCGTGGCGGTGCGGCTGACCGCCGACACGGCGACGGCACCGGGAGGTGGCAGATGAGCGACTCCACGAGCATCGCTGCGGGCGCCGACCGTGCGGAGGACCGCCGCCGCGACCTGCGCGGTGCGATCTCCGCCGCCGCGGTCGATCTGGTGATCGAGCGGGGACTCGACGCGGTGACGGTCGACGAGATCGCCAGAGCCGCCAACGTGTCGCGGCGGACGTTCTTCAACTACTTCCCGTCCAAGGCCGCCGCCTGCATCCCCGACACTCCCCCCGCCGGTCGCGACGCGGTGAGGGAGTTCCTCACCGACCGCAGCGTGTCCACCATGACCGCCCTCTCGCGGCTCATGTGGCACCAGGTGTCCAACGCACGGCGGCAGAGCCGGGCCTTCGACCGATTCCACGACATGTGGCGCCGGGAGGCGAGCGTCCGGACCCAGGTCTACGAGATCCTGGCGGGCAACGAGAAGGAGCTGGCGTCCCTGGTGGCGCGCCGGGAGGGGCGGGAACCGGACTCGGTGGAGGCCGCGACGGTGGCGGCCGCGTCGATCGCGATCCTCCGCATCGCCGTGGAACGGTGGCGCACCGACGAGCCCGGATCACTGCTGGAATACCGCATCCGGGAATCGTTCGATGCCATCCGGGGCTCGGTGACCGAGCCGACCGACGTCGCCAGAGGCCCGGCTGCCCCCGACGGCGCCGTGCCCGGTTAGAAAGCCCCGCCGAGCGTCCGGACCAGGCGGTCGCCCATGCGTTCGTAGGCGCGCGCCTCGCGGCCCGCGGCACCGGGCAGCACCGAGAAGGTGCGCGGCCGCCACACCGTCCGGACGGTGACGGTGACCTCGTCCGTCCCGGGGTGCAGGTCGAGGTGGCAGCGGTGCTCGGCCACCGCGGTGTTGCCCTCGAGGGTGCCGACGACGACGCCCTGCCGGAGCGACTCGTCGATCAGGGCGACGAGTCGGCAGGGTCCACGCATCGGCCCGTCGAGCACGACGAGGTCCGATGCCAGAGGCGGATCCGCCGGGGCCGTCCTGATCCCCGCGCGGGCGTGGGCGGTCAGACTCAGCAGATCGTCCGCGGCCCCGTCGAACAGGGCGACGCCCTCGCCGAGCACGGCGTGGGCGATGACCTCCCTCCACCCCCCGGGAGGTCTCCCGTGTTCGTGCAGGTCCGAACGCCGGTAGCCGAGTGCGGGCCCCGGCAGCGGCTGCGCGTCCCGCCCGCGTCTCGCTTCCACACCCGGCAGTGTCGCCGAGCGAGATGAGCGGGCCGCGCACGCGCGGTGAACGCCGGACGTCGGGGTCATGGCCGTGGGGCCGACCCGTAGGATCGGGCCATGCGATCGCAGCGACCCCGTCCGGCGCGCGGACGCCGTCTCGCCGGAGGGTTCGCCGCTCTGGCGGCCACGGTGGCTGTCGCCGGATGCACTGCCACCGGCCCCGGTTCGGGTGACGCGGGCCCGCCGAGACTCACCCCGAATCCCCGGCACGACGTCGCCGCCGAGATGGTCGAGGGTCGGCCCGCGCCCGAGGAACGACTCAACGCCTGCGAGCTCCTCGACCTGACCACCGAGGAGATCATCGACCTCACCGGTGCCGACATGCCGGTGGTCGATCCGACCGGCTCCGGCGACCTGGGGCTGCTGTGCACCTACGGCGGCCCGGGGTCACCCGAGAGGTACGAAGCCGGGCTGGCGGGCACCAGCACGACCGCTGCCGAGGCGACGGACACCGACGCCGCCGAGGTCCCGGATACGGGATCGGCGGACACGGAAGGTGCGGAGACCACGGCTGCGGGGGCCACGACCGACGCGTCGATGACGACCTCGGCGACCACGGCGACGACCACCCCGCCGGCCTTCGATCCGGACGTCGTCCCCGACACCGTTGCCGCCGGGGTCGTCACGCCCCGCGACGGTGCCCGGGCCGCGCTCGCGGGTCAGGCCACACTGCTGGGCGCCAGGTACGCCTGCTCGGAGATCCGCGGACCGGGTGCCGCGGAGGCCGGCCTGACGGCCCCGGGCGAGCCCGGGGCACCCGCCGCGGTCGGCCCACGGCCCGCCACGTTGTACATCGACTGCGTGGCGGCGCCCACCGGCGGCGGCGTCGAGGTCCACACGATCCTCGTCTCCGCCGACGAGCTGTGGCACATCACCATGCTCAGACCCGAGACGCCGAGGTCACCACAGGCCGAGTCGTCGGCGCTGGCCGGCCTGCACCGCGTGGCACAGGAGATCATCGGCTAGAGGTGGGCCGAAATGACGGGAACGGCGCCGGAGCCCCTCAGCATCCGACGCCGTCCCACCATCTGGCAGATCGCGTACGATCCGGCCTCCACGCTGCCTTCCGGCTGCGGGTCGGCACCCCCCCAGGTGCCCCGGTCGGCAAGACCGGCCCCTCGTTACGTGAAGTCGCAGCCCCTCAGCAACCACTTCACTTCGCCACCCACCCCTCGGCGGTGACTGAGATGACCCTATGTTGCAGCTTCCGTTCGATCAAGCCCATGATCAGGCGTTTTTCCGTTGACTTTAGCTCAACGACGGAAGCCGCATGGATCTACCAGCGGTTCTCCCCGCGGCGATACCAACGAACATTGGAAAGGTGCCCGGCCGGGTCGGTGCGCGTCCCCGACGGAACGGGCACCCACCGTGATCACCGCCCGCGGTCGGAGATGTACAGGCCGGGCACCCGATATGTATTGTTACTGGTGTTACTTGTGTGACGCGTGGGGTTGGCTGTCCGTCTTCACGCGACCCCCGCTGTCGCCGCCCGCCGCGGTACCCGCTTTCGAGGAGAACGATGTCTCGCCGCACCCGGTCCTTCGCAACGCTTCTGGCCACGGCCTGCCTCGTCGTCGTCGGCCTCTCCCCCGCCGCCTCCGCGCAGTCACTCCTCGGTCCCACCGGATCCACCGGCTCGGTCGGCGCGCTCGGACTCGAGTCCGCACCACTGCCCGCGGTCGGCGGATCGACCGGCGTGCTCACCCTGCCCGTCCCCGCCGTCGGACGGACCACGGCCGAGACCGGGGTGGCCTCGGTCTACCCCACCTCGGGCGAGACGGTGGGCGTCGCGCAACCGGTGATGATCCGGTTCGACCAGCCCGTCGCCGACCGTGCCCGCGCCGAGGCGTCGGTGGGAATCCGCACGGCGCCCGCCGTGGACGGCAAGTTCTACTGGGTCGGCGACTCGGAACTGCGCTGGCGACCACACGAGTTCTGGCCCGCGGGCACCTCCGTCACCGTGTGGGCCGGAGGGCGTGAGACCGTCTTCCGCACCGGCGACGCGGTGATCTCGACCTATGACGACGCCACCCACACCGTCACCGTCACCCGCAACGGCCAGGTGGTGCGCACCATGAAGGCTTCCGCCGGCCGCGACGCCTACGCCACCCACAACGGCGTCTACTACAACGGCTGGCGGGCCCGCGAGGTGCGCATGGACTCGGAGACCTGGGGACTGTCCCGGACCGCCGGCGGGTACGACACGATCGTGGAGAACGGAGTGCGGCTGAGCTACGACGGCATCTTCATCCATTCGGCGCCGTGGTCGGTCGCCGACCAGGGTGTCCGGAACGTCTCGCACGGCTGCATCAACGTCAGCCCCGAGGACGCGGCCTGGTACTTCGACAACACCCGCAACGGTGACCCGTTCATCGTCGTGAACGGTCCCGGCCGCCCGTTCGGTGCCTTCGACGGGCAGGGCGACTGGAACTACTGATCGCCGACGGCCGGTGGGAAACACTTCGGTTGTGACGCACGATATATCCGGGTAGAAGTTTGTAGTAACGCTTAGAGAATCCCTCGCCGTCCTCAGGAGCCCCTCACATGACCCGTTCCTCCCGCCCCTCGGTGGCCGCCGCGGTCCTCGCCGCGATCGCGCTCCTCATGGGGGTGTCGGTCGGCGCGGGCACCGCCCCGACCGCCGAGGCCCAGTCCGTCATGCCGCTGAGCCCGCCCGGGGTGCCGCAGCTCGAGAACGCGCCCCTGTACACGCCGGCCATCCCGGGCGTCGCCGCGATGCCCGTACTGACCTACCCGGTCATCGGGCCCGCGCGGCCGACACCCGAGTACGGCAACGTCGACATCTTCCCCACCCCGAACGAGATCGTGGGCGTGGCACAGCCGGTCATGTTCTTCTTCGACCGCCCCATCCGCGACCGGGCGCGGGCCGAGGCCACGATCGGCATCCGCACCGAGCCGGCGGTCCCGGGCAAGTTCTATTGGGTGAACGACCGCGAGGTGCGCTGGCGGCCCCACGAGTTCTGGCCGGTCAACACCTCCGTGACCGTGTGGGCCGGTGGCAAGCGTCAGCAGTCGTTCCGGACCGGCGACGCCGTGATCGCCGTGTTCGACGACCGCACCAAGCTCGTCACCGTCACCCGCAACGGCCAGCACATCCGCACCATGCGAGCCTCCGCCGGACGGCCCGGCTGGGAGACCTACAACGGCACCTACTACACCGGCCAGCGCGGCCGTGAGGTCCGCATGAACTCGGAGACGTTCGGTCTGCGCATCGAGGACGGCGGGTACAACTCGATCATCAACGACGCCGTCCGGCTCTCCTACGACGGCATCTACATCCACTCCGCACCGTGGTCGGTCGCCGACCAGGGGGTCCGGAACGTTTCCTACGGCTGCATCAACGTCAGCCCCGCCGACGCCCGCTGGTACTACGACACCAGCCGCAACGGCGACCCGTTCATCGTCAAGAACGGCCCCGGCCGCCCGTTCGGCGCGTTCGACGGCCAGGGCGACTGGAACTACTGACGCCCGGCGGCCCGGCCGTCCGGAATGAAAAGCGTGGGGACATCATGCTTTTCAACACCTGTACCGGTTAGACCTCGCCGGGCCACCGGCGGTCAATCGTCCGGAAAGGACCCGTTCACCTCTCCCGGCCAGGCTGCACAGCGTGCAGACTCTGTCCTCCCCGGTCGCCGGGCACCCGGCGACCGCGCCCCCTGACCCGGCCGAACACGGGCCGAGACGACGCCGACCCCGGGCGGGCGGCCAGTTCCGCGAGAAGGCACTCTTCGTCGCCCTGGTGCTGCCCAACCTGGCACTGCTCGGCGTGTTCACCTACCGACCGTTGCTGGACAACTTCCGGCTCAGCTTCTTCGACTGGAACATCTCCTCGCCCACCTCGACATTCGTCGGGGTCGCCAACTATGTCGAGTGGTTCGGGCGGGACGACAGCTGGCTGATCCTGCGAAACACCGGCGTGTTCACCGTCTCGGCCGTCGTGGGGTCCATGGTGCTCGGGCTGGCCCTGGCCCTGCTGCTCGACCAGCAGCTCATCGGTCGCGGCATCGTGCGCTCGGCGGTGTTCGCGCCGTTCGTCATCGCCGGGGCGGCCATCGGCGTGGCGTTCCAGTTCATCTTCGATCCCCGGTTCGGCATGGTCTCGGCACTGCTCACAATGGTCGGACTCCCGGTGCCGGACTTCTACCAGGACCCCGACTGGGCGCTGGCGATGATCACCATCACCTACATCTGGAAGAACCTGGGCTACTCGTTCGTCATCTATCTGGCGGCGCTCCAAGCCAAACCCGCAGAGCTCTACGAGGCCGCCGAGATCGACGGCGCCGGCCGGTGGACCACCTTCCGCTCGGTGACACTGCCCATGCTGCGCCCCACGACGTTCTTCCTGTCGATCACCGTGATGCTCAACTCGCTCCAGGTCTTCGACATCATCTACGTGATGACCCGCGGTGGGCCCCAGGGCAACGCCACCACGACCATGGTCTTCCAGGTCTATCAGGAGACATTCCAGAACTTCCGGGCCGGCTACGGAGCCACGGTCGCGACGATCATGTTCCTCATCCTGCTGGTCATCACCTACCTCCAGGTCCGCGTCATGGACAGGAACGCCCGATGAGCACGGTCCGCGCAGGCTCCACGCCGACCAGGATCATCGGGTACGCCGTGATGATCCTCGTCCTGCTGGTCATCGGCCTCCCGCTGTTCTGGGTGGTCGTCACCTCCCTCAAACCGGACAACCAGGTCTACGTCCAGCCGCCGGTGTGGTGGCCTTCCCCGCTGACCGGTGACGCGTACCCGCAGGTGCTCTCCGAGGTCCCGTTCCTCCGGTACTTCACCAACTCGGTGGTCATCACCGGCCTGCTCAGCATCGTGAAGATCACGCTGGGGGTCCTCAGCGCCTACGCGTTCGTCTTCCTTCGCTTCCCAGGTCGGTCCGTCCTGTTCATGGTCGTGCTCGCGGCCCTGATGGTGCCCAACCAGATCACGGTGATCTCCAACTACGCACTGGTGGCACAGCTCGGGTGGATCAACACCTTCCAGGGCATCATCATCCCGCTGGCGGGGGTCGCGTTCGGCACCTTCCTCATGCGCAACCACTTCCTGACCCTGCCGTACGAGATCATCGAGGCCGCGCGCATGGACGGGTGCGGGCACCTCAAGCTGCTGTTCCGGGTCGTACTGCCGATGAGTTGGCCCACCCTGGTCGCCTTCGCGCTCATCACCGTGGTCAACGAGTGGAACGAGTACCTCTGGCCATTCCTCATCGCCTCCGACGACCGCGTCGCCCCGCTCCAGGTCGGGCTGGCCCGCCTCGTCAACACCGACGGCGGTTACACCGACTGGCCGATGGTCATGGCCGCCACGGTGCTCACCATCACCCCGATCCTCGTCGTGTTCCTCATCCTCCAGCGCCACATGATCAAGGGCCTGACCTCCGGCGCGGTGAAGGGATGACCCACTCCGCGCGATCCCACCTCCAATCCCGTCGGGCCGAACCGGTCCGGCAGCAACGAAAGGTCCGACACGAATGAACCCCATGAACCGTCGCGGATTCCTCGGCGTCCTCGGCGCCACCGCGGCCGCCACCACCCTCACCGCCTGCGCGGGCGCGGGCGGCGACACATCCGGTGAGTCGGGCGGAACCGCCTCCGGCGGCGACACCGGCACCATCACGTTCTGGTCCAACCACCCCGGTAACTCCAAGTCACTCGAGACCGACATCATCGCGGCGTTCGAGTCGGAGAATCCGGGCCTCAAGGTCAACCTCGTCGACGGCGGGAAGAACTACGAGGAGGTCGCCCAGAAGTTCAACGCGGCACTCACCGGCGGCGAGCTGCCCGACGTCGTCGTGGTCTCCGACGTCACCTGGTTCAACTTCGCGCTCAACCGGCAGATCACCCCGCTGAACGACCTGTTCACCGAGGCCGGCGTCGATACCGCTGACTACGTCGACGCCCTGCTGGGCGACTACGTCCTCGAGGGCGACAACTTCGGCGTGCCCTTCGCGCGGTCGACGCCGCTGTTCTACTACAACAAGGAGGTGTGGCGGGCCGCCGGGCTGCCCGACCGCGGCCCGGAGAACTGGACCGAGTTCGCGGAGTGGGCACCCCGCCTACAGGACGCCATCGGGGACGGCAAGCACGCCATCGCGATGTACGACGGCTCCAACTACATGGACTGGACCGGGCAGAACATCATCTGGGACTTCGACGGCGCCTTCTCCCGCGACTGGACCCCGACCTTCACCGACGACGGCACCATCCGCGGCATGGAGTACATCAAGAAGCTCGACGACGACGGTTTCCTGGTGGTCTCCGCCGACTCGATCGTCGAGTTCGGTTCCGGTCTCGCCGCGTGTGCACTGGCCTCCACCGGCTCGCTCGCCACCGCCAAGACCAACGCCGGTTTCGAGTTCGGCACGGCCTTCCTGCCCGGGGCGGCCGAGAAGAACTCCTGCCCGACCGGCGGCGCGGGCGTCGCGATCCCGGCCGGTATCTCCGACGAGCGCAAGCTCAACGCCATGAAGTTCATCGACTTCCTCACCAACACGCAGTCGACGGCGACCTTCGCGCAGGGAACCGGGTACATGCCGGTCCGTAAGTCCGCCCGCGAGGCGCAGGAGATCAAGGCCTACCTGTCCGAGACCCCGCAGGCGGTCACCGCGATCGACCAGCTCGCGCACACCCGGCCTCAGGACAACGCCCGTGTCCTGGTACCCAACGGTGGTAGGCGCATCGGTGGCGCGTTCGACCGTGTCCTCGGTGGCGCCGACATCCGCGAGACCATGCAGCAGGTGCAGGACGAGACCGCGCAGATCATCGAGACCCAGATCCAGCCGAAGCTCAACGGCTGACCGGTCACCGCCGGCGATCGCCTACGCCCGGGGCCGGGCACCTCGTATCCGGCCCCGGCGTCGGCGTCGTTCGGCGGCCCCGGCCCCACCCCTGACCCCACAGCCGCGTCACCTCCCCCGAACATTCACGCACGAGGAGCCCCCCACCCGATGGCCACCGTCCGCTTCGACCACGCGACCCGCCGGTTCGACAAGGGATCGGCGCCCGCCGTCGACGCCCTCGACATCAACATCACCGACGGCGAGTTCCTCGTCCTGGTCGGCCCCTCCGGCTGCGGCAAGTCCACCAGCCTGAGGATGCTCGCAGGTCTGGAACCCGTCGACGCCGGCCGCGTGTTCATCGACGAGCTCGACGTGTCCGGCGTCGCTCCCCGCGACCGAGACGTGGCCATGGTGTTCCAGAACTACGCGCTGTATCCCAACATGACGGTCGCCCAGAACATGGGGTTCGCACTGCGCAACGCCGGCGTCAACAAGTCCGACACCCGCAAGCAGGTCGAGGAGGCCGCGCGGATCCTGCAGCTGGATCCCCTCCTCCACCGCAAACCCTCCCAACTGTCCGGCGGCCAGCGCCAGCGGGTCGCCATGGGTCGGGCGATCGTTCGTCGGCCCAAGGTGTTCTGTATGGACGAGCCACTGTCGAACCTCGACGCCAAGCTGCGGGTCTCCACCCGCGGGGAGATCGCCGGGCTGCAGCGACGGCTGGGCGTGACCACGGTGTACGTCACCCACGACCAGGTCGAGGCCATGACGATGGGTACGCGCGTCGCGGTGCTCAGAGACGGCGTCCTCCAACAGGTCGCGGCCCCCCGCGAGCTGTATGACCGGCCGGTCAACGCGTTCGTCGCCGGCTTCATCGGCACGCCGGCCATGAACCTCCTCGAGGTGGCGGTCGAGGGCTCCCGGGCCCACGTCGGTGACGCCGAGGTGGCCATCCCCGCCTCACTCGAGGGCCGCGACCGCGTCACCCTCGGTGCCCGACCGGAGTCACTGCGGGTTGTGGGCGAGGACGAACCCGGCCTGGATCTGGTGGTGGACCTGGTCGAGGAGCTGGGCGCGGAGTCCTTCGCGTACGGCCACACCGACGCCGGCGACCGGATCGCCGTGCGCCTGGACCGGGCACACGGGACCGCGGTCGGCGAGCGCCTCCGCGTCCGGCACGTCGACTCCGAGGTCCACGCGTTCGACCCCGAGACCGGCCTCCGCTTGAACTGATCCGGCGCGCCTGGTCACCGGGGCGGAACGGGCGCGAGCACGCCCAGCAGCTGATCCGCGGGAACGCAGCGCGGCGGCGGGCCGGCCGGCTCGACACCACCCGGGCCCCGCGGCCCGCCGAGGGCGTCGATCACCAGGTCCACCGCTCGAGGCGACGCCAGCACGGTCAGGTGCCCCGAGCGGTCGACCTCGCAGCCGTCCTGCAGCCGCACCACGTCGAGGTCCACGAAGTCCGGAACCTCCGGTGCGACGACCGGCCCGGTGAGCTCGTCGTAGTCCGAGGACACCGCCACGTAGCGCACGCCGCGCGCGAACGGGACGCCGTCCTCGCCCAGCCACGCCAGCGTCGCCTCGGCGTCCTGCCGCGCCGTGTCGGGCGACAGCACGCCGAGGACGTCGGTGACGAACCCGGGTGGCCCGTCGCCCGACCGCGCGGGGTCGGCGCCCAGCGTGACGACGGTCCGCACGGCGTCCGCCCGGGCGGTCGCGGTGACGAACGAGGCGATGATCGCGCCTTGTGAGTGCCCCACGAGGTCGACCTCGGCCGCCCCGGTGAGCGCGCGCACGCGGTCGATCTCGGCGGCGAGCTGCGGCGCGGAGACCCCGGTGAGCGAGTCGACGCCGCCGACGGATCCGGGCTCGCCGCCGGGCCCGGGTGGCGCGCCCACGGTGGGGGCCCACACGCAGTAGCCCTCGGCGGCCAGTGCGGCGCCGAGGGTGGCCCACGAGTTCCCGCCGTTGAGCCCGGTGCCGTGCACGAGGATCACCGGCGCGGGGCGCTGCGCGGTCGGCCGGCAGTCGTCCCGGTTGATGCCGGGCGGATCGGCCAGGCCGTGGGTGAGTTGGTACGCCGCGCCGTCCCACCAGCGCCACGGGACCTGGTCCGTGGTGGGGGTGGGAGCGGCCGCCGCCCTGGGCGCGGGAGCCGCGGGGACGGGGGCGACGACGACGAGGGCTGCCGCCGCGAGCAGTCCCGCGATCCCGGTCCGGGTCACGATCCCGGCGGCGGGGGAATCGGGCCCAGGTACGGGGCGACCGCCTCACACCGCGGTTCACGCGGGTCGGCGGGGTCGAGGGCGTTGAGCACGAAGTCCACGGTCCGGGGATCCGAGGCGATGGCCAGGTGCTCGGCCCGGTTCTGCTCACACCCGTCCTGGATGGTGATGTTGGTGGCCCGCGGGCCCTCGACCACACCGGAGGTGTACGGCCGGACCAGCTGGTCGTACCGGGTCACGAGGTTGAGGTAGGTCACGCCCGGCGCATAGGGGGTGCCACCCGACCACAGGAGTTCGAGCGTCTCCGACCCGGCGGCCATCTGGCCGAGGGACGGAGCGATCTCGACCGCACGTCCGCGGTCCCCGCTGGCCAGGGCGGTGCCGATCGCCCCGGACCCGGTCCCGCGGGAGCCGTGCCACAGCGGGGCTATCGCGGCGACGGTGTTCACCTTGCCGGGTCGGCCGACCTTGGCGACCAGGCCGGAGACGAGCGTCCCCTGCGAGTGCCCGATGAGGTCCACCTGCTCGGCCCCGGTCGAGGCGAGGACGCGGTCGACGAACTCGCCGACCTGCGGCACCGAGACCTCCGTGATGTCCGACAAGCCGCCCAGGAGACTGACCGGCCACGGCTGACCGGGCAACGCCCCGTAGGTGAGCGTGTAGACGCAGTAGCCCTCGTTGTGCAGCAGCGGCCCGTAGGTGGCCCAGTTGGTGACCGCGCCACCGGAGGTGCCGTGGACCAACACGACCGGGCGCGGCTTGTCGGCGGTGGGGCGGCACGACCAGTCGTTGGCCCCCGGCAGCTCCGCCCCCGGGGCCGTGAGCGCCTGGGCGGCCCCGGCGAAGAAGGAGTACGGCACCGGCAGCGGTGCCCGCGTCGACGGGTCGGTGGCGTTCGCGGCGCCCGCGCCCGTCACCGCGAGGAGGGCGGCGGCGGTGACGGCCAGGGCGGCCCGCAGGGTTCTCATGTGCTCATTAAGCCACGCCCGGTGATCATCGGGAGGTCCTTCGCGTACACGAGTCCCGGCGCCGCCGCCACGACCGCCTCCGCCGAGTTGACCAGCCGCATCGCGGTGACGAGCATGCCGGAGACGTTGTGATCGCCGTGCTCGGCGTGGTGTCCGAACTCCACCCGCATCGCGGGATCGCCGGTGATCTCGATGCGGTAGCAGCCGTCGCCGTGGTCCGGGCGCGGCCAGTCGGGGGCCTGGTCGTGGGCAGTGCGAGTGACGTGCTCCAGGACGATGCGGTCCTCGCCGTCGACCTGCCCCACCACCTCGAACCGCAGCGCGGCCTGCGTCCCCGCCGGGACCTCACACGCCAACAAGGTCAGGTCGCGGTCCGCGGGCAGGCGCTCGTGGCGCTCCACCAGTGGTTCGTCCAGGGTGACCTCGAGAGCGGCCGCGATTTGGCGCACCACCGAGCCCCAGCCCGCCGCGAGCATCCCCGGTCGCAGCAGTGGCGGAAGCGTGTCCATGGATGCGCCGAAGCCGAACAGCCGCCGCATGGTCTCGCCCTGGTGGTACACGGAGTAGTCGGCGATCTCGCCCACGCGGATGTGGTCGATCCGCCGGGACAGGCTCGTCATGGCCAGCGGCAGGACGTCGTTGGCGAAGCCGGGGTCGATGCCGTTGACGTGCAGTGTGGCGCCGCCTTCACGTCCGGCGGCGGCGAGCTCGGAGATCATCTCCTCGGGCAGGGTGCCGTGCGGGTACTGCAGCAGCACCGGACCGGAGGCCACCACGTCGATACCGGCGCGCAGGAAGCGGCAGAAGTCGGAGATCGCGTCCACGAACCGCGTCTCGGTCTCGGCGGTGTAGACCACCGCGTCCGGGTCCAGCGCGAGCAGCGCGTCAGTGTCATCGGTGGACGCGATACCCAGGTCGCGGTCCACCCCGGCGAGTCGCCCGGCGTCCACGCCGACCTTGGCCGGGTCGGAGACGTACAGGCCCACCAGTTCCAGCTCGGGCCGGGCGGCGATCGCCTCGACTGCCATCCGGCCCAGATACCCCGTCGACCATTCCACTACCCGGATCGTCATGGGCACCGACACTATCCGTCGCCCCGACCCGGGGGTTGCCGCTTCCACGCATCCGGCCCTCGGTGTTCAGCTCCTGTAGGGCGAGGTCCCGCGCTCCCCGACGTCCTTCGCGGTGTCCGGGTCCCGGGCCGTGCGACGGCCCCCGACGTGGGCCTCCGCCCGCATCCGCTCGCTCATGTGCGGGTAGTGCAGCTCGAACGCGGGGCGCTCGGAGCGGATCCGGGGCAGCGTCACGAAGTTGTGGCGCGGCGGCGGGCACGAGGTCGCCCACTCGAGGGAGTTGCCCGCGCCCCACGGGTCGTCGACCGTGACGATCTCCCCGTAGCGCCAACTCTTGATGATGTTCCAGATGAACGGCAGCATCGCGATGCCGAGGATGAACGAACCGACCGTGGAGATCTGGTTGAGGACCGTGAAGTTGTCCGAATCCAGGTAGTCGGCGTACCGGCGCGGCATGCCCTGGTTGCCCAGCCAGTGCTGCACCAGGAACGTCGTGTGGAAACCGATGAAGATCAACCAGAAGTGGATCTTACCGAGCCGCTCGTCGTACATCCGGCCCGTCATCTTGGGGAACCAGAAGTACACGCCGGCGAACGTGGCGAACACGATGGTGCCGAAGAGCGTGTAGTGGAAGTGCGCCACGATGAAATACGTGTCCGAGATGTGGAAGTCGATCGGCGCCGAGGCCATCATCACGCCGGTCAGACCGCCGAAGAGGAAGGTGATGATGAAGCCGAGGGCGAACAGCATCGGCGTCTCGAAGGTCATCTTGCCGCGCCACATCGTGCCGATCCAGTTGAAGAACTTCACGCCGGTCGGGACCGCGATGAGGAACGTCATGAAGGAGAAGAACGGCAGCAGCACCGCGCCGGTGACGTACATGTGGTGCGCCCACACGGCCATCGACAGTGCGGCGATCGCGAGGGTCGCGAAGACCAGGCCGGCGTAGCCGAACAGCGGCTTGCGGGAGAAGACCGGGAAGACCTCGGAGACGATGCCGAAGAACGGCAGCGCGAGGACGTACACCTCGGGGTGACCGAAGAACCAGAACAGGTGCTGCCACAGGATGGCGCCACCGTTGCCCGGATCGAAGATGCGACCACCGAAGGTGCGGTCGTAGAAGACGCCGAGCGCGGCCGCGGTGAGCAGCGGGAAGATCAGGAGGATGAGGACCGACGCCACGAGGATGTTCCACGTGAAGATCGGCATCCGGAACATGGTCATACCCGGTGCGCGCAGGCAGATGATGGTGGTGACGAAGTTGACGGCACCGAGGATCGTGCCGATGCCGCCGATGCCGACGCCGAGGATCCAGAGGTCCGCGCCGACGTTCGGCGAGTGGATCTTGTCCGCCAGCGGCATGTACATGGTCCAGCCGAAGGACGCCGCGCCACCGGGGGTCAGGAAGCCGGAGAGCATGATCGTGCCGCCCGCCGCGAACAGCCAGAAGCCGAACGCGTTGAGGCGCGGGAACGCCACGTCGGGGGCGCCGATCTGCAGCGGCATGATGTAGTTCGCGAACCCGACGACGATCGGGGTTCCGTAGAGCAGCAGCATCACCGTGCCGTGCATGGTGAACAGCTGGTTGAACTGCTCATTCGACAGGAACTGCATACCCGGGAAGAAGAGCTCCGCCCGGATGAGCAGCGCCATGAGGCCGCCGGCGAAGAAGAAGATAAAGCAGGTGACGATGTACATGATGCCGAGCAACTTGTGGTCGGTCGTCGTCAGCATCTTCCACACGAACGAGCCCGGCCGGGCATCACCCGTGGGTTCACCCGGCGGGTGGTCGAGCTCACGCGTCGGGCGCGTGGGCGGTACAAGAGTCTCCGACATATCGCTCCCCTGTCGTTCGTTCATCCGAAACTAGGCCGGAAGCCTCGGAACCGCATTGATCTAGGTCAACTCGGTGTGAGGAAATGCACACGTGGGCGCCCCACAGGGCCACACTGGTGACATGACCGCGCACGGGGACGATTCCGGAGTCACCGGGTCCGCGCTGTTCGCGGGCTCGGTCCTGTTCGCCTCGCTGCCACCCCGGTGCGGGGCCGCCCTGGCCGCCTCGTCGCGGACGAGTACGGCGAGGCCAGGCGCGGTGGTGCAGGTGACCGGGGAACCGGTGGGCCGCCTGGTGGTGATCACGGCCGGGGCCCTCCATGTCGTCAGGGAGGACCGGTCCGGGCACCAGCGTCACGTCCGGGTCCTCGGCCCCGGGAGCCATCTCGGCCTGGTGGAGTTCGCACTGGGCTGCCCTGCCCGTCACACCGTCGTCGCCGCGGAGGCCACCACGCTGACCAGCGTCTCGCACGGCGCGCTCCGGTCAGCGGCCGCCGCGTGCCCGGTGCTCAACGACTCGATCACCCGCGAACTGGCGTGGAAGGTGGTCGAGAGCGAACAGCACCTGGCGTCGATCACCTCGGAGGACGTGCTCACGCGACTGTCCGCCTACCTCGTGTCGTTACCCGGGTCGCCCCGCCAGGACGGGCGGATCCGGGTGCGACTGCCACTGTCCCAGTCCGACCTGGCCACGCATCTGGGGACGACCCCCGAGACGCTGAGCCGTCGACTACACGACCTCATCGCCTCGGGGGCCGTCGAGAGGGTCGCGCGGCGGGAGTTCGACCTCGACCACCGCCGACTCACCGGCGCCTGAGCACCCTCACCAGATGCTGACGCGCTCCTCGGGGGCGAGCCACAGTCCGTCGCCCTCGGTCACGTCGAAGGCGGCGTGGAAATCGTCGAGGTTGCGGACCACCTGGTTGCAGCGGAACTCCGGCGGGGAGTGCGGGTCCACGGCGAGCCGGCGGGCGGCCTCCTCGGCGCGGGTCTTGGTCCGCCACACGATCGCCCACGAGATGATGAGCCGCTGGATGCCGGTCATCCCGTCGATCTCCGGGCCCACCTCGGTGCCCTCGGCGGGTTCGCCGTCGGTGCTCTGCTCGTTCGAACCCTGCTCGTTCGAACCCTGTGCCAGCCGGTAGGCCAGCAGCGCGATGGTGAGACCGCCCAGGTCGCCGATGTTCTCCCCCACCGTGAAAGCCCCGTTGACGTGGTCCTTCGTGGCGTCCAGGCCGTCGGGGGTGAGGCCGTCGTACTGGGCGATCAGCGCCTCCACGCGGGTTCCGAACGCCTCGCGATCGTCGTCGGTCCACCAGTCGACCAGGTTGCCGTCGCCGTCGTACTTCGCTCCCTGGTCGTCGAACCCGTGACCGATCTCGTGCCCGATCACGGCACCGATCGCCCCGTAGTTGGCGGCGTCGTCGGCGTCGGCGTCGAAGAACGGCGGCTGCAGGATGGCGGCCGGGAAGACGATCTCGTTCATCACCGGGTTGTAGTAGGCGTTGACCGTCTGCGGCGTCATGTGCCACTCACCGCGGTCGACCGGGCCGCCAAGCTTGCCCAGCTCGTAGTGGTGCTCGAACTCGGCGGAGCGGCGCACGTTGCCGAGCAGGTCGTCGGCGCGGACCTCGAGCGCCGAGTAGTCACGCCACTTGTCGGGGTAGCCGATCTTGGGCACGAACGCCTCGAGCTTGGCCAGCGCCCGCTCGCGGGTGGCCGGGGTCATCCACGGCAGACGGCTGATGGAGTAGCGGTAGGCCTCGGTGAGGTTCTCCACCAGCTCGACCATGCGCGCCTTGTGGCCGGGCGGGAAGTGCCGGGCCACGTACTCCTTGCCGACCTCCTCGCCGAGGGCGGCCTCGACCGCACCGACACCACGCTTCCAGCGGGCCTTGTTCTCCTCGGTGCCGGACATCACGGTGCCGTAGAAGCGGAAGTTCTCGTCCACCAGGTCCGAGGTCAGGAACGGCGCGCGCGCGGAGACCGTCCGCCAGCGCAGCCACTGCTTCCAGGTCTCCAGCGGCTCGGAGGCCCACAGGTCGGCCACGGCGGTGAGGAAGTCGGGCTGCATCGCGACGAGCCGGCCGAACGTCTCCTCGGTGCCGCCGAGCTCGCGGGCCCACTCATGCCAGGGGAAGCCGGGGGCCTGCTGCGGCAACTCGTCCCAGGTGACGGGGTTGTAGGTCTTGTCCGCGTCGCGACGGGCCACCACGTCCCAGTGGGCGGCGGCGATGCGGGTCTCCAGCGCGACGATCCACTCGGCGGTCCGGCGGGCCCCGGTCTCCCCGTCCTCGTCGTCGACCAGCCCGGCGAGGCCGAGCATCCGGGCGATGTGGTCGGTGTACTGCTCGCGCATCTCGGCGTACTGGTCCTCACGATAGAAGGACTCGTCCGGCAGCCCGATGCCGTACTGCACCAGGTAGAGGATGTACTCGCTCGAATTCTTGGCGTCGTTGTTGACGTAGGCGCCGATCAGCCCGCCGACGCCCACCTTCTCCAGCCGTGCCATGGCCAGCGCGAGCGAGTCGGCGTCGTTCGCACCGTCGATCTCGGCCAGATCGGGCGCGAGCGCGGCCACGCCGGCGGCCTCGACGGCGTCGGTGTCCATGAAGGAGGCGTAGAAGGCGCCGATCTGCGAGTCGACCGGGGCGTCGGTGATGATGTCGCGCACCCGCTCCTCGGACAGGTCGCGCAGGGCGAGGAACGCCCCGTCGATCGGCCGGTCGGCGGGGATCACGTGCTCACGGATCCAGGTGCCGTTGACGTGCTGGTAGAGGTCGTCCTGGGGCCGGACGTCCGGATCGACGTACTGCAGGTCGAGGCCCGAGGGACGGGGCGCGTCGGTGGTGGGGATCTCGGTCGCTGTCATGTGGACAGGTTACGTAAGTGGTCGCGGGGTGGGCGGTCGGCACGACGTCGGAGGTCGCCACCTCCGTGACGACGACGAGGCGGGCCGACGGGATGCGCCGAACCGGTGAGGCGGGCCGGTGGGCGCGGCTGCCGGGCGCGGGTCAGGGCAGGCCGTGGCGGGCATTGTGGTCCTTGGCGCCCTGGTAGGCGTCGACCATCCCCCAGATCCAGAACCCGAACATGATGGGCAGACCGATGAGGATGACCGAGAGCAGAGCACCCACGAGGTACCCGGCGAGGATGCCCACACCCCTGCCGGCCCGGCCGACCAGCATCGTCCCCAGGCCGGGCACGAGGAGGGACGCCACCAGCATCAACGCGGGGTCCTTGCGGGCCGCCGGCGGGAACTGACCGTAGGACTGCATCCCGTACTGCTGACCATAGGACTCCATCCCGTACGGCTGCTGCGCCCCGTAGGCGTACTCGGCGCCGTAGAAGGGCTGCGCGCCGTACTGACCCGGGTCGAACTGCCCGCCGGGCTGCGGGCTCCCGTACGGCGGGGTGCCGTACTGCGGGGTTCCGTACTGCGGGGTGCCGTACTGCGGGGTGCCGTACTGCGGGGTGCCGTACTGCTGACCGCCGTAGCCGCCGGCCCCGTACTGCTGCCCGCCGAGCCCCGAGCCGTAACCGGGCCACTGCTCGTTCTCCCGGCCACCGACCGGGTCGTCGGGCCGGCCCGAGGCGTTGCCGTCATCAGGAGTATTCATGGACCCACAGTAACGCTGTCCCACGACAACCCCCTGCGACGTCAACCGGGCACTCCGCGAGCACGCACGGCCCCGATACGCTGCGCCGCGGACCTGCGCGGTCGGAGTGCACATTCATCGAGGGGTTGGGCTGCGGGAATGGACCATTCCGGGCGCGCAAGCAGGGGGTCCTCCCGGGCCCCCGGGCGCGGGGGCCGGGGGTTCTTTCGGGCCGCCCTTTAGTTGCGGGCCGTCATCCCGGGCCGCGCCCAGATGTCCGCGCAGTCCACGCACGCGTCCTCCGAGACGATGCCGACCCGCTGGAGCTGCCCGTACATCCAGCAGCCCAGGCAGAAGCCGAGCGCGGCCTCGGCGAGCGCGGCGGCGACCAGCACACCGAGCACGACGCTGCCCGCCACCGCGAACCCGGCGAGGAACAGTCCGAACGCGATCGAGGACATCACCAGGCCGATCGTCTGGGCGAATCGCTTGGGCGCGCCGGCGACCATCTTGGGCTCGTCGCTGACCCGCGGCGCGAGCACATGGACCGACAGGCGACCGAACGGCGAGTACCGCGGGCCGCCGGCAACGCGGAGCGCGAAACCCACCACCAGCGCTCCCGCCAGCCATGTCCGGGCGGGCTCGGGAGCGAGGAGGGTGACCACCGCGAGCGTCACCACGAGGGCGGCGGTGCACCGCGCGGCGTAGTCGTTGACGATCTCGGGGAAGACGAACGCTTCTCGCAGACTCACAGTTCTCGCTCCTCACACACTTCGATAGACCGATCGGTCTACCTCGCGGACCAGAGTACGCCTGCGCCCCGCGGATTCCCAGATGCCGCTAGTGTCGGCCCATGATCCCCGGTAGAGCAGCGGCTGGCACCGTCGTCGCGGCGGCCGCGTCACTCGCATTGGCGCTGTCCGGGTGCGGCCAGGTCAGCGTCGGAGACCAGACCCCCGGGACCGCGGACCCCGCCGTCCCGGCCACCTCATCCCCGGGAGCCGCGGCCCCCACCGCGACGACGCCGCCCCCGACGCCCGGGCCGGAGGCCACCCCGGGCTGCGGGACACTGACCGAACCCGTCCATCGCCTCGTCCACGGCGCCGGCACCGATCGCGAGGCCGTCTCCGCCGAGGTCCGCCGCCTTTCCGACGGGGTCACCGACAACGCACTGTCCGCGGTGGCGAGTCTACTGTCGGGCATCGCAGTGCAGCCGACCGTCTCCCCGGCAGCGCTCGAGGCCCAGTGGGACCAGTTCCGGCGACTCTGCGACCTCCCCTGAACGCGCCCCCCTCTACGCTGACGGACGTGCCCCCACCGCTGCGTCGCCGCTCGAACTCACCTCGTCCACCCGCCGCCCCCGTCATCCCGAGACGGGAGCAGCTCGAGCCGCCGCGCACCGAACTCGAGACGGACGGCCTGTGGGACGGGGTCCTGGCCGCCGCCGAACACGCGCCCGACCCGGAGGAGGGCGCGGCGCAGATCGGCGGGATGGAGATCCGGGAATCCGCACTCGAGAACCTCCGGTTGAGCGGCGCCCGCGCGGACGGCCTGAGGCTGACCGATGTCGTGATCAGCGGCTGCGACCTGTCGGGACTGGTGGCCGACGGCGCCTCGCTCACCCGCGTGAGGTTCGCGGGCTGCCGACTGACCGGGATCGTGCTGTCCGACGCACGACTGACCGACGTGACATTCGAGGACTGCCACGCGGACATGATCAACCTACGGATGGCCCGACTGCAGCGGGTCCGCCTCGCCTCGACACGGTGCCGGCAGGCCGACCTGCTCGAGGCGCGCATCGCCGATCTGACCACCGAGGGCTCCGACCTGCGTGGGGCCGCGTTCGACCGGGCCACCCTCTCGGCCGTGGACCTGCGCGGCGCCGACCTGGAGGACCTACGCGGGGCGTCGGCACTGCGGGGCGCCCTCATCTCGCCCGACCAGGTGCTGGGCGTGGGCCTGGCGCTGATCGGCGAGGCGGGGATCCGGGTCGACTGACCGGCCATTCACATCCGGCCGCCCGCATCCGACCGCCCGACGTCAGGGCGCAGCGCGTCGAGTCGCTCGAGGAGAGCTCAAATCAGGTGCGAGGCGGACTCGCGCCACTGGTTCACCGCGCGGTTGATGATCGCCTGGAGCTGCAGGATCTGGTCACGATCGGTGAGCGTGATGCCCTCCGCCCCGGTCTGCAGCCGCAACTCCGGAACCCCCCGCCCCGCCCCGTGCTCGTCCAGCATGACGGTCTCGGCGACCGACACCTCCAGAAAGGGGTCGTCGCCCGGGCCATCGACCTCGGTCACGAGGTCTTGGCGGTAACGCGGGGTGGTCAGGTCGATCGCATTGTTCATTGAGGGGCACTCCCGACTGGTCGGTGGGATTGCCTTAATCGTAGGTGAGGAAACCAGGTCATCGAACGCGTGGGGCAGCGTGTTACAGGTTGTGATCAACCCGTGATCTTGGCCACTCTCCGGTCACTCTCCGGCCACCCTCCGGCGCCTCACCGCGACCGCTGCCCGGGCCGGAACTGGACAGATGTGAGAGATGTTGCGTGAGTTGCTTGTGTGACTGAAGGGGTTGCAACATACTCAGCCCATGACATCTGCCGGACCGTCGGCCCGACGCGCCCCCCTTCCCCGCCTTCTCGTCGCCGTGGCCTCTGCAGCAGCCCTTTCTCTCGGCCTCCTCGTCGTCGTCATCTCCCCGCGCGCCGACGCCGGCGTCCCCCTGGCGCCCGCCTACCACGGCCTCGCGCAGGGGGTCGACGCCGCGAGCTGGCAGCACCCGCACGGTGCCGGCGTCGACTGGCACGCGGCCGCCGCGTCCGGGCAGTCCTTCGCCTTCATCAAGGCCACCGAGGGCACCGGACCCGCCAACCGCTACTACGAGTCCGACGTCGCCGATGCGCGCGCCGCCGGCATGCTCGTCGGCAGCTATCACATGGCGCGCCCCGCCATGGACCCCGCGCAGCAGGCCCACGCGTTCGCCGACCGACTGCAGTCCGTCGGCGGCCCGCAGCTCCCGCCGGTGCTCGATCTGGAGAAGGATGAGGGCCTCGACCCCGCCGAGCTGGCCGACTGGACGCAGGTCTTCCTCGACACTCTCGCCCACCGGACCGGTCGCGCGCCGATCCTCTACACCTACCGCTACTTCTGGATCGATCGGATGGCCAACACCCACCGCTTCGCCGAGTTCCCGCTGTGGCTCGCCGAGTACGGGGTGTCCGAGCCCACCCTGCCCGTGATCGGCGGCTGGAACGAGTGGCTGTTCTGGCAGCGCTCCGAGACCGGTGAGGTGCCCGGCTTCACCGACGCCGTGGATCTCAACGTCTTCGCCGGAACCCGCGACGACCTCCACGCCTGGCTCGGCCACGTCGAGCCCGCACCCGCACCCGCACCCGCGCCAGCCCCCGCACCCGAATCCACACAGGAGCCCGCACCGGCGCCGCCTCCCCCGCCCGCCCCAGAGCTCGTGTCGGACCGCGAGATCGTCGAGGCGCCCGCCGGGGTCCCGCCGGAGGCACCCGTCCCGGTCGAGCCGTTCACGATCCCCGTACCGCGCGACCTGCCGGCCCCGGACGGGGTGCGCCTGCCGGAGACCATCGAGATCCCCCGCGAGGTCGTGGCCCAGCTGCCGCCCGGAATGCGCTGACCCGGAATGCGCTGACCGCGGGGGACGTCAGCGCGGTGCGGGTTCGCGTCGCCGCACCACGGCGGCGCGGATCGCACGCCATCCGATGAGGAGGACGGCGGTGACGACGCCCGCCACCACCATGAAGCTCCAGTGCGGCACACGCCCGTCACCGAGACCGCGGATCACCATGCCCACCACCAGCGTGGCCAGCCACAGCAGTACGCCCGACCCGACGGCGGCGGGCGGGCGGCGGGTCGTCAACAGGATCAGCCACCCCACTGCCAGCCCGATGAGGAACGGCCACGCCGTACCCCAGACCTGGGCCACGCCGAGCCCCTCGGAGTGCGCGCCCCGGCCGAACGTGGAGAACACCACCACCAACACCGCATCGAGCACGATCATCACCGGCACGGCCACACGACTCACCGTCTCTTCCCCTCCCGTCGCTCGCTCGCGCTGACCGAGCAGGACGCATCGCCGGCCTCGTCGTCCACGACCCCGTCCTCACGCACGCGCAGTAGCGGGATGGGACCCGAGTCGTGGTGCACGTGGGGCCGCCACGGTGTGCCCTTGAGCGGCCACATCGCCGAAATCCCGGCCGGCGGGGCCGCCGCGACGGTCTGCCGCGACGCGGCGGTATACGCCGCCGCGGGGGACGGAGAGGGGGACGACGACGAGGTGTTCTCCCCCGGGTCGTCGGCGTTGTCCGGGTCGGCGTCGGGGTCGAGGTCCACGGCACCCCGGTAGAAGAGGAAGAAGACCACCCATCCGGCCAGGGCGACCAGCACGAAGCTGGCGATGCGGTAGACGAACACCGTCGCGAACGCCTGATGCGCACCGAGCCCGCCCGCGGTCAGGGTCGTGATGAGCGCGAACTCCACGGTCCCCAGCCCGCCGGGCGTGATGGGCGCGCTGGCCACGATCTTGCCGGTCACGTAAGCGATGCACAGGCCGCCGATGCTGTGCTGGGCACCGACCGCGTTGGCCGCCGCCCACAGGCAGCCGATGTCGGCGACCCAGTTGAGGAGGGAGAACGCGAAGGCCTTGGACAACTGCGTCTTGGTCAGTTCGACGGCCTCGGCCTGCTCGACGACCTTGCGCACCGCGGCGGCACCGTGGTCGGCGGGTTTGCGACGCCGCGCGTTGATCCACTCGAGGAGGGCCAGGAGCGCCCCCTCGATCCTGTCGGGGTTCCGGGCGGCCCACTGGACCACCACCACGATCCCCACCAGGCCCATGGCAGAAAGCGCCAGCAGGAACGGGTTGGACACCGTCCCCACCAGGAAGAAGCCAAGCAGCGCCAGCAGGACGATGCCGACGGTCGACAGCACGCCGGAGATGACGAGCTGCCACGAGGCGACGACGCGGGTGGCTCCCCACTGCCGGGTCTTGCGGTAGGTCAGGGTGGTGCCGAAGACCTGCCCGCCGGGGATGCTCGTGGAGAACGCGTTGGCGGAGAACACCAGGCCGACGCTGCCCCAGTAGCCCACCCTGACACCGGCGGACTGCAGGAGCAGTTTCTGCACCGAGCCGTAGCTCGACATCGACAGGTAGGAGAACACCAGCGCGGCCGCGACCCAACCCCAGTGCGGGCGGGTGACGGCCTCGAATCCCTCGGCGAAGAACGGCATCTGGCCACGGAGCCAGTAGAGGATGAAGGCCAGGACAGTCAGGGTCGCGATGGCCTTGAACCACGGATTGCCCAGGACCACCCGGATGCGACGCCGCGCCTCGGCGCCCCGCGTGCCCATCATCGATCCACCATAACCAAAGGATCCGACCCGGCCCAGGACCCACACCGCAGGGCCCTGGCGAGCGTCACGCGTCGCGCCCCTGCTGACGTTCCCGCATCAGACGGGCGATCAGGTCGGAGGCGGGGATCTTCCCGTCCTCGGTGAGGTCGGGTTCCTCGTCGTACTCGGGGTCACGGACCGGCTCGAACTCCGCCTCCGGCTCGAGCTCTGACTCGGACTGCCACTCCGGCTCCGGCTCGGTTTCCGGTTCGAACTCCGCCTCCGGCTCGAGCTCCGCCTCCGGCTCGAACTCCGGCTCCGGCTCGGCCCCGGGCTCGCGGTCGAGCACACCCACGCCCGTGGTGGGTGCGGCGACCCCCGGCTGTCCGGCGCCCGCGGAATCCGCGGAGACCCCGGCGTCCGCGGCGGGGACCGGCTCGGCGGCACCGGTGGTGGCGGATCGGCCGGTGAGCAGCTCGGGCTCGTCGTCGATCTCCGCCTCGCCGAGGCCGATCCTTTCCTGGACGCGCTTCATCCACCCGGGCGCCCACCAGTTGTCGGTGCCGAGCATCTGCATGACCGCCGGCACGAGCAGCATGCGGATCACGGTGGCGTCGATGATGAGCGCGGCGATCATGCCGAACGCGATGTACTTCATCATCACGATCTCGGAGAACGCGAACGCGCCGGTCACCACGATGAGGATGAGCGCGGCCGAGGTGATGATCCGGCCGGTGTTCGCCACTCCGCTGCGGATGGCCTCCGTCGTCCGAGCGCCCCGCGAGCGTGCTTCGACCATCCGCGAGACCAGGAACACCTCGTAGTCCGTGGACAGCCCGTAGATGATCGCCATGAGCAGCACCACGACCGGCGAGGTGAGCGGGCCGGCGGTGAATCCGAGCAACCCGGACAGGTGCCCGTCGACGAAGATCCAGGTGAGGATGCCGAGGGTGGCACCGAGGCCGAGCAGGTTCATGATCGCGGCCTTGATCGGCAGCACCAGCGACCCGAACGCGAGGAACATGAGGAGCGTGGTGGCGAGCAGGACGTACAGCACGAACCACGGCAGACCGTCGACCAGGGCCTCGACCGAATCGCGCTCCATGGCCGGGTTGCCGCCGACGTACACCTCGGTGTCCGCGGGGATCGGGAAGGACTGCAGGTACTCGACGGTCTCGGCGGCGTCGTTCCGGTCGATCACGCCGGTCTGCAACACCACCACGTCGCGCCCCTGCGCGTCCTGCTCGCCCGAGCGGGCGAACTGGAACGGACCGGTCAGACCCGGCGCCTCGTTGGCCGCCGAGCGGATCTGCGACAGGGTCGCCCCGTCGGAGCCGATCACCACGAGCTTGACCGGGTCGGTGCGGGTGCCGGGGAAGTTCTCGTCGTACTGCTCCTGCGCGACGCGGGTGGTGTTGTCCGGCGGGAGGTAGGTCTCGTTGATGCCGCCGAACTTCACGCCGGAGAACGGGATGATGAGCGCGACCAGCACCACGACGACGGGGATGGCCACAGCCACCGGGCGCTTCATGGAGAAGTCGGCGACGCGACCGAACAGGCCGTTCTCCACCTGCTCGCGCGAGCGGTGACGCTGCAGTCGCTTGATGCCGAGCATGTCGATGCGGTGGCCGAGCAGCATCAGCACGGCCGGCAGGAGCGTCACCGACAGTGCGGCGGCGAGGATGACGGCGGCGATCGCGCCGTAGGCGACGGACTTGAGGAAGGCCTGCGGGAAGATGAGCAGCCCGGACAGGGTCACGCCCACCATGACCGCCGAGAACACCACGGTCCGGCCGGCGGTGGCCACTGCCCGGCGCACCGCCGCGTCCGGTGGGTAGCCCTCGGCCATCTCCTCCCGGAACCGGCTCACCACGAACAGGCCGTAGTCGATCGCCAGGCCGAGGCCGATCAGGGTCACCACGTTCTGGGCGAAGGAGTTCACCGGGGTGACCAGCGACAGCAGGTGCAGCGCCCCGAGCGAACCGAGGATCGTGAGCACGCCCACCGCGACCGGCATGAACGCGGCCACGACACCACCGAACACCACGATCAGCAGCAGGAACACCAGCGGCAGCGCGATGAGCTCGGCGCGGACCAGGTCGGCGTCCATCCCGTCCTGCAGCGCACCGGCGACCGCCTGCACACCCGCGACGTCGGTCTGGATGCCGTCGATGGCGATCCCGTCCTCGATCACCCGAAAGTTCTCGAGGATCTCCTCCTCCTCGCCGGCGATCTGGATGGAGGCCACGACGATGCCCTCGTCCCTGTTGACCAGGGCCGGGGACTGGTTGAACACGAAGCTGGTGACGCCGGTGACCTCGTCGGGGTGCTCGGTGCGGATCGACTCGAGCGAGGCGCGGATCGGGTCCTGGAAGGCGGGATCGTCGACCGAGGTGCCCTCGGGTGCGTGGTACGACACCACGACGTCGCCGAGCGCGTCGCGTCCGTACGCCTCCTGCTCGAGCCGTTCGGCGGTCGCCCACCCGCTGTCGGGGTCCTCGAACCCGCCCTGACCGAACGGGTTGCCGAACGCGGTTCCGGCGAGGCTGATGAACGCCATGACGAGAACCGAGCACACCAGGACCAGCACGCGGCGGTGGGCGACGAACCGCCCGAGTGAGTTGAACACCGGGGAACTCCTAGCGCGAGGTGAGCAGGGCCGTGAGCGGCCGCAGCGGCTGCAGCCAGGCACCCTCGTCGGGCAGGTTCTCGAGGCTGACCCGGGGCAGCGGCTCGCGGAACACACCGGGGATGTCCTCGAGGTCGAGGAACGTGATGGTGTCGTGCTGGACGGCCCAGGTGGCGTGCTCGCGGAACCCGATCACCGTGACCGGGATGTCGTGGGCGAGGTCCTCCAGCGGTTCGCGGAACGCCTGACCGTCGGCCGACGCCACCACCACGCCCGCGAGGCGGCCGGAGCCGGCCCGCAGGTCGATGTGCTGGAGCATGTCCTCGTCGACGTCGGAGTCGTCGCTGGTCTTGGGCTTGGCGAACACGGCGAAGCCGACGTTGCGCAGCGCCTCGACCCACGGCCGGACGTTGTCCGAGGTGCCCTGGACGATGTTGGTGAAGACCGTCGCCTCGGCCTCGAGGGTGTCCTCGGTCTGCAGGGACAGGTCGGCGGTGTACCCGAGCAGCCAGCGGCCGAGCGCGTCGAAGCGCGGCCGGTAGATCGCGGTGGGACGGCCGCCCAGGATGGACCCCAGCCCCATGTCGACGTTGGGCGCGTCCCACACCAGGAGCACCACTCCCGGGGCGTCGGGCGTGACCACGTCCGTCGTGTCGTGGTTGCGCATCTCGTCAGGTGGGGTCATCGCGTCCGCCTCGGTCGTCGTCGTTCGGGGGCTGTGGAGAAGGGCGTCAGTTCGTACGACGCCAGAGGAATTCGTTGATCACTCGCTCCTCCTGCAGCCCCTTGCCCTCGAACTTCGTCACGGGTCTGTCAAGACTGAACGGTACGTGCCCGAGGTCGGTCGCGGGGTCCAGCCGTCTCAGCGCGGGCTCGGCGTCGCCGGTCTCGCCGATCCACTCGGCGTAGTCGGCGTGGTCCGTGGCCACGTGCAACACGCCGCCGGGCGCCAGGCGTGAGGCGATGAGCTCGAAGGTGCCGGACTGCAGCAGCCGCCGCTTGTGGTGGCGGGCCTTGGGCCAGGGGTCGGGGAAGAACACGCGGACCCCGGTCAGGCTCGCCGGCGCGATCATGTTGGTGAGCACGTCCACGCCGTCGCCGCGGATCATGCGCACGTTCTCGAGCCCCTCGCGCAGGACCATGCCCAGCAGCTGGGCCAGTCCGGGCTGGTAGACCTCCACGGCGATCACGTCGACGTCCGGCTCGGCGGCGGCCATCGCGGCGGTCGAGGTCCCGGTCCCGGACCCGATCTCCACGATCAACGGTGCGCGGCGCCCGAACATCTGCTCCGGGTCCACGATCTCGTCGGAGACGTTGCGCCCGTAGGTGGGCCAGTGTTCCTCCCAGTTGCGCTGCTGGCCCGGCCGCAGGGTTCCGCGCCGGAACCGGTAGGCCGTCACCCGGGGGAACAGGCGGGCACTGTCGTCCGGAGTGGCACCGTCGTCGGGAGTGGCACCGTCGTCCGGGGTCCCGTCAGCCGCCGGGGCGGGGTTCTCGCTCTGGTTCACCCGGCCATCATCCCGTAATCCGTGGTCGGGTTACGAATCCGACCGGGCGTCCCCGTCCCCGCCGCGGGGCCGCCCACCGCGCCGCGCGGGTGACCCTGCCTGGGGGAAGGTCTTGCCGCGGGCAGATCCCCGCGTCACGATTACCGCGTGCCGACCGTGACCCACGACACCGAGCCCCAGGCCCCGGTGCGACCCGAGAGCCCGGATCCCGCCGCGCGCGTCCGGCGCCTGGTCTCCTCCGCCCGGGAACGCTCCGGGCGGTCGGTCGAGCCCGCCACCGGACCGGCCGGGTCCGACCCGGGCGTGCACGGCCCGGTGGAGGAGGCACTCGCGCGCTTCGACGCGCCCGTCGACATCCGGATCCGCGGCGGCCTGGGGTCGGGGCGCCGCACCCTGGCCGCGGCGCTGCGGGCGCGTCGCGGGTGGCGGGCACAGGTCGACGACCTCGACGTGCTCGCCGCTCCCGGCGCGCCGGCCACGACGGCGCCCGATGTGGAGATCGTGTGCCTGCGCACCGCCCCCTGCCGCCACGAGGAGGCGTGGGTGCGGCGCCCGCGCCGGCACGCCCTCTTGGTGGTGGCCACGGGTGTCGGTGGCGGCGGTGACGACGGCAGCGACAGCGGCAGCGGCAGCGACGACGACGACGAGGTCCTGCCGCGGTGGGCCCGTGGGCTGCCCGCCGTGGACGCGCGGGAGCCGGGGCACCGGTCGGTCGACGGCGTCGTGTCCTTTCTCGACCGCGCCCTGGACGCCCTGGCGACGGTCCGGGTGGCCCGTCTCGAGGCGGAACTGGAACGCCTCGCTGTCCACGACGAGGTGGGCGACCTCGCGGAGGCCGCCCTCTGCGTACTCACCGGACCGGGTCCGTCGTGACCGCCGCGCCCGCTCCGTCCCGCGACTCCCCGTCCCGCGACTCCCCGTCTCGCGACTCCCCGCACCGCGATTCCCCGCCCCGTGACCTGACGATCGCGGTCCTGGGCGCACGGGACTCCGCCGCGCCCGCCGTCGCCGAGGCGCTGACCTCGGCCGCGGCCCCGACCGTCGATGGCGGGGCCCGGATCCGCGTGCTCGTCGACGCGGCACCCGAGGACCGGCCGGACGCAGCTGTCCTCGTCGTCGACGCCGTGTGCCCGGTACGCCCCGACGACGTCGAGGTCGCGCGCGGCGTCGCCGCCCGCCTGCCGCTGGCGGTCGCCCTGGCCGGGCGCGCCGACCAGTGCACCGCCGAGGGCCTGTCGGAGACGGTCGACGTCACCACCCGGCGCCTGGCCGAGGCGGGTGTGACGGCGCCGGTCCACGTGATCGACGACGGTCACCCCGGAGCCCCGGCCGCGCTGCTCGCCGCCGTCGCCGTCCTCGCCTCCGGCGTGCGCCGTCCGCCCACCGCGCCTCCCGCCCCCGGCGGTACACCGCCACCGGACCCGGCCGTCGCGACCGTCGACTGGCTCCTCGCGCGTCGCACCGAGGCCATCACCACCCGCTCCCAGGCACTGCGGCAGGACGTCCAGGCCCTGCGCATGCAGGTCGTCCAGGATCTCCACCGGTCGGTGCGCGACCTCGGCGGACGCGCGCGCGAGGAACTCGCTGCGGCCCCCCGCGCCCGTGTCGACGCGCTGGTCCACCAGCTCGCCGCCGACGCCGACGCCGCGGTGGCCGGCACCGTCGCCCGCGCGGACCGCCGCGCCGACGCCCTCGTCGCCCGCCATCTCGGCGCCGCCGCGCCGGCGGGTCCCCGCATCCCCCCGCCCACCAGCGGGATCGCCCCGGGTCGACCGCCGCGCAACACGGGCGAGGAACTGCTCGTCATGGTCATGGGTGCCGCCGGCGGGACCGGGGTGGGGCGCATGCTGCTGTCCCCCCTCGCCGAGATCCCCGGGGTCGCGGCGGTGGTCATCCCGCTCGCCCTCCTGTGCGGTGTGGTGCTGGGGTGGATCACCGTCACCGTCCGCCGCTCGCAGGCGCTGCGCACCCACACCGTCGCGGCCGTGGCCGACAGGCTCGCGGCGCTGCGGGCCGACGCCGAGCAGTCACTCGGCTCGCGGATCCTCGCCGCGGAGGCCACCATCACCGACGGCTTCGCCCACGATCCCGGCCCCCGGGTCGCAGATCTCGAACGCCGCATCCGCACCACCCGCGCGGGACAGACCGCCCCGCCGGCCCCCACGACAGGGAGTCCCTCATGACCGATCCGCTGTTCGGTGCGGGCTCCGACCACCACCCGGCCCCGGACGTGTGCGGTCTCCAGGACGCCCCTCTGGCCGAACCCTCGTCGCTGGGACTGCACGTGCCCGTGGGCGAGGACGTCCTCGATCTCGGTTCCCCCGAGGCGGACCTCGACGGGGACGGCTTCATGGAGGCGGTCACCCTCGGCGACGACCGGGGGCTCACCGTGTACACCGACGCCGACGGCGACGGCACCGTCGACCACGTCTCGACCGTGCGGTTCGACGGCAGCTACGACTCGTGGCGACTGGCGAACCCCACGGAGGGCGTGCCCTTCGGGGGATTCACGAACGAGGCACGCGGGGACACGACCGGCGATTTCCCGTCGCCCGCCCGCTGGGAGCGCATCGACCACGGCCACATCTGACCAGCGACCTGAGGAATGCCTCATGTCCGGGTGTGCAAAGGGGGCTGCGACTGAGCAGTCGACAACGCTTGACGATACTCTGTGACTAACACCATGCACCACGCGCGAGGAGCTGTGATGACCACCACCACCATTCCCGGCCTCGAGGGGCAGGCACCAACCGATCATGCGGAGATGCTCGCGTGGATCGCCGAGGTCGCCGAGCTCACCCAGCCGGACCGGGTCGTCTTCGCCGACGGCTCCGACGCTGAGTGGGATCGCCTCACGACCGAGATGGTGGAGGCCGGGACCTTCGTCAAGCTCAACGAGGAGAAGAAGCCGAACTCCTTCCTGGCCCAGTCGGACCCGAAGGACGTCGCCCGCGTCGAGTCGCGGACCTTCATCTGCTCGGAGACCGAGGAGGGCGCCGGCCCCACCAACAACTGGCGCGACCCGGCCGAGATGCGCGAGCACATGACCGGACTGTTCCGCGGCAGCATGCGGGGCCGCACGATGTACGTCGTGCCGTACTGCATGGGCCCGCTGGAGGCGGAGGACCCCAAGCTCGGCATCGAGCTGACCGACTCGGCGTACGTGGTGGTCTCGATGAAGATCATGACCCGCATGGGCTCGGCGGCCCTGGCGAAGATCGGCACGGACGGCGAGTACGTCAAGGGCCTGCACTCCGTGGGTGCCCCGCTCGCCGAGGGCGAGCAGGACGTGCCCTGGCCGTGCAACGAGGAGAAGTACATCACCCACTTCCCCGAGACCCGCGAGATCTGGTCGTTCGGGTCCGGCTACGGCGGAAACGCCCTGCTGGGCAAGAAGTGCTTCGCGCTGCGCATCGCCTCCGCCATGGCCCGCGACGAGGGCTGGATGGCCGAGCACATGCTCATCCTCAAGCTCATCTCCCCCGCCGACGAGGTCCACTTCATCGCCGCGGCCTTCCCGTCCGCCTGCGGCAAGACCAACCTGGCGATGCTGCAGCCCACCATCGAGGGCTGGCGCGCGGAGGTCGTGGGTGACGACATCGCGTGGATGCGCTTCGGCGCCGACGGCCGGCTCTACGCCGTCAACCCGGAGTACGGCTTCTTCGGCGTCGCCCCGGGCACCAACTACTCGTCCAACCCCAACGCCATGAAGACGCTGGAGCCGGGCAACGCCATCTACACCAACGTGGCGCTGACCGACGACGGTGACGTGTGGTGGGAGGACCTCGAGGGCACCCCGGACCACCTCATCGACTGGCTGGGCAACGACTGGACCCCGGAGGGCGACGGCAAGGCCGGCAACGCCGCGCACCCCAACTCGCGCTACTGCGTCCCGATCAACCAGTGCCCGGTCACCGCGCCGGAGTTCAACTCGCCCGAGGGCGTGCCGATCTCGGCCATCCTCTTCGGCGGTCGCCGCGCCGACACGGTCCCGCTGGTCAGCGAGGCCTACTCGTGGAACCACGGCGTGTACATCGGCGCGACCCTGTCCTCCGGGCAGACCGCTGCCGCGGAGGGGCAGGTCGGCGCGGTGCGTCGCGACCCCATGGCCATGCTGCCGTTCATGGGCTACAACGTCGGCGAGTACTTCCAGCACTGGGTCGACATGGGCGCCCGGGGCGGCGACAAGATGCCCAAGATCTTCCTCGTCAACTGGTTCCGCAAGGGCGCCGACGGCCGCTTCGTGTGGCCCGGCTTCGGCGAGAACAGCCGCGTGCTCAAGTGGGTCGTGGACCGCATCGAGGGTCGCGTGGAGGGTGACGAGACCGCCGCCGGCATCACCGCCCGCGCCGCGGACATCGACATGACCGGCCTGGACACCCCGATCGAGGACGTCGAGGCCGCCCTGGCCGTCGACCCCGAGGAGTGGCGCCGCGAGCTGCCGCTCATCACCGAGTGGCTCGAGTTCTGCGGACCCAAGGTCCCGGCCGAGGTCCACGAGCAGTTCGCCGCCCTCAAGGAGCGGCTCGGCTGACACCGGCACCTGCACGGAAAGACCCACGCGGACGGGCCACACCATTCCCCGGTGTGGCCCGTCCGCCTCTACAATCTGGGCGAAGCCCTGTACTACTGCCCTTGTTGATGTCACAGTTACTGGCTGCGCGGGCAACAGCGTTCCCGCCCGGAAGGAGGGGCATGAGAGCCAGCGTGATCGGCCTCATCGCGCTTCCCATCGTGGCGAGCGGCGTCGCAGCAGCCGCCGTGGCCGGTTTCGGGCTCCCCGCCCCGACGTCCGTTCCTGCCGGGCCGACCGCCACCGCCGGGATCACCGGCGAGTCGACGGACGCGTCCCCGGCCGTCGACGAGGAGTACGCGGGCACCGCCATCGAGGGGATCAAGCCGTTCCTCACGGTGATCGACGGCAGGTCGGCCCTGCCCGTACCGGAGCCGATCCCGTCGTTCCTCTCGCTGTTGACGGTGCCCTCCGTGCCGCTGGCACCGCTTCCCCCGCAGGTCGACGGCCGGGTTGCTCCCGCGGACACCGTCGGTCCGCGCGCCGGGCAGGGCCCGGACCGGGTCCGGGACGACCTCGTGCCCCGCGACCCCACGACGGGCCCCGGTCCCGGCTCCGGGGCGGACGACCAGCCCGTGACCTTCGAACCCCACTCCGAGGGCGGGGTCGATCGAGGCGACGCGCCCGACGACCGCGGACCGGGCGGCCGACCGGCCCATGCCGACGAGACCGGGCCTCCCCCACACGCGGGTCGGTCGCCCGCCGGCGGCGCTCCGGTGCTCGGCCGACCTCCCGTGGGGGACCGTGCCGCGAGCGGGCCGGTGACGACCTCGCAGGGGGCGGGCGCGACGGAGGCGAGCCCGACAGTGTCCAGCCCGACAGTGTCCGGCGACGACCACCCGATGCCGAGGTGAACCCCTCGAAACGGACGTCGGCCCCGATCCGTTGGTGGCACTCCGCCCGGCTCCGCATCACCCTCGGCATCACGTTGATCACCGCCGCCGTGTTCGCGGCGATGATGGTGTTCACGTTCCAACTGCTGAACCTCAGCACCGAACGGGTGATGGACTCGCGGCTCAACCGGGAGGCCGCCGACTTCACGACCTTCATGACGGCCGGGATCCTGCCGTCCTTCGAGTCGGAGAACCCCACGGTCGAGCAATTGATCCGGGCATACCTCGCCCAGCAGTACCCGTCCTCGGAGCTGCTGCTGGTCGGGACGGCCGAGTCCGGCACCCAGTTCACGCTCTCGCGGTACGGGCCAGAGGAGGACCAGCTCTTCCCTCCGGCGATACGCTCACAGATCCAACGGATCGGCCTGGTCTCCACCGAGAGTTCGGGGATCCTCGACGGCTCGGTGCGGTGGCGCAAGACCACGGTCGAGAGCCCCGCCGGACTGGCCAACATCGTCGTCGCCGTCAATGACCGGGGCACTCACCAGGAGACACGGCGCGTGGTCTTCTACATGCGCTGGGCCAGCGTCGGAGGCATGGTCGTCAGCGCGGTGCTCGCGTGGTGGATCGCCGGGCGGATGCTCGTGCCGGTGCGCCGTATCCGCGAAGCCGCCGAGACCATCTCCGCCGCCGACCTGTCGAGGCGGGTCCCCTCCGACGGGCCCGATGAGATCGTCTCACTCGCCGACACGGTCAACGCCATGCTCGAACGCGTCGAGGAGGCCTACCGGACCCAGCGGGAGTTCCTCGACGATGCCGGGCACGAGCTGCGGACGCCCCTGACCGTCGTGCAGGGCAACCTCGACCTCATGCCCGACGACCCCGACGGGCGTGCCGAGGCCACCCGCCTCATGCAGGACGAACTGTCGCGGATGACCCGCATCGTGGAGGACCTGCTCACCCTCGCCAGGGCCGACCGTCCCGACTTCCTCCGGACGGTTCCGACCGACGTCGCCGAACTCGTGCTGGACGTCGAGGCGAAGATCGACGTGATCGCCGACCGCGACTGGCGGGTGCTCCCCTACGCCGAGGGCGTGGCCCGACTCGACCAGCACCGCATCACGCAGGCCCTCATGCAGTTCTGCTCCAATGCCGTCCGCTTCACCGGACCCGGCGACACCATCGAGATCGGGTGCCGCATCATCGAGCCGGGGGACCCCACCGTGCCCGACGGGTTCGCCGCGGGGCCCGTCGCCCCGTCGCCCAAGCGGGAGGACTACCGCCGCCGGCTCCTGTGGTGGGTCCGCGACAGCGGACCGGGGATCCCGCCCGGGGAAGAGGAGAGCATCTTCCAGCGTTTCCACACCGCGCGCGGCCAACTGCGCGACGGCCGGGGCGGCACCGGACTCGGCCTGGCCATCGTCTCCACCATCGCCAAGGCGCACGGGGGACGTGCGTTCGCGTTCAACGCCGAGGGCGGGGGCGCGGTGTTCTGCATCGTCGTCCCCCTCATCGCGCCACCACCGGAGAAGCGCCCCCGCGACGACGAGGACGCCGGCCCGGTCGTGCCGGGGGACAGCGGTACGCGCTGATCCTGCGCACCCCTCGAACGAAACCGCGGACACGGTACCGGGCAGCGTCAAAGTGATGTCTCCCCATGGGATACTCCGGGTTCGAGAAGGAGGGTTGCATGACGAATGTTCTCGTCGTGGAGGATGACGATCTCATCCGATCGGTGTTGGTGAAGGCACTCGGCGGCGCGGAGTACACCGCACTCGAGGCCGTGGACGGGGAGAGCGCCCAGGCGATCCTGTCGACGATCTCCGACATCGACCTGATGTTGCTCGACATCGGCCTGCCGGACACCGACGGGCTGACCCTCCTCCGCGAGGCCCGCGACCGCGGGTTCGCCGGACCCGTCATCATCCTCACGGCCCGCGACAGTGTGGCGAACACCGTCGAGGGGCTGGAGTCCGGCGCGAACGACTACATGGTCAAGCCCTTCCGCGTGCCCGAGTTGCTCGCCCGCATCCGTCTGCGACTGCGCGAGCACGAGGCCACCGAGGACCCGGGCATCCTCGAGCACGCGGGCATGCGCCTGGACATCCGCACTCGCCGCGTCGAGGTGGACGGCCGGATCCAGGAGCTGACCAACCGCGAGTACTCGCTCCTCGAGATGCTGCTGCGCAACAAGGGCGAGACCATCAGTCGCGAGCAGCTGCTCGAGAGCGTGTGGGGCATGGACTTCGACCCGGGCTCCAACATCGTCAACGTCTACATCCGTTCCCTGCGCCGCAAGATCGGCGAGAACAAGGTGCAGACCGTCCGCGGCGTCGGTTACCGCGTGGAGTGACACCCGGCCGGTCGGCGCCGCGCCGACGCGTCCGATGTGTGAAGACCCCCGGTCGAGGCCGGGGGTCTTCACATCTGTCGAGGTCTCAGCCCTCGCCGGGCTCCCAACCGAACGGCATGAGCACACTCTGCAGCTCGCAGAAGGCCTCGAGCCCCTCGGGGCCGTTCTCGCGACCCAGGCCCGAGTTCTTGAACCCGCCGAAGGGCGCGCTCGGGTCGAAGGCGTACCAGTTGATGCCCATCGTGCCGGTGCGCACCCGCTGGGCCACGGCGAGCGCGGCGTCCGGGTCTGCGGAGTACACGGCCCCGGCAAGGCCGTACTCGGAGTCGTTGGCGATCTGCACTGCCTCGTCGACCGTGTCGTAGGCGATGACCTGCAGGACCGGCCCGAAGATCTCCTCCTGGGCGATGGTCATGGAGTTGTCGACGTCCCGGAAGACGGTCGGCTGCACGTAGGCGCCCTCGGCGACACCCTCGGGCAGTCCCTCGACCGTGCCGCCCCCGTAGGCGATGGTCGCGCCCTCCTCGACCCCCTTGCGGATGTAGTCCTCGACGGACGCCTTCTGCTTGTGGTTGGCCAGCGGGCCGAAGGCGGTGCCGTCGTCGGCCGGGTCACCCACGGGCATGGCCTTGACGTTCTCCACCAGCGCCTCGACGACCTCGTCGTACCTCGACCGCGGCGCGAGGATGCGGTTCTGGGACACGCACGCCTGCCCGGAGTTCATCAGGGCGGAGAAGACCATGGTGCCGGCGTGGGCGGCGATGTCGGCGTCCTCGAGCACGATGGCGGCGCTCTTGCCCCCCAGCTCCAGCGAGCAGCGCGTGAGGCTCTGGGCGGCGATCCCGGCGATGTGCTTGCCGACCCCGGTGGAGCCGGTGAACGAGATCTTGTCGACGTCCGCGTGGGAGACGAGGTGGTCGCCCACGGAGCTGGGGCCGGTCACCACGGACAGCACGCCCTCGGGCAGCCCGGCCTCACGGAACAGGTCGGCCAGCCACAGCGCGGACAGCGGCGTGGCCGAGGACGGCTTGAGGATCACCGAACTGCCGGACAGCAGTGCGGGCGCCAGCTTGGCGGTGTTGAGGTAGAGCGGGACGTTCCACGCGGTGATGGCGGCGACGACGCCGACGGGGTGGCGGGTGATGACCGACGCGCCGAAGTCCCCGTGGCGCACCTCGGACCACGGGAAGGTCTCGGCCAGGCGGGCGTAGTACCGCAGCACGCCGAGGGTCGGCGTCACCTGGATCATGGCGGCGGTGCCGGGCGGGGTGCCCATCTCGTCGGAGAGGATCTGGCACACCTCGGCCTGGCGCTCCTCGAGCATGTCGGCCACGCGGGCCAGCAGGGCGCCGCGCTCGGCGGGCGGGGTGGAGCGCCACACGCCGGACTCGAACGAGTCGCGCGCCTGGCTGATCATCTCGTCCAGGTCCTCGGTGGTGGTCTCGGCGACCCGGCCCACGACCGCGTTGGTGGCGGGCGAGGTCACCTCGAGGACGCCGGTGGTGATGGGATCGGTCCAGCGGGTGCCGGAGAAGAGCTTGTCATGGACGACGACCACGGGGACCTCCGAGAGGTAGAAAACAAGAACGTGTTCCACCTCACTGTAGCGAGTCCACGGCGCCCCGTGGGGCAGCTACCCGGCCCGCATCACCAGCACGAGGTTGGACACCAGGACCTCCCTGACCAGTGGCACGCGCACCAGCCCCCACGCCCACCGTGGGTGGTAGCGCGGGAACGCCGCGACCAGTTCGGCCGATCCGGTGTCGCGTGCCCAGTCGAGCCCCTCGGCGCAGCCCACCTCGAACAGGGACTCGCCGTAGACGTTCTTGGGCGGCCGGCCGTGGCGACGCTCGTACATCCGCCGCGCCCGCTCGCCACCGAGGTAGTGGGTGGGTCCCATCTCGTGGCCGCCGAAGGGTCCGTACCAGAGCGTGTAGGAGACGACGACGAGGCCGCCCGGTCGCGTGACCCGACACATCTCCTCGGCCATCGTCCAGGGCTCGGGGACGTGTTCGGCCACATTGGAGGAGATGCACACGTCGACGCAGTCCGATCGAATCGGCAGCGACATCCCGCTGCCGCGGATCGAGCCCGCCTGGTCCAGGCCCGCCGCCGACATCTCCCCCACGTCCGGTTCGACGGACACGTACCGCGCCCCCTCGGCGGCGTAGGCGTCGGAGAAGTAACCCGGCCCGCCGCCGACGTCCAGCACCGTCAGCCCCGGGAGGCGGCCGGTGTCGGACCCGGGGCCCCGCCCGGCCGGCCGGTCACCGGCGCGCTCCCACAGGTCCGCCACCAGTTCGACGGTGTCGCGGGCCAGACCGGAGTAGAAGACGTCCGGGTCGGACTGCTCGAGCGGGAACGAACGCAGCAATCCGAGCGACCGACCGAGGGTGGCGCGGCGGGCCACCGAGCGCAGGGCGGGCGAGCGGTGGACGGGATCGGTGATCACGGCGGTGACGATACCGGCGGCAGCGTTGACCACCCCGTCGGCGGTCCCGACGCCCGCGTACAGTGTCCGCGTGGCTCGTATCCTGCTGCTGTGCTGGCGTGACAGCACCCATCCCCAGGGCGGTGGCAGCGAACGCTACCTCGAGCACGTCGCCGAGGGCCTCGCCGGCGCCGGGCACACCGTCGTCTACCGGACCTCGCGCTCGCCGGGCGCGGCCCGCTCCGCCACCACCGGGTCCGGGGTGCGGTTCAGCCGGGCCGGTGGGCGGTTCACCGTCTATCCCCGCGCGCTGCTGGCGATCCTGTTCGGCAGGATCGGGCTGGGGCCCCTCGGTGTCCTGAGGCAGCCCGACGTCGTCGTCGACACCCAGAACGGCGTCCCCTTCTTCTCCCGCCTGGCCACCACCGCGCCCGTGGTGGTGCTGGTCCACCACATCCACCGTGAGCAGTGGCCGGTGGCCGGGTGGCTGGTCGCGCGGATCGGCTGGTGGATCGAGTCGTGGCTGTCCCCGCGCGTGCACTCGCGCAGTCAGTACGTGACCGTGTCGCTCCCCTCGGCCGACGAGCTCGCCGGGCTCGGCGTGGACCCCGCGCGCATCGCCGTGGTGCGCAACGGACTCGACCCGCTCCCGGCGGACGTCGAGCCGGGTGAGCCGGCCGCGCACGAGGGCCCCGGCCCTGACACCGACACCGCCGCCCCGCGGCTGGTCGTGTTGTCCCGGCTGGTGCCGCACAAGCACGTCGAGGACGCCCTCGACGTGGTCGCCACCCTGCGCGCGAGCAGGCCCGGCCTGGTGCTGGACGTCATCGGCAGCGGCTGGTGGTCCGACCGACTGCGTGAGTACGCCGCCGAGCGCGGGCTCCTCGACCCGGACGGCCCGGACACCGGCGCGGTCCGGTTCCACGGGCACGTCGACGAGTCCACCAAGCACCGCATCCTCGCCGGGGCCACACTGCACCTCATGCCCTCCCGCAAGGAGGGCTGGGGCCTGGCGGTGTCCGAGGCCGCGCAGCACGGGGTGCCCACCGTCGGCTACCACCACGCCGCGGGACTACGGGACTCGATCGACGACGGCGAGACGGGCCTCCTCGTGGACGATGTCGCGGCCATGACCCTGGCCACCGATCGCCTCCTGGCGGACCGCGACTTGCGAGCGCGCATGGGTGAGGCCGCCCGCCGCAAGGCCGCGGGACTGTCCTGGCCCGCCACCGGAGCGGCGATGGCGCAGGTCCTCCGGGCGGTCACCGAGGGCCGGCGCGTGAGCGGTGTGATCAGCGGCCGGGCCGGCTGACCGGACCTCCCGCGGCGTACGCGTCCCGGCGCGCCGTGGTGGTCGAGGCAGAGACCCCGGCGACGGCCAGGGTGAGGACCAGCGTGAGCAGCCACAGCGCGTGCGCCGCCAGCACCCACCTGCGGGCCGACGCCGGAGCGGCGGGCTCGACGGTGGCTTCCCATCGGGCATCCGCCCCACCCGGCCCGTTCGGCGCGGCCAGCTCGTGCAGGACGAGTTCGGAGCCGGTGAACCTCGTCGTCGTCGACTCCGGCGGTGTCCCGGCCAGCGTCCGCGCCGCCCGCCCGCGCGGGCCGGCGGACGTGCGCTCGTCGAGCACCCACCGCACCCCCAGTCCGGCCAGGACGCTCGGGTCGTCCCCCCGCAGCAGCGCCTCGGTGGCCCGCCTCGCGCGATCACCCTCGCCCGGCACCGCGGCCGCGTCGTCGCCGGCCGCCCCGCCGACAACCAGGTCTCCGGGCACCAGCACGCGGGTGTCGAGCAGTCGGGGCGCCGGATCGAGCACCGCCGCGCCGCCCACCCACAACGGCGTCGAGCGGAAGGACCCCGCCGGCAGGACCAGCAGGTCACCGGGCCTCCCGTCGACGATCCGCGCCACCTGCTCCCAGTCCTGGCCGTAGGTGACCGGCCGCAGCTGGTCCCACAGGGCGCGCGGGGCGTCGGGGACGGCGGCGACGGCCACCGCCGTGAGCAGCAGGCCCGCCCCGGCCGGTCGGAGTCGCCCGGCCAGCTCGCGGGCGGCGAAGGCGAGCGCCAGCACGGTCGCCGGGAGCGCCAGGGCGACGAACTTCTGGGTGTCGCGCAGCAGACCAGCGCCGGGGACCGCGGCGACGACGGTCTCCAGCGCGGCCAGACCCGGCCCCGTCGCGGCGGCCGCCACCAGCAGCCACGTCCCGACCGCCAGCGGTACCGTCGCCCGCACCACCGGATCGCGGCGCGCCCGCCACACCCCGCGCGCCGCCACCGCCCACACGACGAGCAGCAGCACGAGCGCCACGGCCGCCCACCACGTTGACCGCGACGGCGGCACCGCCTCCGAGTTCCAGATTCCGCCCAGGGCGACCACGGACCCGAAGGTGCCGATGCCGGGCTCGGCGCGGGCGGCGAACGCGCTCACGCCCGTGCCGGCGGTCGGCGCGGTGCCGGTCCCGGCCGGGGCGAGTGCGGTCGCGAGCAGCCACGGCAGCGCGGTGACCACGGCCGTGGCGACCAACGCCAGCGCTGCACAGACGCGCCGGCCCGGCCGCGCGGCGGAACCGGCGCCGGCACTATCACCGGCGCTGTCACGGCCACCCGCACCGCCGCTGACCAGGGACACCGCCGCGGCGACGACCGCGAGGACCCAGCCCGTCGGCGTGAGCCCCGCCGCGGCCAGCGCCGCGCACGCCGCCGCCACCCGGCGCCGACCGGGCGCGCCACCGAGGGCGCCACCGAGGGCGCCACCGAGGGCGCCGGAGGAGGCCAACAACACCGGCATCGACATCACCGCCGCCGTCCCGGCCAGCACGGACCAGTGCCCCTGCAGCAGCCGCTCCACCACGAACGGGTTCCACACCGCCCCCACCACGGCGGGCAGGCGCAGCCAGAGCCCGGACAGCCCCGCGGCCGCGTCGCCGGGCAGGACCCGGCGCACCAGCGCCCCCGCCGCCACCGCCAACCAGATGCAGAACACGGCGGTGAGAACGCCGGTCAGCAGCCACACCGGCAACCCCACCGCCTGCAGCGCGCGGGTCGCCCACACCACCGCCACGTCCTGGGGCACCGCCCGCGCCGCCGACTCCCCCAGCCCGAGCGCGGCGTCCGACAGGGGCGGTGTCGGCGTGGCCACCCAGTCCCTGAGCAGGGGGAACCCGGGCCGCGCCACCCCCGCCAGCAGCAGGGCGGTCACCACCGCCCCCACGGCCGCGTCCACCGCAGCGTCCCTCCCGGTGGATCGCGAGGTCACGCGACGGGAACCGACAGCGGACGACATGCGCTCATTCCACCACGCCCGCGCGCGCGGGCCGGCCGCCACCGCGCGGCCGCGCCGCCGGCGGCCAGCCACCGGGCCACCGCGGCTGCCCCCTACGATTCCCGGTGTGGACCATCAGGCGCGCGAGGCGGCACCCGGCACCGCCACCAGGCGCTTCCTGACCGGCGCGGGGGCGGTGACGGCCGGGTCGATGCTGGCCAACATCGCCGCCTACCTGCTGCACCTACCGGCCTCCCGGTGGTTGGGGCCCGAGGGCTACGGCGCCTTCGCCGCCCTGCTCTCCGCGCAGCTGCTGGTCGCCGTTCCGTCGCTGGCGCTGCAAGCGGTCGTCGCCCGCGACCACGTGCGCGGAGTACCGGACGGGGTCCTGCGCTCGCTCGGCAGACGGGTCGCGCTCCTGGTCGCGGGGGTCGCCGCACCGGCGGTCGTCCCGGTGTCGCTGCTGCTGGACACCCCCGTCCTGGCCACCGCCGCCGCGCTGGCCCCCGGCCCGGTGCTCTGTCTGCTCACCACCGAGCAGGGCGTACTGCAGGGCGCCGAACGGTTCCGCGCCCTCGGAGGAGTGCTCGCCCTGGCCGGCGCCGGCAAGGTGGTGCCGGCCGTCGCGGTCCTCGCCGCGGGCGGGGGCGTGGGGCTCGCGCTCGCGGCCGGGGCCGTCGGCGTGACGGTGGCCTGGCTGGCGGCGGGGTGGATCTCGACACTCGGGCCCGGGGCGTGGCGACCGCCGACCGCGACCTCCTCGACCTCACCCGGCGTCGCGGCGGTGCTTGCGGCCGGTCAGGTGCAGCTCGTGATGATGGCCCTGACCTCCGTCGACCTGCTCCTCGCACGTGCCCTGCTGTCCCCGGGGGACGCCGGCCGCTACGCGCTCGGGGCGGTCGCCGCCAAGGCCGCGTTCTGGCTGCCCCAGGCCGTGGGCACCGTCCTCTACCCGCGGATGGCCGATCCGGCCGGGCACCGGGGCGCGGTCCGTTCCGCGGTGGGCGTCCTGCTGGGCATCGGTGCCGTCGTGGTGATCGGTGCCGCCGCGGCCGCCCCGCTCGTGCCGGTGGTGGTCGGCGAGGACTACCGGCCCGTGGCCGGACTGCTGTGGGCGTTCGCCGCCCTGGGCGTGACACTGAGCGTGCTGCAGGCGTTCCTGCTGGCGAGCATCGCCTCCGACCGGACGGTGGAGGCCGCGATCGCCTGGTGCGGGCTGGTGCTCACCGCCGTCGCGGTGTGGCTCGCGCCCCGCGGCGTCGAGAGCGTCCTGGGCGCGACACTCGTCGCGGTCGCCCTCACCACGGTCGCCGCAGGCTGGCGGGCGCTGCGCGTGCGCCCCGCCTGAGGCGAGGGCGCCGAGCGGGCCGCGCCCTCGAGCCGAGCCACGTCGCCTATCCGTTGGCGACTCACCTACGGGATCCGCTAGGTGGCGCGTGATCAGATGGGCGAAGCGGCCGGCGGAGCGGCCGGCGGAGCGGGATCGTCGAGGCCGGCCTCGGGTTCGCAGCGCCCGATCCGAGGGACAGATCGCGGGAGCGGGGCGGCTTGGTGTCCCCGACGGTCGCGCGGCGGTCGCGGGGTCTGACAGATCAGGCGCGGTTCCGGGTGGTCCGTCCGCCGGTGCCGCCGCGGCTCCCGCGCAGGCCCAGCACTATGCCACCGATCAGCGAGAGCAGGCCGAGGATGCCCAGCACCGCCGGGACGATACGACCGAACGTGTTGAGCGTGTCCGCGCTGTCCTGCGCCGCGGCCAGAGTGCTCTCCTGGGTCTCGTCGTTCCATCCGGACTGGAAGCGGACGGCCGTGCGGGTCGGCTCGGCTTTCTCCTCCTCCAGGCGGGCCTTGTCGGAGAAGAAGGCGTCGGCCTCGGCCTGGTCCTCGGCGAAGAACTGGAAGATGTCCTCCTTGCCGTTGATGATCTGGCCGGTCGCCGGGTTCACGTACACCGTGCGGGTGTTGGTGTAGAAGCGCCGCATGTCGACCTCGCGCTTGGGGTCGCCCTCGAGGCCCCACTGGCCGGCGGTCATGCCCTCGCGGCGGTAGCTGGCCAGGACCGACTCCACGGCGGGGTCGTAGCCGTCGGAGATCGAGGCGAAGTGGTCGCGGATCGAGGACCACATGTCGATCGGGCCGAGGTCCTGGGTGAACTCGTAGGCCTCGATCCCACCGACGGACGTCTCGCCGACGAACTCGATCGGGTTGGTGGTGAACGTGCTGGCGTCGAAGTAGTCGTAGGCCCGCTGCTCGGTGTCGAACGGGAACTTGTACTGCAGACCCTCGCGGACGAAGCCCGTGGGGGCGGTGTCGTCGGCGCCGCCGGCGACGACCTGCAGGGTGCTGGTGGCCTCGTCGACCGGCTGCGCCGTGACGCGGTCCAGCGTGATGCGGTCGACGGTGGCGTTGATCAGGGACTCGACCTCGTCGCCGCCCGCGATGTCCTCGCGCAGCAACGACTGGGCGGCCTGCAGGGTGATGACGTCGGCGTCCGACGGCTCGACGGCCATCACCCGACGCTGCGAGTACAGGGGGATGTCGTTGTCGATGAAGCACGAGACGGGGAACTGCACCTCGGAGTCGTCGGCCTCGGCGCCGTCCTGGGTCTCGACCGCCTCACCCTCGGGCGCGTCGCCCTCTCCCTCGTCCCCGGACGCGGCCTCGGCCTCGGCCTCGGCCCCATCCTCGGGGCGGCACTCGGGCCGGTCCGCGTTGAGCTCGGTGGGTGCGTTGCCCGCCAGTGCCCTGCCCACGAGGACCGCCCCCGGCGCGACCTCGGTGACGGTCGTCGAATTGATGTCCAGCGGGGTCTTCTTCTGCGCCGGCACCACGAAGAACACGAGCGCCAGTGCGATAGTGATCAAGAATGCGCCGAGCCCGACGAGGACCAGCGCGGGCACCGACGACCTCCGTCCCGCGGAACTGCTCTGTCGTGCCATCGGTTGTCCTCCTGGAGTCGCGCCCTCGGTCCGTGGTCACGCCCGGGTAACGTCCCCGGGCCGGCTGCCAGACCGGACCATCATCTGGAGAAGATTAACAGTGATGAAGAACGCATTTGGCACCCCCGACCACCGAGTCGGGACACTGCCCTCCGCGACGGGCTTCGTGCCGGCGCTCGAGGGGCTCCGGGCGGTCGCCGCGTTCGCTGTACTCACCACCCATGTCGCGTTCCAGACCGGGGCCTCGACGGGGTCGTTCCTCAACCGCGTCTGGGGCCGCTTCGACCTGTCCGTGGCCGTGTTCTTCGCGCTCTCGGGCTTCCTGCTGTGGCGCGCGCACGCCCTGCACGCACGCCGGGGAGGCACGGGGACCGCCCGGTCCGCCCGCGACTATCTGCGCTCCCGACTGGTGCGGATCATGCCCGCGTATCTGGTCCTGGTGGCCGCGGTGTTCCTGCTGATCCCCCGGAACGCACGGAGCTCCGCCAGCACGTGGACGTCCAACCTGACACTCACCCAGGTGTACGTCCCGGACTCCCTCGTGGAGGGGCTCACGCACGCGTGGTCGCTGTCCGTGGAGATGAGCTTCTATCTGGTGCTGCCGTTGCTGTGGTGGGCGCTCGCGGGCCTGCGCGGGCGGGCGGCGCGGTGGCGCATCCCGGCGATCGCGGTCGCGGGGGTGGCGAGCCTGGGATGGGCGCTCGTGCCGTGGTACGAGCTGGGACTGCACGACCGGCTCAACGACCAGATCCTGCCGCCGGCGTTCGCGTCGTGGTTCGCGGCGGGGATGATCCTGGCCGAACTCGCCTGCGCCCCGCCCGGACGGGCGGCGGCGCTGGCCCGCCACCGCCACGCACGGTGGGGGTGGTGGGCGGTCGCGGCCGCGGCGTTCCTGGTGAGCACGGTGCCGCAGTGGTTCACCGAGGGCTTCGTGCATCCGTCGGGCCCCGAGTTCGCGCTCCGCACGGCGCTCGGCGCCGTGGTGGCGTTCTGCCTCCTGGCCCCGGCCGCGCTCGCCCCGGCCGGCGCGCCGGCCGCGCTGGCCCCGGCCGGCGCGCCGTCCACCGCCCCCGCAGGCCCGGGCACCGCGGACGGCGGCGGGCTGCGCTTCGCCGTTCTCGGCTCGACCGTCCTCACGACCCTGGGCCGGTGGTCGTACGGCGTGTTCCTGTGGCACGTCCTGGTCCTGCACTTCGCGTTCCAAATCGCGGCGGTGCCCATGTTCTCCGGACAGATGCTGCGGATCTGGCTGGTGACCGCGGTGGTCTCGACGGTGGTCGCGGCTGCCAGCTACGCGCTGGTCGAGGTGCCGGCCGGACGCTGGCTGGCACCCCGGCGCGCGCCGCGCGGACGGCCCGCGGACGGCCAGCTGACGGCCAGCCCGGCGCAGACGAGCCCCGCCACCGTCGCGACCTGAGGCCCCCAGCCGTCACCGGCGTAGCCCAGCGGGTCCGGCCACGGGGCGCGGGACAGCACCGCGGCGCCGGCGACGATCCCCGCCCCGGCCCCCACGACGAGCAGGTGCCGGGCCCGCCCGGCTCCGAGGTACCGACTCGCCACCAGCGCACCCACGGTCAGCCCGGCGGTCACCCCCAGCCCGACCGGCCCGGCCACCGCGAACCCGAACGCGGCGGTCGCGGCGACCGTCAACGGTCCGCGCCCGCGCCACGGCGTGGCGCGGGCCCCCGCCCGGTCACGGCTGCCGCGGACGAGGAACAGCAGCAGGACCAGCAGCAGCGCGAGCGGCCCGGTGAGCAGCGCCGCGCGGTACGGCGCGTCGAGCGGCACGGTGAGCACGAGGGTGGCGCCGGTGGTGGTGGCGGGCAGCACCCAGCCCTGCTTCCACCCGTCGACGGTGACCGGACGCGGGTCGGCCAGGTCGGTGCCGTCGTCGGCGACGAGCCGGGCCTGCCACGCGGGCGTGACGGATTCGGGGATCACCAGGACGCGTTCGCGCGGCGCGGACGGCACGCTCAGTTCGCGCCGCGAGTCGTCCCACAGCGCGGTGGCGACGGCCCGGGCGGGGTGCGGGGCACCGCCGAGGATCGGCGCGGGGCCGCCCCCGGTGCCTCCCGTGCGGCTCCCGGTTCCCGGGTCGACGACGACGAGGCCCACCGTGTCGACGGAGAACGCCTGACCCGGGTCCACCGAGACCTCCTGCGGTCCCGCGTCCAGCCGGACGGCGGAGTCGTCGCAGAGCTCGGCCGTGACCGCGCGGCCCTCGAGCAGCGCCCGTCGGCTGGCGGTGATCCGCGTGCCGACGACCCGGTCGCCGAGGTGCAGCTTCGGCCCGTCCCGGCAGGTCAGGGTGACGGGCTCGTCGTCGGCGGCGGGCAGCGCGCCGATGCGGGCGCCGGTGGGGTCCTGTACCCACACCTCGGCGATGCCGGTGGGCAGCCGCGCGCCGGTGGGACCGCGCACGTCCCGGGTGTCGTCGACGCGGACGGTGATCCGATCGGTGTGGTCGGCGGGGACGTTGACGACGACGGAGCCGTCCTCCTCCGGGGTGAGCGTGGCCAGGTCGACGCGGGTGCGTTGGACCCCGGTGTCGACGGTGATGACCTCGGGCGCGGCGGGGGCCGCGGAGCGGGGTGCCCAGAGGCGGAGCGAGCCGACGAGCTGGCGACCGGGCAGGCTCAGGGCGAGCGACGGCGCGGGAACGTCCGGCGCGTGCCAGCTGGTGGAACGGTCGCCGTCGACGGCCGCCGACGGCCTGCCCGCGGGGTCGTCCACGAGCGACTCGCCCGTCGCGCGGACCTGCCGTGCGCGGGTGGCCGGGTCCCCGCGCAGGACGTCGTCGAGGGCGGGGCCGGGACGTGGGCGCACGAGCAGTCGCGGGATCACTGTCGTGGCGGCGGGGACGTCGAGCAGGCGGGCGAAGCGGCCCGGTTCCTCGGGGTCGATCGCCAGGCCGCGGGCGCACCTGGCGGCGCCGGTGGACTCCTCGGCCCCGGCGAGTCCCTCGACCGGGCTGCCGGCGTGGACGCAGTCCGAGCGGCCGGACAGTTCCTGGCGCAGCAGCCAGCCGGACGGCGCGCGGGAGTCCTCGGGCCGGCCGGGCAGGGCGATGGTCCGTAGCAGTCGGATGTCCTGGCCACCGGCGGTCAGTCCGATCTCGGAGACCTCGAGGTAGGTGCCGCGGCCGCCGTCGGCGAAGCCCGTGGCCGTCACCCTGACCCGCCCGGTGGGGCCGGGCGGCAGTGGCACGGAGGTCTGTTCGCCCACCGCGGGGAACACCGTCGTGGTTCCGGTGTCGGTGCGCACCTCCAGTCTGCTGACGGGCGGTCCGGCGGCGGGGTCCGGGACGGTCAGCGTCAGGACGCCGCGGTCGAGGGGCTCGGGCAGGTCGATCTCGATCCATTCACCGAACGCGGACCCGTACCCGCCGGATCGCCAGGCGGTGTCGGGATCACCGTCGACGGCGGCGACGACGGAGTGCGCCGGCCGCACCGGTCCGGTCTGGGCCGAGTCGGCCGCCGAGGACGACACCGTGACCCGGGCGTCCCTCCATCGGGCCCGCGTGAGAGCCGGGTCGTCCTCGGCGACGGTCGCCGGGTAGTCGGGGACCGTGCCGCGGCTGCGGCGGGGGTCGCCCTCGGCCCGGACGGCCGAGGAGTTGTGGTCGACCCGGCCGAAGTCGGTCTCGCGATCCGCCGGGGAGTCCGTCAAGACCGGGCCGGTGGAGTTCAGCGGCCGCGGCCGCGGGAATGGATCGGACGCCGGGTCGACGCCGGCGGCGAGCGCGTCGGCCTCGAGCAGGCGCGTGACCCGGGACGGCGAGCCGACGGTGTCCTGAGACGCCAGCAGGTCGTCCAACCGGGACAGTGATTCGGGCCCTCCGGCGACGACCTGGAGGTCGCGGAGTTCCACCGTGTACGGCGCGGTCGCCGAGCGGGGCGGTCCGGGCGGCGCCGCATCCGATCCCAGTCGTGAGTCGACCCGGTAGATCTCGATCGCCGGATAGGCCGGCCGCAGCCCGGAATCGGGCACCACGACCACCTCGTCGTCGTTCCTGGCACCGTCGTCACCAACCCCGTCGTCACCACCCCCGTCGCCACCAACCCCGTCGTCACCAACCCCGTCGTCACCGACCCGGGATCCCCCGACGGGGTCGCCGAACTCGGCGACCTTCACCAACCCGGGCGAGCCGTCGATCGCCTGGTGCACCAGCGCCGGGCGCGGCGCGGCGGCGTCCTCGGACAGGTCGTTGCGCACCACGAGGAACCCGACGCCCAGCGACGCCAGTGTGGCGGCCATCCCGGGCGCGGCGCGGCCGTCGGCCAGTCGTTGCTGCACGGCGTCGAGTGCGCGGATCGCGGGGGCCGGCTGCAGCGGCACGGAGTCGCGGACCGCCCACGGCGTCCGGGCCAGCGGCTGCAGGGGTTCGTCCCGGGTGACCCCCCACACCTGGCGGGCGAACGACGCGCCGGGGACCACGAGCGCACGCGTGGTGCCGGCCGGGTCGGACTCCCCGTCCTCCCCGTCCTCCCCGTCCTCCCCGTCCTCGCCGTCCTCGCCGTCCGCACCCGGCCGGTCCACCGGCGCGTTCTCCGACAGCCACCGCGCCGCCTCCGGCCAGTGGTCGGGCAGTGACTCATGGGCGCCCACCGGCGCGAGCCTGCCCAGCCACGCCGGGGCCACGGACACACCCGCGGCCAACACGACCACCATCGCCACGGCCACCGACCGGTGGCGCTCCGGGTGCGCCAGCGCGTCCACCACGCGGACGCGGGGGTCTCGCCCGGGGCGGCCCCGTCGCCGCCCCGCGCGAGTCCCGCGAGCAGACAGGACACCAGGTGGGCGACGCCCAGTACCAGCGGCAACCGCAGTAGCGGCTCGAACTTGTGGACGTTGCGCAGCGCGGCGCCCGGGCCGTCGAGGACGGCGCGCAGGGTCTCGGCGAGGCCGCCACCGGCGGGCCCGACCCACGGCGCCGCCATCGCCACCAGGCCGACGGCGCCGATCACCAACAGCGGGCCCCGTGCGGGCATCCCGCGCCACAGCAACCCCACGACGCCGGCCGCGGCGAGCACCCCGGTGGCCAGGACGAACACCGGCTCGCTCGTGAGGTCCGCGCCGGCGGTCCGGTCGGTCGACACGAACGGGACCCACGTCGAGGCGCCACGCAGCACCTCGGTCACCGAGGACCACCGGGTGGTGACCTGAGCCGACTCGATGTAGTCGAGGAACGGGGGCGAGACCCGGCCGAGCAGCACCAACGGCACCGCCCACCACACGCACACCGCCGCGGACAGCGGCAGCCACCACGCGGCCAGCCGCGCGCAGGTGCGGTCCGGACGGTGCAGGGCCCACCACAGCACCGCGGGCAGGCAGGCGGCCGCGGTGGCGACGGCGTTGACCGCACCCATCAGTGCCAACGCCAGCGCGGCACCGGCCCCGCCCCGGCGCGGCGACATCCGCCCCTGCAGTACCCGGATGACCGGCAGCAGCACCCAGGGCGCGAGGGCGACCGGCCAGATCTCCGACGAGATCGAGCCCAGGTCGCCGAGCATGCGCGGCGCGAGCGCGTAGAGGACGCCCGCGACCGGGCGCGTGACGCGGGTGCCGATGCGCAGCGCGGCGGCGACGCGGACCACGCCGACGAAGGCGACGGTCAGCACGACGGCCCACCACAGGCGCTGGGTCAGCCAGGCCGGCATCCCGACCAGGTCGAAGACCGCGAAGAACGGGCCCTGCGGGAACAGGTATCCGTACGCCTGGTTCTGCACCTGGCCGGAGAAGGACAGCCCGGTCCACAGGTGGGTGGCCTGGGCGAGGAAGCGCCCGGGGTCCACGACGAGGTCGTACTTGGTGTCCGGGACGACCAGACCCGGGGACTGCAGGCACGCCAGCAGGAGAAAAGCGAGGAACGCGACGACCGCGTCACGCGCGCCGGCGCCGAATCGGGCCCCGCGGATCACCTACGCCGGCGTGAGGGATTGACGGCTGCGCGGGATCAGCGCGCGCCGTACTCGACCTGGCCGAGCAGGGCCTGGTCGGCCGGCGGCTGCGCGACCTCGGGGATGGAGTTCTCGGCCATGGCGGTGTTGACCCCGAAGGCGACGATGCCGCCGAGGACGATTCCGCCGACTGCGCTGGCGAGCGCTCCGGTACCGAAGCTCATCGGGTTCTCCCTGCGGTTCACGTGACAGTGTCTGACGATGTCTCACGGCGGGTGCTGTGGAGCACACCGACGCCGGAAGAGTAGCACCCGCGGCCCGCCGGATCGGCGGAGCGGCTCCCATAAGTCCTTACCGGCGGGTAAGTTGGGTGTGGCACATGACACCGCGCCACACCAGACCGCACCACACCGCACCGCAGCGCGCCCGCCGGGAGGAGACCTGTGACGACGGGGACCAAACGCATCCCACGCGCGATCCGCGAGCAACAGATGCTCGATTCCGCGATCAGCGTGTTCTCCGATCTCGGCTACCGGTCGGCCTCGATGGACACCATCGCCCGCCACGCCAGCATCTCCAAGCCGATGCTGTACCTGTACTACGGCTCCAAGGAGGAACTGTTCGCCGCGTGCGTGGTCCGGGAGTCCGGGCGGCTCATCGACCACCTCACCGACGCCGCGACCGGCAGCGCCGGACCACGGCGGAGACTCGAGGGCGTCGTCCAGGCGTTCCTGGAGTTCGTCGACCAGCACACGGACTCGTGGAACGTCGTCTACCGTCAGGCATTCGCCGAACCCCAGTTCCGTGAGGAGGTCGAGAAGACCCGGTCGGTCCTGGTGGATCTGACCACCGACCTCCTCGCGCAGAACTCCGTCGACGAGCGCAGCCGCGAGGTGCTCGAGGTCGTCGCGACCGCCCTCGTCGGGGCGGGCGAGGCGGTCGCCGACCGCGTCGCGCACCGCTCGATCCCCACGTCGGTGGCCGCCGGGGTCGTCGTCGAGCTCGCCTGGCGTGGCCTCGCGGGCGACCCAGCGAAGTCACTCACCACCGCCACAGAGGAGAAGCCGTGACCGACACGTCCACCGCCACCGCCCGCCCGTCCGAGGCCGCCCGGACCCTCAGCCCGGCCGACCTCGCCAAGGGCCTGCCCTCCCTGGTCGCCGACCTGCCGTCCGTCCTCAACGGTCTCCGCATCGTCCGCACCTCGCGCAGCAGCCACAAGGTGTCCATCGGCCGCCGCTTCCAGAAGCTCGCGGCCGACCGGCCCGACGCCCCCTTCCTGAAGTTCCTCGGCACCGAGATCACCTACGGGGAGGCCAACCGGCGGGCCAACCGCTTCGCCGAGGTGCTCAGGGCGCGCGGGGTCCAGCGGGGCGACACCGTCGGCATCTGCATGGTCAACCGCACCGAGGTCATGCTCGCGATCCTGGGTGCGGTCAAGGTCGGCGCGTCGGTGGGCCTGCTCAACCACCACCAGCGCGGCGACGTCCTCGACCATTCGCAGAAGATCATCGAGTCCAAGGTCGTGCTCGTCGGCGCCGAGTGCGCCGAGGCCGTCCAGTCCGTCCCCCGGGAGAACTGGGTCGGCGAACTCGTCGCCGTCAGCTCCCCGATCGACCTGCCCTTCCGCGAGTTCCGCGCGAACCACCGCCCGGAGGAGCTGTCCGACCTGACCTGGCTGGAGGACGAGCTCGACGCACTGGGCGACGACGGGGGTGACACCAACCCGCCGGAAGCCGACGACACCGTGGGGGACGAGACCGCCTACTACGTCTTCACCTCGGGCACGACGGGCCTGCCCAAGGCCTCGACGATGTCCCATTACCGCTGGAACAAGGCGATGGCCGGGTTCGGCCTGTCGGGCGTGCGCCTGCGCAAGGACGATGTCCTGCTCTGTCCGCTGCCGATGTACCACAACAACGCCCTCACGGTGGGCCTCGGCTGCGTGCTCGCCGCGGGTGCCTGCATGGCGATCGAGGAGCACTTCTCGGCGTCGAAGTTCTGGGACCAGGCCCGCGCGGCCGGCGCGACCGCGGCCATCTACATCGGCGAGATCTGCCGGTACCTGCTCAACCAGGATCCCGGCCCGGGCGACCGCGACCACTCCATCCGCGTCATGACCGGCAACGGCCTGCGCCCCGAGATCTGGCACGAGTTCCAGGAGCGGTTCGGGATCGGTCGGATCTGCGAGTTCTACGCGGCCAGCGAGTGCAACATCGCGTTCGTCAACGCCTTCAACGTTCCCCGCACCACCGGGTACTGCCCGATGGACTTCGCGATCGTGGACTACGACCCCGAGACGGGCGAACCGCGCCGCGGCGACGACGGCCGACTGACCAGGGTGGGTACGGGCGAGACCGGCCTGCTCATCAGCGGCATCTCGGACACGCAACCCTTCGACGGGTACACCGACAAGGAGGCGACGGAGAAGAAGATCGTCCGCGACGCCTTCTCCGACGGTGACGCCTGGTTCGTCTCCGGTGACCTCATGCTCGACCAGGGGTTCAAGCACGCGTCGTTCGTCGACCGCCTGGGCGACACCTTCCGCTGGAAGGGCGAGAACGTGGCGACCACCGAGGTCGAGGCGGCGATCAGCGCCCGGCCCGAGGTGGACCAGGCCGTGGTCTACGGCGTCGCGGTGCCGGGCGCGGACGGCAAGGCCGGCATGGCGGCGATCCGTCTCCACGACAGGTCCGACTTCGACGGTGCCGCCCTGGCGCAGCACCTGCGGGACTCGCTGCCCTCGTACGCGGTGCCGCTGTTCATCCGGTTGTCGAAGGAACTCGAGCACACCTCCACCTACAAGAGCCGCAAGACCGAGTTGCGGGAGCAGGCCTTCGACACCTCGCGGTTCGACGACCCCCTCTACGTGCTGAGCAAGGAGAAGGGGTACGTCCCGTTCTACGATGGCGCGGAGAACGACGTCGTCGCCGGCACCGTCTGAGTCCCCCCGCCCGACCCGGCCGGCGCCCCCCTACCAGGAGGTCCAGCCGCCGCATGCCCAGCCGCCGCACGTCGCGCCGCGCCCGGCCCGACCTGTCCCGCCGCTCGCTGTTGATCGGCCTCTCGGCCGGCCTCGGCGGGGCGGCGGGGTGGGCCCTGACGTCGATGATCGGGGCGGGTGACGACGACGAGGGGTCCGGTTCCGGCCAGGTTGCGGACTCGGTGGGGCCGCGCCCGTACGTGCCGCCCGAGGGAGCCGTCCCGGTGACCGAGCCCCGCCGCCACTACTACGCCGATCCGGGCGACACCGACGGCCAGACGTTCGGCGACCTCTACCTACCCGACTCCGCGAACCCGGCGTTGCCGGTGGTGGTGCTGGTCCACGGCGGGGGGTGGAAGGACTCGCTCGGCCTGGCGTACATGGAGAACCATGCACGCGACCTGGCGTCCTTCGACGTGGCGGTGTGGAACGTCGAGTACCGGCGGGTGGACTCCGGCGGCGGCTGGCCCACCACCGTGGCGGACGTCTGCGATGCCGTCGACCACCTCGCCGAGGTCTCCGCGCAGATCGACGGCCGGTTGGATCTACGCCGGGTGGTGGTGGCCGGGCACTCCTCCGGCGGTCATCTCGCGCTGTGGGTCGCGGGGCGGGCGCGGCTACCGTCCTCGCTGCCCGGGTCCCGGCCGGTCGTGCCGGTCACCGGCTGCGTCTCCCTGGCCGGGGTGTCGGACCTGCTCATGGCCGAGCGCACCGGCGACCGGTACGTCCACAGGCTCCTCGGTGGCCGCCCGGACGATCGCCGCCAGCGCTACGTCGACGCCTCACCGACCACCCATCTTCCCGCCGGCGTGCCGGTGGTGTGCGTCCACGGCCGCGACGACAAGGTGGTCCTGCCCGAGCAGTCCGAGTCGTATGTCCGGGCGGCCCGCCGCGCCGGCGACCCGGCCCGGGTCTCGCTGGTCCCCGGCGGGCACGACCCGTGGGGCGACATCAGCGGCACCGTGTGGCACGACACCCGCGACACGCTGCTGGCCATGGCCCGCCGCAGCCCCAACCCGGCGGGCTAGCTCCAGCCGGTGTCCACGCGGATCCGTTCGAGCCGCCGGTAGGCGATCAGCCACTGCCCGTCCACCCTGCGGTACCGCTCGTGGTAGTGCCCCCAGCCGTGGAGCCGCCGTTCACGGCCGTCGACCGACCACCACAACCGATCCTCCATCGCCCAGATGCCGGTGGCCGTGGGCTCACCGGTGGTCGGGTCCGGGCCCGTCAGCTCCAGCAGCGGCGTGTGCCCGTGATGGACGCTCGTCACCGGGTTCGGACCGTCGAGGGTGTCGCGGATCGCGGCGGTGAGCGCCTCGCGCCCGCGCACCTCGGCCGCGCCGCCGCTCGCCGCCCACGACTCGCTGACCACATCCTCGGTGTGGCACGGTCCGTAGGCGTCCCACTGTTTGGTGTCCATGACGTACAGGCGCCGGGCGAAGACCGCCCGGATCGCCTCGAGGTCCTCCACCGCGCTCCCGTCGTGCAGCCGGCTCATGTCGTGTAATCAGCGTTGATCGAGATGTACTCGCGGCTCAGATCGCAGCCGTAGACGGTGCAGGCCCCGTCGGCCACGCCGGCGCCGCTCTCCACACCCAGGTCGACGGCGATGGTGACCTCCTCGGCCCGCATGATCTCCGTGAGCCGCTGGAGTTCGGCCTCGCCCGGGAACGCCGGGTAGGTCTCGAGGTCGCCGAACACGATGCGTACCCGCTCGGGGTCGATGTCCGTGTCGTCGTGGCACTTGCCGATCGCCATGGCGACCCGTCCCCAGTTGGGGTCGGCGCCGTGGACGGCGGTCTTGACCAGCGGGGAATTGAGGATCGCCTTGGCCACCCGCTTGGCCTGGGCCCGGTCCCGCGCGCCCGTGACCTCGACCGTGAGGAGTTTGGTGGCGCCCTCCCCGTCGCGCGCGAGCTGGCGGGTCAGGTCGAGGCAGATCGCCTCGAGCGCCTCACGCAGTTCGACCTCGCCAACAGGGTCGCCCGCGCCGCTGGCCAGCGCGATCGCAGTGTCCGAGGTCGAGGTATCCGTGTCGACGGACAGGCAGTTGAAGGTCTCGTCCACCGCGGCCCTGAACGCCGAGTCCAGCACCCCCGGCTCCACCGCGGCATCGGTGAACAGCACCGCGATCATCGTGGCCATGTCCGGCTCGACCATTCCGACGCCCTTGGCGATGCCCACGATCTCGGCGGTGCCGCCCGTCGTCGTCGTCACCTCCACCCGCGCCGTCTTGGGATGGGTGTCCGTGGTCATCATCGCGGTGGCCAGCGCGACCGCGTCGGCATCGAACCCGGCACCGGCCAGGCCGTCGAGGTGCGTGCGCAGGAGGTCCATCGGGTACCGCCGGCCGATGACGCCGGTGGAGGCGATGAGCATCTCCTCCGGCGCCGCCCCCACGGCGGCGGCCGCGTGATCGAGCACCTCGCGCGCGTCGGCCATGCCCTGTTCGCCGGTGGCGACGTTGGCGTTCTTGGCCACGACCACCACGCCGCGCGCCCGACCGCTCGCAGCATTGGCGCGGCTGAGCACGACCGACGGTCCGGCGAAGAGGGACCGGGTGAACACTGCGGACGACGCCGGGGAGGGACCGTCGTTGACGACGACGAAGACGTCATCCCCGCGCTCACGCAGTCCCGCGGCACCCGAGTGGGCGCGGAAGCCCGGCGGGAGCGGGATCGTCTGGGCGGCGACGGTGGCGTTCGGCGGAGTCATGGTGACCATTCTCCCCCGCCGGGGCCCGCCGACGGTATGCGACCGCCCGTGTCGGGCCGGGGCGCCGGTTTCACCCCGGGGCATTTCACGAATGTGACCCCACTAACAAGAGAAAAACCGAGAGGCCCGTTATCTGCATCGATAAGAAAGTGTGCCACCGGAACACCGGGCGAAAACCTCCCCGGAAGTAGCAATTCCGCGGGTGCTGCGTAACGTCCTCCAGCGGATTCGGGATGTACATCGCGAGTCCAAAAGCAGGACTGCACCACGAGAGCGGCGCACCCTCGCGCCGCCCGCAGACGAAAGGATCATCACATGATCGAGCAGATTTTCAACCAGGTCCTCGGCTTCTTCGACGGCCTCATCTACGCCGGCTCCAGCGCCGCCGACGACTTCGTCGCGACCGGCTCCACCGCCGCCGCCAACGTGTACGACGTTGTGACCGGCTCGCTCGGCAACGTGGTCGACTCGCTCTGAGCTGAGTGACGCTGGACCCACGAGGTCCTGGTCGCTTTCAACGCCGGCATTCTCTTTTCGGAGAATGCCGGCGTTGTTCATTTAGCTGATTGCTAACCAATTTCTTTCGCCTCGGGTCGTCGCTTCCAATTCGACGAATTGAGATGTAGATCACATTAAAGGCATCGCCCCCACTAGCCTGCGGAAGTAAACGCGAAAGCGCACGATCGCCCTTGAATTCGACACCCACCGGGTGAATCCTGCTGCAGCCCTACGTAGCGTCCGGAGGTGAGTTCCCGATGAGCCCCGAGCTCGCCGGGAACCACGCACACCGATCGACGCACCAGGCGTCGCATCCCCCGACGAAAGGACCACATCATGGGTTCCATCGAGACTTTCCTCCCCGGCCTCGCCACCGGCTCCGCCGCCGTTAGCACCGGCTCCGACGTCGTCGACGCCGGCGCAGGCATCATCGCCGAGGTGCTCACCACCATCGGTGGCTTCGTCGCGCAGGCCACCGGCTCGCTGACCAACTGAGCCGACGCGCCTGACGGCGCCTCGCCCGGGCCCGGCTTCGGTCGGCCCGAGTGCACCGTGAAACCGGCCCCCGCTACGGCGGGGGCCGGTTTCCGCGTTTCCGCAACCCGTTCTGTCGCGACCCGTTCCGTCGCGACCCGTTCCGTCCGGAGGCGCCGGTACCGTGGTGCCATGGAACTCGACCTGACCCGCCACGTCGCCGCCGACCCCGACACCGTGTGGGCCGTTCTCACCGACATCCCCGAGGCGCACCGCACGCTCAGTGGCGTGCTGGCGGTCGAGATCCTCACCTCCGGCCCGTACCAGCCCGGTCTGCGCTGGCGTGAGACGCGCAAGATGTTCGGCATGAAGGCGACCGAGGAGATGATGGTGCTGGCCGTCGAGCCGCCACACTCCACCACCATCGTCGCCGAGAGCGGCGGCACCGAGTACAAGACCGTCTTCACGATCACCCCGGACGCCGACGGCGGTTCGACCCTTCGGATGCGGTTCGGTGCACACACCGCTCACGCCCCCGCGGTCTCCCGGGTCGTGATGTCCGTGATGGGCCGGTTCGCCGAGAAGTCGACCCGCAGGACGATGGAGCAGGACCTGGCGGACATCGCCGCCGAGGCCGAGCGGCGGGCCGGGTGACCCGCAACCGGCCGGGCGCCGATCAGCCCCGCAGCGCCACCGCCCGGTCCCACAGGTCCGCGACGACCTCCGCCGCCGGCCGATCGGCGTAGGCGTCGGCCGCCCGCCAGCGCGACCCCGCCCACAGCGGCGGCACCTCGGAGTCCCCGGCCTGCGCGGCGGCCTTGCGCAGGGGCCCGGTGAGCAGGTGCAGATGCGGGTACGCCGGGGGCGCGGCCGCATCGAACTCTTCCACGAAACCGTTGACGAGCGCCCGGGCGTAGCGGCCGGTGTAACAGCGGGTCGGCCGGGACTCTGTGAACCCGGGGTCGGCCAGCGCGCTCCTGTGCAGGTCGCTCGTGCCGGCCTCCGGGGTGCGCAGCAGGACGGTGCCCAACTGCACACCGTCCGCCCCGGCGTCGAGCACGGCGACCACGTCCTCCGGCGTGCTGATCCCGCCGGCGGCGACGAACTGCGTCTCCGGCAGCGCCTCACGCACCGCCCGCACCAGCGCCACTGTGGTGATGCCGTCGGGCTCCTCCCCCACCGTCGTGGTGGAGCGGTGTCCTCCGGCCTCGGCGCTCTGCACCGACAGCCAGTCCGCCCCCGACTCGACCGCCCGGCGTGCGTCGGCGACCCAGGCCACCGTGACGACCACGGTCGACCCCGCCTCCTGCAGAGCCCGGACCACGCCGGGATCCGGGATCCCGAAGGTGAAGGAGACCACCGCGACCGGGTCTGCCACCAGCGCCGCGAGGCTGGCGTCCTGGTCGAAGTCGGTGAACTCCGGCTCCTCCGGGAGCGTGACCCCCAGCCGTCGTGCGACCGGCCCGATCGCCGCCGCGTACCCCGCCACCGCGTCCGGTCCACCCGCCGCCGACAGGGCGGCGTCGGAGTCGTCGCGGTCCACGAGGAAGACGTTCACCCCGAACGGCGCGTCCGTCAGCTCACGCACACGCGCGATCTCCGCGCGGAGGCCGGCGGCGTCGAGGTACCCCGAACCGATCATCGCGAGCCCGCCCGCCTCGCCGACCGCGGCGATGAGTTCCGGTGTCGTGGGTCCGCCCGCCATCGGCGCACCGATCACGGGACGCCGCAGGTGGGACGGCAGGAGACGGGGCCGGACGTGGCGGGTGTCGTCGTGGGTCATGCCCCCGACGCTACGCCCGGCGGTACCGCCCGGCGTCGGGTCACCGCATAGACCGCGCCGCCGACGACGAAGACGACGACGCCCCCGATCACCGACTGCCAGGGCAGACTCCCGGCGACCACCACGCACCCGATCGCACCCAGTACCGGCACCCAGGCCGGCAGTCGCCGGCGTCGCCGATCGAGGCGCAGTGCGGCGGTGTTCGCCACGAGGTAGTAGATCAACACCGCGAAGGAGGAGAACCCGATCGCCTGACGGACGTCCGCGACCAGCACGATCGCGGCCACCAGCACGCCCACGCAGAGCTCGGCGACGTACGGCGTCCGCGTGGTGGGGTGCACGGCCGCGAGCGGCGCGGGCAGGTGCCGGTCGCGAGCCATCGCCATCGCCGTTCGGGATACGCCGAGCACCCCGCCGAGCAACGCCCCGAGGGCCGCGATCCCGGCGGCGACCCGGACCACCGACGCGAGCACCCCGCCACCGCCTGACTCGCCACCGTCTCCTGCGCCACCGTCTCCTGCGCCACCGCCTCCCGCACCGCCGATCTGCGCGGCCGCGTCGAGCACCGGCGCCGCGCTCGCGGCCACTCCCCCACCCCGAGGAGGTGCACCGTGGCGGCCAACACCGCCGCGTAGACCCCGATCACCACGGTGATCGCCACGACGACCGCGCGGGGGATCGTGCGGGCGGGCTCACGCACCTCCTCCCCGAGGGTCGCGATGCGGGCGTACCCGGCGAAGGCGAAGAAGCAGAACCCCGCGCCCCCGAGGACCCCGAGAACCCGGGCGGGCCACGCCTCACCGTCGACGGCGGGCGGTGACGCCACCGGACCGGCACTCGCGGGTCCCGTCACCCACGCCATCGCGACGAACACCGCCAGAACCACCAGCACGATTCCGACCAGCACCTTCGACGCGGCGGCCGTGCGCTGCACGCCGAGCACCGACAGCATCGTCAGCGCGAGCACCGCCGCGGCCGCGACGAGGCCGGCGTGCCCGGGCCAGAGGTACAGGCCCGCCGTGAGGGCCATCGCCGCGCAGGACGCGGTCTTGCCCACCACGAAACCCCAGCCGGCGAGGAACCCCGGCAGCGGCCCGAGGAGTTCGCGCCCGTAGACGTACGTCCCTCCCGCCGAGGGGAACTGCGCCGCCAGCCGGGCCGACGACAACGCGTTGCACACGGCCACCACCGCGGCCACCGCGAGCGAGACCCACACCAGCGAGCCGGCGCGGGCCGCGGCGGGCGCGAACGCCACGAACACCCCGGCCCCCACCATCGCGCCGAGCCCCAGGACGACGGCATCGGACAGGCCCAGTCTGCGCTCCAGAGTCGACGTCACCGTGTCACCATGACAAACCCGGGTGGACGGCAGATGAACGTGGCACCCGGCCCCCCGCTCGAATTCGGCTCACCCGCCGGTCCGGATACATTGGGGGTCGTGTCCCTCACCCGCCGGCTCCGCGTGACGGCCGCCGTCCTCATCACCGGACTGGCGATGAGCGGGTGCTCGGACGACGAACCCGCGGACCCGGCCCCCGTCAGCGCTGCGGCCACCCCGGCAGCGACAGCGGCTGGCGCTGCGCCGCCCGCGCCGCCACCTGCACCGCCGTGCGAGTCGCCCCTGGATTCACTGAGCCAGCGGGAGCGGATCGCGCAACTGTTCACCGTCGGCGTGAGTTCGATGGCAGACGCCCGGCAGGCGGTCGAGCAACACAAGATCGGAGGGATCTTCCTCGGTGGCGGCGTCGTCGGCGAGGTGGTCTCGGGCGACGCGCTCGCCCGTCTCCAGCAGGACAGTCCCCTCCCGCTGCTGGTCGCGATCGACGAAGAGGGCGGCCGCGTGTCCCGCATCGCCCCCTACGCCGGCCCGCTGCCGTCCGCCCGGGTCATGGCGGCCACCATGAGTCCGGAGCAGGTCCGGTCGGCGGCCCGCGCGCGCGGCGAGTTCCTGCGCGGGATGGGCGTGACCGTCGACTTCGCCCCCTCGGTCGACGTGTCCGCGCAACCGGACGGGGCCGTGATCGGGGACCGCTCCTTCTCCCCCGATCCGGCCCGCGTGGTGCGCTATGCCCGCGCGTTCGCGACCGGACTGCAGGACGCCGGTGTGGCCCCGGTCTTCAAGCACTTCCCCGGCCACGGCCGCTCCTCCGGCGACAGCCACCACCAGTCGGTGACCGTGCCACCCCTGGACCAGCTCGTGCCTCACGACCTGCACCCGTTCGCCGAACTCGCCGGGACCCCCGGCGCCGGCATGATGCTGGGCCACCAGCAGGTGCCCGGACTGACCGGGGTGAACCGTCCGGCCTCGCTCTCACCGGCGGCGTACCGACTCCTGCGGGAGGGCCACGGTTACGGGGCTCAACAGTTCGACGGACCGATCTTCACCGACGACCTGTCCGGCATGCGCGCGGTCACCGACGCCTTCCCGCTGCCCCGGGCGGTCGCCGAGTCGCTCATCGCCGGCGCGGACTCCCCGCTGTGGATCACCACGGCCGGGATCGGCGAGGCCTTGGACGCCGTCGAACAGGCCCTGGCCAATGGCGCGCTGAGCAGACAGGCCCTCGACCGCTCCCTGATGCGCATGGCGGCACTGCGCGGGATCCCCGGCTGTGTGGGCGGCCCCGCCACCGGGCAGGTCGAGGGCGCCGCCGCACTGTCCGCACCGATCCCCGACCTCGCCCCCCGCGCCGGACTGCCCGCACTGCCGGGGCCACCCGGCTGACCGGTCAGCCCGCGCCCTCCAGAGTCGCCGCGCCCCCGGTCCACACGCCCGAGGATCCGCGACGGTGCGAATCCACCAGGTGGGTGTCGACCACCCCGATCGCCTCCATCAGCGCGAAGACGGTCACCGGTCCCACGAAGCTGAAACCCCGTCGTTTGAGCTCCTTCGCGAGCGCCTCCGACTCCGGCGAGCGGCTGGGTACCTCGTCCGCGGTCCGCGGCTGCGGGGTGGTCGCCGGCCGGTACGACCAGATCAGCTCCCCGAGCCCGCCCTCGGACCGCAGGGCTACCACTGCACGCGCGTTGGCGATGGCGGCGTCGATCTTCCGGCGGTTGCGCACGATCCGCTCGTCGGACATGAGCCGGGCCACGTCGTCCTCGGTGAAGGCGGCGACGGCGTCCGGGGAGAACCCCGCGAACGCCTCCCGGAAGGCCGGGCGCTTGCGCAGGATCGTCACCCAGCTGAGCCCGGACTGGAATCCCTCGAGGACCAGCCGCTCGAACAGGCCGGCCTCGTCGCGGACGGGCACGCCCCACTCGGTGTCGTAATACTCCCGCAGCAGGGGGTCGCGCGCCGCCCAGGGAGGTCGCCTCAGTCCGTCCTCGCAGAGCACCGTGCCGGCGGCGGAGGCGTGGTTCTGGGTCTGGTTCCGGGTCTGGATCTGTGCCTGGGTCTGGGTCTGCATGAGGTCTCCCGGGTTCATCGGACCACCCGTGTGGCGGTCGCCCGCCACCCTAGGACCGCGCTACGACAGCACGCCCGTGAGCTGGACGATCCGCACCAGAGCCAGGACCAGCAGCGCCACCCCCACCACGAGGGTGAGCACTCGCCCGGCCACGCGGCCGTACGACAGGAACCGGTCGATCCGGCGGGTGGCCGCGGTGATCCCGCCCGACCGGACCCGCGCCAGGGCGACGATCAACCCGGCACTGGGCAGGATCGCGATGATCGCGAAGAACAGGATCTGCAGCAGCTTGGACCACCACGGGGTCTCGGCGAAGGAGATGAGCACCATCCCCGCGGCGAACGGCGCCGACGTCCCGGACTGGATGACGCCCAGGGCGACACCCGTGGCCATGATCCCGAACTTCTGCAGGATGTTCTGCGTCAGCGGCGCCTCGACGCTCTCCTCCTTGGCCTCGGCGGGCTGCCGCAACCCCATGACCGTGATGACGAGGCCGACCACGCCGAGCGCGACCATCGCCCACAGGTTGTAGAACAGGCTGCGGACGAACTCCTGGTTGTTGCCGATCACCCACACCGAGATCAGCGAGAGCAGCACGATGCCGCAGAACGCGCCGCCGGTGAACCGTGCGGCCCGCGGCGCGAACGCGACCCCGCGTCCGGCAGAGGTCAGCCACAGGCCCGCGATGACGGCGAAGGCCAGGAGGTTGAGCGAATCGATCGCCGCGAAACCCAGCAGGCTGAGGTAGTACTGCACCGGACAACCCTACCGACGTCGGCCCGGCCGGAAGTCTCGGAGGCCGTCGGGATCAGCGTCGTCGTCGCGGTCGCGGCCCTCGTTGTCGTCCCGCTCGCCGGCGTCCCGCTCGCCGTCGTCCCGCTCGCCGTCGTCCCGCTCGCCGGCAGAGCTCCCCTCCCGGCGCGGGCGGCCGAACACCGACCGCTCGCGGCGCCGCAGCACGTCGAGGTCCCGCACGGTCCAGCTCCGCACCGGTGCCGGGACACGCCACTGTCGCCACCACGCGACCATGCGGAACGCGAACACGAGGAAGGACAACACGGTCGCGGCGATCGGCCCCCAGGTGTCGGTGGCCACGGCGAGGGCCGTCAGGGCGGCACCGGTCGCCGCCGGGATGACATACAGGTTGGAGCCGCTGAACACCGCGGGGATCTCGTTGGCGACCACGTCCCGCAGCAACCCGCCGCCCACCGCCGTGACCACCCCGAGCAGCAGCGCCGACGCGACCGGCATCCCGTGATCCAGCGCCCGCGCGGTGCCGAAGGTGCAGAACAGCCCTAGGCCCGCGGCGTCGAACGCGACGATCAGGGTCTGCACGCGGTGGATGAGCGAACCGAGCAGGTACACGGCCGCCGCCGCGACCACGGGCGCGACCAAATAGATCGGCTCCGACAGCGCGAGCGGGGTGACCCCCAGCAGGACGTCACGGATGATGCCGCCACCGAGACCGGCGAGAAGCCCCAGCACGAGGCCACCGGTGATGTCGATGTCCTTCCGCGCCGCCAGCAGGTTCCCGGACAGGGCGAAGAAGAACACACCCATCAGGTCGAACCACAGGACCAGCGGCGAGGACTCCACGGCGGGGCCTAGACCACCGCGTCGGCCGCGTCCGACGCATCCGTGGTGGAACGCGCGTGATGACGGTTGCGCACCGCCCGGAACGTCCAGAGCTTGTTGACGATGAAGTTGATCGGCATCGTGATGAGGATCGTCAGCAGCTGACTCCAGTACTCACGGGAGCTGATCCCGGCGTCCTCGTGGAACAGCGGCTCCGGTAGGTAGAACGGGCTGGTGGGGTTGGTGAACGCGAGCTTGATGAAGATACCCGCGGCCGCCGCCACCGACCCCACCACGAGGAACGGCCAGAACTCCTGCCAGGGCGGCGCCTTGTGCCCCTTGCCGAACGTCCAGTGCCGGTTGAGCAGGAAGTTGTAGACGTTCGCCACGAGGAAGGCCACGATCCACACCAGCGTGGTGAACCGGAAGTTGAACTCCGTCCCCCCGAGCGGGAAGAGGATGTCCTGGGCGTTCTGTGTCCCGCCGTTGGCCTTGTTCATCAGGACCGTGACGATCATGTTCACGACCATGCCGGAGCCACCCACGATCCCGAACATGAGGAACTGTCGGGCGCCACGACGGTAGCGGCCGGGTTCGGGGAGGGCTGGGGTCACAGGCGATGAGTCTAGGCGTTCACCGCCCTCTCAGGCCGCGCCGTGGCCTTCCGCGATGCGTTCCGCCGGGTCCTCGATGGGCCCGGGTGCGGTGCCGTCGCCGAACGGTCGACCGCCCAGTTCCTCGCGGTGGTGCGGGGTGAGCAGACCGGACAGGTCCGGCCCCTTGGGGACCACACCGGTGGGGTTCACGTCCCGGTGGACGTCGTAGTAGTGCTCCTTGATCTGCGGGAAGTCGCAGGTGTCACCGAAACCGGGGGTCTGGAACAGGTCCCGCAGGTAGCCCCACAGCGCGGGCATCTCGGAGATCTTGTTGCGGTTGGCCTTGAAATGGCCGTGGTAGACCGCGTCGAAGCGGACCAGTGTGGTGAACAACCGGATGTCCGCGACGGTGATCGTGTCGCCGACGAGGTAGCGGCGCGTGGACAGCCGCTCCTCGAGCCGGTCCAGCGATTCCCACAGCTCGTCGTACGCCTGCTCGTAGGCGTCCTGGTCCGCCGCGAATCCGCAGCGGTACACGCCGTTGTTCACGGTGGGGTAGATCCACGAGTCCAGCTCGTCGATCTCGTCCCGGTGCTCGGCCGGGTACAGGTCCGGGGCGCCCTCGCGGTGGAAGGCCGTCCACTCGGAGAGGAGATCGAAGTTGAGCTTCTGATAGGCGTTGGTCACCACCGACTTGGTGGGCAGATCGACCAGCGCGGGGACCGTGATGCCGCGCGGGTAGTCGGGGATCCGGTTGAAGTAGGCCTCCTGCAGACGGTGCAGACCGGTCTCCGGGTCGCGCTCGTCCGGGTCGAGGTCGAAGACCCAGGAGTTGACGTCGTGCGTGGGGCCCGCGAGGCCCATCGAGATGGCGCCCTCGAGTCCCATGAGACGGCGCACGATGATGGTGCGACTGGCCCACGGGCAGGCGCGGGCGGCCATGAGTCGATAGCGGCCGGGCTCCACCGGCCACCGCATCTCGCCCACCCTGTCCCCCACCGGTTCCGACCCGGCCGGTACGTCCGCCACCACGCGATCGTTGATGTAGGTGGCGTCGCGGACGAACTCACCGTCGGTCGAGGCGTTCCTGGCGGGCGTGAAGTCGGTGTCGGCAGCCATGAGGGCCTCCAGAGATCGGCGTGAGGTTATTGATGCATCACCAACATACCGGGTGGGATGTGGCCAGGCCAGCCCTCCTCCCGACAACGGGTGTGCGACGCTGGGCACCATGGACTCCGCGCACGTCGACGACGTCCCCGCCCGCTACTCCGACTTCGCCGAGTTCGAGGTCCGCGGACGCACCCCGGTGTACCTCTCCTGGGCCCGGGGCATCGCGGACGACCCCGACACCAGCGACCTCATCGCCTCGCTGCCCCGGATCAAGCGTCAGCCGGCACTGTTCTTCGCCGCCGCCCGTCACGCCGGTGCGCCCGAGACCGAGGACTACCCGGCCTTCCGCGACTTCGTCCACGAACACTGGCCGGGGATCGAACAGATCGCGCTCACGCACTCCACGCAGACCAACGAGGCCAAGCGCTGCGCGGTGCTCCTGCCGTTCCTGTCCCTGCTGCCCGGACCGCTCTCGCTGGTGGAGATGGGCGCCTCCGCCGGCCTGTGCCTCTACCCGGACCGCTACGCCTACCGGTACACGCTCGACGGCGGCGTCACCCGCGAGCTGACGCCCGCAATCGTCGACTCTCCCGCGGCGCCCCCGGTCCTGGACTGCGACCTGCGCGACGGCGTCCCGCTGCCCCGCGCGTTGCCGGAGGTCGTCCACCGGGGCGGCGTCGACCTCTCCCCCATCGATCCAGCCGACCCGGATTCCCGCGACTGGCTACGCAGCCTGGTCTGGCCCGGACAGCAGGCCGAGCGCGTGCCCCGCCTGGACGCCGCGCTCGACATCGCGGCCGCCGACCCGCCGCAGATCATCGCCGGCGACCTGGTCGAGGAGCTGGAGGCCTCCGTCGCCGCGTGTCCCGCGGGATCGACACCGGTGGTGTTCCACACCGCGGTGCTCGGCTACCTCGAGCCGCCGGCCCGCGCCGAGTTCGTCCGCCGGGTCACCGAGCTGGACTGTGTGTGGATCTCGGTCGAGGGTGTGACCCTCCTGCCCGAACGTCGCCGAGCAGGTCCCGGAGTCGCTCCGTCGACACAAGGGCATCTTCGTCGTCGCCGTCAACGGTCGCCCCCTGGCCACGGCGCACGGCCACGGCGACTGGGTCCGCGCGCTCGACCTGCCCTGAGCTAGCCGAACGGCCACCCGCGCCGCATCGGCACGTCCGTTCCGGACCCACTCGCGTCGGGCTCGATGAGGTACTCCGTGCCGAAGGCCGCGGCGTAGATGTCCGGCGGGAACGCCAGCATCATGCCGATGTCGCTGGTCTGACTGGCGTGGCACTGCATCGCGCGGCGCTTGAGGTCGATCACGTCCGACGGCAGGTCGATCGCCCACGCGATCTCCGACTCCGCGACCCCGATCGGTTGTCCGTCGTCGCCGATGAGGATCGCCTGCCGGATCCGATCCGCGTCGAGGTCCATCCCGCCGGCCGCGAGAGCCTGCATGAACTCGGCCGCGGCGGGGCTGTCGAGCATCTCCACCTGGGTGTCCCGATTGGTCGTGGCCTCCATCAGGCGGGGACGTCGCGCGGCCACCTCCGCCGCGCGCCGGGCGATCCGGTGGACCGCGATGTGGTCGGGGTGCCCGTAGTTCCCGTGGTGGTCATAGCCCACCAGGACGTCGGCGTCCTCGCGGTCGCAGATCCGCGCCACCCGCGCGGCGGCCTCGTCGACGTCGGCGCTGTGGAGGCTCAGCGGGTGATCGTTCTGCTCCCACCCGGTCATCCCCGAATCCCGGTACCCCAGCCAGTCGATCCGGGCCACGCCCAGCACCGCCGCCGCCGCACGGGCCTCCCCTCGCCGGTGCTCCACCAGGTCGCCGTCGGGTCCGAGGTGCTCGGGGCGCTCACCGTGATCGCCGTCGGTGGCGAACACCGTCACCACCCGGTGCCCGGCGCGGGAGGCGAGCGCCATCATCCCCGCGGTCTGGGACGTCTCGTCGTCGGGATGGGCGTGGAGGAACACGATGGTCGACACCCGGACATTCTGCCCTGCCGGCCGCCCCGCGCGGGGCGTCACGCCCGTGCGTCGGGATGGCCCGCGAGCCAGCGGTCGAACGCCTCGGCGCTGGTCAGCTCAGGCGTGTAGCCGAAGACCGTCCGTAGACGCGTGTTGTCCAGCACCGGGCGGTAACGCAGGAAGCCGGTCTGCTCGGGCCCGTAGCGGCTGACCCGCAGTGCGCTTCCCACGGCGAGGACCGCCTTGAGCACCGGCTCGGGGATCGCGAGGGTGCGCTTGCCGAGCCGCGCCGCGATCTGGTGGATGGTCAGCGTGCCGGTGCCGGCCACGTTGAACGTGCCGGGCGGCCCGTCACCCACCGCGCGCACGACGATCGCCACCAGATCGGTGTCCCAGATGAACACGAACGGCGAGTCCGACCCCCGCACGGCCAGCAGCCGCCGCCGGTGGAACAGGGCGGTGATCTGGTTGTCCACGGCGTCGCCCAGGATCGTGCCGACGCGCAACACGACCTGCTCCAGCTCCGGGTGCTCCCGGCGGGCGTCGGCGAGCAGGTGTTCGACGAGCGCCTTGTGGTGGCTGTACGCGAAGGCGCTGGTGCCGCGGACCGGGTGATCCTCGGTGATGGGCACCGGATTGTCCGCGTGGTAGCCGTAGGCCGCGCCCGACGAGGACACGACGAGCCGCCCGACCCCGTGTTCTACACAGGCGTCGAGGACGTGACGGGAGCCGTCGACATCCACCCGGTAAGCGGCGTGGCGCCCCATCCCGTCGGGGTCGACGATCGAGGCCAGGTGCACCACCGCGTCGTGCCCCGCAACGGCGGTGGAGACGGCGGCGGCGTCGGTCACGTCGAGGCGCACGTGCCGCACCCCGGGGGCGCCCGGGTCGTCCGGCACCAGCAGGTCGCCGCTCGTCACCTCGTGCCCGGCAGCCGCGAGTCCGGCCACCACCCCTCTGCCGAGGAACCCGCTGCCGCCGGTGACCAGAACCTTCATGCCGTGACCTCCCTGTTCTCGGCGTTCGCCGTGCTGTGCCGCGCCCACACCACGGCGACGACCAACCCGGCGATGATGTCCCACACACCCCACCACGCGGCGACCAGGGCCATCCCACCGAGTCCGTCGAAGAAGCTGAACACGAACAGCAGTCCCAGCCCGGCGTTGCGGATGCCCACCTCGAACGTCATGGCCTTGCGGGCGGGGACGTCGAGCCGGAACCCACGCGCGATGCCGTACCCGAGGCCCAGGGCGAGCGCGTCGTGGAGGAACACCGCCACCGCCACCACCCCGATGTAGGCCACGAACAGCGACCAGTTGTTGGCGACCGCGATCACGATGATCCCGCCCAGCGCCACGAACGACAGAACCCCCACCACGCGGTGGGTGCGCGCGGCGACCTGCGGCAGCAGGTGCGACACGGTCAGCCCGAGCGCGAACGGCAGCGCGATGACCAGCAGCACCTCGCTGAGCATGTCCCACGGGGCCACGTCGCCACGCGCCCGGTGGGTGAGGATGTTGGAGACGTTGCCGGGCGGGCAGCACGCCACGAGGATCATGCCGAGCGCGACCGACCCCTGCACGCCGAGCAGCAGCGTCAGCAGGAACGTCAGCGCGGGCAGCAGCGCGAACTGTGCTGCCACGGCCACCGCGAACGCCCTTGGCTTGCGCAGCGCCAGCCGGAAGTCGGAGAGCCGCGTGTCCATGGCGATGCCGAACAGGATCAGTCCCAGGACGATCTTCAGCGTGGTGAGGGACCCGGAGTCGAACGCGATCCGGATGTCGTCGACGTTCACGAGCCGGCCCCCGGTGTCTGCGCGGAGTCCGAACCCGCCGCCTCCATGCGCGCGACCAGCCCGGTCACGGCGCCGCGGTAGGCGCTCTTGTTGACGTAGTAGGCCATCCGGTCCAGCCCGAGGTAGTGGTAGCCGCCCGTGAGGTCCGGGCGGGGGCCGCGCCGGGAGGAGTCGACGACGGCGAGGGCCGCACGCCCGGCCGGTGAGTCGTCACGGTGTGCCGCGAGATAGCGGGCGACGAGGTCGGCCTGTTCGTAGCGGCCCTGCCAGCCGATGCCGGAGGCCTCGAGCATGCCGAGTACGGCGAGGTCGTCGCGGGCCGACGGGAAGATGTTGAGGTGCAGGTCCGGCGCGGCGGCGCTCTCGGCCCAGTCGAGGTGGCGGCGGTCGATGAACGGGTAGTCCAGCACGTAGCCGGTGGCGAGCATGACCAGGTCGTACTCGCCGGAGGTCCCGTCGACGAAGTGCACGGTTCGCCCGTCGAACCGGTCGATGTCCGCGCGGACCCCGATGTCGCCGTGCCCCACGTGCTGCAGGATCAACGAGTTCACCACGGGGTGGGACTCGTAGATCTTGTGGTCGGGCTCCGGGAAACCGAACCGGGTCGGGTCGCCGGTGAAGGCCTTGAGTACGCGTGAGTCGATGAACTGCTTGATCCGCGGGGGCAGGGGGCGGCCGCCGGACCCGAGGGTGTCGGCGGGTCGGCCGAAGAGATACTTGGGCACGAAGTGGTAACCGCGCCGCAGGCTGATGTCGACCGACGCGGCGTGGTGGACGGCGTCGACCGCGATGTCGCAGCCGCTGTTGCCGCCGCCCACCACGAGGACGCGCTTCCCGGCCAGCTCCCGCGGGTACTTGTAGCGGCTGGTGTGGCGGACCTCGCCACTGAACCGGCCCGCGAACTCCGGGATCTTGGGCTCGGAGAGGGTGCCGTTCGCGATCACCAGCGCCGAGAACTCCCCGGCGTCAGCCTCGGGCCCGGGGCCCACCTCGTCGTCGTCGGTCCCACCGCCGCCCCCACCCACCGCGCGCACGTGGAGTCGCCACCCGGAGTCGCGCGCGTCACTCACCGGTTCCGCGCGGACCACCTCGGTGCCGAAGCGGAACCGTTCGCGTAGGCCGAAGTGGTCGGCGAAGTCGCGGAAGTAGGCCAGCAACCGGCGGTGGTCCGGGTAGTCGGGGGTGTCGGCCGGCATGGGGAACTCGGCGAACTCCGTGGTGCGGGCGGAGGAGATGAGGTGGGCCGACGCGTAGACCGTGCTTCGCGGGGAGTCGATGTTTCACAGCCCGCCGACGTCTCCGGCGAGGTCGAAGCCCACCCAGGCGACGCCCTGACGGTCGAGGTTGCGGGCTGCGGCCAGGCCGGAGGGCCCGGCCCCGATGATGGCGACTGGACGGGTGTCAAAGATGGGCACGGGTACAGATACTGCCCCAGAACGCGAGAATCCCCGGCCGGTTTCGTCCGCACTGGACGAAATCGACCGGGGAGGGCCCGGAAGCGACCCGGAGTCTACTTCTCGCGAACGACCGAGCCGTCGTCCTGCAGACGCAGGAGCGGGTAGATGCCGTTCTCGTCGTGGTTTTCGTCGCCGACGACCGGGGGGTTGAAGACGCAGAGCATCTGCATCTCCTCCTCCACGATGACCTGGTGCTTCTCGTTGCCGTCGAGCAGGTACATGGAGCCCGCCTCGAGCGGGTACTCCTTGTCGTTGGTCAGGTCACGCAGGGTGCCCTTGCCACGGGTCAGCCACACGGCCTCGATGTGGTTGGCGTAGTGGAAGTCGTTGGTAGTGCCGGCCGCGATGGTGGTCTCGTGGAACGAGAACCCGACGCGGTCGTCGGCCAGGACGATGCGCTTGGACTCCCAGTTGCCGTTGTTACCCTTGATGTGGCGGTCGGTGTCGGTGATCTCTGCGGTGGTACGAACGATCATGCGGGGCCTCCTCGGCGAGGTCGTGGGTCGAGGGTGTGTGGTCTGGGCGCTCAGAGGTACTGCTGGGCGAGGACGTGGTCGACGGCCTCGTAGCAGATCTCGATGCCGCGATCACGCTCGTCGTCGGTCAGGGTGAGCGGGGCGAGGAACTTGACGACCTCGTCGCTCGGGCCGGCGGTCTCGACCAGCATCTTCTTGTCGAAGCACCGGGCCATGACCTCTCCGGCCAGCTCCGGCTTCTCGAGGAAGGCGATACCGAACGCCATGCCGCGGCCGCGGAGTTCGAGCTTTCCCTCGTACTTGTAGACCAGCGGGGAGAAGCGCTCGCGCAGGATGCGACCGTTCTCGAGGGTGCGGTTCTGGAGGGTGTCGTCGGACCAGTACTTGCGCAGCGCCACGTCGGCGGTGATGAATGCCATGTTGTTGCCGCGGAAGGTGCCGTTGTGCTCGCCCGGGGTCCACTCGTCGAGCTCGCGGTTGAACAGGGTGACCGCCAGTGGCAGGCCGTAGCCACCGATCGACTTGGACAGGCAGACGATGTCCGGCTTGATGCCCGCGAACTCGAACGAGAAGAACTCGCCGGTGCGACCGCAGCCCATCTGGACGTCGTCGACGATCAGCAGGATGTCGTGGCGCTTGCACAGCTCGTCGAGGGCCTTCAGCCACTCGGCGCGCGCAGCGTTGATGCCTCCCTCGCCCTGGACGCACTCGACGATCACGGCCGCCGGGCGGTTCATGCCCGAGCCGGAGTCGACGAGGACGCGCTCCATCCACTGGAAGTCCTCGGTGACGCCACCGAAGTAGTTGTCGTACGGCATCGGCGTGGCGTGGACCAGCGGGATGCCGGCACCGGCGCGCTTCATCGAGTTGCCGGTCACCGACAGCGATCCGAGGGTCATGCCGTGGAAAGAGTTCGTGAAGTTGATGATGGCCTCGCGGCCGGTGACCTTACGGGCCAGCTTGAGTGCCGACTCCACGGCGTTGGTGCCGGTCGGCCCGGGGAACATCACCTTGTAGTCCAGCCCGCGCGGCTCGAGGATCTTCGAGGAGAAGGTCTCCAGGAACGCGCGCTTGGCGACGGTGTACTTGTCGAGCGAGTGGGTGACGCCGTCGCGCTGGATGTACTCCAACAGCGCGCTCTTCATGTCGTCGTCGTTGTGGCCGTAGTTCAGTGCGCCGGCACCGCCGAAGAAGTCGAGGTACTCGTCTCCGTCGACGGTCGTGAGCGTGGTGCCCTTGGCGGTGTCGAATACCACCGGCCAGTTGCGCGAGTAGCTACGGACCTCCGACTCGCGGTCGGAGAAGATGTCCGTATTGGTGCTGGTGTCGTGCGTGGACTCGGTCATGGTCTTCAGATCACTCCATTTGTGAAGAGGCGGGCGACGGTGGCGGGCCGGGCGGCCCGCGCGCCCTCGTCTAGGAAATCGTGTACAGGTCTTCTTGCTCGTGACCTTCGCCGAGGAGTTCGGAGCTCAGGTAGTCCTCGTCGGACAGCGTCATCCCGCGGTCTCGCGCGACGGCACCGAAGGTGCGCTGGGACGCCTCGTTGTCCGGGCTGATCGTGGTGCGCAGGCGCACCACGCCGCGCTCGGCCAGCCGGTCCATGAGGCTGTGCAGCAGTCGCGCCGCCAGTCCCTTGCCGCGCTGGTCGGCGTCGACGCCGACCTGCCACACGAAGATCGTGTCCGGCTCCGAGGGGCGGATGAATCCGGTGACGAATCCGACGACCCGGCCCTCGACCTCCACCACCACGGAGCTCTCCGAGAACTCCGCCCCCCACAGCACGTAGGCATAGGAGGAGTTGAGGTCGAGAACGCCGCTGTCTCGGGCGATCTCCCACATGCGGGTTCCGTCGGCCGCGGTGGGCACACGGAACAGCGCGTCGGACGAATCAGGGTTACGGGGTACTACTCGTTCTCCTGGGTTCATAGTCGGTGTCCACCGTAGTGACGTCCCCACGTTGTTGCATCACCCTTCCCCAATTCGTTACCTGAAAACACGATGAGTGTGCAGGTGGCCGCCGGGGAGTGAGGTCGGTCACGGCGCAGTCTCCGACAACGGTTCCGGCGAAGGCTCTGCGGTGACAGAATCAGGGCATGGACGCCAACCCGATCACCGAATTCGACGAGGCGCGAAGTCTGCAGCTTCTGGGCACCGTCTCCCTGGGACGCCTGGTCACCGTCTCCGAGGGCCGTGCCGACATTTTCCCCGTCAACTACGCGCTCTCCCCGGAGGGCAAGCTGTTCTTCCGCACCGCGGAGGGCTCCAAGCTCGCCGGAATCACGGTCCATCCGGATGTCGTGTTCCAGGTCGATCACATCGAGGGCGACGATGCCTGGTCGATCGTCGTGCGTGGGACGGCGCGACGGCTCGACAGCTTCGCGGAGATCAACCGCGCGGAGGATCTCGGGCTCAAGCCCTGGATCCCGACCCTGAAGTACAACTTCGTCGAGATCACGCCCGAGAAGATCTCCGGCCGCGGATTCACCTTCGGCGAGGAGCCGGAGCGCTACACCGGTTACTGACCCACGCCCCACTGGTCTGCGCCCACCCAGCCGCCTAGAACGGTGGTGGGTCGATGAGTTCGTCGAGGCGTTCGTGGAGTAGGGCGCGGATGCCTTTTTCGATGTCGCTGTGGTGGGGTTTGTTGCGGGCCCACCAGCGGCTGGCGCTCTCGGGGGTGGCGCTGGCGGGGGTGGCTTTCTCGGGCGTGGTGTCGGTGGCCGCGCCGGTGGTGGAGCCGGCGGCGTCCGTGCCCGTGCCGGGCGCGGGTGGGGTGGGGTCAAAGGTGCGAGCGCTTTCGGCCTTGCGGCGTTCGGTGTTGCGGCGTTCGGTGCGGTGGCGGGAGGCGCGGCGCGACCAGAACGTCGGCTCCGCGTCGGCCTGCTCGTCACCGGTGGGCCCGGGGCTGCGACGTTGCTGCCGGGTCCACGCCTCGGTCTCGGCGCGCGCCTGTTCACGCCGGTACTCGGCCAGTGGGCCGGAGGGCCGGGTGAGCATGGTCGAACCGTCCGGGGTGCGCACCAGCAGGGTGCCGTCGGGCTGTAGGTCGTAGATCCAGTCGGAGAAGGTCTTGAACCGGTGATGCCGCCGGCACATCGCCGCGAGGTTGGCCTCGATGGTGTGTCCGCCCCGCTGGGGGTCGGCGTGATCGAACGGCACCACATGGTCCAGATCGCAGGCCTCGGCCGGGATCGCGCAGCCGGGGTGGCGACAGGTGCCGTCCCGCAGCCGGATCCGGCGGGCCAACTGGGCACCGGGCCGGTACTTCAGGGCGGCGCGGGCGTCATCGGCGGCCCCGATGCGCGGATCGATGGGTTCGAAGGTGGCTCCGTCGCTGGTGGCGAGCATGTCCAGCAGGGCCTGCAGGGCGGCCTGGCCGGAGCGGGTGAACTCCACCCGGGCACCGCCGGCGTCGCGGGCGGTGTTGCCGGTGGCGATGACGGTGACCTTCGGCCGCAACGCCACCCCGGCACCCGGCGCGCCGGGCCGGCCGGGGCGGCCGGGGCGGGTGGGGGTGCCGGCTAGGCCGGGATCGCCGCACACCAGGGACATCAGGGCGTCGGCGCGCCGCTCGGCGATCGAGTAATCCTCGACCTCGCCAGCGCCATCACTGTCGGCCGCGCCGCCGCCGCCGGCGTTGGCGGCGGCTTGGGCGTCGGCGTACTTGTGGTCTTTCACCCGTTGGTCGAGGGCCTCGGCCAGGACGGCTGCTTCCTCGGTGGCCAGGATCGCCGACACACTCGACATGCCGTCGACGCCCTTGTGGAACCGCACCCCGCGGGTGCGGGCCGCTTCCTGACGGCGCAGGCGGATGCCGTTCGCGTCGTAGCGGGCGATGATCGCATCGACGTTGCCGCGGATGGCTTTCTCACCAAGGCGCACCCCGCCCTCGATCGCGGCGAGGTACTCCTCGACGACCTGCCGCTGCACCGCCTCGAGCACATCGACGTGGACGGTGGCCATCTGCGAGGCCAGGATATTCGCAGCCTGCAGATCCAGCCGCCCCTGCGCCATCGCGGACAGGATCGCCGGATACCGCAGGTGCAGATCGAGGGCGAAGGTGATCATCCGTTCGGCCCGGCCCGTCGAGATCGCCATCGCCGACACCACGTACCCGGCCGCGACATCGATCGGATCGAGCACCGCATGACCGGGCCGACACTCACCGCCGCCCGCCCCGGACTCCTCCCGGCGCTGGCATTCGACAAACAACTCGTAACAGGCCACGAACCGGCGCGCCGCCGCACGATTCTCGCCCATCCACCCCTCACGCGCCGCCGCCCGCAACCCCGACAGCGACACGGGCGCCGCGGAACCGGCGCCGCCACCGGACGGGGACGGACCACCGGCCGCGGCGTCTTCGTTCCCGCCCATGTGCCCCACCCCCTGCCCGTGCGTACGGTCTCGAATCTGTGTTCTATGATACGCACGCACATTCGAACAGGCAAGGGTCACACATCATCAAATAGCCCCAGCCGAGAACACGCGGGACCGTCGTGCTCACCCCAGCGACGCGGCCACCGCCGCCTTCGCCCACTGCCCCACCCCGATAAGGGTCGCCGACGCCGCGCCGCACCAGTCGCCGTAGCCGAGCAGGAACAGTCCCGGGACGCCCGGCACCTCGACGCCACTCGTGAGGACCCGTCCGTCGCGACGCGGCAGCAACCCCCGCAAGTGACCCAACGCCGGCCGGAAGCCGGTACACCAGATCACCGCGTCGACCGGCTCGCGTCGACCGTCCGACCACTCCACACCGGCCGCGGTGAACCGCTCGAACATCGGCGTCGCCTCCAGGAGGCCGGCGTCACGGGCTGCGCGGACCGGCGGCACCACGACGATGTCGCCCAGCTCGGCGATGCCGCCGCCGGACTCCCCCACGCCCCGGATGGCCGCGTTGGCGACGCGGAAGAGTTCGCGGCCGTCGACATCGTCGGGCAGGTAGCGGGGCGGGCCGGTTGTACACCAGGTCAGCGACCCGCCGGAGTCGGCGAGTGGTCGCGCGAGGTCCGCGGCGATCTGGGCGCCCGAGTTCGCGCCACCGACCACAACGACGCGCCTGCCCTCGAAGTCCGACGGGCCCCGGTAGGCGGCGCTGTGCAGCTGCCGGCCACGGAAGTCGGCGGCTCCCGGATAGGTGGGGACGAAGGGGCGTCGATAGGTACCGGTCGCACTGATGACCGCCCGTGCGCGCCACGAGCGACCGTCAGCGGCCCGGATGAGGAACACCTTGTCGTCGTGGTCCTGGTCGTCGTCGTGGTTGTCGTCGTGGCCGTCGTCGCCGTTGGTGGCGTTGGTGGCGTAGCCGCCCTCTCGCCCTGCCCCCGGCCGCTCCACGGCGACCACCGTCACCCCGCGCCGCACGGGGAGGTCATAGTACTCCTCGTACCCGCGCAGGTAGTCCACGACGTGGGCCGCGCCGGGATTGGCGCCGTCGTCGGTGCGGGGCATGCGGCGGCCCGGCAGGGACGAGAAGTCGGCGGGCGAGAACAACCGCAGGGACGGCCAGGTGTGCGGCCACGCGCCGCCGGGCTCGTCCGAGGCGTCGAGGATCTCGAAGTCCGCGCCGGCGCGGCGGAGGTAGAAACCGGCCGCGAGGCCCGCCTGGCCCCCGCCGATCACCACAACATCGCGCACGACCGCGTCCGACACCTCGCCACCCCCTTCGGAACGGTCCTGAACTGTTCCTATCGACGGTTATCGGTCACAGCGCCCGACCGATGACCTCCTTCATGATCTCGTTCGTGCCCCCGTAGATCCGCATGACGCGGGCGCCGGCGAACTTCTGGGCGATGGGGTACTCCATCATGTAGCCGTAGCCGCCGAACAGCTGGAGGCAGCGGTCGACCACGTCGTCGAGCATGTCGGTCGCCTGGAGCTTGGCCATCGACGCGGTGACGGCGTCGAGCTCCCCTGCGATCTCCCGGGAGATGCAGTGGTCGACGAACGTGCGGGTGGCCATGACCTGGGTCTTGCAGTGCGCCAGCTCGAAGCGGGTGTTCTGGAAGTCCAGGATCGGCTTGCCGAACGCCTGCCGCTCGCGGACGTACTCGAGCGTCTCCACGACGGCGGCCTCGGCCATGGCCAGCGCGTCCACGGCGATCGCCAGGCGCTCGCGCGGGAGCTGGTTCATGAGCTGGTAGAAGCCCTGCCCCTCCTCGCCGCCGAGGAGGTTGGCGGCGGGCACGCGCATGTCGTTGAAGAACAGCTCGGCGGTGTCGGCGCCGTGGCGGCCCATCTTCTCCAGCACGCGCCCGCGCTCGAAGCCCGGCGTCGTGGCCTCCACGGCGAACAGGGCCATGCCCTTGTGGCCGGCGTCGAGGTCGGTCTTGGCCACCACCACCACGAAGTCGGCGGAGCCACCGTTGGAGATGAAGGTCTTGGAGCCGTTGATGACGTAGTGGTCGCCGTCCCGCTTGGCGGTGGTGCGCACGCCCTGCAGGTCTGACCCGGCGCCGGGCTCGGTCATGGCGATGGCGGAGATCCACTCACCCGAGCAGATCTTCGGCAGCCACTCGCGCTTCTGCTCCTCCGTGGCGTAGTTCGCCACGTAGTGGGGGGTGATGGTGGAGCCGACGCCCATGCCGAACGCGGTGTCGCCGGAGTAGACGAGCTCTTCGGTGACGAGGTACTCCATGCCCGGGTCGCCGCCCTGGCCGCCGAACTCCTCGGGCACGTCGAGGCAGATGAGGCCGGCCTCGCCGGTGCGCAGCCAGGTCTCGCGGTCCACGTGCTTCTGCGTGGACCACTTCTCCTGGTTGGGCGTCATCTCCTTGGCGAAGAACGCGCGGGCGTGCTCTCGGAGCAGCCGGTGGTCGTCGGTCTCCCAGGTGGGGCGGTAGTCGGGGAAGAGTGCGGACACTGGGGGCCTCCATGAGGGGACGACGACGACGATGAGGTTCGCGGCAAGTTTACGTGTGCCCGTTCCGGCGACGGCGGGCACGCGAGCACCGAGGAGGGCCATACTCGGGTCATGAACGATTCCCCGGACCGGCCAGAGAACGCAGCCCAGCCCGAGAAGGCCACCACCCCGGCATCCTCGGGCCATTCCGTGCCCGAGGCGTTCCCCACCGACTGGACCCGGGGGCTGGTCCTGGTCGCGCACCCCGACGACCCCGAGTACGGGATGTCCGCCGCGGTGGCGCGGTGGACGGCCGAGGGCCGCAGCATCGTCTACGTCCTGGCCTCCAGCGGCGAGGCCGGCATCGAGGGGATGGCACCGGCGATCGCGGGACCGATCCGCGAGGAGGAGCAGCGGCGGTCCTCGGCGATCGTCGGGGTGGACGAGGTGGAGTTCCTCGGTTTCCCGGACAGCCGGATCGTCAACAACGCCGAACTGCGCGACGCGGTGGCCGACGCGATCCGCCGCCATCGCCCGGACGTGGTCATCTCCCTGTACTCCGGTGAGGAGTTCGGGCCGGGGATGCCCAACCAGAGCGATCACATGGAGTTCGGAGCGGCCGTGGGGGCCGCGTACGACGACCTGGTCGCCGCGGTCGGGGTGGACGCCGCGGAGGGGCGTCCGCAGATGTGGTTCGAGTCCTCGCCCGAGGTGACGCACTACGTCGACGTGAAGGGCTTCGTCGAGCCGGCCGTCGACGCGCTGGCCGAGCACTCCGAGTACCTGTCGGTGCTCGACCCTCAGACGCCGGTGCGGGACCAGGCGCGCGCGCAGGTCGAGGCCGTGTGCGCGTCGCGTGAGGGACTCGCCGGCGGCAACCCGGTGGTGGGCTTTCGGCGCATGCGGCCCTGAGCCGGGGGCGGACTCGGGGTCAGATCGATCCCTCCGCCGGCCGCAGGCGCTCGACGATCTCGTCCGCCCACTCCGCGTGCGGCGACGCCATGGTGCCGTCGCCCGGACGACTGACGTAGGTCAGCCAGAAGCGCTGCGCGCCCTCGCCGACGACCGCCGAGTACACCAGCGCGCCCTCCGGGCCGATGATGTCCTGTGGGACCGTGGGGAGCACCCGGAACGACACCGACCAGCCGTCGCCGACGCGCGTGGAGAGCGGTTCGATCCGCTCCTCGACCGGCCGCCCCGGGACGGGGAGCAGGAACTGACCCATCCCGTTGGCCAGTGCGAGCGCCGCGAGCTGGTTGTCCGGGTTCTCCGGGTCGAACAGGTCCTCGGTGAGGCGAGCGGCCAGCACGACCCCGTCCGAGCGGCTCGGATCGTCGGCAGCCGCGACCGGGCTCATGACGGTACTGCCGAAGACCAGCTCCCCCGACTCCGCGCGCCACCCCTCGGGGACCCGGATGACCAGGCCGGTCTCGGGATCGACATGGTCGGAACCGGCCGCCACCTGGATCTTCGGGGACAGGGTGCGCACCCCCGGGGCGTACGTCGCCGACGAGACGACCACCGTCACGACCGCGGCGACCACCGCCAGGACGGCGACGAGCGCCACCACGAGGATGGTCCGGCTCCGGCCGGCGGACGGGTTCTGCCCAGACGTCATTCGCCCAGCGTAGGCGGCCGGGTTTCCCGCAGCGTGATGTTGACCCTCCCCGGCTCCGCGCCCAGCACCTCGCGGCACCACGCGGGGGCGCTGCCGTCGAAGACCTTCGGGACGCCGTGGAAGGCCATCCGCGACGGCCCGCCGAACACCACGAGGTCGCCCGACTCCAGGCGCACGTCGGTGTACGGGCGCCCGCGGTGCTCCGGGGTCCCGAAGCGGAACGTGCACGCATCACCCAGGCTCAGCGAGACGACCGGTGCCATGCACGCCTCGTCGCGGTCCTGGTGCAGGCCCATCGTGGATCCACGGCCGTAGAGGTTCACCAGGGCGGTATCCGGGGTGTAGTCAGCAGTACGGTCGGCCCCGGGCGTGTGTGCCGACCCCGTGACCGCCGGCTCCACCGCCGCTGCCGCCGCGAGCCCGTTCCGCGCCGCCCGCACCAGCCAGTCCGGGACCGGCGGTACCACCTCGTCGTCGTCGTACCGGTACGGCACCCAGTGGCGCCCCAGGCTGAACGTGCGCACCGACATCCGGCCCCCGCCCGGCAGCACTATCGAGCGAGGCACGCGCACCGCGGCCCAGTCCACGCACGCCCGGAGGAGGAACTCCTGCTGCTCCCGACTCAGCCAGTCGGGTACGTGCACGGCGCCGGGGCCCAGGATGGTGGGCGCGCGGTCGACGCCGAACAGGGGATCGGTCACCCCAGGTCCGTGCCCCAGCACCGCCCACGCCTGCTCCGCCAGCTCCGGGGTCGCGGCCGCCACGACCGTGCCGCCCTCGAGCGGCTGGCGGCCGTCCGGGCCGGTGATCACGCCGCCCGCGGCCTCGATGATCGGGATCAGCGCCACGATGTCGTACGAGTTCAGGTCGGCCTCCACGACCAGATCGACACGCCCCGCGGCGAGCATGCAGTAGGCGTAGCAGTCCCCGCCGAAGCGCTGCAGGCGGACCCGGCGGCCGAGCTCGTCGTAGCGGCTGCGCACCTCGCCGTCGTCACCGAACATCGACGGGTGGGTGGTGTACATGATCGCCTCGGACAGCTCCGTGCACCCCGACGCGCGCAGGTCGATCGCGCCCGGACCGTCGGAGCGGCGCCGCACGGTGGCGCGGCCGTGCACGGCCGCGAAGGTCTCGCCCAGGACCGGCTGGTCCATCCACCCGGCCACGGCGCGGCCGTCCTCCACCACACCGACGAGCGTGCCCCACCCTGCCATGCCCGTCATGAACGCCTTGGTGCCGTCGATCGGGTCCAGGTACCAGGTCCGGGCGGCGCCGGCCGGCCCGGTCTCGCCGTTCTCCTCCCCCACGATCCGGTCGCCCGGGTAGACGTTCGAGATCCCCGCCCGCAGCAGCGCCTCGATCGCACGGTCGGCCTCGGTCACCGGGTCGAAGCGGCCATCCGTGGCACCGCTCCCGCCCCGGCCGTCGCCTGTCCCGCCGCCGTCGGCCCCGCCCTCGCCTGTCCCACCGCCGTCGGTCATGCCGTTCTTGTCCGCGGCGGCCAAAGACTCGAGGTCACCGTGGAAGTGCCGGCGGGCGATGCGGCCACTGGCGGCGAGGAGCTCGTCGAGGCGCTCGGTGAGGTCGTGATCCAGGGGGCGTGCGGGCCGTGACGTCATGCCCCCATGGTGCACCACGCCCCGCCACCGTCCCGACGGATCGGCGCATGTGCGCCCTCTACGCCCGCCGATCCGGCTACCGTGGGCGCACCCGAACACGGAACGCACCACCCACGGATGGAGCCGAGATGCGATGACCGCCCTGATGGACTTCATCTCCACCCGCCGGCTCCAGCTCGCGACGGACTCCTGGCAGCACGTCAGCGCCACCGTGCAGGCGGTGCTCATCGCGACGCTGCTCTCGGTCGCGCTCGGGGTGGCCGTGTACCGGAGTCGGTCGGGGTCCGCGATCGCCACCGGCCTGGCCGCCACCGCCCTGACCGTCCCGTCGTTCGCGCTGCTCGGACTGCTCATCCCGGTCCTCGGCCTGGGCGTGCTGCCCACCATGACCGCACTGGTGATCTACGCGGTGCTCCCGATCCTGCGCAACACCATCGTCGGCCTGGACGCCGTGCCCGCGGCGACCGTCGACGCCGCCCGCGGGGTGGGGATGAGCCGGATCGGGGTGCTGGGCCGGGTCGAGATCCCGCTGGCGTGGCCGTCCATCCTCGCCGGGATCCGCATCTCCACCCAGATGTCGATGGGCATCCTCGCCATCGCCGCGTACGCCAAGGGCCCGGGGCTGGGGAACCTCATCTTCGCGGCCCTGTCCCGGGTCGGCACGCCCACCGCGCTGCCGATGGCGCTCACCGCGACCGTGCTCATCGTCGTCCTCGCGCTCGTCCTCGACGCGCTCCTCGTCCTGCTCGGACGTCTCACCATCAGGGGGAACCAGTGAGCACCTCAGAACCCGTATCCGGCGTGCCGATCGTGCTGGACGACGTCACCAAGGTCTACCCCGGGCAGGAGCGCCCGGCGGTGGACCACGTCTCGCTCGAACTGCCGGCCGGGCGGACCACCGTCTTCGTGGGCCCGTCCGGCTGCGGCAAGACCACCACCATGCGGATGATCAACCGCCTCATCGAGCCCACCTCCGGCACGATCACCATCGACGGCGAGGACAACCTGACCCTCGACGCCGACACCCTGCGCCGCAGCATCGGCTACGCCATCCAGGCCTCCGGGCTGTTCCCGCACATGACGGTCGCGCAGAACGTCGGCACCGTCCCGCGGCTGCTCAAGTGGAAGAAGTCGCGCATCCGTGAGCGGGTGGACCAGATGCTGGAGCTGGTCGGACTGGACCCGTCGGACTACCGCGACCGCTACCCCGCGCAGCTCTCCGGCGGTCAGCAGCAGCGCGTCGGCGTGGCCCGGGCGCTGGCCGCGGACCCGCCGGTGCTGCTCATGGACGAGCCGTTCGGCGCGGTCGACCCCATCACGCGCGCGTCGCTGCAGGACGAGCTCGTGCGGCTGCAGGACGAGCTGCGCAAGACCATCGTCTTCGTCACCCACGACTTCTCGGAGGCGGTCAAGCTCGGGGACCGGATCGCGGTGCTCGGCCCCGGCTCGTCGGTGCTGCAGTTCGACACCCCGGAGGCGATCCTCACCAACCCCGCCGACGAGACGGTGAGCGGGTTCATCGGCGACGACGCCGCGCTGAAGACCCTGACCCTCCGGCGCGTGGGGGACGTGGAACTGCAAGGGGCGACGACGGCGAGGGCCTCCGAGAGCCCGACCGACTTCGCGGCCCGGTTGCGCGGAACCAGCGACGAGTGGGCCGTGGTGCTCGACGACGCCGGCCGCCCCCTGCGCTGGGTGCGCGGGGACCGGGTGTCGCGGATGTCGGACCTGGGCTCGGGCGGGTTGCCGATCACCGGCACCGTGACGGTCGACTCCTCGCTGCAGGAGGCACTGGACGGGCTGCTGTCGACGGCGAGCGCCACCACGGTGGTCGTGGACCGCGACGGGGCCTACCGCGGCACGATCGGGATCGACGACCTGGTCGCCGAGTTGCGGCGTATCCACCACCGGCACAACGACGAGGGCCTCGCCGAACAGGACGTGGCGCCGTGAGCGCCCCCGCCACGGCGACGCGTGGGGGCTCCGCCGGTCGTGGGGGCGCCGCTGGTCGCGGAGGTTCTGCCAGTCGGGTCGCCGCCCTCCAGGACTCCGCGCGGCTGATCGTGCAGCCGCTTCTCATCGTGGCCGCGGCCGTCGGCGTGCTGTGGTGGGCGTTCTCCGGCGAACTGGAAGAGACGCAGAAGGCCTCGCTCAACGCCGCCTCCATCACCCAGCGCACGCTCGAGCACGTGCAGATCACGGTGACGGTCGTGGCGATCGTCGTGGCGGTCGGCGTTCCGCTGGGGATCCTGCTCACCCGCCGACGGACACGGTTCCTCGCACCGGTGGCAGTGGGGTTCGCCAACATCGGCCAGGCGGCGCCCGCGATCGGCCTGATCGTGCTCCTGTTCCTGGCCACCAACCGGACCGGGTTCTGGATCGGTGTGCTGCCGGTCGCGTTCTACTCCCTGTTGCCGGTACTGCGGAACACCATCGTGGGGATCCGCAACGTCGACCCCGCACTCATCGACGCGGCGCGCGGACAGGGGATGTCGAGCGGACGGGTCCTGCGCACGGTCGAGTTGCCCCTCGCGGTGCCGTTCATCCTCGCCGGCCTGCGCACCACCCTCGTGCTGGCGGTCGGCACGGCGACGCTGAGCTTCCTCGTCGACGCCGGCGGCCTGGGGATCTTCATCGACACCGGATACCGGCTGCAGGACTACACCACCCTCGTGGTCGGCTCGGTACTGGCGGTGTGCCTGGCGCTGTTCGTCGACTGGCTCGGCGGGGTCGGCGAGATCCTGTTCAATCCGAAGGGGCTGCGATGACCGGCACGATCCCCGCGCGCGCCGGGCTGACGCGAACAGCGTTGACACGAACAAGGCGCCTGGTCGCCGCGCTCCTGGCCACCGTGATGCTGGCGACGGGATGTGGGCTCAACAACGGCGGTTCCGTCCCGCTGCCCGTGGGCCCCGGCCCCGAGGGCACCGTCCCCGCGCTGGAGGGAGTGCGCATCACGGTCGGCGGCAAGGACTTCACCGAGGGCGTGATCGCCAGCTACCTGGTGGAGTTCCTGCTGGCGGCCGCGGGGATGGAGGTGTCCGACATGTCGTCACTGGCCGGGTCGAACAGTTTCCGCCAGGCGTTGGTGACCGGGCAGGTCGACATCGGCATGGAGTACACCGGCACCGCGTGGATGAGTTACCTGGGCAACTCCGACCCCATCCGCGATCCGCAGGGGCAGTGGGAGGCGGTGCGTGACGCCGACCTGGCCGAGCACGACCTGAGGTGGCTGGCCCCCACCACCGTGGACAACACCTACTCGTTCGCGATGAACCGGGCCACCGCCGAGGAGACCGGGGTGCGCACGTTCTCCGAGTACGCCGAGTTGGCCCGGACCGATCCACAGGCGGCTCTGACCTGCATGGAGACTGAGTTCTCCGTGCGTCGCGACGGCTGGCCCGGGCTGGCGGAGGCCTACGGGTTCGACGCGGACGCCGTGCCCACGCCGATCATGCAGCCGGGGATCATCTACCAGGCGACCTCGGTCGGCCGGGAGTGCCGGTTCGGCGAGGTCTACACCACCGACGGCCGGATCAAGGGCCTGGACCTGCTGGTGTTGGAGGACGACCAGCGCTTCTTCCCCGTCTACAACCTCGCGACGGTGGTCCGCGGTGAGATGCTCGACACGCACCCGGAGATCGAGGACGTCCTCGCACCGCTGGTGGACATCCTCACCAACGAGGTGATGGTGGAGATGAACATGCGTGTCGACGTCGACGGCGAGGATCCCGCGCTGGTCGCACGCGATTTCCTCGAGGACCGGGGGTTGGTCTCGGTGGACTGACCGCAGGTGCGCCCCCGCGCGGCCGGATGCGCCCGCCCGCCCGGTGACACACAATCGGATACCACTACCAGGAGGTGCCCTGTGTCCAGGAGGTCGATCGTCTCGCTGCCGCGGACGGCCGCGCGACTACCGCGGATGATCCCCGACCTGGCGCATCTGCCACCCGGGCGGATCGTCACGCTCGCGGACGGTGTCACCACGAAGGTCCACGACACCGGCGAGGAGCACCTCGCACCGGCGATCCTGCTGCACGGGATGGCGGCCACCGGGATGCTGAACTGGTACCAGACGTTCGAACGGCTGCGGGGCGAGTACCGGCTCATCGCGTTCGACCAACGCTGGCACGGCAAGGGCTTCCACGGGGATTTCCGGTTCGAGACCCTCGCTGAGGACGTGCTGCGGGTCGCCGACCACCTCGACCTGGCGGCACCGGTGGTGGGCGGCTACTCGATGGGCGGGATCGTCGCCCAGCTGGCGGCCCGCCGCGACCCCTCCCGGCTCGGCGGCCTCGTGCTGGCCGCCACCGGAACGGGCGCACAGCGCAATGCCCTCGAGAAGGTCGCACTCAGCGGGTTCACCCGCTCCCAGCCGCTGCTCAACACCGTTCCGGAGGAGGTCGGCGAGGTGGTGGAGGAACAGGTCGACGACGAGGCGCTCAGGCCGCACGCGTGGGCGCTGCGCGAGTTGTCGTCGGTCTCGCTCGCCACGCACCGCACCGTGATCGCCCAGGTGGCCGGGTTCAACTCGACACCCTGGCTCCACGAACTCACCCTGCCCGTCGCGGTGGTCAAGACCACCCGTGACCTCGCGTTCCCGCAGTGGATCCAGGACGAGATGGCCGATCTGCTGCCGCACAGCGCCGTGTTCCCGATCCACGCCGGCCACGCAGTCTGTGCCACCCACCCCGGCACGTTCGCCCGCCGGATGCGCACCGCGATCGGCTGGGTCGTGTCGAACGCGCGCTAGAGCGCCGAGTACCGCACCGCGGTCACCACGAACACCACCAGGGCGATCACGCCCAGGACCACGCCCGCCAGTGCGCGACGTGGGTTCGCATCGTCGTTGGTGAGCCAGCCGGTGGGCCAGCGGGCGAGCAGGCCGAACGCGACGGCCATCAGGCCCGCGAGGAACGCGATGATGTTGAGCACCGGCACCCACGAGATCACCAGGGCCCCGACACCCAGCACCAGCGCCCGGGTCCCCAGGTCCATGCCGTCGGACGAGCGCCTGCGTGGCGAGGCGGCCTCGGAGCGGGGGCGGAGCGGCATGAGTGCAGCCTAGTCGCCGGGGCGTCCCCGCTGGTCGTCCAGACGAGCGACCCGCCGGCCCCCGGCGGTCTGCCGGTACGAGGATTCGACGAGCTCAGCCACCTCATCCCAGTCCGGTCCACGGCCGCCACCGTCCACTCCACCGTCCAGCGGCAATGCCAGCCAGCCGGCCGGCCCGTAGTACGCCGGGACGTGGAATCGCTCGTCCTGCGCCAGCGCCGCGCGCTCCCCCGGATCCGGCAGGAACAGGAGTGCCCGGGCCAGGAGGGGGTCCGAGTGATCCCCCTTGACCGAGCCGCCGTACACCGCGAACACCTTGGTCGTGTACCAGGTGGGCCGGCCGTGCGAGATCTTCTCGCCGACGTCCGGCAGCGCGAGGCACACCTCCCGCAGACGCGTCAGCAGCGGATCCGCGGCGTCGAACATGATCGGATGACCCACACGGCCGAGACTACGACCGCCGACCGCATCATCCCGGGCGAACGGTCGCCGAAACCCGCCCGGGGCCGGCTCAGCCCCCGAACTGCCCCACGACGAACCCCGCCAGCAGCACCGCGAACCCGCCCATCTCGCCGACGATGAGCGCCACCATGCCGATGTGCAGCGTCGCCGTGGGGTGCTCGAACTGGTTGGTCGTGTCCCTCCGCGCGCCGTGGAGGATGTAGCTGCCGATCGCCACCAGGAAGAAGAAGACCACCACTGCTGCCGCTGTCAGGTTCACCCAGGTCGGCCAGCTGCTCAGCTCGACGAACGCGGCGATGAGCAGCGTCGCGAACGAGTACAGCAGCGAAGCCCGGTGCGCGATGTCGACGTACGGGTGGGCGAGGTGATCGGCGGTGGTGGCCATCTGCCGGTACTTCCACACCCCCAGGCCGAGCGCCAGCAGGAAGAGGAGACCCGCGGCGAGCAGGGTGAGGCGCGTGTCGAGGCCGAGTTCCATGGATCCTTCCGAAGTGCACTTGACAGCAGTGCGTGATTTGTATGCTTCACGACCATAGGACAGCGCGCTGACCTGCGCGCTCGTTCGCGCGCGATCGCACACGGGAGGCCTCATGGACGCGCAGGTGGTGCACGCCGCGGCAGTGCAACTGGAAGGCGTGCCGGGGCACGTGGACCTCACACTGGGTCGACTGGAAAAGATGATCGTGGAGGCCGCCGGGCGGGGCGCGCGCCTGATCGCGGTGCCGGAGTTCTGCACGTCGCCGGTGCCGATGCGCGGGCAGGTCCACGACGCGGTCCTGCCGCGCGAGAACGTGGCCGTCGAGATGTTCCGACGCCTCGCCGCACGCCACTCCGTCACCGTCGGTGGGTCGATGCTCGTGGCCGACGACGACGAGGTGTTCAACCGCTATCACCTGGTCGAACCCGACGGACGCGTGCACATCCATGACAAGGACCTGCCGACGATGTGGGAGAACTGCTTCTACACCGGCGGCGGCTTCTACGCGGACGGCAGCGACGACGGGGCGTTCGTCACCGGGCTCGGCGGGGTGGGGGTGGCGAGCTGCTGGGAGCTGATCCGCACCGGGACCGTGCGCAGGCTCCGGGGGCGCGTCGCGGTGGCGGTGACCGGGACCCACTGGTGGACGGTCCCGGACAACTGGGGCGGGCTGACCCGGCGAGCGCTCGGTTCGCTCGCGCGGTACAACAGGAACCTGTCGGAGAACGCGCCGGCGGAGTTCGCCCGGCGGTTGGGCGCGCCCGTGCTGCAGGCCTCCCACTGCGGGACGCTGCGGTCGGATTTCCTCTTGTTGCCCGGTTCCGACGCATCGGTGCCGTACGCCACGGAGTTCGTGGGCGCCACCCAGATCGTCGACGCCTCGGGCACGGTCCTGGCCACCAGACGCACGGACGAGGGGCCCGGGATCGTCTACGCGGACGTGCCCCTCGGAGCCACGGACCCCGTCACGCCGCTGGAGGACCGGTTCTGGATCCCCGACCTGCCTCCGCTGCTACGCGGGTACTGGCACCAGCAGAACGTCGCGGGCAGGAGCTACTACCGCCGCCGAGGTCGCGTAGCCGGGCTGCGCGCGGCGCATCACAGGTGCACGTCGTTGTAGGCCCGCTCGTCCTCGATCGGCTCGAGGTGTGTGGTGATGTGCGAGCTCGGCAGGACCGCGTGGATCTCCTGCTCCACGGTCTCCACGAGGTCGTGCCCGCGTTCGACGCTCCACTGACCGGGCACCAACGCGTGGAACTCGACGAAGCGCCACCTGCCCGACTCCCTCGTCCGCAGTTCGTGGAAGTCGACGCGGCCGGGTTCGCGGTGGCGTTCGAGGACCTCCTCGATCGCCCGGTTGTCCTCGTCGGGGAGCGTGGCGTCCATCAATCCCATCCCCGATTCGTGTACCAGTCGATAGCCGATGAACAGGATGTTCAGTCCCACGCCGATCGCGACGATCGGGTCGAGCACCTCCCAGCCGGTGGCCCAGGCCAGTGCCAGCCCGGCGACGACGCCGACCGACGTGATGACGTCGGTGACGAGGTGCTTGCCGTCGGCCTTCAGGGTGGGTGACCGGTGACGGGTCCCCGCTCGCACGAGCGCCACACCCACCACGCCGTTGATCACGGCGGCGCCCACCGAGATCGCCAGACCGATGCCGAGTGCCTCCAGCGGTTCCGGATTGATCAGCCGCTCGACGCTGACGACCAGGATGAACGCGGCGGCGACGAAGATCATCGCGCCCTCGACACCCGCGGAGAAGTACTCGGCCTTGGAGTGGCCGTACTGGTGGTCGTCGTCGGCCGGGCGCTCGGCGACCGTGATGGCGCCGAGCGCGATCACCGCGGCCACGAGGTTGACCACGGACTCCGCGGCGTCGGAAAGCAGGCCGACCGAACCGGTGACCCACCAGGCCGCGATCTTGAGCACGATGGTCACGATCGCCGTGGCCACGGACAGCCACGCGAACTTCTTCAGAGTCGACACGTCCCAGCAGCCTAGTCCCGCACGCAGGAGACCTCCTGCCCGTCGCCCGTTGTCGGTAGGCTCGGTGTCATGCATGTGGGACTGGCCTGGCTCGGAGCAGCGGTGTTGCTCGCCGCCGGAGAGGCGGCCGGGGGCGAGCTGTTCATGCTCATGCTCGCCGGCGGCGCCCTCGGCGGTTCGGCCGCGGCGTTCCTGGGCGCGCCGGTCTGGGGGCAGGCCCTGGCGTTCGCCCTCGTCTCCCTCGTCCTCGTCCTGGGGGTCCGCCCCCTCGTCCGGCGGCGCCTGCTCGCCGCACTCCCCGAGCACGACACCAACACCGCCGCGCTCACCGGCCGGGACGGCACCGTCGTCGAGGCGATCGGTGCGGGCGGCGGACTGGTCGAGATCGCGGGCGACACCTGGACCGCGCGTCCGCTCCTCGAGGGCGAGACGTTCGAGGCCGGGGACAAGGTCCTCGTGCACCAGATCGAGGGCGCCACGGCGATCGTCGTGCGTGGCATCTAGAAGGCGCTGGTCTCCGGCCAGCGGACACGCACGAGAAGCATCGGAGGAACCATGGAAGGCTTGATCTTCCTCGCCGTCATCGTCATCCTCATCGCCTCGGTGGTGGTGAGCTCGGTCAAGCTCATCCCCCAGGCGGAGGCCGCGGTCATCGAACGGCTCGGCCGTTACCAACGCACCGTGAGCGGCCAGCTCACGCTCATCATCCCCTTCATCGACCGGGTGCGCGCCAAGGTCGATCTGCGCGAGCGGGTCGTGACCTTCCCGCCGCAGTCGATGATCACGGAGGACAACCTCACACTGAGCATCGACACGGTGGTCTTCTTCCAGGTCACCGACCCCAAGGCTGCGGTCTACGAGATCAACAACTACATCGTGGCCGTCGAACAGCTGGCCACCACCACCCTGCGCAACGTCGTCGGTGGGCTCACCCTCGAGCAGACGCTCACCAGCCGCGACATGATCAACAAGCAGCTGCGCGGGGTGCTCGACTCCGAGACCGGACGCTGGGGCCTGCGCGTGGCCCGGGTCGAGCTGCGGTCCATCGATCCGCCGATGTCCATCCAGGAGTCGATGGAGAAGCAGATGAAGGCCGACCGCGAGAAGCGCGCCACCATCCTCACCGCCGAGGGACAGCGCGAGGCCGCGATCACCACGGCGCAGGGTGCCAAGCAGGCAGCCATCCTCGACGCCGAGGGCAACAAGCAGGCCTCGATCCTCAACGCCGAGGCCGACCGGCAGTCCCGCATGCTGCGCGCCCAGGGTGAGCGCGCAGCCCGCTACCTCGTGGCCGAGGGCCAGGCCGCCGCGATCGCCCGGGTCAACGCCGCGGTCAAGTCCTCCAAGCCCACGCCGGAGATGCTGGCCTACCAGTACGTGCAGAACCTTCCGGAGATGGCCAAGGGCGAGGCCGCCACGATGTGGATGATCCCCTCGCAGTTCGGCGATTCGCTGGAGAACTTCGTCAAGTCCGTCGCCAAGAAGGACGACGACGGGGTGTTCCGCTACGAGCCGGCCGACGTCGACTCCGATGCCGATCTGCCGTCGGCGCCCGACGAGTGGTTCGACACCTCCACCGACCCGGAGATCGCCCGGTCCGTGGCCGCCGCGGAGGCGGCGGCCAAGAGTACGACCTCGGTGATGGACGAGCAGCCGAGCCGGCCCAAGCCCAAGCCCGGCGTGTTCGACATGGTCCCGGAGTCGGAGGGTGGCGTGGCGCCCGACAGCCCCTCGCAGTCGGCAGGCCAGGACACCCCCGCGATCGGCGGGCCTCAGGCTCCCGGGCCGGGGCAGCCGTCCGGGTTCGACCAGGCCGCTGACCAGCGGTCGGGCGAGGGTGCCTACCCCGTCGATGGTGGCGACCAGCCCCGGCGGTGACCCCCGACGGGTGGCATTCCGCGCAGCCACCTCGGCCGGGCGTCGTAACATGGGGGCGTGACTCGTAACACTGGCCTGGGTGGTGGCCGCGCGCCTGACGCCGAGGATGTCCGGTTGATCGAGACGGCGTCCGCGGTGTTCGCCGAGCGTGGCATCAAGGGCACGAGCACCGACGACATCGCGCGGGCGGCCGGTGTCACCCGCGTGACCCTGTACCGGCGTCTGGGGCCGCGGGACGACATCCTCCGCGCCATCTACGCCCACGAGGCGCAGCGCCTGATGATGACCGTCAACGCGCGCTACACGCCCTTCGAGTCCCTGCAGTGGGACCCGGTGAGGCACATCGAGGACCTGCTGGTCGGGACCGTCTTCGACATCCGGCAGAACGAACTGCTACGTCGGCTCGTCGAGGTCGACAAGGTCGAGGCCATGGCGTTGCTCGCGGGCCAGTCCGACACGGTCCTGGACGCGATCACCGAGATCCTCGCCCAGTTCGTCCGAAGCACGTGGAACGCGGACGTCCACACCCGCCAGATGGACGACGAGGAGTGCGAGCAGCTCTCCCGCGAGGTCGCCAGCGTGGTCGGCCGGTTCCTCCATTCACTGGTCGTGATGACGGACGGCCCGCCCGCGGTCGACACGGAGGAGCAGATCCGGGCACTGGCCCGTCGCGTGCTCGTGCCGATGATCCTGCAGCGCTGAACGCTGCACCCTCCTGCGCTGAACGCTGCACCCTCCTGCGCTGAACGCTGCACCCTCCTGCGCTGAACGCTGCACCCTCCTGCGCTGAACGCTGCACCCTCCTGCGCTGAACGCTGCACCCTCCTGCGCTGAACGCGCTGTCCCCCTACAGCCCCCCGGGGAGCTCCTCGGCACCGAGTTCGTGGGCCAGCGCGCTCTCCAGCCACGGATGACGAAAACGGTGGTCCACGCCGGTCAGCGCTGTCGGCAGGATCCGCTGACTCGCCAGGGCGAGCTCGTCCGAACCCCGCCCGCCTAGGACGAGCGCCGGGGCCCATCCGGGCACCGGGACGACCGTCGGGCGCCGCAGGACCGAACCGAGAACCCGGGTGAACTCGGAATTGGTGACCGGTTCGGGGGCTATGGCGTTGACCGGGCCCGTCACCGCAGGGTCGACGATCGCCCGCAGGTAGATGTCGGTGAGGTCGTCCAGCGAGATCCACGACATCCACTGCCGTCCCGAGCCGAGGCGGCCGCCGAGCCCGGAGCGCGTGATGGCGGCCAGCGGCGGGAGCATCCCCCCGGAACCGGACAGCACGATGCCCGTGCGCACGTTCACCACCCGGGCCCCGGCGAGACGTGCGGGCTCGCAGTCGCGCTCCCAGTCGACGACGATGTCGGCGACCGGACCGGAGCCGGGAGCGGAGTCCTCGACGAGCCGCTCGTCGCCGCGGTCGGCGCCGTAGTAGCCGATCGCCGACGCGGACACGAGGGTGGTGGACCCGCCGCGGGCGGCGACGAGTTCGGCGAGACGACGGGTGGGGCCCACGCGACTGTCGCGGACGAGTTCGAGATGCCGGTCCGTGAAGCGCCCAGCGATGGGGGCACCGGCGAGATGGACCAGGACGTCGACGCCCTCGAGGAGGTCAGCGGCGGGATCGCCGGTGTCCCAGTGGCGCTCCCCCGGGCCACGGGCGTCGCCGCGGACGAGGCGGATGACCCGGTGTCCGGCGACCCCGAGCAGCGCGGTGAGGGCGGTGCCCACGAGGCCCGACGCGCCGGTGACGGCGACGGTCAGAGCGCGGTTGTCGTACCGGGCGAGGCTGTCGAGGTCGGCGGCCATCTGGCGGTACCGGTAGGCGAACACCGGCGAGAGCATCCGGCCGGGCACCCGGGCGTCGACCCTGTCGCCGAGCAGGGCGGTGCCGTCCGGACCGGCCGTCAGCGTATGCGTGTGGACCCATCCGGTCGTCGCGGCGTACGGCTGGGACACGCAGCGGTCGACGAACCGCTCACCCTCGATGAACCCGGCGGGATCGTGCTGCGCGAGCCAGCGGGGTCCGAAGCGGACTCCGAGAGGTCCCGGCAGCGCCGTACGCGGTTCGAGGACCGCCACGCCGTCCCGCAGTGAATCGGCCTCGCTCACCGGTCGCAGCGGCATGAACGGGGGCGAGAGCCGGCGGAAGGCGCCGGGCGAGGCGAAGTAACGCCACGCCTCGTCGGGGGTGGCCGGAACCGTGCAGGTGAGATCGATGCTCATCGGGTGCTCATCACGGCAGTAGGCACAGTGGGGTCACGTCGCCGCGGCCGCCCGCCATAGGAACGGTGAGGAAGGCGCATGACCACCAACCGCGGTCCTCGATCACATCGCGGACGGTGGACCACTGCTCGGCGTCGAGGACCGGCTCGCGACTGAGCACGAACCCGGAGGACCGCGTGGGGTCGCCCACGATGGCCAGCGAGTAATCGTCGGCCAGGTAGGTGATCCGGTAGTTGACGGGTCCGCCCTCGTCCTGGAACGGGACCATCGGGAAGTTGACCCGGAGCGAGGCGTTGGTGTCGGTGTCGCGGACCTTCGCCTCGCCCTCGATCACCGAGTCCGAGCTGATGGCCGAGCCGCACGAGTTGCGCACGGAGACCGTGCCGGGCGCGGTCACCGCGTACTCGGCCCTGGTGTCGTTGGTGCACTGCAGCGTGTACGGCTGCGGGATGGCGGCGACCTGGAACCACTCTCCCTGATACCGCTCGAGGTCGACGGAGTCGACCTGGGTGAGCTCGGGTCCACCGAGGGAGCCCACGGCGACACCGTCGGGCAGGAGCTGCGAGGAGCCGCCGCCGAGGCGTCCGCCGTCGGTGACGTCCTGGGCGCTGGCCACGGGGGCGGTGCCCAGGCCCGCCGCGAGGAGCGGCGCGACGGCCAGGGGCGTCATCAGGCCTCGCAGGCGGGACCGGGACGGGCCGGGGCGGGAGCTGGTGCTGGTGCGGGCGGCGGTGCTGGTGCGGGCGGCGGTGCTCATGCGTGGATCTCCTCGGTCGTGGTGGGGCCGGCGCCGTGGTCGCCGGTGCGGCGGTCGGGGTCGTCGGACGCCGAGCCTGCGGTGGCGCCGCGGCGGGTCTGTCCTCGCGGGTCACCCGGCCACCACACCTTGTCCCCCACGAGGGTGAACAGGGCGGGCACGACCAGGGTGCGCACGACGAAGGTGTCGAGCAGGACACCGAGGGCGACGATCACGCCGACCTGGGTGAGCACGATCAGCGGAAGGACGCCGAGGACCACGAACACCGAGGCGAGCACGATGCCGGCGGAGGTGATGACGCCGCCCGTCAACGCGACGGCGCGGACCATCGCCTCCCTGGTGGCGTGGGTGGAGGCCTCCTGGCGGGCCCGGATGGTGAGGAAGATCGAGTAGTCCACGCCGAGGGCCACCAGGAACAGGAAGCTGTACAGCGGCACCGACACGTCCAGGCCGGGGAAGCCCAGGATCTGGGTGGTGACGAACGTGCCGAGCCCGAGAGCGGCGAGCGACGAGAGCACGGTCGCCGCCATGACCAGCAGGGGCGCGACGACCGACCGCAGGACCAGAACCAGGACGACGAACACCACGAGCAGGATGAGCGGCGCGATCAGGGTGAGGTCACGCAGGTTGCCCTGGGACGTGTCGACGGCCTCGGCCACCGACCCGCCCACCAGCGCCTCGGCACCGGGGACCGTGTCGACGGCCTCGCGGAGCGCGATCACGCTGTCCTCCGACCGGTCGGTCGCGGGCGCGGCGTCGAGGACCACGGTGACGCGGCTCCATCCCGTTCCGGACTCGCCGGCCGGGCGGGCGGACACGACACCCTCCACATCCCGGACCGCCTCGGTGATCTTTCCCTCGGTGCCGGTGCGGGTGAGCACGGTGACCGGGTCGGTGACGCCGGCCGGGAAGTGCTCGGCGGCGGTCTCCAGCCCGGCGGCCGCCTCGGAGGGGGTGCGGAACTGCTCGGTCTGGCTCAGGCCGATACGGGTGCCGAGCAGGCCGAGCGACAGCACGGCGAGGAGCAGGACACAGGAGACGAGGACCGTCACGGGGCGATTGACCACGCGCGCGGCGACGCGGCCCCAGACGCCCGGGGGGACGTCCTCGTCGAATTCCCGCGGGGTCTCGGGGGCACCGTCGTCGGCGTGCGTGCCGGCGGGCCCCTCGACCGGGCGCGGGATGAACGGCCAGAACAGGCCGCGGCCGCACACGGCCAGCGCGGCGGGCAGCGCGACGAGCGCGTAGACCAGGGCGACCAGCAGGCCCACGGCCGCGGAGGCGCCGAGCGATCGGTAGTTGGGCAGGGCCGCCAGGAGCAGGGTGAGCAGGGCGAGCACGACCGTGACGTTGCTGGCGACGATGGCCGGGACCGCGCCCCGGTACGCGTCGCGGAGGGCGGTTCGACGATCCGAGGTCTTGCGGAGTTCCTCGCGGTAGCGGGACACCAGGAGCAGAGCGTAGTTGGTTCCGGCACCGAAGACGAGGACGGAGACGATGCCGGAGGTGGACCCGTCGACGGTGATGTCGAGTGCTTCCCCGACCTTGGCGACGAGCAGCGCCGCGACGCGGTCGGCGACACCGATGATGATCAGCGGGACGAGCCAGAGCACCGGAGAGCGGTAGGTGACGATGAGCAGTACCGCGACGACCAGGGCCGTGGCCGCCAGGAGTCGGAAGTCGGCGCCCTCGAACGCGGCAGCGGTGTCAGCGGCGAACCCCGGGCCGCCGGTGAGCTGGGCGCTGATGCCCTCGTCGAGACCGTCGGCGACGGCGTCCCTCATCTCCGACACCAGGTCGCTGGCCGCGCCCCCGGAGAGGAACTGGGCGTCGACCGGCACCAGCATGAGGGCGGCGGCGCCGTCCTCGGACGGGATGGGGCCCTCTGCGGGAGCACCGACGACCTCGGCCATGCGCTCGCCGGCGCCGACGGCCGCGGCGATGCCCTCGGGCCCCAGCTCGCCGCCGTCCTCGCGGGTCACGACGAGGACCGCCGGAACGGACTCGGACCCCGGGAACTCGCGCTGGATCTCGGAGACGAGTGCGGCCTCGGAGTCGTCCGGGAGCGTCTGGGGCCCCTGCGACGAGCCCTCCGAGGAGGCGAAGGCGAACACCGCGCCGCTCACGAGGAGCACGACCACGAGCATCAACCACGCGGAGAGCTTGCCCGTGACGACGCCCACCCACCCGTCGGCCGCCCCCGGCGGCCCCGTCGTCCCTGACTCGTCTCTAGCCGAGCGCTCAGCTCTCATCGGCTCCCTTGGCTTCACACGTCGTATTCGGAGAGGAACGCCTCGAGGATGGTGGTGACCTCGTCCGGGCGTTCCATGCTGGGTGAGTGCCCCGCGCCGGGGATCTCGCGATAGCGCGAGCCCGCGATCAGCTCGGTGATGCGTCGGGATTTGTCGGGGGGCGTGGCCGCGTCCTCGGACCCCACCACGACCAGGGTCGGGGCGATGATGCGGATGGCCTCGTCCTCGCACGGGTCACGGTCGGCGACGGAGTCGATGGCCTTGACCAGCCCCACGCGATCGGTGCGCTCGAGCTGGGTCATCCACTCCTGCACCCAGGGGGCGTCGAGGTTGCCCTCGGCCAGCATGATCGGCGCCACCCGCGCACGCAGGGGCTTCATGCCGGCCACGCGGTACACCTTGGACAGCGTCTTGTATTTGCTGCGGTTGGCCGGCTCCTCCGCGGTGGCGGCGGTGTCCATGAGCGTCAGGGTGTGCACGATCTCCGGGTTGCGGGCGGCCAGGCGCATCCCCACGAACCCGCCCATGGACAGGCCCACGAAGTTCACCACCGGGATCTGCAGGTGCCGCAGGAGTTCGGACACGTCCACCGTCAGGGTGTCCATGTCGTAGCCACCCATGGCCCGCGGGGAGTTGCCCTGCCCGCGGAAGTCGATCGTCACGCACCGGTACTTGTCGCGCAGACGGGCGATCTGGTGCTGGAACATCCAGCCCGAGAACAGCAAGCCGTGGGCGAAGAACACCACCGGGGCGTCCTGGCGTCCCGCGGGGGCGCCGGTGTCCGTGTAGGCGATCGTCGTGTGACCGCGCTGGAAGGTGGGCATCGTGGCGTTCTCCTGACGTGCTCTCGTGGCCGCCTGGAACGGCCTCTACGGTCGTACGATACGACGCCCGCCCGGGCGCGAGGCGGCCTCGAGCCGATCCGACGTGCGGTCGGCCGACATCGTCACCTCAGGGTGACCAGTCGGCGCGGGTCGTCGGGCCCGGCCGCCCGCTCGAGGTGCTGGTGTTCGTTGACCGCGATACACGTCATCCCGCCCCGACCCACCACGACCCGGGCGGTCCCGGTGTTCACGGTCACGCGCTGCAACCGGGTCCACAGCCCCACGACTCCTTCGGGGTCGGCGAGGAGGCCGGCGACCGCCAGGGAGATCGTGCCGGCGGAGGAGACGACGACGGTCGTCCGGCCGGTCCCGGACCTCGCGGCGGCGTCCGCCAGGGCGTCGTCGGCGTCGCGCCGGTATTCGGCGAACGCCTCGAGTCCCGCCCAGTGTCCGAGGGCGGCGTCGAGTTGACGCTGGAACGCCTGTTTGGCCGCGTCGGAGGCACCGGCGGAGTCGAGGGTCCCGTGCTCCGTGGTCAGGCCGGCCACGCGGGCGGCCTCCAGCACCGCGTCGGCGTCGTACTCGGCCCAGCGCTCGTCGACCTCCACCGCGACGTCCTCGGCGGCGTCCCGGTCGTCGTGGGCGCGTAGCCCGGCGAGCAGGCCCTCCGCCGTCTCGCGCTGCCGGCGCAGGCCGCCGTGGATGATCACGTCGGGCCGCAGCCCGCGGCCGGCCATGTCCTCGCCGGCCAGGCGCGCCTGCAGGTGGCCGGTCTCCGACAACCGGTCGTAGTAGCCGCTGCCGAACGAGGCCTGCCCGTGGCGGACGAGGTGGATGGACCCCATCAGCGCCCACCGCCCGACGTGCCGGTGGGTCGCCCGCCGATCACGGGGAGATCGCCGATCACCGGCAGGCCTCCGAGCAGACCCGTCACCTTGCCCCGGACGTCGTGGACGCCCCCGGCGAGCAACGGGAGCACGACCCGGGGGACGCCGAGCAGTTCCGGGACCACGTCCCGCGGGGAGACCCGGGTCGGAGTGAGACGACCGTCGCCCGTGCGGATGATGCGCAGGCACCGCTGCTCGAGGAACGCCACTCCGGGGCGGAAGGCGCGGAACGCCGGGTTGGTGGTCTGCCCGTGGAAGTAGCGGTGGTTGATCTGCTGGGCGATCACGGCCAGGCGGAACAGTCCGAACACCTCGTAGAAGCGCCACTGCTCCGCGGTGATCTCCAGGCCGGCCCGGCGGGCGTACCGCTCGACGACCTGGTGACGGGTGAGCATCCCGGGCGCGTGGGTGGGCTGGCGGCGGAACGCCTTGAACAGCGGGCCGTCGTCGTCCTGCACCCAGTAGGCGAGTGCCCCACCGAGGTCCATGAGCGGGTCGCCGACGGTGGCCATCTCCCAGTCCAGGACGCCGATGACGTGGGTGACGTCCCGGGGATCCAGCACGAGGTTGTCGAAGCGGAAGTCGTTGTGCACCAGGCAGTGGCCCACGTCGTCGGGCTGGTTGGCGTGCAGCCACTTCATCACCGGGGCGAAGTCGGGCACGTCGGGGGTGCGGGCGCGACGGTAGCGGGCGGACCAGCCCTCGACCTGGCGGCGCACGTACCCCTCGCCGCGGTCGAGGTCGCCCAGGCCCGCGGCCCCGACGTCCACCGAGTGGAGGTCGGCGAGCGCGTCGACGGCCGCCTCGGCGAGGCGGCGGGTGGTGACCCGGTCCATGAGCAGTTCGCGGGGCAGCTCCTTGCGCAGGATGGTGCCCTCCATCCGCTCCATCACGTAGAAGTCCGAGCCGATCACCGAGTGGTCGCCGCAGAACCCCACCATGCGCGGCACCAGCGGGTACACCGGTCGCAGCGCCGACTGGACGCGGTGTTCGCGCTTCATGTCGTGGGCACCGCGGGCCTTCGTCCCGGCCGGCGGGCGGCGGAGGACCAGGTCCGCGCCCGGGTAGCGCAGCAGGTAGGTGAGGTTGGACGCGCCACCGGTGTACTGCCGGACCTCGGGGATGACCAGCTCGTCGTCGTCGCCCAGATCCACCCCCGCCAGCACGGTCGGGTCGTCGGGCGTGATCGACCGCAGCCACGCGGCCACGGCCTCGACGTCGAACGCGTCCTCACCGCGCACCGCGTCGGTGCCGGGGACGCGGCGGCGCAGGGCGGCGTCGCGGTCGGGCGCGCCGTCTCGGGCGGTCACCGGTTCGTCCCGGTCTTCTCGGTGCCACCGGTGGTGGCGGCGTCGCGGTAGGGCGCGAGCAGGGCCCGGGCGACGACGCCGAGGTGGACCTCGTCGGGGCCGTCGGCCAGTCGCAGCGACCGCGCGGTGGCGTACGCCCCGGCCAGGGGGAAGTCGTCGCTCATGCCGCCGCCACCGTGGAGCTGCAGGGCCATGTCGATCACCTGCTGCGCCATCTTCGGGACGGCGGCCTTGATGGCACTGACCTCCACTGCGGCCTGTCCCTCGGTGTCGAGCTTCCAGGCGGCGTGCTGGACCAGCAGGCGCGCCTGGTCGATCGCGATGCGCGCCTCTGCGAGACGCTCACGGTTGCCGCCGAGGTTGACGATGGGTTTGCCGAAGGCCACGCGACCCGAGGCACGGCGGCAGGCCAGGTCCAGCGCCATCTCCGACAGGCCGATCAACCGCATGCAGTGGTGGACGCGCCCCGGGCCCAGTCGGCCCTGCGCGATCTCCGCGGCCCTGCCCGGTCCGGCGATGATGCTGGACACCGGGAGCCGCACGCCCTCCAGCGTCACCTCGCCGTGGCCGAGCGGTTCGTCGTAGACCCCCTGGGCGGTGAGCATGCGCTCGACGCGGACCCCGGGGGCGTCCATCGGCACCAGGACCATCGAGTGGCGCAGGTAGCGGTGCGCGTCCGGATCGGACACGCCCATGAAGATGCCCACCTTGCAGTCCGGGTGGCCGACGCCCGTGGACCACCACTTGCGGCCGTCGAGGACGACCTCGTCACCCTCGATACGGGCGGTGGCGGCCATGTTCGAGGCGTCCGAGGAGGCCACGTCCGGCTCGGTCATGAGGAAGGCGCTGCGGATCTTCCCGTCGAGCAGCGGGTCCAGCCACCGGTCCTTCTGCTCCTGTGAGCCGTACTTGAGCAGGACCTCCATGTTCCCGGTGTCCGGGGCGTTGCAGTTGAACACCAGCGGGGCGAGGAACGAGCGGCCCATCTCCTCGGCGACCGGCGCGTAGTCGGTGTTGCTCAGGCCGGTGCCGCCGTGGGTGCCGTAGCGCTCGGCATAGGGCCCCTCGTGTCCGGCCGGGAGGAAGAGGTTCCACAGTCCCTGCTCGCGGGCGCGGGCCTGGAGTTCCGGGACCCGCGGATCGACCGCCCACGGGTCCTGGCCGGCGAGCCGACGCCGGGCGATATCGGCGTGGATCTCCGGCTCCACCGGGGCGATGTGGGTGTCGATGAACTCGCGGACGGCTGCGGTGAGCTCAGCGGCGCGGGGCGAGGAGGAGAAGTCCATGGGTTCATCGTGGCACAGCCCGACGAACGGGTCCCGGCTCCGCGGCGTCTCCACGCGCGGGCCGGGGCCGGGGGTCGCGCGCGGGCCCGCCGACGGGTGACCCACAATGGCGAGACGGAGACCCCCTCCGCGACCCGCCCGACCGGTGGGTCGTCACAGCGAGAGCGAGACGCCCGACGATGCTGCCGGACACCGAGGGCTGGTTCCGACGCCGGAGCCTGACCGCCCGGGACTTCGACGCCGCCGGGGTGGCCGCGGCGAAGGCCGGCCGACGCCTGTCGGTCGTGCTGCCCGCCCGCGACGAGGAGGCCACGGTCGGCGCCATCGTCACCGCGCTGCGCGAGCACCTGGTGGAGGCGGTGCCGCTGCTCGACGAGATCGTCGTGATCGACTCCGACTCCACCGACAACACGGCGCGGGTCGCCCGCGCCGCCGGCGCCGAGGTCCACGCGCAGTCCGAGATCCTGCCGGAGTGGGGGTCGGTCCCGGGCAAGGGCGAGGCGCTGTGGAAGTCCCTCGCGGTGACGACCGGGGACGTGGTGGCGTTCATCGACGCCGACCTGCGCGACTTCGACCCGACCTTCGCCGTGGGGTTGCTGGCCCCGCTGGTCCTGGATCCGTCGCTGGGCTTCGTCAAGGGGTGCTACGACCGGCCGCTCGCGGACGGCGCCACGGTGCTGCCCTCGGGGGGCGGGCGGGTGACCGAACTCGTGGCCCGACCGCTCATCGACGCCTGGTGGCCGGAGCTGGCTGGGTTCGTCCAGCCACTCGCCGGGGAGTACGCGGCCACCCGGGAGGTCCTCGAGCAGATACCGTTCGCCCGGGGCTACGGCGTGGAGCTCGCGCTCCTGGTGGACGTGTGGGAACTGGTGGGACTCGACGCGATGGCGCAGGTGGACCTGGGCACCCGGCGTCACCGCAACTCCCCCGACGACTCGCTGGCCCGGATGGCCGCGCAGATCCAGCTCACCGCACTCGACCGTCTCGTCCGCGCGGGCCGCGTCACCACGACGGCCGAGCCGCATCAGCGGCTCACCACGTTCACCCGGTCGCTGGCGGGGGCCTACTCGCCCACCACCACGCGCATCGAGACCGGCGACAGGCCTCCGATGTGCGAGGTGAGGGTTCAGCCGCGGGCGGGCTCCTGATCCTCGGGGCTGCGGGCGTCCGGCTCCTGCCGCGCCCGCGCGCGGCGGCGGTCGCGTAGCGCCCACACCGCGAGGCCGACGGCGGCCACGGCCAGCGCGGCGACGGCGAACCACAGGTCGTCGATCCCCGCGACCCGGCGCTCGATGGCGAGCTGCAGGTCGAACTGGGCGTCCACTCCCATCACCGAGCCGAGGGCCGCGGTGCCGTCGGTGAGGACGAACAGCAGTCCCACCACGATGAACAGCACCCCGGCGATGAGTGAGGTGGTGTGCGTGCGGATGGGTCCCAGGGTGACGTCGCGACCGCGGATCCATCGCCGACGCGACACGCCCAGCCGGTCCCACGCCAGGGCGAGCACCGCGAGCGGGACGACCATGCCGACCGCGTAGGCGCCCATGACGGCCGCACCGTAGGCGGGCGAACCCCCGGCCATCGCCAGGGTGAGGACACCGCCGAGCAGCGGGCCCGAGCAGAATCCGGCGAACCCGTAGAGGGCGCCCAGCGCGAGGACGGCCACGGGGCCGCTGCCGGTGACGCGGGACGAGGCGTCCGAGAGTCCGGGGAGCCGGAAGCCGCCCCCGAGCGCGGTGTAGACACCCAGGGCGACGACGACGAGGCCACCGATCAACGTCACGGTCCCGCGGTGGACGGTGAACAGCGAACCGATGGCCCCGACCCCCGCGCCGAGCGGGACCAGGACGATGGCGAGGCCGAGCAGGAACAGCCCGGTCCGGGCGAGGAGCACCCGGCGGGTTCCGAAGGCGTAGGCGAAGAAGGCGGGCAGCAGCAGGGCCGAGCACGGGCTGAGGATGCTCAGGACGCCGCCGAGGAATCCGCCGATCAGTCCGATCTGTTCGGTCATCGGGCCCACGTCACCCGTCGAGTGAGCTGTCGATGACGTTGCGGAACGTCTCCGTGGAGCGGGCGCCGATGATGCCCGTGCCGTTGATGAGGAACGTCGGGGTCGAGGTGGCACCGAGTGCGGTGGCCGCCTCGTAGTCGGCCCGGATCGCCTCGTCGTACCGGTCGCTGGTCATGTCCTCGCGGAAGCGCTCGATGTCGGCGACGCCGGCCTCGCGGGCGTACCCGACCAACTTCTCCTCGTTGAGGTCCGGGTGACCGCGGTCGGGGGAGTCGGCGAAGACGACCTCGGTGAACTCCCAGAACCTGCCCTGGTCGGCGGCGGCGCGGCCGGCTCGCGCGGCGGCCATCGACTGTTCGCCGAAGATCGGCAGGTCCCGCCATTCGATCCGCAGCTCGCCGCTGCCGACGTATTCCTCGACCAGGGCGGGCTCCACCTCGCGGGAGAACTTGGCGCAGAACGGGCAGCGGAAGTCGGTGTACATGGTCATCACGACCGGCGCGTCGACGGGCCCCATGGCCATCGGGTCGCCCTCCTCGAAGCGCGCGATGCCCTCCATGGACTCCGGGCCGGGAGCCTGTTCCGGGCTGGTCTGCCGATCGTCGGACACCTCCGACGTCCCCGCGGCGGACCCGTCGGCGGACGGTTCGCCCCCGCCCACCTCGCGGGCGAGGAGGATCGCCACGAGGGCGAGGAGTACGGCCACCACGAGGGACAACGCGATGACCGGGACGCTCGGACGACGGGACACTTCGGGGCTCCTGCGGGTGCGATCGGGGATGGGACCGACCCGCGAGCGGGCCACTTCCTACTACGTTGCATAGTAGTTTGCGGCGCTGGCGCGATGTCAACCCGCCAGCGCGGAACACATCCCCAGCACGAGTGCCGTCGCCGCGGCCGCGGAGACCGCCGCCGGCGAGACCGCGTGCACGAGCGCCAGCGCGAGACCGGGCCCCGTCCCCCGGGGTCCGGCCGGCACCGAGGACAGGACGGCCACCCGGCCGGCCGGGGCGCCGAGCTCGCCGAGGGCACCGCGCACGGCCGCCGCGCCGCCGGCGCCGAGCGCGGCCCGCCGGTCCGCGGCCAGCTCGGCGAGGACGGACACCTCCGCTGCCGCTCGCCGCAGCAGGGGCACCGGAGAGAACACCGTGCGCAGTGCCGCCGCCGACGTCACCGCGACGTGGTGACGTCCCCGCAGATGCGCGATCTCGTGGTCGAGCACGGCCCGTCGGCGCTCCTCGCCGAGATCCCACAGGGCGGTGGAGGCCACCACCGTCCCGCCGGGCGAGGCCGACCCGCGTCGCCCCACGCCCGGGAGCCCGCACGCCGACGCCCCCGGCAACGCGTAGGCGACGGGTTCGTCGTCGGCGATCCACCACACCCGTACCCCGTCGACGTGGTCGGTGGCCTCGACCAGTGACCGCAGGGACCGGGCGTGCGCCCGCGCCGAGCGCCGGGCCCGGGACATGGCGGCCACGACCACCGCGACCGCGGACACCCCCGCCACCACGGCCACCGCGACGACCACGCCACGGACGGCGGCCGGCCACACGCCGCCCGTCGCCGGATCGAACATCGTCGCGCACGCCGTGACGGCGGTGGCGGCGGGCGCGAACCCCCTCAGCGGCTGCACGTGCATCACCACCGGGGCGACGACGAGCAGGGACACGAAGACGACGCCGGTGCCGATCCAGGCACCCAGCGCGACGCCCGGCCGTGCGGCCGCGTCCACGGCCCGACGCAGGTAGGCAGGGCCGGCGGCGCCGACGACCAGCGCCGCGAGCAGCATCCCGATGCCCATCAGGTGTCCCCGCCTCCGCGGAGGCGCGCGGTGATCCTGCGGAGCACTCCCGCCTCCTCCGGGGCCAGGTCTCCACCCTCCCTCGAGACGAAGTGCAGGAGGAGCTTCTCTGCGTCGCCACTCGACCGGAGCAGTTCACCCAGGGCGTCGGCGCCGAAGTCCTCGCGGCTGCGCGCGGGCCGGTACCGGTACCCGCGTCCGACCTTCTCGCGCGTCACCGCCCCTTTGTCGTACAGGTGCGCCAGCACGGTCATCACGGTCGTGTAGGCCAGGGGCCGCCGGTCCGCGAGCCGATCCGAGACCTCGCGGACGGACAGGTCGTCGCCGTCACCCGCGCACTCGTCCCACAGCAATTCGAGGACGGCGGTCTCGAGCTCACCGAGACCGGGCAGCGAATGCACCACGACAGCGCTCCTCCCGATCGATCTACCAGGCCCGGTGGCGGATACCCCGCCCGTATGCTGACCATGGTGGCATGAACCACTCGTCCGGCGCGTCGGCCGCCCCCCGGAACGCGCCCGCTCCCGAGACCGCCTCTTCCGAGGCCGCGTCAGCCCAGACCGTGCCTTCCGAGACCACGTCGACGCCGGCGGTGTTCGCCCCCGCCCGCGCCGCCCTGGCGGCGCTCGGGACCTTCCTGCTGATCGGCATCCCCACCGACATCCTGCCCAACCCGGTGTTCGGCCGCGAGATCCCCGTCCGCTGGTGGGAGTACCCGGTGCTCGCCGCCACCGTACTGCTCACCGCCGCCTGGTTCGGCATCAGGTCCGCGCGGGAGGCCGGCGTCGGCAGCGCCGCCAGGCATCCCGCCGGAGCCGAGCCGTCCGAACGCCCTGCGCTGGTCACCGTGGGCGTGGCGACCGCCTGGTTCGCGGTGGCGTGCCCCGTCTGCAACAAGATCGTGCTGATCCTGCTCGGCACCACCGGCGCGCTCGGGGTGTGGGCCCCGCTGCAGCCGTGGCTCGCGGCCCTGTCGCTGGCCCTCCTGGCCGGCGCCGTGATCTACCGGTGGCGGGCCCGCCCCTGCGCCGATGGCGCCTGCGCGTCCGACGCCTGCGCGGTGCCGCCCACCGGGAGCGGGGACCGCGCTACCGACGCCGCGCGGACCCGCTGAGCATCGGCGTCAACGGCACCACCGGCGGGAACGGACGGGCCTGCAGGCCGGAGACGTCGAAGCCCGCCTCCGCGACGTGCCGGGCGGTGTCGCGGTTCGGGTGACACCCGCCTCCGAGTCGGCTCCACACGGGCTCGATCCGGTCGGCGACGCGACCCAGCCGACCGTCGGCCCGGACGTGTTCGAGCAGACGCAGCTCGCCGTGCGGGGCGAGCACCCGCAGGGCCTCTGCCAGGGCGGCCGGGACGTCGGGGACGGTGCACAGGACGAGCCCGAACACCACGGCGTCGGCCTCACCGTCGGCGAGCGGGAGCGCCTCCGCCACCGTGTCCACCACCTCGACGTCCACCGCCGCCCGCTGTGCGTGCCGGCGGGCGTACGCGCGCAGGTGCGGGTCCGGTTCGACCGCCACCACCCGGGTGACCTCCGGCGGGTAGTGCTCGAAAGTCACCCCGCTGCCGGCGCCGACCTCCACCACCGTGCCCGACAGGCCGTCGACCAGACGCCGTCGCGACTCGGACAGGCCGATCCGCTCCAGCACCGGGCTGGCCACCACCCACGCGCGGGCGAAGAGTGACGCATCCTGCCGTTCGCGAGACCTATTCATGCGAAGATACGGTACCGGGTATCCGCCGGTCCCGGGGCCGGTCCAACGATTCCCACCGACACAACGATTCACACCGAGACAGCGATTCTCACCGACACAGGGAGGTCCGCCGCGATGCGCACGACGACCGGGTTACCGGACTGGGACACGGTTCTGGCCGTGGTCGCCCACCCTGACGACGAGTCCTTCGGCCTCGGCGCGATCCTCTCGGGCCTCGCGGGCGCAGGCGCGCGTGTCCACGTCCTCTGCCTGACCCGGGGCGAGGCCTCGACCCTCCACGGTGTGGAGGGCGAGCTGTCCGTGATCCGCGAGCGCGAACTACGCGCCGCTGCCGACGCGCTCGGTGCGCGAGGGGTCACCCTCCTGGACCTCCCCGACGGCGGACTGACGGCGCTCGGTGCGGACGGGCTCGACGACGAGGTCGAGCGGGAGATCGAGGCGGTGAGGCCGGACGGGCTGGTCGCCTTCGACTCCACCGGCATCAGCGGCCACCCCGACCACGTGGCCGCCACCGCGGCGGCCGTCCGCGCGGGCGAGCGCCACGACCTGGGGGTGCTGGCGTGGGTCCTCCCCGACGACCTCTGCGCCACACTGGCGGGCGAGGGGTACGCCGGGTTCCTCGGGCGCCCGGCCGACGAGATCGACCTGGCCCTGACCGTCGACCGTGCCGCGCAGCTGGCCGCGGTGGAATGTCACCCCAGCCAGGCCGTCCCGGGCAGCGTGCTGTGGAGGAGACTGGAACTGCAGGGAGACACCGAACACCTCCGGTGGCTCCGCCGCCCCTGACAACCGAGCCTGACAACCGTGCCCGAACCGAAAGGACCACCACCCGTGGACGCCTCCGAATGGAACGCCCGTTACCTCGCGCAGCCCGACGTCTGGGGCACGACCCCCGCCGCCCGGATCGTCGCCGAGGTGACGGCCGCCGAGGACACCGGGCTGGACGTGGGCACCGCCGTCGACCTGGCCTGCGGTGACGGCCGGCACGCGCGGTGGCTCGCCGCGCACGGCTGGCAGGTGCAGGCGGTCGACTTCTCCGAGGTCGCCATCGAGCAGGCCCGCGCCAAGGACTCCGACGACGGACGCAGCGGCAGCGTCGACTGGGTCGTCGGCGACGCCACCACCTGGGCCCCGTCCGAGGCCGTCGACCTCGTCGTCGTCGGATTCCTCCACCTCGACCTCCCCGCACTGACCGCCGTGCTGCGCAGCGCCGGCACCTGGCTGCGCCCCGGCGGCCACCTGGTCTACCTCGGCCACGCCGCCGAGAACCTCCGCCGCGGCGTCGGCGGCCCGCAGGATCCCACCGTGCTCCCCGACATCGCCGACCTCGCCCGCGGCGCCGAGGGACTCGAGGTGGTCTCGCTGCGGCACGACCTGCGGCCTGCCGGCAAGGCCACCGCCGTCGACGTGCTCCTGCACGCCCGGACCTGGGGCGGGGCGTGACCCGCGCCGGCGACGCCACGCACACCGCACCGGAGACGGGCCGGGCAACGGCGCAGCGGCGGATCCTCACCGTCCTCGTCCTGGCCCAGTTGCTCGCCGGGGCCGGACTCGCCGCGGGCATCACCGTGGGTGCGCTGCTCGCCGAGGACCTGCTCGGTGGCCCCGGCCTGTCCGGGCTGCCGTCGGCACTGTTCACCGGTGGCTCGGCCCTCGCCGCGATCGCGGTCGGCAAGCTCTCCCAGGCCCGCGGCCGCCGCCCGGGCCTGGCCGCGGGGTTCGCGGTCGGCGCACTCGGCGCACTCGGCATCGTCGCGGCCACCGCCCTCGAATCGCTGCCGCTGCTGTTCGCCTCGTTCGTCATCTACGGCTCCGGCACGGCCACCAACCTGCAGGCCCGCTACGCCGGGGCCGACCTCGCCACCGACGCCACCCGCGCCCGCTCGCTGTCCTACGTCCTGCTCGGCACCACCGCCGGTGCCGTCGCCGGGCCCAACCTCGTGGGGCCCACCGGCGTCGTCGCGGAGGCGCTGGGCCTGGCCCCGCTCGCGGGACCGTTCCTCCTCGCCGCCGCGGCGTACGGCGGTGCCGCGCTGGTCATCTCCCTGCTGCTGCGGCCCGACCCCCTGCTCGAGGCGCGCAGGATGGAGATCGCGGCAGCGGAGGCGGCGCTCACCTCGTCGTCGTCGTCATCGACACCGTCACCGTCGCCGTCCCCCTCCCCCGCCGCGGAGGCCGCGGCCACCGCCGCCGACTCCGAACGGCACGCCGTGGCGCCCGTACCGACCCGCATCTGGACGGCCGACGTCATCACCGGTGTCGTGGTGATGGCGCTGACCCAGTTCGTCATGGTCGGGCTCATGACCATGACCCCCGTGCACATGCGCGCCCACGACCACACCGTGACCGTCGTGGGCGTCGTGATCTCGCTGCACGTCGCCGCGATGTTCCTGCCCGCGCCCCTGTCCGGGCTGCTCGTGGACAAGTTCGGCACCCGCGCCGTGGCGGTGTCCGCGGGCCTGGTGCTGTTGGCCGCCGGAGGGCTCGCCGCCCTGGCCCCGCCGCAGTCCACGGCGCTCGTCGCGCTGGCACTGATCCTGCTGGGACTGGGCTGGAGCCTGGGCCTGGTCGCCGGCACGACCGTCCTCACGACGTCCGTGCCGACCACCGTGCGTGCCAGCGTCCAGGGGCAGGCCGATGTGGCCGTGGCGCTGTCCGGCGCGGCCGGCGGTCTGCTGTCCGGCCTGGTGTTCGCGTGGATCGACTTCCGCGGGCTGGGCTTCACGCTCGCCGCCCTGTCGCTCGTCGTGGTGGCGGCCGTGCGGCCGCGGACCGCGCGCCGGACGGTCGCCCCGGCGTCGACGGTTTGACGACCCGGGGCCCGGCGGGCGGCTGGCGTCGGACAGGCCGTGGTCAGCCGACCGGCAGCTGCTCCCGCCGCTGCCCGGCGGGACCGGCGGCGTCCGCGCGTTCGGCCAGATCCACGCGCCACCACACCAGGAAACCCCAGATCACGAACGCGCCGTACACCAGGTACAGCGCCGCCGACGGGTAGTAGCCGGCCTTGAGCAGCAGCGGCACCCCCACGATGTCGACGCCGATCCACAGCAGCCAGAACTCGGTCCACCCGCGGGCCATGCCGTAGGTCGCGAGGATCGACCCGGTGAAGATCCACGCGTCGGCCCACGGCCCCCACGAGCCGAGCTGGGCGAAGATCCAGCCGAACACCAGGGTGCCGGTCACCATCCCGATGACGAGACCGGCCCGCTGCCGGCCGGTCGCCCAGTGCGGATGGACGGCCACCGCGTCGGCGACCGAGCCGCCGGGCAGGGCGGCGCTCGCACGCCTGGACTGCGACCACCGCCACCAGCCGTAGACACCCACGGCCAGGAACATGACCTGGCGGCCGGCCTGACCGTAGAGGTCCACGTCCTGTGGGGTGTGGAAGACGCCGCCGAGGAAGACTGTCAGAAGGGTGAGGTTGCCGACGATCCCCACCGGCCACGCCCACACCACCCGGCGCATACCGCCGATGGCGGCGGCCAGGCCGAAGACGTTGCCGACGATCTCGCGCCACAGGATCGGAACGCCACCGATCATCAACTGCGCGTCGAGGAATTCCACGAGAAGGCTCATCGTGTGCCCCTTTCACGGGCTCTACACAGACGGCCCAGGGCTTGTGACACGACGCCCGCCCGGCCACGGTCGTCGTCGACCGGGACCGCGTCGGGTGACGCGCGGTTCTCTTCCATCCGGACTATGACCGTCGGCCCCGGGATCACACCGGGTCTGCTGACCCCCGCGTGCGTGGCGTGGCCGGACCGGGAGTCCAACCGCACCGCGTGTGCGGGGCGCTCGCGGGCTCGCCGCCGGCCATGGGGCCGGTGACATCACCGCCGGTGGGGAGTTTCACCCCGCCCTGAGAACGTGTTCCCGTTCTACCCCTGACCGTGGCCGCGCCGCAAGCCGAGGCGGCGGCGGGTCGGCGGGCGCGGGCGGCGGCGGGTCGGCGGGCGCGGGCGGCGGCGGGTCGGCGGGCGCGGGCGGCAGCGGGCGTCAGCCGAGGGTGAGCTGCCCGCCGGACTCCGTCACCGGGATCGCGTCGAGCGGGCGCGGGGCCGGGGCGAGGGTATTGCGGCCGTCGGTGGCGTCGTACTCGGCGCCGTGGAGCGGGCAGCGCAGGGTCATGCCCTCGATCACCTGGACCACCCCGCCCTGGTGGGTGCAGCGCGCCGAGTAGGCGACGAACTCGCCCTCGACGGGCTGCGCGACGATCACCGTGGCTTCGCCGGCCCTGAACTGCTTGGCCGTGCCCGGCGGGATCTCGGCGGCGGCGATGGTGGTCGCGGGGACCGTGGTGGTCTGCTGCACCGTCGACGGGGGCTGCGCGGGCTCGGTCATGCCACAGGCCGAGGCGATGCCCGGCAGCAGGATGATCCCGGGCAGGGCGGCCAGCACCGCGCGGCGCTGGGTGCACGGCCCGACGGCGGCGGCTCCACCGGTCGAGGCGGACGTGGCGGCGAGGGGCTCGGTCATGACGCCCATGGTATCGGTCGGCGCCACCCGTCTTGCGTGTGCCGAACACCGTGGGCCGAACACCTAGGCTGCCCGTATGACGGTCCGCAGACTCCGACCCCACGCCACGACGATCTTCTCCGAGGTCTCGCAGCTGGCCACGCGGTTCGACGCCATCAACCTGGGCCAGGGCTTCCCCGACACGGACGGACCGGAGTCGATGATCGAGGCGGCCACGCGCGCCATGCGGGAGGGCCACAACCAGTACCCGCCGGGCACCGGCACCCCGGAACTGCGCCGGGCCGCCGCCGACCACGAGACCGCCCACACCGGACTGGTGCACGACCCGGACACCGAGGTGCTGGTGACGGTCGGCGCGACCGAGGCGATCGCCGCCGCGATGGTGGGCCTGGTGGAGTACGACGACGAGGTGGTCGTGATCGAACCGTATTACGACTCCTACGCGGCCACGGTGGCGATGGCCGGCGCCACCCGTCGCGCCGCGAGGATGGTCCGCTCGGGCGGCGAACTCCGACTCGACGTGGACTCGTTGCGGGACGCGTTCTCCCCGCGGACGCGGGCCGTGCTGGTGAACTCGCCTCACAATCCCACCGGGGCCGTCCTGCCGCGCGAGGACCTCGAACAGATCGCCGCGCTGTGCCACGAGTTCGACGCGATCGCCATCTCCGACGAGGTGTACGCCCACCTCACCTACGACGGGGTGGAGCACGTGTCGATTGCGACGCTGCCCGGGATGGCCGAGCGGACCCTGCGCATCTCGAGCGCCGGCAAGCTGCTCAACTGCACCGGGTGGAAGATCGGATGGCTCACCGGGCCGGCGGACCTGGTGGCGGGTGCCCGCACCGCGCGGCAGTACATGAGCTTCACCGTCGCCTCGCCCCTGCAACTGGGCGTCGCGCACGCCCTGCGTCACGAGCAGAGATGGATCGCGACGCTGCGGCAGGACATGCAGGTTCGGCGGGACCAGTTGATGGACACGCTCTCCGGTGTCGGGTTCGACCTCGTCGTCGCGCAGGGCACGTACTTCCTCACCGCGGACCCGCGCCCACTCGGGGTGACCGACGCGGCGGCCTGGTGCCTGGAGTTACCGGAGCGGATCGGTGTGGCGGCGGTGCCGTTCGCCCCGTTCACCGACGTGTTCTCGGACGACTGGTCGCACCTGGTGCGGTTCGCGTTCTGCAAACGGCCCGAGGTGCTCGACGAGGCGGGGCGACGGTTGCGAGCCCTGCAGGGGTAGTCGGTCCGGCACCGCCACCCACATTCCGGACTACAGTCCGTAATCGCGCCGACCGCGGGGCGCCGTGCTCTACGGTGGGCACGTGACGCGCCCCCCTGTGCGAACCACCTGTTCGACGTGTTCGGACTCGACGAGATCCTCGAGCGCGACGACGCCACCGAACTCGACGGCGACACGGTCCGCACCATGCTGCGGGAGGCCGCCGCGCTCGCCGAGGGACCGGTCGCCGCGTCGTTCACCACCGCCGACCGCAACCCGCCCACCGTCGACCCCGAGACCCACGAGGTCACTCTCCACCCCGACTACGTGGCCTCCGTCCGCCCCTGGCAGGACGCCGGCTGGGGCCTCGTCGGCGTGGACCCGGCCGTCGGCGGCGTGGCCGCACCGCGCCTGGTGACCTGGGCGATCACCGAGTATCTCGTGGGCGCCAACCCGTCGATCTTCATGTACCTGTCCGGGCCGCTGTTCGCCGGCATCATGCACTCGATCGGCAACGAACAGCAGAAGAAGTGGGCCACCAAGATCATCGAGCGCAACCACGGCTCGTCCATTATGCTCACCGAAGCCGAGGTCGGCTCCGACGTGGGCGCCGTGCGCACCAAGGCGATCCAGCAGCCCGACGGCACCTGGCACATCGAGGGCACCAAACGGTTCATCACCGGCGCCGACACGGGCGACCTGTTCGAGAACATCTGGCACCAGGTGCTCGCCCGGCCCGAGGGCGCCGGCCCCGGCACCAAGGGCCTGAGCTACTTCCTCGTCCCCAAGTACATGCCGGACCCGGAGACCGCCGCGCCGGGCGAGCGCAACGGCGTCTACGCCACCGGCATCGAGAAGAAGACGCGCCTGGCCGCCTTCGCGACCTGTGAGGTGGCGTTCGGCGCGCACGGCCGACCCGCGGTGGGGTTCCTCGCCGGTGACGACCACCTGGGCATCAAGCAGATGTTCAAGACCATCGAGGCCGCCCGGATGATGGTCGGCACCAAGGCCATCTCGACCCTCTCCACGGGCTATCTGAACGCTCTGGAGTTCGCGCGCGAGCGGGTGCAGGGCAACGACATGGCCGACGCCGGAAACCCGGACGCCACGAAGGTCACCGTCATCCACCACCCCGACGTGCGGCGGTCGCTGCTCACGCAGAAGGCGTACGCCGAGGGGTTGCGCGCGGTGTACCTCTACGCCGCCGCCCACCAGGACATCGTGTCCGCGGAGGTCGTCTCCGGCGCCGGGCCCGAGCTCGCGCACACGGTCAACGACCTGCTCCTGCCGATCGTCAAGGGCGTGGGCTCCGAGCGGTCCTACCAGTGCCTCGCCGAGTCACTGCAGTGCTTCGGCGGCTCCGGGTACCTCAAGGACCACCCCGTCGAGCAGTACCTCCGCGACGCGAAGATCGACTCCCTCTACGAGGGCACCACCGCGATCCAGGCGCAGGACTTCTTCTTCCGCAAGATCATCCGCGACGGCGGTACCGCACTGGGCCACGTCGCCGCGCAGATCCACCGCACCGTGGACGAGGCCGGTCCCGCCGAGGCCGGTCCCGCCGAGCTCGAGACCGCGCGCGCCGGGGTGGCCGGCGCCCTGGCCGACGTCGAGTCGATGGTCGGCACCCTCACGGAGCACCTCATGGGCGCCCAGGAGGATCCCGAGAAGCTCTACCTCATCGGGCTCGGAGCGGTCCCGCTGCTCATGGCCGTCGGCGACCTCATGGTGGGCTGGATGCTCCTGCGCGAGGCGGGCGTGGCGCTGGACCGGCTGCAGGAGGCGACCGGCGACGACCACGACTTCTACACCGGCAAGGTGACGGTGGCGAACTTCTTCGCCCGCGCCCACCTGCCGCAGGTCGGCACCGCGCGGGCCACCATCGAGGCGCTCGACGTGGACGTCATGCACATGCCCGAGGGCGCGTTCTAGGTCGGGGCCTTCCGGTTCGGCCCGCCGGGCCGGGAGCGCACCTCGTCGTCGTTCCCGGACCCGCCCCCCTCGTCGAGAAGAGCGTTTCGCCCGCGTCTGCCGAGTAGAAGTGGGCGAAACGCTCTTCTCGACGGGGATCTGGGACGGGAGGGAACTCAGCGGCCGGTGGTGAGGACGATCTTGCCCACCGCGCCGCGGCCGTCCATGAGCTCCAGGGCCTCCGTGGCCTGATCCAGGGGGAACTCGGCGCCCACCAGCGGGTCGAGCTTGCCGGCGGCCAGCAGCGGCTCGACCTCGGCCCACTGCTTCTGCAGGTAACCGGGATTGGACATCCAGTACTCGCCCCAGCCCACGCCCACGGCGCTCTTGTTGCCCAGCAGCAGCCGGTTGACCTTGACCGTGGGGATCTCGCCGCCGGTGAACCCGATGACGAGGATCCGCCCCTCCTGGCCGAGGGATCGGATGGAGTCGGTGAACCGGTCCCCGCCCACGGGGTCGACGACGATGTCGACACCCTTCCCACCGGTGAGCTCCTTTACGGCGTCCTTGAAGCCCTCGGGCGCGATGGCGTCGCTCGCCCCGGCCTTCAGCGCCAGGTCCCGCTTCTCCTTCGTGGAGGCCACGGCGATGACGTGGGCACCCATCGCGGTCGCGAACTGGGTGGCCGCGATGCCGATCCCGCCGCCCGCGCCGTGGACCAGCACCGTCTCCCCCGCCTGCAGCCGGCCGCGGTGGGCCAACGCGAAGTGGACGGTGAGCACGTTCATCGGGATCGAGGCGCCCTGCGTGAACGACAGGCTGTCCGGGAGACGGAACACCTGACCGGGATCGGCCGAGACCACCTCGGCGAACCCGCCCAGACCCGGGAACGCGCACACGCGGTCCCCGGCGGCGAAGCCCGAGCCGTCGGGGGCGGACCGCACCACGCCCGCCACCTCCGAGCCGGGGACGAACGGCAGCGGCGGCGAGATCTGGTACTTGCCGCGCGTCTGCAGCACCTCGGGGAAGGTCACCCCGGCGGCGTGGACGTCGATCAGCACCGCACCCGCGTCGGGCTCGGGGACGTCCACCACCTCGAGAGCGGCGGGTCCGTCATGGCTGGAGATGTGGATGGCACGCATGCGGTCCATAGTGTCAGCCCGTCACCGAACGCGTGCGCCCTCCGCCTCACGCTGGTGCCGCCGACGGCGGAGCAGGTGCAGGGCCAGCCCCACCGCCACGAACACCTGACCGATCTGGAAGGCCAGTGCCATGACGATGAACTCGCGGCCGAACGTCGTCGGCGAGATGAGGAGTGCTGCGCAGATGCCCAGCAGGACGACCGTGATGAGCTGCCCGCCCGCCAGGAACCTCCGCGGGTTCGTGGTGAGCTGACGACGGAACGCCATCAACAGCGAGTTGAGCGCCACCAGCAGGCACACCGGGACACCGATCTGGGCCGGGAAGAGGAACAGCACCACGAACAGCGGGTGGGAACTGAGGGTGACCGTGCCCTCGAACAGGAACTGCGGAACACTCCACAGGGCCGTGAGCAGCGCGCAGATCACCGAGATCCACGAACCGCCCACGAGGATCCTCACGCGGAGAGGATAACGCCGCGGGTCACTCCCTCGTCAGCGCCTCACCGATCGGGATGTCGCCGTCCGAGAATTCGATGGTGCGACCGGCGGTGTCCGGGCGGCGCAGGACGGCGGCGATGACAGCGGCCACCGCGTCCCTGCTGGTCGACCGGTCCTCACGCTTGTCGTCGCCCACCCCGATGGTCTCGCCGCCGGGATCGTCGGTCAGTGCCCCCGGCCCGAGGATCGTCCACCCCAGGTCCGAATCGCGCAGGTGCGCGTCCGCGGCACCCTTGGCCTCCGCGTACGGGAAGAACGAGTCGTCCTCCGGGACGCCGTGGTCGGGGCCCGCGCCGTCGTAGGAGACCATGACGTAGCGTCCCACCTCCTCGGCGGCGCTCGCGTCCATCGAGCGGATGGCGGCGTCACGGTCCACCGCGAAGGTGCGGTCGGGGTTCCCGCCGCCGGCGCCGGCGGTCCAGACGACCGACCCGCTACCGCGCACGAGCTCGCGGAGGCCGTCGACGTCGAGCGTCTCCACGTCCGCGACGACCGGGTTCGCACCCGCGGCGCGGACGTCGTCGGCGTGATCGGGATTGCGGATCACCGAATACACCTCGGCACCCGCCTCGGACAGGATCCTGGCGGCGCGGAGGCCGACCTTGCCGTGGCCGCCGATGATGGTCACTGGTTTGTCGATACTCATTCTTCCGTTGTACGCCTCCGTGTTCGTCAGCGGGGACTCCCGGGTTCGATCACGAATCCACAACGACCTGGCGTCCGTCGGTCCGGCGATTGGCCCGGTGTCGGACCCGGAGTGCATCATGTGGACATAAGCCGGGACTCACCGGCGGCCCCGCGTTCGTTCTTTCGGAGTACCGCATGTCCCTGTCCAGCTCTGGCACCCCCTCGACTCGGGCGGTGTCGGGTCCCCTCGGCCTGCTCGCCGCTCTCCTCGCCCTGCTCCTGGTCACCGCCGGGTGCACGATCCCGATGCCCGTCGGTTCCGCCGGGGAGACGACGCCCACGACTCCGACCTCCGAGGCGCCCGCCCCCGCGACGCTGGAGGTGATCCCGGCCGACGGTGCCACGGAGGTCGCCGTGGTGGACGGCGTCCGGGCCACGGTGGAGAACGGGACCATCACGGACGCCGTGCTCACCAACGATGCCGGCAAGGAGATCGAGGGGGAACTCTCACGCGACGGTGCGCAGTGGCAGCCGGCCGTCACCCTCGGTTACGGGCGCACGTACACCCTCGAGATCACGTACGAGGGCGCGGCCGGCGGGAGCAGGAGCGACACCCGCACGTTCACCATGGCCGATCCGCTGGCCGTCGTCACGCCCAGCCTCGTCACCACGGGCGGGGCCGCCCTCGAGTCCGACCGCGAGTACGGCGTCGGGATCATCGTCGCGGCCAGGTTCGATCAGCCGATCGCCGATCGCGACGAGGCCGAGAAGCACATGACGGTCACGACGACCCCCGAGGTCGAGGGCAACTGGTTCTGGCTCAACGACTCGACCGCGCACTGGCGACCCCGCGACTACTACGAGCCCGGCACGCGGGTGCAGGTCGCGCTGGACGTCGAGGGACGCAGCCTCGGCGGCGGGCAGTGGGGCGGGGCGAGCGCGGACGCCGACTTCACCATCGGCGAGCGTCGCGTGGCGATCGCCGACGACGCGACCAAGACCGTCACCGTCTACCACGACCAGAAACCCGTGAGGGTCCTGCCGACCTCCATGGGCAAGGGCGGATGGGCCACCTACGGCGACGTGACGATGCACTTCTGGACCCAGCCGGGCAACTACACGGTGCTCGACAAGGCCAGTTCCGTGGTGATGGACTCCTCGACCTACGGCCTGCCGCTGTCCGCCGGGTACAAGGTGACCGTCGACCACGGTGTGCGCCTCACCAACGACGGGATCTACTTCCACGCGCTCGAGTCGTCGATGTGGGCACAGGGGAACACCAACACCTCGCACGGCTGTCTCAACCTGTCGCCCACCGACGCGAAGTGGTACTTCGACCAGGCCGTGACGGGCGACGTCGTGGAGGTCAAGGGCACGGGCGGACCCGAACTCGGGGTCTGGCAGAACGGTGACTGGTCGGTGCCGTGGGAGGTCTGGCAGTCCGGCTCCGCCGACTGACGTCCCCCCACGTCCCCGCACACGGCCCACGTAGCCCACGCGACCTACGAAATCCGCTATCCGGATTCCTGATCTGCGCTCCCGAATGGAGTAGCCGATCCGGAATCCGGATAGCGGATCTTCTTATCTCGTGGTGTCTGGGGGCGGAGTCAGCGCACGCCCATCATGTTCTTCCTGATCCACGGCGACAACGCGGCCATGATCCCGGCCAGGACGATCGAGGCGACGCCCAGCACGAGGAAGTAGTTGCGCTCGGCGCCGGCGTCCGTCGGGTCGTAGTACCCCGCGAGCACGCCGGACAACGCGCTGCCGATCGAGACGCTGAGGAAGAACAGCGCGACCATCTGCGTCTTGAACGCCTCCGGGGCGAGCTTGGTGGACAGGGACTGCCCGACCGGTGAGAGCAGCAGCTCGGCCATCGTGAACAGGAACAGGATCCCGACGATGCCCAGCAGCGGCGTCGCCACACTGCCCACGAAGAACAGGAACACCAGGTAGGCGATACCCATGATGAGGTTCGCGAGGGCGAACTTCATCGGGCTCGAGGGCTGACGGTTCCCGAGCTTGACCCAGAGCGTCGCGAACACGGCGGCGAAGATGATGATGAACAGCGGGTTGATGGACTGCACCCAGCTCGCCGGCATCTCCCAGCCGCCCAGGTTGCGGTCCAGTCGCTGGTCGGAATAGATCGCGATCACCGTGAACTGCTGCTGGAACAGGGCCCAGAACGCCACCGAGGCCACGAACATCGGGATGAACGAGACCACCCGGCTGCGCTCGACCGGCTCCGTCTTGGCACTGGTGATGAGGAGGGCGAACAGCGCGATCGCGCCGACCACGGCGATCGCGGTGACGATGTCCGCCAGTGACTCCAGCGGCACGAGGCCGGTGGCGATGGCTGCGACGACGAGCACCGCCACGACCGCGCCGATCCCCAGGTAGCGGACGCGCTGTGGCCGCGGGAGCGGGTCGGGGACGACAGCGCCGACGCCCTTGAGGGTGGCGCCGCGCATCGCGACGTACTGGATGAGCCCGATTGCCATACCCGCGGCCGCCGCCCCGAAGCCCCAGTGGAAGCCGAAGTTGTCCCACAGCACCCCGGTGAGCAGCGGGCCCGTCAGACCGCCGATGTTGACCGCCATGTAGTAGATCGAGAACGCGGCGTCCCGCCGGTCGTCGGTCCGGCGGTACATGTCGCCGACCACCGTGGAGGTGGTGGCCTTGAGGGTTCCCGCACCGACACCGACCAGCACGAGGCCGATGCCCAGGCCGATCGCCCCGGGTACGAGCGCCAGGGACAGGTGGCCGAGCATGATCATCACGGCTGCGCCGAACAGCGTCCTCTCGGCGCCGAGGAGGCGGTCCGAGACCCAGCCGCCCAGGATCGCGGAGGCGTACACCAGACCGCCGTACGCGCCGACGATCGAGGCGGCGATCTCCTGGGAGTAGCCGAGTCCGCCGTCGCCGACCGCGTAGTAGATGTAGTACGCCAGCAGACCCTGCATGCCGTAGAAACTGAACCGCTCCCACAGTTCGATCCCCGACAGGTTCGCCAATCCGAGTGGGTGGCCGAAGAACCTGCGGTCCGAATCGGCGAGAGCCACCTCGGCGTTCCGAGTTGTCATGTACGTCAGTGATACTCCTGCTCCCCGAGCCGGACAAAACCGGTGCCGCGCGAGCTGCCCCGTAGGGGTGGGAGTCGACAATCGGTGCCCCAGACGGGAGAATCGGACCGATCAGCCCGGGCGATCTGCCCCGGGCGTAATCGAGAAGCGCAGGAGCACCTCCAGTGAGCCGAGCCGACACCCCGGCCCGATCTATCAGCCCCCTTCACCGAAGGGGGGACACCGGATGAGCATCGCGCTCTCACTCCTGGTCGGCGTCGTCGTCGTCCTGGCCATCACCGCGCTCACGGGCTACTTCGTGGCGCAGGAATTCGCCTTCATGGCCGTTGATCGCTCGCGGATGGGGGCTGCCGCCGAAAAGGGCGACCCCGTCGCCGACCGCGTACTCGGGGTCACCAGGCGGACCTCGTTCATGCTGTCGGGTGCGCAGCTGGGCATCACCGTCACGACCCTCGTCGTCGGCTACGTGGCCGAGCCACTCATCGGGCGGGCCCTGGGCGAACTACTCGGTCTGGCCTCCGTTCCACAGGCCATCGGCGTCGGTGTGGGCACGGTCCTGGCCCTGCTGTTCTCGACCGTCGTGCAGATGCTCTTCGGCGAGCTCGTGCCCAAGAACCTGGCGATCGCCAAACCCGAACCCGTCGCTCGCTGGTTGGCGCGGTCGACCACCATCTACCTGGCGCTGTTCGGCTGGCTCATCGGGCTGTTCGACAAGGCGTCCGAGGCCCTGCTCAAGGCCGTCGGCATCGAGCCGGTGCACGACAAGGAGCACTCCGCCACCGCCCGCGACCTCGAGCACATCGTCCACGAGTCCAGCGAGACCGGCGAACTCTCCCCCGAGCTCAGCCGCCTGTTGGACCGGATGCTCGACTTCCCCGGACAGCCGGCGGAGCACGCGATGATCCCGCGCTCCCGCACCGACGTGGTCCGCGGGGAGGACGCGGTCCCGGACGTGCTGTCGAAGATGGCCACCGGCCACACCCGCTACCCCGTGGTCGGTGAGGACTCCGACGACGTCATCGGCATCGTCGACCTGCACGACCTGCTGGTGATCTGCGACGACGAGCGGGACACCTCCCTGACCCTGGTGTCGGAGGTCATGCGGGCCCCGATCGTCGTGCCCACCTCCCTGCCGTTGCCCGAGGTGGCGGCGCGCCTGAGCGAACAGAAGGCCGAGATGGCCGTGGTCGTCGACGAGTACGGCGGGTTCGCCGGAGTCGTGACGATGGAGGACATGGCGGAGGAGATCGTCGGGGAGATCGCCGACGAGCACGACCCGCAGGCCGCCGGGGACGCCCCGGTCAGTGAGGGGTTGGGCTGGGTCCTGGGGGGCGACACCCACCTGGACGAGGTCGAGCGCCTGCTCGACATCACCCTGCCCGAGGTCGACGCCGAGACGCTGGGCGGCCTCGTCGTCGAGACGATCGGTGACCTGCCGGACGTCGGCGACCGGGTGGACATCCCGCTGCCCGACACCGACATCCTCGAGGAGGTCTCCGCCGATCGCGTCCTGCGGGCCGAGGTCCGTCGTCTCGAGCGTCGCGTCCCCGCCGAGCTGCATATCGTGGTCGAGGAGGCCACACGATGACCCCCACCACGACCCTCATGGCCGCCGAGGCCCAGTCCGGACTCATGAGCAATCCCTGGGTGGTCCTGGCCGCGACCGTCCTGCTCATCGCGGCGTCCGCGTTCTTCGTGGCCGTCGAGTTCTCCCTCATCTCCGCGCGGCGCCACCGCCTCGAGGACGCCGCCGCCACCAGCAGGGCCGCCCGGGCGGCCCTGCGCAACGCCTCAGAACTCACCCTCCTGCTGGCGGGAGCGCAGCTGGGGATCACGCTGTGCGCGCTGGCGCTGGGGTCGATCACCAAGCCCGCCGTGCACCACTGGCTCACCCCGGTCTTCTCCGGCTGGGGCCTGCCGTTGTGGACCGCCGACGTCATCGCGTTCATCCTCGCGCTGATCATCGTGACGTTCCTGCACCTCGTGGTGGGCGAGATGGCCCCCAAGTCGTGGTCGATCACGCATCCCGAGTACTCGGCCACCCTGCTGGCTATTCCGATGCGGGCGTTCCTCTGGCTCACCCGTCCGCTCCTGGTCGCCCTCAACGCCATGGCGAACAACATCCTGCACCGGCTGGGGGTCGAGTCGAGGGACGAGGTGTCCGCGGGCCAGGACGCCGATTCACTGCGCGAGCTCGTGCGGCACTCCGGTGAGGCGGGGACCCTGGACGACACCCATCAGCGCCAGCTGCTCAGCGCCCTCGAGCTGCAGGAGCTCACCGTGGGCGACCTGCTCGGGGAGCGCGGGGTCGACACGCCCGCCTCGCCGGAGGAGATGTCCTCCGTCGGCGCGGACGCCACCCCGGGCGAGATCCGCGACACCGCCCGCCGCACCGGCCACCTGCGGCTACTGGTCCTCGAGGACGACACCGCCGTCGGCGTGGTGCACGCGCGGGACGCCATCGACGTCGAGGGGCCGGCCACCGCCCGCGAACTCATGCGGTCGAGCCTGTCCCTCGAGCACGACCTGACCGTCGCCGAGGCGTTCCGCCGGATGCGCGACGCACGGGCGCACCTCGTCGTCGTCGAACAATCCGGCGGGCACCCGGGCACCCACGTCTCCGAGGTCCGCGGCGTCCTCACCCTCGACGACGTGGTCCGTCGCCTCCTGCCCGTCACCTCGGGGTAGATAGGCGGGGGGTAGATCGGCGCAGGTGGACCGGCGCGGGTCAGATCCGGCTGATGAGCCAGACCACGCCGAACAGCGCCAGCCCGGCGATCCCGAGCAGGACCAGCAGCATGAGCCCGACCGCGCCGATCGCCCTCAGCAGGTAGCCGCGCGCGTCGGTGTCGACGCGTCTGCCGTCGGCGATGGTGCGGTCGACCAGCCGCAGGTTCTTGGACGTGGCCTTGTGGGCGGCATCGGCGACGTCACCGACGAACGGGATCAGCCCGAGCACGGCGTCCACCAGGTAGTTCCAGCCCATCCGGAACAGGATCCGCACGGGCACCCGGTTGCGCACCGCCTCGGCGAACACGGCGGCCGCGAACACGGTGCCGACCGCGTCGCCGACCACCGGGACCAGCCCGATCACCGGATCCAGACCGACGCGATAGCGGGTGCCGGGGATGCGGACGAGGTCGTCGAGCACGCGCGCGAGACCGGTGGTGACCGGGGAGACACCGGTGCGGTCGACGGGTGCCGGGGCGGGGTCGGGACGGTCGGGGTTCACGGGCCCGAGCCTACGGTCCGCGCTCCCGGTGCGCCCGGGCCCGGGATCTGGTTTCGTGGAGAGATGATGCCCACGCCCGCCTCTCAGCCGAGTCTCCGCCCGCTGCGGCCCCACCGCGATCCCGGCGCGACCCGGCACCCGGATCGTCGCGCCGGAGGCCTCGTGGCGGCGGCCCTCGCCGTCGTCCTCGTGGGGTCGGGGTGCGCGGCGCTGACCGGCGACACGGGCGCCGACGAGGTGGACCAGTTCCTGGCCGCCCTCAATCAGGGCGACGTAACGGGCGCGGCCGCGCTGACCACCGACCCGGCCGCCGCGGAGGAGACCATCATCGCGAGCGTCGAGGGGATGGGGCTGCCCGCGATCTCCGCGACCACCAGCGGCGACGACGGGCGCCCCGACCGCGATCCGGTGGCGGTGGAGATCACGTGGGACATGGGCGCCGCCGGCGCCGACGATGAGGGCGGCGAGGACGAGGGCGGCGCCGACGGTTCTGGTGGCGACGACGACGAGGCGGGCTCCGGCCCGGCCGGCGGGGACGAGGCGGCCGACGCCGGGACGCGCACCGTGACCACCCGCGGCGAGGTGCGGACGACCGAGGTGGGCGACCAGTGGAAGGTGCAGTGGGCGCCGACGGTGCTCGACACCCGGCTGGCGGAGGGCGGCCGGCTCACGTTCGCCGAGGAACTCGACTGGGACACCGACATCCTCGACCGGACCGGCGAGCCGCTCATGCAGTGGACCCCCGTCACCGCGGTGACGCTCGCACCCGACGCCGCCGGCTCGGCGGACGCGGTCGCATCGCTGGTCAGCGGGGCCGCACCGACGATCACCGGGCAGACGATCCGCGACGGCATGTCCGAGGCCGGCGACCAGCCGTACCAGGTCGTGGCGCTGCGCCCCGCGGACATCGACCCGATCCGCGATCAGCTCGCCGCGGTGCCGGGCGTGAGCCTGCCGGAGCAGGGCCAGCTCATCCGGACCGACCGCGACCTGGACTCCCCCGCCCTCGACGGCCTGCCGAACGCCTGGACGGAAGCGCTGCAGTCCGAGGGCGGCTGGTCGGCGCAGATCGTCAACCCCGGCGCCGAACCGATCGAGATCGGGAGCGCGCCGGCCGGGGAGGTCGACGACCTGGTCTCGATGATCCAGATCTCGATGCAGCGTGAGGCCCAGCGGGCCGTGGACGGCAGCGGGCTGGCGGCGTCGATCGTCGCGATCCAACCCTCCACGGGTGGGGTGCTGGCGGTGGCCCAGAACTCCGCCGCCGACCGGCAGGGGCCCGTCTCGCTGCAGGGCCGCTTCCCGCCGGGGTCGACGTTCAAGGTGGTCACCACCGCCGCCGCGCTCTCCGCCGGCGTCGTGGGCCCGGACGAGATCGTGCCGTGCCCGGCGTCGGTCACCGTCTCGGGCCGGACGATCCCCAATGACGACGACTTCGAGCTGGGCCCCGTCCCCCTGGAGACGGCGTTCGCCCGGTCGTGCAACACCACTCAGGCCGTGATCAGCGACCGCCTGGAACCCGCGGCGATGAAGGACACCGCCGCGTCACTGGGCCTCGGTGTCGGGTTCTTCACCCCGGGGCTGAACACGTACACCGGGGAGGTGCCCGTCACCGAGCGGGGCCCCGGCCGGGTCGAGGCGGCGATCGGGCAGGGCGAGGTGCTGGCCAGCCCGTTCGGCATGGCCGTGATGACGGCGTCGCTCGCGAACGGTGGCCGGATGATCCTGCCGCAGCTCATCAACGGGATGCCCGCGGTCGCCAACGACTCCCCCGAGCCGCTCGACCCGGCCGTGGTCGACACCCTGCGCCGCTACATGGTGCAGACCGTGCAGTCGGGCACCGCGACGGCCGCGAGGTCCGTGCCCGGGCTGGGCGGCAAGACCGGCACCGCCGAGGTGGGTAGCGGGCCGTCGCACGGCTGGTTCGTGGGCTTCACCGGGGACATCGCGGTCGCGGTCCTCATCGAGGGCGCCGACTCGTCCGGCCCGGCGGTGGAGATGGCCGCCGACTTCCTCGGGGGTGTCGGACAACCGGCACCGCTGGCCGCTCGGTAGTTTCGGAACATGCGCCTGCCCAAGGTCTCGCTCCCTGAATTGTCCCTGCCCGATCTGTCCCTGCAGAATCTGCCGCTGCCCGGCCTGGACCGGCTGCCGTTCTTGTCGTCGTCGTCCTCCCCCTCCCCCGCCGACACCCACCGCCGCGTCCTGGTCACCGGCGGTGCGTCCGGCCTCGGTCTGGCCCTGGCGACGGCGTTCCTCGAGCGCGGTGACCGGGTGATCGTCGCCGACCTCGCCCCCACCGACGACCGCCCCGACTCGGTGCCCGCCGACGCCCACTACCTGCGGTTAGACGTGCGCTCGGAGGACGAGTGGCAGGCCGCACGCGCCGAGGTAGAGAAGATCTGGGGCGGACTGGACGTGCTCGTCAACAACGCCGGCATCGCCCAGGGCGGCCGCATCGAGATGCTCACCGAGGACGACTGGCGGCAGATCGTCGACATCAACCTGCTCGGCGTGGCGCGCGGATGCCGCACCTTCGTCCCGATGTTCAAGGCACAGGGCAGCGGCCACCTCGTCAACACCGCCTCGCTCGCCGGCCTCGTCCACCCGCCCACCATGTCCTCCTACACGGCGGTCAAGGCGGCGGTCGTGGCGATCTCCGAGAGCCTGCGGTGGGAACTCGAGCCGTTCGGCGTGGACGTGTCGGTGCTGTGCCCGTCCTTCTTCCGCACCAACCTCGCCTCCAGTCTCAACGCCTCCGACCCCGCCGCCAGCGGGTTCGCGAGCAAGCTGATCGACCGCTCCGAGCGGGGCGCCGACGAGATCGCCTCCGAGGTGATGACGGGCCTGGACGCCAAGCAGTTCCTCATCCTCCCCGACCCCGACGCCCGCAAGTCCTACCGCGCCAAGCGGTTCCTGCCCGCCGCGTACGCCAGGACCATGCTCGGCATGGGACAGAAGTTCGCGGCGGCGACACGGGCCACGGGCGGGGCGGGCGCCACGGACGGGGCAGGCGCCGAGGCCGGCGGAACGGGCGCGACGGGCACGTGAGCACCGGGGGCGGCGCGCGCTGGTACCGCGCGCTAGTACCCTGCGGGGCATGACCCCCTCGCACCTGCTCTCCCGCGCCGACCTCGACTTCCTCCTGCACGACTGGCTCCGTGTCTCCGAGCTGTGCGAGCGGGAACGGTACGCGGAGCACTCGCGCGAGACGATCGACTCCGTGGTGGACCTGTCGGCCGAACTCGCCGAGAAGCACTTCGCGCCCCACTTCCGCAAAGCCGACCTCACCGAGCCCCGGTTGGTCGGCGAGGACGTGGAGCTCATCCCCGAGATCGGCGAGGCACTCGCGAAGTTCGCCGAGGCCGACCTCGTGGGTGCGGCGATGGACGAGCGGGTCGGCGGCATGCAGCTGCCCTACACCGCCTACCTGGCGTGCATGGCCTGGTTCTACGCCGCGAACATCTCCACCGCGGCCTACCCGTTGCTCACCACCGGCAACGCCAACCTGCTCATCGAGCACGGCTCCGACGAGCAGATCGAGCGGTACGTCAAGCCGATGATCGAGGGCCGCTTCACGGGGACGATGTGCCTGTCCGAGCCGCAGGCCGGGTCCAACCTCGCCGACATCACCACCCGCGCCGAGCCGCAGCCCGACGGCACCTACCGGCTGTTCGGGCAGAAGATGTGGATCTCCGGCGGCGAGCACCAGATGGCCGAGAACATCGTGCACCTGGTGCTGGCGAAGGTTCCCGGGTCGCCGGCGGGCACCCGCGGCATCAGCCTGTTCGTCGTGCCGAAGTTCCTGGTCACCGACGACGGCACGATCGGCGAGCGCAACGACATCGTCATCACCGGCCTCAACCACAAGATGGGCTTCCGCGGCACGGTCAACACCATGCCCACGCTGGGCCAGGGCATGCACACCCCCGGCGGTCGGGCGGGCGCGATCGGGTACCTCGTCGGAGAGGAGAACACCGGCCTCAAGAAGATGTTCACCATGATGAACGAGGCCCGCCTCGGCGTGGGCCTCGGCGCGACCGCCATCGGCTACACCGGGTACCTCAAGTCGCTGGACTACGCCCGGAACCGTCCCCAGGGCCGGCAGGTCGGGGCGGACCCGTCATCGCCGCAGGTCATGCTCACCGGCCACGCGGACGTGCGCCGCATGCTGCTGGCCCAGAAATCGTACGTGGAGGGCGCGCTCGCCCTGGGGCTGTACTGCGCGCGACTGGTCGACGACTCCAAGACCGGATCCCCGGAGGAGTCGGCGGCGGCGAAGATGCTGCTCGACGTCCTCACCCCGATCGCCAAGTCGTGGCCCTCGCAGTGGTGCCTCAAGGCCAACGAGCTCGCGGTGCAGGTGCTCGGCGGGGCCGGCTACACCATCGACTACGACGTGGAACAGCACTACCGCGACAACCGTCTCAACCCGATCCACGAGGGCACCCACGGCATCCAGGGCCAGGACCTGCTGGGACGCAAGGTGATGGCCGGCGGCGGTGCCGGGTTGGCCGCGCTGACCGGGCGGATCACCCAGACGTGCGACCGCGCTGCCGAGGCGGGCCGGTCCGCGGCCGAGATGGCCGCGCTGCTGCGGCCGCGTGTCACCCGCCTCATCGAGGTCACCACCGCGCTGGCGGAGGTGGGGGCCACGGATCCGGAGGCCTTCCTGGCCGACGCCACGGAGTACCTCGAGGCCGCCGGGCACGTGGTGATCGCCTGGATCTGGGTCGAGCAGGTCTTGGCACTGGGCGCGCGCACCGGCGACGAGGGCGACGCCTTCGCCGCAGGCAAGCTCAGGGCCGCGGAGTACTTCCTGCGCCGCGAACTCCCGATCGTCGACGCCAAGTTCGACCTGCTCGCCGCGGGTGACCGCACGACAGTGGATATGCGCGACGACTGGTTCTGACGAGACGCCGAACCCTCGTCGCGTCCGCTAACGGAAGCGAGCTGGCCTCCGCGCGAACGCCGGAGTCCGGTCCCCCCACGTCAGTGGGGGACCGGACCCCGGGATACCGTCCGAGATGATCGGGGATCACATCGGGGGCATCAGCACCTCGTCCACCAGGTAGACGGTGGCGTTGGCGGTCTGGACGCCGCCACAGACGACGTTCGCGCCGTTGACCATGAGCTCGTCACCGGATCCCGTGACATCAACGTCCTCACCGGCGAGGGTGGTCTGCATGCCGGTGATCTCGTCGGGCGAGATCTGTCCCTCGACCACGTGGTAGGTCAGAACGGTGGTCAGCAAGTCGGCGTCGGTCGCGAGCTGGTCCATCGTGGCCTGATCGACCTGGGCGAATGCGTCGTCCACCGGAGCGAAGACCGTGTACTCACCGTTGTTGAGTGTGTCGACCAGGTCGACGTCCGGGTTCACTTCGCCCGACACGGCGGCCGTGAGCGTGGTGAGCAGCGGGTTGTTGGACGCGGCAGTGGCGACCGGCTCCTGGGCCATGCCGTCGACCGAGCCCGGGCCGTCCGGATTGGCCTCGGCGTAGTCCGCGCAGCCGGCGCCGACCAGCATGGTGTCGGCCCCCTCCTCCATCGCGGTGGTCTCGGACGTCATCATCTCCGAGGTCATGGGCGCAGACGTGGTGCCCTCGGCCTCGGTGGAACCCTCGTCAGACGAGCAGCCGGCCAGAACGAGGCCGCTGACCGCGGCAGCCGCCGCGATCGATGCCATACGGCGTGAAATCGTGTTGCCCATTGTGTTGGTCCTTTCAACAGAGCCTTGTGTACTGGGTCATGGGTTCTTCGGCACTACTGCGGGACCGGATGGGTGCACACACAGAAATATTTTCGAGCCGTCCGCCGGACCCCGTGCTCCGAACTCCCTATGTGGACACAAAGCAGCCCAGCCCCCGCGTGACGGCCCGGATCTCCGCGGGGCTCCTCTCGACCGGCATCGCCCTCTCAGTCGGTCATGCGATCGCCGGACTGGTCGCCCCCGGTTCCTCACCGTTTCTCGCGGTGGCCGACTCGGTGGTCGATCGTGCTCCGTCAGCCGTGCGTGAGGCGACCATCGATGCGCTGGGCACCGCGGACAAACCGGCACTGTTGATCAGTCTCGCCGTAATCCTCGCGATCCTCGGGGTGGTCGTCGGTCTCGTCGAACGCCCGCGCCGACCCGTGGGTTCCGTGATCATCGCGGCCCTGGGCGCCGTGGGAACACTCGCGGCGGTGGCCCGTCCCACCGCCGGTCCACTGTGGGCACTCCCGACGCTTGTGGGCACGGTGCTCGCCGTGGTGGCCCTCCGGTTGATGATCGGCGCGTTGTACCCCTCTCGCGGCGCCGTCGATCACGTCGAGGCTAAGTCCGATTCCGCCGCCGGTGACCGCTCGGACGAGGTGGCACCCGCCGGGAGCCCGGGGCCCGATCGTCGGCGCTTCCTGATCCTGGCCGGGTCGGCCGTGGCGGTGATCGCGGCTGCGGGAGCAACCGGTGTCGCCCTCACGCGCCGCGCGGCCGACGCCCTCGCCGAGCGCACGGGCCTACAGCTCCCGCGTGTGCTCAACCGCAATGCTGCCGCACCGGTGCCGGGCGGAGTCGTTCCCGATGCGCCCGGCGTCACTCAGTTCATCACGCCCAACGAGGAGTTCTACCGCATCGACACCGCGCTGCGGGTGCCTGCCCTGACCACGGCCGACTGGAGACTACGGATCCACGGGATGGTGGAGCAGGAGATCGAACTGGACTGGGATTCGCTGACGAGCAGGGAGTTCCTGGATCGAATCGTGACCTTGACCTGCGTGTCCAACGAGGTCGGGGGCGACCTCGCCGGCAACGCGACCTGGACCGGGTTCCCGATCGCCGAACTCCTCGCCGAGGCTGGCCCGCTGCCGGAAGCAGACATGCTGTTGTCCACCTCCGTCGACGGGTGGACCGCGGGCACGCCGCTCGAGGCCCTGACCGACGGTCGCGACGCGTTGTTGGCCGTGGGGATGAACGGCGGGCCGCTGCCCCTCGAGCACGGCTACCCGGTTCGTCAAGTAGTCCCTGGTCTGTACGGCTACGTCTCCGCCACCAAGTGGGTTGTCGACTGGGAAGTCACCCGCTTCGACCAGGCCAGTGCGTACTGGACCGACCGGGGCTGGGGAGAACGGGGCCCGATCCTCACCGCGAGTCGCATCGACAGGCCCGCACCACTCGCGCAGTTGGAGCCCGGGCCAGTCGTGGTCGCGGGGACGGCGTGGGCGCAGCAGAGGGGCATCGACCGGGTGGAGGTGCAGGTCGACGATGGGCCGTGGAATGACGCCACGCTCGCCACCGAGTACTCGATCGACACCTGGCGCATGTGGTCATGGACGTGGGACGCAGAGCCCGGCCTGCACACCCTGTCCGTCCGAGCGACCGATTCGACGGGCGAGGTCCAGACGGAGAAGCGGCAGGCCCCGATCCCCACCGGCGCAACGGGTTGGCACAACCGCACGTTTCGGGTGTCGGAGAGATGACCATCGTCGACACGCACCCTCCTATCGCCCGCCCTCCCACTGAGTTCGAACTACTTCGCACTAGACTGTCTCCCGTGTCCGAGCCCACCGCCCCGCCGCTGACCGACCCGGGGCGCCTGCTCGAGCTCGCCGCCTCCGGTGACCTCCAGGCCTTCGGTCGCTTCTACGACCTCATGTCCCCGCGCGTCTACGGCCTGGCCCTGAGAGTCCTGCGGGACCCGGGGTACGCCGAGGAGACCGTGCAGGAGGTCTTCCTCCAGGTCTGGAAGCAGGCTGCCGACTACCGGCCGAGTCTGGGATCGGTGCAGTCCTGGGTGCTGACCATCACGCACCGTCGGGCGGTGGACCGCGTCCGTTCGGAGACGTCCGCCGCGCGGCGCGACGAGATGGACGCGGCGGCGGACTTCACCCGATCCGGCGACATCGCGGAGCAGGTCACCGAACAGCTCTCCCGTGACGAGGACGCCGCGGAGGTCCGCAGATGCCTGGGGACCCTCACGGACAACCAGCGCGAGTCCATCGAGATGGCCTACTTCTCCGGACAGACGTACCGCGAGGTCGCCGACCGTCTCGGCACCGCGCTACCCACCATCAAATCGAGAATCCGCGACGGTCTCCGTCGCCTGAAGAACTGCCTGGGAGGTGAGCTGTCATGAGCGTTCGACACCACGATCATCCGTCGGACCTGGGCAGCGTCCGTCCCGAGGACCTCGACCTCTACGCCCTGGACGCCCTGGACGATGACGAGGCCGAAGCCGTCGAGATGGCGCTGGTCAGCGCGTCGGCTGAGGAGAAGTCGTCCATGCTGGCGCACATCGCCTCGACGCGTGAGGTCATCGCCGGCATCGTGGCCGACGCCGGCCTCGACACCGCGCCCCCACCGCAGTTGCGGGACCGCGTCCTGGAGTTGGCCGCGGCCGATACCCCCCGCGGGCCGGCCCGGCCGGCCGATGCCGGGGACACCGACCGGGATCAGCCCGGCGGAGGGACCGACGTGGTCGACCTGAGCCGGGAGCGCGAGCGCCGGCGACCCGGTCCGCTGTCGTTCCTCGCCGCCGCGGCGGCCGCCGTGGTGCTGGTCGCCGGTGGCGTGACCATCGGTCGAATCACCGACGGAGCAGGGGGCGACAACTCGGTGCCCGTCGCGGCCCCGCCGTCGATGCCGGGGAAGGTCACCTCGCTGCTCGCGGCGGAGGACCTCGCGGTGGTCCGCGGCCAGGTCGGCGCGACCGGCACCGCCACCGTGCTGGCGTCCAAAGCGGCGGACATGGCGGTCATCTCGATGACCAACCTCCCCGAGCCGGCCACCGGTCGCGCCTACCAGCTGTGGTTGATGGGTGACCACGAGCCCATCTCGGCGGGGACGATGGAGTCCGGCCAGGTCGGACCGTCGCCCTCGGCGCAGATCGACGGCATCCGGAACTCCGAGCAGATCGGCATCACCGAGGAGCCCGCGGGGGGATCGCCGACGCCGACCGGTCAGGTCCTCCTGGCCCTGGACATAGACTGACCCGGCGGTCCGGCTGCGCAGGCGATGCCCGCGCGGGCGGCCTGCCTCGTCGAGAAGAGCGTTTCGCACATCGCCAGTCGGTGGATGCGGGCGAAACGGTCTTCTCGACGAGGGCGGCCTGCCGCTCAGGCCTTCGTCAGGCCTGCCACCACGGCCGCAGCGGCACATCCCAGGTCATGGTGTCGCCCAGCCGGACCGCGAGGATCTGGTGCAGCTGGATCTTGTTGTGTTCGAACCCGTACTGGCACGCGCCCATGTAAAGGCCCCACAGTTTGGCCATGGGCTCGTCGACCTCCTCCACGGCGTCGTCCCAGTGCTCGACCAGGTTGGCGCACCAGTCCCGCAGGGTGAACGCGTAGTGCTGGCGCAGGTTCTCCTCGTGCACCACCTCGAAGCCCGCGTTCTCGGCCTCCAGGTGCACGGTCCCGGCGCCCGCGAGCTCGCCGTCGGGGAAGATGTACCGGTCGATGAACTGGCCCGCCTTGACCGTGCGCGAGTTGTCCGGCCGGGTGATGCAGTGATTGAGCAGGCGCCCGCCGGGCCGCAGATAATTGTGCAGCCGGGTGAAGTAGTCGTGGTAGTTCTTGCGGCCGATGTGCTCGGTGATGCCGATCGAGCTGACGGCGTCGAAGTCGCGTTCGGGTACGTCCCGATAGTCCTGCAACCGGACCTCCGCGAGGTCACCCAGTCCGTCGCGCGCGATCGCGGCCTGTCCCCACTCGGCCTGCTCCTTGGCCAGGGTCACGCCGATCACCCGCACGCCCCGCGCGGCGGCGTAGCGGACCATGCCGCCCCAACCGCACCCCACGTCGAGCAGCCGGTCGCCGGCCTGGAGACCCAGCTTGTCGAACACCAGCCGGTACTTGTTCTCCTGCGCCTCCTCGAGGGAGGTGTCGGGGGCGGTGTAGCAGGCGCACGTGTACGTCATGGATTCCCCGAGGATCCACTCGTAGAAGCGGTTCGACACGTCGTAGTGGTAGCTGACGACCTCGGAGTCCCGCTCCTTGGAGTGTCGGCGCATCCCCGACACCACCCGCTTCCACGCGGGCTTGACCTCCATGGGCGGCGTGGGGAGGAATCTGATGTTCTCCGTGCCCACCGCCCGGGCGATCCGGGCGAGGGTCCGGGCATCGGGGGTGCGGGTCATGTGTTTGCGGAAGACCTCGAGCGCCCCGAACACGTCGTGGGGCGCCCCGGGGTGGACACCGTCCATCTCGAGTTCACCCATGAGGTAGGCCCGCGCGAGCCCGAGGTCACCGGGGGCGGTGACGAAGTACTGCAGCGCCTTCTCGCTCTTCAGCCGCAGCACCAGGTCACTGTTCTCCGGTCCGATCGAGGACCCGTCGTAGGCCTCGATCCGCAGGGGCGGTTCACCGGCGGCGAAGGCGCCGATGATCTCGCCGATCGTCATCTTCCCCGGGGCACCAGCGGTCCCCGCACTCGTCGTGGTCACCGTGCACCCACCGCCTTGTCGTAGAGGGTCGCGAACCGGCCCTCGGGATCGAATTCCGTCTTGAGCCTGCCCGCGTGGTCACCGCCGTAGAGCTGGGCGAACTCCTCGCGGGAGTAGAAGACCTCCGAGTACAGCGACTTGTGACCGCCGAGTGCGGAGACCTCCTCCTCGATGCGCCGGTTCCACGCCCCCTCGGCCGTGCCGGGTCCGATCGGCGCGGACGACCAGAAGCCGATGTTGACGTAGGTCGTCTCCGGGGCCAGCGGGTACAGCGGCCAGGGCCGGTCGGAGCCGGGGCCGCCGCCCACGCCGGGCGAGGGGCTGGACTCGCGCAGGCGCAGCGGGCAGATCCACAGCGGCTCGATGGGCACCTCGCGCAGGAACCACCCGAGGAAGTCGGCGGTGTGGTCGATGGTGACCTCCACGTCCTGCACCACCCGCTCGCGCGGGCCCTCGCCCTTGAGCGCGCCGATCCTGTTGCCCAGGTCGTATTTGTGGTCCAACCCGATGATCTTCCAGTACGCCGCGCTCCTCAGCAGCTGTTGCGGCCAGAACCTGCGGATGCGCGGGTTCTGCACGCCGAACGCCCGCGAGCACCAGAACCAGTCCGTGTCCCAGCGCCAGAGGTAGTCGCGGATCGTCAGGCGGTCGCGCTCCACCGAGCCGGCGGGACCGCCGTGCTGGATCGAGCGGTAGAAGATCGCCTGCTTGTCGGCCACCCCGGTGTAGTCCGAGACGGGCCCCGGCTCGTCGGTCCGCCGACCCAGGCACAGGTACGACTCGTCGGCCGAGAACACGACCCCGTCGAGGAAGTCGACCTCCTCGTCGTCGTATCGCTCGTCCTCGCTGATCCGCGCCAACGCCGCCTCGAGCGCGGTGAGGGAGTCGAACCGTACGTGTCGCAGTTCCACGAAGCGTCCCACCGGCTCGAGTGCGATCCGCAGCCGCACCGCGTACCCGAGCGAGCCGTAGGAGTTGGGGAAGCCACGGAAGAGCGCGCGTTCGCGCTCGGTGCCGTCGGGGCGGGCGGTGACGATCTCGCCGGTGCCGGTGAGCACGTCCATCTCGAGCACGGACTCGTGCGGTAGGCCCAGGCGGAACGAGGAGGACTCGATGCCCAGCCCGGTGACCGCGCCACCGAGGGTGATGGTCTTGAGCTGCGGCACCACGTACGGCATCAGCCCGTGCGGCAGCGTCGCGTCGACCAGGTCCTCGTAGGTGCACATGCCCTGGACGTCGGCGGTGCGCGCCCCGGGGTCGACGGAGATGACGCGCGTGAGACCGGAGGTGTCGAGACCGGGCGACGACGACGAGGCGCGCGGCCGGAACAGGTTGGACGTCCGCTTGGCCAGCCGAACCGGTTCACCTGCGGGCACGGCCCGGAAGCTCTCGACCAGTCGCCGCACGCCTTCGTCATGTCGGGCGGTACCCACGACGAGTGGGTCGGCGAGGCTGGTGGCAGTTCCCATGCGCCCCACCCTAGTGCGGCTCGGGGACCCCGGCGCATGATCGGGGGATGGGTGCCGGCACCGGGGCGGGCCTCCACCCCGGTGGGCCGAACGCGTAGCCGAGCCGCTCGCGCCAGCTCGCGGCACCGCGGAGGTCCCGCCAGATGGCGACGTACTCGTGCGTCTGGAGCCAGAACGGGTTGTGCGAGGTCACCGGCGTCGTGAGCCCGTAGGTGGGCCGGTGGGTCTCGGGGCGGAAGGTGCCGAACAGGCGGTCCCAGATGATGAGGATCCCGCCGTAGTTGCGGTCCAGGTATTCGGCGTCGCTGCCGTGGTGCACGCGGTGGTGAGAGGGGGTGTTGAACACGAACTCGACCGGTCCGGGCAGCCGACCGATGCGCTCGGTGTGCACGAAGAACTGGTAGACGAGCGAGATCGAGAACCCGGTGAAGACCATCCACGGCGGCACCCCCAACAGCGGTAGAGGCAGCCAGGCGACGATCTCCCCGGAGTTGTTCCACTTCTGGCGCAAGACGGTCGCGAAGTTGTAGTACTCACTCGAATGGTGGGCCTGGTGGGTGGCCCAGACGAGCCGGATCCGGTGCCGAGATCCACTCGATGGCGACGAGCGCGATGAACACCGGAAGTGCCAGCAGAACCGGCTCGTGCAACGGATCCGCGAGGGCCCCCAGCGACTCGGAGTACCCCATCTCGTTCAGATCTCGATTGTGACACCACTCACAGACAATCGGGGCATCAGGCCCGGTCGGGCCGCGCAGGTGCAATACCCTCGCGACAGCACCGGCCCCGAGTGCCTGTGTCGCGCAACCGACTCGAAGAGGAGGACCCACCGTGGCCGTCACACCCCGGTCCGTACGCACCCGTTCCCGCACCCTCGCGGCCGCATCCGGCCTCGCAGCTCTGGCCCTCGTGCTGGGGGCCTGCGGCGAGGAGGGCGAGGCCGAGCAGGCCGTCGGCGAGGCCACCAGCGCGGTGGGGTCCGTCGCCGCCGAGGCCACGTCGGCGGTGGGTGACGCGATGAACGACGGCGGCGAGGGCGGCGAGGGCGGCGCCACGACCGGCAACGGCCCGCAGCCCGAAGGCTCCGAGGAAGGTGGGGGCGAGAGCCCGAACCCGGACGAGGAGTTCCTGAACGACATCCAACGCGTCGGCGTGGACACGCCGGACGAGCAGGACTACATCACCCGCGGCCGTGACGCCTGCGCGTCGTTCGACGAGGGCACCGGCTACATCGACGTGCTCCAGATGTACAACGACGCCCATCCCGATGCTCCCGTGATCGAGGCACCGGCAGTGGTGACGGCCGCGGTCAAGGCGTACTGCTCGCAGCACCTGCCGCTCGTCGGCGACGGAGGCGAGAACGGCGGTGGCGAGAACGGCGGAAGCGAAAACAGCGGAAGCGAAAACAGCGAAGGCGCCTAGGACCGACCCCGTCAGATCCCGGCGCGGTCGAGCGCCTCGGCGGTGAGGCGGCGGCCCAGCGCGATCAGCTCGTCCGCCCGGTGGAAGTCGAACGTCGAACACGCGTCCGAGGGGACCTCCACCAGCACATCGGGGCGGTTGCCGGCCATGCGGTAAGCCGTCACGATGCTCTCCATCGCCTCGATGGTGTGGGTGACCACGTCGAAGATCCGTAGGGACCCGGGAAGGGATTCCTCGGCATCGGCGGCGACCTCCTGCTCGCCCTCGTCGACCACCTCTTCCACCACGTCAGACGGCTGACCGGGCGCCCGGACTCCGGCCGTCCCGTCGTAGACGCCGTCGACCGCGTCGTCGGCCACGTCACCGCCGGCATCCGATGAGTCCTCGTCCTCCGGGACAGCCGGATCCTGACCGAGTCGCGCGGCGATCAGTCGCACCAGGTCGCCGTCGCGGACATCCGCTGCGGCGGTCCGGATCCGGCCTGTCAGCGTGCCCGCCGGCCTCGCCCCGGCCGCGGCACCCCTCCGGGAGATCTTCGGCTCGGCCTCGGGGGACACCTCGTCCGGATCCGAACTCTCCTGGAACGTCGACCCTCGGATCCCGGACCGACGCCCCGTCAGCGAGACCGCCAGCAGCAGGTCGCTGTTCACGGGCGCCAACGGTTCCAGCGGGACGGGGTTGGTCACGCCACCGTCGACGATCAACCGCCCTCCGACCAACGCCGGGGTGATGACGCTGGGGATGGCGAACGACGCCCGCACCGCCACGTCCGCGGGGCCGCGGGTGAACCAGACCTCCCGGCGGGCCCGCAGATCGGTGGCGACGGCGGTGAACGGGATCTCGAGATCCTCGATGCGGACGTCGTCCAACATCGCCCCGATCACCGCCATGATCCTGTTCGCCCGGATGGCGCCGCCGCCCGCGAAGGAGACGTCGAGGAGCCGCAGGACGGCGGGCTGGGTCAGGCCCCGCACCCACTTCTCGAAGTCGTCGAGCTTGCCGGCCGCGTAGAGGGCACCCACGACGGCACCCATCGACGCCCCGGAGACACCGACCACCTCGTGTCCACGTGCCTGCAGCTCACGGATCACGCCGATGTGCGTGTATCCACGCGCCCCGCCCGAGCCCAGTGCCAACGCGACCCTCACAGGCGCCCCTTTCGGTCGAGTCCGACCACGCGTCCCCCGCGTGTCCGCCCCCAGTGTGCACCCGTCCCGTCCGGGTACAGGACGTCAACTCCACGGTCCGTGTCGTAGGTGGGATCTACCGTCAGCATCGCATCGAGCACCTGTTCGACGCCGGGCACCGGGCCCGATACACCCGCACAGAGGAGATCCCATGTCCCACACCGCCATCCCGCCCCGTACCGGCTCCGCCTACGCCCCCACCATCGACCGCGACATGCTGCGGGTCGCCGCTAACGTCGAGCGCTCCGGGATGCACGTCGTCCACGTCGGCGAGGGCTGCGACTGCGGCGACTGCGCCGCCACACCACTTCCTCCGGACGACAGGTTCGGCTACACCATCGGACTGACGGATCTGGGGCACCCCGAGTTGCTCGTGCGGGGCCTGGCGGCGCGGGAGACCGCCGATCTGCTGGGCCGGTGGGGCGAGACCGTCCTGGCCGGCCAGGTCTTCGATGCCGGGCACCTGCTGTGCGAGGGCTCCGGCGGCCCGACCTGGGAACTGGTCCCCGTACGCCGGCCGTCCCGCACCCTGCGCTGGGCGGGCAGGTACTACCGCACCTCCGGAACCGGGGGCCTGGCCGCGCTGGAGTTGATCCCGGCCCGCCGGCCGTGCCCCTGCGAGGGGTGTAGCTGACGGTCCGGGCCCGGCGAGGGTCGTCGTAGGGTCTAACCATGCCCCGTCACCAGCTGCACCTGGATGCGCGTTCGCCGTCGATCATCGTCCCGATCACCGCCGGCGACCTCACGCAACTGGAGCAGCAGGCCGCGGCGTTGGCCGACGATCCCGTGGTCGATCTCGTCGAGTGGCGGGTCGACCTCTACGAGCCCGCCCCCGCCCGGTCCGGGGCGGCCGCCGCCGAGGCCGGGACGTCGACCGATCCCGGCCCGGCGGTGGCAGCGCTCGAGGCCCTGGCCGGGCTGCTTCCGGACACCCCGATCCTGGCCACGTTCCGCACCACGGCCGAGGGCGGTAGTGCCGGGATCACCGACGACGCCTACATCGCGCTGGTCGCATCTCTCGCGGCGACCGGCCTGGTGGCGGCGGTGGACGTCGAGCACAGGCACCCGCGGGCGGCACGGGCGATCGAGGCGGCCCACGCGCACGGCACCTCGGTGGTGGCGTCGAACCACGACTTCGATGCCACCCCGCCGGCCGCGGAGATCGTCGCTCGACTGGAGGCCATGGAAGCCGCCGGGGCGGACGTGGCCAAGATCGCCGTGATGCCCCGCTCGGCGGCCGACGTGGTGACGCTGATCGCGGCCACCGAGAGTCGCCACCGCGTCGCCGGTATCCCGCTGATCACCATGTCTATGGGCGCGCTCGGGGCGGTGACGCGTATCGGCGGCGGCACGTTCGGATCGGCGGCCACCTTCGCCACCGTGGGCGCGGCTTCGGCGCCGGGGCAGTTGCCGGCGGTCGGGGTGCGGGCCGCGCTCGATCTGCTGGGTTAGCCGTAGCGCCGCAGGACCTCCTTGCGGAGGCCGGAGGTGGCCACGTCCGCGATGTGCTTCTGGGCCTTCTTGAGCATCACTCCGGGAAATTTGATCTTGAGGTCCACCTCGAGGTCGAAGACCACCTCGGTGGTGCCGTCGCCCTTGTCCGTCAGCACATAACGCGCGTTCTGCACATTCTGGGTGCTGCTCTCGACGAGCGACCAGCTCACCTCGCCGTCGTACCACTCATACCGCACGACCATCTCGTCGGTCACGCCGTACTGCGCGATCTTCTCCCACACCACGATCGGCCACCCCTCGTCGTCGGCCTCGCGGATCTCGACCTCGCGGTGGGCCTCCGACCAGTCGACGAGGGATTCGACGTCGGCGAGGACCTCCATGATCTCCGGGATGCCGGCCTCGATCGTGGTCACTGACTTCACTGACACTGCCATGGTCGCCAAAGTTACCCTCGCGGCCCGCCCGTGGTGCGAGGATCGGTCCATGATCGCCGCAGCCGGTCCCGGCGGGTCGAGCGCAGACCGCAAGGTCGCGTTGCTGCGGGGGATCAACGTGGGCAGGTCGGCCAGGATCGCGATGGCGGACCTGCGGGCCTGCACCGAGGAGTCGGGCTGCACGGAGGTGAGAACCGTCCTCGCCACCGGGAACGTCGTGCTCACCGACCCACGCACCGAGGACGAACTCCGGGCGGTGCTCGAAGCCGCCTACGCCGACAGGTTCGGCTACGACGCGGTGGTGCAGGTCCTCACCCGCGATGCGGTCGAGGAGGCGGTGGCGGCGTACCCGTTCGAGTCGCTCGACGAGCACCACGACTACGTCGTGTTCTCCGATGACCCGGCGGTCACCCGGGCGGTCGCCGAGGCGATGGGCGCGGCGATCGAGCCCGGCGGCACCGAGGTCGTGACAGCGGGATCAGGGTGCGTGTACTGGCGGGTTCCCAAGGGGGCGACGCTGAACTCGGCCGCCGGCAAGGCCTCCGGCAACCTAGCGCATGACCGTCACCTGACGAGCAGGAACCTCCGGACGCTACACAAGATCCTCGCGGTGGGCTGAGACGCGTCAGGGCCCTTGGACGGACGCGCCGATCGTGTCGACGAAGGCAGCGAGGGGCCCGAAGATCGCGGGGAAGATCCCGTCCCACATGGCCTGCAGCTGGGAGAGGTCGAACGGGGGCATCGGTCACGCTCCTTCTGTGGGAGGGGTGGCGTGCGGGCTCTCCGCCTGCGCCGGGTTCCCTTCCGCAGACAGGATCCTCTGCACACGTGCTCGGACGCAACCCTTTGCCCGTGGCAGACTGCGAGCGATGTCCCACCGCCCGCCCACCGGATCCACTACCGTCGCGCTGGCCGCCGTGCTGTTGGCGGCCCTCGCGCTGGGTGGGTGCTCGTCGGACCCGCAGGAACCCGCGCCCGGGGACGCGGGCGCGACGTCCGTGTCCACCTCGGCGGCGCGGGTGCCGACGGCCGCGCCGCGGGAGTCCCCGCCCCCGGCGCGGACATCGTCCCCCGCCACCGACAGTCCCGTCCCCTCGGAGTGGGGCTCGCCCTCGCCCGTCCCGCCGTTCATCGAGGCCGCGACCTGGGGCGACTCCGACTACGGGGTGACGCTCGAGGTCGCCCCGTCCACCGCCGGCCGCCAGGCGTGGGGGGACGACGATTCGCGAACGGCCTGGCGGGAGGTCGTCCGGCTCGTCCCCGAGGCCGACAGCCCGGGGATGTGGGAGCAGTTCGACTGCCACTGGACCTGGGCGCGACTGCTCGAGCCGGACAAGCCCACCTGGAATCTCGAGCCGTGGCGGCCGGTGGTCTCGCCAGAGCGCATGCTGGCCGAGGGGTGCAACCCGGGAGGGCCGGAGGTGTGAGGGCGATCCGCCGCGCCACCGTGGCCGACGCCGCCGGTTGTCTGGACGTGTACGCGCCGTACGTCCGCGAGACCACGGCGACGTTCGAGACCGAGGTGCCGCCGGTCGACGAGTTCGCGGCGCGGATCGACCGGGCACTGGCGGGGTACGACTGGCTGGTGGCCGAGCTCGACGGCCGGATCGTCGGGTACGCCTACGCCGGGCCGGTCAAGGACCGCGCGGCGTACCGCTGGTCATGCGAGGTGAGCGTCTACGTCGATCCGGGCGCGCACGGCCTCGGGTTGGGGCGGTCGCTGTACCGGGAGCTGTTCGCCCGGCTCGAGGCGGCCGGGTTCCGCCGACTGCTGGCGATCGTGACCCTTCCCAACGAGCCGAGTGTGGCTCTACACCTAGCCATGGGGTTCCGCGAGGCGGGCCAGCTGGAACGGATCGGGTTCAAGCACGGGCGGTGGCTCGACGTGGGGTGGCTGCAGGCCGACCTGGGACCGGAGTCCGGCGCGCCGCCCCACTGACCTGCTCGTGGTCTGCCTCGACCTGCCCGCCCGGCCCAGTGCGACCGGCGGCCGGGGTGGCGCGGCGGACCAGCCCGGCGCACAGCTCGTCGAGCCAACCCCCCACCGACCCGCGGGCGGCTTCGGTGCCCGGATAGCGGCAGCGCACGTGCAGCCCCGAACCGCTGACCACGAACCACACCATCACCCCGTCGGTCCGGATCGCGGCCGACACGTGCTGCGGGCTGAGGCTCAGGTCCACGTCAACCGGCAGGCGGCGGTGGTCGAGCCACGAGATCGCGAACATCCCCGGGGTGTGCGGCATCCCGCCGTACGGGGCGAGTATCGGCCCCAGTGCGTGCGAACCGAGGTCGACGGCCTCGCGCACGGCCACCGCGCACGCGGCCGGGTCGGGGTCGTCGCACTCGATCACGGAGTTGGTGATGAACCACCCCACCGAGTCGTTCCAGCGGGCGGTGCGCACATCGTGGCGGGAGTGCACCGGCAGGACCGCGCGCAGGCCCACCCCGGCGCGGCGGTGGAGTACGGCCGTCATCTCGGCGATCGCCAGCGAGATCATGCGTACTCCGCCGGCGGCGGCCGCCTCATCCAGGGCGGCGACCCCGGCCGGGTCGAGCACGTCGCGCACCTCGACCACCTCCTCGCGCGGGGTGGAGATGTCGCCCAGGTCGAGCGGGAATACCGGCATCTCACCGCCGCCGCGGGCCAGGATCGCGGCCCAGCGTCGGTGCACCTCGTCCGGCGCGGGCGGGCGGGCGGCGAGCTCGGCGGTGTGGGCGGCGAACGCCGTCGCCGGCGGCAGGCAGGTGCCCGGTTCGAGGCCGCAGGCCAGGTCGTCGAGGCACGAGCAGAAGTCGCGCATCAGCACCAGCAGCGACCAGGCGTCGACGTGGCAGTGGTCGAGCCCGATCACCACGACCGGCCGCTCCCGCTCGTCCCGCGGCTCCACCAGGCACAGCGCGTGCGCCGGCCGGGCGAACGGGCAGCACGCCTTGTCGAACACCCGGCGCAGGACGGCCCTCGGGTCCTCCCCCGGCTCCGCGGGCGGGGTCCGCCACCCGAGTGGCCGCACGGTCACGGGCCGAAGGCGCAGCTCGTCGTCGTTGTCGTCGTCACGGTCGTCGCGGTCGGTCCTCCCCGCGTGCTCGTCGCGGTCGTGCCCGCCTCCGGTGAGCACCGTGCGCAGCGTCTCGTGGCGCGCGACCACCGCGAGCCACGCCCGCGCGACCTCGTCCCGGTCGGCCGGGAACGGCAGCGTGAACGCCACGGCCATCCACGAGCCCGGGCGGGGGCCGAGCGAGGCGTGGCGCGCCTGGTCGAACGAGGGGGATCGATCCTCGCCGTGAGCTGGGGTGACATCGGTCGCAAACCGGTGCACGACGCCGTCGGGGAGCGACATCCGCGTTACGGTGGTGAGCCTCATGGCCCGGACGGTAGGGGCGGCGTGTTACGGGGAAAGGCGCGAAGTGTGACGACGACGAGACGGCTCGACGCCCGGCCCGGCGGGGACGGGCCCGCGCTCGCCCGCGACGTACGCGGGAACGGGCTGCCGGTGGTGCAGTTGCACGGGCTCAGCTCGAGCCGGCGCCGCGACGAGGTGTTCGGCCTCGACCTCACGGCGGGCCGCGACGGCCTGCGGGTCGTGCGCTACGACGCCCGCGGTCACGGTGAGTCCCCGGGCACCGCGGACCCGGACGACTACACGTGGCCGGCGCTGGCCCGCGATCTGCTCGCACTGCTCGACGAGGAGTTCCCCGGCCAGCGAGTCCACGGTGTGGGCCAGTCGATGGGGTCAGCGACGCTGCTGACCGCGGCGGTGGCCGAGCCGGAGCGGTTCGCATCGCTCACCCTGGGCATCCCGCCGACGGTGTGGCAGTGGCGGCGGGAACAGTCGCGGCTGTACGAGTTGGCCGCGCGGCAGGTGGAACGCTGGGGCGGGGCCCGGTGGTCCGAGGTGACGCGGCAGCCGCCCACCTCGCCGGCCATCGACCCGGCCCGGCCGGTCACCGCGCCCGACGTGGCGGACGAGTGGCTGCCCGCGGCGTTCCGGGGCGCGGCCGCGACCGATCTGCCGCCACGGGAGGAGGTGGCCCGGCTCGGGATGCCGGTGCTGTTGCTCGCGTGGCCCCTGGATGCCTCGCATCCGCTGGAGGTGGCCGAGGAGCTTTTGGAGTTGCTGCCCGACGCCCGGCTGGAGGTGGCTCACACCCCGGCCGAGGTGGCCTCGTGGCCGCGGGTGGTGGGTGACTTCATGCGTGCTGGCGGCGGCTGAGCGGGGCAGCGCCCGGCGACCCGGCGGCGCCCGAGCGGTGGCACCGCGGCGCCGGCCTCGCACAATGGGGCCATGCGTGAACTTCAGAGGACGATCATCGACAGCCTCGGGGTCCGGCCCGACATCGACCCCGCCACCGAGGTGGAGCGACGGGTGCGGTTCCTCGTGGACTATCTCACCACCAGCGGCGCCAAGGGCTTCGTGCTGGGCATCTCCGGCGGGGTCGACTCCACCCTGGCCGGGCGCCTGGCCCAGATCGCGGTGGAGCGGGTGCGCGCGGACGGCGGCGACGCGGTGTTCGTGGGGATGCGCCTGCCCTACCGGGTGCAGCACGACGAGGCCGACGCCGTCGCCGCGGTGGAGTTCGTCGACGCCGACGAGACCGTGACCGTGAACGTCGCACCGGGGGTCGACGCCCTCAACGGGGCGATCCGGGAGGGCACGGGGGCCGAGCTCACCGACTTCACGAAGGGCAACGCCAAGGCGCGTCACCGCATGGTCGCCCAGTACGCGCTGGCCGGGGACCGCGGTCTACTGGTGATCGGCGCCGACCACGCCGCCGAGAACGTCACCGGGTTCTTCACGAAGTTCGGCGACGGCGCCGCGGACGTGTTGCCGCTGTCGGGGCTGAACAAGCGGCAGGGTCGCGCCCTGCTCCGCCAACTGGGCGCCCCAAAGCGACTGTGGGACAAGGTGCCCACCGCCGACCTGCTGGACGAGAACGAGGGCCAGACCGACGAGGACGAACTCGGCCTGCGCTACGACGACATCGATGACTACCTCGAGGGCCGCGACGTCCCCGAGCACGTGGCGCGGACGATCGAGACGGTGTGGCACCGCAACCGGCACAAGCGCACCACGCCGGTCGAGGTCTCGGACACGTGGTGGCGTCCGGGCGAGCAGACCGCCCTCGTGGTGATCGACATGCAGAACTCGTACTTCGAGTTCCCCGAACTGGCGAAGGTGCGCGACGAGCTGGTGCCGCGGGTCAACGAGCTCATCCGCACCGCCCACGACGCCGGACGACCCGTCGTGCTGGTGCGCACCGAGCACTCCCGCGACAAGTCCACGTGGACGCTCAACATGTGCGAGGACGACCAGGGCTTCGCGTTCCCCGGCACCGAGCAGGCGCAGTTCCTCGACGAGTTGGCCACGGGCGATCACGTGGAGGTGGTCAAGACCCGCGACAGCGCCTTCTTCGACACCGAGCTCAAGGCCCGGCTCGAGCAACTCGGCGTGGACCACCTGCTGCTGTGCGGGGTGTCGACGCACAGCTGCGTGTCGCAGACGGCGATCGACGGGTTCGCCGAGAACCTCCACGTCGCGGTCGCCCGCGGTGCCATCTCGTCGGATAACTCCGCCCTCTCGGAGGCGCTGCTGGACTTCTGCGCCGACCAGATGCGCCAGCCGATCATCGACCAGGAGGCCAGCCTCGAGCTCCTGCGAACCGGAGCCTGGCCCGACGGGGGCTGACCCGTCGGCCGCGGTCTAACCCACCGGCCGCGTGACGCGGCCGTCCGGGTAGCGGGCGAAACGGGTCTCGCCGCGCGGGTGGACGGGGTCGTTCTGCGGCAGGTCCCAGGTGCCGAACACGCCGGCGCGGTACTCCTGCATGGCGGTGACGATGTCCTCGCGGGTGTTGCCGACGAACGGACCCTGCTGTACGACCGGGGCGCCGATCGGCCGGGCCTGCAGAACGAGGAACGACGCGCCCTCGTCACCGGCGGTCACGGTGACCGTCTCCGGGGCGAGGACGGCGGCGTCGTACCCCAACTGCCTGTCGTCGACCGTCAGCGGCCCGCCGTAGTTGTAGAGCACCCGGTTCGCGGAGGGGTCGGCACCGGGTAGCTCCGTGCTCACGCCGGGGTCGAGCGTGACGATCCAGATGGCCAGGTGGTTCTCGGGTCGCGCCGCCCAGGAGTGTGGCGGCGGGTCGAGCGCCCGCACGCCGTCGATCTCCCCGGCGATCAGGCGGAACCTCGCGGCGGCGCCATCGGCTCCGCGGACGACGACCGGGGTCTTCTCGGACCAGAACATGTCGAAGTGTGGCTCGGCGGACTTGTCCTCGGGTGCGAGGTTGAGCCAGATCTGGAACAGCTCCATGGTGTTGGGCCGCTCGGTGTCCAGGAGCGGGAACATCTCCGAGTGCGAGATCCCGGAGCCGGCGGTGAGCCACTGGGTGTCGCCGTGGCCGAAACGGGCCGCCGCGCCGAGGGAGTCGGCGTGGTCGACCACGCCGTCGAGCACCACGGTCACGGTCTCGAACCCGCGGTGCGGGTGCTGGGGGAAGCCGGGGACGGTCTGGCCGTGGTACATCGACCATCCGTCCTTGCCCGAGAAGTCCTGACCCAGGGACCGGCCTGCGAGGGAGGCGGCGGGACGCATGGTCTCGCCCTCGGCCGGAGGGAACTCGTCACGGTGATGGACGGCGAACAGGAACGGGTCGAGACCCGGCCACTGGCCTCCGAGCGGGACGACCTGGCGGATGGCGGACATGGTTTCCTCCTGCGGTGCACGGGTGCTGGGGTGCACGGGTGAGCTGGTACGACTTCTTGCTGTCACATCAGTTAACCGCGTGGGGCGTCGCGGTGTTCCCGCTGCTCCCTGAACTCCAGGTAGGCACGCCGCCCCAGGAACACCGCCAGCAGCACCACGATCGCCGCGACGACGGCGTTGGAAGCCCATCCCGCCACCGACTCGATCCGGTGCCACTGCTCACCCAGGAGGTAACCGGCCACCACGAACAGCGAGTTCCAGATCAGACTGCCGGCCGTGGTCAGCAGCACGAACAGCAGGAGACTCATCCGCTCCACACCCGCCGGGATGGAGATGAGGCTGCGCACGACGGGCACCATCCGACCGAAGAAGACCGCGCCCCGCCCGTGGCGGGTGAACCAGCCCTCGGCCTTGTCGAAGTCCGCGACCTGGATCAGGGGGACCCGGTCGAACAGCGCGCGGACCCGCTCGGCACCGAGCCAGCACCCCAGACCGTAGGCCAGGATCGCCCCCAGCACGGACCCGAGGGTGGTCCAGAAGATCGCACCGGCGAGGGTGAACGTGCCCTGCGCGGCGCTGAACCCCGCCAGCGGCAGGATGACCTCACTGGGGATGGGTGGGAAGACGTTCTCCAGACCCACCACGAGGGCCGCGCCGGGCCCGCCGAGCGCCTCCATGACGCCCACGGCCCAGCCGGCGACCCCGCCGAGATCACCCTCGGCCGCCAGGACCACAGGAGCAGCGACCTCGATCAGCCCCGCGCGACCACGCCGGTGACCGGGATCCGACCGTCCACGGCCTGGCGGAAGTTGAGCACCGCGCGCTTGACGTGGTCACCGGTGGTCACGACGACGGCGCCGGTGGTGCCGCGCTCCCGGAAGATCCGGTCGGTGAACTGGGCGTTCTGCACCGTGGAGGCGGAGTTCCCCTCCTCGGTGATCCGGAACGGCGCGATCCCGGCACCACGCAGCCAGTCGCCCATCGCGCGCGCCTCGGTGCGCCCGTTCTGCGGCACGCCGCCGGTGACGATGATGCGGGAGGTCGGGTACGCCTGCGCCAACCGGTATCCGGTCCGCAGTCGCTCCTCGAGCACGGGGCGGATGCCGCCGTCGGGGAGCAGTCCGGCACCCAGGATGACGATGTCGGTGGTGAACGGGTTGACGGTGAGCACCGCGGGATCGTCCACGGTGGGGACCTCGAAGTCCCCACACACCGCCAGTAGCTCCTGGCCGACGTTCTGGCAGCCGAGCATCGTCAGGCCGCTGTACAACGCGACGCCCGACGGCACCTCGGCCGACCCGGCGGAGGCGGTGCCCGCTCCGGCGCCCAGCGCGAGAGCGGCGGCGGCCGCGACGGCGGCGAGACGCCTCTGAGTTCTACGCACGATAACGGTCCTCTCCCGAGCAGTGTCGTGACCCGTTGGTTATCGCATTGTGCGTGAAGGTCGTTACCTGTGACACGGGGAGGTCACGATCGACCCGCGTACCCTTCACGGCATGCCGGAAGGATACGACAGGGTCACGGCCGTGCGGTACCTCCACAATGCCGACCCACACCTGCGCGCGCACATCGACGCCGTCGGTCCGTGCACCCTCACCCCGACGCCGGACACGGGGCCGCACACCCTCTTCGACCGGTTGGCCTCGTCGATCCTGTCCCAGCAGCTCTCGGTGAAGGCCGCCGCGACGATCGCGGGCCGGCTGCGCGGGCGGGCGACGAGCGACGCCCAGCTCGACCCCGCGCTCGTGGCCGCACTGTCCGACGAGGAGCTGCGGGCGTGCGGGATCTCGCGGCCGAAGGTGGCCGCCCTGCGGGACCTCGCCGATGCGGTGCGTGGGGGTCGGATCCCGACCCTGGGGGAACTGAGGGACTACGACGACGACGAGGTCATCTCCTCCCTGACGACGGTCCGCGGGATCGGCCGATGGACCGTGGAGATGCTGTTGATCTTCCTGTTGGACAGACCCGACGTGTTCCCCGTGGCCGATGTCGGGGTGCGGCGGGGATTCGAACGGGTGCTGGGCCTGGACGACAAGGCCTCCGCCGCGATGATGCTGGAACACTCGGCCGGCTGGGCACCGTACCGGTCGGTGGCGTCCTGGTACCTGTGGCGGGCGGTGGACCAGACGGGCGAGGCGGCCCCGGCGCCCACCTCCTCGTCCTAGGCTTCACGACCATGGCGAACCTCTACTGGGAGCGGGTGCGGACGGCGACGGCCCGCGCCGCGGCGGGCGCACGCGACGTCAACCGTCATCCCACGTCGGTCGAACTGCTGCGGCGGGCCCGGCGGGCCCTGCCCGGGGACGCCGGTTTCGGCGACCCGCTCTCGGCCGCCGGCCGCGACAGCGCGGGGACGATCGCCCGGGTGGCCGGCCGACTGTTCGACGAGCAGCCCACCGCGTCCCGGGAGGTGACGCTCGGCGGCCTACAGGTGTGGCACGCCGTGCTCGAGCGCACGGGGCGGGCCGGCGGCGGGAGCGAGGTGACCATCGTGTTCACCGACATCGTCGGGTTCTCGGACTGGGCGATGCGCGCCGGCGACGAGGAGTCGCTCCAGCTCCTCCGACGGGTCGCCGCGGCCACCGAACCCGAGGTGCTGGCCCACCGTGGCGCCGTCGTCAAACGTCTCGGCGACGGACTGATGGCCACGTTCCCGTCTCCCCAGCTGGCGCTGGACGCGGTGGCCGCATGCCTGGACGGGGTCGCCGGCGTCGAGGTGGCCGGTTGGCGTCCGCGGTTGCGGGTCGGCGTCCACACCGGGCGCCCGCGCCGGATCGGGGACGATTACCTCGGCATGGACGTCAACGTCGCCGCGCGGCTCGCGGAGAAGGCCGGCGCGGGCGAGATCCTCATCAGCGAGTCCACCCGCGCCGGGCTGGACCCCGACAGCGTGGCGACCCGCCCCAAGCGGACCTTCCGGTGGGGCGGGGTCAAGGGCGTCCCCGACGGGATCGCCGTCTACGTGGCGACCCCGCGCTGAGGAGTTCGGCGGGACCGGGAGCGGGGAACCCGCCATCCGCCGCCCCACCCCGGAACCGGCCGGACCACCGCCGACCACCGGCATCCGGTAGAACGGACGCATGGCAACCACCAATTTCAAGGGCAACCCCGTCAGCACGTCCGGCGAGCTCCCCGCCGTCGGCTCCAAGGCCCCGGATTTCGAACTCGTCGGCACCGACCTCGCTCCTGTGACCTCCGGGTCGCTGGCCGGCAAGAAGCTCATCCTCAACATCTTCCCCAGCGTCGACACGGGCGTTTGCGCCCAGTCGGTGCGCACCTTCCACGAGAAGGCCTCCGGCCTGGAGAACACCGAGGTCGTCAACATCTCGGCCGACCTGCCGTTCGCCCACAAGCGCTTCTGCGCCGCCGAGGACATCGAGAACGCCACCGCCGGCTCGACCTTCCGCAGCGACTTCGCCGCGGACTACGGCGTCAAGATGACCGACGGCCCCATGGAGGGCCTGCTGGCCCGCTCGGTCGTCGTGGTCGACGCCGAGGGCAAGGTCGTCTACACGCAGCTCGTCGACGAGATCACCACTGAGCCGGACTACGACGCCGCGCTCGCCGCCGTGAACTGAGCGCACCGCAGCGAACGCACCGCAGCGAACGACGAGGCCCGCCCCCGAAGAAACGGGGGCGGGCCTCCTTGCTCAACTACTGCGTCCGGCTACTGCGCCTGTGTAGCGCGCCGCGACTCAGGCGCTCGCGTCCACCAGGGAGAAGCGGCGGGTGGCCTGCTCGAGCTGATCGAACAGCGTCGCCAGCTCCTCGGAGCGGCGCTCCGCGGGCTGCACTCCCTCGGGGCCGAACTCGGTGAAAAGGCTCAGGGAGATCTGCTGACGCACGCCGTACATGTGGAAGTTGGCCACTATCTGCCGCCAGTGCTCCACGGCGCGCACACCACCCTCGGCTCCGTAGGAGACAAAGGCGACGGGCTTGTTCGCCCACTCGCTACCGAGCGAGTCGAAGGCGTTCTTCAGGCCGCCCGGGACACTGTGGTTGTACTCGGGGGTGACAAAGACGAAGGCGTCGTAGGAGTCGATGGTCGAACTCCAGCGCTGCACCCGCTCGTCGGAGTACTGCTTGTTCGCCGCGCCCGGCACCGTGGCCGAGGTGAGCAGCGGGACGTCGAACGACTTGAGGTCGACCAGCTCATAGGTGGCGTCCTGCCGCGCCTGCGATTCCTGCGCGACCCACTCGGCCACGGTCTGCCCGGAACGCTCCTCGCGGATGCTGCCCAGAATGATGCCGATCTTCACGTACGGTCCCCTCTCGTCGTGCGGGTTGCTGATGACGAGAACTCTACTTGATTGACGTGACACCTACTACCGGTGGCCGTAGACCGTGACCGTCGCCACGGCACAGACGCGCCCCCGCTCATCCCTCGTCGTCACCTGGGCGATGCCCCAACTCCGGCCGTCGTGCAGGACCTCGGCCCGGACCGTCACCGGCTGCACCAGCGGGATCTGACGCACGTACCGCACGTCGAGCGAGGACGAGCTGACCTCGCGATCGTGCGGGAACACCGCCGCCCCGGCGACCTCCGCGGCCGCCGCGAACACCCCGCCGTGCAGATTGCCCAGCGGGTTGGCCAACGTCGGCTCCGGCGCGATCACGCCCTCCACGACGCGGGTTCCGCCCGGGCCGTCGTCCCGCTCGTCCAGCGTCAGGCACAGGACCTCGGCCAGCGTTCCCGTCGCGAGTCTGGACGGCCACGGCGGCTCGTCGTCGTACCCGTCCGGGTCCACGGCTCCCGCGATCTCCATGGATTTGACCAGTCCGGAGGCGATCACCCCGCCGTCGTCGTCGACGACCTCACCGCGCGTCGTGAGGCAGTGACCGTCGTCGCCCAGGTGGTCCGTGCGGATGCCCAGTCCCGCCGATCCCGCGCGCGGGCGCGCCAGCAGGTCCATCCGCAGCTCGGTGGTGACCGTCCACATCCCCTCGGGGCGCCGGCGGTGGTTCTCCGACCCCAGGCCCGAATCCACCAGGACGGCGAGGCCGCCGGTGGCGAAACGCCCCGACGGGTCGGTGAACTGGTCGGCGACCGGCTGGTGCCAGCTCACCGAACCGTCCGGGTTCGGGCTGAACGTCAACCCCAGGCGGGGCTCCGGACCGTCGTGCTGCGATTCTCTCACCCGCCGACGCTAACACGTGTTCTCGTTCACTCCCCGCGACCGCGCGCGCCGGATCGCGTCCGCACAATGGAGTCGTGCTACTGAACCGCGAGGCCCTCACGACCCCCCGCCGCTGGCCCATCCGCGTCGCCACGACCGTGATCGCCACCGGCATCGTCATCCTCGTGCTGGCGGCCGCGGCGGGCGGTGCGTGGCTGCTCCTGCGGTCGGCCGTGCACGGCGCGATCGACTCCGCCGACCGGGCCCGGGCGGTCGAAGTGGCGGGTGGGCTCGCGGCCCGGGGTCCGCAGGCGTCCCTCGAGCTGGTCTCCGAGCCGCTGTCCGGGGTGGACCTGGTGCGGGTCGTGGCGCCCGACGGCCGCGTCCTGGCCGGTCAGGTCACCCGCGGCCTCGAGAACGTCCCCGCGCTCCCCTCTCCCGCCCCTGGTCAGATCATCCAGCGCGACCTCGACGCCCCGAACGGCGCCGACCTCCGCCTCACCTCCGTCGGCGTGGAGGTCCGCGGGGGAACGTTCGCCGTGGACGTGGCCACCGACACCGACCGCTACGACTCCCTCCTGGCCACCGGCGCGGTGCTGTTCCTGGCGTTCGTCCCCGTCGCCGGCCTGGCCACCGCGGTGTTCGTCCACTACGCGATGGGACGGGTGCTGCGGCCGGTCGAGTCGATCCGCTCCCGCGTCGCCGAGATCTCCGCCTCCGGCCGTGGCGAGCGGGTCCCCGTGCCGGAGGCCGAGGACGAGATCTCACGCCTGGCCCGGACGATGAACGCCATGCTCGCGCGCCTCGACGCCGCCCGCACCGCACAGGTCGCGTTCGTCGGTGACGCCTCTCACGAGCTGCGCAGCCCGCTGTCCACGCTGTCGACGATGCTCGAACTGTCCTCCACCTCCGGCACCCCGGTGGACGTGGAGACCGTCGACGAGCTGCTCCTGCCGGAGGTGCAGCGGATGCGCACGATGGTCGAGGACCTGCTCCTGCTGGCCAAGAACGACGAGCGCGGCCGGCCGCTGCGCCGCGACGACGTGGACCTCGACGACATCGTGCTCTCCGAGGCCGCCCGGCTCCGCGGGCTCGTCGGCGGCGGCGACGGAGGCGGCGGCGGGTTCGAGGTCGCGGCCTCGGTGGAGCCCGCGCGCCTCGTGGGCGACGCCGACGCCCTGCAGCGCGTGGTGCGCAACCTCGTCGACAACGCCCGCCGCCACGCGCGCGACCGGATCGCGCTGCGGCTCACCGTCGACCGCACGACCCCCGGGTCGCCGCGCGCGGTGGTGTGTGTCGACGACGACGGCGAGGGCGTTCCGCCTGATCAACGGGATTCGGTGTTCGATCGCTTCGCCCGCCTGGACGCGGACCGCGCGCGGGGCAAGGGCGGATCGGGACTGGGTCTGGCGATCGTCGCCGAGATCACCCGCTCCCACGGCGGCTCGGTCCGGGCGGAGGACGCCCCTGGCGGCGGCGCGAGGTTCGTGGTCGAGCTGCCGGTCGAGTCACTGGACGACGACGTCGACGACATCCCCACCGGCCCGGCCCGGCCCGCCTGAGCGGTCATCCCGCACAGGGTCCCGCCTCGTGCGCCCGCGCACATCCGCTCCCGCGCCTGGCGTCTCGCTCGCGGGCCTGTACACATCAGCCACAGCCGCCCGCAACCATGGCGTCTGGCCTGCGCATCGGTTCACGCGAGACGTCATCGTGGCGGGCGGCTGTGGCAGGACGGATGGCCCCGCGCAGACGCCGGCGAGGAGTGGGCGAGGTGGCCCGGCTCAGAGGCGCGCCGCGACGCTGTCGACGAGTCGGTAGCCCTGCCCGCGGACGGTTTCGATGGCGCGGGCCCCGAACGGGGCGTCGATCTTGCGTCGCAGGTAGCCGACGTACACCTCGACGATGTTGTCGTCACCGTCGTAGGCGGCGTCCCACACTGCCCGCATGATCTGGACCTTGGACACCACCTGGTTGCGATGGCGGATGAGGTACTCGAGCACCGCGTACTCGCGCGCGGTCACGGTGATCCGCGTATCCCCGCGGCGGACCTCCCGCGCGGCCGGGTCCACCACGAGGTCTCCGGCCTCGAACGTCGCCGGGCGCTCCGGTGCCCCCCGCCTCACCAGGGCCCGGAGTCGCGCCTCAAGGACGACGAACGAGAACGGCTTGACGAGGTAGTCGTCGGCGCCCAGGTCGAAGGCGTCGGCCTCGTCGTATTCGCCGTCCTTGGCGGTGAGCATGAGCACCGGGGTCCAGACCTCGCGGCGTCTCATCTCGCGGACGACCTCGTACCCGCTGCGCCGCGGCATCATGATGTCCAGCACGACCACGTCGAAATCGTCGGCGCAGGCCATCTCGAGGCCCTCCTCACCGTCAGCGGCGGTCTCCACGGCCCAGCCGCCCGTGACGAGTCCCCGGCGCACGCTCTCGCGCAGCGCCGGCTCGTCGTCGACCACCAGGACCCGCATCGGCGTGTCCTCCTACCCCTCGGGGTCGATCTCCTGGTCCATCCGCTCTGCGGGGACCAGCGAGTCGGCGTGACGCCGGACCACCTTCGCGGGGACCCCGGCCACGGTGGTGTGGGGCGGGACCTCGTGCAGGACCACCGATCCCGCGGCCACCCTGGAGCAGGCGCCCACCCGGACATTGCCCAACACGATCGATCCCGCGGACAGCAGCACGCCGGAGCCGATCTTGGGATGACGGTCGCCGTCCTCGTTGCCGGTGCCGCCGAGGGTGACGCCCTGCAGGATGGACACGCCGTCGCCGATCACGCAGGTCTCGCCCACGACGATCCCGGTGGCGTGGTCGACGAGGATGCCCGAACCGACACGGGCCGCGGGATGGATGTCCATCGCGAACACCTCGGAGATCCGGCTCTGCAGGAACGACGCCGCCATGACCCGCCCGGAGTTCCACATCTCATGGGCCACGCGGTGCACCTGCAGGCCGAGGAAGCCCTTGGCGAAGAGGTAGGGCACCAGGTAGTTGGGGTACGCCGGGTTGCGCTCGAAGCTCACCACGAGGTCGGCCGCGACGGCCTCCAGCACGTGGGGATGCTCCACCAGCACCGCCCGGATCTCCTTCTCCAGCACGTGCCGACCGATCTCGGGGGTCGCGACCCGGGAGGCGGCGAGGCGCGCGAGGGATTCGCCGAGGTCATCACAGCCGTCGATGAGGTCCAGGACCAGTCCCGCGATCAGCGGTTCGTTCCTGCTCGAGGTCGCGTCCAGCGACAGGCGGTTCCAGACGGCGCGGACGGAGGAGTCGGCCTCTGCCCGCGGGACGCACGGGTTCTCGGTGCTCATCTCGATGGTCACCTGATACAGCGTATGCCTGCCCCGGCGGTCGGGGCGAGTCACACCTCCCTCGACGGCCCGCTCCCCGCGCGGCAGGATGGGGCCATGATCCTCATCAACGTGCGTTTCGACGTCAAGCCCGAGTTCGCCGAGTCCTGGCTCGAGTTCACCCGCGAGTTCACCGAGGCCACCCGCGCCGAACCGGGCAACCTCTTCTTCGACTGGTACCGGTCGCCGGAGTCCCCGAACACCTTCCTGCTGTGCGAGGCCTTCCGGGAGGGCGACGCCCCCGCCCAGCACGTGAACTCCGACCACTTCGCCGAGTTCACCGGCTCGGCCGCCCGGCACCTCGAGCGGACCCCGCGGATCATCAACACCACCGCCGAGGGCGAGGAGTGGGGGACGATGGGCGAGATCACCGTCGAGTAGGCGACGACCCCGCCAGACGGCGCGTCAGATCGAGCTGCCGAGCGCCGACTGCGCGAGCGCGATCGGGTCGACCGGCCACCACTGGCCGTAGTCGAGTGCGTAGACACGGTTGAGGTCGGACACGACCCCGCCGACGGTGACCTGCTGGCGGACCGGCAGCTGGTGGATCGTCGCGCTCGGGTTGAGGCGCCCACCGGAGCCCCAGTCGTGCTGCCAGAAGTACTCCCCGAGGCCGATCTGGCGACACCAGTCGATCCCGCGGGCGTTGGTGTACACGCCGAGCTTCATCCCCGCCCCGTGGAGTTGCGCGCGCCAGCGCTCGAGGTACGGACGGATCTGATTGTCGAACTGCCACCGGGTGGGGTCGTCGTCGATCGCCACGTACATCGGCACGCCAGCCGGACCGCCGGCCTCTCGATGGATCCGGATACCGATCGGGGCGTGGCGGTCGCCGCCCGCGGCGCCTTCCTTCCAGTCGGCGGTCTCGGCACGCCCGTACTGGTAACAGGAGACCATGTTGAGGCCGTGTGCACGGAAGTCGTCGACCTCGCGGCGCAGCAACGGCTTGCCGGTCATCCATTCCGCGCCGGGGCGACGGTTGGAGCAGTACCGTACGGCGCCCATGTGGCCGGCCGCGCGGATCGACGCCGCGGACGGCGGGCCGGAGGCGTAGTCGAGCAGTGTGCCGATCGGGACGCCGACACCCGCCCCCGGCAGCGCGCCGAGCCCGGCGGGGATCGAGGACTGGGCACCCACCGCGGGGGTGATGCCCGCGGCGAGGGCGCCCGCCCCGGCGGCGCCGATGCCGGCGCGGCGGAGGAAGGTTCGGCGGTCGAACGTCATGGAGCTACTCCGGGATCTCGAGGAAGGGGCACGAGGGGGCACCTGTGACACGTGGGGCTCGCGCACCCGACGAGTGTGTCACAAGGAGATCGCGAAGGATATCCCGGCGTTACCACATGGACGGACCACCACAGGGCAGGCACGGCTGGTTGACTGGTGTTCATGACTCGATCGCACAGATGGTCCGCCACCGACATCCCCGACCAGACGGGCCGGACCTTCGTGGTCACGGGCGCCAACGGCGGGATCGGGCTGGCGACCACCGCCGCGCTCACCGCCCGGGGTGCCCGGGTCGTCATGGCCTGCAGGAACGAGGAGAAGGCGCAGGAGGCGCGCGCGACGCTCCCCGCCGGTGACCGGGAGCGCGCGCAGGTGCGCCTGCTCGACATGGCGGACCTGGACTCCGTCGACGCGTTCGTGGCGGCCACGGCGGGGGCCGGGACGCCGGTAGACGTGCTGATCAACAACGCCGGTGTGATGAACATCCCCCACGCCCGCACCGCGCAGGGACACGAGATGCAGTTCGGGGTCAACGTGCTGGCACATCACGCGCTCACCCTGGGGCTGGAGCCGATGCTGACGGACCGGGTCGTGTGGCTGGGCTCGCTCGCCCACCTGCGCGGACGACTCGACACCGACGATCTCGACATGGACGTGCGCGGCTACCGACCCATGGCGGCGTACGCGAACTCCAAGCTGGCGTGCATCATGCTGGGCTACGAGTGGCAGCGCCACTTCGAGCGGTCCGGCAGCGGGCTGCGGTCGGTCGCCGCCCATCCCGGTTACACGGCGACCGACCTCATCCGCCAGAGCGGCAACCCACTGGCGGACCGCTTTTTCGAGTTGGGCAACTCCATCACGTGGGCGGGCCTGACACCGGAGATGGGCGCACTGTCCGTGCTGTACGCGGCGACGGTGCCCGGCCTCACCGGCGGCGAGTTCGTCGGCCCCGATCGCCTCGGGGGCCTGCGCGGGCATCCGAAGCCCGCCCGGTCGGGTCGCCGTTCGCACGACCGGACCACGGCCGCCGCCCTGTGGCGGCGGTGCACGGAGATGGCCGCGTTCCAGCGGGCATGACGAGGGTCACGACGACGAGGTCATCCCCCACAGAGTGGTGACCGTGGTCGGCCGGTGGCCGGGATGGGTCAGCCGAGCCCGGCCGCGGCCAGCCCGTCGCGCAACTTGGCCCGGTGCTCGGGCGGCCCCTGGAGGAGGGGCATGCGCAGGCGGTCCGAGCCGATGAGGCCGGCCTCCTTCAGCGCCGCCTTGACCTGGATGGCGCCCTGCGAGGTGTGCATGATCGCGTCCACGGCCGGGATGAGGCGGGTGTGGATCTCGCGGGCCCTCGGCAGGTCGCCGGCGTCGACGGCGTCGATCATCGCCCGGTAGTCGTCGCCGGCGACGTGGCCGACGACCGAGACGATGCCGGTGGCACCGAGGGCCAGGAAGGCCAGGTTGAGCACGTCGTCGCCGGAGAACCAGAGCAGGTCCGTCTCCGCCATGAGTCGGCTGGCCTCGAACAGGTCACCCTTGGCGTCCTTGACCGCCCGCACCCGGGGGATCTCCGCCATCCGCCGGATGGTGTCCGTCGCCAGGGCGGTGCCGGTGCGGCCGGGGATGTCGTAGGCCATGATCGGGCGGTCGGCCGCCTCGGCGATCATCCGGAAGTGCTCGACGATCCCGTGCTGGGTGGGCTTGTTGTAGTACGGGGTCACCACGAGCAGGGAGTCGGCGCCGCGGGCGATCATCTCGCGCGCCGCACGCATCGAGTGCTCGGTGTCGTTGGTGCCGCAACCGGCCATGACCTTCACCCGGTCGCCGACGGCCTCGACGACGGCGGCCACGCTGTCGTAGTCCTCGTCGTCGGTGGTCGTCGCGGACTCGCCGGTCGTGCCGTTGACCAGCAGTCCGTCGTGGCCGTGATCGGCGAGATGGACCGCGAGCCGCTGCAGGCCGTCGAAATCGATCGAGCCGTCGTCATGCATGGGGGTCACCATCGCGGTGATGACCCGACCGAAGGGATTGTCCGACATGCGCACCAGACTAAGCCACGGTGACGCGGTCGGGAGATTCCGACGTGAGGGGTCCCCACGGGACTAGGGTCGTCAGCACCCCGGCGCCGGGGCCCGGCGTCCACCACCGAGACCGCGGAGGCGATTGTGACCGACCAGACCCGACCCGACGACCCCGCGCGCATCCCGGAGGAGCCCGCGGAGTCGTTCGGCAACACCATCGACGGATCGGGGGCCGGCGACGGCAGCACCTCCCGGGGCGGGGACGAGGCGGACACCGCCACCGAGTCCGCCGCCACCGAGTCCGCCACCGACCGGGCCGCCGGGGGCGCGACCCCGCACGACTCCGCGGGAGCGGCGAGCTCCGCTGCGACGTCCGGCGCGGGCGGGGACGGCGCCGCCGAGCGCGCCGAGCAGAAGAAGGTGTACCAGACCCCTGAGCAGCCGGATCACGCCGTGGGCGGCTCGGACGGTACGGCAGACGGCCAGTAGTCGGGCCTGACATGGCCATCGCCCTGACCCTCACGTTGGCGTTGGTACTGCTCATCAGTGCCAACGCCCTGTTCGTGGCCGTCGAGTTCGGGTTCCTCACCGTCAACCGGGACGACGTCCGCGCGGCCGGCTCGGAGGGCGATCGCATCGCCACGACTCTCGACGGGGCCCTGGCCAGGACCTCGACGAACCTGTCGGGGGCCCAGCTGGGCATCACGGTCAGCAGCCTCCTGGCGGGATACCTCACCGGTCCCTCCGTGGGGGAGCTGATCACCGTCGCCCTCGGCCTGTCGGGGATGTCCGAGCCGGCGGCCCGCGGCATCGCGATGACGGTGGCCTTCGTCGTCGTCACCTTCCTCCAGATGGTCTTCGGCGAACTGGTCCCCAAGAACTGGGCCATCGCCGCTCCGATGCGGGTCGCGCGGCTGGTCGTGATCCCCCAGAGGATCTTCATGGCGGTGTTCGGCTGGCTGGTCACGGGCCTCAACACCACCGCCAACGTCGTCCTGCGGTTGCTCGGGTTCACCCCGCAGGAGGAACCCGGCGAGGCACGGTCACCCGAGGAGCTGCGGGCGTCGGCCGCGCGGTCGGGCCGCCAGGGCGCGATGGACCCGCACACCGCCGAGCTCGTGACCCGGTCGATCTCCTTCGGTCAGCACCGCGCGGCGGACGTGATGGTGCCCCGTCCGCTGGTGACGTTCCTGCGTGACCACACCGCACAGGACCTGCTCGACACGGTGGCCGCGACGGGCCGGTCGCGCTTCCCGGTGCTCGGCGGGACCGTCGACGAGGTCGTGGGTGTGGTGCACTACCGGCAGGCCCTGGCCGTGGATCCCGAGAGGCGCGCCCACACACCGGTGCGGGAGATCGCCACCGAGGCGACCGTGGTGTCGGAGGTGATGACGCTCGACCCGCTCATGCGGCTGCTCCGTCAGACCGATCTGCAGATGGCGGTGGTGGTGGACGAGTTCGGCGGGACCGCGGGGATCGTCACCCTGGAGGACCTAGTGGAGGAGATCGTCGGTGAGATCGATGACGAGCAGGACCGCGCGTCGCGCACCCACGAGTGGGTCGACGACGACACCGTGCTCGTGGGCGGGATGATGCGGCCCGACGAACTGGGCGCCATCCTGCGACTGGAGATCCCGCCGGTGGAGACCGTGTCCACCCTGTCCGGACTCCTGTCCGAGGCGGTGGACCGACTCCCCCGGGTCGGCGACGAGACCGAGTTGGACGCGCACGACCACGAGAACCGCGACGACGACGACCTGCCGACGCGGGCGCGTGTGCGCCTGCGGGTGGCATCACTGCGCGCGCACCGGGCCGAGCAGGTGCGCGCCACCGTCCTGCGGGACGAGCCCGAGGCGGTGGACCCGGATGAGTGACGGCGTGGCATTGCTGGTCCTGGTGGCCCTCCTGCTGGGCAACGGGTTCTTCGTCGCCGCGGAGTTCGCGATGGTCTCCGCGCGGCGCGACAACCTGGAGCCGCACGCGGCCGAGGGCAGCACGCGCGCACTGTGGTCGCTGCGCGGCATGGAGAACGTGTCGCTCTCGCTGGCGGCCACGCAGCTCGGCATCACGGCCTGCTCGCTGCTCATCGGCGCGGTCGGCGAACCCGCCATCGCCCATCTCATCGAGCAGCCGCTGGGCTGGTTGGGCGTGTCCACCGGGTTCGCCCACCCGATCGCTCTGGTGATCTCCCTGCTCATCGTCACATTCCTGCACATGGTGCTCGGCGAGATGGTGCCCAAGAACATGGCGATCGCCCGGCCCGCGGCCGCGGCCCTCCTGCTCGGCCCGGTCCTGCGGGTCTTCGTGCTGGTGTTCCTGCCCGCGATCTGGCTGATGAACAAGTCCGCGGACGCGGTGGTGAGGTACGTACTGCGGGTGGAACCGCGTTCCGAGGTGGAGACCACTTTCACGGTGGACCAGATGCACGGGATGGTCGCCGCGGCCGAGGACTCCGGCCTCCTCGACGAGGACGAGACGCTGCTGCTCGAGGGAGCGCTCGAGTTCGATCACATCACCGCCGCCGACGTCCTCCGGCCGATCGCGGAGGTGGACTCGATCGAGGAGGACTGGTCCACCGGAGACGTGCAGCAACTGTGCGTGCGGACGGGGCACTCGAGGTTCCCCGTGCGCCGCGGCGGCGCGTACGTCGGCTACGTCCACGTCAAGGACACCCTCGGCGACGATCTGTCCCAGCCCCTGCGCCGCGAGCGGATCCGTGAACTGGGGATCGTGCCCGCCGAGACCCCTCTCGACGACGTCCTGGAGGCGATGCAGCGGGCCCGGGCCCACCTGGCGGTCGTCGACGATCGCGAACACGGCGAACCCGACCCGCGTGGGCTGCTGGTCCTGGAGGACGTCCTGGCAGAACTCGTCGGCGAGGTCAGGGATGCGACGCCCGGAGCCGATCAGTAGGGCGCCCGAGGAGCAGAAAGGGCCCCGACGACCTACCGGACCTTGTCGGGGTTGGTGTCGAGCACCCGCCCGAGAGTGTTGTCCACGACGATCTGCGCCACCCCGCTGTACGTGGCCACACCTACTCGCACCGTGGTGGCCAGCGCGTTCTGCAACATCGTGGAACCTCCTGCTAGTCGGTGTGACACCCGTCACTCTACGCTCGTCGGCGCCGGGCCGCTGACAGATAAACAATCTTTCTGGACGGGCGTTCTGAACGATCGCCCGAACAGTCGTTTCGAACCCTAAAGTGCCCCCTCCATCGCCGCCACCGAACGCGCGAGAGCGTCATCCCGCCACCGGCCGATGCTATAGTTGATGCGTCATCCACCTCTGGGGAGGGGGCACAGAGCCCATGTCCGACATCCGTATCCACCGGTCCCGGTCGCGCTCACACGACGCCGGCGGGTGGTTGGACTCCCGCCACTCGTTCTCGTTCGGCAACTACCAGGACCCGATGAACACGCACTTCGGCCGCCTGCTGGTGAACAACGACGACCGCATCGCCGCCGGCTCCGGATTCGACACGCACGGCCACCGGGACATGGAGATCGTCACCTGGGTCCTGTCCGGCTCGCTCGTGCACCAGGACTCCGAGGGACACAGCGGGATCATCTACCCCGGACTCGCGCAGCGGATGAGCGCCGGCACGGGAATCCTGCACTCCGAACGCAACGACGCCTGGCGTGACGGCTCGGTCCGCACCGAGGCCGCCCCCGCCGACCCGGTCCACCTCGTCCAGATGTGGGTCGTCCCGGACGAGACCGGCGGGGATCCCGGCTACGAACAGCTGGAGATCGAACCGGCGGAGCTGGAGAACCAGCTCGTCGTCGTCGCCGGAGGGCTACCCACCCACGCCGACCGCGCCGCCATCCGGATCCGCGACCGCTCGTCCGCGCTGCACGCCGCGCGGCTGGCACCGGGCCGGTCCGTCCAGCTCCCCGACGCGCCCTACGTCCACCTCTACGTGCCCCTGGGCTCGGTGACGCTGGAGGGCGAGGGCCTGCTGGACACCGGCGACGCCGCGCGGATGACCGCCGCCGGGGGCCGACGCGTCACCGCCGGCGACCACGGCGCCGAGATCCTCGCGTGGGAGATGCACGCCGGCATGACGATGCTCGACGTCCGCGGCCACTAGTCCTTCTCGGTTGCCGTCCCCTTGTCGTCGCCGGCCGACAGGGGGGCACCGTCGTCCTGCTCCCCGTCCCCCGGGATGTGGTACAGCGGGTGCACCGGCTCGGGCGAGGGCGCCTCCTCGTGCTTCTCGAGCTCCTCGGCCGAGTAGGCACGGCGCCACTGGCGGGTGATCGTGGGGGGCCGCTCCCCCATGTCGTTGCTGATCCCGCGCACGAGGCTGTACATCATCACGAAGCCCATGATGAAGAACGGCAGGCCGATGACGGTGATGACCTCCTGCAGCGCGGTGAGCCCGCCCTCGCCCGTGCCGGCCAGCAGGGTCGCGGCGACCGCTCCCATGAGCACGCCCCAGATGACCCGCTGATGGGTCGGCGAGGGCTCGAAGTCGTCGTCCTTGCCGGAGGCCATCATGTCGACGACCATCGACGCCGAGTCGACGGAGGTGGTGAAGAAGACGACCACCAGCAGCACCGCGATACCGGAGAGCAGCGTGGCCAGCGGGTAGTTCGACAGGAACGCGAACAGCGCGCCCGGGATGTCGCCGTCGTCGACCACCGCCTCGGTGAGGCCGCCGGAACCGAAGAGTTCGATGTGGAACGAGGCCATGCCGAAGATGCCGAACCACAACACCGAGAAGCCCACCGGCAGGGCGAGGACGCCGAAGACGAACTGGCGGATCGTGCGGCCGCGGCTGATCCGGGCGATGAAGATGCCCACGAACGGCGACCACGTGATGGTCCACGCCCAGTAGAAGACGGTCCACGTGTTCTGCCACGAGGCCAGGTCGTCGTTGGCAGGAAAGACGTTGTTCCACAGCGCCAGCTCCGGCAGGGTCGACAGGTAGATCCCCAGCGACTCGACGGTGCCCTTGAGCAGGAAGAGGGTGGGCCCGGTCGCCACGACGAAGATGAGCAGCGCGACCGCGACCGCGATGTTGAGGTTGGACAGCCGCTTGATGCCCTTCTCCAGGCCCAGGGCCACGGAGATGCACGCGATGGTGGTGACCACGACGATGACGAGGACCTGGACGACCGGGGACATGGCGATGCCGAACAGCTCGTCCAGGCCGGCGTTGATCTGCAGCGTGCCCAGGCCGACCGACGTCGCCACACCGAACACGGTGCCGACGAGCGCCACGATGTCGATCGTCTTGCCGAGCGGGCCGAAGATCTTGTCGCCCAGCAGCGGCGCGAAGATCGAGCTCACCCGCGGCGGCATCTTGCGCTTGTAGATGAAGTAGGCGAACGCCAGGGCGGGCAGCGCGAAGATCGTCCAGGTGTGCAGGCCGAAGTGGTACAGCGTGAACGCCATCGCCTCGGTGGCGGCCTCCCGGCTGCCGGGTTCGACACCCCCGCGCGGCGGGGTCGCGAAGTGCGAGATGGGCTCCGCCACGCCCCAGAACATGAGGATGGTGCCGATCCCGGCCGCGAACAGCATGCCGAACCAGGTGAGTGTGGAGTGCTCGGGCAGCTCGTCGTCCCCGCCCAGGCGGACGTGACCGAACCGGCTGAGCGCGATCCAGATGAGGAAGCCGAGGAACGCGGTGACACCGAAGATGTAGAACCAACCGAGGTTGGTCATGATCCAGCCGGACGCGGTGCCGAATACGCTGCCCACCCATTCGCCGGCGAAGAACGTCACCACGACGAAGAGCAGGATGACCCCGACAGTCGTGAAGAACACCCCCGGATCGGTCTTGAGCCTCAGTGCTCTCAGTATCCGTTCGGACATGGTCTCCCCCCGTCGTCTCGGCTCTACCCGGGCGCCGGTGCCGCCGGATCGAGTGGTTCAGTCAGAGTGCTGCTTCTATTAGTGGTCGGGCTTCTACCAGTGGTGGTGCTTCTACTTGTGGTCGTGCTTCAACCTGTGGTCCTGCTTCTAGTACGCGAAGTTGTGTACCACGAATACCTTCCCGCCGCTCGAATAGGCGATTCCCATACCGGCGGACCGGTACCCGGGATCGAGGAGGTTTTCGTTGTGTCCGGGCGAGTTCTTCCACAGGTCGACGAGGCAGGTCGCGCCGCAGTGGGTCCCGGCGGCGACGATGTTCTCCCCGTAGCCACGGCCGATCAGGGCGGTGTTGTGGACCACCTCGTCGCGGGCGGCGAGTCGGTCGGCCCAGGCCTGGGCCTCACGGTCGAGTTCCGGGTTGGGCGCCAGCGTCCCGAGCGCGCGGCCGATGCGGTACGAGTCGATCTCGCGGACGATGCCCTCGCGCAGACCCCCGGTCACCGCCATGCCGGCGACGTCCCGGTAGGCCATCTCGCTGGAACCGACCGCCGCCCACACCTCGGGAGGCAACGCGGCGCGCATCTGGGAGACGAGCCCGTCCACCTGGGGCACCAGATGGGCGGGGATCAGGTGCTCCGGGATGAAGGACGGCAGTGTCCGGTCAGCCGTCTGGGCAGAGGCGGTCGCGGCCCCACCCAGAAGGGTGGCGGCGGTGACGGCGATCGTCGCGAGTGACGCGATGAGACTGGTGCGCATGGTGGTGATCATGCCGTCTCGGTGCGCCTGAAGCGAACCGATTGGCCAATGAGGTATCAGGACGGGCCTGAAGCGTCGTCAGCGCTGTGACCAGCATATATCAGTGATGCTGATGTGACTGGAGAGGCCGACGAGGCACGAGGAACCGGCCCGCTCCGGGGAGCACCTCGACGGTCACCGGGAGGGGCGCGACGGCGTCCCCGTCGGCGAAGGCCTCGACGTCCGCGGCCTCGAGTCGAACCGTCCGGCACCGCCTCGTCGACACCCCGCGCAGGCCCACGTGGCCGCCGGAGTAGATCGAGGGGAAGTGGCGCATGAAGCGCAGTTTGGAGATCTTCCCGACGTAGCAGACGTCGAACAGTCCGTCGCCGCGATCCGCGTCGGGCGCGATCTTCATGTCCCCGCCGTAGCTGCGGGTGATCGCGAACGCGCTGAGCAGGACCTCGGTCTCGACCGTGTCCTCGGTCGGCAGTCCGGCGTCGAAGACCATCCGGAAGCGCCGGGGACGGTAGGTCGGGAACTCGATGATCGAGGCCAGGACATAGCGCAGGGGTCCGCGGAGGAGTCCCATCTCGTTGACCCGCCGGTTGACCCTGGAGTCCAACCCGGCGCACAGCACCGAGGCGAACACCGTTGGTTCCCCGCCGTCCGGGGTGGCCCGGCCGAGGTCGACGGTCTCGACCCAGCCGTCGGCGACGACGTCCGCGGCGGCCTCGGGATCGCCCAGGGGGATGCCGTATTCGCGGGCCAGGTCGTTGCCGGTGCCCGCCGGGATGATGCCCACGGGCACATCGGTGAAGGCCTGCGCCTGCACGGCGATCGAGACCATCCCGTCTCCACCGCACACCACCAGCGCGTCGGTCCCGTCGGCCACCGCCCGCCGCGCCAGCGCGAGGGACTCGGTCGCCCCGCCTCCGGCTAGCCGCGTGACCTCGAGACCGTGCGCGCGCAGCCGGTCGGCGGCCCGGCCCGCCACCTTCTCTCCGCGTCCCCCGCCCGCGGCGGGGTTGACCAGCAGCGTGACCGCCCCGATCCGGCGGTCGGACAGCTGCGCGCTCATGGGATGAGTGTGCCCGGGTTGCACACGCCGTGGGGGTCGACGGCGCTCTTCACCGCGCGCAGCATCCGCAGTCCGACCTCGCCGATCTCCGACTCCAGATACGGGCGGTGGTCGACGCCGACCGCGTGGTGGTGGGTGATCGTGCCGCCGGCCGCCACGATCGCCTCGGAGGCCGCCCGCTTGGCATCGAGCCACTGGGCGACGGGGTCCGGCCCGCGCTGGCCAGCCACCACGGTGAAGTAGAGGGACGCACCCGTCGGGTAGACGTGGCTGATGTGGCACATGACCAGCGCCGGCGTTCCGAAGGCCTCGAGCGAGGTGGTCAGCGCCTCCGTGACCGCGGCCCGCAGTGCCGGCAGGCGGGACCAGTCGGTGGCGGTCTCCAGGGTCTCCACCAGCGCGCCGTTGTCCAGCAGTGCATCGCGCAGGACCGGGGCCCCGAAGCGGCCGTGTTCCCACGACTGCGCGGGCCCCGGGCCCAGCGAGGTGCCGCCGTGGGTGATCAGGACCTCCCGCGTCTCCGCGTGCCGGGACCCGGCATGGGCGGCCGTGCCCTCGAACAGGCAGAGACACAGGCAACCCCCGGCCCTGTCCTCGACATCCCCGGTCTGCTCGCCGATCGAGTCGGTCGCGGTCGCGAGGTTCACCATCGTCTCTGTCTCGTCGGACAGGCGGATGACCGTCGGGCCCGTCCCCTGCTGCTCGACCGCGCGCAGCGCCGCGGCGCCGGTGGCGAAGTCGGGAAAGCGGAACGCTTCGTGCCGCACCACCTCCGGCACCGGATGGATCCGCACGCGCACCCGGGTGCACACGCCAAACGCACCCTCCGATCCCAGGAGCCACTGCCGCAGGTCCGGTCCGGCGGCCGACGCCGGGGCCCGGCCCGCCTCGATCACGCCGACCGGGGTGACCACCGTCAGCCCGCGGACCATCTCGTCGAAGCGCCCGTACCCGGCGGAGCTCTGGCCCGAGGACCGGGTCATGGCGTAACCGCCCAGCGTGGCGTAGGGGAAGGACTGCGGGAAGTGCCCGAGCGAGAAACCGTGCTCAGCCAGCAGTTCCTCGGCCCGCGGACCCGTGACGCCCGCCCCGAGGACCGCCTCCCCCGACTCGGGGTCGATGGACTCGAGACCGTCGAAATGGGCCAGGTCGACGCTCAGCACGGCCCTGTTCGTCCCGGAGTCCGGGTCCAGGCCGCCGACGACGGAAGTGCCGCCGCCGAAGGGGACGACCGCGACCTTCTCGGAGGTGCACCAGTCCAAGAGGGCGGCCACCTCGTCGTCGTCCCCCGGGGCCACCACCGCATCGGGGCAGTCCACGGCCGGCCTCGTCCGCCACGCCAACAGGTCGGGCGTCGACTTGCCGCGGGCGCGCGGAAGGCGCTGCGCGTCGTCGGCCGAGACGTCGCCGGGGCCCACGATGTCGGCCAGTGCGGCGAGATCGGCGTCGGTGAGTCGCGACGGCGAGGCGGTCACCGCGGCCGGGTCGAACGTCCGCCCGGTCTCCGCGGTCACGCCGAGCACGTCGCGCAGCAGGGCGCGGATGCTCTCGCTCAGCTCCGTGGCCTCGGCGGCCGTCCCCCACCTGGACAGGTCCATCGGCGGTAGCGGCAGGCGGCCGGATCGGTGCTTGTCAGCGGGGTTCACGTCGCTCATACTGGGACACTAGAGCACGATCTGTTCCGCTCACGGGTTTTCGTCCGGTGTCCCGGCACCGACCCGCGCCCCGCGGGACCCGCCGCGAAGGAGGCCCGGTGACCATCTCCGCCCCCTCGCGCCACACCACCCGGGACCGCGCACTCACCGCCGCCCGGGCCGCGATCCTCGAGATCGGCCCCAGCCGCACCACGATGGTCGAGGTCTCGCGCCGATCCGGCGTCGGACGCACCACCCTCTACCGGCACTGGCCCGACGTCAGCGCACTGGTCGCCGATCTCCTCACCCGCGAACTCACCGGCGTGGTCGAGCGCGTCGGCCCGGACCTGCTGGAGGGCGCGGTCCACGATGCCGACGAGTTGGCCCGCCTGCTGTGTGCGATGGCCGACGAGGTGCGCACCGACCCCCTGCTCGACGCGCTGCGCCGACACGAGAGCGGCATGCTCGCCGAGTACGTGTTCCGCCGGCTCGGCACGTCCCAGCACCGACTCATCGGGTTCCTCCGCGACGTCCTCGCCCGCGCCATCGCGGCCGACGCCCGCCTCGCCGGCCGCGACCCCGACCGCATGGCCACCATGCTCTACCTCGCGGTCCAGGGCGCCGTGCTGTCCGCTCCACTGGCCGACCCGCCGCTCGACGCCGACTCGTGGCGCGCCGAGCTCCACCTGCTCGTGACCGGATACCTGGGCCTGTGACCGGGCACGCGAAAGCGGACCACGGGCCCACCGCGCGCCCCGGGCCCACCGATGCGACGGCCCCGTCCACCGCGCTGTCCGCCGGTCGACGCGCGCGCGAGCTCGCCGAGCTGCGCGGCCGCTCCACTCCCGTGGACCTCATCGTGATCGGCGGCGGCATCACGGGCGCGGGGATCGCGCTCGACGCCGCCTCCCGCGGGCTCGAGACCGTGTTGCTGGAGGCCCACGACCTGGCGTTCGGTACCAGCCGATGGTCCTCCAAGCTCGCCCACGGCGGGCTGCGCTATCTGGCGACCGGCAACGTCGCGATCGCACGCCGCTCGCCCGTCGAGCGCGGCATCATGCTCGAGCGCACCGCCCCCCACCTCGTGCGTCCGCTCGCGCAGGTGGTGCCCGTCTACCGCGACACTCCACCGACGGGGGCCGTGCTGCCGGGCCTCGGGTTCGTCGCCGGTACCGTGCTCTCGCGCCTCGCCGGGACGCGCGCCGACCGCCTGCCGGGCGCGCGGGTGCTGGGCCCGCGCCGGGTCGCCGAGTACGTGCCGGGCGTGCGCCGCGACGGCCTGCGGTTCGGCCACCTCAACTGGGACTGTCAGCTCGTCGACGACGCCCGCCTGGTCACCGCCGTCGCGCGCACCGCGGCCGGGCACGGGGCCCGGGTGATCACGCGGGCGCGGGTGCTGGAGGCGAGCGGCACGCGGGTCACCGTCCGCGACGAGCTCGGCGCGAGCGTCGCGGGCCGCGCCGTGGTGGGCGGCCCGGGGGCCGGCGGCGCGGCGCGGAGCGACGATGACGACGACGAGTTCACCCTCTCCGCGCGGGCCGTCGTGTCGGCGACCGGCGTGTGGGCCGGCCAGACCACTCCCGGCGTGCGCGTGCGTCCCTCGCGTGGCACCCACCTGGTCCTCGACGCGGCCGCGTTGGGCCATCCCGTCGGCGCCCTCACCGTGCCGGTGCCGGGTGAGACCAACCGCTTCTGCTTTGCCATCCCGGCCGAGTTCGGGCGACTGCACGTGGGCTTGACCGACGTCGACGCCCCCGGCCCGGTGCCGGACGTGCCGGAGTCAACCGAGGCGGAGATCGACTTCCTGCTGGATGTCGTCAACCGGGCGCTCGAGGTGCGGCTGACCCGCGACGACGTGCTGGGCACCTTCGCGGGCCTGCGCCCCCTGGTCGATTCCGGCGACGGCGACACGGCCGACCTCTCCCGCGATCACGCCCTGCTCACCTCGGACAACGGCCTCGTCACGATCACCGGCGGCAAGCTCACGGAGTACCGGCTCATGGCCGAGCAGGTGGTCGACCTCGTCGTGGGGCGCGCAGGACTCCCCGCCGGTCCGTGCCGGACCGCCGACCTCCCGCTCGTCGGGGCGCCGGGGCATCCCGTGGCCGCGGTGGCGGCCACCTCCGCCGGACTCCTCCCCGCCTCCCTGGTCGCGCGCTACGGCCAGGAGGCCGGCACCGTGGTGGCGGCCAGCCTGCTGGACCGGCCGCTGGAGGCGGTGGCCGAGGGCCTCGACGTCACCCGCGCCGAGTTCTCCTACGCGGTCACCCACGAGGGGGCGCTGACCGTCGACGACGTCCTCGACCGTCGCAGCCGGGTGGGGCTGGTGGCCACCGATCGGGCCGCCGCCGAGCCGGTCGCCCGTCAGGCCCTCGCCGCAGGGCTGGCCGCTTCGGGCTGACGGCCGGTACGCCTTCCGCGCCTGCCGCGACCCGACTGGAGCCGACGGGCGCCGGGATGCTCTAGTCGAATCTCCGGACCAGCTGCAGGAACTCCGTGCCGTAGTCGAGCTGGGTCTGCAGGTCGCGGTAGCGGGCCTCCGCTTCCGAGCGGATCTCCTCGACCGTCGTCCGGGCCGCGTGCCAGTCGTCGAGCCCCACCGAACACGAGCCCCGGCCCGCCGAGAGGACGTCCGTCGCCCGGAGGAACTGCCTCATGCGTTCCAACGAGAACCCCAGGGGCTTCATCCGCCGCACCAGGAGCAGTCGCTGGACATCCGCATCGGTGTAGAGCCGGAAACCGCCGGCGGTGTGACCGGAGGGCACCACCAGGCCGAGTTCGTCGTAGTGGCGGAGGGTGCGGATCGACAGGCCGGTGATCTCGGCGACCTCACCGATCTTGCGCACCGCGTCGTCCGACATCGTTCTCCTCGTGGGCTTGTTCACACTCATCGGCTCGGGTTCGCGCTCGACCAACTCTACCGCTACGGTACATTCAGAATCTCCCGCTACGGGAGAGTCTGTCATGCCCCTACGTGGTGAGGAAAATTCTCCGTGACAGCTCCCGCGACCGCGCCCGGGGCCTCTCCCGCTCCCGGCGTCGCCGATGACGATCTGGCGCCCGTCGGTGTCCTCGCGTCATTCAGGTACGCCTTTTCCTCGGCCCGGCGGTTGCGCACCGAGGTGCTGGCCGGTCTGGTCGTCGCCCTCGCGCTGATCCCCGAGGCCATTTCGTTCTCGATCCTCGCCGGGGTCGACCCGCGGGTGGGGCTGTTCGCCTCGTTCACGATGGCCGTGACGATCGCCTTCACCGGCGGTCGGCCGGCGATGATCTCCGCCGCCACGGGCGCGATCGCCCTGGTCATCGCCCCCGTCGCGCGTGACTACGGGATGGACTACCTCGTCGCCACAGTGCTGCTGGCCGGCATCTTCCAGGTGGTCCTCAGCCTGATCGGCGTGGGCCGGCTCATGCGCTTCATCCCCCGCAGCGTGATGGTCGGGTTCGTCAACGCCCTGGCGATCCTCATCTTCACCGCGCAGATCCCGCACCTGCTCGGGGTGCCGTGGCTGGTCTACCCGATGGTCGCGGCCGGCATCGGCATCATGGTGTTCTTCCCCCGGCTCTCGGCCGCGGTGCCTGCCCCGTTGATCGCGATCGTGGCCATCACCGCGGTCGTGGTGCTGTTCGGCTGGACCATGCCCAACGTGCGCGACCAGGGTGAACTGCCCGACTCGCTGCCGTCGCTGTTCATCCCCGACGTGCCGTGGACCATGGAGACGCTCCAGATCATCGCCCCCTACGCCCTGGCGATGGCCCTGGTCGGGCTCATGGAGTCCCTGATGACCGCCAAACTCGTCGACGACCTCACCGAGGTGCGCACCGACAAGACCCGCGAGGGCTGGGGCCAGGGTGTGGCCAACATCGTCACCAGCTTCTTCGGCGGCATGGGCGGTTGCGCGATGATCGGCCAGACCATGATCAACGTCAAGCAGTCGGGCGCCCGCACCCGCCTGTCGACCCTCCTGGCGGGCGTCTTCCTGCTCATCCTCGTCGTCGCACTGGGCGACATCGTCGGCCTGATCCCCATGGCCGCTCTCGTCGCGGTGATGATCATGGTCTCCGTGGCCACCCTGGACTGGCACTCCATCCATCCCCGCACCCTGCGTCTGATGCCGCTCAGCGAGACGGTCGTCATGATCGTCACCGTGGCCGCCACCGTGATCACCCACAACCTGGCCATCGGCGTCGTCCTCGGCGTCCTCACTGCGATGGTCATGTTCGCCCGCCGGGTCGCGCACATGACGAGCCTGGAGAAGGTCTCGGAGCTCGACGTGAATCACGACGGCACCATCGACATCCGTACCTACCGGGTCCGCGGGGAACTGTTCTGGGCCTCCAGCAATGATCTGGTCTACCAGTTCGACTACTCGGGCGATCCCCAGCACGTTGTCATCGACCTGACCGAGGCCGACATCTGGGACGCCTCCACCGTGGCCACCCTGGATGCGATCAGCCACAAGTACGCGGCCAAGGGCAAGACGGTCGAGATCATCGGCCTCGACGGGGCCAGCCAGGAGCGACTGGAGAAGCTCTCCGGCAACCTCGGTGAGGGGCACTGACCTGGCCCGACCCGGCCTGACCAGACCGTATCCTGGTCGACCGCACCCCGTTCCGGACCGAAAGGAGCGCTACCCGATGCACACCCTCCCGAAGCCGGGGAGCGCGCTGCGCCTGGCAGGTCTGATCCTGACCGCGGCCGTGATCACCGCGGTCATGGTGCGAGCCGCGACCGAGTTCATGCTGGACCTCCAGGAGTTCCAGGACGCCGGACGGGCCCTGCTGGCCGGGGCGGACCTGTACTCCGAGGGCTTTCCCACCCGCTCGGGCTTCAGGTTCATCTACCCGCCGTTCGGCGCCGTCGTCTTCCTGCCGCTGGCGCCACTCGGAGCCACTGTCGCCCAGCTCGCCTGGACCGCCGCCACGGTGGTCGCGGTCTGGGCGATCCTGGCCATGGCCGCGTCCCGGCTCCAGCTTCAGGGCGCACGAACCCTGGCCCTGGCACTGACCGGCGTGGCGCTGCTGTTCGAGCCGGTCCGCGCGAACATCGGCTTCGGCCAGATCAACATCTTCCTGTTCCTCATGGTCACCGCCGACGTCCTGGGCTTCACTCCCCGCCGCGCCCGCGGCGTCCTGCTCGGCCTGGCCGCCGGCATCAAGGTCACCCCGGCCGCGTTCGGCGTTCTGTTCCTCGTCCGTAGAGACTGGGCGTCCCTGGCACGGGCGGTTGGCACAGTCGCGGCCACGATCGGCCTCGGGCACCTCATCCGCCCGGCCGAGTCCTGGCATTTCTGGACCGCCGAGTTCTTCCTCACCGAACGGGGCGGCACACGGCACTTCGTCCCCAACCAGGCCCTGAGCGGCCTGCTGGCCCGGGCCCGGATCCCCGCCGAGCACCTCGACCCGCCCGTCTACGGCTTCTTCCTGCTCGTCGCCGCGGCAGCCACCTGGGGAGCCTGGCGACTGACCCGGGACAACCGGCCCGTCGACGCCCTGCTCCTGGTCGCCCTCGGGGTCTTCATCGCCTCTCCGGTGACGGTGACCCACCACTGGTCCGGCGTGGTCATCGCCATCCCGCTACTACTGACCGCCCGGCGCAGACCGGTCCGGATCGCGGTGGCGGTCCTGGTCCTCACCCACCTGATCGGCACGCACTACGCCTACGCGCTCACCGCGGTCGACCCAGCCGCCCACGTGCTGCAGTGGCTCATCGGCAACGCGCAGGGTGTGAGCGGAATCGCCGCGTTCGCGATGCTGCTCGGCGACGCCGCTTTGGGCGACGCCGCTTTGGGCGGCGCCCCGGGCGGCGTCAGCCGATCCGTTCGGGCGCCTGGAACTCGGCCTCGAACCTGTCGTAGGAGAAGGTGGCGAGGGCGCGGGCGCGGTCCAGCCCGAGTTCGCGTACCGCCTCGGCGAACCGCGCGACATCGGCGTCGCTGTCATCCGCGCCCGTCGCGATCGTCACGCGAGCGCCGCTCAGCGGACGCATCCGCCCACCCCGGGCGGTGGCCTCGGCCGTGACCCGCACCGGCTGACCGTCGAGGACCTGCACGCAGTTCATGGCGAGTGATTGGCTGCCGGGGATCGGGACACCGACGCGGGTATCCAGCCTGAGATCGACCCCGCCCGCGCCCGCCGACCCGACCGCCCCGAGACGAGCATCGTCGAGCGCCCCGCCGGCGGTGCCGACCATGTCGCCCTTCCACTTGGGAGAGCCCCACAGCTCGTTGCCCGCCGCGAGGGTGAAGTCCTGGTCCACCGGCAGTTCGTGGATGTGCACCAGCGTCCCGTGGCCCGGCACCTTGAGCTGGAAAGCCACTCCCATCTCGTGGTACGCACCCAGGACGTTGCCGGGCACGTCGTGGTACCGCACGTGGATCATGATCGCGGGGGTCCGGCCGCCGGGTAGTGCCACCGGCTCGGCGCCCGCAGCGTCGAGAACGGCGGACTGACGGCCGGCCGCGATGAGCCGGCGGACGACGGCTGCCCGGGTGAGGAACGCCGCGCCGGAGACCGAGGCGGACACGACGGGGACCGGGAAGGTGATCTCGCGCCCGGCGACCACGCGGGAGGTGGGAGAGCTCATGGTGCGACGGTAGCGGGCGCGCGGGCCGGAATCATGAGTTTGCGCGGCTAACGATCGGGGCGGCGGGTCCGATATCACCCGTGTAGGCCAGCTCACGTCCCGCCGCCCGGTTCGCGGCGCGACCACCGATCCATCTGGAGGCACTCATGCTCAAGGCCATCGCCGACTTCTTCGCCCAGTTCGACTTCACCGTCGGCTCGTCCGCCGCCATCAACGCCGCGATCTCGGGCTCGTCCGCATTCATCGACCAGCAGTTCGGTTTCGACAGCTCGCTGGGGAACCTCGCCGTGAGCAGCATCGGTCGCGTCGGCGAGCCCCCCGCCTGACACGGCTCACCCTGACACGGCTCACCCGGCGGCTCAGGCCGTGGGGCCGGTCATATCCTGCCCGGGTTGTGCCACGTCCCGTGTACCACCTTTTCCCTTGTACTTCGGCCGCAGGAGGTTGGACGGCGACAAGATGTCATCGAGCTCCTCCGCCGACAGCAGCCCCATCTCCAGCACCACCTCCCGGACCCCGCGGCCCGACCGGGCGCACTCACGGCCGACCCGGTCACCGTTGTGGTGGCCGATGATCGGGTTGAGGTAAGTGACGATCCCGATCGAGTTCATCACGTTCTGGCGGGCCACCTCGACGTTGGCGGTGATCCCCTCCACGCACTTCTCGGTCAGCGTCTCGATGGCGTTGGTCAGCAGCGAGATCGACTCGAACATCGCCTGGGCGATCACCGGCTCCATGACGTTGAGCTGGAGCTGACCTGCCTCGGCGGCCATGGTCACGGTGACGTCGTTGCCGATCACCTTGAAGCACACCTGGTTGACGACCTCGGGGATCACCGGGTTGACCTTGGCTGGCATGATCGACGACCCGGCCTGCAGCTCCGGCAGGTTGATCTCGTTGAAGCCGGCGCGCGGCCCCGAGGACAGCAGCCGCAGGTCGTTGCAGATCTTGGAGACCTTCACCGCGGTCCGCTTGAGGGCGGCGTGGACGTTGACGTAGTCGCCGGTGTCGCTGGTGGCCTCGATGAGGTTCATCGCGCCGGTGACCGGCAGTCCGGTGACGGCCCGCAGATGTCTGATGACGGCGCGACGATAGTCGGGCGGGGTGTTGACTCCGGTGCCGATCGCGGTCGCACCGAGGTTGACGTCGAGCAGCATCCGGGCCGCGGCGCCGAGGACGTGGAGTTCCTCGTCGAGCGTCACGGCGAAGCCGCCGAACTCCTGGCCCATCGACATGGGGACCGCGTCCTGCAGCTGCGTGCGCCCCATCTTGAGGACCTCGCGGAACTCCTCGGACTTGTCGTAGCAGGCCTCCCGCAGGGCGACGATCGCCGGCTCGAGTCGCTCCAGCGCGTGCCACAGGGCGATGCGGAATCCGGTGGGGTAGGCGTCGTTGGTGGACTGTGAACGGTTGACGTCGTCGTTGGGGCTGACGATGTCGTAGGAGCCCCTGGGGTGGCCGAGGCGCTCGAGGGCGAGGTTGGCCACGACCTCGTTGGTGTTCATGTTCACCGAGGTGCCGGCGCCGCCCTGGAACTGGCAGGAGGGGAACTGGTCCATGCAGCGCCCGTCGACCAGGATCTCGTCGCAGGCCCCGACGATCGCCTTCGCCACCGTCTCGTCGAGGACACCCATCTCGAGGTTCGCGAGCGCGGCGGCCTTCTTGACCATGACCATGCCGCGGACGAAGTCGGGGATGTCGCTGATGGTGGTGGCGGTGATCGGGAAGTTCTCGACGGCCCGGACCGTGTGGATGCCGTAATACGCCTCCGCCGGGACCTCCTTGGTACCGAGCAGGTCATGTTCCACACGGGTCTGGCTCATTCGTCGTCCGCCTCTCGGGTCGCCTGCGGCCCACCCTAACCGCGCCGCACCCGACCTCGCGGCGATCCACCGGCGGGAAGGCCGCCGCTCTGCCTAGTGTGGGGGCATGTCGCGCACGACGACCTCCCGTCGCTCCCGAGCGTTCACCTCCGCTCGGGACATCCTGCGGCAGCTGTACCCGTCGGACGGGGTGCTGGGCAGCATCGTCGACCGGCGGGAGATGCCCCTGCCGCGCGGGACGTGGACGATCTTCGGGGTGGCGTTCGTGGGGTTCGCGACCCCGGTGATCGGATTCGTTGAGCTGGCCGAGCGCATCCGCGGCGATGCGGGCCTGCCCTTCGACCGCCCCGTCATGCTGTGGCTGCAGAGTCGCCATTCGCCGCGCAACACGCGCATCGTCCGGGCCGTCACCGAACTCGGCGGAGTCACTGCGGTGCCGTTGTTCGCCCTGGCCACCTCGGCGTATCTGGTCTCCGTCCGGGGCAGTCGCCGGCCCGCCGCACTGTTGACGGTGTCCCTGGTGGGGTCGACGATCATCAATTCGGTGCTCAAGGCCCTGTACCGGCGGGGTCGGCCCACGTTCTTCACCCACATCGTGGAGGAGAAGAGCTACTCGTTCCCCAGCGGTCACGCCATGGCGAGCGCGGCGTTGGCCGGGTGCGCCTGCGTCCTGGCCTGGCCAACGGCGTGGCGTTACCCGGTGATCGTCGGGTCCGCGGGGTACGTCCCGGCCATCGGCGTCACCCGCATGTACCTGGGTGTGCACTTCCCGAGCGACATCCTGGCCGGCTGGTGCGTGAGCCTGGCGTGGGTGGGCGAGGTGGCGACCATCATGTGGTTGATGGACCGCCTCGACGACTCGCCGACGCCGATGATCACCCGCCGGAGGTCGGCCCGCGAGACCGTGGCGCCCGGGGTGTCGGGATGACGACGACGAGGCGCGCCCGGATCGAGCTGGGCCACGGCGACATCACCCGGATGGCCGTCGACGCGGTGGTCAACGCGGCCAACAGTTCCCTACTCGGGGGCGGCGGTGTGGACGGGGCGATCCACCGCGCGGGCGGGCCGACGATCCTGGCCGAGTGCCGGGAGCTGAGGGCGGGCCGCCTGCGAGACGGGCTGCCGACGGGACAGGCCGTCGCGACCGGTGCCGGAGATCTCCCCGCCCGCTGGGTCATCCACACCGTGGGCCCGGTCTACGAACGCACCGGCGGCGCGGAAGCAACGGGCGGCACGGGCGGCACCGGCGGCGGAGCGCTGCTGGCCGGCTGCTATCGCAATTCCCTCGCCGTGGCCGATGAGCTCGGCGCCCGCACGGTGGCCTTCCCGCTCATCTCCGCCGGGGCCTACGGCTGGCCGCGCGAGGACGCGATCCGCACCGCGCTCGGGACTCTCGCCGGCATCGACACCGAGGTGGAGTCCGCCACGCTGCTGCTGTTCGACGCAGCCACCCTGAGCTTGGCCGAGCAGTGCCTCGCCGAGATCCGGCCCCGCTGACCCGCCCCGCGCCCGGCCCGCCTCGCACTCCGGTCCGCCCCGCCCCGCGCCACCCCGCACCGCACCGCACCGCACCGCACGCACCACCCCACCCCGCACCGCACCGCACTCCGATCCGCCCCGGCCAGATCCGCTACTCTCCCTCCGGATCCGCTAGTCCAATCCGACCAGCGGATCCGTATTCGGGATAGCGGATTTTCGGCTCTTATGACTCATGCGTGGGCCTTTTGGCGGCCGGGGAGGGTGGGACGGTGGCCGCCGAGGTTGAGCATGGCCAGGGCGATGAGGGCCTCTGGTGAACGGAAGCCGAAGGCCATTCGGGTGATGAGGCGGATCTTGGTGTTGACCGATTCGATGAGCCCGTTGGAGAGGCCGTGTTCGATCGAGGCAAGGATCTCGGTCTTGTAGGTGCAGATGGTGCGCTGCAAGTGGACGAACCGTTCGATGCGGCATCGTCTGGCCCAGCTGATCCACGCTTCCAGGGCGTCTCTGGCCTCGTCGATCGGGAGTTGGAAGATCAGACGCAGGCCTTCTTTGAGCAGGTAGGCGCGGTACAGGGTGGGTTCGGTCTTGGCGATCCACGCCAGCTTGGCACTCTGCCGGGTGGTGAGATTCTCGGGGTTCTTCCAGAGCGCATATCGGGCGTGCTTGATGTCCCGGGCGTAACCGCGGGCCCGGTTGACCTTGTTGGCCAGACGACGTTCACGCAGTTGCCGTTTGTCGCCGCGGGCCTCGTTCCACACCTGTCGACGCACTTCATCCAGGGCATCGGTGGCCCACTTGACCACGTGGAACGGATCGGTACAGCGCACCGCCTCGGGGCACGCTCGGGCTACGACGTCGCCGATCCACTTCGCCCCGTCAGCGGTGACATGGGTGATCTGCCCACACCGGTCGGCCCCGAGAGCGTCGAAAAACGCCTGCACGGTGGCTTTGTCCCGGCCAATGGCAACCCACACCAGGCGACCGGTGTCGTGATCGACCACGATGGTCAGATACTTGTAGTTGCGCTTGTAGGAGATCTCGTCGATTCCGATCCTCCGCAGACCGGCCAACGGATCGGTACCGGCGACGGTGTCGGCCCAGACGCGGGCGATGATCGACCCCACCGTGCGCCAGGCGATGCGCATCAGCTGGCACGTGGCGCTCTTGGAACACTGCGTGGCCAGCCACGCGACCTGCTGGTCAAAGGGTCTGGTGTGACCGGCGCCGTGGCGGGCCCAGGGCACCTGACGCACAGTGGGACCGTGCACGGGGCAGCTCACTCGCGGCGAATCGGCCTCGAGAAACACCATCGTTGAGCCCATATCCAGACTGCGCCAGCGGCGTCGGCCAGCGCCGTTGTCGTACCGGGCCGCCGGCGTCCCGCAGACGCCGCACCGGGCCCAGTACCCCCTTCGAGGGCGAACATGTGCGACCACGATCTGCTCGTTGTGGTCGAACTCGACGTTCTCGATAACCGTTCTCTCGACGCCCAGCACCGCACGCCATAGGCTGACACCTCGCACGCCGTTCTCCGCTCTTCGGTTTGGACTTAGACACCCAAAACCTAAGCCGAGAACGGCGTGCTTCTACCCGAGATCCACCGAACGACCCATGGACAGGTCACAAGAGCCGGATTTTCGGGGGGTGGCGGAGAGCGTGGTGGTCGAGAGCGGTGCGTCGGCCCGGGGTTCGGTCGCGCCGGATGGGCGGACGCGTGACGTGCTCCCGGCGACGGTTCTGACGGAGGTCTGCGCCCCGTGGGTGGTGCTCACCGTCGGGTCGGTGCACCTCGGCCGGGCGGTGGGGTCGACCGGGTGGGGGCTCGCGACCGCCGCCGGCCTGGGCATCGTTCCGCAGGCCGCGATCACCTGGCGGGTCCGACGCAAGGCGCTGTCCGACCACCACGTCACCCGGCGGGAGGACCGCCCCCTGGTGATCGTCGGCATCGCCGGGTCGGTGGCGACCCTGCTCGCGGCCCAACGGTGGGGCGACGCCCCGGACGAGTTGCAGCGGATGACGCGGGCCGCACTGGTGGCGCTGGGCGTGGCCGGGGCCGCGACGCTCCGGATCAAGGTGTCGTTCCACACCGCCGTGCTCTCCGGGGCCGTCGCGGTGCTCGCCCGCGAACTCTCACCCCGCTACTGGCGACTGCTGGCCCTCGTACCGACGGTGGCCTGGGCGCGGGTGCGGATCAGCCACCACACCCCGGCCGAGACCGCGCTCGGGGCGGTGATCGGCGTGGCCTGCGGCTCCCTGGCCGGGGCCGGACACCGGTGATCGGGTAGTCGTCGCCCCGGCCGTCGCTGTGGGCGGGGAGGTCGGCAACAACGCCCGCCGCGCCGCGGGAGCCCTGACGGGATCCTGCGGAGCGGCGGGCGTGCGAGCCGGGAAACCGGCGAGGCTGCTCGAGCCGACGAGGCCGCCGGGCCAGCGGCGCGATGGGCCGCTGGGGCGACGTCAGATGCGGTCGACCAGCAACTTGGCGAACGCGGCCGGATCGGACAACGTGCCGCCCTCCGCGAGGACGGCCGCACCCGACAGCAGCCGGGCGGTATCGGCCAGGCCCGGCGCCGACGGATCCGATGCGTACTGCTCGCGCAGCCGCTCGACCAGCGGGTGCGTGGGGTTGAGCTCGAGGATCCGCTTGCTCGTGGGCAACTCCATGCCCGAAGCGCGGTACATGGCCTCGAGCTGCGGAGTCATGTCGAACTCGTCGCCCACCATGCACGCGGCCGATTCGGTGAGCCGGTGCGACAGGCGCACCTGCTTGACCTCGTCCGACAGCTCCTCGCCCAGCCAGGTGAGCAGGTCGGCGAACTCGGCCGCGTCGGGCTCGTCCTTGTTCTCCTCGCCCTCCGAGCCGATGCCGGACAGGTCCACGTCGCCCTTGGCCACCGACCGCAGGCGCTTGCCGTCGACCTCGCCGACCGCGTCCACCCACACCTCGTCGACCGGGTCGGTGAGGATGAGGACCTCGACGCCGCGGGCACGGAACGCCTCCAGGTGCGGGGAGTTCTCCACCGCCGCGCGGGACGTCCCGGTGAGGTAGTAGATCTCCTCCTGCCCGTCGGCCATCCGGGAGACGTACTCGGCGATGGTGGCGCCCACCTCGTCGTCGTCACGCTCGTCGTCGCGCGGGGTCTCGTCCGATCCGGACCCGGCGTTCCCGGCGCCCGCCTGGGCGGGACGCGTGGAGGCGAACGTGCTCACGGCCAGCAACTGCTCCCGGGCGTCGACGTCCGCGATCAGGCCCTCCTTGAGGACGGCACCGAAGTTTGCCCAGAAGCTGCGGAACTCCTCCGGCCGGTCGGTCCTGATCTGTTCGATCGTCTGCAGCACCCGCTTGACCAGGCGCTTGCGGATCGCCCGGATCTGACGGTCCTGCTGGAGGATCTCGCGGGAAACGTTGAGCGACAGGTCCTGGGCGTCGACGATGCCCTTGACGAAGCGCAGGAACGGCGGGACCAGCTCCTCGCAGTCGTCCATGATGAAGACACGACGGACGTAGAGCTGCACCCCGCGCTTGGTGTCCGGGGAGAACAGGTCGAACGGCACCTGCGTGGGAAGGAACAGCAGCGCCTGGTACTCGAACGTGCCCTCCGCCTTGAGGGTGATCGTCTCCAGCGGCTCGTCCCACGCGTGCGAGACGTGACGGTAGAACTCGGCGTACTCCTCGTCGGTGACCTCCGAGCGGGGCCGCGTCCACAGCGCCTTCTGGGAGTTGAGCGTCTCCGTCTCGGTGACCGTGCCGGGAGCCTCGGGCGCGGCGTCCTCGGCGGCGGCATCGTCTGCGCCGGCCCCGTCCGCGCCGGCCCCATCCGTCGACTCCGGCTCCGGCGCCGGGCGCTCGACGTCCATGCGGATCGGCCAGGCGATGAAGTCCGAGTAGGTTCGCACCACCCGGCGCAGCGTGTGCTCCTCGGCGTAGTCCGGGAGCGCCGCGTCCCCACCGGCCGGCTTGAGCTGCAGGATCACCGAGGTGCCCTGGGGAGCGTCCGGGGCGTCCTCGATCGTGTACGTGTCCTCGCCGCTCGACGTCCAGCGCGTCCCCGCACTCTCGCCTGCCTTGCGGGTGACCAGCGTGACCGTGTCCGCGACCATGAACGTCGAATAGAAGCCGATGCCGAACTGACCGATGAGGTCCGCGGTGGCCTGCTCCGAGACCTCACCGGACTCCTGCGCCGCCCGGGCCGCGGAGAGTGCCTCCCGCATCTGCCCGGTGCCCGACCTGGCGAGCGTGCCGATGAGGTCCACCACCTCGTCGCGGGACATGCCGATGCCGTTGTCGCGGATCGTCAGCGTCCGGGCGCCGGCATCCGGGATCAGCTCGATGTGCAGATCCGAGGTGTCCGCGCCGAGCGAGGAATCCTGCAGCGCGGCCAACCGGAGCTTGTCCAGCGCGTCCGAGGAGTTGGAGATGACCTCGCGCAGGAAGGTGTCCGGATTCGAATAGATCGAGTGGATCATCAGATCCAACAGCTGCCGGGTCTCGGCCTGGAACTCCCGGGTCTCTGCTGCACCGGAGGTCTGCGGGCTCATGGCGGGTATCGGTCCTTTCTCGTCACGGCTGAAGGGTTGGCGTGATCTGTTCACACCGTCCCAGTCAACCTAGTGTGAAGCACAGACATTCCTGGAGGTGAGGTGCCCGTGACCCCGACCCCGTTGAGCCCGGAGGACCTCGCGGTTCTCGACCGGGCCACCACCCTGTTCGGCCGCGCGCTCGCCGGCGGTCTCGACGGAGACTGCGACGCCTGCCCGGGATGGACCCGCCGCGACTGCGCCAACCACGTCCTGGGCGGTGGGCTGCGATACGCCGCCTACTCCTCACGGCTGCCGGAGTCGGAGATCGGGTGGACCCGCACCGCCGACCACGCCGGCGAGAAACCGGTCCCCGCCCTGCACCGCACGTCCGCCGGTCTGCGAAGGGAACTCGCGCGGGCCCGGGACGCGGACGCGACCGTCCCGCACCGCCTGGCCGACATCCCGGTCCGCGACCTGCTCGCGCTACGGGTCTTCGAACTGCTGGTCCACGCCCACGACCTCGATCCCCGGACCTGGGAGTCGACGGAGGCGGAGGACCTCGCCGCCTGGACGCTCGACCACGCCAGGAGCGTGGTGGAGTTGATGCGGTCGTTCGACGTGCTCGCCGAGGCGAGCCCCGTGACGCTCGGGGCGGACTCTCGGGCCCGACTGCTCGCGCTGTCCGGACGGCGCCCCTCCCCGGCCGGGCCGGGCGGCAACGGCGACAGCGACAGCGACAGCGACAGCGACAGCGACAGCGACCAGATTTAACGTGTCCGGCGGCGCAGACGGGTCTAGCGTTGCGTATACCGGGTAGCACCGGCACGCGGTCGCCCACGACGAGAGACTCCGACAATGGCCATGACCTGCGTCCCCTACATCTCCTTCCCCGCCAACGCGGCGGAGGCGTTCCCCTACTACCAGGAACTCTTCGGCGGAAAGCTCGAGGTGATGACCTACGACCAGTTCCCCTCCACCGAGGACTTCCCGTTCGACCCACCGCACGGTTCGGTCGCCCACGCGACCCTCGAGGCCCCCGGGATCAGCCTGACCGGCGGTGACGCCATGGGCGAGAGCCTCCCGCAGCCGCGCAGCGACGTCTACTCGTTCCTGCTGGGATTCGACACCGAGGACGAGGCCCGTGCGTTCCTGGACAAGGTCACCTTGAGCGGTGGCGAGATGGCGATGCCGTTCGGGGTCGCCCCGTGGGGTGACCGGTACGGGCAGGTCCACGATCGGTTCGGCATCCGCTGGGACGTCGTCGTGCCGGGCACCGGAGACTGAATACGCACTGACCCGGCCAAGCCACCCTTATCCGGCGCCCGTGCTTGTTACCGTTCTGGCATGGAAATTTCTGGAGCAAGTGCCATCGTCACGGGCGGTGCGTCGGGAATCGGCGCCGCCGTCGTCCGTCAGCTCGCCGCCAAGGGTGCCAAGGTGGTCGTCGCCGACCTCAATGCCGAGAAGGGTGAGGCCCTGGCGAACGAGGTCGGAGGCGTGTTCGTCTCCGTCGACGTCACCAAGACCGACCAGAACGAGAAGGCCGTCGCCGCCGCTCTCGAGCTCGGCCCGCTGCGCTACCTCGTCAACTCGGCCGGCATCGGCTGGGCGCAGCGCACCATCGGCCGCGACGGTGAGTACTCGTCGGCCTTCGACATCGACTCGTTCCGCAAGGTCATCGACATCAACCTCATCGGCTCGTTCGACATGCTGCGGCTCGCCGCCACCAAGATGAGCACGCAGGAGGCCGACGAGGACGGTCAGAAGGGCGCCATCGTCAACATGGCCTCCGTCGCCGCGTTCGACGGCCAGATCGGCCAGGCCGCCTACTCCGCCTCGAAGGGCGGCATCGTCGGCCTGACCCTGCCCGTCGCGCGTGACCTGTCCGCCGCCGGCATCCGCCTCAACACCGTGGCGCCCGGCCTCATCGACACCCCGATCTACGGCGAGGGCCCGGACTCGGAGGCGTTCAAGGCCAACCTCGGCTCGAATGTCCTGTTCCCGAAGCGTCTCGGCTCGGGCGACGAACTGGCGTCCATGGTCATGGAGCTGCTCACCAACCCGTACATGAACGCGGAGACCATCCGCGTCGACGGTGGCATCCGGATGCCACCGAAGTAGCACGCCCCCGGAATCGACCACGCCCCCGGGCATCGAAAAGGACGTTCCGCGCACTCCCTCTCGGGCGATGTGCGCGGAACGTCCTTTTCGTCGGTATGGGTGCGGGTCTCCGTCGGTGCGGGTGCGGGTCAGACCTTCGCGCGGCGCTTCTTCATCCGGCCCTCGAGGTACACGGCGAACTTGGTGAGCGTGTAGTTGACGAGGATGAACAGGATGCCCGCCACGATGTACGCGGGGACGGTGTTCGCGTACGCCGAGCCCAGGGTCTTGGACCAGTTGAGCAGCTCCAGGTAGGTGATGCCGTAGCCCAGTGCGGAGTCCTTGAGGACGACGACGAGTTGGCCGACGAGGGCCGGGAGCATCGCCGTGAGTGCCTGGGGGAGCTGGATCGAGCGCAGCACCTGCCCCGGGGTGAGGCCCACGGCCAGTCCCGCCTCGGACTGCCCCGCGGGCAGCCCGTGGACACCCGAGCGGACGAGCTCGGCGATGACCGCGCCGTTGTAGAGGGTGAGCGCGGTGACGACGGCGGCGAGCGGCGCGTGCTGGTTGGGCACGATGTTGGAGGTGGCGAAGTAGCCGAAGTAGGCGAAGACCATCATCAGCAGCACGGGCACGGAGCGGAAGAACTCCACGATCACGCTGCAGAACCAGCGCAACGGTGCGAACGGCGAGAGCCGCCCCATGCCGAAGAGCAGCCCGAAGACCACGGCGAGCACGATGGAGATCGCCGCCGCCGTGAACGTCCCCTTGAGGCCCGGGATGAGGTAGGACGTCCACACCTCGGGGTCGGTGACGAACGGCTCCCACATGAAGGCCTTGAGCTGGCCGGCCTTCTCGAACTGGAGATAGATGACGTAGGCGATGGCGACCACGAGGACCACGCCGACAGCGGTGAGGATCCTGTGCCGCAGCCGGGCCTTGGGGCCGGGGACGTCGAAAAGTACCGCCTGTGTGCTCATCGCTTCACCGACAGCTTCCGGGAGAGGGAGGTGGTCCACAGTCCGATCGGGAGGGTGAGGACCACGAAGACCATGGCGAAGAAGAAGAACGTCAGCAGGCTCGCGCCCTCGTTCTCCGTGATGACCTGGAGCAGGCCGGCGGAGTCCCCGACACCGATGACCGCCGCGACGGTGGAGTTCTTGATCAGCGCGATGACCACCGACCCCAGCGGGGCGATGGACCCGCGGAACGCCTGCGGGAGTATGACCTCTCGCATGGACTGGCCGAAGGCCAGACCGATCGAGCGGGCGGCCTCCGCCTGCCCCACCGGGACGGTGTTCACGCCGGAGCGCAGGGCCTCGCAGACATAGGCCGCGTGGTAGACGGCCAACATGATCGCGGCCCACCAGAAGGCGTTGCGGGCGAAGTCGTCCGAGACCGACAGCTGGAGGATGAAGGACAGCCCCAGGATGCTGAAGACCATCAGCAACGTCAGCGGGAGGTTCCGGAACGTGTTGACGTACGAGGTGCCCAGGCCGCGCAGGACAGCCACCGGGGACACGCGCAGGACGGCGATGATCGTCCCCAGGACCATGGCCCCGATGGTGCCCAGGACCGAGAGCTGGATCGTCACCCAGACCGCCCCGAGGACGTCGTAGTCGGCGAAGATGTCGCCCATGGTCCACCTTCCGTGGTGAGGTGCCCGCCCTCCTCCCCGCGCCAGCGGGTCGGCGCGGGGAGGGAGGCGGTGGTCGGCCGGAGCGGGTGTCGCACCGGCCGGGTCGGATCAGATCAGGAGCAGGCCTCCGGCTCGGGCGGGTTGCCCTCGCCCGGGGTGAAGCCGGCGGCGCCGAGGTTCTCCTCGACGGCGGTGTCCCAGCTGCCGTCGGAGATCATCTCGCGGATGGCCTCGTTGATCTGCTCACACTTCTCCGTATCGCCCTTCTGGATCCCGACGCCGTACCGCTCCTCGGTGAACGGCGCGCCGACCACCTTGAGCTGGCCCTGGTACTGGTCCTGGGAGGCGTACCCCGCGAGGATCGTGTCATCGGTGGTCAGCGCGTCGACGGCGTTGGACACCAGCGCCGAGACACACTCCGAGTACGTGCCGAACTCCTGCAGGTTCACACCCGGCACCTGCTCCTTGACCGTCTGGGCCGAGGTCGACCCGGTGACGGAGCACAGGCGCTTGCCGTCGAGGGAGTCGGGACCGGTGATCGAGTCGTCGTCGGAGCGGACCAGGAGGTCCTGCCCGGCGATGAAGTACGGGCCGGCGAAGCCGACCTTCTCCTTGCGGGAGTCGGTGATGGAGTAGGTGGCGACGATCATGTCGACCTGACCGGTCTCCAGCAGCGTCTCGCGCTGGGCGCTGGGTGCCTGCACCCACTCGATCTCGTCCTCCGGGGTCCCGAGCTTGTCGGCGATGTAGCGCGCCACGTCGACGTCGAGCCCGGTGTAGTCGTTGCCCTCCTTCAGCCCGAGTCCCGGCTGGTCGAACTTGATGCCGACCTTGAGCTGGTTCTCGCCACCACCGTCGTCGCTACCGCACGCGCTCACGCCGAGTGCCAGGGCGACGGCCGCCGTGGCCGCTCCGATCCGTCGGATGTTCATGGGTTCTCCTCGTGGGATGGGTGGATGGGTCTCGTTCGGGTCCGCGGACGGGCCCGACTAGTTGGTGAGGATCTTGGACAGGAAGTCCTTGGCCCGGGAGCTCTGCGGATTGGTGAAGAACTCCTCCGGGGTGGCCTGTTCGACCAGCTCCCCGTCCGCCATGAAGATCACGCGGTCGGCCGCCTTGCGGGCGAACCCCATCTCGTGGGTCACCACGACCATGGTCATACCGGTCTTGGCCAGCCCCGTCATCACGTCGAGGACCTCGTTGATCATCTCCGGGTCCAGGGCGGACGTCGGCTCGTCGAAGAGCATGACCTTGGGGTCCATCGCCAGCGACCGGGCGATCGCCACCCGCTGCTGCTGACCGCCGGACAGCTGCGCCGGGTACTTGGACGACTGCTCGTGGACACCGACCCGCTCGAGCAGTTCCATCGCGCGCTTCTCGGCCTCCGACTTGGACTGTTTGCGGACCTTGATGGGACCCAGCGTCACGTTCTCGAGGATCGTCTTGTGCGCGAACAGGTTGAACGACTGGAACACCATCCCGACGTCGGCCCGCAGTCTCGCCAGCGCCTTGCCCTCCTCGGGCAGCGGCTTGCCGTCGATGGTGATGGAGCCGCTCTCGAAGGTCTCGAGCCGGTTGATCGTGCGGCACAACGTCGACTTCCCGGACCCCGACGGGCCGATCACCACGACGACCTCCCCCTGCTCGATGGACAGGTTGATGTCCTTGAGCGCGTGGAAGTCACCGAAGTGCTTATTGACGCCTGAGATCTCGACGAGAGCCATGGTGGGATCATAAGCGTCCGATGAACGCTTGCCGGTCAACTCGGCAGTAGTTGTCCGCAGTTCGGGTTTCCCGGAACGGTCGACATGACGCTGACCGCTACGTACCGTTCTTACATGGCGATATCTGATGTAAGGGAATACGCCCATCTCTCCGCCGAGGACGTCGATGCCATCGGTGAGGAACTGGACGCGCTCCGCCAGGAGGTCGTCGACTCCCTCGGGGACGACGACCGCCGCTACGTGCAGAACACCATCCGCCTGCAGCGCGGACTGGTGACCGGCGGCCGGGTCGTCCTCCTCTTCTCCGGGTACCGACCCGTGTGGCTGGTGGGCACCGGACTACTGGCGGCCGGGAAGATCATCGAGAACATGGAGCTCGGGCACAACGTGATGCACGGGCAGTGGGACTGGATGAACGACCCGGTGATCCACTCCAGTTCCTGGGAGTGGGACATCGTGGGCACGTCCGAGCACTGGAAGGCCACCCACAACTACCACCACCACAAGTACACCAACATCGTCGGCATGGACGACGATGTCGGGTACGGCGTGGTGCGGGTGACGCGCGACCAGCCGTGGCACCCGGCGAACTCGCTCAACCTGGTGTGGAACACGATGCTCGCGTTCGCGTTCCAGTGGGGCGTCGGCGTCCAGCACCTGGAGATCGCGCCGGGGACGATCAACTCCTCGGGGTGGGACGAGCAGAAGAAGCGGATCGGACAGTTCCTGCGCAAGGCCCGGCGCCAGGTGGGCAAGGACTACGTGTGGTTCCCGCTGCTGTCGGGGCCCAACTGGAAGTCCACCATGAGCGCCAACATGACCGCCAACGTCATCCGCAACCTGTGGTCCAACGCCGTGATCTTCTGTGGCCACTTCCCGGACGGCGCCGACAAGTTCACGCTCGAGGACCTGGAGAACGAGACGCAGGCGCAGTGGTACCTGCGCCAGATGCTCGGCTCCGCGAACTTCACCGGCAGCAAGCTCACGCACTTCATGTCCGGCAACCTGTCGTTCCAGATCGAGCACCACCTCTTCCCGACGCTCCCGTCGAACCGGTACGCGGAGCTTTCGGAGAAGGTCCAGGACGTCTGCCGGCGGTGGGACCTGCCGTACACCACCGGACCGCTGTACAAGCAGTACTGGCAGTCCTGGCGCACGATCGCCAAGCTCTCGCTGCCGAACCGGTTCCTCAAGGCCACGACGGACGACGCGCCGGAGACCCGCTCGGAGAAGATGTTCGCCGGTGAGCCGAAGACCTACGACGACGCGGTGGGTCCGCGGTCGGGCCTGGTCACCGCGCTCAAGCACCACACAGGCCCCGACCAGCTGCGTCGTCTGACCCGGACGGTCTGAGCGTGGCGGGCCCGGGAGAGGGAGACCGGACCCCGAGCGTCGACGAGGCGCATCGGCGGCCAGAGGGGGCGACCGACGCCGAGGTCGAGGCGGCCGGCACCGTCGGCGAGGCGATGGAGTACATCGAGCGCGCCCGCGGGCACCTGTACGACCTGCACCAGCTGATCGGCCGGGCGGACATCCTCTTCCAAGAAGCCGCCGACCAGCTGGACGATGCCGGCCGGTCCGAGCTCGCCGCGCGCATCCGCGACGAGATGGTGGGGGTCAACGTCCTGTACGGACGCTGGACGTTCCAGATCGTCGAGGAGTTCGACGACGGGTTCTGGAGCACGGCCCGCGCCCTGGACAGTGCGGTGCGCGACGAGCTCACCGGAGGACGACGGCATGTCCACGAGGCGGAGATGAAGGAGGCCAACCGGACTGGCGGCCGCCCGGGGCACGAGGCCACCCCGCAGGATCGCAACTAGGTCCCGCGGACCGCCAGCCTGCCACCCGGGTACACGGCCGCCGACTCGCCGCCCGGGTCGTCAGCCGGTGCGGTGGCGGCCGGAGATCCTGTGCCTCTCGGCCTCGGTGAGTCCGCCCCACACTCCGTAGAGTTCACCGGAATTGAGGGCGAACTGCCGACAGGTATCGAAGACCGGGCACGTGGCGCAAACCGACTTGGCCTGCTCCTCCTTCTTGCGCCGCTCCCCCTTCGACTCCTCCTCCAGGCTGTAGAACAGGTCTTCGTGCCCGATGCACGCGGCGTTGTCACGCCAGGACCAGAAGTCCGAGGTGGGTTCGAGGTTCCTGTATCTCGGCATTCATCCTCCGTCCCTGCGCCTCGCGAAGTGCCCTACCTCGAGCCCTGAAAGTTCGTCGTTCGCAGTGAGTCCCGCAATACTGTCAGGGTTCCGAGCACGTCGCGCCGCACTTCGGGGGTCGTGAGATCGAGTATCTCCCCCGGGGACGGCATGTGTGCAGCAGTTATCAGCCTTCCTGACGACCTCGTGAGAAAATGCCTATCCGCGGATCGGGAGGCGCACATCACCCGAATCGGGCCTACCTCGTCGTCGTCGTCGTCGCCGTCGCCCGGATGACCTCCGCGGCGCGGTGTGCCGCCCCGTCCACCCCCCACCACGACCGGATCCCGGCGGCCTCGCCGTCGAGGGCGCGGTCCACCTGTGCGCGCACCTCGCGCGCGACCGCCGTCGGGCCGTCGCCGTAGCGCAGGACCGACGCGCCGGGGATGGAGCCGAGCGCCTCGGCGGTGGCGTCGTGTTCGCCGTACTCGTGCTTCCCGGGGACGACGACCAGCGGCACATCGGCGCAGGCCGCGTCGGCGACGGACGCCTGACCCGCGCCGGTCACCACGACGTCCGCAGAGCTCAGCACGGGCCAGGGGTCGGAGTGCCACTCGCCGTCGGGCCCGCCCAGTTCCACCCAGTCCGTCACGCCCAGCTCCGCCGCGGTGGTCCGCACGGCGCGCCAGAAGCGGTGATCACCGCCGGTGCCGGAGGCGTTGAGGTGGACGACACGGGGGCGACGACGAGCCCGCTCCTCGCGTCCGCGTCGCTCGAACCGGGAGACGCCCCCGATCTCGCTCACCCGCTTCTCCGCCCGCGCCACGGTCTCGCGGTGCACGCCCGGCGGCCAGGCGGCGATGAGCCTCTCGGCCGCCCGGCACCGCAGCAGATGCGGTTCGTCGTCGCGCACGCCCGGGGGAAGGGTGCTCACCATGGGTGTACCGGTCATGCGGGCGGCCAGCGACATCGCCGGGGAGCCGTCGACCCACAGCGCGCGGGGGCGTTCACGGTCCATCCACGCCACGGCGGCACGACGGGCGGCGAGGGTGATCTCGTCCCGCGCCGGCGGTCCGGCCGCGTGCGCGGCGGCGGGCCCGGTCCGTGCGTCCGGCTCTGTCGGCAGGTGGACCACGCGGGTCCCGGGGGGACGCTGGGTGTCGTCGAAGGGGCCGGTGACGAGCATCGTGACCTCGTCGCCCCGGTCGCGGAGCGCGGCGACGACCGGCAGCACCCGGTGCAGGTGCCCCCGTCCACGGTTGTGGACGTACACGCCGATCATCGCCCGGTCGCCCCTAGGCCGACCCCCGGGCGGCGCCGACGAGCGCCTCGCAGAAGGCCGGGAGATCGTCGGGCCGGCGGCTCGTGAAGACCCCGTCGTCGCTGACGAGCTCGGAGTCGACCCACTCCGCGCCAGCGTTGACCAGGTCGGTCCGCAGGCTCGGGAAGGAGGTGACCTTCCGGCCGCGCACCACGTCCGCCTCGATGAGGACCCACGGCGCGTGGCAGATCGCGAACACCGGCTTGCCAGCCTCGACCATCTCGCGCACGAGGGTCACCGCGTGCTGGTCCCCGCGCAGGGCGTCCGGGTTCGCGACGCCGCCGGGCAGGACGAGCACGTCCACGTCGGCCGCGGAGATGTCCGCACTCGTGCGGTCCACGGGCCGGGTGCCGGCCGGGCTGAGGTGATCGACCAGCCCGACCTCGCCGTCCTCCGTGCTGACGAGGACCGGCCGGAAGCCGGCGTCGGAGACGGCGTCCCACGGTTCGGTGAGCTCGACGCGCTCGATCCCCTCGGAGGCCACGAGGAAGGCGACGGTACGGGTGTCAGTGAGTGCATCCTGTGTCTCGGTCATGATCCCGATCGTGAGGTCCTGCTCGCCGCGCCGCAACCGGTCCGGCGACGGTAGACCCGGGTGCTCCGGTCCGGCACGATACCCCCATGGGCAGACGAGATCGGATGGACCGCAGAGGGCGTCGCGACAATAGGCGCGGTGGGTGCGGGTGCGGGTGCTCGCTGGTCCTGCTGCTCCTGCTTCTGGCGGGTCTGGTGGTGGCCGCGGAGTTCGGCGCGCGCTGGTACCTGTCGGACCGGGCCGAGCGCGAGGCGTCGGCGGAGCTCGGGGCGCCGGTGTCCGTGGAGTTCGGGACCAGCCCCGTGTTGTGGGACCTGGCCACGCAGCAGGCCGTGGGCACGGTCCGCCTGACCTCCCCCGGTGACGCCACCGTGCCGCGGATCGACGTGACCGGCTACTCGGTCTCGCAGGTCGACGGCGGTATCCGCGCCGAGTCCGCGGACGGCACCGCCACACTCAGCGCCGACCAGCTCGCGGCGGCCGCCGCGGAGGGCAACCCAGCGGAGGGCTCGCCGATCGCGGGCATGACGGAGGTGCGCTCGGTGCGCCCCGACGCACCGGCCGGCCTGCTGCGCGCCGACATCGGCGGCATCGCGGAGATCGGGGTGCAGCCCGGGGTGAACGACGGGCAGCTCACGCTCACGCCGCAGCAGACCTCGCTGCTGGGGTTCCCGCTGCCGGACGGGCTGTTCTCCGGCATCACCGGCACCGTCGACACGACCATGGCCTCACTGCCCGAGGGAGTGGTGATCGAGGACGCGCGCGTGGTCGACGACGGCCTCGAGGTGATGCTCGGCGGGCGTGACGTGGTGCTGCGCTAGGGGTGGTCAGTCGGGCGCCGGCGCGCACAGTCTCGTGGGCTCGGTGCGGCCGCGCACGACCTCGGACCCGACCTCCTGCCAGCGGCCACGCTCGGACTCCGCGGCGGCGTCGGCCGCCACGCCGGAGGCCAGCACCAGGCCGGGCTGCTCCTTGGCCAGCTCGCACAGCCGCGAGGCCTCGTTCACGGCGTCGCCGATGACGGTGTACTCGAAGCGGTCGTCCGAGCCCACGTACCCGGCCACGACGTCCCCGTAGGACGCCCCTATGCCGGCGCGGCAGTCCGGCACCCGCGCGGGCAGGCGCTCGGCCAGCACCCGCGCGCAGGCCAGGGTCGCGGTCGCCGGGTCCGCCATCGACCGGGGCGCGCCGAACACGACGAGCGCGGCATCGCCGAGGAAACTGTCGACGATGCCGTCGTACTCCTCCACGGTCTCCACGACCACGGAGAAGAACCGGTTGAGCACGTCCACCACCTCGCCGGCCTCGGACCGCACGGCCATCTCGGTCGAGCCGATGAGGTCGACGAACACCACGCCCACGCGCGAGTCGCGCCCGCCCAGCTCGGGATCGTCGAGCTCCGCGGCCTCGGCAACCTCGCGCCCGACGTGTCGACCGAACAGGTCGCGCAGCCGTTCGCGCTCCTGCAGCCCCGAGGCCATCTCGTTGAACCCGCGCTGCAGCTCACCGAGCTCCGTGGCGTCATAGACCACCACGCGCCGAGAGAGCGTGCCGTCGCTGATGTCCTGCATCGCCCACCGGACGCTGCGCAGCGGGGCGATCATCGACCCCGTCGCGAGGGAGATGAGGAGGAACCCGGCCAGGAGGGACGTGGCACCCAGGACGATGACGACGACGGCGAGGCGTTCCAGCGACAGGGCACGGCCCGCGAGTGTGTAGATCGCGACGATGATCAGGCCCGTGACGGGCACCCCGCTACCCAGGGCCCACGCCACCCGGAGCCGCGTCATGGCGCCGAGGAACCGAGCCCGCGGGGCGCGGCCCGTGGACAGTGCGACCGCCGCCACGGGCCGCAGGCCGAAGTCGGCGAGCAGGAACGCGGCGCCGCACACGACCATGCCGGCGAAGGAGATGGTGAACCCGACCACCGGGATCGACGTGGGGTCGACCAGGCCGTACGCGGGGGTGACGACCGCGACGCCGAGCAGCCACAGGAAGGCCTGGATGAGGGTGATGCGGGCGGGCAGGCGCAGGGTCCGGGCGCGGTCACGGTCGGTGGGCTCGCGGCCGTCGAGGAACCACCGGACGCGGCGGTAGACCGCACCGGTGACCCAGATCGTGCCCACGATGACCGCCATCGTCACGTAGACGGGCACCACGATCACCGAGGGGACGAGGAACTCCCGCGACAGCACCGCCGGGCCCGGCAGCACGAAGAAGACCAGCACCACGGCCACCGCGACGCCCACCAGGTTGGAGGCGAGCAGGGTCAGGAGCAGCAGGATCCGGACGCGCCACGCGCGCAGGCGGGCGGACTCCTCCTCCCGGCCGAGAAGCACAGACCCCAGTTCCGGTCGACGCAGCAGGGACAGGTCTATTCGCACGCCTCGTATCGTGCCACCACGGGGAGGCGATCGTGATGCCCTCGTCACACCCGGGCCGCGGGGCTGGGGTGTGGGGCCCGCTACGCGTAGGGTGGTCCTCGGACGGCCCGCACCACTCTTGCCTCGGGCCGTGCGGTTGTCGACCTCCCCGTGGTCGCGCACCGGGCGCATCGCTCATCGAAGTGGATGCGACTCCCCGCGAGCGCGCCGGGCAAGACGCCATTCTCTATGTACGGAGCCTTCTCCCTTGTCACGTTCTTTCGCCGATCTCGGCGTTCCTTCCCCCCTGCTCGACGTTCTCGGCAGCGCGGGGATCACCACCCCCACCCCCATCCAGTCGGCCACGCTGCCGGACGCCCTGACCGGCCGTGACGTGCTGGGCCGCGGCCGCACCGGTTCCGGCAAGACCTACGCGTTCTGCATCCCGCTGGTCGCCCGCCTCGCCGCGTCCGGCGACCGCCGCGCCCGCAACTCCCCGCGCGGGCTGATCCTGGCGCCGACCCGTGAGCTCGCCCGGCAGATCAACGAGACCCTCGAGCCGCTGGCGAACTCCATGGGCCTGAAGACCACCGTCATCTTCGGCGGCGTCTCCCAGGGCCGTCAGGTCGAGGCGCTCAATCGTGGCGTCGACATCGTCGTGGCCTGCCCGGGTCGACTCGAGGACCTCATGGGGCAGAAGCACTGCCGCATGGACTCGATCGAGATCAGCGTCCTGGACGAGGCCGACCACATGGCAGACCTGGGCTTCCTGCCCGGCGTCACCCGGATCCTCGCGGCGACCCCGTCCGGTGCGCAGCGACTGCTGTTCTCCGCGACCCTGGACTCCGGCGTCCAGAAGCTGGTCACCAAGTTCCTCACCAACCCGGTGGACCACTCGGTCGACGACGGCACCGCCACCTCCGGTCCGACCGCCCACCACGTGGTGCGTGTCGACGCCGACGACCGCGTCCGCGCGCTGGCCGACCTCGCCGTGGCGCACCCGCGGACCGTGATGTTCACCCGCACCAAGCACGGTGCCAAGCGTCTCGCCAAGCAGCTCACCGGCCGCGGCGTCGTGAGCGTGGACCTGCACGGCAACCTGTCGCAGAACGCCCGCGTGCGTAACCTCGACGCGTTCTCCTCCGGGCAGGCGACCGTGCTCGTGGCCACCGACATCGCCGCCCGCGGCATCCACGTCGACGACGTCGGGCTGGTCGTCCACGCCGATCCGCCGGCCGAGCACAAGGCCTACGTCCACCGTTCGGGCCGCACCGCCCGCGCGGGCGCCATCGGCACCGTCGTGACCGTCGCCACCTCCGACCAGGTGCGCGAGGTGCGGTCGCTGCTGCGCGCGGCCGGGGTCACCGCCGGCGAGATCGAGCTGCCCATCGGCGCCGATGCCGCCGTCGCGTTGGCCGACGCCCCGGAGCCGCCCGCGCACGTGCCGTCCGACGACGGCGCCGAGGGCCAGTCCGTTCGCGGGCAGGCCCGTCGCAGCCGCGGCCAGGGCCGTCAGAACCAGAACCAGCAGCGTCAGGGCCGCGGTGGCGGTCAGGGCCGTGACGGTGAGCAGAGCCGCGGCGGCGGGCAGGGTCGTGACGGCGGTCAGAGCCGCCACGGCGGTCAGAGCCGTGACGGCGCCGGCCGTGGTGGTTCAGAACGCGGTGGTTCAGAACGCGGTGGTTCGGAGCGCGGTGGCCGCGATCAGCAGGGCTCCGGCACCGGCGGCGCTCGTCGTCGTCGTCCCCAGACCGCCGACGCCCACGGTTCGCCCCGCCAGGGCTCCGCACGTCAGGGCTCCGGCACCCGGGGCTCGGGCGGCCAGCGCTCGGGCGGCCAGGGTTCCGCGACCCAGGGCTCCGGCGCCCGCCAGTCGGTGGGCCAGGCGGCCGGGCGGCCCCGCAGCGACCAGCGTCGCCGCTCCACCCGCACCGCCGGCTGACCTGAGGGGAGGCACCCTCCCCTCCCCTCCCCTCCCGGAAATCCGCTACTCGGAATCCGGATCGGCTACTCCAATCGGACTAGCCGATCCGGATTTCGGGTAGCGGATTTTGGGCTCTTATGACTCATGCGTGGGCCTTTTGGCGGCCGGGGAGGGTGGGACGGTGGCCGCCGAGGTTGAGCATGGCCAGGGCGATGAGGGCCTCTGGTGAACGGAAGCCGAAGGCCATTCGGGTGATGAGGCGGATCTTGGTGTTGACCGATTCGATGAGCCCGTTGGAGAGGCCGTGTTCGATCGAGGCAAGGATCTCGGTCTTGTAGGTGCAGATGGTGCGCTGCAAGTGGACGAACCGTTCGATGCGGCATCGTCTGGCCCAGCTGATCCACGCTTCCAGGGCGTCTCTGGCCTCGTCGATCGGGAGTTGGAAGATCAGACGCAGGCCTTCTTTGAGCAGGTAGGCGCGGTACAGGGTGGGTTCGGTCTTGGCGATCCACGCCAGCTTGGCACTCTGCCGGGTGGTGAGATTCTCGGGGTTCTTCCAGAGCGCATATCGGGCGTGCTTGATGTCCCGGGCGTAACCGCGGGCCCGGTTGACCTTGTTGGCCAGACGACGTTCACGCAGTTGCCGTTTGTCGCCGCGGGCCTCGTTCCACACCTGTCGACGCACTTCATCCAGGGCATCGGTGGCCCACTTGACCACGTGGAACGGATCGGTACAGCGCACCGCCTCGGGGCACGCTCGGGCTACGACGTCGCCGATCCACTTCGCCCCGTCAGCGGTGACATGGGTGATCTGCCCACACCGGTCGGCCCCGAGAGCGTCGAAAAACGCCTGCACGGTGGCTTTGTCCCGGCCAATGGCAACCCACACCAGGCGACCGGTGTCGTGATCGACCACGATGGTCAGATACTTGTAGTTGCGCTTGTAGGAGATCTCGTCGATTCCGATCCTCCGCAGACCGGCCAACGGATCGGTACCGGCGACGGTGTCGGCCCAGACGCGGGCGATGATCGACCCCACCGTGCGCCAGGCGATGCGCATCAGCTGGCACGTGGCGCTCTTGGAACACTGCGTGGCCAGCCACGCGACCTGCTGGTCAAAGGGTCTGGTGTGACCGGCGCCGTGGCGGGCCCAGGGCACCTGACGCACAGTGGGACCGTGCACGGGGCAGCTCACTCGCGGCGAATCGGCCTCGAGAAACACCATCGTTGAGCCCATATCCAGACTGCGCCAGCGGCGTCGGCCAGCGCCGTTGTCGTACCGGGCCGCCGGCGTCCCGCAGACGCCGCACCGGGCCCAGTACCCCCTTCGAGGGCGAACATGTGCGACCACGATCTGCTCGTTGTGGTCGAACTCGACGTTCTCGATAACCGTTCTCTCGACGCCCAGCACCGCACGCCATAGGCTGACACCTCGCACGCCGTTCTCCGCTCTTCGGTTTGGACTTAGACACCCAAAACCTAAGCCGAGAACGGCGTGCTTCTACCCGAGATCCACCGAACGACCCATGGACAGGTCACAAGAGCCGGATTTTGGCGTTGGGGCGCCGGTCAGCCGAAGACTGTGATGGTCTGCCGGCTGATCGCCACCAGCTCGCCGTCCGGCCGCCACAGCATCGCGTGGGTGTGCGCGTAGCCGTCACGGGCGGTATCGGTGGCGGCGGCGTATCCGAGCATAGAGTCGGCCGGGAACGCCTCCGGGCCCACCTCGGCGATCAGCTCCAGCGTCCACGTCAGGCTGCTGCCGGGCGCGAAGCCGTCGAGCATCTGGATGGGAGCTGGCGGCCACGCGTCGGCCAACACCACCAGATGCTCTTCGTCGAACCGCTCCGGGGCCTCGCGCAGTGACGCCCACCCGGACAGGTCGGCCGTCTCGGAACCGGAGAACGGCAACTGGCCGCCGACCTGCCGCAGCTCGACGAACCGGTAGAACTCCGGCGTCAGCTTCTCGATGTAGGGGAACGCCTCGATCGCCGTCGGATCGCCCAGCGCCGGCATCGGATGGGCGGGCGCGACCGAGATCGACGACTGCCGGTGCTTGCCGAACGCGGCCAGCGCGGTCGCGACGATCGCGCCCTCCTGCCGAACGGTCGCCTGGCACTGGACGACGTTGGAGCCCACGCGTAGGATCTCGGCGTCGACCTCGACGGGGCCGGTCGTCGCGGGGCCGATGAACGACACGGTGATCGACCGCAGTGGGTGGACGACGGGGGCCGAGCCGTCTCCGGTGTCCCGGCTGCGCAGGCACCCCTTCATCGCGGCGAGCAGCAGGGCGCCGGTCAGGCCTCCGAAGATCGCCCTGCCCTGCGTCCAACCCTGCTCGACCTCGACGGTCCCGCCGCGCGCGGCGGCCTCCAACATGCTCGTCAGCGACATGCCGTCATTCTGTCACCGGGGTCAGCGGCTCTGGTGGGCGCGTCCCTTCCGGACCCCGGCCAGCGCGGTGGCCAGACCGGGCATGCGCGGCCCGAGGGCGAACATCTTCTCGCTGCGGGTCTCCGGGGCGTTGTCGGCGGTGCGGTGGAGGAAACGGTCCGGCAGTGACAGCCGCGCGATGGTGCGCCATGACTGCAGGTACTGCTTCCACAGCGGCCCGCTGACGTACGGCAGGTCGTAGCGCTCGCACAGTTCGCGGACCTTGAGCGAGATCTCCGAGTACCTGTTGGACGGCAGGTCCGGGAACATGTGGTGCTCGATCTGGAACGACAGGTTGCCGGACATGAGGTTCATCGCCGGGCCGCCGTCGAGATTGGCACTGCCGAGCATCTGCCGCAGGTACCACTCCGCCTGCGTCTCGGTCTCGATGTCCGACAGGGTGAACTTCTCGGCACCGTCGGGGAAGTGCCCGCAGAAGATCACGGCGTTGGTCCAGATGTTGCGGATGATGTTGGCCGTGATCGTGGCGGTGAGGGCCTGGCGGCCACTCGGTCCGGCGAGCACCGGGAACAGGATGTAGTCCTTGAGGATCTGCTGGCCGGCCTTGCGCAGGAATGCGCGGGCTCGGCGGCGGTCGGCCGGGGACGCCTCGCGGTCGAACGCGTCGGCCGTGTCGACCGCCTGCAGGCCGATCCCCCACTCGAAGCCGAGCATGAGGACGGCGTTGACGAGGACGTTCCCGGCGAACCGGGGCTCCCAGGGGATGTCGCGGGTCACGCGCAGGACACCGAACCCGACGTCGTCATCGACGCCGACGATGTTGGTGTACTTGTGATGTAGGTAGTTGTGGGTGTGCTTCCAGTCGGCGGAGCTGCCGACGAGGTCCCATTCCCAGTTGGTCGAGTGGATCTCCGGATCGTTCATCCAGTCCCACTGGCCGTGCATGATGTTGTGGCCGAGTTCCATGTTCTCGAGGATCTTGGCCACGGCGAGGGTGCCGGTCCCGAGGGCCCACACGGTGCGGTTGCGGGCGCCGAAGTACAGCAGCGCGCGGGCACCGAACTCCAGGCCTCGCTGGAGTTTGATGATGCTGTGGATGTAGCGGTAGTCGCGCTCCCCCCGGGAAGCGATGACCTCGGCGCGGACAGCGTCGAGCTCCCGCCCGAGCTCCTCTATCTGATCGGAGCTGAGGTGGGCGTATTCGCCGACATCGGAGATCGCCATGAGTTCAGGATAGGCCGGTTCGGGTGCCCGCGGCTACGGCTGCGGGTCCGGCCGCCCTGCTTTCGTGATCAAGGGCACCCGATCCGACCGGCGTCAGTCACTCCAGGCGCGGCGCAACACTTCCAGGGAGCCGTGGATCCGCTCGACCGTCGATCCCACCGGCGCGATCATCAGTTCGTCGGCCCCCGCCGTGCGCGCGAAGTCGGTGAGGTACTCGCGCACCGCCGGCCCGTCGCCGACCGCCGTGTAGTGGATCATGTGCAGGATCTGGCGACCGCCGGCGGACTCCATGATCATGTCGAGTTCCTCGTCGGAGAACTCGCGTCCGCGGCCGGCCATGAGCTTGACCCGCTGGCGGCGGTACCACTGCAGTTCGCGTTCGGCCCGCTCGGTGTCATCGTCGGCCACCACGTTGACGGCGGCGATCATGTACGGCTCGGCCAGCTGCTCGCTGGGCTGGAAGCGCTCGCGGTAGACCTGCGAGGCCTGTTCGAGGGCGTCGGGCGCGAAGTGCGAGGCGAACGCGTACGGCAGCCCGTAGGCGGCGGCGAGCTGCGCGCCGAACAGGGACGAACCGAGGATGTACAGCGGCACCTTGGTGCCCCGCCCGGGGATGGCCGCGATCCCGCGCGTGCGGGCGAAGTCGGAGGGCGAGTCGCCGAGGAACGCCTGCAGCTCGCGGACGTCGTCGGGGAAGTTCTCGGCCGCCGACGGTTCGCGGCGCAGCGCACGCAGGGTCTGCGGGTCGGTGCCGGGGGCGCGCCCCAGGCCGAGGTCGATGCGTCCGGGGTGTAGCTCGGCGAGGGTGCCGAACTGCTCGGCGATCACGATCGGCGAGTGGTTGGGCAGCATCACGCCGCCGGAGCCGAGCCGGATCCGCTCCGTTTGCGAGGCGATGTGCGCCATGAGTACCGCCGGCGCCGAGGAGGCGATGGACGGCATGTTGTGGTGCTCGGAGTACCAGACCCGCTCGTAGCCCAGTTCCTCCGCCTTCTGCGCCAGCGCCACCGAATCCTGCAGTCCCTCCCCGATGCTCTGGCCGGGGCGGACGGTCGCGAAGTCGATGACGGACAGAGGCAGGGCGGCACTGGACTGGGGGGAGCTGGTCTCGGGGGAGGTCATGCCCCGTGCAACCCGGGCCCCCGGCAGGCTATTCCTGTTGGCGCCCGGGCGGGGGCGGCAGACTGGGGGGCATGTCCCCCGCTGCTGACCGCCCCGCTGACCGCCCCACCGACAGCCCCGACAGCCCCGCCGGCCGTCCCGTCGACCTCGCCCGCCTCGTGACCGTCATGCGCGAGACCGGCCCGCTCGTGCACTGCCTGACCAACTCGGTGGTCCGGCAGATCACTGCGGACGTGCTGCTCGCCGCCGGGGCGGCGCCCGCGATGGTCGACCACCCCGACGAGGCCTCCGACTTCGCCGCCATCGCCTCCGGCGTGCTCATCAACGTGGGCAACCCGACGGCCGAGCAGGTCGAGGGCATGCACGCCGCGATCGCCTCCGCCCGCGCCGCCGGGACCCCGTGGGTGCTGGACCCGGTGGCGGTCGGCGGTCTGGTCCTGCGGACGGGGCTGGCCACCGACTGGCTGGAGGCCGGGCCCGCCGCGATCCGGGCGAACGCGTCGGAGACCATCGCGCTCGCCGGCACGGGGGCGGGCGGCCGGGGCGTGGATTCCACGGAGGATGTCCTCGCCGCCGAGTCCGCTGCCCGGGACCTCTCGGCCCGGTCGGGGGCCGTGGTCGCCGTGACGGGGCCGCGGGACCTCGTCGTCACCCAGCGCCCCGGCCACCTCGGCGAGGCCGCGCCTCCCACCCGCACCACGTGGGTCGAGTCGGGTCACCCGCTGCTGCAGAAGGTCATCGGCACCGGCTGCGCCCTCGGGGCGCTCACGGCGGCCTATCTCGGGGCGGCGCGGTCGGCCGGGATCGCGGACCACGACGCGGTGGTCGCCGCTCACGCCCACGCCGGCGCCGCGGGGACGGTCGCCGCGCGCACCGCGGCGGGCCCGGGCAGCTTCGCCGTGGCGTGGCTCGACGCCCTGTACACGCTGACCCCGGAGGAGATCGCGGGCCTGGTCACGGTGTCGGAGGCGTGAGCGGCGCCGGCGTCGACTGGCGGCTCTACCTGGTCACCGACCCCCACCTGGGCGGCGGGCGCGACGCGGTGCCGGGGATCGTCCACGAGGCGGTGCTGGGCGGGGTGGGTGTGGTCCAGGTGCGGGACAAGGAGTGCGACGACGACGAGTTCGCCACACACGCCGCCGCCGTCGCCGAGTCCGTCGCGAGGGCGTGCACCGAGACGGGCCGTGACGTGCCGGTGTTCGTCAACGATCGTCTCGACGTCGCGCGGGAGCTGGGGCTGCACCTGCACATCGGGCAGCGGGACGTGCCGTTCGCGGCGGCCCGCGCGGCGCTGCCGGACGGGCTGATGCTCGGGTTGTCGATCGAGTCGGACGCGCAGTTGGCGGCTGCGATGACGGGGCCGGGACCGGCGCCGGACGTGATCGGGGTGAGCCCGGTGTGGTCGACGGCCACCAAGACCGACACCGCTGACGCGCTCGGTCCCGAGGGTGCGGACCGGCTGGCCCGGGCCGCGCACTCGTACCGCCGACCCGGGGGCCCGGGCATTCGTGCGGTGGGCATCGGCGGGGTCACGCCCCTGACCGTCGCGCGGTTGGCCGCCACCGAGCTGGACGGGGTCTGCGTGGTCTCGTCGATCATGGCCGCCCCCGACCCGCGGGCCGCGGCCGCCGACCTGCTCGCCCGCTGGGACGCCGCACGCCGCTGATCCGGGCACGGGTGCAGGGACCGGGCACGGGTGCAGGATGCGGGCCCGGGGCTCTGGTCCGACCCGGCCCGGCCCTCCGGGCGCGTGGCGCTGGTTATCTCTTGCGCTCGGAGAAGTCGGCGAACCGCTCCAGATCGCGGACGTGGCCGGACACGATGATGACGTCGTCCGGGCCGATGATGGTCTCCGGCTGGGCGTACTGGAACGGGCTTCCCGGGGCCTTGATGCCGACGATGTTGACCTTGTGACGCTTGCGCGGGTGGCAGTAGTCGATCGACTTGCCGATGACGTCCCGCGGTGGCCGCATCTTGACGATGGCGAAGTCCTCGTCGAACTCGATGAAGTCCATCATCTGGTTGGCCACCAGGTGGGCCACGCGGACGCCGGCGTCGTGCTCGGGGAACACCACGTGGTCGCATCCGATGCGGGTGAGGATCTTGCCGTGGGCCTGGTTGATCGCCTTGGCCCAGACCTGGTCGATCCCCAGGTCGACGAGGTTCACCGCGACCAGCACGGACGACTCGATCGAGGTGCCCACGCCGACGACGGCGGTGGAGAAGTCCTGGGCCCCGAGCTGTTGGAGCGCCTCGAGGTCGGTGGCGTCGGCCTCCACCACGTGGGTCAGGGAGTCGGCGTACCTCTGGACGAGTCCGTGGTCGCGTTCGACCGCGAGGACCTCCCGGCCCTGGCCGACGAGTTGGGTGGCGAGGGAGACGCCGAACCGGCCCAGGCCGATGATGAGGACTGGGGACTGGCGACGGGTGCGATCAGCCAATGATCGGCCTCTCTGTGGGTAGGCGATATCTGGTCCGCTTTGCTCGCATGGTCAGCGCGGTGGCGAAGGTGATGATGCCGACTCGTCCGGCGAACATCAGCCCGGACAGAAGGTACACCCCCGCCGGCTCGAGTTCAGCGCTGAGACCTGAACTCAACCCGCAGGTGGCGAAGGCGGAGATGGACTCGAACAGGGGGCGTCCGAGATCCTCACCGGTGAGGATCATCAGGGCCAGGGCGGATCCGGCGACCAGCGTGAGCCCCATCCCGGCCACGGACACCGCGACCCGGATCGACGAGGTGGGCAGCGCGCGCCCGTGTGCCGTGGCGTCCTCCCGGCCCCGGGCCTCGGCGAGGAAGGCCAGGAAGATGACGGCCAGGGTGGTGACCTTGACGCCGCCGGCGGTCGAGACCGAACCGCCCCCCACGAACATCAGGGCGTCGGTGATGAGCATGGTCGACGCCGTCGTGTCGACGGGGTCGATGATGGCGAAACCCCCGGAGCGCATCATCACCGAGGCGAACACCGAGTGCTGCAGTTTGTCGACCACGCCCTCGCCACCGAGGGTGGCCCCGTTGCCCCACTCGAGCGCGGCGAACCCGAGGGCCCCGACGAGCATGAGCAGCACGCTGACCTCGACCGTGAGGCGGGTGTGGAGGTTCCAGCGTCCCAGGTGCCACTGGTGCTTCCACAGCACCAACAGGACGGGGAAGCCCAGACTGCCCAGGAACACGGCGCAGATCAGTGCCCAGAACACGACCGGGTCGTCGGCCACCGAGGCCAGGCCGTCGGGGTGGAGGACGAACCCGGCGTTGTTGAACGCCGACACCGCGTAGAACACGGCTCGCCACAGCCCGTCCCCGAACGTGCCCTGGTGGGCGATGAACCGGGGCGTGAGGATGAGCGCGATCACGAGTTCCACCAGGGCGGACGAGACGATGATGGTCTTGATCAGCGATCGGACCTCGCCCAATCCGCCCGCCGACACGCCCGTCTGGGCGAGCAGCCGGGTACGCACCCCGAACTGCCGGGTCACCGAGAGTGCCAACAGCGAGGAGATCGTGACGATCCCCAGGCCACCGACCTGAATGCCCGCCAGGATCACCACCTGCCCGGCCGTGGACCAGTGGGTCGCGGTGTCGACGGTGGTCAGGCCGGTCACCGACACGGCGGAGGTGGCGGTGAACACCGCGTCGTGCAGGTGTGCGTGCTCTCCCGAGGAGGTGGCCCAGGGCATCAGCAGCAGCACCGTGAAGACCGCGATCGCCGCGGCGAACGCCAGGAGCGCCGAGCGGGCCGGGGAACTGTAGGTGAACGCCCGGGCTGCCTGCGCGCCTGAGGACAGGACCCCCGGAATCGTCGAGACCATGCCGCGAGGGTAATCCCGACCGCCGCGTCGGCCACAGTTGGTGCGCGAAGTCGTTACTGAACGGCGTCAACACTCGTAACGTCGGCGGTATGCCACGGATCCCTCTCGAAATCACGCTGGTCGAGTTCCCCAGTACCTCGATGTCCGCCACGAGCGAGTTCCTCGCGACGGTCTGCGGCTGGGAACCCACCGTGTACGGGGAGTCGTACGCATGCCTGGTCGGCGGGGGCATCGACGTGGGCGTGCAGGGGGACGACGACGAGCAGTCCCCCGCCCCGCTCATGGTGATCCGCGTGCCGGACCTCGACGAGGCCCGCGAGCAGGTCGAGGCCGCCGGTGGCATGGTGACGTTCGGGCCGTTCGACTTTCCCGGTGGCCGCCGTTTCCATTTCCGTGAGCCCGGCGGGAGCGAGATGGCGATGTGGGTGCCGGCGCCAGCCTAGAACCGTCAGGCCGGCGCGAACCCCTCGGGCAGTGCCAGCCGGGTGAGCTTGTCCGGGTTGCTGTGGAAGTAGAGGCGTGAGATCTGGCCGTCGACCACGCCGACCTGCGCCACCCGCAGGACCCCGCGGGCGAGGACCGCCAGCGCGACCTCGCCGTTGACCTCGACGGGCGCGATCATCCCGCCCGAGAATTCCGTGGCCTTGATGAGGAAGTACGCACACTTACGGGCCCCCACGATGTCCCGCCGGGCGGCATTGACCTTGCCGCCGCCGTCCGAGATCACGCGGGCATCGGCGGTGAGGGCGGCGATCGTCTGCGGAAGATCGCCGGCCAGGACGGCCTCCACCAGGGTCGAGATCACCGCGTCCGAGGCGGGTTCGGGTGGACGCAGGTCGGACTCCAGGCGGTGCCGGGCCCGGCTCACCCACTGGCGGACGGTGGCCACAGCCGCGCCCAGGGTGTCGGCGATCTCGGCGTAGGGCAGGTCGTACGCCTCACGAAGGACGAACGCCGCGCGCTCATCCGGGCCCAGCTGTTCGTAGGCCAGCAGCACGGCGATCCGCAGATCGTCGCGGCGCTCGGCCCGGTCCGCCGGCAGCAGGGCGGTGTCGACGGGCTCGGGCAGCCACTCGCCCGCGTAGTCCTCCCGCTTGCGCCTGCGCAGCCGGTCCAGACACAGCCGCGTCGCCACGGTGGTCAGCCACGCGTCGACGTTCCGGGGCGCGGACGACGGATCGAGCGCCACCCACCGCGCCAGTGCCTCGTCAGCGGCGTCCTCGGCGTCGGCCCAGGTCCCGGTGATGCGGTAGCCCACCCCGAGCAGTCGGCCCCGCACCTGCTCCAGCGCGGCGCGGTCCGCCAGCGCGGTGCCGGCCGTGCTGGCCGTACTGGCTGCGGCACGGTCGGCCACCGGCGCCGCCCCATCGGCCACGGGGGTCGCGGGTGGGGCCACGGTCATGGCCGGGTCGCCGGTTCCAGGTCGCTCGGGACGAGACCGCGCAGCGTCGCCAGGTCCTTGCGGGTGGCGATCGCTATCCGGTTCCATGCGTTGATCGTGACGATCTCCATGACCAGCTGTCCAGCCCCACCTTCGCCCCGGTGGTGGACCACCTCGTCCCACAGCTCGTCGGGCACGGAGTCCTCACCGTCGATGCGGGTGACGGCGTCCGCGAACGCCAGGACCGCCCGCTCGGCCGGGGACAGCTCGTCGGCGTGGGCGTGCCAGTTTTCGGAGACCGCGATCCGGGTGCCGCTCCAGCCGTCCCTGCGGGCATCGCGTCGGTGCATGGCCAGGCAATAGCGGCAGCCGTTCACCGCGGAGACGCGGAGCCGGATGAGGTGGCTGTCCTCCCGGGAGACCCGCGCCCGCGAGTAGGCCTCGAGTGCCAACATGGGTGCCATCGCGCCCGCGCTGACCTGTTTGCGCTGTTCGGTGCTGCGTCGTGGTGTGCTCATGCCTCTTCGACGCACGAGCACCGCGAAGTGTGACACCGAGTCGCCACGCCGGACCCGCGCCCCAGCCCGGAAAGCCACCGGCACCCCGCCGGGCGCATCGGGGCGTTCCCCTATGTCATCGAGGGCCTAGCGGTTCTAGCATTGAGCCCATGACCGACCCGGACGACCTGCTGCTCTCCGACTCCGAGCGGCTGCACGCCCTCATGGCGCTCGGCGACCACTACGCGTCCGGCCGGCTCGACGACGCCGAGTTCCACGCCCGGTCCGGCGACGTGGCCGCGTCCCGCACCCTCGGCCAGCTCCGCGGCTCGTTCGTCGACCTGCCCGGCGGGACGCCGCTGACCTCGGTCGACGGCATGATCGTGCAGTCGGCCACTGCCACCGGTGGCGAGCTGGGGGTCTCGTCGTCGTCCTCGTCGACTTCGTCCGCCCTGTCGCCGGGGTCCCCCACAGGCGCCGGGGCGCCCGCGACCCGCGGCACCGACGCCGACCTGGAGGACCTGCGCAGGCGCGGGAAGCTGGTCGAGTCGCTCGACGGCGTGGTGATCGGACTGACGCTCATCACGTTCCTCGTCCTGCAGATCATCGTGGACTGGCAGTACGCGTGGATGGTGTGGCCTTCGCTGGTTCTCACGCTGGGCCTCCCCCGGCTCGTGCTGCGCTACACGGATTCCGACGAGAAGACGTACGAGAAGCTCAAGAAGGCCGACGAGAAAGCGCGCGAGGAGCGGCTGCGGGCGGCGACCGAGCGGATCCGTGAGCTGGGTGACGGGCGGGAGAACCGCGACTGACCTACCCGGTCGCGTTCGGTGGGCCACCGCTCCCCGCGCGGGTGCCACTGCCCCCACCGCTGGTGCCGCTGTTCCGCCCGCCGATGCGGTCGGCCTCATCACGCCTGGCCAGGGCAGTGGCCACCACGGGGAACAGCCCCATCCCCACGCCGACGGCCACGATCGTCGCGCCGATCCCCAGGGAGGCCAGCACGGGGACCCGGCGCTGGGCGAGCGCGGCATCACACGCCTCCTGCGCCTCCGTGCTCGGCTGGGGGCGCTCTCCCCGGAGGAGGTCCTTCCAGCTCAGCGAGGTGAGGGCGTTGTCCTTGTCGCGAGCCTCGGTGTAGTCGGGGCTGAAGTAGGTCCCGCAGTCCACCCGCTGCACGAAGCCCCCCGTGGACACGCCGATGCTGCCCAGCAGGATCCCGCCGAGCACCACGAGCAGGCCGAGAACCGCAACGAGTGCGCCGATCACGCGAGTGGTCACCGCGCCATCGTCACATCCGCGGGGCCGCACCGCATCCGCGCCGGACGCCCGCGGTCAGGTGTCCTCGGGCTCAGGTGTCCTCGGGCTCAGGTGTCCTCGAGTGCGACGCCCTTGCGCTCGGGAAGGGTGAAGGCGGCGAGGGCGGCGACGACGAAGGCCGCGGCGAAGACCCCGAAGACCATCACCGTGTCGCCCAGATCGAGCAGGAGCGGCACGAGCAGTGGCGCAATGATGGAGGCGATCCGCCCGAACGCCGCCGCGGCGCCGGTGCCGGACCCGCGGGTCGAGGTGGGGTAGAGCTCCGGTCCGATCGCGTACAGAGCGCCCCACGCGCCGAGGTTGAAGAACGACAGCGCCATGCCCGCGGCGATGATCGTGGCCGGGGAGTCCGCCAGGCCGAACAGTCCGGCCGCCACCGCCGAACCGGTGAGGAACACCGCGAGCGTGACCCGCCGACCCCAGATCTCGATGAGCCACGCCGCCACCGCGTACCCGGGCAGCTGGGCGAGGGTGATGATGAGCGTGTAGCCGAACGACTTCACCAGATCGAAGCCCTGCGAGACGAGCAGGCTGGGCAGCCAGATGAAGGCGCCGTAGTAGGAGAAGTTGATCCCGAACCACACGATCCACAAAGCAGCGGTGCGCTTACGCAGGCGCGCGGACCAGATGGACTCGGCGGGCTCGCCGGGCTCGGCGGTCTCGGCGGTCTCGGCGGGCGATGCGGGTCCGACGCCGTCGGCGACGGACGCGGCCCCGTCGGCGCCGGCGTGAGCGGGCGCAGCCGCAGACGGTGCAGACGGCGCGGCCGTCGGCTCGACCCCCGCGGACGCCTCGTAGTCGCGGACGATCCGCTCGGCCTCGTCGACGCGGCCCGTCGATTCCAGGTAGCGCACCGATTCGGGCAGTCCGAATCGCACGACCAGCGCGTACGCGGCCGGGATGATCCCGATGGCCAGGGCCCACCGCCACCCGTCGTCGCCGACCGGCACCACGAAGTAGCCGATGAGGGCGGCCATGATCCAGCCGACGGCCCAGAACCCCTCGAGGATCACCACCACCCTGCCGCGGATCCGGCGGGGCGCGAACTCGCTGACCAGCGTGGACGCCACCGGCAGCTCGGCGCCCAGGCCCAGGCCGACGATGAACCGCATCACGATGAGCATGGCGATGCCGGTCGACAGCGCCGCCGCGCCGGTGGCGAGGCCGTAGACCAGCAGGGTGGCGGCGAAGACCTGGCGGCGACCGATCTTGTCGGCGAGCAGCCCACCGAGCGCGGCGCCGATCGCCATTCCCACGAATCCGATGGACCCGACCCAGGACAGCTCGGTGGGCGAGAGCGACCAGTGGACGGCCAGCGCCGCCATGACGAAGGAGATGAGGCCGACGTCCATGGCGTCGAGCGCCCAGCCCACGCCGGAGCCGAGCAGCAGCTTGCGGTGCTTGCGGGTGAACGGCAGGCCGTCCAGGCGCTCCGTGCGGGTCGTCATGCCGGCCACGCTACTCGGCGCCCCCGACACACCCTGGTGCCAACCTGTGCTGGACGTGGACGAATGTCCGAGTAACCCTTGGGTAGCTGTGTTCCACATCACAACAAGAGGAGCTCCTCGTGAGCATCACCGAGAACGCCGATCGCGCCGATCGCGCTGAGAGCGCTGGGACCGCCAGCCCGGGTGGGACGGACTTCGACGTCGTCATCCGCGGGGGCACGGTCTTCGACGGCACCGGCGCCCCGGGCGTCCGCGCGGACGTCGGGATCAGGGCCGGTGTCGTGGCGGCGATCAGCCCGGCGCCGCTGCCCGTCTCGCCGGGCACGCAGGTCGTGGACGCCGAGGGGCGGTGGGTGACGCCCGGGTTCGTGGACACCCACACCCACTACGACGTCGAGCTGCTCGTCTCCCCGGGCCTTGGCGAATCCGTTCGGCACGGGGTGACCACGGTCCTGGTGGGCAACTGCTCCATCTCGGGCGTGTACTCGGGCACCGTCGACGTCGCCGACCTGTTCAGCCGCGTCGAGGCCCTGCCCCGCGACTCGGTGCTCGAGGCGCTCGAGCAGAAGAAGACCTGGTCGGGACCGGCGGACTGGCGGCGCACGGTCGAGAACCTGCCGCTGGGGCCCAACGTCGCGTCGTTCCTCGGTCACTCCGACGTCCGCGCTTCGGTGATGGGGTTGGGCCGGGCGACCGACCCCGAGCAGTCCCCCAGCCGCGACGAGTTGCGGAAGATCGACCGCCGCATCAACGCCGCTCTCGACGAGGGCTTCCTCGGCGTGTCCACCATGACCAATCCGTGGGACAAGATGGACGGTGACCGCTACCGCTCGCGGACCCTGCCCTCCACGCACGCCTCGTGGGGCGAGTTCCGGCGGATCAGTCGGCTGCTGCGTCGCCGTGACCGCGTCCTGCAGGGCGTGCCCAACCTCAACATCAAGGTCGACGTGGCCTTCTACGCTGCCACCAGCACCGGGCTCTTCCGCAAGCCCCTGCGTGTCTCGCTGCTGGCCGCCGCCGACACGCTGGCCGAGCCGTGGGTCAACCGCATCTTCCGGCCCATCGCCTTTGCCGCCAACACTCTGGGTAAGGGCAAGTTCGTGTGGCAGCACCTGCCCACGACATTCAAGGTGTGGGCCGACGGGATCGACCTGGTGGTGTTCGAGGAGTTCGGCTCCGGCCGCGAGGCACTGCACCTCGTCGACGAGATGGCCCGCACCGACCTGCTCGAGCAGGAGAGCTACCGGCGCTGGTTCCGCCGCGACTTCGAGAAGCGCTTCAGCCCACGCGTGTGGCACCGGGACTTCGACGACGCGCTCATCGTGGCCTGCCCCGACGAGTCACTGGTCGGCCAGACCGTCGGCGACGTCGCGCGCGCCCGGAAGCTCCACCCGGCGGACGCCTACCTCGACCTGGTGGTGGAGTACGGCACCGACTTCCGGTGGACCACCACCATCGCCAACGCGCGGGAGAAGGTCGCCAACCGGCTGGCGCGGACCCCGGGCGTGACGATCGGTTTCTCCGATGCCGGCGCGCACCTGCGGAACATGGCGTTCTACAACTTCGGGATCCGTCTGCTCGAGCGCGTGCACCGGGCGCAACTCAAGGGCACGCCGTTCCTCACCACCGGGGAGGCCGTGTACAAGCTCACCGGCGAGCTGGCGGATTTCTACCGCCTCGACGCCGGGCGCCTGCAGGTGGGCGCGCGAGCGGATGTGGTGGTCGTCGACCCGTCCGGGCTCGACGGCGAGTCCCTCGAGTACCACGAGGAGGCCATGGACGAGTTCGGCGGGATCCGCCGGATGGTCAACCGCAACGACCGGGCGGTTGCGGCGACGATCATCGGCGGCCACGTGGTGTGGTCCGACGGTCAGTTCGCCCCGGGCTACGGCTCCGAGTTCGCGGCGGGCCGGTTCCCGCCCGCGGGCGAGGCCGTGGGGCCGCGGCCCGCAGAGTCGCGGACCGCCTCGCGGCCGGTCGAGTCGCCCCGACCGGCCGCCGGACTGCGGTAGCCGCGATCAGCTCACTCGGTGGGCATCCCGGCGTCCTCCCAGGCGGAGTAGCTGCCCTCGAGCTCGGTGACGTCGTAGCCGACGCTGCGCAGTGAGCTGGCGACCACCGAACTGCGGGTGCCGGACTGGCAGTAGGTGACGATCTTCCCCGAGTCGGGCAGTTCGTCGCGCTCCCACATCACCTGGCCGCCGTGCAGCTGGGTGGCGGCGGGGACGTGGCCGTCCTCGTATTCGGACGTGGCGCGGACGTCGAGCACCATGGCGTGCTCGTGGGACTCCAGGTCCTTCGGGTCCACGGTCTCCGGGCGAAACGTGGGCAGTCCGTCGGTGGAGGTGACGTACCCGCGCGTGGTGTCGACTCCCACCCTGATGACGTGGCGCCGCAGCTCGTCGGCCTCCTCGGCGTCCTCGGCGAGGAACACCAGGCCGCGGGTGTCCTTCTCGGGGTCGATCGCCCAGCCGGCGTAGGTGCCCGCCTGGCCGGCGGGCAGGTTGATGGCGCGGTCGACGGTGCCGTCGTGGACGTCGTCGGCGGGGCGGGGGTCGACGACGACGAGGTCACCGGATTCGATGCCGGAGGCCACCTCCTCGGCGGGCAACTCCCGCAGCTCTGGTAGGGGATTGCCGAGCACGGAGGGGCCGTCCCGGTTCTCGCGCTTCATCCGCCCGAAGTACGCCGGCGCGTCAGGCTGGCCGTCGAGGAGTTCGGAGATGAAGCCCTCCTCGTCGTCGTTCTCCACGTACGTCGGCCACCACGCGAACTTCCGCTCGTAACCCACCGAGCTGGACGGCAAGGCCCCCAGGGACTTGCCGCAGGCCGAGCCCGCGCCGTGGGCCGGGAACACCTGGACGTGGTCTGGCAGGGTGAGGAAGCGCTCGCGCAGGCTGGCGAACAGCTGCTTGGCGCTCTCGAAGCGGGTGTCCTCGCCGTCGGAATCGCTGCCTCCGGCGGTCTCGTCGAGCAGGTCCGGTCGGCCGAGGTCACCACAGAACACGAAGTCGCCGGTCAGCGCGTAGCCGGGCTCGTCGGCGAACGCGCCGTCGGTGACGAGGAACATGAGGTGCTCGGGCGTGTGGCCGGGGGTGTGCACGGCCTTGAGCTGGACGTTGCCGAGCTCGATGGTGTCGCCGTCGCGGAGCCGTTCGCCCTCGAAGCCATAGCGCCAGTCGTCACCGCCCTCGTCGGAGAGGTAGACGGTGGCGCCGGTCGCGGCGGCCAGTTCGCGGGTGCCGGACAGGTAGTCGGCGTGGATGTGGGTCTCGGTGACCTTGACGATGGTCATGCCGTGCTGATCGGCCATGTCGAAGTAGGCCCGCAGGTCGCGGCTGGGGTCCACGACGATCGCCTCGCTGCTGCTCTGGCAGCCGATGAAGTAGCTGGCGTGGGCCAGGTCGTAGTCATAGATGCGTTCGAAAAGCATTGTGCTGCGTCCTTTTTCCTTGGGGGGAACAGGTACATCAGCCACCGTAAAACCCTGCGGGGTATTTGGCTACCGGTCGGTTGGCGCCACCGGGTGCACACTGGGGGGACGGACCGCAACGCCGATGGAAGGATCCCCGCCGTGACCGATTCCCACCTGGACGACGACACCCGCACCGTCCTGCTCCAGCCCAACCCGGCCGTCATGGCGACGCTGCGCAAGGACGGCTCCCCGGTCACCGTGCCGACCTGGTACCGGCTGGTCGAGGGCGACCGGATCCACCTCAACCTCGACGCCGGCCGAGTGCGGCTGCAGCACCTCCGACGCGACCCGCGGGTGGCGCTGTCCGTCATCGCGTCCGAGGACTGGTACACCCACGCGAGCATCCAGGGGCGGGTCGTGGAGATCGCCGACGACCCGGACCTGTCCGGCATCGACGCCCTGAGCACGCACTACACCGGCGAGCCGTACCCGGTGCGCGACCGCGCCCGCGTGGACGCGTGGGTGGAGATCGACCACGTCCACGTGTGGGGGCAGCTCCGCGAGTCCTGAGCGCGGGTGACCCGCACGGGGGCGGGCCCGCCGATCGCGTCCGGCGGCCCCGCGCGCGCCCTACGCTGAGGCGACCCCTCGCCCGTCTACGCCCCGGAGACCTCCATGTCGGACCGCTATCCCCTCGCCGAGCTCAACGACCTGCCCGATGACCTGCGCGAGCGGATCCTCGCCGAGCAGGAGAAGGCCGGGTTCGTGCCCGAGGTGTTCCTGATGTTCGGGCGCCGCCCCGCCGAGTCGCGGGCGTTCTTCGCCTATCACGATGCGCTGATGGAGCGCGAGGGCAACCTGTCCAAGGCGGACAAGGAGATGATCGTGGTGACCATCTCCGGGCAGAACAGCTGCCTGTTCTGCGTGGTGGCGCACGGGGCGATCCTGCGGATCGTCAAGAAGGCGCCGATGCTCGCCGACCAGCTGGCGGTGAACTACCGCAAGGCCGACCTCACGCCGCGCGAGCGGGCGATCTGCGACTTCGCGACCAAGGTCAACCTGCACTCCGACGAGCTGGGCGACGCCGACTTCGCCGCCCTGCACGAGCACGGCCTCGACGACGAGGACGCGTGGGACATCGCCGCGATGACCGGGCTGTTCGGGCTGAGCAACCGGCTGGCCAACGCCACCGACATGCGCCCGAATCCGGAGTTCTACCTCATGGGCCGGGTGCCGCGGCAGAAGTAGTCAGTTCTGCTCGGTGTCAGTTCTGCTCAGTGACGACCCCGCAAGCCGCGCGGCTCCCGCCGTCGCCGGCGTTGCGCGTCTCCTCGTCGGCCCCCTCGGGTGCGTAGCGCTCGGGAATGTTGGCGAGGTTGTCGGAGTTCTCGTGGACCATCACGGCCGAGCCGTCCTCGTCCAGGAGCAGGTCGCGGTCCAGGCGGTCGGTGAGCGTGACGATCCGGGCCGTGCCGTCCTCGGTCACGTAGAGGGTCGGCAGGTCCCCGGCGTGCTCGGGGTGGCCAACTTCGCCGCCGGGACCGGCCAGGTGACCGCCGGCGGACAGGAACGCCCCCCGCTCGCCCGGCTGGGTGGGGTTCTCGCTGTCAGGCTCGCACAGGCCCGTGCCGTGGATGTGCAGGCCGTGGAAGCCGGGCTCCATGTCGGTCGCCTCGACGGTGACGAGCGTGCCGCCATCGGCCTCCGCGAACTCGGCCATACCCCGCGATTCACCCTCGGGGTTCACCAGCTCGGCGGTCGCGAACGCCTGGCCGCCGGCGTTCTGGCCGGAGGTCTGGGTGGTGGTGTCGGAGGTACTGGTCTCGGACGTATTGCCCGCGCCATCCTGGGGCGTGACGTCGCCCCCTGCGGCTGGCGAGTCCTCTCCGGTGCCGCAAGACGCGAGCAGAAGCGCGGTTGCAGACAGGGCCACGAAGGTCGAACTCCTCCGGGCGCGGCGGGCGGTGGACACGGTGCGTGTGGTCATCAAGAACCTCCTCGGACGGCGTCGTGAGGGTGACGGTACCGAGGCGGACGCGACGTGCAACCGCGTATGCGGCAGGCATTTTCGCTGGCAGATCACACACCGGCAGCCCCTACCGCAAAGTAAGAAGTCACTTGCACTTCTTACTCAGGTGTCGTTCACCTCGCAGCCGCGCTGACGGACCGACGTCCTGATGCCGAGTTCGAGCGGGCAGACCGGCGCCTCCGAGACCCGTTGCACTGGTCAGTATCTCGCAGGAGAAGGGCCCGCGAGCACGGCAAATGCGCGCCTCCTATGAAGTTCATCACGCAAACAACCTGAGAAGCGGGTGCATACTCTTCTCAGCCCCATCACAGACTGTTCCGACAGCCGAGGGGGCATCCCTCCCCCTCGAGCCACCGGCTCAATCCCTCGCAAGAAAGGGTTCATCATGAACCAGGCGTACTACGCACTCGTCACCCTCCAAGCCTTTTTCTCCGACCGCTTCGACGGCCGCAAGGACCGCGGCGCGACTGCCGTTGAGTACGGCCTAATGGTCGGACTGATCGCACTAGCGATCATCCTCGCCGTCACGTTCCTGGGCGGCTCCTTGGAAGGCCTGTTTGACGAGGCCAGCGAGGCGATCGGCGGCACTGCTCGCCCAGAGGGCGAGTAATAGGAACGTCGCTGGCGGGCGCAGTGTCTTTCGATGACACTGCGCCCGTCCCCGACTGCGTCCCACCTCCCTCGTTCCCATTCCCTCCAAACCCCCAGGCTCCGCAATGCTCACGCCCTCACGTGATCGCGGATCAGCCGCTGTCGAGTTTGCGCTCGTCTTGCCGATACTCCTGCTCTTGGCAATCGGAATTCTCGAGTTCGGACGGGCTTACCACGTGCAAACGACCCTCTCCAACGCAGCGCGCGACGGAGTTCGAGTCATGGCGCTGGAGGATAGCGCAACAGCTGCACGTGCGACGGCTGCAGACTCCGCGCCTTCCCTCACCCTCACAGACGCGATGATCGACGTCACGCCCTCTAGCCCGGGTGATTCATGGGAATCTGCGGATCGCTGGGCGAAAATAGACCGAAGTGCTTCCTGAACAGGGGAAACTGGGACTTGTCTAAGGTTCCATGTTCTCCAGCAGAAAGCACTCGGTAGGTGAAGCGTACTTCGTGGTCGGCCGGTCTGTCCGTTACTGCAGATGGTGTCGGGGTGATCTCGCATGCCGGGGCCATCGTGCCTCGACTTCTGGCTGATCAGGTCGGTCTGACCGCCGAGCTGTCAGGGGCCATGGCTCGCCGACAATTCATCCCGATCCACGACCGCCGCCGTGTGCTGATCGATACCGCGGTGATGCTCGCCGATGGCGGCGAGTCCATCTCCGACATCGGCGTCCTACGCCACCAGTCCGGCCTCATGCTGTGCCGAGCCAGGCCGGAGCCACTTCTCCTGCTCCTTGTACTGGGCACGGCGGCGGTCTGCTACTTCCTGCCCGAGCTACTGCTGTCTAGCCGCAGCCAGGAGCGGAACGACGAGATCCAGCTCGAACTGGCCGACACCCTCGACCAGATGACCATCGCGGTGGAGGCCGGCCTCGGCTTCGACGCCGCTATGGCACGCGCCGGCCGCAACGGCACCGGCCCGCTCGCCCAAGAACTCATCCGCACCCTGCAGGAGATCCAGGTGGGCCAGCTTCGCCGTGCCGCCTACGAATCGCTCGCCCTGCGGACAGACGTCCCCGACCTGCGACGCTTCGTCCGCGCGATCATCCAGGCCGACGCCTACGGCATCTCCGTCGCCGACGTGCTCCGCACCCAGGCAGCTGAGATGCTGTCTCAAGCGCCGCCAGCGCGCGGAGGAGAAAGCCCAGCAGGTGCCCGTCAAGGTGATCTTCCCGCTCCTGACGTGCATCCTGCCCGTACTGTTCATCGTGCTGCTCGGCCCCACCGCGATCAACATGATGGAGGCGTTCTCCTGACATGCTCGTCGTGATCGCCGTGGCCTCGGCCGTTGTATCCGGGCTGGCGGCGACGGTGCTCGGGAAGTGGATGCGGTCCCTCGCCGGATCGGATTCACGGTGGTTGCGCAGTGGCCTGCACGTGGTGCTGGCGGCGGCCGGAGGCTTCGGCGCCGCGTACCTGGCTCTGGGCTGGGCCGACCTGGTGACGTTCGCTGCACTGTCCGTGGGGTGCGCGCTCCTGGTCGCGATCGACCTGGCAGTCTTCCGCTTGCCCGACAAAGTCGTCCTGCCGCTGTACCCCGTGATGTTCGGCGGGCTTGCGGTGACGGCCGCGATATTCGATGTCTGGGGTTCGCTCGGCCGGGCCGCCGCCGCCGCGGTCGCGCTGCTCGCGTTCTACTTCGTGCTGGCGCTCATCAATCCGTCCGGTCTCGGCCTGGGCGACGTCAAACTCTCCGGCGTGCTCGGCGCGTTCCTCGGCTGGTTCGGCTGGCCCGCCGTGCTCGCCGGGACGTTGGCCGCGTTCGTCATCAACGCCGTCGTCGCACTCGTGCTGCTGGCTGCGGGTCGGGTGGGGGCCAAGAGCGGCATCGCGTTCGGCCCGGCCATGGTGATCGGCGCAGTCGCGGGCGCCGCTTACTGGGCCGTCCGCTCCGCGGCGTTGGCGGGCTGAGTCGCTCGGCGCCGCTGCCTCTTGCCGACCGTGAGTCGCCGGACGAGGGCGACCACGACCACCACGACCGACGCGATCGCCGCCGTCCACACCAGGGCCGCCGATTCGTGCTCGCCCGAGGTGCGGCCGTATGCCACCCACGCCAGACCCCAAGCCGTCGCCAGCGCCGGCGGGATGCGCCCGCCACTGATGAGCGCGGTCGCCACGCCGACAGCCGCGGCCACGACGATGCCGACGATCCCGAACGGCACCTCGGTCACCACGTCGACCCCCGCGCTCGCGAGCCACGCGTATGTATTGGCGAAGAACGCCACCGACACCCAGCCGAGGTACAGGCCGAACGTGCCGTCCGTGAGCACGGTCTCGATCACCCCGCCGATGCGCGGCGCACCGAGGATGAACATGATGCGGATCAACACCGCGAGCAGCAGCACGATCACGATCACCGAGCCCAGGATCAGCTCGAGCTGCACCGACCAGACCCACGCGGCGTTGAGCAGCACCGAGGCCAGGGCCCACGGCCTCAGCGCAGCCTGCCGGGCGGAGCGCCGGGCCACCGGGGTGAGCTGCCAGATCGCGTACGCGGCGAGCCCGAGGTAGATCACGCTCCAGATGCTGAACGCCGACCCGGCGGGAGCCACCGGGGTCGCGTCGGCGGACAGGACGCCACCGGCGGCTTCGGCGATCGGGGTCCCGCCCAGCGCTCCGCTGCCGATGAACGCGGCCACGATCGCGGCGGCGGCCCCCAGCAGGGTGATGATGGGCAGCGCCCAGCCGGTGGGGGCGCCCAGCTCACCGGGTCCGCCGGCGTCGGCGGGCCCGCCCGGCAATCCGGCGTGCCCGGGGCCTGTCGCTCGGTCACGGCTAGCGGGGTTACCGCTCGCCCGGCTGTCGCTCGCGGGAGTCATGTGAGAGCTCATAACTCCACCGAACCACGCGACACCCGACGGTGCAGCCGGTCGCCGACGCACCCCGGCCGCCCCCAGCCGCGAAATCGGCTACTCCGAATCGGGATCGGCGAGCCCAATTGGACGAGCCGATGCCGATTCGGAGTAGCGGATCTGCGAGGGGGTGGTCAGACGGTCGCGCGGAACCTCCGCAGCCGCAGGCTGTTGGCCACCACGAACACCGAGGAGAACGCCATCGCGGCGCCCGCGATCATCGGGTTGAGCAGCCCGGCCGCGGCCAGCGGGAGCGCCGCGACGTTGTACGCGAACGCCCAGAACAGGTTGCCCCGGATGGTGCCGAGCGTGCTGCGGGAGAGCCGGATCGCGTCGGCCGCCGAGCGCAGGTCCCCGCGGACGAGCGTGAGGTCAGAGGCCTCGATCGCCGCGTCGGTGCCGGTCCCGATCGCCAGGCCCAGGTCGGCGGTGGCCAGGGCGGCAGCGTCATTGACGCCGTCGCCGACCATCGCCACCACGCGCCCCTCGGCCTGCAGCCGGCGGACCACATCGACCTTGTCCGCCGGCATGACCTCGGAGATCACCGTCTGGGGGCCCGGGTCGATGCCGACCTCGGCGGCCACCGAGGCGGCCACCGCAGCGTTGTCCCCGGTGAGCAGGATCGGGGTGAGACCCAGCTCGCGGAACTTCTCGATGGCCTCGGCCGAGCTGTCCTTGATCTGGTCGGCCACCACGAGGACCCCGCGGGCCTTCCCGCCCCAGCCCACCGCGACAGCGGTCTGACCAGCCCGGGCGGCCTCGGCCATGGCGCTGTCCAGCTCCTGCGTCAGCGGCATGTTCCGCTCAGCCAGGAGGGCGGGACGGCCCACGACGACCACCTCGTCGTCGTCGGCCCCGGAGGAACCATCGACAGCGGGTTCCTCGGTCGCGCGCCCGGGACCAGCGACAACGCGCCCCGACACCCCCAGGCCCTCGTGGTTGGCGAAGTCCGCCACGCCCGGCAGATCGCCGACCTCTTCGCGGGCGCCGGCGGCGATGGCGCGGGCGATGGGGTGCTCGGAGGCGTCCTCCACGGCCCCGGCGCGGCGCAGAACTTCGGCCCGGTCCTCGCCGACCGCAACAGTCGTAGAGACCAGTGCGTGCCGACCGGTGGTGACGGTGCCGGTCTTGTCCAGGACGATCGTGTCGACCTTACGGGTGGACTCCAAGACCTCGGGGCCCTTGATGAGGATGCCCAGCTGCGCGCCGCGGCCGGTGCCGACCATCAGCGCCATCGGCGTGGCCAGGCCGAGCGCACACGGGCAGGCGATGATGAGGACCGCCACGGCCGCGGTGAACGCCAGGGCGGCGCCGCCGCCGGTGAGCATCCAGAACGCGAACGTCGCCACGGCCAGCACCAGGACGACGGGGACGAAGATCCCGGAGATGCGGTCGGCGAGGCGCTGCGCGGCGGCCTTGCCGGACTGGGCGTCCTCCACCATCTGCGCCATCTGGGCGAGCTGGGTGTCGGAACCGACGCGGGTGGCGCGCACGGTCAGGCGGCCGCTGGCGTTGACGGTGCCGCCCACGACGGCGTCGCCGGGACCGACCTCGGCGGGCACGGACTCGCCGGTGACCATCGAGGTGTCGACCGCGGAGGCACCGTCGACGATCTCGCCATCGGTGGCGATCTTCTCGCCGGGGCGGACGACGAACTCGTCGTCGACCTGCAGATCCTCCACCGGGATGCGGGTCTCCACACGCCCGCCATCAACACCCCCGCGAAGCACGGCGACGTCCTTGGCGCCCAGCTCGAGCAGTGATCGCAATGCGGCGCCCGCCGTGCGCTTGGACCGCGCCTCGAAGTAGCGGCCCAGCAGGATGAACGTGGTCACCCCGGCCGCGGCCTCGAGGTAGATGTCGCCGGCGCCGTCACTGGGCGAGAGGCTGAACTCGAACCCGTGGGTCATCCCGGGCATGCCCGCGTGGCCGAAGAACAGGGCGTACAGCGACCAGAGGAACGCCGCGGACGTGCCCAGGGACACGAGCGTGTCCATGGTGAACGCACCGTGGCGCAGGTTGATCGCGGCGGCGCGGTGGAACGGCCACGCGCCCCACACGATGACCGGGGCGGCCAGCGTCAGCGACAGCCACTGCCAGTTGGTGAATTGCAGCGCTGGGACCATGGCCATCGCGATCACGGGGATCGACAGGACGGCGGAGATGATGACACGCTGGCGCAGCTCGTCGACCCGGTCGGGCGCGGCGGTGTCGTCGGTGGCGTTGCCGGCGTGGCCGGTCGACTGCGCGGCGTCGGCCGCGGCACCGGACGCGTCGCCCCCGCCGGGCGCGGACGTGCGGGGCTGAGTGTTCCGGGGCCGCGGCAATTGTGCGTGGTACCCGGCCTGCTCGACGGTGTCGAGCAGCAGCTGCGGCTGCAGGCCCTCGGGGATCCGTACGCGCGCCTTCTCGGTGGCGTAGTTGACCTCGGCGGAGACGTCGTCGAGTTTGTTGAGTTTGCGCTCGATCCGGTTGGCGCACGACGCGCAGGTCATGCCCTCGATCTGCAATTCGACGAAGGTGGTCCCGGCGGAGGGCGCCGTGTCCCGGCTGTCGGTGGTGGTCATGGGGTGCTCACTCCTGCGCTGTGACTGTGTACCCGGCCTCGTCCACGGCGGCGCGGACCGCCGCGGGATCGACCGGGTCGGAGGAGACGACGACGAGGCGACCCGACTCCAGATCGACTTCGACCTCGGTGACTCCCGAGATCTCCGAGACCTCCTCCGTCACGGAGGCGACGCAGTGGCCGCAGGTCATGCCGGAGACGGTGTAGGTGGCAGTGGCGGACATGGTGTTCTCCTCGTTCGGGTGGTGGGTGTGCGGTGACTGTCGGGGCCCGCGATCGGACGGCGCGGTGATCAGGACCTGACCAGGCGGGCGATGGCGGCGTTGGCCTCGGCGAGCTTGGCCTCGGCTTCCTCCGGGCTGCCGTTCTCGATGGCGCCGGCGACGCAGTGCCCGAGGTGCTCGGAGAGCAGGCTCAGCGAGACGGACTGCAGGGCCCGGGTCATGGCGGAGACCTGCGTGAGGATGTCGATGCAGTACTTGTCCTCCTCGACCATCCGTTGCAGCCCGCGGGCCTGTCCCTCGATGCGGCGCAGCCGCTTGAGGTGGTCCTCCTTGTGCGGGGTGTATCCATGCTCGGCCATGGCGCATACGGTACCCCCCTAGGGTAATCACCGCAAGAGCGGATCGCGTTCTCCGACGAGCGCTCCGACCCCCGGCACCGGTTTTCAATCCGGCCCCTGCTGTTTATGGTCGGGACAGCGTCACTTCCGATGTCGATCAATCGAGAAAGGAATGGACTCATGACGGACACGACCCGGACAGCCCGCCCGGCCCGGCACCGCTCCCCCGTCCAGTACGTAGCCCTCGCCTTCGGCGTGGTGTTCCTGCTCGTGGGGATCGCCGGCTTCATCCCCGGGATCACCACCGCGTACGACACCATGCAGTTCGCCGGCCACGAATCCGAGGCCATGCTGCTGGGCCTGTTCCAGGTGTCGATCCTCCACAACATCGTCCACCTGCTCTACGGCGTCGTCGGGATCCTGATGTCCCGGACCGCCCCACAGGCTCGTATCTACCTACTGGCCGGCGGCATCGTCTACCTGGCCCTGTGGGTCTATGGCCTGGTGATCGGCCACGATTCGGCGGCCAACTTCGTGCCGCTCAACACGGCCGACAACTGGCTGCACCTAATCCTGGGCCTCGCCATGGTCGCCCTGTCCTTCCTCCACCGCGACCGCTTGCGCGAACAGCGTCATCAGGCTGAGCCGCGGCAGCCCTGAGGCGACACGCTCCATTCGACCCCTGTCGACGATCTCGGTCGTCGCCAGGGGTCGTCTGGCACAGCAGGGCCGCAGCGCGGACGGTTGGCCGCGGTGGGTGCCCACCTCGCCTACCCTGTGTCGTCGGCGCGCTCACCGTGACGGGGTCTGAACCAGGACCACACCATCATCGCGGTGGCGACGAGCCACGCGAGGAGGGCGACCCACATCCACGCCGCACCGATCTGCTCCACGATCGGCAGTGAATCGGCCCGCCCCACATACATCCCGGCGACGGCGTACATGCCGAGCGGGAACACGACGCTCCACCAGGACGACTCGTACCGCAGCGGAATGTGGTGCACCACGTGTCTCCACACCCCGGCCGAGATGAGAAGCGGGACCAGCCAAGTCGCCCAGGCCCACCACAGCACGGTAAGTCCAGAAATGAGTCCGGCCGTCGCGTCCACCATCGGGGCGGACGTCATCTCGACGATTTTGGCGCCGCGGCGACCACCGTGATCGCCGCGGCGCCCATCGCCACCCAGTACGGCGGGTCAAGATCCCGTGGCCGCAGCGGATAGAGCATGAGACGCAGGGCCACGAACACCGCACAGGCGGCGTAGAGAACGATCCCCACCGACCATGCCACCACCGCTACGACGGCGAGTTCGCCTCTCCCGGTGGACACCAGAGGTTCGAGACTGGCCGACGCGGTGGCGATGGACTGGACGGCGACCACCCAGATGAACCAGGTCCCATCGGCCTCGGACAGCACCGGTCGCTCGGTCCGGGACAGGACTGCGGTCCAGGGCACCGCGTAGGGCGAGCAGCAGCCCGGTGACGAAGCCGAGAGCGAGCAGCCCCACCGCGAGAAGGCGGTAATCGTCGGTCAGTCGGACGGCGAGCACATTCGTCCCCGCCGCGAGCGTGAAGAACCCGAAGGCGCGGCCGGGGTCATGGATATCGGCCACGACCCGGTCGCGATACCAGAGAAGTCGGCCTGCCGTGAGCATGAGAAGAGCCACCCAGGCGGTGCCGGCCAGGACGAGGCCGATGCGCGACGCCCCCGCCAGTTCCTGCCGGGACAGTCCGACCGAGAGGATCCCCGTCGCCATCACAAAGGCGAAAGCTCCCGGCGGCAGCCCCATGACGGCCTCCCGTATGCGGCTCGTCACCATCGACCTCCTGAAGATCATCGCCGTGGGCGCCGGGGCGGTCCCCGCTACTGCCAGGCGAAGAAAGCGAGCGTCACCCACGGCGGAGCGGTATTCCACAACAACGGCGAGATCTTGATCCCCGCACCCTACGAGCCCGTCCACTCGGGGATAACCGCTCCATCAGCGGTGAGTGATTCTCTCGGTGGTGACGTCCTCGCGGTCGGCGTAGCGTCGTGGACGCCTACGAGCCCGGGAGCGAGGCTGTAGCGCCGTGCTACCGCCGATCACCATCCCGGCCGTCCGATTCGACAAGCCATGCTCCTGCTACTCGGCAGTGAGACGACGAAACGGAGGAACCCATGAGCATCAGCTCGATCATCACCACCCACCCCAATCCGACTGCGGATCTGCAGGTGGACCACCTCGCCGAGGCAATCGACGCCGCCGCCGCGTGCGCGGTCACGTGCGCCGCGTGCGCGGATGCGTGTCTCGCCGAGGACTCGGTCGCCGACCTGCGTGACTGCATCCGCACCGATCACGACTGCGCTGACGTGTGCGCGACCACCGCCTCGGTGTTGAGCCGCCGGACCGGCAGCAACTTGGGCACCGTCAAGGAACTGCTCACCGCGTGCCGCGCCGCGTGCGCGAGCTGCGCAGACGAGTGTGAGAGCCACGCGAGCATGCACGAGCACTGCAGGATCTGCGCCGAAGCGTGCCGACGCTGCGAGAAGGCCTGCACCGACCTACTCGGAGCCATCGGCTGATCTCTCCACCTCCCCCGGAGGTCCACGTCGCACTCCGTCCCCGGTGGTCACGCGGCCGCCGGACGCGCCGACTCTCTTAACCTCAATTCACCGATGAAGTAGCCGGGGCGGTCGCTGGCATGGTCGTGGGTCGTGACCGTATGGAGGGCGTGTGAGGTCCGCCGGTCTGCCCGGCTTTCCACTTTGGTTCCTGGTCGTAGGTGCTGGAGTTGGGAGTCAGATCGGCACGTTGGGCCGGCGCGGGGAGAAGACGGTGTCGTAGAGCGCCTGCCAGGCTGTTTGCCATGGCCAGCTTTCGGGTAGATGGAGTCGGAGCCGCCGGGCTGAGGAGGCGATCCGGGCCGGGATGTTGATGAGTTTGCGGCGGATCGTCGCGGTCGTCGCGCGTGCCAGGCTCGAGCTTGTGGTCAGGGTGGCGGCGGCGCGGGTGAGGTTGAACGCCATGACGGCGCAGGTCAGCCAGGCGGCGTTGGCGTTGAACACGCCCGAGGGCAGGTGCGCCAGCGCGGAGGCTTTCAGGTCAGCGTGGACGTTCTCGATGATCGCGTGTGCGCGGTGGGTCTTGTCGGCCGCCACTGTGTCGTACTGCTCTACGGATGTAGTGGTGAAGAACGCATGGAACCGCCAGGTATCGAACAGGCTCGCCTGCCCACTTGCAGCCTTGGGATTCAGGTCGGGGATACGGCGCACCACGAGCCGACCCGGCACCTGGTCGTTCTTGGGCTTCGAGGTGAATGCGGTGAAGTCGACCTCGGCGACTTCGGCGCGGGAGATCCAACGGTTGGTGTGTTCGTCGAAGATCGCGTCGGTGTAGTTGATCGTGGTCCACGCGTCGTCGTCGATGGTGGCGATGGCACGTTTGACCGCCGGGTCCATGCGTACGGTGACCGAGACCTCGGCTCCGGCGGCCAGGCAGGCGGTGACCATGCTGTGGGAGTAGAACGCCGAATCGCCTCGGACCAGCACGTCACGGCCGTGAAGGTGGGTGCGGCGGATCAGTGCCAGCGTGTCGGTGGCCAGCCGGGCAGCCCCTCGCGGGGACCCGGCAGAGCCCTTGCGCAGCCGTTGAGCGGCGATCACCGGAGCAGCCTGCTCGGTGGAGACCGTGGCCAGCAGCGCGTTCAGGCCACGTACCCCGGAGTAGCCGAACGAGGCGCCCTGCTTGGCGTGTCCGTAGACCTCCACGATCGTGTCGTCGATATCGACCATCACCGTCCCGGTGTCCGACTCATGACCGAGCAGTCCGGTGTGTTCGGCCAGTGCGCGCACGAACCGCGAGGCGATCGCATCGGTTTGGCGGACGTGGCCGAAGGTGAACTGCCGCAGGAACGATCCCAGCGTCGAAGGGGCGTACGGGCGGTCGAAGAGTGTGCCCATCGCCCCGTGGCGCAGCAGGGCCATGTCGTCGATGCTATCCGCGCCTGCGGCCATCCCGGCCACGAGCGAGGCCAGTTTCACTCCACCGTTGGAGCCCTTGTCGGTGGGCACGCTCAGATGCTCGTCACCGAGCCGGTGCAGGCCCGCCCGGTCGGCGAGTTTCATCAGCGGCACGAGGCCGGCGCCCGACACGAGGTTGGGCTCATCGAACGTCGCGAAGCTTACGGGCAGAGTGTGAGATAGTTGCATCTGCGGGATGCCCTTCTTGAATTGGCGATACGGACCTTAAGCAAGTCGTATCTTGCCAGTTCAGAAGGGCATTCTCGCGTTCCCACACCGCGCTAGAAGTTCATCTCATCGGTGGATCCAGGCTTAGAAGTGCGGGAGCCGACGATGAACGAAAGGCCCGCATCCTCCAGCGCATTGAGGTTGGCCGCCGACAGCATGCCCGCATCGGCCACCACGACCATGTCGCTGATCTGGTGGCGCTTTTGGAAAGCCGTGATGACCGGGATTAGCGTCTTGGTCTCTGCCTTGTTGCCCTCGAAGACGTGCACGTCCAGCGGGAACCCATCCCGGGCCACCAGCAGGCCGACGGTGATCTGCGGGTCAACCTTGCGCTCTTTACTCATACCGACTTTGCGCAGGTCATCTTCTTTCTCTGCCTCGAAATACAAGGTGGTCAAGTCGTAGAGCACCAACGCCACACCGGGGCCCCCGGCGCGGTTGACGTGGGCCCAGCAGGCGGTGGCGATCAGCCCGCGGTAGTCCCGGCCGACCACTCGCCCCGGTGTTTCATGGGGATCTGCGGATCGCTGGGCGAAAATAGACCGAAGTGCTTCCTGATCAGGGGAAACTGGGACTTGTCTAAGGTTCCATGTTCTCCAGCAGAAAGCACTCGGTAGGTGAAGCGTACTTCGTGGTCGGCCGGTCTGTCCGTTACTGCTGATGGTGTCGGGGTGGTCTCGCATGCCGGGGCCATCGTGCCTCGGCTTCTGGCTGATCAGGTCGGTCTGACCGCCGAGCTGTCAGGGGCCATGGCTCGCCGCCGGTTCATCCCGATCCACGATCGCGGCCGGGTGTTGATCGACGTCGCGGTGATGCTCGCCGATGGCGGCGAGTCCATTTCCGACATCGGCGTCCTGCGCCACCAATCCGGGGCCCTGGGCCCGGTGGCGTCGGCCCCAACGGTGTGGCGCACACTCGATGAGGTCACTGCCGGCAAGCGCAAGAAGATCCAGGCGGCGCGAGCTCGCACGCGGCGGCACGTGTGGTCCCACCTGCCCGGCGGAGTACCCGCATCGGCGTGTGCGGGGCGGGATCTGGGATCGACGGTCGTGCTCGATGTGGATGCCACCATCGTGGTCACGCCCCGTGCGCTGGCAGCCCGCCACTGTCCGCAAGGTCTACGTCGGCCAGGACGCGACCGCCCTTCGCGAGACAGACCAGCGAGGAAACGCCACCCCGCAGTGACTCCTCGACGGCCCGGTTACTGCCCTGGATGGCCTCGGCAGGCAGGCCCTCTGTCGACACCCCACCCCGGCACTGGTCGGCGCACTTCGGGGCGCAGCGGACCCTGCCGAGGTATGGCAAATCGACCTGCCCCGGCGTTGGCACTGCGCCCGGTGATCGTCCCTCCATTTGCTGCAGTGACGTCATGGTTACGCGCCCAGACATCCGCAGCTGACAGTCAACAGTCCACCGATGGCGGCGAATAGGGGCCAATTAACTTTTCCGCAGCGTTATGTGAATTAAGTTAACCTAACTTTTTTCGGAACGTTATTCATGTAATCATCCCTGCTAGGCCCGCATTTGCGCCGATGAGAGATTGGGAATTTCATGAGAAGCCGCATCGCTCCTTTTGTCAGTGTGGTTGCAATCGCCATGGCCATGTTCACGCCGACAGTGCACGCCCAGACCGGAAGCTTGGGTTCCACAACTGCCGCTTCCATTTCCCCTGACATTAAAGAGGTGGCCCTAGAGGCATACAAGAACCTCGACGTTGATGCTGCACGCACCGCCGACCCCTCAGGATTCGACCGTCGACTCGACAAGCTGTCGTCGAGCCCGGCAATGACCGAGTTCCTCAATCGCTACTCCATAGACCCCTCCGGTGAGCTCAAGCGCCTCGCTGCCCTGATGGACGACCGCGCGATCGACACGTTTCTCGCCAAGACTGACGGGCAGTACATCACGCCGAACACTGGGCCTGAGGGAGGCCTTCAGCTCGTCAACGAGCTTCCGGCGCCTGACACTAACCCCGGCGGCGATTTGCAACCTGCCGCCACTTGTTGGAAGTCCTACGTCGGAATCGGCGCGTTCACGTGGGTAACGGGCTTCTACTGCGCACTGACGGGCATCATGACCTTTCCGTGCTTGTGGATCGCAGCCATTGCTGGCGACAAGGTTAACTGGGATCGATACTGTTGATGCGTACCTTCGCCGCGCTCGCCATCAGCGCCGTTATCGGAGTCGTCGCCTACGCATTGATCGTCATGATTGGCCCGAACTCGGGAACGGCAACATCGCTGCGAATCGCGCTCTGCGCGGGACTAGCCATTATGGACTTCACCCTGGGCATCGGCGCACGAGTACGGGCCAACCGTCCGTTGAGATCCCTAATTCCCCCCGCCTTCGCCAACAAGGACGACAACTCTCGCTGACCGTACTTAAGTAGGCCAAGCCCCTCGCGCGTTGATCGCTGAATTTGGCGAAGGTTTACCGCGCCGCCGACAGGCCACCGCCCAATCCTTGTTAGGCCGGCACTAACGGCCGTGGCGTAGCCATCGCGGTTCTCTCGCCTGGTCATGCAGCTTCGGACTAGAGCCGAGCTCTGACCTGCCGCGTCGATTTCGGACAGCGGAGTTGATGGTTTCTCTACGCTGCCGTTGCCGGCTGGAAGTCAGCGTAGTGCACCTCGTTCGGGCGCTTGTAGCCGAGCGCTGAATGGCGCCGTCGGGTGTTGTAGAAGCCCTCGATGTAGCTGATGACGTCGCGTCTGGCTTGCCTCTTCGTGGCGTAGACGGTGCGGTGGACGCGTTCGTTCTTCAGGGCGGAGAAGAACGATTCGGCCATCGCGTTATCCCAGCATTATCCGGCTAATCGGGGGCCTGATGGGCCGTTGGCCGGATAACGCGGTCAGCGGCGCATGCGGCGGAGTTGCTCGTCGTGGCGGCGCACTTGCTCTGCGAGGCAGTTGACCGCGGTTCGCAGGGTCGCGAGTTCATCTGTGAGCGAGGCCATCGGAGTTTCGGGGTGCTTGTGGTGCTCGACGATGGTGCGCAGTTCAGTGCTGCGATAGATCGTCGAGCGGCTCAGTCCGGTGGCGGCTGCGATGGCGACGACCGTGATCGGTTGGCCTTCGCGGGCCAGGTCTGTGCAGGCGCGTTCGACGAGGTTGATCTTGCCGCGGGCGGTCATCCTGCGGCCGCTTCCGTGTCGGCGATGAGCGCATCGAGGCGGTTCAGGAGCTTGTGGTGGCGGTCGGCTTCGTCGATCCACCCTCGGCTTTCGGCGTCGCGGGCAAGTGCTTCGGCGTCTATGCGTTGGGCCGCCAGGATCGGCAATGATGAAGGCTCTGTGCGGTAGCTGGGGCAGTGTTCGCAAATGTTGGCGTAGGTGCAGGCGCCCTGGGCTGGGGCTCGTAGACAGAATCCTCCTGCCATGCGCGATTTGAGCAGCGGCGTGTCCTGCCAGGGACGTCCGCCGGTGATGTCGGCCAGCGGAATTTGGATCCGGCCACCGGGGCTGCCCGGTGCCGGGTTCTGGGGCGGGGTGTTCTGTTTGGCCAGGTCCAGGGCTCGTTCGTATTCCTCGCGGATGGTGGTGTCGAAGAGTCGGCCGTAGCGCAAGCTCATCTCGGCGCTGACGTGACCGAGTAGGGCCATCAGTGCTTGCAGGGAGACGCCAGCGTTGACCAGTGCGGTCGCGTAGGTGTGGCGCAGCTGGTGGGAGGTGATGTGGTCGAGTCCGGCGATATCGGCGGCGTGGTTGAGTTCGGCGCGCACGCCCTGTTGGGTCAGTCGGCGTCCGAGGTAGGTGAACAGAAACTGTGCTCGGCGCCGGTACCGCGGGTGAGGCAACGGCTGGCAGTGGGAGCGAATCTGGATGACCCTGTCGATCAGTTCGAGGGTCTGATCATCGAGTGGGACCATCCGCTCGGTGGCCATCTTGCCCAGGGGAACCTTGAGCCAGGAGCCATTGCCGTCGATCTCGTGGACGCAGTCCAGTTCCAGGTCGAGCAGCTCGCCGATACGTAGTCCACAGGCTCGCTGCAGGCGCAGAGCCAGCGCAGCGAGCTCGTTCGCGGGATGGGTGGTCAGTGCTTGTTGCAGGCGCCGATCAGCGTCGATCGGTAGGTACCGTGGCAGCACCTGCGGGAGTTTGGGGATGTCATCGCGGAAGAGCACTTTCCTGCCGGGGGCCGCGTCCCAGCCCCACTCGGTGATATCGGTCAGGAACGTCATCACGGCGATCACGCGTCGGTTGCGGTCGCCGTTGCTGATCGGTTTTCCGTCCTTGTCGCTGACCGAGTCGGGCAGCGAGGACAGCCAGGGCTCGATATGGTGGCGCCGATCCAGGTCGGCCACGCTGGCAAGGTCAGGATCGATGCCGGTCAAGAACACACCGAAGTGCTTGAGTCGGGTGGCCATGGTCGAGACGGTCTTGACCTGGCAGGTTGCCTTCTTTCGCTCCAGGTAGGCGACCATTTCGTCCCGGATCGATGGGGTGATCTCGGCCAGTCGCTCAGCCAGCGGGATCGGGCCCCCGGCGCGGGGCAGCTGGTCGACCACGCCCAGGTGGTACAGCACCGTCTGGGTGGTGCTGATCGCCGATAGGTAGTGGCTGTGGCTGGTCCCGGTACGCCGTCCTCGTTCATGGCAGGCTGCGGCGAACGCATCGAGGTCGCTTTGGGTCAGCTCGGTGATCGGGCGGCCAGTCTGGATCAGTAGCCGCACCGGCACCTGCGACCCGGTCGCCAGCCGCACCCGCAGTGAGAACCCCAGGTCCTCGGATGCAGACAGAAATCGATCGATCTCCGGCTGCAGCCAGCTGGACTGGATTTCTCTCCAGATCGAGGACAGCTTGCGTTCGAGCAGATAGTCAAAGCCGGGACGAAGGCCCTGGTGAACCATCAGGTACGTGATCAGCGGGCGGGTCTGACTTCCCGCGGCGAGCCGGTCGGCAAGTGGCTGCTGGGCCCAGGCCTCGGGGTCGGGCCAGGTGCGCAAGAACTTCCGTGCGGCGCGCTCGTAGACCGCGTTTCCCCGGCCCGTAGCGGCGAGGCGATCGAGGTAGGCCTGCAACAGGTCCTCGGCCACCAACCCCGAACCGGTGACGGCGGCGTCACCGGGCCTGGTTGCGAAGGCGTGCACGTGCGGCATCGAACTCCCCTTTCACGTGGACCGGAGCCAGATGAACGTAGCGGGCAGTGGTATCGACGTGGGCGTGCCCGAGCAGGGCCTGCATCACCGCCAGGTCGACGCCGGCCTCGGCCAACACGGTGCCGAAGGTGTGCCGCAACGCGTGTGGATGTCCACCGGTGACTCCGGAGATCTCCCGGTGGTACCGAAAGATCGTGCGCAGGCCCGCCGGAGTCAGCCCCTGCCCGCGGGTGGCGCCCTTAGCCACCAGAAACAGCCGATCCGAATCGGATTCGGGACGTTCTGCCAGCAGATACACATCAATCACTGCCCCGACGTCGGGATCCAGGGGCACGCGACGCTGCTTGGCGCCCTTGCCGGTGACGGTGATCCACCGCCCTCCAATGTCGACGTCGGTGACGTTCAGCCCCAGCACTTCGCAAGATCGCAGGCCGCACCACAGCATCAGTCCCGCGATCGCCCGGTCTCGCCACGTCCGCAGACTCGCGACCAGGGCCGACGCATCCGGCGCAGACAACGCCACCGGCAACGTTCTCGCCTCCCGCAGTCGCAGCGCCGAGCGGGGCTGTCGACGTCTCCTGGTGTGGGCGAGCATCCCAGACCTCTCCCCAGCGACCAGCCACCGCGCCTCGCGACCTCGCGGGACGGGATTGATGGCGTTCGGATCCCTGAGCCCAGTGAAGGAGTACAGGCCCGAGATCGCCGCCAGGCGCCGATTGATCGTCGTGGCCGCGTACCGGTCCACTCGCTCGCCAGTCATCGTCACCACGTTCGTCCCCACCCGGCCCGGGACCGTCGCCTCCCGGCAGACCCTGAGATAGTCGAGCAGGTCATTGGTTATCACCGACGCGAGGTCGAGGTCCTGATCGAGCAACCACCGGCAAAAGGCCAGCAGGTCATACCCATACGCTCGAACCGTCGCCGGCGAGTAGTTCCGATCCAGCAGATAGAGCAGATACTCATTCACGAGCTGGAACCGGGAGGCCTCCGACCCAGCCAGCACCCAACCGTGGTCATCTCGTTCAATCCGAAGGCCGAGTCTGCTGTTCATGGAAACAGGTGTAGCACTTGTGACTCACATCACAGATGATTAGCTACTTCGTGGCGTGTCGCTGACCAGCAATGATTATCGAATTAGCCGGTTAAGAGGGACACGCCCGTTCTGCCCATCGACGACCGCATCCCCAGGTCCTTGACCAGCTTGCGGTAGTCGCCCGAGGTGTAGACGCTGCCGCGGTCGGAATGGAAGATCGCCCGCGGTTCGATCACCGTCGTCGCGGCGGCGTTCTTCAAAGCGGTCTCGACCAGTTCGGTGCGCATGTGGTCGGCGATCGACCAGCCCACGACTTTCTTGGAGTAGCAGTCGATCACCGTCGCCAGGTACACGAACCCCTGCCAGGTGTGGATGTAGGTGATGTCGCCGACGAACTTGACCCCAGGTCGTTCGGCGGTGAAATCGCGTTCGAGCAGGTCAGGCATGTCGGCTGCAGCAGCGTCGTCGGCTTCGGTGGTCACCCGAAATGGTCTCGGCTGGCAGGCCACCAGGCCCTCGGAGCGCATGATCTGACGCACCAACTCCTGGGAGCACTGGGTGCCCTCGTCGACCAGGTCGGCGTGAATCCGCCGATACCCGTACGTGCCGTCAGTGGCGGCGAAGAAGTGCCTCACCCTGGCCGTGAGCGCCTGTCTGCGGGCAGCTGTGGCCGAGGTCGGGCGCGAGAGCCAGTTGTAGAACCCGGAGGTCGAGACGGCCAGCCAGGCGCACATCTTGTAGAGCGGGTTGGTCTCGGACGGGTCGTTCCTGCAGGAGTCGATGTACTCGTATCGGCTCACGGTCGCTGCTCCCGCGCGAAGTAAGCCGCTGCTTTTTTTAGAAACGCCGTCTCGGCGCGGAGTTCGGAGTTCTCCCGCTCCAGCTCCTTGAGTCGTGCCCGTTCATCGAGCGTCACCTCGGTCTCGGTACCGCCGTGGGCCTGCCGGTACTTGTTCAACCAGTTCCGCAACGTCTCGGGGCCCACGCCGTAGGCCACCGCGACTTCCTTGATCGTCTTCGAGGTCGTGATGACCTCCTGGCACAGCTCATCCTTGAACTCCTGGCTGAACCGCCTGCGTGATGCACTCACTGCTGGATCTCATTTCGGTAGGCCCCTCACTTTAAGAGGGTCCACCGTCCGAGATCACCGCAGCAGGCCAGTCTTACGTGGTGGCGGCACCGCATCGGCCAGCGCCGCGCGCACCGTGCGGCGGTGCACCTTGTGCCTCTCGGCGAGCGCCCGGATGGACAGGCCTTCGTCTCGGGCGTCACGTCGGATACGTTCGAACTGCTCCACTCTCGATCTCTCCTTCAACCCCTTGCCTCTCGTGAACGTCTTTGGTCGGACGACACGAAACTTAGGGTCTGGTTGATCGAGGGTGGGGCCATTTCAGAGCAGCACTACGCCTCCAAGTGGGGCCAATTCAGACTGGCACACTCACCCTTGTGGCGGTTGCGGACAAGCTCGGCCTTGAACAGCGAATTGAACGCCTCCGCGAGGGCATTGTCATACGAGTCGCCGCGGGAACCCACCGAGGCGACGAGGTCCTGTTCGGCGAGGCGTTCGGTGTAGCGCAGCGCCCGGTATTGAACGCCGCGGTCCGAGTGATGTATCAGTCCGGTCAGGTCGTCGCCGGCATGGGTGCGCTGCCAGATCGCCATGTTCGGGCGCGTCCAAAGCCAGGTCGGTGTACAGGTTCCTGGACAGCTGCCACCCGACGACCATCCGCGAGTAGACGTCGATGATGAACGCCGCGTACACCCACCCGGCATACGTTCGGACGTACGTTATGTCGGCCACCCATAGTTGATTCGGGCGCTCGGCGACGAACTTGCGTTCAACCAGGTCAGCGGGTCGCTCGGTCTCGGCCTTCGGGCGGGTGGTGCGGGGAGACTTGGCCCGCTGGACCCCCTTGAGACCTTCGGTTCTCATGAGACGTTCGACGGTGCAGCGGGCGACCTGGTGGCCGGCGCGACCCATCTCCTTCCACATCTTTCGGGCACCGTACACGTGGTAGTTCTCCTCGTACATCGTGGTGATCGCCGCGGTCAGTTCGGCGTCGCGAACCGACCGCGATGAGGGCGGCCGGGACTTGGCGGCGTAGTAGGACGAAGGCGCGATCGCGGCGCTGGTCTCGGCCAGTGCGTCGCAGATCGGCTGGACACCGTGCTCGTCCTTGTGACGGTCGATGAACTCGACCTTCAGCGCTGTGGACGGTCCAGCTCCGCGATGCTCCTATGTCAAGCCCCGCTCACGCCGCCGCCTGAAGTGCAGGGATCGGAGTGCGTGGCACTGCAGTTGGAGGCGGCGACGTGGCCTCGGCCACGGGCCGTGCTTCGTCGGCGCGCATCGCTGCGAACACCCGGTCCGATATCCGGCGGCGGAGCAGTCGCAATGCCTCGGTTCGGGTCTTGCCGGCGGCGATGAGCTTGTCGTAGTAGTCGGTGCCTTCGCCGCCGAGCCGCAGCTGGGTCACCGCGGCCATGTGCAGCGCGGTGTTGATGCGCCTGTTACCGCCCCGGGACAGCCTGACGCGGACCTTGTTGCCAGACCACACTGGGATCGGAGCCGTGCCGTTAAAACGGGCGAAGGCGTCTTTGGACTTGAACCGCCTGACCCCGGCAGTCTCGCCGATGATCATGGCCGCTCCGAGCACCCCAAGCCCCGGGACCTCAAGCAGGTGCTGATGATTCGCGCGCACCAGCTTACTCAGGCGGCTCTCGATCTCGTTGATCCGCCGGGTGAGCGATCGGATGTCCTCCAAGATGTCGCGGGCGATCTCCGGCACGACCCCGGTCAGGCCGTCCAGGTGGGTAATCAGCTCATCGAGAAGATGGTAACGACGCAGCGCCCGGGACGGTATCTGCAGGTCAGGGTCGATCTCGTGCAGGAACCAGCGGACCTTGGACTGCAATGCGGTACGGCGAGCGACCAGGCTGCGACGGTGGTCGGACAGTAGCTTGATCTCCCGCGCCGGCCCCGGCAACTCGGCCGTCGGTAGGTCACTTTCGCGCAGGGCAACGCGTGCCACGGCCTCTGCGTCGATCGGGTCGGACTTGCCGGGTTCGCGACCCGACCGGCGCATACCCGCCATCAGCCGGGTGTGGACTCGCACGACCTTGTGCCCGGCGTCGAGCAGGTCGGCTTCCAGGCGCCGGGTCAGGTGCCGGCAGTCCTCGATCGCAATGATCACCTCCTCGAACTGCTCGAGCCAGGTCATGATTTTCTGATGCCCGGCCGCCCGGGCCTCGACTGTGAGGACATCGATCCTCCTGCCGACCTCGTCGACAGCTACGAGCGTGTGCCAGTTCTTGTGGGCATCAATTCCGATGACAGTCACCGCGGGCCTCCTTCTGATCCGTTGCCGTACGTTCGGCACCGCCGACCGAGGTCGGGCACGCCTCAGTCGGGCAGGACGAGCGAGCAAGCTCCTATCAGGCCACGGCCTTGATCAGCGATGCACACCCGGTGGAGCGGCACATCGCGGACAAGCCACCTATGGCAGCGAAAAAACGAGCCAACCCCACCGGGCATCATCATTGTGGTACCGAAGCGAAAAAAGCCGACGCCTGCTTCAAGATCGTGTTCGCTCGCCGCAGCTCGCGGTTTTCCTTCTCCAGCTGCACCAGGCGGGCGTCGCGATCGGCGGACACTGAGGTGGCGTCCTGGCCCGCGGCCTGGGCTTTGCGGACCCAGGTCCGAAGTGCTTCGCGGTGCACGCCGAGCTGCTCAGCGACCCGCACAATCGCACCGCGCGAACGGTCCGGGTCGTCCAGCGCCTCCAACGCCATCCGCGTCGCTCGCTCACGAAGCTCATCCGGGTACTTACGAGGTGCTCCCATGATTCCAATAATCCCTTGGCAGATAGGGCCAGTGGGTACGCCTAGTCCGGCGATCCGGTACTTCGATTCCGGCGACTCGGTACTCCTCGGGGCGGCCCGAGTGGTCTGCTCGGGGTGAGGCGGCGCGACTGCGTCGCCTTTTCCTATCTGAGGAGGCTGATGTGGCCGACTACAAGGCCATCATGACGTTGGCGCTGGCCGGGCATAGCTACAGTGAGATCGTTGCTGCCGTCGGGTGCTCGCGACGGGAGATCGCGGCGGTGAAGAAGACGATCACCGCGTACGGCATCACCGCCGGCCAAGCGGCGTCGATGAACCCGGCTGAGATCGCCGGGATGTTCCCCGATGGGCGCAAGCGCGTCTCGGAGGACTACACCCAGCCGGATTTTGATCGGGTGCTGGCGTCGATGAAGTTCAACCGGCACTTCACCATCCAGCAGGCGTGGGGCAAGTACCTCGCCGACCCCGCCGGGGCCGGGAAGAAGTACGGGTACTCGCAGTACTGCGCCCTGTTTGCCGAGCACGCCCGCATCAAGGACGTCGTGGCCACGCTGCATCATGAACCCGGCAGAACGATGCTGGTCGACTGGGCCGGCGACACCCTCGAGGTCCTCGACGCCGTCACCGGGGAGGTCACCAAGCTGTGCCTGTTCGTGGGGGTGCTGCCGTACTCCGGTGCGGTGTTCTGCCGCGGCTTCACCGATATGAAGTCCCCGTCGTGGATCGATGCTCACGTTGCAGCGTTCGACTTCTTTGGCGGGACGCCGCAGATGGTGGTGCCCGACAATCCGACCACCGCCACCCATCGGCAGGCCAAGGGTGAGGCGGCCAGGGCGGTCAACGTCCGCTATCAGCAGTTGGCCGACCATTACGGCACGGCGATCGTGCCGGCGCGGGTCCGCAAACCCCGCGACAAGGCGGCCGTAGAGTCCGCGGTGGAGGTGGTCAACAAGCGCGTCATCGGCTATCTCGCCGAGGAGGTCTGGACCACCGTCGAGGCCCTGAACTCGGCGATCGCCGACCGCGTCGCGGAGATCAACACCCAGATTCGCCGGGCTGACGGGACGACCCGGTGGGAGAGGTTCGAATCCGACGAATCCCCACTGCTGGCCGCCCTGCCCGACGACGAGTTCGCAACAGTCGAGTGGAAGCAGCTCAAGGTCGGCCGGAACTATCACATCTCCTGCGACTCTCAGTACTACTCGGTGCCGTACACCTTCTCCGGTCAACTGCTGCGGGTCCGCCTGACCGCGCAGTCGGTGACGATCTTCGACGGAGACCAGGTCGTCTGCGAGCACCCACGGCGCCACGGCCGCAAAGGCCAGTACTCGACCGTGCTCGCCCACGCCCCCAAGGCGCACCAGGGCATCGACGGGCTCTGGTCGCGGCAGTGGTTCACCGACCGCGCCCGCGGATTCGGCCCCGCCACCGAGAAAGTGATCGCCCAGATCCTGGATCGTCACGTGATCGAGGCGCAGGGCTATCTGGACTGCCAGAACATCCTCGAGACCCTGGGCAAGAGAAGCCGCCAGCGGCTCGAGGCGGCCTGCCAAGTGCTGCTCAACCAGAACAGTGCCGGCAGCTACAGCGTGCTCAAACGCGTCATGGCCACCATCGACTCCGACGGCAAAGCTCCCCGGCCCGCCGTACCGGCGGCTGCCACACGAAAACCCCCACCACCGGCCGGAACCAGGGACGACGGCGCGATCCAAGTCCGCTCTGCCGATCACTATGCGCGCGGCCGCAGCGGGGAGGGCGTGTGATGTTCACCGAGATCGATCACCAGAAGTTCCGCAGCCTGCGCATCACGCACGTGGCCACCCGGTTCGAAGAGCTGATCAGCGATGAGGCCAATGACGAGCTCACCCCGGAGCAGATCTTCCTCACCGCCGTCGACGACGCCCTGGACCAGCGCCAGGCCCACCGGATCGACAAGCTCATCCGCGCCGCCAAGTTCCCGATCCCGCAGGCCTCGATCGCCGAGATCAACTACCAGGACGGACGCGGGATCACCCCGGTGCGGATGAAACGCTACGCCGGGCACCACTGGCGACAAGACCCCACCAACCTGCTGATCCTCTCACCGACCGGTGGTGGGAAAACCTACCTCGCTTGCGCGATCGGCATCGCCGCCTGCCAGAACGGGCACACCGTCACCTACGCCCGCATGGACGAACTCGCCCGGCGGCTGGTCATCGCCCGCGGCGACGGGATTCGCCACCAGAAAATGCTCAATGACCTCTCGGACGTGGAGCTGCTGATCATCGACGACTTCCTCACCGTGGGCATCGATCCCGAGGCCGCCAACGACCTGTTCGCCGTCCTGGCCAACCGGGAGCACAGGTTGCCGACGATGATCGCCTCCCAATCCCGGCCCGCCTACTGGCTCGAAGCACTACCCGACCGGGTGGCCGCCGATTCCATCGTCAACCGCTTGGCCAACAACGCCCGCGAGATCAACCTCGGCGAAGTCGACATGCGCCGCCAACGCGACGACCAAGCCCGAGCCACCACCGGCTACTGGGAGTAACCACCGACGGCGCCGGCCCGCGCTTCACACACGGGCCGGTTCCGGGTCGCCGGAACAGCGGTACCAACTCGCCGGACCCGCGGTACCGACAAGCCCTATCTGCCAATCCCTTCCCGGGTAATCGATGTCTCCATCAAACCCGGGGCGATGCAGTCTTCCCAGCACCGAAAACGATATGAGCCCTGAAACGCCGGCTCGCCGCGGAGGGAACCAGCTTCCGCGAACTCCTCCAGGAGTCACTGCTCGACCGCGCCCGGATACGGCTGCTCGACCGCTCCACGTCTGTCAGTGAGGTCGCCGCCGAACTCGGCTACAGCGACCTCACGAACTTCTCGCACGCCTTCAAAGGATGGGCCGGCAGCTCACCGAGCCACTTCCGACGTGCCCACCAGCCCCCTGGAGCACCACTCCCGCAGTTCCTTAGAAGGACCGCGCCCGGTGGGAGTGGCTCATCCGGTGCTCCCGGATGAGTCCACGGATCCTTCCGGAGTGGTCTTACCGGTGGTAGCTGGAGGAGTGAAGGCATGGTCAGGCCCCGCAGCGGCGGTGACCATAGGTCCGTAGGCCTGGTGGAGGGCAGACAGAATGCGGCCCAGGGGGAGGTCGTCGAAGTTGCCGTGGTCTCGTACGTACTCCATGTGCCGAGTCCCGTCGGAGGTGAAGGCGTGCATGAGCGCGTCGCTCTGTCCGTCGAAGTCGACCGGGGGCACGCCGAATCGTTCGCATAACTCGACGTTGAAGGCAGGTGTGGCCTTCAGCCATCGTCGGTCGATGTAGGCGCTGCAATAGCCGTGATAGACGAACAGGTCCGTTCCACCCATGACGGCTCGTAAGGTGTCGGTCTGCAGATGGTTCCGTACATCGGCGAAGCCGAGTCGGGTAGGGATGCCCGCGGCCCGCAGAACCGCGGCCAGTAGCACCGCCTTGGGCACGCAGTAGGCGCGGCCGGCCTGGAGGACGTGGCTCGCCCGGTAATGCTCAGGATCCTCGGAGACCGAGTAGGGGTCGTACCAGATTTGGTCACGCACTGCAGCAAAGAGCAGGGACGCTCTCTCTCGGGGGCTCGACGCGCCGGCGATCACGTGCTGGGTGAAGTCGCGTACCGAAGCGTGGTCGTGATCGAGGAAGAAGGTCGCCTCAAGGTGCGATCCCGGCGCCGGCGTCATCGCCGCACCGCGGTGTTGACCGGACCGTCAGTCTTGAGCGCTACGGCCGTGCGCAGCCAGCCGGCCGGCTGCTTGCCGGGCACTGCCGAGGTGCAGACGTCGGGCATCCGCCGCACCAGGTCACCGACCTCTTCCAGCCACCGGTCGCACACGGGGCGTCGCCGTTCCAACGCGGGACCGCTTCGACGGGCTCGGGGTGCGCCCATTCCGGGCGAGAGGTCCCTCATCGCGCGCTCAACAGAAGGTCGTTGTCCACAGCAACCCCTACGCTCTGGGCGAGATCACGCATGATCAGCCAAACTTGATGGGCGATCCGGGTGGTCACCTCTTCCTTCGACTCATCGTGGTGGTCCAGCCACCAGATGATCCCCGCGTCGACCATGCCCATCAACCCCGCCATCACGCCGTCCGGGGGATCGACTTGTACTTCGGATGTGCGCATGTATGCCGAGGCTGCGGCCACCACCTCGCCGAGGAACCGTGTGCGCCCCAACCTGGCCCGGTGTGTTTCCTTGTTCTGCTGGCGCGCCGCCATGAAGCGATACAGGTTGGGATGACCGGCAGCCCATCCGATGGCAGCGCCTATCACGCCTTCGATGATGGTGGGAGCTGTACCGCTCACGCGCATGGCGGGACGAACGGTGTCGATGAGCTGATCAGCCGCGAATCGGAGCACTTCTCGTTCGAGGTCTTCCTTGCTGTGGAAGTGCCGGTAGACGTGAGGCCTCGCAACGCCTGCCCGTTCCGCGATCTGGGCAGTACCGACGCCGGGACCGTACTCCTCGATCGCACGAGCCGCAGCCACCACGATCTGCTCTCGCCGTGCCGACCGGTGCGATTCGTGCGCCGTCGATCGGCGCACCACGGCCGTGTCCACCCACCTCGCAAGATCCACGACCACATTCTAACCCGAAAGGGACTGGCGCGGTACAGGGTGTACCCGTAGCCTTCGGGCACACCCTGTACCCGGCGAATACTCCCTGGAGGACCCATGCCCAGCCGCCGTTCACCCTGGATGAACCAGGACCTCGACGACTTCCGTCAACTCGCCCGGACGTTCTGCGAGAGGGAGATCAAGCCCAACATCGAGCGGTTCATCGAACAGAAGCGCGTCGACCGCGAACTCTGGACCCGCGCCGGCGAGCTCGGCCTGTTGTGCGCCTCCATTCCCGAGGAGTACGGCGGGGGCGGCGGCAACTTCTTCCACGAGGCAATCCTTATCGAGGAGCAGGCCCGCATCGGTGACAGCAGCTGGGGGGCCGCACTCCACAGCGGCATCGTGGCGCACTACCTGCTGCACTACGGCACCGAGGAGCAGAAGCGCGAGTGGCTGCCCAAAATGGCCTCCGGCGAGGTCGTGACCGCCATTGCGATGACCGAGCCGGGGACCGGTTCCGACCTCCAGGGAATCAAGACGAAGGCAGTCAGAGAAGGCGACGACTACGTCATCAACGGAGCCAAGACCTTCATCACCAACGGCTACCACGCAGACATGGTGCTCGTCGCCTGCAAGACCAGCCCCGATCAGGCTGCTGCAGGCGTCTCACTGGTCATCGTGCCGACCAGCTCCGAAGGATTTCGACGCGGCCGTCTCCTCGGCAAGATCGGCCTCAAGGGGCAAGACACCTGCGAGCTCTTCTTCGATGACGTACGTGTGCCTTCCAGCAATCTGCTCGGCACCGAGGAGGGGCAGGGCTTCGTCCAGCTCATGATGCAGCTCCCGCAGGAGCGGCTCATCGTCGCCGTCAGTTGCGCCGCGTCGATGGACTTGATGCTGGACCTGACACACGAGTACACACTCACGCGCGAGGCGTTCGGCAAACCGATCTTCGGATTCCAGAACACCAAGTTCAAGCTCGCCGAGGTCGCCACCGAAGCCCGCGTCACCCGCGCCTTCATCGACGAGTGTCTCGACCTGCATGTCAAGAGCGAACTGGACATCCCCACCGCCGCGATGGCGAAGTACTGGAGCTCCGAACGCGCTCAGCAAGTCGCCGACACCTGCCTGCAACTCCACGGCGGCTACGGCTACATGGAGGAGTATCCGATCGCGCGCGCATGGACCGACCTGCGGATCAGCCAGATCTACGCCGGCACCACCGAGATCATGAAGGAGATCATCGCCCGGTCACTCCCGGCACCTGTCATGGGACAGTAGTCCGTCCCCGACGCGTACTCGCTCGCTCGGCGAGCACTCGGTCCGCCAGAACGCCTAGCAGTTTGTCCCCGGACAACAGCGGTGGACGCCCGTCGACCCGGCCACGGGCCCGGGCGGCTTCCAAGCCGGCGTGAGTGCGTTCGGAGATGTGGTGTGTCCCGGGTTCTACGGAGTCGGAATTTTTGGATTCTGGTGGCGAACACCGGGAGGAAGAGATGGGACGACAAGGCTATTCGGCTGAGTTCAGGCGCAAGGTCCTCGACTTGCTCGCGGCGGGGCGCAGCGTAGCTGCTGTCGCGTACGACCTTGATCTCAGTGACCAGACGATCTACAACTGGCGCCGGCAGGACCGGATTGACCGGGGCGAGGCATCTGGACTGAGTAGTGCTGAGAAAGGTGAACTCGCGAAAGCGAACAAGCGGATCCGCGAGCTTGAGACAGAGCTAGCCGTCGCCCACTGACGGCGGACACGAGAGACTGCCCGTAGGCGGTCACGAAGGTGCCCGCTGGCGGACGTGAGAGTTGCCCGCTGGCGGTCATGGGATCTGCCCGACACGACATTCTTTCCCGGCCTGCTTGGGCGGTTCGGGGCCCCTCCTCGGGTGCGATAGCGGTGCTCCAAGCGCCCATCGCCCCGAGGAGGGACAACATGAAGTCTGCCGAGGAGATCATGGAAATTCTCGAAGCGTTTGATCTGACAGAGTCCTATCGGGATGCCGGCGAGCTCGCCGGGGTCTCGCACCACACCGTCGCCCGCTATGTCACGGCTCGTGATGCGGGCCAGTTGACCGACAAGCCGGCCGCGCGGCCGCAGTTGATGGACGAGTTCATGCCGAAGGTCGAGGAGTGGGTGGAGCGCTCGGGCGGCAAGATCCGTGCGGACGTGGTCCACGAGAAGCTGCTCGCGGTGGGGTTCACCGGCTCGGAGCGCACCACGCGTCGGGCGGTGGCGGCGGTGAAGAAGTCCTACCGGCTCGGGAACGCCCGGGTGCACCGGCCATGGGTGACCGAGCCGGGCCTGTGGCTGCAGTACGACTTCGGTGACGGTCCGGTGATCGACGGGGTGAAAACCGTGCTGTTCTGCGCGTGGCTGGCGTGGTCACGGTTCCGAGTGGTCCTGCCGATCCGCGACAAGACGGCCCCGAGCGTGTTCGCTGCCCTGGATGTGACGCTGCGCCGCCTGGGTGGTGCGCCGACGTATGTGCTGACCGACAACGAGAAGACCGTCACCGTGGAGCACGTGGCGGGGATGGCGGTGCGTAACCCGCAGGTGGTGGCGTTCGCCCGCCACTATGGAGTCACGGTGCTCACCTGCGAGCCAGCCGATCTGGCCTCCAAGGGTGGCAGCGAGTCCACAGTCAAGGTCGCCAAAGCCGACCTGGTGCCCAAGGAGACGAACCTGCGCGGCGAGTACGCCTCGTTCGCCGAACTGGAGGCCGCCTGCGAACAGTGGTGCGAGCAGATCAACAACCGGGAGCACCGCGTCACCCGGCGGGCCCCGGCCGAGATGCTCGCCCAGGAACGGGCCCGCCTGCACGCCGTGCCGACCGCTGCGTACACGGTGGCACTGGGGACCACGCGGCAGGTGCCGGTGAACTCGCCGATGGTGACGTTCGAGTCCGGGCAGTACTCGGTGCCGCACGCGCTGCTCGGTGAGACGGTGTGGGTCCGCCCGTACGGCGCTGGCGCCGGCGAGCAGATCGTCGTGGTGCACATCGGAGCGGACGGGCCGGTGGAGGTGGCCCGCCACCAGCGCGCCACCCCGGGCAGCCCACGGCTTACCGAAGCCCACTTCCCGGAAGCCCCGGCCGGGGCCCTGCACCGCCAACCCCGCGCCCGCAACGCCGCGGAGGCGGCGTTCCTGGCCCTCGGTGACGGAGCCCGGCTGTGGCTGACCGAGGCCGCCGCTGCGGGCACGGCCAGGATGCGGGTGAAGATGGCCGAGGCCGTCGCCCTGGCCAAACTGTTCGACCCAGACGAGGTCGACTGGGCACTCGGGCAGGCAGCGCTGCACAGCCGATTCGCCGAGGCCGATCTGCCCTCGATCCTGAACCACCACGCCGCCTCCGGCGCTACCGGCCAGGCCCACACCGCGGGTGAGGACCGGTCGCTGACCCAGGGCACCGCCGGATGTGCAGCCCTGGGCGGGCAACCGGCTCCCACCGATTCCGAGGAGGAAGACCGATGACCACTACCGAGGTTCCGGCGCTGGGGAGGCCGGCCAGCCCGCCGCTGCCCGCCGACCTGGACGCCGTGCTGCGGCGCCTGCGACTGCCGCACATCCGCCGCCACGCGCCCGAGGTGGTCGCCACCGCCAAGGCCCAACGCTGGGACCCGGCCGAGGTGCTGCGTGCTCTGCTGGCAGAGGAGGCCACTGGCCGTGACCGGGCCTCACTGGCCACGCGCCGCGCCGCCGCCGGGTTCCCCACCGGCAAAACCTTCGACGCCTGGGACGAGTCCGTCTCCTCGATCCCCGCACCGACTCAACAGGCGTTGCGGACGCTGGAATGGGTGTACCGCAAGGAGAACCTCGTCGTCTGCGGGCCCTCCGGGACCGGCAAAACGTTCCTGCTCGAGGCCCTCGGACAGCAGGCAGTCGAGCAGGGACTGAAGGTCTCCTGGTTCACCCTGGAAGACCTCGGCGTGCTGCTGCGCCGTCACCGTGCCGACGACACCGTCAGCAAGGCCATCGCCAAGATTCTGCGCGCCGATTTGATCATCGTCGACGACATTGGTCTGCTCCCGGTGGCCACCGACGCCGCCGAAGGGCTATACCGCCTGGTGGACGCCGCCTACGAGAAACGTGCCATCGCGATCAGCTCGAACCTGCACCCCGCCGGCTTCGACGAACTCATGCCCAAGACCATCGCCACCGCGACAGTGGACCGGCTCCTGCACCACGCCCACGTCTGCCAGACAAGCGGTGACTCCATCCGCCTCTCCCAAGCACTCGCCGGCCAGGGGGTGAAGCCCTTGGCCTGACAACCCGCAGACCGGAGATGGCCAGACCCCCGGGGCAGACCCATGGCCATCTCCGGGCAGATCTGGTGACCGTCACCGAGCAGGTCTCACAACCGCCCCCCGGGCAGAACTCAATGGCCCTTCGGAGCGTGTCAAATCAAATGAGACGTGAGGTGCCCGGTTGGGCTTGGCTAGTTTCGGGTGATCGGGCGTCGGGGTCGTTGATGGTCGCCTTTTCCGGCAGTCGGGGTGGGCGCGGTCGTCGGGTGAACCGTTCGGGGTGTTTGGCGTAGGCGGCGTCGAGCACGAGCTGGCGCCTGTCGCGGATGGTCTCGGCGGTGCCGTCGTGGACGCTGGCCGGGGTGTGCAGTCCGATCCCGCTGTGCCGGTGCTGGTGGTTGTACCAGTGGATGAATCGGTTCATCCATGCCCGGGCGGCACCGATGCTGGCGAACCGCTCGGGGTAGTTCGGCGTGTACTTCATGGTCTTGAACTGCGACTCGCTGTACGGGTTGTCGTTGCTGGTCCGCGGCCGATTGTGCGACCGGGTTACATCCAGATCGCACAGGAGTGAGGCCAACGGCTTCGAGGTCATCGCCGCGCCCCCGTCGGCGTGGAGATACCCCGGTGCCTGGCCTTGCTCGGCGATGGCGGCGGCGACCAGGTCGGCGGCCAGTTCGCCGTCTTCGACGGTCTCGATGCGCCAGCCCACGACGTAGCGGGAGTAGATGTCGATGACGACGTAGGCGTGGTACCAGATGCCCTTGGCCGGGCCCCGCATTTTCGTGATATCCCACGACCACACATCATTTGCTGAGGTTGCGACCAGTTCGGGAATCGCCCGTGGTGGATGGGTTGCCTGCCGACGACGCTCGCCGTTCATCGCCTCGGCCGCCAGGATCCGGTGCATCGTGCGCTGCGAGCAGTGATACCGGCCGGCGTCGAGTTCGCGGGCCCACACCTGGGCCACGGACAGATCAGCGTAGGCCTCGCTGGTGAGCACTTCCAGTATCGCGGTGCGCTCGGCGGCGGTGAGCTCGGCAGGATGGCGGGCCTTGGGGTGCGGCCCATACTGGCGCGGTTTCGGATTGGCCTGGCGATGATGGGTCGCCCGCGACCTACCGACCAGGGCGCAGGACCGCACCACACCCAGCAGCGCGGTCAGCAGCTGCGCGGTTTCGGCCTGCCAGGCGCGCCAGGCGGCCCTGGTCACCCCTTGTTTTTCTTGGAGAGCGCTTCCAAGAACGCGACACCTTTTCCCATGACCTCCAACGCGGCGTCACGATCGGCGATGACCTTGTCCTTCCGGGCGGCGTCTGACTCGAGTTTGCTGATCTGCTTTTCCAGCTCAGCGATGCGCGCCTGCTCCGGCGACTGGCCAGCCCGGGGCCTTCTCTTGGACACGGTGCCCAGTGTTCCCGCTTCGATCTGGGCCCGCCACTGCTTGACGCTGGAATCGTAGAGGCCCTCTCGGCGCAGCACGCGGCCCTTCTGCCCGGACGGGGCCTGCTCGTACTCGGCGACGATGCGCCGCTTGTACTCGGCCGTGAACGCCCGCCGGGCCGGCCGCCCGGTCCGCGGGGCCTGAACCGTCTCCTGCGTCGAGGTCGTCGGCGTCGGCTGCGAGGCCTCCAGGGCCGCGTCAGTAGTTGCAGTGATAGTCATGCTGGGTTCTCCTTCTCCTCACGCCCCAGCCTCTCAACCAGCCAGCCCGGGTGTCTCACCTCAGTCTGGCGGATAGGGCTTGACACCCACCGAGCCGTCGAGTTATTGAAGGAGGAGACCGCCCCGAAAGTCGGTACGCGGCGGTCGAAGTGATCGCCGCGGAAGGGCGTCCCGTACAGGTCGCCTGCCGGGTCCTGGGTGTATCCGAGGCCGGGTTCTACGAACACCGAAAGCGGCCACCGTCCGAGCGCGGCGTTCGGCACGTGATGCTTACTAATCTCATCAGCCAGATCCACCTCGAGTCCCGCGGTACCTACGGCGATCGGCGCGTGCACGCCTAGCTGACCCTTGGCAGAGGCGTCGAGGTTGGCCACAACCAGGTCGAGCTACTGATGCGCCGAGCTGAACTAAAGGGCATCTCGGGGCGCCGCCAGTTCAAGCGCATCAGAGCGGTCGACATCTCCACCGACCTGGTCAAGCGAGACTTCGCACGCCAGGGCCCGAACCAACTATGGGTCACCGACATTACGGAGCACCCGACTCGCGAAGGCAAGGTGTACTGCTGTGTGATCCTGGACGCCTACTCCCGGCGAGTCGTCGGCCGGTCGATCGATTCCTCACCGACGGCAGCGTTGGTGACGAACGAAATCTCGCGAACTCGACCGCTCCCCGAACGGCTCGCACGTTCGTCCCGTCTCGAACAGCCGACGACCTGCGCGTGATCGACCAAAAAGTCGTCGCTTCAGCACCTTTCGGGCGTTGAGCGCGAAACGACCCAGATCGCCGAATACTGCTGTCACCTGTGATTACTCGTCGCGGTTCGCGTTCTTCGCGACACTTTCGCACATATCGCGAGTCGCTGGACGCGGGTGCGGAATGTGCAACCAGACCTTCTTATAGGGCTGGCTCGGATGAAATAGCCGCGACTGCGACCCTGAGTCCCGCTCGCACTGGCAACTCGACACCTCAGAGCCCGGCGCTTCATCAGCAGGCGCGGGGGCGCGACTGGTGGAGTTGCTCGGTCTGAGGCTGTGCGCGATTCCGTCGCCCCCTGCGTGGGCGTGGTCGGAGACATTCCGAGAGCCGACCTTCTTGCCCCACACGGGTATATCGTCGTCTGGCGGGTTCGCCTGCGACAGATAGTCAACGGCGTGCCACAGGATCTCGTTTTCTTGCCCCTAAGAGTGGAGTCCACTGTGGCCGTCACGCGGCAACGATTCTCGGCGGCTCGCGGCATCGTCCGGCCTCGAAACCAGCGACTTTCCATGACCAAGGTCATTGCGGCGTTCCTTGCAGTGCCAATGTCTCGGTGACGCGAACACTCAGTTCCGGCTTGTCGTGGCCTTCGGTGTGGGTGTATGTCCCGAGATGGGACCACATCGAGTCCACGAGCGGCTGGAGGAACAAACGGCCCAGCTGAGTGACGATGACGTCGACCACCTGAACAGCATCGGCGCGGACCCTAGTATCGCGTGTCGTTAGTTCCTAAATGCTTGGGTGTTTGGGAGAATGGGTCATGCCCAATAACCCGGCTCCGGCTTTGATTCTTCGTGATGGTGACCGCGAGGAGTTGGAGTCGTGGACGCGGTCAACGTCGATCCAATCGGGGTTGGCGATGCGGGCGCGGATTATCCTGCTCGCGGCGGAAGGTCAGGCGAACTCTCGGATCGCTGACCGGGAGCGAACGACGCCGACGACGGTGTGGAAGTGGCGAGGCAGGTATGAGGCGGATGGGATCGCGGGCCTGTTCGACGAGTCGCGCTCTGGCCGGCCGAAGCGGATAGATGACCAGAAGATCATCACCACGACGTTGACTCCTCCGCCGAAGAAGTACGGGGTGACGCACTGGTCCTCACGCCTGCTGGCGGATCATCTGAAGATCGGTAACGCCACCGTGGCCAGGGCGTGGCGCAAGTTCGGGGTGCAGCCTTGGCGGGCCGGAACGTTCAAGTTCTCCACCGATCCCGAACTGGTCGCGAAGGTCACCGACGTGGTGGGGTTGTACTTGGCGCCACCGGACAACGCGATCGTGTTGTGTGTTGACGAGAAGAGTCAGATCCAGGCGCTGGATAGGACCGCGCCGATGCTGCCGATGCGCACCGGCAGCATCGAAAGGCACACCCACGATTACAAGCGGCACGGCACCACGACTCTGTTCGCCGCGTTGGACATTGCGACCGGGCACGTCACCGGCGCGGTCAAGCCGAAGCATCGCCATCAGGAGTTCCTGGCGTTCCTGCGTCAACTCGACCGCGCCTACCCGGAGGTTGACCTGCACTTGGTGATGGACAACTACGCGACCCACAAAACCCCGGCGGTGAAGGTGTGGCTGGCACAGCATCCGCGGTTCCACGTGCACTTCACCCCGACGTCCGGATCCTGGCTCAACCTCGTGGAAGTCTGGTTCGGGATCATCGACCGGCAGGCCATCCGCCGTGGTGTCTTTACATCTGTCAAGGACCTCAATGCCAAGATTCGCCAGTTCATCACGGGCTGGAACGACCGCAAACACCCGTTCGTCTGGACTAAAACTCCCGAACAGATCCTCGTGAAAGCGAACCCTAAACCAACTTCAGAAACGCGACACTAGACTATACGTCGGTACCGCTTACTGTATGTTCGTACAATACAAGGTGTCCCGGCTCAGTCGGCCTTGTCGACCTGACTATCGTGCCGTCGACAGCCAGTTGCTCAGGCCACCCGCATCGGGCCTCAGGGCCCCTTGGACGTCCCGGTCAATGGTTGGGTCACGGGTCGGACGTGCGGGTGTCGGCGATATCTCCGTCGCCACAAGCCGAGGTATCGCACCCAGTACAACTTCATCGACAGGAAGGTCTGGACATGGACACATTTCGCGACAAGGCCGGCGAGCCGATAGGTACCGATATCGACAACTGGGTGGCCTCGTTCACGCGCATGGAATCCGGTTCCTCCGAGCTTCCTCCCCACCACCCCAACTGCCTTGGCTGTGGACCAGAGAACCCGAATGGTCACTTCCTCTCGGTACGGCGTGACGGAGACGGCGTCGTCGCACACCACCAGTTCGACCAGCGCCACGTCGGGGCACCGGGCATTGCACACGGCGGCGCGGTAGCGACCGTGATTGACGACCTCTTCGGCTTCTTGCTGTATTCGGTCGGCGAGCTCGCCGTGACGCGCCGTCTCGAGCTCGAGTATCTTGCGCCAGCACTACTCGACACCCCGTACATCCTGCGCGCTGCAGTTCGGTCTCGCGATGGCCGGAAATTGGACCTCAAGTCCACGATGGAGGATGCAGAGGGCCGCACTGTTATTACTGCCACTGCCCTGTTCATCGTGGTCGAGGTTGAACACTTTTTGCAGTCACAGAGAAACTCGAGGGCTTAGGCCAAACTCACCGCCGCGAGCACCAGGCCCGAATACGTCGAGGGTGTCGGCGGAGCCTGAAGCTATTGAACGCCACGCCCAAAGAAAGGGCGAAGCTGAAGGCACCGTGCATTGCCAGTTGCCCTGTACGAGTCAACCAAGTGGCAGCGCTACCTACGACGGAACCCCGTCGGCGGGTGGCCGGTCCAGTGCTTGAAAGCGTGTGAAAAGCTGGCGAGGTCGCTATATCCGAGGTCCGTGGCGATCTCGCTCGCGGACACAGATCCGTCCAGTAAACGAAGAATCGCGTACTCACGAATGACCGACTGGCGCAGTCCGCGATAGGTCATCCCTTCCTCAGAGAGGCGCCGCTTAAGTGTGCTCGTAGAGATGGAGAGTTCGTCTGCAATCCACTGACTTCCACAATCTGCGGGACGCTTCTCTATCAGACGTCTCACCTTGTCCGAATACGAGGCGATTTTACTCCGCTCGTCGAGCCTTCGCTGCAAGTCACTGATAGCGAGTCGATACGCCACGGGATCAGAGAACCGGCAGACGTGATTGACCGCGTCAACGGGAAAATGCAGAATGGACAGTGAAGCGTCAAATACCAGGCGACCAGCTAACCAATCCTGATCCACGGGCAGACCTTCCGGAGCGGGCCAACCCAGTGAGAGTGTGATGTCTGGTGCATCGCCAACGAGTATATTCAGCAGCCTCAGCAGGACCGCACCACAGTAGGTGACCACTAGGGAGTCTAGGACTCGATCGCCCGTCTGCCCATTGAGCGCGACAGACACTCCGTGTCCACCTGCGTAGAACTGCGCACTCAGGGCTGGGGTTATTAGCGGCAGGTAGGCAAGCAATTCCAATATCTCGCCTGCGGAACCTGCGCTTACTAGTGGGACGCTTAATGGTCCGAAGGACGTCAGATGAGCATGCTGGGCGAACGCCAAACCGAGGGTCGTTGCTTGGTCAACGTCGAGGTCGGGCAAGGCTTCCCTGATCCACCGCAGGGGAACTTGGGCGTTGATGGCGAGAAGTGACTCGACGTCGCTTCGCTCACGATCCATGATCTCGCGAAACCGTGCAACGGCGTCTTGCTCCAGAACTGGGCTCTCAAGTAACTGCGCGAACACGAGCGGTGGCACGCCCTCGCGATCAAGATTCATCGCCCCGCCTTCTGAGCCAAATTAACAAGCTTCTGCCCTCAATTAACCTAGCCGCAGTCGTCGTTGTTAGCAATGCTGTGAGCAGCTATTACCCGAACAACCATGCAGGAGCCAGCGATGACAGTCGTAACCTTCGTCTCACATGAGGGAGAGGAGCACGTGGTGCCCTTGGAGGAGGGGCAGTCACTCATGCGGATCGCCGTCAACAACGCGGTGCCCGGAATCGACGCCGATTGCGGAGGCGAAGCCGCGTGCGGCACGTGTCATGTCATCGTTGATCCGCAATGGTCCGACGTGGTGGGCCTCTCGGGAGCAAGTGAAGAAGAGATGCTCTCAATGAACCCCGAACGGCTGCCGACCTCCCGACTGTCGTGCCAGATGACCGCGTCCGCGGATTGGGACGGCCTTACCGTCCAGGTGCCAGAGTTCCAGATGTAACGACGTTCCAGATGTAACGACGAAAGACAAGGTGAGACACGTGAAGGTTTCCGATACGATCGGCGACAAGGTTCAGTCGGCCATCCCGATGGATCTGCAGATCCGGGGCGCCCATCTGTACGACAGGACTCGGCGCTGGGTGACAAGGACGAATGGGAAGAAGCTCTTCGTAGAGAAGCCCATCCCCCCCGTCGAGGACGTCGAACTCGCCGACATCGACCTCAGTAATCCCTTTCTCTATCGGCAAGGACGCTGGCAGTCCTACTATGAGCGCCTGCGAAACGAGGCTCCGGTCCACTTTCAGCCCAACAGTGCGTTCGGGCCGTTCTGGTCAGTGACCCGACATGAAGACATCATCGCGGTCGATAAGAACCATGAGGTCTTCTCCGCCGAGCCGATGATAGTGATCGGGGCCCCGCCTCGTTTTCTCGATATCGAGATGTTCATCGCGATGGACCCACCGCGCCACGACGTGCAGCGAGCAGCTGTGCAGGGGGTGGTGGCGCCGAAGAACCTGCGCGAGATGGAGACGCTCATTCGGTCTCGGGTTCGCGAGGTACTAGACGACTTGCCGGTGAATCAGCCGTTCGATTGGGTCCAGGCTGTATCGATCGAACTGACAGCTCGCATGCTCGCGACGCTCTTGGACTTCCCCTACGAGGAACGTCGCAAACTCGTGTACTGGTCAGATATTGCAACTTCGTTCGAGGAAGCGAACGGTGGTCCTGCGGACCTCGACGAGACGTTCGACGGAATACGCGAGATGGCGAGCGGTCTGAGTTCTCTGTGGTACGACAAGAAGGCTCGGTTAGCAGAGGGGGAGGAACCCGGTTTCGACCTGGTCACCATGCTGCAGAGCAACGAGAACACCAAGGATCTGATCGACCGTCCGATGGAGTTCATGGGCAATCTCGTACTGTTGATCGTCGGAGGGAACGATACGACCCGGAACTCGATGAGTGGTGGCGTTCTGGCGCTGAACCGGTTCCCAGACCAGTTCGAAAAGCTCAAGTCCAACCCTGACCTGATCCCCAACATGGTCTCCGAGATAATCCGGTGGCAAACGCCGCTGGCCTACATGCGCCGAATCGCCAAGACTGACACTATCTTGAACGGTCAGTTCATCCGTAAGGGTGACAAGGTCGTGATGTGGTACGCCTCAGGCAACCGCGACGAGCGTGTGTTCGAGCGGCCCGATGACTTCATCATCGACCGGGCCAACGTCCGCAACCACATCTCCTTCGGGTTCGGCGTACACCGGTGCATGGGCAACCGACTGGCCGAAATGCAGCTGCGGATCCTCTGGGAAGAGCTGCTCCCCCGCTTCGAGAACATCGAGGTCGTCGGCGAACCCGAGTACGTGCAGTCCAACTTCGTGCGGGGTATCAGCAAGATGATGGTGCGCCTCACCCCGAAATCCGGCACATGACATCGCAGCGAGCCCTCATCATCGGTGCCAGCCATGCCGGAGCCCAACTCGCGGCGAGCCTACGGCAGGACGGGTGGAGCGGTGAGATCGTCCTCATCGGCGAGGAGCCCACGGTGCCCTACCAGCGCCCGCCACTGTCGAAGGCGTATCTCGCCGGGAAAACCACCCTCGACGAGATCACCATCCGCAGTTCGGACTTCTACTCCAAGCAGCGAATCCAGCTTCTCAACGCGCACGTGGAGGCGATCGACCGCTCGGCTGGGCACATCGTTATGAGCACCGGCGACACACTGACATACGACAAGCTCGCGCTGTGCACGGGAGCCCGCCCTCGTCAGCTCCGCGTTCCTGGGGCCGATCTCGCCGGGGTCCATTACCTTCGGACCGCCGCAGACGTCGAGAAGATCCGCACGTCCGCCACCCCCGGGCGGCGGGTGGTGATCGTCGGGGGCGGCTACATCGGACTTGAGACGGCCGCCTCACTACGGGCACTGGACCTGGACGTCACCGTGCTCGAGGCGACCACTCGCGTCCTCGAGCGGGTCACTGCTCCCGACGTATCAACGTTCTTCGAGCGGATCCACCGAGAGGAGGGCATCGATATCCGAACGGGCGCCAAAGTCGCAGCATTAGTCGGAGACGACTGCGTCCGGGAGGTCACACTATCTACTGGCGAGTCGATTCCGACTGATCTGGTCATCGTGGGTATCGGTGTTGAACCGAGAACAGAACTCGCCGAGGCGGCGGGCTTGACCCTGAACGATGGTGTGGTGATCGACGAGCACGCCCGAACCAGTGACCCAGCCATCGTTGCCGCCGGAGACTGTGCCAGCAAGTACATCTCTCGATACGGTCGCCGAGTCCGGCTGGAGTGCGTACCCGGAGCAACCGATCAGGCGAAACTCGCCGCGGCTACCCTTTGCGGGAAGTCCAAGAGCGCAGTGTCGCTGCCCTGGTTCTGGTCAGATCAATACGATCTCAAGCTGCAGATCGCCGGTCTCAACACCGGTTACGACGAAGTCGTCCTCAGCGGTGACCCCACCCGGGACCGCGACTTCAGCTGCTTCTACCTCCGTGATGGCGAACTCCTTGCTGCAGACTGCATCAATCGTCCCCGTGATTTCATGCTCAGCAAACAGGTCATCACACAGCAGCGTCCTTTCGTCCGGACCGATTTCGCCCATACGGGTTCTCCCGATTCCTTGCGCAATGGGTAAGCCAGTCCCGAGCGAGACTCGCACGGTCAGCGGCGGAGCCTCGACGAACGGCGCTGACATCCCACTGGCGCAGCAAGAGAGCCCGGTTCGTGCCCGCCTGCCGTTCAGAAAGGAACTCTGATGACTCGCCAGACGCTCATCGAGAACTATCCACATCGGGTCGGGGGGCACTGCGGCTCAGCCGCGATGCGAGACCTCCTGCACTGGCAAGGCCTCGGCTGGGAAGGACCGCCCGATGAAGGTCTCGTCTTCACCCTCGGGGGGTCACTTGGCCTGTCCTACTTGCGCTCGAGCGACCTCTTCCCGCCGCTTTATCTGGTAGGGAGAGACTCCGATTTCGAAGTAAATCTCCCCCATCTACTGGGCGCACAGGTCCAAGTGCTCACGACCGACGATCCCCGAGAAGGATGGTCGTGGATTAGCCAGGAGGTCGATGCCGGAAGGCCAGCCCTGATATGGGGCGACATCGCGGAGTTGCCCTACCTGCGGGTTCGGCTCCAAATGAGTCGCCACGATATCGTGGTAATTGGTTACGACGAGGCGGAGAGGATCGCCTTCGTTGTTGACAACGACCGTGCCGAGGTCCAAAAGGTTCCGTTCGACGCTCTCGCTCGAGCACGGTCGTCGATGTCATTCCCACAACCGACACGTCACACCACGTACCGCATCGCCTGGCCGCATGAGTTACCAGACCTTGCGCAGGTTGCCGCAGCGGCTTTCCGTCAATCGGCAGCGAACATGCGCCACCCAACTCCGCCAGGAGTCGTTGATCTCACGACCGCGGTGAGCGGTTCCGAAGGCTTAGCAGCGGTCGCCCAGCTCGCCGCTGATGTCCGGACTTGGTCCCATCTACCGGCTGACGAACTCGAGATCCTCTTATTCAGCTTGAGCGCTTTCATCGAGAAGGCCGGCACCGGTGGCGGCCTGTTCCGAAAGCTGCTCGCTGACGGCTGCGCGGACGTGGCACGTTTGACCGGTGACCTCGCGACCGAAGATCTCGCTGTAGCCGCCAGACACTGTGCACAGACATGGACGGAGGCCGGCCGAGCCGGGATCGAGCACGAGGTCGATGTGCGTACTCGGCTGGAACGTGTGGCTTCGGCGGTTAGCCTCCTGCCCACGCTCGAGCTTCAACTGGCTGAAGCTCTGGAGTCAGCTTCGCGATCGCTTGCAGCAGCCTGACTAACCCCGCTGATTCACGGGCCGGTGTGACTGCTGCTGTCGGGTGACGGCGGGCTTGTTTTCGCGTGTGGGCGTGCGTGTGTGCCGGCTGGCGCTGCCGGTGGGCGGGTCTCCGGTGGTGCTGTCGTGGGCGGGCAGGTGAGGTCAGGCTGGTTTGGGGATCGCGGCGATCGTGTTGAACACTGCGACGATGGCGGTGGCCCACGGCCATGTTTCGGGAATCTTCACGCGCCGCCGCCGGCCACTACGGACCAGTCGGGCTGCCACGTGAAGGAAGCGGTAGCGCAGCGCTTTGGGCTCGCACAAGGCCAGAACGGCGGCCTCGCCGATGCAGGCCAGCATCCGAGTCCAGGCCACCAGGTCAGCGGCGATCATCACCGCCACCAGCCAAGCCTGGTTGACCGCGAACTCCCGCGAGGGAAGCCTGCCCAGGCCGGTGTCTTTTGCGTGACGGATCCGGTCCTCGACCCGGGCGTGAGCCCGGTGTCGGGCCTCGAGGAACTGGAGCTGGCCGGTGGCGGTGTTGGTGACAAAAGCCTGGTAGCGCCACCCGTCGATCTCCTCGAACATCGACAACTGAGCACCCGGGTGGGGCCGTTCGCGGCGCACGATGACCCGCATCCCGTCTGGCCACTTGGCCAGCATCCCGGGAGCGAGGAACCCGGTCAGCTCCGCGATGTCGGCCCCGTCGCGAATGTCCCCGTTGGGGTTGAGCGCTGGTCCCCACGCGGCTTCGGGGCAGGTCGCGATGGCCCGGCGAATCGGGGCAGTGATAGCGAAGCCGACCGAGTACTCCACCCGTCGACCACGGACGCGGTTCTGCTCGGTGATCCACTCCAGCAAGTCGTGGGAGGCGCCGGCACCGTCGGAGCGGATCAGCAGATCACGCCGATGACTGGCGGGGATCTGCGCGATTGCCTGGCCCAGGACGTCGATGTGGTCGGCAGCGGTGTTGGACCCGGCGTTGCCCGGGCGCAGGCTCCCGGCGAGAAACTCTTCTGTGTTGTCGCACCACACCCCGATCGGGTGGTACCCGAACGTGCTCTTATATGTCGGAGCTGCATGTTCCTTCTCGCTGTGCGTGACCACGATGGTGGCATCCACATCGAGCACGACCGTCGATCCCAGATCCCGCCCCGCACACGCCGATGCGGGTACTCCGCCGGGCAGGTGGGACCACACGTGCCGCCGCGTGCGAGCTCGCGCCGCCTGGATCTTCTTGCGCTTGCCGGCGGGTGACCTCATCGAGTGTGCGCCACACCGTCGGGGCCGACGCCACCGGGCCCAGGGCCCCGGATTGGTGGCGCAGGACGCCGATGTCGGAAATGGACTCGCCGCCATCGGCGAGCATCACCGCGACGTCGATCAACACCCGGCCGCGATCGTGGATCGGGATGAACCGGCGGCGAGCCATGGCCCCTGACAGCTCGGCGGTCAGACCGACCTGATCAGCCAGAAGCCGAGGCACGATGGCCCCGGCATGCGAGACCACCCCGACACCATCAGCAGTAACGGACAGACCGGCCGACCACGAAGTACGCTTCACCTACCGAGTGCTTTCTGCTGGAGAACATGGAACCTTAGACAAGTCCCAGTTTCCCCTGATCAGGAAGCACTTCGGTCTATTTTCGCCCAGCGATCCGCAGATCCCCATGAAACACCGGGGCTAATCGGGAAGTCAAAACTGGACGGTAGAAGTTCCGGCCGCACTCAGACTGCAGCGGATGGCTCGCCGCCGCTCGCACCGAAACGACCGGGCTCAAGGGTTGCCTCGCCACCTCCCCGGCGACCTCGGCGATCGAGCGGTCACACCCATCCGACAAGAAGAAGCCCCGATTTAGCGAGATCCGCCGGCGCCAGGGCGGTTCAGGTCGTGGATGGACTCGGCCGGGATGGGTTCGCCTCCCTGCTTGCGGGCAGCAAGAAAATCATCAACGAGTTGCACGCATCCGTCGTGGTCGACGGTGCAGAGCCCAGTAAGGCGAGCGAACAGGACGGGACCCAGGAGTTGAACGATCGCGAAGGTGGTGTCGACGTTGCCGAGCTGTGCTCGAACGTCAGGATGTGTGAGGATGCGGTCAAAGGGCTGCCGGTATTCCTCGATGACTCGACTACGCAGTGAGGTGATCGCGGCCGAATCGGCAGGATCGCCGCCGACTGATCCGATTGACAGCCAAGCCAGAGTCGTAATGTTCAGCGGCGCCTGGTCAATCAGGTCGGCTTGGGCCGTGAGAAGCGCGATGAGTTGGTCGCGTACCGACCCACTGGTGGCAGAGACTTCGACGCGAGGCAACACCCGCTCGAAGGTCGCCGCAAGCAACTGGGCGGTCCCGCCGAAATGCCGATAGAGCGTGGCCCGCGCAACCTTTGACATTCGAGTGACCGCCTCGACGGTAACCGCCTCTACACCGCCAGTGCTCAGGAGATGCGTGGCAGCGTCGAGCAATCGTTTTCGTGAGCGCAGCAGTCGCGGATCGAGCTGATCGTCGTCCGTAGCGGGCCGGTCAGCACTCCAGTCGTTCACGCTCTCCCCCTTCGGCCGACGGTCACTTCTCGTCCAAGCTGACCTGTCCAGCCAGCCGGATACTGTGATACTACTTGTCTCAGACCAAGACCGACCATCTCACAGCAAGGGGCGGGCGATGCACTCACCCCAACAGGCCATCACCGAGTCATCCCGGTGGACCCGAGCCGAATGGTGGATGCTCACGGTGTCGTGCCTAGCCGTGGCGTTGGTGGTCGCGGCCATGGCCGCGCTGTATTCGGCATTACCGGAGATTGCGGTAGAGACTGGAGCGACGCAAGCCCAGCTGACCTGGATCGTCGACGGCTACACGCTGGTACTGGCGTGCCTGGTCCTGCCCGCTGGAGCGATCGGTGACCGCTATGGCAGACGCGCAGTTCTCGTAATAGGCCTGGCGATATTCACCATTGCGTCCGCACTTCCCCTGCTGCTGTCTGACCCGGCCTGGTTGATCGCTGCGCGAGCGATTGCCGGGGCGGGCGCTGCGCTGGTAATGCCCTCGACGCTCTCGATTCTGACTGCTGGTTTCGCCGCCGTTCATCGCGGCCGAGCAGTAGGTGTGTGGGCTGGAGTCGCCGGCTCCGGAGCAGTGTTAGGCATCCTCGGCGCCGGGGTGTTGCTTGAGCGCTGGTCGTGGGTGTCGGTATTTGTTGGACTGACCGCAGCGGGAGCCTTACTGGCCGCGCTGGCATGCACAATCGCTGAGTCCAGCCAGCATGATCACCCTCCCGTGGACTGGGTGGGCGCGGCGGCAGCTGCAGTCGCGGTTGCGGGAATCGTATTCGCCACGATCGAGTTTCCAGCGCGGGGTTGGGCCGACCCGATCGTTCTCGCCAGCGCCGGGGCCGGCATGTTGGCGACAGCCTTTTTTATCCTGATTGAGCTGCGATCCTCGGCCCCCTTGTTGGATGTTCGGTTGTTCGCCAAGCGCGGCTTCAGCGCCGGCTCGTTGTCGGTGGCCATCCAATTCTTGGTCACTTTCGGGGTATTCCTACTCCTGGTGCAGTACCTGCAACTGATCCTGGGATATGGACCGCTGGCCTCGGCGTTGGGGTTAGCGCCGATGACGGTCCCCCTGATCGTGATCTCGGTGATCGCCCCCCGACTGTCACAGCGATTTGGACTACGAGTGATGACCGTCGCCGGTCTGGTGACCATCGCAGTTGGCCTGATGCTGGTCAGCCGGATGACCGTCGACGCACGTTACCTCGACCTGCTGTGGCCGCTGTTGATCATGAGTGCAGGGCTCGGACTATGCACAGCCCCGGCGACCTACGCGATCGTCGCCGAAACTCCGGAGAGCAAACACGGGGTCGCCGCCGCGGTCAACGATGCGGCCCGCGAGATCGGCGCTGCGATGGGGATCGCAGTGGCCGGCAGTGTGCTGGCCGCCGGATACACCCGCCACATCCAACCCGCCCTGCCTCAGTTACCCGAACCTGCCCGCGGTCCGGTCTCCGACTCCCTGGCCGCCGCCCTAGAGGTCGCCGCACAAGCCGGACCAATGGCGCAACCATTGGTCGACTACGCCAAAGAGGCATTTGTCAACGGCAGCAGTCAGGCCACACTTACGTTGGCAATCCTCACCGCCGCCGCCGCAGTCTTGCTAGCGTTCCTTGCCCCGGGCACTGCTGCGCGTGACCACAAGACCACGGCCAGTTCCACAGCACCGGCACACCGGGACAGCGTCGGATAAGTGGCCCGTCCGGCTTCCGGCTGCACTGACCCATGCCTGGAGAAGCTGCGCAAGGTCAGCAAGAACCGCGGTCACTTCCCGAGTGCAGAATCTCGGCGGTCGCGCTGCTGTGGCTAGCGATGTCCACCATCTTCAGGGCGGGGGTCAGTGGCTGATGCGTCCACGCTGTGACTGCAGGGTGGGCGGTAGCAGCCGTTCGGCGACCGCGCCGAAGACGGCTTTGTGAAGGTTGTCCACGGCCTGCTCACTCGCGGGCCAGGTCGACGGCGGCGCTCCGACTCCGGTGGCGTTTTCCACGGTTTGGTCAAATCCCAGCCGGACGGCGGTGTGCCACACGGTCGCATGAACTCCTCGGATCCCGGTGGCCGCCCACACGCCGCGAATAGCACCCAGCGCCGCGCCGGTGCTGAAGTGCATGAGGTGGTTCCACCCGTCCGGGCGGTCGTCGTCGCCAGGCTTTTGGCCCAACAGCGTGAGCAGGGCGCGCGCCGGGACGTACGAGTTCGGCCTGCCCGTGATCGCCTGTTCGGCTTTCTCGCCGATGACCATCAATCCGGCCCCTACTAAGCCTCAATTCACCGATGAAGTAGCCGGGGCGGTCGCTGGCATGGTCGTGGGTCGTGACCGTATGGAGGGCGTGTGAGGTCCGCCGGTCTGCCCGGCTTTCCACTTTGGTTCCTGGTCGTAGGTGCTGGAGTTGGGAGTCAGATCGGCACGTTGGGCCGGCGCGGGGAGAAGACGGTGTCGTAGAGCGCCTGCCAGGCTGTTTGCCATGGCCAGCTTTCGGGTAGATGGAGTCGGAGCCGCCGGGCTGAGGAGGCGATCCGGGCCGGGATGTTGATGAGTTTGCGGCGGATCGTCGCGGTCGTCGCGCGTGCCAGGCTCGAGCTTGTGGTCAGGGTGGCGGCGGCGCGGGTGAGGTTGAACGCCATGACGGCGCAGGTCAGCCAGGCGGCGTTGGCGTTGAACACGCCCGAGGGCAGGTGCGCCAGCGCGGAGGCTTTCAGGTCAGCGTGGACGTTCTCGATGATCGCGTGTGCGCGGTGGGTCTTGTCGGCCGCCACTGTGTCGTACTGCTCTACGGATGTAGTGGTGAAGAACGCATGGAACCGCCAGGTATCGAACAGGCTCGCCTGCCCACTTGCAGCCTTGGGATTCAGGTCGGGGATACGGCGCACCACGAGCCGACCCGGCACCTGGTCGTTCTTGGGCTTCGAGGTGAATGCGGTGAAGTCGACCTCGGCGACTTCGGCGCGGGAGATCCAACGGTTGGTGTGTTCGTCGAAGATCGCGTCGGTGTAGTTGATCGTGGTCCACGCGTCGTCGTCGATGGTGGCGATGGCACGTTTGACCGCCGGGTCCATGCGTACGGTGACCGAGACCTCGGCTCCGGCGGCCAGGCAGGCGGTGACCATGCTGTGGGAGTAGAACGCCGAATCGCCTCGGACCAGCACGTCACGGCCGTGAAGGTGGGTGCGGCGGATCAGTGCCAGCGTGTCGGTGGCCAGCCGGGCAGCCCCTCGCGGGGACCCGGCAGAGCCCTTGCGCAGCCGTTGAGCGGCGATCACCGGAGCAGCCTGCTCGGTGGAGACCGTGGCCAGCAGCGCGTTCAGGCCACGTACCCCGGAGTAGCCGAACGAGGCGCCCTGCTTGGCGTGTCCGTAGACCTCCACGATCGTGTCGTCGATATCGACCATCACCGTCCCGGTGTCCGACTCATGACCGAGCAGTCCGGTGTGTTCGGCCAGTGCGCGCACGAACCGCGAGGCGATCGCATCGGTTTGGCGGACGTGGCCGAAGGTGAACTGCCGCAGGAACGATCCCAGCGTCGAAGGGGCGTACGGGCGGTCGAAGAGTGTGCCCATCGCCCCGTGGCGCAGCAGGGCCATGTCGTCGATGCTATCCGCGCCTGCGGCCATCCCGGCCACGAGCGAGGCCAGTTTCACTCCACCGTTGGAGCCCTTGTCGGTGGGCACGCTCAGATGCTCGTCACCGAGCCGGTGCAGGCCCGCCCGGTCGGCGAGTTTCATCAGCGGCACGAGGCCGGCGCCCGACACGAGGTTGGGCTCATCGAACGTCGCGAAGCTTACGGGCAGAGTGTGAGATAGTTGCATCTGCGGGATGCCCTTCTTGAATTGGCGATACGGACCTTAAGCAAGTCGTATCTTGCCAGTTCAGAAGGGCATTCTCGCGTTCCCACACCGCGCTAGAAGTTCATCTCATCGGTGGATCCAGGCTAAGCCGGCCACCGCTCCGGTTCCGGCCGCTCGGGCAACATGGACTGCTCGGTTCTGGGTCATACTGCTCACTCCTTCAATGCTGTGTGTTTGGGACGCCCTTCGGAAAGCGCGGTTCTGATGATCGGGTAGCGGTCGGACGGGCATCGGATAGCGGCATCTGCCCGTCCGACCGCTGGGCCGCTATGGCGTTGCCGTGGCGAGGTGTCGTCTCATGTTCGGGCCGTCGAGGGCGATGATCTCGGCGCCGGCGACGATCCGGTTGAGGATCGATTCGGCGATGACCGCGTCTTGGAGCGACTTGTACCAATCGGGCGGATCGAACTGCGAGGTCACCAGAGTCGAGCCCCGGCCTTCCCGAGCGGCAAGGATGTTGAGCAGCTCCGCCGCTGTGTGCGGAGCCACCGGCGTGGTCAGGAAGTCATCGAGAACCAGCAGGTCACAGTTGTGCAGGTCAGTGAGGAAGTCCAGCCTGCGCTGCGAGGTCGGCTCCAGAACGGCGAGCCGGTTGGCCAGGTCGTCGAGTCGGAAGAACCTCGCGGTGTAGTACTTTCGGCACGCGGCATTGAGCAGTGCCTGGACGAGGTAGGTCTTGCCCACGCTGGACTGGCCGAGCACGACGAGATTACGAGTGGCGTCGATCCATTGACAGCTACTCAGTCGTGCGATTAGCTCGCGGATGACGCCTGAGGTCAGGCAGGTAGCGGATCTCTTCTACGCAGGCGTCAGGGTTTGGCGATCTGGAGGCCTTGAGTAGTTTCTGGGTCCGGCGTTTCTGCCTGGCCGTGATCTCTTTGTCCAGGGCGTGGAAGATCTTCTCCGAGAAGGTCCACTCGTCGCAGGCGGGATCGTTGGCCAAGTCGATGACGGTCTGGCCGAACGCGGTCATCCGCAACTGGGTGAACAGTGGCATGTCGGCGTCGGTGAGATGACGATCAGTCACTGCAGCTCCTCCCGCCCCGCGGTGCCGCTGCTCGGGCTCGGGCCTCCTGTGAGGGCGGCGAGGCTGAACTGCTCGGGCCCGGCCAGATGCGCCCCGGTGGTATCTCGCCGACCCGGCGGCGGCTCCAGCCGGTCCGTCAGCCGCCACCGCCGGCTGCGTGGTGGTGGGCCGGGCGGCGGCCTGGGTCCTCAGGGCCGCCAGCTGCTGCTTGACGGCGGTGTAGCTGATCGCCCGGCGGGAGGTCTCGGAGACGAGTTGGCCACAGGCCCGCTCGAGCAGCATCTTGTTGTCCCCGCGGGCCAGGGCGAGGATGTTCTGGCACGAGCGATAGCCCTGAGCCTCGATCCGCTGGCGATCCAGTGAATATTCGTCTCACTGGGGTCCACCGGTATTGCCTCCGGGGGCCAGTTGTCGACGGCGCGTGAATACTGACCCCCGGGTGACGGGTGAAGTTTGACCCCTCCCGACCCTGGGAGGGTGATTGCAGTGGAGCAGTGGGCCGAGATACGTCGCTTGCACAACAGCGAGGGGGTTCCGATCAAGGAGATCTCGAGGAGGTTGGGTATAGCGAGGAACACGGTGAGGTCGGCGTTGGCGTCGTCGGAGCCGCCGAAGTACCCGCGGGCTCGGAAGGGATCGCTGGTCGACGCCTTTGAGCCGGAGATCCGCAAGCTCCTGGCGGAGTACCCGACGATGCCGGCCACGGTGCTCGCCGAGCGGATCGGGTGGCCGCACTCGATGACGGTCCTGAAGGACCGTGTGCGGGCGATCCGTCCGGAGTACCGCGGGGTGGACCCGGCGGACCGGATCGAGCATGAGTATTCGCTCTTCTGAGGGCCAGTCATATCGGGCCTGAGAGCCAGCGGCGGCTTGACGCGTTGGACGCCGTCGGAGCCTCCGTTATTCGCGTTCAGAGCCACCTTCTTAGGCTCCTCCCGCTGGGTGTAACGGGCACCTGGCGGAAGGAGCAGTTCCCAATGGTAAGGAAGATCAAGGCGAAACTCGTCTTGCAGTTGCGCGCCGAGGGCCTGTCGGGGCGGGCGATCGCGGCCTCGCAGCAGATCTCACGCAACAGCGTCGCTGCGGTGCTGGAGGCCGCTGATGCCGCCAAGCTCGGCTGGGACGATGTCGCAGATCTACCGGACGGCGAGGTGTACTCGCTGTTGTTCCCGGGCCGGGGTGAGCACGCGAGCGTGTTCGCCGAGCCCGACTGGGCCGAGGTGCATCGGGAGATGGCCCGGGTCGGGGTGACGATGAAGCTCTTGCACGGCGAGTACATCGACCGGTGCACGGGCTCGGGGTCCCCGGCGATGGGGTACGACCGGTTCTGTAAGCAGTACCAACAGCATGTACTGGTCGCTGGGTTGGCCTCTCGGGTCGGGCACAAGGCCGGGCAGACCGTCGAGGTGGACTGGTCTGGCCCGACGATGCAGCTGACCGACCCCGTCACTGGCGAGGCGAGGCGGGTGTATCTGTTCGTGGCGTGCCTGCCGTTCTCCCGGTACGCCTTCGTCGAACCGACATTGGACATGAAGCAGGACACCTGGCTGCGGGCCCACGTGGCGATGTTCGAGTTCTTCGGCGGGTCAGTGCCGCGCATCGCGTGCGACAACCTCGGGGACCGGCGTGATCACCCATCCCCGCGAGGGCGAGATCGTCCTCAATGACGCCTACCGGGAGATGGCCGCCCACTATTCGGCTGCGGTGCTGCCCGGCCGGGTGCGCAAGCCCAAGGATTATCCGGTGGATTCTGTTATCCCGAGTCGTGACCCTGAGGTGCTGGTCGGCGCCGGTTTTGGTGGTAGTTCCTCGGGATAACGAGATCGTCTCTACGCTTGCTCGCCTCTTTCGGTTTCTACTTGGAGGTGAGCGGGAGATGAGTGTTCTCCTGGACGATCTGATCGTGATAGCGGATGCCGCGATCAGCGGGCAGGGCTCGGCGCCCTCGACGCTGATGCAGTATCGGTGGGCGTGGTCCCAGTTCGAGTCGTTCTGCGCCACGCGCAATGACGGTGCAGCAGTGGTGACCGAGGAATCGGTTGCCGACTTCGTGGAGTTCGTGACCTGCGAGCATCAGGCGGGACGGTACAAGCCGTGGAAGTTCAAGTTGCTGCGCAAGGCGGCGTTGGTGCTGTTGGAGGTGACCAGCACCGGCTCCTACCAGTGGCGACTTTCCCGGACAACGCATCCGAACGACACGCTGAACGAGGCTCTTCGCCCGGTTCAAGAGCAGTACGAGGCCTGGTTAAAGCATCAGGGGCTCGCAGTAACCACGCAGAATCTTTACGCCACCATCTCGCGCACGACGTGGCTGCCTGAGCACGGTGCCCCAGAGATGGGCGCGCTGACACCTGCGGGCGTGGGGGCCGCGGTGGCCTATCTTGGCCAGCGCTACCGTCCGGGGAGTATGCGGACCGTCTTGTCCGCGGTTCGTGTGCTGTGTCGTTTCCTGGAAGAAACCGAGTTGCGGCCCGGGCTATCGAGGGCGGTGCCGGGTCGCTCGGCCCGTCGCACCAGCCCGGTGGGAGTCCTGAGCCCGAGTGAGATCGACACACTGGTCAACTCGACTGATCTGGATGCGTCAGCCAGGCTCCGGGATCGGGCGATGCTGCTGCTTGCGGCCAGGACGGGACTGCGCCCCGTCGATATCGTGAACCTCCGGTTGAGCGATATCGACTGGGCCAGGGCTCAGATTACGCTGACCCAGCACAAGACGGTCCAGGTCCTGACATTGCCGTTGCTGGCCGATGTGGGGGATGCGATCGCCGACTACCTGCTGCACGAGCGACCCGCCGCCGCCACGGGTGAGCAGGTGTTTCTGCGTTCGCAGGCCCCGTTCACGGCATTGGCTCCCTCGTCGGGGCTGCACTTCGCTTCTGCTCGGGCGTTCGCTCGCACCGGAGCGAGTACTTCGGGCGGTTCCGGCCGCGGGTTCCGGGTGCTGCGGGCCTCGCTTGCGACCCGGATGCTAGAAGACGGCGCCGTGCTGCCGGTGATCTCTGGGGCGTTGGGTCATCGCTCGATCGACTCGGCCAAACACTATCTGGCCGGTGACGCCCAGCGGATGCGCCAGTGCTGCCTCGACTTTTCCGGGATCGCCCCGCGAAGGACACGGTCATGAACAACCTGTTCAGCGGCCTTGCTCCCCACATTCAGGGCCTTCTGGAGATCAAGCATGGGCTGTGTCAAGGATTGTGGACAGGTCCTCGGTGATGTCGGGTGTGTCAGGCCGCCTCGGTTAGGTCCTCGGCGGCGGGATTGTGGGCGTCGGCCCATGCCTGGGCCGGGGTGCGGTAGCCCAGGCTGGAGTGCGGTCTTTGACGGTTGTAGAACACCTCGATGTACTCGGCGACGGCGAACCGTGCTCGGGCGCGGGTATGGAACACCTGCTGGTGGTACATCTCGTTTTTCAGGGTGGCGAAGAACGTCTCCGCCGCGGCGTTGTCCCAGCATTATCCGGCTAATCGGGGGCCTGATGGGCCGTTGGCCGGATAACGCGGTCAGCGGCGCATGCGGCGGAGTTGCTCGTCGTGGCGGCGCACTTGCTCTGCGAGGCAGTTGACCGCGGTTCGCAGGGTCGCGAGTTCATCTGTGAGCGAGGCCATCGGAGTTTCGGGGTGCTTGTGGTGCTCGACGATGGTGCGCAGTTCAGTGCTGCGATAGATCGTCGAGCGGCTCAGTCCGGTGGCGGCTGCGATGGCGACGACCGTGATCGGTTGGCCTTCGCGGGCCAGGTCTGTGCAGGCGCGTTCGACGAGGTTGATCTTGCCGCGGGCGGTCATCCTGCGGCCGCTTCCGTGTCGGCGATGAGCGCATCGAGGCGGTTCAGGAGCTTGTGGTGGCGGTCGGCTTCGTCGATCCACCCTCGGCTTTCGGCGTCGCGGGCAAGTGCTTCGGCGTCTATGCGTTGGGCCGCCAGGATCGGCAATGATGAAGGCTCTGTGCGGTAGCTGGGGCAGTGTTCGCAAATGTTGGCGTAGGTGCAGGCGCCCTGGGCTGGGGCTCGTAGACAGAATCCTCCTGCCATGCGCGATTTGAGCAGCGGCGTGTCCTGCCAGGGACGTCCGCCGGTGATGTCGGCCAGCGGAATTTGGATCCGGCCACCGGGGCTGCCCGGTGCCGGGTTCTGGGGCGGGGTGTTCTGTTTGGCCAGGTCCAGGGCTCGTTCGTATTCCTCGCGGATGGTGGTGTCGAAGAGTCGGCCGTAGCGCAAGCTCATCTCGGCGCTGACGTGACCGAGTAGGGCCATCAGTGCTTGCAGGGAGACGCCAGCGTTGACCAGTGCGGTCGCGTAGGTGTGGCGCAGCTGGTGGGAGGTGATGTGGTCGAGTCCGGCGATATCGGCGGCGTGGTTGAGTTCGGCGCGCACGCCCTGTTGGGTCAGTCGGCGTCCGAGGTAGGTGAACAGAAACTGTGCTCGGCGCCGGTACCGCGGGTGAGGCAACGGCTGGCAGTGGGAGCGAATCTGGATGACCCTGTCGATCAGTTCGAGGGTCTGATCATCGAGTGGGACCATCCGCTCGGTGGCCATCTTGCCCAGGGGAACCTTGAGCCAGGAGCGCGGGATGGGTGGTCAGTGCTTGTTGCAGGCGCCGATCAGCGTCGATCGGTAGGTACCGTGGCAGCACCTGCGGGAGTTTGGGGATGTCATCGCGGAAGAGCACTTTCCTGCCGGGGGCCGCGTCCCAGCCCCACTCGGTGATATCGGTCAGGAACGTCATCACGGCGATCACGCGTCGGTTGCGGTCGCCGTTGCTGATCGGTTTTCCGTCCTTGTCGCTGACCGAGTCGGGCAGCGAGGACAGCCAGGGCTCGATATGGTGGCGCCGATCCAGGTCGGCCACGCTGGCAAGGTCAGGATCGATGCCGGTCAAGAACACACCGAAGTGCTTGAGTCGGGTGGCCATGGTCGAGACGGTCTTGACCTGGCAGGTTGCCTTCTTTCGCTCCAGGTAGGCGACCATTTCGTCCCGGATCGATGGGGTGATCTCGGCCAGTCGCTCAGCCAGCGGGATCGGGCCCCCGGCGCGGGGCAGTTGGTCGACCACGCCCAGGTGGTACAGCACCGTCTGGGTGGTGCTGATCGCCGATAGGTAGTGGCTGTGGCTGGTCCCGGTACGCCGTCCTCGTTCATGGCAGGCTGCGGCGAACGCATCGAGGTCGCTTTGGGTCAGCTCGGTGATCGGGCGGCCAGTCTGGATCAGTAGCCGCACCGGCACCTGCGACCCGGTCGCCAGCCGCACCCGCAGTGAGAACCCCAGGTCCTCGGATGCAGACAGAAATCGATCGATCTCCGGCTGCAGCCAGCTGGACTGGATTTCTCTCCAGATCGAGGACAGCTTGCGTTCGAGCAGATAGTCAAAGCCGGGACGAAGGCCCTGGTGAACCATCAGGTACGTGATCAGCGGGCGGGTCTGACTTCCCGCGGCGAGCCGGTCGGCAAGTGGCTGCTGGGCCCAGGCCTCGGGGTCGGGCCAGGTGCGCAAGAACTTCCGTGCGGCGCGCTCGTAGACCGCGTTTCCCCGGCCCGTAGCGGCGAGGCGATCGAGGTAGGCCTGCAACAGGTCCTCGGCCACCAACCCCGAACCGGTGACGGCGGCGTCACCGGGCCTGGTTGCGAAGGCGGGGCGTGTCAGATGGTCTGTGTGAGTTGAGCCGGAGGAGGAATCATGAACGCTATGGCTGTTGACGACCACGACGCTACGGATGTATCAGATGCTGCTGGGCTTCGCCGGGAGGTGTTCTCGGATGCGCTGATTGATCACGTACTCGCCGAGACCCGTTCGCGAGGGTTGGAGTTGACTGGCAAGGACGGCTTTTTGAACGAGATGCTCAAGGCCGTCCTTGAGCGGGGCATGGGCGCCGAGCTGACCGAGCATCTGGGCCGCGATGCCCACGCCCGTGGCGGGGACGGAAACCACCGCAACGGCACTTCGCGCAAGACCGTGGCCACCGAGGTCGGCCCGGTGGAGCTGGATCAGCCCCGCGATCGGCAGGGCTCGTTCGCCTCCCAGCTCGTCCCGAAGGGCGCCCGCCGGCTCGGCGGGCTGGAGGACCAGATCATCTCGCTGTACGCCGGCGGAATGACCGTCCGGGAGATCGAGCACCACCTCGCGCGGACCCTGGGGGTGGAGCTGTCGCACGAGTCCATCGCCAACGTCACCGACGCGGTCCTGGACGAAGTCGCCGCCTGGCAGCACCGCCCGTTGGAGGCGTTCTACCCGGTGGTGTTCCTGGACGCGATCCACATCAAGATCCGCGATGGAGCCCACGTGAAGACCCGCGCTGCCCACATCGCGGTCGGGGTCGATCTTGAGGGCGTCAAGCACGTGCTCGGCATCTGGGTGCAGGCCAAGGAAGGCGCGGCGTTCTGGGCCAGCGTGTGCGCCGAACTGGCCAATCGCGGCGTCAAAGACGTCCTGATCGTGGCCTGCGACGGGCTGACCGGACTGTCCGAGGCGATTGCCGCGACCTGGCCTTTCGCCGAGGTGCAGACCTGCGTGGTGCACCTGATCCGGGCCTCGATGCGGTTCGTGTCCTACAGCGACCGCAAGAACGTGGCCAAGGCACTCAAGCCGATCTACACCGCCGCCAACGCCGAGGCCGCCAGAGCCGCACTGGAGGCCTTCGCCGAATCGCCGCTGGGCGCCAAGTACCCCACCGCCGTCAGGTCGTGGGAGGCCGCCTGGGAGCGGTTCATCCCGTTCCTGGCCTTCGGCCCAGCCACACGCAAGCTGATCTACACCACGAACTCGATCGAGTCGCTGAACTACCAGCTGCGCAAGATCACCAAGAACCGCGGGCACTTCCCCAGCGATGCCGCCGCGATCAAGCTGCTATGGCTAGCCATACGCAACATCGAGGACCGACGAGACCGAGAACGCGCCAAGGACGCTCAACGCCGAGCAGACGGCCACGCAGGCCCCCGGAAATCGATCCCCAGACTCGTCGAAGGCGCCACCATCCACGGTTGGCGAGCCGCACTGGCCGAACTCGCACTGGCCTACCCGGAACGCTTCGACCCCCACATGTGACAGACATCACTAACCAAAACTCACACAATTATCTTGACAAGCTCCGCCCAACGCGTGGCCGACCGGGCAGAACCACTCAAGAAGCAGCGGTTCGCCCGTGGTCACCGACCAGAAGGTAATCCTGGACGAGGCCTCGATCCAGCGGGCCCGCGAATCTGCAGGTTACAAGGGGTATGTCACCAACATCGCCCCGGCCGCGATGGACGGCCATGCCGTCGTGGCGGCCTATCACGACCTCTGGAAGGTCGAGCAGTCCTTCCGCATGGCCAAGGCCGACCTGAGGGCGCGCCCGATCTTCCACCGCACCCGCGATGCGATCGAAGCTCACCTCACCGTCGTGTTCGCGGCCCTGGCCGTGGCGCGGCACCTGCAGGACGTCACCGGCATGTCGATCAAGAAGATCGTCACCACCCTGCGGCCGCTGCGCACGGTCACCGTCGCCATCGGCGACCACGAAATGCTCGTCGAGCCCACAATCCCGGACGCCGCGCGAGCCGTCATCGACGCGATCAACGCAGGGTGACACTAAAACTTGTGGAAGTCAGGTCTGAACCCAGTTGCCCAGGGTGCCCGGGTTGATCGCCAACTCCCCGGCCACCTCGGCAATCGAGCGGTCACTCTGCAGGACCAGCTGCACCGCCTCGGTCTTGAACTGCGGACTGAACTTCCGCCTCGAACTCGCTGCCATGATCTCGATCCTCTCGCCTCAAGAGGTTGTCCAAGATCTTTGATACACCCCAACCCAAGCGTGGGCGGCGCACCCACCCAGACCTTGTGGCCTACATCGAAGGCCTGGCGCTGAGTACGCCTCGGCCGACCACCGCGTCAATCACCCGCAAAGCCGCCACGACCGCCACCCGCCGCGGATGGCCGATGGTCTCAGTGAGCACCGTGCGGGCCATCGTGACCGGTCTGGATCCCGGGATGGTGACCTTGGCCCACCAGGGCGCGGCGGCCTACCGGGACACCTACGAGCTGGTGTGGCGACACCGCGCCGAGCGGGCCAATGCCACCTGGCAGGCCGACCACACCGAACTCGACATCCTCATCCTCGACGCCAACGGGCGGCCCGCCCGGCCCTGGTTGACCGTCATCCTCGACGACTACTCCCGGGCGGTGTGCGGCTACATGGTCTTCCTCGGCGCACCGTCTGCGATGAACACCGCGCTGGCGTTGCGGCACGCAATCTGGCCGAAGAGCGATCCGAACTGGCCGATGTGCGGCTTGCCCGATGTGCTCTACGTCGATCACGGGACCGACTTCACCAGCCACCATCTCGCCCAGACCGCCAAGTACCTGCACTTTCAGATCATCTACTCGACCATCGCCAGGCCACAGGGCCGCGGCAAGATCGAGCGAATCTTCGGCACGATCAACACCGAACTCCTTGCCGAGCTGCCGGGCTATCTCACCCGCGGTCAGCGGCACCCCGAGCCGGTACTGACGCTGCCCGAACTCGACACCGCGATCGGCGAGTTCATCGGTGCCAAGTATCACCACCGCACCCATCCGGAGACTGGCGACAGCCCCTACCGGACCTGGATCGGCGACGGGTGGCTTCCCCGCCTGCCCGAGACCGTCGATGATCTCAACCTGCTGCTGCTGACCGTGGCCAAAACGCGCATCGTCCACCGCGACGGAGTGCGCTTCCAGGGCCTGCGGTACGTCTCACCACTGCTGGCCGCCTACGTCAAAGAACAGGTCGTGATCCGTTACGACCCCCGCGACATCTCCGAAATTCACGTCTTCCACAAGAACCAGTACATCTGTAAGGCCGTGGACCCCGATCACGCATCGACCACAGTCAGCCTCAAAGACATTCAACACGCACGCGCAGCCCGCCGACGCGAGCTACGCGGCCAGATCACCGAGCGCATTGCCGTCGTCACCGGCCACCAAGACCCCTCATTTCCGGCCCCGGCGGCACCGACCCCACCCACCCAGAGGAAGACGAAACTTCGCACCTACCTGGAGGATGACTGATGTCTCCGCAACGGTTCATCGCCACCAAACAGCACCGCAGATTCGTCGAGTTCGCCGACGCCGTACGCCGGCAACACACCATCGGCATCTGCTACGGCCAAGCCGGGATCGGTAAAACACTGTCTGCCAGACGGTATGCGAACTGGCACAAAGCCGAGCGACTCCTCGAAGAATGGGGACCACGCGATGACTCCGATTTCCCGATCTATGCCGCACTGGCCAGGAAACGGACAGTCTTCTACACCCCCGCGGTCCTGAGCACCCCGCGTCAGGTCAGAGACGATCTCACCGGACTGACGGTCCAGGTATCTGCGTGCATCGACGAGCATCTGATCAACACCGGCGAACTGCAGACACGACCCAGACACCTGCGGAAGTACGTCGAGCTGATCATCATCGACGAGTCCGACCGACTCAATGCCACCGCCCTGGAAATGGTGCGAGACCACTACGACCGCGACAACGTCGCCGTCATCCTCATCGGCATGCCCGGGATCGAGAAGAGATTCAGCCGCTACCCGCAGCTTTACAGCCGCGTCGGATTCGCACACGAGTACCGGCCACTGAGCAAAGACGAACTGCGATTCGTACTCGAACGTCGCTGGCCCAAATACGGCCACCCCCTCGACCCCGACGACTTCACCGACGCTCAAGCCCTCGCCGCGATCACACGGATCACCCGCGGCAACTTCCGCCTCGTCGACAGACTGTTCACGCAGATGGAGCGCATCATGCAGATCAACGAGCTCAACACCATCACCGACGACGTCGTCGAAGCCGCCCGATCCACCCTCGTCATCGGCATCACCTGACACCGCCAAACGACCCTGCGAAATCCCGCCAAACGAAGGTAAGAGTCACAGCAGCGATCGTTGGCGGCGTTCCGTCCCGCACGGGTGTACTCGACAAACCACATTGCTGCTAAGGAGTACTGGGGAGATCTACGAGCGTCGCCAGCGGTCAGTGGCGAGGATCAACCGGCTCTCCGAAAAAACAGAGACTGACAAGCCCCTCTGGCAACCGACGCGTCTCCGGTCCGCGCAGTCTGGCGACCAGGCGTCAGCCGAGCAGCCCCTCGGCCGCGATCCGCCAGTCCTCGACCGGCGGCGTCAGCACGTTCTCGCCGAGCACCTGCACCAGCACGGTCGAAGCCCCTGCGTCCAGGTGCTCCTGCACCCGCGCCCGCGTCGCCTCGACCCCGCGGGTGACCATCGCGTGCTTGAGCCGATCGCTGCCCCCGCGCACGTAGTCCGACTCGTCGAACCCCTGCCGGGTCCACGAGTTCCGATAGTTCGGCAGGCCCGTATAGACGTTGAGGTGATCGTGGGCCCGCGACCGCCACACCTCGTCGTCGTCGTCGACCCCCTCGGCCACCACCGCGGCGTGCTCCACGACCAGGGCCGGCCCGTCGTCGGCGGTCCCGCCGAGGATCTCCCGCGCCCGCGCGGTGTGCTCCGGCAGCGTCAGGTACGGGTGCGCGCCGGCGGTGCGGTCGCGCGAGAGCTCGAGCATCTTGGGGCCGAGCGCGGCGAGCACGACCGGCGGCATCGTGTCCTCGCCCGCCGCCATGGGTTGAGTCCGTTCGAGCGCGTCGAGGTACTCACGCATCGCCGACAGCGGCCGACCGTAGTGGTGGCCGCGGTGGCGCTCGACCAGCGGCGCGTGCGAGACGCCGAGGCCCAGGACGAACCGGCCCGGGTGCATGGCCTCGATCGTGCGGGCGGCCGCCCCGGCTGCGGAGGCGTCGCGGCCGTAGATGTTGGCGATGCCGGTGCCGATAGCCATCCGGCGCGTGGCGCCCAGGTACAGCTGCGCGGCGGTGAACGCCTCCCGGCCGACGGCCTCACCGAACCACAGCGAGCCCCAGCCCTGGTCGTCGAGCTCACCGAGGACGTCGGGGATCGCCGCCGGCGTCAGTCCCTCCAGCGAGCCGGTCCACAGACCGATCCGGCCGAGCTGTTCGCGACCTGCGGGGCGGTGGCGGGTTCGGTGGGATGCACTGTCCTGGAGGGCACTCATGTTCCCGAGTGTGCCCGACCCCGTCGTCGCCGGGCCGGCCATTCGCCGCAAACGGCGGCGGCCGTCGACCCGGTCGCGACACACTGAGCTGACACGCGTTGCAGTGACACGCGGCACACCCCGGGCACCGAGGAGACGAGACGCCGATGTACGAGTGGTCCGAGACCGACCTGATGATCCGCGACGCCGTGCGCGGCTTCATCGCCAAGGAGATCCGCCCCCAGCTCGACGCCCTGGAGAGCGGTGAGATCCCGCCCTACCCGATCATCCGGAAGCTGTTCGCCGAGTTCGGCATCGATGCCATGGCCCGCGACGGGGTCGAGAAGATGCTGGCGAAGGAGCGTGCGCGCGAGACCGTCGGCGCGGCCGCCGGGGGCGGGACCGCGGGGGGCGGGGCGGCGGGCGGCGGGGTTGCATCCGGTGACGCGCCGCGCGGCGACGGCGGGAGGGGGGACGACGACGAGGACGGCGATTCCGGCGGCGCCCCCGAGAACCGGGACTCCATGATGGCCGTGGTGACCAGTGAACTGGCCGGCGCGTGCATGGGGCTGGTCTCCGCGCTCGGAGTGAGCCTCGGGCTGGGCGCGACCACGATCATGTCCCGCGGGACGCTCGCGCAGAAGGAACGCTGGTTGCCCGGCATCGTGACCATGGAGAAGGTCGCGTCATGGGCGATCACCGAGCCGGACTCCGGTTCCGACGCCTTCGGCGGCATGCGCACCTACGTGCGGCGCGACGGCGAGGACTACATCCTCAACGGCCAGAAGACCTTCATCACCAACGGGCCGTACGCGGACGTGATGATCGTCTACGCCAAGCTCGACGAGGGGTCGGGTGGAGCGGGCAGCACGGGTCCGGCCACGGACGCCGACAAGCGCGACCGCAAGGTGCTGACGTTCGTACTGGACAAGGGCATGGAGGGCCTCACGCAGGGTGCTCCCTTCAAGAAGATGGGCCTGCACAGTTCCCCGACCGGGGAGCTGTTCTTCGACAACGTCCGCCTCGGCAGGGACCGGCTGCTCGGCGAGTCCGAGTCCGGTCGCGGGGGCGACGGCCGCGAGTCGGCGCGGTCGAGCTTCACCGCCGAGCGGATCGGGGTGGCCACCATGGCGCTGGGCATCATCGAAGAGTGCCACCGGCTGTGCGTCGACTACTCCCGCGAGCGCACCCTGTGGGGCCAGGAGATCGGGCGCTTCCAGCTGATCCAGCTCAAGCTGGCGAAGATGGAGGTCGCGCGGATGAACGTGCGCAACATGGTCTTCAACTCCATCGAGCGCGCCCGTGCCGGCAAGCCGCTCTCGCTCGCGGAGGCGTCGGCGATGAAGCTGTACTCGTCCGAGGCGGCCACCGAGGTGGCGCTGGAGGCCGTGCAGTTGTTCGGCGGCAACGGGTACATGGCCGAGTACCGGGTCGAACAGCTCGCCCGCGACGCCAAGTCGCTCATGATCTACGCGGGCAGCAACGAGATCCAGGTGACCCACATCGCGAAGGGGCTCCTCGCCCGGTGAACCGTGGTCCGGTTGCTCCTGCGTCCCGCTCTCGTACCGTCAGGACATGGCCACCGAGATGTTGCACACGTACATGCAGGACCACCACGCCGGCGCCGCCGCCGGAATCGACCTGTTCCGCCGCGTGGCCGAAGACCACGAGGATCCGGAGACGAGGGAGATCGTCGCCCGCATCGGCGACGAGACCGTGGACGATCTGAAGATCCTCGAGGAACTCATGACGCTGGTGGGGACGTCACCCTCGATGCTCAAGGACCTGCCAGCCAAGGCCGCCGAGAAGTTCGGCCAGCTCAAGCCCAACCGGCGGGCCGCCGAGCGCTCCCCGCTGAGCGATCTGGTCGAGCTCGAGGCGCTGACCCTCGCCGTGACGGGCAAGACGCTCGGCTTCAAGGCTCTGCTAGACATCGACGACCCCCGGCTTCCCCGGCCCACGCTGGAGAAGCTGGTCGAGCGTGCGGAGCAGCACGGACGCGAACTGGAGAAGCTCCGTCTGCGTTGCACGGACGCGCTGAAGAAGCAGTGACCAGGCGGGTTCCACGTGAAACCCGCCGCCCACACGGTCCGCCGGCCGGGTGCGTGCCCGGACCGCCGCATCAGCGCATCTCGCCTGCGCCCACGTACGGGTGGAGGCTCGTCGTGGGACGCCCTTCCGCGAACCGGGAGAACCGACAGTCGGCCGGGTCGACGCCCGACATCGTCGTCGTCCCCTCCGTGAGCAACTCGGCGACCAGCCGACCGACCGCGGGCGCCATCTTGAACCCGTGGCCGGAGAACCCCACCGCGATGAACAGCCCCTCGATCGGCGACGGGCCGATGATCGGGTTGTAGTCCGGCGTCGTGTCATACGCCCCCACATAGCTGCCGGTGATCGACGGATCGGGCATGTCCGGCAGGCGGTGCATGAGCCGCTCGACGACCTTCTCCACGGTCGAGGAATCGGCCCTGTTGGCGTAGGCGTCGGGGTCGATGTACTGCGGCGCGGCGTGGTCCGAGTTGCCGGCCAGGATCTCCCCGTTCGGTTCGCGGCACAGGTACTGCAGGCCCACCAGGTCGGACAGCGTGGGGACCTGCCCGAGCGGTTCGCCCTGGTCCACCATCACGAGCTGGGCGCGCTGCGCACGGACTGGGATGTCGATCCCGACCGTGGCGCCGAGCTGCGGGGCCCACACGCCGGTCGCGAGGATCACGTGCTCGGCGTAGACCTCCGTGCCGTCGGCGAACTCCGCGCCCACGACCCGGTCCCCGCAACCGCGGAGGAGCGAGACCACGCGGGTGCTCTGACGGACGCGCACGCCGCGGGCACGCGCGGCGGCCGCGAACGCCATCCCCGTCATGTACGCCTCGCCCCTGCCGCCCCGCGGTTCCCACGCTGCGGCCGCGACGTCCTCGACGTTGAGCCCCGGCCACAGCTCCGCCATCCGGTCCGGGGTGATGAGTTCCGTCTCGATCCCCAGACTCTGCTGCATCGCCACGTTCGCCCGCAGCGGGGCCACGTTCTCGTCGCCGACGATCACGGCGTACCCGCACTGGCGGAAACCCATGTCGTCGCCGAGCAACTCGCCGGCGTTCTCGAACACCGGGATGCTGTGCCAGCTCAGCGCCGCCATGGTCGGCGACCCGTAGTGGCAGCGCACGATACCGCTGGACTTGCCGGTCATGCCGGAGCACAGCGTGTCCTTCTCGACCACGAGCACGTCCGTCTCACCGCGCTCGGTGAGGTTCCAGGCGATCGACAGGCCCTCCAGGCCGCCGCCGATGATGAGGTACTGCGCCGTCTCGGTCATGGGGGTTCTCCTTCTGTCGTGAGGGTGGTCGGTCGGCCGGGGTCGACCGGATCAGTCCGCGGCGAGCAGGTCGGCCAGGACGTCGGCCAGCGCCTCGGCGCCGCGCTCGGCGTCGGCGTCCTCGACGTGCTCGGCCGGCGAGTGCGAGACCCCGGAGGGATTGCGAACGAAGAGCATCGCGGTGGGCACGTGCGCGGCCAAGACACCGGCGTCGTGACCGGCACCGGTCGGCAGGATCGGCACCCCGGGCAGGTCCGCGCACAGTCGGTCACGCAGGACGGGGTCGAAGTCGACCGACCCGCTCAGCGACTCCTGCACGACGGCGACCTCGCACCCCTCGAGCAGCGCCGCTTCCGACGCCGCCTCGGAGATCTCGTGGACGATCCGCGCGGTGACCGCGTCGTCGGGATGGCGGACGTCGAGCCACAGGTCCACCCGGGAGGCGATGACGTTGGTCCCGCCGGGCGTGGGCACCAGACGCCCGACCGTGGCCCGTGCCCCCCGGTGCAGGCCCGCGATCCGGCGGACGTCGAGGACGGTCCGCGAGGCCGGGATCATGGGGTCGCGGCGGTCGGCGAGCACGGTGGTGCCCGCGTGGTTGCCCTGACCGGTGAAGGTCACCCGCCAGCGACCGTGACCGATGATCGACGAGGCGACGGCGACCGGGCTGCCCATGTCGATTAGGCCCCGCCCCTGCTCGACGTGCAGTTCCACGAACCGACCGATCCTGCCCAGCGCCTCCTCGTCGCGACCCATGCGGGCGGTGTCGAGTCCGTGCAGGGCGCACAACTCCCCGAACGTCGTGCCGCCGTCGTCGGTCAGGGCGGCCGCCACCGCCGGGTCCATGGCCCCGGTGAGCAGCAACGAGCCCAGACAGGCGCAGCCGAAATGCGAACCCTCCTCCTCCGGGAAGACGGTCAGTGCCAGCGCCCGGCGCGGATGGATGCCGCGGGCGGCCAGGTGGTCGACGGCCACGAGCGCGGAGGCCACCCCGAGCGGCCCGTCGAACGCCCCTCCCCCGGGCACGGAATCCAGGTGACTGCCGGTCACCACCGCGTCAGTGAGCGGATGCCCGGCCGGGTTCCACCAGGCCCAGATGATGCCGTTGCGGTCCGTCTCGCAGTCCAGCCCCCGGGCGGCGGCCTCGGCGAGGAACCACTCGCGCAGGTCCAGCTCGGGCGTGGAGAACACGGGCCGGCTGTACCCGCCGCGGGTGGGGTCGGTGCCGACGTCGCGGATCGCGGACATCAGCGAGGTGACGGTGGGAGCGGTCGGGGCCGTCATGGCGGGATCCTCGGGATTCGGGGACGACGGGGCGTCCCGGGAACGGGCGGTAGGTGCGGGCAGGTGGGTGCGGGAATGCAGCGGCCCGGGTGGGGTGGGAGAAGGCGCATCGGCGCGCGAGCGCCCGAGCAGTCAGCGGTGGACGCGACAGGCGGGCGGTCCGGGGGTCCGGATCAGCCCTCGACACCGTCCGGGTAGGCGGTCACCGAGAGGAATCGGATGGGCAGCTCGAGCATCGCCACCGGGCCGTGGACCCCCTCGCCGTCGAGAAGCAACGAGTCCCCGGGCCGGAGCCGGTACTCCGACTCGGCGTGGTGATAGATCATGTCGCCGGCCAGCATGTACAGCAGCTCGGTGCCCGGGTGCTGGAAACGGGGATGCGCCTCCGACTCGGCGGTCAGGGTGACCAGGACCGGCTCGATGCGCTTGTTCGGGCCCCGCAGCGCGCCGAGCAGCTCGTAGACGTGACCGACCGCCGTGCCGCGGCCCACGATCGTGGCGCCCTGACCGTCGGCGGTGAACACCGCGTCCCGCCGGGTGTCCGCGCCACGCAGCAGCGAGGTGACAGGGACGTCGAGCCCCGAGGCGAGCTTCGCCAGCATGCTCAACGAGCACGAGGTCTGGGCGTTCTCGATCTTGGACAGCATCGCCTTGGAGATGCCGATCCGCTGCGCCATCTCCGCCACCCCAAGCCCCTCGGAGAGGCGGAGTCGGCGGACGTGGAACCCGATGATCCGCTCGAGATCGCCGCCGGTGGGGACGTCCACCGGCAGCTCGCGGGGGGCGGCCTGGTGGACGATCCTGCGCGCGGCCTCCGGCTCGGTCCCCATGGCGTCGACGATAGTCTCCGGCGCGGCGGCGACCTCCGGGGCGACGGTCATCTCACAGGCCCCGCCCGGCCCGGCCGGGGATCCAGTCGGTCCCGGCGAGCGGCACCCGGGCCATCGCGGCGGCCTCCATCGTCAGCGCGACCAGGTCCTCCGGCTCCAGGTGCGTGAGGTGGGACTTACCGCAGGCCCGGGCGATGGTCTGCGCCTCCATCGTGAGCACGTGCAGGTAGTTGGCCAGGCGCCTCCCCGCGGCGACCGGGTCCAGCCTGGCGGCCAGCTCCGGGTCCTGGGTGGAGATGCCTGCCGGGTCCCGCCCCTCCTGGAAGTCGTCGTAGAAGCCGGCCGCCGAGCCCAGCTCGCGGTACTCCTGCTCGTAGCGGGGGTCGTTGTCGCCCAGGGCGATGAGCGCGGCGGTCCCTATCGCGACCGCGTCCGCCCCGAGCGCCATCGCCTTGGCCACGTCCGCACCCGACCGGATCCCGCCGGAGACGATGAGCTGGACCTCGCGATGCAGGTCCATCTCCTGCAACGCCTGCACGGCCTGCGGGATCGCCGCGAGGGTGGGGATGCCGACGTGCTCGATGAACACGTCCTGGGTGGCGGCCGTGCCCCCCTGCATGCCGTCCACCACCACGACGTCGGCGCCGGCCTTCACCGCCAGCTTCACGTCGTAGTAGATGCGGGTGGCGCCCACCTTGACGTAGATCGGCTTCTCCCACCCGGTGATCTCCCGCAGCTCGAGGATCTTGATGGCCAGATCGTCCGGCCCCGTCCAGTCCGGGTGCCGGCATGCCGAGCGCTGGTCGATGCCCCTGGGCAGGGTGCGCATCCGCGCGACCCGGTCGGAGATCTTCTGCCCGAGCAGCATCCCTCCCCCACCGGGTTTGGCCCCCTGTCCCAACACCACCTCGATCGCATCCGCCTTGCGCAGGTCGACCGGGTTCATGCCGTATCGCGACGGCAGGTACTGGTAGACGAGCTTCGAGCTCTGCCCGCGCTCCTCGGCCGTCATCCCCCCGTCGCCGGTGGTCGTGGAGGTCCCGGCGGCGCTGGCGCCCCGGCCGAGCGCCTCCTTCGCCTGCGCGGACAGGGCGCCGAAGCTCATGCCCGCGATCGTCACCGGGATGTCCAGATGGATGGGCTTCGAGGCGTGCCGGGCACCCAGGGTGATGTCGGTGTCGCAGCGCTCGCGGTAGCCCTCGAGCGGGTACCGGGACATCGATGCGCCGAGAAAGAGCAGGTCGTCGAAGTGGGGCAGTCGACGCTTGGCGCCCCAGCCGCGGATGTCGTAGATCCCGGTGTCGGCGGCTCGCTGGATCTCGTGGATGACCGCCCGCGGGAAGGTCGCGGATTCGCGCAGGGTCGGGTCGTCGGCGCCCGGCGGCCGCACGGCGGTGGTGGCGTATCGGGTCGGTCCGTCGAAGGGCATGGTGGACTCCTGTGGTGCGGGTCGCCGGAGGCGAGCGGATGGGGAGGTTCAGTACGCCGAGGCGTTGTCGACGTCGAAGTTGTAGAGCGTGCGGGCGGACCCGTACCGGCGGAACCCGGCTGTCGGGACGTCGGCGTACCCCGCACGGTCGAGTAGGTCGGCGAGCTCGTCGTGGTGCTCGGACCGCATCGGTTTCTCCACGCAGTCGGCGCCGAGAGAGGTGACCGACCCCCGGACGTAGATGTGGACCTCGTAGAGCGAGTCCCCCAGGGCGTCCCCGGCGTCACCGAGCACGACCAGCCGACCGGCCTGACCCATGAAGCAGCTCATGTGCCCGATCGACCCGCCCACGACGATGTCGACGCCCTTCATCGAGATGCCGCACCGGGCGCCGGCATCACCGGTGATCACGAGCAGGCCGCCATGCGCGGTGGCACCGGCCGACTGGGAGGCCGAACCGTGGACGCGGACCGTCCCCGACATCATGTTCTCCGCGACGCCGACGCCCACGTTGCCGTTGACGGTCACGTGGGCGCCGTCGTTCATCCCGGCCGTGTAGTACCCGGTCGGACCGTCGATGATCACCTCATCGGGGCTGTCGAGGCCGACGGCCAGGGCGTGCGCCCCCCTCGGGTCCGTGACGAGGAACCGGCCGGTCCCGTCGGACTCCTGCAGCGTCCGGTTGGCCTCGCGCAGGGAGCTCTCGTGGAGGCTGATCACGCGGGCTGCAGTCGTGGACGCGGCCGCGGAGGTCTGGTCGGGGGTGAGGGCCTGATCGGCGATGACGGTCATGGTGGGTCCTTCGGGTGCGGGGCTGGGGCGGTGACGGGGTCCGACTGTGGGCGGTGCGTGCTCAGCGGTGCCAGTGGTAGATGCGGCCGGGTTCGGGCTCGTAGAGGTGGGCGCTCTCGATACCCGGCAGGTGCGCCATCGCCCGGTATTCCGAGGCCATCGCCACGTACTGGTCGGTCTCGGCGATCACCGCGGGTTTGCAGGCGATGGGGTCGCGCACCACGGCGAAGTCGTCCGCGGTGGAGACCAGCAGCGTGTAGAAGCCGTCCAGAGCACGGGCCATCTCCTCGAGCGCCTGGTCGATGCCGGCGCCCTGCGCGATCTGGGCGGCGACGAACCGGGCGGCGACCTCGGTGTCGTTGAGCGTGTCGCAGCGGATGTCGCGTCGGGCGAGCTGCCGTCGGACCGAGGCGTGGTTGGAGAAGGACCCGTTGTGGACGATGCACTGGTCCGGTCCGACGGAGAAGGGGTGCGACCCGGCGGGCGTCACCGCCGACTCGGTGGCCATCCGGGTGTGGCCGACCCCCTGCCAGCCGCTGGCTCCGGCCAGGCCGAAACCGGCGGCCAGGTCGAGCGGCAGGCCGGTCCCCTTGAGCACGGCCAGCTCGCGACCCATGCCCACAAGGACCACCTCGGGGGCGGCGGTGCGGACGGCGGCCGCCAGCGAGTCGACGTCGGTGACGGCGCTGAGCAACGTGGTGGCGCCGAGCTCCTGTCCGTCGACCGGGCGGCCGAGTTCGACGCCCACGCGCTGGGCGAGCGTGTCGACGCCGACGCCGTCGGCAAGCACGGTGACCGTGGCGGAACCGGCGGGGTTCCAGTCGGGGTTGCCGTACACGGCGACTCCTGCGGAGTCGGATCCCCGGTCGGTCATCTCACCGAGCATGGTGGTGAGCAGTTCGCCGAGCCGGGGCTCGAGGTCGGGGTCGCGGAGGTGGAGTCCGACGATGCCGCACATGGTTTCTCCTGAGGTGTAGTGGGAGCGGGTGGGTGGGTGACGCAGGGTCGTCGGCGGCTCACAACGCCGTGAGGTACTCGTCGATCTCCCACTGGGTGACGGTGTTGTGCCAGGCGGTGAACTCGTCGCGCTTGAGGCCTGCGTAGTAGTCGGCCACACCGTCTCCACAGATGTCGAGGGCTGCGCGCACGGCGTCGTCGGCGGCCATCGCCTCCACGGCGTGCAGGAGCGTCGGCGGCAGGGTGTGGGTGGCGTCGGTGACGGCGGCGGGCGGTCCCGGGTCGAGGTCGCGTCGGATGCCGTCGAGTCCGGCAGCCAGCTGTACCGCCATCGCGAGGTAGGGGTTCGCGGATCCGTCGCCGCCGCGCAGCTCGACCCGGTTCGCGTCGGGGACGCGGAGGTAGTGGGTCCGGTCGTTGCCGCCGTAGGTCGCGTCGGTCGGCGACCAGGTCGCACCGGAGGTCGTGGTGCGTGCACCGATGCGCTTGTAGGAGTTGATCGTCGGACACAGGACCGCGTGCATACCGGAGGCGTGGGTGAGGATGCCGCCGATGAAGGCGTAGGCGGTGGGCGAGAGCCCCAGCCCGTACCGGTCCGGGCCCTCGGAGGGGAACACCGCGTCGCCCCCGCGCCAGAGTGACATGTGCAGGTGCATCCCCGAGCCGGTCCGGTCGGAGAAAGGCTTGGGCATGAAGGTGGCGATCATGTCCCGTTGTTCGGCCAGCATCGAGATGATGTAGCGCAGGGTCATGACCCGGTCGGCGGTGACCATGGCCTCGTCGTAGGCGAAGTTCTGCTCGAACTGCCCGTTGCCGTCCTCGTGGTCGTTGGCGTAGTTGGACCACCCGAGGGTGTTCATCGCCTCCGAGACCCCGGCGAGGTGCTCGTACATGCGGGTCACGCCGCGGGCGTCGTAGCAGGGGTGGGACTCGTCGTCCTTCGGGTCGGCGGTGCGCAGCGTGCCGTCGGCGTTCCGGCGGACCAGGAAATACTCGACCTCGGCGCCCACCTTGAGCTCGAGGCGGTCGGTGGCGGCGTCGGCGAGCACCCGGCCGAGGATGACGCGTGGCGCGAAACGCCACGGTCGCCCGCCCACCCAGGGGTCACAGTGCACGAGGGCCAACCCGGGTTTGATGAAGTCCAACGAAGTGAAGGACCGCGCGTCGGGGACGACGACGAGGTCGGGGTCTTCCGGTTGTTGGCCCATCGCGTCGGCTGCGTAACCGGCGAAGCCGAGCTCTCCGGCCTCGAGTTGGTCGACGGCCGAGGCCGGCACGAGCTTGGCGCAGGGTTTGCCACGGAGGTTGGTGAAGACGGCGAGGACGAATCGCGTCCCGGTCTCGGCGACGACTCTGGCGAGGGGGCCCGGCCCCTGGTCGGCCCCCGTGCTGATCGGCGCGACCGGAGGGTGGACGGCCGAGCCGTTCCGGGAAGCGTCGACCCCGAGGGTGGGATCTGCGGTCACTGTCATGGGCCCTCCTGGGCTTGTTTCTGCGTGGTGTCCACAACCTACTGAGCGGAAACCCCGTGGTGGTTACCGCCGTGTTACGGCTTCGCGGAGCACCGCGTCCAGCGCTCACCTGCGGTGATGCGACGAACCGCCGCAGCGGGGTGTTCCTCCACCGAATCCGGTAACCAGATGGAAACCATCGCGATACGCGGCGGTGAGCACCACGGGATCACACTGTGAAACGTTCGTTTATCCCGACAGCCGCCACCGGTGGCCTGCAGAGAAAAGAGAGACAGATGGACGTAGCCATCGCGGCGGCGGACACCGCCTGGGTGCTCGCGGCCATGGTCGCCGTGGCGCTGATGGTGCCCGGTCTCGCCCTGTTCTACGGCGGCATGGTCAGCATCCGCAGCACGCTCAACATGATGATGATGACGATCGGCGCGGTCGCGGTGATGGCCGTGCTGTGGGTCGTCGTCGGATACTCCCTCACCTTCGGCAACTCGCTCGGCGGGCTCGGACTCCTCGGGGACCCCCTGGAGTACCTGGGGCTGAGGGGGATCATGGCCGAGCCGGAGACACCGGGACTGCCGCCCGCCCTGTTCGCCGGATTCCTCCTGCTGTTCGCCGGCATCACGGTCGCACTGGTGGCCGGCGGCGTCGCCGACCGGATGAAGTTCTCCACCTGGCTCGTGTTCGCTCTGGTGTGGCCTCTGCTCGTCTTCTTCCCCGTCGCCCACTGGGTGTTCGCGTTCGATTCCGAGGACGGCTCGATCGTGGGCGGGTGGATCGCCAACGGCCTGGGCGCGATCGATCTCGCCGGCGGTACCGCCATCCACATCAACGCCGGCATCGCCACACTCGCCCTGGTCCTCGTACTGGGGCGCCGCGCCGGGTTCCCCACGGTGAGCCGGCCGCACAGTGTCCCCCTGACCTTCCTCGGCGCCGGGATGCTGTTCGCGGGCTGGATCGGCTTCAACGCCGGCTCGGCGGTCGCCGCGGGCAACACGGCCGGCGTCGCCGCCCTGAACACCGTCGTCGCCGCCCTGTGCGGGGCCCTGGCGTGGATGATCACCGAACAGGTCCGGGCCAAGCACCCCACCACCCTGGGTGTCGCGTCCGGGCTGGTCGCCGGCATGGTCGGCATCACCCCGGCCGCCTCGTCGGTGAGCCCGCTCGGCGCCATCGCGATCGGCCTGATCTGCGGCGTGGTGTGCCACTACGCGGTGGGCCTGAAGTTCCGCCTGGGATACGACGACTCCCTCGACGTGGCCGGGCTGCACCTCGTCGCCGGCGTCATCGGCACGCTGCTCATCGGCGTCATCGCCGATCCCGCCTCGCCCGTCGGTGAGGCCGGGTTGCTGTACGGCGGCGGGTTCGGGCAGCTCGGGGCGCAGACCCTCGCCACGGTGGCCGTGGTCGCCTACTCGTTCCTGGTCACGCTGCTCATCGCGGTCGTCCTCGACAAGACGATGGGGCTGCGCGTCACCGAGGAGGCAGAGCTCGAGGGCCTCGACAAGGCCTACCACCGCGAGATGGCGTACTTCCAGGACGGTCTCGGAACGGCCGCGGCCGTGGAGGACTCACCGGAGGAGGTGGCGAACACGACGAAGAACTGACGCCTCACGCGACTGCATGACCCCGGGGTCTGCCGCCGGTTCGATCGGACTCGGCTGCGGGCCCCGGGGTTCGGCGTGTCCCGGTTCGTCGTGTCCCGGTTCGTCGTGCCCCGGGTTCGTCGTGCCCGACGGCGGGTCAGACGTTCCGGATCGCGATCGATCGGGTGTTGAGGTAGCACTCCATGGCCTCGGGACCGCCCTCGGAGCCGTAGCCCGAGTCCTTCACCCCGCCGAACGGCAGCTCGGCGGACGGCATCGACGGCATGTTGACCCACAGCATCCCCACCTCGACCCTGCGGGTGAGGAGGTCCGCGTTCGCGAGCGACCCGGTGAACGCGTAACCGGCCAACCCGTAGGGCAGGCGGTTGGCCTCGGCGATCGCCTCGTCGAGGTGATCGAACCCCCGGATGGCGGCGACGGGCCCGAACGGCTCGTCGTTGAACAACCGCGCCTCGGTCGGCACCTCGTTGAACACGGTGGGAGCCCAGTAGTTGCCCGCGTCGCCGATCCGGTGACCGCCGGTGAGGACCTCCGCACCCCGGTCGACGGCGTCGGAGTGGAACTCACTCATCGCCGCGAGTCGACGATCGTTGGCGAGGGGACCCATGGTGGTGCCGTCCTCGAGTCCGCTGCCGACCCGGATCTGCCCGGCGTGCCGGGCCAGTTCGCGGGCGAACTCGTCGCGGATGCCGTTCTGCACCAGGAACCGCGTCGGGGAGATGCACACCTGACCGGCGTTGCGGAACGTCATGGGGCCCATGGCGTCGAGGACCAGCCGGAGGTCGGCGTCGTCGCAGACGATGACCGGCGCGTGGCCGCCGAGCTCCATCGAGCTGCGCTTCATGTGCTGTCCCGCCATCGCGGCCAACTGCTTGCCGACGGCCGTCGAGCCGGTGAACGTGATCTTCCGGATCACGGGGTGCGGGATGAGATACCCGGAGATCTCGGCAGGGTCCCCGTAGACCAGACCCAACACCCCGGCCGGCAGGCCCGCATCGGCGAAGGCCCGGATGAGCTCGGCGGGACTGGCCGGGGTCTCCTCCGGCGCCTTGACGATCAGGGAACACCCCGCCGCCAGCCCGGCCGCGATCTTGCGGACCACCTGGTTGACGGGGAAGTTCCAGGGCGTGAACGCCGCCACCGGGCCGACCGGGTCCTTCACCACCATCTGGCGGATCGTGAGGTCGCTGCGGTGGGGTACGAGCCTGCCATAGACGCGGAGTCCCTCATCGGCGAACCAGTCGACGATGGTGGCCGCCGCGAGGATCTCGCCCTTCGCCTCCCGCAGCGGTTTGCCCTGCTCCAGCGTCATCATGCGGGCGACGGAATCGGCCCGTTCCCGCAACAGCTGCGCCGCCGCGCGCATGATCGAGCCGCGCTTGGCCGGGGTCGTGTCCCGCCACACGGCGAAGCCCCGGTCGGCGGCGTCGAGGGCGCGGTCCAGGTCCGCGGTGGAGGCGTGGGCGACCGTGCCGATCACCTGCCCGTCGGCCGGGTTGCGCACGTCGATGGTGCGGCCGTCGGCGGAGTCGGTCCACTGGTCGTCGATGAACAGGCGGGTGTCCGGATAGGCGCTGGTGGGTGCGTGGCTCATGCCTCACTTCTACCCGCCCCGCCCGCAGGGGCGCCGTCGTATCCACCACCGGGGCCCCGCCGCCCGACGCCCGCCATCCGAACAACAGACCACAGACCACAGACCACAGACCACAAACGACCACATCCGCTACTCCCCCTCGGGATCCGCTACTCCAATCGGAATAGCGGATCCGTAGGGCGGGTAGCGGATGTGGTCGAACGGGCGGGTCGGCGCGTCAGGCCCTGGCGCCCTGCTGATCCTTGACCGCGGCGAGGATGTCGTCGACGCGGTCCTTGGCGTCGCCGAACAGCATCTGGGTGTTGTCGCGGAAGAACAGCGGGTTCTGGACGCCGGCGTAACCGGCGGCCATCGACCGCTTGAACACGATGACGTTCTCGGCCTCCCAGACGTGGAGCACCGGCATACCCGCGATCGGGCTACCCGGGTCCTCGGCGGCATCCGGGTTCACGGTGTCGTTGGCACCGATGACCAGCACCACGTCGGTGTCCGCGAAGTCGTCGTTGATCTCGTCGAGCTCGAGCACGATGTCGTAGGGCACCTTGGCCTCGGCCAACAGGACGTTCATGTGGCCGGGCAGGCGGCCGGCGACCGGGTGGACGGCGAAGCGCACGTCGACGCCGCGCTCACGCAGGGTGCGGGTGAGGTCGGCGACCGGGTACTGCGCCTGCGCCACGGCCATGCCGTAACCGGGGGCGATGATCACCCTCGAGGCATCCGCCAGCATCTCGGCCGCACCGGCGACATCGATCTCGGTGTGCTCGCCGTGGTCCTTGCCCTCGCCCGAGGAGGCCTCGATACCGAAGCCGCCCATGATGACGGAGAAGAACGAGCGGTTCATCGCCTTGCACATGATGTAGGACAGGTACGCGCCCGAGGAGCCGACCAGAGCGCCGGTGACGATGAGCAGATCGTTGCCCAGCAGGAAGCCCGTGGCCGCGGCGGCCCATCCGGAGTACGAGTTGAGCATCGACACCACGACCGGCATGTCGCCGCCACCGATGCTGGCGACCAGGTGCCAGCCCAGGGCCAGCGCCAGGGCGGTGACCACGATGAGCATCCACAGCGCGGGAGAGATGACGAACCACACGGTCAGCGCGACGAACGCCACGAGGATGCCGAGGTTGATGAGGTTCTTGCCCGGCAGCACCAGCGGCGCGGACTTCATCTTCCCCGACAGCTTGAGGTAGGCGACGATCGAACCGGTGAAGGTGACGGCGCCGATGAACACGCCGATGAACACCTCGGCGTGGTGGATGCCGAGCAGCGAACCGGTGAGCTCACCGTGCAGCTCGGGCTCGAGGTAGCCGTTCCACCCGACCAGCACGGCGGCCAGGCCGACGAACGAGTGCAGCAGTGCGATGAGTTCGGGCATCTCGGTCATCTGCACGCTGCGCGCGCGCATCAGGCCGATGACGGCGCCGATGGCGACGGCCACGACCATCAACACGATGCCGATGGTGGCGGGCTGGTGGTCGATGACCAGCGCGACGGTGGCGACCAGGGCCAGCGCCATGCCGGCGATGCCGAAGGTCAGGCCCCGGCGGGCGGTCTCGTGCTTGGACAGCCCGGCGAGCGACAGGATGAACAGCAGTGCGGCGACCAGGTAGGCCGCATTGGCGGCGGTCTCAACAGACATCTGCTCAGGCTCCCTTCGAGAACATGCCGAGCATGCGACGCGTCACGGCGAAACCGCCGAAGACGTTGATGGACGCGACGAGGATCGCGACGGCGGCGAGCGCCAGGCCGAGGGTGTTGTCGATCCCGACCTGCAGCAACGCACCCACGACGATCACTCCGGAGATCGCGTTGGTCACGGACATCAACGGGGTGTGCAGCGCGTGGTGCACGTTGCCGATGACGTAGTAGCCGATCACGATCGCCAGCACGAACACCGTGATGTGGCGCGGGATGTCCCCCGGCGCGACCGCGGTGAGCAGCAGCAGCAACGCCATGCCAGCGGCGATCAGGCCGAGCTTCGCGCCGGCCGACATCTTCTTCTTCTCAGGCTTGGGCTCGACCGGTTCAGGGGCAGCGGCCGCCGCGGGGGCGGCACTGACCTGCACCGGCGGGGGCGGCCACATGATCTCGCCGCCCCGTGTCACCGTCACGCTGCGCTGGACCACATCGTCCATGTCCAGCGCCCACGCGCCGTCCTTGTCCGGGGTGACCAGCTTGGTCAGGTTGACCAGGTTGGTGCCGTACAGCTGCGAGGCCTGGGCGGGTAGCCGCCCGGCCAGGTCGGTGTAACCGATGATCGTGACACCGCCCTCGGTGACGACGACCTGGTCGGGGACGCTGCCCTCGACGTTGCCGCCCTGCGCGGCGGCCATGTCCACGATCACCGAGCCACGCTTCATCGTCGCGATGTCGGCGGCCGTGATCAAGCGCGGTGCCTGCCGGCCCGGGATCAGCGCGGTGGTGATGATGATGTCCACGTCGGCTGCCTGCTCCGAGTAGAGGTTCGCCGCGGCCCGGTCGTAGGCCTCACTGGTCGCCTTGGCATAGCCGTCGGTGGAGACGACCTTCTCCTCCTCGGGCACCTCCACGGGCAGATACTCGCCACCGATGGACCCCACCTGGTCGGCCACCTCGGGGCGCGGATCGGTCGCGCGGACGATCGCGCCCAGGCTCGAGGCGGCCCCGATCGCGGCGAGACCCGCCACGCCGGCGCCCGCGACGAGGACCTTGGCCGGCGGGACCTTGCCCGCCGCGGTGACCTGGCCGGTGAAGAACCGCCCGAAGTGGTGCGCCGCCTCGATCACGGCGCGGTAGCCGGCGATGTTCGCCATCGACGACAGCACGTCCATCGACTGCGCCCGCGAGATACGCGGGACCGCATCCATCGCCAGCGCGGTCACGCCGCGCTCGGCGAGCACACCGAGAAGGTGCTCGTTCTGCGCCGGTGCCAACAGGCCCACCAGCGTCGCGCCCGACCGGACCCGCGCCACCTCTGCCTCGGTGGGCACGGCGACCTTCATCACCACGTCCGCCGACCACGCGGCGTCACCATCGGCCAGCTCGGCACCGGCCTCGGCGTATGCGGCATCCGCGAACTCCGCGCGGGTACCGGCGCCGTGCTCCACCACGACCCGGTATCCCAGGCCGATCAGCTTCGCCACCGTCTCGGGCGTCGCCGCCACGCGGTTCTCCGCCGGGTTGGACTCGGCGACCACACCGATCACCGACGGCGCGACACCGGAATCCCGGACATCGGAGTCCGGCTTCATATCAGGGATCTCTTCAAGGCTCGAAGCCATAGGGCATCCTTTTACTGCGTTGTGAGCGAGCCGACGCGTGTGCGCCGGCTCTGACGTCTCGAGTTTTGGCGTGTTCTACGTATTCTCCACAGGCCCGGCACGTGTGTGCCCGGGGTGCGCTCCAGTCACCGATCCGAGATCAGAGCTCACGAAGCGGCTCGGGGTGGGATGGTTACCCCTGCTTCGTCCACCGTTACGGCGTCGTCCTCCGGCGCGGGCAGGGTGGCGCCACGTCCACCGGAAGAACTTCCGGCAGAGCCTACGGGACACTGTGGACCGCGAACGAGCCGGTGGGATCGTTTTCGGGGACCTTGTGACGTAAGCCATACGCCTTGGTGCTTAGCGGCGTGAAATAAGAAACACCCCGGATCGTCAGTGACGATCCGGGGTGCTCCCGATGTGTGGGCGAAGGGGGACTTGAACCCCCACGTCCCGAAGGACACTGGCACCTGAAGCCAGCGCGTCTGCCATTCCGCCACTCGCCCGAGTAACGCCCGAATACGTTAACACGCGGCGTTCCGACCGCACTAATCGGCTGGTGAGGGCTCCCCTGCGGCTGGAAGCGTGCTTCCCACCGCCACCGCCTCTATGATCGACCGGATGCCGCCGCGGGCGGCGCGAGGACAGCCGGCCCGGCCAGATGGCCGGGCCCACCACGAGGAGAGGAGGCGAGGCGTGGGGATCGTCGGGAAGTTCGAGCGCACCCTGCAGGGCGCGGTCGGCGACGCGTTCGCCCGCCTCTTCGGCGGGAGAGTCGTGGCGGCCGAGGTGGAGTCACAGCTCCGCAAGCAGGCGGAGGCCTCCCTCAAGGTGGTCGACGGGCACCTGTTGGTGTCCAACAGCTACACCATCACCCTGGCCCGGTCGGACTACGCCTCTTTCACCGAGGACGAGGCCCTGGCCGTCAAGACCTTCTCCCGCCATCTGTCGGATCACATCTCCGAGCAGGGTTGGGAGACCTACGGCCCGGTCACCGTGACCTTCGTGGAGCGCGATGACCTCCACACCGGACAGATGCGTATCGACGGGGTCGTGGACCCCGACGCCGTCCCGTTCCACATCTCGGCCGCCGCACCGGCGCCGGCGCCGGATCATCCGGCGCCGTCGTCGCCGGGTGCGGACCGACGGGGCGTGGACGGGCCGAGTGCGAGCAAGGAGAACAGCGACATGCAGGCACCCGCTTCCAACTACCCGGTCTCGACCGGCCCCGGAGCCCGGAGCGCGGGCTGGGGTGGCCCGTCGGACGCCCCGACCCAGATCACCCAGGGCCGGGCCTCGCTGACGGTCACGCTGCACCTCGAGGACGGCTCGGGGCGGACGTTCCGCCTCCAGCGGGGCTCCAACCTGCTGGGACGCGGGCAGGACGCCGCGTTCCGCCTGCCCGACACCGGGGTGTCACGCCAGCACGCGGACATCCATTTCGATGGTCGGGAAGCGGTTCTCACCGACCTCGGCTCGACCAACGGCACCACGGTGAACGACGGGCCGATCCAGGACTGGCAACTCGCCGACGGCGACGTCATCAGGGTCGGACACTCGGAGATCACCGTCCGGTTCGACTAGCCTCGACACGGATGACCCCCGGAACCACCGGGGGCGGCCACACGTTGTCCGAGGTGAATCGGCGGGCGAGGGGAGGACGGCACCAGTGCAGGGACTCGTTCTGCAGCTCTCGCGCGGCCTGTTGTTGGCGCTGTTGTGGCTGTTCATCTACCTCACCCTGCGGGCGCTGAAGACCGACGTCTTCGGCAACGTGGGGATGAGGTCGTCCGGCCGCGGCGAGCGCCGGGGCGGCGTGTTCGGCCGCGGCTCCCGGGCGATCCGGCATCTCGTGGTCACCCAGGGCGCCCTCGCAGGTACCCGGATCACCCTGTCCGAGCAGCCGGTCCTGGTGGGCCGGGCCGACTCGTGCACCCTAGTGATCGACGACGACTACGCCTCCAACCAGCACGCACGGCTGTCCCCGCACGGCCCCGACTGGTTCCTCGAGGACCTCGGCTCGACAAACGGCACCTATCTGGACAGATCGCGGGTGACGACCCCGGTCAAGGTGGACGCCGGCACGCCGATCCGGATCGGCAAGACCGTGATCGAGCTGCGCACGTGACCCCGGCGCTCGTCTACACCGCGCGCTCACATCTGGGCATGGTGCGGGAGAACAACGAGGACTCGGCCTACGCCGGACCCCGTCTGTTGGCCCTCGCCGACGGCATGGGCGGCCACGCCGCGGGTGAGATCGCCAGCCAGTTCGTCGTGGCGGCGCTGGCGAGGCTCGACGAGGACGAACCGGGGCAGGATCTCACCGGGGCCCTGACCCGCGCGCTGACGGTCGGCAACGAGGCGATCGCCTCCCACGTCGAGGCGTACCCGGAGACCGACGGCATGGGGTGCACGGCCACCGCGCTGCTGTTCGACGGCCGCCGCATGGGCCTGCTCCACGTGGGTGATTCCCGGGCCTACCTGCTGCGTGACGGGACACTGACCCAGATCACCAAGGACGACACCTTCGTCCAGTCCCTCGTCGACCGCGGGGAACTCTCCGCCGACGAGGCCCACACCCATCCGCGGCGCTCGCTCATCCTCAAGGCGCTGACCGGGGAGCCGGTGGAGCCGACCGCCGTCATCCGCGAGGCACGGGTCGGCGACCGCTACCTGCTCTGCTCCGACGGTCTGTCCGACCCGGTGAGCACCGAGACGATCGCCGAGACGCTGGCCACCGGAACCGTCGAGGAGGCCGCGGACCGGCTGGTCCAGCTGGCGTTGCGCTCGGGCGGGCCGGACAACATCACGGTCGTCCTGGCCGACGTCCTGGACTCCCCGCGCGACGCGCCGGTCATCCCGGTGGTGGTGGGCGCGGCGTCGGGCGACGAGCCGGGCCAGATCGACCCCGCCGCCGACCCCTACTCCGACACCGCTGCCGGTAAGGCCGCCGCGTTCTCGCGCGCCCAGGTCGCCTCACGCGGGGGAGCCGCCGGCACGTCCGGGGCAGCCGGCGCGTCGGGTGCCGGGCGTGGGAACGGATCCGACGACGACGAGGTCGACGCCGCCCCACCGCGCGGCAGCAGATGGCGTTTCGCCCTGAGCGTCGTCGGGGTGCTCGTACTGCTGGCGGGGATCGTGGGCGTGTCCGCGCTGCTCGTCCGCAGCAACTACTTCGTCACCGAATCGGACAGCCAGGTCGTGGTGAAGAGGGGCATCTCCGGGGAGGTCTTCGGCATCTCGTTGGCCTCGGTCATCCAGGTGGGGTGCCTGACCCGCGAGGGCGACCTGACCATGCACTCCCCCGATGCCATCCCCGCCGGATGCGACGTGTTCACCCTGGGGGACCTCCGCGAACCCGCCCGGGAGACCGTTCGCGCCGGACTGCCGTCGGGGAGCCTCGCCGAGGCGGGCGCCCAGGTCTCCCGGCTCACGGAGGACAACCTCCTGCCGCCGTGCGACCCCCGTGAGCAGCAGGAGCGCCCGCGCGAGCAGACCTCGTCGTCGTCCTCTCCCACCGAGTCGCCCTCTCCCACGGGTTCCCCCGCACCCACCGGGTCGCCGTCGCCCGGCGAGCCCGCCCCCACGGACGAACCGGCGACTCCCCCCTCCCCCACGACCCCCGCACCTGTGCCCGGGGAGACCTGCCGGGCGGTGAGCTGACCCATGTCCTCTCCCGCATCTGCCTCACCATCGTCGGCCTCACCCGCATCCGATCCCCGCGGCCGGGCGGTGCCCGACAGCCCGCGCCGGGGCAAGGAACTGGTCCTGCTCGTCGCCGCCGCGGTGATCGTCGGGTTCTCGCTGCTGCTGGTCCAACTCGCCCAGGAGCAGGAACTGTCCCTGGCGCTGCTGTGGATCACCCTGGCGTTCCTCGGCCTCGCCGGCGGCGCCCACCTGCTCATCCGCTGGCTCGCGCCCTACGCCGATCCGGTGTTGCTACCGGGCGTCGCGCTGCTCAACGGGCTGGGGCTGGTGCTCATCTACCGGCTCGACCTGTCGTACGCGGCCAACGCCGCGGCGAGCGGCAACGACCCGCCGGGGATGGACGTCACCCGGCAGCTGCTGTGGACGTTCCTCGGCCTGGCCGTGATGGCGGTCGTGCTGTACTTCCTGCGCGACCACCGCGTCCTGGCCCGGTACGGCTACACGATGGGGTTCGCCGGCCTCGCACTGCTGGCGATCCCGGCGGTGCTCCCCTCCCGGTTCTCCGAGATCAACGGCGCCAAGAACTGGATCATCCTGCCCGGGTTCACCATCCAGCCGGGCGAGTTCGCCAAGATCCTGCTCATCATCTTCTTCGCCTCGATCCTGGTGGAGAAGCGCGAGCTGTTCACCACCGCCGGCAAGCGCGTGCTGGGCGTGGACCTGCCGCGCGCCCGCGACCTCGGGCCGATCATCGTGGCCTGGTTCCTGTCCCTGGGCGTGCTGGTGTTCAACACCGACCTCGGCATGGCGCTCCTGCTGTTCGCCACCGTGCTCACGCTGCTGTACGTGGCCACCGAGCGGGTGAGCTGGCTGCTCATCGGCGTGGTCCTCGTCGCCGTGGGCGGCGTGCTGGCCTACGCCCTGTTCGGGCACGTGCGTGTGCGGTTCCAGATCTGGCAGGACCCCTTCGCGTTCTTCGACACCGGCGGCTACCAGAGTTCGCAGGCCCTGTTCGGCCTCGCCTCCGGCGGCATGGGCGGCACCGGTCTCGGCAACGGGCGACCCGACCAGGTGCCGTTCGCGAACACCGACTTCATCACCTCCACCATCGGCGAGGAACTGGGCCTGATCGGCCTCGCCGCGGTGCTGATGGTCTACGCGATCCTCATCCTCCGCGGCATCCGGGTGGGGCTGACCATCCGCGACAGCTTCGGCAAGCTCGTCGCCGTGGGCCTGGCGTCCACCATGGCCATCCAGATGTTCGTCGTGGTCGGCGGCGTCTCCACCCTCATCCCCCTCACCGGCCTGACCCTGCCGTTCATGGCATACGGGGGCTCCAGCCTGTTGGCGAACTACGCACTGGTCGCCATCCTGCTGCGCCTGTCCCACGACGCGCGCCGGCCGCTGCCCACCCCACGCCAGGCACCGGCGCTGGCCGAGGCCGCCACCGGCATGATGCGGGCGCCCAAGCTGCGCGCGCCGGGCCGGAGGAACGGGTGAGCGCCGCGTGAACACCGCCATCCGACGGGTCGCGATCGCCGCCATGGTCATGGTGGTGGCACTGCTGTTGCAACTGACCTGGGTCCAGGTCTTCCGCGCCGACGAGCTCCGGGCCGACCCCCGCAACACCCGGATGCTCCTCGACGAGTACTCCCGCCAGCGCGGCCAGATCACCGCCGGCGGACGGGTGCTGGCCATGTCCCTGCCGTCGGAAGGACGCTTCGAGTTCCAGCGCACCTACCCCACCGACCCTGTCGTCTTCGGCCCCACCGTCGGCTACTACTCGCTGCAGTTCGCCACCGCCGGGGTCGAGCAGACCCAGGACGCCTTCCTCAACGGCTCCGACCCGAGACTGCTGTCCCAACGGATCACCGGTCTGATCTCGGGCCGCACCCCGCAGGGCGGCTCGGTGGAGCTCACCCTGGACCCCACGGGCCAGGAGGTCGCCTACGAGGCCCTGCGGCGCGGCGCGGGCCAGGGGCCGTTCGTGGGCTCCGTCGCCGCCGTCCGCCCCTCCACCGGTGAGGTGCTCGCACTGGCCTCCAGCCCGTCCTTCGACCCGGGCGCCCTGTCCAGCCTGGACCCGGAGGTCCGCGCGCAGGAGATGGCGCGCATCGAGCAGAGCCCGGACCGGCCGCTGCTCAACCACGCCACCCAGCAGTCCCTCCCGCCCGGCTCCACGATGAAGGTCATCACCACCGCCGCCGCGCTCGAGCAGGGCATGGGGCCCGAGACCCCCGTCTCCGGCGCCGACCGCACCCTGCTGCCGGGCACGTCCACCTACCTGGAGAACTACGCCGGCCAGACCTGTGGCGGCAGCACCGTCACCCTGCGCACGGCCCTCGAGAGGTCCTGCAACGTGCCCTTCGTCGAGCTGAGCCAGGAGATCGGCGCGGAGGCCTTCACCGAGATGGCGGAGAAGTTCGGCGTCGACGGCACCGCCCCGGACGATTTCGGCATCCCGGTCGCACCGTCGGGCCTGGGGCAGATGGAGGACGACGCCCAGCTGGCCATGAGTTCCATCGGGCAAAGCGACGTCCGGATGACGACCCTGCAGAACGCCATGGTGGCCGCGACCGTCTCCAACGGCGGGGTCCGCATGGAACCGCAACTCATCAAGACCCTGACGGCGCCCGATCTCTCCGTCGTCCAGGGCTTCACGCCCCGCGACGCCGCCCGCGCCCTCACCGACGAGCAGGCCGGCACCCTCACCGAGATGATGGTCGCCGCCGAACAGGGCGCCGGGGGCGGCTTGCCCGGGGTCACCGTGGCCTCCAAGACCGGCACCGCCGAGCACGGCGTGGACTCCTCCGAGTCCATCCCCTACACCTGGTACATCGCGTTCGTCCCCGGCCGTGACGTGGCGGTGGCCGTGGCGATTGAGTCCGGGCCCGGGGTCGATCGCAGCACCGTCGGGTCCACCTACGCCGCACCCATCGGTCGCGAGGTCCTGGGCGCGCTGCTGGGAGGGACGCCGTGAGTCTGAACTCCGGCGCGGTCCTGTCCGGCCGCTATCGCCTCCTGCGACTCATCGCCACCGGCGGTATGGGGCAGGTGTGGGAGGCCGACGACGGCGTCCTCGACCGCCACGTCGCCGTGAAGGTGCTCAAGGCCGAGTACTCCTCCGACCCCGAGTTCGTCGAGCGCTTCCGGTCCGAGGCCAAGGTCACCGCGAGGATCTCCCACCCCGGGATCGCCACCGTCTACGACTACGGGCAGATCGACGACCCCGCCTCCGGGAACCCGCTGTCCTACCTGGTCATGGAACTCGTGGTGGGCGAGCCGCTATCGGACGTCCTGGCCCGCGAGGGCACGCTGCCGATGCGGCACACCCTCGACATGCTCGAGCAGACCGGCCGCGCCCTCAACGCCGCCCACGCCATCGGCCTGGTCCACCGCGACGTCAAGCCGGGCAACATCCTCATCACGCCCGCCGGGCAGGTGAAGCTCACCGACTTCGGGATCGCCAAGTCCATGGGCGCGTCCGCCGTCACGCAGACCGGGATGGTCGTGGGCACCGCCCAGTACATCGCGCCCGAGCAGGCCATGGGTAACGAGACGTCCCCGGCCGGGGACGTGTACTCGCTCGGCGTGGTGGGTTACGAGTGCCTGGCCGGTCGACGGCCGTTCGTCGCCGACTCGCCGGTCTCCGTGGCGATGATGCACGTCCGCGACACCCCGCCGCCGCTCCCGGACTCGGTGCCCGGACCGGTCCGACGCGTCCTCGCCGAGGCCATGGCCAAGGACCCCGGCCGGCGCTACCCGGACGGCGAGGCCTTCGCCGAGGCGATCGCCGACCTCCGGGCCGGTCGCGATCCCCGTCTCCCAGGCGCGTTCCTCGCCGCCGGCGCCGCGGCGGGGGCTGCCGCAGCGGCCGCCGGCGCCACCGCCGCGACCACGGTCCTGCCCGATGAGGACCCGGGCGGCGTGTACCGGGCCGGGGGTTCGCCCGACCCGACGCGCGCGTACACCCGCACCCACCCGGGCACCGCCGGACAGCCGCGCACCGACGGGCCGCGGCCGGCACGACCGGCGCACCCGTCCCGGCCCCAGCCGGCGCCCGCCGCGACCCGGCGTCAGCCCGCCCCACCGGTCACCTCACGGCCCCCCGCCGCGGCGGCTCCGGCTGCGTGGGCTGGTTCCTCGTGGTGTTCGTCCTGGTGGCGGCGCTGGCGGTCGCGGCCGTCATCGCCCTGTCCAACGCCGGGGTCTTCGGCCCGGGCGGGATCTTCGGCCGGACCACTTCCACGACGCCGCCGTCCACCGCCCCGGTGACGACCACCACCACGCAGGCACCAGCCCCGGCACCCGAGCCGCCGCCGACCCCGACGCCGACCCCCGAACCCGCGCCGTCACCGACCGCGGTTCCGCCGGCCCCCGACCTGCAGGACATGCTGGACTCCCTCACCTCGGAGTTCAGCTCGCTGATCCCGCCCGAGGGGCAGCCCGGTGGGGGCCAGGGGCAAGGTCAGGACGAGGCGCAGGGCCAGGACGAGGGGCAGGGACAGGGCCGAGGACAGGACCAGGCGCAGGGCCAGGCCCGGGGCGCGGCCGGTGACGCCGTGCCCGTTCCCGCCCGGTGGGCAGGTGTCGACGGATGACCACACCATCCGTCCTGGCCGGGCGCTACGAGATCGGTGAGCCCCTCGGATACGGCGGCATGTCCGAGGTCCGTCGCGGGCGCGACACGGTCCTCGGCCGGGACGTGGCCGTCAAGATCATGCGCCCGGAACTGGCCCGCGACGAGACCTTCTACCAGCGCTTCCGTCGGGAGGCCCAGAACTCGGCGTCGCTGAACCATCCGTCGATCGTGGCGATCTACGACCAGGGGGAGGAGCACACCGCCGACGGTTCGCTGCCCTACATCGTGATGGAGGTGGTCGAGGGCGACACCCTCCGCGACATCGTCAGAATGGACGGCCCCATGGAGGTCGAGCGTGCCCTCGGCGTGATGGCCGATGTCTGCGGTGCGCTGGACTTCTCCCACAAGAAGGGCATCGTCCACCGCGACGTCAAGCCGGCGAACATCATGATCTCGCGCGACGGCGCGGTCAAGGTCATGGACTTCGGCATCGCGCGCGCCCTCAGCGACGCCGGATCGACCCTCACCAACACCTCGTCGGTCCTCGGCACCGCCCAGTACCTCAGCCCCGAGCAGGCGCGCGGCGAGACCGTGGACGCCCGTTCCGATCTGTACTCCGCGGGGTGCGTGCTCTACGAGATGGTCACCGGTGCACCTCCGTTCACCGGCGAGTCCCCCGTGGCGGTGGCCTATCAGCACGTCCGCGAATCCCCCGCGCCGCCGTCGGCGGTCAACCCGGAGGTGAGCCGCTACGTCGACGCGGTGGTCATGCAGGCGATGGCCAAGAACCCCGAGAACAGGTACACCTCCGCGGGGGAGATGCGCACCGACCTGCTCACGGTGCTCACCGGCGGCCGCCCGGCGGCGCCCCTGGTGCTGACCGACGACGAGCTCGACGACGACCAGCGCCCCGACGCCCCCCACGGGTTCACCGGCGCGGGATACGGAACCGGCGCGTCCCGCTGGTCACCCGGTGATGCGCCCACCGAGGCACACGACCTGCCGGAGCTGGCCGGTCGTGCCGCCGGCGCGGGTGCTCCTGCTGGCGCAGCCGGTGCCGGTGCCGGTGCCGCGCGTCCCGCCTCCCATCGCGGAGACGCCCGACGCCGCGACGCCCGACCCGACGACGCTCGTCGCGGGCCACGCGGGGTGGCCATCGCGCTCGCCGCCCTGCTGGTGCTGGGAGGGATCGCGACGGTGTCGATCCTGGCGACCTCGGGCGACCGCGGCGGTGTCGCGCAGCAGCAGGAGGTCACCGTCCCCGAGGTCGCCCAGCGGCCGGTCGCCGAGGTGGTCGAGGAACTCACCTCGATCGGGCTCGAACCCGTGCAGACCCCGGCGCCGCACCCCCAGATCCCCGAGGGTCACGTGATCTCGTCCGACCCCATCGCCGGCAAGCGTCTCGCGGTGGGCTCCGAGATCAGCCTCGTGGTCTCGACCGGCAAGCCCATCCTCTCGGTGCCCAACGTGATGGGGATGTCCCCCGCCGATGCCCGGCTCACCCTCGAGGAGGCCGGGTTCCAGGTGGTCCCGGAGAACGAGGCCCGGCCGTCGACACCCGAGGACCAGGACAAGGTCGTCGACACCGAGCCCGGACCGGGTGCGCAGGTGCCCTCCGACCGGCCGGTCCGGCTGACGGTGGGCTCCGGCCCCGAACAGCTCGCCGTGCCCGATGTCGTGGGGCAGTCCGCCGACCCCGCTCGCGCGACCCTCGAGGCGGCCGGCTTCCGCGTGGACACCCAGCGGGTCGACGGCACCGCGCCCGAGGGCCAGGTCGTGGGCCAGTCCACGGCCGCGGGTCAGACCCAGCTCAAGGGCGCGACCATCACACTCCAGGTCTCCGCCGGGAACCGGTTCGTGATGCCCAACCTCGTCGGCGACACCGTGGAGGAGGCCCTCGGCAAGCTCGAGCGGGCCGGCTGGCGTGGCGACCGCGGGCAGCTGGTGGAGCTCCCGCAGAACGACCCCGACCTCAGCCGGGTGGGCCAGATCTGGTCGCAGCAGCCGCCCGTGGGCGAGGCCGGCGTCAACGACCAGGTCGTCGTCCGGGTGATCCGGTTCGGGCTGGTGCCCGGCCCGGGCTGACCGGGCGAGCTGACCGGCCGGTCAGGCCAGGGCGGCGCCGCGGGTCCGGTCGAGCTCGGATTCCAGCCGCACGACCAGCGTCTCCGAGGGCCGTTCGCCGCACATCCCCAGCCAGTTGGCGAGCATCCGGTGCCCCCCGTCGCTCATCACCGATTCGGGGTGGAACTGCACCCCGTGAACGGGCATCTCGCGGTGACGCATCGCCATGACCAGACCCGAGCCGGTCCACGCGGTGGGAACCAGTTCGTGCGGGATCGTCTCCGGCAGGACCGTCAACGAGTGGTAGCGCGTCGCCGTGAACGGGCTGGGGATACCGGCGAGGACTCCCGAGTCGTCGTGCGTGACCTGGCTGGTCTTGCCGTGCATGAGCTCGGCGGCCCGGTCGACCGTCGCGCCGAAGGCCTCCCCGATCGCCTGGTGGCCCAGGCACACTCCCAGCACCGGGACGCCCGCGCGTCCACAGACCCCGATCAGCGGGATCGTGGCCCCCGCCCTGTCCGGCGTTCCGGGACCCGGGCTGAGCAGGACTCCGTCGTACCCGCTGACCACGCTCTCCAGCCCGGCCACGTCATAGCGGCCGTCCGGGCCGGCGAGCCTGGGGTCGTCGTTCCGCCACACGTCGCACTCCGCGCCCAACTGGCCCAGGTACTGGACGAGGTTGTAGACGAAGCTGTCGTAGTTGTCGACGACGAGGATGCGCATAGACGCAGCGTACTGCCGTCGCACGGGTGAGCGTCGGGGGCGGGCTTGGTAGAGTGGCCCCGACATCCCCCACCAGTTCGAGGACTCCATGCCCAAGTCAAAGGTCCGGTCCAAGACCGAGTACACCGACGCGGCCGTCAGCCGCACCCCCGTCAAGGTCAAGGGGACCCCGACCGCGCGGTGGTACCTGGTGCTCATGCTTGCGCTGATGATCCTGGGCCTGCTCTGGCTGGTGACGTATTACATCGCCGGTGAGCGGATCCCGTTCATGGCCTCTCTCGAGACGTGGCAGAACTTTGCGATCGGTTTCGGCCTCGCGGTCGTGGGACTCCTCATGACCATGAACTGGCGCTAGCCGGCCCGCCCGGCCGCTCTCCCCGGGCACGTTCCGCCTGTTCCACACCCCTCACACGCTGTGGAGAACTTCCTCCACACTGGGGATAACGCCTGTGTGCTGACGATGCCGACGACGCCGCAGGTCGGGACCGCGTCGACTCGAACGGCAGTCGAACTCCACCCGTGTTATTCATCCACAGTGTGGATAGCGCCTGTGGATAGGGGAGGATGTGCGGCATGAGTGGTGACGCCGTGTCGGGAGCCGGGCCGCGGGCGGCGTCGTGGTCACCCGGGGCCCTGTGGCCGGGCGTGCAGATCCTGCTCGGGGTGGCCCTGGTGGTGATCGGCCTGCAGCGGCAGGACCCGCTCGCACTACTGCTCACCGGCCCGGCGGCGCTGTTCCTCACCCTGTCGGGTGTGTCCCACCTGGTCCGGCGGCCCCGACTCGAGGTGGTGGACGGGCAGTTGGCGATCAAGAGGCTCCGCCGCGTGGACTTCGTCCCGCGGTCCGAGGTGGTGGAGGTGCGCCCGCTGGGGGTCTCCCGATGGGGGGCGCGGCAGCACCTGCTGCGACTCGAGTACACGGACGAGCGGGGTCGCGAACGACTGGACGTGTTCACCCGGCTCGATCTGGGGACGGATCCACGGGACGTGGTCGGCGCGCTGCACCGTCTGGGATTCGGGGCGGTCGGCGACGGCCGGTGAGGGTCAGACCGCTCCCGGCGGCCGACGCGGGGGTCAGACGACGTGGGGGTCAGCCGACGTGGGGGTCGGACGCCGGTGGGGATCAGCGGGTGACGAGGAACCCGAACGTCATGGCGTCGGCCGCGAACCACCCGGCGGCACCGACCGACCCGACCACGACGAGGAAGCCGACCCACGAGACGACCTCGCGACCCGTGCGACCCACACGCCGCGGCATCCGGCGTGGCACCACCACCAGGGCGAACGCGGCGACGGCGCCGGCCGCGAGCCCGCCCAGATGGGCCGCGAGCGAGATGCCGGGCACGAGGAAGCTCACGCCGACGTTGAGGACGAGCAACACCCCGATCCCCCTGACGTCGAGGCGCATCGACATCGCCACGATCGCGTACGCGCCCATCAGGCCGAAGATCGCCCCGGAGGCGCCGGCCGTGAGGGCGCCCTGGCCGTAGAACATCACGGCCACCGACCCGCCCAGCGCCGAGCCCAGGTAGAGGGCGAGGAAGCGGACGTGCCCGATGCTGCGCTCGATCCCCAGTCCGAGGATCCACAACATGTACATGTTGAGCAGCAGGTGCATCGGGCCGAAGTGCTGGAACGCCGAGGTGAGCAGACGCCACCACTCGTCCCGGGCCGCCACCAGCGGCGGGAAGAGCGCCGTGGCCTCGAACAACGGCGACGCGTTGTTGGTCAGGAAGCTGCGCGCCTGCACGACGGTGGCGGCGTAGACGGCCAGGTTGGCGGTGATGATCCACGCCGTGACCGGCTGGAGGCGGAAGAATCTCGCGACCGCGCCACCGCGTCGGGTCTGGGTGCTCATGTCTCCCGGTTATCCGTGCTGCGTCTCGTTCGTGCGGTGTCCCGTCCCCGCCCTGTCCCTGCCGCGTGCCGGCCCTGCCGCGCTGCGGATAGACCGGGACCGCTCGGTCAGGAGATCTCGATCGACTCGATGACGACGTCGTCGGTCGGCCGGTCCATCGCACCGGTCTTGGTGGTCGCGATGGCGTCCACGACCTTGCGTGACTCCTCGTCGGCGACCTTGCCGAAGATCGTGTGGCGGTTGTTCAGGTGCGGCGTGGCGCCGACGGTGATGAAGAACTGCGAACCGTTGGTGCCCGGGCCGGCGTTGGCCATGGCCAGCAGGTAGGGCTCGGAGAACTGCAGCTCCGGGTGGAACTCGTCCTTGAACTGGTAGCCCGGTCCGCCCCGGCCGGTGCCGGTGGGGTCGCCGCCCTGGATCATGAACCCGGAGATGACGCGGTGGAAGATCGAGCCGTCGTAGAACGGTCCGCTCTTCTCACCCTTGGCGTTGGCCTGGGAGTAGTCCTTGGAGCCGTCGGCGAGACCGACGAAGTTCGAGACCGTCTCCGGGGCGTGGTTGCCGTACAGCTCGATGACGATGTCACCACGGTTGGTGTGGATGGTTGCCTTCTGCGTTGCGATGCTCACGCCACCCATCCTGCCACGCCGCAGGGACCGATGTCGGCGAGGTGGTGGTCGGTGTCGGGCCGCTGTGCCACCATCTACCCATGAGCAAACGAAGCGATCGCGCCGACGAGCGTAAGGCCGTCAAGCAGGCGCAAAAGGACCTGGACAAGGCCGGCACCGCCGCCCGGAAGGCGTTCGACCTCAAGGACCCCCGCTTCCTGGGCGAGGCAGCAGTCGCCGCCACCCGTGGACCGGTCGGCCTGGCCCTCTTCGGTGCCAGCCGCGGCATCCAGGTGATCCGGGATCGTCGCGCCGAGCAGGCCGAACTCCTGGGCGATCTCGCCGCGGACGCGCGGCAGCACGCCTCCGCGCTGCGCGAGCAGACGTCGGCTCTGGCCACGCCGCCCCAGAAGCGCAACCCGCTGCGCCGCTTCGCGCCGCTGTGGATCGTGGGCCTCGCCGGCGGCGCCGCCGTCGCGGGCGCCACGGCCTATTTCCTTCGCGGCCAGGGCTCGCCCACCTCGCCGTCCGCGCCCACCCCGACCCCCGCCCCGCCGCGGACCCCCACCCCGGCCGAGGCGGCCGCCGAGGGGCGCGACCAGAAGACCGGCTCGGCGCCCGCGGCCACGACCGGCCCCGGCGTGACGGGTGACCCGGCAGGTTCGGAGACCGGTGAGGACCTGACGATCGAGTCCGCCGATCCCGAGGGGCCCTCGGACCAGCCCGCCGACACCTCCCCCGCCGCGGGCAGCGCGGTTCCCGGCCCGGCGGCCGGGTCCGCACCGCAGCCCTCGGACGACCAGCCGGTCGGCGAGGCCTCCACGGACGGGACCGCGACCGAGAAGTGATCGACCGGGACCCGATCCCCGACGGCTCCACGGCCGACGACACCGCCCTCGACGACACCGGACTCGAGGTCATCGCGTCGAGCCTTCCCGGACTGGGCCCCCTGGACGTCCACGCGCTGTACAAACTGCGCGTGGACGTCTTCGTCGCGGAACAGGACTGCCCGTACGCCGAGATCGACGACGTCGACGCCGACCCCGGCACGATTCACCTGCTGGCCCGTGCACCCGACGGCGCGGTCGTCGCGACACTGCGGGTGTTCGGATCGGACGCGGGCGACGGGGTCATGCACATCGGACGTGTCTGCACGACACCCGCCTGGCGGGGTCGGGGCATCGCGGCGCGGCTGATCCGCCGGGGGCTCGTGCTGTGCCGGGACCGGCCCGTGGAGATCGGGGCCCAGGCCTACCTGGAGAGGTGGTACGAGCAGTTCGGATTCGCGCGGTGCGGGCCGGACTATCTCGATGGGCGGATCCCCCATCTCCCCATGCGGCGCGACCTCCTAGGATGAGACCCGGCTCACCCCCTTCGATCCCTCCCGAGGACACACATGACGTCTGACGCTCCCTCCGGCTCGCTGGTCAAGGCTCTCCTCCCGGAGAGCGAGATGCCGACGCACTGGTACAACATCCAGGCCGATCTCCCCGAGCCCATGGCACCGCACCTGCACCCGGGAACCAGGGAGCCGCTCGGTCCCGAGGACCTCGCCCCGCTGTTCCCGATGTCCCTCATCGAGCAGGAGGTCACGCCGGAGCGCTACATCGAGATCCCCGAGGCGGTGCAGGAGATCTACCGATTGTGGCGGCCGTCGCCCCTGATCCGTGCCCGCCGCCTGGAGAAGGCGCTCGGCACGTCGGCGCGGATCTACTACAAGTACGAGGGCACCAGCCCGGTCGGCTCGCACAAGCCCAACACCGCGGTCGCACAGGCCTACTACAACGCCGCCGAGGGCATCACCAAGCTCACCACCGAGACCGGCGCCGGCCAGTGGGGCGCCTCTCTGGCGTTCGCCGGTCAGGCCTTCGGCATCGAGGTGGAGGTGTGGCAGGTCAAGGCCTCGTTCGAGTCCAAGCCGTACCGCCGGATGCTCATGGAGACCTTCGGCGCCTCGGTCCACCCGAGCCCGTCAGACCTGACCGAGGCGGGACGCTCGTTCCTGGCCAAGGACCCGGACACCCCCGGTTCGCTCGGCATGGCGGTCTCCGAGGCCGTCGAGGTGGCCGCCGGCGAACCCGAGGCCCGCTACTCACTGGGGTCGGTGCTCAACCACGTGTGTCTGCACCAGACCGTCATCGGCGAGGAGGCCCTCAAGCAGCTGGGCATATTCGGCGAGGACGCCCCCGACTACGTGTACGGCTGCGCCGGTGGCGGCTCCAACCTCGCCGGGTTGGCTTTCCCGTTCATCCGCGAGAACCTCGCCGGTGCCCGGACGCAGATCATCGCCGTCGAGCCCACGGCGTGCCCGTCGCTGACCGAGGGCGAGTTCCGGTACGACCACGGTGACGTCGCCGGCCTGACCCCTCTGATGAAGATGTACACCCTCGGTCAGGACTTCGTCCCGGACCCCATCCATTCCGGTGGCCTGCGCTACCACGGCATGGCGCCACTGGTCAGCCACGTCAAGCACCTGGGCCTGCTCGATTCCATGGCGGTGGAGCAGAACGCCGCGTTCGCCGCGGGCGTGGAGTTCGCCAAGGCGGAGGGCATCGTCCCCGCACCCGAGTCGACGCACGCCCTCGCAGGTGCGATGGCCAAGGCCCGCGAGCACACCGGTGAGGCAGGCACCGGACCGTCGATCGTGATCGGCCTCTCCGGTCACGGCTTCCTCGACCTCCCCGCGTACGAGTCCTTCGTCCGCGGTGAGATGGGCTGACGCCTCCGAAGACCCCCCGACCGTTCCACACCCTCGATCACAGGAGCCCCCCTATGACCAAGACCATCGACTTCACCGACCGCGTCGCGATCATCACCGGCGCCGGCGGCGGCCTCGGCCGCGCCTACGCGCTCGCGCTGGCCGAGCGTGGCGCCAAGGTCGTCGTCAATGACCTGGGCGGCGACGTCCACGGCGAAGGTGGCACCCCCTCCCTGGCGCAGCAGGTCGTCGACGAGATCACGGCCGCCGGTGGCGAGGCCATCGTCGACGGCAACGACATCACCGACGAGGCCGCCGTCGCGTCCCTCGTGTCGACGGTGATCGACAAGTGGGGCCGCATCGACGTGCTCATCAACAACGCCGGCATCCTGCGTGACAAGTCGTTCGCCAAGATGGAGATGGACGACTTCCGCAAGGTCGTCGAAGTGCATCTCATGGGCTCGGTCAACTGCACCAAGGCCGTGTGGCCGCACATGGCCGAGGCGGGCTACGGGCGCATCCTCATGACCGCCTCCACCTCCGGGATCTACGGCAACTTCGGCCAGGCCAACTACGGGGCCGCCAAGTCGGGGCTCGTCGGTCTGATGAACGTCCTGGCGATCGAGGGCGCCAAGAAGAACATCAAGGTCAACGCGATCGCCCCCACCGCGGCCACGCGGATGACCGAGGATCTGCTGCCGCAGCGGGTGCTCGACATCATGGGCCCGGAGACCATCGCCCCCGGCGCCCTGTTCATGGTCAGCGAGGACGCCCCCACCAAGACCATCCTCGGTGCCGGCGCCGGCGTTTTCGCCGTGTCCCAGATGGTCGAATCGCGGGGCGTCTACCTCCCCGACGACGCGCGCACCCCCGAGGTCGTCGCGGAGCGCTGGAACGAGATCGCGGACGTCACCGACGCCAACCCCCTGGAGTCGGCTTTCGAGCAGACCTCCAAGTACGCCGCGCTCGCCGCCCGCGAGCTGGGCCTGCACCTGGAGAGCTGAGGAAGGGCCGCCGCCCCGCCACCCCGGCACCCGCCGGAGCCCCCGCCGGAGCCCCGGCCGGAGCCCCGCCGTCGAGAAGGGCGTTCCGCACACATCCGCCGAGTATGGATGTGCGGAACGCCCTTCTCGTTGAGCGCTGGGCGGGGCCGGGGCGGGCGTGGCGGGCGGGCCGCGCGGGCGGGGCGAGCGGGGGTCACTCCTGGTCGGCGAACTGCGTCTCGTAGAGCTCCGCGTAGCGACCGCCGGCGGCGAGGAGCTCGGCGTGCGTGCCCGACTCCACCACCCGGCCGGCCTCGAGGACGAGGATCGTGTCGGCGGCGCGCACCGTCGACAACCGGTGGGCGATCACCAACGACGTGCGATCGGCCATCGCCTCGCTCAGCGCCTCCTGGACGGCGGACTCGTTGGTGGAGTCCAACGCACTGGTGGCCTCGTCCAGCACCACCACCGACGGGGCGGCGATCAGCAGCCGCGCGATGGTCAGTCGCTGACGCTCACCTCCTGACAGCCGGTAGCCGCGATCGCCGATGACGGTGTCGAGACCGTCCGGCAGCGACCGCACGAGATCCTCGAGCCGGGCCCGGCGCAGCGCGTCCCAGACGAGGTCATCGGAGACCTCCGGCCGCGCGAAGGTGAGGTTGGAGCGGATCGTGTCGTGGAAGAGGTGGCCGTCCTGGGTGACCATGCCCACCGTGCGCCGCAGCGACGACGAGGTGACCCGACGCACGTCGAGTCCCGACACCCGCACCGCACCCGAGTCGACGTCGTACAGCCGCGGCAGCAGGGAGGCGATCGTGGACTTGCCCGCGCCGGACGACCCGACCAGGGCGATCATCTGTCCCGGTTCGGCGCGGAAGGAGATCCCGTGCAGGACCTCCTGGCCGCCGCGGGTGTCGAGGACCGCGACCTCCTCGAGCGAGGCGAGGGAGACCTTGTCCGCCGAGGGATAGGAGAACGTGACGTCGTCGAACTCGATGGTCGCCGGGCCCTCCGGGATGGCGACGGCGTCGGGGGCGTCGGAGATGAGCGGTTCCAGGTCGAGGACCTCGAAGACCCGCTCGAAGCTGACGATGGCCGTGACGACGTCCATCGGCGCGTTGGCCAGGGAGGTCAACGGGCCGTACAGGCGGGTGAGGAGCAGCGCGAGGGCCACGACGGACCCCGCGTCGAGGGCGCCGTTGAGTGCGAACCACCCGCCGAGCCCGTAGACGAGCGCCAGCGCCAGCGTGGACACCAGAGTCAGCGAGTTCATGAACACACTCATGAGCAGCGCGGTCCGGACGCCGATGCCGCGGACCCGGCCCGCGCGGGCGGAGAACTCCGCCGACTCCGTCTCGGGGCGTCCGAAGAGCTTGACCAGGGTCGCGCCGCCGGCGTTGAACCGCTCGGTCATCTGGTCGTTCATCGACGCGTTGAGATCCGAGGCCTCCCGACGGAGCCGCGCGAGCCGCTTGCCCACGTAGCGGGCCGGGAACAGGAAGATCGGCAGCAGCAGGACGGACAGGACGGTGAGCTGCCAGTTGATACCGGCCATCACGGCCAACGTGAGTACGAGCTGCACCAGGTTCGACACGACCCCGGACAGCGTGTCCGAGAACGCCCGCTGGGCACCCATCACGTCGTTGTTGAGGCGACTGACCAGCGCGCCGGTGCGGGTGCGCATGAAAAAGGCGACCGGCATCGTCTGGACGTGGTCGAACACCGCGCGGCGCAGGTCGAGGATGAGCCCCTCCCCGATCCGTGCGGACCACAACCGGGTGACGACGGCGACGATCGCCTCGATGATCCCGATCGCGGCGATGGCGAGCGCGAGGCCGATCACGACCCGGACCGGCGAGGCCTCGACGATCGCGGTGACCACGCGGCCGGCGAGCAGCGGTGTCGCCACGGCGAGGGTGGCCCCGAAGACGGAGAGCACCAGGAAGAAGACGATGCGCCGGGTGTGCGGGCGGGCGAACTGTCCGATCCTGCGGAAGTTCTCGCGGGTGAACACACTGCGGTCCAGCGCGATGTTGTTGTTCTCGGCCCGCATCAGCGTGCGCATGGCGGCCTGCTGCATCGTCACGTAGCGGTACTCCTCCCGCGCCGGAGAGGGGCCCCGACGACCGTTCGGTACAACCCGGCACGGGGCCCACGTATTCCGGCCCGCGACCGCGGTGGCGTTCCTCGTCGTCGTCGCCCCGATCCGGTCTTTGGACAAAATCTGGGGTGATGTCTAGACACGGCGGGGGAATTTGTCTAATGTCAGGGGCAACACAGTGGCATACGCCATACCCTGTTGACCCGGAGGTCGTCTGCGATGTCCAGCACCGAGTACATCAGCCCCACCGACGGGGCACCGCACACCCACCACGAGGCGGACGCCGCCGTCGAGCCCTACGCGTGGACCGACGCCAAGCGGTACCTGTGGCTGCTCGGACTCATCCCCGCGATGGGTCTGTTCGTGTCGATGCCGATCGTCGCCGGCTTCAACGCCCTCGGCTGGGGCGTGGCGGCCACCGTCGCCTGGTTCCTCCTCCCCTTCCTCGTCTACGTCGCGATCCCCCTCGGGGACCTCGCCGTCGGCGCCGACGGTGAGAACCCGCCCGACGAGGTCATGGACAAGCTCGAGGCCGACCCGTTCTACCGGTGGTGCACGTACCTGTACATCCCCTTCCAGTACGCGTCCCTCATCGCGGCCGCCTACCTCTGGTCCGCCGACGACCTGTCGTGGCTGGGCTACGACGGGGGACTCGGGATCGCCGCCTCGATCGGCGTCGCCTGGACCGTCGCGATCACCGGCGGGATCGGGATCAACACCGCCCACGAGCTCGGGCACAAGATCGCCGGCAGCGAGAAGTGGCTGTCCAAGGTCGCCCTGGCCACCACCGGCTACGGACACTTCTTCATCGAGCACAACCGCGGACACCACGCGCGTGTCGCCACTCCGGAGGATCCGGCCAGCTCGCGCTTCGGTGAGTCGTTCTGGGCCTTCCTCCCGCGCAGCGTGTTCGGGTCGCTGACGTCGGCCTGGCACCTGGAGTCCGAGCGGCTCCGGCGGCTGGGCAAGAGCCCGTGGACCCTGCGCAACGACAACCTCAACGCCTGGCTCATGACGGTCGTGCTCTTCGGCGGACTCATCGCCGTGTTCGGCTGGGAGATCGCGCCGTGGCTCATCGTGCAGGCCGTCTTCGGCTTCTCGCTGCTGGAGGTCGTCAACTACCTCGAGCACTACGGCCTGCTCCGCCAGAAGACCTCCGCCGGCCGCTATCAGCGCTGCCGCCCGGAGCACTCGTGGAACTCCGACCACCTGGTGACCAACATCTTCCTCTACCACCTGCAGCGTCACTCCGACCACCACGCCAACCCCATGCGTCGCTACCAGGTACTGCGCAGCTTCGAGCAGGCCCCGCAGCTGCCCTCGGGCTACGCCACGATGATGGTCCTGGCCTACGTGCCGCCGCTGTGGCGCAAGGTCATGGACAAGCGCGTCCTGGCCCACTACGACGGCGACATCACCCGCGCCAACATCCAGCCGTCCAAGCGCGAGAGGATCCTCGCCCGGCACGGCGCCGGGTCGACGGCGGTCGCCGAGCAGATCGTCGCGGACACCGACATCGCGACCGATCAGACCTCACCGACCGGTGAGTACGTGTGCCCCAACTGCGGGAACCACTACTCGGAGGCCGCCGGGCTGCCGCGCGAGGGTTTCCCCGCCGGGACCCCGTGGTCGGCCATCCCCGACAGCTGGCGGTGCTCGGACTGCGGCGTCCGCGACAAGGTGGACTTCCTGCCCGTGAAGTGACCCCCGCGTGCGGGGCTCCGATCGGCCCTCCGCCGCCCGGCCCACGGGATCAGGAACAATGGACACCATGCCCCGTCACCGCCCCACAAGTGACCGACGCTCCCCCGGCGACCCCCGCGGGGAGCGTCGGTCACTGCGCTCCACCGTGTTCGAGGCCATGCACGAGCTGCTGGGCTCGCACGACTGGTCCTCGGTGACCATGTCCGACGTGGCCCAGGCCGCCGGTCTCAGCCGGCAGACCCTGTACAGCACCTTCGGCAACCGTCAGGGACTGGCCCAGGCGTACGCACTCCAGCTGTCGGAGACCTTCGCCGGGGAGATCCGCGACTCGATCATCCGCCACCCGGGGCAGATCGACACCGCGCTGAACGAGGGGATCAACGGGTTCCTCCTGTCGAGCCGGAACGACCCGCTGGTCCGCGCCCTGCTCACCGGCGTCATCAAACCGGACCTCCTGCGCCTCATCACGACCGAGGCCGGGCCGCTCATCGAACGGGCCACCGAGGTGCTCACCCCCGCCCTGTCCGACAGCTGGATGCGCATCGAGGAAGCCCAGGCACGGCTCGCGGCGTCGATCATCGCCCGGATCGGCATCAGCTTCATCTCACTGCCGCCCAACGACCCCGACCAGCTGGCGTCGGGCCTCACCGAGGTCATCGCCCCGTACCTCCAGAAGGTCATTCAGGTCGACGTCCAGGGGTGAGCCCCCGGCCCCGCGGGGCCGGGGCGCTCTACGCGCCGTCGGCGATGGTCGACCGCGCACCCGGCTGTCCCGGCACCGGGACGCTCGCCTCGAGGAACAGTCCCCGCGCCTCCACGCACAGCCGGTCGCCGGCGTGGATGGTGGCGTGCGTCCACGTCTTGCGGCCGTCGACCTCGTGCACCCAGGCCCGGAACGTCAGCGGCTGGAGCAGCGGCGTGGGCGAGCGATAGTCGATCTCGTAGTGCGCCGTCATCCCGAAGCGGCCACCCCAGTGGTTGGCGAAGCCCATCATGTGGTCGATGACGAGCGCGCTGATCCCCCCGTGGACACACGCCGGCGGGCCCTGGTAGACGGGACCGAGGGTCACCTCCGCCATCACCGACCCGTCGTCACAGCCGTGGAACTGCACCGGCGGGGCGATCGGGTTCTCTTGCCCGCCGACCGGGTTCGAGCGACGGGTCCCGGCACCCGTCCACATGTTCTCCAGCCGACGTGAGGGCGATGGGACTCGCGGCTCCAGCAGATCAGCGACTTCGGCCAGGCGGTCGGCGATGTCCCCGAGCTCGACCTCGGAGTGCGCCAACGCCGCCGTCGCCTCCCGCAACCTGCGCAGTTCGGCCACCGCGCGGTCCAACTCCGGGTCCGCCGGCGGCAGCTCGGGGACGGGGATCGGGTCGAAGGAGTCCCCGAACCGGCTCCGCGCGGCGTCGAGGGAGAACTGGTCCGGATCCAACCCCGGGAGGGGTACTCCACCGAATCCGGGACGATCGCTCTGTTTGGTCATACTCTTAGAGTATGTCGACACCTGTCAATCCGAAGCCGTTCGATCCCGTTACCTATGGCCCGTGGGCCCTCGTCGTGGGCGGAAGTGAGGGCGTGGGCGCCGAGATCGCGTTCCGCCTCGCCGATCAGGGCGTGTCCTCCGTGCTCGTCGCCCGCAAGGCCGGGCCCCTCGAGGAGACCGCCGAGGCCGTCCGCGCCAAGGGCGTCGAGTGCCGGGTCGTGTCCGTCGACCTCACCGAGCCCGGCGCCACCGAGGGCATCGCCGCGGCCTGCGAGGGCCTCGACCTGGGGCTGCTCGTCCTCAACGCCGGCGCCAACACGTACGGCTCCGAGTTCGTCGAGTCCGACATGACCCAGGTTCAGAAGGTCATCGACCTCAACATCACCTCGCCGATGCAGATCATCCGGCAGTTCGGCCCCGCCCTCAAGGCCCGCGGCCGCGGCGGCATCGTGGTGATGGGCTCGATGGCCGGCTACCTCGGCCACGCCGACATGAGCGTGTACTCCGCGGCCAAGGCGTTCAGCCGGGTCTTCGTCGAGGGCCTGTGGCTCGAGATGCGGGAGCACGGCGTCGACGTCGTCGAGGTCATCCTCGGCGTCGTCCGCACCCCCGCGATGATCCGCGCCGGCCTGGACATGGACCTGCCCGGCTTCACCGTCAGCGAGCCCACCGAGGTCGCCGAGGAGGTCCTGGCGTCCATCGGCAACGGCCCGATCCACGTCTGCGGCGGCGAGAACAACCGCAAGGGCGTCGAGTTCTCCTCCGGCGTCGACCGGGGACGGATCGTGGCCGGATCCCACAAGCGGATGACGGCGCTGCGCGGGAACTGAAGTCCGACGCGACGCACGCGTCGGTGCCCGGCCGCGGATGCTCCTACGGATGTCAAGCGGCTTTGGCGAGGTCGGCGGTGGTCGGTGCTTGGGTGGCGGGGTCGCGAGCCTGTAGGTCGTTGATCAGGGCATGGTAGATCTCGCGCGCGATGTGGCGTTTGAGGCAGCGCATGATGTCTTTCTTGGACAGGCCTTGCGCGGTTCGTCGGTCAACGTAGGAGCGGGTGCGTTCGTCCCAGCGCATGCGGCTCAGTGCGATGGTATGCAGGGCGTGGTTCGCGGCCCGGTCGCCACCGCGGTTGAGTCGGTGTCGGTCTCGCCGTCCTGAAGAGGCAGGGATCGGGGCCACGCCGCACAGGTGCGCGAACGCCGCTTCAGAGCGCAGCCTGTCTGGGTTGTCGCCCGCGGTGGCCAGAAGCTGCCCGGCGACGTCAGGTCCCACGCCCATGCGGTTCATCAGGGTCGGAGCCGTCTGCGCGGTCAGGGCTTTCAGCTCGACGTCGAGGTCGGCAATCTCCTCACTCAGTGCCAGGATCCGGCGGCTCAGAATGCGTAGTGCCGCCTTGGTCGCGCCGAGGGGACTAGCGAGGTCGCCGGGACGGAACCGGGCGCAGACTACGGCCAGCTCGCGGGCGGGCAGGCCACGCAACTGGGCTCGCAATTCCTCCGGAGCGGTGATCACCAGCTGCCTGGCCTGGTTGATCGCTTGGGTGCGGGCCTTGACCGCGGAGCGCCGAGGCACACGCAAGGCCCGGACGGCCTCCACGATCCCGTCGCGGGTCTTCGGCACGCCAGTGGCACGCCCGGAGGCGACCGCGGTAGCAGCGGCATAGGCGTCTATCGGGTCGGACTTGCCCTTCATCCGCCGGGTCTTGCGGTCGGGTCGGTCGACTTCGACCACCGGTAGTCCGGCCCGGGCCAGCACCCGAGACAGCTCGGCGCCGTAGGCTCCGGTGCCCTCGACCCCAACGGCCTGCACGGTGCCGTGGCCGCCGAGCCATGAAAGTAGCTGCCGGTACCCGGAACCCGTGGCCGGGAACTCTCGGTCGGCCAGATGCCGCCCGAGGGAGTCGATCACCGCCGCGTGATGGGTCTGGCCATGCGTATCCACTCCGGCGATGACATGCACGTGCTGATCGGACATCATGGTCACTGCTGCCTTTCTCGTTGATCCCGGTGGGGCAGCACGCGCCGGCCAGGCGGGCGGACAAGACAGTGGCGGGGCTTCTGAACCAAGCTCCTATGAGGTCACAAACGCCCGTCCGGTCGCGTGCGTAGCGATCCCCCGAGCGGGCCGACAAATCCGCTTCTAGTCAGCCACCGCGACGGTCAGCCCGTGAGTCAGACCCGCCCGAAGAACCACTACACACATCATCACTGTCAGCCCTCGATGGGCCGGCCGCGGTCGGCGTCCCGGATACCCCTCGGCTCGATGAACAACGCCTCAGCCGTCGCGCAGAGGGTCTCGCCGGTGTGGAGGGTCGCGGTCGCCCAGATCTTGCGGCCCTCCACCCGTTCCTGCCGCGCCTCGAACCGCAGCGGGGCGAACAGTGGCGTCGGCGACTTATACGAGATGCGCAGGTCCGCGGTCATGCCGACACTCTCCGACGCGGCGTTCGCCAGCCCCAGCATCTCGTCGAAGATCAGCGCGACGATCCCGCCGTGGACGCAGCCGGGAGGCCCCTGGTACTCGATACCCAGGGTGAGGTCGGCCCGCACGGTCGCATCGGGGAACACCACCGGCTCCAGCGGCGGGGACACCGGGTTCCGGCTGCCGGTCGCCGGGTTGGCCGCCAGGTGCTCCGGCACACCCCAGGTGGCGTACTCCGACGGCCGCACCACGGTGCCCACGGTCTCGAGGTGCTCGACCAACCCGCGCACGGTGGCCACGGCGTCGTGGACGTCCTCGTAGACGGACCCGGCGACCAGGCCGCGGAGTCGGCGCAGCTCGCGGGCCAGCTCGGTCGCGCCGGACGCATCGGGGTCCTGGCGCAGGAAGGGAGTGCCCTCATCGCTCGCACCGGCGGGGTCCGCGGTGCCGAGGGGGCGGTCGCCCGGGGCGGTGGGGTCGGAAGGGCCGGAGTCGGTCGTCACGGCAACAGAATCTACTCTGCGCCCCGGCGTCAGCCCTCGCCCGCGCCCTCATCCCGGTGCTGCCGGTACGCCGCCACCCACTCCGCGGGCATGACGAACAGCCCCTCGGCGGTGGCGCAGAGGCGATCTCCCGCGTGGACCGCGCCCTGCGACCACACCTTCCGGCCGTCCACCCGGACCTGACGGGCGGTCACCACGATCGGCTCGAGGATGGGCGTGGGGCTGCGGTAGTCCAGGTCCAGGTACATCGTCATCCCGGTGGTCCCCGCGTGGTGGTTGACCCGGCCCAGCGCCGCGTCGAACAGCAGGGCCACGACACCGCCGTGAACACACCCCGGGGGGCCCTGGTACTCCAGCCCGAGCGTCATCTCGGCCCTGAGCGTCCCGTCGTCCAGCAACTCGAACTCGGCCGGCGGGGCGAGGACGTTGGACCGGCCGATGATCGGGCAGTTGGAGGCGTACCGACGCTCCCGCCAGTTGACCTCCTGCCGCTGCTCGGGGCTCGCCGACGCGGCCTCCAGCTCGTCGGCCACCCTGCGGATCCGATCGGTCAGCGGGCCCAGGTCGGTGTCGAACATGCCGCCGGTGGTGAGCGCGCGGATCCGGCGCACCTGCTCCACCAGGGCGTAGAGGCCGGCCTCGTCGTCGTCGTCCCTGTCGACCGGACGGCCAGTACCGCGCGCCGGGTCCAACGGCCCCAGATCCACCGTCGGCCGGTCGCGCCGCACGACGGTCACCGGCTCGACAGTCCCCGGCTCGACGGTCACCGGGTCGTTCATGCCGGCGCCGACCCGGTCACATCGCCGGCCGCCACCGCGTCGGTGACCCCGGCCGCACCGCGGCCCGCGCGCCGGCCGAAGAACGAGCCGTCGCCCAGGGACGTGCCGGAGATGTACCCGTCGCCGTGCAGACCGTGCGTGCACCGCCCGGCCGCAAACAGGCCCGCGATGGGCTCGCCCGCGCGGTCCAGCACGCGCGACTGCAGGTCCGTGTGGAGTCCGCCGAGCGTGAACCCCTGCGCCTTGAGCGGCAGGCCGTTGAAGGTGTCCGGCCCCCCGGCACCCGTCGGATAGGCACCGAACGGCGGCTCGAGCGGGCGCACCCACCGGGCGTTCTTTCCGAACTGCGGGTCCTCGCCACGCTCGGCGCCGGCGTTGTATCGGCGCAGCTGGTCGGCCAGCGCATCGGCGGGCAACCCACAGTCGGCCGCGAGCTCCTCGATGGTCTCGGCGGCGTGCATGGGCTGCATACCCCACAGCTCGGACTCCGGGACGTCCTCGATGCCCTTCTCGTCGATGATCACCCACACCGGCGGGCGGCGGTGATACACGGCCGCGTGGCAGTACAGGCCCGGGTAGACCTCCTCGTTGATGAAGCGCTGCCCGTCGCCGTCGACGAGCATCGCGCCCACCACCAGGCGGGGGATGACGAGCATCGCGGTCTCGGTCTGGTGCATGCGGCGCACGGCCGCGCCGGCCTCGATGCCCATCTCGATGCCGGAGCCGTCGTCGCGGCCGTCGGAGACCTTGTCCTTGCCCAGCTGCTGCGGCGCCCACTGTTCGAGCATCCGGTCGTTGTCCACGAACCCGCCCGTCGCCAGCACGACGCCGCCGGTGGCGCGGTACTCGCGTTCTTCGGAGAACTGCGTGGCCCGGACGCCCACCACACGTCCGTCCTCGACGATGAGCGAACGCGCCTTGACGTCGCACTGCAGGTCGACGCCGGCCTTCTGCGCCGTGGCCACGAGGGAGTCCATGAGCACGTTCCCGGCGAAGTTCGGGGCGGGCGGCCGGTGACCGCGCGCTGCCGGGGTGGCCAGGGACGCGTAGGGCTCCGCCCGCTCCCCCATCCACATCAGGCCCGAGTCGTCGCCCGGCATCCAGGTGGGGGTGTCCCACAACTTCCGGTTGAACACCGCTCCGTGCGAGATCAGCCAGTCGTGGTGCTCGACGGCCCCCGCGCAGTAGTCGGCGATCTTCGCCTCGTCGGCGTTGGGCCCGAGCGCGGCCAGGAGGAACGCGCGCATGTCCTCCTCGGTGTCGGCGATGCCCAGGGCCTGCTGGGTGGCCGTGCCGCCGCCCAGGTAGACCTCGCCACCCGACTGCGCCGAGGAGCCGCCCGGTCCGGAGGCGCCCTCCAGCGCGATGACCGTCGACCCGGCCTCGGCGGCCTCGATCGCCGCGCAGGCGCCGGCGATTCCCATCCCCACCACGATGACGTCCGCCGTCATCGCGGCGGGACGGTTGTCTGCACTCTTGTCCGTCATGGTGTGCACACTACTTGTAACGTGTTTCAGTTAGTGCATTAATGTCGGGTTCATGATTGATGGTTCCGACACCGCCCGTCTGGACGCCCTCGAGGCGAGGCTCACCTCGACCGAGAACGGTCTCGCCACCGCGCGGGCCGAGCTGGCTCGCGCGGCCGACGAGCTGGCCGTACTGCGCCTACTGGCCTCCTACTCCCCCCGCGTCGACTCCGGCGACGCCGACGGCGTGGCCGAACTGTGGACCGACGACGGCGTCTACGACGTGGACACCGGCGTACTCGAGGGGCACGAGGGGCTGCGGGAGATGGTGCACGGGGACGCGCACCAGGGACTCATCGCGCACGGGTGCGGGCACGTCCCCAGCCTGCCGTTCGTGCTGCTGGACGGGGACCGCGCGGTGGCGACCGGCTACACCCAGCTCGTGGTGCGCTCGTCGCGCCCCGGGCGCTACACGGTGATGCGGGTGACGGCGAGTCGGTGGGAGCTGGAGCGGCGCGGTCGGGTGGCCGCGCCGGACCGCGGGTGGCGGGTCGTGCTGCGCACCGCGCGCGCCGTGACCGACGACGGCGAGGGTCGGGCCCTCCTGGGACGGTCCCGCGAGAGGTAGCGTGGCAGCCATGTACCGCCGACGCCCCGCGGCCGCGAGCCCCACACCGGACCCGATCCTGCGCGCGGGCCGCCTCGCGCTGCTGACCACGTCCGCGGTCCACCTGGGGTTCCAGTCGATGGTCACCTCGGTGGTCTATCCCCAGCTGTTCGACGGTTCCACCCACGGCATCGCCGAGCGCCAGGCCGATCACGCCCGCCGCATCGCCCCCGTCGCCCTCACGCTGTACGCGACGGGCCTCGGGGCGGCGGCCTGGGCGGCCTACGGGTCGGTCCGCTCGGCCGAGCGCAGCGGTCTGGGGGCCACCCTCCTCGCGTGCGCCACGGGCGTCGCCGTCCCGGCCATCACCGCCGGAGTGGTCCCGCTACACGTGGGGATCGCCCGGGAGCAGGTCACCGGGCCGCGCATCAGGGCGCTGATGGCCACGGACCGGCTCCGCACGGGACTGGCGGCACTGGGGCTGGCGGCGGCCGCGCAGGCGCTGAGCAGTCGGGACTAGGAGACGACTCCGCCGGCTCGCCCGGGTCCCTCGGCCGCCAGGCGGTCGAGCGCCTCCCGGAACGAGGGCGCCGATCGGTCCCGGTCCGAGATCGGGCCCACCGGCAGCGGCCAGTCCAGGCCCAGCTCGGGATCATCGTGGGCCACGGAGATGTCCTCGGTCGAGTCGTGAGGCCGGTCGATCCGGTAACACACGTCCGCATACTCGGTGAGCGCCTGGAACCCGTGCAGGAACCCCGGCGGGATGTAGAGATGGTGGAAGGTCTCATCGTCCAGCGTCACGGCGATCGATCTGCCGAAGGCATCGGAGTCGAGACGGATGTCGACGATGACGTCCAGGACCGCGCCCCGCGCGCACCGGACGAGTTTGGCCTCACCCGCGCCCCGGCGACCGTGCATCCCCCGGATGGTTCCGCGCCGGGAGCGTGACTGCGAGTCCTGCAGGAATCCGGCGGACGCTCCGGGCCTGCCGACAGCCGCGTCGAAGATCTCCGCGTCGAAGGTGCGGGTGAAAAACCCCCGCTCGTCGGTGAACGGTTCCGGAACGAGGACGAGGACGCCGGGCAGTTCGGTACTTTTGACGCGCACTCCCCTATCGTGCCGCACCCGGAGGAGGACCACCATGACTTGCCGCGGATGCGGGAGCGAACGGCTGATCACGATTCTGGACCTCGGGGACCAGCCAGCCTCCGATTTCTTCCCCCCGGTCGGGTCCCCCACCGACGATCCGACCCATCCGCTCGCGATGGCCCTGTGTCAGTCGTGTGCATTGGCGCAGTTGGCGGAGGACGACACGGTCACGCAGGAACCCCGCGGCGTGGAGCCACGCGCGCTGATCGATCAGGCCGTCGACGCGGTCGGCCGAGTGGCCGCCTCAGGATGGTTCGACGGCCGATCGACCGTCCGGGAGTTCGGTAGCCCGCACGGCGGCACCTGGGTGGACCACCTGAAGTCGCGCGGTCTGCACCCCGTGAACGGGGGGCCGGCGGACGTGGTGGTCGACTGCTTCGGCATCATGCACTGCCCGGATCAACGCGCGGCCTTCGCCGACCGTCGTCGTGCGCTGGCCCCGGGGGGCGTCCTGCTCCTGCAGTTCCACTCCTTCGCCACGATCGTCGGACAGGGGCAGTGGAACGCCCTGCGCCACGGACACTTCGCGTACTACTCGACGACGTCGCTCCATGCGCTCCTGCGGGGATGCGGGTTGGCGATGCACGAGATCTGGAGCTTCGACCTCTACGGGGGCATCCACCTCGTCGCGGCGACCGCGGACCGGGACGCCGTCCTGCCGGAGCCGGTGCGGCAGATCATCGCCGAGGAGCGCCGTCTGGGCCTGCACACCGCGGAGGGCACGACCGCGCTCCAGCACTCGGCGGACAGCCACGCCACCCGCCTCCGGCGGTGGCTGGAGGACGAGCGTGCCAAGGGACACACCGTCGCCGCGTACGGTGCGGCCTCCCGGGCGGTCGCGCTCTTCGCCCGGGCGGGGATCACGCGCGACCTGCTCGCCGCGGTCGCGGACGCGTCGTCGGCCAAGCACGGTAGCCGGATGCCCGGGACCGACATCCCCATCATCAGCCCGGAGACACTCCTCGCCTCAGCGCCCGACACCGTTCTTCTGACCGTCCCGGATCTGTTGCCCGAACTGCAGCGCACCCTGCCTGAACTTTCCGGCCGGTGGGTCGTCGACGGCCCGGTCGACCGGGGCTGACAGTGATGATGTGTGTAGTGGTTCTTCGGGCGGGTCTGACTCACGGGCTGACCGTCGCGGTGGCTGACTAGAAGCGGATTTGTCGGCCCGCTCGGGGGATCGCTACGCACGCGACCGGACGGGCGTTTGTGACCTCATAGGAGCTTGGTTCAGAAGCCCCGCCACTGTCTTGTCCGCCCGCCTGGCCGGCGCGTGCTGCCCCACCGGGATCAACGAGAAAGGCAGCAGTGACCATGATGTCCGATCAGCACGTGCATGTCATCGCCGGAGTGGATACGCATGGCCAGACCCATCACGCGGCGGTGATCGACTCCCTCGGGCGGCATCTGGCCGACCGAGAGTTCCCGGCCACGGGTTCCGGGTACCGGCAGCTACTTTCATGGCTCGGCGGCCACGGCACCGTGCAGGCCGTTGGGGTCGAGGGCACCGGAGCCTACGGCGCCGAGCTGTCTCGGGTGCTGGCCCGGGCCGGACTACCGGTGGTCGAAGTCGACCGACCCGACCGCAAGACCCGGCGGATGAAGGGCAAGTCCGACCCGATAGACGCCTATGCCGCTGCTACCGCGGTCGCCTCCGGGCGTGCCACTGGCGTGCCGAAGACCCGCGACGGGATCGTGGAGGCCGTCCGGGCCTTGCGTGTGCCTCGGCGCTCCGCGGTCAAGGCCCGCACCCAAGCGATCAACCAGGCCAGGCAGCTGGTGATCACCGCTCCGGAGGAATTGCGAGCCCAGTTGCGTGGCCTGCCCGCCCGCGAGCTGGCCGCAGTCTGCGCCCGGTTCCGTCCCGGCGACCTCGCTAGTCCCCTCGGCGCGACCAAGGCGGCACTACGCATTCTGAGCCGCCGGATCCTGGCACTGAGTGAGGAGATTGCCGACCTCGACGTCGAGCTGAAAGCCCTGACCGCGCAGACGGCTCCGACCCTGATGAACCGCATGGGCGTGGGACCTGACGTCGCCGGGCAGCTTCTGGCCACCGCGGGCGACAACCCAGACAGGCTGCGCTCTGAAGCGGCGTTCGCGCACCTGTGCGGCGTGGCCCCGATCCCTGCCTCTTCAGGACGACGAGACCGACACCGACTCAACCGCGGTGGCGACCGGGCCGCGAACCACGCCCTGCATACCATCGCACTGAGCCGCATGCGCTGGGACGAACGCACCCGCTCCTACGTTGACCGACGAACCGCGCAAGGCCTGTCCAAGAAAGACATCATGCGCTGCCTCAAACGCCACATCGCGCGCGAGATCTACCATGCCCTGATCAACGACCTACAGGCTCGCGACCCCGCCACCCAAGCACCGACCACCGCCGACCTCGCCAAAGCCGCTTGACATCCATAGGAGCATCCCCGCGGGCGACGGGGTCGGAAAGTAGGAACTTTCTCACGAACAGGGGCCGGCTGAGCTATCGTGAAGTCTTCCGTACCGGACATGGGAGACGCCTCGCATGTCCTCTCAGCTTTCCGGGGGACAACATCGTGCAGTGTCGGCTCTGTGGGAACTCCACCCTTCTGAGCGTTCTCGACCTCGGTGCCACCCCACCGTGCGAGAGGTTCCTCACGGCCACCCAACTCGACGAGCCCGAGGTCACCTATCCGCTGCACATGCGGCTGTGCCCCGAGTGCCTCCTGCTCCAGATCCCCGCGCTCATCACGCCGGAGGACACGTTCACCGACTACGCCTACTACTCGTCGTTCTCCGACAGTTGGGTGGCGCACGCCAAGACCTTCGTCGACGACGCGGTCGGTCGCCTCGACCTGGGACCTGACTCCTTCGTCGTCGAGGTGGCCAGCAACGACGGCTACCTCCTGCAGCACGTCGTGGCCGCCGGTATCCGCTGCCTCGGTATCGAACCCTCCTCGAACGTCGGCGCCGCCGCCCGCGACCGCGGCGTCCCCACCGTCACGGAGTTCCTCGACCCGTCCTCGGCGCGGCGGATCAGGGACGAACACGGCCCCGCAGACCTCGTGGTGGCGAACAACGTGTACGCCCATATCCCCAATCTGCTCGGCTTCACCGAGGGGCTGCGGATCCTGCTCGCCGACGACGGCCACCTCAGTATCGAGGTCCACCATGCGCTCCACCTGGTCGCCTCCGCGCAGTTCGACACCGTCTACCACGAACACTTCCAGTACTTCACGGTCCTCGCCGCCCGGCGGGCGCTCGTGACCGCCGGTCTCGACCTCTACGACGTCGAGATGCTGCCGACCCACGGCGGGTCGATCCGACTCTGGGCGAGCCCCGCCGAGGCGGGCCGCGAGCCCGGCCCGTCGGTGCAGCGGGTCCTGGATCTCGAGGCGGATGCCGGTCTCCACCACACCGAGGGTTACCGCCTCCTCCAGCCCGCCGCGGACGAGGCTCGTCGCCGACTCCTGGAGTTCCTGCTCGAGCAGCGACGGTCCGGAGCTCGTACCGTCGCTTACGGCGCCCCCGGCAAGGGCAACACGCTGCTCAATTACAGCGGAATCCGCACAGACCTGATCGAGTACGCCGTCGACCGCAATCCCTACAAGCACGGTCGATACACCCCCGGCACCAGGATCCCGATCCACCCACCCGAACGGATCGCCGAGGACCGCCCCGACATCGTCGTCGTCCTCCCCTGGAACCTGCGCACCGAACTGGTCGAACAGCTCCGCTACGTCGGCGACTGGGGCGGACGGCTCGTCTTCCCGCTCCCCACCCTCGAAATCGTGGAACCTGCTCGCAGCGCGGTCGCAGGCCTCAACGACACCCCCTTCCTGGACGGAGCGAAGCGATGAAGGTTGTCCTGTTCTGCGGCGGCTACGGCATGCGTATGCGCAACGACGTCGGGGAAGGTCTGCCCAAACCGATGCAGATGGTGGGCCACCGACCTCTGCTGTGGCACGTCATGCGGTACTACGCCCACTACGGACACAACGAGTTCATCCTGTGCCTGGGCTACGGGGCCAAGTACATCAAGGAGTACTTCCTCAACTACAATGAGACGGAGTCCAACGACTTCGTCCTGTCGGGAGGGCAGGTCGATCTGCTCGCCTCCGACATCGGGGACTGGACGATCACGTTCGTCGACACGGGACTGGAGTCTCCGATCGGCGAACGTCTCCGCCGCGTTCGTCCCCACCTGGGCGGTGACGAGTACTTCCTCGCGAACTATGCCGACGTGCTCACCGACGCCCCGATGGACGACATCATCGAGAAATTCCACGACTCGGGGGCCCGGGCATCGATGATGGTCGTGCCGCCGCAGTCATCCTTCCACTGTGTGCAGCTGGGTCAGGACAGCTACGTCATGGGGATCACCCCGGTAGGTGAATTCCCCATCTGGGAGAACGCCGGCTACTTCGTGCTCTCCCAGTCGATCTTCGACCTCCTGCCGCCGGGCGGCGACCTCGTCGCCGACGTCTGCGGCTCCTTGGCCGGCACCGGAGAGCTGTTCGCCTACCAGCACCTGGGCTTCTGGAAGCCCGCCGACACGTTCAAGGAGAGGGCGGAACTCGACGAGGCCTACACCAAGGGCACCCATCCGTGGATGGTATGGGCGGCCGATCACGAGCGGACGGCCGAGGAGCGACGCCCGCACCCCGCTCCCGTGCCCTCGTCCACCCCCGAGGACTCGGCCGGGAGCATCCGCCGGTGATCCCGCTGTTCGCCGCCGTTCGCGAGGTGGCCGTCCTCGGCGCCCACTGCGACGACATCGCGATCGGGATGGGCGGGACCCTGTCCGAGCTGTGCTCGACCATCCCCGGACTACGGGTCCGCGCGCTCGTTCTCACCGGAGCGGGCACGTCGCGGGAGGACGAGGAGCGCGCCGCGCTCGCCGCCCTCCTGCCCGGGGCGGACCTCGAGATCACGGTCCTCGATTTCCGGGACGGACGGCTTCCCGCGTCCTGGGACCGGGTCAAGGACTCCGTCGCGGCGTTCGCCCGCGCAGGCGATCCGGACCTGGTGTTCGCCCCCCACCGGAACGACGCCCACCAGGACCATCGGCTCCTAGCCGAGGTGACGCCCACCGAGTTCCGCGACCACCTCATCCTCGGTTACGAGATCCTCAAGTGGGAGACCGATACCCCGTCACCCTCCGTGTTCCTGCCGTTCTCCCCGGAGACGGCGCAGCGCAAACAACAGGTCCTCCTCGCGCACTACCCTTCACAGCGCCACCACGACTGGTTCGGTGACGGCGAGTCGTTCGTCGCGTTGTCCCGGCTCCGTGGAGTGCAGTGCCGGGCGCCTCACGCCGAGGCTTTCGTACTAGAGAAGGCGACCATCTCGTTCACGAAGGAGTCGACATGCGTGTCTTGATCACCGGCAGTCAGGGGTACATCGGAACCGTGATGACGGAGGTCTTCGCCGCTGCTGGTCACGAGGTGATCGGTCTGGACATCGGCTACTTCGCCGAGTGTGTGATGGGCCCGCCCCCGCAGGATCCACCCACCATCGCCATCGACCTGCGGGACATCACCGTCGACGACCTCGCCGGCTTCGACGCGGTGGTTCATCTCGCCGCACTGTCGAACGACCCGCTGGGCGCGGTCGCCCCCGAGATCACGCACGACATCAACCATCACGCCTCGGTCGCCCTGGCCCGCGCCGCCAAGGAGGCGGGCGTCGGGCGATTCCTGTACGCGTCGACGTGTTCGGTGTACGGAGCGGCCGGGGACGAGCTCGTCACCGAGTCGGCGCCCCTGCGGCCGCTGACCCCGTACGCGGAGAGCAAGATCCGGGTGGAGGAGGACGTCGCCGCCCTCGCCGACGACTCGTTCGTCCCCGTCTTCCTTCGGAACGCGACGGCGTTCGGTTTCTCGTCGCGCCTGCGTGCCGACATCGTGCTGAACAACCTGGTGGGCTACGCGGTCTTCACCGGGCAGGTCAAGGTCCTGTCCGACGGGACCCCGTGGAGACCGCTCGTGCACATCCGCGACATCGCCGACGCCTTCCTGGCCTGCCTGGACGCCCCGGCCGACGTGGTCAGTGGCACGGCGTACAACGTGGGCAGCGAGGCCAACAACGTCACCGTCGCCCAGATCGCGCAGTCCGTGGTCGACGAGGTGCCCGGCGTCACGCTCGCGATCACCGGTGAAACGGGTTCCGACCCGCGGTCGTACCAGGTGGACTTCGGGGCGATCCGCCGCGACCTCGGTTTCGAGGCCCGGTGGCAGATCGCTGACGGGGCCTTCGAGCTACACCGCGCCTACGCCGCGTCGGACTTCACCGAGGAGCAGTTCTTCTCGCGGTTCACCCGGCTCGCCCGACTGCGCGACCTGCAGGACACCCGCGTGATCGACGAGGCGATGCGTCGGTACCCGGCCCTGTCGTGACCCGGCCCGGGGTCAGCGTCTTCGACCGCTCCAACGCGCTGCAGAGCGAGCTCCACCGGCTCGTCCCCGGAGGCGCCCATACCTACGCCCGGGGCTCCGATCAGTACCCGGACTCGATGGCCCCGGTGCTGTCTCGGGGACGCGGCGCGCGGGTGTGGGATGTCGACGGCAACGAGTACGTCGAATACGGGATGGGGTTGCGTTCGGTGACACTCGGTCACGCGTTCGCGCCCGTGGACGACGCCGTCCGGGCGGCGATCTCCGATGGCGTCAACTTCTCCCGACCGACCGACCTCGAGCTCCACGCGGCCAGGGACTTCCTCGACCTGGTGCCGGGTGCCGACATGATGAAGTTCGCCAAGAACGGCTCCGACGCCACCACCGCGGCGGTGCGGCTCGCCCGCGCTGTCACCGGACGCACCGGGGTGGCCGTCGCGCAGCAGCCCTTCTTCTCGGTGGACGACTGGTTCATCGGGACCACCGACATGCCCGCGGGGATCCCCGCGGCGACCACCAGCCGGGTGCGTCGGTTCCGGTACAACGACTTGCCCTCGCTGGAGGAGATACTGGTCGACGGGGATACGGCATGCGTCATCCTGGAAGCGGCGACCGGCCAGGCGGAGCCCGCCCCCGGGTTCCTCGAGGGGGTGCGCGAGCTGTGTACCCGACACGGAGCGCTACTCGTCTTCGACGAGATGATCACCGGGTTCCGGTGGTCGGCCCACGGTGCGCAAGGGGTGTACGGGGTGACCCCGGACCTGTCGACGTGGGGCAAGGGCATGGGTAACGGCTACGCCATCGCCGCGCTGGCCGGTCGGCGGGAGTTCATGGAGTTCGGCGGCCTGAACACCGACCGGGAACGGGTGTTCCTGTTGTCCACGACGCAGGGGCCCGAGCGCGTGGGTCTGGCCGCCTTCCGCGCGGTCGCCGCGGAGTACCGCAGAACCGATCCCGTGGCGGCGATGGAGGCTGCCGGAACCGCGCTCGCGGACGGGGTGAACTCGGCTGCCCGGGCCGCCGGACTCGGCGATCACCTCCGGGTCGTCGGCCGTGCCTCGTGTCTGGTGTTCGAGACCTGCGACGCCGAAGGCATGCCCTCGCAGGCCTTCCGGACCCTGTTTCTGCAGGAGCTCATCACGCGGGGGGTGCTCGGGCAGTCCTTCGTCACCTCCGCCGCGCACACCGCGGAGGACATCGACCGTACGGTGGACGCAGCCACCGCGGCGCTCGGGCCGTACGGAGACGCTCTCGCAGCCGGCTCGGTCGACGGGCTCCTGCGCGGACGGCCCGTCGCCCCCGCGATCCGCCCCTACGCCGCCCCACGCCGACTACGCCAGGACAGTGATGACTCATCACAGCAGCGACCCCGCTGACCCCCGCCGGTCGACTACACTCAACTGGGTGGTCTCCGTGCTCGCACCGCTGCTTATCGCCGCTGTCGTCTCCTCCGCGTGCGCGACCGGCGGCGGTCCGCAGGGTGCGGGCCGACAGCAGGCCGACGATCGCCACACCGAGGTGGAGTCGGTGGCGGTGGCCGATGACGGGACCGAGCGATCCGTGTGCAGATTCTGGTACGGGATCGGCGACTCACCCACCGACGCGGAGATCCGGGCGGATCACGATGTGGTGGTGCTCAACGCGTGGGAAACCGATCGGCTGCGTGAACTCAAGGAGATCGACCCCGACGTCGTCGTCCTGGTGTACAAGGACCTGTCGAGTACCCGCAGTTACAGCGGCGCCTACGACGACGGATCCGACGCCGAGAAGCTCGCGACGGGGATAGGTTTCGGCCGCGCCGAGACGGAGAACCCCGAGTGGTTCGCCCGGGACTCCTCGGGTCGCCGGATCGAGTGGGACCCGTTTCCGGGTCACTGGCAGATGACGGTCTGGGACGAGACGTACCAGCGCGCCTGGACCGACGCCGTGGTCGCGGAGGTCACGGCCGAGGGCTGGGACGGTGTCCTCGCCGACAACGCGCTGAACACGTTGTCGTACTACACGGACCAGGTGGTGGAAGGGACGTCGTCACAGGCGGAGACCGATGAACGTGTGCGCACCGGCATCGACGAGATGCTCCCCGTGGCCGGCACCGCGCTCAACGACGCCGGGAAGCTGCTCGTTCCGAACACCGCGGACTCGCGCATGTTCGACGGCATGTGGCTTTCCAACAGTCGCTTCGGCGGCGGGTTGGACGAGTTCTTCGCACGAAAGTCCGACGACGGGTCACTCATCACCTTCGACGGCCACCAGTGGGAGGAGATGATGGCCTCGGCGGCGGCCGGGGACCGTTGGCTGCTGCTCATCACCAACGAAGCCGGTCGGCGGGAGCAGCAGTCCGGGTTCGCGGCCGCCGCACTGTTGGCGGGCCCGCGGACCTGCTGGATGGCCACGGGCGATCCGTCCTATCGGTCACTGCCCGACAACCCCTGGCTCGACGCCGGCCTCGGGCAGGCCGTGGAGACCGCCGGACGGTCGGTGGACGGCGTGTGGACCAGGAGGTTTACTGGCGGCTGGGTCGCGCTCAACCCGACGGGACGGGCCGCCCCCGTGGTGGTGCCGGACGAGTTCCGTGACCGTGTGGACGAGGGTCTGCTCGAACCCGGCGAGAGCCTCGTGGTGATCAGATGAGCGTCTCGTAGAACCCGAGGTGGGCGGCGGCGGACCGCTCGACCGAGTACAGGCGTCGCGCCCGGTCGGCCAACGCACGTCCGAGGCGCCCCGGCTCGGGATCGGTGAGCAGTCGCACGAGCGCGACCTCGAGTGCCTCGACGTCGCCCGGTCGCGCGAGATAGGGGTAGCCGGGTACATCGAGCATCTCGGCGACGCCTCCCGTGTCGGTGGCGAGAACCGGCTTGGCGGCGCCCATCGCCTCGGCCACCACCAGCGGCTGCTGCTCCATCCGAGAGGGCAGGACGAGTGCGTCGTGAGCGGCCAGGAGTTCGGGCACGTCGGTCCGGTAGCCGAGGAACTCGACCCGGCCGGCCAGGACGGGGTGCGCTGCGAGCCGCTCGGCCTCGGGTCGGGCCGGGCCGTCTCCGGCGACGGTGAGGGTGACCCCGTCTCGGAGCACACCGGGGCGCTGCAGCGCGGTGAGCAGATCGACGAGCCCCTTGCGCTCCACGAGCAGCCCCACGAAGAGCAGGCGACGGACCGGCCCGACCGGTGGCGCGGCCTCGGGCAGAACGACCCCGTTGTCCAGATGGACGATCTGACCGAGAGGGATCCGTAGCCGGCGATGGAGAAAGTCGGCCATCGCGGTGGCGGGGACGACCGTGCGGGTCGACGCGGCGGCGGTGGCGGCGTCACCGGCGAGGACGGCGCGCGTGTACCGGGACGGTCCGATCGCACCCCGCTCACCACTGAACCACGGCTGCGTCACGTCGTCCGGTACGCCGTGGTAGGTCTGCAGTACCGCCCGGGGACCGCCGGGGATCCAGTGCATACCCGCGGCGACCAGTCCGGCGCGACGGTCCTGGGCGTGCACGATGGTCGGTCGCCAGCGCCGGAGGGCTGCCCTGGCCCGGCTCCGCGCGCGCAGGTCTCCCTTGCGGGGAACATCGATCGGATGGTGGATCTCGCGGACGGCCTCGCCGCCACGGGCGGGCGGGGGACCGAAGACGCCGACCGTGTGACCACCGAGGTCGGCGACCGCGAGGGCGAGTCGGGTGGTCACGTCGACGGGTCCACCACGGTCCTGTGTCAGTAGGTAAGCGATACGTGCCATGAGCGTCCCCTCCTCGTCGCGCGCCGACTCACCTTCGACCGACCAGTTCGGTCACCAGCGCGGCCATGTCGTCGGCGACCCGGCGCGTGTCGAACCGGGACACCGCTCGAGCTCTCCCGAGACGACCCTCCCGCGCCGCGAGTTCCCCGTCTCTGAGGCGGGCGGTGATCTCCCTGGCGAGTCCCGCGAGGTCGCCGACGTCGAGGACCGCGCCCGCATCGCCGATGCTCTCGCGCATGCCGCCACCGGCGAACGCGACGAGCGCTCGCCCGCTGGCCATCGCCTCGAGGGGCACCAGCGCCATGCCCTCGGCCCGGGACGGCGCGACGACGACGTCTGCAGCACACATGTAGAGGCAGGGGTTCGGACTGTCACCGATCCAGAGCACCGACGGGTCCGACGCGATCGGATGCTCGGCGAACAGCTCCTCACGCAACGGCCCGGCGCCGACGATCGCCAGTCGCGCACCGGGCACGTCGCGCAGCACCGCGGGCCAGGCGCGCAGCAGGTAGTCGTGTCCCTTGAGCGGCGACAGGCGCGCCACGCACACCGCGAGCGGGCCGTCCGGTATCCCCACCTCGCGGCGGGCGAGGTCGCGGTCGCCGGGACGGATGCGGTCGGTGTCGACACCGTTGGGGACGACGACGAGCCGCCCGTCGATCCCGGCGCGGACGCCCTGGAGGCACTCATCCGAGCTCACGCACACGATGGCGTCAGCCCACCGGGCGGCCAGTCTCTCCCAGAGCAGCGCGGGCCGGGCGGCGGCCCCGTCGTCGGCCTCGAAGGACCACAGGTGGGGCTGGAAGATGGTGGGGACCGCGCGCCCACGGACCGCGAGCCGCCCGGCCAATCCCGCCTTCGAGCTGTGCAGGTGGACCACATCGGGACGGACAGTGCGCAGGAGTGTCGCCAGCCGGACGATCTCGCCCGGGGTGCTCCGCCCGGGCGACCGGGTGGCCTCCCAGCGGTGCACCGACACCGGGCGATCGACGAGGCGCTCCGGCAGCCGGCCGGCCGACCCGGTGGCTACGTGCACGTCCCAGCCACGGGCCGCCTGGTCGGTGGCGAGGGCCTCGACGACGGCGGCCACCCCGCCGTCCACCGGTTGCGAGACATGCACCACCGCCGGGCGGCTCGTCGACGTACCTTGTGTCACCTGTTTCCCCTTTCAAGATCGATCTACCCGCGGCGGAGCCGTCTGAGATCCCCCAGGACGGCGCGGTTGGCCGCCCACGCGAGTGTGCAGAACACCACGATCAGAACGATCGTCTGGACCGCGGTCGACGCCCAGGAGACGGTCAGACCCACTCCCGCGGCCCGCAGTCCCGCGGCGGCCGCGACGCACCCGAGCACGGGGATCGACACACCGAGCACGGCGCGGCCCACGTCGACCATCCTCGGCGCCACCCCGGCACGACGCATCACGAGGTGTGCGGGAACGAGCAGCACGCCCGCCGCCATCAGTTGCGCCCAGGCCGCTGCGGTCACGCCCCGCCCGGTGAGGGTGAGGAGAAGGGTCGCACCGATGATCAGGTGTGACACCTCCAACAGCAGGTACAGGCGGAGCCAGCCGACGGCCCGGAGCGCCTCGTACCAGATCACCAGGACGCTGAATATCGCGCCGTAACCGCAGAGCACGATCAGGACCGGTGACGACGCCGACCACTGCTCGCCGAGGAGGACGATGCTGTCCGCCAGGAGGGCGGCGAGCACGTACGGGCCCGCGACGATCAGCAGGCTCGCGTGGGTGAACCGGCCGGTGGCGGCCGCGAGCTCGTGGCGACGGTCAGCCCGGATCAGGGTGGAGAAGACGGGGAACGCGACGGCTCCGAGCACGACGGCCACCATGATGTACGGCACCCAGGCGATCCGGAAGGCCAGCGAATAGACCCCGACGGCGTCCGGGCCGAGAATCCGTGAGATGATCGGGTAATCGATGCTGACCAGCACGTACGAGACCACGGCGGCCGGGCCGACCAGCTTGATCCATCCGATCGCCTCGCGGGCCACGGCGGTGTCCCACCGGAGCCTCAACCGGCTGCCCACCACGTACCCGAACACCGGCTGGAGGACCGCGGTGACGAGCATCCCGACAGCGAGCGAGTAGGGCCCGGCTCCCGCCGCCGCGAGTCCGACGGTGACGGCCGCGCCGAGCAGGGCGCTGCCGGCGTCCGGGAGCATCCGCCGCCGGAAGTCGAGAGTGCGGTGCATCAGCGCCATCTGCACACCGCCGACCGCGGTGAACGGCAGACCCACCGCCACTATCGCAATCAGCGGGGCGGACGCGGGGGCACCGACGAGATGCGCGATGGGGACGCACAACGCCACTCCGCCGACGGCCATGGCCAGCCCGGCCGACACCGACATGACGAGGACGGTGCCCGCCATCAAATTTTCGTCGCGGCTGGTACGGGCGATGACGTCGTAAACGCCCATCATCTGGATGACCTGACCGATGTTGACCAGGGACACCGCGACCGTGACGAGGCCGAGGTCGGCCTCGGTGAGGAACAGGGCGAGGACGATTGTGACCACCATCTGGCTGCCCTTGCTGGCGACGTTGACCAGCCCCAGCCAGAGTGAGCCCCGCGCAGCCCTGGCCGCCAGCGAGTCGGTCGCGGTCGTCTCCGACATGGCCGCCCCGACTCAGCGAGCGGTAGCGGAGGCCGATTCCCCCGCCACCGGCCCGTCAGACGTCGAGAGGTCGCCCCCCGGGTCGGTCGGGACCGTCGCGGCCGACTCGTCCGGCTCGCCATCGTCTCGCGTCTCCTCCGGGTCCGCGTGCTCGTCCGAGAGGATGACGGCGACGATCTCGCGGTGATCCGGCAGGCTGCCGATAGCAGCCCGGAGGGCCGCGGAGTCCGCCGAGCTGCGGGTAACGAGTCCCACGGCAATCCGGCGCTTGTCGGTGACCGGCGCGGGCTCCAGGGCGAGTTCGTCCGCCAGGCGTGCCGCCGCGTCGGCGAGCTGCGGTTCGGTCGCGACGAGACGCAGGGGTCTGGCCACGTTCTCGCGCAACAATCTCAGTTGCTCGAGACTGTCGACGGAGCCGTCGTCGGCGACCATCACCACGGGATGACCGATACCGGCGTCCTCGAGGAGCCGGCGCAGCCGACGGGCCGGTCGTGGCCACCACAGGGTCGCTGCGCCAAGCGCCGCGACCCCTCCGATCGCCCCGGCGACGACGGCGACGCCGAACCCCAGCAGCGGGTCCGGTGACGCGCGCCTCACGGTGGGCACCGGGTCGAGCACGCGCAGGCCCGCGGTCGGGGAGAGGAGCTCCGCCTGCACGAGCTCATCCGCGAGTTCGACGGCGAGACCGGCGGCGACCTCCGGATTCTCCGCGCGCACGGTGAGTCGCGCCAACCCCGAGGCGGGGACGAGCTCCACCGTGACGTCCTCGGCGATCTCGGTCGGATCCCCCGGGGCGCCCGGCACACGTTCGGCCGCGGCGGTGAGCACGGAGGCGCTGTGAGCCACCTCGATCACTGCGGGCAGCGAGTTGGCGACCACGACCCCGAAGTCCGCGGTCTCCGCTGTTGAGGGGGTCGCCTCGGGCACGGCCAGCAGGCCGATCCGGGCGTCGTACGCATCGCTCCGCACCAGCAGAGCCGCGGCCACGGCGAGAAAGACGATGAGCGCGGTCGCGAGCGCCGCCGCCACCCGCCTGGTCAGCCAGTGTGTCGTCGGTCGGTTCATGGGCAATCCCTTCCGGAGAGCAGGGACCTCAGGAGGTCGTCGTAGGAGCGCATCATGTCGTCGGGATCGTAGGAGTTCGCGATGGTAGCGAGTCCGTGCTCCGCTGCGCGATCGCGCGCTGCGACGTCGGTAAGCAACTCGCGCAGTGCCGAGGCGGTTCGCTGCGGATCGTTCCGCGGGACGAGACGACCCCCTCCCGCTCTCAACACCTCGCGGAGACCGTCGACGTCCGACGCGACGACCGGACGTCCTGCGGCGAGCGACTCGAGTACCGAGATGGGCAGGCCCTCCCAGTCACTGGTCAGAACCGTGACATCCGTGGCCGCGAGGAGGTCCCGGACGTCGGATCGGGGCCCGAGGAAGCGTATTCGGTCGCCGAGGTCGGCGGCCCGCTCCTGCAGTTCCGCCCGCAGTGAACCGTCGCCGGCCACGAGGAGAGTGGCGTCCACGTCGAGCAGCCGCCAGGCGTCGATGAGCACGTCGTGCCGCTTCTGCGGCTCGAGGCGAGCCAGACAGAGGGCCACGGCCTGGTCGGGAGGAATGCCCAGTCCGAGGCGGGCGGCGTGACGGTCCGCTCGCCCGGCCGGGGTGACCGCGTTTCGGATCACCCGCGGTACGGGGCGTCCTGCGCCGGCGGCGCTCAGACGATCGGCGATGACCTGGGCGACGGCGACTATCTGGTCGGCGCTGCACCGCAGCGCGCGCGCTGCCAGCCGGTAGTCGTCTCCCGCGACGCCGTGGAACACGGCGAGGACCGGCACACCTGGACGAGCGAGCCGCACGACCACGCTCGCCAGCACGTTGTGGGCGATCACCGCGTCGGGCCGGAACTCCTCGAGGGCGGCCCTGACCGCCCGGCGGCCACGGAGAACCGACGGTACCGACCTGGTGACCAGAGGCAGCTCATAGTGCGGGTGCCCCCGAGACGCGAGATCGTCCGCTCGCGACCCCCCGGACGAGGCGACCGCCGAGGTCCAGCCGAATCGGGCACCCCGGTCCACGAGCTCGACCACCAGGGACTCGGCCCCTCCGATACCCATCTCGTTGATGACATGCACGACGCGCATCGCTCACCCCCTCCCCGCAGCCGGATAGCGCAGGTGCAGAGCGCACGCGGCCGCGACAGCCGACCATAGGGAGATATAGTACTGCTCGGACAGGAAGATCGAGGCGACGATGACGGCCAGCAGACTCGCCTGGACCGCGACCACCGTGGTCCGGTCCGCCCCCCCGCGTAGCGCGAGCTCGGTCGAGACCAACGCGGTGACGATCACCGCGATGAACAGCAACAGGCCCAGACCTCCGAGCTCGGCTGCGACCTCCAGATACATGTTGTGGGTCACAGGGGTCTGTTCTGCTATCTCGGCGAGGCCGGACGCGGCGACGTACTCCTCACGGAACCCGCCCGGCCCGACCCCGAGCACCGGGTTCTCCGCGAGCATCCGTGCCGCCGCCTGCCATCGAATCATCCTGGAATCGACGTTGGAGCCGGCGATGTACTGCTTCTCGCCGAGCGCCGCGACGAGTGTGGAAGCAGCGACGGCGGCCGTCGCCGCAGCCGTGATCACGACCGCCGACCCCGCGAGGATCAGGGTGCGCATCGACATGGCTCCACGAGCGAGCAGCCAGATCACGGCCACAGCCGCCGCGACCGCACCGCCGCGCGAGAACGTCGCGGCCGCCCCGAGTGCGAGGATGCCGACACACCCGATCCGTACCAGGCCCCACCACCGGCCGCTCCTGCCCACCGTGACGACCAGCGGCAGGGCGGCGACCAAGACGTAGGCGAGGTCGTTGGGATCCTCGAGCGGACCCGTGGCCCGTTTCTCGCCCGACACCACGACGCTGACCAGCGCACCGCTGCCGGCGAGCACCGCTCCCACCACCGATGCCACCAGGACGGTGCGCACCCTGATCTCGCGGGCGAGAACATCGACGAGGACGGCGGTGATCGCGAGAAAGGGGATCCAGCGGACGGCGTACTGCAGGGTGAACGGTCCGGAGAGGTTGAGAGCCGTGCTGGCCAGGACCGTCGCGGTGAGCGCTGCGAGCAGGACGTGGACGGGGTGGAGGTTGCCCCGCGTTCTCGACCCCACCCTGAGCAGCAGCCAGGAGAGCAGGAGCAGGATGGCCGGGACCTTCGCGGCCTGCGGATGCACAGCGATCAGGGTCCCCTCGACCGCACCCGTGCCGACCGTCAGCACCGCCGCCACGAGGACCAGCCGCTCAACGGCTCGGAGCGCCCTAGATCGCACGCGGCCGGGGTCGCCGACCCCGGGACGTCCGCCTACCGGCGAGGGCCGGAGGACATCGACCACCGCCGGTCCCGGATCCGTGCGCGGACGCGCTGGTCGAGCCGGATGCGCACGCGGCACGGCATCGTCTCCTCGCGTCTGCGAAACGACCGTTCGGGGGTCGGGCGGTACCAGGCGACTATTGCAGACTAGGTCGCGGAGTGCACAATTCTTCACCAACTTCGACAAGTGTTGTATTGATTGAGCGTCTGAGATCGAACGACTGAGACAGTGTCCGCGCCGGCAACGGCGGATCGGGTCCTCCGATCGCCCCGCGACCCGGTACAGAAGGGAGCATTTCCGTGGTGGCCCATCCGTCCCCAGTCCCCGTGGCGTCTCGTTCCCGGGTCTCGATCGTTATCCCGTGCTTCAACTACGCCCGGTTCCTCGGCGCCGCGATCGACAGCGCTCTGGCCCAGCCCGGGGTCGACCTGGAGGTCATCGTCGCGGACAACTGGTCGACGGACGGCAGTGTCGACCTCGCTCGGCGGCGCGCGGCCACCGATGACCGCATCCGGGTGACCACTCAGCCGTACAACAAGCCGTACCTGCAGAACTACAACGAGGCGCTGGCGTCGACCACCGGAGAGTTCGTCACCGTGCTGGATGCGGATGACCTGCTCTCACCGGGTTCCATCACACGATCCGTGGCCCTGCTGCAGGCCTGCGGCGACCTCGCCTTTGTCTACGGTTACTGCAGGCCGTTCGAGGGCGTGCCCCCGGAGCCGCGACTCGGGCGCACCCGTTGGACGGTATGGGACGGAACGGAATGGCTGGGTCGCGTCATGAGGATGGGTCGCAATGTCATCCTGAGCCCGGAGGTGCTCCTGAGACGGTCGATTCTCGAGGCCGCCGGGGGGTTCGACACCGGGTTCCCGACGGGAGCAGACATGCTGCTCTGGCTGCGCTGCGCGGCCCTCGGCGGCGTGGGGCGGATAGACGGGCCGGACCAGGCGCTGTACCGGATTCACGAGTCGAACATGCACTACGAGGAGAGCGCGGGCCAGCTCCTCGACGACCTGAGATCCCGTGCCCACGTGTTCGAGCACTTCCTCGAGCACGACGCTCCGCCCCTGCCGGAGATCGACCGGTGGCGGGCAGACTACCGACGCGCTCTCGCCGGCTACGCGATGCGTAACGCGCACGAGGCGTTCGACCGCGGGACGGAAGCCGAGAGACGGGTGGGTGCCGAGTCTGCGGCCCTCGCGAAGGAGTGTCTTCCGGGCATCGTGAACCAGCGACGCTGGAAACGACTTATGAGACGACGAGGCGGTGACCATTCCCGCTGGAACCGGCGCATCGCCGTCACCACCCGGACGATTCGCCACCGTGGCGCGACGCTGTTGCGCAGGCGACTCGAAAGATAGCACCGCCCCGACCGGTTCCCCGTACTCGCGTCAGGAACCCCCGGCCCTCACTGAACCGTGGATGCCCGGCACGCTCGACGGCTCACGAAAGCCAGGAAACCCGTGGGGTCCGAGAGATCCGGCGTCACCGGTAGCGATTCCCGAGGCAGGCCGGGGCACCACCGGACGACGGGGGCGGTTCTCAGTACCACTCGGTCGCGACCGTGGTCCTTGGCCCAGTACACACAGCGGTCGGCGTGATGGGCGAGCTCGTCGATGATCTCCGAGACGTTGGGAAGCCCCTCGTACGTCATCTCGACGCGGGCGAACACGGCGCCCACGCTCACCGTCACCTGTCCCTGCTCCGCGACAGCGGCGCGGATCCGCGCAGCCGCCGCGCTCAGGTCTGCGATGCTGTCGACGCCGCACAGCACCACGAACTCCTCTCCGCCGAACCGACCGACCAGGCTGGAGGGCGGAGCGGAGGCCGCGATGGTGTCCGCGGACTTCACGAGTACCCTGTCGCCCGCGGCGTGGCCACGATTGTCGTTGACGGTCTTGAAGTGGTCGATATCGATGAAGAGGAAACCGATCGCCGAACCGCTTCGACGGCAGTGATCGAACACCTGGGAGTGTCGCTTTATCAGTCCCCGGCGGTTCAAGACGCCGGTCAGCGGATCGGTCTCGCCGAGGGAGGTGACCTTCTCCACGGCGGACTCCAGCGAGCTCCTCAGGACCGCCACCATGAAAACCGGCACCGATACGGTGAGGATCGAGGCTCCGGCGGCGACCATCCGGGCGGCGGTGGAGGTCGACCAGTAGAGCGAGTGCGACACCGCCAGCACGATCGCCACGAGCACGAAGAGCAGCGTCACCCGGCGGGTCGACGCCATCGCGGCGATGGCCGGAATCGCGGATAACAGTGCGACGATCGCTGGAGCCGCAGCCGGATCGGTCACCACGAAGGCGGAGATGGCGACCCCCACCATTCCCCCGAAACCGATCACCGTGAATTGCCGGTCGCTCAGGCGACCGACGCACAGGGTGAAGGCGAACGAGAAAGTCGTATAGATCCATACCGCGAACAGAGCCGGCATGGCACCGGAGCGGATGAAACCCGGGCTTCCGAATGCGAAGATAGGCAAGACGAACGCCCCACTCGTGCTCACCAATACGGCTGTGGAGCGAGCATCGAATCGTTTCCCTAGTGCCGCGCTCATGGGCCGAGTGTAGACCGGAGGCGTCCCTATGAGGATTGTCAATGCTCTGGCCGCGGTTTCGCTAGCCCAAGCGGCGGCCGACATCTGGCCTGACTTCCACAAGTTGACGCTGTTCTAGGGATCGGGATTGCGGTTTTCGCTGGTAGGGCGAGTTCGGGGCTGGCGTTTGTGACACTAAACGGCCCGGTAGGTTGGGCCTGTGGGGCTGAAATTTCGGAAGGTGCCGACGGGGTCGGGGGCCACGGGCGTGCAGTTGGTCGAGTGGGTAAGCGGCCGGTTGGTGGTGCGCGAGCACCTCGGTTCGGCTCACACCCCCGGCGAGTTGGCGGCGTTGATCGAGGTCGCCAAGCAGCGCATCCAGGGCGATCAGCAGGCGTTTGACCTGGAGTTGAGCGAGCGCGGCGCCGCGGTGATCGATGTGCCGGCAGCGACAGCCGCGCGGATCCAGCAGTCCACGGCGCGGATCTTGTGGCAAGGATTGACCGGTACGTACTCCAGGCTGGGCTTTGACGTGGTGGGCGATACGGTGTTCCGCGACTTGGTGCTGTGCCGTGCGGTGGAGCCGACCAGCAAGTTGGACTCGGTTCGGGTCCTGGGCGAACTGGGGACGAAACCACCGCACGTCAACACGCTCTACAACTGTCTACAGCGAGTGGTCGGCCGGGACTACCGCGCGCTGATCGCCACCGCCTGCTGGGCCCACGTCAACCGCGCCGGGGGCCCCGGTGTCGCGTTGGTGCTCTACGACTTGACCACCTTGTACTTCGAGGCAGAAAAAGAAGATGACCTGCGCAAAGTCGGTATGAGTAAAGAGCGCAAGGTCGACCCGCAGATCACCGTCGGCTTGCTGGTGGCCCGGGACGGGTTCCCGCTGGACGTGCACGTCTTCGAGGGCAACAAGGCAGAGACCAAGACGCTAATCCCGGTCATCACGGCCTTTCAGAAGCGCCACCAGATCAGCGACATGGTCGTGGTAGCCGATGCCGGCATGCTGTCGGCGGCCAACCTCAATGCGCTGGAAGATGCGGGCCTGTCGTTCATCGTCGGCTCCCGCACCTCCAAGGCGCCCAAGGAGCTTGAGGACCACTTCGGCCGCCGCGGCAACCTGATTGCCGACGACGGCGTCGTGGAGCTGATCCGCCCAATGGGACAGGGCCGGGACCGGCGAGACCGGCGGGTGGTGTGGCACTACAAATGGGAGCGGGCCAAGCGAGACCGGCGGACGCTGAACGCGCAGATCGACCGCGCCCAACGCGTCGCCGACCGGGCAGAACCACTCAAGAAGCAGCGGTTCGTCAAGGTCACCGAACAGAAGGTCATCCTGGACGAGACCTCGATCCAGCGGGCCCGCGAATCTGCAGGTTACAAGGGGTATGTCACCAACATCGCCCCGGCCGCGATGGACGGCCATGCCGTCGTGGCGGCCTATCACGACCTCTGGAAAGTCGAACAGTCCTTCCGCATGGCCAAGGCCGACCTGAGGGCCCGGCCGATCTTCCACCGCACCCGCGACGCGATCGAAGCTCACCTGACCGTCGTGTTTGCCGCCCTGGCCGTGGCCCGGCACCTGCAGGACGTCACCGGCATGTCGATCAAGAAGATCGTCACCACCCTGCGGCCCCTGCGCACGGTCACCGTCGCCATTGGCGACCACGAAATGCTCGTCGAACCCACAATCCCGGACGCTGCGCGAGCCGTCATCGACGCGATCAATGCAGGGTGACACTAAAACTTGTGGAAGTCAGGTCTGGGGCGGTGAGGTGGGTTCGCGGTAGAACTCGCGGTTGGTCAGCATGGCGTAGATGACGTTGCTTCGGCGGCGCGCGAGGCACATCACGGCGGCGTTGTGCTTCTTGCCCTCGGCGCGTTTGCGCTGGTAGTTAGCCCGAGAGGGGCCATGGCAGTTGCTGGCGATCCAGGCGCTGCGGAACATGGCGTTCTTGAGGCGCTTGTTGCCGCTGCGAGCGGGGAACTCGCCCTTGATGGAGGTGCCACTGCGTCTGGTGACCGGTGCGATGCCGGCGTAGGCGGCCAGGTGTGAGGCGGAGGCGAAGTCGCTGCAGTCGCCTACTGCGAGCAGGATGTTGGAGGCGGTCTTGATGCCGATGCCGGGCATCGAGATCAAGACCTCGGCAAGAGGGAATTCATCGAGCATCCCCTCGACTTTGCCAGCGATGGTCTCGCGTTGTTGTTGTAGGGCTTTGATGTTTGCGGCGAGCTGCGGAATGACCAGTTCCGCGGCGTCGGTTCCGGGCACAGTGACCGTCTGTTCGGCCAGCGCTGCGAAGATGCGGTCGATGAGCTCGACGGGGTCCTTGCGAGACCTGTTTCGTGCCCATTTGAGCACTCGGCCTCGGCCGGCCGCGGCAAGCTTGGTGGGCCCGCCGTAGTGGATGAGCAGGTCCAACACGATGGTTCGTGCCAGGATCTCGCCTACGAACACCCGCTCGAGTGCCGGGTGGATCTGCGTCAGGACACTGCGCAGCCGGTTCTTAGCCCGGGTGCAGTCGCGGGCGATGTCATCGTCGAACCCGGCGAGCATTTTCAAGGCTGAGAGCACCTCGTCGTCGCGGTCAACCGCTCGCAGCGTGTGAGGCATCGTGCGGGCCGTGTCGGCGATGATGAACGCATCTCGGGCATCGGTCTTTGCCCGGCCTGGGTACAGATCTGCGGCTTTGCGCATCGCGAGCCCCGGAAGGTAGGCGACCTGGCAGCCGCAGTCTCGGGCGACGGCGATGGCGAGGGCGCCGATCGTGTTGGGCTGATCGACAATCATCAACACGCGCCCGTGCTGCTGCAGACCGACGAACACCTCGCGCAGCGCGGCTTCGTCTTGGACCAGGGGTTTGTCGTAGAGGCAGGAGCCGTCCTCGGCGAGAGCGCATGCGTGATGGGCGCTCTTGCCGACGTCCAGTCCCACGTACACGGCGTAGTTCTCGGACATGGCGATACTTCCCTTCTGAAGTATCCCTGCTGGTCACCGTCTTGACACCCGATGCCGACACCCACGCCTGCGAAGAGACCTCACCCGAAGGTGGGCCGCGTCCCTATCAGCGGTCAACGCGTGTCTCTCGAGCGGGTGGCAACACCCCCGGACCATCGATGGCAGGGCAAGAAAGCCATGCCCACTCGAGCGACCAGACCTCCGACCACCGGAGGTCCAATAACGATCACGGGCGTCGCCGGTGCTAACGTCCCGCCAACTTGCTATCACCGACAACATCGAATGTTATAAGACAGCGGCTTCTGGACTCACTGTCCAACAGAAATCCTCGGTAGTAACGTCGGGTACGTCACATACCCCCACTATGACAGGCGAGGCCCATTCCCTCAGGGTCCTTTTGTCACCTCGCCTAACCGGCCTAACCAAGGAGCCCTCATGAGCGCATCGCCGCTTCTCTCGACAACCCGTCCACTGACACCAATTTCGCAGCCGGTAATGCATCGGGGTGGTGTGACACTTGTCCTGGCCACCCCCGCTGCGGCGCCAGTCCTCTGGGAAGAGTACTTGAACGGGGCTCGTGCCACCTATGCGGGTCACGGAGTGTCGGCGGCCCTATCGTACGACGAGGTGATCGGCGGTGAGACCACGGCATTGTTCTACGCGGCCCTGGATCACACCGGCACAGTGGTCGGCGGAGTTCGAGCCCAGGGGCCCTATATCAGTTACCACCAGTCGCACGCGCTGTTGGAATGGGCGGGGCAACCGGGCCTGGACCTGGTCGCCGACTCGATCGGTCGCCGTCTGCCGGAAGGCGTGGTGGAAATGAAGACGGCGTGGACGGCACCGGGCTCGACGGCCGCGGCCGTCGCCTCCCTTCTGCCCCGCACCGCCCTGCCCACCATGCACTTCACGGGGGCGCGGTTCATCCTGGCCACCGCAGCCGACCACGTGCTGCGGAGATGGGAGATGTCCGGCGGACGCGTGGCCGAGCACATCCCGCCGTCGCCCTACCCGAACGACAAGTACCAGACGAGTCTGATGTGGTGGGACCGCGCGCGACTCCACCTGGACGCGGAGCCGGAGGTGTACCGGAAAATGCTCCGGGACACCGCCGCGGTCGCGGACTCGGTGTCGGTCGGTGACTGACCTAGTGGACGTGTCACACGGCATCGAGCCCCACCGGGCAGAGATCATCGACCAACGCGATCCGGACCAAGCCGATCGTCTCGCGTACCTCAACTCGATGTGCGCGACCGTGGTGGATCACACGGCGGGCCAGATCGAGGCGCTCGCCGCACTCGCGGGGTCGTCCGACAACGACTGTCACGACACCCGATGGGTGTACTACCCGTGGAGGTCACACCTGGTCAGGGTGCTGGCGCCGGCTGGCTTCCACCGCCTGCGGCTCGACCGGAACCGTAACAAGATCACCTCGGAGGAGCAGGTGAGGGCGCGGGCTCTCAGTATCGGCGTGGTGGGCCTGAGCGTGGGCCACGCCGTCGCCCACACGCTGGCCCTCGAGGGCCTGTGCGGACGGCTACGACTCGCCGACTTCGACCGGATGGAGTTGTCCAACCTCAATCGCGTGCCGGCGACGGTCCTCGACATCGGGGTGAACAAGGCGGTGGTCGCGGCCCGGAGGATCGCCGAGCTGGACCCGTACCTCGAGATCGAGGTGGAGCCGGACGGGATCACCGAGGACAATTTCGACTCGTTCCTCGACGGTCTGGACCTGGTGGCAGAGGAATGCGATTCCTTCGACGCGAAGGTGCTGATCCGGGATCGGGCTCGAGCCAGGGGCATTCCCGTTCTCATGGAGACCAGCGACGGCGGGGTACTCGATGTGGAACGGTTTGATCTGGAGCCTGGGCGGCCACTGTTCCACGGACGCGTGGGGGAACTCGACCGCGATTCGCTGGCCTCGTTGACCACCGAGCAGAAAGTCCCGCTGGCGCTGGAGATCCTGGACGGATCCCGGATCACGGCCAGGATGGCCGCGTCAGCTCTGGAAGTGGGCCGGTCCCTGACCACCTGGCCACAGACGGGCGGGGACGTGGCACTGGGCGGTGCGAGCGTCGCCGCCGCCGTCCGGCGGATGGTGCGCGGACAACCGCTGTGCTCCGGCCGTATCCGGGTGGATCTCGACACGGCGCTCGACGGGCTCCGACCGGAGACCGACGCTCCCGCCACCCCTACGGCCGACGGCGTCGCCCCGCGAGAGACGGCCATCCGCCCGAGGGATCCTCGCGAAGTCGCACGAGACGAGGATACGCTCGGGACCGTGCTCTACGCCGCTTCGCGGGCTCCGTCATACGCCAACTCGCAGCCCTGGCGCTTCGGCCTAGCGGACGGGACCCTCGAGATCCGCGACGCCGCCGGTGCCGGCGCGCCGGTCGACCTGGCGGGCCGTTCGACGTCGGTCGGACTCGGGGCTGCGTGGTTCTCCGCCGCGACCGCGGCCCGCGCGGTCGGTCTACGCGGGACGGCGACGTTTCGAGGCGTGTCCGACGACCCACGCCTCGTCGTCGACCTGACTCCCGCGCTGGACCCTCGGCCCGAGGAACCCGATGGGCGGGGCGGGCTGGAGTCCCTGCTGGCCCGGCACACCTGCAGGATCCCGGGCGACGGCTCCTCGCTCACCCGCGAGGAGGTGGCCGCCGCTCTGGACCGTCCGACCGCCGACGCGCCGGGGGACGAGGCGCCACCGCGTGTACTGCTGCTCGACGATCCCGCTGAACGGTCGCAGTTGGCGGCGCTGCTGGGCGGAGCCGAACGCCTCCGCTTTCTCACGCCCCAGCTGCACGCGGACTGGGTCGCGCGGCACCCCCGCCACCCGGAACCCACCGGCGTCCCCGAGTCGGAGCTCGCCCTGGCCCCCGGGCAGGTCCCGATGCAGACCATCCTGCGTCGACCCGAGGTGATGGCGTGCCTGCGCGAATGGGATGCGGGCTCCGCTCTGGGCGCCGACGTCGCCGCGCGGGTGGGCTCGGCGTCCGCCGCAGCGGTGGTCTTCGCGACTGATCAGTCACCACGCGCCCATATCCGTGCCGGCTGGGTCGGAACGGACCTGTGGGTGCGGGCGACCGCGGCAGGACTGGCGGTGCACCCATTGACGCCGATCTTCCTGCACGCGGTGTCCCAGACCGATCACGCCGTTCTGGCCCCGCACCATGCGGATGAGCTGGGCGAGCTCGCCGAGCAGTTCCGACAGCTCGCCCGTCCGATCGACTGCGAGGTCCCCGCGATGCTCCTCTTGTTGTCCCACGCCCCGGCCACCGGACCGGTGAGCCGTCGCCGAGGCGTGGCGGATCTTCTCGACTGAAGACGAACCGCGTCAGGCTCCTGTTCTGGCGACAACGGCCCGGACGGTGAGCAACAGGACCTTGATGTCGAGCCAGATCGACCAGTTCTGGATATAGAAGTTGTCGTAGAGAGCCCGGTCGGTGATGCTCGTGTCTCCTCGGAGCCCGTTTACGGCGGCCCACCCGGTGAGTCCGGCCGTCACCCGGTGGCGGTCACCGTAGGACGGCACGGTCTGGGCGAACTGCTCGACGAAGTGCGGACGCTCCGGCCTGGGCCCCACTAGGGACATGTCCCCGCGAACGACGTTCCACAGTTGTGGTAGCTCGTCGATCGAGGTGGTGCGGAGGAATCGCCCGAGTGGGCTGATCCTGTCCTCGGGATGCCAGGCGGTGTCGGACGCCTCGGCGTCGACCGGGCGCATCGTCCGGAACTTGTAGAGCAGGAACTCGCGTTCGTCGCCGCCCACCCCGGACCTGGCGGAACAACACTGGTTCTCCGGGGCTGGTCAGCTTCACGGCCAGCGCGGTGACGGCAAGCAGTGGGGCCAGCAGTATCAGGGAGGTACCGGCGACCGTCACGTCGAAGACCCGCTTGGCATGCCAGTACCAGGTGCGATGAATGTGTCGCCGTACCCGGATGAGGGGGATGGTGTGGATCCGGTCCATGTCGGAGTTGAGGTGAACGAACTCGAACAGGCGAGGGACCAGAAAAATCTCGCAATCCAGCTGGTCGCACTGGCGCAACGGTGAGACCAGCAACGAGTCCGGCGCATTGCGGAACGCCACGATCACGGTCTGCACGTCCAGTTCCCTCACCACCTCGTGGAGAGGTCTGTCGAGGATGGGGACCGGCAACTGATCGGCGCCCAGCAGGGGATCGGAGTCGACGACTGCCACCGGCGTCAGGCCCAACTCGGGGAATCGATAAATGCTCTCGAGTAACTCCAAGGCGACCAGACCGCCGCCGACGATGACGGTCCGTCGCCGAGCGCCCACGGAACGCCGACGAAGGTGACGAAGCGCCGAGTAGTACAGGGCACGGATGACGAACAGCGACAGGAACACGCAGCCGATCTTGAGCAGAAGTGCACGTATGGAGTCGTCGCCCCCGAGCGCGAACTCCACCACCAGTGACCCGACTAGTGCGCTCCCGGCGAGCCTGGGCGCATCATTGAGCACGGACAGGGTGATGAGCGATCGGTAGTTCCCCGTGAGCTCCACGGCCAGGGCCACCGCGAAGGTGGCCGCGACGGCTTCGAGTACGGTTCCAACGAAGGCGGCCATCACCACGGCGAGGACCATAGTATCGAGCGCCAAGAGAACGAAGTCGGTCCGTGTCCGCGTGAGGCGCACACGTTCGATCGGTTCCGCCATGACGGCAGTGCGGTTCGAGCTCACGGCATCTTCTCCACTCGCCGGGCCTGGACGTCGATCTCACCTGTGCTGCGTATCCGGCGCAGCTGACTCTCGCGGCAGAACCTCGAGTTGAGGTCGTCGGCGGGAACACCGGCGTGCGCGTAGAGACGGTGTATCTCGGCGACACCATCAGCGATTCCCCTTGTGGCCCTGAAGCCGAGGATTCGATGAACAGCCCCGAAGTCGGTCGGACAGGCCACCGGGTCTGACGTGACCGGGCCCGTGGAATTCACAGTGGCACCGGGTATCTCGTCACGCACCGCCGACGCGATATCGGCCTGCGAGACGGTGGTGGTTTTACTTCCGACGTCGAGGACGGTACCGCGTATGAACTCGGCAGTTGCGGCGAGACACCGGAGAAGCGCGTCAGCGACATCGAGGACATGCACCATCGACCGCCGGGCATTACCATTCTCCGCGACCGAGATCTCGCCCCTGGCCACGGTGACACCCACCATCCGATTGAGAAGCGTGTCGGAGCGATATTTGGGTGAGGCACCGAAGATGTCAGCTAGACGGAGAAGCACGGGAACAAACGACGAATCCGCGAGTGCTACCACCTGCTTCTCGACCCCGGCGCCGGCCGGGGCGCACGAGGAGAGCGGATGATCGGGGGCTGATTCGCCCACCCGTGTTCGGTCCGCCCTGGCGTGGGGCAGACAGGCGGAAGCAACGATGAGGCGCGCCACTCCCGCCTCTCTGGGCGCTTTAGCCAGGCGGATCGCAGCGAGATAATTGATCTGATGCGCGACCCGTGAAACATCAAGGTTGTCCGGCAGGGGGGACAACGTAGCCAGATGGATCACCGCGTCGAATCCCGTGAGGTCCGCGGTGGTGACGTCGCGGATATTGGACGCGAGTCTCGGGGGGGTCCGGCGTTCCCGACCCCAGGACACACCCCGCGAAGAGGCCCTGTCGAAGCCGGTGACCTCGTGACCCGCCGCGGACAGTTCCTGGGCGACCACGGTGCCCACGTAGCCCTGGCTACAGGTGATCATGACCTGCATTCAACCCTCCGACCCGTGAGGGCGAGACGAGGACCTTCATCGTACCTGGGATGCGGGTGGGTGGTGACCCGGGCCCGCTACGCGAGTGCTCCGCCGCTCGCTCCCCGGATGGTCTCTTCCTCGTGACGCTCATTGCCATCGAGATGACCTTATCCTGATCTGAATGGTCGTTCCACGTGAAACGAACTTCGAGTGGCAGGTCCGTCGACTGGTCACAACGTCGACACGGCGGCCACCCGCTTCCCGGGCGAACGTGAACGGATGTGACTTCGCGACGGCGCCGCCGGGCGGCGAGCCACGCCGACGCGGGCTCCCTGTCAGGCGAGAGCGATATCGGGCGCAGCCGCCGGTCGGCTGAAGTAGTAGCCCTGCGCATGGGTGAAACCCAAGTCCTTCAGCAGCGGAAGCTGATCCTCGCTCTCGACCCCCTCCGCCACGGTGTCGATCCCCAGGGCACGCGAGATGTCACAGATGGCCTCGACTATGCTCCGCAGGGACTTCTGATCCATGAGTGAGGAGATCAGCGATCGATCGATCTTCACGACGCTGATCGGCAGGTCGGCGAGGTACCGCAACGCAGCGAACCCGGTGCCGAGATCATCCACGCAGATCGTGCATCCCAACTCGGCGAGCGCCTCGATGGTCCGGACCGCGGGCGAGGCGAACTTGATGAGATCCTGCTCGGTGATCTCGACCCAGATGGCGGAGGGATCGATTTCGAATTCGGCCAACAGGCGTTCGATATGGGGAAGCAGTACGGGATCGGACAATTGTCGGGCGGAGAAGTTGACCGCCACGAAGAACGACTTGGAGGACGTGCACTCGTTCCATCGGTCGAGCTGCTTCAACGCAGCCGAGATCCCCGCCTTGCCGATGGGAAGGATCAGCGACGTCTCCTCCGCCGCCTCGAGGAACTCGCCCGGCGCGAGAAGCCGGTCGCCCGCCCGCCACCGCAACAGGGATTCGTAGCCCAGCACCTCTTTCGAATCCAGGCTGACGATGGGCTGGTAGTGCATCTCGAAGTCTGTGTCGACCGCCTTGGCTATCGCGGTCCGGAGCTCTACTTCTCGCCGGAGTTCTGAGAGAAGCGCGCTGTCGGCCTCATGGCAGTGCACGCCGGTATTGATCGCGATGTGAGCCGCCCCCAGGGCGGCCTCGGACAGAATTTTCGGGTCTGAATCACCGAATCTCGCTGCGGTGGCGAGCCCAACCCGGGATTGGACGAAGAACTCTCGGCCGTCGACGCTGACCGGCCGGCTGAGGCGGTCGATCGTCGCCGCCGTCATATCTTCGGCGGCCACGACGGCGGCATCGAACAGCACCACCAGAACCTGGTCGGGCGGGCCGGAGGACACCCTGGCCCGGTCGCCGAGTTCGCTCCGCACCGCGTCCAGCGCGGCCGAATAGACCGCTCGGGCGGTGGCGAAGCCGAGGGAGGGGATCAGCACGCCCGAGTGATCCAGCGAGATCGCGATGACACCGGGCTCAGTGGGACGAGAGCGGGCGCCAGTACCGGTGACGGCGGTAAGATCGTCCATCAAAAGCTCCCGTCAGTTCTCTTCCGGACACGCTCACCCTGCAGGTTGAAGGCTCATCACTCGTGAAGCCCAGACCGACCGCCGCTCCTTGACGAGCGGACCGCTCTGGCTGAATGTAGCTCATGCGGGCAGCTCCTGCTAACGCAGCTCGTCCGAAAAGAGAACTTTAGTGTGCCATCCGACGGTCGCGTGTCGCCCGGGCGTCTCACGAACTGGCCTCACCGCAGGCTGTGAGTGGAGCCTAGGGGATTCGAACCCCTGACATCTGCCTTGCAAAGGCAGCGCTCTACCAACTGAGCTAAGGCCCCGTGCGCCGACCTGATGGCCGACACGCCCTCCAAGCATGAACGCCGGACCCGGCGTGCGGATCCGGCGTCTGCCTGTCGGAGTGGGCCTAGGAGGACTTGAACCTCCGACCTCCAAATTATCAGTTTGGCGCTCTAACCACCTGAGCTATAGGCCCTCGTACCGAGAGATGAATCTACCCGACGCGTTCCGTCATTCCCAAATCGAGGCCCCACCTGCGCCTGAGGATCGGCATCGGCCGGTCACGTCCTTCGGCGTACGGCAGCGCTCAGGCCTCGCGGCGATCGCGGCCGCTCAGCTCCGCCGATCTCCGAGCGTCACCTGGACACCACCACCGGTGAGACCGGCGGCGAGGTTGTAGATGAACACCGCGAGGGTGGCGAGGATCGAGAGCAGCAGGACGTTGAGCAGTCCCACTCCACCGCTGTAGAGGAAGATCGTCGACGGCCCGATCACCGAGGCGGACTCGTCGCCGGCCACGCCGGAGAGCAGTCCGCCGAGCCGGTCCCAGACACCCATCCCGGACAGCAGGAGGTAGGTGACGCCGATCGCGACCATCCACACGAGGTAGAGCGCGAACATCAGGCCGAGCACGGTGGTGAACGCCGACCACGGGTCGATGCGGCGCAGCACCAGCGTCGACTCGAGCGGTCCGCGTCGCTCTGCCGGCGAGACGATCGGCGCGGCCTGGCCGGCAGCTCCCCCGGAGTAGGCCCGGGAGACCCCGCCAGAGCCCTCGGCGCGGTTAGGGGTGGCCGTGGGGAATCGGGTGGTCTCGGCAGCCGGGGTAGACGCAGCCGGGGTCGACGACGAGCCCGACCCCTGAGACGACGTGGTCGCGTCAGACGCGCTCGTCTCCGGCGTGGTGCCGGGGGCCCCGTAGCCGGGTGTCGGGGCGGACCCCTTGGGTGCTGGACCGTCGGTGCCCGGGTCGGTCGGCTCGGTCATGGGTTACGCCTCCTCGACGGACTCGGCCTCGGACCGGTCCTCGTCGTCGGGCTCGTCGGCGTTGCGGGCGATGGCGAGTAGCGAGTCACCCTCGGCGAGGTTCATCAGCCGCACGCCCTTGGTCTGCCGGCCCGCCTTGCGGACCTGCTTGGCGAACGTGCGGATGACGCCACCGCCGGAGGTGATGGCGTAGAGCTCGTCCTGCAACTCCACGATCGTCGCACCGACGAGCTTCCCGCGCTTCGGGTCGAACATGAGCGTGAGCACGCCCTTGCCGCCGCGGCCCTGGGCCGTGTACTCGCTCAGGGCGGTGCGCTTGGAGTAGCCGCGTTCGGTGGCCACCAGGAGGAAGTACTTCTCCTGGTCCGAGGACTCGGCTCGCACGACGGACATGCTCAGCAGGGCGTCGCCGTCGTTGAACCGCATGCCCATCACGCCGGAGGTCGCGCGGCCCATCGGGCGGAGCGTGTCGTCGTTGGCGTGGAACCGGATCGACTGGCCCTTCTCCGAGACCAGCAGCAGGTCGTCGTCGGGTCCGGCCAGTGCCGCCCCGACCAGCTCGTCCCCGTCACGCAGGTTCACGGCGATCAGGCCGCCGGAGCGCGGCGAGTCGTAATCCTCGAGCCGGGACTTCTTGACCAACCCGTTGCGGGTGGCCAGCACCAGGTACGGCGCGTCCTGGTAGCCCTTGATCCGGATGACGCCGGCGATGCGCTCCTCCGGCTGGAACGCCAGGAGGTTGGCCACGTGCTGACCACGGGCCGTGCGGTTCGCCTCGGGCAGCTCGTAGGCCTTGATCCGGTAGACGCGGCCCTTGGTGGTGAAGAACAGCAGCCAGTCGTGGGTGGAGGAGACGAAGAAGTGCCGGACGATGTCGTCCTGCTTGAGCTCGGCGCCGCGCACACCCTTGCCGCCGCGCTTCTGGGCGCGGTACAGGTCGGTGCGGGTCCGCTTGGCGTACCCGGTCTCGGTGATGGTGACGACGACGTCCTCGCGGGCGATCAGATCCTCGTCCGTGACGTCCCCGTCCGCCGGGATGATCCTGGTCCGGCGGTCGTCCCCGTACTTCTCGACGATCTCGCGGAGCTCGTCGGCGACGATCGCACGCTGCCGATCGGGCTTGGCGAGGATGTCCTTGTAGTCGGCGATCTCGAGCTCGATCGAGGCGAGCTGGTCGACGATCTTCTGCCGCTCGAGGGCCGCGAGGCGGCGCAGCTGCATGTCCAGGATGGCCTGCGCCTGGTCGTCGTCGATGTCGAGCAGGTCCTTGAGACCCTCGCGCGCGACCTCGACGGTCTCCGAACGGCGGATCAGTGCGATGACCTCGTCGAGCGCGTCCAGCGCCTTGACCAGTCCCCGCAGGATGTGGGCCCGCTTCTCGGCCTCGTCCAGCAGGTACTGGGTCCGCCGGACGATGACCTCGATCTGGTGCGTGACGTACAACCGCACGAGGTGGTTGATGGCCAGGGTCCGGGGAACACCGTCCACGATCGACAGCATGTTCGCGCCGAAGGACGTCTGCAGCTGCGAGTGCTTGTAGAGGTTGTTCAGCACGACCTTGGCCACGGCGTCACGCTTGAGAGTGACGACGATGCGCAGGCCGACCCGGTCCGAGGACTCGTCGTCGATCTTCGAGATGCCGGCGATCTTGCCGTCCCGCAACTGCTCGGCGATCGACAGGATCATGTTGTCCGGGTTGACCTCGTAGGGCAGCTCCGTGATGACGATGACCGTCCGGTTGCCCTCCTCCTCGATGGAGGTTTTGCCCCGCATGCGGATCGAACCGCGGCCGGTCGTGTAGGCGTCCCTGATCCCCTGCTCGCCCACGATGAAGCCGTGGGTGGGGAAGTCGGGACCCTTGATCCGATCCATGCACGCCGCGAGGGTCTCCTCCTCGTCGGCGTCAGGGTTGTCCAGGCACCAGTAGATCGCCTCGGCGACCTCGCGCAGGTTGTGGGGCGGCATCTTGGTGGCCATTCCGACCGCGATGCCGCTGGAGCCGTTGACCAGCAGATTGGGGATGCGCGACGGGAGGACGACCGGTTCGGACGTCTTGCCGTCGTAGTTGGGCTGGAAATCGACCGTGTTCTTGTCGATGTCCCTGACCATCTCCATGGCCAGCGGGGTCATCTTGCACTCGGTGTAGCGCATGGCGGCGGCGCCGTCGTTGCCGCGCGAGCCGAAGTTCCCCTGGCCGTCGACCATCGGGTAGCGCATCGCCCACGGCTGGGCGAGGCGCACCAGGGTGTCGTAGATCGCCGAGTCACCGTGGGGGTGGTAGTTACCCATGGTGTCGGCGACGGGCTTGGCCGACTTCACGTAGCTGCGCTCGGGCCGGTAGCCGTTGTCCCACATCGCGTAGAGGATCCGGCGGTGGACGGGCTTGAGCCCGTCCCGGACGTCAGGTAGCGCTCGTCCGACGATGACGCTCATCGAATAGTCGATGTAGCTTCTCTGCATCTCCGCCTGGATGTCGACCGGCTCGATCCGGTCGTGACCCCCGGCTTCGGGCGGCAACGTCATGTCCGTCATGGGCTCCTCTTCGTCTCGCGCTCGAAACGGCACCACGAGGGCACGCTCCGACCCCGCCAGTCTATAGGTCCAGCGAAAACACGGGTACGGGCGCGCGGGGGGTCGGCCACTCGAGGTCCTCCCGGGGCCCACGCACCGGCGTCCCGGGCGCCCCCGGCCCGTCGGCCGCCCTCGACGTGCTCTTAATGGTCACGTGTCTTACACGACATCCCGTAACGCTTTCTTTAGTTTCCCTGCGTGAAAGAACAGGACGCCGGGCTCCGTTGGAAGTGCCGCCTGATAGATCCAGCTCAGATCATAGAGAGCGGACATGCTAAATAATTTCTTCTTTAGGCGGTTGGAGCTCGCTCCAACCGGACGCTGCGTCGGGCTGGGCCTAGGAGGCATTGACCTAACGGATCAAGTAGACACCCTCGTAAGCTGCGCTGAGTGATCGCGGCTCACCACGTCGACCTCTGGTGCCGGCGGTAGGCATCCCCGATCTAACAGTCGACCGTCGCGTCCGGCCGTGGAGGCCGATGAAAGGCGACTGGGTCATCAGACAATCATGCCACCGCCAGGGTCTACACCGCCTGATGATCAGGCATATTGTTCGTGCGACACCGGCCGTAGCTGGCGCGCTCAGAGTGGGGACGTGCATCTCCGCTACGAGACCACGCCGTTGGTCCCCGGGATCACGCACGGCTCGGCCGCGGCTGCCAACTCCGGGCCCGCCGTGCAGCATCTGCGTGACCGGCTCGCCGGGCTGCCCGCCCCGAACGACTGCGGGACGCTCCAGGGCGTTGGAACCACCCGAGGAAGAAGGGGGCATCCGCCGAGTTCGGCAGACGCCCCCCTTCTTTCCGTGCCTCCCCGGCACGCCATCAGACGTCGAGGAACCTCACATCGCGTGCATTGCGGGTGATGAAATTGCGGCGCGCGTCCACGTCCTCACCCATGAGGATGGAGAACAATTCGTCCGCCGCGGCGGCATCGTCGAGGGTGACTTGGCGGAGCGTACGGACCGCGGGGTCCATCGTGGTCTCCCACAGCTCCTTGGGGTTCATCTCGCCGAGGCCCTTGTAGCGCTGGATGCCGTCGTCGACGTTGATCTTGCGCTTGTTCCCGAGGCCGATCTTCAGCAGTTCGTCCCGCTCGCGGTCCGTGTACGCGAAGTCCGGCTCGCCCTTGCCCCACTTGAGCTTGTAGAGCGGCGGCTGCGCCAGGTAGACGTACCCGTTCTCGACCAGCGGCTTCATGAACCGGAAGATGAGCGTCAGCAGCAGCGTGGAGATGTGCTGACCATCGACGTCGGCATCCGCCATCAGCACGATCTTGTGATAGCGCAGCTTGTCGATGTCGAACTCTTCGTGAATGCCGGTTCCCAGCGCCGTGATGATGGCCTGGACCTCGGCGTTCTTGAGGACCTTGTCGATCCGCGACTTCTCGACGTTGATGATCTTCCCGCGCAGCGGCAGGATCGCCTGGAACATCGAGTCCCGACCCGACTTGGCCGAGCCGCCGGCGGAGTCGCCCTCCACGATGTACAGCTCGGACTTCGACGGATCCTTGGACCGGCAGTCGGCGAGCTTGCCGGGCAGGCCGCCGATGTCGGTGGCCGACTTGCGACGCACCATCTCGCGGGCCTTGCGTGCTGCGACGCGGGCCTGGCTCGACGCGATGGCCTTGTTGATGATGACCTTGGCCTCGGCGGGATTGGCCTCGAACCAGTGTCCGACGTGCTCCGACACCTGTCGCTGGACGAAGCCCTTGACCTCGGTGTTGCCGAGCTTGGTCTTGGTCTGACCCTCGAACTGCGGATCCGAGATCTTCGCGGAGAGCACGGCCGCCAGGCCCTCGCGGATGTCATCTCCCGTGAGGTTGGGGTCCTTCTCCTTGATGAGCTTCTTCTCGCGCGCGTACTTGTTGACCAGGGAGGTCAGCGCGGCGCGGAAGCCCTCCTCGTGGGTGCCGCCCTCATGGGTGTTGATGGTGTTGGCGAAGGTGTGGACGGACTCGGAGTAACCGGAGTTCCACTGCATCGCGACCTCGACCTCGTGGCCGGGCCCCTTGCCCTCGAAGTAGAGGATCGTCGGGTGGATCGAGGTCTTGGACTTGTTGATAGCCGTGACGTAGTCCTTCAGACCGTCCGGGTAGTGGAAGGTGCGCTTACGCTCGCGGACCTTGACCGGCTCGACGGGCGTCACCTCGACGGCGTCGGCTGCCTGCGCGCCCTCGGCGAACGCCTGCTCCGCATCCACCGCGTGGGCGAGATCCGACCCCTCGTCGGAACCGGGCGCCGCCTCCGCGCCGCTGCCCTCGCTGTCCGCGATCGCGTCCAGCTCGGCGGCCTTCTCGGCACGCGGCCGCCGGTCCGTGAGTGTGATGGTGAGTCCCTTGTTGAGGAACGCCATCTCCTGGAGGCGGCGTGCCACCACGTCGAAGTCGTACTCGGTGCTCTCGAAGATCGTCGGATCCGCCCAGAACCGGACCCTGGTCCCGGTGCCCTCGGCGGGGCCGGCGTCGACCAGCTCTGCCGGGACCGCCATGTCGAAGTCCTGCTTCCACAGGCGCCCGTCGCGCTTGATCTGGACCTCGACCCGGGTGGACAGCGCGTTGACCACGGAGATGCCGACCCCGTGCAGACCACCGGACACCGCATAGGAGTCCGAGTCGAACTTGCCGCCCGCGTGCAGCTGGGTCATGACGACCTGGACGGTGGGCATGCCCTGCTCGTGCATCTCCACGGGGATGCCCCGGCCGTCGTCGATGACCTCGACGCCGCCGTCCTCCAGCAACGTGACCTTGACGCCGGTCGCGTGACCCGCCATCGCCTCGTCGATGGAGTTGTCGACAACCTCCCAGATCAGGTGGTGCAATCCCCGCGGTCCGGTGGAGCCGATGTACATACCCGGCCGCATCCGGACGGCCTCGAGCCCTTCGAGAACGGTGATCGATGATGCACCGTATTCCTTGGGCCCGCTGTTGTTGGCCTTGCTCTTGGCGTCCGCCACGTGCGAACTCCTCGCGTCTCGGGGGTCTGGGACCGGCCCAGTCTACCTGCGACAACCGTCACGCGGGCCACGGGCACGCCCGGCCCTCACCCGTATGTGTCACGGGGGCCGCGACCGGACACGTGCAGGGGCCCCTTGCGCCAGCTCGGTTTCTCCGGCCCCTCCACCTTGAGACGACGGACATGACCCGGCCCCATGGCGGCCGCGATCTTGCGGAGGATGTCGGCGGACATGAGCCGCAGCTGCGTGGCCCATGCGGTACTCGCCGCACGGACGTACAGGATTCCCTCCTCGAGGCGCTCCGGGGTGGCGTGCGCCGAGACGTCCTCCCCGACGATCCGGTCCCACTCCGCGAACAGACGCCCGGTGGTGACCTTGTCGTCCCAACCCCGTTTCTTGGCGACCTGGCCCACGAGTTTGCCGAGGGGCTGTGGGTCCCACGGGTCGGCACCGGATCCGGTCCACCCGCGCTTGCGCAACCGCTTGCCCGCCCCCACCGGGCCGGTCCGTCCCCGGCCGACCTGCTTGCCCTCCGCCCGGGCCCGGGCGCGGGCCTCCTCGAGCGCCTGCTTGGCGATGTCATAACCGCGTTGTGGCGGGTCAGACGGTGTTACGGAGTCCTTGCCGGTTCGGTCCGTCACGGTGTTGCCCTGCTTCCGGTATCGGTGTTGTCGTCGTCGTCCCCACCACTGTCCGCGTCGCTGACCCCATCATCCCCGCCGGCGTGCTCGCCCGCGTCAGCACCGTCATGCTGACGTCGTGACACCGTCATCGTCGAGTGACGATCCGCTCCCTCGCCCGTCATCACGACGTCATGACGGACCCCGCGCAGCGTGGCCGGGACGTCCTCGCCCACTGCGGCCGTGATGAGCACCTGTTCGACACCGGCCGCGACATCGGCCAGAGCGGCCCGGCGGTGCCGGTCGAGTTCGGCGAAGACGTCGTCCAGGAGAAGGACCGGTTCCGCCCCGTCGGCACGGAACAGCTCGAGCGATCCCAGTCGCAGCGCCAGGGCGAACGACCACGTCTCACCGTGACTCGCGAACCCCTTCGCCGGCTCGTCGCCGAGTCTCAGGATCAGGTCGTCGCGGTGCGGTCCGACGAGTGACATCCCGCGGTCGATCTCGTCGCGACGACGCCGCCCGAGCTCGGCGAGCAACACCGCCTCGACAAGTTCCGGATCGGTCAGCTCCGACTCGTCGGGCGCGTCCGCGACGCGGAACCGGTAGGTGAGATCGGCCGGGCGGGACTCCGGGGCCAGGCCCCGATAGGCGTCGACGACGAGGGGCCGCAACTGCCGGAGGAGGTCGATCCGACCGGCGACCAATCGTGCTCCGAGTTCGGCCAACCGTCCGTCCCACACGTCGAGGGTGTCCAGCACGGCCGCGGAATCCTCCGGCCGGCCACGCCGCAGTGCACCGGAGGCCGACTTGAGCAGGGCGGTCCGCTGGCGCAGCACCGAGGAGTACTCGCTGAGGTCACCACCCAGCGCCGGGCGCCGCTGGATCATGAGCTCATCGAGAAGCCGACGACGTTCGGCCGGCTCGCCACGGACGAGCGCCAGGTCTTCCGGCGCGAACAGTACGGACTGGACCACCCCGAGGACGTCGGACAGTCGTCGGCAGGGGGAGGTGTTGAGTCGCGCCCGGTTGGCCTTGCCGGCATTGAGCGCCAGTTCGACGGTCAACTCACGTCCCGCGTTGTGTGCGAGTGCGCCCACCAGCGCGGTTCCGGCGCCCGTCCTGATCATCGGCGCGTCGGTCGCCACGCGGTGCGAACGAAGGCTGGCGAGGACCCCGACCGCCTCGAGGACGTTGGTCTTACCGTGCCCGTTGCGCCCGACCAGGGTGGTGACCCCGGGCTCGAGCTCGAGTTCGAGCAGGGGCCAGGAGCGGAAATCGAGGAGCCTGAGGTGACGCAGGTGCATACCGGATAGGTTCCGGGGCGGGGCCTCAGCCCGGCAGGCGCACGGGCATGAGCAGGTAGGTGTGGTCGGAATCCACCGGCTCGATCGCGCCGTCCGCGCCGGGCTCCGGGAGGGTCTCGGGTGCCGGACGCAGCACGGCCGGGCGGCTGGGCTGGGTGAAACCGAAGGCGACGCGGGCGGCATGGACACTGCCGAGGCCGTCGAGCAGGTAACCGGGGTTGAACGCGATGGTCAGCGGCTCGCCGACGAAGTCGACCGGGAGGGTCTCGTTGGCCTGGGCGGCGTCATCGCCTCCGGCCGACAGTGCGAGCTCACCATCCGAGAACGCCATGCGCACCTGCACGCCGCGGTCGGCGACGAGCGCGACCCGCTTGATCGCCTGGACGAGCGAGTCCACCTCCACGATCGCGAGTGAGGTGTGCTGCGGCGGGAGCAGCTGGCGGACCTTGGGGAATTCCGCGTCGAGAAGGCGGGTGGTGGTCCGCTGACCGGACACCAGCACACCCAGAATGCCCTCGGCGCCCACATCGGAGCCGGCACCCAGGCTCAGATCCACGCGACCACCGTGGCCGGCGGAACGGGTGACCTCGGACAGCGCCTTGGCCGGGATGAGCACCTCGACCGCGACATCCGCGCGGGCCGGCTCCCAGTCGAACTCCCGGATGGCGAGACGGAACCGATCGGTCGCGATGAGCGTGACGCGGGTATCCTCGATCTCCATCCGGATGCCGGTGAGCATCGGCAGGGTGTCATCCTTGCCCGCCGCGACGACGACCTGGGACACGGCCTCGGAGAACGCGTCGACCTCGGCGGATCCGGTCACCTCCGGCATCGCCGGCAGCTGCGGGTAATCCTCGACCGGCATGGTGGGGAGCGTGAACTTCGCGCTACCGCAGGAGATGTACATCTTCTGGGCCGTGACGACGACCTCGACCGGACGGTCCGGCAGGGCACGGGCGATGTCCGCCAGGAGTCGGCCGGACACCAGCGTGCTGCCGGGCTCGGACACCTCGGCCGGCACGGATACCTGCGCTGAGGTCTCATAGTCGAACCCGGAGATCATCAGTCCCGAATCGGCCTCGAGCAGCACCCCGCCGAGGATCGGGACCGAGGGACGCGAGGGCAGCGTGCGTGCCACCCAGGCCACGGAATCCGCGAAGTCCTCGCGGGTGACGCGGAACGTCGGATCCGTGATCTCCATCGATGACCTCTTTCAGGCGGGGGCGGATACCGGGATCCGGTATCTGGACGATTGGTCGGTTCAAGCTCGTGCTGCACGCTCCCGCCGCCGGGGGCGGAACGTCTCCATGAGAGTAACCGCTAGGACCGACAGCGGACACACGGACTCGGCGTAACCCGGTCAAGCAGGCTCGCCGCTCCACATTCCTACTTCTAACAAGAACTATCTATAGAGATAAGAGGTAGTAGTAGGTCCTGTGAAATTGTGAGCCGAGGCCTGTAATCACAGGTCTGTGCCGATTTCGTCGTGTGGACGCAATCGTGCGATCTTGTGATTTGCCTCCCGACCCCGGTGGAATCACAAGAGTCCGTCCACCGTCTGTCCACCGTCGGTCCACAAGACTCCACAGGGTTGTCCACAGCTGTGAAGGGTGTGACAAAGGGTGTGTGGGGGTCCCGGATGTGCCGTACGGCGCGTCCTGATGCGTGTGGAATGACCCGTGTGAGGCCCTCGAATCAGACGAAGTGTGCGCGACTCGACAGCGAGACCCGGGAGTCCCACGGTTCGTCTTCCGTCGGGCGGGGTCTTTCTCGCGAATCGGGGCGGGTATCCGTTCGGGGCGGAACGCCGGACTCGGCAGAGGGCCGCACAGGGCCTGTTACGACCTCTCGCAGCCGTCCTGGGTCCGCGCACCCGGGCGTGCGGACGCCGTCGGGCGCCGATCTGTTGCTGTCGCCGTCGCGGACCGTCATCTGCGTCGCGTTCGGTGTCGGCAGAGGGCCGGCCGGAGACGCGGGGCGTCGGTGGACGTCCGCGGGGGCGAGAACAAGCGGGGCCGGGCACAAGCGGCGGCGCGAGCGCACAGCGTGGGTGAGTTCCGGCGTGGAGCTCAGAGGGACCGCGAACGCTCCTTGATCCGGGCCGTCAGCTCCTGGATCTGGTCGTACGTGCGCCGGTCGTCCTTGATCTCCTTGAGGATCTTGCGCTGGGCGTACATGACCGTCGTGTGGTCCTTGCCACCGAAGGTGACGCCGATCTTGGGAAGCGACAGATCGGTCAGCTCGCGACACAGGTACATGGCGATCTGGCGGGCCCGCGACAACGACCGGGTCTTGGAGGTGCCGCACAGTTCGTCGATGCTCGTGGAGAAGAACTCCGCGGTCACCGCCATGATGGTCGCGGCCGAGATTTGTAGGGAATCGTCGTCCGAGACGACATCACGGAGCACGACCTCCGCGAGCGGCACATCGATCTCGTGGCCGTTGAGGGAGGCGAACGCCACCACCCGGATGAGAGCTCCCTCGAGCTCACGGATGTTGCGCTGGACCCGCGTCGCGATGAGCTCGAGGACGTCCCTCGGGACCACGTAGTTCTCGGACTTGGCCTTCTTGTCGATGATCGCGATACGCGTCTCCAGCTCGGGCGGCTGGATGTCGGTGATCAGACCCCACTCGAAGCGGGTGCGCAGGCGGTCCTCCAGCGGCTGCAGTTGCTTGGGTGGCCGGTCGGACGAGATCACGATCTGCTTCTGCGCATTGTGGATCGTGTTGAAGGTGTGGAAGAACTCCTCCTGGACCTGTTCCTTGCCGATGAGGAACTGGATGTCGTCCACCAGGAGGATGTCCGCCTCGCGGTACCGCTTCTTGAACATGTTCTGGCGGCCGTCGCGGACGGAGTTGATGAAGTCGTTGGTGAACTCCTCGGTCGAGACGTACTTGACCTTCTGTTCGGAGTACATCCGCAGGGAGTAGTGCCCGATCGCGTGGAGCAGGTGGGTCTTGCCCAGACCGGACTCGCCCCAGATGAACAGCGGGTTGTACGCACGGGCCGGTGCCTCGGCGACAGCCAGTGCGGCGGCCCGGGCGAAGCGGTTCGAGTTGCCCTGGACGAAGGCGCTGAACGTGTAGCGCTCGTTCAACCCGGGCGCGGACGCGGCGGACAACGCCTCGTCGCGGTCGCTGCCGTGGAGGAGGCGCTCGGCGGCGATCTGCTCCTCGGTCATCCGCCGGGGGCGGGTCGTGGCGGGCGGATGCTCGTCCTCCGCGCCGGGGCCGTGGATGTCCTCCGCGTCGATGGCCGGGTGGTCGGCGTCGTCCGTCGGTAGTTGAGCCCCGGCGAGTGACGTGTCCACCTTGACGGCCAGATCGATCGGCTCCCCGAGCTGCGAGCTCAGTGCGCGCGTGATGGGACCGCGGAGGATGGACTCGATGTTGTCGCGGGCGAAGGCCGACGGGGCGGCGAGCATCGCGAAACCGTTGACCACGGCGATCGGCTGGACGAGCCGGAGCCACGCCTGCTGCTGGCGCGACAGGGCCGGATTGTCGTCACTGGCCAGTTCCGGATCAGTCAGCTTGTCGAGGACGGCACTCCACACGTGTTCGAGTTCAGGAGACACGGTGGGCGGTCTCCTCTCGTCGGGTGTCGGGCGTTGCTGGTGGTCCGGGTCGCCGGCGGCGCCGGGAACCACACTCTATCCACAGGCTCCGACCCAGGTCCACCGAGGTATCCACATGGTTGTCCACAGCTGTGGGAAGACAGACCCCTCCCGTCGGTTCGCGGGTAGGTCGTCGGTGGGGAGGGGTCGGAGGTGCTTGTTCGGATTCACGTCGCGTCTTGCAGCCCTGGTGGGGCTCGCCTGAGGAATGACGGTAACAACATGGTGAACCGGGGGGCAACCCTCAAGATTGACTGGAGGGCGGATGTCAAGCATCGCGGCCGTGGGCGTGTCGTTGTGGCCAGGAAACTGGTATCAGTGAGACCAATGGGATTACACGGTTTGGCGGCCGGCGCCTCGGGCGCGTAATCTTGAGCAGTCTGTCGTGCGCCCGTGGGCGCCCGGCGCGTCGTGGTGCCGCCGTCCTTCGGTGATTCGACGACGTCTCGAACTCGATCGGGCGCTGGACACGGCGCCGACTTCACGTGAGGAGCCAACCATGGCCAAGGGCAAGCGGACCTTCCAGCCGAACAACCGTCGTCGTGCCAAGGTGCACGGCTTCCGTCTGCGCATGCGCACCCGCGCCGGTCGCGGCATCGTCGGCGCCCGCCGGCGTAAGGGCCGCGCGTCGCTGACGGCCTGATTCCGGCCGGGGTGGCGGGTGCTCCCCAGGTCGCACCGGCTCCACCGTTCCGCTGACTTCGCGACGGTGGTGCGCAAGGGTGCCAAGAAGGGCCGCCGCACCATGGTCGTACACGCCCACGTGGACTCCTCGGATGTCCGCGTGGGCGGGCCGCGTTTCGGGCTGGTTGTCAGCAAAGCCGTCGGGGACTCGGTGACTCGTCACCGCGTCAGCCGACGGCTTCGTCATATCGCGGGCGGCCTGCTGGACGAGGCTGGCGACGATCTGATGGTGGTGATCCGGGCCAACCCGGCCTCCGCGGGTGCGTCGCACGACGACCTCGTGCGGGATATGCGCGCGGGGCTCGCCGCTGCCGCCGCTCGCGCCAGGGGCTCGTCGTGAGCACGGGGCGCCCGGGTCCCATCGCGCGGATCCTGTTGTGGATGCTCGACTTCTACCAGAAGGGCATCTCCCCCTGGACTCCACCGAGCTGCCGATTCGAACCCACGTGCAGTAGTTACGCCGTCGAGGCGGTTCGCGTCCACGGATCCTGGTACGGCACCTGGCTCTCGGTGTGGCGTCTCCTGCGCTGTGGGCCGTGGACACCGGGCGGTTGGGATCCGGTCCCCCGGCCCCGTGCACCTGATCCACCGGGCCACGAGCCCCACGAGCACACCGACAATTCTCGAACGTAGCTAGGACTCCACCACCCATGTCGTTCATCACCAACCCGTTGGTCTACTACCCGATCTCCGGCATCCTCTGGTTCTGGCACAAGATCTTCGCGTTCCTCGGCGGTCTGCTCCCCTGGGTCGAGGCGCCGGATTCCAACGGGGTCATCTGGGCCCTGTCGGTGATCTTCCTCGTCTTCACCCTCCGTGCGATGCTGTTCTGGCCGGCAGCCAAACAGATCCGCTTCTCGCGCAAGATGCAGGAGATGCAGCCCAAGATGAAGGAGCTGCAGAAGCGGTATAAGAACGACCGCGAGAAACTCGCGGTGGAGACGCGCAAGCTGCAGAAGCAGGAGGGTTTCAACCCCCTCCTGGGTTGCCTACCGATGCTGATCCAGATCCCGGTCTTCCTGGGTCTGTTCCACGTGCTGCGGTCGTTCAACCGGATGGGTTCGCAGTTCGGCGCCCTCGGGATGAGCGCCGAGGAGACGCGCAACACGGGCAACTACGTGTTCAACGCGGACGAGGTGCAGAGCTTCCTCGACGCCCGACTTTTCGGCGCTCCGCTCTCGTCCTTCATCTCCCAGCCTGTCGACCAGTTCCAGGCCTTCGTGGAGCCCGGCGCGATGCTCGACTTCGCCCGGTGGAACATCATTCTCGTCGCCATTCCGCTGATGATCGTCTCGGCGGTCACGACTCACTTCAACGCGCGGATCTCCCTGTCCCGCCAGTCGCCTGAGGCCGCGGCGAACCCGCAGGCCAAGATCATGAACCAGCTCATGCTGTGGGCCTTCCCCATCGGCATCCTCGTGACCGGCGCCTTCTGGCCGATGGCGATTCTCGTGTACATGGTCACGAATAACCTCTGGACCCTGGGCCAGCAGTACTTCCTGTACGAGAAGATGGCCAAGGAGGACGACGCCGCGGCCCTCCTGCGGCGTGAGGAGCAGAAGGCGCTCGCTCCGCGGGTGGGTGTGAAGCCCACCAAGCCCAGGAAGAACCGCGCTGCCGCGACGGGAACGGGCGTGGTGACGGATCCGGCCGGGGAGGTGGGTACCGCGACGGTGGACGACGACGAGGTGATCGACCCCGACCCGGGGCCTGCGGTCGCTCCGGCATCCGCTCCACGTCCGGGTCAACGGCCTCAGGCTCCCGGCGGGCAGCGCAGTAGACCCGCCCAGAAGGGATCGGGTTCGCGTCCCAAGAACAAGAAGAAGAAAAAGAAGCGTTGACCCGCTAGGGAAACGTGAGTGGACAAGGTCCCCGATGCTCCGGCGTCGGGGACCTTGTCCCATACTTGGGGTAGATATTCGTCGTACTCTCGGGGTTCGGCGATCGGCGGTCACGACGGAGGCAGGTCCATGTCCAAGAGGAACATCGAGGTGTCCGAGGAACGATTGGTCGAGGAGGGCGAGGTCGCTGGCGACTATCTCGAGCAGTTCCTCGACATCCTCGACTTCGACGGGGACATCGATCTGGACGTCGAGGGTGATCGAGCCGTGGTGAGCATCGTGGGTGGCGACGACCTGGATACGTTGGTCGGCTCGGACGGGTCGGTGTTGGACGCTATCCAGGAGTTGACGCGTCTCGCGGTTCAACAGGAACTCGGCGATCGGAGTCGGTTGATGCTCGACATCGCCGGCTGGCGTGAGGCGAAGCGCGAGGCTCTGACCGAGTCCGGTCGCGTGGCAGCGCAGCGGGTTCTCGAGTCAGGTGAGTCGGAGGAACTCGAGCCCATGACGCCGTTCGAACGCAAGATCATCCACGATGCGATCGCGGAGATCGAGGGTGTCACCTCGGACTCGACCGGCGTCGAGCCCAACCGCCGGGTGGTCGTCCTGCCCGGGTGACGGGCGGTTCGGGGCAGGGGTGCGAGTCGTCTGGCTCGCACCCCTGCTCTGTGTCCGAGGATCTAATGACATCGATGTGATTCACCGGCGGTGTTTCACGTGAAACAGTGGCTTTGCGGCCGCGAGAAGGAGCGCGAGACCATGAACGGACACACGGGCCATGAAGCGTCACGTGACAGTGAGGGGGCCAACAGGTCTGCGGGTGAGACGCCGGCCGAGCCGGGCTCGACATCTGACTCCGGTGAGCTTCCCTCTGCGCCGCCCGCTGCAGCCGAGGTGTTCGGGGATCGACTGGGTCTCGCGTCCCGGTACGTCGACTTCCTCGCGACGGCCGGGCTCGAGCGTGGGCTGATGGGTCCGCGTGAGCGGCCTCGGCTGTGGGATCGGCACGTGCTCAACAGTGCGGCTGCTGAATCGCAGTTGGCGGAGGGCGAGTCCGTCGTCGATATCGGGAGCGGCGCAGGCCTCCCTGGTATACCCCTGGCGCTCGCGCGTCCTGATCTGACGATCACTCTGGTCGAGCCACTTCTCCGCCGGGTCACGTTTCTCGAGGAGATCATCAGCGAGCTCGGCATCGATGTCCGGGTGATTCGGGGTCGGGCGGAGGAGAAGACCGTCATCGCCGAGGCTGGAAGTTCGGACGTTGTGACATCCCGGGCAGTGGCGCCGCTCGCGAAGCTTGCCGGCTGGTCGGCCCCGTTGCTGAGGGCTGGGGGTCGTATGGTGGCCCTCAAGGGGGAGTCGGCGCTCGAGGAGATCGAGCGAGATCGCGCCGCCCTCCGCAGGCTCGGGTTCGACGGGGTTCACGTCGAGACCGTCGCGGCTCCGGATGCGGAACCGACGAGGCTGGTGATCGGCACCCTGGCGACTAGGATGGGAGGCCGTGGCTCCGGATCCCGCGGACGCGGGCGCCGGTCTCACTGAGGCCAGACGGGGACGCGTTCGATGTCGGTTTCACGTGAAACAATGGCATCGAGACGGCGGTAGCTCGTGCCGTGCTCACGATGGAACTCGAAAGGTGACGGATGTCCTACGACGAGACCGCCGATCTTCGCGGCCGCGCGGCAGGCGAACGAGGTGCTCCACGGGGATGCCCCGGCACTCCCCCGCCCCGATTCTCCGCGGATCATCACGATCGCCAACCAGAAGGGTGGAGTCGGCAAGACCACGTCTACAGTCAATCTTGCCGCTGCTCTGGCGCTGGGTGGGCTCGGGGTGCTCGTGATCGATATGGATCCGCAGGGCAATGCGAGCACGGCGCTGGGTGTCGATCACCGCGAGGGCACACCGTCGAGCTACGACCTGCTGATGTGGGAGGCCTCGGTCGACGAACTCATGCAGAAGAGCCCTCATGCCGAGCGCCTGTTCTGTGTTCCGGCGACCATCGATCTCGCGGGGTCGGAAATCGAACTGGTCGGGCTCCCCCAGCGGGAACGACGTCTGGCAGAGGTTCTCCTCCCGGAGGACCTGCAATCCCTCGGTATCGACTACGTGTTCCTCGACTGCCCGCCGTCCCTCGGGTTGCTCACAGTCAACGCGATGGTGGCGGCGCGTGAGGTGCTGATACCGATCCAGTGCGAGTACTACGCCCTCGAGGGTGTGGGCCAACTCCTGCGCAACGTCGAACTCATCCAGCAGCATCTGAATACGGATCTGGAGATCTCGACCATCATGCTGACGATGTACGACGGGCGCACCAAGCTCGCCGAGCAGGTCGCCGGTGAGGTGCGGAAGCACTTCGGTGACACCGTGTTGCGGACGGTGATCCCGCGAAGCGTCAAGGTGTCCGAGGCACCGGGGTACGGGATGACCATCCTCCAGTACGACGCCGGGTCGCGCGGGGCGCTGGCCTACCTGGACGCCGCCCGCGAGATCAATGCACGGGGAGGGCCGGCCGGTCCGGGAGACCTCGTATCCACGCCCACCGCGAGTGAAGTCGAGGGCGTCGATCGCCCGGAGGAGAACTGATGAGCCAGCAGCGTAAGGGTGGTCTCGGGCGGGGTCTCGCGGCCCTCATCCCCACCGGCCCCGACGAAGGGCCTCGGCTCGGTAACGATGCCGCTGACCTGATTCTGGGGCCGCGTGGGGGCGGTCCGCGTACCACTCCCCCACGTCCGCGCTCGTCCGGCGCCGGGAATCGGGGTCCGGCGGATACGGGGCTCACCGGTACCCCGTCATCGACGGCCCCCGCGGTCGAGACCGGCTCGCACGCCGAGGATGGTTCACCCGTTTCACGTGAAACAACAGAGTTGGTGGACCCCGGCGCCGTCTACCGCGAGATCTCCCCGGCCGAGATCGACCCCAACCCGAAGCAGCCCCGCACCCACTTCGATGAGGAGGCGTTGGCCGAACTCGCTCATTCCGTCAAGGAATTCGGACTCCTCCAGCCCATCGTCGTCCGTGAGATGTCCGGTGGGCGCTATCAGCTCATCATGGGTGAGCGACGCTGGCGGGCGAGCCAGCGCGCGAAGCTCGAGACGATTCCGGCGATCGTTCGGCAGACCGACGACGAGGATCTGCTGCGGGACGCTCTGCTCGAGAACATCCACCGGGTACAGCTCAACCCTCTCGAAGAAGCCGCCGCCTACCAGCAGCTGCTGGAAGAGTTCGACGTGACCCAGTCAGAACTCGCGACCCGCATCGGCCGATCCCGCCCCGCGATCACCAACAGCATCCGCCTGCTCCAGCTGCCGACCGCCGTACAGCGGCGGGTCGCGGCTGGTGTCCTGTCAGCGGGACATGCGCGCGCACTCCTGGGCCTCGAGGCGGGGGCGCCGGCACAGGACGAGCTCGCCGCCCGGATCGTCGCCGAGGGCCTGTCGGTGCGGGCGACCGAGGAGCTCGTCACCCTCGCCAACCGCGATCCCGGGGACACCACGGACAAGCCCAAACCCCCGCCCCGCGGACGCCAGCGCAACCCGGAGCTGGAGGCGGTGGCGGGTCGGCTGTCAGACCGCTTCGAGACCTCCGTGTCGGTCACGATGGGGCGCCGCAAGGGACGTATCACCATCGACGTCGGCGACACCGATGATCTGGCCCGGGTACTCGCACTTCTCGAGGGCGGGTCGACCGCAGCGCCGCGATGATCTCCCTCCGCCCGCTGGACCTGTCGGCGGTGGACCAGCTGGGTCCTCGCGCCCGGCGTTGCGTCTATTGGCAAACCGACGGTGAGCAGTCCCCGGGAGATCCGGAGTTCGAGAAGGAAGCGTGGATCTCACACGTATCCCTGGAATGGGGTGTCTGCGGCCAGCTCGCCACCTACGGGGACCGATCGACGGCTGCCGCCTTCTACGCCCCCCCGGGGATGGTGCCGCGGGCGACGTGCTTCCCGACCTCACCCGTCGGCGCTGACGCTGTGCTGCTCGCCGGCATGAGTGTCGAGCACGGCGCACCGGCAGGGGTACTGACCGCGTTGCTCGACGCCGTCGTCGTCAATGTCCGAAGCCGCGGAATCAAGGCCATCGAGGCCTTCGGGGTCACGTCCGAGGACCCCGGGCATGTTACGTCACGTGACGGGTGCGGCGCGGACTCGTGCGTGCCGGGGATGAGCTTTCTCGTCGAGCACGGTTTCACGGTGGTGGCACCCCACGAGACCCATCCCCGCCTCCGGCTCGATATCGAGAGCGAGCACTTGTGGAAGGCGGACGTGGAGCGCGCCCTCGATCAGCTCTTCGCCGAACACGGATTCGCCACCCGGCGACTCGGGGTGCTGTCGGGCGCGTCGGCGAGCGCCGTCGCCCGGGGGCTCTGACACCCCGGGACTCACGACACCCCGGACCCCGACTCCCCCGGGGTGGCCGGAGCCGCGATCAGTCGCGCTGGCGCTGCTCGTAGTCGATGAGGGCGTCGACGGACATCGACCCGGTGGGATGATCGTCCTCGTCGAGGAGGTACAGACGTTTCACGCCCACGAGGATCGAGTCGATGATGGTGTCCTGGGCGGCACGATCGCCGAGAATCTCGAGATCCTGCGGGTTGTACGCGTAGCCCAGGTAGATCTGCACGGACGGCATGCGGGTCATTCGCAGCAACGGCCAGCTCCGGCCATGGGTCCGGCAGTCGCGAAGAGTGGTGCGGCTGACGATCTCCCGCTGGATGAAGCCGGACAGGGCCTCACCGAGCATGGACTCCGCGCCGAGCGAGTTACCGAAGTAGAACGTCGCGACCCCGTTGCCCACTGGATTCGGGTGGCGGTCCAGGCGGAGCGAGATGATGAGATCGGCATTGAACGCATTTGCTATCTCGGCTCGCTCGGGATCGGTCGGGATCATCGCCTCGGGCCGGGAGAGGAAGACCTCAACGCCGGCCTGGTTCATCCGCTCGGAGAGCCGCCGGGTGATGTCCCAGAGCAGTTCCGCGTCGGTGATGGTCCCGTAGGGGGTGTCGATCCGGATCGGGTTCTCGGACCCACTGGGGCCGGGATCGAGGACGATCCGTTTACCGGCGAGCATGGGACCGGAGGTGCGGGCCCGCTCCTTCTCGACGAGGGAGGCGACGTCCCCGCCCTTGAACAGGGTCGAGAAGCGGCTCAGGGTGTCCAGGGTCTCGGCACCGACCACACCGTCCGCGGGGAGCGCGCAGTCGCGCTGGAAGTCGGTGACGGCCGCGTGCGTGAGGGGGCCGAAGGTCCCGTCCACCAGGCCGGCGTAGAACCCGAGCTCGCCGAGTCGTCGCTGCAGTTGGGCGATATCGTCCCCCGCCATCGGCCTGGAGACGATATAGCTCAGGTCCCGGGTCCCCAGCACGTGGCTGGCGTCGTGGAGCGCGGCCTGGGTGGCCGGACCCACGATTCCGTCGGAGATCAGCGCACGCGCCTGCTGAAAGGCCAGAACGGCCTTCTCCAGGTCGGCGTCGAAGACGGCGTCGGTACGCGCGAGCACTGACCCGGTCTCGGGCTCGGTGACCCCGACCGACTCGATGTTGTGCAGCAGACCCATGCCCGCGAGGGTGGCCCGGATGGCGGCCACCTCGGGCCCACGGTCACCACGCCTCCACGCCATGGGTCTCCTCCCGCTCTCCTAGTGTTGGGTACCCGGATGAACTTACCGCCTCACACGCGGACATGCCCCGTCCGCGCCGGGCGGTGGGGGAACGCCACGGGGGAGCGCCACAGCGTAGCGACACAGGGTAGCGACACAGGGTAGCGACCCGGTGCCGCCGGCGTGTGTGTCAGGCGCCGAGAACGTCGCCCAGCTCGGCTCGGAGCGCCGACTTGGACTTGGCGCCCGTGATGCGCTTGACCGGCTGTCCCTCCGAGAACAACAGCATCGCGGGGATCGCGGTGATCTGGTACTCGGCGGCGAGTTCCTGGTTGGCCTCGACGTCGACCTTGGCGACGGTCAGCCTGTCCGCCTCCGAGCCCGCGAGCTCGTCGAGGACCGGCGCCATCATGGTGCACGGGCGGCACCACGTGGCCCAGAAGTCCACGAGAACGGGCTTGGAGCCGCTGGCGGTGAGCACGGAGTCAGCGAAGTCGGCCTCGGTGACGTCGATGATGTTGGGGGTGTCGGCCATGACGGTGGTCCTTTCGGGTGGGTGGAGGGGGCCCGGTTGTTCCGGGCCCGGTGTCGGGCTCAGGCCTGCTCGGCGAGCCAGCGCTCGGCGTCGATCGAGGCGGCGCATCCCGAACCGGCGGCGGTGATGGCCTGGCGGTAGCGCTTGTCGACGAGGTCGCCACAGGCGAACACCCCGGGGAGGGAGGTGGCGGTGGTCTGACCGGTGAGGACGTAGCCGTCCTCGTCGACCTCGACCTGGTCGCGGGCCAGCTCGGAACGGGGATCGTGGCCGATCGCGACGAACATGGCGGCGGTCTCGAGCTCACTGGTCTCACCGGTGACGGTGTCGCGGAGACGGAGCTTCTCGACCGAACCGGTCGCGCCGGCCAGCACCTCGTCCACGGCCGTGTTGAGGACGAACGAGATCTTCTCGTTCTCCCGTGCCCGCTCGAGCATGATCTTGGAGGCGCGGAACTCCTCACGGCGGTGCACGATCGTCACGGAGGAACCGAACTTGGTGAGGAAGGTGGCCTCCTCCATGGCGGAGTCGCCGCCGCCGACCACGACGATCGGCTTGTCGCGGAAGAAGAATCCGTCACACGTGGCGCACGAGCTCACACCGCGGCCGAGGAACTCCTGCTCCCCCGGGACCCCGAGGTAGCGTGCCGCGGCACCCATCGCGAGGATCACGGCGCGGGCGCGGTGCTCCTCCTCGCCGACCCGGACGGTCTTGATGTCCCCGGCGAGGTCCATGGACGTCACGTCCTCCATCCGGAGGTCGGCGCCGAACCGCTCGGCCTGCTCACGCATCTGCATCATGAGATCGGGACCCATCATGCCCTCGGCGAAGCCGGGGAAGTTCTCGACCTCGGTCGTGGTCATGAGCGCGCCACCGAACTGGGACCCCTCGAAGACGACCGGCTTCAGCTCGGCCCGCGCGGAGTAGATGGCGGCGGTGTACCCGGCCGGGCCGGATCCGACGATGATGACGTCGTGGACGGTGTCGCTCATGAGTTCTCGGGGCTCCTCGGGCGGTTGGTGGCTCGTGAGTCGGAACCGGCATCAGGTGCCGGGTCTTCTAGAGGCCACAACACCCCGGGGGGCTGCCTTGTTCCCGCGACCGCCCACCGGGTGACGGGAGGAACACCCTCACACCGTGAGGGTGACCCCCTCGAGCAGTGCGGCGAGCTTCGCGCGGCCGCGGGAGCACCGGCTCTTCACGGTGCCCGGGGGGATGTTGAGCAGGTGGCTCGCCTCGGCGACGGTGCACCGCAGCATGTCGACGACGACGACGGCGTCCCGCTGATCGCCGGGCAGTTCCGCCAACGCCTCGGCCACGATGATCGCGTACGCCGGGTCCTGGTGGAAGTGGTCCCGCAGCGTGACCTGTTCGTGCAGCGACGGGGTGAGCTGGGTGTGGGTGCGCAGGCGCTGCGCCCGCATCTTGTCCAGGCAGGCGTTGACCACGATGCGGTAGAGCCACCCCTGCACCGGACAGGCGTGCCGGAAGGTGTCCGCCTTCCGGTACGCCGAGACGAGAGCCTCCTGCAGGGCCTCGGCGGCGTCGTCGCGGTTGAACGACGTGCGGATGGCCAACCGCCAGAGGTAGTCGTAGTGCCGCCGGACGAGGGCGGAGAAGGCGTCGGGGTCGCCGGCGACGTGCGCGTCCAACAGTTCGGCGTCGGACAGCGGCGACTCGGCTGTCAGTACGGACTGGGCCCTGGGAGCGGACTGGGCGCCGAGCGGGGATTCCGCACCTGCGGGCGGGGCAGGGGAACCCGCCGCGGTCGGGACGGCGGTACCGGTGTTCACGACCGTCACCGTAACCCGGTCGGGCCCCCCGTGGGGACGTCTCCCGGCCCGTCAGCGGGTCAGCTCGACCTCGCTGATCGTGGCCTCGTAGGACTGGGCACCGGAGGTACCCAGTCGGGTGATCCACACCAGGACGTACCCGGACTCCCGCGGGTCATCGATCGTCACGGTGGCCGACCCGTCGCGGACGGTGCCCGCTCCGAGACGGGTGGTCTCGTCGAGTGACGCCGGAGAGGCACCGGGCGCGGACCGGACCTCGAAGCGCACGCCGTCGTCCCCCGAGCGGAGCACCACCCGGCGGACCTCCTGCTCACCGTCCAGTGCGAGCATCAACCCGATACCCGGCTTGTAGGCCGACGGGCCGTCGCCGATCTGGGACCGGTAGGCATCACTGGACCACGAGGTGGACCGGTCACCGTCGACCACGTTGGGGGCATCCGCCGAGTTCTCCGCGACGCCGTTCGAGGACGAGGGCTGCCAGGTGGTGACGGTCGACACGGAGACCGGGGTGGTCGGGGTGGCCTCCTCCGCCTCGTCCCCGGTGTCGCCTGCGGCGGGGTCATCGGCCGCGGGCTCGGCGGTCTGGGAGGCGCGACTGGCCTGGGCGGCCCGTTCGATGGCGTCGAGCTGCTGTGAGAGCGGGGTGTCGTTGCGGGTGCCGCCGAACCCCCCGAGCATCCACGTGAACAACAGGGCGATCACCACGACCGCGGCCGCGCCGGTCCCGGCCATGATCTGCCAGCGGCGCTTCTGGACCTCCGGGTCCGGCTCGCTGTACGGCGCGGGTTCGGGACCCGCCTCCGCCGAGGACCACTCCGCCGACGACCACTCCCCCGACGTCCATCCCGTCGCCGCGGCGTCCGCCGGGTAGGCGACCCGGGAAGAGGCCCCGGGGGCGGCGCGCCGCGGCCCGCCGACGCGATCGGTGACCATCGCCCTCACGGTGGCCGCCGAGCTGACCGACGACCCGTCGAGAGACCGCATGGCCAGCACCGCGGATTCCGGCGCCACCCCGGTACCGGCCACCGTGGGGTCGAGGACCTCGTCGTCGTCGTCCCTCCGGGCGGGACCGGGCCGACCGTCGGTCGGTTCGTACAGATCGGAACCCTCGGGCAGCGGGAGCGGCCACGCTCCGGTGAGCAGCGCATAGAGGGTAGCGCCCAGGCCCCGCACGTCGGACCGGGCGTCGGCCCCGTCGCGGACCCCGGGGAAGGCCAGGACGGCGCGCCCGTCCTCGGTGAGTCGGATCCGGTCGGGTGAGTCGAGGCCCAGGGTCAGGCCCACCTCCTCGGCACGGGTCGCGGCGTCCGCCAGACCCCACACCGCGCCCACGGCGGAGTCGGGGTCCGGCTCGGCCACGGCCGCGGCGAGACTGCGTCCGGGGATCCACTCCGAGACCACGATGCCGCCCGCGCGGCCGCGGATGACGTCGAGAACGCGCGCCAACCCGTCCGCGTAGACCGTGGTGAGGGCGACGGTACGGTCGAGCACCCCCGTCGCGGAACCCGGGGGCTGCTCGCCGGGGAGCGGGTCGACGAAGGTCAGGGCGACGAACCTCCCCAGGCGCCGGTCGCGGGCCTTCCAGAAGGACTGGCCGGCGACACCACCGCAGGGTTCGAGGAGTTCGTACCTGCCGCCGGAGACCAGGCCTCCGACGGTCAGACGAGGTGGCGACGAGGCGGTGTCCGGTGCCGGGGCTCCAGTCTGTTCACCCACCCGTTGACCCTCCTCGCCTGGTGCGGCAGCCCGTCAGGAGGCGCCGCTCGTGATCCCTGAGTGTACGTACCGGCCCCGCGTGGATTCGACTATCTCCTCAGACGTCCCACGAGTCCGCGGAGAACGGGGGTGATCGAGTCGAGTTCGGGCAACCGGGACCGCGACAGGATCAGACCGGTCACCGCGAGGGTGATGACGGCGGCGACACCGGCACGCAGGACGAACCCGATGCTTCCGACGGCGTCGGTGAGGGCGTCCATCGGCAGGATCGTGTCCACGGCGAGCGCGACCAGGGCACCGGCGATCGACGCGCCGAGGGTCCACGAGGCCGACCGGAGGGTCTCGCGACCACGCAGGGACCCCAGTTTCGACCGCAGCAGGATGAACCCGGCGACGGCGCCGACGACCCAGCCGATGCCGTTGGCCAGGGCCAGGCCGATCACCACGTGGGACCGCTGGTCGGCGACTACGGGGACGAGGAGCGACAGGATCACGCGGACGACCGTGATCGCGAGGATCATCGCCGTCGGCGTCCAGTAGTCCTCGCGGGCGTAGAACACCCGCTGCTGCAGCAGGACCACGGCGTAGGGCACCAGCGTGAAAGCGCCGAAGGTCAGGGTCAGGCCGAGCACCTGGGCGCTCTCGGCGTCGAAGTTCCCGTAGCGGAACAGGCCGGTGGCGATCGTCGGGCCGAACGCGGTCATGAACGCGATGATCGGCAGCAGCCCGAACAGCGACAGCCGCGTCCCCAGCGAGATGTCCCGCACCACCGCGTCGTTGCGGCCGGCCACCCCGTTGTCCGCCAGGCGGGGGTTGATGGCGGTGAGCAGGGTGACGCCGATGATCCCGTACGGGACCTGCAGCAGGAGCCAGTAGGTCTGGTAGATGGCGATGGCGGCCTCGTCCGCCGCCGACCCGATGCGGTTGGTCATGACCAGACCGACCTGCGAGATGAGTACGTAGGTCACACCGGCCAGGGCGTGCCCGCCGAACTGCTTGATGCGGGGGTCCAGACCCCACTGGGGGCGCAGGTCCACGCCCGCGCGGCGCAGGGCCGGCACCAGCACCGCCGCCTGCAGCACCACGCCCAGGGTGGTGCCCAGGCCCAGCAGCAGGATGGGCGCGCTGAGCAGGTTGACCGGCGCGGCCGGGTCGATGCCGCTGCCGACCACCGCGAACAGCACCAGTGTCGCTATGGCCACCAGGTTGTTCCACACCGGCGCCCACGCCCCGGGACGGAAGACACCGTTGTAGTTGAGGATCGCGAGCATCACCGAGAACACGCCGTAGAAGAAGATCTGCGGCAGCAGCAGGAACGCGAAAGCGGTGGCCAGGTTCGTGTTGACCTCGCCGTCGCCCAGGTTGAGCTCGGTGAGCAGCGGCGCGCACGCCACCGCCACGACGGTCGCCCCCAGTGCCAGGACCGAGGTCACGGTGAGCAGGCGACGGATGAAGGACACGCCCCCGTCCTCGTCCTCCTGCGCGGCCTTGGCCAGCAGCGGCATGAACATCGCGGTGAGCACCGAACCCAGGACGAGCTCGGTGATCATGTTGGGCAGCGTGTTGGCGGTGTTGAAGGCCGACGCCACGGCGGGGCCGAGCACGGTGAGGATGAGGATCATCCGGACGAACCCGGTGATGCGGCTCGCGAGGTTGGCCACGGCCATCGATCCCGTCGAGCGCATCACCGACGCGTCGGAGGAGTCGCGGTTCCGTGCCCCGGTCCCCCCGCCGGGCGTCGCCGGGCCCGCTGCGGACCGCTCCGGGGTCGGGGCGATCGGCCGCGCGATCGGCCGCTCGATCGACGGCGCGGGCGCGGCGTCCGGGATGAACGAGTCGGCGACCGGCGGCGGGGAGGCCGGGCCCGGCAGCACGCAACTGCCCGCCTCACGGCGTCGGCCGCGGAGGCCGGGATCCGGTCTGCGCAGTTCGGGTCCGGGGGACCCCTGCTCGTCGTTCACGGTCGGTGCCCTTCGTCCGCGGGGTCGAGGATGCCCCGACGGTAGCGCAGGTACCGCCGGCCCCCGAGGACGAGGGCGAGGGCGGCCGCGGCCAACGCGAACGCCTGGGCGACCGGGTAGCCACCGGTCTGGACGGACAGCTCCACCGGCTCCGACAGCGGGCGCCCGTCGGGACCCTCGAGGACGAACGCCACGGTGTGGCGTACGCCGCCCTCGGCATCGGACTGGGTGGGCACCTGCAGGGTCCGCGACCCCGAGGCCGGGATCTGGACGACCCCCACCGGCTCCACCGTGATGTCGTCCGGCGCGGTGACGGTGACGCCGACGCGCACCGGGAACGGCAACGCGTTCCGGGTCACCAGCAGCAGTGGGCTGTTGGGGCTGGCCATGGTGAACACGCTGCCGGGCGGCAGCAGGTCCACCCTGCCGAGCGAGCGGGAGACCGTCTGCTCGAGGCGGTCGAGGCGCTCGGCGGTGGCGGCGCGGGCGTCCGCCCCGGTACCGGACCCGGGTGACGTGCCGTCTCCCCCGCCCGCCGGCCGGTCTCCGACAGGGCCCGGAGGGCTTCGGTCATCATCGGGTCGAGGTGGCCCTCGGCGTCCGCGGAGGTGGGATCGGCGGCGTCGACCAGTGACCGCAGCGTGCCGATCCCCCGCAGGGCGTCGGAGACGCGACGGTCCACCCCGGCCAGGTCCACGGCCCCCGGGTCGACGGCGCCCGTGGGGTCGTCCGCCAGGGATCCGTCCGGGACGGTGACCGGTCCGGCCAGGCGCTCGGTGAGCGGCACCGCGCGCATCCTCCCCGCCGCCAGTTGGGCGCCGAGGGTCTCCAGCAGCGAGCCGGCGGCCTCGCCGTCGACGCTCCACACCTGCGGCGGCACGGCCAGGAGCCCCTGACCGTCGGACGGGCCCGAGGGGTCGGTGTCGGCAGCGGGACCGGTGCCCGCGGAAGGCCCGGCGCCGGCCGCGCCGGCCGCGCCGGCCGCGCCGGCGGCCTCGAGCGGGGCGATGGGGGCGGGCCCGGCGTCGATGGCGTCCACGACCGGCGCGAGGAGCGCGGCCCTCGCGTCCTGGAGGCGGGCCGCCGCGGAGTCGGCGGTCAGCCAGTACCGGGTGTCGTGGTCGGAATAGCGCGGGTTCTCCGGCGCGGACCCGGTCGCGGCGAGGGCCGCCCCGATCGGCGCCGAATACGTCAGTGCCCGTCCACCGTCGGTCCCGGCCAGCCCCACCATCCCGGGGGGCGGGACGAGACCGGTGTCGGTCCGCGTCGACGGGGCCGCCACCACGGCGGTGGCGCCGGGCTCCCCCAGCGCCTCGGCGGTGCCGGGCAGCAGGGTCCCGGACGCGGGGACCAGCACGTCGGGGATCGGGGGCACCCCGAGGATCCGCTCCACGGAATCGTCGCCGTCCAGCGCGGCCCGGGTGAGCTCGGTGGACCCCACCGCGCCGACCATCTCAAGGCCGGCCTGGGCGGCCGGCAGCGTCACCACGCAGGTGCCCTCGGCCAACGCCCGCAGCTCATCCAGCCAGCGTTCGGCGTCCGCTTCCACCGCCCCGGGATCGGCGGGGGCGGACCGCTCCGGGTCCCCCCGGCCGCCCCGGTTCCGCCCGGAGGAACCCCCGTCGTCGTCGCCGCTGCCGTTCCCGATGAGCACGGCGCGGCCGTCGGCGATCTCGGACACGGTCCCCAGCAGCTCCGGGTCCACGCCCAGGCACACCGCCTGTCGCAGGTCCTGCCCGCCGGGCCCGTCGAACGCGTCGTCGGCCGCCCGGACCAGCCCGGTGAGCCGACCGCCCTCGGACAGCTCGCGCAGGAGCGAGTCGTCGGTCAACGCGACCACCGGGTCCGGGCCCTCCGCTCCGGGCACCGTCGCGATCCGCGTGGGTGCCGCCGCCAGCGGCCACATCATGGTCAGCGGGACCGGCGCCGGGCCCCGCCCGTCCGCCGGCCCGGGTGCGACCACCTCGTCGTCGTCGTCGACCCCCGGTAGCGCCGCCGGTCGCGGCGCCTCGAGCACGGGCAACTGGGTGCGGGCGTCGTCGAGTCGCGCGGGCGACCCGCCCTCCGGGGTGCCGTTGACGTTGACGAGGAGCGGATAGATGCCGGGTTCGGTCAGCTGCAGGTCAGGGGCCGGGTCGCCGGGGATCTCCCGGGCCGGCATGGACACGCGGTACGGCACGGACTGCCCCGGCGCCACGGTCTCGGCCACCCGCAGGAACTCGCCGCGGACCGCGAACGACGGCTCGGACCACACCAGCGGTTCGCGCACCGCCTCCGCGTCGGCGGCGCGGGGCCCGCGCTGGAGTCGGACGTCGACCGACTCGAGGGGGATGTCGTCGACGTTGGTGATGGTGCCGGACACCGTGACAACGGGGACCCCGGACTCGGTGCCGACCGCGACCCGGCCCCCGCCACCCGCCCCGCCCGGCCCACCCGCCCCGTCGAGGACGGTCGGGGAGATCTCGTCGATGGTGATCCGGGCCAGTGTCGGCGCCGGATTGGGGATGTACCCGGCCGCCGCGGCCTCCGCGGGGGTGATGGCCCCGGCCGGCTGGACACCCCACAGCGGGCCGAGGGCCAGCGCCGCACACAGTGCCGTCGGGACGACCGCCCGGACTGCGCGCCCAACCGGCCGCCCGGTCACGGCCCGGACTCCTCCGGCGCGTGGTCGCGAGGGGTGACGCCGTGCGCCCCGGTGCGGCGGACCGGCTCGGGGCCGTCCGCCCGGCGGGACGGGTCCACCATCTGCGCGTCGGCGGGCGGGGGATTGTCGCCGGCCAGTTCGGCGCGCGCGAAGTCCGGGAGCAGGGTGCGGGCGGACTCGACCAGTCGCCGCTCGTCCGGGTACGCGAGGCGCCGGGGCAGGTCGTCGAACGCGAACCAGGCGACCTCGGTGATCTCCGGGTCCTCGTCGCACAACTCGCCGTGGTCGTAGCGGACGAGGTGGTGGTGGACGGTCTTGTGGATGCGCCGGCCCTCGGCGACGAACCAGTAGTCGATGGTGCCGAGCGGAGCCAGGACGGTGCCGTCGACACCGGTCTCCTCGAGTACCTCGCGCCGGGCCGTCTCCGCGACGGTCTCCCCCGGCTCGATGTGCCCCTTCGGCATGGACCACAGCATGCGGCCTCGGCGGTCCAGCCGACCGATGAGGGCGACCTCCAGCCGGGACAGGTCGGGCTCGGGCCCCTCCCCCGCCTGCGCGAGGTTCCGGACCACCAGGCCGCCGGCCGAGGTCTCCAGCACCGTCTTGAGGCGCTGGCCACCGCGGGGATGCCGCGCGCCCCCGCGACCGCCGCGGGCGTTCTTGGCTCCGGCCTTGCCGCCCTGGTGGGTGCCGGGCTTGGTGGTCTTGGCCGTGGCCTTGGACCCGCCCTTGCCACCGGCCTTGGATCCGGTCTTGGACCCGGTGCCGCCGCCGGCCTTCGCGGGCGCGGACGTGCGGGTGGTGTTGGTGGAGCTCGCCTGGCCACCGCCGCCCGACTTGGACCGGCCGGGCTGACGCGGGTGACGGGGGGCCTGGCGGGAGGTGGCGCCGGCGGTGCCGTCGCCGGTCTTCACCGTGTGGGTGGCGTCGGGGCTCGACGGCTGGTTCTGGTTCTCGGGTGCGCGGCCCTGTCCCCGGCCGCCCCGCCGACCGCGTCCGCCGCGGCGGCGACGCCGCCCCTGCCGGGACTGACCGTCGCCGGAGGGACCGGTGGAGCCGGTGGGCCCGGACTGGCCCCGCTGGCCGGACTTCTGACCCGGCTTCTGACCTGGCTTCTGACCGCCGCCCCCGGCGTCCCGGGGCGTCGGTTTCTGCTTGTCACCCTGCGCGCCGCGCTGGCCGTCGGACCCCTTCGCGGCAGCGCTGTCCCGCTTCTGACCTGCGGCGTCGCGCCCCGCGGCGCCGGGCCCGGCGGGCCGACGCGCACGACGACGCCGCGGCGCGTTGGCGCGCGGTTCGGCGGGACGATCGGCTTCGGACACCCATCGATGCTACCGGCCGGGGGTGAGTGGACCGGAATCCACGGCGCGCCGCGGCCCGGCCGCGTGCGGGTGCCCGGGCGCGAGGGTGGCAGGCGTGGGAAGTCACGACGACGACGACGAGGCACTCCCGTCACTCACGTACCTTGCCGTCCCAGCGGTCAGGGCCTCGGGGCCGTGCCGGCCGGGGACGGTCCCGCGGCGGCGGGCGCGGCTAGAGTCCGCAGTATGAGCTCTGGCCCGTCCGCCCACGCCCTGGTCCTCCGACACCGGGCCAAGCCGGGCCGTCGTGACCAGTTGATCGAGGTGTGGCGCCGGCACATGCCCGAGGCCGTGCAGGCCAACGCCGGGCACCGGGCCTATGTATTGTGCGCATCCCACGTGGACCCGGACGTGATGGTGGTGTTCCAGCACTACCGGGACGCCGCGGCCGCCCAGGAGTTCCTCGGCAACCCCGCCTACCTGCGGTATCTGGCGGAGTCGAGCCCGCTGCTGAGCGGGCCGCCCGAGGTCGAGGCCGTGGACCCGCTGTGGTCGAAAGCGGTCGCGCCCGGCGAGTGAGTCCCGCCGGGCATTCCGGCAGGGCATCCGGCCCGGATCCGGCTCGGATGCGCTGCCTGGTCGACTTGCGCGCCCCGAATGGTCCGTTCCCGCAGCACGACCCGGTGATCGACGTACATTCCGGCAGCGGCGGTCGGCGTGGCGGCGTACCCGGGGCTGATCCCGCCCGGCCCCGAGCGCGCGGGTCAGGGATTGTCGGGTCCACTCGGTAAAGTCGGGCCCGTGACAGCCCGCAGACCGACCCCCGACCGCAGTGCCGCCGACAGCAGCGCCGCCGCCGAACGATCCGCCTCCGATCGACACGACGCCGCGGTGTTCTCGGCGTTGCAGGACGGACCGGGTTCCCGGCCCGACCCGGCGGAGGTCGAGGCGCGCCGGGTCCGGTTGCTCGCGGGCGCCCAGACCACGATGAACGACCTGGCCGACGTGCTGGCCCCACTCGCGACGGCGTTCGGTGGCGCCGGGCACGAGCTCTACCTGGTGGGTGGCAGTGTCCGCGACGCCGTGCTCGGCCGACTGGGCACCGACCTGGACTTCACCACGGACGCCCGGCCCGAGACGGTGCGGGCCATCCTCGACGACTACGCGGACGCGGTGTGGGACACCGGGATCGAGTTCGGCACGCTGTCGGCCGTCAAGCGGGACGGTGGCGGGATCGAGCAGCAGATCGAGATCACCACGTTCCGTGCCGACTCCTATGACGGGGTGACCCGGAACCCCGAGGTCGTCTTCGGTGACACCCTCGACGGTGACCTGATCCGGCGCGACTTCACGGTCAACGCCATGGCGGTGCGTCTGCACCCGGACGGGCGCCAGGAGTTCGTCGACCCCCTGAACGGGATGGACGCCCTGCTCGCCGGCGTCCTGGACACCCCGGCCGCACCGGAGCAGTCGTTCTCCGACGACCCGCTGCGCATGCTGAGGGCCTGCCGGTTCGTCTCCCAGCTGGGGTTCACCCTCGCGCCGCGGGTGTTCCGTGCGATGGCGGAGATGACCGGGGAGATCGACCGCATCACCGTCGAACGGGTGCGGACCGAACTCGACAAGACCATCCTCGGCGACTACCCGATCGACGGCATCAACATGCTGTGCGAGGCCGGGTTGGCCGACCGGGTGTTGCCCGAGGTGCCCGGCATGAAGCTCGAGCGCGACGAGCACATGCAGCACAAGGACGTGTACTGGCACTCGCTCACGGTGCTCAAGCAGGCCATCGACCTCGAACCCGAGGGGCCCGACCTGGTGCTCCGCTGGGCGGCGTTGCTGCACGACGTGGGCAAGCCCGCCACACGGGCGCCCAAGCCCGGCGGCGGCGTGACCTTCCACCACCACGAGGTGGTCGGCGCGAAGATGGTGCGCAAGCGCATGCGTGCGCTCAAGTACTCCAAACAGATGATCGAGGACGTCTCCGGCCTGGTGTTCCTCCACCTGCGCTTCCACGGGTACGGCGAGGGTCAGTGGACGGATTCCGCGGTGCGCCGCTACGTCTCCGACGCCGGACACCTGCTCCCGCGCCTGCACCGGCTGGTCCGGGCGGACTGCACGACCCGCAACAAGCGGCGGGCGGCCAAGCTGCAGGCCAACTACGACTCGCTGGAACGGCGGATCGCCGAGATCGAGGAGAAGGAGGACCTCGCGCGGGTCCGCCCCGACCTCGACGGCAACGAGATCATGACGCTGCTCGACCTCAAGCCGGGGCCCGATGTCGGTCGCGCGTGGGCGTATCTCAAGGAGTTGCGCCTCGACCGCGGCCCGCTCGACCGGGCTGAGGCCGAGGCCGCGCTCCTGAGCTGGTGGGCGGGACAGAACGAACCGCAGCAGAACGGCGGGTCCGGGGGCTCCGCCGAGCAGAACGGCGACCCGGCATGATTGGCGGAGCGGTCGACCGCTACCTCGGTTCGGCCGCTGCGCGGGTCGTCGTCGCCGTCCTCGCCGTCGTCGGCACGCTGCTGCACACCGTCGGAATCCCGGGGCTGCAGCAGACCCCGCCGTACCGCATCGACCTCGACGTCTACCGCGTCGGCGGGCAGGTGTTCCGCGACGGTGGCGACCTCTACGGCGAGCTGCCGCAGCTCGCCCAGGGCGCCCACCTGCCGTTCACCTATCCCCCGCTGTCGGCGCAGCTCTTCTCACTGCTCACGCTGGTGCCGTTGGCGGTCGCGTCCGCGCTGATCACGCTGGCGACCATCGCGGTGCTGGCCTATGTCGTGCACCTGGTGCTCACGCGCACGTGCGAACGCCCGCAGCGGGAGTTGTGGTGGCTCACGGCAGCCATCGTGGCGGTGGCACTGTGGTTCGGCCCGGTGCGCGAGACGATCGGGTTCGGGCAGGTCAACGTCTTCCTCATGGCGCTGGTGCTGGTCGACGTGATCCGCGGCCGCGGCCGCTGGTGGGGCGGCACCCTCACCGGGTTGGCGATGGCCATCAAGCTCACCCCGGCGGTGTTCCTGCTGTACTTCGTGCTGCGGCGCGACTGGCGTGGGCTGGCCACGGCGGTCGTCTCGGCGCTGGCGTTCACCGGGATCGGGCACCTGCTCACCCCGGACGACTCCGCCCGCTACTGGACCTTCGCCATCCGCGACCCGGCCCGGATCGGCGGTCTGGCGTTCACGTCCAACCAGTCGGTGAACGGGTTCGTGCACCGACTCGGCTTCGAGGACACCGCCGCGTCGGTCGCGTGGTTCGTGGTGTCCGCGGCGATCGGCCTGGGGATCGCGTGGGTGGCGTGGCGGTTGCTGCGGTCCGGCCACGAGGTGGCCGCCGCGGTCGCGGTGGGCAACGTGGCGTTGTTCTGCTCGCCCGTGTCATGGGGACACCACTGGGTGTGGGCGGTGCCCGCGGTCGTGCTCACCCTGGTGTGGGCCGACCGCGCGGGACGAGACGGCGACGACGACGAGCGCGGCTGGCTAACCCTGGCCGGCAGCGGCGTGGTGATCTTCCTGGGCACTCCGCAGTGGTGGGTGCCGCACAGCGAGGGCCGCGAACTCGGCTGGGGCCCGCTGGAGCACCTCGTCGGCAACGCCTACCTGATCTGGGCGGCGGTCTTCCTCGTCGTCGTGGGTGCCCGGGCCTCTCGACTCGGGCGTCGCGACCTGGGCGGCGATCCCGAACGACCCGCGTTGCTCGTCAGGGCCACCGCGAGCAGCTGAGCGCCCGCCGTCAAGGCGGAACGACGATCTGTGGATTACGGACCATCGCTCCACAGATCGCGGATCGGGGCTGGTCCGATCAGGGCTCCCGGGACACGATTCTGGCCATGGACTACTTTTTCGGAGACGGCGTCGGGGACCCGACGCAGTGGCAGGGCGAGCCCGACCTCACCCTCGGAACCGGTGCCGCGGACGCGCTGTGGCTGGACTTCGACGGCGACGGATACGCCGACGACGCCCTGTGGGACTCGGACCTCGACGGCGCCGCCGATCGCGTGGTGACCGACGTGGGCACCGGCGCCCAGGCCGCCTACGCCGATGACGGCGGACGCGGCGTGTGGAACGTCTACGCCGGGGGAGCCGGCGCGCTCGCCGCGGGGTCCGTGGGCGGCGGGTCTGTCGCGGGCGGGTCTGTGGGCGGTGGCTCGGTGGGTGGTGGATCAGTTGCCGCCGGTTCGGCGGGCGGTGGGTCTGTCGGCGCGGGGTCGGTGGGGGGCGGCTCCCTCGGCACGGGGTCCGTCGGGGCCGGCTCCCTGGCGGCCGGATCGGTGCTGGCAGGAGCCGAGGGTGCGGGCGCGCTGATGGGCGGTTCGCTGGCCGCGGGGGCGGACGGGCTGGCCGCCGGGTCGGACGCGATGGGCGGCTTGCCGGACTGGGGCGCCCTGCTGTCGGATGCCATCGGCGCGATCCACCACGGGTCGGCCGCTGCAGCGGACTCGGCAAGGTGGTCCACTCCCCCGGTCACGGAACCCGATCCGGTGCCGCCGCCCCCGCCCGTCGCGCACACCCCGGCCCCGGAACCCGCGCCGGTGCAGGGCGGGACCGTTCCCGAACCCGCGGAACCGGTCGTCGAGGACGACGGCTCCATCACCGTCGACACGGGCAGCGGGATGCTGTCCGTGGCGGACATGAACGGCGACGGGCGGCTCGACGCCGCGCTGCCCTTCGAGCCGCCTCACCTGGAGCTCCCGCACATCGACGCGGGCTCGGCTGCCGGATCGCTCGACGTGGGGGTCATCGACGCCGGCGCGCTCGGCGGTGGCTCGGTGGGTGGCGGTTCGGTCGCCGCGGGCTCTGTGGGCGGTGGTTCTGTGGGCGGTGGTTCTGTGGGCGGAGGGTCAGTCGGTGGTGGCTCGGTCGCCGCGGGCTCTGTGGGCGGTGGTTCTGTGGGCGGAGGGTCAGTCGGTGGTGGCTTGGTCGGTGGTGGTTCGGTCGGTGGCGGTTCGATCGCCGCGGGTTCGCTCGGGCTCGGCTCCTGACCGCCTGCGCGCGGCGACGAACGCCGCGATCACCGCGGCGGCGGCGTACAGCGCGGCCGGGACCAGCATCAACGACACCGACCGTCCGTCGGCGGGCACCAACGGCAGGACCGCGACCATCCCCACGACGAACGCCGAGTTGAACAGCGCGTCCTGCAGTGCGAAGACCCCGCCGCGGCGGGCGTCGGGGACGTCGGTCTGCATGGCGTTGTCCGCGACGAGCTTGACCACCTGGGCGCCCAGACCGATCGCCACCGCGCCCACGACCAGTGCCGTCGGGTCGAGGGTCGGGCCGACCGCGAGCTGCGCGACCCCCGACAGCACCGCGCCCGATGCCACGACGACGATCCGCCGCCGACGGGCGATGGCCCAGGGGGTGACGACGGCGGCCAGGCCCATTCCTGCGGCCACCGCCGCCGACATCAGTCCGAATCCACCCATCCCGGCCACGACAGGGCCGCCCACGCCGCCGGACTCGGCGTCGCGCAGTAGCAGGATCGCCAGCATCGTGGTGATCCCGAACGCCGCCCGGCCGAGCGTCACGCCGGTCAGCGACACCCACACGAGGGCCGTGGACCGGGCGGCCCGGACGCCCTCGGCCAATCCACCGGCGAACAGGGACAGCGCATCTAGTGCCACGCCCCGGCCGGGATCAGCGCTGAGCTCGTCGTCGTCGGGTCCCAGGTGCCGGCGCGGCAGCGCCAGGATCGCCCACACCCCCACCAGCGCGGCGACCACGGACGGCACGAGGGTCCACGACACCGCGGCGTCCCCGGCGCCGAGGACGGCCAGGACGGCGAACGCCGCGACCGCGCCGACGGCCGTGATGATCGACCCCACGGTGACCAGAACCGAGTTGGCGCCGGCGAGGATCCGGTCGGGCACCACCTTGGGCATGGCCGCGGTCATGCCGGTGTTGATGAGGCGGCCCAGCCCGATGGCCACGAGCGAGAGCGCGAACAACATCGGCAGGCCCGCCCCCGTGTGCACGGCGCCGGCGGCGACCAGCGCGATGGTCGCGATGATGGCCACCGTCCTGACCAGCGCCGCGACCGCGACGACGACCCGACGATCCCACCGGTCGAGCGCGGCGGCGACGAAGGGTCCGACGACCGAGTACGGCAGCAGCATAACGGCGAACCCGCCGACGATGGCGGCGGGCGTCGTCGCGGACTCGGGGCTGAACAGCACGATTCCGCCCAGCGCGGCCTGATGGATCCCCTCACTGAGCAGGGCGGCCAGGCGCGCCGTGGACAACCGGCCGAGGCCGTCCGACTCCCGCAGTGCGGCCGCCAGTCGTCCGCGCGGGGGGCCGACCGGATCGGCGGACAGTGAGGTCACGCGAATCACCGTAGCGCTCGCCGCACGAGCGGCGACCACCGCGGCGGGACCCGATCGAGGGGACGCGCGTGTGGGTCGTCGGCCACGGGGGCATCATGGGGACATGGACACGGGACCGGACGATCTGGGCGGTGGCGGCCTGTTCGGCGACCGCCTCTACTCCGCGATGGACAAGCGTGACCCCGTCGCCGGTTCGCTGCTCATCGCGGCGCCCGACATGCCCGATCCCAACTTCCAGCGCGCGATCATCTACATGATCGAGCACGACCACTCGGGCTCCCTGGGCGTCGTCATCACCCGCCCGAGCGAGACCGAGGTGGAGTCGATCCTGCCCGCCTGGGCCGAGATCTGCGCTCCCCCGTCCGTCTTCCACATCGGCGGTCCCGTCAAACCCGACACCGGGATCGCACTGGTGGTACTCGGCTCCGGCGTCGACGGTGACCGGTTCGTCGGGCTCCAGCAGATCGAGGGCCGGGTGCACGTGGTGGACCTGGACAGCGACCCCGATCTCCTGCGCGACCACGTCGAAGGGATGCGGGTGTTCGTTGGATACACCGGCTGGGCCCCCGGGCAGCTGCAGGACGAACTCGACCGCGGCGACTGGTACGTCGCCCCCAGCCTGCCCAGCGACCTGCTCGCCCCCGCCCGCGTCGACGTGTGGGGTGCGGTACTGCGGCGTCAGGAGATGCCGCTGCCGCTGTACGCCACCTTCCTGCAGGACGGGGACGTCAACTGACGGCCGGCGCCCCGGATGAGTCTCATTATATGGGAGACTGTTTCTAGTTTGTGGGATCGAGTCTAGGCTCGTGCAGGTGGAGACGGTGAAGCATGAGTCGACCGCGGTGACCCCGCGGCACTGGCTGGTGCTGACGGTCGCCACGTTCGTCGCCGCGTCGGGCTCGGCGTTCGTCGTCGGCGTGGGCTTCCTGCTCCCCCACCTCACGACCGTCGAGGGGCTGTCGCTCTCGCGGGCCGGGGTGCTGGTCGCGATGCCGCTGGTGGGCATGGCCACGGCGCTGATCGCCTGGGGCTGGCTCGTCGACCGGACGAGCGAGAAGCTGGTCCTGGTCTCCGGCTCGGTCGGTGCCGCGCTCGCCCTGGCAGCCGCACTGTTCGTCGACTCGTTCACGTTGCTGGCGATCCTGTTGCTGGTCACCGGCGCCTTCACCGCCTCGGGGAACTCCGCGAGCGGGCGGCTGGTCGTCAGCTGGTTCCCGGCCCACCGCCGCGGGCTCGCCATGGGAGTCCGGCAGATGTCGCAGCCCGCCGGATCCGCGGTCGCGGCCATGACCATGCCGCTGCTCGCGCAGTCGTACGGATTGGCCGCGGCCTTCGCGGTACCCCTGGTCATGGCCGTGGTCTCGGCGGTCGCGGCCCTCGTCGTCGTCACCGACCCGCCTGGCCACCTGGCTGCTCCCCCGTCGGCGCCGAGCGCCGCGGTTCCCAGGGTGACCGGCACGGCGTCAGCGACCCGTCCCCCGGCGGACGGGTCGCCGTACCGCGGCTCGGACTACCTGGCCCGGGTGCACGGCGCGTCGGTGCTCCTCGTCCTGCCGCAGGGCATGCTGCAGGCGTTCCTGCTGGCGTGGCTCGTGCTGGGGCACGGCTGGTCGGCGGTCTCCGCGGGAATCGTGGTGACGGCGAGTCAGGTGCTCGGGGCGGTCGCCAGGATCGTGGCCGGCGCGGTGTCTGACCGCGTCGGGTCGCGGATGAGACCCCTTCGCGCTGTGGCGATCTCGGTCACCGGCGGCCTGGCAGCCCTCGCTGTGGCCGAGGCGCTGGGAGCCCCCGGGGTGGTGGCCGTGACGCTCGGCGTGGTCGCGACCGTCCTTTCGGTGTCCGACAACGGCCTGGCGTTCACCGCCGTCGCCGAGTACGCCGGCCCGCGGTGGAGCGGGCGCGCGCTGGGCGTGCAGAACACCGCGCAGTTCGTGGCGATCGCGGCGTCCACTCCCCTGGTCGCTGCCGTGATCGAGGCGGTCGGCTACTGGCCGGTGTTCGCGGGCGCGGCGGTGGTCGCCGCGGTGGCGATCCAGCTGGTGCCGCGCGCAGACGTCGTGCGGGTCTGACGAGGGGCTGGTGGGTAGTTGTTTGTGAGCCGGTCAGGCTGCACAACTGCCGCAGGCTCGACCGACAAGACCGGAGCGAAAGCCCAGTTCAGGACTCCGACCGGCACGCGTCATTGAAACAACTAGCAAACAACTTCGGCCTGCCAGGGATGTTGGCTTATAGCGTCGGTGCAGTTCAGAGCCTCGTGTGTAGTTGTTCTGAGTTGTTCTGCGTTGTCCTTGGTGGTTCCGACCCCGGTTATGTCACGGTGCCGGTTCCGGAAATGGTTCGCCTCGGTACTGCCCCACCGACCACACGTTGCCCTCCGGGTCGCGGGCGGAGAAGGTGTGATCCCCGTAGTCGGTGTCGTGGAGCTCCATGACGATCTCGGCGGCCGCCGCCCGGGCGCGCTCGTAGACGACATCCGCGTCGGCGGTGACCACGTAGGCCAACCCGGTTCCCGGCGGCATCGCATGGGGATCATCCGGCCCCGGCCGTTGGTCACCGAGCATGATGCCGCCACCCTCGGGCCACAGCAGTTCGGCGTGCACGATGCGGCCGTCCTCGGCATGGGAGACGGTCTCGACGAAACCCAGTGCCTCGACCAACCAGTCGATGACGGCGTGGGCGTCCGAGCACCGGAAGCAGTGCCACACGGTGGGAGCGGGCTGGGTCCCGGGCTGGTGTGCGCTCATGCCCCGAGTCTGCGCCGACCGGCGCGAGCGCGGAAGGGCTCCGACGGGGGTGATGCCAGATCGTGGCTGGCTAGACTGCCCGGCGTGCCGCACGCCCCCTCCACCAGCGCAGAGATCCGCAAGGGTCTTGCCGACTGCTCGACCGTCGGGCTGGGACTCGTCCCGCTCGGTCTGGCGTTCGGGGTGCTGATGACGCAGGCCGGGTTCGACTGGTGGTGGGCACCGGTGTTCTCCATCGTCATCTACGCCGGCTCCATGGAGTTCCTCGCGATCGGCCTGCTCACCGCGGTCACTCCCCTGTACTCGCTGGCCGCCGCGGCGTTCCTGGTGAACTTCCGGCACGTCTTCTACGGGCTGAGCTTCCCGATCGAATCCATCCGCTCTCGGCTCGGCCGACTCTATGCCGTCTACGCCCTCACCGACGAGGTGTACGCGATCACCGCCACCAAGCGGCGCGTGGAGATGACCGGCGCCCGGACGCTGACCATCGCGATCACCTGCCAGTCGCTGTGGGTGGTGCCGGGCATCGTCGGTGCGCTCGTGGGATCGGCGCTGCCCGAGGGACTGGACGGGCTGCAGTTCGCGCTGACCGCCCTGTTCGCGGTGTTGGCCGTGGACGCGTGGCGCTCCTCGGGAGACCTGCCGGCGCCGGTGATCGGCCTGGTCTGCGGCCTGGTCGCGGCGGTGGTCGCGCCCGGTCAGATGCTCATCGTGGGCCTGTGCGCGTTCGTCGTGGTGCTGTTGCTGCGCTATGCCTGGGCCGTGCGTGCCGGGCGGGACGCCTCGTGACCGCCGCGGTGCCCGGGACCGCCTACCTGCTCGCCGGGCTGGGCGTGATGTTCCTCGTGACGCTCGCGCTGCGGGCCGCCCCGTTCCTGGCGCTGACCCGGCTGCGCGATTCCGGTGTCGTCCGCTACCTCGGCCGCACGATGCCCGCCGGCGTGATGGTCGTGCTGGTGGTCTACACCCTGCGGGACACGACCACCGAGCTCGGCTCGTGGGTGCCGGCGGCCGTCGCGTTGGGGCTCACTCTTGCTGTGCACCTCGCGTTTCGACGGGCCGCGGTAAGCATCGTGCTGGGGACGGCGACGTACATGCTGCTGCAGACCATGATGGTGTGAGCCTGCCGGCCCCGCCTGCCGCTCAGTGGACCACCGGGCACGTGCCCAGGTCGACCTTCCACTCGGTCAGGCCGTTGAGCCACCCCGACCGGAGCCGCGTGGGGTCGCCGAGCGCGGTCAGATCCGGGAAGTAGTCGGCGACGGCGTTGAAGATCAGCTCGAGCTGCATCTTCGCGAGGTTGGCGCCGAGGCAGTAGTGCGGGCCCTGGCCGCCGAAGGTGACGTGGGGGTTCGGATCGCGCAGGATGTTGAAGCTGAAGGGGTCGTCGAAGACCTCCTCGTCGAAGTTCGCGGAGCCGTAGCAGATCAGGACGCGGTCGCCCTTCGCGATCGACACGCCTCCGATCTCGGTGTCCTCCATGGCGGTGCGCTGGAACTGGGTGATCGGCGAGGCCCACCGCAGGATCTCGTCGTAGGCGGTCTCGGGCCGCTCGCGCTTGAACAGTTCCCACTGCTCGGGGTGCTCGAGCATGGCGACCATGCCGTGGGTGGTGGCGTTGCGGGTGGTCTCGTTGCCGGCCACGGCCAGGAGGGTGACGAACCAACCGAACTCCTCGGCGGAGAGATGTTCGCCGTCGACGTCGGCCTGGACGAGCTTGGTCACGATGTCGTCGCGCGGGTTGGCGGCGCGGTCCTCGGCCATGGCGTTCGCGTACCCGATGAGCTCCATGGACGCGATGGCGGGAGCGTCAGGGTCGCCGCCAGCGTCGTAGCTGGTCATGATGTTGGACCACTCGAAGATCTTGTGGCGGTCCTCTTGCGGCACGCCCAGTAGGTCGGCGATCGCCTGGAGCGGCAGCTCGGAGGCGATGGCGGTGACGAAGTCGTCGGCGTTCGACTCGGCGGCGGCGGTGACGATCTTGCGTGCCCGGTCGGCGAGCTCGTCGCGCATGCCGGCCACGCCCCGGGGGGTGAACCCGCGGGAGATGATGCGCCGGTGCTTCTTGTGGATCTCGCCGTCCTCGTTGACGAGCATCGACCGCTGGGCCTCGATGATCGATCGGTCGGTTCCCTCGGCGAACCGCGGGATCATCGTGTTCTCGCCGGCGGAGAACACCTCCCCGGTCAGGCGCGAGATCTCCTTGACGTCGGCATGCTTGGTGACCAGCCAGTAGTGGTCGTCGTCGAACCCGTCGGAGCCCGCGCGCTTGTCGACGCGGTGGATCGGTTTGGTTTGCCGGAGCTTGCGCCACTCGTCGTGGGGGAGCCGCTTCTCGAACAGGTCGGGGTCGGTGAAGTCGAAGCCTGCCGGGATGGTGACGTCCATGGTGTCTCCTGGGGCTGGTCGCCCGCCGGGTCCGGCGGGGATGAAACCGTGAATAGTGGTAACTATATACACGTGGCATTATCCTCGAGTGAGATTCTCGACCGCGCTCTGATGTTGGCGGAGCAGATGTCGGGATCGATCGCGCGCGCGGCGGCGAACTACGACCTGACGGTGCCGCGGCTCGAGCTGTTGTTCGTCCTGGGTCTGCAGGGCGAGTGCAAGCAGGTGGAACTCGCCACGTATCTCGACTGCTCGCCGCGCCAGGTGACCGCGCTGGTGGACGGCCTCGTGGCCAGCGGGCACGTGGAGCGCACGATGCCACCGGACGACCGGCGGGTGCGGTTGGTCAACCTGACGGAGAAGTCACGCCGGATCGTGGATGAGGTGGTGACCGCGCGCGTCGGACTCGCCGAGTGGTTGTTCGAAGGATTCGACGACGACGAGCTGCAGGCGTTCGGCGCGGTGTCCGAGAAGCTGGTCTCCCGGATGAGCGGGCGGGCGCTGAGCCGGCTCCCCGAGCAGTGAGTCGAGTTCGGCCGATGGGGCACGCCGGCCGTTGAATCAGATCGGCCGTTGAATCAGGCGGAGCAGGTAGCGCAGCCGGTGTCCGCGCGGGCGTACTCGACGAACCCGCGGGAGAGGTAGTTGGGGACGGCGGCGGGGGAGTCGTCGTCGCAGGTGTGCAGCCACACCCGGCGGCACCCGGGCACGTTCCAGGCGATGCGGCAGACCTCGGAGAGGAACCATCCGCCCAGGCCGCGGCCGGCGAATCGGGGGAGCAGGCCGAAGTAGACGATCTCCACGTCGACGCCGTCGTCCCCGACGCCGCCGGAGTTGTTGAAGACTGGGCCGGTGGTCTCGTCGCAGGGGCTCATGCGGAGTTCGGCGAACCCGACGACCTCGCCGCCCCGGGTCGCTCGCAACGTGCTGACGCACGGGTCGGAGCAGTACGAAGCCCAGTCGCCCTCTGCCCACTCCAACCGATCGATCCAGTTCCAGTCGCCGCCGATCTCGCGGTACATCCGCGAGTTGAACGACGGCTCGGCGGGGAAGACGCGGGAGATGGTCAGCTCCGCACGGCCAGCGGGACGCAGGTGGTCGGCGTCGGTCTGCTGGAAGTAGGTCACGCTGGTCATCGGGTTATTGAAGCACCGCCGCCCTCCCAGACCCAACATTCGCGGGGGGAGGGCGGCGAGGAGATCAGCCACGCGTGGGGCGGAACCTGCGCTGTTCGGCTGACCGCTTGTCGTACCGATTCAGTTGAACGAGATGTGCGGAACACCCGGGATGTTCAGGTCGTTGACGGACCCGGCAGCGGCGTCCTTCGCCTGGTTGAGCGCATCGGTGATTCCGTTCTGCACTCCGACTGCGGCGTGGGGATTGGCTCCGATGGCACCTGCACCTGCACCCAGGGCGGCTGAACCGCCTGCTGCAGCGCCAGTGCCGACCATGCCAGCGATTGCGGTGCCAGCGGTGGCGACTGGGCCGGCCGCCATCGCGGCGCCGACGACAGGTGCTGCGATGGGGCCGAGAGCCATCAGGGCGGAGATGATCATTCCAGAGATGGCGGTGGCTGCTGCGAGCATGAGTAATCTTCTTTCTCTTGGTGGGTGGACCTGACGTGTTCGGCGTCAGGGGATGTTGAGCTGTCTGGGGGCGATTGGCGCCTGGGGGATGATCTCCCCGCGTCCGCCGAGGTCGATGGTGATGGTTTCGGGGGCCGGTGGCGCTGGTGCAGGCGCTGGCGCGGGAGCCGGAGCGGGCGCCGGTGCGGGCCGGTACGGGGCCGGAGCGGCCGGCTGCGCGGGGAACACCGGCGCCCGGACGACCGGCGGCGGAGCTGGCACGACCGGCGCGTGCGCGGCGGCCGGGCGGGCCGGCGACGGCTCGCGTCTCGACGAAGGCAGGCGCTCGCTGCTCACCGGCGCGGTCGAGGTCGCGGAGGTGGAGGACGAAGGTTGCGTCGAGGTAGGGGAGGGTGCGGCTGATGTGAGACCGGACTGCTGCACCGAGGACGCCACCGGCCCAGCCGCTGTGGCTGTCGCCGTTCCCCCGGAGAGCCAAGCTGCTCCCGCTCCCGCCGAAAACCCGAGCAGGGCCAGTCCGGCGAGAACCATGAGCGACATGGATCGGGCGAATGGCGGGCGCGTTGAAGGCATGGGCACCCCTCCTCGAGTTTGTGCCCGTGCGCCAGTCGTCCGGGCGGATGCTGAACCCCTCAGCTCATGCGGCGTGAACATTAAGACTGTGTCGGCGGTGCCTCAACGTTTTCCTCACTAACGAGATCGACTGGCGAATAATCCTGTGGTCTGCTGATATGTCGCCTAACTCGGGGCCTCAGGTGAACCCGCAGGTAACAGCGATCGGTAAGTGAATCGCGGTGACATCACGATTGTATGAGAAGACTCTGATAAGTGATCGAGATAACAGCGGAAGGTAACCCGCACGGATATCGCGTGACCAGTTGCGAGTCGCCCCGAGATCCGTACTGTCGCGGCATGGCTAACGTACTGATGATCATGTCCGCAGCCGACCACTGGACCCTCAAGGACGGGTCGGAGCATCCCACCGGTTTCTGGGCCGAGGAGTTCGTGGCCCCGTACGAGGTGTTCACCGACGCCGGCTGGTCCGTCACCGTCGCGACCCCGGGTGGGCGTGCTCCCACCGTCGACCAGGCCAGCCTCGGCGAAGGCGCCGGCGACCCCGAGACCCTGGACAAGGTGAAGGCCTCGCTCGACCGGCTCGCGCCCGTCCTGAACTCCCCGGCCGACCTGGCCTCCGTCGATCACAACGAGTTCGACGTCGTGTTCTACCCGGGCGGTCACGGTCCCCTGCAGGACCTCGCCGTGGACAAGACCTCCGGTGCGATTCTCGCCGAGCGGGTGACCGCGGAGAAGCCGCTGGCCATGCTGTGCCACGCCCCCGCGGCCGTGCTCGCGGCCTCGGAGGACGCGTCGTCCTCGCCGTTCGCCGGGTACAAGATGACCGGGTTCTCCAACGTCGAGGAGGAGCAGGTCGGGTTGGCCGAGGGGGCGCCCTGGCTGCTCGAGGACAAGCTCGTCGAGCTGGGCGCCGACTACTCCTCGGCCGCCGAGCCGTGGGCCTCGCACGTGGTGGTGGACCGCAACCTGTACACGGGTCAGAACCCCCAGTCCTCGGAGGAGCTCGCCAAGCGGATCGTCTCCGACCTCGGCTGACTCCGTGCCGGTGAGCCACATCGTCGACCGGCACGCCGTCGTCGACGGCCACCGGATCTCGTTCGGCGTGCACGGCGAGGGCGAACCCGTCGTCCGTCTCCACGGAACGCCCTCGTCGTCGTACATCTGGCGCGACGTGGTGCCCGTCCTCACCGGGGCCGGGTACCGCGTCCACGTCTTCGACCTCCTCGGATACGGGCTGTCGGAGCGGCCGCGGGACCCGGGGGTGGATACGTCGATCACCGGGCAGGTCGCCGTCCTCGAGGGGCTGTTGGGGGAGTGGGGACTCGACGCGTTCCACCTGGTGGCCCACGACATCGGCGGCGGGATCGCGCAACGCTTCGGCGTGCAGTCGACCGGGCGCCTGCGGTCCCTGACCCTCATCGACGTGGTGAGTTTCGACAGCTACCCCTCCGAGCGGACCCGGGAACAGATGGCCGACGGGCTTGACGAGCTGGCCCGCACGCCGGACGCCGAGCACCGGGCCCACTTCCGGGACTGGCTGCTGTCGACGCACAGCGACCCGGCGAACTTCGACCCCGCCGCGCTCGACGTGTATGTCGACCTCATCAGCGGGCCGATCGGCCAACCGAGCTTCTTCCGGCACCAGGTCGCGCACTACGACCCGCGCCACACGCTGGAGATCTCCGACCAGCTGGACAGGCTCGGTCGGATCCCGGTGCAGCTGGTCTGGGGCGCCGACGACACCTGGCAGGTCACCGACTGGGCGCACCGCCTCCACGCCGCGATCCCCGGCAGCGAACTGCATCTCATCGAGAACTGTGGCCACTTCGCGCCGGAGGAACGCCCGGCCGAGGTCGCCGCGGCACTCCGGGCATTCCTCGACGCCCACCGGGGCTGACGGGGCCCACGGCGCTCCGGGCCCGAGATCCCGGCCAGACCCGGGACCGCCTCCGCTGCCGGGGCCCGCGTGAGGATTGTGCCCGTGACGCAACCGTCAGAGTCGAAGGTCCGAGGCTGGGCCGCGCTCGCCGTGGTCGCCTACGGCGCCGTGGTGGTGGCGCTGACCATGCTCAAGGCCTTCTTCGTGATCGGGCTACTGTGGCGACCGGAATCCCAGCGCGGCCGCTCGGTCGAATGGGTACCGTTCGCTCAGTTCAGGGGCGCCCAGACCTGGTTCGGCCCACTGTTCGACGCACTCGGCAACCTGGCCTTCTTCGTGCCGCTCGGGGTGCTCCTGTACATCCTGCTGGAGAGCCGGGCCAGGGCGGTCCTCGTCGTCGTCGTCACCGGAGCGGCGATCAGCGCGACGGTCGAGGTCCTCCAGTACGTCCTCGCCCTGGGACACTCCGACGTCACGGACCTGCTGTTCAACACAGCCGGGGCGCTGGTCGGCGCCCTCATAGCGCGCGCCTGCGGCCCGCGCCTCCACCCACTGTGGATCGGTCTCGCGCTCACCACCGCTGCGGTGTTCGCCGTCCTTGTCGTCCTCGGTCCGCGCCTGGGCGACCCCGCCGCAGTAGTGGAGCTGGGGACTGACAGGCCGCCGGCGCGGTGACCCGCGGCGGGCTCGTCACGCCCCCGGAGCCTCCTACGCTCCCGCGCCGCGGTCGGTGTCGGCGTCGGTGCCAGTGTCTGCGGCCCGCCCGTACCGGCCGGCCAGCCACGCGCACACGATCAACTGGATCTGGTGGAACAGCATCAGCGGCAGGACCAGGAGCCCGATCGGCTGGCCGACGAACAGCACGGCCGCCATCGGCAACCCCGTGGCCAGCGACTTCTTGGACCCGCAGAACTGCACGACGCGCTTGTCCCGGTCCTCGAAACCCAGGGCCCGGGAGGCGAGTTCGGTCAGACCCAGCACCACCGCGAGCAGCACGCAGCACGCGACGATCAGCCAGGCCAACTCGCCGACGCCGATCGTCGACCAGATCCCGTCGGCGACCCCGTCGGAGAACGCCGCGTAGACCACCAGCACGATGACGGTCTTGTCGAACAGGGCGATCCGCTTGATCCTGCGGATGACCGGCAGGACCCAGGTCCGCAGGAGCTGGCCCACCACGAACGGCAGGAGCAGCTGCAGGGCGATCGTGCCGACCGAGTCCCACGTGATGACCACGGACCCGTCGGTGGTCATCAGGGCGAAGACCAGCAGGGGAGTGATCACCACACCCAGCAGGTTGGACACCGACGCCGACACCACCGCCGCGCTGACGTGCCCGCGGGCGATCGCGACGAAGGTGATGGACGACTGGACGGTCGACGGGACCAGCGTGAGGAACAGGAACCCGGCGGCCAGGGAGGCGCCGAGCACGGGCGTGAGGAGCCACTGGCCGAGCAGACCGAGGAGCGGGAACAGGAGATACGTCGAGGCGAGCACGACCGAGTGGAGCCGCCAGTGCGTGAGGCCGACCACCAGCTCCCGGGGCTCGAGGCGCGCGCCGTAGAGGAAGAACAGCACGGCGATGCCGATCGTCGTCACCCAGTCGAGCGCGTCGGCCGCGCCACCGGTGGCGGGCAGGAACGCGGCGACCACCACCGCCGCCAGGATCGCCAGGATGAACGGCTCGATCCGGAGACGACGCAGAATGCCCATCCGCCTATTCCACCACCAGGGCGGCGGGGGCCGACCGATAGGCTCGGCACCATGACGGAGCGCAGGCGATGACCGGGCAGGCCGGACAGACCGGACAGGCCCCGGAGGGGTGGCGGCCCAGGGCGTTGCTGGACGGCGAGGAACCGGACCCCCGGTTCACGCTCGCCAACGAGCGCACGTTCCTGGCCTGGATCCGCACCAGCCTCGGGTTGACGGCGGGCGCGGTGGCGATGGAGGCCTTCGCGGGGGACGAGATCCCCGAGATCGTCCGCACGCCGCTGGCCTGCATCCTGCTGGTGCTGGCGGCGGTCCTCGCGATCGTGGCGTTCCGGCGGTGGATCCGGATCGAGGCCTCGATGCGTCACCAGCGGCCGCTGCCCATGCCGCAGGCATCCATCCTGCTGGTGCTGGGGATCTCGATCGGCGCGGTCCTGCTCATCGTGGCGATCCTGGGCGGCACCTTCGCATGAGCACGCCCCGGCAGCGGCGGATCGGCGTGGAGCCGCGGGCGGTGCCGCCCGACGCGGGACTGGCCGCCGAGCGCACCAGCCTGTCGTGGGCCCGGACGTGGGCCGTGGTGGGCGTGAACATCATCCTCATCGCCAAGCTGGTGGCGGAGACGTCGGTGTTCTGGGCGTCGGTGTTCTCGTTGCTCACCGTGGTCCCGCTGCTGGCGCTGCTCCGGGTGCAGCGCCACCACGAGCGGCGGGTCGGGCGGTTCGTCCGCGGGGCCGAGGTGCCGCAGACCCGGGCGGCCCACAACGTCGGTCTGGTGGTGTTGGTCGTCGTGATGGCCACCTGCGGCCTAGTCGCCGTGCTGGTCAGCCTGTCGAACTAGCAGCTGAGAGCGCGTGGCCCGGCCCCGGGCGGGCGAACGTCGATGCCGGTCGGAGAATCTCAGGTGTTCTTGGTCCGCCCGCTCAGGGCGTCCCGGAGGCGGTCGACCATGCCGACGCCGGGCCCCAGGGTCATGTGGAACAGCTCGGAGTGCGGTGAACCGGGATGCGGCCGGGTGGGGGCGATCTTCTTGGCGGCCTCGACCTTGCGGCCCAGGTCGACCAGGTCCTCGGCGGAGATGTGCTTCCGCATCTTGGGGAACTGGTCCGCCTCCTCGTCGTCGGCGTGGTGGTCGAGGAGTTCCTTGAACCGCTTCACGGTGGCGATGAACTCGGCGCTCCCGGCGTCCAGGCCCTCGAGCTCCTTCATCACCTCTTCGAGTTCCTGGTGCTCTTCCTTGTCGTGCTCGACCTCGTCCGCGCCGTCCGGGACCTCGCGCTCGTAGACGGGGTAGACGAACAGTTCCTCGGCCACGGAGTGGCGCACGACCTCGGCGATGGCGGAGTCCGCCAGCGAGCGACGCTCCTCCGGGTCGGCGGTGTCCTCGATCAACTCGAGGAGTCCGACCATCTCGCGGTGGTCGGCGGTGAGGATGTCGACGACGTCCCCGGCGGCTGCGGTGTCGGCCATGAGGCTCTCCTTCGCGGTGTGAGACGGGTGGACCTCTCGACCGTAGAGGCGACCCTGCGCGTCGGCCACCGGACCGACTGCCACGGGACGAGCCGGTGGCCGGTTCGGTGGGGGCTCAGTGGCCGGCTCGCGGCCGGGTCAGGGGCCCGTGCTCTCCGTCTCGCACATGCCCTGCAGGACGCAGGTGCCGCAGCCGCCGGTGACGCCGCAGTCGGCGGCGGGGTCGCCGGGCGTGGAGCCGGCGGGGGAGCAGGAGGCGGCGCCGTCGGGGGAGGAGCCCGCGTCACCGCAGGTGGAGGCGTCGGAGGCGGCGGGGTCGGGTGCGCCGGCGGAGTGGCCGCCGCAGCCGTCGGGGCCGCAGCCACAGCCGCCCTGGTCGCCGGATGTGGCGTCCCATCTGGCCGCCGCGCGTGCCCCGGCGAGGCCGGCGACGCTGAGCAGGGCGAGGGAGGCGACGAGGGAGACGACGACGACGAGGCCGCCGACCCATCCGCCGATCAGTCCCAGGGCGAGCGCACCGAGCAACAGGACGAGACCGGAGCCGAGGAACGAGGGTGCGGCGGCGCGGTTGGCGAGCTCCCAGGCCTCGGGGGAGCGGCGGGTCTCCGGGGTGCGTACGCCCAGGACGCCGTTGCCGGGCAGTCTGCCGACGAGCGCCGCGACACCCGTGCCCGCGAGCACGAGGGCGAGCCCCACGAGGAGCACCATGACCACCACGAGCACTGCGTTCACGCCACCGAGGGTACGCCCGCGACGTCGGATCTCCGATTCGCCTCAGCCCCGCCGGGACCCCGGACCAGGGCGAGCAGCCGGGCGAGTTCGCGCTTGTCCTTCGCGCTGAGGCGGTCGAGGAACTCCCGCCGCACCGTGGCGACGTGATCGGTCGCGGCCTTCTCGATCTCGGCCATGCCCTCGTCGGTGGTGGACACGAACGCCCCGCGGCCGTCGTCGGGGCAGCTGGTGCGCTCCACGAGTCCGCGCTTGACCATCCGGGTGACCTGGTGGGACAGGCGGCTGCGTTCCCACTGCAACGCGTCGGCGAGCGCGGTCATCCGCAGCGGGCCGTCGGCCTCGCTGAGGTAGACCAACACCTCGAACTCGGGCTCCGTGAGGCTCGACGAGGTCTTGAGGTCGCGCTGGATCTCCAGGTGCAGGCGCCCCTGGATGGCGAGGTAGTCACGCCACAGCGCCTTCTCCTCGTCGTCCAACCATCGCACGTCCTGACCCGGAACCTGTTCAGCCATGCACCCAGCGTACCCGGTTAGTTGACACAACACATAGGGCCCGGCAAGGAATGTGTGTCACATCATCTACTGAGGGAGTCGCATGCCGACCACGACCGCCACCACTCACCCAGGCGGTGGCCGTCCTCGTCGTCGTCATGGTCGGTGCCTACGCCTACGTCCACAAGGCCGCCGGCATCTACGCCGCCGACGGTGGCTGGGAGCTCGTCGCCGTGATCGGCCTGACCGTCGCCGTGTTCGGTCTGGTCGGCACCGGACGCTACAGCCTCGACGCCCTCATCGCCGGGCGTCGCGCCGCCAGGGGCTGATCAGCCCCGCCCTCGGCCGACGGGGCGGTGCCCGCACGCTGACGCGGCCCGACCCGCCCCAGGGTTTAGGCTGGACACCGCCTGCGTGTGGGCACCGGCGATACCAGGGAGAGCAGACAACCGTGAGCAGCAGCGACCAGACCGTCACCGGCGTGCAGTCCGAGACCGGACCGCAGTCCGACACCGGACCGGCCCACCGCTACGGAGCCGGGTTGGCCGGGGAGATCGAGTCGCGCTGGCAGACCGAATGGGCCGAGCGCGGCACGTTCGAGGCCCCGAACCCCGTCGGCCCCCTCGCCGACCCGGACGGCGCCGCCCCGCCCGAGGACAAGCTCTTCGTCCAGGACATGTTCCCCTACCCGTCGGGCGCCGGCCTGCACGTCGGCCACCCGCTCGGCTACATCGCCACGGACGTCTTCGCCCGCTACAACCGCATGCTCGGCACCAACGTCCTGCACACCCTGGGCTACGACGCCTTCGGCCTGCCCGCCGAGCAGTACGCCGTCCAGACCGGTCAGCACCCGCGCGTGACCACCGAGGCCAACATCGCCAACATGGAGCGCCAGCTCGGCCGCCTCGGCCTGGGCCACGACCGCCGCCGCGTGTTCGCCACCACCGACACCGACTTCTACCGCTGGACCCAGTGGATCTTCCTGCAGATCCACGGCTCCTGGTACGACCCCGAGGCCCCCGCCCGCGCGATCGACGGCGGCGAGCACCCCACCCGCACCGGCCGCGCCCGGCCCATCGCGGAGCTGGTCGAGCAGTTCGTCTCCGGTTCCCGCCCCCTGCCGGGCGAGTACGCCGGCCGCGACTGGGCCGAGCTCTCACGCGCCGAGCAGGAGAAGGTCCTCGACGCCCACCGGCTGGTGTACCTCTCCGACTCCACGGTCAACTGGTGCCCCGGGCTGGGCACCGTCCTGGCCAACGAGGAGGTCACCGCCGAGGGCCGCTCCGAGCGCGGCAACTTCCCCGTCTTCCGCAAGAACCTGAGCCAGTGGATGATGCGGATCACCGCCTACGCCGACCGGCTGGTCGACGATCTCGACCGCCTCGACTGGACCGACAAGGTCAAGTCCATGCAGCGCAACTGGATCGGCCGCTCGCAGGGCGCCCGCGTCCGCTTCGCCGTGGCGGACCAGTCCATCGAGGTGTTCACCACCCGCCCCGACACCCTCTTCGGCGCCACCTACATGGTCCTGTCGCCCGAGCATCCGCTGGTCGACGAGCTGGCCGGCCCGTTCTGGCCGGAGACCGGCGCGGGCGGTGCGGGCGCCGGGGGCGGGCTCGACGAGCGCTGGACCGGCGGCCACTCCTCGCCCGCCGAGGCCGTGATGGAGTATCGCCGGCGCGCAGCGCAGAAGACCGACCTGGAACGCCAGGAGAACAAGGAGAAGACCGGCGTCTTCCTCGGCGCCCACGCCATCAACCCGGTCAACGGCGAGCAGATCCCCGTGTTCGTCGCCGACTACGTGCTCATGGGCTACGGCACCGGCGCGATCATGGCCGTGCCCGGCCACGACGCTCGCGACCACGAGTTCGCAGGAGCCTTCGGACTGCCCATCGTGCAGGTCGTGGCGCCGGCGGACGGCTCGGAGATCGACGTGCAGGCCGAGGCCTTCACCGGCGACGGCGTGGCCGTGAACTCCACCAACTCCGGCGGGCTGGTGCTCGACGGGCTGGCCGTGGACGAGGCCAAGGCCGCCACCATCGCGTGGCTCGAGGGCCAGGGCACCGGCGAGGGCACCATCCAGTACAAGCTGCGCGACTGGCTGTTCGCCCGCCAGCGCTACTGGGGCGAGCCGTTCCCGGTGGTCTACGACTCCGACGGTGTGCCCCACGCCCTGCCCGACGAGCTGCTGCCCGTCGAGCTGCCCGAGGTCGAGGACTACAAGCCCGTCTCGTTCGACCCCGACGACGCCGACTCCGTGCCGTCCCCGCCGCTGGCCAAGGCCACCGACTGGATGACCGTCGAGCTCGACCTCGGGGACGGCCTGCAGACCTACACCCGCGACGCCAACGTCATGCCCAACTGGGCCGGCTCGAGCTGGTACCAGCTGCGCTACATCGACCCCACCAACTCCGAGCAGCTGTGCGCACTGGAGAACGAGCGCTACTGGACCGGGCCCCGGCCCGAGACCCACGGCGCGAACGACCCGGGCGGCGTCGACCTCTACGTCGGCGGCGTCGAGCACGCCGTGCTGCACCTGCTCTACTCCCGCTTCTGGCACAAGGTGCTGTTTGACCTTGGCCACGTCACCAGCGAGGAGCCCTACCGACGCCTGTACAACCAGGGCTACATCCAGGCCTTCGCCTACACCGACGCCCGTGGCGTCTACGTGCCGGCGGCCGAGGTGACCGAGCGCGACGGGAAGTTCTACTGGACCGACCCCGCTGCCGGGGACGGCGGCGCCGAGGTCGAGGTCACCCAGGAGTACGGGAAGATGGGCAAGTCGCTCAAGAACTCCGTCTCCCCGGACGAGATCTGCGACTCCTACGGCGCCGACACCCTGCGCGTATACGAGATGTCCATGGGCCCGCTCGACACCTCCCGGCCCTGGGCCACCAAGGACGTCGTGGGCGCGCACCGCTTCCTGCAGCGGCTGTGGCGCGTGGTGATCGACGAGAACACCGGCGAGGTCCGCGTCACCGACACCGAGTCGGCGGGCGGCGCGCCGGGTGAGGACGTGCTCAAGGCGCTGCACAAGACCATCGCCGGGGTCCGCGACGACTTCGCCGGCCTGCGCGACAACACCGCGATCGCCAAGCTCATCGAGTACGTCAACACCCTGACCAAGACGTACCCGACCGAGGGGCCGGGCGCGCCGCGCTCGGTCGTCGAGCCGCTGGTGCTCATGGTGGCGCCCGTCGCCCCGCACCTGGCCGAGGAACTGTGGTCGCGGCTCGGGCACACCGGGTCGCTCGCCCACGGGCCGTTCCCCGAGCACGACGAGTCCTACCTGGTCGAGGACTCCGTCGAGTACCCGGTGCAGATCAAGGGCAAGGTGCGCTCGCGCATCACCGTTCCCGCCGACGCCACGCCCGCTGATGTCGAGGCCGCGGCCCTGGCAGATGCCAAGGTGCAGGAGAACCTCGCCGGCGCGGCGCCCAGGAAGGTCATCGTGGTGCCGGGCAAGATGGTCAACATCGTCCCCTGAGGGCTGGGCGATGCGGCTGGCTTGTCCGACCTGGCCCCGGCCCGGCCCCGAATCCGCTACCCGGATTCCGGATTCGCTATTCCCGTGCGGGTAGCCGATCCGGAATCCGGATAGCGGCTTTTGTGCGTGGGCGAGGTCTTTAGGGAAGTGGCCGCCCTCAGCCGGCCCGGACGAACACCGCCGAAGAGGAGACGATGAGGTACGCAGTGGTGACCATCCACATCGCGTAGGTCGCGAACAGCCACGGCCGCCACCGGACGCGCTGCTTCCACCGCCGGTAGGTCGTCACGCCCGCCGTCACCGCCAGGATGACCGACAGCAGCAGCGGCAGGACGACCACCTCGACGCGGTCGGCGGTCATACACAGCGCCCCCTCGTCCGTGCACTCCTCGTCAATCCCGCCCTCCAGCATCACGATCACGGTCGCCATGACCACGATCGCGACGATCGACAGCAGTACGTACCGAAAGGCCTGGTTGGCCTGCCGCTCGTTCCGCTCGAGGCGTTCGAGCGGGTCGTCGAAGTCCCCGTGGGCGCTGTGGTCCCCGCCGTCGCTGCGGTTCCCGTGGTCGCCGGACGTCATCCCTACCGCCCGCCGAACCCGTTGTGACCGCCCGCCGCGGCCACCTCGTCCACCGTGTCCAGACCCAGCTGCTCGTCGGTCACCGGCGGGAAGAGCGGACCCCCGCCGAAAGCACCGCGGTGCGACAAGGGCACCTCGCCGTCGTCGTTCCTTATTCCCTTCTCGCGCCCGTACTCGGCGGTGATGACGGTCGAGCCGCTTATCCGGGTCAGGTCGGGGTCCTCGGCGAGGGCGGCGATGACCCGTCCGACGAAGGTGGGGTCCTCGGCGCGGTCCAGCGGGAAGCCGTTGAAGTCGTCCATCCCCAGCGACAGCAGCAGTTCCGTGCGGATGAGGCCCAACCACAGCGAGAGGGTGGAGACCCCGGTGCCGGCGAGTTCGTGCGCCATGTCGGAGGCCATTTTGTCGAGGGCGGTCTTGCTCATCCCGTAGAGCACGGTGTGGAACGGTGCGCGAGAACCGAACGACGAGATGCTCACCATCAGCCCGGAGCCCTGCGGCACCATCACCTTGGCGGCCTCGCAGCTGGCGACGTAGTGCGCGCGCAGACCGACGCCCATGAGGGCGTCCCAGTCGCCGGCGGGCCGCTCCCAGAACTTGCCGGTGAACCCCATGAAGCCCTTGGGGTTGGTCCACACGTTGTTGACCAGCAGGTCCAGGCGTCCGGCCTGCTCGGCGATCCGGGCGACGACGGCGACGATCTCGTCATCCCGGGAGTGGTCGCATTCGAGTGGGCGGATCTCGCCCGCGGCGCCGGAGGCCGCGTCGATCGTGCCCTGCAGGCGCTCGGCGGACCGGCCGGTCACGTAGACCGTCCACCCGGCCTGCGCGAGTGCGGTGGCCACCCCGCGTCCGACGCCGCGGCTGCCACCGGTCACCAGGGCGACGCGGGCGCTCACGAGTCCGCTCCGGCGGTGGCGGCCCCCGGGACGGTGTGGACCTCGGGGTAGGTCACGGTGGCGTCGTCGAGGGTGCGGGTGACCGACCAGCCCGGGGTGAACAGGCATTCGGCCATCACCCAGCGGCCGTCCTCGATGACATACGCATCCGAGTACTCGCCGGTGGAGAGCGTCTCGGTGCCCTTCTCGCGGTCCACCTGGCGGAACTGCAGGGTCCAGGTGCCGGTGGCGCGCTGCGGCGGGCTGCTCGGCCCGCCGCCCTGCACGCTGATAGACGGCATGAAGCCGTGGTGCATGTCGAGGATCCGCGGGCCGCCGTCGGAGGCGGTCGCCAGCGCGATCTGGCGGAAGATCCCGACCATCGTGTCCGGGTCGGTCCGCCCCAGGGGGCCGAAGTCCAGCACGCCACCGGAGGCCACGAAGCAGGACCGGAAGCCCTCGGGATCCTTGGCGTCACAGGCCCGCCAGTACCGGTACTTGAGCTGTTCGATCGCCTCGCGGGCGCGGACTTCCTCCTCGTACTGCATAGGGCTCACGTTAGCGTAGGGAGCATGAGCCGAACACTGGCCGAACTATCCGACCGCTGGGACCTGCAGGACCTCATGACCACGTACGCGACCTGCATCGATTCGCGGGACTTCGACGGGCTGGACACGGTGTTCACCCCGGACGCCCGGGTGAGCTACGCCGCGTCCGGCGGCCCGGAGGACGACTACCCGGCGGTGCGCGCGTGGTTGGCCGAGATGTTGCCGATCTTCGCCGCCACACAGCACCTCATGGGCAACCTCGAGGTCCGTCTTGACGGCGACTCGGCCACCGGGCGCTGCATGTGCTTCAACCCGATGGCGCTGAAGCCGGTGGAGGAGAAGGACCAGCAGGTGTTCTTCTACGGGCTCTGGTACCTCCTCGACTTCGTCCGCTCCGGCGACGGCTGGCGGATTTCCCGCCTCAGCCAGCAGCAGGCGTTCCACCACAACCTGCCCTGAGCCGGGGTGGGCCGGCCCCGGCCCGGCCCCGGCCCGGCCCGGTTCGCGCCGGCCGCCTCAGACGGTCCCGCAGGAACTCGTCGCCGGGCGGTCGAGGACGCGGTCCAGGAGGTAGCGGGCGTTCGTGGACCGCTCGGAGAGCATCGGGATGGCGTGGTCGATCACCAGGCCGGGGGCGATCGACGGCACCTCGGCCGTCCGCAGCTCCACGGTGGTGCCCTGTTCGCACCAGTCGCGGACGAGGTCGACGGCCGTGTGGTGCGGGACGACGTCGTCGTTCCTGCCGATCATGACCAGCGCCGGCACCGCCGGCGCGACCCTGCCCAGGTTGTAGCCCTCGAGCACCCGGACGATCTCCGGCTCCGACCGGGCGGCGTCGCCGAGCGAGCGGCCGTCCACGGTGAACTCGTTCGTGCGCTTCAGGCCGTAGGCGAAGGCGGTCTCGGCGACGCACTGCCCGGCGGTCACCTCGAGCATGCGCTGGCCCTCGGCGTTGAGATGTCGGTCGAATGCCGTACGCAGCTCGGGGTGGACCTGCAGGATGCCGTTGATCGCGTATCCCACCGCGCCAGTGAGCAGTCCGCCGTCCACGCGGTCGAGCGTGCCGAGCATGTCGGACGGCGGCGCTCCCGCCGCGATGCCGACCAGGTTCACGTCGGGTGCGTAGTCCGGCTGCATCTCCCCGGCCGCGGCGGCGGCGCCACCGCCCTGCGAGTAGCCGCTGACCACGGTCTTGGAGTCGGGCGCGAGGTCCGTGCCGGGAAGCCGCACCGCCGCGCGGGCGGCGTCGAGGGCCGACCGGCCCTGGGAGTCGCGGTTGACGTACGGGTGGTGGCCGGGCGTGCCGAGCCCCTCGTAGTCGGTGACGACGACGGCGAAGCCTTCCATCACCATCGTGAGCGCGTCGATGATCGCGTACCCGGCGGCCATCGACGGGGGCGCGGTCTGGATACCCAGGCCCACCTCCATGGAGCGCGACGGCGCGCACTGGTCGCCCTGCCCCTGCGTTCCGGGCGTCACCACCGCGAGCGGGCGCGGCCCGGGGCCGGTCCAGGGTGCCTCGGGCTGCAGGAACGTGCCGGTGACGGCGATCGGACCGCCCGCGGCGCCGGTGGAGCGGTACATGATCCGCTGGGCGTCGGCGGGCAGCGCACCGCCGTTCATCACATCGGGCAGGCTCGGCGTGATGGTCATCGGCTGGGTGCGGATGATCGCGCCCGGGTCGGCGGGGAGCTCGGCCGGCGGGACGTAGAACGCGGTGCGATCCGGCGCGGTGGACGACCCCTGGGCGGCGGCCTCGGGGGCGCCGACAAGGGCCAGGGCGGGGGCCAGCCCGACCGCGACACCCAGCGCGAGGGCTCCGGCGACGGTGAATGGTCCGGATGATGTGCGCCGGCTGGACGGTGTTCTCACGAATGCTCCCGTGGTCGAGACCGCGCGGCAGGGGACCCGCGCCGATGGGGCAGAACCCTAACGCGTGTCGAGTCGTAGGTGTGTCCCACCTCACGGCCGTCCGGTCCCTCGTCTGGCAGCCCCTCCTGAACACCGTGAACTTCCCGGTGGCCGGTGTCCGACCCCGCTGTTACGGTGAGAGCGTGCCCAAAGACGTGCTGATGTGCTGGCGAGGCGGACCGACGTGGTCCCGCATCGCCCACGCCGTCTTGGCGTAGTACCGACGATGCGAGGGCCCGCCGGGATCGGTCGGGCCGCATCCGCCATGCGAGGCGGTCTCCGACGGAACCCGGGTTAACGATTCAGACCCCACGGCCCGGAACAGGACCGGGCCAGCCGACTTCAGGAGAGTCCCCAGGTGACCGCAAGTCCCCACACCACCTTCCACGCGCTCGAGGACACCGACGTCCTCGTCAGTGCACGGTCGCTGGACGAGTACACCGATATGTTCGGCCTGGACGAGGCCGACCTGAAGGGGCGCATCGTTGACTGCCCCGGTGGCGCGGCCAGCGCGGTGGCCGAGATCTGTGCGGCGGGTGGCGACGCCGTCGCGGTGGACCCGCAGTACGCGCTCGGCGCGGACGACCTCCGCGGCCGGATCCTCGAGGACGTCGAGCGGTCCCTGGCGCAGAAGCACGCGCGTGAGTTCGACTATGACTGGGACGTCCGCGGCGGGGTCGTGGGGCACGAGGTCATCCGCCGCTCGGCGGCCGACCGGATGCTGGGCCACCTGGCCACCGCCCCCGAGCGGTATGTGGCCGGGGCTCTTCCCTCGCTCCCTCTCGCCGACGACTCGGCCGACCTGGTGCTGTGCTCGCACCTGCTGTTCACCTACGCCGACCGCATGGATCTGGCCGACCATGTCGACGCGATCGTGGAGATGGCCCGCGTCGCGCCGGAGGTGCGGATCTACCCGCTGGTCGACCACGCCGGGAACCCGTTGCCGGAACTGGTGCGCTGTGTGATCGCCAAGCTCAAGAAGGAGCGGCTGATCAGCCGCATCGAGCCGGTGATCCGGCCGTTCCAGCTGGCCGCCACCACGCGGTTGGTCGTCGAGCGGAACGGCCGCCAGCGCCCCTAGGGTTCACGGCCGGCCGGCGGGGTTCACGGTTGGTCGGCGGGTGCCAACCGGAGGATCTCCTGCCCGGTGAACGGTGAGACCCCGGCGGTGGCGACGAGCGGCTGTGGGCCGCCCACCTCGAGGGTCAGGCCGGGCTGGAAAATCGTCCCGGTGGCCAGCGAGTAGGCCACGAGGTTGCACATCTCGGCGTAGACGGCCGCGGGCGGAGCGTCCACGTCGAGTCGCTCGAGGTCCATGCGACCGAATCGGCCCATCCCACTGGTGTAGACGCACGAGGTGGTCTCGGTCTGCATCCCGGCCCGCACCCCGACGAGCGCCGGTGCCGGCACGGGGTTGCCCGTCACGAGATCGCGGTACGGGCCGGCCGGCAGGGTCGCCGCGGCGCCGCCCACGCTCACGGCCACCGCGCCGGGCAGCGCGGTCAGGGCCGCCGTGACGTTCGCAACCGCCAGCTCGCAACGGAGCGTGTCGAGCCGGGGGTCCAGGTACTCGGGTTCGCCCGGCTCGCCGTCGTCCCCGATCGGTCCCCACCGGAACGCGGCCACGACGACCTGGGACCGGTGCGACTCCACCACGGCCTCACCGCCGTTCCAGGCGGCCAGGTCACGCGTGTACTCGATGGCTTCCGGCACCGGCGCGTCGACCGCGGACACGATGACCGTCGCGTCCTCGACGTAGACGGCGGTGGCGGGGTCGTCGTCGGTGCCCCGCTCGACCTCGTACGACCCCTCGAAGATCTCGGTGAGGAGTTCACCGACCTCGTCGTGGCCGGGGGCGGGCCGGTCGAGCAGGACGATCGCCACCGGGGTCTGCTTCCACGACAGGTCCTCGCCGGTCTGCGGGTCGACGGCGGGCTGGTCGGGCTGCGGCGTGTCGGTCATGGCCCGAGGCTAACGCCTCGCCCCTGCCGCAGCACTGCCGCGACCGGCCACCGCGCCCGCACCGCCGCCCAGCCCGCGATGCCGCCGGGTCAGTTGAGCAGGAAGTCGATCACCAGGCGCTCGAACTTGTCCTTCTGCTCGATCATCGCCCAGTGGCCACAGCGGGAGAAGGCGTGGAGCTCGGCGCGCGGGAGCTGGCGGAAGGCGAAGTGGGCCTGCTCGTAGGGGAGCATGCGGTCGTCGCGGCCCCAGATGAGCATGGTCTCCTGCCGGATCTGCGAGGCGCGGGCGTACAGCGGCGTGTAGGCGTTTTCGGGCTTGAGGATCGAGCCGAACACGGAGTACATCCGCTCGACGGCGCCCGGGGCGGTGGCGGCCTCGGTTCGGGCGCGGATTAGGTCCTCGTCCACGACCTTCTTGTTGCCGACCATCGTGTCGACCCAGGCCGCCATGGCCTTGTCGGACGGCTCCGCGAGGAATTCGAACAGCCGACGCGATCCCTCGCTCGGCTCGGGCGTGAACAGGGGAGCAGCCAGGCCGCCGGGGCCCATGAGCGCCATCTTGCGGACCCGGTGCGGGTAGGCCAGAGCGGTCTCGCAGGCGACGTTGCCGCCCATGGAGTTACCGATGATGTCGACCTTCTCGATGCCCTTGGCCTCGCAGAACGCGTCGATAGCCTCGGCGGCGATGAGCGGGTAGGCCTTCTCCCACTCCAGGTCGGAGCTCTTCCCGAATCCCGGCATGTCCAGCAGGATGGTGTGGAAACGCTCGGCGAAGACGGGGAAGTTGCCGGCGAAGTTGGACCACGCGGTCACGCCGGGGCCGGATCCGTGCAGGAAGAGGACGGGGACCGCGCTCTCGGGCTCGGCGACGCTCTGCTCGCCCGCCTCGTGGTAGTGCAGCTCGAAGCGGCCGGCGGTGATGGTCTTGCTGGTGGACTCGAAGTCGAGGGCGCTCATGCCCCCCACGCTACTAGAACACGTTCTAGGAATCCCACCGTCGTCCGAAATTAAGTCAGCCGCGCGGGGAGTCCCTGAAACATCCCCGCGCGGCGATGGCGAAACTCTAACCTGAAATCGCGCTGGGTGACAAGTCGGTAACAATTATGACGGGTGTCACGCCGGCTGCACTAACGCCGTTGACGCTGGCCAGCATTTATGAAGTGCCACATATGGACGGTCGGTGTAGATGTGGGTGGCGATGACCGCTTGGCCACCCCGGGCTCGTCACCCCGGCGTCACCTCATGACCCGGTCGAGGAACGCGGTGGCGTCCGGGATGGCGGCGTAAACGGTCCCGCTGTGGTCCCGGTCCGGGTAGACGTGCAGCTCGAGCGGCTGCGCGTTGAGGGACATCTCCGCAGCCAGTGACAGCGCCGAGGGGGCGGGCACGTCCATGTCGAGCAGCCCCTGGCCGAGGAACACGGGCCGGTCGTAGCCCATTGCCGGCGTGCCCATGTAGCGGCGGAGGTGTCCGAAGACGTCGGGGATCTCCTGCAGTGGCCGCGCCAGCGCCTGCGAAACCTGGAAGCCGCCGACCTTCTCCCGCATCGCGGAGTAGCAGAGCGTCTCGGCGGCGTCGACCATCTCGCGACCCTGCGGTGTGAGGAGCCCGTTGATGTCGAGCTCCGGGTGCTGGTCGCGGAACCCGGCGAGGATGTACATCGCGTACAGGTTGAGCCCGGTCGGGAGGTTCACCGGCGGGAATCCGGGGCCGCCCCACTGGAACAAGTGCTCTATGTTCGCCGGCGCGCCGGTCGCCACGACGCCCCGGTAGTCGAGGCCCGCCGGCGCGCCCAGTGCGGTGGCACGGGTCGCGGTGACGAGTGCGGCGCCGGCGCCCTGCGACTGCCCGACGAGTCCCCACCTGGCGGACAGCGGCAGTCCGTCTGCTCGCGCCGCGGTGATCGAGTCGACGATCCCGCTTGCGGCCGCCTGCCCGTTGAGGTAGCTGAGCAGCCCGGGGGTGCCGAGTCCCACGTAATCCGCGGCCACCACGGCGTATCCGCGGTCCAGCCAGTGGCCGAGGTAGTCGGCGTCGCGCTCGGAGCGTGGCTGGGTGGACGGAGCGCAGTCGTCGCCGAGGCCGGTCGTGCCGTGCGCCCACGCCACGACGGGCCAGCCGCCGGGGGGCGGGGTTCCGTGCGGGAGGAACACGGCGGACGTGGCGATCGCGGTGCGGCCGTGCTGGTCGACCGTCCCGTACGCCTGCCGCACCGCCCGCCCGGCCTGCGGCAGCGAGAGGGCCGGGTCGAGCGGGACCGTCGCCGCGGCGACGCCGGGGGAGGGGACGGGTAGGTTCCATTCGCGGGTGTCGAGCCCGGACCAGGTGGGCTCGGGGTTGGGCGCGGGCTGCGCGTTCGCGGTCGGAGCGGTGAGGGAAGCGACGACGACGAGGGCCGCTGCCGCCACCGTGAGCGTCCGCGGGGAGCGCCGAGGAGTGAGGGAGTTCATACCCGGAGGGTAGTCGGTTCCTCGCCCCGCTTCGGGGCTGTTGACGATGCCCCGGCGAGAGCTCGGCGGGAGCCCCGTCGGCCGATCCGCCCCCGCGGCTACGGCCGGCCTGTCCGTGGCGACGGCCGAATTCCACGCGGGAGCGTCGTGGGCTGCGACGGTGCCTGAGGAGACGATCGACATCCCTGACCTCGCCGGACAGACCTGGCTCATCACCGGCGCGACGAGCGGGGTCGGGTTGGAGACGGCCAGGGCGGCGTCCCGGGCGGGAGCGCGGGTGATCCTCGCCGTCCGTGACACCGAGCGCGGGCGGCAGGTGGCGGCGCGGTTGCCCGGTGAAACCCGGGTGGTGGAGGTCGACCTCGCCTCGCTCGAGAGCGTCCGTCGGGCGGCGGGCGAGCTGACCGGCGTCGGTGGTGGCGACGCGGAAGGGCGGGTCGGCGGGCAGATCGGCGGGCAGATCGGCAGGGTGGCCGGCGAGAAAGCCGACGGGGAGGTCGAGCAGATCGACGTGCTGGTCAACAACGCCGGCGCCATAAGCCCGCGCCGGTGCGAGACCGCCGACGGGTTCGAGATGCTTCTCGGCGTCAACGTGCTGGGCCCGTTCCTGCTGACGAACCTGCTGTTGCCGCTGGTGCGGCGACGGGTGGTGATCGTCGCGTCCAACGCCCACAAGAGTGGATCCTTCGATGTCGATGACCCGCATTTTCGCCGTCGACGGTGGACCCCCGCCGCGGCCTACGCCCAGTCCAAGCTCGGCGACATGCTGTGGGGCCTGGCGCTGGATCAGCGGCTGCGGGACGGGAGGGCCGAGGCGGCGGCGGTGGGGGTGGACGTGCAGCTCACCCACCCCGGCTGGGCGGCCACGGGGATCTCGAACGCCACCGGCAACGCGGCGATCGACCGGGTGGTGACCGGCGTGTGTTCGCTCTTCGCCCAGCCCGCCGCGCAGGCCGCGCTCACGACGATGTTCGCCGCGACCCGTCCGCTGCCGCCGTGCAGCTACACCGGGCCGGACGCGATGCGGCACCTGCGGGGGATGCCGACGCTCATCGGACGCAGCGCCGAGGCATCGGACCTGGCGATCGCGGAGCGCTTCTGGGAGTTCGCCGCGGCGGAGACGGCGACGGACTGAGGCCGCCGCGGGCAGCCCGCGGGCTCGTCCGAGGGTTAGTGCAACCAAGGGGTTGCACTACGGCTGTGCGCGTGCCAACGTGGAAGCACAGGTGCACCCCGCGACCCAGCATCCACCGAGCGGAACGCACCGTGAGGGAAGGAAGCCCGATGAGCGAGAACCGAACGGCCGGAACCAGCCCCGCCGCTACGACCGACGACGTGCCGGACGAGATCGTCCGCAGCATCCGCATCGACGCCGAGGCGCAGACCGTGTGGGGCATCGTCTCGGAACCGGGATGGTTCATCAACGACGGCGAGTGGACCGAGCACGAGATCACCACCGAGGGGGACGTCTCGCGCGTGGTGGACCCGGTGCACGGCGAGTTCAGCATCCGCACCGTCGAGCTGGACCCGCCCCGCCGGGCGGTGTTCCGCTGGCTGGGCGGGCAGGTCGGCAGCGTCGACGAGTTCCCGTCCAACACGATCGAGTTCACCGTCGAGCCGCAGGGTTCCGGCGTGGTGCTCACGGTGCGGGAGACCGGATTCGCCGGCCTGAGCAGCGACGCAGTGGTGCGCCGCCAGCGGTTCGAGGAGAACTCCGCCGGGTGGGCGACCGAACTCGACCTCGCCCGGCGCCGGGCGGAGGATCAGGCGTGAGCGACGTCCCCACCGACTCCCGCGAGGCCGAGGGGGAGGGGCTGTCGGGCCTGCTCGCGCCCGAGGCGGACGGCGTCTTTGCCGCTCTCGCCGACCGGACCCGCCGCCGCATCCTCGTCCGTCTGGCCGATCGGCCGGACGACGCCGGCGCGGTGGCCGCCGACCTCGGGATCAGCAGGCAGGCGGTGGCCAAGCATCTGCGAATACTGGTGGACTCCGGGCTCGTCATCGCGAGCCCACAGCAGCGACGGCAGGTTCATGCGGTCCGGCCCGATCGGATCCGCGAGATCTCCGATCTGCTCGGCGCGGTGTCCCGGGGCTGGGATCGCAGGCTCGCCCTGGTCAAGCAGCGCGCTGAGCACGCCGAGCGCACCGAACACGCCGAGCACTCCCGGCGCGCGGAGTGACCGCAGGTCAGGTGAGGTGGTCGAACTCGCCGTCAACCCAGGCGGCGTAGCGCTCCGCCGAGCGCTGGACGGCACCGCGGGCGTCCTGCGGCACGCAGCCCCCGAAGTTGCTGTAGATGCGGTCGAAGTCGTAACGCGAGACGTGGTCGGCGATCCGGCGGACGACGGCGCCGGACAGCGGCATCCAGTTGGGGAACGAGCGCATGAAGGTCACCCACCCCGGATCCGCGACCGAACCGATCGTGTCACCGGTGAACAACACGCCGCGACCGTCGGGGGCGGTCCAGTGCACCACCACGCTGCCCGGGAAATGCCCGCCGGGCTGGGACGCGCGCACGCCCGGCACGATCTCGATCTCGCCGCCGTCCGCCGGGTCCGCGGCGTGGCCCCCGCCCCACACCACCGTGTTGCCCGGCCGCAGGCCCAGCCACTGCTCGTCCGGCGCGGAGACGTAGACCGGGCAGTCGTCGAACGCCGCCGACCAGAGCGACTGCACCCCGTACATGTGCGGATGCGAGGCGATGATCGCGGCGAGGCCGCCCCACCCGCGCACCGCGGCGACCGCCTCGTCACTGATGTAGTTTGGCGCCTCGACCAGCACATTGCCGTGCTCGGTACGGATGAGCGCCGGCTTCTGCCCGATGCCGGGGCAGTTGACCTGCACGAGGTTGAGGACGTCGGTCTCACGCTCGGCGAACTCGATCGACGCGCCCCGGGCTCGGGACTCCTCCGGGTCGGTCCACCGCTGCCCACCGGACGGCACGTACTGGCGCTCGTCCGCGCAGATCGGGCACACCGCCGGTAGCGGCTCCGCGCGCTCGACCCCACAGGTCGCGCACTGGGTCACCGAGCCCACGGGTGCGCCGCCCGCGTCCGCACCGCGACCGGGGCTCACGGCATGTCCCCCTCGATGTCGACGGCATGCCAGTCGTCGCCTATCTGCAGCTCGAGCGACCCGTCGACGGGGATCTTCTCGGACTGGCTGGAGACGGCGGACTCAAGTGCCTCCTGGGCGTTGTCGAAGTCGCCGAGGTCGATCGTCTGGTCGGGGGTGTGGAGGCGGTAGTGCGGCATGCCCCGATTGTCCCCGCCGCGCGCGACTGCCGCATCCGTCGCGGCCCCCGACCCACCCGCGCCGCAGTGGCAGGCCCCGCAGGTGCGCGGTGCCCGCTGCCCGGCGGGTCTTCCCTCGTGGCCGCCCGCGGCGCACACTGGACAGACCGCCGCCGCAGCGAGAGGGCACACCATGTCGTCGTCGTCGTCATCCTCCCCGTCCCACGACCCACGCGACGCCGCGCCGGCCGACCCGCCGCCCGGGTACCCCGACCTCGGGCCCGAGCCGGTGGACGGGGTGCGGCTGCTGCGTGCACCGGCCGTGCCGACCGCCGTCGTCCGCGCCACCGGCGTGCCCATGGCCACGATCGCCGGGTTCTTCGACTCGGCCTTCGGCACGGCCTTTCCTGCCCTGTTCGCCGCCGGCGTCACCCCGGCCGGGCCGGCGTTCGCGCTCTACACGCGCACCACCGAGGAACCCGAACCCGCCGCGGACCTGGAGATCGGGTTCCCCCTCGCGCGTCCGCTGCCCGAGCTGCACCCCGACGAGCCGTCCGAGATCGACGGGATGCAGGTCATCGCGTCCGAGCTCCCGGCCGGGGACGTGGCGGTGACCAGTCATCTCGGCTCCTACGACGGACTCGGGCAGGCGTGGGGCGAGTTCAAGGGTGCGATCGGCGGGATGGGGCGCGCGCCGGGCAGCCCGTTCTGGGAGGTCTACGTGACCGAGCCGAGCCCCGACATGGACCCAGCCACCCTGCGGACCGACCTGTTCTGCCCCGCCCCCACCCCGGACGACGCCGCCTGACCCGGGTTCATCGCCCGTCGCCCGCCGCCCGCCGCCCGCCGCCGAGCAGAGGATTTCGCCTGTATCTCTCGAGAAGCAGTGCGCGAATTCCTCTTCTCGCCGAGCAGCACCCACACGGCCGGGCCCCACGACATGCCGAAGAACACGACGAACCCGTTCGCGGCGATGAGCGCGATCAGCCCCTGGGTGTCGGCGAGCTGCGGGGCGAGTTCGCCGTCCGGGCCCGGTCCCATGGTGGCGGTGCTGAACATCAGCGCCATCACGGCCAGCGAGATCGTCATGCCCACGGACCCGGTGATGAGGAGCTTGCGGCGGCCGATCTTGTCGATGAGTGCGATCGCCACGATCGTCACCACGATGTTCGTCACGGACGTGATGACCGTCTGGGTGAGCGCGTCCTCCTCGGTGAAGCCGACCGACTGCCACAGCGAGGTGGAGTAGTAGAAGATCACGTTGATGCCCACGGCCTGCTGGAAGACCGACAGGATGATGCCGATCCACACGATGGGCAGCAGGTTGACCCCGCCCGGCTTGACCAGGTCGCGCCACGAGCGCTTGCGGTCGTCGCGGACCGTCGCGCGGATCTCCCTGATCCGGGAGTCGACACCGCCCTGCTGAATGGAGCGGAGGACCTCGCGAGCCCGGTCGACCATGCCCTTGCCCACCAGGTAGCGCGGTGATTCCGGGATGGTGAGCGCGAGCACGCCGTAGGTCACGGCGGGGATCACCTCCGCCCAGAACATCCACCGCCACGCCTCGGCGCCGAACCACAGTTCCTCGATCGCGCCGCCCGCGATGCCGGCCAGCCAGGCGTCGGAGAGCAGTGCGACGAAGATGCCGGAGACGATCGCGAGCTGCTGCAGCGATCCCAGCCGACCGCGGATCGCCGGTGGGGCGACCTCGGCGATGTAGGCCGGTGCGATGACGGACGCCGCGCCCACCCCGAGCCCGCCGACCAGCCGCCAGATGATGAGGTCGACGGGGCCGAAGGCGAACCCGGTCCCCAGGGCGCTCGCGGTGAACAGCACCGACGCGAGGATCATCACGCGGGTGCGACCCCAGTGGTCGGCCAGACGACCGGCGACGTAAGCGCCGACCATGCACCCGAGCAGGGCGGAGGACACGGCGAAGCCGGTCAGCCCGGCGTTCATCTCGAAGGTCTCCTGCACGGCGTCCACGGCACCGTTGATCACCGCGGTGTCGAAGCCGAACAGGAAGCCGCCCAACGCTGCGACCAGGGAGATGAGCACCACCCGGCCGGTGTTGAACGTCTCCTCCTCGGCGGGTGTGGGTGAGGTCTGCTGCGTGGACATGACGTACCCCGCTCTGTTGTCCGACGCACCTGCTCCAGGTGGTGAAGGGAGCGTAGGCACGCGGTGCAAGTGACGCAAGCGATAAAGGAAACCGTTGTTCCGCCCGGCCCGCCCCCGCGGGACGAGAACACGTTCTAGGCTCGGGGTCACCTCGTCGTCGTCACCGAAAGGGCCACCGCCTTGAGCGCCTCACCCGAACAGATCCGTTCCACCGCCGACTCCTACATCGCTGCACTGACCGCCGGCGACCTCGAGGCCGTGATGGACCTCTACGCCGAGGGCGCCACCGTCGAGGACCCGGTGGGCAATGGCACCGTCCACGAGGGCAAGGCGGCCATCCGCGAGTTCTACGCCAGCGTCGTGGCGATGAAGATCGAGGGCGAGGTGCTCGAGGCCCGCGTGTGCGGCGACGACCTGCTGTTCAACTTCGAGATCACCACGCACTTCGACGCCGACTCCAAGGCCACCATCAACGTGTGGGACCTCATGACCCACGACGAGCAGGGCAAAGTCACCTCGATGCGCGCCTACTGGACCCCGGAGAACATGCGCTGACCCCGCGCCCCTGAACCCCGCGCCGGCCGGGGTCGCCGGGGCGCGCGGACTACGCGCCGCCCTGGCTCCCGGCCCCCTGGGGCACGTTCTCCGACGGCTGCACGACCACCAGTCCCGCGCCGCCGAACGCCAACTGGAACGTCTCCCCGGACCCGCCCCGGAGCAGGGACTTCACCCCGCCCGTGTCCACCCGGATGTCCATCGTCACGCCGGCGGTCCACAGGACCACGGCCTGGGGATCGGCGAACGTCGGCGCGGAGGTCACGTCGAGCGCGACCGGCTGGCCCTTGGTGGTCACCGCCACGAACCCGGTCCCCCGCAGGGAGACGTTGAACAACCCGCCGGTCATCACGGCGCCCTTGGCGGCGATGCGGTGGATGTCCCACGCGATCCCCTCGGAGAACGCCAGCACGCTCGCACCGTTGACCGAGATCATGTCGTCCTCCAGGTAGAGGACCTGGACCTCGGAGGCCTGGTCGGCGAGGAACAGCTCACCCCGCCCGGTGCAGCGCATGAGGGGCACACCCTCCCCCGTCGCCGCCGCCTTGAACATCCTGCCGATCCCGCCGCTGCCGACGTTCTCGAACCCGACCTGCCCCTGGTAGGCGACCATCGATCCGGTCCGCGCGAGGATCGGCTGGTCGGCGAGCGTCACCTTGAGCATCTTGGAGTTCTGGAGGGCGAACGGGCGGTTCGTCTCCGTCTCGCGCGCCGACTGGAAGAGGTCCCCGTGGATCATGGCGCGAACGGTACGCCCGCTCCACTAGCCTTGGGGTCATGATCACCGCAATCGTCTTCGTCCACGCCGAGACGGCGCGGATCCCCGAGGTCGCCGGGGCCATCGCCGATATCGACGGAGTCTCCGAGGTCTACTCGGTCACCGGCACCATCGACCTCATCGTGCTGGTGCGGGCCCGGCGCAACGACGAGATCGCCGACATTGTCTCGGACCGCCTCAACAAGGTCCCCGGCGTGGTGGACACCGAGACCCACATCGCGTTCCGCACCCAGTCCAAGCACGATCTCGAGGCCGCGTTCTCGATCGGGTACGAGGACTGAACCGGGTACGGGGACCGAACCGGCTACGGGGGCCGCATCGGCTACGGGGACCGGGAGTCAGGTCGGCTGGCCGGTCATCTGCTGTATCCGGGCCAGGCGGCGGGCCCGGCGTCGGGCCCGCTGAAGCTCGGTGAGGAGCTCCCTGCCGGTCCATTGCCGCCGGTCCTCGCCGGCCGCCTCGGCCTCGTGCACCAGCTCCACCATCCGCGCGCAGGCCGGAGCCCCCAGTCCGAGCTGACCGGCCATCTTCACGACCTTGCCCTGCAGGTACTCGACCTCGGTGGGCCGGCCGCGCACGAGATCGTCCGTCATGGACGAGGTGCCGTCCGCGTCGACGCGGACCGCGGCCCGGGCGAGGCGGCGGAACAGCGGGTTGGGCAGCCGCATCACCACCGGGAGGGCGCCGGCGGGGATGGCCAGCGGCACCCGCGGCACCACCCCGGCCGCGGTGAACACGCGGTTGGCCTCCGCCTGACACAGGGCGACGCAGCGCCGCAGGTCCCGGTCCAGCAGCTCCGTGCGCAGCGGGAGTCCGGACAGCGCCTGGACGGCGTTGTTGAGGTTGAGCAGGACCTTGCCGTGGAGGACCGCCTGGATGTCGTCGGTGGGCCTCACCGGCAGCTCGGCCGCCGCCATGGTGCGGATCAGCGGGACGGCCATGGGGTGTTCGGCGAGCCGGATCACCCCGGTGGAGGTCCGCCGATAGGTGGCGGGTCCGGTGCGCGCGACATTGAACGGTATGACGCCGGGGATCACCGTGGTCCTGTCGACCAGTTCCCGGATGAGGTCCGCCGAGTGCAGACCGTTCTGCAGGCCCACGACCAGCGTGTCCGGCCGAAGGTAGGGAGAGAACTCGGCGGTGGCGGCGGCCGTCTGTCCGGCCTTGGTGCACACCAGCACGACGTCCGAGCGGCGGACGCTCTCGGGCCCGGTGGCCAGGGTGAGGGCGTCGGCGGGGATGTGGAGCCGGGCGTCCTCGCCGTCTCCGGACTCGACGGTCAGTCCCACCGCCCGGATCGGGTCGAGCACGTGGGGGCGCCCGACCAGGGTCACGTCGGCGTGGCGGGCGAGCCGGCCGCCCAGGTAGCAGCCGATCACGCCCGCGCCGATCACGGTGATCCGAAGAGGAGGGTTCGGGCTGGTCATGGTGGTGCAGAGGATACGACACGCGCGGCGGCGGGGGAGCCGTTCGACGTACCTGTCCGCCGGACGGGGGAATCAGTGCGGGCGCGGCCGCAGGACGACCTCGGTGGGGTGCGTATCCGGAGTGGACCCCAACGCCTGCCGGACGGCGGTGGCCACCGAGTCCGGGCGGAGGAAGGCGCCCGGGTCGTAGTCGCGCCCCTCGGCGGCGACGATCGCGCGCTGCATGTCGGTGTCCACGCGGCCGGGGTGGATGGACGTGACGCGCAGGTCGGGTTCCTCGCCGCGAAGGGTGTCGGTGACGGCGCGGAGGGCGAACTTGGAGGCGCTGTAGGAGCCCCAGCCCGGTTTGGCGGTGGTCCCCGCGCCGGAGTTGACGACGACGAGGTGGCCCCGTGCCGCGCGCAGCGCCGGGAGCAGTGCCCGGGTCAGCTCGACGATGGCCAGCACGTTGACCTCGAACGCCCGGCGCCACTGGCCGGCCTCGGACTCGTCGATCCGGCCGAGTTCGGCGACGCCGGCGCAGTGGACGAGGCCGTCGAGGGTGCTGATGTCGCGGGCGGCGCGCGCGACCCCGTCGCCGGTGGTGAGGTCGGCCTCCACCACCCGGGCTGAGCGGCAATCAGCGGCCACGGCCTGCAGCGCATCGACGTCCCTGCCCACGAGGACCAGGTCGTGGTGGGCGGACAGCGTGCGGGCGGTCGCCGCCCCGATCCCGCGGGAGGCGCCGGTGACGAGAACCGTGCTCATGCCCCGAGGCTAGACGGACCGGGGGGCGTCGGAGTGCTGCGGGTCGGACTGCTGAGAGTCGGGAAGGGCGTCGACATCGCCGTCGAAGGCGTCGAGGAGGGCGGTGAGGGCGGGCACCGCCGAGGAGAGCAGATCGCGGTGTTCGGGGCTCAGATAGGACATCCGCTCGGCGAAGTCCCGGTCACGATCGGCGAGGACCTGTTCGATGCGGGCCCGACCGAGGTCGGTGAGGCGGACACAGACCCCGCGTCGGTCGGAGGCGTCGGGTTCGCGCTCGACGTACCCCATGGCCTCGATGACGCTCACCGAATTGCTGGTGGTCGGTACGCGGACGTTCTCGAGTCGGGCGAGGTCCGACATCCGCAGCCTCCCGTGGCAGGCCAGGGTGTGCAGGATCGAGGTCTGCGCGCGACTCAGCGCGTACTGGGTGCTCTGCCGGCGGACAAGCAGGTCCAGGCGCAACAGGATGGGTCGGAACTTCTCGGCGAGTCCCCGCCCGGGCTCACCTTCCCGTATCGCCGGATCGCTCGTCGTCGTCTCCATGACCCTGCTCCCTCGACACCGGCTTCCGCCCCGGAAGCCTCGCGGCACCGAATCTAGGCCGAACTTCTCCCGTCATGGGGCGCCACCTCGTCCCGGGGTGGATACTGATCGCATGGGTTTGTATCACCAGATCACCGGGGCCGGCCCGACCATCGTCCTACTGCACGGCGTGTGCCACCGGGCGCACGCCTGGGATCCGGTCGTGCCGCTGCTCGCGGACCGTTTCCGCGTGGTGGTCGTGGACCTGCCCGGCCACGGCAGGTCCGCGGATCTGCCGGACACCGGCGACGTGCTCGACTACGTCGTCTCCGAGCTCGTCGGCCTCCTGGAGGAGGTCGTCCCGGCCGGGGAGCGCCCCCACATCGCCGGCAACTCCCTGGGGGGCTTCCTCGCGCTGGAGCTCGGCGCCCGCGGACTGGCGAGCAGCGTCACCGCGCTGTCGCCCGCCGGGTTCTTCCGCTCGCACGCCGAGTGGCGCTACACGGTCACCGTGTTCCGGAGTCTCCGCCGGGCGGCGGGCCGGATCGGCCGCCACACCCCGGCCCTGACCGAGCGGGCCGCCGGACGCGCGGTGATGATGGCAGTGTTCTGCGCCCGCCCGTGGCGGTACCCGGCGGAGGCCGCGGCCATCGACAGCGAGGCGATCGTGTCCAACACCGTGCTCGACCGGGCCGACCGGCGGGCGTTCGTGTTCTCCGCCCCCGTCGACGAGGATTTGCCGATCACCATCCGGTGGGGCCGGTTCGACATGGTCCTGCCGGTGCGGCAGGTCTCACTCGCCACGCGGTTGTTCCCGCAGGCGAGGGTCGAGGTCAGCGCCGACGGGCACGTGCCGATGTCCGACGACCCGGAGGGCGTCGCCGCGTCGATCGCCGCCTGCGCCGAGCGCGGCCTGGCGTACGCGCGGGCCGGCAGTCGGGTCTGACCGGCCCGCCTGCCGGCCCGGCAGCCGGGCCTGACCGACCCGACCCGCCGGCCCGGCAGTCCGCCTACCCGCCCCGGCCGTCCGCCGTCAGGAGCCGATCAGGCCCGTCGGCAGGGAGCCCGAACCGAGAGAGCCGGCGCCACCGGAGAACCCGTTGCGCCACGCGACCACGGTCGACGGCCGCGGCTGCGAGGTGCCGCCGTCGGGCCAGTGCGAGGCGGGGTTCTCGATCGACGCGCCGTCCTTCTCGCCGGGGTGCTGGACGTTGACGATCGCCCGGTTGTCGAACACCAGCGGTCCGCAGGTCTCGGCCCCGACGGGGACCGTGAGGAACAGCTTGGTCTCGCCGCGGTTCGGACCTTCGGTCGCCACCGAGTAGAGGCCGTCGTTGAAGCCGAGGGCGTTGCCGTCGGTGGACACCCACAGTCCCCCGGCCGGGTCGAAGGCGACGTTGTCCGGGCAGGAGATGGGGCTGACCTTCGACTTGTCGAAGCCGCCGAAGTACGAGTCCGCCTCGGCCGGGTCGCCACACACCAGCAGCAGGTTCCAGCCGAAGGTGGTGCCGGCGTGGTCGTCGGTGATCTCGACGACCTGACCGTGCTTGTTGTTGTGCCGCGGGTTGGCCTCGTCCACGTTCGCGGTCGTGCGGCGGGTGTTGTTGGTCAGCGCCATGTAGACCCTGCCGGTGGTCGGGCTGGGCTCGACGTCCTCGGGGCGGTCCATCTTGGTGGCGCCGACGCGGTCGCCGGCCATGCGGGTGTACACCGCGACCTGCTCCGGGGTCATGCCCGGCACGTGTGAGACGGCGTTCCCACCGGGCGCGACGGTCATCAGCGGGATCCAGGTGCCGGTGCCGTCGAACGCGCCGTCGGCGGGCAGCGCCCCGGAGCCGTCGATCTGCGCGGCGGGGGAGTTGCCGGTGAACGTCGCCACGTAGAGGGTGCCCTCGTCGAGGATCTTCATGTTCCCGGCCCGCGCGGCCGAGCCGGTCCCGGGTGTGATCCGGCGGCTGGAGACGAACTTGTAGAGGTAGTCGAAGCGCTCGTCGTCGCCGGAATAGGCGACGACGGTGCCGTCACCGGTGACGTGGACCGAGGCGCCCTCGTGCTTGAACCGGCCCATCGCGGAGTGCTTGACCGGGGTCGAGGTCGGATCCCAGGGATCCACCTCGACGACGTAACCGAAGCGGTTGACCTCGTTGGGCTCGGCGGCCGGGTCGAAGCGGGCGTCGAACTCCTCCCACCGGCGCCCCGAGCGGGAGACGGACACGCCGTAGCGGCGCAGGGCCTCGAGACGCTCCGGGTCGGTGACCGTCCCGGTGGTGCCGAAGTACTGGTTGAAGTTCTCCTCCCCGGACAGGACGGTGCCCCACGGTGTGTGCCCGCCGGCGCAGTTGTTCAGTGTGCCGAGCACGCGGGTGCCGGTCGGGTCGGCCGTGGTCCGGGTCAGGGGGCCGACGGCGGGTCCGCGCAGCTCGAACGGGGTGGTGGCGGTGATGCGCCGGTTGTAGGACCCCATGACGGGGTCGAGCCCGCCGTCGCCGGCGCGGCTGGCCAGCTCGACCACCGTCAGCCCGTGGGCCGCCCAGGCGATCTCGACCTGCTCGCGGGTCGGGGCCGAGGAATCGTACTCGCGGAACATCGAGGGCTCGGTCGTGTACTCGTGGTTGACGGTGAGCAGGAAGCGCTCGTCGCGGTCGTCCATCGGGAACATCACCGCCAGATCGCAGTTGTAGCCGTACTGCATGGCCTGCGCGGCGGCGGTCTGGTTCTCGAAGTCGAACTCCGGGGCGCCCGGCAGCACGGGGTCGCCCCACCGGATCACCACATCGCTCGAGTATCCCGCCGGGACGGTGACGGCGTCGGCGGTGTTGGGCGCGACCGGGGCGAACCCCGTGTCGATCGTGGCCCCGCCGGTGGACCCGGTGGGTCCGAGCGAGCCGGCGGCGGACGAGCCCTGCGCCGCGGCGGTCGCGGGCAGCACCTGGGTGGCGCCCACCGCCAGCGCCACGACCCCCGCGGCCTTGAGTGCACCGCGGCGGCTGATCTCGGTGGCGATATCCCCGAAGTACGGGTTGTCGGTGGTGTTGGGCACCGGTGCGGCGCACTGGTCCCCGCACTTGTAGACACAGGTCACGTGCTGTCGGTTGGAGATCCCCGGCGTCGGGGCGGTGGCGATCGGGAGCAGGCGGCGGGCGGACATTCGGGTCTCCTGGAGGCGTCAACAGTCGTAGTGGACGCATGCACGCTAGGCGCGCGGGACGACCGGGCGGCCGCGCGCGGGCCACGCCCGCGTGAACTGTGTGCGCAGTGCGGGTGAACTCCGCCCCGGGCCGCTACAGTCACCCGTGTTCGCCCTCTATCTCGGATCGTCCGGCACGTTCCTGCCGGTGAAGGGAATTATTTCTCATGGCCTCGGTGACCTTCGAGAACGTGTCCATCATCTATCCGGGGGCCGCGCGACGCAGTGTCGACCGTCTGGATCTGGAGATCGCCGACGGCGAGTTCCTCGTCCTGGTCGGACCCTCCGGCTGCGGAAAATCGACGACCCTGCGCGCCCTGGCCGGTCTGGAGGACGTGGCGGCGGGACGGATCCTCATCGGTGACAGGGACGTGACGGGCACCGAGCCCAAGGACCGCGACATCGCGATGGTGTTCCAGAACTACGCGCTGTACCCGCATTACACGGTCCGCGAGAACATGGGTTTCGCACTGAAGCTGGCCAAGGCGTCCAAGTCGGAGATCACGGAGCGCGTCGACCGCGCGGCGGAGATGCTCGACCTGGTGCCGTATCTCGACCGCAAGCCCAAGGAGCTGTCCGGCGGCCAGCGTCAGCGCGTGGCCATGGGGCGGGCGATCGTGCGCAACCCGCAGGTCTTCCTCATGGACGAGCCGCTGTCCAACCTCGACGCCAAGCTCCGGGTGGCCACGCGCGCCCAGATCGCCAAGCTGCAGCGGGACCTGCACACCACGATGATCTACGTGACGCACGACCAGGTCGAGGCCATGACGATGGGCGACCGCGTCGCGGTGCTCAAGGACGGGGTGCTCCAGCAGGTCGACGCCCCGCGCGAGCTCTACAACAACCCGGTCAACGCCTTCGTGGCCGGCTTCATCGGGTCACCGTCCATGAACCTCTTCGACGCCCCGGTCGCCGACGGGGCGGTGGACCTCGAGGGGTTCCGCGAGCCCGTGCCCGCCGGCTCGGGGTCGAGGGTCACCGTCGGCGTGCGGCCCGAGCACCTGCGGATGGCCGCGGAAGGCCACGGGCTGGAGGTGACGGTGGACCTGGTGGAGGAGCTCGGGGCGGACAGCTACCTGCATTGCTCGACCCGCGAGAACCACCCGGTGGTGTATCGCGCGGAGTCGGGTGACCACCCCCGCAAGGGCGACACCATGTACCTCGAGGCGCTCGACGACGAGGTGCGGTTCTTCGACGTGGAATCCGGTCTCAGACTGCGCTGACCCCGTGGGGCCGGGGCCCGTGCAAACGGCGATGCACGCCGGCGTCCGCCCCGATCGGGTGTTGCTAGAGTGACTCCTGTGACCTCGCTCCCGTGACCATCCGTGGTGGCGGGAGCGACGGCGCGTCGGTCGCGTGTCCGCACGTGGTCCCGCGCCACCGCCGTCTCGTGGGTTACGCTCAGCAGGTCCTCAGTGAGACCCGCGTCACAGGCGGCACCGGTCCACTGCCCCGTCGGCACTCGCCGAGGGGAGTCGAGACACGACAGTAGGAGAGAGCGCATGGCCGTTCACGGCAGGTTCCTCAAGGCGGCGGCGGCCGCCTCCGTAGTCGCCCTGGTATCCACGGCGTGTGGATCGGGTGGCGATGAATCCGACGAGCAGGCGCAGGCCGGCACCTCGGGCGTCGGCCCCATCACCTTCGCGATGGGCAGCAACGACACCGACAAGCTCCGTCCCGTCATCGAGCAGTGGAACGCGGAGAACCCCGACCAGGAGGTCACCCTCCGCGAGCTGCCGGCCGAGCAGGACGGGCAGCGCGACACCCTGACGCAGTCGCTCCAGACCGAGAGCGGCGAGTACGACGTGTTCGCCCTCGACGTCACCGACACCGCGTACTTCGCGGCCAACGGGTGGCTGCAGCCGATCGAGAACGAGACCGAGGTCGACACCTCCGGGCTGATCGAGGCCGCCGTCGACTCGGCGACCTACAACGGCACCCTCTACGGCGTGCCGCAGAACACCAACGCCCAGCTCCTGTACTACCGCACCGACCTCCAGCCGGAGGCGCCCGCCAACTGGGAGGAGCTCGTCTCCTCCTGCGAGGCCGCGGAGGGTGCGAACGTCGACTGCCTGCAGACCCAGCTCAGCCAGTACGAGGGTCTCACCGTCGCCGCCACCCAGTTCATCCACAGCTGGGGCGGGCAGGTCGTCGGTGAGGACGGGAAGACGCCCGAGCTCGACACCGAGGAGGCGCGTGCGGGCCTGACCGCCCTCGTCGACGCCTACAAGGGCGGCGTCATCCCCCAGAAGACCGACGCGTTCACGGAGGAGGAGACCGCGCAGGCCTTCCTCGCCGGCGAGACCATGTACTCCTACAACTGGCCGTACATGTACGAGTCGGGCCAGTCCGACCCCACGTCGCAGGTCCAGGGTGACTTCCAGGTCGCCCCGATCGTCGGCAAGGACGGCGCCGGTCAGTCCACGCTCGGTGGCTACAACAACGCGATCAACGTGTTCTCCGAGAACAAGGAGACCGCGCGGGCCTTCCTCGAGTTCATCATCTCCGAGGACGTCCAGATGGGCTTCGCCGAGCAGTCGTTCCCGCCGGTGCTGTCCTCGATCTACGACGACGAGGCGCTCCAGCAGGAGTTCCCCTACATGCCGGCCCTGAAGGCGGCGCTCGACAACGCCGAGCCGCGCCCGGTCACCCCGTTCTATCCCTCCGTGTCCAAGGCGATCCAGGACAACACCTTCGCGGCGCTTCGCGGGGAGAAGGACGTGGAGCAGGCCCTCAACGACATGACGGCCGCGATCGAACAGGCACAGTGATTCACCGAGCACGGTGATTCACAACGCACAGTGATCCACCGAGCACGGTGATCGAACGAGGTCAACGATCACCGCGGTCCGGGTGATCGGCACACGGTCCGGCGGCAGACGGCTGTCGGACCAGGGCAGGTGGGCCCCGGGTAACGTTCCCGGGGCCCACCTCCTCTCCCTGATGGGGCGGGCGCGAACCCGGCGAGGAGCAAGGCGATGACGACGAGCGAGAAGTCCCCGGCGCCACTGGTCGAGAAGAAGTTCGACTGGCGTCCGGTGTGGATGGTGGGTCCGGCCCTGGCCATCCTCGCGGTGGTGATCGGGTACCCGGTCATTCGCGCGGTGTACCTGTCGTTCATGGCCGACCGCGGCCTGGACCCGGCCACGGGCATGTTCTCGGAGGGCGGGTTCGCCGGTTTCCAGCACTACCTCTACTGGCTGACGCAGGCCTGCCCCGCTCCCGGCGGCGACGGCACCGTCACCTGTCCGCCGGGCGTCTCGTCCGTGGACTTCTGGCCCGCCATGGGCAACACGCTGTTCTTCACCGTCACCACCGTCTCCCTCGAGACGGTGCTCGGTTTCGCCATGGCCGTGGTCATGGGCAAGAGCATCTGGGGACGCTCCCTGCTGCGCGCCGCCGTCCTGGTCCCGTGGGCGATCCCCACCGCCGTCACGGCGAAACTGTGGGCGTTCATCTTCGCCCCCAACGGGATCGCCAACACCCTCCTGGGCACGAACATCGCCTGGACCACCGACCCGTTCTACGCCCGTATGGCCATCATCATCGCCGACGTGTGGAAGACCGCGCCGTTCATGGCGCTGCTCATCCTCGCCGGGTTACAGATGATCCCCGGTGACGTCTACGAGGCGGCCCGCGTGGACGGCGCGTCCCGCTGGCAGCAATTCGTCCGCATCACCCTTCCGCTGGTGCGTCCCGCCCTCATGGTGGCGATCCTGTTCCGCACCCTCGACGCGCTGCGCATGTACGACCTGCCCGTCATCCTCGTGTCGGCCAACTCCAACTCGCCCACCGCGACCGTGTCGATGCTGGTGGTCAACGAGATGAGAATGGGCAACTTCAACAGTGCCTCCGCGATATCGACACTGGTGTTCCTGCTGGTCTTCGCCGTCGCGTACATCATGGTCAAATTCCTCGGCGCGAACGTCGTGGAGGATCGCACGGGCAAGAAGGGGGAGATCCGGTGAGTCACCGAGCGTCTGAACCGAGCACCTCGCCGACCATGCCGACGACCACCCCGTCGTCGTCGTCGACCCCCGGCTCCGACCGGCGCCGCGACGACGAGGACATCAAGCCACCACGCAAACCGCTCGGCCCCACCATCAGCACCTACGTCGGCGCGCTACTCATCCTCATCTGGGGACTCGCACCGTTCTACTGGATGCTGGTGACCGCGTTCCGCGACAACCGGTTCATCTTCTCCGCCAGCCCGGTGCCCTCGCACCTCACGCTCGACAACTTCCGCGAGGCGCTGGCCACGGACGGCGGCAACAACTTCCTGGGCGCGATCATCAACTCCGTGCTCATCAGCTCGATCACCACCGCCCTCGCGCTGACGTTCGGCGTGTTCACCGCCTACGCCCTCGCCAGGGTCGACTTCCGGGGCAAGTTCCTCGTCACCGGGATCATCCTCGCCGCGTCGATGTTCCCCGGCGTCGCCCTGGTCACGCCGCTGTTCCAGCTGTTCACGGACATCGGCTGGATCGGCACCTACCAGGCGCTCATCATCCCCAACATCTCGTTCGCGCTCCCGCTGACCATCTACACGCTCACGTCGTTCTTCAACGACCTGCCGTGGGAGCTGGAGGAGGCTGCCCGCGTCGATGGTGCGACCCGCGGCCAGGCGTTCATCAAGATCATCCTCCCGCTCGCCGCGCCGGCCCTGTTCACCACCGCGATCCTGGCGTTCATCATCACGTGGAACGAGTTCGTGCTCTCGCAGCAGCTGTCCACGACCGCGACCGAGCCCGTGACGGTGGCGATCGCCCGGTTCTCCGGGGTCAACCCGTACCTGCCGCCGCACGCGGCGATCATGGCCGCCGGCGCGCTCGTCACCGTGCCGCTGGTGATCATGGTGCTGATCTTCCAGCGACGGATCATCTCCGGCCTCACCGCCGGCGGCCTGAAGAGCTGATCGGCGGTGGCTCGGAGCGGCGGTGACGCCCTGGGCGCCCGGCAGCGGCTGGAGGTCATCGGCGGGTTCGTCGGGTTCTTCACCGTGCTGGCGTTGGTCAACGCGGTGGGCTTGATCCTCACCGGGCGACCGTCGATCTTCGCCTCGCTCGTGCTGGTGCTCATGCTGGTGGCGTCGTGGTACACCTACCGGACGTGGCGCCGGGTCGACCGGGCGGTCAAGCGGGGCTGACCCGCCGCGGCCCGCGCCGACACGCGCCCGCCCCAGCCCGCCCGGCCCGCCCCGGTTCCAATCCAGCCCGAAATCCGCTACTCGGAATGCGGATTCGCTACGCCGATCGGGATAGCGGATCCGGATTCGGAGTAGCGGATTTCCGGCGCCGACGGGCAGGTTCAGCGCCGGCGCGCCGGCTTATCGCCCGTCGCGCCAGGCCACCAGCGACTCGACCAGGTCCAGCGGGTAGTCGGGGCCGTTGAGCCCGACCGTGAAGAGGGTGACGCCCTCGGCGTGCAGGTTCTCGGCGAGCCGCTTCGCCTCGTCGGGCGAGCTGGCCCCGCCGATCTCCGTCGACCGCTCGATCTCGCCCGGATCGCGCCCCACGTCCGCGCAGTGCCCGGCGAGCACCTCCGACTTGTGGCGGTAGGTCTCCACGTCCACGAACGAGTGCCAGATGTCGGCGTGGCGGGCCACGTGTCGCAGGGTCTTCTTCTCACCGCCGCCACCGAGCAGCACGGGGATGTCCCTCGTCGGGGCGGGGGTGAGCGTGGCGAAGCGCTGCTCAATCCGCTCGAGGGAGTGCCCGAGGTCGTCGAGCCGCGAGCCCTTGGTGCCGAACTCGTAGCCGTACTCGGCGTAGTCCCGCTCGAACCATCCGCTGCCCAGGCCCAGGATGAGGCGGCCGCCGGAGATGTGGTCGACGGTCCGGGCCATGTCGGCGAGCAGGTCGGGGTTGCGATAGGTGTTGCAGGTGACCAGGGCGCCGATCTCGACGCGTTCGGTCTGCTCGGCCCACGCGGCCAGCATCGTCCAACACTCGAAGTGGGCGCCGTCGGGATCACCGTAGAGCGGGAAGAAGTGGTCCCAGTTGAAGACCACGTCCACGCCCGCGTCTTCGGAGCGTCGGACGGCGTCCCGGATCAGTCCGTAGTCCGGCGAGTGCTGCGGCTGGAGCTGGACGGCGATGCGGACCGGGCGCGTGGGGTTCGGGGTCATGCGCCCCATTGTGGGGCGTGGCGCCGCCCCGTGCACCCGCCCCGCGCACCCGGGCCAGGCTCCCGCCCCGCGCACCCGGCCCGTGCGTCTCAGCGCTCGCGCTCCAGGACGAACCAGAAGTGCTCTCCCTCGTGCACGGTGCCTCGCCCGTTCATCACCGCGAGGAGGGTGTCGGGTCCGACGACGGCGAAGTGGTCGATCACCGGCAGGCGGTCGTACACCATGGAGGCGGTCGGGCGGCCGCGGAAGGAGACCTCCCACAGGGACGCCCCGCCCCCGCCGGTCGCCGAGGTGTCCGGCACGACCTCACCGGAGTCGTCGGTGACGAGGATCGGGTCCACCTTGCGGGCCTCGGTGAAGTCCTTGCCCCACCAGCGCATCTGCCCGAGCATGCCGAACATGGGGTGCCCGGTGTCCAGGCCGGTGCCCTTCCAGCGGCTGCCCGCGATGTCGTCGACCCGCGCGGGCTCGAGGGAGTCCCACAGCGCGGAGACGCGGTCCGAGGGGACCGTGTCGAGCGCGAGGATGAGCTCGAACTCGCGCGCGGCGGCGCCCGCGGTCCCGGCGGTGCCGGCCGCCCCGGCGGTGCTCACAGGCCGAGCGTCTTGCCGATGATGTCCCGCTGGACCTCGTTGGTGCCGCCGTAGATGGTGGAGACCACCGCCTGGCGGACCAGACGTTCCATCCCGTACTCGGTGGCGTACCCGTATCCGCCCATGGACTGCATGCACTCGAGCGTGACCCGCTTGCTCAGCTCGGACGCCTTGAGCTTGGCCATGGAGGCCTCGCGGGGGAACAGGGCCGTGGGGTCGGCCTCGTCGACCTTCCTGGCGGCGAGGATGAGGCGCTCGGTATTGAGCCCGGTCATGAGCTGCGCCCAACCGCCGCCGACCTCTCCGATCACGGAGTCGGCGGGCAGGCGGACGTCGGTGAAGTAGAGGTCGTTGACCTCCATGCCGCCCATGGTCTCGATCCCGGTGATCTGCAGGCCCTCGATGTCCGCGGGCACGTCGAACATCGTGATGCCTTCGTGCTTCTTGCCCGACGAGTCGGTGCGGGCGACGAGCAGGATGCGGTCGGCGAAGTGGGCGTTGGAACACCAGGTCTTCTGCCCGTTGATCACCCAGTTGTCGCCGTCGCGCTCGGCCTTGCAGCGCAGGGCGGCGACGTCGGACCCGGCGCCGGGCTCGGACATTGAGATGCACAGGGTCCCGCCGTTCACGACCAGCTCGAGCGCGCGTTTACGCTGCTCCTCGGTCCCGAACTTCTGGTACGCGGCGGCCGTGATGAGGGTGGGGCCGATGCCGCCGATCGGGGCGAGGCCGCGCAGGGAGTGCTCGAGCAGGAGGCACAGTTCGACGGCGCCGGCGTCGGAGCCGCCGTACTCCTCGGGGACGGTCAGCCCCAGCCATCCGAGCTCGGCCATCTTGGAGTAGATGTGCGGCGAGTGGGTGCCGCCCTCGGTGGTGAGCTCGCGTCGCTTCTCGACGCCGCCGACCTCGCGCGCGCAGAAGTCATCGATCGACTTGGCGAATTCACGCTGCTCTTCGGTGAGGATGTCGACGCTCTTCGGTGAGGATGTCGACCACTTCTCGCCTCGTTTTTCTGTGTGGTTGCCCCGGTATCTGGCACGGGGTGCCGGTTGGGTGCACACTGGACTACAGTGGGTCGTATCACGGTACGCTACATCAAATATATGTGATCGGAAACGAGAGGACCTCAGATGACGACCACCGAGCCCAGCAAGACCGGCCCCACGTTCGCGAGCCTGGACCCCCGCGACGGCACCGTCCTCGCGGAGTACCCCGTCGCCGGTCCCGAGGAGGTCGCCCTCGCCGTGGAGCGTGCGCGTGCCGCGGCTCGCTGGTGGGCGAACCAGGGTCCGCGGGGTCGCCGTGAGTGGCTGCTGGAGTACAAGCGGGCGATCTCGTCCAGGGCCGAGGAGTTGGCGTCCCTGATCTCCGCCGAGACCGGGAAGCCGGACGAGGACGCGACCCTCGAGGTCATGCTCACCGTCAGCCATCTGGAGTGGGCGGCCAAGAACGCGGACAAGGTCCTGCGACGGCGCTCCGTCTCGGCCGGGCTGCTCATGAGCAACCAGGCCGCCTACGTGGAATATCAGCCCTACGGCGTGGTCGGCGCGATCGGCCCGTGGAACTACCCCGCGTTCACCCCGATGGGCACGCTGTCCTACGCCATGGCCGCGGGCAACGCGGTGGTGTTCAAGCCCAGCGAGCTCACGCCGGGTGTGGGCGTGTGGCTGGCGGAGGTGTGGGATTCCCTGGGCGCCTCCCAGCCGCTCATCCAGACGATCACCGGCGACGGCTCGACGGGCGCGGCGTTGTGCAGGGCGGGCGTCGACAAGCTCGCGTTCACCGGCTCCGCCGCGACGGGCCGGAAGGTCATGGCCGCCTGCGCGGAGACGCTCACGCCGGTCGTCATCGAGGGCGGTGGCAAGGACGCCCTGCTCGTCGACTCGGACGCGGATCTCGACGCGGCCGCCGACCAGGCGGTCTTCGGCGCCATGGGCAACGCGGGCCAGACCTGCGCGGGCGTGGAGCGGATCTACGTCCACTCGGACGTCCACGACGCGTTCGTCCAGAAGTTCACGGCCAAGGTCCGCGCGCTCACCCCGGGCAACTCGATCTCCTCCAGCTACGGGCCCATGACGCTGCCGGCGCAGGTCGACATCGTCCGCAGGCACGTCAAGGACGCGATCGCCAAGGGCGGCAGGGCCGTACTCGGCGGCGAGGACTCGGTCGGCGAGAAGATCATCGAGCCGGTCGTCCTCGTCGACGTCCCCGAGAACTCGTCCGCGATCACCGAGGAGACCTTCGGCCCCACCGTCGTGATCAACCCTGTCGCGGACCTGGAGGAGGCCATCGAGAAGGCGAACGCCAGCAGCTACGGCCTCGGCGGTTCGATCTTCACCGGCAACAAGAAGCGGGGGCTGGCCCTCGCGGAGAAGTTGGACGTGGGCATGGTGTCGGTCAACTCGTTCCTCGCGTTCGCCGGCATCCCGGCGTTGCCGTTCGGCGGTTCGGGTGACTCGGGTTTCGGCCGTATCCACGGCGCCGACGGGTTGCGCGAGTTCGCCCGCCCCAAGGCCATCACCGCGCAGAAGTTCGCGGCCCCGCTGAACCTCATGACCATGACCCGCAAGCCGCGTGACATCAAGATCGTCAAGTGGATGCTCGCGAACGTCCAGGGAAGGATGTGAGGTGAGATGACCGCCACCTCCGAGAGAACCGAGGAGGTGACGACGACGACGAGGGCCGCGGCCACCGAGCGGTCCGCCGTGCCCGGGGTGTTCGGACCATGATCCCGGCCGACCTCGTCGCCGACGCCGCCGTCGACCACCCGCTCACGGCAGGGGTCCCGTTCAAGCCCGGGCGCTGGTACTGGCGTGATCTCATCGCGACTCTCGATCCGGTGGCGGACGCGGCGGAGATCCACCGCATCACCTCCGCGTACGAGTTCCCGTGGGACTATCAGCGAGCGCTCGAGCTGGCGCTGTACCGGACCTACTGCATCCCTTCGGTGTCGGCGGTCCTGGAGCAGGCGGGCAACTTCCGCGATCACCCGCAGAAGCGGTACGACGACACCGCGCTGCTCATGGTGGAGCTGGTCGAGCACGGGTACGACTCGCCCCGCGGCAAGGAGGCGCTGCGGGTGATCAACCGCCAACACGCGATGTACGAGATCACCAATGACGACATGCTCTATGTGTTGTCGACGTTCATCTACGAACCGCTCGAGTGGATCGATGCGAACGGCTGGCGGCGTCTGCATCCGAACGAGCGGCTCGCGGCGTTCCACTTCTACCGCGCAGTCGGGGAGCGGATGAAGATCAAGGGGATCCCGCAGGACATCGGGGAGTTCCGGCGCTGGCGGGACGACTACGAGGCGCGCACCATGCGCTACGCCCGGACCAACGAGCTCATCGGGACGTACACGATCGATCTCATGTGTTCCTGGTACCCGGAGCCGGCCCGGCCGGTGGTCCGCAAGGTCGTGCAGGCGCTGATCGACGACGACATGACCCGCGCCTTCGGCTTCCCGTGGCAACCTCGGGCGTTCCGCGAGGCCGCCTACGCGGCGCTGCGGATGCGGTCGAAGGTGGTGCGGTGGCTGCCGGTCCGCCGCCGCGAGCTCGGGTCCCGTGGGACCGAGAACCGGACGTACCCGGGATACCCGGAGGGTTACCGTCCCGCCGACCTGGGGGCCTGCCCCATCCAGCCGCGCGACCGGGTGGGCGCCTGCCCGGTCGTGCACGCTCCAGCCGCCGGCTCCACCGGAGCCGCCTAACCCGGCGGAACTGCCGCCGCGCCCCGCGATTTCCGCACGTCGGGACGCCGAACCCGATGCCCGGAGAGGGTGCGTGACCCACGAGGGCGTGAGGGGCACATGGGTGCGCTTTCCGGGTTAGGTGGAACACGGTGTGATCTTGACAACACCGGCTACAGTGGGCATCGCGTAGCGACACTTACACATATATGTGATCGGATCCATGGTCGTTCTGGAGGGACGACGTCATCGCGGTCGGTTGCAGAAGGGATCAGTCGCCCATGCCAAGTCCTGAGGCCACCTCCGGTGGCACCTACGAGGAGGTCCAGCCGTGATCCGCACCCGATTCACCGTGGAGTTCGGCGTCCGTCATCCCATCGTCCAGGGCGGCATGATGTGGGTCGGCCGCGCCGAACTCGCCGCCGCCGTGTCCGAGGCCGGCGCGCTGGGGATCATCACCGGACTCACCCAACCCACGCCCGAGGACCTGGTCAAGGAGATCGCGCGCTGCCGGGAGATGACCGACCAGCCGTTCGGCGTCAACCTCACGATCCTTCCCGCGATCTCTCCGCCCCCGTACGCCGAGTACCGGCAGGCGATCGTCGAGTCGGGCGTGAAGATCGTCGAGACGGCCGGGTCCAATCCCAAGGACCACCTACCGGTGTTCCACGAGGCCGGCATCAAGGTGATCCACAAGTGCACCTCGGTCCGCCACGCGATCAAGGCCGAGCAGCTCGGTGTGGACGCGGTGTCGATCGACGGCTTCGAGTGCGCGGGCCACCCGGGGGAGGACGACGTCCCCGGCCTGGTGCTCATCCCTGCCGCGGCGGCGAGGCTGTCCGTCCCGATCCTCGCCTCCGGCGGGATCGCCGACGCCCGCGGCATGGTGGCAGCACTGGCGCTGGGAGCCGACGGCGCCAACATGGGCACCCGCTTCATGTGCACGGCCGAGTCGCCGGTGGCCGAGCAGGTCAAACAACAGATCGTGGCCAACACCGAGCTCGACACGAAGCTGATCTTCCGGACACTGCACAACACCGCGCGGGTGGCCGCCAACGCCGTCTCCGCCGAGGTCGTGTCGAAAGAGGCCCAGGGTGCCGAGTTCTCCGACATCCAGCACCTCGTCGCCGGAGCCCGCGGACGCAAGGTCTTCGAGGACGGCGACCTGGACGCGGGCATCTGGAGCGCCGGCCAGTGTCAGGGTCTGATCCACGACGTGCCCACCGCGGCGGAGCTCGTCGACCGGATGATGGCCGAGGCTGAGGAGATCATCACCGGCAGGCTGGCCGGGATGGTCGAGGCGGGGGAGACGGTCCGATGACCGCGACCGGACGTGACGCCATCAAGGTCGACCATGACGACCTGGGCGTGACCACGATCAGTATCAACCGGCCCGACCGGATGAACGCGCTCGACCACCCCACCGTCACCGCGCTGACCGAGCTCATCATCGAACACGGCAGCGATCCGGGCACCCGGGTCATCGTGCTTTCAGGGGAGGGCGGGGCGTTCACCACCGGAGCTGACCTGCAGGCGATCAAGGACGCCGGCGCGGACGCGCCCAGCCCCGACGCGACCATGGCCGGGGCCGCCGCACTGGTCCGCGCGGTCCTCACGGTCCCGGTCCCGGTAATCGCCGCCGTCACCGGCCCGGCGGCCGGGGTGGGCGTCTCGCTCGCGCTGGCCTCCGACCTCGTCCTCATGTCGGAGGACGCCTACCTACTGTTCGCGTTCACCAACATCGGACTCATGCCCGACGGCGGCGCCAGCGTGCTGCTGCCCGCGGCCGTCGGACGGTCGATCGCCTCGCGCATGCTGCTGCGTGTCGACGCCGTCTCCGCCGCGGAGGCCCACGACGTCGGACTGGCCATGGAGGTCCACCCGACCGCGGACCTCGAGCCCGCCGCCGCGAAGCTCGCCCGCCGACTGGCCCGGGGTCCGCGCCGCGCCCTGGAACTGACCAAGAGGGCCGTCACCGGGGCCACGCTCGCCGAGCTGGACGCGGCCCTGGCCAGGGAACACGAGGGCCAGTGCGAGCTGCTGATCTCCCCCGACTTCGCCGAGGGCGTGTCCTCGATCCTCGAGAAACGGCGCCCGAACTTCTCCTGAACCGTCCCTCCTGTCACCTGCCCCTCCCGTCACCCACCGCCCGACGAAAGGCCGAGATCATGACCACCGCCACGGATCCCATCGCCGAACTCCACGCGGCACGTCGCAACAACTGGAACACGTGGGTCGCCACCCACGCCGAGATGCAGCCCGACGCCGAGGCGCTGCGGTTCCTCGGCCAGACCACCACGTGGTCCCAGCTGCACGGCCGCAGCAACCGCTTCGCCGACGCGTTGGCCCGCCGCGGTGTGGGCAGGGGCGACCGGGTCATGCTCATCACGCTCAACAACCCGGAGTTCGTCGAGGCGGTCCTGGGCATCAACGAGCTGGGTGCCATCGCGGTCCCGGTGAACTTCCGTCTCACCCCCGGCGAGCTCGCCTACCTGGTCAGCGATTGCACGCCGAAGGGCGTCATCACCGACGCGATGCTCGCCCCGCTCGTCGGCGCGATCCGCGCCCAGGGCGAGGAGCCGGGCCACCACATCGTCATCGGCGGTGAACCGGGGACGCCCGACCAGACCACGTACGCGGACGCGATCGCGGAGGAGGGCCAGCCGCACGAGCCCGTCGACGTCCCCGAGGACTCCACCGCGCTCATCATGTACACCTCGGGCACCACGGGTCGCCCCAAGGGCGCGATGCTCTCCTACGAGAACCTCACGGCGCAGTCCCTGACCTGCATCCGGGTGTTCCGACTGTTCGAGGAGGACGGGCGCGCACTGTGCGCCGCCCCGATGTTCCACATCGCGGCGCTCGGCTCGATCGCGCCGAGCCTCCAACTCGGCGGCGTCACGGTGGTCCACCCGCTGCAGGCCTTCGACCCCGCAGCGGTCCTGGACACCCTCGAGGCCGAGCACATCACCAGCATCTTCCTCGTCCCCGTGCAGTGGCAGGCCGTCTGTGCCGAGCAGCAGGCCCGCCCGCGCAGCCTGGTGCTGCGCACCATCTCCTGGGGCGCGGCCCCGTCCACCGACACGATCCTGCGCGCCATGGCCGAGACCTTCCCGGACGCCCTGAACTGCGCGGTGTTCGGCCAGACCGAGATGAGCCCCATCACCTGTGCCCTCGACGGCGATGACGCGATCCGCAAGATCGGCTCCGTCGGCAAGGTCATCCCCACCCTCCAGGCCCGCGTCGTCGACGCCTTCGGCGAGCTCGTCGGCCCGGGTGAGGTCGGCGAGATCGTCTACCGCGGTCCCACCACCATGTCCGGCTACTGGAACAAGCCCAAGGAGACGGCGGAGGCCTTCGAGGGCGGGTGGTTCCACTCCGGCGACCTGGTCCGCATGGACGACGAGGGCTTCGTCTACGTGGTGGACCGCAAGAAGGACATGATCATCTCCGGCGGCGAGAACATCTACTGCGCCGAGGTGGAGAACATCATCGCCGGGCACCCGAGGATCCGCGAGGTCGCGGTGATCGGCCGCAAGGACGACAGGTGGGGCGAGGTCCCCGTCGCAGTGGTCGCCCAGAACGTGGAGGACGGCGTTGCCGATCTCACCCTCGAGGAGCTCAGCGAGTGGCTGCGGGACAAGCTCGCCGGCTTCAAGCTCCCCAAGCATCTGGTCCACGTCGACGAACTCCCCCGCAACGCCAGCGGCAAGGTCGTCAAGGGCACACTGCGTTCCGAGCACGGCACCGTGGGCGTCTGAGCTGGTGTCACGGCTCCCGTCCGACCACTCCGGGAGAGCAGGGAAGTGCTCACCAGCTCTATCGTCGGGCCGGATCCACAGGTGCGCGACCACCGGCTTCCTGCAGCGACCGTTCCGGAATGAACTCGGAATCCCGTGGAGTTCGCACGCGGCCCGACGAACTCCCCCGGACGGTTCGGACGGCCACCTACCGCATCCTGTTCAAACCGATCTGAGGTGGAGAGTGCGGACGGACCGATCACTGAAGTGGGACTCAGTGCTCGGGGTCGAGTTCCGGTGCGCGCTCGTCGTCCCACACGCCCGCTCGCTCGAGATGGGCGATGAGCAGACTCGCGCCACCGGTGAACTCGGCGTCCACCACTTCGTGGGCCGTCTCGACGTCGCCGTCACGCAGCGCCTCGAGCATGCGGCGGTTGTCCGTCAGTGCGCCCGCACGCCACTCGGGGTCGTCCGCGTACAGCCGGTAGGGCATGTAGCGGGCGGCGTTGGACAGGAACCGGGACAGCTTGTCCGAGCGGGAAGCCCGGTTGAGGCACCGGTGGATCGCGTACTGGGCGTGCACCACGCCGTCGGTGTCATCTGACGCGGATGCCTTCTCGAATTCGTCGATCAGACGACCGTGGAACTCGAGAGTTTCCGCGTCGTAGCGGGTGATGGCCCGGTCGACGATGCGCTTGGAGAGTTCCGCTTGGAGCCAGAAGATGTCCTCGATGTCCTGGCGGCTCATCGGCGAGACCAGGTAGCCGCGCCGCGGCACCAGATCGACGAGGCCCTCGCCGCGCAGGGTGAGTAGTGCCTCCCGGACCGGGGTCACGCTCACCCCGAGTGCGGAGGCGGTCTCGTCGAGCCGGATGAAGGACCCCGGGCGGACATCGCCGCTCATGATCCGAGTCCGCACGTGGTCGGCGACCTCCTCGGAGAGCTGCGGGCGCTGGCCGAGTCGTGTGGGGGCCACGTCCGCCACCTCATTCCACGAGAGAAGGGCACCCACCCGGAGCGCCGAGACCGATGATCTAAATCAAATATATCTGTAGTGGCTCACACTACCTCGCCGGGGGCGGGGCATCCACCCACCGCCGAGAAGGGTTCACGTGAAACATCTCTCGCTCGCCTTCGTTTCGGTTATGACAACCCTCGACCGGCCCGTCTCCTCGGGGCGCTGCAGCGCGGGTCGGAATCGGCGACAGTTCGGCGGTGGCCCCGCGGCGACCGTCGGCGACCCGCGAGTGGCGCCCCCGACCCGCGACATGGAGCCCGACCCGCGACATGGAGCCCGACCGGCGGGGCACGGTGCCCGACCGGCGGGGCGCCCGGGCCCGCCCGCACCGGGACCGGCCGAGGGGAAGGATGCGTTTACGCGCAGCGACGTCGGCCGTGCCACTCGAGCGTGCGATGCGCGGACATCCGCACGAACCTTCCTGCGGAGAGGGCCGAATAGCGCGGAGGGGCTGCGTGGCAGCCACCGCCGGGCGAGACTGGGCCCATGACGTCAACCGAGAACCGTCCCGCCGTCCGTACCGAGCGCCGGGACCACGTCCTACTCGTCACCCTCGACCGCCCGGAGGCCCGCAACGCCGTCAACGGCGAGGTCAGCACGCTGCTGGGCAACGCGCTGCACGAGGCGGACACCGATCCCGAGATCCGGGTCGTGGTGATCACCGGCGCGGGAGAGCGGTCCTTCTGCGCGGGCGCCGACCTCAAGGCCATCTCCCGGGGTGAGGACATCTTCCCGGCCGAGAACCGGCGGTGGGGATTCGCGGGGATGATGCAGCAGTACGTCTCGGTCCCCGTGATCGGCGCGGTCAACGGCACCGCACTGGGTGGGGGCTGCGAGATCGCCCTGGCCTGCGACCTCGTGGTGGCCGCCGACCACGCGGTGTTCGGTCTGCCGGAGGTGCGGCGTGGGCTCATCGCCGCCGCCGGTGGCGCGTTCCGGCTGCCGGCCCAGCTGCCCCACCGGGTGGCCATGGAGATGATGCTCACCGGCGAGCCGATCACCGCCGGGCGGGCGCTCGACCTGCACCTGATCAACCACGTCGTCCCGGCCGACCGGCTGCTCGACACCGCGCTCGAGCTCGCCGGGACCATCGCCGCCAACGCGCCGCTGGCGGTCCAGGGGACCAAGCGGGTCGCGCTCGGTATCACCGACGGCGGGCGTCCGGCGGAGGTCGACAAGTGGAAGGTCAATGACACGGAGACGATCACCGTCATGACCTCCGAGGACGCGGCCGAGGGCCCGAGGGCGTTCGCGGAGAAGCGTGCCCCGGTGTGGAAGGCGCGCTGAACCCGGATCCGATGAGACCCATCCCACAATCCGACCGGATGTGAACTCCGCCCCCCGGCCCTACATTTCCTTTATGGAAGCAGTGTTGAGGTCGATGGTCGTCGAAGAGGACCTGCACGTCCTCGACACCGCGAACAGGGAGTTGACGCCCCGGGCGGCGGAGCTGCTGGCCCTGCGGGGTGGAGGTGGCGCGGGAGAGGAACTGCGCAACTGCGTCATCCGCGCCGCGACCGCCCCTGCCGGGTCCGCGACGGAGCTGCGGTCGGCCCTCCGCGCGGAGCGGGCGGGGCTCAACGGGGCGGGGGCCGAGCTCGGGCTGGCGGTGGTCGCCGCCGGGGCCGTCCCGCTCGTGCCCCCCGGGTCCGCCCTCGTCGACGAGACGCCGAGGACTCGTCGACTCCTGGCCGACTACGAGTACCTGGCCCGGGATCAGATCTACTGTGGCGTCCGGATCCGGGTCGAGGCCCATGGCGCAGACGAGGCGGTCGCGGTGTCCTGCCGGATCGCTCCGTACCTGCCGGTGTTCCTCGCGCTCACGGCGAGCTCGCCCTTCCTGAGGGACGGGTCGGACTCCGGCTACGCGAGTTGCCGCTCGGTGGCGGCCTCGCAGTGGCCCACGGCGGCGCCCGTGGCGGGCGTGTGCTCGGCCGCCGAGTACGACGAGTTGGTGGCCGACCTCGTGGCCAGCGGGGTGGTCGTCGATGCGTCGATGGTGGGCTTCGGTGTGCAGCCCGGGGCCGACCGGCGGTCCGTGGAGCTGCAGGTGGGCGACGCCTGTCCCTCCGCCGAAGCCACCGTTCTGGCCGCCGCCCTGTTCCGGGCCCTCGTCGAGCGCGAGGCGACCGCCGTCGCCGACGGCGCCGGGTCGGCGGCCCCCGCCGAGACGAGGCTGCGGGCGGCCCTGTGGCGCGCGGCCCGGTCGGGCCTCGAGGGTGATCTCGTGGACCCCGTCACCTTCCGGGCCCGGCCCGCCACCGACGTCGTCTCGGATCTGGTGGAGTCCCTGACCGGCGAGTTGAACCGGTCGGGTGACCTCGACACCGTGCGCACCCTGCTCGACAACGCGCTCTACAACGGCAGCAGTGCGTTCCGGCAGCGCCAGGCCCTCCGCCGGCGGGGGCACCCCCACGACGTGGTCGACCTGCTCGCGGCGGAGACCGCCGGGATCAGCGGTCCCCGGTCGGCGGTCCCCGATGCCCACTCACGACTGTTCGGCGTCTACGAACCGATCGAGGGCCTCGACGCCGACCCGAGCTGGGACGAGGCGGTCGAGGAGGGGGGTGCCCCCCGTGAGGCCTACGCTCCCGTGATGTCGGCCCTGGACCGGGCGGGCACCGTGCGGCTCCGGTCGCGACAGGTGACGGCGGAGAAGGAGGCCTCGGTGGCCGGGGTGACGTTCCGGGTCACCGGACAGGAGCGGCCCCAGGCGTTCCCCATGGACTTCGTACCCCGCATCATCTCGCCCGAAGTGTGGCGGGTGCTGGCCGCCGGCACGGAGCAGCGCGCCCGCGCCCTGGACGCCTTCCTCGACGACATCTACGGCCAGCGCGAGTTCGTGCGCGCGGGGCACATGACGCCCGAGTCCCTGGACCGCGCCCCCGGTCACCGCAGCACGGGACGCGTACAGCGGCCGGGTCGGACGCGGGCGCACATCTGCGGGATCGACCTGGTGTGCGGGGACGACGGCACGTGGTTCGTGCTGGAGGACAACGTCCGGGTGCCCTCCGGGATCGCCTTCTCCCACGCCCTGCGACAGATGACCACCTCCCTGTTCGGCGACCTCACGGGCGGGTTCGATCTCCACGCGCCGGACGAGGCGTTCGGCATGATCCGCGAGACGCTCGAGGCGGCCGCGCCGCCGGCCGCCGGGGACGAGCCGCAGCTCGCGGTCGTCTCCTCCGGGCCGACCGACTCGGCCTGGTTCGAGCACCGACTCATCGCGCAGCGCACCGGACTGCCGCTGGTCACGCCCGACCGGCTCACCTTCCGGGACGGGGTGCTGCACCATCGCGCGGGCCGCGATCTGCACCGGGTGGACGTCATGTACGCCCGGATAGACGAGGACATGCTCCTCAGCTCGCCGGGCGACGACGGCATCCCGCTGCGCGACGGGCTGCTCGACGCGCTCGGGGCCGGACGCCTGACCATCGCCAACGCCCTCGGCAACGGGGTGGCCGACGACAAGGCCGTCTACGCCTCCGTCCCCGCCATGATCGACTTCTACCTGGGGGAGACCCCGATCCTCGAGCAGGTCCCCACCTACCTGTGTGCCGACCGGACGCAGCGGGACCTCGTGTTGGACCGCCTCGGCGAGCTGGTGGTCAAGCCGATCGACGGGTACGGCGGACTCGGGATCACCATCGGGCCGGAGTGCTCGGAGGCGGAGCTGGCCGCCCGCCGGGAGGACCTGCTCACCCGGCCGGAGGGGTTCATCGCCCAGGAGGTCGTGCCCCTGTCCACGTTGCCGACCTTCGACGGGACCCGGATGCAGCGCCGGCACGTGGACCTCCGCGCGTTCGCCCACGTCCGACGCGAGGGGGGCAGGACCACCGCGCACGCGGTCCCGGCCGGGCTCACCCGGGTCGCGCCGGCGGGATCGATGATCGTCAACTCCTCGCGGGGCGGCGGCGGCAAGGACACGTGGATCATGCGGTGACCCCCGCGCCGGGCCCGGGGAGCTGCTGCGGGTGCGGGCTCGCCCGGGTTCCCTTAGCGTGGGAATGATGACCGACGCACAGCGATGGATCAGAGTCGAAGAGGAACTCCACCTCGTCGACACGAGGACCCGGCGACCGGTTCGGCGGGCAACGGAGGTGCTCGCCGCTCTCGGCGACACCGGGCAACGGGGACAGGAGGGCCACGTCCGGCCGGAGCAACACGGCGCGATCGTGGTCGCGGACGCGGGCGCCCACACCGGGCTCGGCGAGCTCGGGGACACCATCCGCCGCAACCGGACCCGCCTGGCGGAGGCCGCCAACGGACTGCGGACCGGGGTGGTCGCGGCAGGGTCGCTGGCCTCGCCCGGCGTGGAGTTCGACCCCGCCCCGCAGGACCCCCACCCCGCGCCGGGCCGCGAGTCGCAGACCCGCGCCTCGGCCGGCTTCCGGGTGGTGGTCGAGACCGCCGACGCCGACGAGGCCCAGTACGCGGCCCGACGGGTCGCCGCCCTCGCGCCGGTGCTGCTGGCACTGTCGGCGAGTTCCCCCTACTGGGCAGACGGCACCGACTCCGGGTACGCCTCCACCCGCTACTTCGAGAGCCAGTGGTCGCCCGCACACCTGCCCGCCTACGCCGCCGACACCGCCGACGAGGCGCTGGCCTGCGAGGACGAGATCGTCGCCACCGGCGTCGTCGCGGGACGGGAGGGGATCGCGGTCGACGTCCGCCCCTCCCGGGACGGCGACGGGATCGAACTCGTGGCCTGCGACTCCTGCAGCACCATCGACACCCTCGTCGTCGTCGCCGCCCTGTTCCGCGCGGCGGTCGACCGCGTCCTCGCCGAACGGGACGCCGGTCAGGACTCCGGATCCGGTGGGTGGGACGGACCCTCCGACGCCGTGCTGGCCGCGGCGTTCTGGCGCGCCGCACGCTCCGGACTCGAGGGGGACCTCGTGGACGTGGCGACCGGGCGCCCCCGCCCCGCCACCGAGGTGCTCACCGGACTGGTCGACGACCACGTCGACCACCTCCGGGCCGGAGGCGAACTCGACCTGGTGCTGAACCTGCTCGACGGGGTCCGCGGTTCCGCGACCTCGGCCACCCGCCAACGCGCGGCGCACCGCCGACGGGGACGCCGCAGCGACGTGATCGCCGTCCTGCTGGCCGAGACCGTCGAGCGGATCCGCCCCCGGGACACCGCCGACGACCGCGGGATGCGACACATGCTCGCCTCCTACTCGCCGCTCGGGGAGGCGGTCACCGAGGAGGTGCACGACGAGGCCATCTCCGAGGACGGCAACCCGCGGCCCGAGTACGTGGACCTGCTCAAGGCCGTGTCCGACATGGGCCCCGAGGTCCTGTGCGAGCGCAAGGAGCAGGTGGACGACACGCTGCGCTCCATGGGCATCACGCTCAAGGTGTACGGCAAGGACGAGCCGCAGGTCTTCCCGCTCGACTCGGTCCCGCGGATCGTCCCGGCCGACCAGTGGGCACGGATCTCCGCGGGCATCGAGCAGCGGGCGCGCGCGATGGAGATGTTCCTGCGCGACATCTACGGGGCGGGAGAGATCAGCCGGGCCGGCGTGGTCCCCGCGGAGGCGCTCCAGCGCGCACCGGGGTTCCGTCCCACCGGACGCGCGGTGCCCGAGGGCGTCCTGCACGCCCCGGTGTGTGGCGTGGACCTGGTCTCCACGGCGCCGGGCGAGTGGATCGTGCTCGAGGACAACCTGCGGATGCCCGGGGGGATGGCGATGGCGGTCGCACTGCGCGACCGGATCGCCGAGGGTTTCCCCGAGTTCGGTGCGCGGTCGGAGGTCCACGACCCCCGCGAGGCGCTGGCGATGCTGACCGACACCCTGCGGGCGGCCGCGCCCGAGGGCGTCGACGATCCCGCCATCGGCGTGGTGGTCGCCGAGGACGAACTCGAGGCGTACGACCTCAGCAGCGTCACCGAGGCGGTCGGTGGCACCCTGGTGACGCCCTCTGACCTGGTGTGCGAGGACTCCGCCCTATGGCGGGTCGAGGGCGGGGAGCGGCAGAAGATCGACGTGCTCTACGTCCGTATGGACGAGGAGATGCTCCTGTCCTCTACGGGCGCAGATGGCACCGCGCTGCGCAGGGGGCTGCTGAACGCGATGGCGGAGCACGGCGTCGCCGTGGTCAACGCGCCCGGCAACGGTGCCGCCGACGACAAGGCGATCTACGCCATGGTCCCCAAGATCATCGACTTCTACCTGGGCGAGAAGCCTCTCATCGGCCAGGTCGACACGTACCTGTGCGCCGACCCGGACCAGCGTCGACAGGTCCTCGACCGGCTCGGCGAGCTGGTCGTCAAGCCGATCGACGGCTACGGCGGGTCCGACATCACCGTGGGCCCGGAATGCTCGCCCCGGGAGCTCGACGAGCGTCGGGACGAGCTGCGCCGCCACGGGGACCGGTTCGTCGCGCAAGAGGTGCAGTCGCTGTCCACCCTGCCGACGTTCGACGGCCGCGAACTGCAGCGACGCCACGTGGACATGCGGGCGTTCGTCATGTTGCGGCACGGTGAGGGGGGAGAGATCGCCGCCACGGCCCCGCCTGTCGCACTGACGCGCGTGGCCCCGGCGGGCACCATGGTCGTCAACGCCTCGAGCGGAGGCGGCGGAAAGGACACCTGGATTCACCGTGCCTGACACCACCGAGGTCGACGTCGAGGTCACCGAGGAGGCCGAGTCCCGCGACGTCGCGGGACCACCCGACGACGCCGCCGGGGGGCCCACCCAGATCCGCCACACCACGTCCCCCAACCTGTCGCCCGACGGGTCGATGTTGGCGTGTGTGGTCACCGAGCGCACCGGCTACCCGCGCGCCGTGCAGCGGCCGCTGGGGCCGGGTGGGCTGGACGGGGCCGGGCCGGAGCGCGACGTCGTGCTGCCCGTCGACGGCCCCGTGCGCCGCGTGGCCTACTCGCCCAACGGCAGGTGGCTCGCCTGCGAGGTCGCCCCGGACGGCGGCGAGCGCGAACGGATCTGGCTGGTCACCACCGACCCCGACGATCACGACGTCTACCCCGTCGACACCGTGGGCGACGCCACCGTCCAGATCGTCGGCTGGGACGGCGACCTGCTCGCGGTGACGGCGTTCGACTCCGAGGGCCTGGCCGAGGGCCGCCTCGTGGACCCCGAGACCGGGGAGCACACCGTCGTCGATCGACGGATGGGCGGTGCACTGGTCCACGCGTGGGACGGAGCCGCGCTGTTCCGGGTGGGTGCCCGCGGTAACCGCGAGTTGCTGCGCATCGTCCCCGACGGCCGGTGGTGGCCACTGCTACCCGTCGACACCGGCTCCACCACGGACGCCGGAGTCATCCTCGACGCGGGGGACGACGACCGTCCCATGCGGATGGTCGTCCGCAGCGACCATTCGGCGGACCGGATGGGCCTGCTCGCGGTCGAGGCGGACGAGGACTCCACCGAGTCCTGGCCGGTGGCGTTCCGCACCGACGCCGATCTCGACCGCGTCGAGGTGAGCCTGGACCGCTCGACCGCGGTGCTGCTGTGGAACGTGCGCGGTGGTCTGTCGGAGATCGAGGTCCTCGACCTACGGCCGGAGCGCCCCCGCGTGATCGTTCGGCCACCGCTGCCCGAGGTCGTGGCGACCTCACCCACGCTCACCGCAGACGGCCGGTTGCTCGCGCTCACCATCGAGAGCCTCGACCAGCCGCCGCGCGTGGTGATGTACGACGTGGACAACCGCAGGTGGACCGGGCGGCCGCCCGAGCAACCCGACCCCGCGCCGACGTTGGTCGAGTTCACCGCCCGTGACGGGCTCCAGCTCAGCGGCTGGCTCTACCGTCCCGACATCGGTGACGAACCGGGCCCGACCGTGGTCCACCTCCACGGCGGTCCCGAGGGGCAGTCGCGCCCCGGGTACAACGACATCGCCCGCCGCTACCTCGACATCGGCGTGAACTACTTCCTGCCCAACGTGCGCGGCTCCACCGGCTCGGGGCGTTTCTTCAGTCACGCCGACGACCGCTACGGTCGCTTCTCCGGCATCGACGATGTCGAGGACGCGTTGCTGCACCTGATCGACGAGGGCATCGCCGATCCAGGCCGGGCGGTGGTCTCGGGCCGGTCCTACGGCGGCTACCTGGTCAACGCCACCCTGGTCCGCCACCCCGGCAGGTGGCGAGGCGGAATCGCCGCGTGCGGGATGAGCGACCTGCAGACCTTCTACCGCACCACCGAACCGTGGATCGCCGCGGCCGCCTACCCCAAGTACGGCAACCCGCTCCAGGAACGTGAGCTACTGCGGGAGGCCTCGCCCCTACGGCGGTACCACCACGTGGACGTCCCGATGCTCTTCGTCCACGGCGCGCACGACACCAATGTGCCGCTCAGCGAGACCGATCAGGCCGTGGAGTTCCTGCGCCGGCGCGGCGTACCGGTGGACGTCCTGCTGTTCGAGGACGAAGGTCATGAATTCGTGAAATTGGCCAACCGGCAGCGTCTCGGCGACCGGGTGGTCCAGTTCTGCCAGGAGGTGTTCGATGTTCGGACGCAAGAAGAATGAGACCCCCGACCCGACCGGGTTCGAGGGCCGGCTCGTCGGGTGGCGGCGGCACATCCACGCCCACCCCGAGCTGTCCTACGAGGAGCGGGAGACGACCGAGTACATCGAGGGCGAGCTCCGCTCGATGGGGCTCAAGCCCGAGCGGTTCGAGGTGGGCACCGGGCTGTGGTGCGACGTCGCGGCCGCCGACGGGGCCACGTCGACCGACGTGGTGGCGCTGCGCGCGGACATCGACGCGCTGGCCATGAGCGAGGAGTCCGGCGAGTCCTTCTCCTCCGAGGTCGAGGGCGTCAGCCACTCCTGCGGGCACGACGGCCACACGGCGATGCTGCTGGGCGCCGCCGAGATGCTGGTCGCCGACCCGCCGCCCCGCCCGGTGCGCCTGATTTTCCAGCCGGCCGAGGAGACGATGCCCGGCGGTGCCAAGGACTGCGTCGAGGAGGGCGTGGTCAAGGGCGTCGACCGCATCCTCGCGCTGCACTGCGACCCGCACCGCCCGGTCGGCGAGGTGGGCGTGACCGGCGGGGCCATCACCTCGTCCAACGCCAAGATCGGCATCACCGTCCACTCGGACGGCGGGCACACCGCGCGTCCGCACGAGACCCAGGACACCGTCTTCACCCTCGCCCAGATCGTCACGGGCGTCACGGGCGTGATCGACCGGCGGATCGACCCGCGGTCCGGCACCGTGCTCACGTGGGCCTCGATCAAGGCCGGCGGGTCCGCGCCCAACGTCATCCCCGACTCGGGCGAGATCTGGGGCACGTTGCGCAGCGCGGACCGGGACGTGTGGGCGACCGTCGAGCCGCTGGTCCGCGAGACGGTCGAGCGGATCGGTGCCCTGTACGGGGCGCGCACTGAGGTCGAGTACATCCAGGGTGTGCCGCCCGTGGTGAACGACGACGAGTGCGCCGACCTCGCGGCGAAGGCCGTCCAATCGGTGCTCGGAACCGACGGGGTGGGCACCGCCGACCAGTCCAGCGGCGGCGAGGACTTCGCCTGGTACACCGAGGAGATCCCCGGCGTCTACCTGCGGTTGGGGGTGTGGGACGGCGAGTCCGAGGAGACGGATCTCCACCATCCGGGCTTCGTGCTGGACGAGCGGGCGCTGGCCCACGGTGCCCGCATCTTCGACGCGTTCGCCCGCCTCGACCGCCCCGCCTGAGCTGGCGGGGCGGATCCCGGCCGCGCGCGCTCACTCTCCCGCCCTCGTGCGCTCACCCTCCCGCCTTTGGGCGCTCACCCTCCCGCCTTTGGGCGCTCACTCTCCCGCCGAGCAGAGGATTTCGCCGGTATCGCCCGAGAGCGGGTGTGCGAAACCCTCTGCTCGGCGAGGTGCGGGGAAACCGGCCCCGTCAGCGCACGGTGATCGCCGCGTCTCCGGCGGGGACGAGTTCGCCGATCACGGTGCCCCCCGGGATCTCCCCGGCCACGAGCAGCCCGCCGGAGGTCTGGGCGTCGGCGAGCAGGAGCAGCTCGTCCTCGTCCACGTCGGCCGCGAGGTGCGGACGTACCCAGTCGAGGTTGCGGCGCGTCCCGCCGCTGACGTATCCGTCGGCGAGCGCCTGACGGGCGCCCTCGAGGTAGGGCACCGCGGCGGGGTCGATCACGGCCGAGACGCCGCTGGCCCGGGCCATCTTGTACAGGTGGCCGAGCAGGCCGAACCCGGTGACGTCCGTGGCGCACTCGACCCCGGCGGCCAGGGCGTCCCGGGAGGCGACGTCGTTGAGGGTGGTCATCGTCTCGATCGCCTCGCGGCTCACCTCCCCAGTGTTCTTGTGCCGACAGTTGAGCATCCCGATCCCCAGCGGCTTGGTGAGCGACAGCGGCATCCCGGCCCGGCCCGCGTCATTGCGCAGCAGCCGGTCCGGGTCCGCCAGCCCGGTGACGGCCATGCCGTACTTGGGTTCGGGGTCGTCCACGCTGTGCCCGCCGGCCACGTGACAGCCGGCGGCGCCGGCCACCTCCTGGGCACCGCGGAGCACCTCTCCGGCGATCTCGTACGGCAGGACGTCCATCGGCCAGCACAGCAGGTTGATCGCCATGATCGGCGTCCCGCCCATCGCGTAGACGTCGGACAGCGCGTTGGCCGCGGCGATGCGCCCCCAGTCGTACGGGTCGTCGACGACGGGGGTGAAGAAGTCGGCGGTGCTGATGACGGCCCGGCCACCGGTGATCCGCACCGCCGCCGCGTCGTCGCCGTCGTCGAGGCCCACGATGAGTTCCGCGGCCGGATCCCGGACCGGGGCCCCGATGAGGTCGGCAACGACGTTCTCCAGAGCACCGGGCGGGATTTTGCAGGCACACCCGCCCCCGTGCGCGTACGAGGTGAGCCGGGCTGCGGGCGAGATGGGTTCGGTGGTCATGGTCCGACCCTAACGAGGCGGCGCCGATCGGTGGGCGCGGCCGGGGAACACCGCCTAGTCTCGTGGGGCAGGGAGGCGTCCGGGCACCTGGTGGTCCCCGCGGTCTTCAAAACCGACGTGGCCGAGTATCTCGGTCAGGCGGGTTCGATTCCCGTCCGCCTCCGCCACAACCTCACCGTCACCGGCACCGATCCGAAAAGGGGAACGGACGATCACCGAGCAGCCGCACGAGGGGTCGGGGCCTTCGTCGCCCGATCCGCGTCGCCTCATCCCGTCCACCGACGTCCTGCTCCGCGATTCGCGCCTCACCGGGGCGGTCGACGGGCTGGGCCGCGAGCTGGTCAAGGGCGAGATCCGGGGCGCGCAGGACCGCGCCCGGTCGGGAGCGCTCCCGCCCGCCGGGATCGTCGACGCGGTGCTCGACGCGCTGCCCGGCGCGCCTGTGACACTGACGCGCGTCCTCAACGCCAGTGGCGTCCTGCTGCACACCAACCTCGGTCGGGCGCCGCTGTCGGATGCCGCCGTGCGCGCGCTCGCCGAGGCCGCGGGCACCAATGACGTGGAGCTGGACCTGGCGACGGGTCGCCGGGGCAGGCGGGGTCGCGGCGCCCTCGACGCCCTGCGGGCCGCCGTGCCCACGGCGGGCGACGTCCACGTGGTGAACAACGGCGCGGCCGCCCTGGCCCTCGCCGCGACCGCGCTGGGCGGGCCGGGGCGGACGATCGTCATCGCGCGCGGTGAGATGGTGGAGATCGGCGACGGGTTCCGCCTGCCGGAGCTCCTGGAATCCACGGGGACCCGGTTGCGGGAGGTCGGCACGACCAACCGGGTCAACGCCGAGGACTACTCGCGTGCGATCGACGACACCACGGCCTTCGTCCTCAAGGTCCACCCCTCCAACTTCGTGGTGAGCGGCTTCACCTCGTCCGTCCCGCCCGCCGAGCTGCGGGACCTCGGGGTGCCGCTGGTGGTGGACATCGGCTCGGGGCTGCTCGCGCCCCACCCCACGCTTCCGGATGAACCGGACATGACCACGACGCTGGCGGCGGGCGTCGACCTCGTGACGTCCAGCGGCGACAAGCTCCTCGGGGGCCCGCAGGCCGGGATCATGGCCGGCAACGCCGCCCTCGTGCAGCGCCTGCGCCGCCATCCGCTCGCCCGCGCGCTGCGCGTCGACAAGCTCACGCTGGCCGCTCTCGAGGCGACGCTGCGCGGTCCGCGTCCGCCCGTCGTCGCCGGTCTCGAGGCCGACCCCGCCGAGCTGCGGGCGCGGGCCGAGCGGATCGCCGCACGACTGCGCGCGGCGGGGCTGGATGCGGAGGCCGTCCGGTCCGTCGCCGCCGTCGGCGGTGGGGGCGCGCCCGGTGTCGACCTTTCGAGCGCCGCGGTGTCCCTGCCGGAGCGCTGTGCCGAGACGTTGCGCGCGGGACGCCCCGCCGTCCTGGGGCGCGTGACCGACGGCCGGTGCCTCCTGGATCTGCGTGCAGTGCCGCCGGGGGACGACGACGAGCTGGCGCGGCTCGTGCTCCGGGCGGAGGCGCCCGCCTGATGTTCGTCGTCGCCACCGCCGGCCACGTCGATCACGGGAAGTCGACGCTCGTCCGCGCGCTCACCGGCGAGGAGCCCGACCGGTGGGACGAGGAACGCCGCCGCGGCCTGACCATCGGTCTGGGGTACGCCTCGACCACCCTCGACGACGGCCGCACGGTCGCGTTCGTCGACGTGCCCGGCCACCGGCGGTTCGTCCCCACCATGCTGGCCGGGGTCGGGCCGGTGCCCGCGGTGATGTTCGTCGTGGCCGCCGACGACGGGTGGATGCCACAGTCCGCCGAACACCTCGACGCGCTCACCGCGCTGCGCGTCGAGCACGGCGTCCTCGTCATCACGCGCAGCGACCTGTTGGATCCGGACCTCGCGCTGGCGGAGGCCCGTGACGCGATGGCCGGGACACCCCTGGCGGACATACCGGCGGTGTGCGTCTCGGCCGTCACCGGCGCCGGGATGGACGCGCTGCGCGGGGAGCTCGCCCGGCTGGGCACGCTGCTGCCGGAGGCCGATCGCGGCGCCGACGTGCGGCTGTGGGTGGACCGGTCGTTCAGCATCGGCGGAGCCGGCACCGTCGTCACCGGCACGCTGCCCGCGGGCACGGTGCGGGCGGGGGACACGCTGGAGCTGGGGCCGAGTGGGCCGCAGGTCACCGTCCGTGGTCTGCAGTCGCTCGGGCACCGGCGCGACGAGGTGGCGGCGGTGGCGCGGGTCGCCGTGAATCTGCGCGGGGTCGCCGCGGACGAGATCCCGCGGGGTAGCACTCTGGTCACCCCGCGACGGTGGCGCTCGGTCGGGACCCTCGACGTGCGCGTCGACGGGCGGACGGACGCGCTGCCGGAGCAGGTGATGGTGCACATCGGATCCGCCTCGACAGCCGCTCGCGTGCGGCCCCTCGACGAGGGTCATGCCCGCCTCGCGCTCGCGGACCCGCTGCCGCTGCGGGTGGGGGACCGACTCATCCTGCGCGAGCCGGGAGCCGACCGTATCCCGGCGGGCGCCGTCGTGCTGGATCCCGCCCCGCCGGCGCTGCGTCGCCGCGGTGCGGCCCGCCACCGCGCCGAGGAGTTGGCGGCGACACCGGAGCGCCCCGACCTGCCCTCGGAGCTGCGTCGGCGCGGCGTGGCCCACGTCGATGACCTGCGCGCATGGGGGATCGCCATCCCGGTCCGCGACCAGTCCCACCGCGGGTGGCTGATCGACCCCGGGCGCGTCGCCGTCCTCGCCGAGACCCTCGTCGAGGCCGTGCGCGAGCACGACCGCGCCGATCCGCTCGATCCGGGCCTGCCCACCGAGGCCGCCCGCCGCGCGCTCGGGCTGCCCGACGCATCCCTGCTCATGGCCGTCCTCGATCACCCGGCCGCGGCCTCGCTGCGGGTGGAGGGGGGCCGGGTGGTCGCCGGGGACGGACCTGGTCTGCCCCAGGTGGTCCGAGCGGCAGCGGACACCCTGGCCGAGCGGTTCCGGGTCGGGCCGTTCGACGCCCCGACAGCCGGGGAGTTGGCCGGGCTGGGCCTCGGACCGCGTGAGCTCGCCGCCTGCGAACGGGCCGGACTCGTCACCGGCGTCGGACCCGGCGTGTGGCTGGGCCCGGGCGTGATCGGGGAGGCGGTACGGCGGCTCCGTGAACTACCGCAGCCGTTCACCCCGAGCGGCGCGCGCACCCACCTCGACACCTCGAGGCGTGTGGTGATGCCGCTGCTCGAGGTGCTCGCCAAACGCGGGCCCACCCGCCGCGAGGGCGACGACGGCCACGCCATTGTCTGACCCGACCTGTCGGTTGCCACGCCGGGCCGCCCCGGACCCCGCCGGCCGGACGAGCCCGCGGGGAGGTCCGGTTACCGCTCGCCCGCGTAGGCCTCCCCGCCACCGCGGGCGTCACGCCGCTCGCGCTGGGGGATGACCACGTACTTCGGGTCCTTCGTCGACGCCATCCCGGCGTGGAACACCGCCCACCGGGTGCACGCCGACCCCGCCGCCAGCGCGAGGCCCGCGACCGCGGACAGCGCGCGGTTGCGTCGCCCGAGCACGGCGCCCACCGCGCCGGCGGTGGTGAGGATCTGGGCGGCGCGGTGGTACGCCCCGGCCCGGCCCTCGTGGAGCGGTTCGGCGGTGATGCCCATCGACTGCTGCATGATCCGGTCGGCGGCGAGTTCGAGCGTCGCGCCGCCCACGGCCAGCCGCCGGGCGGGGCCCGTCTCGTGGAGCGGATTGAGCAGCAGCCCGACCCCGCCGGACGCGGCCGCGGCGCTGCCCACGAACACGAACGGCAGCTCCCGGCGGGCGGCGCTCCAGCTGGGGGCGGCGGTGTCGGTGAGCAGTACCGCCGTGTACGAGGCGACCGCCGGCGCCACGAGGGCGGCGACGATCCCGGCCGGTCGCGAGGCGCGGGTGATGAGGTCGGTGGGCAGGCGATGCGCGAGGCGGGCGGGCAGCAGCGGCACGATCTCCTGCCCCAGGGCCAGACCCACGAACGGGCCGTACGCCGACAGGAGCCAGGTGCCCACGCTCATCGGGGAGGTCAGCTTGAGCACCCGCAGCATGTGGTGGAACCGCTCCGGGCGCCCCAGGTCGCGGACCAGGTAGTACAGGCTGCCGGTGATTCCGCCGAGAGCGACGATCCGCGCGGAGCGGCGCTGGCTCGGCAGGCCCGCCAGGTCGGCCCCGGCGGCGAGCAGTGAGGAGCCACCGGCCAGGCCGCCGAGGAAGAGGTAGGCCGCGATGTCGTACTCCCACGGCGGGGCCTTGACGATCGGTGTGCCGTAGTACGAGCGGAATTCCGCGGGGGGCACCACGAGCTGCTCGCGGCCCCCCTTGCCCTTTCGGCGGGTCCGGGTCTGCTGCCCCGGTCCTCCGGGGATGCCCACCTCGTCGTCGTCGGCCCGGTTGTGGTCGGCCCCGTCGCCGTCGCTCATCAGGCCCCGCCTCCCACGGCGAAGGCGGCCACCGCGCCGCCGAGCAGCGTCACGGCGGCCAGAGCGGCCTGCTGCCACATCTTCCCCACGAACCGGGTCGTCACCACCGGATCCGGCGGCAGTCCGTACACCTCCGGGTCGTCCAGCAGGATGAAGAACGCGCCCGTGCCGCCGACTCCGTTGTTCGAGTCGTGCCCGTAGAGCTGGGCGTTCGGCTCGCCCGCCTCGACCAGCTGGTCCAGGCGGCCGGCAGCGCGCTCGCGGAGTTCGTCGAGGTCACCGAACTGGATCGACTCCGTGGGGCACGCCTTGGCACAGGCGGGGGTCTGGCCCTCGGTGAGCCGGTCGTAGCAGAGCGTGCACTTCTGGGCGATGCCCACGGCGGGGTCGCCCGCAGGGCCCGAGCGGCGCTCGATCACGCCGTACGGGCACGCGCTCACGCAGTAGCCACAGCCGTTGCAGATGTCGCTCTGCACCACGACGGTGCCGAACTCGGTGTGCATGAGCGCCCCCGTTGGGCAGACGTCCACGCAGGCGGCGTGCGTGCAGTGCTTGCACACGTCCGACTCCATGAGCCACCGGAAGTCCGTGGGCTCGCCGGCGTCGGGGGACTCACCGGGCAACGTCGGGGCCGGCATGCCCAGATCGACGGGCGCGGGCGCCGCGGGGGCCGGCGCGGCGTGCGCCCCGGACCGGGCCGGCACCTCCTGCTCGATGAACGCGACGTGCCGCCACGTCGAGGCGCCCAGCGCCTGGGTGTTGTCGTAGGACATGCCGGTGAGCTCGAGGCTGTCGGAGGGGATGAGGTTCCACTCCTTGCACGCCACCTCGCAGGCCTTGCAGCCGATGCACACGCTGGTGTCGGTGAAGAAGCCCTTGCGCGGCGGCGGGTCGGCGTAGCCGTTGTCCTCGGCGGGGTCGATGTCCCCGAAGAAGGACCGCCCGAGATCGGACAGGAAGGCGGACATGATTCAGCTCTCCGTTCCCGGTTCGGTGATGACTCCCGCGCGCCGGCGGTAGCCCTCGACGAACTCCAGCAGTGCCGGTCCACGCGGCCGTCGTCCCGCGACGATGTCACAGCTCGTGGCCTTGGTCGCGGGAATGGACACGTTGGGATCGAGGGACTGGGCGAGCAGGTCGTTCGCCGGGTCGCCGATGCTCACGCCGTTGCCGCCCCAGTGATAGGGCAGCCCGATCTGGTGCAGGGTGCGACCGTCGATGAGCAGCGGCGTCATCCGCCTGGTCACGAGGACCCGCGCCTCGATCGCGGAGCGGGAGGTGACGATCGTCGCCCAGCCCCCGTTGACCAGGCCCCGCTCCCGCGCCAGCTCGGGGCTGATCTCGCAGAAGAACTCCGGCTGCAGTTCCGACAGGTAGGGCAACGTCCGACTCATCGCGCCCGCCGTGTGGTGCTCGGTCAGGCGGTAGGTGGTGAACACGAACGGGAACACCTCGCTGCCCGGCTCCCCGTGGCCCGGCTGGGTCTCGTTGTACCGACCGGGGCGTATCGCGCGGGCGGGATTGGCGTCGTGACCCGGGTAGATCGGGTTCGCCACGGGCGACTCCGGCGGCTCGTAGTGCGCCGGCAGCGGACCGTCGGCCAGTCCGCGCGGCGCATAGAGCCACCCGCGGCCGTCGTCCTGCATGATGAACGGCTGCGCCCCACCGATGGCGTCCTGCGCCACCGCCCCCTCGGGCGGGGTGTAATCGGGCGCCTTGTCGGCCTCGAAGTCGGGCACGTCCTCGCCCACCCATCGGCCGGCGCCGTCGGCGGCGTCCGGATCCCAGCTGATGAGTGCCTTGCGTTCGCTCCAGGGCCGCCCCTCCGGGTCGGCGGAGGCACGGTTGTAGAGGATGCGACGGTTCGCCGGCCAGGCCCAACCCCACTCCGGGGCCACCGGGCCCTGCTCGTGGCGGGACCTGCGCCGCGCGGCCTGGTTGACGCCGTCGGCGTAGACGCCGCAGTAGATCCAACACCCGCACGAGGTCGAGCCGTCCGGCTTGAGCTGGGTGAACGTCGACAGGGGTTCGCCGTCCTCGCCGCGGCCGTTGATCTCGGCCAGCACGGCCTCGGCGTCGGGTTCGTCGTCCGAGCCCGGCTCCATCGGGTAGTCCCAGGTCAAATCCAGTAGCGGCCGGTCTCGGGGGTCGGTGGAGTCGGCCAGCTTCTCCTTCAGACGGCGTCCGAGGTGGTAGTAGAACCACAGTTCACTGCGCGCGTCCCCCGGTGGCTCGACGGCCTGGTGTCGCCACTGCAGCAACCGCTGCGTGTTGGTGAACGTGCCCTTCTTCTCCACGTGGTTGGCGGCCGGGAAGAAGAAGACCTCGGTGCCGATGTCCTCCGGGCGCATCTCGCCGGTCTCGATCTCCGGGCCCCTGCGCCAGAAGTCGGCGCTCTCGATCATCACGAGGTCGCGGACGACCAGCCAGTCGAGGTTGGCCAGCCCGGCGCGCTGCATCCGCCCGTTGGCGGTGCCCACGGCGGGGTTCTCGCCTACGAGGAAGTACCCGCCGCCGCCTTCGTTGATCTGCCGCTGCACCGTGACGGTCGAGTCGTGCTTGCCCGTGAGCTTGGGCAGGTAGTCGTAGGCGAAGTCGTTGTCCGCGGTGGCGGCGTCGCCCCACCAGGCCTTGAGCAGGCTGACGGTGTACGAGCGCATGTGGCCCCAGAAACCCTGCGCCACGTCGTCAGTGCCGATGTAACTGTCCAGGTCCGGTTGCTCGCCGGCGTTCGGCGTGGGTAGGTACCCGGGCATGAGGTCGTACAGCGTCGGGATGTCGGTGGAGCCCTGGATGCTGGCGTGGCCGCGCAGCGCCATGATTCCGCCACCGGGGCGCCCGATGTTGCCGAGCAACAGCTGGAGGATCGCGGCCGTGCGAATGTACTGCACTCCCACGGTGTGCTGGGTCCAGCCGACGGCGTAACAGAACGCGGTGGTGCGTTCCCGTCCCGAGTTCTCGGTCAGCGCACGGGCGACGCGGAGGAAGTCGTCGGCAGCGACGCCGCAGGTCCGCTCGACCATTTCCGGCGTGTAGCGACTGAAGTGCCGTTTGAGGATCTGGAAGACGCAGTGCGGGTGCTGCAGGGTCTCGTCGCGCAGGGGATCCTCGGTCGTGTCCGACGCGCGGGCGCCGGCGGCGCCGGGGGTCTCGGAGGCCTCGTCCTCGGCATCGTCGTCGTCGCGGCCCTCGTCGGGCATGTCGTTCTGGGCACCCGCGTACTGCCAGGACTCCAGGTCGTAGGTCCGGTCATCGGCGTCGAAGCCGGAGAACAGGCCCGCGAGGTCCTCGGTGTCCTCGAAGTCCTCGCCGATGATCGTCGACGCGTTGGTGTAGGCCAGCACGTACTCCGAGAACCAGGCGTCGTTGGTCAGGACGTAGTTGATCAGCCCGCCGAGGAACGCGATATCCGACCCCGCACGGATGGGTACGTGCTGGTCAGCGAGCGCACTGGTGCGCGTGAACCGGGGGTCGACGTGGATGATCGTGGCGCCACGGCGCTTGGCCTCCATGACCCACTGGAACCCCACCGGGTGCGCCTCGGCCATGTTGGAACCCTGGATGACGATGCAGTCGGCGTTCGCGAGGTCCTGCTGGTAGTTCGTGGCACCACCACGCCCGAATGAGGTTCCCAGACCGGGAACGGTGGAGGAGTGTCAAATGCGCGCCTGGTTCTCCACCTCGATGGCGCCGAGCGCCGTGTACAGCTTCTTCATGAGGTAGTTTTCCTCGTTGTCCAGCGTCGCCCCGCCCAGGCTGGCGAGACCCCGGGTACGCTGGACGGTGTCACCGTTCGAGTCCGTCTCCTCCCAGAACTCCTTCCGCGACTCCAGCACGCGGTCGGCGACCATCTCCAGTGCCGTGTCGAGGTCGAGTTCCTCCCACTCGGTCGCGTGCGGCTTGCGGTGGAGCACCGTGGTGATGCGGTCCGGGTTGGTCACGAGCTGCTTGCTCGCCGAACCCTTCGGGCACAGACGGCCGCGGGAGATGGGGCTGTCGTCGTCACCCTCGATCTGGGTGACCTTGCCATCGGAGACGTAGACGTCCTGGGCGCACCCGACCGCACAGAACGGGCAGACGCTCTTGACCACCTTGTCGGCGGTGGTGGTGCGGGGGGTGATCTCGAGTGAACGCCGGGAACGGGTCGCGGAGCCGCGACCGAGCAGATCGTTTCCGCTGAACTGCCGCCAGACGGGCCAGTTCAGCGGTGAACCGCGTCGGCCCAGTTCCGGCCGCGACGCGCGCGGCCGGCCGGGGTCGGGCTGGTGTTCCGACCTCGCCTGTTCCGACATCGTCACCTCCCGTTCTCCTGTCCGCACCACGTGGGTTCCGTCCCATGTAACGCCAGCACAATGCCCTTCGCAACCGATTTGGCGAATCCTCTCCCGGGTCCATGATGGTGGGGTGGACGAGCAGACTTGGAACGAGGACGAGGTGTGGGCGACCGTCGGTCTCATGGCCGATCCGGGCGTGCCCCGGAGGGTCGCGGTGGCGATCGCGGACGATCTCGCGGACGACCTGTCCAGCGAACTCGGGGGTCGGTGGCGGGTGGAGGTCGACCAGGAGACCCTCCCGCTCGGACCGGACGGCGAGATCCGGCTCACCGAGCACGCCCCCCGGCTGCTGCAGGAACACGACTGGGACTTCGTGCTCTATCTGACGGACCTCGCCACCCGTTCCGACGGGGACCCGCTGCTCTACGACGTGAGCGGTTCGACCACCGCGGCACTGGTGTGTATCCCGGTTTTCGGCGTCGTCAGAGTGCGTTCGAAGGTACGCAAGCTCGCCCTCAAGCTGGTGCGCGCGGGCACCCACCAGAGTGGGCTGGGCGCACCCGCGACGGACGACCTGCCCCCCGAGCGCTGCCGAGGCTTCCTCAACAAGGCCCGGTTGCTGACGGGGATGGTGCGCAACAACCGGCCGACCCGGATGATGACGGCGCTGACCGGTGTCGTGGCCGCCGGAGCGGGGACCGGCGCCTTCGGCATCTTCTACGGGAGTATCGCCTCGCTCGCGGTGGCGTTGCATCCGCTCCGGCTGCTGCTGATCAGCGTGATGGGCGTGCTCACCCTGGTGGTGTGGCTCATCCTCCGCAACGGCCTGTGGACCCGCCCGGATGACGGGCTCACGGCGAGCAGCCGGCGGATGGACAACGCGGCCACGGTCCTGACGGTCGGTACCGGCGTCGGCATCATGTACCTCGGCCTGCTGGTCGCCATGTTCGTGCTGGCGATCGCCGTGATGGACGCCGGATACCTCGAGACGCAGCTCGAGCGGCCCGTCTCAGTCTGGGACTACGTCCACCTGGCCTGGCTGTCCAGTTGTCTGGGCGCCTTCGCCGGGGCGCTCGGGTCGAACTTCGACGACGAGGACGCCGTCCGCGAAGCCACCTACAGCCTGCGCTGGCACGAGCGCCGCAAGATGTTCGACAGCTACCAGAGCGGCGACGGCGACAGCGAGGAGCAGGAGGAGCAGGAGCGGATCGAGCGCGAACACGGCGAGGACGACAACGACCACGACGGCGAGGACGACAACGACCACGACGGCGAGAACGACAACGACCACGACGGCGAGAACGACAGCAGCGAGAACAACAGCGACAGCGAGAACAACGACGACGACGGCGAGAGCGGCAACGGGAACCGGAGCTCCCGCGACGGGGGGCCGCGCGAGGTGGAGGACGACCGGCCGAGGGGGTAGACAAGGGATATGACAGCTGCACCGATCGACGCCGCCCCCGCGCAGGACTCCGCCACGACCGCGCCGTCGCTTCCCGTCGCCTGTGGTCCGCTGTCCGAGGCGGTCGTCGCGGCGTTGTCGTCTGGCGCCGTGCAGGACCTGCCGCCGGTACCGGCGGACACCGATCCGCTGGGCCGGGACCTTCAGCTCGCCCTGTACACGTTGTACGAGCTGCACTACCGGGGCTTCGACGGGGTCGACGCGGAGCTGGAGTGGGAGCCGGAGGTGCTGCGGCTGCGGCGGGACCTCGAGCGGGTCTTCCTCGGGCACCTGCGGTCGGCCGTCGAGCCCGGCGACGACCCCGTGGCCGAGATGGACGCACTGTCGGTCGAGGCGACCTCCGGCACCGGACCGTCCTGGTACTTCAAGGACGAGGGGTCGTGGGACCAGCTGCGCGAGTACTTCGCCCACCGGTCCCTGTACCACCTCAAGGAGGGTGACCCGCACGCGTTCACGATCCCGCGTCTGCAGGGTCAGGCCAAGGCCTCGTTCGTCGCGGTGGAGTTCGACGAGTTCGGTGGTGGGCGGGGTGAGCGCGTGCACCAGCGGTTGTGGGCCGACCTCATGAGCGCCGCCGAGCTGGACCCGACCTACCTCGGTTACCTCGACCGGGTGTCGGCAGAGACGCTGGCGACGGTCAACCTCATGTCGATGTTCGGCCTGCACCGGTCACTGCGGGGCGCGGCGATCGGCCATTTCGCGGCCATCGAGATCACCTCGTCGCCGGGATCGGCCCGCCTGGTGGCCGGACTGCGTCGGCTGGGCGCTCCCGAGGAGTGCGTCCACTTCTACGCCGAGCACGTGGAGGCCGATGCGGTCCATGAGCAGGTCATGCGGCACGACGTCGTGGGCGATCTGGTGCGCCGTGAGCCGGAACTGGCCGCCGACGTGGTGTTCGGTATGCGCGCGCTGGACTATCTCGACGACCTGGCCGCGGAGAAGATGCTCGCCGCGTGGAAGCGCGGCGAGTCCTCGCTCCTGCCCTGACACTCTCCCGGCCACTCTCCCGGCGAGCCGCCCGTCCCACCGCCCCGGGAAGATCCGCTACTCCGAATCGGGATTCGCTATGCGCATCGGGGTAGCAGATCCTGATTCCGGGTAGCGGATTCGCGGGAAGGGGTCCGCCGCCGCCCCGGGGCCGCGCTCAGTCGTCGTCGCGGGCCGGGTCGGTTGCCCGGACCTTGCGGCGGTGGCTCGTGTCGCACAACGGGTAGGTCTTGCTGCGCCGACACGTGCACACGGCCACCATGAAGCGGTCCGAGCACACGCGCTCGCCGTCGGGCGTCGTCATGTCGACCGGGCCCTCGATGAGCATCGGTCCCCCGGGCACGATCCGCACCCGCCGGGCGTCAGACGCGGTCAACGCGGATCACCACCAGCTCCTCCTCGCGGCGACCGGGCTCGAGCAGGCCGGCGGCCTCGAGTCGCTCGGCGTACGAGGTCATGACGGGACCGAAGTCCACGACGCGGGTGGCGACGGTCCGCGCGGTGAATCCCGACTGCTCGAGCTTGCGGATGGTCTGCGGGGGGTCCGAGAACTCCGAGTGCACGATCATCATGCTCCCGCCGGGCGAGACCAGGTCCGGGGCGAGGTCGCACAGCTGGTCCAGCACCACGCGGCCGTTGGCGCCGGCGTCCCACGCCCGGTTGGGTCCGGTGCCCTCGAGCGGGACGTCGGACGGGACGTACGGCGGGTTGGAGACCACCACGTCGTAGGGGCCGGCCCGGCGGGCGTCGTCGAGGGTGCCGAGCCGGACGTCCACCTGCACCCCGGCCCGCTCGGCGTTGCGGGACGCGCACGCGACGGCGGCGGGGGAGATGTCGTAGGCGAGCACCTCCCTGGCGCCCTTGAGCGCGGTCTCGATGGCGAGGATGCCGCTGCCTGTACAGATGTCGAGGACACGCCGCCCGGCGACCAGATCGCACTGGTCGAGCGCCTCACAGATGAGCCAGGAGTCGTCCTGGGGCGCGTAGACACCGTCGTCGACCTCGATATGGGTGAACCGGGTCTGGGTCATCGGGGCCTCCGGTTGATCTTCGGGACAGATGTTGTCCAGTCAATCGGCGAAGCGCCCCACCTGCAACCGGATGCGGTCCCGTCGGGCCCGGCCGGGCCGGCGCCCCGGGGGGCCTACTGCCAGTAGAGGCCGCCGGGGACGTCGCCGCCGCCGGTGAGACGGCAGGTGAGCACGTCGCCGTCGGCGGAGGTGACCGCGAGGCCCTCCTGGGCGCACGGTCCGCCGGGTCGTGCCTGTCCGGTGGCGTCCGCGACCGCGGCCCCGCCGGTCCCACCCGTGCCGCCCTGCGGCAGCCACAGGGGGCCGGCGCCCCCGGGGTCCTCGGTGCAGAACAGGGCCGAACCGTCCTCGGCCTGGGCGACCTCGCCGAGCATCTGGCAGGGCCCACCGGTGCCGACGACGTTGGCGGGCAGTCGGGGCGCGGGGGCGGGGGAGACCGGCGGTGCCGGCGCGGGGGGCACGGAGACGGGCTGCGCGGTGTCGGGGGCCGTGGTGGTGGGGGCGGGAGTCGAGGATGACGACGACGACGAGGTGTCGGGCCGCGTCGTCGGCGAGGTGGCGGAGTCGTCCGCGGTGTCGGCGGAACAGGCCGAGAGTGCGACACCGGCCGCCATCGCGAGTGCGATGACGGCCGGGACACGACGACGCCCCGGGGTGGTGTGCGGGTGGTTCGTCGCTGTGTTCATACGATCCTTCTGCTGCGCTGGTCAGGCCCCGATGATGAAGGCCTCGAGCTCGGCGCGGGCCTTGTCGTCCGCCATCTGCTCCGGCGGCGACTTCATCAGGTACGCCGAGGCGGGCAGGATCGGTCCCCCGATGCCGCGGTCCTTGGCGATCTTGGCCGCGCGGACGGCGTCGATGATGATGCCCGCCGAGTTGGGGGAGTCCCACACCTCGAGCTTGTACTCGAGGTTGATCGGGGCGTCACCGAACGCGCGTCCCTCGAGACGAACGTACGCCCACTTGCGGTCGTCGAGCCACTCCACGTAGTCGGAGGGGCCGATGTGGACGTTGCGGTCGTGGATCTTGTCCTTGAGCGACCCCTCCAGGTTGGAGGTCACGGCCTGGGTCTTGGAGACCTTCTTGGACTCCAGGCGGTCACGCTCGAGCATGTTCTTGAAGTCCATGTTGCCGCCGACGTTGAGCTGGTACGTGCGGTCCAGCGCGACGCCGCGGTCCTCGAAGAGCTTGGCCATAACGCGGTGGGTGATGGTGGCACCGACCTGGCTCTTGATGTCGTCGCCGACGATCGGGACGCCGGCGCTGCGGAACTTCTCGGCCCACTCCGGGTCGGAGGCGATGAACACGGGCAGGGCGTTGACGAACGCGACGCCCGCGTCGATGCAGCACTGCGCGTAGAACTTGTCGGCCTCTTCCGAACCGACGGGCAGGTAGCTGACCACGACGTCGACCTCGGCGTCACGCAGGGCCTGCACGATGTCGACGGGCTCGGCGGCGGACTCCTCGATGGTCTCGCGGTAGTACTTGCCCAGGCCGTCGAGGGTGGGTCCGCGCTGCACGGTGACGCCGGTCGGCGGCACGTCGCAGAGCTTCAGGGTGTTGTTCTCGGAGGCGTTGATCGCCTCGGCGAGGTCCATGCCGACCTTCTTGCCGTCCACGTCGAACGCGGCGACGAACTCGACGTCGCCCACGTGGTAGTCGCCGAACTTGACGTGCATGAGTCCGGGGACGGTCTGGTCGATCGCGGCGCCGGCGTAGAACTCGACGCCCTGCACGAGCGAGGACGCGCAGTTGCCGACGCCGACGATCGCGACGCGCACCTTCTTGTCGGTCATTGGGGATCTCCTTGTGATGGGTTCTCTGTCCGGATGAGTTCATTGATCCAGCGCAGCTCGCGCTCGCTGGTCTCCAGCCCGAGCAACGTGAGTTGCCGGGCGTAGCGCAGTTCGGTGGGTCCGGCGCGGGTGGCGGCGTCGCGTTGGCTCTCGCGACGCTCCTCCAGCACCCGACGCCGACCCTCGAGAAGGCGCACCCGGGCGGGCCCGGGAGTGCGGTCGAAGAACGCGAGGTGGACGCCGAAACCGTCGTCGGCGAACGACGCCGTCACCGGCTCGTCGAGCAGGGCCGCCAACGTCCCCTTGCCGCGGGTGGTGATGCGGTAGGTCTTGCGCCCGCGCCGCGTGGTGGCGGGCGGCCTGGTGGCGGTGGCGGCCGAGGAGTCCTCGACGATGTCGCCCTGCTGCTGGAGGCGGCGCAGTGTGGGGTAGAGGGAGCCGAAGGACACGGTCCGGACCGTCCCGAGCATCTCGGAGAGTCGCTTGCGCAGCTCGTAGCCGTGCATCGGCCGCTCGTCGAGCAGACCCAGGATTGCCAGTTCGAGCACTCCACCTCCCCCTTCCCGCGAATCGTGCCTGTGCGCGTCGCGCGCCGTGCGTCATGCGACGGATTCACACTGTACACCTGCTGATGTATCGAGCCGATATACCGAGCGGTGACATCGGCCCGACGTGTCGGCGCGCTCTGCGGCTCGCTCGGGCTCGGGCCCGCGGCGGGGGCCGTAGGCTGGAGGACGTGGACCAGGCCGACTCCCGCTCCCCGCGACCCGGCCCCGCGCCGGGGCCCGAGGACCCCACCGGCCGTGCGGCGCTCCAGCGTCGACGGGTGGTGGACTTCGCCCTGCGCCGCCGCGGTGTCCTGGGGGGCCTGCGCGAGGGCGCGCTCTCGCTGCGCGAGGTGTGCGACGCGGACGTCTACCTCCTACGGGCCGCCGGTTTCCACGGCGTGGAGACGGAGACGGTCTGCCCGGTGTGCCGCAAGGAGAACCTCACGGAGGTCTCCTGGGTGTTCGGTGACGACCTGGGGCCGGCGTCCGGGTCGGCCCGCGGTCAGGACGAGATAGAACACCTCGCGTTGACCTACGACGGGTTCACCGTCCACGTGGTGGAGGTGTGCCGCAGCTGCTCCTGGAACCACCTCATCCTCTCCTACGAGGTGGGGCTCACCCCGGGTGCCGGAAAGCGCGTGCGACGAGCGGCGCGAGAGCTCCGCCGACACAGCTGACGCCCGCCCGGAGTGCCCGACGCGGGTTCAGGAGTACAGAATCGGTCGCGATTTCGTACACAATGGTCGCCAGAGCACCGCAACCGGGGGACTCCCGGGCCAGACGGGTCGGCTCGCAGGAGGGTAGAACATGTCGCAGAATGGCAGGACGAACCGGTCCGCCGACGAGGGCCGGAGCACCAGCTCGGACCGGCGCGGCTGGGCCCGTCGCCATCCGATCTGGACGACGGTGATCCTCCTCGCCGTCGTCGTCCTCGTGATCCCCCTGGCCATCGCGGGGGTGATGTACAACCGCACCGAGATCCCCAGCCCCGGCAGCGTCCGCACCGAACAGATCTCCGAGATCTACTCCAGCGACGGCACCACGATGATCGGTCGTATCGTGCCCCCGGAGGGCAACCGCACGCTCATCGAGCTCGACGCGATCCCCGTGCACGTGCGCAACGCGGTGATCGCCGCCGAGGACCGCAGTTTCTACACCAACGAGGGGTACGACCCCACCGGCATCGGTCGCGCGGTGATCGGGCAGATCACCGGCGAGGCCGGTGCGGGCGGTGGCTCGACCATCACCCAGCAGTACGTCAAGAACACGATGGTCGGCGACGCCCCCACGTACCAACGCAAGGCCAAGGAGATCGTCATCGCGGCCAAGATGACGAACGAGTGGTCCAAGGACCAGATCCTCGAGGCGTACCTCAACACCATCTACTTCGGCCGCGGCGCCTACGGCATCGCCGCCGCGTCCACCGCCTACTTCAACAAGCCGGTCGAGGCGCTCACGATCGAGGAGGGCGCGCTGCTCGCCGGCGTCATCCAGTCCCCGTCGGCCCTCGACCCGCTCAACAACCGGGCCGCGGCCGAGGGCCGCTGGAACTACGTCATGGACGGGATGCGGGAGATGGGCGCGATCGACGCCCAGCAGCGCGGCAACGCGGCGTTCCCTCAGGTCGTCGAAGACCCGCAGGCGATCGAGCAGAACGTCGGCGACCCGAGCAACGGACCCATCCGCCGTCAGGTGCTGGGCGAGCTCGCGGCCGCCGGGATCGACGAGCAGATGCTCAACACGCGGGGCCTGAAGATCACCACGACGATCGACCCCCAGACCCAGTCGGCGGTCGTCGACGCCGCCCGGTCGAACATGCAGGGCGAGAGGCCGGAGAACCGGACCGCCATCGTCTCGATCAATCCCAAGACGGGCGGCGTGATCGGGTACTACGGCGGCGAGGAGGCCGAGGGCTGGGACTACGCCAACGCCCCCCTGCAGACCGGTTCGACGTTCAAGATCTTCGGCGTCGCCGCCGCTCTCGATCAGGGCATCGGCCTGGGGACCCAGATCTCGTCCGCACCGGTGACCACCGGCAACGTCACCGTCACCAACGTCGACGGCCGGTCCTGTGGCTCGTGCTCCATCTCCCAGGCGTTGCTGCTGTCGCTCAACACCTCGTTCATCCGGCTCCAGCGCATGCTGGACAACGGGGCCAACGACGTCCGCGACATGGCCCACCGCACCGGCATCCCCAAGCAGATCCCGGGTCTGCCGTGGGAGACGCTGAGCGAGCAGGGCGAGGATCCCTACGACGGCCTCATCCTGGGCCAGTACCCGATCCGCGTGCGGGACATGGCGACCGGCCTGGCGACCTTCGCCGCAGAGGGCGTCCACCGACCGACCCACTTCATCGAGCGGGTCGAGACCGCCGACGGCGAGGTGCTGCTGGACAACTCCTCGGTCGAGGGCGAAGAGGTTGTCGATCCCGACGTCGCCAACAACCTCACCTCCGCGATGGAGCCCATCGCCGCCTACTCGAACGGTCACTCGCTGGCCGGCGGGCGGCCCTCGGCCTCGAAGTCCGGCACCACCCAGCTCGGCGAGACCGGCTACAACAAGGACGCCTGGTTCGTCGGCTACACCCCGTCGATCGCGACGGCCGTCTGGGTGGGGACCGATGACAACCAGCCGCTGCTCAACGCCTGGGGCGGCACCATGTACGGCGCGTCGCTGCCCGCCGACATCTGGAAGTCCGCGATGGACGGCGCCCTGTCCGGCACGGAGTGGGAGAGTTTCCCCGAACCCGGGTACATCGGCGGCCAGGCCGGCGCGTCCCAGGGGCAGTCCTACGGTAGCGGCTCGGGCACCACGGGCGGGACCGGCACCGGTGCCGGCACCGAGGAGTACGACCCCCAGCCCAGTCAGGCCCCGGCCCCGGCCCAGCCCGCGCCGGCGCCCCAGGCCCCCGGCCCGCTCACGCTCCAGGTCCCCGGCCTGCCGGAGATCGTCATCCCGGGGGCCGGCGCACCGGCACCCGCACCCGCCCCGGCACCCGCACCCGAGCCCGCCCCTGTCCCCGGCGGCGGTGGTGCTGATGCCGGTGGCGGCACCGGCGGAGACGGAGGCACAGGTGGCGCAGACGGCGGCGGGGACGACGGGGCCTGATCCCGGGCGACCGGCCCCCGCCCCCGCCGCTAGGGTGTGATCGTGCAGAGCAACGGCCGTATCTCCCCGCTGCCGCTCGTCGACGACCTCCGCTCCCTGGAGCCGCACGAGCGGGTCCGCCCCGGTGACGGGGTCGGCGCGGAGGCCATCGCGGCGTGGGGTGGGCCGGTCGGTCGTCACGCGGTGGTCGGTCGTCAACGGTTCTGGACGCCGCTGCGCGTGATCATGCTGTTCGCCGTGATCTTCCTGGCGTTCGGGTTCTTCTCCAAGTCCGCCTGCCTGGAGACCACCCACCCCACCGACGGTTCGCAGCCGGGCCTCAACTGGGACGGCCGCCAGTACTACAAGGCGTGTTACGCGGACCCGCTGCCGCTGTACTCGGCCGAGGGGTTGGACACCGGCGCCTTCCCGTACAAGTACATGTGGATCGCCGACAACGGCGAGGTCCGCTACATGGAGTACCCGGTGTTGTCCGGGATGTTCCAGTACGTCACGGCCCAGGCGGCCCAGGCCTGGCACGCGGTCTTCCCCGGCGGGCTCATCGAGGTGGCCAAGTACTTCGTCCTGGGCAGCGTCCTGCTCGCGCTGGCGTGGATGATCGCCGTATGGGCCACCTACCAGTCCGCGGGGCGCAGGCCCTGGGACACGCTGCTCATGGCGGCCAGCCCGCTCATCATCTTCCAGGCCTTCACCAACTACGACCTGATGGCGATCGCGTTCGCCTCCGTCGCGCTGTTGCTGTGGGCCCGTTCGCGCCCGGTCTGGGCCGGGGTCGTGCTGGGCCTGGGCGTGGCGGCGAAGCTGTACCCGCTGTTCCTGTTCGGCGCACTTCTGGTGGTGGCCCTGCGCCGTCGGCGCTTCGCCGAGCTGGGTAAGGCGGCCGCGGCGGCGGTGGTGGCCTGGCTGGCCGTGAACCTGCCGATCATGATCCCGTTCCCCGAGGGCTGGCGGGAGTTCTACCGACTCAACTCGGACAGGCCCGCCAATCCCGAGAGCATCTACGCGGTCATCCAGACCCTCACCGGGTGGCAGGGCTTCGACGCGGCCCGCGCGGCGGGGGAGGCCCCTGCGACCCTCAACCTGGTGTCGTTGGTGCTGTTCGCGCTCGGCTGCATCGCGGTGCTCGTCATCGGACTCACTGCGCCCGTCACCCCCCGGGTCGCGCAGTTGGCGTTCCTCATCGTGGCCTTCTTCCTGCTCACGAACAAGGTGTGGAGTCCGCAGTACTCGCTCTGGCTGGTGCCCCTCGCGGTGCTCGCCGTCCCCCGCGTGCGGCTCCTGCTGCCGTGGATGGCGTTCGACGCCCTGCTCTGGGTGGCGCACATGTCGTACTTCCACGGCGTCGACAACAAGGGGATCGGCGCGGACGTGTTCCACCCACTCGTCCTGGTCCGCGACCTGCTGGTCGTGGCGATCTGCGCAGTGGTCATCCTCGAGATCTACCGCCCCCACCTGGACCGCGTCCGCATGACGCACCAGGGCACACCCGAGGGTCCGGACCCGCTGGCCGGGGTGCTCGCCGACCCGGACGAACCCCTCGTCGTCGCCCCGCCCGCGAGGCGCGACCCCGCCGACGCCCCCCGGAAAGAGGACGCCGCCCCATGAGCACCAACTCCATGATCTGGATGTTCGTCTGCATCCTGATCGGCTTCATCTGCATGGTCACCGCTGCCGGCGGCTACCGGGCCGGGTGGCGCCAGCCCGTGTGGATCGGCTGGACGGTGGCGGCCTTCCTGTTCCTCACCGTCATCCCGGTCACGCAGGCGTTGACGATCGGCCTCCAACACGGCTGACCGCCCCCGCACCGCCCCCGCCCCCGGTCAGCGGCCCGGCGCTCCCACTGCGCGACCCGCTCAGCCGCACAGGTCGAACGGCTCGGTGTCCGGGAAGTGCCGATCCCACTCCTCGGCGGTGAGCTGCACGCCACCGGCGCAGGCCTCGCTCACCACCCGGTCCGGGTCGAGCTGCCACATCCACATGGCGCCCTCGACGCCCACCGCGAGCAGGCCGCCCGTGGGCGAGGCGCTGCGGCCCTGGTAGAGCAGGGGATCGGTGGTCGATCCCAGAACCGCCCACGGTTGCGGCCCGGCAGGGTCGGACACGTCCACCACGGTGACCTGGCCGGTGCTCGAGGTGAGCATGACCAGGTCGTCGTCCGCGGAGAACGCGGTCCAGTAGATCTCCCCGGGCGGCGCGGTGAACGAGGACAGTTCGCGGGGCGCGGTCGCGTCGGCCATGTCCCACAGTCGGATCGTCTTGTCCCCGCCGGAGGTGGCCAGCAGTGGCGAGCCGTGCGCGTACCCGGCGGACGGCGAGGCCCCGATCCCGGTGGTGAGCCGGTGGGCGACGGTCGGCCGGTCGGGGTCGGCGGTGTCGAGGATGACCGTCTCGGGCCCGAGGGTCGGCACGACGAGTTGCCCGGAGTCGGCCGAGAACTCGGCGACGACGCACGGGTCGGGCAGCGGCACCGTGACCCGGAGCGTGGGCTCGGCGGGATCGGTGACGTCGACCAGTCCCAGGTCCGGGCTGGTGTCGCTACACACGGCGAGGGTCCGCCCGTCGGGGCTGAGCGGGCTGGCCACCACCACGCCGGAGGTCACGGGCAGGGCCGCCACCGATCGGGTGGCCGGCCCGAACGGCGCGGTGAACACCTGCAGGCCCCCGTCGGCGAGCCCCGCGTAGACGACGCGGCCGTCGGGGGACATGGCCACGGAGCCGGAGAACCGGGTCCCGGCGTCGGGGATGACGCGGCCGGTCTCGCGCGGGACCGGGCCGGTGGTGTCGACGACGGTGTGGTGCAGTTCCGCGGCGGTGACGCCGAGGACCCCGGTGGTCCGATCCGCCGAGGACGCGGTCTGGAAGATCGAGTTGGACTCCGAGGCCGCCCCTAGGCGCCCCAGCGGCCAGAGCCGGACCAGGCCGTCGACCGAATACGTCACGAGGTGGTCGGAGTCGGTGAAGCGGACCCCGGTCGCGACCTGCGAGGCCGGCAATTCGGTGAGCATCCGCCCGACGGGGTCGTAGACGCGGACCCGCTCGTCCGACCCGGCGGCGGCGAGCCGCCCCCGGTCGTCGTAGGTGACGTCGTGGACGTAGGCGTTCCATCCGGTCAGTTCGGGCAGCGGGCGGGCACCCTCGAGGGCCGCGGCACCGTCAGCACCACCGGCGCCGTCCAGCTGCCAGCGCTGCACCGACCGGTCGGTGGTCCCGGCCGCGATCCGGGTCCCGTCGGGGCTCACCGCGAGGGCGAGCGGGATCGCGACCGGCCCGGTGTCGAGGTCCGGCCCGCGGCGACCCCGGCCGGACGCATCGGCGTCGAGCAGCGTCTTGACGCCCGCGGTGCGGTTGGCCGCCAGCAGGGTCTGGGAGTCGGGCAGCCATGCCAGTGCCTCGACGGGCTTGGCGACCTCGGCCCCGGGATCGGGGACGGCGACCCGCGCGCGCTGGTCGGTGACGGCCAGCGCCCCGCCGCGCATACCCAGCGGCCACCGCAGGACACGGCCGTCACCGGTGCCGGCCGCGAGGGTGGTGCCGTCGGGGGAGAAGGCGACGGAGTGGAACGGCCCGGCGCCCTCCTCGAGGGCGGCCAGGATCGTGGGCCCCGTGGGATCGCGCAGGTCGACCAGGTGCACCGCGCCCTGTCCGGCGACCCCGAGGACCGAGCCGCCCGGCGACAGGGCGGCGGCGTACAGCTCGTGGCGCTCCCCGGCGCCCAGGGCGAGGGTCGCGACCGCGGCGGGGTCGCCCGCGCGGAAGATGCGCAGGACGCCGTCCGAGCTGACGGCGGCGACACCGCCGTCGTCCGGCAGCGCGATGACCCGTCCACTGCCGGGGGCGGCCTCGAACCGCAGTGGCACGTCGGCGCGGCTGGTGTTGAGCAGCGCCGAGCGCGCCTCGGTGGTGGGGTGGATCCGGTAGGCGGCCAGGGCCAACGCGCGGCCCAGGCCGGGGTCGCGGGAGAAGGCGGTGGTGGAGGAGACCGATCCGGAGCGGGACAGGGCCACGTCGCGGGTGTGGCGGGCGTCCGCGCCGGCGCGGAGTGCGACACCGCTCGCGACCAGGGCCAGGACGGTCACCACCGCCAACGACGCCGCCAGCACGGTCAGCGTACGGATGCGCCTGCGGTCCCTCCGGGCGACGGATCGGTGATGGGATTCGGCGGCGGCGAGGAACTGCCGCTCCGATTCCGCCAGGTGGGCGCTGGGGCCGTCGTCGTCGTCCCTCCACCTCAGGTAGTCCGCGGTCGCCGACGCGGGAGGCAACGCGGACTCGTCGCGCCCCGACCCCTCCCAGTCGGCGGCGGCGGAGCGCACGCGCGCCAGGGTGCGCAGGCCCTCCCGGTCCGCGTCGATCCAGTCGACCAGGCGCGGCCACGAGGAGAAGAGCACCTCGTGGGTGGGGGTCACCGCCTCGCCGTCGACGGTGAGCAGGCCCGCGTGGGCGAAGGGGGTGGCGACGACGAGGAGGTCCTCGGACAGCTCGGCGAGCGGGGCGTGGCGGCGGACGGGACGGGCGGAACGGACGTCGACCAGCCGGAGGAACAGGGTCCTGCACGCGGCCCGGCCCGCCGGATCCAGTTCCTGGTAGACCGATTCCGCCGACGCGCGGACGGCGCCTTCCACCCCGCCGGAGGAGTAGTAGTCGTCCACGGTGATGCGACGGCGGCGGCTGCGCTCCCAGCACACCAGCAGCACGTGGGACAGCAGCGGCAGGAGGGAGCGCTCGTCGGCGCCGCCGTCGGCGGGGGCGACCGCGTCGAGCAGCAGGTTCACCAGCGACGGCTCGACCGTGTAGCCGAGGGAGCGTGCGGGCTCGACGATGATCTCGGCGAGCTGCTCGCGGCTGGGCGGGCCGATCACCACCGGGTCGTCCAGGGCGTCGCGCAGGACGGGCTCGGCGAGGGCGGGCTGGAAGAAGTCCGCGCGCAGGGCGAGGATCGTCGGCCGGCCCTCGGCGGCGCGGGTGGCGAGCACGTCGAGCACCTCCGCGCGGCGCGCGGGGCCCACCTCATCCGCCCAGAGCTCCTCGAGTTGGTCGACGACGAGGTGGCCGGTGGCGCTCGCGAGTTCGCCGGTGATCCCGGCCGGGCGCACGATCGCCACGGTCGAACCCTCGGCGACCCACCGCGGGGCGAGTCCGGCGGCGAGCAGTGACGACTTGCCCGACCCGGAGGCGCCCACCACGACGAGCGGCCGCGTCCTTGAGGCGGTCACGCGGGCCAGGACCTGGTCGATCTCGGCCCCGCGACCGTGGAAGAGGGCGGCGTCGTCACTGAGGTACGAGCGCAGGCCGACATACGGGCTGCCGGTGTCATCGGGCTGGGGCACGGCCGAGCGGGGCGTCGGTCGGGCGTCGGTCGGGTCGGTCCCGGCCGGAGCAGCGGGGTCCGTCGACGATCCGGTCTCCCCGGGGCGGGCGCCGTTCTGCGTGCGGCGGGTGGTGCGTCGGGGCCCCGGACGCATCCGGACCCGCTCGACGGCCGCCCGCCACTCGTCGATGGTGGCCGCGGTGGCGGAGTCTGCGCGGGCGGGGTCCGTGCCGGCGGAGTCTGCGCCGGCAGAGCCCGTGCCGGCAGGGCCCGTGCCGGCGGGGTCCGTATCCGAGCCCGCGTCCCCGCCGACCCCGAGCAGGCGGAGCAGCTCCACGAGCGTCACCTCGCTCGCGCGGGTCGGCACGTGCTGGCCCGAGAACCAGCCGGAGGCGGTCCCGAGGGTCAGGGAGGGGACCAGCCGCACGACGTCGCGGACCGAGAGACCGGCCGTCACCCGGAGAGCGGTGAGCGCGGTTCCGAGCTCCTCCCGAGTCTGAATCTGAGAAGGAGCTGATCGTCCAACTGCGCCCTCGACGGGCTCGCGGGGGGTGTGCACGGTCAACATCGTACGGCCGGGCGACCGGCGTACGGAAGGGATTCGGAGGTCATGTGCTGGGGTTTCATACGATCGTAGGACGCATCCGTACGGACTTGTACTGACATTTCGGGGGAAGTTCACGCCGTGACCGGGCGTCGCCAGAATGAGTCGGAACTCATCGAACGAGAGGGCGCCATGACCGCCACGATCCCTTTTCGCCCCGCCGCGGCCCGTCCGGACCTCAGTGACCGGGAGGTCGAGGTCCTCATCGCCTGGCTCGCCTCGGACAGCAAGCGCGAGGTCACCGAGCGGCTGTTCCTGGCCGACTCCACCGTCAGCACGTACATCCAGCGGGTGCGTTCCAAGTACGACGCCGTCGGCCGGCCCGCGCGGACCAAGGTCCGGTTGCTGCTGCGGGCGGTGGAGGACGGTTACGTCAGACTCGACGACCTGTGAGGGGGTTGCACGCCCGCACGGCGGCGCTGCCACCGCCGACGGGGATTTCGTCTGCCGAGGTCACCGGGGTAGCCTTGAGCGGTTGCTGACGCAACGACCCTCCTGCCACGGAGACACCGTGGCCGAATCTGTAGTCCACAGGAGGTGATGAGGTCCCATGCGTCAATACGAAGTGATGGTCATCCTCGATCCGAGTCTCGACGAGCGCACCGTGGCGCCGTCGCTGGACACGTTCCTCAACGTGATCCGGCAAGAGGGCGGATCGGTCGACAAGGTCGATGTCTGGGGGAAGCGCCGCTTCGCCTACGAGATCAACAAGCAGACCGAGGGCATCTACGCCGTCGCGCAGATCAAGTCCGAGCCGGACGCGGTCAAGGAGCTGGATCGTCAGCTCGGTCTGAACGAGAACGTTCTCCGCACCAAGGTGCTCCGCGCCGACAAGTGACCCGGAGTGTCCGACCGCACCGGTAATCTGGGCGCGGTCGGTCGGCCTTCGATCACCATCCACCTCAGGCTGTAATACGCCGGCTTCAACACGGAGGACAAGCGCATGGCACAGGGCGACACCCCTATCACAGTGGTCGGGAACATCGTCGCGGACCCCGAGCTGCGGTTCACGCCGTCGGGCGCCGCGGTGGCGAACTTCCGGATCGCCTCCACGCCACGTCGCTTCAATTCGCAGACCAACCAGTGGGAGGACGGCGAAGGCCTGTTCCTCACCTGCAACGTCTGGCGGCAGGCGGCGGAGAACGTCGCCGAGTCGCTGCAGAAGGGCATGCGCGTCATCGTCAACGGTCGGCTGCGCCAGCGGTCGTACGAAACCCGTGAGGGCGAGAAGCGCACCGTCTACGAGGTGGAGGTCGACGAGGTCGGTCCGTCGCTCAAGTACGCCACCGCCAAGGTGACCCGCACCAACCGTGAAGGCGGCGGGGGCGGAGGCCAGCAGGGCGGCGGCTTCCAGGGTGGCGGCCAGCAGGGCGGCGGCTTCCAGGGTGGCGGTCAGCCGCAGGGCGGTTACGGCGGCGGCCAGGGCCGTGGTCAGCAGAACGACGACCCGTGGGGCAGCGCCCCGCAGGCCGGCGGTTCCGGTGGCTTCGGTGGCATGGACGACGAGCCCCCGTTCTAGAGCGCGTCGATTTCCCCGGGGCGCCACCCGCGTCCCACCCCATAAGCATGAGACATGACCTCGCGACATCCCGGCCCCGGTCGGGTCCGTCGGAGGAAAGAAAGGTAGACGGATCATGAAGCTGATCCTCACCGCCGACGTCGACAAGCTCGGTGCGCCGGGCGACATCGTCGAGGTCAAGGGCGGATACGGTCGTAACTTCCTGCTCCCGCGCGGGCTGGCCATCGTGGCCACCCGTGGCGCCGAGCGCCAGGTCGACTCCATCAAGCGGGCCCAGGAGGCTCGTGAGGTGCGCGACTCGGACCACGCCAACGAGCTCAAGCAGAAGCTCGAGTCGCTGGCCGACGTCAAGGTCGCGGTCAAGACCTCGGACACCGGCAAGCTGTTCGGTTCGGTCACCGCGGGCGATGTCGCCTCCGCCATCAAGGCCGCGGGTGGACCGACCCTCGACAAGCGTGCCGTCGAGATGCCCAAGGAGCACATCAAGTCGACCGGCGCCCACAGCGTCGTCGTCGACCTGGGTCACGACACCACCGCGCGCGTCGCGGTCGAGGTCGTCCCCGCCTGATTCACCGCGAAGGGCCCCGGTCGTCACAGTGACGGTCGGGGCCCTCGCTTTTGTGGACGGCCTGTGGATAACTAGTTGTAATGCCTAGGGTCCGGACGGTTCTCGGATCGGTGCCGTTCATCTTTCGTTATCCATTGTGTCCCTGTTTGTGACGTGGTAAGCGCCGCTCTCCACCGGCGCCACGACCTGCAACGATGATGGTGACCTGCGGATTTGCTGAAAGTGGCCAGCGGTTTCCACCGGTTGTCCACAGTGATACGCCCATCGGCCCTGCGTAACCCATATCCATTCACAGTTGTCCACAGGTGCTCTCTCGCAAATGTGGATAGACCTGTGGATAACCGGGTGGGCAGGGCGCCGGGCGTGTCGGCGGGGTGACCTACAGTGGAGAGGTCGCTCGGCGTCTGTTCAGGGTCGGTGCGCATTCGGGTTGGCGCCCGATCGGGTTCGGTGACGGTACGAGTTCTACGGCGGAGAGGATCGGTCATGGCGCAGGGGGGATTCAGCGGTCCCGGCGAGATGCCGCCTCCGCCGGACGAGGGCGGCGGCGGAGAGTTCGGCCGCACCCCGCCGCAGGACCTCACCGCCGAGCAGTCCGTGCTCGGCGGGATGCTGTTGAGCAAGGACGCCATCGCGGACGTGGTGGAGGAGATCCAGCCGGGCGACTTCTACAAGCCCGCGCACCAGGCGATCTACGATGTCATCCTCGACCTGTACGCACGCGGTGAGCCGGCCGACGCCGTCACCGTGGCCGCCGAGCTCGACCGCCGGGGTGATCTCCGTCGTGCCGGCGGTGCCCCCTACCTGCACACGCTCATCTCCACCGTCCCCACCGCGGCCAACGCCGGGTATTACGCGCAGATCGTCGCGGAGAAGGCGGTGCTGCGCCGCCTGGTCGACGCCGGCACCCGGATCGTGCAGTTCGGCTACTCGGGTTCCGAGGGCGCGGACGTCGCCGAGGTGGTGGACCGCGCCCAGGCGGAGATCTTCGAGGTCACCGAGCGGCGCACCACCGAGGACTTCGTGATCATCGAGGAGCTGCTGCAGCCCACGATGGACGAGATCGACGCGATCCACACCGCGGGCGGGCTCGCCCAGGGTGTGCCCACCGGATTCGCCGACCTGGACGCCGTGACCAACGGCCTGCACGGTGGCCAGATGATCATCATCGCCGCCCGCCCCGGCGTGGGTAAGGCGCTGGCCCTCGACACCGTCCTGCCCACGCCCGACGGCCAGACCACCATGGGCGAAGTCGTCGTGGGGGACCGGGTGCTGGATGCCGACGGGCAGCCCACCGAGGTCGTCGCCGTGACCGCGGTGTGGCAGGACCGCCCGTGCTTCACAGTGCGGTTCAACGACGGGACCGAGCTGGTCGCCGACGCCGAGCACGAGTGGCGTATCGAGATGGGCGGCACCGAGCAGGTCGTCACCACCAAGTCACTCGACACCCTCATGTTGGTCTGCGACTTCGGCATCGTCGTCCCCGAGAATCCCGGTTCCGGCCGGGCGCCCCGGCTCATCACCGACGTGCGCAGCGCGGAGAGCGTCCCTGTCAGGTGCATCGAGGTCGCCGCCGCCGATCACCTGTATCTGGCCGGCCCCACCGCGATCCCCACGCACAACTCGACAATCGGCCTGGACATCATGCGGTCCTGCTCCATCAAGCACGGGCTCTCCTCGGTGGTGTTCTCGCTGGAGATGAGCCGTACCGAGATCGTCATGCGCCTCATGAGCGCCGAGGCGCGCGTGAAGTTGTCCGATATGAAGTCCGGCAAGATGAGCGATGAGGACTGGACCCGGATGGCCCGGCGCATGGGGGAGATCTCCGAGGCGCCGCTGTTCATCGATGACTCGCCCAATATGACGATGATGGAGATCCGCGCCAAGGCCCGCCGGCTCAAGCAGAAGCACGACCTGCGGCTGATCGTGGTGGACTACCTCCAGCTGATGTCGTCGGGCAAGAAGGTGGAGTCCCGTCAGCAGGAGGTCTCCGAGTTCTCTCGTCAGCTCAAGCTGTTGGCCAAGGAGATCGACGTCCCATTGATCGCGATCTCCCAGCTGAACCGTGGCCCTGAGCAGCGAACCGACAAGCGGCCCCAGGTGTCCGACCTCCGTGAGTCCGGCTCACTGGAGCAGGACGCCGACATCGTCATGCTGCTGCACCGCCCGGACGCCTCCGAGCGCGACGACCCGCGGGCCGGAGAGGCCGACCTGATCCTGGGTAAGCACCGTGGTGGTCCCACGTCCACGATCACGGTGGCGCACCAGCTCCATTACTCGCGTTTCGTGGACATGGCGCGGGGGCTGTAGCTCTCGTTGTCGGTTCTCAAACAATCTGTCAGTTTCTCACGGGCGTGTCACACGGTTCGCAGGAATCTGTCACCTCGGTGGAGAGAACCCTAGTGTCGCGCGCGTTAAGTAGGTTTACGTTTGCGGGTGTGAAATCATGAGGTATGGCGAATCGACCTGCCCCGGCATTAGTTTTACGTCCTGGCGATCGTGAGGAATTGGAGCGGATGACGCGCTCTCAGTCGATCTCGGCAGGAATCGTTCAGCGTGCCCGGATCGTGCTGTTGGCCTCCGAGGGGCGGCGCAATGCGGAGATCGCGGAGCTGGCTGGGGCGTCGCGGCCGAAGGTGAATCTGTGGCGCGACAGGTATGAAGAGCGGGGCATCGCTGGCCTGGTTGATGAGAAGCGTTCGGGCCGGCCGCGCACGCTTGATCATGCGGCGATCGTGACCGCGACGTTGATGCCACCTCCGAAGTCTCTGGGGGTGACGCACTGGTCGTCGCGCCTGCTGGCGCAGCGGTTGAAGATCTCGCCCACCTCGGTGCTGACCGCGTGGCGGGCGTACGGGATCAAGCCGTGGCGGTCCGAGACGTTTCGCTTCTCCACCGACCCGGAGCTGGTCGGCAAAGTCACTGACATATGCGGCCTGTACTTGGCGCCACCGGAGAACGCGATCGTGTTGTGCGTGGATGAGAAGTCCCAGATCCAAGCCCTGGATCGAACGCAGCCGATCCTGCCGATGCAGCCCGGCCTGATCGAACGCCGTAGTCATGACTATGTTCGCCACGGCACTTCCACCCTGTTCGCCGCGTTGGATATCGCCACCGGCCAGGTCACCGCCGCCCTCAAGCCGCGGCATCGGAATCAGGAGTTCCTGGCGTTCCTCAAGCAGATCGAACGCGCCTACCGGCATGAGGTCGATGCGGACGGCAACCCGGTCGAGCTGCACCTGGTGATGGACAACTACGCCGCCCACAAGCACGCCAACATCAAGAAGTGGCTGGCCGACAATCCTCGGTTCACGGTCCACTTCACGCCCACTCACGCCTCGTGGATGAACTTGGTCGAAGTGTGGTTCGGCATCGTCGAGCGCCAAGCCATACGCCGCGGAGTCTTTACATCGGTCAAGGATTTGAATGCAAAGATCCGTGCCTTCATTGACGGTTGGAACAAGCGATCCCATCCGTTCGTCTGGACCAAAACCGCCGAGGAAGTCCTTGCGAAGGCCAACCGTAAGAAGACTTCAAATGCGGACCACTAGCGAGCCTTGCGTCGACGATTGTTTAGCGAGCACTCAGGGGTCAGGGAAACGTTGAGACCCTGGGGTTTCCGCGCGGCTCGAATGAATTGGCTTGGGTGGCCCAAGTTCGGGCTGACCGGGCTGCGGTTCGCGGGACGTCAGACTGCCCATCGAGTCTTACGTACTTGCCGATCGGCTGTTTCGCGATTTTCAGGGCACGTAAGCAAGGTATGTAACGTAGCTTAAGGATTGGCTGGCGGCGATCCGAATAGTTCGGTAGACCACGTCGCTACCGTGGACGTGAATCGCTTTGGGAAGTGCTCTATGTCTGGTCTCGTTCCGGGTGCGAGGGCAGCGCTTTCGAAGAGGCAAGCGGCGCACTCTGTCATGTTAATAGAAACTGCGAGGGCATCGGAGAGCATTGTCCAGATGGCGCCGCCACGTGAATAGTCGGAAAGCCATTTGTATCCATGGATGAAGCTTGAACCATAAGAGTAAAAGAGTGTGGATGAATGTTCCATCGAGTTGTTGGCTATCTCGCCGTCGTCGTGCAACGGTACGTGGTCATCAATCCAGCTTGCGGAGTATTCGACGAGTTGCGAGAATTGCGGCGGACGCTTGGCGGGGTAAGCGCTCTCGGAGCGGCTCAGCGTTGCGTTGAACCTTTCCCTGTGCGCCTTATTCATTCTTCGATGTTCGGGAGAATAGCGGCTGTCGGCCGCGGTTTCGGCCTTGGCCGAAAGCTGCAGAAACGAACGTTGCTTGCGTAGCTGTTCCAGTTCGATTCGGAGGCAACGATCGAGGCGTTCAGCTCGGTCCTCCCCGCTGAGCATCCAGATCGATGCCGCTGCACACTCCATAGCTTCGCGGCATAATCCGAGGACTTCGCTGAGGTGTGGCTGCCTGTGGCTTCTGCGCCGACGGATTAGAACACCAGCAGTGTGCAAGTTCTCGACAGCGGTCATTACCGGGTATATCGTCTGCTCAGTTACAGCCTTCGTCCCGCAAAGAAGTAGTGGATAAGCAGCGGCGAACTCGACGTCGTCGTCATGCAGAGAGCTGCCCGGTGCTGGCGAGTGTGGCTTCAACGACCAGTCATAGAGATCTCCTCCCCGCTTGCCCCGTGAATCAATACGGGACAAGACTCCGCCGCTTGCCGCATTGAAGAGCGTTTCGGTCAACGCTTGTCTTAGATTCCGGACCATCGGTTTGGATTAGCTCGCCTTGCTCAGTGTTCGATAGACGGCCGGCAGGAGCTCGCCGAGCAGTGCGCGGGCCAGATCTCGGTTGTTGAGGATCTGCGCGGAGAGGTCTGCGGAGGAGTCCATGGAACCGATGACTGCATCGGTGAAGGCAACATCAATATCGGGGCTCGCTCGGAACTGGGCGAGAGAGTTGTTCTGCGCTTGGGTCCGAAGGGTCTCGCTCTCTTCGAGCCGGTCCTTAATGTGGGTGACCACGTTGCGGACGGAGGAGTTGGGGTGGTCGCCGGCGAACAGGTCGTTGATGCGGTCGATCACCTCGTCGAGGGCGACCATGTCGGGGTCGCGGACGGTGCCGGTTCCGGCCTCGCGCGCGGGTTCGAGCGGGGTGCCGCCGGTGAGCTCGCCGTCCCGGGTGGCCTGCCGGTGGTGGCCGAGGTAGTCGATTGCCACCGCGGACAGATCGATCGGCGTGTCCTTCTCTCCGCTGCTTAGCTGCGGCGCCAAGAGCTTCAGATACAGTGCGAGCTTCTCCAGCCAGGGGTTCTCGTAGTCGAACAGCTGGGACAGGAACTCGTACTGCCGAACGTAGGTGCCCACGTCTTTTCGGAACATCTGCAGCTCGTCGATTTCCGCAGCGTCGGAAGCGTCGACCGCAGACCGCATCCGAACCGTGAAACGGTCGGCAGCGGGAGCGACCCACTTCACCAGCGCGTTGTGGCCCTCTCGGGCAAGGAAGGCATCGGCGAAGCCGTCGACCTCGGAGCGTTCGTAAATGCCGCCCACGGAGAGCTTGCGTTCGGTGTCGTGGACGATGTTGGGGTCAGTGACGTCGGCCAAGGTGGTGGCCTCGTAGTAGGGCGCGAACGCGTCAACGATGTCGTCGACCTCGTTGGCAAAATCCAGCACGAAGGTCTGGTCTTTCAGCGGCGGGAAGGTCCGGTTGAGCCGCGACAGGGTCTGCACAGCTTGAACCCCGCCGAGACGCTTGTCGACATACATGGCAACGAGCTTGGGCTGGTCGAACCCAGTCTGGAACTTGTTGGCCACCAGCATTACCTGGAACTCGTCGGTCGCAAACGCATCCCGCAGGTCGCGGCCCTTGAGACCGGGGTTCATGTTGATTTCAGAGAACGGCTCGTCGGTGCCGGACTCGGGGTCGGTGACCTCCCCGGAGAACGCCACCAGCGCGGCGACGTCGGTGTAGCCGTTCTTCTTCACGTAGTCGTCGAAGGCGAGTTTGTAGCGTACGGCGGCCTTGCGGGAACTGGTCACCACCATCGCCTTGGCCTGCCCGTTCAGCCGCCAGGCCACGTTCTGCCGAAAGTGCTCGACGATGATCTGCACCTTCTGTGAAATGTTCGTGGGGTGCAGTTTGACCCAGTTCATCACCGACTTCACCGCGGCGGACCGGTCGACCAGGTCGTCGTCGCCGCCCTCGGCGGTCACCGCAACGGTACCTTCCCCGGTGGCGCTGGTGGCGTAGGTCTTGCCGTTGTGCGACAGCCGGAACGCGGTCTTGTACGGGGTGTAGTTGCGCAGGACATCCAGGATGAAGCCCTCGTCAATCGCCTGCTGCATCGAGTACAGATGGAACGGCCGCGGCGTGCCGTCGGGGCCAGGGCGGCCGAACAGTTCCAGCGTGGTGGCCTTGGGTGTGGCGGTGAAGGCGAAGAAGGAGATGTTGCCGGCCTCGGCGCGGGCTTTGGTCTCGGCGGCAAGTATGTCCTCGGCCGACACGGCCCCGCCTTGGGCAACCTCGTCGAGCTCGGCCTGCGACAGGACCTGCTTGAGCTTGTTAGAGGCCCCGCCAGCCTGGGAGGAATGGGCTTCGTCGGCAATGATCGCAAAGGACCGACCACGGAGGCTGGTGCGGTCGGAGATAGCGTCCAGGGCGTAGGGGAAGGTCTGGATGGTGACGACGACGATGTGGGTCCCCGACTCGAGAGCCTCGGCCAACTCTGAGGATTTCGAGCCGGTCAAGCCATCGATGTGGGCCACGACGCCGGTGGTGCGGTTGATCTGCTGGATGGCCTCTTGCAACTGCGCGTCGAGAACGGTCCGGTCGGTGACCACGATGACAGAGGAGAACACCTTGTCGTCGTCATCGTCATACAGCGACGACAGGCGCTGGGCGAGCCAGGAAATGGAGTTGGTCTTGCCCGAGCCGGCGGAGTGCTGGATGAGATACTTATGCCCGGGCCCTTCGGTGCGGGCGGCCTGGACAAGTCGGGTAACGGCGTCCCATTGGTGGTAGCGGGGGAACAGCAGGGTTTCCTTGCGGGTCTTTTTGCCGGTGTCCGGGTCGCGCTTTTCGGTGATCTGCAGGTGCATGAAGCGGTCGAGGATCTCCAGCCAGGTGTTGCGCTGGAGGATGGTCTCCCACAGGTAGGCGGTGGCCGAGCCGTTCGGGTTGGGCGGGTTGCCGGCGTGGTGGCCGTTGCCGCGGTTGAAGGGCAGGAACACGGTGTCCTGGCCGGCGAGGCGGGTGGTCATGTGCACTTCGGTGTTGGAGACGGCGAAGTGCACGAGGGCGCGGGTGGCAAAGCCGAGCAGCGGCTCGCCCTTGGGGAGGCGATCCTTCTTGTACTGCTCGATTGCGTGCTCGACCGATTGGGTGAAGTCGGTCTTGAGCTCGGCGGTGGCGACGGGGATGCCGTTGACGAAGAAAACCAGGTCGATGGACTTCTTCGGATTGGTCTTGGAGTAGTGGACCTGCCGCATGACCCGTAGCCGCACCGCCTGGTACTTGGCGGCGGTGGTGGCATTGAGCCCGGAGTTGGGCTTGAACTGGCACATCGCGAAGTGAGCATTGAAGTCGGAGAAACCCCGCCGCAGGACGGCGAGCGTGCCGCCGTCGGCTTTGAGGTCCGCCGAGAGGGCCTTGGCCAGCCGCTGCAGGAGCGCTGCCTTGGATTTCTCCTGCGCTGCGGGTGGGTCGGCGGGTTTGACGCGCTTTTCCCATTCCTTCGGCTGGGTCTGTTGCAGCCACCAGAACACGTCCTCGGGGCACAGGGCGAGGTCGCGGTCGTACCCGGCGTCGTTGGGTGAGTACTCCCAGCCGTGCGCGGCCAGGTGCGCGCAGATCTCGTCCTCGAGCACGGACTCGTGATGCTGGGCCATGACTACACAGCCTCCCTCACGTCGATCTTGCCCGTCACCGCATTGGTGATCAGGGCCGACCGATACTCGCGGAGGGTTTCGATCATCTCGGTGGACTTAGCGATGAGAGTATCGACTTTGTCGGTAGTCTCATCGAGACGATCACGGATGTCTCGTTGTGTCCTGAGGTCTGGAAGAGGAATCGGCGTTTGGCCGAGTGTTCCAAGATTCAGCCGTCGAAAAGTGGCGCCGGTAATCTCCGCGTCCCAGAAGCTCTCCGCCTCGTAGGAGTCGAGAGCCCATACTAAGAATTCTGGGTCGACTGAGGACCGAACAGGCGCAACCCGCACGGTGTCTTGAGTCAGGTTCGAACCGGAGAGGTCATCTTCGAGGAGAGCAACCTTCCCGTACGCAGGCCCGATTGAAACAACAAGGTCACCGCCTCGAACTATGGACCGGCGATTGGAGTGTTCCCGCTAAAGTGGCCACTGCAATTAAGCGGCGAGTTCGTATATGTCTCTGAATCCTAGTTCAAACTCGGCTGGTGTCAAATAGCCCAGTGTGGAATGTCGTCGGGCCCTATTGTAGTACTCCTCAATCCAGGTGAATGTGCTCTTTTTGAGTGCTTTTAGAGTGGGCCACGGGCGCGTGTGAATGAGTTCCTTCTTGTAGCTCGCGAAGAATGATTCTGCGACCGCGTTGTCGAAACAAATGCCAGTGCGCCCCAATGATCGTCGGATATTGTTTTTCGTGCAGTACTTATGGAAGTCGGTGGACGTGTATTGAGTTCCGCGATCGCTGTGGAATATGACTTTTCCGGGTGGTCGACGACGAGCGATGGCCATGTCCAGTGCGTCGGTGACCAGCTCGGTTCGCATGTGGTCGGCCACGGCCCATCCGACGACCATCCGGGAGTGCAGATCGATGACGGTGGCCAGGTACGCCCAGCCGTTCCAGGTCCGTACGTAAGTAATATCGCCGCACCATTTGGTGTTCGCCTCGGCCGCCGTGAAGTCGCGGCCGATGAGGTCAGGTGCCCCAACGGGGCTGTCTCCGGCGACGGTGGTGCGTTTCCACGCCTTCGGGTGGCGGCCTTCCAGACCTGCGACCTTCATGAGCCGCCACACCCGCTTGTGCGAGACCCGGTGGCCGCCGGCGGCGAGTTCCGCACGCATGCGCCGAACGCCGGGACGGCCGTTGAGGTGCTCGTAGTGGTACTCGATCAGCGCTGTTAACTCGTCGTCTCGGAGGTCTCGAGCTGAGCGCGACTTGCCGCGCCACTTGTAGTAGCCAGAAGTCGATACGCCGAGTTGAGCACACATGAACGTGACCGGATATGAATCGGATTCAGCCCAGTCCGCGATAGCCGCGAATTTCACCGCGGGTCTTTCGCGAACCAGGTCGCTACTTTTTTTGCGAACTCCACCTCCATCCGGGCGTGCTTCACTTCTTCGCGAAGGCGCTCGAGTTCCGCCCGCTCGTCCTCATTCAACGGGCGGTCAGACTCACCGTTTCCCTCGTCTCGAGTCTTCTTCACCCATTTCCCCAACGTCATCTCGTGAACGCCGATACTGCGTGCAACTTCGGCGATCGCACGGCCATCATCGATGACCAAACTTACCGCGTTGGCCTTGTACTCGGCAGTGAAGCTCCGACGAGTAGATCCCATAATCCGCTCCCTCTATCTTGGGGGAACTCACCGCTCATCTCCGGGTGTCCACCAGAGCGGGAACGGTCCACGATATTGATCCGCGATCCCAGGGGAAGTCCGACGTAGTTTCTCTAAAGAGGGGGACTTTCCACGCCCTGGCATGTCAGACGGTCCGATGTAGGGAACACCGTCTTCGATGTGCTCTCCGCACTGCAGGATCCCGTAACTCATTGGTCGGGCCGGGTCGACCAATCGATGGAGGGGAATCGTTTGGTATCCGGAAAGGGTCACCGAGACTACTGATTGCCGTTCCTCGCGCAGGGTCGCGATGAGCTGCTCCTGCTTGTCGATCAGCGCATCGATCTTGGCGGTCTCGCGGTCGAGGAAAATGGCAATCAGCCGTTGTGTCTCAAGGGGCGGAGCCGGGGGGCGTGTCAGATGGTCTGTGTGAGTTGATCCGGAGGAGGAATCATGAACGCTATGGCTGTTGACGACCACGACGCTACGGATGTATCAGATGCTGCTGGGCTTCGCCGGGAGGTGTTCTCGGATGCGCTGATTGATCACGTACTCGCCGAGACCCGTTCGCGAGGGTTGGAGTTGACTGGCAAGGACGGCTTTTTGAACGAGATGCTCAAGGCCGTCCTTGAGCGGGGCATGGGCGCCGAGCTGACCGAGCATCTGGGCCGCGATGCCCACGCCCGTGGCGGGGACGGAAACCACCGCAACGGCACTTCGCGCAAGACCGTGGCCACCGAGGTCGGCCCGGTGGAGCTGGATCAGCCCCGCGATCGGCAGGGCTCGTTCGCCTCCCAGCTCGTCCCGAAGGGCGCCCGCCGGCTCGGCGGGCTGGAGGACCAGATCATCTCGCTGTACGCCGGCGGGATGACCGTCCGGGAGATCGAGCACCACCTCGCGCGGACCCTGGGGGTGGAGCTGTCGCACGAGTCCATCGCCAACGTCACCGACGCGGTCCTGGACGAAGTCGCCGCCTGGCAGCACCGCCCGTTGGAGGCGTTCTACCCGGTGGTGTTCCTGGACGCGATCCACATCAAGATCCGCGATGGAGCCCACGTGAAGACCCGCGCTGCCCACATCGCGGTCGGGGTCGATCTTGAGGGCGTCAAGCACGTGCTCGGCATCTGGGTGCAGGCCAAGGAAGGCGCGGCGTTCTGGGCCAGCGTGTGCGCCGAACTGGCCAATCGCGGCGTCAAAGACGTCCTGATCGTGGCCTGCGACGGGCTGACCGGACTGTCCGAGGCGATTGCCGCGACCTGGCCTTTCGCCGAGGTGCAGACCTGCGTGGTGCACCTGATCCGGGCCTCGATGCGGTTCGTGTCCTACAGCGACCGCAAGAACGTGGCCAAGGCACTCAAGCCGATCTACACCGCCGCCAACGCCGAGGCCGCCAGAGCCGCACTGGAGGCCTTCGCCGAATCGCCGCTGGGCGCCAAGTACCCCACCGCCGTCAGGTCGTGGGAGGCCGCCTGGGAGCGGTTCATCCCGTTCCTGGCCTTCGGCCCAGCCACACGCAAGCTGATCTACACCACGAACTCGATCGAGTCGCTGAACTACCAGCTGCGCAAGATCACCAAGAACCGCGGGCACTTCCCCAGCGATGCCGCCGCGATCAAGCTGCTATGGCTAGCCATACGCAACATCGAGGACCGACGAGACCGAGAACGCGCCAAGGACGCTCAACGCCGAGCAGACGGCCACGCAGGCCCCCGGAAATCGATCCCCAGACTCGTCGAAGGCGCCACCATCCACGGTTGGCGAGCCGCACTGGCCGAACTCGCACTGGCCTACCCGGAACGCTTCGACCCCCACATGTGACAGACATCACTAACCAAAACTCACACAATTATCTTGACAGGCTCGAGCCGGGAGACGCACTGAGTTCAAATCGCCTTGCGTCATGCTTGGAAGTGCCGTGCTTGTGGAGAGCAGGTCAAATGGGATCGTCGTGCACGCGTAATACAGAAACGTAGGATCTACATCCGCATACGGCTGCGCGCAGAACATCGTGTCGACAGTCCAGAACTCGCCATCGACCAGCAGGGGGTGATCGATGGTCCCCTTGCGTCCGAGCAACACGGCGGGCCCCGAGTAAAGCGGGCGGCTCGCTCTGGTGAACTCTCCGCCCGAGCCGTAGACAGGGAACTCTCCGAAGTCGTCTTGAACGTGGCTGTGATCTGAGCCGTTTCTGATCCGTGCTAACCGCCGGAGCTGCTGAGTGGGGTACATCTATGCCCCCACCTCCGCGAGCATGATCTGGATCTCGGCGACGAGCTGGCGGAGGTCCTTCTGGATCTCCTCGAGGGGCCGGGGTGGGTTGTATCGGTAGAAGTGACGGGTGAAGGGGATCTCGTATCCGACGCGGGTCTTGTCATGGTCGATCCACGCGTCCGGCACGTGGGGCAGGACCTCGCGGGCGAAGTACTCCTCGACATCCTCGGTTAGCGGCACGTTCTCGGTATCGCGCAGTGAGGTGTCGGGCTCGGGATTGCCCTTGGTGGTGATGACGTCGGCCTCGGGATCGTGTTCGCCGATCGTCGTCCAGATCGCTTTGATGATCGGGGCGCCAACCTTGGCCATGCCCGCGGTCTTCAGTGCCCCTCTGAGCTCGTTGACAAAGGCGTCGCGGTTGGTCCACGAGCGGCCCGAGAGGCTGTCGAGGGCACTACGGATGGCGTCCTGATCGGCCGTGGGGAGCTTGGCGATCGACTTGGTCGCGAGCACGAGCTCGGCAGTGTCGTCGGCGATGTGGAAACGCAGCTGCAGGGGGCGCTCCACCGTGATGGTGCGGTATCCGAACTCCGAGTTGTCGAACACCTTCGAGAGGGCGGGCGCCTCGTCGTCGTCGTTGTCGTGGTTTTCGAAGCCGTCGTAGAGCTCACAGATCTTCTCGATATCCTGCGGGCGCAGTTCCTTGCGCTTGGAGCCCAGGGACTTGCGCATCTTGCCGAACATCTCGACCGCATTGATGAGCTGGATCTTGCCCTTGCGCTCGTCGGTCTTAGCGTTGTCCAGGATCCAGATGTAGGTGGAGATGCCGGTGTTGTAGAACATGTCCGTCGGCAGCGCGATGATCGCGTCCAGCAGGTCGTTCTCGATGATCCACTGCCGGATATTGGACTCGCCCGAGCCGGCGCCGCCGGTGAACAGGGGCGAGCCGTTGAGGACGATCGCCAGCCGGGAGCCCTTGTCCCCCGGGGAGCGGACGGGCCGCATCTTGCTGATCAGGTGCATCAGGAACAGCAGAGAGCCGTCGGAGACCCGCGATAGGCCGGGACCGAAACGGCCCGCGAAGCCCCGCTGCTCGTGCTCGTCCTTCACGGCCTTCTGCTGGGTCTTCCACTCCACCCCGAACGGCGGGTTGGACAGCAGGAAGTCGAAGTGCTCGCCGTGGAAGCCGTCGTCGGTGAGCGTGTCACCGTTGTAGATGTTGTCCACGCCCTGGCCCTTGATCACCATGTCCGACTTACACATGGCGTACGAGCGCGGGTTGACCTCCTGGCCGTACAGCACCGGCTTGGCGTCGGGGTTCATCTCCACCAAGTGGTCGTAGGCGACCGAGAGCATGCCGCCTGTGCCCGCCGCGGGGTCGTAGATGGTGCGCACGATGCCGGGAGTGGTGAGCTCGAGGTCCTTGTCGGCGTACAACAGGTCGACCATCAGGGAGATGACTTCACGCGGAGTGAAGTGGTCACCGGCCTGGGCGTTGTTGGACTCGGCGAACTTTCTGATGAGTTCCTCGAAGATGTAGCCCATGTCGTGCCCGCTGACCCGATCCGGGTGCAGGTCGACGTTCGCGAAGTCCTTGACGATCAGGAACAGGCGGTCCTTCTTGTCCAGATCATCGATCAGTTCGGGGAGCTTGTAGCCGTCAAGACGTCCCGGATGTTGGGTGAGAACCCCTCGATGTAGTCGATCAAGTTGTCCGCCAGGCCCGCCGGGTCCGCGGCGAGCTTGCCGAAGTCCCACACCGAGGTGTTGAAGAACGGCAGCCCGAACCTTGACCGCAGAACCACGAACGGGTCGATGCCGCTGTCCTGCAACCGCGCGTACTCGGTGAGCACCTCCGCCTTGGTCGGCGCGAGGATCGCGTCCAGGCGCCGCAGGATCGTGAACGGCAGGATCACGTCGCCGTATTGGTTGGGCTGGTAGGGCCCGCGCAGCTTGTTGGCGATGGACCAGATGAAGGCGGCGTTGGTGGTGGGCAAGAGGAAAGTTTCCTTTGTGAAGAAGGGTTTCCACAAAGGTAACTGTCTGCTGGGCGGAGTTGACCGAAAGGGTATGCGCAATGGCGGAATCCGAACCGCCAGCGGTGGCGGGGTCGAGGGCTACGTGAAGCCCGGCGCGGGCCACCACGTCGGAGTTGTCCTTGAATGAGGCTGCAGTTCTGCGGCCCGTACGCTTCTTCGAAGGACGCTCGACACGCTACGCCAACGTAGGCACTACGCCACCTGTGGCTGACGGATGCCGTAGAGGCGTAGCTGCTCCTGGACCTCAGCTCGGACGCGGCTCGAGAGGTCAGCTTCGAGCAGTCTCTGCAGGTAGGACACCACTGCAGCATCTGCTTCGGACCGGGCACTGGGCTTCTCATGCGATCTGGGAGCCATTTTCAACCTCCTGTGGTGCCGCTGATTTTAGCTGAGGGGGAGGGCCTTCACTAGGAGGCTCGCGGTTGTCGCGGTCATCTTCCGAGCGGTGTCCGATGACAATACCCTAGTCTTGCCTTCCTTATGGATCGCGGGGCGGTCGACCGACAATACGCCCACTACCTCGCCCGCGCTAGAGATAATCGCGGCGGCACGTACCTCGCTGTACTTGCCTGCAAGCGCTGAGCGCTCAGAGTCCGTCATACTCTCGCGGCCGCGGCGCCCCTCGGTACTCCCCTTCTTCTGTTCCTCGAGCTCAGACACGGTCCACGAGGTATAGTCCTCGTTCTTGCTCTCCCACGCTCGCCCAATGCAGCCTGTCCCCATCGTCCACTTGACCCGGCTCTTGTGGGGTGTGCCACCGAAGCGAAGTCGGGCAATCCGTCTGAGTGTTCCAGGATGACGAACCAACTTCTGCCAGACGTTGCGACGAACGATGAAAACGCTGGCACCGAGGGTCGTTGTTTCAACTCCTGCGCTCCGGGCAATTCCTATCAGCGCCTCCGTCACCAAGACGAGACACTCCTGCTGCACCGCGCGGAGCTTATTCTCCCGCGCCCGCACTTTGAGGCTGAACACGCACACTAGAAACAGCGCTACGGAGGTGGCTAGTCCCGGGGCAGCGGCAATCCACCCTGTCGCGGGGAGCTTCCCAATCATGATGAGGGTTGTGGCGACGCCCGACGCCAGAGAGATGATGGCGAGAAGTCCATCCCAAAAGTTCTGCCGGATCCATCTCCTCACCTGCGAACACCTCATCTCTCCGCAACGTCGAGTCGGCATAATAGTTCCAAGGACGTAGAAGGCTAGACTATAGGCCTTGAACTGACGAACCCTCGTCGTGCACGGGGAGTGCTTGAGCGTGGCTCATGAACTGCGTGAAGTCGACGTGGGGAGCTTGCTATCAAGGCAGTCGATGAGTCAGGTGTGTGTGCGACGGCGCAAAGTGCTTTGCCCGGCAAGGCCACTCAGACCTACTAGTGTCGCGTGTCGTTAGTTCCTAAATGCTTGGGTGTTTGGGAGAATGGGTCATGCCCAATAACCCGGCTCCGGCTTTGATTCTTCGTGATGGTGACCGCGAGGAGTTGGAGTCGTGGACGCGGTCAACGTCGATCCAATCGGGGTTGGCGATGCGGGCGCGGATTATCCTGCTCGCGGCGGAAGGTCAGGCGAACTCTCGGATCGCTGACCGGGAGCGAACGACGCCGACGACGGTGTGGAAGTGGCGAGGCGGGTATGAGGCGGATGGGATCGCGGGCCTGTTCGACGAGTCGCGCTCTGGCCGGCCGAAGCGGATAGATGACCAGAAGATCATCACCACGACGTTGACTCCTCCGCCGAAGAAGTACGGGGTGACGCACTGGTCCTCGCGCCTGCTGGCGGATCATCTGAAGATCGGTAACGCCACCGTGGCCAGGGCGTGGCGCAAGTTCGGGGTGCAGCCTTGGCGGGCCGGAACGTTCAAGTTCTCCACCGATCCCGAACTGGTCGCGAAGGTCACCGACGTGGTGGGGTTGTACTTGGCGCCACCGGACAACGCGATCGTGTTGTGTGTTGACGAGAAGAGTCAGATCCAGGCGCTGGATAGGACCGCGCCGATGCTGCGGGCGTGTCAGATGGTCTGTGTGAGTTGAGCCGGAGGAGGAATCATGAACGCTATGGCTGTTGACGACCACGACGCTACGGATGTATCAGATGCTGCTGGGCTTCGCCGGGAGGTGTTCTCGGATGCGCTGATTGATCACGTACTCGCCGAGACCCGTTCGCGAGGGTTGGAGTTGACTGGCAAGGACGGCTTTTTGAACGAGATGCTCAAGGCCGTCCTTGAGCGGGGCATGGGCGCCGAGCTGACCGAGCATCTGGGCCGCGATGCCCACGCCCGTGGCGGGGACGGAAACCACCGCAACGGCACTTCGCGCAAGACCGTGGCCACCGAGGTCGGCCCGGTGGAGCTGGATCAGCCCCGCGATCGGCAGGGCTCGTTCGCCTCCCAGCTCGTCCCGAAGGGCGCCCGCCGGCTCGGCGGGCTGGAGGACCAGATCATCTCGCTGTACGCCGGCGGAATGACCGTCCGGGAGATCGAGCACCACCTCGCGCGGACCCTGGGGGTGGAGCTGTCGCACGAGTCCATCGCCAACGTCACCGACGCGGTCATGGACGAAGTCGCCGCCTGGCAGCACCGCCCGTTGGAGGCGTTCTACCCGGTGGTGTTCCTGGACGCGATCCACATCAAGATCCGCGATGGAGCCCACGTGAAGACCCGCGCTGCCCACATCGCGGTCGGGGTCGATCTTGAGGGCGTCAAGCACGTGCTCGGCATCTGGGTGCAGGCCAAGGAAGGCGCGGCGTTCTGGGCCAGCGTGTGCGCCGAACTGGCCAATCGCGGCGTCAAAGACGTCCTGATCGTGGCCTGCGACGGGCTGACCGGACTGTCCGAGGCGATTGCCGCGACCTGGCCTTTCGCCGAGGTGCAGACCTGCGTGGTGCACCTGATCCGGGCCTCGATGCGGTTCGTGTCCTACAGCGACCGCAAGAACGTGGCCAAGGCACTCAAGCCGATCTACACCGCCGCCAACGCCGAGGCCGCCAGAGCCGCACTGGAGGCCTTCGCCGAATCGCCGCTGGGCGCCAAGTACCCCACCGCCGTCAGGTCGTGGGAGGCCGCCTGGGAGCGGTTCATCCCGTTCCTGGCCTTCGGCCCAGCCACACGCAAGCTGATCTACACCACGAACTCGATCGAGTCGCTGAACTACCAGCTGCGCAAGATCACCAAGAACCGCGGGCACTTCCCCAGCGATGCCGCCGCGATCAAGCTGCTATGGCTAGCCATACGCAACATCGAGGACCGACGAGACCGAGAACGCGCCAAGGACGCTCAACGCCGAGCAGACGGCCACGCAGGCCCCCGGAAATCGATCCCCAGACTCGTCGAAGGCGCCACCATCCACGGTTGGCGAGCCGCACTGGCCGAACTCGCACTGGCCTACCCGGAACGCTTCGACCCCCACATGTGACAGACATCACTAACCAAAACTCACACAATTATCTTGACAGGCTCGATGCTGCCGATGCGCACCGGCAGCATCGAAAGGCACACCCACGATTACAAGCGGCACGGCACCACGACTCTGTTCGCCGCGTTGGACATTGCGACCGGGCACGTCACCGGCGCGGTCAAGCCGAAGCATCGCCATCAGGAGTTCCTGGCGTTCCTGCGTCAACTCGACCGCGCCTACCCGGAGGTTGACCTGCACTTGGTGATGGACAACTACGCGACCCACAAGACCCCGGCGGTGAAGGTGTGGCTGGCACAGCATCCGCGGTTCCACGTGCACTTCACCCCGACGTCCGGATCCTGGCTCAACCTCGTGGAAGTCTGGTTCGGGATCATCGACCGGCAGGCCATCCGCCGTGGTGTCTTTACATCTGTCAAGGACCTCAATGCCAAGATTCGCCAGTTCATCACGGGCTGGAACGACCGCAAACACCCGTTCGTCTGGACTAAAACTCCCGAACAGATCCTCGCGAAAGCGAACCCTAAACCAACTTCAGAAACGCGACACTAGTGTCGTGCGTGTGAAGTAGTTTTACAGTTGGGTTTGTGAAATCATGGGGCATGGCGAATCGACCTGCCCCGGCATTGATGTTGCGTCCCGGCGATCGCGAGAAGCTTGAGAGAATGACGCGCTCGCAGTCGATGTCGGCAGGCATGGTGCAGCGAGCTCGCATCGTGCTGCTGGCTTCGGAGGGCCGGCGTAATGCGGAGATCGCCGAGTTGGCCGGGGCGTCGCGGCCGAAGGTGAACCTCTGGCGGTCCAGGTACGAGGACAAGGGCATCGGGGGCCTGGCTGATGAGAAGCGTTCTGGTCGGCCGCGCACGATCGATCACGCGGAGATCGTGACGGCGACCTTGATGCCGCCGCCGAAGTCTCTGGGCGTGACCCACTGGTCGTCGCGGCTGCTGGCGTCCCGGTTGAAGGTCTCGGCCTCGACGGTGGTCACGGCGTGGCGTGCCTACGGGATCAAGCCGTGGCGCTCGGAGTCGTTCCGGTTCTCCACCGATCCTGAGCTGGTCGGCAAAGTCACCGACATCTGCGGCCTGTACCTGGCGCCGCCGGAGAACGCGATCGTGTTGTGCGTGGATGAGAAGTCCCAGATCCAGGCACTGGATCGTACTCAGCCGATCTTGCCGATGCAGCCCGGCCTGATCGAGCGGCGCAGCCACGACTACGTCCGGCACGGCACCAGCACCCTGTTCGCGGCGCTGGACATCGCCACCGGTCAGGTCACCGCCGCACTCAAACCGCGTCACCGGAACCAGGAGTTCCTGGCGTTTTTGAAGCAGATCGAGCGGGCGTACCGTCATGTCGTCGATGCCGACGGTCAGCCAGTTGAGCTGCACCTGGTGATGGACAACTACGCCGCCCACAAGCACGCAAACGTCAAGGCCTGGCTGGCCGAAAATCCCCGGTTCAAGGTCCACTTCACACCCACCCACGCGTCGTGGATGAACCTGGTCGAGGTGTGGTTCGGCATCGTCGAACGCCAGGCCATCCGCCGTGGGATCTTTACATCCGTCAAGGACCTCAACGCGAAGATCCGCGCCTTCATCGACGGCTGGAACCACCGATCCCACCCCTTCGTCTGGACGAAAACCGCCGACGAAGTCCTCAAGAAAGCCAACCGTAAGAAGACTTCAAATGCGGACCACTAGGAGGGGACTTCTCTATTTCAAGTGCTGTCGATCGACTCATCGATGCAATGATCGTGGGCTGTGAAAACTAGGTCACAAGAATGCTCAAGTTGTTCAAACGCAACTTTGAGTGCGGGAACCCCGTCGAATGCTTGTTTAGCTGCCGCCAATTTGCTGGCCCCTTCTCGCCACTTCCTACCTCGGGATCGCTGCGCGCAGGACTCAAGAAGGTTTCCCGGCCATCCATGACATGGCGGTGACAAAGATGCTTTGACGGGCTCGGCTGGCGTGCCCTAGTTTTGTCAATCTGCACCGGCGTGTCTCGTCAATCTGGGCTGCACGGCGACACTCTCGTCGTCGGTTGTGGAAACAGGTTGTCAGCCCGACGCTACGGTGTCAGTGAATTGCCGCTGGGCGTTCAGCGCACGGTTGGCCAGATCCATCGTCGGTGCGGTCGCTCTGGGCCAGGGGGCCCGGTCCGTATCCGGGGGCGAGCCTCGGTGGACAGCAAGGTGCGCTGCACATGGTGATGGGACCTACGCACGCGATGAGCGGCGCCGGCGCGGGGTTGGCTATCGGGGCCTTCCTCCCAGTCGAATGGGGTGGGGCCACCTCACCCACGGAGGTGCTCGTGTTTGCGGGTGTCACCGCCGGAGCGGCGCTTCTCCCGGACCTCGACACACCACAGAGCACCCTTGCTCGCAGCTTCGGGCTGGCCTCGAGGGCCCTCGCTCACATCACGGAGCGGGTCTCGAAGACCATCTACGACCTGACGATGACGCGCAAGGACGCCCGGATCAGCAACGGGCACCGCACCGCGACCCACACGTTGTGGTTCGCACTTCTTGCGGGCGCCGGCACGGCCGCCCTCGTCTCGGCGTTCGGTAAGAACGGCGCTATCGGGGTGCTCTTCTTCATGCTTGGCCTGGCCATACGCGGCCTGGCACCGAACTGGGCCAAGAAGCAGGATTGGATCTACGTCACCGGGCTCTCGTTGGCGCTTGCAGTAACGGTGTGGTTTGCGCTGCCGGCTTCGGTCGGCAGCGCCGCGCTCGGCGCAGCGGTCACTTCCGGTGTCGCGATGCACCTCCTCGGCGACGTGATCACCAAGCGGGGCGTGCCTCTACTCGGCGGCGTCGTCAGTATCGGAGGCGAGCGATGGTGGAACTTCCGCCTACCGGACCACTGCGAATCCGTGCGGGCGCCGGCATGGACAGAATGTTGGCCGCTGCCTGTACCGGCGTCACAGTTGTTTTGGCCTACTGCGTGGTGCGGGCGCCACACCTGATCGGCGCACCCTGGGTGGCCGGCACCTTCCACTGAGACGGGGTCCGGTAGCGAACAAGCGGCGTCGTCCACGAGTCCTTCTCCTGAGGGGCCCGTCGCGGCGGCGTGCCGATTTCGCAGACGGTGGAACCAAGGCGTGCGCTCACCCGGACGCCAGTTGTGCGCCCATCGCTGTGATCAGTTCGTTCCAGGCCGTGTCGAACTTGGCGACGCCCTCGCGCTCCAGCTGAGCGAAGACGTCACTCATGTCGATCCCGACCTCGCCGAGCGCCTCGAACAGCGCTGCAGGCTCGGCAAACCTTGTGGTGCTCGATTCCGAAGAAATGACTCCGTGGTCGGCGAACGACTCCATGGTCGCCGCCGGCATCGTGTTGACCGTCGCCGGTGCGACCAACTCACTGACATAGAGGGTGTCGCTGTACCGCGTGTCCTTCACGCCGGTGGACGTCCACAGCGGCCGCTGCGGTCGGGCGCCACGGCCGGCCAGGCTCCGGAACCGGTCGGAGCTCTCGAAGTGCTGCTGATACTCGGCGTAGGCCAGCCAGGCATTGGCCAGCGCGGCCTGGCCCTTCAGAGCCAGCGCTGCCGGTGTGCCGATGGCCTCGAGTCTGGCATCGACCTCGGTATCGACCCGCGAGACGAAGAACGACGCCACGGAGTGGATGGACGACAGGTCGTGGCCGGCCAGGGCGGCGGCGTCCAGACCGTCCAGGTAGGACTGAACGACCTGTGTGTAGCGCTCGACGGAGAAGATCAGTGTGACGTTCACGCTGATGCCTTCGGCCAGCACCCGACTGATCGCCTCCAGCCCGGCCGTGGTGGCCGGAATCTTGATCAGCAGGTTGGGTCGGTCCACGATCTGCCACAGCTCCTTTGCCTGTGCCACCGTGGCCTCGGCATCGTGAGCCAGTCGCGGATCGACCTCGATCGATACCCGCCCGTCTACTGTCCCGGTTCGCTCGTACACCGGCGCCAGGATGTCGCAGGCGGCACGGACATCGTCGGTGGTGACGGCCTGGATCACGGCGTCCACCTCATGACCTCGGCCTCGGAGGTGGCTGACCTGCTCGTCGTACGCCGTCCCGCTCGTCAGCGCCGCGTGGAAGATCGCCGGGTTCGTCGTCACCCCGACCACGGACCGGGTCTCCACCAGTTCCGCGAGGCGACCGGAGGAGATCAGGTTCCGGGACAGGTCGTCGAGCCAGACCGACACCCCGGCTCGGGACAGCTCGGCAAGTTGCGCATTCTGGGACATCGTTTGTGCTCCTGATCGAACTGACAGTTGGTGGTGCGGCTGCGGGAGGGCAGTGGTCAGCCCCAGCGGGACTGGCCCCCGTCGAGCGGAATCGTCGCTCCGCTCAGGTACGAGGCCTCCGCCGAGCAGAGCCAGGCGACCGGGCGGCCGATGTCGGTCACCGGGTCACCCACGCGGCCGGCGGGGATGGCGGAGAGGAACTCGGCGGCTTCCTCGGGGTTGTTGTCCATCCACCAGTCCAGCCCGGGACTGTGGGCATGCGGAGCGACGTTGAGAGCGCGGATTCCGTCGTCGGCCCATTCGTACGTGGCGGCCCGTGTGAGGGCGCGCATGCTCTCCTTCACGGCCCCGTAGATGCCGTAGTTGGAGGGATCCCACCGGACGGCTGCCGAGGTCACCAGGTTGATGATCACCCCACCGCCCCTCTGCGCCATGAGAGGGCGGGTCAGCTTCATCAGCGTGAGCGACACGCGGGGGCCGGACTCGAAGGCCTTGCGAAAACCGTCGTCGGGGTAGTCGGACAGTGGCAGGGGCCGGGCCATGTTCGCGTTATTGACGAGGATGTCGACCCCTCCGAAATGCGTGACCGCTGCGTCCACGATCGCCTCGGGTGCGCCCTCCGCGGTGATGTTGACCGGCAGGCATTCGGCCGCACCGCCGATCTCGCGAATCTCCTCGGCGACCTTCTCGAGTTTCTCGGGCGTCCGCCCGACCAGCAGGACCGAGGCGCCTGATTCGGCCAGGCCGAGCGAGATCCCGCGGCCCACGCCCTGTCCGCCTCCGGTGACGATCGCGGTCTTTCCGGCCAGGCGGTTCGCGCGATCCGTGCCGGGGGTGGCCGCGATCTCGGGACGGGTTCCGGTCATGTGGTCCTCCGATGTGGGTGCGGGGTGAGGCGGGACAATCGCTGACCTCGCCGCTGTAGTCAAGTGTGTACAGCCTGACTGTAGTCAACTGTGTACAGTTGGCGAAACCGGCAGGATCAATACCCGCTGGGGTATAGTGCGCCATGGACTGACCACACAGCGGACTCAGTCATGAAAGGGGAGCATGCCCCCCGAACGCGCACCCGTACTCGGCCTCAAGGCCAACGCCGCCCAGTTCACGCTGCTGGCGGCGATCAATGCGCTGGTCGGCGGCATGGTGGGACAGCAGCAGACCGTGCTGCCCCTGCTGGCGACGGACGTCTTCGGCCTGACCGGCTACACCTTCATCTTCACCTACGTCGCGGCCTTCGGTGTCACCAAGGCGATCGCGAACTACTTCGCCGGGACGTTTTCCGATCGATACGGACGCAAACCCGTCCTGTTGGTCGGGTGGCTCTTCGCCATCCCGGTCCCGCTCATGCTCATCTGGGCGCCCGATTGGGGCTGGGTGGTGGCCGCGAACATCCTGCTGGGCATCAACCAGGGCCTGACCTGGTCCACGATCGTGGTCATGAAGATCGACCTCGTCGGCCCGCGACAGCGCGGTCTGGCGATGGGGCTCAACGAGGCGGCGGGATACGGCGCGGTCGCGGTGACCTCGCTGCTCGCCGGCTATCTGGCCGGGCAGTACGGTCTGCGACCGGCGCCGTTCCTGGTCGGAGTGGCCTATACGGCCCTGGCCCTGGTGCTGTCCGGGATCTTCGTCCGCGAGACCCGCGATCACGCCCTGGTGGACGCGGGGCGGCACACCGCCCGCCCCGACGGACTGCACGACCATCTCCACGCCGACATGACGGACCGCGAGATCGCGATCCAGACCAGCTTCACAGAACCGGCTCTGTCCTCGGCCAGCCAGGCCGGGCTCGTCAACAACCTCAACTTCGGACTGTCCTGGGGACTGTTCCCCCTGTTGTTCGCCACCGCGGGTCTGTCCGTGGGACAGATCGGACTCCTGTTCGCGCTCTACCCCGCCGTCTGGGGCGTGGGACAGCTGTTCACCGGCGCGCTCTCGGACCGGATCGGCCGCAAGCACCTGATCTCAATGGGGATGGCCACCCAGGCGGTCGCCCTGGTCGTCATCGCCCTCGGCAGTGGATTCAGCACGTGGGCGGTCGGGACCGTGATCCTGGGAGCCGGGACCGCGATGGTCTATCCGACGCTGTTGGCGGCGATCGGCGACGTGGCCCACCCCGTGTGGCGGGGACGAGCCGTCGGGGTCTACCGCGTGTGGCGCGACCTGGGTTACGCGGTCGGCGCGGTGTTCGGGGGATCGTCGCCGACGCCATGGGGATGCACGCCGCGGTGTGGGCCGCCGCCGTGGTCAGCGCGGTGTCGGCGGCCGCCGTGGCGATCCGCATGTACGAGACCCTCACACCAGGCCCAGCTCACGTGCCCGCGCCACCGCCGCGGTCCGCGAGGTGACGCCGAGCTTGTCGAAGACGTGGACGAGGTGGGTCTTGACCGTCGCCTCCGACACGTGCAGCGACGCGGCGGCCTGCCGATTGGTCGCCCCGGTGGCGACGGCGCGCAGGACCTCCGCCTCCCGCTCGGTCAGCACCGGCCGCGGGTCGCGCATCCGGCTGATCAACCGCGCGGCGACAGTGGGGGACAGCGCGCTCTCGCCGGCGGCGGCAGCGCGCACCGCGCCCAACAGCTCGTCAGGGCCGGCGTCCTTGAGTAGATAACCGCAGGCCCCGGCCTCGATGGCGCCGAGAATGTCCGCGTCCGTGTCGTGGCTCGTCAGCACCAACACCTGCGGAGGGTCGGCCAGGTCGCGGATCGCGGCGGTGGCCAGCACACCGGCGGTGGCATCCCCCGCGAACCGCAGGTCCATCAACACCACGTCCACGTCCCCGATCCGGCACCGCTCCACGGCAGCGCCGGCCGCCGCCGCCTCGGCGACCACCTCGATCGCGGGATCGGCGGCGAGCAGTGCACGCAGCCCGGTTCGCACCACCGCGTGATCGTCCGCGATCAGGACACGCGTCCTCGTAGTCGTCATCTCTCGTACCCCAACCGGGTCCCCGGCGCCATCTCCCGCACCGGCAGCTCGGCACGGACCACCGTGCCCGACCCCGGCTCGGAGTCGACCTCGAACCGCCCGCCCAGGTCGCCCACCCGCCGCGCCATGCCGTCGAGCCCGAACGAGGCGGCGGTGCGCGGGGCGGCGACGTCGAAACCGCGGCCATCGTCGGCGATCTCCAGGACCACGGCGGTGGGGGAGCCGGACAGGGTCAGTGTGATCCGCTGCGGCGCACCGTGCCGCACGGCGTTCGCCAGCGCCTCCTGCGCTACCCGGACGAGCACCGCGGCGAGCTCCGCCGGCGGCTCGGTGGAGGACTCGGTGGCGTGCTCGCCGGCGTTCTCGGTGGCCACCGACACCTCGAGCCCGGGATTCTCGGCCCGGCACCTCGCGGCCACACGGCCCAGCGCCCCGGCCAGCGACACGCCGTCGAGCGGCGCGGGCCGCAGGGCGGCGATGAGCCTGCGCGTCTCGGTGAGGTTCTCGCCCGCCACCTCGCGGGCCAGGCGGATCTGGTCGACGGCGGGGCTCGAGGGCGCGGTGCGCTCGGCCGCGTGCAGCAGCATCCCGATGCTCGCGAGCCCCTGCGCGACGGTGTCGTGGATCTCCCCGGCCAGCCGCGCGCGCTCGGCCTCCCGGCCCACCTCCCGTTCCCGCCCGGCGAGCGCCGAGCGGGTGGCCACGAGCTCGGCAATCACCTCCCGCCGGGCCTGGGACTCGCGGTGCAGTGCCCGCACACCGGCCCCCAGGCCGAGGGCCACGAGCGCTCCCACCGTCGGGCCGATGACCCCGGCGGGAGTGAACCCGTGATGCAGGGCCAGGGCGACGACCGCCACGGCGGCCAGCGCCGCCACCGCCGCGGTGCCCGCCCACACGCCGAGCAGGAACTGGACCAGGAAGAACAGAGGAAATACCAGGTAGGCGGCCTCGGGAACCCGGACCACCAGGCACGCCCACAACGCCAGGACCGCGACCAGCCAACCGGCCCGGACGGCGGCGGTCGTCGGGCGACGGCGCGCCCACACCGTCCCCGCGACGTACACGACCGTGAACCCCACGGCGGCGGCGACCGCCGGCGGATCGGGCATGCCGGAGGTGTCCCGGTGCGCGCTGACCAACGTGAGGGCCAGCAGTGCGGCCACCAACGTGTGCAGCGCCACCTGGAGCTGCGCGAACACCGCACGCACCCCCGCCGACTCGGGCGGGAGCTCGGCGGCGGTGGTCGGCGCAGGGGCAGGCGCGGCGGCGGACGCGGGCGCGGGGATCATCCGGTCGACGCTAGTCGCCGGTGGGGCACCCGGCATCCATCGAACGATGGAGGCCGGCCCCACCGTTCGACGCCGCGGAACCACCCTCGTGGCCGATCCGGTGCGGCGTCGGCGGGACGAGCCTGGAGGCAGACCTCCACGACAGGTAGACCCCACGAAAGGGACCCCATGTTCTTCGCACTCCGCGAGCTCCGCACGGCGCGGTGGCGCTTCGCCCTCATCACGGGCGTCGTACTGATGCTGTCCGTCCTGGTGGCGGGCCTGCTCGGCCTGACCGCCGGGCTGGCGCACCAGAGCGTGTCCGCGCTCCGGGCGCTCGGCGCGGACGGCTCCGGCTTCGTCCTTCCCGCCGACGACTCCGGCGCCGTCGACCTCGACCGCGCCGCACTCACCGCCGACCAGGTGGCCGCCGTGGCCGCCGGGGACCCGTCGGCCGTCCCGGTGGGACTCGCCCGGATCACCCTGGACGACGGTACCGAGACCGGCGTCTCCGTCGTCGCCGTGGGACTGGCCGACGAGGTGGGATCGGTGGCGCCACCGGCGCCGGGGGAGGTCCTGGTCTCCGACGGTGTCGACGACGAGGTGGGCGCCGACGTCGGCGTGATCAGCCTCGGGGGCAGCGCGTTGGCGGTCGCCGGACACACCGGTGATCTCTGGCATTCGCACACCCCTGTCGTCGTCACCGACCTCGACACCTGGCACTCGCTCGCTCCGCGCGGCGGGGCCGCCACCACCGTGGCCGTGGCGGCGGACGTCGACCCGGAGGCCGTCGCCTCCGACGCCGGCCTCACGCTGGTCGAGGCCGACGGACTCGTCGGGGCACTGCCCTCGCACCGCGCCGAGAACACCTCGCTGAGCACGATGACCACCATGCTCCTCGCCGTCACCGCGCTGGTCGTGGGCGCGTTCTTCGCCGTCTGGGGGATGCAGCGCCGTCGTGACGTCGCCGTGCTCAAGGCGCTCGGGGCGTCCACCGCCGCGGTCGTCCGCGACTCGGTCGGCCAGGCCGCGGTCGTCCTGGCCGTGGGCGTCGCGGGCGGGGTCGGGATCGCCGCCCTGGTCGGCCTGGCAGTCGGCGGCACCGTGCCGTTCGTCGTCTCGGCCGGGACCACCCTCGTGCCGGCCGCGCTGCTCGCCGTGCTCGGCCTCGCGGGCGCCGCCGTCTCACTGCGGCCCGTGCTGACCGCCGACCCCAACTCGGCACTGGGGGCGGCCCGATGAACGGCTCCGAGTCCGGCACCTGCTTCACCTCGTCGTCGTCGACCCCGGCGTCCTCACCGCGACCCACCACCAGGAGAACCGCCATGCCCCGTACCGCACTGACCCGTACCGCCCTCCACGATGCCCCCGTGACCACCGCGCCCGTCCCGACCGCCCTCGGGATGGAGAACGTCGTCCTGACGTTCCCCGACGGCCACGGCAGGGTCACCGCCGTCGACGACGTCTCGCTCTCGATCGGGCGGGGCCGCAGCCTCGCGGTGACCGGCCCCTCGGGATCGGGGAAGTCGAGCCTGCTCGCCGTCGCCGCCACGCTCGCCCGACCGGACTCCGGGCACGTGTGGCTGGAGACCGGGGACGGGGCCGTGGACCTGGCCGCGGTGGACGCGCGCCGGGGGGCCGAGCTGCGCCGACGCGAGATCGGCATCGTGTTCCAGCAGGCCAACCTCATCGAGTCGCTCACGGCCCGGGAACAGCTCGAGGCCATGGTGTGGCTGGGGTCGCGGCCGTCCCGCGCCCGACGGCTCCACGCCCGCGAGCGCGCGGACGAGCTGCTCGGCGTGGTGGGACTGGGTGACGCCGCGGACCGGTCGGTCGGGGCGCTGTCCGGCGGGCAGCGGCAGCGGGTGGCCGTGGCGCGCGCCCTGATGAGCGGGCCGTCGCTCCTGCTCGCCGACGAGCCGACGAGTGCGCTGGACTCCGTGTCCGGTCGGGTCGTCATGGACCTCCTGCTCGGTACCGCGCGTGAGCTCGACGTGGCGCTGATGCTCGTCACGCACGACGCCACGATGGCGGCCCGGTGCGACTCGCAGGTCCACCTGGTCGACGGAGCAATCACCACCGCGGCGCCCGGCAGTAGTTTTTACTGATTTTCCCGGTGCGCGTCCCTACGCTGGGGCGATGACCATCGACGACGGCGACCCCCGGCCCTCCCCCGGGGCGTCCCGGTGAAGGGCACCGGCGGCGGGCGCCGGGTTCCTGCTGGCCCTCCTGGCGGTCTTCGCCGGGCTGGCGTTCGCCGTCTCCGACGACGAGACCGTCTCCGTGGACCGGCCGGTGATGATGTGGGTGCACGGGGCCACGACCCCCTGGCTCACGGCCGCGGCGGAGACCGCGAGCTACCTCGGTGGCCAGTTCGTGCTCGCGGCCTCCGTCGTGATCGCGCTGCTGCTGTGCTTCCTGCGCAGGTTCGGGTCTGACTCCGGTCCGGCACGGTTCGGCGGCTCGGGACCCCGGCCCGGTCGGGCGGTCTAGGATCGGCGGGAGTGGGCCCCGCGGGGCTCGGAACCCGGACAGTAGTGGGTCGAGGAGGCACCATGACCATGAACTCTCATCCGGTGACGGGTGCTCAGGCCCCGGCGGATCGTCGCCACCGCGTCGTCATCATCGGGTCGGGTTTCGGAGGCCTCGCCGCCGCCCGCGCCCTCGACAAGGCGGACGTGGACGTCACCCTGGTCGCCAGGACCGGCCACCATCTCTTCCAGCCCCTGCTGTACCAGGTGGCGACCGGAATCCTGTCGGTCGGGGAGATCGCGCCCTCCACCCGGTTGGTCCTCCGCGACCAGGAGAACGCCACGGTCGCCCTCGGTGAGGTGGACCGGATCGACGTGGCCGCGCGGACCGTCCACGCGGCCGCCGGGCACGTGGACTTCGAACTCGAGTACGACAGCCTCGTCGTCGCCGCCGGCGCGAACCAGTCCTACTTCGGGAACGACCACTTCGAGCGCTGGGCTCCCGGCATGAAGTCCATCGATGACGCCCTGGAACTGCGGAGCAGGATCATGGGCTGCTTCGAACAGGCCGAGGTGACCGAGGACGACGCGGAACGTCGTCGCCTCCTGACATTCGTGGTGGTCGGCGCCGGTCCCACGGGCGTGGAGATGGCCGGACAGATCGCGGAGCTGGCGCAGCGGACCCTGAAGAACAGCTTCCGCCGGATCGACCCGGGCCGGGCCCGCATCATCCTCATCGACGCCGCCCCCGCCGTCCTGCCGCCCTTCGGGCCGAAGCTCGGCAACGCGGCCCGCAGGCGGCTGGAGGAACTGGGTGTGGAGGTCCAGCTCAACGCCATGGTGACCGATGTGGACTACAGCGGAATCGAGGTCAAGGACCCCGACGGATCGCTCCGCCGGATCGACTCGACCTGCAAGATCTGGTCGGCCGGCGTCCAGGCGAGCCCACTGGGCCAGATGCTCGCCGACCAGACCAGCGCCGAGGTGGACCGGGCGGGCCGCGTCCTGGTGAACCCCGATCTCTCGTTGCCCGGGCACCCGGAGATCTTCGTGATCGGCGACATGATCAACCTCGACAACCTGCCGGGCGTCTCCCCCGTCGCGATCCAGGGCGGCAAATACGTCGCCAAGCAGATCGTCCGCGAGGTCGAGGGGGGACGGTCCCCGTCCGAGCGCCCGCCGTTCAAGTACTTCGACAAGGGGTCGATGGCGACGGTGTCGCGCTACAGCGCGGTGGCCAAGATCGGGCCGCTCGAGCTCCACGGCTTCCTCGCCTGGGTCCTGTGGCTGGTGGTGCACCTGGCCTTCCTCATCGGCTTCCGGAACCGCGTCATCACCCTGCTGTCCTGGGGGCTGCACATCGGTGACCACCGCTCGCACCTGAACTCCACCGCCCGGTGGGTCTACGCACGTCAGGCCATCGCCGAGGCGCAGGAGCGGGAGCGTCGGGACGCCGACCGCGCGGTGTCCGACTGACCCGACGCCGCCGCGGGCGCCGGACACCGAATCGCGGGAAACGCTCAGTCTGGAACCTGCGCACGGCACTACACTGCCCTCATCACGACCGCCCACATCACGGACAAGGGCTGGAGGACGGCCATGGGCACGCTGACCTACACCGCGACCGTCCCGGTCGACGGGTACGCCGCGGACGCGAGTGGCGACTTCAACTGGTCCGCCCCGAGCGGCGAGGTGTTCCGGTTCCACGTGGAACGTCTGGGGCCCGTCGTCCACGAGGTGCTCGGCCGGCGGACGTACAAGCTGATGGAGTACTGGCTGTCGCCACCGGAGGACGACTCGTGGAGCCCCGACGAGCACGAGTTCGCGGAGAGGTGGAAGGCGATCCCCCGCACCGTGGTGTCCTCGTCGATGACCGCGAACGACCTCGTCTCCGATCGTGATCGCCTCGTCCCGCGACTCGACCTGGACACTCTGCGCCGCATCGTCGATGAGGCGCCGGGCGAGGTGGAGATCTTCGGACCCACCACGGCCGGCGCGGCGATCCTCGCGGGGCTGGTCTCGGATCTCCGGTTGTTCGTCGTCCCCAGGGTCGTGGGCGGCGGACTGCGCGCGCTGCCCCCGGACACGACGCTGGACCTGGAGCTCGCCGCCCATCGCGTCTTCGCCGGCGGGACCGCGTACTCCCACTACCGGACGCGCTGACCCGGCACACGGCATCACCCGCGCCGCCCCTGCGCGCCGCATCACCCGCACGCCGCATCACCCGCACCACCCCCGCACGCCCCGGCGGCGGGGGAGGGATTGGACACCGTGCGCAGCGATCGCGAAAATCGACGGGCTGATCTGTGCCATGTGCACAGCCACCACTGGGCAGGGTGACCCACATCACCTGGCCGCCTACGCTTGTCGCGGTCGACGGTCGGTGGTCGACAGTAGATTCGCCGTTTTAGATGTCCTAGGAGGAACATGGCAACGCCGAACGGGTCCACAGGGCCCCACGGGACGGGTACCGCGGTCCCGGAGACGATCTCGGCCGAGCCGGTGCCCCGGCGCCGGATCATCCTCGCCTCGCTCATCGGGACCACGATCGAGTTCTACGACTTCTACATCTTCGCGACGGCCGCGGTATCGGTCTTCCCGCTGCTGTTCTTCGCAGGCGGTGACTCGGGCACCGCGTTGCTGGCCTCGATGGCCACCTTCGGTACGGCGTTCATCGCGCGGCCGCTCGGGTCCATCGTCTTCGGTCACTACGGGGACCGTCTCGGACGGAAGGTCACCCTCGTCGGCGCGCTGCTGACCATGGGTATCGCGACGTTCCTCATCGGCCTGCTGCCGACGATCCACCAGATCGGTCTCTGGGCCCCGGCGATGCTGACGATCCTGCGCTTCTTCCAGGGCATCGGCCTGGGCGGCGAGTGGTCGGGTGCGGCGCTCCTGGCCTCCGAGACGGCGCAACCGGGCAAGCGCGCGTTCGCCGCCATGTGGCCGCAGCTCGGCGCGCCGTTCGGCTTCATCCTCGCCAACGGCATCTTCCTGCTGCTCACGATCTGGTTCTCGTACGATTCCACCGCCGCGGAACTGGGCGACCCGTTCCTGGTGTGGGGCTGGCGTCTGCCTTTCCTGTTGTCGATCGTGATGGTCGCCGTCGGCCTGTACGTCCGGCTCCGCATCGAGGAGACGCCGGTCTTCGCCCGGGCGATCGCCAACAACGAGCGGGTCAAGACCCCGGTCTCGGAGGTGTTCCGCCGCAACTGGTGGGAGATCATCCTCGGCACGTTCATCATGCTGGCCACGTACGGCCTGTTCTACCTGATGACCACGTGGATCCTGTCGTTCGCGATCGGTGGCGCGGACGCCGGCGGGCTCGGTTACGGGTACCGGTCGTTCCTCATCATCCAGGTGATCGCGATCGTCCTGTTCGCCGCGTTCGTGCCGGTGGCCGGCCTCCTGGCCGACAAGCTGGGGCGCCGTCGGATGCTGATCGGCGTCACCGCCGCCATCATCCTGTTCGGCCTGAGCTTCGGCTGGTGGCTCGACCCGGACGCGATGGGTACGGGCGAGGACCTTGACGTGGTCCGGATGCTGCTCTTCCTGTGCGTCGGCATGATGCTCATGGGGCTGACCTTCGGGCCGATGTCCGCGGTGCTTCCCGAGTTGTTCCCCACCCATACGCGCTACACGGGCTCGGGAGTGGCGTACAACTTCTCCGCGATCCTGGGCGCGGCGCTGACCCCGTTCGTCGCGGTGTGGCTGGTGCAGAACTACTCGGTCGCCTACGTCGGCTACTACCTGGTCGGCCTGAGCGTGCTCACCATCATCTCGCTGGTCCTCGCCCCGGAGACCAGCAAGACGTCCATGTACTCCGACGAGCAGCAGGCCGAGGGCGCACACACCTGACGCCGTCGTGACGCCGATCTCCGGCGCGCGCTACAGAAGACCCCGGGACGAAGAACTGCGTCCCGGGGTCTTGCGTGTATCCCGTCCGGGTCAGGAGAGGCCGCCGAGGAGGTCCGTGGGCAACAGCCCGGTCAGAGAGTCGGTCGCGCTGCCGACGTCACTGCCGGCCCCCTGGAGAAGGGAGCCGAGACCGAGCGAACCAAGGAGCGGGGCGGCGAGGGAGCCCGCCGCGAGAGAACCGAGGGAACCGAGAGCGTCTGAACCCATTGCAGGGGAGTCCTTTCGTCGGGGTGATGAGGCGATCCGGGTCACAACCGGTGCGCCGGGGCCGAGGTTAACAGCGATCCGCACTGGGCTCGACCGGTGCGCTACCGGTCTCTGGAACATCTCCCGGGGTGCCCGCGTGCGGGGAGGCGGGTTTGGGTGGTCCGGCCGTCAGCCCCTAAGCGGGAAAGCGCGGGCCACGTTGAGTACGCCGAGGACGACGAGGGAGATCGCGAAGAGCCACCAGAGGAACCCCGCGCCCCACACCGGGGTGCTGAGCAGCGCGAATCCGGCGAGGACGGAGATGATCGCGAAGATGACCGTCACCGTGCTCGACCCGGTCTCGCCGAGGGTGAACAGAGCGGTGAAACCCTCGACGATCCACATCACGCCGATCATGACCGTGACGAAGAGAGCGAGGAACGCCGCCGACTCCTGGAGAGAGGCGAACGCATAGGCGCCGGCGAGGATGAACAGCACTCCGAGGAGGGCGTGGCCGATCCTGCTACCCGTGCTCTGCCACCTGGCGACGGCCGCCACGGCGATGTAGACGACGCCGGCCGCGATCGCGTAGACGGCCAGCACCCCGGTCACGGCAACTGCCGTCTTCGCGGGCCAGAAGAGGACAGCGACGCCGAAGCCCACGGCTATGAGGCCGCCGACTAGCAGGGCGACCCGAAACGGGTTGACGGAACGAGTGGTCTCGGCTGAGTGAGTGTGTGTGGACACTGCGGGGCTCCGTGCGGGATCGCCGGGACAGTTCGGCGCGGGATGAAGGAACCTCCAACTTAGCGCGATCGCCCTTCCCCGGGAAGGGGCATCAGCAGGTCCGCGTCACGCGCGGGCGACCTCGCGCAACTCCCCGGTGCCGACGTCGTAGACGAAGCCGCGGACGGCGGTGGCGTGGAGCAGGAACGGATCGGACTCGACGCGGGCGATCGACTGGCGCACGTCGGCCTCCGGCTCGGGGAACGACTCCGGCGCCCAGCGGGGCCGCAGGCCGGTGTCGGACTCGATCCGGTCCTTGAGGTCGTCGTCGCGGAAGGTGAGCATCCCGCAGTCCGTGTGGTGGATCAGGACGATCTCCTCGGTACCCAACAGACGCTGGCTGATCGTCAGCGAGCGCAGGACGTCGTCGGTGACGACCCCGCCGGCGTTGCGGATGACGTGCGCGTCGCCCTCGGTCAGGCCCAGCAGGCCGTACGGGTTGAGACGGGCGTCCATGCAGGCCACCACGGCGATCTTCCGCCCGGGCGGCATGGGCAGGTCGCCCTTGTCGAAGTCGGCCTGGTAGGCCTTGGCGGCCTCGAGCAGTTCGTCGGTGACGGTCATGGCCGAAGGCTAGTCCCGTTTCGGCGGTCCGGCCAGGATTCGTCTCGCGCTGCCGGAAACCCGGCGCGGCGGGTCAGGCGGGGGAGCGCAACGGCATCTCGTGCACCTCGCGCACGAACTCCGGCAGTGGCCCGGCCGTGCGCAGGACTTCGGCGATCGACGGATCCGCAAGGTGCAGTCGACCCACGGAGATGAGGTCGAACTCGCCGCGCTCCATGCACTCCACGACCGCATCGATGTTGTCCGCGGCGATGGCCGGCTTGCCCGACTTCTGCTCGCGCAGGGACGTCCCGATCCCCACCCCGCCCACGGCGCCGGACGGCAGGCCGGTGAGCCGGCGGGCCCAACCGGCCAGGGTCACCTCGCCGTCGTCACCTCCCAGGTCGGGGAATGCCGCGTCGCTGAACCGCCTGGTCGAGGCGTCGAGCAGATCGACCCCGGCCTCGGCGAGTGCGCCCAGGTAGACGCCCAGTTCGTCGGGAGTGGTCGCCTTGCTGACCGTGTAGTCCTGTTGGGTGTGCTGGGAGAAGCGGTAGAACAGCGGCGCGTCGGGGCCGATCGCGGCGCGGACGGCGGACACGACCGCGGCGGGGAAGCGACTGCGTGCGGCCAGGTCGCCGCCCCAGTCGTCGGCGCGGCGGTTGGTGTCGGCCCAGACGAACGCGTCGAGCAGGTAGCCGTGGCCGCCGTGCAGCGTCACGCCGTCGAAACCGGCCTCCATCGCCAGGCGCGCGGAGCGGGCGAACGCGTCGATGACCTCGGAGATGTCGGTGTCGGTCATCGGCGGCACCTCGGGCGACCAGCGGGCGACGCTGCGCTCGGAGTACGTGGTGACGCCCGGCGTCCCCCAGAGCCCGGACGGGCGCATGGGGTGCATCTCCATCAGCCGGTCGCGGTGGGCCCGGTCGAAGCGGGCGTTCGCGCCCCAGAGCGGGCCGACGTGCCAGAGCTGGGCGATGATCCGGCCGCCGGCGGCGTGGACGGCGTCGGTCACCACACGCCAGGCCGATACGGATTCCGGCGTGTCGAGGCGGGGGATCCACGAATGGTCGACCGAGGTCGGGTGGTCGACGCCGATGCCCTCGGTCACCACGAGTCCCGTTCCGCCTGCGGCCCGGTCGGCGTAGTAGTCGCGGTTGACCTCGTCCGGCAGGCCGTCGGGGCAGCCCATGCGGGTCATGGGGGACATGACGAGGCGATTGGCCAGACGCAGCGACCTGACCTCGAGGGGACGGAACAGGGCCTCACGGCCCGGGGCGACCGGCGGGGTGGCGATACGCGACGTCATGATGCGCGACCTCTTTGTTTCCTCGGGCGGTCGTCTCGGGCCTCGATCTCGAGACTCTCGCGGATTGACGAGTGTCAGTTGTGATCGAGGTTACCTAAGCGGGTCAGCGGATGTCGCATCGGCGGTGGCCGCGCTGGACATCCCACCTAGCCTGCGGCGTCCGCGAGCGCGACCCGGATCGCCTCGTCGATCCCCGTCATCTCCCAGTCCCCGGGGAGCAGCCCCGCGGCGGGATCGCCGACCACCATGTCGTGTTGCAGGCTCTCGATCAGCGCGCTGACCGTCGCCCCGTCCTGATCGACCAGGGGTGCCAGTCCGGCGGCGACGAGGTCCCACGGCACCCCGGGCACGGGGAGGCGCACCGTCGGCAGCCCGGCGATGCGGGAGTAGCGCGCCAGCAGCGCGGGGTAGGTCAGGGCCTCCCCGCAGCCGAGGTCCGCGTGGCCGGTGCGGGGCTCTCCGTCCAGGGCGTGACACAGGGCCTCCACGACGTCCCGTTCGGCGACGGGCTCGACCCTCCGGTGTCGCATCCATCGGGGCACCGGCTGGACGGGGAGCAGCTCGCAGAGCGTGCGGAGGACCTCGAAACTCGTCGAGCCCGCGCCCAGGATCACCCCGGCCCGGAGCGTGAACACGGGCGTGGACCCGGCCGAGAGCAGTGATTCCACCTCGAGCCGCGACGCCATGTGTTGCGAGAGCGGCAGCCGGTCGTCCCCCGAGGGGGCCAGTCCGGAGACGTAGACACACCGCTCCGTGCCGGCGGCGGCCATCGCCCGGCGCATCGCCTCCGCGCCCTCGGCGTCCTCGCGGCGGAAGTCGGCGCCGCCGCCCATCCGGTGGACCAGGTAGACCACCTCGTCGACCCCGTCGAGGGCGGCCGCGAGACTCGCCGGGTCGAGGACGTCGCACCGTACGGTCTCGACCCGATCGGACCAGGGGCGCGTCGCGGCACGACCGGGGTCCGTGACGCCGGCCCGGACGCGGTGACCGCGATCGAGCAGGGCGGGTACCAGGCGCGAGCCGAGATACCCGCCGGATCCCACGACCAGGACGGTCATTCCGCGTCGAGATCCTGCTCGATGAGCGCGGCGATCTCGGCCACCGCGTCGGCGTCCTCTCCGCTGACGGTCACCGTGGCGCCCTTCTCGGCGCCGAGCGCCATGATGAGCATCGCGGACGCGGCGTCGGCCTCCTCGTCGTCGTAGGTGATCTCGATGTCGGTCTCGTACTTCTCGGCGGCCTCGGCGATGATCCCCGCGGGGCGGGCGTGGAGGCCCTCGGCCGATCCGACGGTGACGGTGGTGCTGGGCATGGTGTCTCCTCTGTGTATTCCGGTGCCGGGGGTTCCCCCGTCATCGTGCAGGTTCTGGTGTCAGGCCGCGACCGGCTGTGCTGCGGCGGCCGGGGCCGGGGTGGGCTCGCGGCGGGTGGTCTTGGCGACCACCACGGCCGCGCACGCGACGAGGGTGCCGGCGAGGATGGCCAGGAGGTAGCCCCAGACCGGGTTGATGGCGAACACCACGAACAGCCCGCCGTGGGGCGCGTACGACTCGACCGAGAACGCCATGATGAGGGCGCCGGTCACGGCGCCACCGGCCATCATCGACGGGATGACGCGGAGCGGGTCGGCGGCGGCGAACGGGATCGCCCCCTCGGTGATGAAGCTCGCGCCCAGCAGGAACGCGGCGCGGCCGTTCTCCTGCTCCACCGGGCTGAACAGCCGCTTGCGCACCACGGTCGCCAGGCCCATCGCCAGCGGCGGAACCATGCCGGCGGCCATCACGGCGGCCATGATCCGCAGCGTCGCCGGGTTGTCGGCGACCAGCCCGGCCGTGGCGAACGTGTACGCCGCCTTGTTGATCGGCCCGCCCAGGTCGAAGCACATCATCAGGCCCAGGATGACGCCCAGGAGGATCACCGAGGAGCCGGTCATGCCGCCCAGCCACGACTCCATGGCGGAGGTCAGCGAGGCCAGCGGACGGCCGAGCAGCAGGAACATCAGCAGGCCGATCGCCAGCGAACCGATGAGCGGGATGAGCACCACCGGCATGAGTCCGGCGAGCCAGCGCGGCGTCTTCCAGGTGGTCATCCATCGCACGAGGTAGCCGGCGAGGATGCCGGTGACGAGCGCGCCGATGAACCCGGCGCCGAGGGTCGCCGACAGGGCGCCGCCGACGAAGCCCGGGGCGATGCCGGGACGGTCGGCCAGGCCGTAGGCGATGTAGCCCGAAAGCACGGCGATCATGAAGCCCATCGCGGCCTGGCCGATCGCGAACAGGACGGCTCCCATGTAGAGCCGCAGCCCGGAGTGCGTGAGGACCTCGGCTCCGGCGGTCCCGGCGGACACGATCTCGCCGTCGAGGTACCACACCTCCCCGGGCAGGTCGGTGAGTGAGAACCCGGTGGCGAGCTCTTCCCACACGAACGCGACGTCGTACCCGGCGAACAGGAATCCCAGCGCGAGCAGGAGCCCGCCGGCGGCGACGAAGGGGATCATGTACGACACGCCGGTCATGACGGCGCGCTGCAGTCCGCGAGCCCAGTGCTCGTCGGAGCCGGACCCGCCCGAGCCGGAGCCGCCGTCGGCGGCGCCGGAGTCCGCCGACACGCGCCGTGCCCGGGGGTCCTGGGCTGCGGCCAGCGCCTCGTCGAGGACCTGGTCGGGCGCGTCGATGGCCTTCTTGACCCCGTACTCGACGACGGGTTTGCCGGCGAACCGGCCGCGGTCGCGCACCCCGACGTCGGTGGCGAACACGACCGCGTCCGCGGCGTCGATCACCGCCGCGTCGAGGGGGGTGGCCCCGGCCGAGCCCTGGGTCTCCACGTGCAGTTCGACGCCGCGCGCCTCCGCGGCCTGGGCGAGCGAGTCGGCGGCCATGTAGGTGTGGGCGATGCCGGTGGGGCAGGCGGTCACCGCGACCACCCGGGCCGGCGCCGCGCCCGATGCCGCGCCCGCTGCCGAGCCGGGGGTCGAGGACGACGACGGGGTCTTCTCCTCCGGCCTGAGCACGCCCTCGATGACCGCGACCGCCTCGTCCGGCGTGGTGGCCGATCGGAGGGAGTCCACGAACTCGGAGCGCACCAGGTTTCGGGCGAGGGTGGCCAGGATCTTCAGGTGCTCCTTGCCGCCGCCGGCGGGGGCGCCGATCATCAGCACGAGGTCGGCGGGGCCGTCCTTGGCGCCAAAGTCGACGGGCGGGTCGAGCCGCGCGAAGGCCAGGCTCGGCGCGGACACCGCCTCGGACTTGCAGTGCGGGATCGCTATCCCGCCCTTCATGCCGGTGGCCGCCTTGTCCTCGCGGGCGAACAGATCGCGTACGAGCGCGTCGTGATCGTCGGCCCGGCCGGCGTCGACGAGGGTCCGGGCCAGCGCCCGGATCACCTCCTGCTTGGTGCCGCCGAGGTCGGCGTCGAGCCGCACCGCGGCGGTCTCGATGATCGGCTGGTTCATTGCCGTGCTCCGTGTTCTTCCGAGGGTGCTGGTTTGAGAGGTGCTGGGTTGGGAGGGTGCTGGGTCACGAGGGTGCTGGGTGGGAGGTCGCGGTCTGTGGGTGCTGGTCGCCCGTGCGGCGGGTCAGTCGAGTCGCCGCACGGTGGCGCGGAACGTGGTCGGGTCGAGGCCCAGCGGCAGTCCGGTACCGGGCAGTGAGGCGGCGACGCTGCCGTGGTTGACCGCCCACAGCAGCCGGTCCCGCGGCGGGAGTCCGCGGGACTCGGCCAGCAGGTAGCCCGCGAGCGCGGAGTCTCCGGCCCCGACCGTGGATCTGACCTGCACGGGTGGGGTGTTCGCGTACCACGCCTCGTCGTCGTCGACCAGGACGGCACCGGCGCCGCCCAGGGTGACCAGGGCTGCGCCCACGCCGCGGGCGCGCAACGCCCGCGCGGCGTCCACCACGGGGGTCGTGTCACCGGCGGCGGCGCGACGCTCCAGCTCGGAGCCGTCGACGCCGGCCAGCTGCCCGAGCTCCTCGCCGTTGGGTTTGACCAGGTCGGGCGCCGCGTCGGGCAGGCGTGCCGCGAGGGCGGCCAGTGGTGCGTCGGAGGTGTCGACGGCGAGGCGGGCCCCCGCGGGGCGGAGCGCACCGACCAGGTCCGCGTAGAAGTCGTCCGGTACGCCGCGCGGCAGGGACCCGCACAGCACCACCCACGCCGCGTCATCGGCGAGGGCGGCGACCGTGGAGCGGGCCCGGTCGATCGCGGCGCTGTCGAACTCGGGGCCGGGGGCGTTGATCTTGGTGGTGGTTCCGGCGGGGTCTGCGAGGGTGAGGTTGATCCGCACCGCGCCGTGCGCGGGGACGACGGACGTCGCGACGCCGGCCCCGGCGCACATCGCCACGAACGGGTCGTCCGCCGGGGCCGGGAACACCGCCTCCGCCCGGACCCCTCCGCCGGCGAGGACGCGGGCGACGTTGACGCCCTTCCCGCCCGGGGAGTCGTCGACGGCCGCGATGCGGTTGACCCCGCCCACGGTGAGCGGCGCGGGCAGCTGCGCGGTCCGGTCCACCGACGGGTTCATGGTGAGCGTGACGATCATGGCAGCACGACCTCGATTCCGTGGGTGTCCAGCGCCGTGGCCAGCGGGCTCGGCGGGGGAGCGTCGGTGACCAGGACGTCGACCCGGTCCAGCGGAGCGAACGAGACCAGGAACTCGTGACCGAACTTGCTCGAGTCCGCGAGCACCACCACCCGGCGGGCCGCCCGGCACATGGCGTTCTTGACCGCCGCCTCGTCCGGGTCCTGGGTGGTGAGGCCGCGCTCGGGGTGGAGGCCGTTCGTGCCCACGAAGGCGACGTCGACCCGGATCGACTCCAGCGCCCGGAGCACCGACGGACCCACGCACGCCCCCGTGAGGCCGCGGACCGTCCCGCCGAGGACGTGGAGGTCCTCCGACGCCGCGCGGTGCAGGCCGTCGGCGATGGGGACCGAGTTCGTGATGAGGGTGAGGCCGTGGTCGGCGGGCAGCGATTCGGCCAGGCGGTCCGTGGTGGAGCCGGCATCGAGCAGGGCCGCGCCCCCCACGGCGGGGAGCAGCCGCAACGCAGCCCGGCCGATCGCGGACTTCGCGTCCACGTTCTCCGACCGCCGCGCGGCCAGGGTGCGTTCGACGCGGCCACCGGGCACCGCCGGGACCGCCCCGCCGTGGGTGCGTTCGAGGTGCCCCTCGGATTCCAGGAGCGACAGGTCTCGGCGGATCGTCTCGGCACTCACGTCGAGGCCGGCCGCGAGTTCGGCGACGGTCACCCGCCCGGAGGCGGCCAGCGCCTCCGTGATGTGTCGCCGTCGTTCGCTCCCGTACATGGGCTCCGACCTCTCCGCTGTGATGACCGATTGTGTTGGATTCTGCCCGATACGGTTGGAAAGTCAAGCCGATTTAGTTATTCTCGTCACATAACCGATCGATGAGCCGGACGAGGGCGTCCGGTCCGCTAGGAGTTCCCATGACGCAGCAGTCGAAGTCCGGGACGGTCATCCGCGGCACCGGCGTGGTCGCCGGACTGGCCTACGGGCCCGCCCGGTGGGTCGTCAGGCAGGATGTCCTTGACCCGGGGGCCGCGGGCGCGGCGGTCGACCCGGGGGCCGCGGGCGCGGCGGGAACCGGGACGGCGACGGGAGCCGAGGCAGCGGGTGCGCCGGACGAGGCGCAGGTCGAGAAGGGCCGCGAACGCTTCGTCGCAGCGGCCCGGACCGTGGCCAACCGACTGGATCAACGGGCCGCCCTCGCCACCGGCGTCAGTGCAGAGGTCCTGTCCGCCAACGCCGTCCTCGCCCGGGACCGTGGCTGGGCCAATGCGGTGGTCAAGGAACTGAAGAAGGGCGTGGCGGTCGAGGCCGCGGCGGTGGCGGCCACGGAGACCTTCGCCGCGATGTTCGCGCGTGTCGGCGGTCGGCAGGCCGAACGCATCACCGACCTCCGCGACATCTGTGCGCGCGTCGTGGCCGAGCTGCGCGGCCTGCCCGAACCGGGCGTCCCCGACTTCGGCGCGCCGGGCGTGCTCATGGCCGACGACCTCGCCCCGGCGGACACCGCCGGGCTCGACCCGGCCATGGTGCTGGCGATCGTCTGCGAGCACGGCGGGCCCACCTCACACACGGCGATCATCGCCCGGCAGCTCGGTATCCCGTGCATGGTCGCCGCCGGGGGACTCGCCGCGATCGCCGACGGCGCCGACGTGCTGGTGGACGCCGCCGCGGGCACGGTCACCGTCGAGCCCGAGGAGGGCCCGGCCCGAGCGGCGGCCGAGGCGGACCGGCGCGGCCGGGCCGCCGCCGCAGACTGGAGCGGCCCCGCCGTCCTGGCCGACGGGCACGCCGTGCGCCTGCTGGCCAACGTCCAGGACGGTGAGGGGGCCGAGAACGCGGCGTCGGGCCCGGCCGGCGGGATCGGCCTGTTCCGCACCGAGCTGGCGTTCCTCGACCGGGCCGCCGAACCGACCCACGACGAGCAGGTCGACCTCTACGCCCGGGTCCTGGCCGCATTCCCGGACGGCCGGGTCGTCACGAGGACCCTCGATGCGGGCTCGGACAAACCGCTGGCGTTCGCGGGCATGACCGAGGAGGACAACCCCGCTCTGGGCGTCCGCGGCATCCGCGTGGACCTCATCGACCCCGGGCTGCTGGACCGGCAGCTCGACGCCCTCGCCGCGGCCGGCCGCCGGGTGGGCGGGGCACAGTCCTCACCGTGGGTCATGGCCCCCATGGTCGCCACCGTCGACGAGGCCCGCGACTTCGCCGCCCGGTGCCGGCGGCGCGGCCTGACCCCCGGGATCATGGTCGAGGTGCCGTCGGTCGCGGTGGCCGTCGACAGGTTCCTCCCGCACGTTGACTTCCTGTCGATCGGCACCAACGACCTCACGCAGTACGTCATGGCCGCCGACCGGATGTCGTCCGACCTGGCAGCCCTCACCGACCCCTGGCAACCCGCCGTGCTCCGGCTTATCCGGGCGGTTGCCGAGGCCGCGGGCCGGTCGCCGGACGGTCGCACGATCCCGGTCGGGGTGTGCGGTGAGGCGGCGGCGGACCCCAACCTGGCGTGCGTCCTGCTGGGGCTCGGAGTCAGCTCGCTCTCCGTGGCCACCGCCGCGCTGCCGTTCGTCGGAGCCGCCCTGGCGGGGGCCACCCTCGAGCAGTGCCGGGAGCTCGCGGCCCTGGCGTTGGACAGTGACACGGCGCTCGAGGCCAGGGACGCGGTGCTGGCCGCCCGGAGCTGACCGTCCCGCTCGGCGCGACCGTCCCGCTCTGCGCGACCGTCCCGCTCTGCGCGGCCGTCCCGCTCGGCGCGGCCGTCCCGCTCGGAGCGGCCGTCCCGCTCTGCGCGACCGGGCTGTGGTGCCCGGATCGCGGAGGTACCGTCGGTGACGACGGAAGGGATTCGACTGTGGACCTGACCATCGACACGGCGGACGGCACCGCGGAGGCGTTCGTCTCGCGGCCCGAGACCGCCGAGCACGACGTGCCGGGCGTGCTGCTGTTCCCGGACATCTTCGGTCTGAGGCCGCAGATACGCACGATGATGGATCGCATCGCGAGCTGGGGTTACGTCGTCCTCGCGCCGAACGTCTTCTACCGCTCCGGCACCGTCGACGACCTGGCCCCGACCGTCGATCTACGCGAACCGGGCGAGCGGGACGGCTACATCGCGAAGGTATTCCCTCTGAGGGAGGGACTCACCTCGGACCTGTCGCGACCGGACACCGCGGCCTACCTGGACGCGCTGCTGACGCTGCCCGGGGTCACCGGCGACGTGGGGGTCATCGGCTACTGCATGGGAGCGCGACTCGCGTTGCGCGCGGGCGGGGACCACACGGACCGCGTCGCCACCGTCGGGGGATTCCACGGCGGCGGGCTGGCGACGGACGAGAGCGACAGTCCCCACCTGAGTCTCGCGACCACCCGGGCCGCCGTCCTCCTGCGTCACGCTGACGACGACCCGTCGATGCCGCGGGAAGGGATGGACGTCATCGCGTCCCTGGCCCGGGAATCCGGTGTGCCCCTGGACCAGGACGTCTACCCCGGTGCCCCCCACGGGTACTCGATGGCGGATACGTCGATGTACGACGAGACCGCCGCGGAACGGCACTTCGAGGACCTGCGCGAGCATCTGGCACGGCGCCTCGCGCGCCACGGCGAATGAGCTGAGCCCGGACGGAGACCCCCGGCCCACCGCGGCCCTCACGGCCCCTCGGTTACTCCCGCCCGTCACGATGAACTCTCGCCTGCCCGCCGGGGCACGCGAGACGCCAGGCGCGGGAGCGGCTGCGTGGTGGGCGGTCAGGCGGGGGCGCGAGACGCCAGGCGCGGGAGCGGATGCCGGGAGGTCAGGGGCGCAGTGGTGCGTCCCGCCCCCGCCCCCGCCCCCGGCCTAGACGTCGACGGTCTCCGAGGGGCCCGAGCGGGCCAGGGCCGCGAGCTGGCGGGTCGTCGCTCCCGGCAGGTACGCCCGGCCGATCGCCATCCCGATCCGCGGCAGGTCCGCCTCGTCGCGGAAACACAGGTAGACGGGCTCGATCCTCGGATTGAACTTCGACTTGAACTGGTGGAGCGACCGGAACCCGTAGTAGGGCTCGAGTGCCTGACCCAGCAGATCGAGTCCGCGGTCGAGGACGGCCACCTCGTCGTCGTCGCCACTTCGCGCCAACGGCGCACCGGACAACGAGACGTAGTCGGCGCCCTCGTCCTTGAACTCCAGCGCGGAGCGGGCGATGAGGAACTCGACCATGTTGTTCGCGCCGGGGCCGTTGCGCTTGCGCATGAGATCCAGGGTCCAGCCGCGTACGCCACCGTCGGGCTCGCCGCGGTAGACCGGCAGCCAGGACAGCGCCGCCTGGACCACCCCGCCGGAGTCCACGGCCAGCGCGATGCGCACGTCGTCGTCGAGCGCCTCCTCGACCGTGCCGAGCGTGAAGCCCATTTCCGGCAGCTCCTTGTCGCCGACCCACTGCTCGGAGATCTCCCGCACCTGCGCCAGCACCGCGGCGGGCTGCTCGCGCAGTAGCCCGGAGACGTAGGTGGTGCCGCTCTTGTCCGCCTTGTTCATCGCGGAGCGGATCTTCTGCCACTTCTTGCCCGCGAAGGCCAGGTCGGGAAGATCCATGATGGTGTCCTCGGCGATCTGCAGCGCCCGCCACCCGTGCACCCGCATCCGATCCGCCGTCTCGCCGGACACCGAGAACAGGCACGGGACGGCGGCCTGCGCCTCGGCGAAGTCGACGAACGAGCTCAGCAGCACGTCGCGGTCGGCGGGGTCGGCGACGGGGTCGGCCAGCGCGATGATGGTGCCGACGTGCATCCGGTACCCCACGACCCCCGCCGAGTCGGGGCCCGCGGTGCTGGTGCCCGCGCCGAAGAAGTAGTTCATCGGCTGCCACGTGATCATCCACGACATCGTGCTGCCGCCGTGGCGCCGGATGAGCTCACGGACGCGCTCCACGACGTCGTCGGAATGGACGCGCGACCCGGTCACCCGTCGCCGCACCCGCACGCCGAACGCGCCCCGGCCCACCACCAGCAGCACGGCCTCGCCCACCCAGAGCAGACCGGTACCGAGGGTGACGGCGCCGAGGGACTCGAAGTCCGCGGCGACGACCAGGACCGTGACGACGAGGGTGACCACCGCGGTGACCAGGGCATAGGCGAGGGCCACGCCCCACGCTGCCCGGTAGCCACGGCGCAGCAGCTCCGCCGTGGCCGCGGCGATGAGGACGGACAGGAGCATGCCGATCAGGTTCACGTCCTCGGCCTCGGTGGGCCCGAGGGGGCCGTCGGAGGGCAGGAAATACACCACCACGTGGACCGCGGCGATGAACCACATGCCCGCCGACACCACGAGCCGGGTCTCCCGTCGCGTCCGCGGCCGCAGGCCGTGCTCGGTGCCGGAGAAGAACCGCTCGCCGACGGCGAGGAACACCACGAACGCGATGAAGTGGGTGAGGTCGGCCAGGCTCCCGACGAACAGGAACGACACGATCACATAGCCGTAGAGCAGCGCCCGCGCGCGCAGTCGCCAGGGCGAGACGAGGGTGGCCGTGGCGGCGGCGAGCACGGCGATCACCGCGGTCGAGCAGCCGACGTCCAGCACCACCGACAGCTCCGTGGCCCACTCCCAGCCGACCGCGTCGCCGGGGACGATCACGGCGACCGCCCCGAGCACGCCGATGAGCTGCCCGCCGGCCGCGGTCAGTGCCGTACGCACCGGGCCCAGGCGCCACTCGCCCATCCCGATGCCCGCCGCCACCAGCACCAGCAGGGACACGTGCTGCAGCGGGGTTAGCCCGAGCCAGGGCCCGGTCACGAGTGTCCACCAGCGGCCGCCCTCCAGCGCGGGCACGCCGTAGGCGACGTCGGGGAACCAGGTGGCGTCGCGGGCGCTGCGCCACAGGGCCTCCAACGCCACCCCGGTGACGAGCAGCGCGGCGACGATCACCGCCGTGACGGGGAGCCGTCGCGCCGCCGTGGCGACCGCGCGGGCGGCGACGGTCACGGGTGAGGGCGCGGCGGGCTCGTGGGACGTCTCTGTCAGCTGGTCGGTGCTCACGGGGTCCTCCGGGGGCGGCGCACGGCGAGGGGCGGGGTCGGTCCAAGTATGGGACCCCCGGGAGTGAGCGCGCTGTTATTCCGGCAGCAGACCCGCTGTGACCGAGGTCTCACGGGCGCGTTCCGCGGACCCGTCTCGCGCCGTCGGTCACAGCGTGAGGACCCGCCCGCACACGACCAGGTGCACCTCGTCGCAGCATTCGGCGACGGACTGGTTGAGCGCGCCCAGCAGGTCCCGGAACACGCCGCCCGAGCGGTACGGGGGCACGACCCCGGATCCGACCTCGTTGGTCACCAGCACCACGTCGTCGCGGGCGGTGAGGGCGGCGCAGAGGGCGTCGGTCCGTTCGTCGACGGCGGCGCGCGCCTCGTCGGCGGGGGCGTCCCACAGGCCCAGGTCGTCGACGGTGGCGGTGAGCCAGGTGCCCAGGCAGTCGATGAGGACCGGGCCGGGGGCGTGGCGCAGCGCGGAGGCCACATCGGGGGATTCCAGGGTGCGCCACCCCGCGGGCCGGTGTGCCCGGTGGTGGTCGACGCGCGCGGCCCAGTCGGGGTCGTCGAGCTCGTCGGCGGGGCGGCCCGGCGCGACGAACGTCACCGTGTCGGTGTCGCCGAGCAGTCGCACCGCGTGCCGGGACTTGCCGGATCGGACGCCGCCGGTCACCAGGACGCGCGTCATCCCCGCCGCCCCCGGCCGCCGGCGAGGGCCGGGCCAGAGAACAGGGCCAGTCCCACGACGAAGCCGAAGTCGTACCAGTTGCCGTTGTTGTTCACCTCGTAGATCGTCACGGTGTCGGTGAAGAGGGAGATGACGAAGGTGACGGGGAGGATGATCCCGTGCCACAGGCCGAGGAGGAACCCGGCGCCGGTGGGGGCGACGTCGACGTTGGGTCCGGCCGCGCACGCGCCCAGGGCGAGGACGACGACGAGGAGGACACCGGTGGCCAGGCCGGCCCGTGACCGGGTGGTCACTACCGCCGCCCGCGGGTGAAGTAGAGGATCGGCCCGATGAAGTTGATCGCGATGATCGCGGCCCATTTGCCCTTGGAGCCCTGCACCTTCGCCGCGGGACGGGAGGCGAGGTCCGCCCACGCGGTCGCGGCGAGTGACACCTGCACCGAGATGAGCGTGAGCAGGACCGTCTTCTGCGTGTCGGTCAGGTCGTTCCAGCGCTTCTTCGTGGCCACGGCGTACCTCCCGGATCGGATTTTTCTTATCCTAGGCGCTGCCCGGCGCGAGGGATACGCCGTTCGCGGCGTTCGCGCGGGTGACCGGGCAGCAGCCGGGGTCGGAGGCGCGAGCCGGGGTACCACCCGGCGAACAACAGGATGAGGATCGCCAGGTCCACGACGTCGCCCCCGTAGTACATGAGCTGCGCGCCGGCGCGGGCGTCGACCGGGTCCACGCCGGCGGGCGGGTGCGCGTAGAGCCACTTGGCGAGGATCGAGTGGGCGGCGATGAACACCACCAGCACGGTCGCGCGGACGCGCAGGGAGGCGCGGTGCGGGTTGGGGTCCGGGCCGATCATCGCCACGGTGAACGCGATCCCGGCGAGCAGGACGTGGACGTGGACCAGCAGGTGCAGGGCCATCGACCGGTGCATGAGCTCGAAGAGTTCGGTCGCGTAGAGGAGCCACACCCCGCCGCCGTTGAGGACGGCGGCGACGACCGGGTGGGTGACCACCCGTGCGGGCCGAGAGCGCAGGACGGCGGACACGGTGCGTGCGCCCGACGTCGGAAGCGTCCGCAGGGCCAGGGTGACCGGGGCCGCCAGCACGAGGAGCAGCGGCCCGATCATGCCCACGAGCAGGTGGGTGGCCATGTGGGCCGTGAAGTCGTGGCGGGCCGCCTCCGCGAGCGGACCGGCCCAGCCGACGCCCACACTGGTCAGCCCGGCGATCCAGACGGTGGTGCGCCACCAGGCCCACGGTCCGCGGCCACGGTGCCGGTACACACCGAGGAGGTACGCGGTCAGGGCCAGGACGAGGACGGCCGGTCCGACGGACTCGAGGATCCACCACTCGGCGGCGACGGAGGTCGCGTGGTCTCCCGGCGTGGTGCCGACCGCGCCGGCGCCCCCCGGCGTGGCGTCGCGACCGTCGTGCGCGTGTCCGGTGCCCACCGTCGATCAGCTCCGGGGCCGCCGAACCACGGGGGATGTGAGCGGCGCGTTCCTGGTCCGGCGCAACATGACCAGGCCGATCGTCAGCAGGATGATCGCGGAGAGGATCCACACCAGGTCGTAGACGAGCAGGTCCACGCCGTAGCGGATCTGGTGGATGCCGAGGAGCTTGTGGAACACGATCCCGTCGACCAGTTGGAAGAACCCGATGCCGGTGAGGACCGCCCCGGCCCAGCGCGTCCACGGGACGACGATCTGCTGGCGGACGTCCGCGAACATGAACAGCCCCCACACGGTGATCAGCCAGGTCGCCCCGTGGAACAGGCCGTCGGCGACCAGCGCCGTCGTCGTGGTGGACAGGTCGTAGAAGTGATGCCACTGCAGGAGCAGGTGGAAGACGAACAGGTCGATGACCGAGCCGGCGATCCCGCACCCGAAGAGGAATCCCGAGAGCACCAGGCGTCGCCCGGCGGTCGGATCGGGTGCGGGGTCCGGTCTGGGCCCGGCGGCGGGGGCGGGCGTCGACGGCGTGGGCATGGGCGGTCGCCGTGGTCAGCTCGCGGTGGCGGTGTCGGATTCGTCTTCCGGTTTCCCGGCCTTCTTCCACTCGGCCCGCTCCTTCATCTCCCTGGGTCGGAAGTAGAGCAGTCCGGACAGGACGGCGACGAGGAAGACAACGAGCATGGTGATGAACAGCGGCCAGACACCGGTGAGGAAGATGATCGGCACGGCCATCGCGGTGACGAGGCCGCCGCCGAAGAACGGTTCGAAGACGAGTTGCTTGTACCCGAACGCCTCGAACGCGGGGCTCTGGGTATCGGGGTCGACGATGCGCATGAGGATGAGGCCGGTGGCGGTGACGCCCATCGACTGGCCGAAGTCTCCGATGCCGCGCTCGAACCAGTAGCGGCCGATGATGCGCGGTGCCAGCCAGAGGAAGATCCCGACGTTGAACAGGATGCCGGCCACGGCGAGAATCGTGAAGGCGCCGATGTTCTCGCCGATCGCCTGCAGCGACAGGGTGCCGATGGCGGCGACGATGAGGAAGTCGAGCGCCCACCCCTGGATCCGCAGCATGATCTGCGGGTCGATCACGTGTGCCACGCCCAGCTTGGTGGCGATGACCTGGACGACGACGCCGCCGAGCAGGGCGATGGGGAACAGTGGCACGTAGGCGAAGATCTCCAGCGGGGTGTTCTCGTCGAGCATGACCGACGCGTAGGTGGCCTGCTCGATCCAACGCAGCCCCTCGAGGATTCCCAGACCGATGAGGATCGCCAGGGTCACCAGCGCGACGTGGAGGGACAGCGGCTCCACCGAGGAGGGGCGGGAGGTCATCTTGCCCGCCGAGTAGTACTCGTCCTCGCGGAAGAGGCCCTTCTGCTCACTGATGGACATCTTGGCGCTGCCGCTGATGAGTTCGGTCTTGCCGGTGCGGGCGCCCCAGTTGATCAGGGCGATGCCGAGCACGATGCCACCGACGATGCCCACCGTGGCCATGCCGACGGCGAGGTCGGCCCCCACCGTGAACCCGAGTTCCTCGAACACGCCCCGCATGCCGGCCGCGGTTCCGTGCCCGCCCTCGAAGCCGATCTCGATGAGGGCGCCCGTCATGGGTGAGGCGCCGAGCAGGGGCACGAGGATCAGGGCGGCCAGCAACAGTCCGACGACGTACTGCCCGGAGCCCAGGGCCACGCCGAGGGAGAGCTGCGGACCGACGAGCTTGACGGCCCGGGAGGGGCGCGGCAGGTCCTGGCCGAGGAACATCGTGGCGAAGATGACGCTGATGAGCAGGCCCGGGAGGGAGGACCACACCTCCACCATCGGTTCGGTGAAGAGCCCGTTCTCGCCCCACGGTCCGTTGAACCTGCCCAGGACCTCCGGCCCGAGCAGGAGGAGCAGTGCACCACCGACGATGGAGCTGGGGAGGAACAGGGACTGCACGATCCCGACCTTGACGCGGATGATCTTCCCGATCAACAACGCCAGTCCGAGGATGAGAAGGGCGAATCCCACAGCATTTGCGGACATTGGGTGACCTCGGTTCCGGATGTGCGGCTTGCGGTGTCCTCCCGAACCTATCCGCCGGGCGCGCGAATAGGCCCCGATCCGCCCACTTCTCGGGACAGTCGCGCCCATCGTCAGTGGCAGACCGTGGCGAGGACTGGAGTTCGGCATGGCGGCACAACTCGACGGCGAGGTCACGTTCGTCACGGGGGTCGCCCGCGGGCAGGGCAGGACGCACGCCGTCCGCCTGGCCGCCCCGGAGGACCCGGACGAGACCCGCCGGTTGGTCGAGGCCCAGGGGCGACGCGCGCTACTGTCCGTCGGAGACGTTCGCGACCTCGAGGGCATGAGGAAGATCGTCGACGACGCAGTGGTGGAACTCGGCCCGAAGAATGTCCGGGTCAACAGCATCCACCCCGGCGGCGTGGCCACCCCGATGGGCGGTGGAGACATGGTGAGCACGTTGGAGGCGGTCGGCGAGTCGAACCCCCCGCTCAACCTCATGGGCACGACGTTCATCACCGCCGAGCACATCAGCATCGACGGCGGGTCGCAGTACTTCTGAGGCCATCACGCGTGTCCGAGGCCACCGCGCCGCGCCCGGGGGGATCATCGACGGGTGACGGAGACGCGGTGGAAGGAGCTGGAGGAGTGGCCCCTGATCGGTGCGGCTCTGGCGTTCCTGGTCGCCTACGCGGTGATGGTGGTCGGACAACCCGTGGGTCCGGTGGGAGTGGTCACCCGGATCGTGATGGCGGGGACCTGGGTTCTGTTCGCCGTGGACTTCGTGGTCAGGTTGGCGTTGGCGGAGCGTCGCGGACCGTGGTTGCTCAGGCACTGGTACGACCTCGCGGTCGTCGCTCTGCCGGTCCTGCGACCGCTGCGACTGCTCCGGCTAATGACCCTGCTCGGGGGGATGAGGCGGTCGGCGGGCACGGTGGTGCGCGGTAAGGCGATCACCTACGCCGCGGGGTGGACGGTGGTCCTGCTCGTGGTGTCCTCGCTCGCGGTGTTGAACGCGGAACGTGGGGCACCGGGGGCGTCGATCCAGACATGGGGTGAGTCCCTGTGGTGGGCGACCGTGACGGCGACGTCCGTGGGGTACGGCGACTACTCGCCGGTGACCCCGGTGGGACGCACGATCGCGGTGGGGCTCATGTTCGGCGGGATCGCCCTGCTGGGCGTGGTGACGGCGACGCTCGCCGCCTGGCTCCTGGAGAGGATCGCCGAACGCGATGGTGCGGGAGAGGACGGGGACGGACCCGGTGAGCCCGGTCCACGCGCCGACCCGCCCGGCGGCTCGTCCGTATCGTCGGGGCCATGACCACGGACACCGCACGTCCCCTCACTCTCGGAACCCGGTACGCGAGCGAGTTCCCGGAACTGGGCGTGCCGTGGAAGGCCGCGGAGGCGTCCGGGCCGCGGCTGCTCGTGCTCAACGACGCGCTGGTCGACGAGCTCGGCCTGGACGCCGACTACCTGCGTGGCGAGGAGGGCGTGCGGGTGCTGACGGGCACTCACGTGCCGGACGGGGCCACGCCGGTCGCCCAGGCCTATGCCGGACACCAGTTCGGCGGGTACTCGCCCCGGCTCGGCGACGGGCGGGCCCTGCTGATGGGGGAGCTGCCCGATGGCCGTGACCTGCACCTCAAGGGTTCGGGGCGCACCCCGTTCGCCCGCGGTGGCGACGGTCTGGCCGCGGTCGGCCCCATGCTCCGCGAGTACGTCATCAGCGAGGCGATGCACGCGCTCGGCGTCCCCACCACCCGCTCGCTCGCCGTGGTGGCCACCGGGAACACCGTGTACCGCGAGTCGCCGCTGCCGGGCGCGGTGCTGGCCCGCGTCGCCGCGAGCCACCTGAGGGTGGGGACGTTCCAGTTCGCGCGATCGGTCGACGACGACGAGCTGCTGCGTCGGCTGGCCGACCACGCCATCGCCCGGCATCACCCGCACGCCGCCGACGCGGAGAACCCGTACCTGGAGCTGTTCGCGTCCGTGCTCCGCGGCCAGGCGGAGCTCGTGGCCCGCTGGATGCTCCTCGGGTTCATCCACGGCGTCATGAACACGGACAACACCACCGTCTCGGGCGAGACCATCGACTACGGGCCGTGCGCCTTCATGGATGAGTTCGACCCGGCCACGGTCTTCAGCTCCATCGACACCGGTGGCCGCTACGCCTACGCCAACCAGCCGCCGGTTCTGCAGTGGAACCTCGCCCGGTTCGCCGAGACCCTCGTCCCGCTGGTCGACCCGGACCAGGACGAGGCGGTCCGGCTCCTCACCGAGGTGCTGGGCACGTTCCCGGAGCACTACCAGCGGGCGTGGACGGCCGGGATGCGCACCAAGATCGGCCTGTCGGACGAGGTCGGGGACGCCGAGGCGACCGACCTCATCGACGAGCTGTCCCGGCTGCTCAGTGCGACGCGGGCCGACTACACCGGCTTCTTCCGCGCTCTCGGGGCGGCCGCGGACGGGGACGACGAGCCGGTGCGCGAGCTTATCGGAGCCCTCGCGGAGGGCTGGCTGGCGACATGGCGGGCGCGTCGACCCGACCGGGGGTCGATGGACCGGGTCAATCCGATCTACATCCCGCGCAACCATCTCGTCGAGGAGGCCCTCGACGCGGCCACGGCAGGGGACCTGGGGCCGCTGTCCGAACTCCTCGTCGTCGTCACCGACCCCTACACCCGGCGCGCCGGTTACGAGCGCTATGAACGTCCCGCCCCTCCCGAGGCCGCGCCACACGTCACCTACTGCGGCACCTGACGCGCCGCCCACAGCAGTACGCGCGTATTGATACGAAACATTTATCTTCCGTGGGTGCTGTTTGTCAGCCGTTCGTACGACAATGAGGTTGTCACATCAATCTTACGGCCGGGCCGTGAGACGGGCGGGAGGCCACCACGTGCGACTACTCATCGCGGACAGCGACGGCGGGTACCGCCAGCCCTCGGCCATTCTCGGACGGTTCGTCGACGACCTCGTTGAATGGACAGGCGCCCGGGAGGCCGTTCGGGTGCAGTGGCCGGCGCCCGGGTCGGGTCGGCTCCGGCGGTCGCACACCTGGGAATCGGCGTCCGCGGCCGGGGTGGCCGACCTCAACCGCCTCGTCCATCTCCACCCGTCCGACGACCTCGTGCTCATCGGGGCGTGCTGCGGCACCCGGGTGATCCACGACTGGATGGACGCCCACCCGGAGGATCTCGACCGGGTCGCCGCCGTGGGGTTGATCGCCGACCCGTTCCGGCCGCGCGACCGCTGGCTCGTCGGCACGCCCGATCCGGGCGGGCAGGGCGTGGCGGGACCGCGCCGCGGACCGATCCCCGAGCGCACCCACTGGGTGTCCGTGCCGGGCGATCCGCTGAGCGGCGTGCAACCGTCGAACCTGCTCCGCGGCGCCGTGAGGGACTCGGACCTGACGCCCGTACAGGTCTACGACGAGCTGATCGAGAACCTCCCCGACTCCCGCACCCGGGTCGCCCTGCGTCTGCACGTCGTGGAGCATCCCGGACTGTGGTCGCCCCATCTGCTCCGTCAGCTCGACGACGTCACCGACACCCTGCTGACCTATCGCGACGCGGGGTACGCCGCTCTGTACGAAGCCGACGTCGACGGTGCCTCCCCGCTGGCGCGGCTCGCGAGGGTCATCGCGGATCAGGTCGCGGCCGACCAGGCCGCCTGAGCGGTTCGGTACACCCAGGCGGTTCGGTACAGCTGGACGGTTCGGTACAGCCAGACGGTTCGGTACGGCTAGACGGTCGCCGGGACCGGACGGCGGCTCCGGAGCAACTCCTCGAACCGCGCGGCCGGGCCCGGAGTGGGTAGGCGACCCTCGTTCGCGTCGGCGAGCAGAGAGTTGACCGTCTCGCGCGCACACGTCTTGTTGGAGCCGATGAACCCGCGCGGACCCCGCTTGATCCACCCGACCACGTAGAGCCCGGGCACCTCGCGGCCGTCGGCGGCGTCGAGGACGCGGCCCTCGCGGCTGGGGATGGTCGCGGACGCGGGGTCGAACGGCACCCCGGGCACCGCCACGCCGCGGTAGCCCACCGAGCCCAGGACCAGGCCCGCCGCGAGGGTCTCCTCGGAGCCCGGGCGGGGCACGGCGCGCACCCGGCCGTCGGGGTCGGTGACCGGTTCCGTGCGCACGACCCGCAGGCCCTCGGTCCGCGCGGTGCCCACGACCTCCACGGGCGCGGTCGCGAAACGCAGGATGATCCGGCGACGAGGGGTCGTCTCCGCGGTCCCGCGGCTCGGCCGGTCGGCGATCCGGGCAAGGAGTTCCAGCTTCAGGCGGCCCTGTCTGGTGGTCGCGGCGTCCGGGTCGATGCCGTCGGGGGCGTCGACGCGCAGGTCGATGTCCTCACGTGCGTCGAGTCCGACCAGCTCGGGCAGGGTGAACGCCGCGTGCTCGGGGCCGCGACGGCCGAGAACCACGACCTCGCGGACCCGGCTTCCCCGCAGCGCCTCGAGGGAATGGCGGGCGATGGAGGTGCCCGCGAGCCGCTCCGGGTCGGTGGCCAGGATCCGGGCGACGTCCAGTGCCACGTTGCCGTTGCCGACGATCACCGCCCGCTCGTGATCCAGCGGGACGTCGGCGTCGGCGTGGTCGGGATGGTCGTTGTACCACCCGACGACCCGCGTGGCCGACGTGCTCCCCGGCAGGTCGACCCCCGGGATGTCCAGGGGGCGGTCCGTGCCGGCCCCGGTCGCGTACACCACCGCATGGTGGTGGGCCGCCAACTCCTCGGCGGTGATGTCCTCGCCGACGTGCACGCCGAGCCGGTAGCCGAACCCGGGCTGCTCCTCGATCGCGGTGAACAGGTCCGCGACCGCGCGGGTGCTGGTGTGGTCGGGCGCCACCCCGTGCCGGGCGAGCCCGTGGGGGACGGGGAGCCGATCGAACACCGTCACCTCCACGCCGGGCTGGCGGAGGAGGTCGTCGGCCGCGTACAGCGCGGCGGGGCCGGCTCCCACGACCGCGACCCGCAGGGTTGTCCGGGTGGGACCGAGGCGGACGATCGTGGGGACGCGGGCCTGGGGCCTTCTCGGCCGGTCGTCCCCGGTCAGTGCCTCGTTGATCCCGAGGAAGTCCTGCTGCTCGGGGGCCAGCGCGGTGTGCGGGACGATCGCCCCGACCGGGCACGCCCCCACGCACGCCCCGCAGTCCACGCAGGACACCGGGTCGATGTAGAGCATCTCGGCGGTGGCGAAGTCCGGCTCGTCGGGGGTCGGGTGGATGCAGTTGACCGGGCAGGCGTGGACGCATGAGGCGTCCGCGCAGCAGGCCTGTGTGACGACGTGGGGCATGTCGGCGGCCTAGTCGCGGAACGCCACGGGCGGCTCGCCGCGGTACCGGGAGGGGCGCCCGTCGATCTTCAGGGCCTTCCACACCCGCCGCGCGGCCGGGTTCATCAGGCCCGAGTCCTCGGCGAGCTTGCGGACGTCGCCGAAGAGGTCCGACAGGAACCGCTGCGACTCGGGGCTGTCCCAGTACAGCTCGCGGACGACCTCGTCCGGGATGTCGAACGTCTCGCGGAACTCCTTGGTGGGCTTGAGGATCGCGTCGCACAGCACCCGCATGATCACGGGGAAGGCCAGCGACACGAGGAACGACTCGTTGCGCGACATCCGCGGGGCGTTGCGGGCCACGTAGGTGTGCGCGAACGAGATGTGCCGGGCCTCCTCGGCCACGTGGATCTCCATGATCCGGGACAGGACCGGCGGCAGGGTGTCCGAGTTGCGCAGGACCTGCTTCTGGGTGTGGTCGATGGGTTCCTCACCGGCCAGGACGCCGATGAAGAACGCCACCGGGAACGGGCCCGCGGCGAGCGGGATGATCGGGGACAGCCGCCGGATCCACCGCGCCATGCCGGGCACGTCGGCGCCGATGCGGTTCACGCCCTGCTGGAACATCTGGGTGTGGTGGCATTCCTCGGTGGCCTCGTGGGTGAGGTACCGGAACTCCGCGGCGCCGTTCTGGCTCTTGAAGACGTACTGCATGATCCCGCGGATGAGGATGTTCTCGAACTGCAGGCCGACCTTCATGATGTTGGCCTGACGCCACAGGCCGATCGCGATCTGCTTCTCCCGGGGCAGCCCCAGGTACCACGGGTGGCCGCCGAGCGGGTCGATCCCGGCGGGCAGGATCCAGCGCTCGTCGGTGGGGTCCACCGCGAAGTCCGGGTCGTCCCACGGGATGTCCTTGAAGGCGTCGAAGCTGCGGTGGACCGAGGCGTGCGACAGGCGCCGGAGCGTGTCCTCGTACTCCTCGGTGGTGGCCGACGGGGAGGGGGCGACAGCGGTCATGGCTCATCCTTCCGGTTCCCGACTCGTGGATCGGGAGCGTGGACTGCAGATCGACGGTGACAGAGTGACATCCGCGATCTATTTGTACCTGACGCTAGACACGCAGAGGCGATTCGTCAACCATTCATGAGGTTCGGTTCAGATCTGCGCGGCGGGGATCCTCGCGGCGAGACTCTGCGCGGCGGGGCTCTGCACGGCGGTGCGGGTCAGCCCTCGGCGAGTCCACCGCCGAGCAGCGGGCCCAGGTGGGTGCGTGCGAACGCCCGGGAGACCTCGGGGTCGTCCAGATCGATGGCGGTCGACGGCGTGAGGACGAACGAGATGACGAGGCGAACCGTGAGCTCGGCCCCGACGAGCAGTTCCTCGTAGGGGCGGGAGTCGGGGACGGTCCGCGAGATCTCGGCGGCCAGGAAGTGTGCGGCGGCGGTGATGAGCGGCGCCCCCTGCACCGTGAAGTGCGGGACGGTCGCCTCCGGCTCGGTCTCCAGCAGGCGGTTGAGCAGGTCGTGGTCGCGGAGCGTCTCGACGGTGAACGCGAAGCCCTCGGTGAGCTTGTCCTCCACCGTGGCGTGGGCGTCGATCTCCCGCTGCAGGTCGGCGAGGAACCAGGCGGCTTCGCGCAGCAGCGTCGCCTCGACCAGTTCCTGCTTGGTGGCGAAGCGCCGGTACAGCGTCATCCGCGCCAGCCCGGCCCGCCGGGTGATGTCGTTCATCGTGCACCGGGCGATCCCCACGCTCTCGAACTGTGCGGACGCCGCGTCGAGGATCTGCTCCCGGATGGGGTCGTCCATCGAGGTGCCGTCCGGGAGGCTTCGCCCGGAACGCAACATCGCCAACGGGTCGGACGCGGGGGTGTCGCTCATGTGCGCGATTGTCCCACTCCGGGCGGGGTCGTGTGCCCGTGCCTGAACTCGCGTGCGGTCATCCCCCACCAGCGCCTCGCGTACTGGCTGAACGTCGTGGCGTCGCCGAGGGCCAGCGCCGAGGCGATCTGGGCCAGCGGGATCTCCGTCGTGGTGAGCAGGCGCACTGCGATGTCGCGGCGGACCTCGTCCCGCAGGGTCGCGAAACTCGTGCCCTCCCCGGCCAGCCCGCGTTGCAGCGTGCGTGGGGAGACCGAGAGCAATCTTGCGACCCGGGGCAGCGACGAGGTGCCGGTGTCGAGGGACTGGTGCAGGACCGCGCGCGTCCGTTCGGTCATGCTCCGCCGGTCCTCGGGGATGTGCTGATCCAGGTACCGCAGGGCGAGCTGCTGGACCGCCTCGTCGCCGCCGGAGATGGTGCGGCCCAAGAGGGCGGACGGTACGCGCAGTACCGCGGCCGGGGAGGACGGCGTGACCGGCGCGCCGAAGAGCGATTCGTACCGCGCGGCGTCGGTGTTGAGCGGGTTGGGCAGGTCGACGGACACCAGGCCGTAGTCCCCGCCGAGCACACTGCGCATGGCGCGGTGAAGGAAGAGCAGGACGAGATCCACCGTCTGCGGCGGGATGAGCTGCCCGGGGTCCCGGTAGCCGAACCGCACCCCCAGGATGTCGGCCTCGTCGCGCGGATCGGGCACCACGGTGATCTCGATCGAGCGGGAGTGGAAGAACAGGTACTTGGAGGTCACCTCGAGCGCCTGCGTGGTGGTCCGGGCGTTCTTCACGGCCACGGCGACCGGGCCGAGCATGTCGAGATCCTGGTGCCCGGCGACGCGCAGTCCCAGGTCGGGGCACCGGAGCTCCGCGGCAGCGGTCTCCAGCAGGAGGGCGATCGACAGGTCCTCCACCAGGATCTCGTCACTGTCGAGCGCGCCGGCGGGGAGCCCGGACCGGCGGGCCAGGTCGTCGGGGTCGCCGCCGAGTTCGGTGACCACCTGCCGGACCCCGCGCAGGCCGGCCGATCGGATGAACGCCATGGGACCACCCTGCGGCACTTGGCGCGATCGAGCAACTTATTGGCGCATTCCGGCAAGCCTGCGGTGCCGTCAGCGGATACCGTACCGGTCATGATCAATTCCACCGAGCGTCCGGACGGCCCGGGCGCAGCGCCCGGAGACCCGCTGGACCTGCTGATCGTCGGGGCGGGCCTGTCCGGCATCGACCTGGCCCACCACGTGCACGAGGCGTTCCCCGACTGGCGATGGGAGATGCACGACGCCCATGACGACCTGGGGGGCACGTGGCACACGTTCCGCTACCCCGGCATCCGCTCGGACTCGGACATGGCGACCTTCGGGTTCCCGTTCCGGCCCTGGCCACACGCCTCGACCCTCGGCAGCGGCGCGGAGATCAAGGAGTACCTCCGCGACACGGCCCGCGAGGCCGGCGCGCTGGACCGCCTGCACCTGCGCTCGTGGGTCGCCGACGCGGACTGGCGCAGTGATCACCAGCTCTACCGGATCACCTGCGTCACCGATGACGGCGAACGCATCGTGTGGGCGCGGCGCGTGCACTTCGGCTCCGGCTACTACTCGCACGCCGAGGGGTTCCGCCCCGAGTTCCCCGGCGAGGCGGATTTCCGCGGCGAGATCATCCACCCCCAGCAGTGGCCCGCTGACCTCGACTACACCGGCCGGAAGTTCGTGGTGATCGGGTCGGGCGCGACGGCCGTGACGCTGGTGCCGGCGCTCGCCGAGCTGGGCGCGGACGTGACCATGCTCCAGCGCACCCCCAGCTATGTCGGCCCGCTGCCGGAGAAGGACCTCATCAGCGCGGTGTGGCGCCGACTGCTGCCCGCTCCGTGGAGCTACCGGGCGGCGCGCCTCAACCACGGTGCGCGGGACACGGCCCAGTTCGTCATCGCACAGCGGCTGCCCTGGCTGTTCAAGGCGGGGCTGCGGCTCATGCAGAGGCGCTACATCTCGACCGAGCAGATCGACGAGCACTTCACCCCGCCGTACCGGCCGTGGGACCAGCGCGTATGCAAGGCTCCCGACGGCGACATCTTCCGTGCGATCCGGCGTGGTGGCGCACGGGTGGTGACCGGGCACATCGACCGGTTCACGCCCGCCGGGATCCGCCTGCGGTCGGGCGAGGAGATCGAGGCCGACGTCATCATCTCCGCGACCGGCCTGCGGCTCGAGGCGTTCGGCGGCGGCACGCTGAGTATCGACGGCGAGGCGCTGGACGTCCCGAGGTTGGCGACCTACCGCGGCATGATGCTGGCGGGCGTGCCCAACTTCAGCTTCACGGTCGGCTACATCAACTCGTCCTGGACACTGCGCGCGGATCTGGTCTCCCGGTACATGGTCAAGCTCTGGAAGGCGGGCGAGTCGGTGTACGCGCCGCGCCCTCCCGCCGGGCCCGCCGACCAGCTCCTGCTGGACTTCGACGCCGGGTACATCCAGCGTGACGGCCACAAGTTCCCCAAGCAGGGCACGACCCGCCCGTGGCGTTACGTCCAGAACTTCCTGGTGGAGATCCCCGAGCTGGCCTTCGGTGACCAGCGCCGCGAGATGGCGTTCGGGGACCGGGTGGAGCTCACCGACGCGCGCCGTGGGCGCGAGGCGGTCGGCGTCGGCCGCGACGGTGGGCAGGTCGAGGACGCACGGGATCACGAAGACGACTACGACGACGAGGTGGCCACCGCATGAGCCGATTTCTCCGACGGAAGAGTGCCGAACGGTCCGGGCGGGCGGTCGCCGACGGTGGTGGCAGGCGCGTGTTCATCACCGGTGCCGCGTCGGGGTTGGGGTTGGCGCTGGCCAGGGAGTACCTGGCACTCGGGGACGAGGTGATCCTCACGGACGTCCACGCGGAGCCCCCGCCCGCCGTGCAGGAGCTGGTGGGGCGGTGGACCTACCGCCGGGTCGACGTCACCTCGGATGACGACTGGCGGGCCGCCGCGGAGGAGATCGGGTCGCTGGACATCCTCGTCAACAACGCGGGGATCGCGATCGGCGGTGCGCTCGGCTCCACCTCGATGGAGGCGTGGCAGCGGATCGTGGACGTCAACCTGCTCGGGGTGGTGCGCGGATGCCGGGCGCTCGCCCCCAAGCTGGGTCGGGGTGGCCGCTTGGTCATCACCGCCTCCGCCGCCGGTCTGGTGCATGCACCCCAGATGGGCGCCTACAACGCGACCAAGGCCGCGGCGGTGGCGTTGGGGGAGACCCTGGACGCCGAGCTCCGGCCCCGCGGGGTGTCGACGTCGGTGATCTGCCCGCAGTTCTTCCGGTCCGGGTTGGCGGACTCCCTGTCAGGCGAGGACGCGCGGGCGGACGAGATGGCGCGCAAGCTGCTGTCGCGGACGCGGTTGACGTCGGAGACCATCGCGCGGCGGTCGGTGCGTGGCATCGAGGCCCGGCGCGTGGTGATCACGCCCGACGCCCTGGCGACGTTCTTCTGGTACTCCAAGCGCTTCACCCGCGTGCCCTTCCTGGGCTCGACGCGCCTCATCGGCAGGGCCGTGGCGCGCGGCCGCTGACCTGGCCCGGGTCCGCGTGTCAGTCGCGGGGGTAGACGAACCCGCGACGTACGTCGATCCCCACGGCCTCGCCCACCCGCGTCGGCACGGCGGTGCCCGTCGGCACGAGGACCCGCAGCTCGATGTCCTCGTGCCGACAGATGACGGTCCGACCGCTACGGCCGTACAGCGAGGTGACGAACTCCGCGCCGATCCGGTCGGGCCCGGCCCCGACCCCCGGACCGGCCCCGACCCCCGGCCCGAATTCTGATCCGGCCGCGGTCTCGACCCCGGCGCCGGGAGTGCTCAGGGCGAGCCCTGCCGGCAGGAGGGCGAGCGTCGCCGGGCCCGTCACGGACCCGGCCGGGCCGGTCAGCGCCTCGGGGCGGAGGGTCATCCCGCCGGAGTCGGACCGGAACCCGTCACCGGAGACGGTCCCGTCGACGAGTGTGGCATCGTGCAGGAAGCCCGCGACGAACGCACTGTTCGGCGCGGCGTCGAGCTGGTCGGGCACGTCGCACTGCACCAGCCGGCCCCGGTGGAGAACGGCCACCTCGTCCCCGATCGCCAGTGCCTCACCGCGATCGTGGGTGACGTGGACCATCGTGAGGTCGTGCTCGGCGGCCAGCCGGCGGAGCATGAGTCGGAGGGACGCGCGGAGGGGTTCGTCGAGTGCGGACAGGGCCTCGTCGAGGAGCAGCACCCCCGGCCGCGCGACGATCGCCCGGGCGAGCGAGACCCGCTGCCGCTGGCCGCCGGACAGGGTGTCGGGGCGACGACGGGCGAAGTCGCCCAGTTCGACGGTCTCGAGTGCCTCCGCGACGAGTCGACGCCGCCGGGCGGCCGGGACCTTCGCACGCCGCAGGGGGTAGGCGACGTTGTCCTCCACGCTGAGGTGCGGCCACACGGCGTGGTGCTGGAAGACCATACCGAGACCCCGTTCCTCGGGCGGGAGGTGGATGCCGTCACCGACCAGGGTCCTGTCGCCGACCCGGATCGTTCCCGCGGAGGGGCGTTCGAATCCGGCGATGGCGCGCAGGAAGGTGGACTTGCCGGACCCGGACGGCCCCACGAGCGCGAGGATCCGGCCGGAGTCCACCCGCACGTCTAGGTTGTCGAGGGCGACGGTCTCGCCGAAGCGGACGCCGACGCCGTGGGCGACGAGTTCAGGCACGGATACTCCTGGGTGCGGATTCGGACCCGGTGGCGGGTCGGCTGTAGCGGGCGCCGAAGGCGGCCAGGACCAGCAGGCCCACCACCATGAGGACCACGGACAGGGCGGAGGAGGCGTTGTAGTCCCCCGCCCGCTGGTACTGGAAGATCACCACGCCGAGGGTCTGGGTGCCGGGCGCGACGAGCAGGACCGAGAGCGTGAGTTCGCGGACCGCCGTCACCGCGACCATGATCATGCCGATCCCGACCGACGGCAACGCCAGGCGCACGCTGGTGTCGAGGCGGGAGCGCAGCGCCTTCGCCCCGCCGATCCGCGCGGCCTCCTCCATCGACGAGTGGATCCCCGCGAGCGGTCCGCGGACGGTCTGGACGACGATCGCCGTGAACGCCGTGACGTACGCGCCGAGGATGACCCAGCGGGTGTTGAACAGCCCGGTGTAGCGGCCGAGGATGAGCCACCCGGTGGCGATCACGAGGCCCGGCACGGCCTGCGGGAGCAGCACCGACAGGAGCATCGGCTCCCGGTCACGACCGGCCAACCGCGTGGTGAACAGCGCGACGAGCAGGCCGAGGACGCCACAGACCACGGCGGCGCCGAGGGCGAGCACCACGGAGTTGGTCACGCCGTCGATGGTGGTCGAGGCGGTGAGCGCGCGGCGGAAGTTGTCCAGGGTCGCGGTCTCGAGGGTGAGCGGGACCCCCGGGGCGGGCAGGAGCGCCCGGACGGCCAGCCCGACGAGCGGGGCGAGGGTCACCACGACGCTGACGACCCACGCGATCACCCCGAGCGGGACGCGCGCACGGCCGAGGGCCTGGGGGTCGGCGGGACGTCCGGTGCCGCCGAACTCCACGGACCCCTTGGTGACCTGCCGGTCCAGCAGCGTGCCCAGGACGCCGAGCAGGAGCAGCACCACCCCGATCTGGGAGACGGTCTGCAGCGGTGAGGCCACGGAACCCGACTCGAGGAACCGGTAGACCATGGTGGAGAGCGTCTCGTACCCGGCCGGGAGGCCGACGATGACGGGGATGCCGAAGTCGCCGATCCCGCTGACGAAGGTCAGGGTGAACGCCGCCGCCATGGCCGGGCGGATCAGCGGCAGCGTGATGTCGACCTGCGTCCGCGACGGCCGGGCACCGGAGAGGCGGCTCGCCTCCTCCAGTTCGGCGGGGATCCTGCGCAGCGCCGCGGCCACCACGAAGTAGGCCATCGGGTAGGCGTGCAGGGTGAGGAGGAAGACCACCCCGGGCCCGCCGTAGAAGTTCCACGGGGAGAACCCCAGCACCCGGTCCACCAGGCCACCGTCGGTGAGCAGGCCGCTCCACGCGATGGCGCCGATGAACGGCGGGATGAACAGCGGGGTGAGCAGCAACAGTCGGAGCGCGCCGCGACCGGGCAGGTCGGTGCGGTCGAGCAGAAACGCCATCAGCGTGCCGATGATGACCGCCCCGATCGCCGAGAGCAGTGAGCTGACGAGACTGTTGGCGGTGGCGCGGAGCAGGCCCTGCTCGATGAGTTCAGGGAGGTGGTTCGCCCCCAGCCCCAGGGAGATGACCAGGGCCAGGGGCACGACCATGACGCCCGCGAGGGACGCCCACAGTGCCAGCCGGAGGGGGAGCGTCACCTACCGGACGGCGGCGTTGAAGGCGGCCACGGCCTCGTCCTGGGAGGCGGCGATCGCCTCGAGGTCCTGGTCGAACAGCGTGATGCCGGTGAGCGCCGGGGCGCCCCCGGGGGTTCCGGCGTCGTCACGGACGGGCAGGTAGTTCTGCTCGACCGCGATCTGCTGGCCCTTCTGGGACACGATGAAGTCGAGGAAGAGCTTGGCGGCCTCGGGGTTCGGGGCGTCGGCGAAGACCGCGCCGGGCTGGGTGATGTAGGGGACGCCCTCGCTCGGGTAGCTCACGGCGATGGGCGAGCCCTGCGCGGCGAGATCGCGGACCAGGTAGTCCACCACGATGCCGACGGGCTTGGATCCCTCGGCGACGGCCTGGGAGACGGGGCCGTTCGACTCGGCGACCTGCGGGTTGTTGGCGCCGAGCCGGTTGATCCACTCCTCGCCGAGGTCGGGCTGCAGGCTCCACGCCGCTGCGTTGAAGGCGGCCGCACCGGAGACGTCCGGGTTGGGCAGGATGATCCGGTCGAGGTACTCCGGTTCGGCCAGCTCGGCCCAGGACGTGGGCGGGTCCGTGACGTCGCCGGTGTTGTAGGCGATCACGGTGGGGATGATGCGGGTGCCGACGTAGAACCCGTCCGGGTCGACGGCGACGTCCTCGATGGCGTCGGCCTCGCTCGGCTCGAACTCCTGGAAGAGGTCCTGGTCCTTGTACTGCTCGAACGTCGGGACGTCGGCGGCGAGCAGGATGTCGGCGGCCACCGCGCCGGTGCTCCGCTCCGCCTCGATGCGGGCCTTGAGGTCGCCGGTGCCCGCACGGAAGACCTTCACCTCGATGTCCGGCTGCTCCTCGTTGAACGCGGAGATGATCTCGTCGATCTTGGCCTGGGGTTCCGAGGTGTACAGGGTGACCTCCCCGGACGCGGCCGCGGAGTCGGACGTCTCGCCGGAGCCCGTGGTGGCGGGCTCGGAACAGCCCGCCAATCCGAGGGCGCCGGCCGCGAACACCGCGACCGACGCCAGAACCGCCCGGCGACCAACAGACCTCGACACAGCGACCACTCCCAATCTAGGACCTTCGAATCGATATTCCATCGTGGCACCCGCATCGGTCGGGCTAGGGCCATCGGGGTGAATCCACGGTGAATTCGGAGCGGACGACCGACCGGATGCGTTCCGCTGTCCCGGGGTGCACGGTGGGGTCATGAGTAATTCCACTGCCATCACCGTCGAGCGCGTGATCGACCACTCGGCGGCCGAGATCTTCGAGTTCCTCTCCAACCCGGAGAACCACGCCCGTCTCGACGGGTCGGGCTTCGTCCGGGGCGACTACAAGTCCGACCGCATCCAGCAGGTCGGCGACGTCTTCTCCATGGACATGGAGGGCGAGCACATGGGCGGTGAGTACCGCATGGACAACCACGTGACCGGATTCGGCAAGGACAAGATCCTGGCGTGGCAGCCCGCGCCCGCCGGTACCGACCCCAAGGGCTGGGAGTGGGTCTGGGAGCTCGAGGCGCAGGGCCCGGACTCCACGCTGGTGCGTCACACCTACGACTGGTCCAAGGTCACGGACAAGGACGTGCTCAAGAAGGTGTCGTTCCCGCTGGTGTCGGAGCAGCAGATGGAGGATTCGCTGTCCAACCTCGCCTCCGCCGTCTCCGGCTGAGCTCGGCCGTGACCGCCGGCCCGCGTCCGTAACAGCCGAAATCCACCTATCCGAGTGCGATCCACCGATGGGCCTCCGTCGGTGGATCGCACGTGGATGTGCCAATCGTGGCGGGTTGCTCCCGCCGCAGCCCCCGCCGCAGCGCGGGCTGCTCCTGCCTGTGCGCGAGGCCGGCCCCCCGCGCGCGCCGGCCCCGGCTAGTCGATCTTCCGTAGCGCCGAGCCCTTGTGCATGGCCAGGTGGCCGGTCTTGTCGCTCTCGATCTCGTACTGCGGTTCGTCCGTGCTGCAGCGCCGCATGCGCCCCTTGAACTCGACGTCCTCGGTGTGGATCTCGCGGATCACGCCGCGCACCATCCCGGCCTCGGAGTTCCACTCGACGTGGTCGCCCTTCAGGTAGTCACTCATGCGGCCAGTATGTGCGCCGGGCGGCGGGAGTGCACGGCCATCTCTCCCGCCAGCTCGAGCGGGCGAGCTCACACGGGCGAACTCACACGGGCGAACTCACACGGGCGACCTCACGCCGGCGCGGTCAGCGCGCGCAGCATCTCGTCCCAGTGGGCCAGCGGCAGCAGGTGCCCCTGGCCCTCGTAGACCGTCAGGTGGGCCGAGGCCAGATGCGCGGCGAGCCATCGCCCGTGGTCGGGTGGGGCGATCTCGTCGTCGTCGCCGTACCAGAGCAGCACCGGCGCGGCGATGTCCTCGACCCGGAAACCCCAGGGCCCCACAAACGCGACGTTGTCCCACGCGATCGCGTCGGCGCCCCGGTGCAGCGCCTCGCGGAAGTTGACGAACAGGGCGTGTCGGGCGTCGGGGTCCGCGACCACGGCCGGGTCGCTGGCCGCGAACATCCAGTCGACCCAGGGCGTCGCCTCGTCGTCGCGGACCGAGAGCATCGCGTCGAGGAAGTCGGAGTTGCCGGTGCGGAACACCTCCGCCGCCCGGGCCGGGTCGTCGGGCAGGTGCGACAGCGCGTCGAGGTCGTTCGGCGTGAGTGATTCCCGCGCGCCCGGCCTGCCCTCGTACGGCGCGAGACCACCGCAGACCCCGACCCGCAGCACCCGCCCGGGCAGCGCCGCGGCGGTGGCCAGCGCGAACGCCCCACCCCCCGACCACGCCGACACCGCGAACCGCCCGAGGCCCAGGGCGTCGGCGATCGCCTCTACATCACGTGTGACGCCGGCCAGGCTGATCGGCCCTGCGTCCGACCGGCCGTACCCGGGTCGGTCGAATCCGATCACGCGGACGCCGGCCCGTTCGGCGAGCCTAGCCCCGAAGGCCGCCTCGAGCCGTGATCCCGGCGTGCCGTGGAAGTGGATGAGCGGCGCCCCCGCGGGATCTCCGCACTCGTGCACGGCCACCGTGCGGCCGTCGATGTCCACCCGGTGTTCGGTCATGTCGACGAGCCTAGGGGTGCCTAAACATCCGGCGGGTCGACGACGACGAGGTGAGCCTTCTCACGCGACCGGTCCCGCCTGGCGTCCATCCTGCCGAACCGGTGCGGTGACCAGCAATGATCCGTGCCCGCTGCGCCCGGGTGTGCTGCTCGACCACGGCCCCGGACCCGCGGAGGGGGTTGCGGGGGCCCGCCGGTCGGTTCGTAAGGTCGGCCGCCACGACAAGAGGTCGACGCACGACACGAGACCCACAGGAGGTCACGGAGATGCAGAAGAAGCTCGTACGAACCCTGACCGGCGCGATCATGGCCGGCGGTATCGCCGCCGGGGGCGCGTCACTGGCCGCTCCGGCGGTGAACGCGGCCCCGCCGAGCGCGTGGGACCAGGTCGCGCAGTGTGAGTCCGGTGGCGACTGGCACATCAACACCGGCAACGGCTACTACGGCGGCCTGCAGTTCGCGGCCCAGACGTGGAGCGGCTACGGCGGCGGCGAGTTCGCCGCGACGGCCGACCAGGCCACGCGCGAGCAGCAGATCCAGATCGGCGAACGCGTGCTCGCGGGCCAGGGCCCGGGCGCGTGGCCGAACTGCGGCGGCCCGCTCGCCTGATCTGCGCGCGTCCGCTTGCCTGATCCGGGCGGACACGCACAGAGAGCACGCGACCGGCGCCGGGGTGATCCCCCGGCGCCGGTCGCCGTCTGTGCGAGGCCGCGAAGGGGCCCGGATGCCCCGGCGGGCGGGCCGCTATTCTCTTGAATGGTGACCACCGCCGAACGCTTCTATTCTCGCCTCGTCACCCGCGATGCCGACGCCGAGCGCGACCTCCCCGACGTCGTCCGCCGCGAGCTTCCGCGCAACGGGCTGAGGCTCGTGGCCGCCAACACGCTGCAGTCCTCGGGTGACCAGACGGTCAACGCATCGACCGTGCTGCCGTGGCTGTTCCACGTGCTCGGGGTGCCGGCGGCGCTGGTCGGCCTGCTGGTGCCGATCCGGGAGTCCGGGTCGATGCTGCCGCAGGCCTTCCTCACGCCGCTGGTGGTGCGGGTGCGCCGCCGCAAATGGGTGTTCGTCACGGGCGCGCTGGTGCAGGCGGCATCGGTGGCGGCAATGGCCGCGATCGCCGCCCTCGGGCACGGGACGGCGGCGGGCGTCGGCATCCTGGTCGCGCTCGTGGTGTTCTCGCTGGGCCGCTGCCTGTGTTCGATCGCGTCGAAGGACGTGCAGGGCCGCACCATCCCGTCGGGGGAGCGCGGCCAGATCATCGGGTTGGCCACGTCGGCGGCGGGGTTGGTCGCGATCACGCTCGGCCTGGCCATCCGGATCCTCGGCGGCGGCGACCTCGACAGCACCGAACTGGCGTTCCTGCTGGTGGCGGGCGCGGTGCTGTGGTTGCTCTCGGCGTCGACGTACTCCCGCGTGGTCGAGCCGGCCGGCGACGGGCGCGCCCGCCGGGGAGCGAAGGACCACGGCGCGACGGAGGATCACGGCGCGACGAAGGGCCACGGCGCGGCCACTGGCGGTGCGTCGGAGGAGTCGTCGACGTGGTTCGCGGACGCGGCGCGACTGTTCCGGGATGACGCCACGTTCCGCAAGTTCGTCACCGTCCGCGGCCTGCTGCTGGTGTCCTCGCTGAGCCCGCCGTTCATCGTGTCGATGTCGGTCGCCTCGGGCACCGGGGCCCTGGCCGGGTTGGGCGGGTTCATCCTCGCCTCGGGAGTGGCGTCACTCATCGGGGGGCGCGTCTTCGGGCGCCTGGCAGACCGGTCGAGCCGACTGCTCATGGCGGGCGCCGCCACGGCCGCGTCGGCGGTGGCGGTCGCGTTGGTGCTCGCGGTCTCGATCCCGGGCTTCGACGGCGGGTCGGCACTCGGGGCCACGGTCTTCGTCGGGGCCTACTTCCTGCTCACGCTGCTGCACTCCGGCGTCCGCGTCGGACGCAAGACCTACGTGGTGGACGTGGCCGAGGGTGACCTCCGGACGACCTACGTGGCAGTGGGCAACACGGCCATGGGGATCATCCTGCTGGTGGTGGGCGGGATCAGCTCGGCGCTCGCCGTCATCGGCGTGCAGTGGGCGCTGATCTTCCTCGCGGTGCTCGGGGTGATCGGCGCGGTGTCGGCGGTGACGATGCCCGAGGTCTCCCGCGGTGCGGCCCGCTAGATCTCAGACGTCCGGGTCGAATCCGCCGACGTCGTAGATCAGCTTCTGCACACCGTTGGGGTACGCCTCGCTCTCGACCAACTCCAGCTTCTGCCGGGGCTTGTCGGTCTCGCTCCACATGCGCTTGCCGGCGCCGAGCACGAACGGGAACACCAGCAGGTGATAGCGGTCGATGAGCCCGGCGTCGGAGAGGTTCCGGGCCAGCGTCGCCGACCCGTGCACGAGGATCGGCGCCGGTTCGGCCTCCTTCACCGCGGCCGCCTCGTCGAGCGTGCGCAGGATCGTCGTCGTCCCCCATCCCTCGACGAGGTCACCCTCGGCCAACGTCGTGGACACCACGTACTTGGGCATGGCGTTGTAGCGGGGGAACTCGTCGTCCATCTGCGGCCACACGGCGGAGAACGCCTGGTAACTGACGCGGCCGAGCATCATCGCGCCGGCCTCGTCTTGTTCGCGGGCCTTGATCGAGTAGACGTCCTCGTCGAAGTCGACGGCGAACGTCCAGCCGGTGTTGCGGTACCCGGGCTCGCCGCCGGGGGCCTCGACGACGCCGTCGAGGGAGACGAAGGCGGTGTAGATCAATCGGCTCACGGGCGGACTCCTCACGCGCGGGTCTGCCAGAGTACGCCCGCACGTGGGGCCTGAAAACGGTCACAATGGCGTCGAGGGCCGGCCGACCGGGGTCGGGACGACGACGAGGAGTGCCCATGCGCCACGACCAGACCACTCTCGCGGATTTCCGGGCGAGCCAGCTCGACGGGAGCGGGAAGGACTTGTCCGACTACGCCGGGCAGGTCGTCCTGGTGGTCAACACCGCGAGCAAGTGTGGGTTCACACCCCAGTACAAGGGACTGCAGAAGCTGTACGAGGAGTTCCGCGACGAGGGCTTCGTGGTGCTCGGGTTCCCGTGTGACCAGTTCGCGCACCAGGAGCCGGGCACCGACGAGGAGATCGGCGCGTTCTGCGAGCGCAACTTCGGCGTGGAGTTCCCGCTGTTCTCCAAGATCGAGGTCAACGGCTCGGATGCTCACCCGCTCTACGAGTGGCTCAAGTCCGAGAAGTCCGGGGTGCTGGGTGGGCGAATCAAATGGAACTTCACCAAGTTCCTCGTGGGTCGCGACGGCCACGTGATCGACAGGTTCGGACCCAACCGGAAGCCCGAGGACCTGCGCGAGGCGGTCGAGGCGGCACTGCGGGGGTAGCGACTCGCACGGCGTGAGTAACGATTTGAGCTGAGAACGGATCAAGCTTCGTAAGTCACTACTTACAACATATAGGGCTTCATGTCCTTCGGACTCCGCCGCGCCGCGGCTGCGACCGCCGGTGCACTCGCCGTCGCCCTGACCCTCGGGTCGGCCACTCCCGCTTTCGCCCAGACCGCCAGCATCGACCCCTCGACGCTCATCGACCCGTCGGCGCTCGGCCAGGAGGACTTCGAGGCGATCATCGACGCCGTCGGCTCCGTGCCGATCGGCTCGGCCGCAGGGATTCTCGGGTCGGTCGGCTCGGCCGACGTCCCACTCGGGGAAGGGTCCTCGGAAACCGTCGGCACGCCCACTCCGGTCGACACCTCGATCACCGAGACGGAGTTCCGCGGCATCGAGCGTTACCGCGCCGACGAGGCCGGAAACGATCAGGCGTACGAATACTGGACCATCGCCTCGAAGGCCATGCAGCGTGAGATCACCGTCGAGGTCGTCCCGTCACGCGGCACGGGTGACGCCCCGGTCCTGTACATGCTCGACGGAGTCGGGGCACCGATCAGAAGCACCGGCTGGGCTCATCAGGCGTACATCGCTGATCGGATGAAGGACGAGAACGTTCACGTGGTGAACCCGGCGGGTGCCTACGCCTCGTACTACACCGACTGGGAAGAGTTCGACCAGCGCCTGGGGACCTTCCTCACCGAGGAGCTGCCGGCGATCGTCGACGAGCGGCTCAACACGAACGGCAAGGCAGGCGTCGGCGGCATCTCCATGGGCGCTCAGGCGGCCATGCACCTGGCAGCTACACACCCCGATGTCTACGACGCCGTGATGTCGTTCAGTGGCTTCTACTCGACCATGGACGCCCTGGGGTACCAGACCGTGCGGCTCTCCGTTGAGACTCGCGGTGGAGACGTCGAGAACATGTGGGGCCCGCACCGTAGCGCGCGGTGGGCGGAAAACGACACCATCTCTCACCCGGAGGGTCTGCGCGGCAAGGCTGTGTACTTCTCGGCCGGAAACGCCGAGATCGGTCCCGATGACGTCAAGCAGTACGGTGCCAACTACCAGGACCTGATAATCGGGTTGGTGCTGGAGATGGGCGTGTACGAGAACTCGAAGGCCTTCGAGAAGGCACTCGATCGTGCCGGGATCGAGCACAAGGTGGACTTCGCCGACACCGGCCTGCACAACTGGCCGAACTTCCTCAAGAACTTCGAGTCCGGATGGGACTACATCAAGCCCGCCTTGTACGGCGGAGACGTCGAGCCCGGAACGGGCACCCCGGGTGCATCCGGCTCAGCCGGTTCCCTGGGGACCTCCGGATCCCTGGGCTCCTCCGGGTCCACCGGTTCCTGATCGACCTTCTCGAGAAGCGGTCCTGCGCTCCCACACCGGGGCGCGGGACCGCTTCTGTATCGCTCGGCCGCACCCACCTCGGCCACACTCACAATGAGGGGACCCCGATGAACACCCGCGTCCGTCGCCGCGCAACCGTCACCGCCACCGTCCTCGCGGCCATCCTGTCCCTGGGATTCTCCGCGCCCGCCTCCGCCCAGATCGGCGGCGATATCGACACCTCGTCCCTGGGACTCGAGGAGGTGGAGCTGATCGGGTCTGCGGCCGGTTCCCTTCCGCTGGGCTCGACACTCGGGTCGCTCGGGTCGGCCGGTTCCACCAACATCCCGCTCGGCGGCACCGGGTCATACGTGGAGCTTCCCAACCCGCCGCGACCGCGCGACGACTCGATCGACTCGGTCGAGCTCCGCGCCATCACCCAGCACGGAGAGTACGAGCACTGGCTCGTCACCTCCGCCGCCATGCAGCGCGAGATCGTGCTCAAGGTGCTCCCGTCCCGCGTGACGGACGAGGGTCCGGCGCCCGTGTTGTATCTCCTCGACGGGGTCGACTCGGTCGAAGGTAACTCGGGCTGGAAGCGGGCCGGAAACATGCCCGCGCGCATGGCCGAGGAGAACGTCCACCTGGTGACACCCACGGGAGGCCCCTCCTCGTACTGGTCCGACTGGCAGAGCGAGGACGAGGTCTTCGGCTACAACAAGTGGGAGACGTTCCTCACCGAGGAGCTGCCCGACCTCGTCGAGGCGGAACTGGCGACCCGGGGTACGAAGCACAACGGCAAGAACGGAATCGCCGGCGCGTCGATGGGTGCGCAGGCCGCAATGCACCTGGCGGCCACCTACCCGGAGCTGTACGACGGCGTCATGGCGCTCTCCGGCTACTACTCGACCACCGACGAGCTGGGCTACCAGTCGGTCCGTGGCTCGGTGGATGGGCGCGGCGGCGATTCCGCCAACATGTGGGGCCCGCGCGGAAGCGATCTGTGGAAGTACCACGACACGATCTCCCACCCGGAGGGTCTCGAGGGCACCGCGGTGTACTTCGCGACCGGGGGCACGGCGGTGTCCGAAGGGGATCTCCGGAACTACGGCGACGACTACTTCGACATGCTGCAGGGCCTGGTGCTGGAAAAGGGGGTCATCGAGGGGGCCAGGAGCTTCTCCCGCGAACTCGACCGCCACGGCATCGCGCATCGCGTGGACTACGGCGACGAGGGCCTCCACGGGTGGCAGACGTTCGTCGACTACATCACGCCCGGTTGGAACCACATCAAGCCTGCGCTGCAGAACTGAGCGACGGCGGGAATCCCCCGCGCACGCCCGTCGAGAAGACAGTTCGGCACACCCGCCTCTCGCGCGACGTGTGCGGAACTGTCTTTTCGATGGAGTCGACGGAGTCGATGTGGCGGCTGGTCAGGCCGCGGCCAGCCGAAGGCGGTCGAGGTGCCGGGCGATCGAGTCGAGCGCCCGGTCGAGCACCGGCGCCTCCGGCAGGCACACGATGCGGAAGTGGTCGGGTTCGGGCCAGTTGAAGCCGGTCCCGTGGGTGACCAGGACGTGCTCGGAGCGCAGGAGGTCCAGGGCGAACTGCTCGTCGCTGGAGATGCCGAACATCTCGCGGTCGAGGCGCGGGAAGCAGTACAGCGCGCCCCGCGGCGCCACGCAGCTCACGCCGGGGATGGCGTTGAGGCGCTCGGCGGTCCGGGCCAGCTGCCGCTCGAGTCGGCCGTCCGGGTCCACCACGTCGTGGCCCCACGGTGAGTCCTCGGCCAGGGCGACGGGGATCGCGTGCTGCGCGGGGACGCCGGGGCAGACCCGCATGTTGGACAACAGGGTCAGTCCCTCCAGTAGGTCGGTGGCGTCGGCGATCGGGCCGGTCGCGACCACCCAGCCGGCCCGGTAGCCGCACACCCTGTACGCCTTGGACAGCCCGCCGAAGGTCAGGCACAGTACGTCGTCGCCGGCCGCCCGCGCGGCGTGGTGGTGGCGGGCGTCGCCGAAGAGGACCTTCTCGTAGATCTCGTCGGACAGCAGGACGAGCCCGTGGCGGCGCGCGATGTCGGCCATCCCCCGGACGGTGTCCTCGCTGTACACCGCGCCCGTGGGGTTGTTGGGGTTGATCATCACCAGGGCGGTGGTGCGTGGGGTGACCCTGGATTCGATGTCCTCCAGCGACGGGTTCCAGCCGTCGGTCTCGTCGGCGAGGTAGTGCACGGGCACGCCTCCGGTGAGGTTCACGGCGCCCGTCCAGGTCGGGTAGTCGGGGGCGGGGACCAGGATCTCGTCGCCGGGGTCGACCATGGCCTGCAGGACCAGCGTGATGAGTTCGCTCACGCCGTTGCCGAGGAAGACGTTCTCGGTCGAGACGCCACCGATCCCGTGTCGGCGGTAGTAGTCCGCCACGGCCTCGCGGGCGGTGGGGATGCCGCGGGAGTCGGAGTAGGCCTGCCCGGCGGCGAGTCCCGCCGCCACCGCGTCGACGAGCTCCGGCCGGGCGGTGAGCCCGAAGGGGTGCATGTTGCCCAGGTTGAGCCGCAGGATGTCGTGCCCCTCGGCCTCGAGGCGCATCGCCTCGGTGAGGATCGGGCCACGCACGTCGTAGCGTACGTCGCGGAGTCGTCGGGACTGGCGGTAGGTCGTCATGGGACCCATCCCACCCCGAAAGTGGCGCCCCCGGGAGGTCCATTTTGCGCAGATGCGTGAGACCACTATGCGGTGTCGTGGCCTACGCTCACCCCATGGCCCGTACCGCACGCCCCGGATCCCTGGTGGTGGGGCAGGTGTCGGGGGCTGCGGAGCTGGCCGACGCGATCATCGACCTGGTCGCCGGCGGATCCGTGGCCGACGGCGACCGGCTGCCCTCCACGCGCGCGCTCGCCGAGCAGACCGGACTCTCCCGCGGGACCGTGGTTCGCGCGTTCGATGAACTGTCGGCGGCCGGCTTCGTCGTCTCCACCCAGGGGTCGGGGACCCGGGTCGTCGCCGGAGCCGGTCAGGCTGCACGGGCCGGGGCGCGGACGCGCGGAGTCAGCCGAACCTCGTCGTCGTCGCCACTCATGCGGCAGGGCGCCCGCACCTCGTCACCGGAGGTTCCGGCGGCGACCACTGCGTCACCCGCGCCCGCGCCCGCGCCCCCGGCGCCGGTCCCACCCGCACCGCGCCGCGGCCGGTCGCCGCGCGATCTCCGTCCCGGGATCCCCGATGCCTCCCTCGTCGACGATCGTGCCTGGCGCTCGGCGGTGCGCGCCGCCGCGGCGCAGGGTCTGGCGGGCCTGAACCCGTGGGAGGAACCGAGCCCGGCGTTGCGCGTCGCGGTGGCCGATCACCTCCGCCGGCATCGGGGGATCGCCGCGGGCGACCCCGTGCTGTTCGACAGCTCGCGGTCGGCGATCGCGGCCCTGTGCGCGGCGTTCGTCGCCGGGCAGCAGGGGCGGGCCGGGGGCGGGACCGTGCGGTTCCACACCGAGGACCCCGGGTACCGCGGTGCGGTGCTCATGGCCCGCGAGCAGGGCCTGGAGGTGCGGTTTCATCCGGCGGAGCCCGGCGGCCTCGACGCGGCGCGGCTGGGGTCGGAGGCGGCGATCGTCTTCACCACGCCCGCGCACCAGTTCCCGCTCGGCCACCGCATGAGTGTGGACCGCCGGGTCGCGCTCGTGGAGTGGGCGCGGCGGACGGGGTCGCTGGTGATCGAGGACGACTACGACGGCGAGTTCCGCTACGGCGTCGCCCCCCTGCCCGCGCTGGTCAGCCTCCCCGCGGCCACCGACCACGTCGCCTACGTGGGCACGTCGTCCAAATCCGTGGCCCCGGACCTGCGCGTGGCGTGGTGCCTGCCGCCGACGGCGATGCGCCGCGAGGTCGAGCGCTGGCTCGCGGTCCACCGCCGGGGTCCGTCCTCACTGCCGGCGGAGGCGCTGGCCGCGTTCATCACCTCGGGCGCGATGGACCGGCACCTGGCGCGGGCGGCCCGCGTGTACAGCGACCGCCGTTCGCGGCTGGTGGCGGCGCTGCGCCGGGAGCGCCCGGACCTCGAGGTCACGGGCGTGGAGGCGGGCCTGCACCTGTGCGTGGCGCTGCCCGGATATGACGACGACGAGGTGGTGCGCGCGCTCGAGCGGGCCGGGTGGCGCACGCGATCGCTCGGCGGGCAGGCTGCGCAGCACGCGGTGTCCGGCCTGGTGCTGAGCTATGCGCGGCTCTCCTCGCGCGACGCGGCCGACTTCGCGGTGGAGCTCCGACGGGTACTGGAGCGGCTCGGATCCGGATGATCTCCGTCCGCGGACGCCCGGCCGGTGCTCGAATCCTGACGGTAGTCAACTCATCGCATCGGAAAGCGGTACACACATGGGTCAGGAACAGCCACTGGCGGGCAAGGTCGCCTTCATCACCGGCGCGGCGAGGGGGCAGGGGCGCAGTCACGCCGTGGAACTCGCCCGGCGGGGGGCGCGGATCCTCGCGATGGACATCTGCGAGGACATCGACAGCGTCCCCTACGGGCTGGCAACCGCCGACGACCTGCAGCAGACGGTCGCCGAGGTCGAGGCGGTCGGCGGGGACATCGTCGCGGTGACGGGCGACGTGCGCGAGCCGGCGGACGTCGCGGCGGCGGTCGACGCCTGCCGGGAGCGGTTCGGCGTCCCGGACATCGTGGTGGCCAACGCGGGGATCAACTCCCAGCGCGGCGAGGAGCCGGATGCCCAGCAGGCGTTCGTGGACACCATCATGGTGAACCTCGTGGGGGTGTGGAACACGGTCCACGCGATCGCGCCTCTGATGATCGAGCGCGGCGAGGGCGGGTCGATCGTCCTCATCTCGTCGACCAACGGCTTGTCCGGGCGGGGAGGCGACGGGTCGGGCGCGGTCACGGGGTACACCGCCAGCAAGCACGGGGTGGTGGGGCTCATGCGCAGCTTCATGATCTGGCTCGCGCCGCACAACATCCGCATCAACACGATCCACCCGGTCGGCGTCCTGACGGCGATGGTGGCGCACGACGAGATGGCCAGGTGGTTCGCGAACAACCCCGAGGGCCACACGATGGGCAACGCCCTGCCCGTGCCGATGCTCGAGCCCATCGACATCTCGCGGGCGGTTCTCTACCTGGTGGAGGAGTCCGGCCGCCACGTCACCGGGGTGACGATGCCCGTCGACGCGGGGTTCACCGCGAAGTAGCCGGCCGGCCGGCGGTGGGGAGACCGGCGGCCGGAGGAGCGGATGCGGGGGGACGTGACCGGTCTTACAGTGAGCGCCAGCGACATCCGCGGTGAGCACCCTCCAGGAGGCGCACGATGGGCACTTCATTCTGGCGACGCACGACGATCGATTCCCCGGCGGCCGAGTTCCCGGACGGCGAGCACGTCGACCTGGTGATCGCGGGGGCCGGGTTCACCGGCCTGATCACGGCGCTGATGGCCGCCGCGCGCGGCAAGGCGGTCGTGGTCCTGGAGGCGCACACGGTGGGCGCGGGGGCCAGCGGCGCGACCACGGCCAAGGTCTCGGTCCTGCAGGGCACCCGACTGTCGAGCATCCGCTCCAAGCACGGGTTGGAAACGGCGCGCGCGTACGCCGACGCCAACCGGTACGGACTCGACTGGTGGGCCGAGTTCTGCGAGACCCACGGCGTCGACTCCCAGCGTCGGCGTGCGGTGACGTTCTCCAAGGGACGGATGGGCACGTCGACCCTGCGCAAGGAGATGAAGACCCTCGTCGACCTGGGTCTGCCCGCCCGCTGGTACGACCGGGTGGACGTGCCGTTCCCGGCCCGGTCCGCCGTGGAGCTGCCGGATCAGATGCAGATCGACCCGGTGGAGGCGCTCGCGGCGCTGGCCCGCGCGGCCACGGCCCTCGGCGTGCGGATCGTGGAGCACGCCCGTGTCACCGGACTCACAGCGCAGGGGACAGGGGAGGACGCGTTCGTCGAGGTCACCGCGCATCCGGGCACGATGACCGCCCGCGACGTCGTGCTGGCGACCGCGTCCCCGGTCCTGGACCGCGGCCCGACCGTGGCGACGATGGAACCCGAGCGGTCCTACCTCTGCGCGTTCGAGTACCCCGGTGGCCTGCCGGAGGGGATGTACGGCTCGGTCGAGAGCCCGGTCCGCTCGCTGCGGACGGTGCCCTCACCCGGCGGTGAGGTGCTGTTCGTCGGCGGCAACGGGCACCGCACCGGCACCGCCACGGGCACCGCGTCCAAAATCGACTCGCTGCGGGAGTACGCGGAGAAGTACTTCCCCGGCGCGACGATGACCCACGGCTGGTCCGCGCAGGATTTCCACCCGGTGACGATGCTGCCCAAGTCCGGGCCCCTGCCGTGGGGCAAGGGGCGCGTGCACTTCGCGGGCGGCTACAGCAAGTGGGGCCTCACGGGCGCGCCGGCGGCGGCCGGGATCATGGTGGACCGGCTCGAGGGCGTGGACCCGCGGGTGTCGTTCGGCAAGCCCAGCATCACGGGCATCGCGAAGAACGCCGTGCCCCTGTTCGCGGACGTGCCCGTCCAGCTCGCGGCGACCGCGGCGCAGGCGATCGTGCGCAAGCCACGGCCGAGTATCCGACCGATGGGGGAGGCGACGGGCGACGACGGCGAGACCTGCCGCGTCGGCCTGCTGTGCCCCCACATGGGAGCCGCGCTGACGTGGAACGACGTGGAGCGGTCGTGGGACTGCCCCTGGCACGGGTCCCGCTTCTCGGCGTGTGGCGAGCTCATCGAGGGCCCGGCCACCAGTGACCTCACGAGGTACGACACGCCCCGCTGACCCGACCGGCTGGCGCGCGCAGCTGACACGACCGGCTGACATGAGCCGCGCCCCGGCCGGTCGGGGAAGGGCCGGGTCGGGGCGCAGCGAGTGTCACCGGCGGGTCAGGCGGGCGGCATCAGGACTCCGTCGAGGACGTGGATGACGCCGTTGGTGGCGTCCACGTCGGTCTGGACGACGTTGATGCGGGTGCCGTTGCCGTCGACGAGGGCGGCGTCCTCGCCCTCCACCTCGACCGTGAGCTCCCCGCCCTGGAGGGTCGCGACCGTCTGGCCGTCCATCTCGAGGACGTCGGCCGCGGGGACCTCACCCTCGATCACGTGGTACTGCAGGATCTGCGCCAGGTCGCCCGTGGGGTCGGCCAGCAACTCGTCCAGCGTGCCCTCGGGCAGGGCCTCGAACGCCTCGTCTGTGGGGGCGAAGACCGTGAACGGACCGGGCCCCTTGAGGGTCTCCGTCAGGCCCGCGGCCTCGATGGCCTGGGTGAGGGTGGTGAAGTCGCCCGCGGCGTTCGCCGTGTCGACGATGTCGCCCTCGGCCGCAGCGCCGGTCTCCTCGGTGGTGGTCTGGTCCGTCGTGGTCTCGTCGGTGGTGGTCTCCTCCGTCATCATCTCCGTGGTGGTCTCGTCGGCCGTGGTCGTGCCACCGCCATCGTCGGTGCCGCACGCTCCCATGAACACCGCGAGACCGAGGGCTCCCGTCACTGCGATCGTCCGCTTCATCAAGCTTCCTTTCGTCGGGGTTGCCCGTCAGTGTCCGCACTGCACAGGGGGTACGTGAACCCCCGTGGCCTGATCGTTGTGGCCCCGTGACGGGATGGGGACAGGCCCCCCGGGCCGCGCCTCGGGAGGATGCCCTTGCTTGCGAGCGTCCCGGGAGTCGTCGAAACTCGAGACGGAACGCTGGCCGCCGGCCACCGCGTACACCCGTCTACGAAGAAGCAGGAGCATCGATGAGCCCCACCGATCAGGGTCCGAACCCGTTCGTCGTCGACATCGAGGACGCCACCCTCGCCAACGACAACTACCGCACCACGCTGTGGACGGGATCGCACATGCAGCTCACCGTCATGAGCATCAAGCCCGGGGACGACATCGGTCTCGAGGTCCACGACGACCACGACCAGTTCCTGCGCGTCGAGGCAGGGAAGGGCCGGGTCGAGATGGGCCCCGCGAAGGATCAGCTCGACTTCGTGCGCGAGGTCTCCGACGACTGGGTCATCCTCGTGCCCGCCGGGAGCTGGCACAACGTCACCAACACCGGCGAGGAGGACCTCAAGGTGTACTCGCTGTACGGTCCGCCGGAGCACGAGCACGGGACCGTCCACCCGACCAAGGCGGACGACCACCACGATCACTGAGCACGACCACTGACGACCACTTACCACGAGCGCTGACGACGATCATGGCCGCGACCGGTTCGCGGTGCCGGAGGGCCCGGGGCGGTGCACACGCCGCCCCGGGCCCTCCGGCATGACACGCTGGTGGCGTGAAGACGCCGGTACCTGACTATCTGCTCGAGATCCGCGACGCCTGCTCGAACGGTGACGCCGGCCGGCTCGCCGACTACATCCCCGAACTCGCGGCCGTGGACCCCGACCGGTTCGCGGTGGCCGCCTGCACGATGGACGGCATCGTCTACACCGCCGGGGACGCGGACGCCGAGTTCACCATCCAGTCGATGAGCAAGCCGTTCGTCTACGCGCTCGCGCTGCGGGACCGGGGAATCGAGGCGGTCCTGGAGAAGGTCGAGGTGGAGCCGTCCGGGGACGCGTTCAACCAGATCTCCCTGGACCGAGAGACGGGCCGGCCGCGCAATCCGATGATCAACATCGGGGCCATCACCACGCACACGCTGGTGAGCGAGCCCGACGCGACCCAGGACGACCGTGACGAGGCGGTGAGGCAGGGGTTGTCCGCCTTCGCGGGCCGCGAGCTCGGAGTGGACGACGCCGTGCTCGACTCCGAGCTGCGCACGGCGTTCCGCAACCGGGCCATGGCCAACCTCGTGCGCGCGGGCGGGATCATCGCGAACGACCCGGACGAGGTGGTGCGCGGCTACACCCGGCAGTGCGCCTACCGGGTGACCGTGCGCGACCTGGCGGTGATGGCGGTGACGCTGGCGACGGGCGGCATCAACCCGGTCACCAAGGAGCGGGTGGTCTCGGCGCCGGTCGCCCGGCAGGTGCTCGCCGTGATGGCCACCTGCGGGATGTACGACGCCGCCGGGGACTGGATGTCCACCGTGGGGATCCCCGCCAAGAGCGGGGTGTCGGGCGGGATCTTCGGTGCCCTGCCCGGGCAGGTCGGGCTCGGGGTGTTCTCCCCGCGGCTCGACGAGCACGGCCACAGTGTGGAGGGTGTGCGCACCTTCGAGCGGCTGTCCCACGATCTCGAGTTACACCTGATGAATACCACCGTCACGGACGTGGAGGCCGTTCGCTCGGTGCGGTTCGACGAGATCTCCGGGCGCCGCACCTTCCGGTTGCAGGGCCCCATGACGTTCGCCAGCGCCGAGCAGGTCCTGCGGCGTCTCGCCGAGATCCCCGAGGGGCCGAGCGAGGTGACCCTGGACCTCAGCCGCGTGTCCTCGGTCAACGCCAGCGCGCGCCGGATGCTGCTCGAGGCGATGACGCGGTTGTCGGCGGACGGCCACGTCGTCGGTCTGGCCGACCCGGGCCGGCGCCTCCCCCGACCGGACCTGGGCGACGGGACCCGGCCGGTCAACCGGCGGGCGGCCCGCTAGCTAGCCCGGGCGCGCCAGCCCGGCGCACCCAGCGGCACCGGTCACTCAGCCCACCCGGAAGTGCGAGTGGTCCGGTTCCCTCATGAGCTCGGCCAGTCGCGCCCGGTCGAAGGGGAACAGGTCGATCGTGCCGCCGTCGTGGAAGTACCAGGAGTGGCAGCCGGTGTTCCAGACCGTCGGCCCCATCGCCCCGGCGACGTCGTCGTTGAACTCGGCGGTCGCCTCCTCGGTCACCTCCACCGACCGGATCGCGCCCTCGCGGAGGAGTTCGATCCAGTGGGCGATGTACCGGGCGGTGAGCTCGGCGGTGTGCTGCAGTGAGATCGAGCCGGTGGGGGAGTTGGGGGCTCATCCCAATCGGGGGTGTAGGAGTTGGGGTCTGAAGCCGCCGGTCTCGAGCAGGCTTCGGGCGATGTAGTTGGTCAGGTTGCGGAACCCGAGTGCGGAGCCGCGCAGGTGTTCGAGCCGTCCGTTGAGCGCCTCGGTCGGCCCGTTGCTGGTGCCGGGTCGTTCGAAGTAGGCGAGCACGTCAGCGGCTCGCTTCTTCAGGGTCCGGCCCAGGGTGGTGAGCTCGGTGAGCACCTTGGGGACGCCGGCGCTGAGGTCGGTGATCAGCTTCTCCATGGGCTCGCGGCCACGTTGCCGGTCCTCGTGGCGATAGGCGGCGATCATGCGCTGGTAGACACCCCAGGCCGCCTCGACCTCGACGTGAGCGTCATCAACGAACAGCGCGCGTAGCCTGTCGTTCTGCTTGTCGGTCAGCAGGTCCGCGCCGGTGTGCAGCGTGCGCCGCGACTTGTAGAGCGGGTCGTCCCTGAACCCACGGTGCCCGTGGATCGCGAGTTGGACCCGGCGCCGGCACCTGTCGAGGGCGTCACCGGCCAGGCGCACGACGTGGAAGGGATCCATCACCGTGACCGCGTCCGGGATCTCCTCTGCAGCGGCGGTCTTGAACCCGGTGAAGCCGTCCATCGCGACCACCTCGACCGCGTCACGGAAGGCGTCGTCGCGGTCGGCGAGCCAGGTCTTGAACGCCGCCTTCGACCGGCCCTCGACCATGTCCAGCAGCCTTGCTGGGCCGGCGCCATCGCGGACCGGGGTGAGGTCGATGATCACGGTGACGTACTTGTCGCCACGCCTGGTGTGGCGCCAGACGTGCTCATCGACGCCAATGACCTTCACGCCCTCAAACCGCGTGGGGTCGTTGATCAGCAGCCGCTTGCCTTCAGCCAGGACCGCGTTGTTGGCGGTGTCCCACGCGACCCCGAGTCCCTCGGCGACACGGGCGACGGTGAGGTGTGCGACCACGATCCCTTCCAGCGCCCACCGCAGCCCGGTGCACGAGAGCTTCGCGCGTGGCTCCGCCGCGGCGCTGGTGTCTTGGCGCCACACGTGTCCGCAGTCGGCACAGCGGTAGCGGCGCACTACAACTTCCAGCACGGTCGGTAGTCGTCGGGAGACCCCGACGTCTATCTGCGGACTGACGCGCCCGGCCGACCTACACCGTCATCTGAGAAGACCCCTGAAACGTCTTCGACGACGACGGGACCGGCGAGGATGAGGGCGCGGTGAGCTAAAGGAATGGAGCTTGCTCGGCTTCGACGCCGCCGCAAGCTCCGGTGAAACGGTCGGTACTGGTCGGTCGTCGTCGGTCACCACCGGATGGCGGCGTCCCCCACGCTCGGCGTTTGCGCAGGTCAGCGGCTCGTTCGCCCAGTGGGGCGCATCAAGCGATAGACGCAAAGCCGACGTGATTAGGTCGTCGGTTCGATTCCGACAGGCGGCTCCGGCGAACAGCCCCTGACCTGTGGAAACGCAGGGCAGGGGCGGTTCGGTTCTGGTGGTCGTGCGATGCGCTGGCCTCACGGCTCTGCCCGACACCGACGTCGCTCTTCTCTGCGACGGACCCCTCGCCGGCTGAGCGCTCGTGGCCTGCATCCTGTCCGTGTGCCGATAGGCCTCGCACCGCTCGGAAACGCAGCATGGCGTTGCGTCGCAACCTGGCGACGGCTCGGCGGGGCGCGATCGTCTCGTGCGTTGGCGGACTACGGGAGCTTGGACGCGAGGACGTCGGCCGCCAGGATCTCGGGTGCTGCGCCAAGGAGGTGCTGGTTGTCCGTCAGGGCTGCGACGATGGCGCCGTTGGCGTGGGCGTCGCGAGCGGACTCGTCGGGGAATGCATCGAAGATCCAGAAGGTGTCGGCGTGGGTCCTGACCGCGAACCAGACAATCGTTCCTGCTTCTTCGTTGGCGAGTGCGACAGCGCCGGCGAGCAGATCGGCGAGCGCGTCGTGCTGTCCATCGGCCGCGACGATCTTGGCGACGAAGGCATACGGAAGTGATGCGGGTGTGGACATGAGGGACTCTCCTTGAAATCGGGGTTCTTCGTGGGACGAGTTCAGCGTATGACGAGCGAGGGCCGGTGGGAAGTGGCGTATACGGCAGCATTGCTATTGTTTACGCCATGCGTATCGGACTGATCGCGATCGACGGCTGCTTCGGTTCGGCTGTCGCGTCGATCATCGACATCGTGCGGGTGGCCGACGGAGCCCGCGGCGATGTCGACCCGCGGATCGACCCGATCACACTCGCCATCCTCGGACCGAAACGGCGAGTGACCACGACGGCATCGATGACCCTGTCGGTGGACCACCCGCTGTCGGAGTCCGGAGAGTTCGACGTGGTCGTCGTCCCTGCGCTTGGAACCCTTACGGCCGCCGCTACCAACGACGCCCTCCAGAGCCGAGATGCTCGTTCGGTCATCGCCTCGCTCGGGCGCCTCGACGAGGCGCCCACCCGGATCGCCGCGGCGTGCACCGGCGTGTTCGCTGTCGCCGAGACCGGACGGATGCATCATCGGCGGGCGACGACCAGCTGGTTCCTGGGGCCGGAGTTCCTGAAGCGCTATCCGACCGTCGCCCTCGATCTCGACACCATGGTCGTGGTCGACGGGAACCTCGTCACCGCCGGCGCCGCGTTCGCCCACATCGACCTCGCGCTCTCACTCGTGCGATCGATCAGCCCCGACCTGGCCCAACATGTCGCCAAGCTCCTCATCATCGACGAGCGCCCGTCGCAGGCGGCCTTCGTCGCCTACGATCATCTCCGGCACGAGGACCCGATCGTGGTCGAGTTCGAACGCTTCGTGCGCGCCCGCCTGGACGAACCGTTGAACGTCGCCTTCGTCGCGCAGTCGCTCGGCACCAGCCGGCGCACCCTCGAACGACGAGTCCGTGCGGCGCTCAACCTCACTCCGCTCGGCTTCGTCCAACGGCTTCGCATCGAACGAGCTCGGCACCTCTCCGCAACCACGGACCTCACCTCCGCCGAGATCGCGCTACGGGTCGGCTACGCGAACGCCGAGACTCTGCGCTCCCTCCTGCGTAGGGAGCGACGCCGTTCCTGACCTATCGCCATGCCTGTAGCCGGTGTGCTAGAGCTCGACTGGAACCACCTCTCAGCACGTCGCGTCGACGCTCCTGCGTCGCCCCTGGACGACCCACTCGACACGCCCGCAGCACAGGCCATGTGACGTGTCCCGGCTTCCCGGACGGTCGGGGTTGGGTGGCTGTGATGTCGCTGCGTTCTCGTCGAGAGGATCAGCAGGCCCGATCAGAGTCGATTGGGATAAGACGCGAAGGCGGTCAGGTCAGGCCGGCCGAAGCCGGCCGGCGGGGTAGCGTCGGACACGTCGAGGTCTTTCGGATGGATGGCGTAGGAACCTCCATCGTCGGGAGATCTCGACGTCTATCTGCGGACCGACGCGCCCGGCCGACCTACACCCTCATCTGGGAAGAGCCGAGTTGGGGCCCAGCACGGTGAACGCATTGGGGAAGCCCGGGACGGCGGTCATCTGATAGGCGCGCGGGCCGTCGGCCCACTCGCGCTCGAGGGTGCGGCCGTCGCGTCCGACGACCTCCATGGGACGCATGTAGTCGTGCGCGCGGAAGCCGGTCGCTAGCACGATCACGTCGGCGGGCCGCTCGGTGCCGTCGGCGGTGCGGATCCCGTCCCGGGGTGACCTGCGCGATGGCGTCGGTGACGAGCTCGGCGTCGCTGCGCTGGATGGCGCGGTAGTACGTCCCCGGACTGGCGGAGTTCCGTGGCGGGGTGTCGGTCCGGATGTGCCCGGCCAGGCCGAGGTCGTCGACGACCCGGCGGTGGTAGCGCTGGATCTCGGCGCCGTCGGCCCACACGCGCGACCAGTCGGGCTTCGGCGCGAACCGGAACTGGTAGAGCTGGGACGGCACGTCGCATGTCAGGCCCGGGTAGCGGTTCCAGTACCAGACCCCGCCGACGTCGGAGCCCTTCTCCAGCACGGTGACGTCGGCGAAGCCGCGCTCGCGGAAGACGTGCAGGGCGGTGGTGCCGGCGACCCCGGCCCCGACGATCACCACGCGCGGCTCGCGCCCCTCGCGCGATCGAGCCGGACTCACACGTCGACCGCGTTGTCCGTCAGCGCATCGCGGACGGTGTCCGGCGCGGTCACCATGGACGACTCGAACGCCGCCTCCCGTCGGGAGGCGTTCATGAAGTAGGCGCCGAGGCCGGCGAGGTCGACGGTGGTGGGCAGGATCGGGACGACGGTGGCGCCGCGCGCGCGGACGGCGGCGACCTCGTCGTGCAGCTGGGTGGACATCGGGCGGCGGATCAGCCCGTACTCGATCCCGCCGCCCCGGCCGGGGACGCGGACGCCGGGCGCCGAGGCCATGGGGGCGAGGACGAACACGAGGTCGGCGTCCTCCGGCCCGATCAGGTCCACGGACGCGGTGGAGCCCATGCCGCCGTCGACGAAGATCCGGTCACCGACGGGCACCGGCGGCATCCACCCGGGGGTCGCCCAGGAGGCGCGCAACGCCTCGCCGACGGTGGCCATCGGCGAGCCCGGGGCGCCGAACAGTACCCGCTCCCCGGCGAGGACGTCGTAGGCGACGATCCGGGCACCGGTGTGGGGGAGCCATGCGCCGACCTCGAAGCCCTCGGCCAGCCGCTGCAACCAGCCGGCGTCGCCGCGACCGGTGGGGGCGATACCGGTGAGGGCGCCCAGCCCGGACCGTGTGCGGAGCAGACCGGGGTTGAGCAGCGGGAGCCGGGGTAACGGCGGCCGCCCGGGCGGGGTCGAGGCGATGTGTTCGCGGAGCCGCATGTCGCAGGCCTGCCCGCGCTGCATATCGACCAGTTCGTCGACCCCGATGCCGCCGGCGAGCATGGTCACCAGCTCGGCGCCCGCCGAGGTCCCCAGGAGGACGTCCGCCTCCCGGGGGTCGAATCCCGTCTGCTCGGTGAGCGCGTGGAGGGCGGCGATCATCCAGGCCCCGCCGATCGTGCCCCCGCATCCGAGGACGAGAGCGGTGCGACTCATCCGGCGCCCTCCCCGTGTCCCGCGGGGGGCGCCGCCCCGGAGAGCCCCGCGCTGATCCTAATCGCGCGGCTCCAATACGAACACAGGGATGATCCGGTCGGTGTTCTGCTGGTAGTCGCGATAATCAGGGTAGACGGCGACGGACCGGTCCCACCACCGGTCTCGCTCGGGGCCGCTGAGTTCGCGGGCCGTGTAGTCGCCGACCCGGTCCCTGTCGCGGACCTCCACGTGCGGGTCGGCCTTCATGTTCCAGTACCAGACCGGGTGGGTCTGGGCGCCGCCCTGGGAGGCGACGGCCGCGTACGACCCTTCGTGCTCGACGCGCATCAGCGGGGTCTTGCGCAGGTTGCCGGACTTCCGGCCGACGGTGGTCACGATGACCACGGGGATGCCGGCGAGGGCGCCGCCCTCCGAGCCGTCGGTCTTCTCATACGTCTCGACCTGCGTCCGGACCCACTCGCTCGGGCTGGGCTCGTACTCGCCGGACAGTGGCATCGGGGCTCCTCGGTGATGGGGTTCCGTCGGCTGAGGGCGACACTACGCCCGCCAAGGCGTGCTTGCTGCCCACATCAGGCGAGTCGGTCGGTGAATCTCGAGACCGCCTCGACGACCGCCAGGTAGCGCGGCGAGCGCACCGCGTCGAACCCGTGTTGGGCTCCGGGCAGTTCGGCGTGGACCACGGGGTTCGGCGATCCGGCGCGCAGGTGCCGTACGAGTCGGCGTGACCCCTTCACCGGCGTGTAGGTGTCGTGGGTGCCGTGGATGATCGCCACCGGCGGGGCGCCGGAGGCCGCGTGCCGCACGGGGTCGGAGACGTCCCGGGTCTCGAGGCCCAGGCGACCGTAGTAGCCGTACAACCCGATCGCGCCGGCGACAGTGGTGTCGGCGTCCTCGAATCCCGGCTGGAATCGCGGATCTCCCCCGGTCAGGGCGGTCATCATCGCGATGTGCGCCCCGGCCGAACTGCCCGCCACCACGATCGGCGCCTCGGCCCTGATCCCGTGCGCCGGGCCCTCGGTGCGGATCCAGCCCAGGAGCCGTTTGACGTCGACCAGGTGCAGCGGGAATCCCGACTCCGGGGTCGGCGAGAGGTGGTAGGTGGTGCTGATCGCCGCCCACCCGCGTGCGGCGTGGTCGAACAGCATCGCCCGCGACTCCCGGCTCGGGCCGCCCGCCCGGAAGTGCCCACCGTGGATGTGGACGAGCACCCCGCGCACGTCACCGGCGCCGTTGCCGCCATGTCCACCGCTGCCGCCAGTGTCGCCGCCGGCTCCAGGCGAGCCGGCACGGGTGTAGAGATCGAAGCGGTTGGCCTTCGGGTCCGGTCCGTAGACCATGCCCCGGCGGGCCCGCACCCCGCGCGGCCGCAGCGGCCACGGGCGGAACAGCACTCTCGGCCACGGCGTGCGGTGGAGGGCCGACGGGCTCGTCGTCGTCTCCCCCTCGCCCAGCCCCTCGCCCGGCCCGTCGCCCAGCCCGTCGCCCAGTCCCTCGGCCAGCGCGCGGTCGAGGGCGGCGGCCGCGGCGAGGTGCCGCGACAGTACGAGACCCAGACCCGCCCAGGTCAGCGTAGCGATGCCGGCCCCCACGCGATCGGAGGGACGCGCGGCCCGACCGCCCCGACCGGCCAGCGCAGACGCGGTCGCGGCCCCGACCAGCGCCCCGACGTGCAGCGGGAGTTCCTGCGCGGGCAGGCTCCACACCCAGCCGGCGGTCGCGGCGACGAACGGTCGGCGGATCGGCCACAACGCCAGCGCCGTGGAGACCGCGGCGGGGGCGACGAGCACGGGCAAGGGCACGCGGGCGGACGGTCTCGGCATGTCAGGCCTCCGGTAGGGGTGCGCGTTCCCAGGCGGCCACCGGCCCCGGGACCATGTCGAACATCGGGTGCGGGCGCGGTGCGACGAGGCGGTCCAACCACGCGGGGTCGCGCTCGGCCACCTTGGCCCGCAGGTGCGCCCACTCCAGCGCGAGCTGCCCGTCGGTGAGCGGCAGGCGCTCCGCCCCGGGCGGCAGGACGACGCGCGTGCGGTCGAAGCGGTAGCCGCGCACCTCGGCGGCGTCGGCCAGCCCGTGCAGCCAGGTGGCGACCCCCGCGACCGGGTCGGGGAGCATGCGGAAGCGTTTGAGCTGCGGATGACTGCGATAGCCCTTGGTCAGCCCGCGGAGTACCTTCTGGGCCAGGAGCCCCTCGCGCCACCCGGCGACCAGCGCGGCGCGGTCGAGCAGGACGGGATCGATGCTCCACAGGCGCACCCGGCGAGTATAGGTGCGCACGGCGCCGCCGGGAGGCGCGGACGAGGAGACGATGATGACGACGACGACAACGCCGACCCGCGACGAGGTGATGGCCGAACTCGCGGAACTCGAGGACGCACGGATCCTGGAGGTCAACGAGCGGCACGGCGACGACCACGCGGTCAACCTCACCTCGCTCCGGGCGGTCGCCAAGCGGGTGAAGAAGAACCATCCGCTGGCGCTGGAGTTGTGGGACACGGGCGACTCGGCGGCGAGGCTGCTCGCGTTGCTCGTCTGCCGGCCCAAGGAGTTCTCGGCCACCGAGCTGGACACGATGCTGCGCGAGGCCCGCACCCGGAAGGTCCACGACTGGCTGGTCGGCTACGTCGTGATGAAGGGCCCGCACGCCGAGGACCTGCGCGTGGCGTGGGTGGACGACGCCGACCCGGTGGTCGCCTCCGCCGGCTGGGCGCTCACCGCCGACCGGGTGGTCAAGAAGCCCGAGGGGCTGGACCTGCCCGCGCTGCTGGACGTGATCGAGGCCGAGATGGCCGGCGCCCACGAACGGCTGCAGTGGGAGATGAACACGTGCCTGGCCCAGATCGGGATCCAGCATCCGGATCTGCGGGCGCGCGCACTGGAGATCGGCGAGCGCCTGGGTGTGCTGCGTGACTACCCGACGCCGCCGAACTGCACCTCGCCGTACGCGCCGGAGTGGATCGGCGAGATGGTCCGTCGCCAGGAGGCCTGACGACCCGACCGGGTCCGCCCCGCTGCACTACCTCTCGGCCGCAGCGGAGAGCACGTGTCGGTAGATCCGGGCGTGGGCGGCGGCGACCGCGGCGTCCTCGGACGCGGGAGCGCGCGCCGGGACCGGCGGGCCGTCGAGGGCGGCCATCAGCGCCCGGCGCAGGTCGTCGGCGGTGGGGTGGCCCGGGCCGTAGACGGCCGTGCCCGATCCGGCCGACCCCGATCTGGTCGACCCCGATCCGAGCACGCCGGGGTCCCACTGCTCGGCCAGGTACCCGATCCGCGGGATGACCGGCGGCAGCCCCAGATCGCGGCACAGCTCCAGCCAGCCGGAATGGGTGCCGTGGCGGTGGGGCAGGACGAGCGCGTCGAATCCGGCCAGGGCCGCGCACAGTTCGTCGTCGGCCAGGTGGTCGTGGGCACGGACCTCGACGTCCGGATGGGCGTCGAGCCGGTCGAGCGCGGTCGCGGCCGCGTGGCGGGGATGCTCCGGATCGCGCGCGGCGGCCAGGGCGTCCGCGCGAACCATCACCGTCAGGTGGGCACCCTCGGACAGCGCGGTGACCAGCGGGGCCAGGAGTTCCTCGCCGGCGACTCCCGCGCGCAGCGAGCCCAGCACCACACCGACCATGCGTCTGCCTCCGGAGCGATCGAGCCGCGCGAGCCGGTACGGCTCGGTGACCTCCGCGGCCATGAGCCGGGGATGCGGGAGGACCTGCGCGCGGGCGCCCCACCGTTCGCGGATCTCCGCGGCGGCGCCGCGGGTCAGCGTGATCACCGCGGCGGCGCCCCGCACGAGGTGGCCGGTGCGCTCGAGATGGGCGGCGGGGTCGGGCTCGTGCGGGTTGGTCAGGTCATGCACGGTGACCACCAGCGGCAGGCCCCGCGACCGCAACGCCGCCACGAACTCCGCGATCTGCCCGGGGGAGCGGTGCTCGTAACCGAAGTGCACATGCACGACGTCGGCCCCGTCGAGGACCTCGGGACGGTCGGCGGCCTCGAGCGCCGGGTGCGGCCACCAGCGGGCGGGCTCGGCCGGATCCAACACGGGGTCCGCGAGCACCGAGACGTCGGCCGCGGGCGAGATGGCGTGGCGGACGTAGTCGTGCCCGGCCGGCACGGAGCGCACCCGGACCGGCGGCCGGGTCGGAGAGGAGCCAGTGTTCACCCCGCCACCGTGCCACGCCCGCCGGTTGCCGCCACCTGGGCCCCTGCATACGCTCGGCCCGGTGAGCACCCCCGACCTCCCGACCGTCATGGTGATCGGCAACTGCCAGGCGGACGTCTACCGCGACCTGCTCCGGACCTCCGCGGAGGTCCGGGTGGTGGACGTGCGGCCGGTGTACGAGATGACGGCCGACGACCTGCCGGGCCTGGAGACGGACCTCGCCCGCACGGACGTGCTGATCGTCCAACCCGTTCGCGACGACTACCGCGACCTGCCGCTCGGACACCGCCAGCTCGCCGCGCGCCTGCCGGCCTCGGCCACGGTCGTGCTGACCCCCGTCCTGCGGTACGCCGGACTGCATCCGTACCAGGTGCTGGTCCGCCCACCCCATGACCGCTCCCTGGTCCCGCCGATCGCGCCGTACCACGACCTGCGGGCGATCGTCGCCGCCGCGACCGGCGACCGGAGCGTTCTCGACGCCGCTCCGACCCCCGAGCAGGCGCGGGCCTCGGCCACCGAGTCGGTGGAGGCGCTGCGCGTGCGCGAGCAGGCCCACGGGACGCTGGTCGCCTCGGACCTCCTCGAGGGTGCCCCGCGCTGGCACACCATCAACCACCCCGACCGGCACACGTTGGCCACGGTGTTCGACCGCATCATCGAGCGCCTGCCCGCAGGCCTGCTCACCGACCCGCCCCGCATCGGCGACCGCGAGCCCCTCGGCGGCACGCGCGCGCCGGTGGAGTCGACCGTCGCACGGGCGCTCGGCGTGGAGACCGGTGATGTCGCCGGGGGCGCCCGCTCGGGAGAGTGGTTGGTCGACGGCGTCCCGGTGCCCAGCCGCGAGATCGTCGACGCCCACCTCGACTGGTACGCGGCCACGCCCGGAGTGGTGGAGGAGGGCCTGCGTCGGCACGCCGCCCGCATCGAGATGCTGGGGCTGAGGTGAGCAGAGGGCATGCCGGCGAGCAGCGCGCGCCGCTGACGATCGCACCGATCACACTCGCCCTGGGGCCGCCCGAACACGGGGTGACCCGGTTCGCGGTGGAGTGCGCCCGCGCGGCCGGGACGGAGGTGCTCGAGGTCGCGGACGTCGCCGGGGTACGCGAGGTACTCGACGCCCGACCCGGCGCGCCGGTCCACCTGCACATCAACGATTCCCTCTTCGGCGCCACCGCTGACGACGCCGCGATGACCGTGGAGGATCTGGCGCGCGGCCGCCGCATCGCGGTCACCCTGCATGACGTCCCCCAGCCTGCAGAGGGCGCTGAGCGGTGTCGGCGGCGCACGCGGGCCTACCAGCGCATCGCGGCGGCGGCGGGGCTCGTCGTGGTGAGCTCCGAGCACGAGCGTCACCTCTGCGCGGTGGCCGACATCGCCGTCGACGCGGTGATCCCGCTGCCCGTCCCCGACCTGGCGCCGCCCGCCGACCTGACCCCCGACGCCCGGTCGGTGGGGGTGTTCGGATTCCTGCACCCGGGCAAGGCCGTCGACGTGGTGGCCGCCGCCGTCGCCGCGCTCGCCGACGCCGGCGACGAGGCCGTGTCACTACGCCTGTTGGGGACGCCCGCCGAGGGGCACGACGACTACGTCCACGCCGCGCTGGAGACCGTCCGGGCCGCCGGTGGCGGCGTGGAGGTGACTGGACGGATCGACGACGACGACCTCGCCCGCGTCCTCGGCGAGGTCACCGTGCCCGTCGCCCTGTTCCGGAACGTGTCGGCGTCGGGGTCGCTCAACACCTGGGCCGCGGCCGGGCGACGCCCCCTGGTCTACGACTCGGACTACACCCGCGAGATGGAGCGCCGGCATCCCGGCTCCCTGCTCATCACCGACGGGGCGGATCTCGCCGGCGACCTGCGCCGACTCCTCGACGACCCGTCCCCCACCCGTCGCGAGGCGGCACCATCGGGGATGGCCGAGCTCGGCGGGGCGTACCGCCGGGCGTGGGAGGGATGGCTCGCATGACAGACTCCGCGAGCACTGACGCACCGAACAGTGACGTCCCGAGCAGTGACGTCCCGAGCAGTGACGTCCCCAAGAGTGTCGACGTGGTGATCCCGTTCTACGAGGACCAGCCGATGCTCGACCGGATCCTCACGGCGCTGCGCCACCAGAGCGACCCCCGACGGACCGTTCGCGTCATCGTCTCCGACGACGGCTCTCGCACCGCGCCGGTGGTCCCGCCCGAGGTCACCGTCGTGCGCCAGGATGATCGCGGCTTCCGCGCCTCGGCAGCGCGCCACCTCGGCGCCTGCGCGGGCGAGGGCGACCTCCTGCTGTTCCTCGACGGCGACACCGTCCCGGGGCCCGACTTCGTGGCGACGATGTGCGCTGCGCTGGACGGCCACCCGGACCTGCTCGCAGTGGGCCGCCGGCGGTACGGCCGGTTCGCCGTCACCCGGACCGGGGCCGAGCCGACTTTCGAACCGGACGAGATCCTCCCCGACCCCGCCTGGCCTGCGGCGTTCTACGCGGAGACGACGGACCTCACCCGCGGCGAGGACCTGTGGCGGGGCGTGTTGTCCGCAGCGTGCGGCCTGCACCGCCGCCTCTACGACCTCGCCGGCGGGTTCGACCCGGACATCGTCGGCTACGGCGGCGAGGACTGGGATCTGGCGTGGCGGTGCGAACAGGCCGGCGGGCGCCTGCGTTACCTACCCGACGCGGTGGCCTGGCACGACGGCCCCGACTGGGCCGGCCGCGCCGACGCCGACCACACCGACGGCGGTCAGGCGGACGGTCACCGCGACGAGTCGGACCGGCTCGCCCGGAAACTCGCCCAGAAGAACGCCGAGTCCGCCCTCCTGGCCGGCCTCATCGCCTCACCGCTCACTCGGCCGGCCGCCGGGATCTTCGCCCTGCCGTCGGTCGCGGTCCACGTCCACGCCGGCAGCCCCGAGTTCGCCGGGACCGGCTCCACCGCCGCGACCTGCCTCTCCCTGCTCGCCTGGGGCGACGTGGCCGTGACCGTCGACCCCGCCACACCCGACGCCGCCGTGGTCGCCCGACTCTTCGCCGATGACCCCCGGGTGACCCTCGGGACGCGCGGTCGGTGGTGGCGGCCCGGTACGCCGGGCGCGGGCCCTCGTCGTCGTCCCCCCGTCCTCGTCGACATCCTCCGTCCCTGTGCGCCGGGGGCGCTCGACCCGCGGCGCCTGCGCGCACTGTGCCCACCGGTGGGGAGCGTGACCCTGGACGACGACGAGGGCTACAGCCTCGCGGAGGTCCGAAGCTCGCGGGCGCTCGCACGCGAACTCCACTGGGGCGAGCAGCCACCCGAGCCGACCGCGGTCGCGGCATCGCACGCCGGGGTCCGAGGCGTCGACGACGACGGCTCAGGGGTGCGGCTCGAGAGGGTGCTCGGCGGCTGGTGAGGACCGGGGGTGGCCAGCGGTGGCGGAGGGCCCCCCGGGGGGCCACTATTTACAGGTTCTGACATCACCCCCGGACCCGCCGGGGGGACGAGACGAGAGGGGACCGTGGACGCCCGTAGCGAGGATCGACTCGACATCGCAGTGATCGGCCCGTCGCGGTTCCCCATCCGGGAGCCGTACGCCGGTGGGCTCGAGGTCGTGGTGGCCAAAGAGGTGCGGGCGCTGCGCGCACGCGGGCACCGCGTCACGCTCTACGCCGCCGCCGGCAGCGAGGGCCACGACCGTCGATTCGAGTTCACCACCCTGGCCGCCGCCACCGGACGCGGCGACAGCTACTACCCGCCCGGCGGGTACGAGGCCGACGCCGCGGAGTTCGAGCGGCTCATGGACCACGTGGCGGTGTCCCGGTTCGACGTGGTGCTCAACCACAGCCTGTCGCACGTCCCGCTGGTCCGAGCGGCGGAGATGGACACGCCCATGATCACGACCCTGCACTGCCCGCAGTTGGCGCCCATGCAGGAGGCGTTCGACCGGCTCGGGTCGGCGACCGGCAGGGTGCTCGCGGTGAGCAACTCCGTGCTCGGGTCCTGGCGGGTGCCACACGGCGCCGAGGTGCTGCCCAATGGCGTGGACCTGCAGGTGTGGCAGCCCCGGGCCGGGGCTGCCGGGCGGTCCGCCGCCCGTCCCGTATCCCGACCCGCCGCCGCAGCCCGACCGGTCGCCGGGCACTCCTCGCGGGTCGGCACCCGTCCCACCGACCGTCCCCGCGCCGTGTGGACCGGTCGGATCGTGCCCGAGAAGGGCCCGCACCTGGCGGTCGAGGCGGCCCGTCGCGCGGGGCTCCGGCTCGACCTGGCCGGCCGGGTCGGCGACGACCGGTACATGGAGAGGATGCTCGCGCCCCGGCTGCGCGACGCCGGCGACAGCGTGCGCTACCACGGTCCGCTCGGTCGGGACGCGCTCGTCCCGCTCGTCGCCTCGGCCGCGGTCGCACTGGTGACCCCGTGCTGGGAGGAGCCGTTCGGGCTCACCGCCGTCGAGGCGCTGGCCTGCGGTACCCCGGTCGTGGCACTGGCGCGTGGAGGCATCCGAGAGATCCTCAGCGGCCAACCCGGCGTCGTGCTCGTCGAACCGGGCCGTGACCCCGCGTCCGCCCTCGCGGCCGGCATCCCCGCCGCGTTGACGCTGGACCGCGCCGCGACCGCCCGCGCGGCCGCCGCCGCGTTCTCCCACGACGCCCGCATCGACCTGCTCGAAGCCCGCCTGCGCGGGCTGCTGGTGGGCGCCGCGTCGTGATCGGGATCTACGCCCACCACCAGGGCAACGGCCACGTGCAGCGGGCGCTCTCGGTTGCCGCCGACCTGGACGACGAGGTCACCATACTCACCTCCGCCCGCATCCGCGACGACGCCAATCCCGTCCCCGGGCGGATCCGGGTCCTCCCGCTCCCACTGGACTACGACGAGGCCGGGCCGGTGGCGGACCCGACCGCCGGGGGCAGGCTGCACTGGGTGCCGCTGGGGCAGACCGGGCTCCGTCAGCGCATGGCGATGATCGCCGGGTGGATCGACCGGACCGCGCCGGACGTGTTCTGGAGCGACATCTCCGTCGAGGTGACCCTGGCCGCGCGGCTGACCGGGACGCCCGTGGTCACCACCGTGCTGCCGGGCCGCCGCGACGACGCCCCGCACGTCCTCGCGCACGGGGTGTGTTCGGCCCTGGTCGCCGGGTGGCCGCGCGCCGCCGGTGCGCCGGCCCCCGCAGGGGCGGACCGCCCGCTGGTGCCCGTCGGCGGGGTCTCGCGCTTCGCCGACCGCGCTCCCGACCCGGGCGCCCGGGGCGGTGGCCGACCGAGGATCCTGCATCTGCGGGGCTCCGGTGGCGCCGGCCACGACGCCCGCTGGGACGCCGTTCCCGGGCTACTCGGCGACGTCGAGTGGATCTCGCTCGGCGGGCCGGGCGGACGCTGGGTGGCCGACCCGTGGGAGGAGATGTGCCGGGCCGACGTGGTGATCACCGCCGCTGGGCAGAGTTCGATCGCCGACCTCGCCGCCGCCGACGCCCACGTCGTCGTGACTCCCGAGGAGCGCCCCTTCGGCGAGCAGGACGCCACCGCCGACACCCTCCGGACGCTGGGGCTGGCGGAGGTCGTGGGCCGCGACGACCCGGTCGACCAGCTGGTCGACTCGATCCGGCGCACGCTCGGGCGCGCCCGCTCGACCCCGGGTGCCGGGTCGGGCCTGCGGGAGGCGTGGGAGGTCGACGGTGCGGCCGCACGCCTGGCCGGCGTGCTCACCGCGGTCGCCTCGGGTCACGAGCCGGAGGGCCAGGGGGCCGGTCACGGGGCCCGTCACGCGGCGGGCCAGGGGGCCCGTCACGCGGCGGAGGCCGCGCTGTGACCGCCGCCGCGTCGATCGCGGTGGTGACCGTCTGCACGCCCGGTCGCGCCGAGCACCTCCGCTCACAACGTCGGGCGATGGCCCAGAACCTGCCCGGCGCCCGGCACGTCGTGGTCCTGCCCGAGCGGCCGGGCAGTGCCGACCTCGCCGAGGAACTCGCCGCTGACGGTGTCGAGGTCGTGGAGCTGGAGGCCGGCCCCGACCTGCCCGTCGCCCGGAGCCGCAATCTCGGCGGAGACAGAGCGGCCGAGCTGGGCGCGAAGCTGATCGTCTTCCTCGATGTCGACTGCATGCCGGGCCCCGACCTGGGGTGGTACTACTCCGAACTGCCCGACGGTGCCGTGGGCCTGGGCCCGGTCACCTACCTGCCCGAGTCCGCCGGCGCCCCCGACCCCGCCGAGTTGCCGGCCTTCACCGACCCGCACCCGGCACGCCCGTTCCCGGCCCGGGGCACCCGCGCGCTGGAGCCGGACGAGTTCGGGATGTTCTGGTCCCTGTCGTTCTCTCTGCGCCCGGCGCTGTGGGCGCGCCTACGCGCGGACTTCGGCGGGTTCGACGAGGCCTTCACCGGTTACGGCGCAGAGGACACCGACTTCGGGCGCAGGCTGCTGTACCGCCGCATGCCGGTGCTGCTCGTGGCCGGCGCCCATGCCTACCACCGGTGGCACCCGGTCGCCGATCCGCCGGTCGACCACCTCGCCGACCTGCTGCGCAACGGCGCCCACTACGCCGAGCGTTGGGGTGACTGGCCGGCCCCGGGCTGGTTCGAGGAGTTCGAGCAGATGGGGCTCGTGCGCCGCAGCGGCGACGGCTGGGAGGCCGCTGCCCCCGTCGACCGCTGAGTCGCACCCCTGCCCACAGCACCACGCGCGCCGAGAAGAGGATCTCGCGCGTATCGCCCGAGAAGCGGGTGTGCGAATTCCTCTGCTCGACGAGCGGTCGGGCGGTCGGCGGCGGGGCCCGGTCGGGGTGGCGGCCAGCGGGGCCTGGTCGGGCCGCCGCCGGCGCGGGCGCGCTCGGCGGGTGGGGCGGGTCAGCCGAGGAAGGCCTGGTCCGACAGGGTCGCGCCCTTGATGTTGGTGAACTCGCGCAGCAGGTCCTGCACGGTGAGCGCGGACTTGGTCGCGGCGTCGGCCTCGTAGACGATCCGGCCCTCGTGCATCATGATGAGCCGGTTTCCCAGGCGGATGGCCTGCTCCATGTTGTGCGTGACCATGAGGGTGGTCAGACCGCCCTCGCGGACGATGCGCTCGGTGATCGTGGTGACCAACTCCGCACGCTGCGGGTCGAGGGCCGCCGTGTGCTCGTCGAGCAGCATGATGCGCGGCTGGGTGAACCCGGCCATGAGCAGGGACAGCGCCTGCCGCTGTCCGCCCGAGAGCAGGCCGACCTTGGCGGTGAGCCGGTCCTCGAGGCCGAGCTCCAGCATGGAGAGCTGCTCGGCGAACCGGCCACGGCGCTTCTTGCTCAGACCCGGGCCGAGCCCCCGCCGGCGGCCGCGCAGCAGCGCGAGCGACAGGTTCTCCTCGATGGTGAGGTTGGGCGCGGTCCCGGCGAGCGGGTCCTGGAAGACGCGGCCGACGTACTTGGCGCGCCGGTGCTGCGGCAGGCGGTTGACGTTGGTGCCGTCGATCTCGATGTTCCCGCTGTCGGCGAGCAACCGCCCGGAGACGGCGTTGAGCAGTGTCGACTTGCCGGCGCCGTTGGAACCGATCACCGTGACGAAGTCGCCCTCGGCGAGCGTGAGACTGAGGTCGTGCAGCGCCCGGCGCTCGTTGACGGTGCCGGGGAAGAACGTCTTGGACACTCCGGTGACGGTCAGCATCGTCACGCCTCCTTGGTGCCGGTCGCGGCGGCGCCGGCGGACTCGGGTCCGGCGGCGACGGCGGTCCCGGTTCCCGCCGCCGCACGTTCGTTGGCGGCGACCGGGGCGGTGGGTTTGCGTCCGAAGCGTCCGCCCGCGCCCTTCCAGCGGGGCAGCAGCAGCGCGACCACGACGAGGATGGCCGTGACGGCCTTCATGTCGTTGGGATCCAGGCCGACGCGGAGGGCCGCGAAGATGATGAGCTGGTAGAGCAGGGCGCCCAGGATCACGGCGAGCACCGCGAGCAGAAGCTTGCGCTGGCCGAGGATGGCCTGCCCGATGATCACCGAGGCCAGGCCGACGAGGATGAGGCCGATGCCCATCGAGATGTCGGCGAAACCGCGGTACTGGGCGATGAGCGCGCCGCACATGCCCACGAACCCGTTCGACAGGGCCAACGTGAGGGTCTTGGTGAAGTCGGTCGAGACGCCGAACGAGGAGATCATGGGGCCGTTGTCACCCGTGGCACGGATGGACAGACCGAGGTCGGTGGTGAGGAACCACAGGACGACCAACCCGAGCAGCAGGACCACGACCGCGAGGATGGCCACCCCGGGCCACTCGCCCAGCAGGTCGGCGTCCTTCAGGGGCGTGAACACGGTGTCGCTGCGCAGCAGCGGGATGTTCGCGCCGTCCATGATCCGCAGGTTGACGGACCACAGCGCGATCATGGTGAGGATACCGGCGAGGAGGCCGTCGATCTTGCCCTTGGTGTGCAGCAATCCCGTGACCGTGCCGGCGAGGAACCCGGTGCCGAAACCCGCGAGGGTCGCGAGCACCGGGTTCCAGCCGGCGAGAATGCCCATGGCCGCCGTCGCGGCGCCCGTGGTGAAACTGCCGTCGACGGTGAGGTCGGGGAAGTTGAGCACGCGGAAGGTCAGGTAGACCCCCAGCGCCATGACCCCGTAGATGAGGCCTACCTCGACGGTCCCGATCACTTCTTCTCAGCCTCGGCGAGGATGTCCTCGGGGATCGTCACGCCCTGACGCTCGGCGGCGTCCTCATTGACCACGTAGGTGAACTCGGTGGCGGTCTCCACGGGCATGGTGGCCGGGTCTTCACCGTCGCGCAGGATGCGTAGTGCCATCTCGCCGGTCTGGCGGCCCAGCTCGGTGTAGTCGATGCCGAGGGTGGCGACGGCGCCGCCCTCGACGGTTCCCGACTCCGCGGCGATCACCGGGATCTGCTTGCCCTCGGCGACCTGGACCAGCGAGGCGATGCCCGAGACGACCATGTTGTCCGTGGGGACGTAGATCGCGTCGACGTCACCGAGGGCCTCGACGGCCTGCTGGATCTCGTTGACCGTGGTGACGGTCTGGGTCTCGATCTCCAGGCCCAGCGGGCCCGCGGCCTCACGGGCCTGATCCACCTGGACCTGCGAGTTGACCTCGCCGGAGGCGTAGACGATGCCGATGCGCTCGGCGTCCGGGACGATCTCCTTGAGCAGCTCGAGCTGCTTCTCGATCGGGGCGGCGTCCGAGGTGCCCGTGACGTTGGCGCCCGGCTCCTCCATCGAGTCCACCAGCTCCGCCGAAACCGGGTCGGTCACCGCGGTGAACAGCAGCGGCACGTCGGTGATGTTCTGAGCCATCGCCTGGGCGGCCGGGGTGGCCACGGCCAGGGCCAGGTCCAGGTCGTCGGAGGCGAACTGCTGGGCGATGGTCAGTGCGGTGCCCTGCTCGCCGTTGGCGTTCTGCTCGTCGAACTCGACCTCGACGCCGGCCTCGGAGAAGGCCTCCTTGAAGCCGGCCGTGGCGGAGTCGAGGGCCGGGTGCTGGACGAGCTGGTTGATGCCGATGCGGTAGGACTCGCCGCCACCACCGGCGGCGTCGTCCTCACCACCGCTCGAGCAACCTGCGAGGACGAGTGCCGAGGTGGCGACCAGTCCGGTGATGAGCTTCGCGCGTGAGAATGCCATATGCCATGCCCTTGTCTGTGCCTTCTGGGCCTCACGGTGTTCACGCGAGGGGCCGGATGCGAACGGTGCTGGCACATGAGGTTACCGGGTCGCCCGGTCATGGTGAGCCCGGACTCACCTCACGGGCTGCTGCGGCGCCTCCTCCGATTCCGCCAGTTGCCGCTTCCAGGTGCGGAAGCTCTCCTCCGAGCGCCCGCGCCGCCAGTATCCCGAGATCGACGCCCGCGCGGCGGGGATGCCGCGCTCGGTGCGCAGATAGGGGCGCAGGTGCTTCATCACCGTCTCGGCCTCGCCGTGGACGAACGCCTGCACGTCCCCGTCCGGCCACGGCATGCCCCGGACCGCGTCGATCAGCGGTGCCTCGCCGTCGATCATCCCGGGGCCGGCGTCCGCCGAGGAGGTTCCGCGGTGCACCCAGGTGATCTCCACGCCCGCCGGCGCGGTGATCGGGATCTCGTCGTCGTCGTCGGGCACCTCGAGGAACACGGCACCCGTAGCGTTCTCCGGCAGCGACTCCAACGCTGCCGCAATCGCCGGCACAGCGGTCTCGTCACCTGCCAACAGGTGGAAATCCGCCTCAGGGTCCGGCCGGTACCCGCCGCCGGGGCCGCGCACCGCGACCCGGGCGCCGGGTGCGACGGACCGGGCCCACGGACCGGCGACACCCTCGTCACCGTGGACGACGAAGTCGATCCAGATCTCGCGCGCGTCCGCGTCGACCCGCCGGACGGTGTACGTGCGCACGACCGTCTCCCCGGCGTGGGGCAGTTCGAGCTTGACGTAGCTGTCCGTCTCCGCGCGGGCGGCGAACGAGTCGAAGCCGTCCCCGCCGAGGACGACCCGCACGAGGTGCGCGGTAACCGGCTCCGTACGCAGCACCGTGAGGGTGAGCGGAGGGCGGGCCTGGGGGCGAGTCACGGCGTTCTCCTTCGACCTGGGTTGGTTAGGTGACCCTATCCTTGCATGCTTCCGGGCGCTGCGAGGGGGGCCCCGCTCACCGAGGCCGAGCTGGACCGCATCATCGAGATGGCGCGACCCCCGGGGACGACGCTCAACGTCCCCGGGGCGCGATGGCCGGCCACCTGGGCCGAGTACGAGAAGCGCTTCGCCGACGGGCTCGTCGGTGGGAGGGCAACCGGCGCGTCGGCCGACCGCCGCGCCGGCACGGCCAACAGCTGCGACCGCAGGACCTACCGCCGCGGCGCCTCGGCCAACGACCCCGACCGCACGGCCGGGGTGGATCGTCTTCCGGCGTCGGGCCGGGCCGGTGTCAGGCCACGCTGGCGGCGGCCGGTTGCGGGGACCGGAGAGGGCAGCGTTCCCTGAACCCGAACGCGCAGATCGCGGCTGCGCCTGCCACGACCACGACGATGCCGAGGATGATCGGCGCGGCGGGGAAGGGTAGTTCCTGGGACAGGACGAAGGCGCCCATGAGCAGGACGAAGAACCCGAAGCCCTTGCGCAGCGCCTTCTCGGGGACCACGGAGGTGAGGCGGACGCCGACGAAGGAGCCGGCGATGGCGGCGGCGGTGACCGCCGCGACGAGCGGCCAGTCCAGCGACACCGAGGTGAGGTAGCCGCCGAGTCCGGCGAAGGACTTCATGGCGATGACCAGCAGCGAGGTGCCCACGGCGGCGGTCATCGGCAGGCCCGCCAGGAGGACGAGGGCCGGGACGACGAGGAAGCCGCCGCCCGCACCGACCAGACCGGTCGCGGCGCCCACGACGAGGCCGTCGAGCAGGATCCGCCACAGCGGGTGGTGGTGATCGTTGCTCTGCCCGTCGCGGTCCTTGCGTCCCTTGATCATGGCGCCGGCGGTGGCGATCATCATGATCGCGAAGGCGACCATGAGGACGGTGCCGGGGATGTAGCCGCCGGCCAGTCCGCCGAGGAACGCGCCCACCATGCCGGCGGCGCCGAAGATCAGTCCCGTACGCCACTGGACGTTGCCCTTGCGGGCGTGGCCGAAGAGGCTGACCAGTGAGGTGGCGCCCACGACGAACAGGGAGGTCGCGATCGCCTCCTTGGGGTCGAGCCCACCGATGTAGGTGAGCAGGGGGACGACCAGGATGGATCCGCCCCCGCCGAGCAGGCCCAGGGACAGTCCGACCAGGACGGCCAGGGCCACGACGATGATCGTGGTGATCTCCATGTCAGGTGCCTTTCTCCGGCGGGGGCGCCGGGGTGGGATCGGTCAGGAGCGGGCGGGCAGCGAGTCCAGGACGACGCCGAGGCCCGGCTCGTCGGCCAAACGGTTCCACGGCATCTTCGACAGGCCCGCGGCCATGGCGCAGGAGTTGCTCGCCGCGGAGTAGGTCAGCCCGGCTCCGATGGCGCCGGCGAGGTAGGCGAACTTGGGGGAGACGACCTTGGAGGCGGTGACGCCGGCCAGGACGAGCGAGCCGGCGACCATGCGGACCTGCCGGTCCATCGCCCAGGCGCCCTTGCCGCGGACGACCTCGCCGCCGGCGGCCTCGTAGCCGGCGATGCCGCCGTCGAGCACGGTCACCGAGTCGGGGTCGACGCCCACGGACTCGAGCCGCTCGTTCGCCTGGCGGGCTCGGTTTTTGGACTGGCAGATGAGGACGACCTGGCCGGGCAGGCGGGTGGCGAACTCCTCACCGTGCTCGGCGAGCAGGGGCAGCGGCACGTTGTAGGAGCCGCGGATGTGCACCGAGGAGAACTCGGCCCCGGAGCGCACGTCGATGACGGTGGGCGGGGTGTCAGAGTCCATCGCCTCTCGCAGATCGGCGGGAGCGATGGTCGGGGCGTTCGTCAGCGTGGAGAGCATGGGTGAAGCGATGTCCTTTGACTGTTCGGGGTGTGTGGGGGTGTCGGGGTGGTGGCGCCGGGCGCCACCGGACCCGGGGGCCGGACGGGTGTCCGGCCCCCGGGTGTGGGCGCGACCGGTCAGACGGTCGCGAGGTTGCGCTCGGACCAGGCGGCGTAGCTGCCCTCGAGCTCGACCACGCGGTAACCGGCGCGACGCAGGGCGCTGGCCGCGACCGAGTTGCGGACGCCGCTCTGGCAGTAGGTCACGATCGGTCCGTCGGTCGGGAGCCGGTCGAGGTTCCACAGCGCCCGGCCGCCGCTGAGCTGCTCGGAGCCCGGGATGTGGCCGTCGGAGTGCTCGGTCTTGTTGCGCACGTCCAGCACCATCGCGGAGTCGAACGAGGCGAGCTCGTCCGGCCCGATCATCTCGGGGGTCGTCATCGGCAGACCCTCGAAGCTGGTCGTGTAGCCGGTGACCGTGTCGATTCCGACGCGCAGCAGGTGATCGCGCAGCGCCTCGGCCATCTCGACGTCCTCGGCCAGGACCACCAGGGGCGTGTCCTCCTTCTCGGGGTCGTAGACCCAGGCGCCGAAGGACGCGGCCTTGTCGACGCCGGGGATGTTGAGCGCCCCGGGGACGGTGCCGGCGTGGACCTCGTCCTGGCCACGGGTGTCGACGACGACGACCTCGTTCGCTTCGAGGGCGTCGGCCAGCTCGAGGGTGCCGAACTCGCGGAGCGGGGCCAGTGCGCCCAGCACCGCGGGGCCCTCCTTGTTCTGCCGCTTCATGCGGCCGAAGTAGGCGTGCGCGTCCGGCTGTCCGTCGAGCATCTCGTCGATGAAGCCCTGCTCGTCGTCACGCTCGACGTACCCGGCCCACCATGCGAAGCGGCGCTCGTAGCCGACGCTGGTCGACGGCAGCGCGCCGAGGGCCTTGCCACAGGCGCTGCCCGAACCGTGGCCGGGGAAGACCTGGACGTGGTCCGGCAGGGTGACGAAGGAGTCCTTCAGGCTGCGGAAGATCTGCTTGGCGCCCTCGAAGCGGGTGTCGACCCCACCCGCGGCCTCGTCGAGCAGATCCGGTCGGCCGAGGTCTCCGGAGAAGACGAAGTCGCCGGTCAGCATGTATCCGGGGCTGTCCGCGAAGGCGCCGTCGGTGATGAGGAACGACAGGTGCTCCGGGGTGTGGCCCGGGGTGTGCACGACCTCGACGGTGATGTTGCCCAGCTTGAGCTGGTCACCGTGGTGCAGGCGCTCCGCTTCGAACCCGTACTGCCAGTCGTCGCCGCCCTCGCCGGAGACGTAGGCGGTCGCGCCGGTGGCCTGCGCGAGCTCACGGGTGCCGGACAGGTAGTCGGCGTGGATGTGGGTCTCGGTGACGGCGGTGATCGTCATGCCGTGCCGGGCCGCGAGGTCCAGGTACTGGCGGATGTCGCGGCGGGCGTCCACCACCATCGCCTCGTTCTTGGCCTGGCAGCCGATGAAGTAACCGGCCTGGGCGAGGTCTTCGTCGTAGATGCGCTCGAGAAGCATGCTGCTCTCCTTGTCGATCGGGTTCCCGGTGTCGGGGTGTTCCACGACGATACATACCCCATGGGGTATACGCAAGACACCCTGGGGGTATGTCCTTGCGGCTGTTCTGCCGCCGCGCGTGGCGTCCGAGGGTGGCCTGCGCCACAAAAGATTGCACGGGCTGTGGAATCGTGCAGATGCCGTGCAAAACTGTGAGGGTTCGCGAAATGCACCTACGCACCAGGAGCCAGCGCATGGCGTCATTCCTCTACCGCATCGGGCGGTCCGCCTACCTGTTCAGATGGCGGTTCATCGCAGCCTGGATGCTGTTGATCGTCGGTGTCGGCACGGCCGCCGCCACGCTGACGCAGCAGACCAGCACCACCTTCTCGATCCCGGGACTGGAGTCCATCGAGACCCAGGAAGAGATGCAGGAGAGGTTCGCCGGCGCGGGCAGCCAGCTCGACGCCCCGACGGGGACCGTCGTCATCGGGGCGCCCGAGGGCAGCACCCTCACCGACCCGGCGGTGTCCGAGGACGTCGATGCCTTCCTCGCCGATCTGCAGGGCCTGGACTTTCTCGCCGGGACCGACGCGCTGGTCAGCCCGGTGATCGCGGCCGAGGGGCTGTCGGAGCAGTTGACCGCGGCCAAGGCCGAGCAGGGCATCGCCGAGGAGCAGATCGCGGCCGATATCGCCGCGTTGAGCCCGCTCAGCCCGGACGAGAGCACCGGCACGGTCGAGGTGCGGTTCGACGCCGAGAGCACGATGGACGTGCAGGCCGAGGACCGCGAGGCCTTCGCCGAGGTCGTCGCCGAGCACGAGGGCGACCTGACGATCGCGTACTCCGGCAACGCCTTCCAGATGTCCGAGATCAGCGCCGTCGGCGAGATCATCGGCATCGCGGTCGCCGCCGTGATCCTCCTGGTCACCTTCGGTTCGCTCATCGCCGCCGGCATGCCGCTGCTCACGGGCGTCATCGGCGTCGGGATCGGCATCGGCGGCATCTTCGCCGCCACCGCCTTCACCGACACGATCAACACCATGACGCCGACCCTGGCGTCCATGATCGGCCTGGCCGTGGGTATCGACTACGCGCTGTTCATCGTGTCGCGCTTCCGCACCGAGCTGGTCAAACACATCGGCGGCAACGATCTCGAGCCCGCCGAACTCGCGGAGAAACTCAAGGCGATCGACGCCCACAAGCGTGCACACCTCGCCGGGCTCGCGGTCGGCAAGGCCGGATCCGCGGTCGTCTTCGCAGGACTGACCGTGCTCATCGCCCTCGCGGCGCTGTCGATCATCAACATCCCGTTCCTCACCGCGATGGCGATGTCCGCCGCCGCGACGGTGGCGATCGCCGTGCTGGTCGCGATCACGCTGCTGCCGGCCATCCTCGGCGCGGTCGGCACCAAGCTCTTCGCCGCCCGCATCAAGGGCGTCAAGGCGCCCGACCCGGAGGACGAGAAGCCGACGATGGGCCTGGCGTGGGTCCGCCGGATCCGTGCCCGTCCCGTGCTCTTCGCGGGCGCCGGTGTCCTGCTGCTCCTCCTGCTGGCCATCCCGGCCGCGCAGCTGCGGCTGGCCATGCCGTCCGGCGGCACGATGGCCCCGGACACCCCGAACCGTATGGCGTACGACATGACGGAGGAAGCGTTCGGCCCGGGCCGCAACGCCCCGATGATCGCGCTCGTCGACACCCTGCAGGTGCCGGAGGAGGAGCGTCCGGCGGCGTGGGCCGCCGCGGTGGATCAGATCCAGGCGTTCGACGGGGTGGAGAACGCGCAGATCATCGAAACCAACGAGGCCGGTGACGCCGCCCAGGTGCTCATCACCCCCGAGTACGGTGCCACCGACGAGCGCGCCGCGAGCGTCCTCGAGGAGATCCGGTCCGGAGCCGAGGGCTTCGAGCAGGAGACCGGGGGGACCTACTCCGTCACCGGCGTCACCCCGATCTACGAGGACATCTCCGAGCGTCTGACCGAGGTGCTGCTGCCGTATGTCGGCATCGTCCTCGCGCTCGCGTTCGTCCTGCTCATGCTGGTGTTCCGGTCGATCTGGGTGCCGCTGATCGCCGCCCTGGGCTTCGGCCTGTCGGTGGCGGCGACCTTCGGCATCACGGTCGCGATCTGGCAGGAGGGCTGGCTGGGCATCATCTCCGATCCGCAGCCGGTCATCAGCTTCCTGCCCATCATGCTCATCGGCATCGTGTTCGGCCTCGCCATGGACTACCAGGTATTCCTGGTCTCGCGCATGCGTGAGGGTTGGGTCCACGGCAAGACCGCCCACAACGCGGTGGCCAACGGCTTCAAGCACGGCGCCCGCGTGGTCACCGCGGCGGCCCTGATCATGATCAGCGTCTTCGCCGCGTTCATGCTGATCGACGAGCAGTTCATCAAGGTGATGGGCTTCGCCCTGGCGGTCGCCGTGCTGTTCGACGCCTTCGTCGTCCGCATGACGATCATCCCCGCGGTGATGTTCCTCCTCGGCGAGCGCGCCTGGGGCCTGCCGCGGTGGTTGGACAAGATCCTCCCCACCGTCGACGTGGAGGGCTCCGCCCTGGAGACCGGGCAGCAGGAGAGCTCCGCTGTGGCATCCGCCGACGGTGGTGAGAAGGCCCGCGTCGATGCCTAGCCTGCGTGAGCGCAAGAAGGCCGACACCCGCACCCGCCTCTCGGCGGCCGCAGTGGAACTGCTGGTCGCCGAGGGGGCGGAGCGGGCGACGGTCTCGGCCATCGCCGGGAGGGCGGGTGTCTCGACCCGGACGTTCCACAACTACTTCGCCCACCGCGAGGACGCGTTCGTGCACTTCCTGCGCGAACAGATCGCCGAATGGGTGCGGCAGGTGGAGCAGGCGCCGGCAGACCTGTCGCCACTGGATGTCCTGCGCTCGACCTTCCACGAGCTCTACGGGCGCTCGGCGGACGATATCGACGCCGCCGAGAACCTGCTGGTGGCCGGGGAGCAGATCGGCCTCATGCTGGGCCCGGACGCCTGGACCAGCATCGCCGAGAACATCCTGGATCCGCTCTACGAGGCGGTCGGCCGCCGCGCACCGCAGCTCAACTGGTTCCGGGTCCGCGTCATGGTCGACCTGAGCCTCGCCGCCGGGGCGTCGGTGCTCAGGCACCGACCGGGTGGGGCCGGGCCCGCCGACTCCGCCGAGTCCTACCTGGACGACGCGTTCGATCTCCTCCAACACGGCGCCGCGAGGTTCCTCGAGCGCGACTGAGCAGCACGACCGAACAGCGCGACTGGGTCAGTACAGCCGGGGAGCCTCCCCGCAGCGGACGAGTTCGCCGTCGACACCGGCCCGCGCGCCGTGCTCCCGCAGGCGCGCGGCCAGCTCGTCGGGCGGCGGGTTGTGGTGGCCCAGGTGCACGGCCACCACGTCGGTCCGCTCGTCGACCGCCCCGATGTCCCGGAGTCTCCGGAGCATCGCCCCGAACCGGTCCAGGCCCAGGTGGGCGGGGGAGATCTCCTCGCGGTCGCCCAGCGTCTCCTCGAGGAAGACCGCGTCGTAGCGGGCGCCGCGCACCGCGGTGAACCACTCGTCGTCCCACGGCCCGGTGTCGCTCGCCCACAGCAGGCGGGCGCCGCCGGGCCCGGTCACGTCGTAGAGCACCGCGTCGCCGTCGCGGAACACGCGGTGCCGGGCGGGCAACACGCGTACGTCGTAGGCGCCCACCCTGAGCCGGTCGCCGGCGGTGACGGGGACGAAGCGCACCGGGTCGTCGGGGCCCACCCAGGGCCGACACGCATCGAGCGCGTCCGGGGGGCCGACCACCTCCAGCTCGCCGGCGTCGGGGACCCACGAGCGGAAGAGCAGGACCTGGGGTCCGAGATGGTCGGCGTGGGCATGCGTGACGAGCAGATGTCCCACCGCCGCCAGAGACCGTCCGAGCCGCACGGCCGAGCCGGGCGCCTCCGGTCCGCAGTCGATCAGCAGCTCGTCGTCGACAAGCGCGGAGGTCTGGCCGCGCACCACGCCGAGCCGGCGTGCCTCGTCGCATGACGGGCACCGACAGAACGGGTTGGGCCAGCCGTCCGCGGCGCCGGTCCCCAGCAGGACGACCTCCATCAGACGCCCGCCCCCGGCGCCGCGCCGGGCGCCGACCCGGGCGCGGGATCCGGGCCCGCCTCGCGCAGCGGCAACACGGCGCGGCCGTCGCGGCGGTCGAGGACCTCCACGCGCGCGTCGTAGACCTGCGCCACCCGCTCGACGGTGAGGACCTCCTCGGGCCGGCCGTCGGCCACCACACGGCCCCGGTCGAGCAACACCAGCCGCTGCCCGTAGTGGGCGGCGGAGGTGAGGTCGTGCATCGCCGCCACGACGGTCAGGCCGGTCTCGCGGCGCATGGAGTCCACCAGGTCGAGCACCTGCTGCTGGTGGCCGATGTCCAGCGCGCTGGTGGGCTCGTCGAGCAGCAGGACCCGCGGTTCCTGGGCCAGCGAGCGGCCCAACACCACCCGCTGCAGCTCACCGCCGGACAGCGTCGTGGCGGTGCGCGAGGCCAGGTCGTGCAGGTCCAGGCGATTGATGACGCGGTCGACGACCTCGTGGTCGTCGGCGCTCTCGGTGCCGAACCGGCCGATGTGCGGGGTGCGGCCGAGCCCGATGAGTTCGCGCGCCGTGACCCCCTCGGGGACGACCGGGCGCTGCGGCATCATCGCCACGGTCCGTGCCACCCTGCGGCGACCCGCGCGGCGCGGGGTCAGCCCATCGACCTCGATGTGACCGGCGGCGGGGATGAGCCCGGCGAGCGCGAACAGCAGGGTCGTCTTGCCGGAGCCGTTGGGGCCCACCAGGGACACCCACGAGCCGGCGTCCACGGCGAGGTCGACGCCGTGGAGGATGGCCGTGCGGTCCCGGGTGACGCGCAGGTCGCGGCAGGCCAGGGCGACCGGCGCGGGTGACGCGGCCGCCGCGGGTGACGCCGGTGGTGTGGCGGTCATATGTGCCCCCGGCTGCGGCGCAGGACGATGAGGAAGAACGGGGCGCCGATCGCGGCGGTGACCACTCCGATGGGCAGCTCGGCCGGGCTCATCGCGGTGCGGGCGACGACGTCGGCCAGGATGAGGAACGCCGCGCCTACCAGCAGCGACACCGGCAGCAGCAGGCGGTGCCCCGGCCCGATGAGCATCCGCACGGCGTGCGGGATGACGATGCCCACGAACCCGATCAGGCCCGACACGGACACCACCGCCGCCGTGCCGAGGGTGGCCACGCTGATGAGGACCAGGCGCACCCGCGCCGGGGCGATCCCCAGCGTCGCGGCCTCGGCGTCCCCGACCGCCATCACGTCGAGGGTGCGGCGGAACAGGGCGATCACGGCCACCGCCACGAGCACGTACGGCAGCACCGTCCGCACGTCGGTCCAGCCGCTGGTCGTGAGGCGGCCGAGCGTCCACGAGTACACCTGCCGCAGGGTCTCGTCGTGGCGCTGCATGAAGAACGTCTGGATGGCGCTGGCGAACGCCGCCACGGCGACGCCGGCGAGGATGATGACCACCTCGCTGCGTCCACCGCCGACACTGCGGCCCAGCGTGTAGGTGGCCAGCACCGCGATCATGCCGCCGGCGAACGCGGCGGGCGGCACCATCGCCGAGCCCATCGCGCCGCCCACGACGATCGCCAGGGTGGCGCCCAGCCCCGCCCCGCTGGACACCCCGAGCAGGTACGGGTCGGCGAGCGGGTTGCGGAACACGCCCTGGTAGGTGGCCCCGGCGATCGCGAGCATCGCGCCGACGATCGCGCCCAGCACCACGCGTGGGATGCGGATCTCCCAGAGGATGACCTGCTGACGTTCGGTGAACCCCGAGTTGATGTCGACGAGCGGCAGCCGGCCCACCAGTTCGAGCACCACGCCGCCCGGGGTGAGGCCGGCCGGGCCGATGAGGGTGCCGAGCAGGACCGCCGCGGCCAGCAACAGCGTCGCCCCGCCCAGCACGAGGGCGCGGCGGGGCGACGGGCGGGTCACGAGGCGGGCTGGTTCGCGGGGCTCTCCGCGGTCTCCGGCGCGGCGTCGGGCACCGCGGTGACGATCGCGGCGACCTCGCGCATGAAGTCGACCACGCGCGGGCCCCACCGGCTGGACAGGTCCTCGTCGACCACGTGGACGCGCCCGTCGCGCACGGCGGTGAGTCCGTCCCAACCCGGCCGCTCGGCCACGACCTCCGGGGTGATGCCGCAGCACTGGCCGTCGGCGAGGAACACGAGGTCCGGGTCGGCCTCGAGGATGAGTTCCTCGGACAGCTGCGGGTAGGGGTCGTCGCCGGTGGCGATCGAGGTTAGGCCGAACAGGGAGTAGATCTCCCCGACGTAGGTGTCGTCGGTGACGGTGTAGTAGGTGTCGTCGAGCTCGTGGAAGTACGTCAGCGGGGTCTCGCGCTCCGGCACCGAGGCGACGATCTCGTCGATCTCGCTCTGCATCCGCGACACGAGTTCGGCGGCCTCGCCGATGTGCCCGGTGGCCGCCCCGACCTGCTCGAGCTGGGTGTAGGTGTCGTCGAGGGTCTGCGCGGCGGGCAGCTGCAGCACCTCGACGCCGGAGCGTTCGAGGCCGGCCACGATGTCCCCGGTGTCGTCGGTGAGCACGACGAGGTCCGGCGCGTATCCCAGGATCGCCTCGAGGTTGGGCGTGTAGCCGGACAGGTCGGTGACCGGGGCGTCGGAGGGGAAGTCGGACCGCTCGTCGACCGCCACGACGCTGTCCCCGGCGCCGACGGCGTAGAGCATCTCGGTGGTGGTGGGGGCCAGCGACACGATCGCCTGCGGTTCCTCCGCCGCGGCGGAGGTCTGGTCGGCCGGGGCCGGCTCGTCGCCGCCGGTGCCGCTGCCGCTGCACGCGGAGGCGACCAGCGCCAGGGCGGCCAGGGGGGCGAGCAGCAGCGAGCGGGCTCGTGGATGGTGCATGGCATCCTCCGTGATTCGGAGGAAGAAAACAGCTCGGGCCGCGGCCTGGGCCGCTGCACGCGACCGTCCTTCGTCCGAGGTCAGTACGTACGGCTGCCGCGGAACCGGCCGACCTGGCTCGCCCGTCCTGAGACGGGATCACAGTTGCGGGACAGCGTCGGATTCGCACCGACTTCCGCCGAGTTGCCGCGGGGTCCGACGCTGGTGGCCGGACCCGTCGAGGGTATCCCACCCGTCGTCGCGTCCGCCCATCCCATACATCCGCTGTCGCCCCTGTCCGAGCCGTCCCCGCGCCTGGCCGGGGCGGGGCGAGGTCACGCGGAGCTGGTGACGACGGTCGGGGAGGATGGATCGCGATACCTGTCGGCAGTGGGAGAGGACCGTGGAGATGACGACGACGACGAGTTCTGCAGGCGAGGGGCCTTCGGCCGCGGATCTGCGCGAGCAGGGTTTCGCGACCAGGCGCGAGGTGATGAGCGACGACTTCGTCGACCGGGCCATGGACCGGGCTGTCGGGACGGAGTCGGAGGCGATCCAGCACGTGGTCGCAGAGAACGTGTGGGGCAACATCTGGAACCGGCCCGGGTTGGACCGACGGGATCGCAGCCTGCTTAATATCGGGATGCTCGTGGCACTGCGCGCGGACGCCGAGCCGGCGGGGCATGTACGCGGCGGGTTGACCAACGGGTTGACCCGCGAGGAGATCACCGAGGCGGTCATCCACGCCTCGGAGTACTGCGGCGCGCCGGCGGCCCTCGCGGCGACGAGGACCGTCCAGACCGTCTTCGACGACCTCGACGGGTGATCGCCCACACGGCCCAAGGACGTCATGGACGTCAGGTAGTCTCGACACGAGAGTGACAGACGCCACCCCTCGATCAAGGAGCCCCTCATGAAGAGCACGATGATGCCGGAGCAGTTGAACATCAGCACGATCCTGCAGTTCGGTGCGACCGTCCACTCCGATGCGGTCGTCACCACCTGGACCGATCAGGGACCACGGAAGATCACCTACGGCGATCTGGGCAAGCACGCCGCGCAGCTGGCCAACGCGCTGCGTTCCCTGGGGGTCGACGGTGACCAGCGGGTCGCCACATTCCAGTGGAACAACTCCGAGCACTTGGAGGCCTACCTCGCGATCCCGTCCATGGGCGCCGTGCTGCATCCGCTGAACATCCGGCTGTTCCCGGACCAGCTCGAGTTCGTGGCCAACCACGCAGAGGACAAGGTCGTGATCGTCGACCCGAGCCTCGTCCCGCTCCTGCAGCCGCTCCTGCCCCGGTTCTCGACGGTCGAGCACGTCATCGTCACCGGTGGGGGCGCCGCGAACCTCGAGGCTCCCGAGGGCATCCAGGTGCACGACTACGACGCGCTCCTCGCCGCCCAGCCCACCGAGTTCGATTGGCCGGAGGTCGACGAGAACTCCGGCGCCGCGATGGCCTACACCTCGGGCACCACCGGCGACCCGAAGGGCGTCGTCTACTCGCACCGGTCGATCTACCTCCACTCGATGCAGGTGTGCATGTCCGACGGCATGGACATCTCGCTCGACGACAACGTGCTGGCGATCGTGCCGATGTTCCACGCCATGTCGTGGGGCCTGCCGTACGCCGCGTTCATGGTGGGCGCCTCGCTGCTCATGCCGGAGCGTTTCCTACAGCCCGAGCCGCTGGCCGCGATGATCGCCTCCGAGCGTCCGACGCTGGCCGCCGCCGTCCCCACGATCTGGCAGGCAGTGGACGCGTACAGCGTGGACCACCCCATCGACATGTCGAGCTTCCGTGCGGTCGTCGTGGGCGGCAGCTCGTGCCCGCCGGAGCTGATCCGCAAGTTCCGGGACAAATACGGGATCAACATCGTCCACGCGTGGGGCATGACCGAGACCTCGCCCATCGGCACCCTGTCCCGCCCGAAGGCCTCCCTGCCGGAGGAGAAGCAGTTCGAGCTCCGCATGACGCAGGGCCGACTCATCGCCGGCGTGAAGGCCCGTATCGTCGACGATTCCGGCCAGGCCCTGCCATGGGACGGCGAGTCCGTCGGCGAGCTGGAGGTCCGCGGCCCGTGGATCACCGGCAGTTACTACAAGGTGGACGCCTCGGACTCCTTCGACGACGGCTGGCTGCGCACCGGCGACGTGGGGTATATCAAGCCCGAGGCGTTCCTGCAGCTCACCGACCGCGCGAAGGACATCATCAAGTCCGGTGGCGAGTGGATCTCGTCCGTCGAGGTGGAGAACTACCTCCTCGAGCACCCGTCCGTGGCGGAGGCCGCCGTGATCGGTGTCCCCGACCCCAAGTGGGACGAGCGGCCGCTGGCCACCATCGTCGTCAAGGACGGTGTGCCCGACCCGAGCGTCGAGGAGCTGCGCGATCACCTGGCCGAACGGATGGCCAAGTGGCAGGTGCCCGAGAAGTTCGCGTTCGTCCACGAGATCCCCAAGACCTCCGTCGGCAAGCTCGACAAGAAGCGCATCCGCGTCTCGCATTCCGACGGCGAACTCACCGTGGTGAACGCCCTGGAGAACTAGGCAGGCGGAAGGTCGAACGCGGGAACGCGTCGTCGGCCAGCGGAGGGCCCGGGATTGCGGTATGACCGCCCCCGGGCCCTGCTTCTGCGCTACTGGCTGCTCGGTGCCAACCGTCCCGCCGGCCGCCACGCCGGCCGCCACGCTGGCCGCCGCCACGCTGGCCGCCGCCACGCTGGCCGTCCCGCCGGCCGACACGCTGGCCGTCCCGCCCCCCCGCCGTCGCGGCATCATCGCCGAGCAGAGGATTTCGCTCAGACCCACTCGGGCGATACAGGCGAAATCCTCTGGACGGCGGAGGCGGGGCGGGCGGCGGGTCAGTTCGCGGCGACGCGTGCCAGCGGCCGGAGCGAGACGGGCAGTCCGTCCGCGGGGTAGGGCAGCGAGTCGTTCTTCATGGGCGGCACGTAGGCCAGCGGGACCGACCACTCGAAGTGGCGTAGCAGCGCGCTGAGCACCAGCTTGGACTCGAGGTTGGCGAAGATTATGCCGAGGCACTTGTGCACCCCGCCGCCGAACGGCTCCCACGCGAAGCGGTGCGACTTGTCCTCCCGCCGCTCGTCGGAGAAGCGTTCGGGGTCGAAGATCTCCGGGTCCGTCCAGTACTCGGGCATGTGGTGCGAGTACAGCGGCATGATCGAGGTGAGTCGTCCGACCGGGATCTCCACGCCCAGGATCTCGGTGTCCTTGACCGCCTTGCGCGCCATCACCGGCACCGGCGGGTGCAGGCGTAGCGACTCCTTCATCACCAACGCCAGATCGGGCAGCTCCTCCAGCTCGGCCATGGTGGGGTTCGGACCCAGGTCCTGGCACTGGCGGCGGAGCCGCTCCTGCCACTGGACGTCGCGGCCGAGCTCGTAGACCATCGACGTCACCGTGCTCGTGGTGGTGTCGTGCGCGGCCATGAGCAGGAAGATCATCTGGTTGATGATGTCGTCGTCGTCGATCCCGCCGGAGGCGTCCGCCACCTGGCACAGGGCGGAGAACAGGTCCTCTCCCGGGTTGGCGCGCCGGGCCGGCAGGTGGCGGCGCAGGAACTCCTCGAGCAGCCGGCGCCCCCGCGCCGCTCGGCCCCACTTGGTGAACGGCACCGCGGTGGAACGGACATAGCCGTTCGCGGCCTGGACGCAGTCGACGAACGCTGTGTTGACCTTGTCGAGCTCCCCGGGCGCGGCGTATTCGGCGCCACCCATGAACACCTCGGTCGCCAGGTCGAGGGTGTGCGTCTTGAGCGCGGGATAGATCTGGAACGCCCGGTCCGGGCCCCAGGCGCCGATGCCCTCGTCGACCAGCGGGGCGAGCCCGCGGGTGTAGCCCTCGAGCCGGGGACGGGTGAACGCCTCCTGCATGATGTGCCGGTAGTGGTGGTGCTCCTCGAAGTCGAGCAGCATCAGCCCGCGGTTGAAGAACGGCCCCACCAGGTATCCCCAACCGGGGCCGCTGGCGAACGCCTTGTCCGCGTTCTGCAGGGCGGCCTGGCAGGCGTCGGGGCCGATCAGGGCGGTCCACGTGGCGCCGAGGAAGTTCAGGTCGGAGACGGGGCCGTGATCGCGATAGCGGCGGGCCATGGTCGCCAGCGGGCTGTGGACGTATTCGAGCGTGCCGCCGAGGATCGGCAGCTTGGAGCGCAGTGGGGCCGGGCCGGGTCGGTAGACCCTCTCCCGCGGATCACCAGGGATGGACATCAGGCACCTCGTTGTCGGGTGACCCCAGTGTGTGACAGCCGTCACTAGTTGTCACTCGATTACCGAAACCGGCGGTGTCGTTTCTTTCACCCGGCCCGGCCAGCCGGCAGTCCCGCCGGCCGTGACACCGCCGGCCGGCCGCCCCCCGACTCAGGCTCGGGCGACCAGCGCGTCGATGTCCACGCCGTCGGGCAGAGCGCCGTACTCGGCCGAGCGGTCGTCGCCGAGCCGGGCCAGGCAGAACGCCTCCGCGACCGGGGCCGGTGCGTGGGCCAGCAGGACCGCGCCCTGCTGGGCCAGCGCCATCGCCTCCACCAGGCGGCGGGCGATCCCGGGGGCGGCGCCCGGGTCGGCGGCCGCGCGGCCGATCAGCGCGCGCACCCGCTCGACGTGCCGGTCGTACAGCTCGTGACCGCCCAGCTGCGCGGCCAGTTCGGCGTCGAACGCGGCCACGGACTCCGGTTCGCGGGCCATCGCGCGCAGCACGTCGAGCGCGATGACGTTGCCCGAGCCCTCCCACACCGCGAGGACCGGCTGCTCCCGGTAGCGGCGGGCGAGCGGGAACGACTCGGTGTACCCGTTGCCGCCGAGGCACTCCAGCGATTCGTAGGCGTGGTTCGGCCCGCGCTTGCAGATCCAGTACTTGGCGACCGCGGTGGCGAGCCGGCGGTAAGGGGCGAACTCCTCGTCGTCGTAGGCCGAGGCCAGACGCAGCGCGGTCCACGTCGCGGCCTCCGCCTCGAGCTGCAGGTCCGCCAGGACCGCGGCCATCGCGGGCTGGTCCACCAGCGTCGCGCCGAACGCGGCCCGGTGCCGGGCGTGCCACGCCGCCTCGGCCACGCCCTGGCGCATGCCCGCCGCCGCGCCGAGCACGCAGTCCAGGCGGGTCCGGCCGACCATCTCGATGATCGTGCGCACCCCGCGGCCGGGTTCGCCGACCATCCAGCCGAGCGTGCCGTCGAACTCCACCTCCGAGGACGCGTTGGACTTGTTGCCCAGCTTGTCCTTGAGACGCTGCACGAGGAACGGGTTCTGCTCGCCGCCGGGCAGGACCCGCGGGACGAGGAAGCAGCTCAGGCCGGCCGGCGCCTGCGCCAGGACGAGGAACGCGTCCGACTGCGGGGCCGAGCAGAACCACTTGTGCCCGCGCAGGACGTGGCAGTCACCGTCACCGACGGGCTCGGCGGTGGTGGTGTTGGCGCGGACGTCCGAGCCGCCTTGCTTCTCGGTCATGGCCATCCCGAACAGCACGCCCGACTTGGTGGCGGGGTCGCGCAGCTCAGGGTCGTACACCGTCGACAGCAGCGCCGGCTCCCACTCGGCGGCCAGCTCGGGGCTCAACCGCAGCGACGGGACCACCGCGTGCGTCATCGACAGCGGGCACCCGTGGCCGGCCTCGATCTGCGACACCAGCATGAACCCCACGGCCCGCTCGACGTTCGCCCCCGGCCCCGGGTCGGCCCACGCCGAGGTGTGCAGCCCGCGGGACACCGAGTACTCCATGATCCGGTGGTAGGCGGGGTGGAACTCGATCTCGTCGACCCGGTTGCCCCACCGGTCGTGCGCGCGGTGCACCGGCGTGAGGGTGTTGGCCAGCTCCGCGTCGTGTTGGTACTGCTCGGTGCCCACGTGGCGGCCGATCTCGTGGAACCTCTCGACGCGGGCGTGCGGCGAGAACACCGCGACGGCCTCCTGTAGTGCCGGGTTGAGGGCGTACTCGTCCACGTCCACGCGGGGCGGCGCCTGGTTGAGGACCACGTGGGTACTGCGGTGTCGGGTCGAGGACATGGGTGCTCCCCTCTAGTTCTTGAGATGCTCAGTTCTTGAAATACTCAGTTCTTGAAATACATAAGCTGCGTGCCCGTGGCGAGCAGCGTGCCGTCGCGGCTCCACAGGCGCGCGGCCTCGTCGTGGTAGTTGCCGTGGAACCGGTGCGAGTGCACGCTGCCGAGCAGGAAGTCCGTGCCCTGGGCGGCGATCTCGTCGGCGGTGGCCAGGAAGTGGATCGTCAACGTCACCGTGCCCGCCGGGACCGGCCGACCGAGCCGGAGGAACGACCTCGGGAAGAACGAATCACACAGGGACGCCAGTGCGAGATGGTCGAGTCCGCGGGGCTGGACGTCGCGGATCCACATCGTCGTCGTCGACTCCGGTTGCTCCTCACCGGAGGCCACGTCGTCCCACCCGCCGGTGACGAACCGCATGTCGTAGTTGTCGACCCACCGCACGCCGCGGTCCGACGCCGCGGCGGTGAGCTCCTCCGGCGCGGGGACGGCCGGCGGGGCGGTCTCGGTCTCCGACCACGTCTCGCGGCGCAGGCCGGTGATCGCGGTGGCGGTGGTGACGACCTCGTCGCCCTGGCGCATCTCCACCCACCAGTGCTGGTTGGAGCGGTTGGTGCGGGCGGGGCGGGCCTCGATCTGGAACTCGCCCTCGGCGACGGGCCCGGCGTAGTTGAGGGTCAGCGCGAGCGGGTCGCCGTGCTTGTCGGGGTGCTGCAGGATCGCGCCCAGCATGGTGGCCGCGGTGATGCCGCCGAACGGCCCCACCATGTTGGCCCACGCGGCGTGGGTGCGGCCGCGGAAGCGGTTCTCGCCGATCGGTTCCAGCGCGACGGCCTCGTCGAACACGTGGGTGGGGGCGTCCTGACCGGTCACGGGACCTCCTGTGGGGCGAGGGGATGGGCGCGGGGGTGGGCGCGAGGATGGGCGCGGGCTCACCGTACCGAGGAGAGGGGCGACGACGACGAGGAACGCCCGCCACCGGGGATCGTCCGGCTTTTCTCGGGGTTACGAGGCAGCGGCCGCGCAGGTGGGGCGGGTGAAACCCGTTGACGCCCTTGACGACGTTTATATAGTAAAGATGACCTCACAATGGGTGTGGCTCCGAGCGTGCAGGAGACGCGCGATGACCGGACTGCCCAAGTTCGCCGCCTCGAGAACGCTGATCGCTGCCGTGGCGGCGCTCGCCGCCGTGCTCGTGGTGGCGTTCGGCGTGGTGGCGCTGGTCCGTCCCGGAGGCGACCGCTCGGAACCGGTGGCCACCGACGCCACGACGTCCTCCCCCGAGACCTCTCCCTCGTCGCCCCGCATGTCGCGGCTGGCACCGCGCTCGTCGGCGCCCGAGGTCACCGGAATGCTCGAGGTGTCGGGCCCCGCGTGCGACGCCCCGGTGATCAACTCCGACCTGTTGTACCCGAACAGTGCCGCGCGGATCATCGACTGCGAGTCCGGGTGGGCGGTCATGGCCAGCGCGGTGTCGGGCGACCCCTACTGGGTCGCGTACTCGGACGGCAGGTGGCGCAGGGTCGGGAGGATATCGATCTACGCGGGAACCTGCTCGGACGAGGCGATCGCCCGGGGCGCCCCGGCGTGGATGGCGAGCAAGCACCTGGGGGACTGCTCGTCACGGGGCCGGAGCGGCCCGCCGGCGCTGGGGGCGGCGACGGTCGCGTCCACGCCCACGCCTCGCGCGACGACCGTGTCCCCGGCCGCGACCTCCCCGACTCGCACGAGTACGCGGACCGCGTCGCCGTCGGAGGAGTCGACGTCATCTCCGGCCAGCACCACGCGGACCACTGCCACCACGCCGGCGTCCTCCACGCCCACCCAGGTGCCGACATCCACCTCGCCGGGCAATGACGCGGCCGCGGACGGCGGGTAGCGACGCGAAAGGGATCCGGATCGGGCGTCGGTCGGGAGAGAATCTGGATCATGCAGCCAGTCCAGACGCCGACGTTCGCCGAACTCACCGAGGGGCGGATCGCCCCGCCCATGGCCGCCCGCCCGGGCCCGGACCTCGCGGCGGCGGGGTTCACGGAGTCGGAGTGGGCGGCGGCCGGTGAGGCGGTGTCCTACTCGGTCGGCGAACTGCCCACCGACGGGCGCATCCAGCTGGCTCAGGCCGATTCGGAGCCGTTCGCCACCCGGGTGCTGGTCCGCCGCCCCGACGCCGCCCGGTTCAGCGGCGTGGTGCTGGTGGAGTGGCTCAATGTCAGCGGCGGCCAGGACGCCGCGCCGGAGTACACCTACCTCGCCGACGAGATCGTCCGCGCCGGCCACGCGTGGGTCGGGGTGTCGGCGCAGTTCATCGGCGTGGAGGGTGGCGACGCCGCCGTAGGGATGGGCGGGCAGACCGTCGGCCTGCGGGCGCAGCGGGCCGAGCGCTACGGCGAGCTCCGCCACCCGGGGGACGCGTACTCGTACGACATCGTGACCCAGGTGGGCCGGTTCTGCCGCGAGGCGCGCGACGACGGCCCGCTGGCCGGGCTGGTGCCGGATACGGTGCTCGCGATCGGGGAGTCGCAGTCGGCGATCGCCCTGACCTCCTACATCGACGGTGTGCACCCGCTGGTCGGCGTGTTCGACGGGTTCCTGCTGCACAGCCGTGGTGGGGGCGCGCTGCCGTTCGACGACCGGGGCTGCGCGGCCGGCATCGCCACCGCCGTCCGCTCGTCCACCATGCTCCTGCGCGACGATCTCGACACCCCCGTGCTGGTCGTCCAGGCCGAAGGTGACCTGGGCGGGTTGCTCGACTCGGCCCGCTCGCGCCAGCCCGATTCGGAGAACGTGGTGACCTGGGAGATCGCAGGCCAGGCGCACGCGGACGCCTACCAGTTGGGCGAGCTGGCGGGCCTGGTCGACTGCGGGGGCGCCATCAACAGTGGCCAGCAGGTGTTCGTGGTGCGGGCCGCGTTGCGTCACCTGGTGTCGTGGGTGGCTGGCGGGGCGCGCCCGCCTGCCGCGCCGCCGGTCGAGCTCGACGACGAGGAGGTGGTCCCCGGCGATCTGGGCATCGGCCGGGGTGGCGTGCGGACCCCGGCCGTGGAGGCGCCGGTCGAGAGATTGGTCGGTGCGCCGTACCCGCAGTCCGCGCCGTTCTGCATGCTCCTCGGTCGCACGGAGGAGGTGGCCGAGGAGCAGTTGCGTCAGCGGTGGTCGGGCCGCGAGGAGTACCTGCGCGCCTATGAGGAGGCCACGGACCGGCTCATCGCGGAGGGCTTCCTGCTGGCCGACGACCGCGCGGAGATTCTCGCCGACGCCCGCCCGGAGCGCATCAGCTGGTGAGCGCGGGCTGGCTGGGGGCGCATCTGTTCCGATGAAGTACACCCGTGCGGGACGACGGGCGATCCGACATCGCCGCTGTGTCGCAGGGTCGGATTTGTCAGTTATGAATCGTCGTCCCGTGGGGTCTGGTATCTATTGATACAGATTCCGGGCGAAAGGGTCTTCCGATGGCTGAACGGATCGGGACGTTGCTCAACCGTTCTGGTGACGGTGGCCAGGAGGTGCTCATCGTCAGCCGCGGGAGCGTGCGGACTCGGTTCCGTCGCCGGGACGAGTTGGGTTGGAACTTTCGGGTGGAGTCGACGGACTCGGAGAACGTCATCGAGCGGAACCCGAAGCGAAAGCCAAGGACGGACCCGAAGTCGGATCCGGTTCGCCGGGTGTCGCGTCCGCGTGGGCAGCGGGTGGCGTATGTGCGGGTGTCGGCCGCTGATCAGAATGAGGCGCGTCAGCTCGAGTCGGTGGGGGAGTGCGACCGGGTTTACGTCGAGAAACAGTCGGCTCGATCGCGAGCGGATCGCGTGAAGCTCGAAGAGTGCATCAGGTACCTACGAGATGGTGACGAGCTGGTTGTCGCGTCGATGGACAGGCTTGCCCGTTCCCTGGTGGATCTCAAGCAGATCGTTGGTGAAATCACCGCGAAGGAGCTTGTCAAGATAATTGTGTGAGTTTTGGTTAGTGATGTCTGTCACATGTGGGGGTCGAAGCGTTCCGGGTAGGCCAGTGCGAGTTCGGCCAGTGCGGCTCGCCAACCGTGGATGGTGGCGCCTTCGACGAGTCTGGGGATCGATTTCCGGGGGCCTGCGTGGCCGTCTGCTCGGCGTTGAGCGTCCTTGGCGCGTTCTCGGTCTCGTCGGTCCTCGATGTTGCGTATGGCTAGCCATAGCAGCTTGATCGCGGCGGCATCGCTGGGGAAGTGCCCGCGGTTCTTGGTGATCTTGCGCAGCTGGTAGTTCAGCGACTCGATCGAGTTCGTGGTGTAGATCAGCTTGCGTGTGGCTGGGCCGAAGGCCAGGAACGGGATGAACCGCTCCCAGGCGGCCTCCCACGACCTGACGGCGGTGGGGTACTTGGCGCCCAGCGGCGATTCGGCGAAGGCCTCCAGTGCGGCTCTGGCGGCCTCGGCGTTGGCGGCGGTGTAGATCGGCTTGAGTGCCTTGGCCACGTTCTTGCGGTCGCTGTAGGACACGAACCGCATCGAGGCCCGGATCAGGTGCACCACGCAGGTCTGCACCTCGGCGAAAGGCCAGGTCGCGGCAATCGCCTCGGACAGTCCGGTCAGCCCGTCGCAGGCCACGATCAGGACGTCTTTGACGCCGCGATTGGCCAGTTCGGCGCACACGCTGGCCCAGAACGCCGCGCCTTCCTTGGCCTGCACCCAGATGCCGAGCACGTGCTTGACGCCCTCAAGATCGACCCCGACCGCGATGTGGGCAGCGCGGGTCTTCACGTGGGCTCCATCGCGGATCTTGATGTGGATCGCGTCCAGGAACACCACCGGGTAGAACGCCTCCAACGGGCGGTGCTGCCAGGCGGCGACTTCGTCCAGGACCGCGTCGGTGACGTTGGCGATGGACTCGTGCGACAGCTCCACCCCCAGCGTCCGCGCGAGGTGGTGCTCGATCTCCCGGACGGTCATCCCGCCGGCGTACAGCGAGATGATCTGGTCCTCCAGCCCGCCGAGCCGGCGGGCGCCCTTCGGGACGAGCTGGGAGGCGAACGAGCCCTGCCGATCGCGGGGCTGATCCAGCTCCACCGGGCCGACCTCGGTGGCCACGGTCTTGCGCGAAGTGCCGTTGCGGTGGTTTCCGTCCCCGCCACGGGCGTGGGCATCGCGGCCCAGATGCTCGGTCAGCTCGGCGCCCATGCCCCGCTCAAGGACGGCCTTGAGCATCTCGTTCAAAAAGCCGTCCTTGCCAGTCAACTCCAACCCTCGCGAACGGGTCTCGGCGAGTACGTGATCAATCAGCGCATCCGAGAACACCTCCCGGCGAAGCCCAGCAGCATCTGATACATCCGTAGCGTCGTGGTCGTCAACAGCCATAGCGTTCATGATTCCTCCTCCGGCTCAACTCACACAGACCATCTGACACGCCCGCCGACCCTTATCAAGGCCTGGCGCCAGCCAGACTCGGAGAACATCCTCTTCTACGTCCTCGTCGCTGTCGGAGCAACAATCACGCTCCTGACCATCTCGGTATGGACTCTCCAAGCGTGGGCATTCGCTGTCTATCAACTCAGCATCTGTGTGGTAATCGTTGCCGTCATCGCAGCAAAACGAACCACATGGCGATCTCCTCCGCTTGGCACGAAATGATGTAGGCCTCCGGAGTCCCGCTATCGCCGCGTGGTGAGGGGAAGCACTACTTGCCATAAGGTCCGGACGTCGGCGGGCGGAGGGGCCGCAAGGGTCCTGCACCAATAGCGGTGCGCTTGGATGAGGTGGCATGGAAGAGGAACTGGAATCGATATACGGATCGGGTGACTACAGGCGGGTGATCCGGTTTTTCCCTGACTATGGTCGCGACCACCCGTTGTGGGAGAGCGGAACCGACAAGTACGGAATGGACCCGGAGGATTACGGCCTGTCGAAGTCGCTGGGTCAGCGCTTGGCGCTGTGGATGGCGCACTGGGAGGCCAACTTCGTTCCCGAAACGGGGTGGAAGTCGGAGCAGGCAGCCGAGGACTCGAGACGTGTGGGCGACTCGCTGTTGGCAGAGCTGCGTGTGGAAGTCTCCGACTTCGCCGACGTGCGTGACGAACGGTGGTGTTGACGGCTCCGGTAGTGACAGGTGCGGGGGAGTTGCCTCGGTGAACGAGACTGCCTCGTCCAAGTGCGCTCAGAGTCGCTACCTGTCATGGTCAGCAGTGCTCGGCGCTCGAGACATGCTGGTGTGGGTTCTGGCGCGGCTGAGTGCTGGGTCCGGGGTTCTGCGGGTCGGACTTCAATCGAAACCTAGGTGGTTATAGCGATTTCTGTATATGTAGCTAGATTTCGGTATAGTTCGTCTCATGGATCCTGCTCGTAACCCGTATACGCCTGGTTCCGGTCGTCGGCCTCACTCGTTGCAGGGCCGGGACCGGGAGGTTGAGGCGTTCGACTTGTTGGTGGCGCGGGCGAAGGCGCGGCGTTACGACCGCGGCATGATTCTCAGCGGGCTCCGGGGCGTAGGTAAGACGGCGCTGCTGAACCATCTGCGGGCGCATGCTGAGCACCATGGTTGGTTCACCGTCCGGTTGGAGGCGCAGAACTCAGAATCGGGTGCACGAGTCAATCACAAGCAGTTGGCGACGGGGCTGCGTCACGGACTGCGCAAGTTCAGCACCAAGCACGCACTGAAGCAGGCGGCTGAAGGCGTGATGGGCCTGATCGAGGGCTCGTCACTGTCGGTGGGCGGTGTCTCGGTCGGGGCACCGACGCCGCGATCGGCCGAGGACACGCTGTTCGACGTCGAGGAAATCGTCGAGGCCGCCAGCGAGATGGTCCGGTCCAAGGGTGTGGCATTGGCGGTGTTCGTCGACGAGATGCAAGACCTCGAGGCAGACCTGACCGCGGCGTTGATCGTGACGCAACATCGGGCAAGCCAGGAAGGGTGGCCGTTCTATGTTATCGGCGCGGGGCTGCCCAACCTGCCGGCGTTCCTGGCGGACTCACGCTCGTATGCAGAGCGCTTGTTCCTCTACTGCAAGATCGGCCCCCTCGATGATGCCGCGGCGCGGCAGGCTTTGGTCGATCCAGCGGAGTCAGTCGGGGGCCGGTACAGCCCCGAGGCTCTGGATGAGCTCGCTGCCGCCGCTGAGGGCTATCCGTACTTTCTTCAAGAGTTCGGGTCGGCGATGTGGGAGGTGGCCGCCGGAACGCCGTTCCAGCTCGAAGACGCCGAGCTGGCCATCGAGGCTGGGACCGCACTGTTGGACCGGGGGTTCTTTCCCTCCCGCTGGGATCGGGCGACGCCGGCGGAACGAAAGTATCTGCGGGCTATCGCCGCCACGGGTGAGACCGCGCCCAAGACGTCGTCGTTGTCGATCGCCCAGACCACAGCCGGACCGTTGCGCGCCGCGGCGATCCGCAAGGGCATCGTCTACTCGCCTGAGCATGGGCGGATCAGCTTCACGGTGCCGGGCATGGCGGCGTTCATCGCCAGGCAGATCGACACCGACGAGTAAGCCGGCCCGGCGAAGCTGGTTCCAGTGCAGAGTGTCGGGCCCGCCGGCGACACCAAGGTCGTAAAGACATGGAACAGTTCATCGACGCGCTTGTTGGGGGCGAGATCAAGCTTCCGCCACACTTCGATCGCAGAAGACCTCCACATCTCGATGCGAGCACCTCTTAGACCATCCAGTTCCGAGGTCGCATCAGACCGTCCCACAACCAAGGAACTGGGACGGTCGGTTGTGTGCGGAAAGTGTTCTGTCGATCAGCGGGGCAGGCGGTGACCTAAGCCGACATGCTGAGACTGCAACGTGAGGTATGACAACATCGGCTCGTAGCCCATGATTAGGGGATGGGATAGCGATGTTCACGCGGTATGGCGTAGGCGTTTGCGCTTGCTTTGCAGGAGTTGCACTCCTGGCAGGGTGTGGCCGCGACGGTTCGTCCGGCCCGTCGTCGACAGAGGCGACGCCGGTCGAGAGCGCGCCCTTTTCAACGGCCCGGGAACTCGCGATCCCTGAGGCGGTGATCGTTTGTCAGCCGGGGATGGTTGACACCACCGCGACTGTCGCCGATGTTCCCGAATGGCCGGGGCCATTGCCGTCGGAGTTTATGGAGCCGAGCTTTCCGTCGGGGTCGTGCGGAACGCTGACCGGACAGGAGGCGAGGTTCGCCTACGAGGCGGCCGTCGAGCATCCGGCCGCTCTTTTGGAGGAAGGGCGACTGGATGAGGGCGGGGATCTGGTCGACACCGCGGATGCGTTATGGGCGCTCGAGGGTGTTGTCGCCTGGCTTGCTGTCGAACCCCAATGGTGAGACTTGACTCCGCCGCTTGCTGCTCGCTTGCAGAATCTCCCCGGCGGTCTGGCGCCGATTCCCGTCGCTGATTGCCATATGCCTTGGCGGGATACTCTCGACTGATGCGTGTCTCGCCGGATGGAACCTTCCATGGCCTGTGTGCGTCGCACCTGTGCCGTGCGGCGTGCCGGGTTCCGGCGGACCCGGGCCTGTGTGGTTCCCCCCGAATCGTGGAGGGTTTCCTAGGCGGCTTCCGGTTCGGTCGCCGCGGCGGTCTCGTAGCTGATCGGGCTCACCATTCCGATCGTGCTGTGTCGTCGGTCGTGGTTGTAGAACCCGTAGCACCAGTCCAACACAGCGGCCCGGGCGGCGCGGGTGTTTTCGAAGGTGTGTTGCGACAAAACTTCCCATTCCAGCGAGCTGAAAAATGCTTCGGCGGCAGCATTGTCGAAGCACGATCCGACCCGCCCCATCGATTGGCGAATACCGAGGTCTTGGCATAGTTTCGTGAACGCGTGAGCGGTATAGGTGCTGCCCCGATCGGTGTGAAATATGGCTCGTTTCGACGGGTCCTCACGCCACCCAGACTGGTGGACCTCCTCGATACCGCCGCGGGTCGCCACGGCCATGTTGATCGCCGCGCAGGCGAGTTCGGCGTCCGGGTGCAGACCGGTGGCAGCACCAAGCAATCTACGACTGTAGAGGTCGATCACAGTGGCCAGATATAGCTTCTCACCGGGCCGACCGTTGGCGTCAACGGTGGGGATCTCGGTCATGTCGCCGACCCACCGGGCGTTCGGCCTGTCGGCGGTGAAGTCCCGCTTGAGCAGGTCGGGGAACTTCGGGGCCGTCTTGTCCTGCCTGGTCAGACCGTTGCGGCGTCTGATGCGGCGTGCGACGAGGCCCTGGCGGCGCATCGAGTCGGCCACGGTCTTCTGGGCGTGTCAGATGGTCTGTGTGAGTTGATCCGGAGGAGGAATCATGAACGCTATGGCTGTTGACGACCACGACGCTACGGATGTATCAGATGCTGCTGGGCTTCGCCGGGAGGTGTTCTCGGATGCGCTGATTGATCACGTACTCGCCGAGACCCGTTCGCGAGGGTTGGAGTTGACTGGCAAGGACGGCTTTTTGAACGAGATGCTCAAGGCCGTCCTTGAGCGGGGCATGGGCGCCGAGCTGACCGAGCATCTGGGCCGCGATGCCCACGCCCGTGGCGGGGACGGAAACCACCGCAACGGCACTTCGCGCAAGACCGTGGCCACCGAGGTCGGCCCGGTGGAGCTGGATCAGCCCCGCGATCGGCAGGGCTCGTTCGCCTCCCAGCTCGTCCCGAAGGGCGCCCGCCGGCTCGGCGGGCTGGAGGACCAGATCATCTCGCTGTACGCCGGCGGAATGACCGTCCGGGAGATCGAGCACCACCTCGCGCGGACCCTGGGGGTGGAGCTGTCGCACGAGTCCATCGCCAACGTCACCGACGCGGTCCTGGACGAAGTCGCCGCCTGGCAGCACCGCCCGTTGGAGGCGTTCTACCCGGTGGTGTTCCTGGACGCGATCCACATCAAGATCCGCGATGGAGCCCACGTGAAGACCCGCGCTGCCCACATCGCGGTCGGGGTCGATCTTGAGGGCGTCAAGCACGTGCTCGGCATCTGGGTGCAGGCCAAGGAAGGCGCGGCGTTCTGGGCCAGCGTGTGCGCCGAACTGGCCAATCGCGGCGTCAAAGACGTCCTGATCGTGGCCTGCGACGGGTTGACCGGACTGTCCGAGGCGATTGCCGCGACCTGGCCTTTCGCCGAGGTGCAGACCTGCGTGGTGCACCTGATCCGGGCCTCGATGCGGTTCGTGTCCTACAGCGACCGCAAGAACGTGGCCAAGGCACTCAAGCCGATCTACACCGCCGCCAACGCCGAGGCCGCCAGAGCCGCACTGGAGGCCTTCGCCGAATCGCCGCTGGGCGCCAAGTACCCCACCGCCGTCAGGTCGTGGGAGGCCGCCTGGGAGCGGTTCATCCCGTTCCTGGCCTTCGGCCCAGCCACACGCAAGCTGATCTACACCACGAACTCGATCGAGTCGCTGAACTACCAGCTGCGCAAGATCACCAAGAACCGCGGGCACTTCCCCAGCGATGCCGCCGCGATCAAGCTGCTATGGCTAGCCATACGCAACATCGAGGACCGACGAGACCGAGAACGCGCCAAGGACGCTCAACGCCGAGCAGACGGCCACGCAGGCCCCCGGAAATCGATCCCCAGACTCGTCGAAGGCGCCACCATCCACGGTTGGCGAGCCGCACTGGCCGAACTCGCACTGGCCTACCCGGAACGCTTCGACCCCCACATATGACAGACATCACTAACCAAAACTCACACAATTATCTTGACAGGCTCGGTCTTCTCGCTGACCTGCCAGCCCTCGTCACGAAGGTCGAAGTACAGGCGAGGGGATCCATGCCGGCCCTTTGCGGCGGTGAACGCCTTCGCGACCGCCTGGTCGACGACCTCGCGGCGGCGGTCACGCTCGGTGTGCAGACCGCTGGCCGCCTCCGGCCCGGTGGCCCGCTTGAGCCACTTGTAGAACCACGCCAGCGACACGCCCAGCAGGGCGCACACCAGAGTGTGTGGCACTCGGTAGTTGGTCCTCTGGTCGGCGATGAAACGTGCCACGCTCACTTCGTCGCCTCCTTGACCCACAGGACCACGGATCGCTTGAGGACATCACGCTCCATCTTCAGCTCCGCGTTCTCTGCTCGCAGCCGCTTGAGCTCCTCGATGTCGCCCCTGGACAGGCCTTCTGTGCCCTCCCGAGCTTCCTTAGCCTGATTGACCCAATTGCCCAGGGTGCCCGCGTTGACCCCAAGGTCTCGGGCGATCTGGGCGATCGGCTTCCCGGTCTCATCGACGATCCGGACCGCTCCCTCACGGAACTCCCGGTCGTACTTCTGGCGCTTCTCTGGCATCGCTTCCCCTTATAGCTGATCCCTCTACGGATCCGGGGGAACCTCACCCGTCGAGGACCCTTCGATAGTCTGACCCGCCACCCTGTCCGAAAGGAACGCCGGCAACCCTCGCCACAGGCACCGCCGCAAAGCGCCCGAAGATCCCCGCCAGTTACCGGTGGAAGTCACAGACAATTCGCGAATGCAACAACTGTCCCAAAATTGATCGTTAGCGGACGCGCCCGATCCGTCGAATAGGGGATGCCGCGCCGAAGGACGAGGTTTTAGGACGGGGGCCTGACTACTCTGCAGCCGCCGTCGTGAGGTGGGGTCGCCGCGTCCCAAACTGACTTGCGGATCCGAGATGAAGGTCGCTTCGTCGATGTAGGTGCGGGACCGTTCTTTTGGATGACGTCCTGGCCGTGTGTCAGTTGAAGCCTCCGGACGGTGTCGCGACCTGTTCTCTCCGCCAAATGACGATGGTCAGTTCGGCGTAGAGGACGGTGTGGTCGTCCTGATCGGTCAGCCGCATCTCCATCTTCACTCGTCCGCGTGTTCCGTCGAGAGTGATCTCGGCAATCCGGACGGTTCCAGTGAGAACGTTCCCGGGTCGGACGGGCGCCGGGAACCGGACCCGGTCGAATCCGAGCCCGGCGATCACTGCCCATTGGTTGAGCACTGTTTGTGTGAGCAGCCGTTGAGCGATGGCGATGGTGTGTACCCCGCTGGCGATGAGTCCGCGGAAGTGTCCCTTGGTTGGCGGCTTCCTCATCGATGAAACGATTGTGCGTCCCAGTGGGTGGCGAAATCGACCAGTTCGGCCTTGGAGACGGTGTGATCTCCCAGTTTGTGGATCTGGCCCGGGGTGAAGTCTTCGGCGTAGACGGACGGGCTCGGGGGCGTGGCGTTCACAGCGACCTGGCTACGAGCAGCTTCATGATCTCGTTGGTGCCGCCGTAGATCCGCTGCACGCGGGAGGCGGTGTACATCTGGGCGATGGGGTATTCCATCATGTAGCCGTAGCCACCGAACAGCTGTAGGCACTTGTCCACCACGCGGCACTGCATGTCGGTGGCCCACATCTTGATCATCGAGGCGCCGGCGGCGTCGAGGGTGCCGTCGATCTGGCGGCGGATGCCGTCGTCGATCATCGCCTTGCCGGCGTAGACGTCGGCCTTGCACTCGGCTAGTACGAACTGGGTGTTCTGGAAGTCCAGGAGTTTCTTGCCGAACGCATCGCGCTCTTTGACGTACCGGATGGTCTCGATCACTGCGGCCTCCGCCACTGCTACGCCGGCGACTCCGATGATGAGTCGCTCCCGCGGTAGCTGGGTCATGAGTTCGGCGAAGCCGGAGCCCTCCTCGCCGAGGATGTTCTCCACCGGTACCCGCATGTCGTCAAAGAAGAGTTCGCGGGTGTCCCATCCGTGCATGCCGATCTTCTCGAGGACGGCGCCGCGGGAGAAGCCCGCGACGTTATTGTCGACCTCGGCGACTAGTAGGGAGATGCCCTTGCCGCCGGCCGCTGGATCGGTCTTGGCCACGATGACAACCAAGTCGCAGTGGGTGCCGTTGGAGATGAAGGTCTTGGCGCCGTTGACCAGGTAGTGGTCGCCGTCGCGGATCGCTGTGGTCTTGACGTTCTGCAGGTCTGAGCCGGTACCGGGTTCGGTCATGGCGACGGCCACCACTTTCTCGCCGGAGGCGAGCCCGGGTAGCCAGCGGCGCTTTTGCTCCTCGGTCCCGTAGGCGTTGATGTAGTGGCTGACGATCGTGGAGTGCACGGTGAAGCCGAACGCGCTGTCGTGCGCGTACGCCAGTTCTTGGGCCACTACAGCCTCGTGGCCGAAGTCGCCTCCCCCGCCGCCGTCCTCGTCGGCGATGTCGGTGAGCAGTAGGCCTGCCGCCCCGGCTCTGTTCCAGAGTTCGCGGTCGACGTGGCCCTGCCGGGCCCAGTCCGCCTGGCGGGGGGTGACTTCTTGGGCGAAGAACGCGCGGGCGTGGTCCCGTAGCAACTCGTGGGACTCGGTTTGCCAGGTGGGGCGGTGGTCGGGGAACAGGGTGGTGGTCATGATCTTGTCCTTGTCGGGCCAGGTTAGCGGCCGGTGAAGTTCGGTGAACGCTTGGCCAGGAAGGCGGCCTGGCCCTCGTGGCTGTCGTCTGAGGCGAGCGCGTAGACGAAGTTGCGCTTTTCGTGCTCAAGCCCTGCGGTTATCGACCCGGTCTGCGCGGCCAGGGCGGCGTCTTTGGCCAGGGCCACGGCCAGCGGTGAGTTGGCCGAGATCCGCTGCGCCAGGGCGATCGCCTGTTCGACGACCTCGTCGTCGTCGACCACCTTTCCCACCAGGCCGAGGTTGGCGGCTTCGGTCCCGGTGGCAAGGTCACCGCTGAGTAGCAGTGCCATGGAGCGAGGTTTGCCTAGCGCCCGGATGAGTCGTTGGGTGCCGCCGCCGCCGGGGATGACGCCGAGCTTGACCTCGGGCAATCCCAGGCGGGCACCCTGGCCGGCGATGCTGGTGTCGCAGGCCAGGACGAGTTCGAGCCCGCCCCCCAGGGCCAGGCCCTCGACGGCTGCGATCACCGGTTTGGGGAAGTTTTCCAGGTCGGCCCATAGGGTCCCCCCGGAGGCCCGCCGGTGCCCGATCAACGGATCGGCGCGCAGGGCGTCGAACGCGGTGATGTCTGCTCCGGCGCAGAACACGCCGCCCGCGCCGGCCAGGACTATGGCGCGCACGGAGTCATCGGTCCGCAGCTCGGCGAGGTGCTTGTTCAAGGCGTCGAACACCGCGGCGTTCAGTGCATTCCGGGCCTCGGGTCGGTTGATGCGCAGGATCGCGACGGCGCCGCGTCGTTCGCTGAGGACCACGTCATCGTGTCCGTTCTGGCCGCTCATTCCTCGGCTCCCCGGTAGAGATCGGCGTGGTCGGTGCGCAGCGTCTTCTTGTCCAGCTTGCCGACGCTGGTGCGCGGCAGCGCGTCGGCGAAGATGACGATGTCGGGCAGTTGCCACTTGGCGAACTTGTCTTCCAACACGGCGTGGATGTCGTCGACGCCGAGATCGGCGCCGTCTTCCTGGACGACGATCGCAACCGGGCGCTCTTGCCACTTGGGGTGCTCGATCCCCACCACTGCGGCTTCGCGGACCTGTGGGTGGGCGACGATCGCATTTTCCATGTCGATCGAGGAGATCCATTCGCCGCCGCTCTTGACCACGTCCTTGATGCGGTCGGTCAGCTTGAGGTAACCGTCGGAGCGGATCGTGCCGGCATCGCCGCTGCGCCACCAACCGTCGGCGAACGCGTCGCCCTTGTCCTCCATCTTGTGGTACCGCTCGATGATCCACGGGCCACGCATGAGCACCTCGCCCTGGGAGACACCGTCGTGGGGTAGTTCGGTTCCGTCCGGTCCGACGACCTTAATGTCGATCCCGTTGACCAGCAGACCCTGGGCCCGCTTGAGATCCCACTTCTCGTCCTCGCTGAGCACGTCCCGCAGCGTGTGCTTCAGGCCTGCGTTGACGGTGACCAGCGGAGTGGTCTCCGTGGCGCCGTAGGCGTGGATGATGTCAGCACCGGTGAGGTCATGGAAGCCGCGCATGAGCGTCAGCGACGGTTCGGTCGCCCCGGACAGCAGACGGGCGCGGCTGAAGTCCGGGCGTGTCTTGAGTGTCCGGATGTAGTCGAGCATCGGCTCGAAGATGGCGGGGGCACCGTTGGCCACGGTGACGGACTCGGAGATCATCGCGTCAACCAGCGCAGAGGTGTCCTCGGCCGTATACCGCCCGGGCAGCACCACCTTCGCGGCCGAGTAGATGGCCGACTGCGGCAGTCCCCAGCCCTGGCCGTGGAACATCGGGGTGATGATCATGACGGTGTCGTCGTCACCCATCTTCAACTGCGCTGCCTCGGAGAGGGTGTGGAGGTAGATCCCGCGATGGGAGTAGTACACGCCCTTGGGGCGGCCGGTGGTGCCGGTGGTGTAGCACGCGCTGTACGCCGAGGTCTCGTCGATCATTGGCCAGTCGAAGCCCGGTTCCGCGGCCGTCAGCGCGTCTTCCCAGTGGACGACCCCGGGCAGGGTGGTGGAGATCTCCGAGAGTGGTTTGTCCGTCATGACCACCCACGTCTTCACCCCGACACCCTGCTCGACCAGCGCCTCAGCCACGGGCAGTAGGGACTCGTCGACCAGCACGATCGAGGCTTCGGCGTGGTCGGTGACATATGCCAGGTCCACCGGGGCGAGGCGCAGGTTCATCTGCAGCATCACCGATGCGATACCGGGAATCGCCCAGTACAGCTCCATATGGCGTTTAGAGTTCCAATCCAGGATTCCCACCACCGTTCCGGGCCCGGCACCCAGCCCGGTCAGCGCGTGGGCTGACTTCCCGACCCGCTCGAACATGTCGGCGTAGGTGTAGCGGTCCCAGCCCCCGTCGACGGTGCGAAATACGATCTCCTGCTCGGGGTAGGTCCGGGTGGAGTGCCGCAGCAGGGTCGTGGTGTTGAGCTGATAACTGTCACCGTGTGTCGACGGCAGACCGGTGACGATGGGGTGGGACGTCATGGTGGTGCTCCTCAGTGGGGCTGGGACGGTGGCTGGGACGGACGGGACTCGTCAGAGGCGTTCGATGATGGTGGTGTTAGCGGTGCCGTGGGCTTCGCAGATGGTCTGTAGTCCGTATCGGCTGCCGGTGCGTTCGAGCTCGGTCAGCAGGTCGGTCATCATGCGGGCGCCGGTGGATCCGAGGGGGTGGCCCACGGCCACCGAGCCGCCGTTGACGTTGAGTTTGTCGTCGGGGACGCCGAACTCTCTTTGGAACATCAGCGGCACGCCGGCGAACGCTTCGTTGACCTCGAACAGGTCGATGTCGTCCACCGTGAGCCCCGACCGGTGAAGGGCCTTGCGGGTGGACTCGAGGATTGCGGTGAACTGGATGATCGGATCGGCCGCCGCGACCGCGTGGACCACGAAGCGGGCGCGGGGGGTGAGCCCGTTGGCCTCGGCGAACTCGCGGTCGGCGATGAGCAGTGCGGCGGCGCCGTCGCTGAGCTGGGAGGAGTTGGCTGCGGTGGTCTTGCCGTCCTCGGCGAACACTGTCCGCAGGGACGCCATCTTCTCCGGGTCGAGCTCGGCCCGGATCCCCTCATCCGCGGTAACGGGCTCGCTGGAGTCATCGAGCGGGTCGCGGCGCAGCGGAACCAGCTGGGTCTCGAAGCGGCCGTCGCGGGTGGCGGCCAGCGCCCGCTCGTGGCTCCGGCGGCTGAACGCGTCGAGTTCCTCTCGGCTGAGGTCGAAGCGGGTGTTCATCAGCTCACTGGACGGGCCTTGCACCAGCAGTCCGCCGTCGTAGCGGGCCAGTTCCCGGGGGGAGTACTGCGTGCCGAGCGGGGCTCCGGGCTGTAGGGACGACGGCAGTGCCACCTGCGACATCGACTCCACGCCGCATGCGATGGCGAGGTCGTAGGACCCCGCCTCCACACCGTGGGCGGCAAATGCCACAGCTTGTTGCCCCGAGCCGCACTGTCGGTCCACGGTCACTGCCGGCACCGAATCGGGCAGGCCGGAGGAGAGCACTGCATGGCGGGCGATGTTGGAGCTCTGCTGGTCGTGCGTCATCACACATCCGGCGATCACGTCGTCGATCTTCTCCGGCGCCACATCACTGCGGCGAACCAGTTCCTTGAGGGTGGCCCCCAGCAGATCGGCGGGATGCCAGGCGGCCAGCGCCCCGCCGCGCTTGCCGACCGGTGTCCGGACGGCATCGATGATCACGGCCTCGCGGGTGGCGCGGAAGCTACGGGGCTGGGGGGAGTCGGTCATGACTGGGTCCTTCCTCGGGGTGGTCGGGTGGTGGTCGCCGTGAGCGCGTGGGTGGTCTGCGCTGTGGCCGGCCGGGCATGGCGAACGGCGCTGAGCGGGATGTCGTGGCGCGCGGCCAGATCCTCCCAGTGGGCCGTGGGGTGCGCGCTGAAGGCGCGGGCGTAGGCGGCGTATGTGCCGTCACAATCGAGTACCTCTCTGATGTGGACCTCGAAGTGCGGCTCGAGTGCCCCCAGAGCGATATGGCCGTCGACGGTGGCATAGATGTTGTAGGAGGGCAGAGCCCCGCCCAGTGGTGCTCCATCGCCGAACAGTCCGTGTCGGAGGGCGGCCGCGGAGTCGTACGCGGCCGCGTCGAGAGTGATGCGTTGATGTCCACCGGAGTCGTGCTGTCCCCGCGCCAGCAGCAGGGCCAGGGCGGCCGAGATGGCCCGCTCCCCACCGATGGTGTCGGCGACCGGGACCAGCGGCAGGTGTGGCGGTCGGATGGTGCCGTATCTTGCCTGATATGTCAGGTCGTGGCCCGCGACTTCCTCGTCGGCGCCGTCGTAGCCCACGATCTCCACATGACACAACCGCGGGAAGCGGTCGCCGAGGTTGCCGAGGCCGAGACGGCGAAGCGCTGACGGGCGCATGGCGGTCACCAACACGTCCGCCGTATCGAGCAGCCTGGTCAGCTCCTCCGGGCCGCTACCACTCTTGAGGTCGACCCGACGGACCTCCACCCCCTGTGTCAGTTCTGCGTACCAGGAGGGCGCGGCCACGGCCAAGGCGTCACCCGCCGGCGGCTCCACTTTGATCACCGCGGCGCCGAGGTCACTAAGGCCTGCTACGGCTAGCGGACCGGGCAGGTTGGTAGCCAATGAGACGACCTGTATGCCGGCTAGGGGTCGGAGCGATCGAAGACTCATTTCGGTGACTATACAAGCGGTCAGTAAACTTAGTCATCGTATAGCGCTAACGGTTGGCGCGTCCCCGTAGACTCGTTTATCAACGGAAGGGAGGCCGCGTGGACCGCCCCGCCCAGCATTTCGACGACCAAGACCTCACCGCCAAAGCGCGAATCCGCAACGCCGCTCTCGAGCTTTACGCGGCCAACGGCGAGGACCGCACACCGATGCGGGCAGTCGCGGCCGCCGCCGGGGTGACCGTCGGGCTGGTGGTTCATCACTACGGGTCCAAAGACGGCCTCCGCGAGGCTGTGGAGCAGATCGTCGTGGAACGTTTCGCGTCGGCCCTTGCTTCTGCCCCGACCGATGGGGCCGGCGAACAAATCGCTCGCGTCCGGAACGAGTCCGTCGCGGAAATGCTGGTCAGAAACCCAGAGGTGGTCAACTACCTCCGACAGGCGCTACTTGAACCCGGTGGCCGGCGGGGGCAACTGCTGGAGCGACTTACCGAACTCACCCACCGGGAGGTCGTTGCGATGCGCGAGACTGGCGCGGCCTCGCGAGGTCGCGCCGATTCCGTCCAGGTGGTCGACGTGATGATCAACCAGATGGGCCGGCTGTTCCTGCAGCCGCTGGTCGATGCCGTCTGGACTCACCTCGGGACCTTCACTCACACCGAGGGGCACAGCAAGCCCGAACTCGGCGTGAGCGTGTCCGAGGGTGGAGCTGTCGATCGTTTCCCCGGGCCCGCCACCTGAGCCGCGTTTCCGGCTTCACTGAACATTTGTACAAGCACCGCGCTGGCGGTTACAGTTTCGGCTGTGTCCGGGGTCACATGTCCGATCCCGGAGTCTTCAACACCTCAGGAGTCACCATGGCCACTCTCGGAGGCGCCCTCGCGCTCAATGCCCGTCGGCACCCGGACAAAACTGCACTGATCTTCGGCGAGAGCATCTACTCGTATGAGCAGCTTGCGGCCCGGACCGATCAGTACGCGCATGCGTTGGCGTCGCTCGGAGTCGGTAAGGGCGACAGGGTGGCGCTGCTGAGCCCGAACTCCGATGCGTACGTCCTGGGCTTGTACGGAGCGTTCCGACTGGGGGCCATCGCTGTGCCTCTCAACCCTCGCGTGCCGGCCCGCGAACTTCGCTACCTGCTCGAGGACTCCGGTGCGACGGTGCTGCTGTATTCCGAGGAGCTCGCGGTGGTGGTGGCCGGTCTCGACGAGCTCGATCCGCTGCCGTCCGCGCCGCAAAGCCTGGTGCTGGACGAGGCCGCAGCGCAGGGCATCGCGCGGCTCGCAGACACCATGCCGACCACCGCGCCGGAGGCGGAGGTCATCGAGGACGACGACTGCATCATCCTCTACACCTCAGGCACGACCGGGCGCCCCAAGGGAGCGTTGTTCGACCACCACCGCATGCTGTGGGTGGGGAACTCGGTTTCCGCACTCGGCATGAATAGCTTCGACCGGAATCTGCACGTCGCGCCGATGTACCACTGCGCGGAGTTGGTCCTGTTCGTGATGTCAGGGTTCAGCCTGGGCACCACTCACGTGGTGCTGCCAGCGTTCGAGCCCAAGGCGGTCCTGGATGCGCTGGAGAAGCACCGCATCACCGTGTTCCTGGGCGTGCCCACCATGTACCAGATGCTGCTGCAGTACCCCGAACTCGGCACGCGCGATCTGTCCGCATGGCGGCTGGGCTTCTTTGGCGCCGCACCAATGCCGCCGAACGCGGCGACCAGCTTGCTCGCCACCTTGCCGCACGTGCAGTTCTTCCAGCTGTGCGGCCAGACCGAGGGCGGCCCGACCGGAATCTTCCTCACCCCGGACGAAGTACGCGCCCGCCCGGATGCCACCGGACGGATGTCCATCACCAATGCCGAGACGCGGATCGTCGATGACGAGGGCAACGACACCGCGGTCGGCGAGCCCGGGGAGATCATTTACCGAGGCGAGACCATCATGAAGGGCTACTGGAACAAACCCGAGGCCACCATGGATGCGCTCCGCAACGGCTGGCTGCACAGCGGCGACGTGGCGGTCCGGGACGCTGACGGGTTTATCACAATCGTTGATCGGATGAAAGACATGATCATCACGGGCGGGCGCAACGTCTACTCGGTGGAGGTCGAACAGGCCCTCGCCAGCCACCCGGACGTGGCCGATGTGGCGGTCGTCGGGCGGCCGGACGAGATGTTCGGGGAGAGCATCATCGCCGTCGTCACCCCGGTTGAGGGCCGCGACGTCGCCTTGGAGTCACTCCGCGAGTACGGATCCCAGTACATTGCGGGTTATAAGCTTCCGCGCGAGCTCATCACCCGGCCCATTCCGCGTAACCCCTCGGGGAAGATTCTCAAGCACGTGCTGCGCGATGCAATCACGGAAGGCGCAGTCGCCACCAACTAGCAATCGGATAGCTCGTTAGGTTCCTCTGCTGATCCACCTGCCATTTGGCCCGCTCGGGGAGGGGTCGAGTTCGCGGGATACTCGGCATCGTCTACTTGTCATAACGTCTGGTTATCGGTGCCGGCACGAGTGGCGCTTCGGCTTCGGCTTTCAGCAGGTGCGCGGGAACTGTTGGACCCCTCTATGGCATTGCATGGCGATAGGAACTCTCGCCCGCAGTGTGTTCTGAAGCCTCGCGCCGAGGGTTGCCCGAGACCCGCAGCCCAAGGGAATGGTCAACCGCTTTCTCAACTGAGGCGGCGGGCCAACTGCGTGATGTCCGTGACCTCGAGGTCCGGGTTGCTGAAGTGCTTCGGGTACACACCGTTGGTGCGGTTGATCCACGCCGTTGTCATGCCGAACCGGTGGGCGCCGTCGATGTCCCAGGGATGGACGGCCACGAGCATGGCGTCCGAGGGGGCAACAGCACACTGTTCGAGTGCGAACTCGTAGGCAGGGGCGGCTGGTTTCCACGCGCCGGCGGAGTCGACCGACAGCAGCAAGTCGAAGTCGCGTCGTACACCGGCTGACGTGAGGAGCTTCTCGGCGACGTGTGTCGAACCGTTGCTGAGGGTGACCAACCGGATCCCCAGCTCCGTCAACGCCGTGACGCCGTCGGCGACATCGGGATGGGGGTCGAGTCCGACGAACCCGCTCATAATGTGCTCGATCGCCTCGTCGAGAGGTCGGTTGAGCTCCACCTCCGACAGCATGACCTGCAGGAGCCCGGTACCGATGTCAGCGAACGGGCGAGCGGCGCCTGCGGCGGTGAGGGCGAAGCCGTCGCGCAGGAGGTCGGCGAACCACAGGGGATACATCGAGCCGGGTGCCCCGACGTCGGAGAACCGGGCCGCCATCGCCGTGGTGTCGGACAGGGTTTCGTTGACGTCGAACACGATCACCCGCGGGCGGCGAAGCCCAAGCCCGTCGCCCCGGTTCTGTTCGCGATCGGCTGGTGTGTCGGTCACGCGGAGTCCTCCTGGCCACCGGTTGTGCACCATGCTATTCGCCAGCGGGCTGCGCGGCCGGAACACCTGGCTAGGGTGGGCGCATGGACGCCGACATCAACTTCTACTTCGACCCGGTCTGCCCCTTCGCCTGGATGACCAGCAAATGGGTGCGCCAAGTACAAGCGCAGCGCGACTACACCGTCGACTGGCGGTTCATCTCGTTGCGCCTGGTCAACGCCGAGGTCGACTACGACGCGCACTTCCCCCCTGAGTACGAAGCCGGCCACACCGCCGGGCTGCGGCTCCTGAGAGTGGCGGCTCGGGCGCGAGCCGAGCACGGCCGGGAGGCGATGGCGCCGCTGTACGCCGCCTTCGGGGCGCGCATCTTCGACACCGCTCCGGACGCCGGCGACGACCGCAGCGAAGGCGACGAGCGTGAGCGGCGCGGCACGAGCGAGTTCGCCAGGCTGGTCCTCGCCGACGCTGGCCTGCCGCTCGAACTGGCGGACGCCGTCGACGACGAGTCGTGGGACGCCGAGATCCGCCGGGAGACCGACGAGGCGCTCTCGCTGACGGGCAAGGATGTGGGCACGCCCATCATCCACTTCGAACCACCGACCGGTGTCGCCTTCTTCGGACCCGTGATCAGCCGGCTGCCACACGAGGACTCGGCGGCCGAGCTCTGGGACCACGTGGTGGGGCTCGCCCGCTTCCCGGGTTTCGCCGAGCTCAAGCGCAGCCTGCGCGAGAAGCCGCAGCTCGCCGCGTTCGGAGTCGACGCGGACACGGTCGGCACGCAGGAGGACTGGCACGGCGGAAGCCGTCGGCAGAAGAAGTGAGGATGGCCGTTCGCGCCACAGCGGCGGAACTGGCGGAGATACTCGCCTGATGGCTATCGATCCCCGCGGAAGAGACCTCAAGCGCTACCTCGCCGACGACCCCGGCGGCCCGGTGGTGATGCTGAACCTGCTCCGGTTCGCCGATGGCGGGCGTGAGGACTACGCGAAGTACGCCGCGGCGCTGAACGAGACCTTCCTTCCCCGCTATGGCGCCGAGGTGCTCTACGCCGGTGACGGTTCCACAGCCCTGGTCGCCGAGACCGGCCAGGACTGGGATGCCGTTCTGCTGGTCCGGTACCCCAGCCGCGCCGCGTTCAGCGAGATGGTCGCCGACCCCGAATATCAGACCGTCACGGCACTGCGTACCAGCGCGTTGCAGGAAGCGGTGCTTCAGGCCACGACCCCCTGGGCCTGACTCCGACCCCGTAGGCACGTCGAATCCGACGCGCATGCCCGAGTGCGATCGCGCGCAGAATGCGGGACGCCGGGGCTACTGCTGGGCTCGTCGTCGTCGACCTGCGATGGCGTGAAGCACCAACGCGAGCATCACCGTCGCGCAGCAGATCACACCCACGCCGAACGCCATGGTGATGCCCTCGTCGGTCGAGTACGCGGAGTCGGAGGGGTGCGCGGCGAGGACGGCGGCCGACAGGGCCGCGCCGACCGCGCCGCCGACCGTGCGCAGCACCTGGTTGAAGCTCACCGCGCTGCCGAGCTGGTCCACCGCCACGCTGCGGGCGATGAGCGCGGGCATCGCGGCGTAACCCGAGCCGATCCCGGCGCCGAAGAGGAACATGCCGATCGCCAGCGTCCAGAAGTCGCCGTGCCGCAACCACAACAGCACCGACGCCACCGTCATCACGGCCGCGCCGACGGGGAGGAACACCGCCATGTCGTAGCGGCGGGACAGGGCACGGACCGTGCGGTTGGCCACGAGACTGCCCGCCGACAGCGGCGCCATCATGAAGCCCGCCCACATCAGCGGCACCGCCAGGCCGAAGCCGGTGTCGGCGGGTGCCTGCGCCACGAGGCTCGCGATGGACAACCCGATGTACATCGCGGTGCCCAGGCCGATCGCGGTGGCGTTGGCCAGCAGGACTTCCGGCCGGCGGACCGCGCGGAGGTTGACCAGGGGATGCAGGGTGCGGATGCTGTGCACGATCCAGAAGAGCAGCGTGTTCAGCGCGACCACGAGGACGACGAGCGCCGTCGCGGACCCCCAGCCCCAGATCTGCCCCTCGGAGATCCACAGCAGCAGCGCGGCCAGACCGCCGCCCAACAGCAGGGCCCCGCCGATGTCGAACGGCGTGCGGGGCGCGAGCGGATCGGGGCCCGCGGGGATGAATCGCCACACGCCGAACGCCGCGGTGGCCACGAACAGCGCCGCGAAGGCGAACGCGGCCCGCAGGTCGAACGTCGCCGCGAGGATGCCGGTGAGCGGGTAACCCAGCCCCATCCCCACCGACACCGTGACCGAGAGGGTCGAGATGGTGGGCTGCGATTCGGTGAAGGTGAGGTGCCGGCGGGCCAGGGCGATGGTGATGGGCACCGTGCCGTAGAGGAGCCCCTGCATCGCGCGGCCGATGAGGAAGACGGTGAAGTTCGGCGCGACGGTGGCGATGATGGACCCGAGGAAGATCACGCCGAGGCTGGTCAGGAGCAGCCTCCGGGTATGGGGACCATCGGCGAGGCGGCCCATGATCGGGGTCGCGACCGCGCCGACGAGCAGGTTGGCCGTGAGCATCCACTGCGCCGTGCTCACCGGGATGCCGAACTCTGCGGAGACCGACGGGACCAGCAGCATGCCGAGGGAACTGACGATGGAGCTGGTCAACGCGGCGTAGACGAGGGCCTGCACGAACCAGCGGGGCGCCGGGCGCCGGTGCGGGATCATCGGACGTCCTCGGAGTCGAGGCGGCGGAGCAGGGGGACCGCGGCCGCGAGACGGGCGCGCTCGGCCCTGTCGAGGTGGTCGGCGATCGCGTGGGCCAGCCAGTCCTGGCCCGCGGCGCGCTCGGTGCGGAGCTGCTCGCGCCCGCCCGCGGTGATGGTGACGAGGGCGCGGCGGCCGTCGGCTGGGTCCGGGCTGCGCGTGACCAGGCCCAGGTCCCGGAGTTCGCGGACCGCGTTGGCGACGGCCTGATGGCTGATCCGCTCAAGGCCTGCCAGGTCGGTCGCAGTCAGGGACCCGCGCTGCTCCAGGTGGGACAGGATCCCGACCTTGCCCATCGACAACGTCCGGTGGGAGTTGAACCGTCGCCACAGGGGGCGCAGCGCGTGGCGGAGATCGTCCGCCAGGGCGGCGATGTCGGGCGGCGGGGCAGCGGTCGGGTCTGCGGGTTGCCCGGCGGGCTGGTCGGTGGGTGTCACTCCGGCGAGTCTACAACCAGATTGCGCAATCTGCTTGCATAAGGGCGGCGGGTCCGGCGCCGGAGCCGCCGCCCGGCCTCAGTAGGTTCCGCAGTTGCTCGGCGCCGGGACTCCGTTGACGCGGTCGTCGAGGTACCGGAGGTTGCCCTCCAGACCGGTGAGCATGGGCACGGCGTGGCCGATCGCCAGACCGGGTGCGACGGGAGGCATCGGGTCGATGACCATGTCGACGGCGGCGCCCTGCGCGCACCAGTCTCGGCCGAGCTGCTGCGACTGGTGGCCGGGGACGACGTCGTCGTTGACGGGCGAGAGCACACGCACGGGCGTGGTCGGGGCAAGGCGGCCGATGCGCTGACGCTCGAGGAACGCCAGGATCTCGGGCTCGCTGCGCACGATGTCGCCGGCCGACAGGCCCGAGATCGTGAAGTCAGTGGTGCGCTGCTGGAAGAATTGGACCGCGGTCTCGCCGATGCACTGGTCAGAGGTGACGGCGAGCATGGCCCGGCCCCGGTCGTTGAAGTACGGGTTGATCAGGGGGCCCATCTCCGGGTAGGCGTCGATCAGGCTGTTGATCGCGTAGCCGATCGCCCCGGCGATGGCGGTGCCGTCGATCTGCTCGAGCGTGGCGAGCAGGTCGGCCGGCGGGGAGCCCGCGGCGGTACCCACCAAGTTGATCTCGGGCGCGTACTGCGGGTGGAGTTCGGCGGCCCCGGCCACCGCCCCGCCGCCCTGGGAGTAGCCGACGAACACGGTGCGGGCGTCCGGCTCGACGTCGGCGCCCGGCACCGACGACGCGGCGCGAGCGAGGTCGAGCACTGCGCGGGCCTGCGACTCGCGGTTGACGTACGAGTGCAGCCCAGGGGTGCCGAGCCCCTCGTAGTCGGTCATCGCGACGGCGTACCCGCGGGCGAGCAGCGCGTAGGTCTGGAACAGCTCGTAACCGAACCCGACTCCCGGCGGGTCGGTGCGGACGGTGGCCAGGTTCTGGAACGTCTTGGACGGCGCGCAGTGGTCGCCTTGCCCCTGGGTTCCGGGCGCCATCACGGCCAGGGGGCGGGTGCCCGGGCCGGTCCACGGTGCGCGCGGCTGCAGATAGGCGCCGGTCACGGCGATCGCCTGGTCGCGCGATCCGACGGAGGTGTACATGATGCGCTGCGCGTCGGTGGACAGCGGTCCGGCTGCATCGGAGATCGAGTCGGCGCCGGGGATCGGCGGGATCGCGGCGGCGAGGGGGAACGGCTCGGTCTTGATGAGCTCGCCGGAGGCTGCGGGCAGGTCCGCGGGCGGCTGGTAGAAGGCGGGCGCCGGGTCGTTGGACGATCCCTGCGCGCCGGCGGCGGGGGCGACCACGGCCCCTCCGGCGAATGCGGTGGCGATGGCGGTGGCGAATGCGGCTGCGCGCATTCCGGTTCGGCGAAGTTGCACGGTCCCCCCTGGGGCTGGTTGTGTTCTGTCTCACAAAATTGAGCTGAGTCTAACCTGAGTTCCGCAAGTTGACGTCGTTCCCGGCTGATTCGCTAGGTTTGCTGCAATTCATGAGGCTGAGCGTGTGGCGCGGGGGTCACCAATTGAGCGGGACCCGGGTTGGTGGGTCTGACAAGGCAGAGACCAAGACGTTGATCCCGGTCATCACCGCCTTCCGGGGGGCGGCACACGATCGCTGACATGGTAGTCGTGGCCGATGTGGGGATGCTCTCGGCGGCTAACTTGAATGCCCTCGAGGAGGCCGACCGGGCCGAACCACTGAAGAAGCAACGGTTCGTCGAGGTCATCGGACAGAACGTCACCTCGGACGAGGCACCGAGCGAGCGGTCGCGCCAGGCGGCCGGCCACAAGGGGTACGTCAGCAATATCTACCCGGCCGTGATGGACGGTCCACGACCTGTGGAAGGTCGATCAGTCCGTCCGGACGGCCAAGTCCGATCTTGAGGCCAGGCCGGAATCCATCGAGGCGCACCCCCTGACGCAGCGATCGGACGGGAACGAGCGGCGTCAGCACCAGTGGCGCCACGAGCGTGGTCACGACCGTCTCCGGATCCAGGTCGGGGTCGAGGTCGCCGCGGTTCCTCCCGAGGAGGGACTCGGCGAGGATCATCGACACGTACATGAGAAGGGAGAACGAGCCGGCGATCACTGCGAGGCCGTACGCGGCCTCGAGCAGCATCGCGATACCACCGGACGACGGGGTGCTCGCCGAATTCCGGATGTACGAGTAGGCGCTGAAGTCCGCGACCACCGCCCCGGCGAACAACGCCCGTGGCATCAACCCGCCTGCCAGCTCGCCGACCTGGCCGCCCAGCGCGAGGATGCCGGCGCCGATCATGACCCCCGTGCCCAGCGCCACTGAACCGGTGAGTGAGAGTGATTTCCGGTCACTGGTGTGGTTCATCTGTGGTCTCATCCTCGGTGCGAGGGGGCCGGGGCGGGACCCGTCCTGTCGGGCTCACGAGTCGTCTCGGCTCTCCCTCGTCTTCCGGTCGTTGGCCTTGCGCAGCGCCTCCACGAGCTCGTCCTTCGTCATGTCGGAGCGGCCCTCGATGTCGAGCCGCTGCGCCTGCTCGTAGAGGTGGTCCTTGCTGGCGTTGGCGTCCACCCCGCCCTTCGACTCTCCGGAGGGGTTCGGGCCGCCGCTCTCCGAGCGTGAATCCGAGGGCCCCTTGCCGTCCTTGGGCTCCCAGTGGTCACCCACCTTCTCGTGCGTGTGCTTGACGGCGCTCCAGGCGGTTCGCGCGACGCGGGACTCGTCGCTGTACTCGTCCTCCGCCGAGTCGTAGGCCTTGGCGAAGGTGTCCTTGGCTTTCTGGTCGCTTCGCTGCAGCGTCGAGGGCAGCTCGCTGTCCTTGGCGTTCCCGTCGCTGTCTGTCTTCGGCATGGCGATTCCTCTCGTTTGTCAGCTCACCAGGATCTGGGTGGCGGTCTCTTTGAGCTTGGCCTGGGCCCATGTGGCTTGGCGCGTGGTCTGGGGTTGGCATTTCTCGGCGACTTCGAGAAGGTCGCGGTGCCGTAGGCCCTGCGCGGCCTGGGCGATGAGGAGCCAGTCCATGGCGACCGCGGAGGCCTCCATGTAGACGGTCCGTAGGTCCTCGAGCAGGAGCAGCTCTGGGGTGTGGTGTCTGCCGAGTAGTTCGCTGCCCTTCTCCCGCGCCCGTTCGGCCAGTCCGAGTTCGAGTCGGGGGGCGGGGTCGAGGTCCTGGCCGTAGTCGCCACCGATCCGGGCGATCCCGGCGAGGTGGCTGCGGGACCAGCCCACCAGGTCCCGTGCGACGTGGTAGATCTCATGATCGACCTTGTGGCGCTCGGAAACCTGCAGCAGTCTGTGGGCGAGCCCGACCTCGGAGCGGTGAAGTTCGCGGAGAACGGGTCCGAGTTTCATGTCAGCCCTCCCGTGGCCGTCGTCGCCGCTCCGGCTCGTCGGGTGGACTCATCGCGGTCGGCGATCCGGGCGATGCGTGCGGCGGCGGTCTTGAAGATCGGCTGTTTGGAGGCGGGGTCCCAGTCGGTGGGGGTGAGCTCGTTGGCCGCGGTCCCCACGGCGTCGCCCTCCGGTCCGGCGCTGTCGCCGGTGTCCCAGTAGCCGTAATGGAACGGCAGGAAGATCACTCCCGGTCGGATCCCGGTGATCCGGGCGGCCGCCCGCACCCGTCCGCGGGGGGTGGCGATCTCCGTGAGGTCTCCCTCGGTGATGCCGGCGGCCGCGGCGTCGGCGGCGCAGATCTCCACCCACACCTGCGGAGCGGCTGCCTGCAACTCGGGGGCTCTGCCGGTCTTGGTGCGGGTGTGGAAGTGGTAGATGGTCCGGCCCGTGATCAGCTGCAGGGGGAAGTGCTCGTCGGGCGGTTCGTGCGCGGGGAGGTATTCCGCGCCCTTGAGCATCGCCTTGCCCTCCGGATTCATCGCCGTGTATTCGGTGGCGTCCTTGGGGGCGCCGGTGACCAGGTCGCGACCGTAGTTCTCGCAGTAATCCGGGTCCGCCCAGAACTTCCCGTCCGAATAGAGGCGCTCGGTGCCGTCGGGGTTGTCGTCGTTGCACGGCCACTGGATACCGGAGCCGCCGCGCAGTCTGTCGTAGGTCAGCCCGGTGTAGTCGCACGGCCGGCCGGCGGTGCAGTCCTTCCACGCCTCGAACGCCGATTCGGGGTCGTGCCACTTGACCAGCGGCTCGCCGTCCTTGTCCTTGAGCCCCAGGCGGTGGGCGAAGTCGATGAAGATGTCCAGGTCGGCCCTGGCCTGGCCGGGCGGATCGACGGCCTTCTCCGACAGGTGCACGGTCCGGTCGGTGTTGGTGAACGTGCCGGTCTTCTCGCCCCATGTGGCGGCCGGCAGGACGACATCGGCGAGCCTGGCGGTCTCGGTGAGGAAGATGTCCTGCACCACCAGTGTCAGTCGCTCCTGGGACAGGATCGAGCGGATGCGTGTGAGTTCCGGCAGGGAGACGGCCGGGTTGGTGCCGCTGACCCACAACAGCCGGATCGAACCGTCCTCCACATACCGCATAATCTGCATGGCGTGGGTGGGTGCCGAGTAATGTGGGATGTCCATCGGGTCGACGTTCCACACCCGGGCCAGGTCCTGCACGTGCGAGGTGTTGGACCAGTTCCGGAAGGCCGCCAGGTCGCCGTCGGCGCCACACTCACGGGTGTTCTGGGCGGTGGGCTGGCCGTTCAACTGCAGCACGCCGCACCCGGGCCGGCCGAGCATCCCGCGCAGCAGGTGGATGTTGTTGACCTGCACAGCGGCCGCGGTGGCCTGGTTGGACTGGTAGAAGCCCTGCAGCACCGTGGACATCAGCCGCTCGGCGCCCCCGATGAGCCGGGCGGCCCGGCGGATCTGCTCGGCCGGCACGTCACAGATCTCGGCCACCCGCTCCGGCGGGTAGTCGGCGACCTGCTCGGCCAGTGACGAGTATCCGACCGTGTGCTGGTCGATGTAGTCGCGGTCGATGTGGCCGGCGTCGAGCAGTTCGTGGATCAGACCATTCATCAGCGCCAGGTTGGTGCCCGGCCTCGGTGTCAGATGGAGGGTGGCGTGCTCGGCGACCGGGGTGGGGCGCGGGTCCACGCACAGGATCGCGGGCGGGTCGTCCCCGGCCAGACGATCCAGGATCCGCATCCAGGTCACGCTCTGCGTCTCGGCCATGTTGTGTCCGTAGAGGCAGATGACGTCGGCGTGGTCGATGTCGGCGTACGAGCCGGGCTGACCGTCACATCCGAAGGACGCCTTGAGCGCCGCGGCGGCCGTCGCGGTGCACAGCCGGGTGTTGCCGTCGACGTGGTTGGTGCCGATGCCACCGTGGGCGATCACACCGAGGGTGTAGTACTCCTCGGCGAACAGTTGCCCGGTGGTGTAGAAACCGATCGCGCTGGGTCCCTGCTCGTCCAGCAACTCGGTGGTCCGGCCGACGACCCGGTCCATCGCCGTGTCCCAGTCGGTCTCCACCAATACGCCGTTCTCGCGTACCAGCGGGCGGGTCAGCCGGTCCGGTGAGGAGTTCGCCTGCCAACCGTAGAGGTCCTTGACCCCCAGTCGTCCGCGATTGACCCGGTCGTCGGCACGTCCACGCACCCCGCAGATCCGGTCGTCCTTCACGGCGATGTCCAGTCCGTCGCCGTTGGAGTGCAGGATCGACGCCGTCTGTACCCAGCGGTCGACATCCGCCTCGGCCATTCCGTCGGCCAGGTAGGTGTCCACCCGGGCCGGCCACTGCTCGCTGGGGCCGTAGGGGGTGCGTTCGCCCCAGGGGCGTTCCACTCGATCGGGGGCTGGCTGATTCCTGTGTGACATTGACATTCCTCGCGACGAGGTCTGTGGGCTGCTTGCCGACCGTACGCGCGGCCCAGCGACCGGACCACCGGAACGGCGTGAAGAGCGCTAACCGGAGACACCATGGAGTGGCTCCTGGAGCAGTTCGCGGGCGGTGGCGTTTCGGCTCAGTAGTCGTAGTCGCTGCCGTGGTTCCCCGAGGTCGTGCCGATCCGCTTCAGGTGGACCCGACGGGCGAGACGGATGGCCGGTCGTGCGAGGAACTCCAGAGAGCCGAGCAGGAACAACCAGGTGCCGATGGTCTGTGTGGAGTCGAAGAAGAACAGGACGCTGCCCACGAGGAAGAACAGGGCTATCAGAACGTCATTGGCGATCGACAGCGTCTCGTAGCGGTCGTTGATGACCACTTCCTCGCGCCCGACGAGAAGCCGGAGCGATGAGGAACCGGGGGACGGTCCGCTGCTGGTGTGAGTGTTGGTGCTCATGAAAACGCAACCTCTTAAGCCTGGATCCACCGATGAGATGAACTTCTAGCGCGGTGTGGGAACGCGAGAATGCCCTTCTGAACTGGCAAGATACGACTTGCTTAAGGTCCGTATCGCCAATTCAAGAAGGGCATCCCGCAGATGCAACTATCTCACACTCTGCCCGTAAGCTTCGCGACGTTCGATGAGCCCAACCTCGTGTCGGGCGCCGGCCTCGTGCCGCTGATGAAACTCGCCGACCGGGCGGGCCTGCACCGGCTCGGTGACGAGCATCTGAGCGTGCCCACCGACAAGGGCTCCAACGGTGGAGTGAAACTGGCCTCGCTCGTGGCCGGGATGGCCGCAGGCGCGGATAGCATCGACGACATGGCCCTGCTGCGCCACGGGGCGATGGGCACACTCTTCGACCGCCCGTACGCCCCTTCGACGCTGGGATCGTTCCTGCGGCAGTTCACCTTCGGCCACGTCCGCCAAACCGATGCGATCGCCTCGCGGTTCGTGCGCGCACTGGCCGAACACACCGGACTGCTCGGTCATGAGTCGGACACCGGGACGGTGATGGTCGATATCGACGACACGATCGTGGAGGTCTACGGACACGCCAAGCAGGGCGCCTCGTTCGGCTACTCCGGGGTACGTGGCCTGAACGCGCTGCTGGCCACGGTCTCCACCGAGCAGGCTGCTCCGGTGATCGCCGCTCAACGGCTGCGCAAGGGCTCTGCCGGGTCCCCGCGAGGGGCTGCCCGGCTGGCCACCGACACGCTGGCACTGATCCGCCGCACCCACCTTCACGGCCGTGACGTGCTGGTCCGAGGCGATTCGGCGTTCTACTCCCACAGCATGGTCACCGCCTGCCTGGCCGCCGGAGCCGAGGTCTCGGTCACCGTACGCATGGACCCGGCGGTCAAACGTGCCATCGCCACCATCGACGACGACGCGTGGACCACGATCAACTACACCGACGCGATCTTCGACGAACACACCAACCGTTGGATCTCCCGCGCCGAAGTCGCCGAGGTCGACTTCACCGCATTCACCTCGAAGCCCAAGAACGACCAGGTGCCGGGTCGGCTCGTGGTGCGCCGTATCCCCGACCTGAATCCCAAGGCTGCAAGTGGGCAGGCGAGCCTGTTCGATACCTGGCGGTTCCATGCGTTCTTCACCACTACATCCGTAGAGCAGTACGACACAGTGGCGGCCGACAAGACCCACCGCGCACACGCGATCATCGAGAACGTCCACGCTGACCTGAAAGCCTCCGCGCTGGCGCACCTGCCCTCGGGCGTGTTCAACGCCAACGCCGCCTGGCTGACCTGCGCCGTCATGGCGTTCAACCTCACCCGCGCCGCCGCCACCCTGACCACAAGCTCGAGCCTGGCACGCGCGACGACCGCGACGATCCGCCGCAAACTCATCAACATCCCGGCCCGGATCGCCTCCTCAGCCCGGCGGCTCCGACTCCATCTACCCGAAAGCTGGCCATGGCAAACAGCCTGGCAGGCGCTCTACGACACCGTCTTCTCCCCGCGCCGGCCCAACGTGCCGATCTGACTCCCAACTCCAGCACCTACGACCAGGAACCAAAGTGGAAAGCCGGGCAGACCGGCGGACCTCACACGCCCTCCATACGGTCACGACCCACGACCATGCCAGCGACCGCCCCGGCTACTTCATCGGTGAATTGAGGCTAAGGCGCCCAAGGAGCTCGAGGACCATTTCGGTCGCCGCGGCAACCTGATTGCCGACGACGGCGTCGTGGAGCTGATCCGCCCAATGGGACAGGGCCGGGACCGGCGAGACCGGCGGGTGGTGTGGCACTACAAATGGGAGCGAGCCAAGCGAGACCGGCGGACGCTGAACGCGCAGATCGACCGCGCCCAACGGGCGTGTCAGATGGTCTGTGTGAGTTGATCCGGAGGAGGAATCATGAACGCTATGGCTGTTGACGACCACGACGCTACGGATGTATCAGATGCTGCTGGGCTTCGCCGGGAGGTGTTCTCGGATGCGCTGATTGATCACGTACTCGCCGAGACCCGTTCGCGAGGGTTGGAGTTGACTGGCAAGGACGGCTTTTTGAACGAGATGCTCAAGGCCGTCCTTGAGCGGGGCATGGGCGCCGAGCTGACCGAGCATCTGGGCCGCGATGCCCACGCCCGTGGCGGGGACGGAAACCACCGCAACGGCACTTCGCGCAAGACCGTGGCCACCGAGGTCGGCCCGGTGGAACTGGATCAGCCCCGCGATCGGCAGGGCTCGTTCGCCTCCCAGCTCGTCCCGAAGGGCGCCCGCCGGCTCGGCGGGCTGGAGGACCAGATCATCTCGCTGTACGCCGGCGGGATGACCGTCCGGGAGATCGAGCACCACCTCGCGCGGACCCTGGGGGTGGAGCTGTCGCACGAGTCCATCGCCAACGTCACCGACGCGGTCCTGGACGAAGTCGCCGCCTGGCAGCACCGCCCGTTGGAGGCGTTCTACCCGGTGGTGTTCCTGGACGCGATCCACATCAAGATCCGCGATGGAGCCCACGTGAAGACCCGCGCTGCCCACATCGCGGTCGGGGTCGATCTTGAGGGCGTCAAGCACGTGCTCGGCATCTGGGTGCAGGCCAAGGAAGGCGCGGCGTTCTGGGCCAGCGTGTGCGCCGAACTGGCCAATCGCGGCGTCAAAGACGTCCTGATCGTGGCCTGCGACGGGCTGACCGGACTGTCCGAGGCGATTGCCGCGACCTGGCCTTTCGCAGAGGTGCAGACCTGCGTGGTGCACCTGATCCGGGCCTCGATGCGGTTCGTGTCCTACAGCGACCGCAAGAACGTGGCCAAGGCACTCAAGCCGATCTACACCGCCGCCAACACCGAGGCCGCCAGAGCCGCACTGGAGGCCTTCGCCGAATCGCCGCTGGGCGCCAAGTACCCCACCGCCGTCAGGTCGTGGGAGGCCGCCTGGGAGCGGTTCATCCCGTTCCTGGCCTTCGGCCCAGCCACACGCAAGCTGATCTACACCACGAACTCGATCGAGTCGCTGAACTACCAGCTGCGCAAGATCACCAAGAACCGCGGGCACTTCCCCAGCGATGCCGCCGCGATCAAGCTGCTATGGCTAGCCATACGCAACATCGAGGACCGACGAGACCGAGAACGCGCCAAGGACGCTCAACGCCGAGCAGACGGCCACGCAGGCCCCCGGAAATCGATCCCCAGACTCGTCGAAGGCGCCACCATCCACGGTTGGCGAGCCGCACTGGCCGAACTCGCACTGGCCTACCCGGAACGCTTCGACCCCCACATGTGACAGACATCACTAACCAAAACTCACACAATTATCTTGACAGGCTCTGGATCCCGCGCAGTTCGGTGATCCAGTCATCGGCCATCGCGGGCGTCCAGGCCCACGGTCCCTCGACCTCACAGAAGCCCTGGAACCGCCGGATCGTTGCTACCTGCGCCGAGATCGTGCCGGCAGAGAGGTTCGGTGCCAGCTGCTGGTGAGACCAGCCGGTGACCATCGCCTCGAACACCGAGGCTTCCGGACGTAGAACAGCGATACCGTCGGCCAGCTGCAACCGCGCCGACCCTGGAGGAAGATCCTGCTGCGACATCTCGCACCGCCCAAAAATGGCTCGCGTGTTGTGCGAAAGTGTCGCATGAAATGCGAATCGCGACAAGAGGCCGCAGGTAGCAGCGCCACCACCATCCAGCCATCGGCTGGCGGTCACGGTCCAACAAGGGCGGAAGCGCTGGCCCGGCACCTGTTCACGCGCAGGTCACGCGGCCTGTCGGGCACTACGGGCGAGGGGCAGTTCGGGGAGGGGCCGAGTTCGCACAATCTACAACTCGGCATCGTTCACTTTACATAACGATACTTATCGGCGCTCAACTCTCGGGGGTTCCGGTAGGTGCGGTTACTGCCGTCTACCTGCGATGATTGGGTTTGTGCTGGTGGGTGCCGGGTTTGGCTGGTGCAGTGTCGACGCCGCGGATGTGATGCTTGTGCGTCGGTCCAGCGTCCCGTAGGTTTCTTGCATTAGATGCAGGTTTCCACGGGTCGGAGGTCGGCGTGGACGGTGTTCCTGGGTTCGTTCCGCGGCTGTTGCGCGACGGTGAGGTTGGCCTGTTCCGCGCCGAGGACCGCGTGTTTGAAGCAATGGTCGAGGGTTGGCGGGCGCAGATGCTGGCGCGTGGGCTGACGAGAGCGACGATCGACGGGCGCTGCGGGGTGCTGCGCCGGTTCCAGGAGTTTGCGGGGACGTTCCCGTGGTCGTGGCGACCGGTCGATCTGGATGACTACATGGCTGGGCGGCGCTCGGGTGAGAAGCCGGTGAGCTGGACGACGCTGCGTTCGGACAGCAATGCCATCGCGATGTTCTGTGCCTACGTCTCGAGCTCGAGCTACGGGTGGGGTGCGCTGTGCCAACGGGTCTTCGACGATGTTCCGGCCCAGATCGCGTTCGAGTGGAACACCCCGCGGCACACCTGCGAGGATGCTGTTCCGGCCGGGCGCCGGGCCTTTACGGCCACGGAGCTGCAGAGACTGTTTGATGACGTGGACGACCGGGTCGATCGTGAGTTCGCTGCTGGGAGTAAGCGCTGGCTGCCCCTGTTGCGGGACTCGATCGCGTTCAAGGTCTGCTACGCCTATGGGCTTCGGCGTCGCGAGGTGGCGATGTTGGACGTGCAGGATTTCGGCCCCAACCCGCATGTGCCTGCGTACGGCGACTTCGGCGCGGTGACCGTCCGGTGGGCCAAAGGCACCGCCGGGTCGGGGCCGCGACGACGAACCGTGTTGACGGTCCCGGAGTTCGACTGGGTGGTTGACCTGCTCCGATTCTGGATCACCGAGCGTGGTCGAGCGCATTTCGCTACTGCTGACCGCTCGGCGGCGCTATGGCCGAGCGAGCGCGCCGAGCGGATAAGAGTGGGTAGCTTGAGTGATGCCTTCGCCGCCGCCCGCGAGGGTGCCGGCTTGCCGAAAGAGCTCGGACTGCACTGCCTGCGACATTCCTACGTCACGCACTTGATCGAGGCCGGCTACGACCCGGCGTTCGTGCAGACTCAAGTCGGTCATGCCTATGCGTCGGTCACCGGGCTGTACACCTCGGTCGGCGACGATTTCAAACAGAAGACCATTCAGCGCATGATCGCTTCGCGGCTGGACGGCCGCGGCAGGAAGCAGGACGGAGACGCTGATGGCTGAGCAACGACGCATCGGGTATCGCTGGAATCTGCGGACGATGATGGCGCAGCGCAACCTGTGGAAGAGCACCGAACTGGTGCCGTTGTTGAGGTCTCGGGGCATCAACCTGTCCGAGAGTCAGGTCTACCGGCTGGTGACCGGCACACCAGAGCGGATCCCGGCACGCACGTTCGCCGCGCTCTGCGACATCCTCGACTGCGAACCGGGTGAGCTGTTCGAACCGTTCGTGGAGATGCGGGCAGCAGCCACCGCGCAGGCGCCGGCCCGGCCGGAAGACCTGGGGGTGGCACCCGGCCAGCCGATCGCCCGCCGGGTGAGACTCGTCCGGGGCGACAACGAGGATTGACCGGTACCGATGGCCAGGCCCCGCAAACCCGACGATCCGGACCTACGTCGCGTGTGTCCGTGTGATCGCTGCGGCTTGGGCTACCCCCTTGTGGTCACCTGGGGCCCGGAGGACCAGATCTGCGGCTACTGCTACCAGCAGGCCAAACGCACCCGCGGCACCTGCGACTGCGGCCACATCGGCGTCTTACCGGGCCGAGTCCATGGGCGCCCGGCCTGCCGGGCGTGCGCCCAGATCACCCTCAACATCGATTGCGTGCGCTGCGGCGCCGAGGACGAGATCTACCGCGCCGGCCTGTGCTGGCCATGCGCACTGAGCGAGACCGTCGACGGACTGCTGACCAACCCGGACACCGGCACCATCGCCGAGAGGCTAATCCCCCTGGCGGAGGCATTGAAATCGATGAAACGCGCCAACAGTGGAATGACCTGGATCCGCCAGCGGCACGTCACCGAATTCCTGAACCAGCTGGCCTCCCTCCCGGAGCTCACGCACGAGGCGATCGATGCGCTCCCACGCTCGCGCACCCGCGACTACGTGCGCGGGCTCCTTGTCGAGCACGGTGTCCTGCCCCGACGCGACGAGCTGCTTGTCCGCTACCAAGACTGGGCGGACACAGCACTGGAGAGGCTGACCGAGGACACCCACCGGGCCGTCATTGACCGCTATGTCCACTGGCACCATCTGCGGCGCATGAACCAGATGAACCCCGTCCCCCACGGCACCTTCCTGCGCAGCAAGCAGACCGTCACCGTCGCGATCAACTTCCTCAACTGGCTCGGCGAGCGCGACATCACGCTCGCCGACGTCGGCCAGGGCGAGGTCGACGCCTGGATCGCCGGCGGGCCAACCACGCGACTGCTCATCGACCGGTTCCTCGGCTGGGCCATGGACACCAAAAACGCCCCACCAGGGCTCACCGTGCCCCGCCATCGCCGCGGTAACAGCACCAAACTCAGCGCCACCGAGCAAGGCGCCGCCCTAGATCGAATAGTGGACGGCGACACCCTGACCACACGCGACAAAGCCGCGGCGATTCTAGTCCTAGTCTTCGGCCAACAGATCCAGGATATTGCCGCCCTGACCTGGGACGACATCACCGTGACCGAAGATCTGACGACCATTACGCTCGGCAGCGGCCCGATCGCGTTGCCCACCCCGCTCGACGGGCCGTGGCGTGAACTCCTGGCCAACCCCGGCCACGACCAGACCGCCGCTCACCCGAGAAGCAACTGGGTCTTCAGAGGGCATTCCCCCGGCCGGCACATCGACCCGATGCACCTACGCCTCCGGCTACGAGACCACCTCGTCAGCGCCCGCGCCGCCCGGCTCGGCACACTGCATGAACTCAGCAAAACCGCCCCGGCCGCCATCATCGCCGACGTCCTGGGCTATCACCCATCGACCATTGAGCGCCACGCCGTTGACGCGGCAGGTACGTACGCCGAATACATCGCCGCCGTACGTGAGCACTGCCAGAGGTGATTCTCCGAAAATCACCGAGCAATCGGTAACAGCGGAAACAGGTAACACGAAACAATTCCTGTTACCGGCGTGGAGAGTGCCACAGAGTAATTCGCCGCTCGAGAAACCGCGATCAGACCGCCTACTCCCGACTTACGAACACCCGTTCCTGCCAGCACTGGTGAGAGCACATCCTGGGATGCTCACGTCCCCTACTGGAACCGGTTTGGCAACCAACAAAATGCTCGGCCCGGAACGCCCGCCCGGTCCGGGTGCTGCGCGCCCCCGGCGTCGTCAGCCGTCGTAGGCGACCGTCTCCACGACGATCGGCCCGGCGACGGCCCCGCCGGTGGTGGTGAGTCGGTATTCGACCCGGCCCGGGCCGGTGGAGATCTGCGCCTCGTAGGGGTGGGAGATCGGATCGGGGATGCCCGTCGAGATCCGCGGGAACGGGACCTGTGCGACCTTCTCCCCGGTGGCGCCGGTGTCGAGGTTGCGCCACGAGAGGGTGGCCGTGAGGGTGCACGGGCCCACCCCGACGACGGCGAAGGCCCAGGAGACGGATGCCGTGTCCGGGTACCCGTCGCCGTCGAGCGTGGTGGAGATCGCGCCTGCGCACAACCCGGAGGGTGAGCCGCCCACGGCGATCATGCGGTCAGGAGCAGGGAACAGGAGCGGGATGGCCTCGGAGGAGTCCTGGGCGTTCGCGGTGGCCGGGGCCGTGACGGCGGCGGTCAGTGCGACGGCCGTGGCGGCGAGGAACGCCCCCACGGCGACGGTGGGCCGGCGGGTGATCCGCCGGGTCGAGCCGGTGGTGTCCACCCGCTCATCGTCGCACCGCGGACAGCGGTAGACAATAGTGAGCGAGGATTCCGCCATCACGGACCGTCATGTCGAACGACGTGGTCGTGCCCGGAACGAGAACCCGTTCGACACCTGTCTGTAATGTCCGACGAGAGGCTCCGGACGTGAGCCTCGGTCGGAAGGACACGGGATGATGGCACGAACGCGCGGTGGGGGCGCCGACACCGTCCGGTCGGACGAGAACGGCCTCATCGCGGTCCTCGCCTTCGGCGGCGTCGTCATGTCCCTCAGCCAGACGCTGGTCATCCCGCTGCTGGGCATGCTGCCGGCGATTCTCAACACCTCCGCGGTCAACGCCTCCTGGGTCGTCACCATCACGCTGCTCGCCGGAGCGGTGGCCGGTCCGCTCATGGGACGACTGGGAGACCTCTATCCGAAGAAGTACGTGCTCATCGGTTGCACGGCGGTCATGGTCGTCGGCTCGGTGCTGTGCGCACTGGCCACCTCGCTGTGGCCGATGCTCATCGGGCGCGCCCTGCAGGGCGTGGGAATCGGTGTGATCCCGATCGGCATCGCCACGATGCGCGAGATCCTCCCGGCGCGTCGACTCGCACCGGCGATCAGTCTGATGAGCTCCTCGCTCGGAGTGGGAGGGGCGCTCGGGCTCCCGGCGGCGGCCGCCCTGGCGCAATACGGTTCGTGGCAGTGGATGTTCTGGGGGTCCGGGGCCCTGGGCGTGGCGATCATCGTGATGATGACGGTGCGTCTCCGGACGCTGCCGGCCGCCAAACCGGACGGCACGCTCGACGTCGTCGGCGCGGTGGGGCTCGCGATCGCTCTCATCTCGCTGCTGCTCGCGGTGTCCAAGGGCGCCGACTGGGGCTGGGGCTCCCCGTTGACCCTCGGCCTGCTGGCGCTCACCGCGGTCTCGCTGCCCGGATGGGCGCTGTGGGTCCCCCGGCACCCGTCACCGATCGTGGACCTGCGGGTTGCCGCCCGTCGCCCCGTCCTGATGACCAACATCGCCTCGGTGACCATCGGCATGGGCCTCTATGCGCAGCTGCTGATCATGCCCCAGATTCTTCAGCTCCCGGTCGAGACCGGACACGGGTTGGGGCAGTCGATGGTGGCCATGGGGTTGTGGAGTGCGCCCGGCGGGCTGGCGATGATGGCGGTCTCCCCACTCAGCGGGCGCCTCATCGGCACCCGCGGTCCCAAGACCACGCTCATCCTGGGAGCGCTGGTGGTCGCGGTCGGCTATGCATCCGGGTTGTTCCTCATGGGATCGACCTGGGGTGTGATGACCGTCGGCATCGTGGTGAGCGGCGGTGTGGGGCTGGCCTACGGTGCGATGCCCGCGCTGATCATGGCCTCGGTGCCCACCTCCGAGATGGGCTCGGCCAACAGCGTCAACACACTCATGCGCTCCATCGGCACCACGACCTCTGCCGCGGTGCTCGGCGTGCTGCTCACCCAGATGTCCATGGACTTCGAGGGGCTGTTCGTCCCCACCGAGGCCGGATTCCGGGTCGGTCTGATGTTCGGCTGCGGCGCGACCCTCCTGGCCGCGTCGGTCGCCGCCACGATCCCGCCTCCGTGGGAGGACAGGGCCACGGCCCCAGCGGTGCCAGCGCGCGAGAGCTGAGCGGCCGGATCAGTACGCGCCGGACAGGATCCCGTCGGCCCGCGACCGGTCGATCTTGGTGGTGATGCCGCACGCCGTGCACGTGGCCGTGTACGACGACCCCAGCGGGATGATGGGGACGAAGAACAGAGAGAACGCCCGCTTGCGACGGTCGACCCGCTGTGCGGCGACGTTGCCGCAGTTCGGGCACGTGGCCCGGGCCAGCCCGAGGTTCCGGGACGAGTTCGTGAAGCCGAAGATGAAGAACATCGGCCCAGCCTGACACCGCACCGGGCCGCGCGCACCCGGTGCGGTGGAGTTCAGGCCCCGGGACCCGAGCCGTCCGCGGTCGACCGGGCGCGGGCCACGATTGCATCGGCCAGCTCTGCCGGCCGCTCGTCGGGGATCCAGTGACTGACCCCGCTCATCTCGACGAACCGGTAGTCGGCGTCCACGTGGTGGCGGGTCCGCTCGGCGCCCCCGCGGCCCAGGGCCGGGTCGCGGTCACTCCACACGAACGTGGTGGGCACACGGACCGGCGCGGTCGAGCGGGACGGTGAGGCGAAGGGCAGGGCCCGGTACCAGCCGAGTCCCCCGGGGATCGCGCCGGCGGCGACCATCTCACGCCGGTAGCGCTCGATCATCTCGGGCGTCATACCCATCCCGGCCAGGGCCTTCTCGGGCAGCGGACCGGCCGAGGTGAGCAGTCGCTCCGGCAGGAACGGCAGCTGGAAGAGCCCGATGTACCAGGATCGCAGTAGCTGGTCGGAGGCGAACATGGCCTTGAGGAAGGCGGCGGGGTGGGGCACCGACACGGCGGTGAGGCTGCGGATGCGGTCGGGGTGCGCCCCGGCGACACCCCACGCCACGGCGGCGCCCCAGTCGTGACCCACCACGTGGGCGTCGGGCAGGCCGGCGGCGTCGAGCAGGGCGAGGACGTCCCCCACCAGTTCCGACAGCCGGTACGCGCGTCGACCACGGGGGCGGGCGGACTCGCAGTACCCGCGCTGGTCCAGCGCCAGGGTGCGGTACCCGGCCGCGTGCAGGAGCGGAGACACGAGGTCCCAGCTGGAGGTGCGCTGCGGGAACCCGTGGAGCAGGACGATCGCCTCGCCGTCGGCGGGCCCGGAGTCCACCGCGCGCAGCTCCATGCCGTCGCGGGAGAACCACAGGTCCGGCCGGTGGGCATTCGGATCAGCCGCGGACATATCCCCTCCTGACCGCCCGGTCGAGAATTCCGAGCGTCGCCTTGAGCGCCGATGCGTCCAGCACCGGCAGTACTCCCGAGTCGCGCCACTTCGGGTGCGCATCGGACCAGTCGTAATAGCTGACGACCTCGGTACGCGCCCCCTCGGCGCCGTCGCCATCGCCGTTATCGCCATTGCCCAGCGGGATGAGGCGGTAGCCGTAGGTGTGGCCGATCGGGGACGTGATGGCCCCGTCGATGGTCCAGGCGATCTCGGCGTCCGGCTCGAACCGGGTGATGATCACCGTGACGTCGTACTCGCCCATGTCGTAGTCGCCGAGGGACTCGCGGTCCATGTGGATGACGAACCGGTCGCCCTCGGCGGTGACCACCGATCCTTCGGCCGCCTGGAGCATCCCCGAGGAGTCGATCGCCACGTGGCCGTCCGGATCGCACAGTACGGCGAACACGCGGTCCGCCGGAGCCGTGATCACCCGCCGCGCCTCGAGGCGGAGACCGGCAGGACTCTCGCGGGCGGCGGCCTCACGGGTGGCGGGGTGGTCGCTCATGGCCGAGACGCTACCCGCGCACGCCGTGGGTCGGGGACCTCTCGCGATCCCCGACCCACGGTGTCCGTCTACTGCTCCGTGCCCTGCGTCAGATGCGGGCCGGGTCGGGCCGCTCCCACGCCCGGTGGGTGGCCAGCAGCGGCTTGAGTGCGGGCAGCACGCCGGCCGCTGCGTCGACCGCGACCACGCCCGGGGTGTCCGAGGTCAGTCCGAAGTCGACGTACCGGTCGATGGGCGCCAGGGTGGCGATGGCCTTCTTGTGCCGGTACATCTCGCTGATGAGCACGTCGGTCCGCGGGTGGGCGGGGAGGTCGACGACGACGAGGGCATCGAACTCGATGGACCGCTGCGTCTGATAGGTCCGCGAGATCGCGACCGTCGCATCGGGCTCGCCCTCGCCGAGCCTGCCGCCGACCGGGCCGATCACGAGCGGGACCATGTCGTCGCCGAACACGGCCTGCTCGAGTTCCTTGACCGCGCCGACGTCGGAGTTCTCCGTGACGAGGATGCCGATCTGGCGCCCGTCGGACGGCCACTCCTTGCCGATCTGGGACAGGGCCGGGCTGGTGACGACCTCGGCCACGGGCACCTTCGCGGGCGCGGGCAGTCCCAGCCCCGACGCGACGGTGACGGCCAGGTCATGGTCGATGTGCGCGAGCTGCTCGACCTGCCGGATCTTGATGGCCTCCTCGTAGCACTTGCCCAGCTCGAAGGTGTACGCCTCGGCGACGTGCGCCTTCTCCACCTCGGTGAGGCTGGTGTAGAACAGCGTCGCCTGCGAGTAGTGATCGTCGAACGTCGCCGGGGCGTCGCGGACGACCTGCGCGTCGGCGATCTGCTGCGCCACCTCCACCAGCGCACCGTCGGTGGTGCCCGCCATGAACGGGCATCCCCCGTCGAGGCTGTTGGGCTGGTACGGCGCCACGCCCACGTGGTCCGCGGACTGGTGGAACCCGTCGCGGAGCATGTCGTTGACGGGCGCGTGCGGCCGGTTGATGGGGATCTGGCCGAAGTTCGGACCGCCCAGACGCGTGAGCTGGGTGTCGAGGTAGGAGAACAGTCGGCCCTGCAGTAGCGGGTCGTTGGTGACGTCGATGCCCGGCACGAGGTGGCCCGGGTGGAACGCGACCTGCTCGGTCTCCGCGAAGAAGTTCTTGACGTTGGCGTTGAGCGTCATCGTGCCGATCACCTGCACCGGTGCGAGCTCCTCGGGGACGATCTTGGTCGGGTCGAGCAGGTCGATGCCGTGGAACATCTCGCTGACGCCGTTCTCGTCGACCGTGTCCGGGAAGACCTGGATGCCCAGGTCCCAGCTCGGGAACGCGCCGGACTCGATCGCGTCGGCAAGGTCGCGGCGGTGGAAGTCCGGGTCCATGCCGGCGGTGATCTGGGCTTCCTCCCACACCTGCGAGTGGACGCCCAGGTGGGGCTTCCAGTGGAACTTCACCAGGCTCGTCTCGCCGGCGTCATTGATGAGCCGGAACGTGTGGACGCCGAAGCCCTCCATCATCCGGTACGAGCGCGGGATTCCGCGGTCGGACATGTTCCACAGGGTGTGGTGCTGCGCCTCGGTGTGCAGGGAGACGAAGTCCCAGAAGGTGTCGTGCGCGCTCTGGGCCTGCGGGATCTCGCGGTCCGGGTGCGGCTTGGCGGCGTGGACGACGTCGGGGAACTTGATGGCGTCCTGGATGAAGAACACCGGGATGTTGTTGCCGACCAGGTCCCAGGTGCCCTCGTCGGTGTAGAACTTGGTCGCGAATCCGCGGGTGTCGCGGACGGTGTCGGCGGAGCCGCGGTTACCGAGCACGGTGGAGAAGCGGACGAAGACCTCGGTCTCCTTGCCCTCGGCGAAGACCCCGGCCTTGCAGACGCTCGCTGCGGCGCCGTTGGCCACGAACGTCCCGTGCGCACCGGCCCCGCGGGCGTGGACCGCGCGCTCCGGGATGCGCTCGTGGTCGAAGTGCATGATCTTCTCGCGTAGGTGGTGGTCCTGAAGCAGGACCGGGCCGCGACGACCGGCCTTCTGCGAGTGATCGGTGTCGGACAGGCGCGCGCCCTGGGCGGTGGTGAGGAACTGGCCCTGCTGACGCATGACCTCCTCGCGAGCGGTGACCGAGCCGGGCGGCTCCGCGCCGGTCGGGCCGTGCGGGGTCGCGCCCTTCTGGTCGGCCTTCGGCGGCAGCGGGCTGGTGGGCTCGGTGGGCTCGGCGACGGTCGGCGGTCGCGATCCCGGCGTACCGGGGACGACGTCGGCGCTGCCGGCCAGGTCGTCGGCGAACTGTTCGGCCTTGTCGACGAGCTTCTCGGCCGCGGATCGGGCGGCAGACTTGGAGTCGGACTTCTTGTCGGGCATCGGCACTCCTTCGGGATGAGAATCGTTCTGGGTGCACTGGCTTTTCCAGCCGTGCCGGCGATTCTGCTCCTCTGGCGGAGGTCCGCAACCTGTCGCGCGACCACGCGGGGCGACGTAAACTTCGCGCCTCCGGGGCCGGCGGCCGTCGTGGTTCCGGTGACCGTCGGGTCAGCCCGTCCCTGGTGCGAGGGCGCCGGTCAGGAAATGCGACGCCCGGGCACTGTTGAGCGTGATGTCGTAGTCCGGCGACTCACGCCAGTAGCGGATCACCGAGATGTAGGTGGAGCCGACCATCTGGGCGAGGAAGCGCAGTGGCAGGTCCTCGCGCACCTCCCCGGCGGCCACTCCCGGGGTCAGAAGTCGCACCAGGGTAGAGGTCAGCTGCTCGGTGCGGGCGGCGCTGACGGCGGGGACGGCGAGTTCACGCTCGAGCTCGCCGGTCAGCGACGCGAAGTAGACCGGCGCGGCGGCGGCGGTGGCGGCGACGTCCGCGAACAAGCGATCGAGCCGACCGGCGGTGGTCAGCGGCTCGGACAGCAGGTCGTCGACAAGGAGTCCGAGTATGGCCACGTGGGCGTCGTGGAGAGCGATGACGATGCCGTGCTTGTTCCGGAAGTAGTTGAAGAACGTCGCGCGGGAGACGCCGGCCGCCTCGGCGATCTCCTCCGCCGTGGTCTCGGCGACCCCGCGTTCGGCGAAGAGCTGACGGGCGGCCTGCAGCAGGCTCGTGCGGACCGCGTGCTTGTTGTGCGCGCGCCGAGAGGAGTCGGGCGGCGGTTCGGACCGACAGCATCACCTCGACCACCGACCTCGACGAGGTCCGGGCCCGACTGGAGACGTGGCTGGCCGAGCGGGTGGGCAGCACGGGACCGGTCCGCGTGACGTCGATCCGGCGCCCCGAGAGCTCGGGCATGTCGAGCATCTCCGTGCTGCTCGACGCCGAGTGGACCGCGGACGGGCGTGACGAGCGCGCGGCGTTGGTGGCCCGACTCGCGCCGGAGGCCTCCTCGTTCCCGGTGTTCCCCGACTACGACCTGGCCGGGCAGGCCGCCGTGATGCGCGCCGTCCGCGAGCGGACCGACCTGCCGGTGCCCGACGTCCGCTGGGTCGAGGACTCGCCCGAGATCCTGGGCGTGCCCTTCCTGGTGATGGACCGTGTCTCCGGCCGGGTCCCCGTCGACAACCCGCCGTACGTGTTCGGCGGCTGGGTGGTGGAGGAGCTGGGCGAGACCGGCCGGGCGCGGGTGCGCGAGGTGAGCGTGGACGTCCTGGCCCGGGTTCACGGCACACCGGACCCACGGACCGCGCTCGGGGATGCCGCGCCGGCCGCCGGCGTCGACAGTCTTCGGGCACACGTGGAGAACGAGCGCGCCTACTACGAGTGGACCCAGTGGGAGGACGGTCTCCGGATCCCGGTCCCGGAGAGGGCGTTCGACTGGATCGAGGAGAACTGGCCCACCGAGCTGTCGCCGGACGTGCTCTGCTGGGGCGACGCCAGGATCGGCAACATCATGTTCGACGGGGTCGAGCCCGCCGCCGTGCTCGACTGGGAGTCGGCCACGCTCGCGACGCCGGAGCTCGACCTGGGGTGGTTCCTGTTCTTCCCCGACATGTTCCAGGAGATCGCCGAGCAGTGGGACTTCCCCGGCCTAACTGATCTGTTCCCCCACGGGGCCGTGGTCGCCCGATACGAGGAGCTCACCGGGTCACCGGTTCGCGAGTTGGAGTTCTTCCGCACCTACGCCGCCCTGCGCCACGGCATCGTGATGTCGCAGATCGAGCGCCGACGCGTCCACTTCGGCGAGGTCGAGGCGCACGAGAACCCGGACGAGGACGTCCTGCACCACGCCATGCTCGCGCGGATGATCGCCGACTGACACCCGGTACGAACCGCCCCACTCCACCGCCCCAGAAACCTAAGGAGAGTCCATGACGATCAAGCCCGCGCCCCTCGACGAGTACCCGGTCCACCAGTCCCCGCTGTCGATGGCGCAGGTCGCCACGAGTGACCGCAATTTCTACGACCGCTACTACTTCAACGCCCATGACCGGACCGGGGACGTCTATCTCGTCACCGGCCTGGGCGTGTACCCGAATCTCGGCGTGATCGACGCCTTCGCCACCGTCCGGCAGGGCGATCGACAGCGCTCGGTCCGCTTCTCCGATGCCAGCGACGAGCGGTCCCTCGACTCGATCGTGGGTGGGTACCGGGTCGAGGTGATCGAGCCGCTGCGAACCGTCCGCCTGCTCTGCGAGCACGAGGACTTCTCGTTCGACCTCTCCTGGCACGGCTCGTTCGAGGCGGTCCTCGAGGAGCGGCACATGCTGCTCGACGGGCCCCGACCGATTCTCGATGCCACGCGCTTCGCCCAGGTGGGCAGCTGGTCCGGCACGCTCACCGTCGAGGGCACCGACTATTCGGTGGACCCGGACGTGTGGATGGGTACCCGGGACCGCTCGTGGGGCATTCGTCCCAGCGGCGACCCGGAGCCCAAGGGTCGCTCGGCCGACGAGCCGCGTGAGGGCCACTGGTGGACGTACGTCCCGCTGCGGTTCGACGACTACGCGCTCATGATCATCATGCAGGAGAGCCCGGACGGGTACCGCACCCTCAACCACGCCACCCGCACCTTTGCCGACGGCCGGATCGAACAGCTGGGCTGGCCGCGCATGGAGGTGTCCTACCGCAGCGGGACCCGGCACCCGGAGTCGGCGCGGATCCACCTCACCACGCCCAGCGGTGAACCCCTGGTGGTGGAGGTGGAGACCCTCGGCTACATCCCGCTGAGCATGGGATCCGGATACGTGGGCGACCCGGACTGGCAGCACGGCCAGTGGAAGGGGCGCGGCTGGAGCCTGTCCACGGCGTACGACTTCACGGACCCCGAGCTCCCGGCGTTCATGCCGTACCAGACCATCGATCACATCGCCCGGGCCACGTGTGACGGCGCGGAGGGCTGGGGCATGTTCGAGCACGGCGTGCTGGGCCGCCACGATCCGAGTGGCTTCGTGGGCTGGACCGACCTCGCCCCGTGATGTGACCTGAGAAGTCTTGAAAAGGCTTTAACATCGAGGTCATGACCCAGGGCTCGCCGACCGCCGCTCCCTTCGACCGGGCGCACCTGCCGTACCCGGTCGTGCTGGCGGCGGGCTGGTCGGCGTGCCTGCTGCTCATCGCGGGCGGCGGGTGGCTCGTCGGGCAGGCGGTCGGTCGGCTGTCGGTGATCATCGCGCCCCTGGCGATCGCGGTCCTGCTCGCGGCCATGCTCCGCCCGATGGTGGACCGCATCCCGGAGCGGGTCCCTCGGGCGGCCGCGGCCCTCGTCGTCGTCGTCGGGGTCCTCGCGGTCATCCTCGCCGCGCTCGCGGCGGTCACCACCCAGCTCGCGACCGGCGTACCCCGGATGCGCGACCAGATCTCGTCGGGCACCGACGCCGCCCTGCGGTGGCTCGAGGACGGCCCGCTGCACCTCACCGCGGACCGACTGCAGGAGGCCGTCGCCCAGGCCCGCACCTGGATCGAGTCGAACTCCGAGGCGGTCGCGGCCGGCGCGGTCCAGTTCGGACACACGGCCGTGGACGCCGTGGCGGGCGTGCTCATCTGCCTGGTGTCGCTGTTCTTCTTCCTCTACCACGGCGAGAAACTCTGGGAGTTCTTCGTCCGGTGGCTGCCGCGGGCGAGCCGCGAGCACGTCGACACCGCGTTCCGCCGTGGCTGGGGCAGCCTCGGCGCCTACACCCGCACGCAGCTCACCGTGGCCGCGATCAACGCCGCCGGGGTCGGCCTGGGCGCGCTGCTGCTGCGCGTGCCGTTCGTGATCCCCATCGTCGTGGTGGTGTTCCTCGCGTCGTTCGTGCCCATCGTCGGCACCCTCGTCGCCGGGGTGATCCCCACGGTCCTGGCGCTGGTCGAGCGGGGGCCGGCGATCGCGGTCGCGATGCTGGCGATCGTCGTGGTCGTCCACCAGGTCGAGTCGCACGTGCTCCAGCCACTGCTGATGGGCCACGCCGTGGCGCTGCACCCGCTGGCGGTGATCCTCGTGGTCACGGCCGGGACGTACCTGTTCGGTGTCGTGGGCGCGCTGTTCGCGGTGCCGGTCACGGCGATGGCCAACACCGTCGTGCGCCACCTCGCGGCCCGGGGCGGCGCGGACGGCGGCAGCGCGGCCCGGGGCGGCCCGGACGGCGGCGGTTCTGCCGGCGGCGGTGAGGACCTCGGGCCGGGCCTGGTGCCCGGGCGCGACGAGGTGTCCGGACCCGACAGCGCGGCTCACCCCGCCGGGGACGACGACGAGGTGCGCCTCCACGACCACGACGGCGAGACCGTTCCCGCCGAACCGGCCGCGAGGACCGGCGGCCATGCGCCGCGGTGACGGGCGGGCCGCTGTTCGGACCCCCGGCGTGGTGGTCGTGCGCTCGAGCGTCGTGCCCGCGCCCCGGGACCAGGTGTGGGCGCGGGTCGTCACGGCCGAGGGCGTCGCGGACGAGTTCGGCCCGTTGCTGACGATGCGGTTCCCCAGGTCGCTGCGGGGGGCGTCGATCGCGGACCTCCCGCTCGGTCGCCCGGCGGGGCGGGCGTGGATCCTGCTGGCGGGGATCGTCCCGGTCGAGTTCGACGACCTGGTGATCACCGGGATGGAGGCGCCGCGCTACTTCCAGGAGCGCTCGAGCCTGGGGTCGTGCCGCGTGTGGGAGCACCGCCGGGAGCTCGACGCCCTGCCCGACGGCTCGACCCGGGTGACCGACACCCTGCGGGCCGAACCCCGGACGGTGCTGCCGGGACCGGTGGTGCGGATGGTGGTCGGTGCGCTGTTCCGGCATCGTCACCGGCGGCTGATCCGGAAGTTCTCGGCCCAGATGTGACACGGGGAACTGCGTGAACGTCCCCGCGGGGCGCACAATGACGGTAGGTGCTCCCTGCGACGAGATACGGCGCGGGAGGCCGTCCCCGAGGGGGAATCACTATGCAGACCGCGACACTTCACGGACGAGAGCTGGCCTACCGCGAGGCGGGTGCCGGCGAGGGCAAGCCGACGATCCTGCTCATCCACGGCATGGCCGGCAGCTCGACCACCTGGCGCGAACTCATCCCGCGCCTGGACGCCCACTTCCACGTCATCGCCCCGGACCTGCCCGGTCACGGGGAGAGTTCACTCGACTTCGACGACTACTCGCTCGGCGCGATGGCCTCCGCCCTGCGCGACCTGCTGGTGGTCAAGGGCATCAAGCGATGCACGGTCATCGGGCAATCGCTCGGCGGCGGCGTCGCCATGCAGTTCGTCTACCAGTACCCCGAGTACTGCGAGCGGATCGTCCTCATCGGCAGCGGCGGCCTGGGCAAGGAGGTCAACTGGATCCTCCGGATGCTGGCCGTCCCCGGCGCCGAACTCCTGCTGACGATCGGCGCGGCCCCGGTCTTCGTGAACGCCGGGAACTCGGTGGGGCGCTTCTTCTCCGGCCTGGGCATCCGGGCCGACGCGATCACCGAGTCCTGGATGTCGTACGACTCACTCAGTAGGCCCGGTCACCGCAGGACGTTCTTCAAGACGCTGCGCGCGGTCGTGGACAACAAGGGGCAGGCGGTGTCGGCGGCCAACCGGCTGCACCTGGCCGGGCAGTTGCCGTTCCAGTTGATCTGGGGCGACCGCGACCCGATCATCCCCATGTCCCACGGGCACGCCACCCACGAGGCGATTCCCGGTAGTCGCCTGGCGATCGTCGAGCGGACCGGCCACTACCCGCATGTCGAGGACCCGGCGGCCGTCGAGCGGATCATCGTGGAGTTCATGACCGAGACGCAGCCGGGGCACATCGACCCCGAGACGCTGGGAGACCTCGTGGCGGCGGGGGCCCATCCGCCGGAGCCCCAGCCGCCGGAGCCCCGCAGCTGACGGCCCGGGCGGGCAGACAGGACTCGGCCCCGGCTCCGTCGAGGGGGCCGGGGCCGAGTCGGATGACCACGCGGTCAGCGGCTGGTCGCCGCCGCCGCGCGAGTCGCTATCAGGAGCCGAACGCGGGCAGCTCGGTGTCGTCGGCGGGCGCGTCGCCCTCGGCGTCACCGCCGGCCAGCGAGCCGAGGAGCTCGGCCGAGCCGGCGTCCGCGGTCTCGTCGTCATCGCCCGGGATCTCGGCGTCGATGCCGCGGAGGATGTCGATGGCGCCGGAGATGTCGCCGGAGAACGCGGCCGCGACGGCGGCGGTGGCGTTGGCCTCGCACGCCTCGCCGCTCAGGCCGGGCACCACGCCCTCGGCGGAGCCGAGGAAGTCGTAGGCGGAGATGGTGCCGCACAGCTGCGCGGCGATGTCGGAGACCTCGGCGGGGGTCTCGACCTCGTCGAGCTCGCCCCCGGTCGTGTCGTCGGTCTCCGTCTGGGTGGCGTCGGCGCCCTGCGTCGGGTCGGTGGCCTCCTCGGCGGCGGCGAGGCCAGCACCGGCGAAGGACAGGGCGGCAGCGGAACCGATCACGGCGATGGTCTTCTTCATGGGGGTCACACCTTTCCATCGGGATCCGGGGGATCTCCCCGGCGATACGGCGGTAACCGTAACGGCCACCCCCACGGACTGGCTGTGATCCGCATCACAGTACGGTCGGCGCGGGCGGGTGGTCTGCCCACTTACGCAGCGGGAACGACGCTCCCACGAATTCTTCTTCATACACCCATCAGCCCCGGTTCGCGTTTGCCGGACCGGGCGAAGTCGGGGAGTCTTAGCGCATGAGTGGAACCGCCGAGATCTATGACGCCGTCCTCGACCCGGGCAAGCTGGACCTGCTCCGGGCCTGGGTCCGCCACCAGGAGTGGTTCGACGGCGACCCGGATGGCCTCGAGCAGGTGACCGCCTACCGGTTCGTCGATCCCGCCGGCGAGGTCGGGATGGAGTCGTTCCTCCTCACCGACGGTGCCCGCACCTTCCACGTGCCCGTGACCTACCGCGGGTCCGAGCTCGACGACTCCGGTGACGCGCTGGTCGGCGAGATGGAGCACTCGGTGCTCGGCCGTCGCTGGGTCTATGACGCATCGGCGGATCCGGTCTACGTCGCGGAGGTCCGCCGGGTGATCAGCCACCGCGACGCCGCGGCCGATCATCTGCAGGTCGAGGACGGCACGATCACGCCGTCGCCGGTCAACATCCGCGGCGGTGGCGACGGGATCCGCCAGGGCTCCGACTCGGTTCTGCACGTCATCCGGATCGTGTCCGAGGAGAACGACGCGGAGGCCGACCGCCCGCTCATCGGCTCGCCGGGCACGCTCAGCGCGACCTGGCAGGACGCGGACGGTTCTCACACCGCGGTCCTCGCCGTCGTCTCCTAGGGGCTTCGGCCCCGCCCCGCCCGCCCAGGCCCCGCCCCAGAAACGGAACGCTCGCCCCGGCGATTGCCGGGGCGAGCGTGCACTATGTGGGGCGGGGCCGGTCGGTGGCGGACCCGCCAGCCGTGGCGGGCGAGTGGTCAGGCGCTCTTGATCGCCGAGACCTCGATCTCCAGGGTGACCTTCTCGGAGACCAGCACGCCGCCGGTCTCGAGCGCCGCGTTCCAGGTGAGGTCGAAGTCGCTGCGGTTGATCACCGTGGTGCCCTCGAAGCCCGCGCGCTGGTTGCCGAACGGGTCGGTGGCGGTGCCCTCGTACTCGAACGGGATGGTCACGGACTTGGTGGTGCCCTTGATGGTGAGGTCGCCGGTCACGTCCACGCCGCCCGAGCCGTTGGCGGCGATCTTCGTGGAGGTGAACGTGATCTCCGGGTACGTCTCCATGTCGAAGAAGTCGTTGGACTTCAGGTGGCCGTCGCGATCGGCGTTGCGGGTGTCGATCGAGGAGGCGTTGATGGTGACCTGGGCGGTGGCGCCCTCGATGCCCTCGGCGGGCACGGTGACGGTGCCCGTGAAGTCGTTGAACGAGCCGCGGACCTTGGTGATCATCGCGTGGCGGGTGACGAAGCCCAGGCGGGTGTGGGTGTCGTCGAGGGTCCAGGTGCCGGTCAGGTCGGTGAGGTTGGCGGTCATGGTGACTCCTTCGGGTGGGGTTGCCCGGCCGGCGGGGCCGAGCACTCAACTGTTGTGTCACCCAATATAGGCCGACCTCTATGACATGTCAACAACCATGGGGAAGTCGCCCGTGGGACCGTGCGCCGACACCGCCGACGCACGTGTCGCCGCAGGTCAGCCCACGTGCCTCTCGAGGAAGTGCAGCGCGTGCTCGACGGCCCGGTCGTGACACGGCCGGCCGGCGAAGAGGTCGAAGTGGTCGCCCGGGTAGTGCCGGACCTCGGCGCGCGCGGCGAAGGCGGCCGTCGCGGCGGCGTGCGGTGGGGCGCTGCGGTCGAGGTCGGCGATCTGGACCAGCACGGGGACGACGACGAGGTCTTCCGCGTGCCGGCCGGGCCGGAACGAGCCCAGCTCGGTGCCGATGGAGGCGCCCACCTCGTTGCGCCAGGTCGGCCCGGCGACGGAGGTGTAGGCCTCCTCGTAGCCGTCCAGGGAGAGCAGCGCACTCGAGCCGGGCGGGCCGACGAGGGGGAGCAGCGGTTCGGGGCGTCCCGTCGCCGCCACGGCCTTGGCGGCGATCGCGGATCCCGTCGCCCGCAGGAGCGAGGCGGGCGTGTGCTGCCGGGCCGCGGCCAGTGCGGCGGCCCGCCCGTCTACCAGGGGGATCATGGAGATGACGGCCGCGATGTCGTCGCGGCCCCGGGCCACCTCCAGGACGTGACCGCCCGCGAGGGAGCAGCCCCACAGCACGATGCGCCCCGGGTCGACGCCGGGTTGGGCGGCCGCGGCGGCGATGGCGGCCCGGTAGTCGTCCTGCTGGCGGGCGGGGGAGACGACCTGGCGGGGCTGACCGTCGGAGCGCCCGAAGCCGCGGTAGTCGAAGGCGAGCGCGGCGTACCCGGCGGCCGCGAACGCCTCCGCGAACGACATGAGGCCGGAGTCCGCGGTACCGCCCAGCCCGTGGGCCAGCACCACGCAGGGGCTGCCCGCCTCACCGGCACGGGCGGAGTCGCCGGCGGCGGGCAGGAGCCAGCCGCGACACTCGGCGGCGTCCGGCCCCGATCCGGACCGGAAGACGATGTCGACGGGGCTGGTCATGCGGTTCTCCCTGGGTCTGCCGCGGCATCCACCGTGGGGTCGGGTCGGCCGTACACCGAGCGGACCCACATGTCGGTGGCGACGGTGAGCAGTGGCTCGCGGGGGCCGTCGGTGTCGTAGGCCAGCTGCTCGAGCACGGTCTCGTTGATGTGGATCAGCCCCACCGCGAGTGCCTCGGGATTCACGCCGTCCGGCGCCCGACCGGCCGTGCGCTCGGTGCGCAGGAACTCGGCGATCGGGGCGGCCAGCGTCCGGCGGCCGTCGTTCCACAGCGCCCGGGTCTGTTCGTGCTTGCTGCGGGCGGTGAGCAGGGCCCGGTAGATGTGGGCGTTCTCCAACACGCGGTCGGTCAGCTTCTCGAGGGCCCCGGCCACGCGCGTGCGGAAGTCTCCCTCGCCGCCCACGATCGTCTCGACCGCCGCGCGGGCCTCGTCCTGCACGGCGGCGAGCAGGACGCCCACGGCGGCGGCCTTGGAGTCGAAGTAGAAGTAGAACGCGGACCTGGTGATCCCCGCGGAGACGGTGAGGTCGGCCACCGAGATGTCGTCCAGTGCCGTGGTGCGCAGCCGGTCGTCGAGCGCGGCGAGCAGGGCCTCGCGGCGACGGTCGCCGCGCGGGGAGGTGGTCGCCGAGGGGGCGGCCGGCGTCATGCCGTCACCCGGGCACGGAGGGCGGCGCCGCGCTCGCGGGCGCGCTCGAGGCCGTGGGGGATCTCCCGGGTGCGCAGGTCGCGTTCGTAGAGGAAGTAGTCGACCTGCTGCTGGTGGCGGGGTGTGTCGAGCATGTGGCCGATGTACTTCTTCTCGTCCTCCACGATCACCCGCTCCATCTCCGCCACCGGCGGGGTGCGGTACAGCCCGGCCGCCCACGCCGCCACCAGGCGGGCCTGCGCCTCGACGAACGGGAACAGGGTCGGGGTGGACTGGGCGAAGCCGACAAAGGCGAGGTCCTCGATGCCCGGGGTGAACATCCGCTTGTAGAGCGGGACGTGGTTGTGGGCGTCGGCGCTGAGGAACTCCCGGTCGAAGAACGGGAACGTGGTGTTGTACCCGGTGGCCTGGATGATCACGTCGAACTCGCCGCTGGTCCCGTCCTCGAAGTGCACGATCCGGCCGTCCAGTCGGGCGATGTCCCCCTTGGCGACGACGTCCCCGGACCCCAGCCGCAGCGGCAGTTCGACGGACTGCGTGGGGTGGGCCTCGAAGAACTTGTGGTTGGGGGTCGGCAGGCCGTACTCCTCCGGCCGGCCGGCCGACATCGGCTGCATCGCCTGGATGGCCTTGCGCTGCCACGAGTACGGGATGTACGGGAAGGTCGCGAAGTACTTGTCGGCCGGCTTGCCGGCGATGTACTTGGGCACGATCCACGCACCCGACCGGGTCGACAGCGTCACCTCGTTGCGCATGACCTTGGACGACAGTTCCACCACGATGTCCGCGGCGCTGTTGCCGAGGCCCACCACGAGGATCTTCTTGTCCATGAGGTGCAGCGGATCCCACGGGTCGACGTAGGCGTGGGAGTGGATCATCTCCCCGGTGAACTCGCCGGGGAAGTCGGCGAAGCGCGGGTCCCAGTGGTGCCCGTTGCCCACCACGAGCCCGTCGAAGCGGAGCGTCTCGGTCTCGCCGGCCCCGCCCGTGCCGCCGGCCCCGGCCTGTGCGGCCGACCCGGTGCGCGACGTGGTCAGTTCCCACCCGCCGTCCGGCAGGCGCTCGGCATGGTCGACCCGCGTCTCGAACTCGATGGCCGGCAGCAGGCCGAACGCCTCGGCGTAGTCGTCCAGGTACTGCTTGATCTGGCTGTGGTGGGGGAAGTCCGGGAACTCCTCCGGCATCGGGAAGTCCCGGAAGCTCAGCTGGTGCTTGGACGTGTCGATGTGCAGCGAGCGGTAGGCACTCGAGCTGCCGTTGGGGTTGTCGAACGCCCAGTTCCCGCCGATCCGGTCCGACGCCTCGAAGCACACCGCGTCAATCCCGTAGTCGCGGAGCATCTTCAGCGTCGTCAGTCCGCTGATGCCCGCGCCGATCACGGCGATTGTGCAGGTCGATGTCATGCGAACCCCTTCGGCGGATCCCTCGGCGAGGCAGACTCGCCGACAAGAAAGCTATGGCGCGGATCACACTATGGCCCGTGTTGACGGTCGTCAACAGCTTCCTCCGGCCCGGCGGACCACCCCGTCGAGGCCGGCCGTCAACCCTACTGGAGGCCCCGTGGACCCGGATCGCACACACGTCCCCACCCCTGACCGCGACAGTTCCTCGGACGGTTCCGATGTGGCTGCGCGCGGCCGCTCCGCCGTCGTGGTGGGCGGGGCGTCGGGGATCGGGTGGGCCACCGCCCGTGCTCGCGCCGCCGGGGGGTGGCAGGTCACGATCGGGGACCTCGACGCCGAGGCGGCCGCCGCCCGCGCCGCCGAGCTCGGCCCGGCGCACCGGGCGTGCGCCGTCGACGTGGCCGACGAGGCGTCGGTCGAGGCGCTGTTCGCCGGGACCGCCCCGGACCTGGTGGTCACGACCGCCGGCGTCAGCACGCTGGGCCTGGTGACGGACCACGACGCCGCGGAGTTCCGCCGGGTCGTCGACGTGTGTCTGACCGGCGCGTTCCTGGTGTTCAAGCACGGCGGCCGGGCGGTCCGCGACGGCGGGTCCATGGTCGCGATCGCCTCCCTCAACGCACGGCAACCGGGCCGGGGGATGGCGGCCTACTGCGCCGCCAAGGCGGGCCTGGTGATGCTCGCCCAGGTCGCGGCCCTCGAGCTGGGCGAGCGCGGCGTGCGGGTCAACACCGTCTCGCCGGGCTTCCTCGTCACCCCGCTCACCGAGCCCGTCCTGCAGATCCCCGGCCTGGCCGAGGAGTACGCCGAGAACTCCGCGATCGCCCACCGGGGGACCGCCGAGGACGTCGCCCGCGCCGTGCTCCACCTCGCCGCAGCGGACTGGATGACGGGGGAGGACCTGGCGATCGACGGTGGCGCCCAGCTGCGCCGCTACCCGGACGTGCTCGGGCTGGCGACCAGGGCTTTCTCGTGACCGCGCCCAGGTCGGTGACCGCCCTCCGCGGCCCGCGGCTGGCCGGGGCGTCGGCCGTCGTCACCGGCGGCGGGTCCGGGATCGGCGCGGCCCTCTGCCGCGCCCTCGTGGCGGCCGGTGCGCACGTGGTGGTGGCGGACATCGACCTCGCCGCCGCGCGTCGGGTCGCCGAGGAGGTGACGACGACGAGGTCCGGCCCCGGCGCCGGGTCGGCAGGGGCCGGGAGTGCCGAACCGGCGCACCTCGACGTCACCGATGCCGCCGCGGTGGCCGCCCTCGTCGAGGAGGTGGTCTCCACCCGGGGCGGGCTGGACCTGATGTTCGCCAACGCCGGCATCACCTGGGGTGGCGACACCGACAAGCTCACCCTGAAGCAGTGGAACGCGATCATCGACGTCAACGTCCGTGGGGTGGTCCACTGCGTGCACGCCGCGTACCCGCACATGATCGACCGCGGGGCCGGGGCGATCGTGCTCACCGCGTCGATGGGCGGGTTGTGCCCGGCGGGGCTCATCACCAGCTACGCGATGACCAAGCACGCGGTCGTCGGGCTCGGGCTGTCCCTGCGCGCCGAGGCCGCCGGTCACGGGGTCGGCGTGACCGTGGTGTGCCCGGCGGCGGTGGACACCGCGATCCTCGACAAGGGTGAACTCGACGGCTTCGACGGTCGGCATTTCTACCTCGACGGCCAGGGGGTGCGCCGGCCGCTGGACCCCGACCGGCTGGCGGCGAGCGTGCTCGACGGTGTCGCCCGAAACCGTGCTCTCGTGATCGAGCCCGCCCGCGCCCGGGCCACGTGGCGACTGCAGCGACTCGCGCCCGGGGTGATGGACCGGATGATCGCCCGGTACGTCCGCGCCTCCCGCGCCCGGGCGGCACACCCCGCCATGTAGGTGACGGATCAACTATGCTGATCGCATGAACTCGTCAGCCTCCGCACACGACCCCGCGACGCCCACCTCGTCGTCGTCGCCCTCCACCCACGGTGACCCCTCCACCCAGGATGTCGCCTTCGGCCTCGACACCTTCGGCGACGTCACCGTCGACCGCGGCGGTCGGCCCGTCCACCACGCGCAGGTCCTGCGTGATGTCGTGGAGCAGGCCGTCCTGGCCGACCAGGTGGGGGTCGACGCGTTCGGCATCGGCGAGCACCACCGCCCCGACTTCGCCGTCTCCGCTCCGGACGTCCTGCTGGCCGGCATCGCCACCCGCACCGAGCGCATCACGCTGGGTTCGGCGGTCACGGTCCTCTCGAGCGATGACCCCATCCGCGTCTTCCAGCGCTTCGCCACCATCGACGCCCTGTCGAACGGGCGGGCCGAGGTCGTGCTGGGCCGTGGGTCGTTCACCGAGTCGTTCCCGCTGTTCGGCCTCGATCTCGCCCGGTACGAGCAGCTGTTCAGCGAGAAGCTCGACCTGTTCGCCGCGCTGCTGCCCGAGGGGCCGGTGACGTGGTCCGGTGAGCTGCGTCCGCCGCTGGTCGACCAGCACGTCTACCCCAAGACCGAGCACGGGCTGAACGCGTGGATCGCCGTCGGCGGCAGCCCGGAATCCGTGGTGCGCGCGGCCCGCTACCGGATGCCGCTCATGCTCGCGATCATCGGCGGCCCCGCCGGCCGGTTCGCGCCCTTCGCCGACCTGTATCGCGAGGCCAATGCCCAGTTCGCGGGCGCCGGGTCGGCCGGTGGGGGAACGGCCGGTGGGGGAGCGGCCGCGCCGCGCCTGCCGATCGCCGTGCACTCGCCCGGGTTCGTCGCCGAGACCGACGCCCGGGCCGCCGAGCTGTCCGCGCGCCACTGGCTGGTCAACCGCAACCAGATCGGCCGCGAGCGCGGCTGGGGCGACGCGACCGAGGCCGACTTCCACCGCGAGGTCCGATCGGGCGCCATGTACGTCGGGTCCCCCGAGACGGTCGCGCAGAAGATCGCCACCACCGTCCGCATGCTGGGCCTGGACCGCTTCGACCTCAAGTACGCCAGCGGCCCGACCCCGCACGACGACCTCATGACCTCCATCGACCTCTACGGCAGCAAGGTCATCCCGCGCGTGCGGGAGTTGCTCGCCGAGGCCGGGTACACCGCGGGTGTGCCGCAGACGGTCTCGAGGGTGTGACGGTGGCGTGTGACGTGGGTCTGTGACCCAGGTATCGCCGGGGCCCGCCGATCTGCACGACGGGGCCCGGCGGGATTACGGTGATGCCATGCTGTTCGCGTTCTCCGTCGCCCCCACGTCCACCGCGGACGACTCGGCATCCATGAGTCGCGCGGTCGCGGAAGCCGTCCGCGTGGTCCGCGACTCCGGCCTGCCGTACGAGACCACCTCGATGTTCACCACCATCGAGGGCGAGTGGGACGAGGTCATGCCCGTCATCCGCGCCGCCACGGACGCCGTGCTGGCCGTGGCGCCGCGCGTGAGCCTGGTGCTCAAGGCGGACCTGCGGCCCGGCCGGTCGGGGGAGCTGCGCGGCAAGGTGGAACGGGTCGAGCGCCACCTCGCGGGTGGCCGGGAGTCCGACGACGAGGAGGGTCGCGCGTGACCTCTCCCCACCCGTCGAACTGGATCGCGGACCGGGCGGAGTCGGCCATCGACCACGTGGCGCGGTCACGCAGCCGGACCGCGGTGGCGTACGTCGCGGCCACCGTGCTCGGCGGGCTCGGTGCGCTCGTGGTGGTAGTTGTGCAGGTGCTCTCCGGCCGGGCCGCGATGTTGGACGTGCTGTTGTGGCTCGCGATGGCGGTCATGCTGTTCGGCGCTGCGGCGCACCGCTGGTGGCTCGGCGGGCGCAACGAGGAACGCTCCCGCCGGATCGCGGCGTCGATCCGCCCCGAGCAGATCGCCGCGGCGATGCGCGGTTCCTCCGGGGAGATCGACGCGGTGCGCCGCCTGCGGGTCGCCCACCCCGGCCTCGGGCTGCGTGACGCCTACGAGCTCTACCAGCACCACTCCCGCGAGCTGCGCTGACGCCCCCAGGGCGACCGCCGGCCCCGCCGCCGGGCCCGTCCGCTCAGCACCCCCCGGCGCCGCCGAGTGCCCCGGCGACGATCGCGTGCGTGCGCGCGTCGACGGCCATCCCTCCGTGCGAGTTCGGTCGGCCCCCGCACGCGTCCTCGGGAACGACCCACCGCACGCCCGGACCGGGGACGAAGCTGCGCTCGGGAGGGAGCAGGTGGTCGCCGCGCGTGGCGATGAGCGTGTAGCCGACGCCGGGCAGGAACGGGGTGCGGTCGAGCCCGTACCAGGCGGCGATCAGCGGGCTGCCCGGGGACAGTTCGGCCAGTCCCCGCAGGTTCGCGGCCCACAGGCCCAGAGCCGCGACCTCGCGCGGCAGCTGGTTCGGGATGAGGCCGCTGTTGTCGGCGCCCCAGTACCCGCCCACGGAGACCACGCGGTTCACCGCGCCCGGCCGCAGCACCTTGGTGGTGTACCCGGCGATCGCGGCGCCCTGCGAGTAACCGACCAGGTCCACCTGCTCGGCCCCGGTCACCGCGCGTACGTGGTCGATCACCCCGGCCAGTTGCGGTCCCGATGTGGCGACGATCGAGTCGAGCCCGCCGCGCGCCGGGTTGCCCGCGTAGGCGCCGAGGGTCGGGGCGATCACGCAGAAGCCCTGACGGCGTAGCGGATCGCCGAGGCGCGGCATCGTGTCGGCCCCGTTGTCGAAGGTCCCGTGGACGAGGATCACCGGCCGCGGATGCGCCACGGTGGGTCGGCAGGTCACGGGCGCGGCCGCGGCGGCGGGCGGACCGGGATCGCCGATCGGCCCGTTGATCCCGTTCAGGGCCTCGGTGACGTACGGCCCCAGCTCGCCGGTGGGGTCGAGGTCGCGCAGGTAGTCGCCGAGCGGGCCGAGCTGGACCTGCGCCCGGGCCGCCGGCGTGACCCGGTCCGCGACCCGGTCCGGCACCGGGCCCACCCCGGTGGCGACGGGGATCGACAGCGCGAGGGCGGCGAGCGCACCGGCCAGTCCGGTGCGGCGCGCTCGGCTTCTGCGGCTCGTGCGGTGCGCCGGGCGACGGCCGGCCGGGCGTGAGGGTGTGCGGGAACCGAGCATTTCAGACCCCCCGGGGCGTGACGGTCAGACCAGTATGCGTCCCGGACTCAGCGAGGGGAACCGCAGCGCCTCACGAAACCGGCGCGCCTCACGAAACCGGCGCGCCGCGCGACTACCCGGTGACCATCGCATGCCCCGTCTGCGGGGCGCCCGCACCCGGCAGCGACCACGAGGGCAGGATCGACACACATGAGGGCAGCGTTCGACGCCGCGGTGGACCGCCACGGTCCCACCGTGCTGCGGGTGTGCCGCGCGGTGCTCGGCCCGGGCCCCGACGCCGACGACGCCTGGTCCGAGACGTTCCTCTCCGCACTCCGCGCCTGGCCCAGGCTGCCCGACGACACCGACGTCGAGGCCTGGCTCGTCCGGGTCGCGCACCGCCGGGCGGTGGACGTGGTGCGGCGTTCGGTCCGGGAGGCCGCACCGAGCGGGGCCGCCGACGACGTCGCCGTTCTCGACGCCCGCACACCACGTCCCGGGGGCGCGCGGGGAGCGACGGGGGTCGACGACGACGAGGTCGGCGATCCGCGGGTCTGGGATGCGGTCGCCGCCCTGCCCACCCGGCAGCGCATCTGTGTGGCCTACCGGTATCTGGGCGGGCTCCGCTATGCCGAGATCGCCGGACTCGCCGGCGGCACCGAGGCGGCGGCCCGGCGCGCGGCCGCGGACGGGATCGCCCGCCTGCGCACCACACTTGGACCGCACGGTCACCTCGACCAGCACAGTCCCCTCGAACCGCACAGTCACCTCGAACCGCGCCGTGCTCTCGAACCGCACCGTCCCACGGAGGAGATGTCATGACCGACCCGATCCACGATCCGGCGGCGCACGACCCGGCGGCGCCCGAACCGGCGGCGCCCGATCCGGCAGCGGACGACCCTGCGATCTCCGAGGCCGGCGCGGCGTCGATCCTGCGGTCCGCCCCCGCCGACACGACCCGACTGCGGGATCGCCTGGCCCGCGACGCCGAGCGCGAGGGCCTGGTCGACGTGGCCTACCGCAGCGTCGACACCCCGATCGGTGGGCTGCTGTTGGCCGCGTCCCCGGCCGGGTTGGTGTACGTAGCGTTCGAGGTGGAGGATTCCGGGGTGGTCCTTGAGATGTTGGCCGACCGGGTCGGACCCCGGATCCTCGGCGCGCCTTCGGGGTCGCCGGTGCTCGACGCGGCCGCGGCCCAGATCGACCAGTACCTCGACGGCCGCCGCCGCGAGTTCGACCTGCCCCTCGACACCCGCCTCGCCCGCGGGTTCCGTGGTGAGGTCCAACAGCATCTGGCCCGGGTCGGGTACGGGCGGACCGCGACCTACCGCGAGATCGCCGTCGAACTCGACCGGCCCGGCGCCGTCCGCGCGGTGGGGTCGGCCTGCGCGACCAATCCGCTGCCGCTGGTGTGGCCGTGTCACCGGATCCTGCGCTCGGACGGCGGACTGGGCGGCTACCGGGGCGGGCTCGCGGCCAAGCAGCGGCTCCTCGAGATGGAATCGGCGGCGTGACCGCGGCGCAGCTCCTCGGCCTGTTCGGTGTCTGGGCGATCGCGGTGGTCTCGCCGGGGCCCGACGTCGTCGTCGTCCTCCAACGTGCCCTCGCCGGACGGCGTCAGGGTCTCGCCACCGCGCTGGGGATCGTCACCGGCCTGACGGTGTGGCTCGCGGCCGCGTTCGCCGGAGTCGCGACCCTCGTGCGCGAGTACCCGCAGGTCATGACGGGTCTCCAGGTCGCCGGCGGACTGCTACTGGCGACCCTGGGCGTGCTCGGCCTGCGCGGCTGGTGGCGCTCGCGCCGTGCGACCCCACCGCCGGCCACCGCCGCACCCACCACCGCCGCACCCGCCACCACCGCCCCGCCCTCGGATCCGCTACTCGGAATCGGGATCCGCTACCCGGATTCGGATAGCGGATCCCGAATCGGCGTAGCGGATCTGGTGCCACGGGCGGACTTCACCCGCGGTCTGGTCACCAACCTCGCCAACCCCAAGGCCCTGGTGTTCTTCGGCGCGGTGCTCACCCCGTTCCTCCGCGAGGAGGTCTCGCCCGCGTGGTCGGTGGCCCTGGTCGCCGGGATGATCGCGGTCGCGCTCGCCTGGTTCGGCGGTCTCGCGCTGCTGGCCTCGCACCGGGTGGTCAACGAGCGGGTCGGACGGCTGCTGCCCGGGGTCGACGTCGTGGCCAGCACACTGTTCGTGGTGGTGGGGGTGGCGTTCGTGGTCACCGCGCTCGCGTAAGGCGCGCGCGGGCTAGGTTCTGCTCCATGGATTCTCAGGTCGACCGTCGCAGCTGGGTGCGCGTGGCCCTCGCGGTGTTCGCGGTGGGCTGGGGCGCCAACCAGTTCGCCCCGCTGCTGCATCTGTACCGCGCCGAGCTGGGACTGTCGCAGTCCAGCGTCACCGCGATCTTCAGCGTCTACATCGTCGGTCTGCTGCCCACCCTGCTGGTCGCCGGCCGGTGGTCCGACCGCAACGGCCGCCGTGTGCTCATGCGGCCCGTCCTGGTCCTGTCGCTGCTGGCGACCCTGTTCATGCTGCTGGGGCCGCAGGATTCTCTGTGGCTGTACCTGGGTCGGTTCCTCGCCGGGCTGGCGTCCGGGGCGGCGTTCGGGGCCGGCAGTGCCTGGGTGCGTGAGCTCTCCGCCGGCGGGCCGCCCGGCACCGGTGCGCGGCGCGCGGCCATCGCGCTGACCGGCGGGTTCGGGCTCAGCGGCCTGGCGGCGGGCATGGTCGGGGAGTTCGCCCCCGCCCCGCTCTTCTCGGCGTACCTTCCGCATCTGATCCTCGGCACGATCGCGCTGGTCGCGGCGTGGGGCGCCGCGGACCCGTACCAGCCGCACGACGGGCCGGAGGCCGCCCCGCTCATCCCCGCCACGGCCGGCACCCGCCGGTTCCTCCTCGGGGTCGCGCCGTGGGCCCCGCTGGTGTTCGGCTGCGCCAGCATGTCGTTCGCGGTGCTCGCCGACCTGCTGGGCGGGGACGCCTTCGGCCGGCCCACCCTGTACGCGGGCGTCATGGTGGGCGTCACGCTGGGCGCCGGGGTGCTGGTCCAACCCGCCGTCCGCAGGATCGCGGCCGCGTCACCGCCGTCCCGGCCGCCGGTCATGGGACTCGCCGCCGCCTCGCTCGGGATGGCCGCCGGAGCGCTGCTGGCCGCCTCGCCCGCACTCCCCGGCCGCGCCCTGTGGCTGCTGCCCGTCGCGGTCCTGCTCGGCGTGGGATACGCCACGCTCCTGGTGGCGGGGCTGGTCGAGGTCGAGCTGCAGTCCGGGCCGCGGGACCACGCCGGGCTCGTGGCCGTGTTCTACGTCCTGGCCTACCTCGGGATGGCCACGCCGTACGTGCTCGCCGAGCTCTCGCGCGCCGGCGGTCCGGTCCCGTGGATCGCCGGGCTGGCGGTGGTGTGCGCGCTGCTCATCCCGCTCACCCAGCGACAGCTACGCTAGCCGGCACGTCGAGGATCACCCCGAGTTGCGCAGGGCCGTGGCCAGGCCGTTCATGGTCAGCTGGATGCCGGTTCGCACCGCCGGGTCGGAGTCCCCGGCGCGGTAGCGGCGCAGCAGCTCGACCTGCAGCACGTTGAGCGGTTCGAGGTAGGGGAAGCGGTTGCGCACCGAGCGGGCCAGCGCCGGGTTGTCGTCCAACAGCGTCTCCTGCCCCGTGATCTCCAGCAGCATCTCGCGGGTCAGCTCGAACTCGTCGGTGAGCACCCCGTGGATCCGCCGACCCACCTCGGCGTCCGGGACGAGTTCGGCGTAGCGACCGGCCAGCCCCATGTCCGCCTTGGCCATCACCTGCGCCATGTTGGACAGGGTCGTGCGCAGGAAGGGCCAGTCGTCGTTCAGCCGCCGGAGCGTGGCCAGTCTCTCCCCGGCCGCCGCCTCGCCCTCGGCGTCGACCCACTGCCGCAGTGCGGTGCCCACGCCGAACCAGCCGGGCAGCATCACCCGCGACTGCGACCACGACAGCACCCACGGGATCGCCCGCAGATCCTCGACGCTCGACGTCTGCTTGCGGGAGGACGGCCTGGACCCGATGTTGAGTTCCCCGATCTCGGCGACCGGGGTGGAGGTGGTGAAGTACTCGATGAACCCCGGGTCGTCGTGCACCAGGGACGCGTACGCCGCCCGCCCGAGCCGCGCGAGCTCGGCCATCACCCCGTACGCCTCCCCGGCCCGGTCGCCCAGACCCTCGACGTCGAGCAGCGAGGCCTCGAGCGTCGCCGCCACGAGCGCCTCGAGGTTCCGGCGGGCCCGCCGCGGCTCGGAGTACTTGGCCGAGATGACCTCGCCTTGCTCGGTGATCCGCAGCGCGCCCTGCACCGCGCCCGGCGGCTGGGCCAGGATCGCCTCGTAGGAGTTGCCGCCACCCCGGCCGACGGCCCCGCCGCGCCCGTGGAAGTAGCGCAGGTGCACACCCGCCCGGGTCGCGGCCTCGGCGAGGTCGCGTTCGGCCTGGTAGAGGGCCCAGTTGGCGGCCAGGTACCCGCCGTCCTTGTTGGAGTCCGAGTAGCCGAGCATCACCTCCAGCACATCGCCCTGCGCCCGGATGAGCGCCCGGAACTGCGGGATCGCGAGCGCCGCGTCGAGGATGTCCGGCCCCGCCGCCAGGTCGTCGATAGTCTCCAGCAGCGGGATCAGCCGAACGCTCGAGCGGGGCTCCGCCGGGTCACCGGAGAACAATCCGACCTCGCGCAGCAACACCGCCGGCTCGAGCAGGTCGGAGACCGTCCCGCACATGGACACGATGTAGTGCGGCACCACCTCCGGGCCGAGCAGGTCCACCGCCGCGGCGGCCGCCCGCATCACCCCGAGTTCTTTGGCCGCCAGCTCTGACAGCTCCGCGCGCGGGCCGAGCAGCGGCCGGTCGTGCGAGAGCTCGCGCAGCAGCAGCTCCACCCGGGCGTCCTCGTCCAGCGCCGAGTAGTCCTCGCCCACCCCGGCCAGGGCGAACAGCTCGGTGAGCACCTCCTCGTGCGACTCCGAGTTCTGCCGCATGTCGAGTGCCTGCAGGTGGAACCCGAACGTCCGTACCGCCCACCGCAGGTCCCGCAGACGCGGCGACCGCGCCAGCTCGCCACCGCAGGCCCCGAGCGCGGCGTCGATGACATCCAGATCGGTCAGCATCTCCGCCGGGGAGGTGTAGGCCTCGTCGTCGTCGTGACCGATCGCGTCCGGCGACGATCCGGGTGACGACGACGAGGACCTCACCCGCGCGGCGAGCCGACGGCGGACCACCCGCACCGCGCGGCGGAACGGCACGTCCTCGCGCGCGGCGGCGAGCTCCCCGTCCGTCTCCACCAGCGAGTCCGCGAGGTCGCTGAGCCCGGTGGGCACGTCCACGACCCGCCGCGAGAGGGGCAGCTCCCGCTCGAGCAGCCGGAGTTCCTCCGTGTAGTGGCGGTGCAGTAGCGCGGCGGCCTGCTCGGTGGCGAAGCGCACCACGTCGCCGGTGACGTACGGGTTGCCGTCGCGGTCCCCGCCGATCCACGAGCCGGGGCGCACGACGGGGCGGTCGCCGGAGCCGAGACGGTCGGCGATCTCCGCGTTGAGCGGCGGGATCACGTCGATGAGCGTGGCCTCGTGGTACTGCAGGCCGCCCAGGACCTCGTCTTCGATCCGGGGGCGCTGGCTGCGGATGATCGCCGTCTGCCACAGCGTGAGCACCTGCCGGCGGATGTCCTGCTCCACCTGCTCGAGCTCGGCATCGGTGACGCGGTCCCGGTGCCCCGCCTCGTCCGACCCCGTGCGCAGGGCGTCGCGGCGGCGCATGAGGTCCAGCACCCGTCGGGTGATCTCGAAGACCGAGCGCCGGCGGGTCTCGGTGGGGTGCGCCGTGAGTACGGGCGCCACCCGGGCCGTCGCGCGCACCGCCTCCAGCCTCGCGGGCTCTGGTTCGTTCTCGGCCAGTCGCGCCCAGGTCGCCTCGAGATCCCCGTCCGGCGGCGGCTCGCCCGCAGCGGTGTGGATGCGGCGACGGCGCTCCTGGTGGAGGTCCTCGGCGACGTTGGCCAGCAGCGCGAACAGGGAGAACGCCCGGATGACGGGGATCATCTCGGTGGCGGGCACATCGGTGAACAGGGCCGCCACCTCGTCGCGGTCGGCCTCCGAGCGGCGGACGGCGAACGCGGTGCGCCGGGCGGTCTCCACCAGGTCGAAGACCGTCCCGCCCGCCTGGTCGCGCACCGTGTCGCCGAGCACGGCTCCGAGGAAACGCACGTCGTCGCGCAGGGGCCGCACGGCGTCGTCGAGCCGCTCGGAATCGTCCGGCTCGGGCACGTCCGAGGCGGTGGCGGGCGCGTCGGATCTGGTGGGATCGGCCATGGCTGCCACAGTAGGCGCGCCGTATGACATCCGCGTGAATCCCGCCGCCGAACCCCCGCCCCGCCGTCGATAGATCCCCGGGACATCCCCGATGCGCGGATCCCGCCCGGCGAGGACACTGGAGGCATGACCCAGCAGCCCGGCTACCACCAGTACGGCGACCACCAGTTCGGACAGGGTGGGTACGGCGATCCCCGGTACGGGAACCAGCCCCCGGCCGTCGGCCCGGACGACCGCACCCCCGCGGCACTGGCGCACGCGTCAAGCCTCATCGCGATGGCGCTCTCGGCCGGGTGGCTCTCGTTCGTCGGCCCGCTCGTGATGTGGCTGATCTACAAGGACCGCAGCCCGTTCGTCCGCCAGGCCGCCGCCGGGTCGTTCAACTTCAACCTCGGCCTGTGGATCATGAGCATCGTGGGCTGGATCTTCATCCTCACGGTGATCGGCCTGCCCATCGGCCTCATCCTGCTCGCGGTGTCCTTCCTCGCGCAGATCATCGGCCACGTCATCGGTACCGTTCGTGCGACCCAGGGCCGGACGATCAACTACCCGTTCCAGCTGCGCGTCCTGCGCTGAGCGCGCTCCCCGGCCAGCGGCCGAGCCCTCACGCCCCCCTCGTCACACCCCCACGGGCCGGCGCCCGTGGAGCTCGTACTCGGCGAGCAGGGCCGCGCGGTCGGCGTCAGTGAGCGGCCGGTAGACGTCGTCGTCGCCCGCCGCACCGCCACGCAGGTAGACCTCGCCGGGCTCGATCCAGGACTCGCGTCGCAGGCTGGGCTTGGAGATCTTCCGCGTGGCGGTGACCGGCATCTCGGTCATGACGCGCACGAACCGCGGCGCCCACTTGGTGCCCATGTCGGGCTGGGTGCGGCAGAATTCGGAGAACGCGTCGGCGTCGAACTCCACGCCGGGTTCGAGCTGGATGGCGGCCATGACCTGGTCGCCGGTGCGCGGGTCCGGGACCGGGTAGACGGCCACGACGAGCACGCCGGGGAACCGGTCGAGGATGCGCTCGACGGGCCCGGCGGAGAAGTTCTCGCTGTCCACGCGGATCCTGTCACCGGAGCGGCCGGCGAAGTAGAAGTACCCGTCCGCGTCGCGGTAGCCCAGGTCACCGGTGTGGAAGACCTCGCCGACGTTGCGTTCGGCGGTGGCCTCGGGGTTGCGGTAGTAGCCCTCGAACAGCTTCGCGCCGGTGACGTTGCAGATCTCGCCGATCGCCTCGCCGGCGTTGACCAGGCCGCCGTTGGCATCGAACTCGGCCCGGGGGCATTCGTTCTCCTCCGCGTCGAGGATCGCGACGTGCATGTAGGCGCCGGCCACGCCGAGCGCGCCGGGCGGGGTGTCCTCGGTGTGGCTGATCACCACACCGCCCTCGCTGCTGCCGTACGACTCGAGCGGGGTCACGCCGAAACGGCGCTCGAACTCGGTCCGGTCGTGGACGGAGGCCTCGGTGCCGAAGACGACCCGCAGGCGCGTCTGCTTCTCCTCGGGCACCTCGGGCTGGGCGAGGATGTACGACAGTGACCGGCCGACGTAGTTGAAGTAGCTGGCGTTAAACCGCAGCACGTCGGGCAGGAACCCCGAGGCGGAGAACTTGCGGCGCATCGCGAAGGTGCAGCCGACGTACGCGGACGGGGCGAACGCGGCGAAGAGGGCGTTGCCGTGGAACAGGGGCATCGCGCTGTAGGCCACGTCGTCGCGGACGAGGCCCCGGTAGTTGATGGTGCCCATCATGGCCATGCGGCCGGTCGAGCACATGACGGCCTTGGGGGCGCCGGTCGAGCCGGAGGTGAACAGCAGGGCCAGCAGGGTGTGGGGGTCGCGGGCGCTCTCCGGGTGCAGTCGGGGCTCGGCGCCGGCGTGATCGGCGAGCAGGCCGCGCCACGTGTCGGAGTCGATGTCGAACTGCGCGGCGACGCCGGTGTCGAGGCCCTCGAGCAGGGCGGTGCCGTCCGAGTCGGTGACGATCACGTCGCAGTCCACGCCCCGTATGTCGGAGGCGAGTTCGGCGCCGCGCCGGGTGGGGTTGATGCCGACGATGGTCACGCCCGCGAGCGCGGCACCGCACAGGGTGAACAGGTACTCGGGCACGTTCTCCAGGAGGATGCCCACGTGGAGGTGCTTGTAGGGGTCGGGTCGGTCCGCGTACGAGTCGGAGTGCTCCTCCGCCCAGCCGCGCAGGATCTCCGCGCGGACGGCGGCCTCGGCGACGAACTCGCGCCAGGTCCACGCGGAGTCTTCGAACAGCAGTCCCGGGTGGTCGTCGGTGGAACGCTCGATGAGGATGTCGCCGAACGTGGCGTGCTGCATGTCGTGCCCGGGATTGAAGTCTGCTGTGGTCATGAGATCGGACACTAGGCGACCGGGCCCCGTCGCACAGGCGAAACGGCCAGCAACATTGACAGGTGTCAGCCTCGGTGGTCACCGGCCCACTCGGTGGGCGTGTCCGGCCGGCATCGGGTAGGAACGAGGCGACGGCGCGCCACGTGGGCGCGCGGGGATCGAACAGGGGCGTGGGATGGTCGGCGAACACGGCGGGAACGTCGACGTGGACGAGGGTGTCGTCCGGGGATCCGACGACGACGAGGTCGGCCTCGACCGGGACGGATTCGTCGTCAGCGATGTCCGACTCACCAGCGTCCACAATTTCCGGGACGTGGCCGGCCCGGGCTACGCACTCCGTCCGTCCGGGTCGATGGCCCGCGGTCTCGTCTACCGGTCCACGACTCTCGCGGTGGGCGACCACGACCTCGCGGTGCTCGAGAAACTGGGCGTCTCGACCGTCGTCGACCTGCGCACCGGCGCCGAGATCGACAAGCAGCCCGACGTCGTCCCCGCCGGGGCCGAGTACCTGCCGATCGACGTGCTGGGCGGGCACACCTCGGCGGCGACCCTCAGTGCGTCCGGCCTGGCCGGGGCCGAGGAGGCGCGGCGCGAGATGGCCGCGACATACGAGCGGTTCGTGGTGGGTGATCACGAGCGGCGGGCGTTCGGTCGGGCCGTCCACGCCCTGGCCGTGTCGTCCGGCCCGGCGATCGTGCACTGCACGGCGGGCAAGGACCGCACCGGGTGGGTCTCGGCGCTGGTGCAGTTGGTCGCCGGTGTCCGGGAGGAGGATGTGATCGCGGATTACCTGCTCACGCAGGAGATGTCCGCGGACTTCGTCTCCTCCATCCGTACCTACGTGCAGGCGGAGATGCCCGACAAGCTCGAGGCGATAGAGGTGCTCATCGGCGTCGAGGAGGCCAACCTCCGCCGCTCCCTGGATGCGTTGGCCCGCGAGTTCGGTGACGCGCGGCGATACCTCGTGGAGGGCGCGGGGGTGGAGGAGGCGGCTGTCGACGAGTTGTCCGCGCGGTTCAGGCGGGGCTGACCAGGATAGGGATGGCTCAGTCGGCGATGGTTCAGGCGGCGATGACCAGCGCGCCGACGACGCCGCCGAACCCGATCGCCTGGAGCGTGACCGCGATCGTCCGCCCGAGTTCGGTGCGGGCCGCCGCGTGGACCCGGGGGCCGGCCAGCGTGATCGCGAAGACCATGACGATGGCCGCGACCGCGGTGAGCGAGCCGGCCAGTCTGGACGCCACCCCGTAGACCGCGGCGATGCCGATCAGGCCGCCCGCCAGCGCGGCGATGATCGTCGTCAGTGGCGCCGGGAGGACGGTGGCGTGGGTGGTGGGGTGGGTGAGTGTCCCGGTGCCGGGGCGGGTGCCGCCGTCGACGCCCGGGGTCGCCGTGGTCTCCGATCCGCCCCGCCGACGCTCCTCAACCATCTGGGTGTTGCTCATGATCCGGACCCTACGCAGCGATCCTCTCCGGAACCTCGGCCTTTCCTGAGGGTTCGATTCGCACGCCATCGACGCTGGTCAGCGCACCTTTGAGCGGTGGAGAGATCGGTCACATCCGGTCGGATGCGCGCCCCTGTGACCGCCGACGCGGGAGCCGCGGCCGTGACGCTGTGCCGGAGGCGCCGTGGCGCCATCCTGGAACCGCCACGGGAGCGCGGGCGGGCGTAGGATTCCCGCGGATCTGAGGGGGCGAATGTGTGGTTCGTCGACGAGAAGGGGGGTTGTCGTGGGCGCTGCGCGTACCGTCGGAGGATGGTTCGAACCCGGTGACGACATCGGGAGGTCCTGGGACGAGGCGGAGGCGATCCTCCGGGCCTGCGAGGACCTCGACGGGGTGATGGCGGCCATCCGCGACGCGGAGTCGCCGGTCGAGGCGCGCCGGGCGCTCAAGCTGGGCTTCGGTTTCACCGGCCGTCAGGCCGCGCTGCTCCTCACCCTGCCGGTCATGGCGTTCACCCGCTCGGAGCGCTCGCGGATGGACGAGGGCCGACGCGCCCGGATGGACCTGTTGGCCGACGTCACCGGCTTCCTGCCCGCCATCCCCGACGAGCCGTCCCCGCCCCCACCGGCCCCGCTGCGGACCGTGCCTCCGGCCGCCGAGGAGGACTGGGTCGCCGGTGGCGGGTGGAGCGAGGAGTTCGACGGCGCTCTCGCGCGCATCAGTTCCGCAATGGGGGAGTCCCGGACCGCCCCCGATTCCGAGCCTCACCCGGACCCGCCGGCGTCGGGTACCGGCGGCCGGTCGGCTGGTGGTCGCCGGTCGATGGTGGGGCAGGACGACGCCTCGGCGGTGCTCGACGAGCAGATCGGCGAACTGGCCGACGCCCTCGCGGAGCTCCTTCGGGTGGCCCCGGTCGTCGCCAGCGACGGCGCACCGTGTACAGACGATCCCCGGTGGTCCGCGAGTTCGTCGGGCGCTCTACTGGACAGGTGCGGCGTCGACGACGCCACCGGGATCCGCACCATGTTGTGGCACCTGCGCAGGACGGGCCTCGATGCGGTAGAGGGGCTGTTCCCGTTCGCGGAGCCACTCACGGCGGCGCAGGGGTTCGACGTGCAGGCGGCGAGGTTCGAGCAGGCGATGGGGGCCGGCACCCTCGGGTCTGAGCCGGGTGGTGACGCGACGTGGGCGGGTCGGTTGTGGCCGTTCGCCGAGCGCAGCGGGTTCGGCTACGCGGTGTCGTACCGCGCCGGTCGCGACGCCGGCTCGGTGTGGGCGTACGGCGGGGGCCAGCCCCTTCACCGGATGTGGGATTCGGTCGTGGATCTGCTGGTCGAGCTCTACCAGGCCTTCACGGTGGGCGCCCCGTGCGACTCGGCACTCGCCGCGGTCGCGGACGGCCGCGTGGTGTGGAGCAACCTGGGCTGACCTTGTCTGGGCTCCGCCCCCGCGGGGCCCCGCCCCGCAGGGCCGTGTCGTCAGCCCAGGTCGCGGGCCACCACCGTCGGGCGGGCCCCGCGGCAGAAGACCAGCTCGATCCTCCCCACCGTCTTTCCGGTGGTGCCACCGAGCAGCTCGGCGTAGGCGCACAACTGGAGCAGGTACTCGTCAACGGTGTCCACCGTGACGGCGACGTCGGTCTTGTAGTCGACGATCGTCAACGAGCCGTCGGCTTCCTCCATCACGAGATCGACGACCCCGTCCACCGCGACCGTCGTCCCATCCGCGGTGCTCAGCGGCCCCGCCACGGGTAGCTCGGCCCAGTGGGTGCGAGTCGCCGCCCGCCGGACGGGCTCGGAGGTCAGTGCGGTTCGCGCGACGGAAACCATCTCCGCGACGGCCTCCGGGTTCCGGCTCCCGCGCAGGGCGCCCCCCAACCCGAGGGCGACTAGTTGGTCCGCCGCCCATCGCTCCCAGTCCGCGATCGAGGAGTCGCGGTCGGCGGTCGGCCCGAGCAGGCGGCTCAGGTCCGTGTACTCGGCCAGGTAGTGCACGGCGGTACCGACGTCCGGCCCGGAGGCGAGCGGGGTGCCCCGCGGTGCGGGCGGCAACTCGTCCGGTCGCGTCGGGGCCGGGCTGAACCGGTCGCGCAACGCGGCAGCCAGCCGTTCGGGAAGTGGGCGCGGTTCTCGGGCCTCGTCGTCGCGTGCGTCGTCGCCGGTGCCGTCGGAGGCACTCTCGGCTTCCGGGTGCACGATCCGGGTCGCCGACCAGCCCGCGCGCTCGGCGGACCTGGCAGAGATCCGCCGGCTGCGTTCCACCCATTCCGCTTCGTCGGGCACGTCCACGGCGGGCGCGGCGGCAACCTCGAGCAGGTTCTCGCCGTACTCGACCAGATCGGGCGCATCGGCGTCTTCGATGACGGAGCCGAGGAGTGTCCCCCACAGGCCGGCCTTGGGTTTTCCGTCGGTGTTGAGGGCGTGGCCATGGCCGGAGACCGCGAGGCGGCTCTGCGCGCGGGTCGTGGCTACGTAGAGAAGCCGGATCCGTTCGGCGCGGGCGTGCTGTTTCTCCAGATCGGCGGCTGGTGTGTACCCGGGATCGCGGACGGCAGCGGAGAACGACACGGCCGGCCGGGGAGTCTCGTCGTCGGTCCACAGGAGCCGGCCCTGACCGTTCGGCCAGCCCCGACTCATCCCGGCCACGATGACCATCGGGTACTCCAGGCCTTTTGAGGCGTGGATGGTGTTGATGCGTACGGCGTCCACCCCGATCTCGGGGATGGCGGCTTCGGGGACGCGGGCGTCCTCCGCGGTCAGCGTCAATGCCCAGTCGGCGTAATCCCGCAGGTCGGCACGCGCGGGGTCGGTGGCGGACTCCTCCCATTGCCATGCGTGCTCGATCACGAACCGGATCCGCCGCCACAGGTCGCGCCGGCGCGGAGATTCGGCGACGGACTCGAAGACCATGCGGTCGTGAACGAGCCTCTCCAACAGCTCGCCGGGGCGCCGGGTGTCGCGGGACAGGGCCGAGAGGTAGCCCATCGCCTCGGCGACGGGCGACGCCTCGAAATCCGTGGGTGCCGGTGCGCCGGGAGCCCAGGTGCCACCGGCGGCGCGCCAACGCAGGAGGTCGTCGTCACCGCAGCCGAACAGCGGTGACCTCAGCGCGCCCACGAGGGAGGCCTCGTCGGCGGTGTTGGCCACGGCGCGAACGGCCAGGAGAAGGTCGCGGATCTCAGGTGTCCCGTAGACGATCGACGAGGCCTCGGTGCGGTAGTCGATCCCGGCGTGGTCGAGGCAGGTCTCGAGCATGGGCAGGGACCCGCGTGACGGCAGGAGGATCGCGATGTCGGCCAGTCGCAGCGGGGTCTGCCCACCTTCTTTGGACTCGTGGGTCCAGCTCTCCCGGATGGCGGTGGCGATCACCCTCGCCACATCGGAGGCCTCGGTCCAGTGGCGTTCGGTGGCTTCCTTCGAGTCGGGTGGGCAGTGCTCGGGAACGTCCTCCGTGCGGAAGATGAACGGTCGCGGCCCGTGGGCGGGGTCGTGCTCGGGCCGGCTCGGTGCGGGTTCGAGATCCCGGTACTCGGGTTGGATGCCGTCGGAGGCGGTGAGTACCTCTGAGAACACCTCGTTGACCCAGTTGAGGACCGGACGTGAACAACGGAAGTTCGTGCTGAGTCGCTCGATCTCGACCCCGCCCACGTTGTCGGCGCCACCCCGGGCGCGGAGATAGGTGGCGATGTCGGCACGCCGGAACCGGTAGATGGACTGCTTGGGGTCGCCGACGGTGAAGAGCCGGCCGGGTTCGGGTCCGGAGCCGTCGGTTGCGGTGGTCAGCAGTTCGGCGATGTCCAGCTGTATGGGGTCGGTGTCCTGGAACTCGTCGATGAGGATCCGTTGGTAGCGTGCCCGGACCCGCTCGCGGACCGTCGGGTTCTGCAGTAGTTCGCGCGCGAGGACGAGCTGATCGTGGAACTGCAGGGTGCCGTGGCGGCGGCGGTCGGCGGCGTGTCGTCGGACCACGGGGATGAGGGCGTCGAGCACCACCGCGATGCGTGGACGCCAGTGCTCGACGAGGATCGCCTCGCATACGGAGGAGAGCTGCTTGATCTCCTCTTTGATCTCCTTGACCACGTCGGTCCCGCCCCAGCTCGCGCCCTTGCCGCCGCGACCTGCCTTGACCGGATCTCCCAGGAGTTCCATCCAGGAGGGTGACGCGGTCGGGTCCGTGGCGGCGTCCTGCAGGTTCGCCAGCCAGGTCTCGTGGTCGTCGAGGACGGCGTAGAGCTTGTCCGTCTCGTCCTGGCAGGAGTCCCGCCACCCGACGATCGATCCGACGGCAGCGACCACCTCGGCCAGATCCGGCGACACGGGCAGGTCCGCGACGTCCGGGTACAGGGGATCGGTGGGCAGGCGGTCCCAGTCACGGTGCAGTGCCTCGACCACCTCGCGGAACGCGTGGGCATTCACGCCGGCGTCGAGCATGTCGTCGACTGCCTGCGCCAGATTGCCTGATCGAGTGGCGGTCGGGCCGCTGCCGAACAGGAGGGTGGCGGACTCCTGCCACAGGGCTTCGACGGCGGTGGCCTCTGCGGTGTCCTGTTGGACGGTGACCCTCGGCGGGATCCCCGCCTCGAGGGGATTCTCCGAGAGCAGCCGCAGGGCGAAGGAATGCAGCGTGCCGATCGCGGCGGTGTCGAGGCCCGCCAGTGCGGCATCAGCCCGGTGGTCGCCCTTGGCGCGCAGGTCGACCAGTGTCACGCGGAGCCGGTCGCGTAGCTCGGCGGCCGCCTTCTCGGTGAAGGTGATCGCTGCGATTCGGTCGACGGGCACGGCGTCGTCCAACAGGAGCGTGCTGAGCCGGCTGACCAGGGCATGGGTCTTTCCGGTCCCGGCGCCGGCCTCCACGAAGAGCGTGGCGGAGGTGTCTGTTTCCACGCGGAGACGGGCGGCCCGGTCGGGGAGGTGGCTCATGTGGTCGTCTCCGATTCGTTCTCGGTCGGGTCGGCGGCGACGAGGCCGGCGAATGCGGGATGGGACGCGATCGGTACCTGCTGGGACAGCTGCTCCCAGGCGCGGTCGAGCTCCGTGCCCCCGATGAGCTTGGCCAGGTCACGGGACGACCCTCGCCCGCCCTTGAGCGGGAACCAGCCCCGCTGGAGGGCGTCCACCAGATTGCCCACGTCCTCACGGACCTTGGCCATGACGTCGACGGTGATGTCGAGGGAGATCTGCTCGAACTCCCCGCGCTCGGTGCAGTACCAGTACCGCACCTCGCGAACCGGGAGGTCGTGGGATGCCTCGGCGGCCGCGGCGTAGAGCGGCAACTGGAATCGCGTGCCGGAGATGGTGGGATCATCCTCGGTCGGCCGGTCTTCTGACTCCGGTGGCTTCCCGGTCTTGTAGTCGGTGACCCGCTGGGCGTCTCCGCGCTCATCGAGCCGGTCGATGGACCCGGCGAGGAGGACCGATGTCGCGCCGCGGGAGGTGGTCACCTCGAACGGGATCTGGACCACCGAGCCGTCGGGGGCCTGTCGGCCGAACCCGAGCTCGGTAGCGGCTGGGGCCCACCCCGCCTCGAAGTCCACCTCATCCTCCGAGAACCACCGGTCCAGCTCGGCTCCGAGCAGGATCTCCCTTCGGCGCCACAACGAGGCCACGAGGCCCGGCGAGGTCGCGATGGCGGCCTCGCATTCGCTGCGAAGCGCTCTCATGAGCAGGTCGCGGTCCGGGCCGGACCCGGTCTCCAGCCGATCGGAGATGTAGCGCTGGAGGATCGAATGGACCAGGTCGCCGTAGTCGCGCAGGTCCATTTCGATATCTGCAGCCGGGTCGTCGAGCGTTCGGACCCGCAACACCGTGGAGAGGAAGAACAGGTAGGGACTCTGTGCCCAATCCTCCAGCCTCGTGGGCGAGAGCGGATGGTCGAGGAAGGTGAGCAGGTCGGCAGCCGACGAGACGTCGCCGGTGAACCGCGTGAACCGGCCACGCCGACGGTCCTGACGCATCTCGTGGGCGCGGACCAGCAGATCAGGGGCATCCGCCCGAGCCAGCCACCCGTGGGCGGAGAGGTCCCGGATCCGCAGTTCGGCGAGGGTGGCCGGGTCCGAACCGAGGGCGGTCGGCGGGGTGAGCACGCCGTCGACGAACGAGGGCACTGCGGTGACGGCCGGGCATCCGTCGACGTCCTGCTGCCACTTGGTGGCGCGAACGGACTTCCGGGCGAGTCGGGACAGGGTGGGCAGCAGCCAGCGGGACGGGATCCGGTCGCCGCCGCCTCGCATCGACCCACGGGGGAACGAACACATGCGGTGCTCGGAGCCGGCGGTCAGCGCCAGCTGGAGAACCCGGTACCGCTCGTCGAGTCGTTCGGAGGAGGGGGGCTCGACCGCGCCCTCGGGGACGAGCGGGTCGGGCTTGTGCAGGACCGGGAGCAATCCCTCCGCCATTCCCACGACGCAGACGGTGTCCAGATCGCGACCCACGGCGTCGTCGATCGGCCCCAGGGCGACCCCGGCGCCCTCCTCGCCGACACGGTCACCGATCGCGTCCAGTCGCGTGGCGACCGCACCCACGACGCGATCCCGGGTGATCGCCGGCGCGATCGTATCCAGATCGCCTAGGGAACCGAGCACCGCGAGCACGGCGGCCCGGTCGGGGGCCTGACGGAACAGTGAGGCGACGAGACCTGTCACAGCCCGTGTGGCCTCCGTCCAGGTACGCGCGGCGTCGACGGCAGTGAGTCCGGAACGGATGTTTCGGATCAGGCGCAGCAGCGCGGCAGCGGCGGCCCGTTCGGACTCGGCGAGGGCCTCAGGCTCGGCCTGCAGATACTCGGCCAGTCGCTCCCAGTCGCCGGCACCGATGACGGGGAAGCGCGTCCGGGTGAGGATCTCGAGCCGCCGGGACGAGACGGCGGCGCCGTCGTCGTCGAACGGGGCGATCGCACCTTCGGCGATGATCGAGAGGAGATCGGCGCGGGGCATCCGGTCGGCATCCAGGCCCAGCAGCCGCACGATCGTACGGCCGGCGGGGGAGCGGCCGAGTGCCGCGTCGGAGGGGCCGTAGACGGTGATCCCGGCTTCCGCGAAGGCTCGGTGGAGAAGCCGCAAGTAGGGGTCCGGTGAGGGGTAGTAGACACCGATTTGGTAGCCGGGGACCCCGTCTGCGAGACGCGAGCGGACGAATCGGACCACTGCGCGCACCTCGTCATCGGAATCCGACGCGTGGAGCACGTGGGTGCCGGTGACCGCCTTCCCGGTGCCGGGCTCGGCGGCGGAGGCGAGATGGTCCGATCCGGTGCCGGGAAGAGGGGAGATACCGCGCTGATCCAGCGCGGCCCGCAGCCTGCGCTCGGCCTGAGTCCCGCGCAACGGTGCGGCGAGCACGATCCGGCCCAGCTCGTCCAGACGCTTCAGCGCGATGCCCACGGCCTCGAACTGCGTGTAGTACGCGGCACCTGTCATCGCGTGGACCTCGTCGGCCAGCCGGAGGACCTCCGAGTGCAAGCGGGTCTGCGCGCCGACCGACCCCGGCTCGACGGTCCCGAGCCGCAGGCAGGCCTGGGCCACAGCCTGCCCCGTGACGGGCTCGGCGGCGACCGACTCGAGGTACCCCGGGTCGGCGTCCAACGCCTTCTCGACGGCGGCGGCTAGGAGCGGGAACGGGAGTGCGGCCCTCGGTGCCAGTGCGGGAGCCGAGAGCTCGCTGATCACCTGGGAGGCGGTCCGCACCGCCACGTTGACCGAGCCACCACTGAGCGCCAACGCCCGGACGAGGTCCCGGACCGCACCGAACGAGGGCACGAGGACGGTGATGCGGCCGAGGGGGTCGGTACCGCGGAGGCGGTGCACCTCGGCGGCGAGGGCGGTGGGATGAGCCTGGGATCCGGTCACACCGCCATGGTGCCCCACGGGTCCGACAACCCCGGGGTGGACGGTCTCTCATCACCGCTGACGGCGTCGGACCCTGCTGCTACCGTCCGGTCAGACCGGCCCACCCGGGGCAGCGGAAAGCGAGGGGGCACCGCCGATGTCGTACGGCTGGGACAATGGGGCGGCAGGATCGCGGACACCGCAGGGATGGCAGGGGTCCGGGTATCAGTCCGAACCACAGCGCGGGGGCTCCGGCGTGGCCATCGCCCTCATCGCGCTCCTGGCGATCCTGGCGCTGGCGCTGATCGGCGCGATCGCTTATCTCTTCCTGCGCCCGGGCGGCGTCTCCGGCGACGGGTCGGGTCAGGTGGTCGCTGTCTCCTCGTCGTCGTCCCCCACGGCTCCCTCACAGCCCCCGGTCACGGAGACCGCCTACACAACCGCGCCGGAGCGCGAGACCGTCACGGTCACCCGCGAGGCGCCCGCGACCCGCTCGTCGCCGACCGTCGGGTATCCCGCCGGCGCGGATTCCTCCGGCTGGGTCGACAACCGTCAGGCACGGTGCAATGCCGGTGATCCGGCGGCGATGATCGGCCGCACCACCCAGGCCTCGTTCTCCATCTGCGTCAATCCGGACAACGGCCGGTACTACTACCGCGGCTACGCCGACGGGGCCGGGGTGGAGATCGACGATCCCGCGGTCTCCGGTGGCTCGGCGATGGTCGCCAACAACGACGTCCTCTACTCGATCGACTCGTCGGGAATGTGGATCTACCAGGGTGGGGAGCTGATCTCGAGCCAGCCGATGGTGTCCTTCTGGGCGGAGTGACGGGGTGGTCGAGGGCGCGGTCGGGGGTTCCGCTAATGTCCTACCCCGTGCCACGAGCACGGCCCTGTGGCGCAGTTGGTTAGCGCGCCGCCCTGTCACGGCGGAGGTCGCGGGTTCGAGTCCCGTCAGGGTCGCCGCAGAGAGCCGGTGCATTCGGTCCACGCCGAACGCACCGGCTTTCGTCTGTGCGGCTACCGGGGCCCCAGCCTCGCGGCGATCGCGTCCCGCGTCGAGGAGAACGTGAACAGGAAGTGTTCGAGCGCTACCTGGGCGTGGCGGGGGAGCAGCGGGGCGACCGGCACGGTGGTCCGCTGCAGGACGTGCCGGCCGTCGAGGATCCACGACGTGCGGTCGTCGTCGAGATTGAGTCGAGCCAGCTCGAGCGCCGCGTCGGACCTGGAGCGCACTCCCCGCACGACCCACGCCCAGATGCGCGCGTACGGCTCGTCCTCGGCGAATGAGACGTGCATCCGGTGGCCGACGTGGTCGAAGACGATGGCCCCGTGGTCGTCGACCACGCAGGCCCGTCCCGTGACTCTCTCGACGATCGCCTCGAACCGTTCCCGGGCGTCCTCGTGGTCGGCCACCTCCACCGCCATGTCGATGGGGTTCGGGTGGTCGGCGGGGTCGTTGCCGATGGGGATCGAGTCGGTGCGGAGCAGACGCAGCGGTCCGGTGTGCCGCCCGACCGTGCCCTGGCAGCGCAGAGTCAGCAGTTGGGGGTGCGGTACCCCGAGCCGGTCGCGGCAGGCATCGACGACCGCCCGGGCGATGGTGCCGGGCGCGGTGGGGGCGGTGTGGGCGATCATCTCCTCCACGAGGGGGTGACCGGCGAGGCGCACGGTCACCCAGGTGCGCTCACCGCCGGGCGCGAGGTGGACGACGCACCGCCCCCGCGTTCCGGACGCCTCGGACGGGGCGGTGAACTCCATCGCGCCGACCGCCCCCGGCCTGCGGAGATGGCCGGCCAGGGTTGACTCGAAACCGTCCCAGGGGTCCTCCGCCGGACGCAGCGGCGCGCTGCCCGGGCCGGAGAGCTGGTCACGCACGGCCTCATCCCACCGGGGCGAGGGCGGCCACGTCGTCGACCGCCCGGCGGAGTTCGCGCGAGGCGGTGCAGTCACCGAGCCGTTCGGCGACGGCGTCGGCGATCGCGCGGTAGAACCACAGTTTCTCCTCCGGCCCGGCGTTGAACAGGCCCCACATGTCACCGCCCAGCCGCTCGTGCGCGGTGACCATCGAGCGCAGGTTGTGGATCTTGTCGGCGGCCGAGATGAGCAGGCACTCGTGGGAGTCCTCGGCCAGTCGCGCGAGGTAGCCCTCCTTGCGCACCCGCCACGGCGGGGTCTCCTCGCCGGCGGTCTTCTCCTCCGACACGCCGCGAACGAGCTCCGTGACCCGCTCGCCGAACTCGGCGGTCATGTCGTCGGCCGAGTACACCGATGGCGGCACGTCCTCCAGGACGTCGTGCAGCAGCGCTGCGACCGCCACGTCCTCGTCGGCGGTGAAGTCCGAGACGATCAGCGCCACCGCGACCGGGTGGGCGATGTAGGGCGTCGGGTCGTCCTTGCGGGTCTGGCCGGCGTGGCAACGGGCGGCGACCGCGAGCGCGCGGTCGAGGGTGGGGGTCCAGGTGAGCGACATGGTGCACTCCTCGAGGGAGAGGTCCCGACGCCGGGCGACGCCGCCGGGTCGTGGGTGGAACCGGTCGTGACCGGTGTCCCTTCCACACTCCCGAGTACACACCACGGGTACGACACGGGGGAACCGATCGGCGTGGGGCGCGCGTCGTACATGGTGAGGACGCCACGGGGGCGTCCCGGTAGTAGACCGGAACGACGACGAGGAGGGCTCGTGCCCGACGGGACGATCAGGGCGGATGCCGGGAGGATCGCGAGCGCGGTCTCGGTGTTCCGCGACTGCGGGGAGGCGGCCGCGGAGGTGACGTTTCCCGAGGTCACGGCACGTCTGGGCGGCGGTCTTCCGGGCGGGTCGGCGATCGAGCAGGCGGTGGACCGGGCGTGCGGTGCGGCAGCGGTGTGCGCCGAGAGAATCGCGGGTCGGCTCGGGGGCCTGGCCGACTTCGCGGCCGAGGCGCACCGGTTCCTCGAGGCCGAGGATGAGGACTTCGCGGCTCTCCTCGCAGCGGTGGCCCGGCGGTGAGCTGGACAGTCGCGGACATTCGTCGTTGGGACGTGTCCGCATTGGCGGGGGCCGGCGGCGAGGTCGGCCGGCAGCACTCGGTGGCGCAGGGCATCCGGAGGGACCTGGTCGACGGTGCGATGGAGCTGGATGATGGCTGGGACGGGGCGGCCGCTGACGCCGTCCTCGACACCGTGGAACGTGAGAAGTCGCACGTCAGCACGCTGGCTGACGGACTCGAGGATCTGGCTGATGCTCTCCGGAGCTCGCACGCTGCTCTGGGGCCGGCAGTTCAGACGGTTCGAGATCGGATCGCCGATGCCGGGGCAGCCGGACTCGAGGTGAGCGAATCGTCGGTGCGTCCGTTGTCGGGTCGCGACGACATCGATCAATCGACGGTCGATGAGCATGCGGAGGCGATCAGCTCCGCGGTCGACACCGTTCGCTCCCTCGATGAGCACTACGGGCGCGAGATCGACCAGATCGCCGCTCGGCTGCACGCCGCGATCCCACCCGAGGTCGATCGGTCGCCGATCCCGGGCCCGGACGACCCGTGGCCGGGTCGCGGTGTGGACGCGATGACGGGGGCCGCGTCACGGGGTTACCCGGACGTCGCCGATGAACTCGATCCACTGACGCGGGGGAAGCACATGCTCAACCCGGCCCCGGACGACTTCGGCAGAGCCGCGGCAACGGGGTTGCGGGGACTCGGTAGGGTCGCCGGTCCGGTCGGTGGCGGGCTTACGGTGTACGACGGCGTGAAGGCCCACGTCCAGGGGAAGACGTCGACCGGCGAGGCCGTCGCGGAGACCCTCGGGGCTCTGGGTGGCGGCGCGCTCGGAGGCGCCGCAGCCGGCGCCGTCGCAGGAACGATGTTCGGTCCCCTCGGCACGTTCATCGGCGCCGGCATCGGTGCGGCCGTCGGGACGTACCTGGGACAGCAGGCGGGCGATATGGCTCACGACCGGTACCGGGCCCACACGGCAGAGAGGTGACACGACCATGAGGTATGGGCAGAGACGGGACGACCCGTCGGAACGCGACCCGCACCCCTACGAACACCCCGCCCTGGAACCGGAACCCGGTTTCTGGGACGGCAAGTGGGAAGAGTTCAAGCGGCGATTCATCCAGATGGCCTGGGAGGATCACTACAGCCGGACCGTCCTTATCCTCTCCACGGTGGGATTCGTGGGGACTTTCATCTGGATGTGGTTCACCGGTGAAACCTGATGGTCTCCCCTAGGAGACTGCTGAACAAGCTGCGATCCTGGCACGGCCGGTGTGCGTGAGGGCCGGTTGGCCGTCGCGCGAGGTGCGGTGTTGGAGATTTCTGGGTTCGGCGAGAAGGGCGAGAGGTTCGCGGCGCCCACCGCGGGTTGTTCGAGCCTGTGCTGGGGCGGGAATGCCTGGCCCCGGCCCGCTGATCAGGCCAGGGCCCAGGTTCCGTTCTGGCTCGTTAGTCCCATCGCGACTAGCCGGCGCAGGTTCAGGGCGGCAACGCGGTGGTGGAGCCAGTCGTTGTTCTTCTCGACCCCGCGGTACGGCACGCGGCGGGCACCTCGGGTCAGCCAGGCGATCGAGCGTTCCACCATCGGTCGGTTCTGGCGGTAGACGGTCTTGAAGTCCTCATCGCCGGCCCGCTGGCGGTGCTGGCGTTGCAGCAGGTGATGCTCGCCGAGCACGACTTTGCGCCCCGTGGCTGAGGTGGTGCACCGCTGACGCAGCGGGCAGCCACGACACGCCGCCCCGAAGGTGGCATTGCCCTTGGCAGACAGGCCACGGGTGATGTTGGCGGGGCAGGTCAGGGTGCCCGCCACGGCGTCGAAGGTGAAGTCATCCAGGGTGAACCCGCCCTCGACTGCGGGCCGTAGCGGCCACGGCTTGACCAGGGGCAGCCACTGCTTGCCGGCCAGGGTGTGCAGCATGTCGCCGCTGGCATAGGCGGAATCGCCGAGCACTTCGACCGGCTCGCCGGCGTCGATGGTGGGATCGGCGGTGACCAGCTGCGCGCCGACCGCGGCATCGGAGTTGGTCGGCCCGTTGGGCTTGGTCAGGGAGCACATGGTGGTCAGGCCGGTGTCGGGCTCGACCACGATGTGGGCCTTGAACCCGTCTTGGCGGCGCTGGCGGGTCTTGTGGGCGTGGCGGGCATCGGGGTCCACGGTGGAGATCACCCGATCCGGGGCGGTGCGGCGGGCGATGCGCCACCGCCCGTCGGTACCGTCTGAATCCTCGGCCGGTTCGACATCCTGCCCTGCTACCAGCGCCAACAGGGCGACCGCTTCGGCCGGCTTGCCGCCGGCGGCGGTGATCGCCTGAACATCGAGTGCCGCCAACAGCGCCAGAGCATCGGCCACCAGGGCGGAGACCAACTCATCACGGGCGGCCTGGTCATCCCAGGCGATGCGCGGCTTACCGGCCTCGGTGTAGTCCTGCCCGCACACCGCCGCCAGCCGGGTGCACTCGGTGGCGATCAGCTCCTTCGCCCCGGGCACCTCGCGGCCGACCCGGCGGATCTGGGCGATGAGCTGGGTGATCGTGTCTTGACGGGCCACTGCGTCGTCCAAGACCGTTGAATCCAGCGCCCGGCGGGTCTTGGCCTTGACCGCACCGGTCTCGGCGATGACCTGGCGCACCACCTCGAAGATCCGCTGCGGTCGGTCACTGGCCGCCAGGCGGCGTCGCCAATAGGTCAACGTCGACGAGTTGAAACCCTTCGCATCGACCGGATACCCGCAGGCGGCCTTCCACCGCAGGTCGAACGTCAGCGCGTCGACCGCTTCCCGGTCTGAGTGACCGAACAGTGCCTGGAGCACGATGACCGAGGCGATCACCTCACCGGGAATCGACGGCCGGCCCCGGCCCGAGGGAAACAGGTCGGCGAACAACTCGTCCGGGAACAGCCGGTCCCGGTGCTCGGCGAGCAACGCGAACACGCTGCCCTCCTCGAGCAGATGCCCCGCCACCGACTCCACATCCAGCAACTCGCGCTGCCGATCCGACTCACCCTGCATGACCCACATCATTTCAGGGCCACCCCAACCCCGCAGGCCGGACACGCACTTTGTTCAGCAGTCTCCTAGAACGTCTTGGCGTCGATCACGAACCGGTACCGGACGTCCGAGCTCACGACGCGGTCGTACGCCTCGTTGATCTTGTCCGCAGAGATGAGCTCGATGTCGGCCGTGATCCCGTGCTCGGCGCAGAAGTCGAGCATCTCCTGGGTCTCGGGGATCCCCCCGATCATGGACCCGGTGAGGATCCTGCGCCCGGCGGCGACGGACCCGGCCCGCACCGACATCGGCTCGGTCGGGATGCCGATGTTGACCAGCGCCCCCCGCGGCTTGAGCGTGGCGAGGAACCGGTCCATCGGCAGGCTCGCGGAGACGGTGTTGAGGATGACGTCGAAGGTGCCGCGGAGTTCGCGGAGCGTGGCCTTGCCCTCGTCGCCGGCGGTCGCATAGTGCTCCACGGCGCCGTATTTCAGCGAGTCGTCCCGCTTGGAGGTGGTCTGCGACAGGACCGTCACCTCGGCGCCCATCGCCACCGCGAGCTTCACGCCGACGTGGCCGAGTCCGCCCATGCCGATCACCGCGACCTTGGTGCCCGGGCCGACGTTCCATTGCTTCAGCGGCGAGAACATCGTGATCCCCGCGCACAGCAGCGGCGCCGCCGCGGCCGGGTCGAGCCCCTCCGGTACGGACACCACCATCGGCTCCTCGACCACGATGTGGGTCGAGTAGCCGCCGTTCGTCACCGGGCCCTCGGGGTCGCCCTCGGGCAGCGGGGAGCCGTAGGTCGCGACCGACCCGCGCTCACACTCCTGTTCCTGGCCGGCCTGGCAGGAGGCGCACTCGTGGCAGGCGCCGACCAGGCACCCGACGCCCACGCGGTCGCCCACCGCGTGCCGGGTGACCTCGGAACCGACCTCGCGGACGATGCCGATGATCTCGTGCCCGGGCGCCACGGGATAGGTGGTCTGCCCCCACTCGCCGCGCACGTGATGGATGTCGGAGTGACAGATGCCGGCGTACTCGATCTCGATGAGCACGTCGTCCGGGCCGGTGTCCCGACGTCGGATCGTGGTCTTCTCCAGGGGTGCGTCCGGTGCGGTGGCGGCGACGGCGGCGACGTCCATGTGTGGTCTCCCTCGGGTCGAGTCAGGTGTGCACGCCACAGTAGAGAAAGTTCGGCATCCGCCGCCGCCACGACATCTGCGGCCGCGACGGCGAAGGAATACGACAATGCCCTCCCGATCAGGCCGGGCACGACTCCCGAAGGATGCGTACCGCCATGTCAGAAGGGCAATGCGTCGATTAGCAGCGGGCCGGGATACCCGGCTACGTCAGTTGAGCGACGAGCCGGGCCCCCGGTCCAGGTGGTCAGCTCCCGAGGCTGCCGAACACGTCGACGCTGCCCAGATTGACGCTCCCGGTAGTGGTCACCGAGAAGTTCCGGAAGTGAATCTCGACCGGGTACTGGACGTCCGCGAGAGTCGAGATCTCATCGGTTGCAGCGAGGGGCGCGATGCTGTCTTCGGTGACGCAGATCGACGTGGCGACGTAGTCCCCGTCGTCCAGGCCCGGCACGCTGACCTTGTGAGGACTCACGTAGGCCCCCTCCTCGTCCAGTAGGTCACTGGACTCGTTGACCACGACGCGCAGGTCGGATTCCTTCGTGGGCCAGACCGGATTCCTGAACAGGTCCTCGAAGAAGGTCTCGTTCCAGGTCTCGGGGTCGATGTCCTTCTCGCTGATCGCACCCTCGACCACCAGAGGCCCGACGCAGGCCATGTTCTCGGGGGCGGTGACCGTGAAGTTCGCCGTGGTGCCGTTGACGTTCACGGCGAGGTCAGGTGAGTCGATCTTGATGATGTCAGTGGGGTCGACGGGGTCGACCAACTGCGCCTGGGCGATGGCCGGCGCGAGGAACGAGCCGGCGCCCAGGAGGGCGGCAGTCACGGCAGCGGTGCCGTACGTACGGAGGGAGGTCGAGGACATGGGAAGTCTCCTTGGTGAAGTGAGTAGTCGGGAGCCGATGCGGCCCTGAGGCCTTCGGGTGTGAGTGCGTGCTGGTCTGCCGGAGGGGAGCGCGGCAGAACGTCCGTTGGGGCGTCGCCGGGCCGGCTCGGCTGGCCCCCTGCGGCGCTTCGTGTGGGTGAGTGCATACCGACACTCGCCGTGTCGACCACGGACGAGGTCGCTTCCCGGTAGAGGCCGTCATGGACGAGACTGAAGACTGCAGGTATTGCGGCGGCGAGGGCGACCACGGCGAGCCGGCGCCGTCTGGTTAGTCCCAGCTTGAGTGCCAGGACCACGGAGGCTGCGGCGACCAAGAGCGCGGTGCCGAGACCGGCCACGACAGCCCCGGTCGCGCTGGAGATATGCCGTAGCGATCCGTACAGCAAGTCGATGTGCCAGCTCAGGCCGAGGAACACGACCGCGAAGGCGCCGGAGATCAGGCCCACACCGACTGCTGCCTCGACCGGGTTCGGCAAACTCATGCGGACGAGCGCCCTACACGCTTCAAGTGCGGCCAGTACGAGGAAGACTGTCAGGACGGGTATGGCGATCGCCCCGAGGTAGTGAAGCCACCATTCGAGGAGGCTCCAATCCGTGAGGTGGTCGACCGTGAGGGCGTTGTTCACGAGTGACCTCCGAGGGATCGAGTGCGGTTGGCTTCCCCGGAGACCTTTCCTCGACATAGCGCGTGGGTGATAACGGCTAAGAGGAAAAGGGGACTTATCGGCAAGAGGGTATGGTCCGGTCGATATCGGCTGTAGCGTCGTCTACATCGCAGACCTGACGGACCGAACGGAGGTGACCCCGTGGAGACGCTGACCATGCAGCAGATCGCCGACCTCGCCGGTGTGAAACGCCCGGTCGTCTCGGTGTGGCGCTCCCGGTCAGCCGGATCGGAGCATCCCTTCCCTGCCCCGGTGGACCCGGCGCGGCTGGTGTTCTCCGCGAACGAGGTCGGCCGCTGGCTGCGCGTCACCGGCCGGGGGAACAATCCGGACGCGCACGAGGATGCGGCGCTGTTCTCGTCGCTGATGGACCGGGCGGCCTCGCAACTCGACGACGCCTCGGCGCTACTCCTGCTCCACGCGCTGTCCGGTGCGCCACTGGCTGACCAGAGCCGCGACGACCTTGCGACGCTTCCGGTGGGGCACGCAGTCGAGTCGGTTCTGTCCGTGGCGCAGGCGGATAGGGCACTGCGTGACAGCGACCTGGTCGCGTGCGTCGATCGCCTTGCCGAAGCCGGCATCACTGCGACACGGGTTCTCGAACGGTTGGCGCAGCGTCAGGAGGCCAAGGACGCGCCGCTCGCCTCGGAATCGCTCACCAGCACGGGCGACGCGCTGGCGTGTGAGGTGGTCGCGGCGCTGGCCGACGACTCCGAGAGGGCACTCGTGCCGTGGGGTCCGGGCGGGCTGCGTCTGCTCGCGAGCGTGGTGGCCAGGTCTTCGGAGTCGGATCGGCCGCGCGTCGTTGCGCCGGATGACCCGGCCGGGCCGGTGGATCGACTGCTCTGGCGGTACCTCGCCGCACTCGGCACTCGCCTGGAATCGGCGACGGCCGGTTCGGCCACCCTTCTCGTCGGGCAGTGGGCGGCAATTCCCCGGGACCGGACTGAGAGCTTCTTCGACACGATCGACAACGTGGTGCTGGGCCTGGAGCCGGGCAGCGCTGCGGTGGTGTTCGCTCCCGCCCCGCTGCTGGTCGACGAGTTGCCGGGGACGGACCATCGGCGGCGGATCCTGAGCGGGACAGGCGGCGACTATGTGGCGCCCCTGCGCTACGTCGCTCGCCTGCCGCGGGGATTGTGCCGGTTCGGTGGTCGTCGTCGGATGGCGCTGTGGGTGCTGGGGGAGTCAGGCGACACTGCCGGTGCGCGGAGTTTCACGACATTCGGGGAGCACTCGGCCCATGCGCTCGATATGCGGGAGAACCGTGCACTCGCCTCTGACGCTGTCGCGGCTCTCCGCGGAGGTGTCGCACGGCGGAGTCACGCGTTCCTGCGCAGCGAACACCGACTCACCGAGGCGGCGGTGGCCAGATCCGCGCTCGCGCTGCCGGTCACCACCGACGTCGCGGAGGACGGCGGTGATGCGCTGGCCCGCCTGTGGGAGAAGCGCGACGCGTCGGCGTCCGGGGTGCTCGACGGGGTCGAGGTGGTGGCGGCCGGATCTGCGGCTGATCACTCCCTGCCGTGGAGAGCGGCGACCACGGGTAAGCACCGGCCGGCCCGGGTGATCACGGGCGTGCGCATCCCCGCGGAGGTGTTCGCGGCGGGTCCGGGCGGCATCGGGGTGATCGGCCCGGACGAGGTGCGTGGACAGTGCGCGATCGGGTCGAGGTCGGTCGGTCTGGTGGAGTTGGTCCGGCGCGCGCCTCGGTTCCGGCTCTCGGAGCCGGGCGACGTGGTGTTTACGACGACGAGGGGGCCGGCCGCGATCATCGACACAGTCGGCGGCAATGCCGTTCAGGCGCCAGCCCGGATCCTGCGGTGTCTGGAACCGGTCGAGGGATCGCGACGTATTCTTCCCGAGCTCGCGGTTCGAGATATTTCGGCTGCGCGGGGATCGGATTGCCGTTCCTGGCGGCTGCGCACCGTCGTCGTCGACGCCTGTAGCCCTTGGCGCACGGTGGCGGCACGGGCCGCCGAGCATCGGGCACGACTCTTGGCCGAATTGAGTGCGCTCGACGCGCTCACCACAGAACTTTCCGACGGACTCGCGGCGGGCACGCTGCGCCTAGACCACGACTATTCAGATCAGAATTACGAGGAGAACGCCTGATGGCGAAAGTGTTGGTTCCGATGCCCATGGAGGCATCGACGCCCAAGGAGCTCAAGGACACGCTGTGGAAAGCGGCGGACAAGCTCCGCGGGTCCATGGATGCGTCGCAGTACAAGGACGTTGTGCTGGGGTTGGTGTTTCTCAAGTACGTCTCGGACGCGTTCTCCGAGCGGCGCGACGCGATCCGCGAGGAGCTCTCCGGTGAGGACGAGTCCTATGTCGCGGAAACGCTCGAGGACGGCGATGAGTACCTGGGTTCGGGCGTGTTCTGGGTGCCCGCCGAGGCCCGCTGGGAGTACCTCTCGCGGCATGCCAAGGGCATCCCGGCGTCGTCGACCAACGACGCGCAGTCGATCGGTGAGCTGATCGACGCCGCGATGCGCGCGTTGATGCAGGCCAACGAGTCGTTGGTGGGCACGCTGCCGGTGTTGTTCGGTCGCGACAATGTCGAGCAGCGTCGACTGGGTGAGCTGGTGGACCTGTTCAACGCGGCGCGCTTCACCGGCGGTGGCGCTTCCAAGGCGCGGGATCTGCTCGGGGAGGTCTACGAGTACTTTCTGGACAAGTTCGCCAAGGCAGAGGGCAAGCGCGGCGGCGAGTTCTACACCCCGCCCGTGGTGGTGCGGACGCTGGTGGAGATCCTCGAGCCGCACTCGGGGCGGGTGTACGACCCGTGCTGCGGGTCGGGCGGCATGTTCGTGCAGACGGAGAAGTTCCTCGAGGGGCACAAGGAGGATCCGACCAACGTCGCGGTGTACGGGCAGGAGCTCAACGAGCGCACGTGGCGGATGGCCAAGATGAACCTGGCGATCCACGGGATCGATTCACAGGGCCTCGGCTCGCGGTGGGGTGACACTTTCGCACGCGATATCCACCCGGATATGCAGGCCGACTACGTGATGGCCAACCCGCCGTTCAACATCAAGGACTGGGCACGTCGCGAGGACGATCCGCGCTGGGTCTACGGGGTGCCGCCCAAGCGCAACGCCAACTACGCGTGGATGCAGCACATCCTGTCCAAGCTGGCGCCGAACGGCGAGGCCGGCGTGGTGATGGCCAACGGGACCATGACCACCTCGACCAGCGGCGAGGGCGACATCCGCAAGGCGATGGTCGAGGGCGACGTGGTGCAGTGCATCGTCGCCCTGCCGGGGCAGTTGTTCCGGGCGACGGGCATCCCGGTGTGCGTGTGGTTCTTCGCGAAGAACAAGGCCGCCGGCAAGGGCGGTTCGGTGGATCGTCGGGGGCAGGTGCTGTTCATCGACGCCCGCGAGCTCGGCCACATGATCGACCGCGTGGAGCGCACGTTGAGCGAGGAGGATCTGCAGCGCATCGCCGAGACGTTCCGCTCCTGGCGAGGCCGCCCGTCGGCCGAGGGCGAGTACGAGGACGTGCCCGGCTTCTGCAAATCGGCCACGCTCGAGGAGATCAAGGCCGCCGGCTACGCGCTGACCCCGGGCCGCTACGTGGGCGTGCCCGAGGCGGAGGAGGACGACGAGCCGATCGACGAGAAGATCGCGCGGCTCACCGGCGAGCTGACCGCCGCGCTCGATGAGTCGGCCCGGCTCGATGCCGTGGTTCGAGAGCAGCTGGGGAGGCTCGCGTGAGGACGACGATTGGGGCCCTGGCCGACGACGGGGTGCTTGAATTTAGCGATGGCTACCGCACCCGCAAGGACCAACTCGCTGATGAGGGATATCGAATCCTCCGAGTGGCGGATGTACATGACGGCTGGGTTGGAAGCAATGGGAAAGACTTCGTTGCAACGGACAACGCAAAGAAGATCGGTCAGAAATTCGCTAGGCAAGGCGATCTGCTCCTGACGACCAAAGGGACGATCGGACGAATAGCTATAGTCCCAGAACTCCACGACGAACTACTCGTTTATAGCCCACAGCTGTGCTATTTCCGGGTAAGAGACTTGGGCACCGTTGACCCTCGGTACCTTCGCTACTGGTTTGCATCAACAAAGGCGAAACACCAGATTCATTCGATGTCTTCTAGCACGGACATGGCGCCGTACTTAAGCCTGAGAGACATTCGGTCACTCAGGGTGGATCTGCCGGGGGTCTGCCAGCAGCGAGCAATCGGCGAGGTTCTCGGCGCGATTGACGACAAGATCGCCGCAATCAACTCCGTGTCGATAAGAGCAGGTGACTATGCAGCTGGCCTGTTCGAAGGCTTTGCGCGCCTTGCAAACGGTGTTCCCGAGGCCCTGGGAAAGTACACGACCATGGTAAAGGGCGCCTCGTATAAGAGCGCGGACCTTGCGCCGTCGGACGCCGCTTTGCTTACCCTGAAGTGCTTCAGCAGGGACGGATCCTACAACCCAGCTGGTCTCAAGTCTTACGCAGGTCCTTACCGTGACGATCAGGTGGTGTCGTCTGGGGATGTGATTGTCGCACACACCGACTTAACGCAGGACGCAGTTGTTGTGGGGCAGGCTGTTGCTGCGCGTTCCGATTCGAGATTCAAGAAGCTGGTTGCCTCTTTGGACACCGCGATAGTGCGGGCGAATCCGGGGATCAATGCGGAGTATTTACTTTGGCTACTGAAAGACGATCGGTTCCGGCGTCACTGCAGAGGCTACTTGAACGGCACTACAGTCTTGCACTTGCATTCAAGCGCCGTCCCCTCTTATCAAGTGCTCTTGCCGGATCTTGCGGATCAAGAAAAGTTCGGTGCAATCGTGCGTCCGCTGCTTACGCTCCAGGAGGTTGCCCAGAGGGAGAACGACAGTTTGAAGCGCACTCGTGACGAGTTGCTACCGCTACTCATGAATGGCCGGATCTCAGTGAAGGACGCCGAGCGCTCTGTCGAGGACGTCCTCTGAGTGCCAGCCCAAAGGAGTTCAGAATTGCTAAATCGGCGAAGGCTGCGTCGCCCCTCGCAAGTGTCGGTATCGCCTGCGATGATCCACCTATGAACGCCAGCGACCTCACCCCGCTCCTCGATCGGCTGATCGCCGATTGGGAGAACGAGGTGGTCGAGTTCAAACGCGGTCGTGACGGCTTCAGCTCCAGCGACATCGGCAAGTATTTTTCGGCACTGGCCAACGAGGCGAACCTCCGCGATGACGACGCCGGGTGGCTGGTGTTCGGAGTCGATGACAAGCTCCGCGAAGTCGTGGGCACTACCTATGGTCAATACGCAGACCGCCTGAACGCACTCAAGCTGGAGATCAATCAGAACACCGACCCCCGAGTAGCGTTTCGCGATATTCACGAGCTCGACCATGTGGCCGGCCGCGTGGTGCTCTTCGAGATCCCGCCAGCGCCCCGAGGCCTGCCGATCGCTTGGAAAGGGCAATGCTGGGCGCGGGCCGGGGAAAGTCTCGTTCCCCTGGGCTTGGACAAGCTGGATCAGATTCGCAACCAGACCATCGGAGGCGACTGGACGGCCACGATCATCCCTCACGCAACACTCGAGGACCTGGATCCCGAAGCCGTTGCTCAGGCGCGAAAGGGGTTCACTGAAAGATATCCGCGACTGGCCGACGAAGTGGCGCGCTGGGACGATGCCACCTTCTTGGAGAAGGTTCGGTTGACGCTTGGGGGCAAGGTCACCCGCGCTGCCATCGTACTGCTCGGTAAGTTCACCTCGGCGCACCTGATCAGCCCGCACATGGCCGAGATCACGTGGAAATTGACCGGTGAACAACAGGCGTTCGAACACTTCAGTACGCCGTTCCTGCTTTCCGCTGACGATCTGATCAGTCGTGTCCGCAATGTCCAGATCCGGTTCAATGACCCGAACAGAGCCGTCTACCGCGAGATCTCGAAGTACGACGAGGGAAGTCTTCACGAGGCTCTGTACAACTGCATCGCGCACCAGGACTACCGCCAGCACTCACGAATCGTCCTCGTCGAACGTCCGGATCGGGTCGAGTTCCTCAGCGTCGGTGACTTTGTCGACCGCACCCCTGATGACTACATGTTGAGCGACACAGTGCCTCGTCGGTACCGCAACCCGCTCCTGGTGACCGCGATGACTGAACTCAACCTCGTTGACCACATGGGAAACGGGATTCACCGTATGGTCAGTCAGCAACGCAAGCGGTTCCTCCCGCTTCCCGACTACGATCTCACCGACCCCGGCGAGGTCAAGCTCACTGTCTATGGCGCGGTCATTGACGAGGCGTACACCAAGCTGCTCATGGCTCGCGAGGATTTGCCGCTCGAGGATGTGCTCGCTCTCGACCGGGTCCAGAAGGGTCTGCCGCTCTCGGCATCAGTAGCCCGCCGCCTCCGGAAGGCCGGACTGATCGAGGGACGACAACCTCACCTTCGTGTCGCACCGACCATTGCGCGAGTAACGGGAACGAAGGCTGCGTACATCCGAACCCGAGGCCAGGACGATGCGTTCTACTGCAAACAGATCAGCGACTACCTGGAGCAGTTCAGCTCGGCCAGTCGCTCCGACATCGACGAGTTGCTCATGAGCCAGCTCAGTGACGCGCTCAGTGACGAGCAGAAGCGAAACAAGATCGGCAACCTGCTCAGCAAACTGAGGAGGTCCGGCGAGATCCACAATGCAGGGAGCCGCACCCGGCCGCGCTGGGAGCTTTCATAAGTGAGGACCGACCCAATGAAGCTAGCCAAGAATCTAAGTAAGAAAGGTACGTCTCAGGACGTCGAAATAGCAGGTCAGCCCGGTTGCTCGCTTTCTTTAAGTCGTCCTCGGGTCGACGCTCCTAGCCAAGAAATCCGGTCCACATCGAGTGGGCACAGGCCGAGCGGTAGCAGCGTAGTAGCTGTTGCGAGGCGCGCCCCGTCACTGATCGTCACTGTAGGTCACTGTAGGTCACTGTGCAGTGACACCTACAGTGAGCGCAGTGACGCCTACAGTGATGGGCTCGTCGTAGGCCCATCTGCCCGACGTCCGTTGCTCAGCTGCAGCGCCGACGCTAACCTCGGGGCATACCACCTGCCCCCTCTGGGGGCAGGTTTTTTCGTGTCCGGCCACGCTTCCCGCCGCTCTGACGTGGAGGGGACACGATGACCACAGGCTGGTCCGAGGCCCAAGCCGAGCAGGGGATCCTCGACGCCCTCGCCGAGCGCGAATGGGAGCACCGCCCCGGGCCATCGCTCGCGCCCGGCTCGGGGGAGCGCGACTCGTGGCACGACATCGTCCTGCGGGGCACCCTCCTGCAGTCGCTGATCAACCTCAACCCGGACGTGCCCGAGGAATACCTCCAGCAGGCCATGGCCGAGGTGACCACTCCCAAGTCGCAGGACGCCGTCACTGAAAACCATCGGCTCCACCACATCCTGCTCGACGGCTACAAAGGTCTGACCTACATCGACGACGAGGGCCGCGAGGTCGCCCCGGTCATCCGCTTCCTGTCCGCTGACGCCTCGCGCAACCGGTACCACGCCGTGGATCAGGTCACGGTCCGCAGCCGCGAACACGAACGACGATTCGACGTGGTGGCCTACGTCAACGGACTGCCGCTCGCGATCTTTGAACTCAAGAAGCCGGGTGCCAAGAACGCCACCGCTGAGCTCGCGTACAACCAGCTGCGCACCTATCTCCACGAATTCCCCATGGCGTTCCGCTTCGCCGTTGTCGTCGTCGCCACCGACGACCTCTCCGCCCGCTACGGCACGCCGTTCACCCCGTGGAACCACTTCGCGCCCTGGAACGTCGATGACGACGGCCGCCGCATCGCCCCCTTCACCGCCCTCGAGGGCTCGGCCGAGCCCATCACCGAACTCGACCTCCTCATCGACGGCGTGTTCAACGTCGAACGATTCGGCCAACTCCACCGCGACTTCACCGCATTCGACGCCACCGAGTCCGGCCTGATCAAACGCATCGCCAAGCCCCACCAGTACTTCGCAGTGACCAAAGCCGTCGGTGCCACCGTGCGCGCCGTGGACTCCGACGGGCGGGCCGGCGTCGTGTGGCACACCCAGGGCTCCGGCAAGTCCATGGAGATGGAGCTCTACACCGCCAAGATCATGCGGCACCCGCGACTGGCCAACCCCACGGTCATCGTCATCACCGACCGCACCGAGCTGGACTCCCAGCTGTTCGACGGCTTCCAGATCTCCGACCTGCTCCCGGAGCAACCGGTGCAGGTCCGCACCCGCGACGATCTGCGGACGCAGCTGGCGGACCGCCGCTCGGGCGGCATCTACTTCACCACCCTGCAGAAGTTCGGTCTGAGCAGGGCGGAGCGCGATTCCGGAGCGACTCACCCGCTGCTCTCGGACCGGCGCAACATCGTCGTCATCGCCGATGAGGCCCATCGCAGTCACTACGACAACCTGGACGGCTACGCAGCGCACCTCAAGAGCGCGTTGCCGCACGCGACCCTCATCGCCTTCACCGGGACCCCCATCACCGAGGGCGAACGCGATACCCGCCGGGTCTTCGGCGCCGACATCGACGTCTACGACCTGCACCGGGCGGTGGAAGACGGCGCCACGGTCCCCGTGGTCTACGAACCAAGGCTGATCAGCCTGGCCCGCCTTCCCGGGGTGGACGACGAGTCGCTCGACGACGCCGCGGAGGAGGCACTGAGCGGCCTCGATGCCGCGGACGCCGAACGACTCCAGCGGGCGGTGGCCAAGCTCGACACCGTCTACGGCGCCCCCGAGCGCATCCGCACCCTGGCCGCCGATCTGGTGACCCACTGGGAAACCCGCCGCGACGCCATGCGGCCCTTCCTCGGTGTCCCGGGCAAGGCGATGATCGTCTGCGCCACCCGATCCATCGCCGCGAACCTGTACCAGGAGATCGTCGCCCTCCGCCCTGACTGGCACTCCGATGCCGACGACACGGGCAAGGTCAAGGTGGTCTACACCGCCGACCCGGGCGACGAGGAGCACGTCACCAGGCATCTCCGGCGTCCGAGTGCGATCGCCGCGGTGAAGCAGCGGGTGAAGAACCCCGACGACGAACTCGAGTTGATCATCGTCAAGGACATGATGCTCACCGGCTTCGACGCCCCGGCGCTGCACACGCTGTACGTGGACCGGCCGCTCAAGGGGGCGCTGCTCATGCAGACGCTCGCCCGCGTCAACCGCACCTTCCGCGGGAAGCAGGACGGACTGCTCGTGGGCTACGCGCCGCTCACCGACAACCTGTCCAAGGCATTGGAGGAGTTCACCCGCGAGGCCCCGGAGGGCGGCGACCGGCTCGTCGGCCGCACTTCCGAGGAGGCCGCGCAGATCGTGCTCGACCTGCTCGCAGGCGTGCGTGAGCTCATCGGCGACGAGTGGAAGGCGCAGTGGCACGCCAACGCCAAGACCGGCTGGCGTGATGCGCTCCTCACCGTGGTCACCCGCCTGCGGTCGCCGGGCACACCGGGAAACCGCGACGACGACGACCCGGACGCGCGCCCTCTCGCCGACCGCTTCCGCGACCTGTCATCCAAACTCGCGCGGGCGTGGGCCCTGGCGGCGGGTAACGACTCCCTCGAAACGGTCCGACCCGAGGTGCGGTTCGTCGAAGAGGTCCGCGTCTGGATGCTCAAGCTCGACGCGCAACAGAAGGTCGGCGCCGGAGAACTGGTCCCGGACGAGATCAAGCGCATTCTCGGTGAGCTGATCGTCGGCTCCGCCGCGAGCACGGGCGTCGTCGACATCTATCGCGAGGCCGGGCTGCCGCTTCCGCGCTTGGACACGCTCACCCCGCAGTGGGTCGAGGAGGCGCAGAAGCCGTCCAAGGCGCACCTGGCGATCGAGGCGCTCAAGGCGACGTTGCTGGAGGAGGCCGCGACGGTCACTCACGGCAACGAGGTGCGGCGCAGGCTGTTCTCCGAACGCGTCAACGAGCTCATGGTCAGGTACACCAACCAGCAGCTTACCGCCGCCGAGGTGATCGCCGAGCTCGTGGAGCTCGCCAAGGAGGTCAGCGCGGAGGCCGATCGCGGGCAGCGCTTCGAGCCGCCGCTGGAGAGCTATGAACTCGCGTTCTACGACGTGGTCGCGCTGAACGAGTCTGCCGTCGACGTCCTCGGCGACGACGTGCTGGCCGAGATCGCCCGCTCGATCGTCGCCACCATGCGTCGCGACATTCGCACCGACTGGACGGTTCGCGAAGACGTCAAAGCCAAGCTCCGCGCCTCGGTCAAGCGGACCCTGCGCAAGTACAAGTACCCACCGGACAAGCAGCCGGAGGCCATCCAGCAGGTCATGCAGCAGATGGAGGCGCTGGCGCCGCGCTACGCGGAGGAGTCGGAGGCAATCGCTGTGAGTTCCTGACGACCGTCAACCATGTGGCTATGATCCAGATCACACCGCCTCCCGTGAAGGAATTCCCACATGGCCGACACCGTCCGCGAACAACTCCGCCGCCACGCCGACTCGGATGTGGTCGCCATCCGCTACGAGGACACCTCGATCACCTGGCGTGACTACCTGGCGGGCGCGGACGCCCGGGCCGGTGCCGTCACGGGGATGCTGGATCCCGCGCGGCCGCTCCACGTGGCCACGCTGCTGGAGAACACCCCGGAGATGCTCTACGCGTTGGCGGCCGGCGCGGCGGGCGGGTACGTCATCGTCGGGCTCAACGCAACCCGCCGCGGGGAGGGGCTGGCCCGCGATATCCGCAAGGCGGAGTGCCAGGTCATCCTCACCGACTCCGAGCTGAAGCCGCTGCTCGACGGCCTCGACCTGGGTCAGGTGAGCGTGATCGACACCGACTCCGACGAGTGGGCGGCGCTGGTGGCGTCGTCATCCGCCCCCCAGGACCCGCCGCCGGTGGAGGCCATGGACCCGTTCATGCTCATCTTCACCTCGGGCACGTCGGGTGATCCGAAGGCGGTGCAGGTCGGCAACTTCACGGTGACGATGTCCGGGGAGAACCTCGCGCCGTCGTTCGGCCTGACCTCCGAGGACGTGCTGTACCTGTCCATGCCGTTGTTCCACTCCAACGCCATCATGAGCGGCTTCTCCCCGGCGATCGCGGCGGGCGCCACCATGGCGCTGGCCCGCCGGTTCAGTGCGACCCGGTTCGGGGACGACATCCGCCGCTACGGCGTGACGTACATGAACTACGTGGGCAAGCCGCTGGCCTACATCCTCGACACCCCGCCCCGCCCCGACGACGCCCAGACCACGCTCCGCGCCGCGTTCGGCAACGAGGCCGCGGCCAAGGACATCCCCGCCTTCGCGCAGCGGTTCGGGTGCGAGGTCCGCGACGCCTACGGCTCCACCGAGCTCGCGGTGATCATCGTGCGGACCGAGAACTCGCCGCTGGCGTCGATCGGGGAACCGTTCCCGGGGGTCGCCGTGTATGACCCCGCGACCGGTCAGGAGTGTCCCCGCGCGGTGTTCGACGACGACGGCGCCGTGACCAACCTCGACGAGTGTGTGGGCGAACTCGTCAACACCGAGGGGGCGGGGTTCTTCGCCGGCTACTACAACGACGACACGTCGACCTCCGACCGCATGAGGGACGGGATGTACTGGTCGGGCGATCTGGCCTACCGCGACGCGGACGGCTTCGTCTACCTGGCCGGGCGCAGCGGGGACTGGCTGCGCGTCGACGGCGAGAACATGGCCACCGGCATCGTCGAGGAGATCCTGCTGCGCAACCCGGCGGTCTCACGGGTCGCCGTCTACGGTCTGCCCGATCCACGCGGGGTGGGTGACCAGCTCGCCGCGGCGATCGTCCCCCGCCACGACTCGGAGCTGGAGCCGGCCGCGTTCGAGCAGTTCCTCGCCTCGCAGCCGGACCTGTCGCCCAAGGCGTGGCCGCGCTGGGTCCGGATCTCCGTGGACCTGCCCACCACGGCGACCAACAAGATCCTCAAGCGGGAGCTCATCAGGCAGGGCGTGGGGGCCGCCGGCGCGGGCGGCTCGAGGGCAGGCAGCACAGGGACAGGCGACACCGGGGCAGGCGGTGCGCCGGCGGACACCTGGTGGGAGCGCGACGAGCGGGGCACCGCGTACACCGAGCTGGCCGGGGCGCGGGTGTAGTGGTCTACGTCGTCACGCGGTTCGACTTCCGCGCGCCGGGCGCCGGGCCGGAGGAGCGCCGGGACCGCTACCGCGCGGCCCTCGACATGGCCCGCTACGCCGAGGAGACCGGCCACGACGCCGTCAACCTCTCCGAACACCACGCCTCGGAGGACGGCTATCTGCCGTCCCCGCTCATCGCGGCGTCGGCGGTCGCGGCCGTGACCAGCCGCGTCCCCATCACGGTGTGGGCGCTCATCGCGCCGCTGTACGACCCGGTCCGTCTCGCCGAGGACATCTCGGTCCTCGACCACCTCGCCTCGGGCCGGGTCAGCTTCACCTTCGGGCTCGGCTACCGCCCGGTCGAGTACGCGCTGCACTCACGCGACTGGAGAACCCGGGGCGCTCGTCTCGACGCCCAGCTGGAGACCATCCTGGCCGCCTGGCGAGGCGAGCCGGTCGGCGACGACCCGGCGGACGGCTCCCCGCCGTCCTCGCCCACCCCGCGGCCGTTCTCCGACCCCCACCCCCTCATCTTCCTCGGCGGTGGCGGGGCGGCCGCCCGGCGGGCCGGGCGACTCGGCATGCACTTCCAGCCGCAGGTCGACGATCCCGAGCTCACCGCGCTGTACCGGGCGGAATGCCTCGCCCACGGGCATCGGCCCGGCCTCGTCGTCGAACCCGTTCCCGGCCCCGCGACGGTGTTCTGCGCCGACGACCCCGACCGGTTCTGGGCGCGGTACGGCCACCACCTCCTCGCCGACGCCCTCGGGTACCGCGCCTGGCAGGCCGGCGCCGGCGACGCCGGCGGCACCCGCAACTCCTTCGTGCACTCCGACGCCCGCACCGTCGACGAACTGCGCGACGAGGGTGTCTACGTGGTGGCGACCCCCGACCAGCTGGTGCGACTCGTGCGTGACGGCGACCTGGGGCTCATCACCACCCACCCGCTGTGTGGCGGGATCCCGGTGGAGGCGGGCTGGGAGTCGCTCCGCCTGCTCGGCGAGCGGGTTCTGCCCGAGGTCCGGTGAGCGGCCCGCCGCCCCCGTAGTCTCGGGCGAATGAGCAACGCGACCACCCGCGGCACCGTCCGCTACTGGGCCATGCCCGCTGCCCTCGGCACGATGGGGGCGCTGCACTTCGTGGCGCCCCGGCCGTTCGACGGACTCATCCCGCCGGAGCTGCCGGGCAGTCGGCGCGCGTGGACCTACGGCTCGGGCGTCGTGGAGGTGGCGGTCGCCGGACTGCTGGCCGCGCCCGCCACCCGGAAGGTGGGCGGCGCGGTCGCGACCGCACTGTTCATCGGCGTCTTCCCGGGAAACCTGCAGATGGTCCGCGCCTGGCGTCGCAAGCCCGTGTGGCCGTACCAGGTGATCGCGTGGGGCCGGCTCCCGCTCCAGGTGCCGATGATCCTCGCCGCCGACAGCATCCGCCGCGGCGCCTGACCCCAAGGTGGGTGCCTGACCCCACCCGGAGTCCGCCCCGCGCTCAGTCGAGGCGCCAGGCCTCGATCCGGGCGAGCGCGTCCCGCTTGACGTCGTCCGGCGCGAACGACGACTCGATCGACGCCCGCGCCACCCCGACCAGCCGCGCCACCGACACGCCCATCCGCTCGTGGGCGGCCACGTACTCGTCCACGACGTCCACACCGAAAAGCAGTGGGTCGTCGGCGCCCAGAGAGCAGCGCACCCCGGCCTCGAGCAGCCGCGGCAGCGGGTGCTCCTCCAGCGAGGGGTACACGTCCAGCACGACGTTCGAGGTGGGGCACACGTCGAGGCAGGTCCCGCGCTCGGCCAGCAGCTCCAGCACCCGGGGGTCCTCCACCGCGCGGACGCCGTGCTGGATCCGGTCCACGCCCAGCTCGATCGCGGACCGCACCTCGTCCGGGCCGGCCAGTTCGCCGGCATGGGGCACCACCCCGAGCCCGGCGTCGCGGGCGATCGCGAACGCCCCGGCCGCGTCGGCCACGGGGTTGCCGCGCTCGTCCGCGACCAGACCCACCGCGACCACGCCGCGGTCGGCGAACCGCGCGGCGAGCCGGGCGGCCTCCAGTGCGTGCTCGGGCCCGGCGCCGCGGTCGATGCTCACGATGGACCCGGTCCACACGCCGTGACGGCGCCCGGCGTCGGCCGCGGCCGGGAGGATGAACTCGAGCGCCTCCTCCGCGGAGCCGAACGCCACCGCCTTCTCGGGGATCGACGCGAACTCCAGCGCCACGACGCCCTGCGCGGCGGCGTCGGCGACCACCTCGTCCAGTAGCCGTCCGACCCGCTCCGGGGTGTGCAGCAGGTCGATGAGCAGGCCGTACGCGCCGAGGAACGCGGTGAAGTCCGCATACTCCACGAGGGGCGGCACCTCGATGCCGTCCTCCGCGCACCACTGCCTCAGGGTGGCCTCTCGCATCGCTGCCTCGAGGTGCACGTGCAGGTGCGCCTTGGGCAGCGCGGTGAAGCGGTCGCGGGCGCTCGTGCGGGGGGTCATTCCTCGGCCTTGACCTCGCGGGCATCGTCGGCGACGTGCTGGTGGGTCATGGGGTCGGTGCCGTCCCACGAGGAGACGTTCCGCGCCTTGGGAAGGTCGTCGCGGTGGAACACCGGGTTGTGGCCCTTGGCCCGCTGCTGCAGGTAGTGCTGGAGGAGCGCCACCGCGAGACCGCCGAGCGGGATGATCGCGATGAGGTTGATGGTGGCCATGACGCCCATGAACAGGTCGGCGAGGTTCCAGATGAGGTCGACCGAGCCCAGGCTGCCACCGAGGACGGCGAGCACCACGAGGATGCGGAAGGTCCGCAGTGCGGCGGGGTTGCCGCGCAGGAAGGTGATGTTGGCCTCGCCGTAGTACGAGTTGCCCAGGATGGAGGAGAACGCGAGGAAGAAGATGACCACCATGAGGAAGGGGACGCCCCAGTCGCCGACCGAGGCGGCCAGCGAGTCCTGGGTGAGCGTGATGCCCTCGCGGTCACCGCCGAACTCCGGGTTGGCCAGCAGGATGATGAAGGCGGTGGCCGAACACACGATGATGGTGTCGAAGTAGACGCCGAGCGCCTGGACGAGGCCCTGCTTGACCGGGTGGGAGACCGATGCGGTGGCGGCGGCGTTGGGCACCGAGCCCATGCCGGCCTCGTTGGAGAACAGTCCGCGGCGCATGCCCTGCATGATGGCCGCGCCGACCGCGGCGCCGGCGACCTCGCGGAACCCGAGCGCGTGGCCGACGATGAGGGAGATCATCCCCGGGACCTCGGTGATGTTGATCGCGACGACGACGAGGGCGACGACGATGTACGCCACCGCCATCACGGGGACCAGGATCTCGGTGACCGCGGACAACCGGCGGACGCCACCGAAGATGACGGCACCCACGACGAGGGCGAGGACGATGCCGATGATCAGGCCCGGGGTGAAGCCCTCGAGGGAGAACTGGTTGCGGACGGACTGCGCGATCGAGTTGGCCTGGACGGCGTTGAACACGAACCCGTAGGTGACGGTGATGATCACGGCGAAGGCGATGGCCAGCGGCTTCCAGCCCAGCCCGTCGCGGATGTAATAGGCGGGCCCGCCCACGTAGGAGTCCTTGCCCTTGACCTTGTACAGCTGCGCCAGGGTGGACTCGACGAACGCGGTGGCGCCGCCGATGATCGCGAGCAGCCACATCCAGAACACCGCGCCCGGCCCGCCGACCGTGATCGCGATCGCGACGCCGGCGACGTTCCCGGTACCCACGCGGGAGGCGGCGGAGATGGTGAAGGCCCGGAAGGCGGAGATGCCCTTCTTGTTCTCCTCGATGTCCGACGGCTTCTCGAAGATCGCCCTGATCATCTCCGGGAACATCCGGATCTGGACGATGAGGGTGGTGACGGAGAAGTAGAGACCGGCGACGACGAGTAGCGCGATCACCGCGTACCAGTAGACGTCGTTGATGGACACGATGAAGTCGGTGACAGCGCTCACACGGTGACGGTAGCGGATCGCGGCCCCGGAGGCGATGCGACCTACCCTGGGAGTCGTGACCGATTTCGCACCGACTGCCCCGGACGTCGCCCTGCTCTTCGAGGGCGGCGGTATGCGGGCGGTGCACACCGCGGGGGTCGTGGAGACGCTGATCGAGGCGGGCATCCACACGGGGTTGGTCGCGGGGATCTCGGCGGGTGCCTCCCACCTGGCGAACTACGTGTCGCGCGACGCGGTCCGGGCCCGCAAGAGTTTCGTGGAGATGGCGGCGGACCCGAACTTCGGCGACTGGCGAAGCTTCGCCCGCGGCAAGGGTCTGTTCAACGCCGAGTACATCTACGAGCAGGCCGGACTGCCGGACGAGGTGCTCCCGTACGACTTCGAGACGTTCGACGCCAGCGGTACCGAGGCGCGGATCGGGACGTTCCGCTGCTCCGACGGAGAGACCGTCTTCTGGGGCGAGGACGACATCACGTCGATGAGCGACCTCATGAGGATGGTCCGGTCGTCGTCGACGATGCCGGTGTGGATGCCGCCCGTGCTCATCGACGGCGAGTACTACGTCGACGGGGCGCTGGGCCACGACGGCGGGATCCCGCTGTCGGCGGCTCGCGACGCGGGGTACGACAAGTTCCTGGTGGTGCTCACCCAGCCGCACGGGTATCGGAAGATCCCGCCACGGCGGCTGACGCCGTTCTACCGCTCCTACTTCCGCCGGTTCCCGGCGGTGGGGGAGGCGCTGATGCACCGCTGGGCCCTCTACAACGAGACCCTCGACGAGATCGAGGCGTTGGAGGAGTCGGGCGAAGCACTGGTCTTCCGCCCGCACCGGGTGATGATCCGCAGCTACGAGCGGCGCGTCGACCGTCTCGCCGAGGCGTATGTCCTCGGGCGGGAGCAGGCCAGGCGTGAGGTCGACACCTGGCTCGACTTCTGCGGGATGTAAAGCTTCCGAAATCGCGACACGCCCCGGTGGCGGACCACCGGGGCGTGTCGAATCAGATCAGGAGCCGAACAGCTCCGCGCCACCACTGAGGGTGCCGAGTACGTAGGCCGGGAGGCGCAGCAGGCCGTCGATGGCCGCCGAACCGAACGGCGCGGGGATGAGCTCGGCCGAGCCCGCTGCAAGTCCTGCCCAGAAATCAGAGAACATGGTGTGTCCTTTCGATGTGGTACCCACCAGCTGTGGGCTATGTCTCAGACAGTACGGTCGGTCGCGGGGCCGACGCCACCGCCGAATCGTGAACTTTCCGCTCCTTAACTAATTGCCTAACCGTTATGCTGCACGGTTCCCACTTTATGAGGAAATGCCTAGGCTGACGGCGGGGCGTCTGGGGTGCGGATCCACCACAGGGATGGGTCGTCAGATCAGCTCCGGAAGGAGTGCATCATGGGAAGTCTCGTAGAGCTCGCCGGGTCGTCGATGGCGGCGGCCGGCAGTCTCGTACAGGAGTCCGGCTCGACCCTCGTGGATTCGGCGACGTTCCTCCCGTTCCACATCGTCCAGATCCTCTGGGGGACCCTGTTCGGCATCGCCGGGGATCTCGGCTCGACCTTGCCGGGGGCCTGAACTCGACGTCACCTGAGTGACGACGGGCGGGCGGGGGTCGGTTAGGTCACCCTGGATAGACAGACCAGTCTGTTCTGACTATTGTCGCGGGCATGACCGATACTGCAGCCGCCCCCCGCCCTGCTCGTCCCGCGCGGGCGCCCAAGCCGCAGGGGCAGTGGAAGATCGACGGCAAGCTGACGCTGAACCACAACGAGGAGTTCAAGCTCACCGACGACGCGCTCAACGTGCGCCAGCGGATCCTGGACACGTACTCCAAGGAGGGCTTCGCCTCGATCCCGTCGGACGACCTCTCCGGCCGTATGCGCTGGTGGGGCCTGTACACCCAGCGTAGGCAGGGCCTCGACGGCTCCCGCACCTCCAAGCTGGAGGCCGACGAGCTGCAGGACGAGTACTTCATGATGCGCGTCCGTACCGACGGCGGCGCGGTCACCACCGACCAGCTGCGCGTACTCGCGGGGATCTCGACCGACTTCGCCCGCGGCACCGCCGACATCTCCGACCGGCAGAACATCCAATACCACTGGATCGCCATCGAGGACGTCCCCACCGTCTGGCAGCGGCTCGAGGACGTGGGGATCGACACCGTCGAGGCCTGCGGCGACTGCCCGCGCGTCATCCTCGGCAGCCCAGTGGCGGGCGTCGCCGAGAACGAGATCCTCGACCCCACCCCGGTGATCGCCGAGATCAAGGCCAAGTACATCGGCACCCCCGAGTTCTCCAACCTCCCGCGCAAGTTCAAGTCCGCCATCACCGGCCACCCGAGCCTGGACGTGGTCCACGAGATCAACGACATCTCGCTGGTGGGCGTCGAGCATCCCGAGCTCGGACCCGGTTACGACCTGTGGGTGGGCGGCGGCCTGTCCACGAACCCGCAGCTCGCGACCCGCATCGGCGTGTTCGTCCGCCAGGAGGAGGCCGCCGAGGTGTGGGCCGCCGTCGTGGGCATCTTCCGCGACTATGGCTACCGCCGCATGCGCACGCGCGCCCGGCTCAAGTTCCTCATCAAGGACTGGGGCGCCGAGAAGTTCCGTCAGGTCATGCAGGACGAGTACCTGGGCCGCGAGCTGCCGGACGGGCCGGCACCCCGGCGTGGCGTCGGCTCCGGTGACCACGTGGGCATCTACGAGCAGAAGGACGGCCGCTACTACCTGGGCGCCGCCCCGACGGTCGGCCGCGTGGGCGGCGAGAAGCTGGCGCAGGTCGCCGACCTCGCCGAGGCCGCGGGATCCAAGCGCGTCCGCTTCACCCCGCACCAGAAGCTGCTCGTGCTGGACGTCGAGCCGGACAAGGTCGACCAGCTGGTCGACGGACTGGCCGAGATCGGCATGTACGCCCGCCCGAGCTCGTTCCGCCGCGCCACCATGGCGTGCACCGGCATCGAGTTCTGCAAGCTCGCCTTCGTCGACACCAAGGACACGGCCACCGCGCTGGTCGACGAGCTGGAGCGGCGCTTCGCCGACGACGCGCCCCTGCGCACGCCGCTGTCGATCCACCTCAACGGCTGCCCCAACAGCTGCGCCCGGATCCAGACCGCCGACATCGGGCTCAAGGGCCAGCTGCTCGACGGCGACACCCCCGGATTCCAGGTCCACCTGGGTGGCGGACTGGCCTCCCAGGACCAGGAGTCGGGTGGGCTCGGGCGCACGGTCCGCGGCCTCCGCGTGCCGTCGGCCGAACTGCCCAACTACGTCGAGCGCGTGATCCGCAAGTACATGGACACCGGTGCCGGCGGCGAGACCTTCGCCGAGTGGGCGCACCGGGTGGACGAGGAGGCCCTCGTATGACGGCTGTAGCTCTGGACCTGCTGCCCCGCAGCACGGTCCTCACCCCCGGCCCCGGTCGGAAGCGCACCGCCGCCGAGCTCAAGGCGATCGCCGAGGAGGCCGGCCGTCGCTTCGACGACCGCGGCCTCTACGGGAACCACTCCGAGATCGACCCCGCCGAGGTCCTGGCGTGGGCGGGCGAGACCTTCGGTGACGCGCTCGCGGTGGCCTGCTCCATGGCCAACACGGTCGTGCCGGAGATGACCGCACCCCACGCCCCCGGCGTGGACGTGCTGTTCCTCGACACGAGCTACCACTTCTCCGAGACCGTCGGCGTCCGCGACGCGCTCGCGGCCACTCCCGGTCTCAACGTGGTGGACGTCCGCAGCCCGGCGACCCGCGAAGAGCACGAGGCCGCCCTCGGCCCGCGCCCCTTCGAGACCGACCCCGAGATGTGCTGCCGCCTGCGCAAGGTGGAGCCCCTCGACGCCGCCCTGTCCGGCTACGAGGCGTGGATCACCGGCCTGCGCCGTGTGGACACCGACCACCGGGCCGGCGCGGCCATGGTCGAGTGGGACGAGAAGCACTCCATGGTCAAGATCAACCCGCTGGTCGCGTGGACCCTCGAGCGCGTCCACGACTACGCGGCCGAGCACGGGTGCCTGCTCAACCCGCTGCTCGACGACGGCTACCCGTCGATCGGCTGCGAGCCGTGCACGCGCCGCGTCGAGGCCGGAGCGGATCCCCGCTCGGGCCGCTGGGCGGGATCGTCCAAGACCGAGTGCGGCATCCACCTGTGACCAGCGCGCTCTCGGCGCCGCCCGCCGGCCCGGCACCGACGCCGGCGCTGGACGGGCTCCCGCTCACCGTCGGCCTCGCCGGTCGCGAGGTGCTGCTCGTCGGCGCCGGGCCCGTCTCGGCCCGCCGGGCGGAGACCTTCCTCGAGGCCGGCGCGATCCTGCGCGTGGTGGCCCCGCGCGTCGACCCGGCCATGGCCGACCTCGCGGAGCGGGCGTCCGACCGCCTCGTCGTCGTCACCAGGTCGTTCACCCCATCCGACCTGGACAGCCCCTGGATGGTGCACGTCGCCACCGGCGACCCCCATGTCGACGCGGAGATCGCCGCCCTGTGCGAGCAGCGCCGCATCTGGTGTGTCACCGCGGGAGACGCCGGGCTCGGCTCGGCGCGGGTGCCCGCGCGGACGGCCGTCGCGACGCCCGCCGGCCTCGTGCGCATCGCGGTCGACTCCGGCGACCCCCGGCGATCGGTGCGCGTGGGACGCCACGTGGCGCGCTCGCTGGCCACCGCACCCGCGGGCCTGCGCGCGCGTCGCCGCCCGGCCACCGGGTGGGTCGCGCTCGTGGGTGGCTCCGGCGACGGTGACCTGCTCACCGTGCGCGCCCGACGCCTCGTCCACGCCGCGGACGTCCTGGTCACCGACGGCGCGGCCGACGCCGCGCTACTGACGGAGCTCGACGACGACGTCGAGGTGCTCGAGACCGGACCCGGCCTGCCCGCAGCCCGCGTCGCCGAACTGGTGGCGGCGCGGTTCGCCGCGGGACACGGGGTCGTGCGGATCGCGGCGGCGGCCACCCTGGCCGCGCGGGCCCGCGAACTCGACGCCGTCGGGGTGGAGTTCGAGGTCGTCCCCGGCGTGGTCTGAGCAGGGCAGTCCGGGCAGGGCGGCCGTCTACTCCCAGGCGGCGGTGAGGGCGTCGTCGATCCCGTCGCGCACCGCGCTTCGCACCTCGTCGATCGCCGGCGGGGCCCCCGGGCCCTCCCACACGATGGGCCGACCCGTGGCCAGCACCGGGCGTCGCGGAGGTGTCCTGGCGTGCTCCCGCCCGTGGTAGACGATCCCGACCGGTAGGACCGCCACCCGGCCGCCCTCCACGCGGACCCCGCGGACCATCTGGCCCACCCCCTTCTTGACCGAGTCGAGACGGAGCGTGTGCAGGTCGTCGGCCGAGGAGTTGGTCCCCTCGACGAATGTCAGGACCACGCCGCCCGCGGTGAGACGATCCACGCAGAGACCGATGAGCCGGGCCGCCGCCGCGTCGTGCACCTCGCGAGCCGTGCCCTGGTAGTTCTTGGCCCGGAAAACCGGGACCGTCCCCGTGTACTCGAACACCGGACGCAGCGGGCCCCGGAAGAGCGGGTCCTTGGTCAGGCCGGTGCCGCTCGACAGGAACCGGACCCGCTTGTCGAACACGCCCGAGGCCAGGACGAACGGGTCGTGCTTGGACGGGTGGTTGGCGGCGACGACGATCCCCACCCCGGCGTCGTGGAGACGGTGCAGCTCGGACACGGTCCCCGGCGCGATGCGCAGCTCGGGGGCATAAACGGCCCCGACGAGGGCCAGCAGCGGGTGGGTGAAGCCGTCGCGCCGACGACCGGGGCCGTAGAAGTCGTACACGGCCTCCCAGTTGGCCACGGTCACCTCTGGCCGCGCACCCCGTCTGCCGCCTGCGTTCATCCCCCCAGTGTCGCCGAGCGGGTGCCGCCCCGCACCCGGATTGCGGCATGCTCGAAGGGTGAACGCTCCCGGGATGACGTCATGAGCCCCCGCCTCCTGCTGGTCGCCCACGGCACCCGGGCGGCGGCGGGCCGCCGCGTGCTGGGTCGGGTCCTGCTGGAAGCGCGTAAGCAGCTGCCCGGCGTGGACTGCCGACTCTCCTGGGTGGACGTCCAGTCACCCGGCCCGGGCCGGATACTCGCCGACGGCGCACCGACGGTCGTGGTCCCGGCCTTCCTCGCCCGCGGTTACCACGTCACCCACGACGTCGGGCAGGCCTGCCGCGACGCCCCCGGCCCGGTCGTCCAGACGCCGCACCTCGGCGCGGAACCGGAGGTCGTGCGGGCATTGATGCAGCGGCTCGCCGAGGCCGGCGCGGTGGGCGCGTTCGGCGCGGACGCCGTGGTCCTGGGCGCGGCGGGGAGTAAGAACGCGTCGTCGATCGCGGAGACGAGGGCGCTCGCCGACAGGCTCTCCGACCTCATGGGCGTGCCGGTGACCTCGGGTTTCGCTTCCGCGGCGGTCCCGACCGTCGCCGAGGCGGTCGAGCAGTTCCGCACCGGGGGGCGACGACGGGTGGCGGTCGCGACCCACCTTCTCGCCCCCGGTTTCTTCGCCGATCGAATGGCCGCGGCAGGCGGGGATATCGTCTCTCCGCCACTCGGCGCACACCCGGAGATCGTCGATCTCATCGTGCGGAGATATCGCGAGAATTCCGGCTCTTTCGGCCACTGAACAACTGTGGAATATCCCCGGAAAGTTCAGCACTGAAAACATTGTCGAGAAGTGTTACCCAAAACATACGTGTGCGTATGTCGACTTCCCTGTGCATAATGTCTTCATATAGAGAACAGAGCCGGCCAAGGGAGAAGAACACATGGCACAGCAGTTCCAGGTGCAGTACATCGACGACCTCGACGGAACGGATCTCGGCAGCGACGCCAATACGATCACGTTCGCATTCGACGGTAAGGAATACACGATCGATCTCAGCGATGAGAATGCTGAGAAATTCCGCGAGGTAATGGCTCCGTACGTGGAGAACGGCCATCGTGTCTCGTCCAGCGGCAAGGCCAAGCCTGCACGCCGGGCCGCGGCCAAGTCGTCGTCGTCCTCGGGCGATACCAAGGCGATTCGCGAATGGGCCCGCAGCAACGGTTACGAGGTCTCCGACCGCGGCCGAATTCCGTCCGACATCATGGACGCCTACGCCGCGGCCAACTGATACGGACACGGACTAACCCTGTCGCCACTCGACGAGGCGGCGAACTGGAATCGCGCACAGAGGTAAGGCCCGCAGTCCCCGCGAGGGGCTGTGGGCCTTTCTTTTTTTCGCACGCTGACCGTTCGGGGCCCGCCGACTCTCTCGAGTTGCCCGGCCCGGCGCCGAATTCCCTTGTCCCGGTTCAGCCGGGTCGTGCGTCCGGAACGGACCGAAGACGGCGCGCAGCCATGCGTGGATCGGAACACCGTCACAGCAGGTGGGACACCGTTGCCACGGCGTGCTCGGCGGCGCCGGCCCGGCGCGGGGCGCGGGCGTGATGGCGGTGCCACGACATCGGCATCACGGCGTCCGCCGCGACACGCCACGCCGCTATGACGCCGATGTCGTCGTCGTCGTCGTACCCTGCCGGGGTGACCCCTTCCTCGCCGCGCGCGGCCACCCGCGCCTCGACCCAGGCCGCGACCCGCGCCCCACACCACGCCCAGTACGACGAGGCGCTGCGCCGGGGGATCCTCGACGAGGCCACGCGACGGCTCCGGGACGCGGCGCCGGAGACGCTGGGACTGCGGCCGCTCGCCGCCTCCCAGGGCACCTCCACCACGGCGATCTACACGATGTTCGGCGGCAAGTCCGGCCTGCTCGCGGCCGTCGCGCACGAGGCCGACCGGCAACTGGCGGCCGCCCTGCGCGAGTCGCTGCGGCACGACAGCGTCGAGGGCGACATGCGGTCGCTGTGCCGCGCGTACCGGCGGTGGGCACTGGAGAACCAGGGCCTGTACGGGCTGGTCGTGGGCGAGCCGGTGCGGTCGCCGCGAGCCGGGATCGCCGGGGCCGGGGACGGCAGGGGTGGGGACAGCACCGTCGACGCGCTGTGGCGCGAACCGCTGCTCGAGGTGGTCGACGCGGCCGTCGACGAGGGCGTGTTCCGGTCGGCCGACGTGCACGAGACCGCCACCACGATCTGGGCGTCGCTGCACGGGGTCGTGTCGCTGGAGCTGAGTGTGTGGCGGTCCTCGCCCAGCGCCGAGCAGTACTTCGAGACGCAGCTAGCGGCGATCCTGCGGTCGTGGGCGGCGGGGTCGGCGGGCGGCTCGGCCGGGTTCGGCGCGTACGCCGGCGCCACCGGCACGGACGGGGTGGCCCGATGAGCGAACGCGCCTTCTTCACCCTGGACGACAGCGGGGCGTACCTGCCCACCCGGTACGCCCGCAGCGCCTGGTCGGACAGCATGGTCAACGGCCCGGCCGTCGTGGTGGCGGCCGCCCGGTCGCTCGAGCACGAGTTCGGTGCCGAGGAGTTCCAGCCCGCCCGCCTCACGGTGGACCTGTTCGCGCCGGTGCGCAACGAACCCCTGGTCGTCCAGACCGGGGAGATCCGCAGCGGCAACCGCATCCGCGTGGCCGACGCGCGGCAGATCCAGCGGGGCAAGGCCGTCGCCCGCGCCACGTTCGTCCAGCTGCGCCGCGGTGAACAGCCACCGGGGACGGTGTGGCGGTCCGGCCGGGAGCTCGCGGCGCCGGCCGACGCGGATCCGGGGGAGACCGGGCCGGGGACCAACGTGTTCTTCGGCAGCGGCCAGCCCGGCCCCTCGTGGGACCGCGACATGGGCGTGCACCAGAACGACCAGCGGAAGCGCTTCTGGATCCACCCGCTGGACGTGGTGGAGGGCGAGCCGGCCTCCCCGTTCCAGCGGGCCGTGATCGTGTCCGAGTCCACGAGCCTCATGACGCACTGGGGCGACGAGGGGATCGGCTTCATCAACGCCGACCTCACCGTGGCGCTGGCCCGGCTGCCCCGGTCGGGGGACATCGGGATCGAGGCCGACGAGCACGTCAGCGCGGACGGCGTGGCCGTGGGCACCGCCTCGCTGTTCGACCGCGACGGCATCTTCGGCACCGGCACCGTGGTGGCGGTGTCGAACGCGGGGCGACAGATCGACTTCACCCGCCGCCGGGCGGACGGCAACGACCGCCCCGGGTCCGACGAGGCGACCCGCGTATGACCTCCCGGCTCGCCTACTCCAGGATGCTCGATGCGCTCGAGGCGCAGGTCGGGCTGGTGCGGTACGCCCTGGCCGGGGACGGGCTCGGGACCGGTGCGGACGTCACCGCCCCGGTGGTCTCGTGCCAGGGCTGGACCGTGCACGACCTGGTGGTCCACCTGGGCGCCGTCAACTGGTGGGGCGCCGCCACGGTCCGCGAGGCCACGCCCGACACCCGGACCGGGGGCAGGGGAGCGGTCATGGAGTCCGCGCCGCCGGTGACCGAGGGCGCCGCCGCGCTCGCCGACTGGTATGCCGGTCTCACCGCCGAGATGATCGCGACGTTCACCGACACGGCCCCCGACGCCCTGGTCTGGACCTTCTCCGGCCCGGGCCGCGCCGACTTCTGGCCGCGGCGCCAGCTCCACGAGACCTTCGTCCACCGCTGGGACGTCGAGAACGCCCTGCACGGTGCCGCCGCGACGACGCCCGTGCCGGAGGACGTCGCGGTCGACACGATCGACGAGTTCTGTACCGTCATGCGCCCGCACATGGCCGCCCACGTGCCGCCGCTCGCGGTGACGATCCGCCTCCGCGGCGTCCCCCACGCCCCGGAGGGCCCGGCCGCGGTGGGCCTCGCCGCGGGCGCCGAGCCGGTCGGGGCGGGCGCCCTCGGCGCGCTGGAGTGGGAGCTGCCCGGTACGGACGGTGCGGGCCCCGACTCCACGGGCGTGGTCGAGGTGGCGGGGCCGCCGGAGACGCTCGCCCTGCTGCTGTGGGGCCGCGTCGGCCCCGATGCCGCGGGCCTGGAGATCACCGGTGATCGCGACGGACTCGACGCCGCACTGGAGGCCGGACTGTCGACGTGAGGTTCCCCGCCGCGATGGTCACTCTCACTTCGATGGCCGTCGTCGCCGTCGGCGGGGCGGCTGGCACGTTCGCGCGGGTCGTCGTCTCCGAGTTGGCGCCGCCGGCCCTCACCGTGACGCTCGCGATCAACGTCGTGGGCGCGTTCGCACTGGGGGTCGTCCTCACCGTGCTGCCCGAGGGCGGGGCGTGGCGACGAGAGGGACGACGACAACGACGACGACATCACGCCCGGTTACTGCTCGGCCCCGGTTTCTGCGGGGGGTTCACCACCTACTCGCTCATCGCCCTGCAGGTCTCGACCCTGGCGCGGGCGGGTGATGGGGTCGGCGCGATGGTCTATCCCGCGGCGACGCTCGTGCTGGGCGGTGTGGCCACCGTGCTCGGGATGGCGCTGGGATCGCTGGGTCATGACGGTGGGTGACGCCGTGATGGCGGTGTGGGTCGCGCTCGGCGGGGGCGTGGGCGCGGCCCTGCGCTACGGCGTGGGCCTGGCGGTCGCCGCGCGGTGGCATGGCCGGTTTCCGCTGGGCACGTTCCTCGTCAACGTGTCGGGTTCGTTCGCACTGGGCCTGGTCATGGGGCTGCTGGCCGGACCCACGGGAAGCGGCGGGACGGTGGCCGTGCTGCTGGGCACGGGGGCGCTCGGCGGCTACACGACGTTCTCCACGGCCAGTTATGACACCGTTCGCCTGGCCCGCGACGGCCGGTTCCTCACCGCGGCGGCGTACGGGGTGGGGACGATGACAGCCACGGTGGCCGCCGCCGCTCTGGGGTGGTGGCTCGCGGGCTCGTGATGGATCACGACTCGGGCTTGCGGACCACCGGCGCATGGTCCACGGTGGGGTGATGGGGCATCGGATGTTCGTCGCGGTCGTGCCGCCCGACGAGGTTCGCGAGGAACTGGAGCGGTTCCTCGAGCCGCGGCCGGGTCTGACGTGGACGAACCCCGCCCAGTGGCACCTCACCCTGACGTTCTGTCCCGACGTCGACGACTGGCGCCTCGACGAGCTGACCGAGCGGGTGGAGGCGGTCGCCCGGAAGCACGAGCCGTTCACTCTCCGGCTGGCCGGCGCGGGGGCGTTCCCCTCGGTCGAGCGGGCCAAGGTGTTGTGGGCGGGGGTCGATCAGCCCGAGGATCGGCCGCTCCACGCGCTCGCGGCGGGCGTCCGCTCGGCCGCCAACGCGGCGGGCTGCGCCCCGGACGGCGCCCGGTTCCGTCCGCACCTCACGCTCGCCCGGCTCGGCGGTCGCGACGATGCGACCGCCTGGCTGCGGGTGCTCGACACCTTCACGAGCAGCCGGTGGGAGGTTTCCGAGGTCGCGCTCGTCGACTCGTTCCTCGGCGAGGGGCCGCGGGGCCGGGCTCGCCACGAGGTCGTGGCCCGGTTGCCGCTGGGCGCGGGCGAGTGACGCTGGTGGGACCCGCCCGGGGGCTGAACGGACAGGCCCGGCGACGGCTACCGTATGGCGCGTGGAACTCATCGGGACCGTCGATCCGGCTCACCCTCTCGTCGTCGTCGCGCTGGAGCAGGAGGCGCGGCACTTCGTCACCGACTTCCCGGTGCTCGTCACCGGCGTCGGCAAGGTGCGCGCGGCCGTGGCCGTCGCGCACGCGCTCGGTGGCGGGGCCCGGCCGCGTGAGCTGGTCAACGTGGGCACCGCGGGCGGGTTGCACCCGGGGATGGAGGGCACGCACGAGATCGCGACCGTGTTCCAGCACGACTTCGACGACCCCGCCCTGCACGCCGTCACCGGCCGGCACGACGGCCCGCCGCTGGCGCTGTCCGCCCTGCGTGCGGTGACCCCCGAGCACGCCGCCGCGCCGTCGGGGCCCGGGGGATCGGCTGCGCCCGTGCTCGCGACCGGCGACAGTTTCGTCGCGGGCGGCCCGGTGCGGAACCGCCTGGCCGGGATCGCCGACCTGGTGGACATGGAGGGGTATGCGGTGGCCGCGGCGGGCGCGATGGTGGGCGTACCCACGCGGCTGGTCAAGCACGTCTCGGATGCCGCCGACGAGTCCGCGGGCACCACGTGGGTCGAGGGTGTCGACGCCTGCGCGCGGATCCTGGCGCAGTGGGTGGGTACCAGGTTGGGATGAGTGATCGAAGATGATCGAACCCTTGTACTAATGCGCCGGCGCGGGTACTATCGAATGTAGGTTCGATGTCGATGTCGATGTCGATGTCGATGTCGGTGGCGGAGGGGGTGGAATGGTGACGACGACGAGTGCGCTGTTCGCCGTACCCGAGCCCCTCGGCATGGTCGATATGGAGGCCGTCAGCGAGGCGGCCCGTGCCGCGACGCTGGCGCAGAACCGCGCCGGGGCCACGCGGCTCGAGGCGGCGCATGTCCTGGTCGACCAGTTCGCCCGGGCCGAGCAGGTACAGGCGGAGGAGGCCGGCGCCGGTTCGCGTCGGCCCGCGTACGCCCGGCTGGATCCGGAGGCCCGGGCCCGCGATCACCTCGTGGCGGCGTGTCAGCTCACGTGCTGGCACGCCGCGCGGTTGGTGACGGCCGGGACGCAGATCCACCGGCGGCTGCCCCGTCTGCGATCCACGGTCGACCGCGGGCTGCTGCCCGAGCAGTTGGCGGTCGATATCGCGTGTCGCCTGGCGGAGGTGTCCGACGCGATCGTGTCGGCCGTGGAGGACGAGGTGGTCGCGCGCTTCACGGACGATCTCGACGGTGGCGACCGGCCGACCCGCAACGCGGTGGACTCGGCGATCGATGACGCCGTGGAGCGACACGACCCGGCTGCCGCGCAGGACGCCGCCGCAGCGGCGGCCGCCACCCGCTCGGTCCGTTTCCGCGGCGACCGGAACGGCATGGCCACGATGTGGGCCAAGCTCACCGCCGCCGATGCCGAACTCCTCCGGCGTCGCATCGAGACCGATGCGTCGGCCGCCTCGGCGGACGGACTGGACGGTTCCCTGGATCAGCTCCGCGCCGACGCCCTCGCCGCGCTCGCCGTCTATCCGCCTGCTGGTGACCCGTCCGCGACCAGCCCTTGCGCGACCGACCCTGCCGCTGCCCCTGCGTCCGAGCACGACGGCATCGAGCTCGGCGACGTCAGGCTCGGGGCGGACCTCCCCCGGCCCACGCTGGGCAACGCCGCGCGGGCCGGTCAGCCGATCCGCATCAGCGTGATCGCCTCCGCGGCCCGGGGTCTGCCCAACCGTGTCGAGTTCGTCCACGGCACCTACAGCAGCGTCGAGTGGCTCTGCACGGAACTGCTCGAGGGCGACGACGCGAGCGTGCGGTTCGAGCTCATCGACCCCGCCCCCGGCGTGCTCGACTCCCCCGAGCACGCCCTGCGCTACGTGATCACCCCGGCGATGGCCGAGCGAATCCGCATGCGCGACGGGACCTGCCGCCACCCCGGGTGCTCGGTTCCCGCCGAGGCCTGCGACGTGGACCATGTGATCGCGTTCAACACGAACGACCCTGAGCTCGGCGGGCCGACCACCGAGTGGAACCTCGTCTGCCTGTGCCGCAAACACCACCGCGAGAAGACGTTCGGGACCAACGCCTACCGGTCCGGGCCGTTGGGTGAACTCGTCATCATCACCGACACCGGACACGAACACCGCACCAGACCCAAGGGACCCTTGGCCCGTGCCCGTGACGCCATCTGGGAACGCGAGTGGAACGCCTTCGCCGACCGCATCGTCGCCGACGACGGCACACTCATCAATCCGCCGGGTCAGGACAGGTACCGACCCCGCAGACGGCCGGCCTGACCGCCTCAGCAGTCGCCGACGCCCACCCATTCGGAGACGCCGTCGGTGAAGCGCTGCCGCTTCCAGATGGGCACCCCGTGCTTGAGCCGCTCGATGAGCTCCGAACACGCCGCGAACGCCTCGGCCCGATGCGGAGCCACAGCGACCACCACCACCGCGACCTCGCCCACCGGCAGCACGCCCACGCGGTGGACGGCGGACACGCGGACCGTGCGCCCGGAATCGGCCGCCGAGGTGTGCTCGGCCGCGACCTCGTCGCAGAGCCGGGCGAGCGTGTCCCGGGCCGTGGGGTGAGCCGAATACTCGATGTCGTGGACCCGGCGGCCCCCGTCGTGGTCGCGCACGACGCCGGAGAACGTCACCATCGCCCCGTCGGCGCTGGTCCACACGGCCTTCTCGACCTCGCGCGGGTCGATCTCCCGGTCGGTGATGTCCACCAGCGGACTGGAGACGCTCATCGGTGTCCTCCTCCGTGGGCGTGGACGTCGAGCAGGTGCTCGAGCAGGTCGTCGAGGACCGCCAACCCGTCGCGGACTCCGCCCGTCGAGCCCGGCAGGTTCGCCACCAGGGTACGTCCGGCGAAGCCCGCGAGCCCGCGGCTCATCGCCGCCGTCGGCGTGGCCGCCAGGCCGCGGGCCCGCATCGCCTCGGCGACCCCCGGCAGCTCCAGCTCCAGGTGCGGCGCGGTGGCCTCCGGCGTGCGGTCGTCCGGGGCGACCCCCGTACCGCCGGTGGTGAACAGGACCGCGGGGGAGCGGCGGACGTGCTCGGTGACGGCCGTGGCGATGTCGGCGTCGGCCACCACGTGCACCTCGACCGGCGAGAAACCGCGCTCGAGGAGCCAACCCTCGATGGCGGGGCCGGTGGTGTCCTCGCGGTGGCCGTGCGCGGCGGCGGTGGAGGAGACGACGACGACACCACTTCGGCCGGAATCGAGCGCGGCGGGCCCGGTGTTCGCGCGCGGCACCTCGTCGTCGTCGTTCCCGGTCGCCTTCTCGGATTCTCGCGTCCAGTCACCGCGTTTGCCGCCCGTCTTGGCGGCGAGGCGGACCCCGTCCATGGTGGCGAGCGGGTCGACGGCCTTGACCATGTCGTGCAGCGTCAGCCCGGCCACGGAGACGGCGGTCAGGGCTTCCATCTCGACACCCGTCCTGCCCGTCGTCTTGGCGGTGGCCTGCACGTGGATCTCGCCGGCCTCGTCGTCGAGGTCGAAGCTCACCTTGACCGAGTTCAGCGGGATCTGGTGGCACAGCGGGATGAGCTCGGAGGTCTTCTTGGCCGCGCCGATCCCGGCCAGGCGGGCGGTGGCCAGGACGTCGGCCTTGCCCAGCGAATCCCCTGCGACCATGGTCACGACGTCGGGGCGGGTGCGGAAGATCCCCTCGGCCGTGGCGGTGCGGGTGGTGACCGCCTTGTCGCCGACGTCGACCATGCGCACGCGGCCCTCGGCGTCGAGGTGGGTGAGCTTCGGCTCGGGTGATGAGCCCTGTCCGGTCGGCGCGTCAGTCATGCCGTTCACGGTAGTCGGCCGGGTGCGGCGGGCTCCGGGGGTGCGGCGAGGCGGGGCGTCATGGGATGCGGGTTTAATCGCGGACATGGCGATGCTCTTCGAACCGATCCGTATCCGCGACCTCGAGATCCGGAACCGGGTGTGGCTCTCGCCGATGTGCCAGTACTCGTGCGAGGACCGTGACGGGGTGCCCACGCTGTGGCATCTCGTGCACCTGGGCGCGCGGGCGCAGGGCGGGTTCGGCCTGATCCTCGCGGAGGCCTCAGCGGTGGTGCCGGAGGGGCGGATCAGTCCCGAGGACGCCGGGCTGTGGAACGACACGCAGCGCGACGCGTGGGCGCCCATCGTGGACTTCGTGCACTCCCAGGGGGCGGCGATCGGCATCCAGCTGGCGCACGCCGGACGCAAGGCGTCGGCGTACCGGGCGTGGCCCGGATACCCGGTCGGCTCACTTCCGCCCGAGGAGGGTGCGTGGACGACGGTCGCGCCGTCCGCGATCGGCTTCGGCGACATGACCACACCGGAGGCGCTGGACGCCGACGGGATCCGCGCGGTGGTGACCGCGTTCGCCGACGCCGCCCGCCGCGCCGACCACGCCGGGTTCGACGTCGTGGAGATCCACGCCGCCCACGGGTACCTCATCCACGAGTTCCTCTCGCCGCTGTCCAACGAGCGGGACGACTCCTACGGCGGTTCGCGCGACAACCGGGCCCGGCTGCTGCTGGAGATCTGCGACGCGGTGCGGCAGGTGTGGCCGGAAGGTAAGCCACTGTTCGTCCGGATCTCGGCCACGGATTGGGTGCCCGGCGGCTGGACCCCGGAGGATTCGCGCTGGTTGGCGGGCCGGCTCGCCGAGCACGGGGTCGACCTGGTGGACGTCTCCTCGGCCGCCAACACCCCCGACCGGCCGCCGGTCGAACTGGAGCAGGGCTACCAGGTGCCGCTGACCGAGGAGGTGCGCGCGTCGGGTGCAGTCCTGGCGGGCGCCGTGGGGCTCATCAGTGACCCGGAGTACGCCGAACAGCTGCTGGTCGACGAGCGCGCTGACGTGGTGTTCCTCGGGCGCGCCGCACTGCGCGAGCCCGCCTGGCCACAGCGCGCGGCTGCCGAACTCGGCCTGGACTGGCGGCGGGTCCCGTACCCGCCGCAGTACACGCGCGGGAAGTGGTGACGGCCGACTAGAGATCCAGCTCGACGTCCGAGCAGGCCAGCGCGGTGCAGACGGTGACGCGCTCCTGCGCGACGGCGCCGGGTGCACGGTCGGCGGCCTCCGCGCGGATCGTGCCGCTGAGCTTGGGCGTCACACACGCTTTGCACAGCCCGCGCTGGCAGCCGGTGGGCACGGCGATCCCGGCGCGGCCGGCCGCCTCGAGCAGGGTGGTGGCACCGTCGATCTCCACCGCCGTGCCGGTGCGGCGGAAACGGACGGTGTAGCGACTGCCGTCGTCGTCGGGCCGGTCCAGTTCGGGCGCGGTGAACGATTCGGCGTGGAACCGCCCGGCCGGCTGGCCCAGGTCACGCAGCCACCCGCGCGTCAGGTCGATGAGCGCGGCCGGGGCACACACGTAGGTCTCGCGATCGGCGGCGTCGGGGACCACGCGCTGCAGGAGCTCTGGGCCGAGTCGGCAGGTGGAGAGGTCTTCGCGCGCGGACGGTGCATCGGTGAACAGGTGCAGGGTGATGCCGGAGTCGCGGGCGAGCTCGCGGAGTTCGGACTCGAAGATGATCGAGCGGTCGTCGCGGTTGACGTACAGCAGCGTCGCGTCGGGGCGGGTACCGGTGGCTCCGTCGGGCTGGCCGCGGCGCGCGTCGCGGGCGATGCGGCGCAACAGACTGATGATCGGGGTGATCCCCACCCCGCCGGCGATGTGCAGGGATTTCGCACCCGGCGAGGGCGTCGGGAAGTCGCCCGAGGACTGCGGCACGCCGACCAGTGTCACGTGGTCGCCCGCGCGCAACGAGTCGTTGAGCCGGGTGGACACCCGCCCGCCCTCGACGCGCTTGACGCAGATCTCCATGGCGCCCCCGGCATCCGCCTCCGCGTCCGAACTGTCGCGGACCAGGCTGTACTGGCGGACCGACTCCTCGCCGCCCTGACCATCGCCGGCGCGATCGCCTCCGCCGGCGACCCGGAGCGACACGTACGCTCCGGCATCCCACCCGATGTCCTCCCAGCCGCGCGGGCGGGCCAACCGCACCGACACGGCCTGGCCGTCGGCGACGGGCGTCGCGGACAGGACCCTGACCGGCACGTTGTGGAAGCGCGGCTTGTCCAGGTACGGCGACTCGGGCAGGGGCCTGTAGGACAGCCCGGCGCGCACGCGGCGTACGAGTGAGGCGGGGTCGCGCAACAGTGTCGAGGGGCGGCCGAACTCGCGCTCGCCGAACGGGACCGACAGCCCGGTGAGCGTTTTGGCGATCAGCGGCACGGTCTCCAGCAGCGGGGTCTCGTGGTACGGAAGCCCGTACTTGGCAGCGATGGCCCGGACCTCCGGGGCGATCCTGCGCTGCATCGACGGTGGCAGATCGGGAAACAGGTGGTGCTCGACGTGGGTGTCGAGGCCGCCGTAGAAGATCCGCAGGTCGGGGCGATCGGCGAACGGCACCTCCTCCTCCAGGACCCGCGCGAGGGCGTCGTCCATCTGCGTGCTGGGCAGGAAGTTGCGGGTCGCCCGGATCTGCCGCTCGTAGTACTGGTCGGCGGTCTCGTCGGGCCCGGGATCGGTGAACAGCTCCAGCTCGCCGGCGTGGTGCTCGATGAACACCAGGAACAGCACCGCCATGTAGCCGGTGACGCCGCCGAGGTAGTTGGCCAGCAGGGTGGGCAGCGGCTTCCACCCCGAGCGGAACGGCTCGTCGACGAAGCGACGTTGGAGGTCGCGTCCGGCGATCCGGGCGGGCGAGCGCAGGGTGTAGGCGCTGAAGAACGGGTCGCCGGAAACCTTGCGGGCGATGTTGGCCAGGAAGAACGGAGCCGCTGCCGGGGCCGCGGCCGCCAGCGCCGAGATGAGCGCCACCTGACCGAGGTGGTGGCCGTACCAGTCCTGTCCGGCGCTGCCGCGGAAGATGCTGTAGCCGAGGTCGTGGTCCTTGCCGACGATGTTCGTGTTGGGGTGGTGGCCCACGTGATGCATCGTCTTCCAGTGGTCGACGTCCACGTTGAAGTCCCACTCGTAACGGTCGGAGTGATAGTCGCCGTTGCCGGGCAGGTGGTCGTAGCTGCCGTGGACGATGTTGTGCCCGAGCTCGGAGAACTGCATGAGCCGGTACATCATCTCCAGCGCCGTGGCCCGCCGGATCGCCCGCGGCCCGCCCTCGCGCAGCAACTCGCGGCGACGGGCGTCGATCGCCCGGCCGTAGGCGGTGACGTTGCGGATGTGCGCCAGGTCGTCCTCGCCGACGGCGGCCTTGGCCCGCGCGTACAGCGCCCGGATCTCGTCGGCGAGGCCGGTGGGGCCGGCTGACTGGGCGGTTCCTGCGAGTGCGGCGAGAGTCATGACTGTGACGCTAGCCACCCGACGCGGGCGCGGGAAGGTCGCAAACGGGCGCAGAGTTGGCATTTTCGGACATCCGCCGCCCGGTGTTGCTACGGTCGGCCGATGGAGTCCTCGCCGGTATGGGCGGTGCCGCGGGGCACCGAGGGCGTCCGCATCATGGTGGAGGGCGGGCTGGCCCACGGGATGACGACGACGGAGTGCCTGGCTGGCACGGGTCTCGATCCCGGCGACCTCCACGACGAGACCGCGCAGATCTGGGCGCACCAGGAGTTCACGGTGATTCGCACCCTGCTCGCGCGCCTCGGAGACCGGCCCGGGCTGGGGGCGGGCGTCGGTGCCCACTCCACCATCGGACGGACCGGCGTCATCGGCTTCATGATGCTCGCGGGCCCCACCGTGCGGGCGGCGATCGATCGCGCGATCCCCTATCTCGCCTTGTCCCCGACCCACGTGCAGTTCTCTCTCGAGGTGGACGGCCCGGACGGCGGGGCGGTCCTGGTCGCCGCCGACGACCAGATCCCCGCCGACGTGCGCACCTTCGTCGTGGAGCGGGACCTGGCAGGGTTGGCCGCGGCGTTCCGCGGTGCCCGGATCGACCTGGGGCCGGTCTCGCTCGAGACGACCCTCGGCCCGGAGAGCGCGGCGCTGGTCGGGCACGCGTGGGGCCTGGCGCCGGACACGGTCACGCCGCACGCCGCGCGCAACCGGCTGACCGTCTCGCGACAGGCCCTCGAGGCCGAGCTGCCGCAGGGCGACGAGAACACGGCGCGAGTGTTCGAGCGGCAGTGCCGCGCGCTCCTCGCCGACAGGCTCGCGCGGGTCGGCGTGGCCGGCCAGGTGCGCAGCCGGCTCCGGCACGAGCGCGGGACCTGGCCGTCGATGGCGGACGTGGCGGCGGAACTGCACGTCGATGTCCGCACCCTGCGACGCCACCTCGGAGCGGAAGGGACCTCGTATCGGACGCTGGTCGACGAGGTGCGGCATCAGCGGGCGCTCGAGCTGCTGGTGCACGACGTCCCGGTGGCCGAGGTGGCCGCCGAGCTGGGCTACTCCGAGACCGCGACCTTCTCCCGCAGTTTCCGCCGGTGGGAGGGTGTACAGCCGAGTCGCCGACGGGGGAGGTCGTCGTGACCGGGGAGGTCGGAGCGGCGTATTCGAGCCGCGCACAGGAGTACATCGACCACCTCGGTTCCATCGCGTCGGTCCACCCCTCGGACCTCGAGCTGGTCGCGCGCTGGGCGGATCAGCTCGACGGGCCGCTGATCGATGCAGGCTGCGGCCCAGGGCACTGGACGGGCCACCTGGCGGCCCGGGGCGTCGACGTGCGCGGAGTCGACCAGGTACCGGAGTTCGTGAGTCACGCCCGCCGAACCCATCCCGGGTGTCGATTCGAGGTGGGTGACCTCGACGCGCTACCCCGGTCGCCCGGCGAGGTCGCGGGGATTCTCGCCTGGTACTCGCTCATCCACCACGAACCGGCCACCGTGCGACCGACGCTGTTGCGGATGGCGCGGTGTCTGCGCCCCGGCGGCGGACTACTGCTCGGGTTCTTCCACGGTGCGGAGGTCGAACGGTTCGATCACGCCGTGGCCGGGGCCTACCGCTGGTCGGTTGAGGCCCTGTCGGAGGAGTTGCGGATGGCAGACTTCGAGGTGATCGAGACCTACACGCGGACCGGGCCGGAAGCTCGACCTCACGGCGCGATCGTCGCCCGCCTGATGTCCGCCCACGACGGGAGAGCCGAGTGACCCTGTTCGAGACCCTGAAAGACCGCTGCCGTCCAGAGTGGGAGGCCTATACCGAACACGAGTTCGTCACCGAGCTCGGGCAGGGCACCCTGCCGCTCGCGGTGTTCCAGGACTACCTGGTGCAGGACTTCCACTTCCTGGTGCAATTCGCCCGCGCCAACGCGCTCGCCGCCTACAAGAGCCGCACCCTCGCCGACATCACCGCCGCCCACCGGGCGACCGGCGCGATCCTCGCGGAGACCGAACTGCACCTGCGGCTCACCGACCGCTGGGGAATCCCGCGCGCCGAACTCGAGGCCGCCGCCGAGAAGCAGGCCACCGTCGCCTACACCCGGTACGTGCTGGACTCCGGCATGGCGGGGGACCTGCTCGACCTGCATGTAGCGCTGGCCCCGTGCACGATCGGTTACGCCGAGATCGGCGCGCACCTGGCGCCCCGGCTCGCCGAGCACGACGGCGAGCATCCCTACGGCGAGTGGATCTCCGAGTACTCGGGGGCGGAGTTCACCGCCGCCGCCGGCGCCGCGATCGAGCAGCTCGACGTGCTGTCCGACGGCGGGCTCACCGACCGCCGCCTCGACGAGCTCACCGAGGTGTTCCGCACGGCCACCCGGCTGGAGATCGACTTCTGGCAGCAGGCGCTCGACAGCACGGGATGAGGCGCGGGCGTGACCGGGCGCGATCGGTCGCGGACTCTGTGGGACGTGGGTACGCTCAGTCGTTCCCGAAAAATTACGGTGAAAGGACGAACAAATGATCATTCTTGGCGCGATTCTCTTGATCCTCGGATTCCTCTTGGACATCCCCATCCTCTGGACGATCGGTCTCGTGCTCATCGCGATCGGCGTCATCCTCGTCATCCTCGGTGCGGCAGGCCGCGCGGTCGGTGGACGTAAACACTGGTTCTGACACGCCGGGTCACATCTGACCCGGGGTGAGCACGAGCGTCCGGCGCACAGTCCGCTTGTAGCGGGTGCGTCGGACGCTCTTCATTTACACGTCTGCTGTGCCGGGTCAGGACGCGGCGGAGTGTTCCTTCGCCTTGAACCAGGTCGACACGTCGTCGGCCGCCCGTCGCACCGTGCCCCCGTCCGCACCGGCGGCGAGGTCGTTGAAACTGTCGCGCTCGTCGGGCAGGCCGGCTGGCTCGTGGGCCCCGGGCGTCCCGAATCCCATCCGCCAATCGGGGAAGCTGCGGTCGACGGTCGTCTCGGTGAGGATCACGCGGAGGTGGTGGTGCCGCTCATCGGCGATGATGTCGTCCAGGAGGGCATCGATCTCGGCCGGTGGGCCCTCGAGGAACTGGATGAAGCAGTCGTCCCGGAAGAGCAGGATGCCGGTGATCCCCACGCGACGATTGCGGTGCCTGGCAGTGCGCAGGATCGACTCGAAGTCCTCGGGCACCATCTGCCTGGTCGGCGTACTCGTGTACACGAGGTACTTGAGAAGGCCCTCGTCCGGCACCGCGGTCTGCTCCGCGGTCGGCTCGGCGTCGGAACGCATCGGGACCCCCGTTCTCGCCTGCGGCGAAGTACGACGTGCGCAGGCTGGTCAACGCACCTTCCCCCGGACTGTACGGCGTGCCCCTACAGCGGCAGGACGTCGACCTCGGCGCCGGACTCCAGTGAGGTGACGTCGGCGGGGATCTCGATCAACACGTCCGCCCGGGCCATCGAGGCCACGAGGTGCGAGCCGGGGCCCGAGACCGGATCGGCGGTGGGCCGGCCGTCGCCGTCCGCGGCCAGCGCCGCCCGCAGGTACTGCACCCGCCCGGCAGGCGAGGTGACGTCGCGGGACAGGCGGGCGCGGACGGGGCGGATCGGCGCGCGGCCGACGGCCTCGAGGATGACCGGCCGCAGGAGCACGACGAACGACACCATCGCGCTCACGGGGTTGCCCGGCAGGCACACCACGGGAGTGCCACGCCAGCTCGAGAGCCCCTGCGGGCCGCCGGGCTGCATGGCGATCGGGGCGAAACGGGCGCCCTCTCGGTCGGCGAGCACCTGGCGCACGACCTCGGCGTCGCCCATCGACACCGCGCCGACGGTCACCACGAGGTCGGCGTCGCCGGCGGCCTCGTCGAGAGTCGAGGTGAACGCCGCGCGGTCATCGCCGCTGATGAGCGTCGTGGTGACCTCGCAGCCGCAGGCCTTGAGCGCGGCGGCCAGGGTGATCGAGTTGGACTCCCAGATCTGGCCGGGCGCGAGCGGCCGCCCCGGCGCCACCAGCTCGGAACCGGTCGCCACCACCCCGACCCGAGGCCGCGGCCGCACGTCGAGTCCCGACTCCCCGAGCGAGGCCGCCGCCGCCAGGTGCCGCGCCTGTAGCCGCACCCCGGCGTCGATCACCACGTCGCCGGCCCGGACATCGTCCCCCGGGCGACGGATGAACTCGCCCCGCGACCGCGGCGCATGCACCAGGACGACAGTGGGGTCGGTCTCGCTCACGGTCGTGTCCTCGATGGGCACCACACAATCGGCACCCCGGGGGACGGGCGCTCCGGTCATGATCTTGCAGGCCTCGTCGTCGTCGACATCGGGTCCCGGCCCGTCACCGGCGTGCACCGCCCCGACCACCGTCAGCCGCGCCGGCGAGTCGGGTCCCGCCCCGGCCACGTCAGCGGAGCGCACCGCGTACCCGTCCATCTGCGAGTTGACGAACAGCGGCAGGTCGACCGACGCCCGCAACGCCGCCGAGAGCACCGAGTCCGCGCACGCCGCGAGCGGCAGGTGCGTACTGCGGGCGGCCCGCTCGAGGACCGGCTCCAGGTGCGCACGCAGGAGCTCGCGGTACTCGGCGGGGGACGGGCGGCTCGGCCTGTCGGGCAGGGAGGTCATGTCACCACCGTAACCGCGTTGTACTGTGCCTACGGTCCGCGCGAGTGCGGCCGGACGCAGCGAGAGTGGGGAAGAAGTGGGTCTCTGGTCGGTACACGGCGACGGCAAGAACATCAGACCCGGCGAGGTGGTCGCCCCCATGGAGCGGTTGAGCTGGCCGCGGACCATCGGGATCGGCGCCCAGCACGTGGTGTCGATGTTCGGCGCGACATTCGTCTTCCCCATCATCATGGGGCTCAACCCGCAGCTGGCGATCCTCTTCTCCGGCGTGTGCACCCTCCTGTTCCTCGCGGTGGTCAAGGGGCAGGTCCCCAGCTACCTCGGCACCTCGGTGGCATTCGTCGGCGCGGTCGCCGCCATCCGCGCGCAGGGCGGCACCAGCGCCGAGGTGACCGGCGCCATGCTCGTCGCCGGCGCGACGCTGCTGGTGGTGGGCCTGATCGTGCACGTCGTGGGCGGCCGCGTGGTCACCGCGATCCTGCCGCCGGTGGTGACCGGCGCCGTGGTGATGCTGCTCGGCTTCAACCTGGCGCCGGTGGTGGCGGAGACGTACTGGCCGCAGGACCAGTGGGTCGCACTGGCGGTGATGATCGTGCTGATCGGAATGACCGTGGGGCTCAAGGGCTTCGCCGGGCGGATCGCGATCTTCCTGTCCCTGGTCTTCGGCTACGTCCTGTCCTGGGTGCTCGACCTGGTCACCGGGCCCGAGAGCCCGCGCGTGGACTGGTCGGGAGTGTGGGACGCGCCGTGGATCGGGCTGCCGCCGATGACCGACGAGGCCGCCGGCGTGGTGGGTATCCACGCGCCCGACTTCTCGCTGGCGTTCGTACTGCTCGTGGTGCCGGGCGTCATCGCGCTCATCGCCGAGAACGCCGGGCACGTCAAGGCGATCGGCGAGATCACCCGCACCGAGACCGACGGCCTGATGGGCCGGGCCCTCGCCGCGGACGGCGCGGGAACCGTGCTGGCGACCTCGTTCGGTGGATCGGCGACGACGACGTACGCCGAGAACATCGGCGTGATGGCCGCGACCAAGGTGTACTCGACGGCCGCCTACGTGGTGGCCGCGCTGACCGCGATCGTGCTGGGGTGTTCCCCCAAGCTGGGGGCCGTGATCTCCGCGACCCCGGGCGGCGTGCTCGGCGGCATCACGGTGGTGCTCTACGGCATGATCGGCCTGCTCGGCGCCAAGATCTGGAAGGAGAACCGGGTCGACTTCGGCAACCCGCTCAACCTGGTGCCGGTGGCGGCGGGTGTGGTGATCGCGATCGGGGACACCACCCTGGTTATCACCGGCGACTTCCAGCTCGGTGGCATCGCGCTGGGCACCCTCGTGGTGGTCCTGGGCTACCACCTGGGGCGGGCGATCGCGCCGCAGCTGCGGGGCCAGGCCGAGCGCGACGAGATCCACGAGCTCACGCTCCTGGGTCCGAACCCGGACGTCCCCGCCCCGCCAGGGGCGCGCCGCGGACGGGGACACAGCGGATAGGTGACCGGACGGGGGTCGCACGCCGCCGGACGGTGCCCTCTACACTCGGAGTCACGCGACCGCGGAGGGAGGTGGGCGCCGTGACCGAACCGGACACCCGCAGCCCCTCCACGCGCCCCGCCACCCCGCTGCTCGTCGACTCCTTCGGCCGCGTCGCCCGCGACCTCCGCGTCTCGCTGACCGAGAAGTGCTCGCTGCGCTGCACGTACTGCATGCCCGAGGAAGGACTGCCGCCCATCCCGGACGCCGCGCGGATGACCGCTGACGAGGTGATCCGGCTGGTCGCCCTGGCGCACCGCGAGCTGGGCGTGCACGAGGTCCGCTTCACCGGGGGAGAACCCCTCATGCGGGCCGACCTCGAGCACATCATCGCCGGCACGCGGGCCGAGTGCCCCGACCTGCCGATCGCGATGACCTCCAACGGCGTGGGGCTCGAACACCGGGTCGGCGCGCTGGTCGAGGCCGGTCTGGACCGGATCAACATCTCCCTGGACACCGTCAACCGCCTCGAGTTCGCCCAACTCACCCGCAGGGACCGGCTGCCGTCCGTCCTGCGGGGAGTGCGGGCCGCGGTCGAGGCCGGCCTGGACCCGGTGAAGGTCAACGCGGTGCCCCTGCGGGCGACCCTGCACGGAGCGCCCGACCTGCTGGAATGGGCCCTGGCGGAGGGGGTGCAACTACGGTTCATCGAGGAGATGCCGCTCGACGCCGACAACACGTGGTCGCGCGCGGAGATGGTGACCGCGCAGGACGTGCTGGACTCCCTCGGCACCCGCTTCGACCTCGTTCCCGCCGGGCGCGAGGACCCGTCCGCGCCGGCCGAGATGTGGCGGGTCGCCGGACGCGCCGTGGGAGATGCTCCCGCAACGGTCGGGGTGATCGCGACCGTCACCCGCAACTTCTGCGCCGCCTGCGACCGGACCCGCCTCACCGCCGAGGGGACCGTGCGGTCGTGTCTGTTCAGCGACGACGAGACGGACGTCCTCGGGGTGCTGAGATCGGGCGCCCCGGACCACGAGGTCGCCGAGGTCTGGCGCGGCGCGATGTGGGGCAAGCAGGCAGGCCACGGCATCGGCGGCACCGCCTTCCACAGGCCGCGGCGGTCGATGGGCGCCATAGGTGGTTGACGTGTCAGTGCCGGAGGATAGGGTTGACGTCGTGAGCAGGACACCGAGAGTGATCACCGTGGGGTACTACGCGGCCGCCGAGGACGCCGCGGGTACCGCCCGCGAACGGCTGCACACACAGGCCACGACCGTCGGGGAGTTGGCGCGGGAGGTCTGCGAGCGACACGGTGAGCCGCTGGCCAGCATCGTGACCGTGTCGTCGTTCCTCGTGGGTGAGGAGACGACCCGTGACCCCCACGCCTCGATCGACGGTGTCTCCGAGGTGGACGTGCTGCCTCCCTTCGCCGGAGGCTGATCGGTGAACCGGGGCCGGGCTGTCAGCGCGTTCGCTCTCGCCCTGGCGTGCTCGGGAACCGTCGCGTGCGCCGAGCCGGAGCCCGACTCCCCCGTCATGACCCTCGGGGTCGCCGCCTCGCCGTCCCTGTCCGAGGCGTTCACCGAGATGATCGACGTCTTCGAGGACGAGCACCCCGGGGTCCGGGTGAGCCTGGAACTGGGCCGCTCCGACACGATCGCCGAGGGGATGCCCGCCCGCGACGACATCAACGTGTTCGCCTCCGCGGACGAGGGCTCCATGCGGTGGCTCGTCGATACGGGAGTGGCGGTCGATCCGGTGGTGTTCGCGCGCAACCACGTCGTCGTCGCGGTCCCGTCCGGAAACCCGCGCCAGGTCACCGGCCTCCGCGACCTGGAACGGCCCGACCTGCGGGTGGGGCTGTGCGAGCTGGACGTCCCCTGCGGTCGCGCGGCGGAGTCGCTGTTGGCCGTGGCGGGCGTGGCCACCCCGCCGGGGGTCCCCCGTGATCCGAGTTCGCGCGCGCTCGCGGCCCGCCTGGCGGACCATGAACTCGACGTGGGCATCGTCTACCGCACCGATGTCGCCGCGTCCCACGGTTGGGTGGCGCTGGCCGAGGTCGACCAGCGCGACAGGGAGCTGGCGCAGGACGCCGGCACGACGCGGTACACGGTGGCCAGGATCCCGGGTGCCGAGGACGGCCCCGACGCCGGGGCCGAGCGCGCGGCCGCGAGCGAGTTCCTCGACTTGGTGACGTCGGACCGCGGCCGTCGCGCCCTCGAGATCGCCGGGTTGGCCCCGCTGCCGCAGTAGGCGTCTGCGCGGTCGGGGGCGGCCGCGCTGCGCCGTGGGGGTGGGTGACGCATCACGGAATAGGCGGACGGGTGCACCGGTTGATATAGATGACACATCACGCAACCTCGACACCTCGAGCAAGGAGGGCACCATGCCCGTCTACGTCCAGAACCCCGATCCCCGCAGCCTGGCCGAGCGCCCGGCCGACGATCTGCTCGCGGCCGACACGCGCATGGGTGCGGTCGAACTCCTGGTCCGGGACCTGGACTCGATGATCGCGTTCTACGCCGACGGCGTGGCCCTGGACGTGCTCGAGCAGGCCGGCGAGACCGCCGTGCTCGGCCGGGCGGGTCGACCGATCGTGCGGATGCGCCGCATGCCCGAGCTGCCGCCGCGCAGGCAGGGGCAGGCCGGACTGTTCCACACCGCGGTGCTGTTCGACGACGAGCCGTCGCTGGCCGCGGCCGTCGCCTCGGTCGCCCGGCATGCGCCGAGATCCTTCACCGGCAGCGCCGATCACCTCTACAGTCAGGCGTTCTACTTCGACGACCCCGAGGGTAACGGCGTCGAGCTGTACACCGACAGGCCCCGCGACACCTGGGCCACCGAGCCCCACGGGTTGCTGAAGGTGGCCACCAACCCGCTGGACCCCAACGCCTTCCTGCGCACGCACCTCACCCCGCCGGTCGCGGGTTCGTCGATCGGGGCGTCCGCGGCACTGGGACACGTCCACCTCCAGGTCGGCGACATCGGGACGGCCCGCGACTTCTACGTCGACGCCCTCGGCTTCGAGGTGATGAGCGACGTCGGCTCCGCACTGTTCATCGCCGCCGGCGGGTACCACCATCACATCGCGGTCAACACCTGGGGCACGGCCGGCGCCGGCCCGCGCGCGGCGGCCCTGGGCCTGGGCCGGGTGAACATCGAGCTGCCCACCGAGGACGATGTCGACGCACTCCGGAAGCGACTGGCCGACCACCGGATCGAGACACGTCACGACGGTGCGGTCCTGCGGTTCGACGACCCGTGGGGGACCCTCATCGAGGTCGGGGTCGAGCAGGACTGACCCCGGCTCCGCGGCGAGGTCGGACCCAGTCGACGGACAGGGGGGAACGCCGTCCCCACCCGACGGTCTGTAACAGTGGTTCGTCCAGCTCCAGGGCAGGGTGCCCGAGGCACAGGTAGGCCAGAGGGCGTGCGCCCGTCGGAAGCCGCACGCTGTCGGAGAGATGGTCGGGTTCCACGAGACTCACCCATCCCATACCGAGGCCTTCCGCCGTCACCGCCAGCCACAACAGGGTGATCGCGGCGACCACGCTGTACTCGGTGGCGGCAGGGACGCTGGTCGTCCCGAGGGTCGGACCCGGCGGCGGCACATGGCTGACCACCAGGCCCACGGGCGCCTGGAGGATGCCCTCCAGGCGGAGCGAGTCGTAGAGTTCGCGGCGTTCGCCGCCGAACCGTTCGGCCTCGGCGGCGCGGACCGCGCGGAAGCCGGCGTGGATGGACTCCCGTACGGCCCGGTCCTCGACCACCGTGACGTGCCACGGTTGGCTCAGTCCGACACTCGGCGCGACGGCGAAGACCTCGAGCAGTCGCTCGATGGTCTCCCGCGCGACCGGTGTCGGGTGGAAGTGGCGATGGTCGCGGCGGGCCGACAGGATGCGCCACAGGGCGTCGCCGTCACTTCTCATATCCGTACTCCTCGGACTCCACTCTCGGCCGGTCGCGGTAGGGGCCCACCGACTCTAGACTGGCGCCCCCCGGAGATGGAGGTGCACGATGGCATTCCTACGCAATGCACTGAGGAGCGGGATCGCGCTCAAGGCCGTACAGGTGGTCAAGCGCGAGGCCTCGAAGCCCGAGAACCAGCGCAAGGCCCGCGAGTTCGCGGAGAAGATGCGCAACCGCCGGCGCTGATCGCCGTGGGCCCGGCCGGAGCTGATCCGGGCCCACGCCGGCGGGACTACACCAGCCAGTCGTTCGGCGCGAACAGCTCCGCGTGGAGCCGCTCGGCGGGCACGCCGGCCTCGAGGAACCGCGGGCGCAGTGACTGGAGGAAGCCGGTCGACCCGCAGAGGAAGACGTGCGCCCCCTCGGGGAGCTCGACCGCCGCCAGGTCCATGAATCCCGGGTGGACCGCGCCCGGTCCGGCGACGGTGTCCGCCCCCTGCTCGTACCAGGTGTGCACCTCGGCGTCGGCGAGCAGCGAGGACTCGCCCGCGACCTCCTCGGCGTGGGCGTGCAGCCAGCCCGAGACCTCGCCGGCGGGGCAGCCGAGCCCGCCCCGGACCTCGGCGTCGACCCGGCGGACACCGATGCGCCACGTGCCCTCGCCCGGTGCCGTCGACAGGGAGTACTGACGCAGCTGGCGCGCGCCGTCGGGGAGGACCACGCCGACGGAGGTGTACTGGCCCGGACGGAAGTCGGGCAGCGGCTCGCCGTCCGGACCACCGAGGGTGATCACGGTGACCGAGTCCGTCACGTCCTCCCGGGAGATCACGGTGGCGGTGCGGAAGACGTCCCCCGGTTCCACCTGCGCCTCGGCGTAGAGGGCCTTCTCGAAGTCCACCAGGACGGCGGCCATGATCCAGTAGACCTCGTCCCACGCCGCCGCGACCTCCGGGGTGATCGCCTCGCCCAGGACCTCCACGATCGCGCCGAAGAGGTAGTCGTGGACCACCTGGTATTGGTCGGGGGTGATGCCGAGGCTCGCGTGCTTGTGCCCGATCCGGGAGAGCATGTCGACCGGGCTGCGGCCGTCCACCAGCAGGGAGGCGAACGTCGCGATCGACGCCGCGAGCGCGCGCTGCTGGGCGCCCAGCTTCTGGTTGCCGCGGTTGAAGGTGTCGCGGAGGAGTTCGGGATTGTCGGCGAACATCGTCCGGTAGAAGACGGGCGTGATCTCGTCGATGTGGGCGCCGATGACCGGCAGGGTCGCGCGGACGACGGCGGCGTGCTCCTCGGACAGCTCGCGGGGGTGCGCGAGGATCGACTCCAGGGTGGTGAGCGACGTGGTCATGGGGGATCTCCTTCTCGGGGCGTGACGGGGTGGCCCGGGCACCGTGGGGGCCGGACTGCGGGGTGGGGGTGATGCGGGGTGGGGGGTGATGCGGGTGGTCAGGACCCCGGGCCGGGGTCCGGCCGTGGGGCGGTGGCGAGGCTGAGGGACACCTGCCGGGTGGGTGCCCGGACGATGCCCTCGACGGTGAGGGGGTCGAGGGCGGTGAAGAACGCCTCGCGAGCGTCGACGAGGGCTCGTCGCAGACCGCAGTTGCCCGCGAGCGGGCAGGGCGTCGGACCCTCGCACTGGACGACCTCGCCGGGGCCCTCCAGTTCGCGCAGCAATGACCCGACCGACTCGTGTCGGCCCGCCTCGGTGATGACGAGCCCCCCGCCCCGGCCGCGCCGGGACTCGGCGAGGCCCAGGTCGACGAGCCGGGAGACGATCTTGGCCACGTGGGAGGTCGAGGCGTTCACCGACTCCGCGATCGCCGCGGCGGTCATGCGGTCGCCGCGCTCATCGGCGACGGCGAGGCGCATGAGAGCGCGGAGCGCGAGATCGGAGGACCGGGACAGCTGCACAACGCCGAGCGTGCCATATTGCGAGCTGGTCGGGCGCATTTGATGCCGGTGATCTCAAATACCTTCTGAACTGGTCATTTGGGGCCGCCCTCCGACCTGCGGGAACGCCCCGCCGCGGGCCGGTCAGATCCAGTCGATGATCTCCACGAGGTCGTCGGCCCCGGCGTCGGCGTCGGGGCCCCCGCCCTCGGGCACCACGGCCAGGGCGGGCGCGCCCGCCAGATCCGCCAGGTGCGCGGTGCGCACGCGGTCGGCAAGGTGCCAGCCGCCGGCGCCGTCCGGTCGGGCGGGCAGGATCCGCGAGCGGCCCGGGGTGGCCAGGTCGGCCAGTCCGTGGACGCGCCTCGAAACGGGTGTGCGCTGGCGGCCGGTGAGGGCGTCGACCAGCGCCCGGCCCGTGGTCGCCGCCGCGGACACCGCCGCCAGCGGGTTGCCGGGCAGCCCCAGCAGGATGCGCCCGTCGGCGAGGACGGCCACGAGTTGCGACCCTCCCGGGCGGACACGGACCCCGTCGAGGACGATCCGCGCGCCCGTGCGCGCCAGGGCCGGGCGGAGGAGATCGGCCACCCCGCGGCCGGTGGCCCCCACCAGCACCACCACGTCGCCGGTCGTCGCGTCGACGGAGCCGGAGCCGGCGTCGAGCAGCGCGTCGAGCGCGTCCGGGGTGTCCGCGCAGTGCCCGGGCGGGCCGACGCCGACGAACCCCGCCCGCGCCAGGACCCCGCCGAGCAGCGGGCCGACCGTGTCGCGGATCCGACCCGGCGGCAGCGGCGACGGCGTGTCGGCGGGCAGGACCTCGTCACCGGTGGTGACCAGCGTCGCGCGCACCGGCCCCCGGACCGGGACCCCCGTCACCCCCGCGGACAGGGCCGCGGACGCCAGTGCGGCGTCGAGCTCGACGCCCGCCGGGGCCAGTTCGTGACCGACCGGCCAGTCCTCGCCGACGGGGCGGAGGTCGTTCACCCCGTCGCCCCCGGCAGGGCGGCGACCACCGGGGGCCGGAGGGGGCCGGGGTCACCGTCACCAGTTCGTGCCGCAGTACGCGGTCGCAGTCGGCGGGGGCGAGGGCGCCGGTCGCGATGGGCACCGCGGTGCCGTGGGTCAGCCTCGCCGACGAACCGTCCCCGGCGCGGCGGGCGGTACCGGACAGTCGCCACGGGCCGGGCCCGGCCAGCGCGTAACCGTCCATCGCCGACACCGGCCCCCGCGGCATCGGGTCCTCGGCGACCAGCGGTGAGGTGAGTACCGCGCCGACGGCTGCCAGGGGCGGGCGCACGTCCGCCGGCAGCGGGGTCAGCCCGGCGCGCAGGACGGCCCCCACGTGTGGGAGCGCGACCGGTCCGTGTCCGGCCAGGTCGGCCCACGTGTCCACGTCGCGTGCGGGGTCGCCGACGGGGACGCGGACGACCTCCTCGTCGTCGTACAGGGCCCGTACCGGTCGCCCGCTCACGCCGCCGGAGGCCTCCAGGGCGGCCAGGCGCGCGGCGAGGGCGCGGCGGTCCCACACGGCGAGGAGATACTGGTCGTGCCCGGCGACGTCGACGGCGAGTGCCGCGCCGGGGGCGTGGGTGGTGGCGGCGGGCCGGAGCGCGGCGAGGAGGGCGCGGAGGGTGGCGGCGTCGAGGTCCGGCAGGTCACAGGCGACGACGACGACGAGGTCGACCGACGGCGGGAGCGCCCGCAGTCCCGCGGCGATCCCGGCGACGGGTCCCGAGTGGGGCGGATCCTCGCGGGTGTCGCCCCCGGGGCCCACGGTGCGGACGGGGCCCGCCACCGCCCGGGCGGCGCCGAGCACCGCCTCGACCATCGGCCGACCCGCCACCGCCAGTCGCGCCTTGTCGACCCCGCCGAGGCGACTCGCGCGACCCCCGGTGAGGACGATCGCGCCGTCGGCGACCGCGGTAGCACTGTCCGAGGTGCCGCCGTCCGTCATCCGGCGTCCTCGGCCAGGCGGCCGCGGAGGAAGTCGTCGACGAGTCGCTCCACGTCCTGATCGGTGTACGGGCGCAGGCCGATCATCCGGGCCAGGACGACGGGGCCGGCCAGCTGCGCCACGGCCAGATCGCGGTCGCCGGGGATGAGGGCTCCGGATTCCTCCGCATCGGAGAGGACGGCGTGCAGAGGCTCGGTATAGGACTCGACCACGCTGCGGCGGAGCCTGCCCACCTCGTCGTCGTCACCGGCGTCGCGGCCCATCGCCAGCCACCCCAACATCGACTGCTGGAGCGGCGCGTCCTGGATGAGCTGCGTCATCGAGGCGGCCAGGTGCACGAGCTGCTCCCGGACGGGCAGGTCGGCCGGGGGGCGTGTCGGGGTGGGCAGCAGTCGCCGGAACGCCGCGGCGATGAGCGAGTCCGTCGACGGGAAGTTGCGGTACAGGGTGGTGCGGGCGACCCCCGACAGCCGGGTCACCGCGTCGACGGTCACGGCCGCCGCGCCGCCGGACAGCAACAGCGACGCCGCCGCGTCGAGCAACTTGCCCTGCGAGCGGGCGCGCCGCGGATCCGGGGTCGACATGGCCTCCATTGTGGCCTGTCCGGTGCGCTAGGGTGGGCGCACCATGCGATACCGACGGTATCGTTTCCGTGGAGCGGAGGCAGATATGTTGGAGATGAGTGCGGGTCGGCGGCGGTGGCTGCTGGTCGTCAACCTCGTGGCCGTGTCCCTGGTGGTGGCCACGATGTCCGCCCTGTACACGTCCCTGCCGGACATCGCCGTGGACATCGGTGCCACCCAGGCCGAGCTGACGTGGATCGTCGACTCCTACACGCTGGCACTGGCGGCGCTCGTCCTCACCGCCGGTGCGCTGGGGGACCGCTTCGGCCGCCGGGCCACGCTCATCGTGGGCCTGGCGCTGTTCACCGTCTCCTCGGCGCTGCCCCTGTGGTTGGACTCGCCGCTGTGGGTGATCATGCTCCGTGCGGTGGCCGGTGTCGGCGCCGCCTTCGTCATGCCCTCCACGTTGTCCCTGCTCACGGCAAGCTTCCCGCCGGATCGCCGGGGTGCGGCCGTGGGCATGTGGGCCGGCTTCGCCGGGGTCGGCGGCATCATCGGCCTGCTCGGATCCGGGCTCATGCTCAAGGTGTGGACCTGGAAGGCGATCTTCGGCGTGTACGCCGTCATCGGCCTGGTCGTCCTGGTCGCCGCCTTCACCATCGGCGAGTCCGTGGCCTCCCGCGTCGGCAGGCCGGACGTCTTCGGGGCGGTCTTCTCCGCCCTCGCGGTGGGCGGGGTGGTCTTCGGACTCATCGAGGGCGCGCACACCAGCTACTCCGAGCCGCTGGTGATCGTGGCGCTCCTCGTTGCGGCGGTGAGCGTCGTGGCCTTCGTCCTGGTCGAGCTGTGCGTCGCGGACCCCCTGCTCGACGTGCGTTACTTCCGCCGACGCGGGTTCACCACCGGCTCGGTGTCGGTGGCGCTGCAGTTCCTCACCATCTTCGGGTTCTTCCTGCTCATCGTGCAGTTCCTCCAGCTGGTCAAGGACTACGACGCCCTGTCCGCCTCGCTGGCCCTGGCTCCGATGGTCGTGCCGGTCATGGTCTTCTCGCTGCTGTCCCCGCGCATCACCGCGGCCGTGGGGCTGCGGGCGGTGTCCGTGGTGGGCGTGGGGGCCATCGCGGCCGGGATGGTCTTCCTCTCCCGGCTGTCCGTGGACTCCGGGTACTGGGACATCCTCTGGCCCATGCTCGTCTCGAGTATCGGGCTCGGGCTGTCGACGGCACCGGCGACGTCGGCGATCGTCTCGGACGTCCCGTCCGACGAGCAGGGCGTGGCCGCCGCCGTCAACGACGCGATGCGTGAGGTCGGCGCCGCGATCGGCATCGCGCTGTCGGGCAGCATCCTGGCCGGGCGCTACGCCGCGGGGATCGTCGACGTCCTGCCCGGCGTCCCCGAGGCCGGCCGGCAGGCGGTCGAAAGTTCCTTCGCCGGCGCCCGCGAATTCGGCGCCGCGGCCGGGCCGGCGGGGCAGGCCGTCGTCGACGCGGCCGTCGGGATCTTCGCGGACGGCATCTCGTCGGCGCTCCTCACCCTGGGGATGGTGGCCGCGGGCGCGGCGGTCCTGCTGTTGTTCGTCGCGCCCGGTCGCGGGTACGTCGCCCTCGGGGACACCGACACCGACACTGACGCCCCCGGCGACCCCGACCCCGGCGCCGATCCCGCCCCGGTCGGCGCGGCCGGTGGAACGAGTGGCTACCCGGTGGCCGGATCGCAGGGGGTCACGACGCGTCCGGACCGGTGACCACGGGTCGTCCGCTCGCGGCCCAGGCCCTGGTCCCTCCGTCGACGCTGACGGCCGGAATGCCCCGGGCCTCCAGCGCCCGGCAGGCGGACTTGCTGCGATTGCCGGACGCGCAGATCACGAAGACGGTGGTCCCCTCGGGCGCGACATCCGGGGCGGAAGCGACGTCGCCCAGGGGGATCAGGCGCGCGCCGGGGACGTGGCCCGCGATGTACTCGTGGGGCTCGCGGACATCGATGAGCGGGGCGCCCTCCTGGTGGTGGGAGGCGAAGGTGTCTATGTCAGTCGTGGAAACCATGCCTGAAAGATACGCTGGGGGGTATCTAGTTCGCCAGGGTTGGGGTGAGTCAATCGCGGATGCGTTCGGGGTGGGTGTAGATGGTGGCGCGGTCGACCCGGCTGAAGGCGGCCAGGGTCACGCCGGTTCCCGCGGCGAGGTCCACCGCCAGCGATGACGGCGCGCTCACCGCGGACAGGAGCGAGATCCCCGCCATCGACGCCTTCTGCACGAGCTCGAACGAGGCCCGGCCGGAGACCTGCAGGATGGCCCCGCGCAGCGGCAATCGCCCCTCGCGCAACGCCCAGCCGACCACCTTGTCCACCGCGTTGTGTCGCCCCACGTCCTCACGCAGGCACAGCAGTTCGCCGGTGGGGGAGAACAGCCCCGCCGCGTGGACGCCCCCCGTCTTGTCGAAGACCCGCTGGTGCTCGCGGAGCCGGTCGGGCAGGGACAGCAGGACCGCGGGATCGATGAGCGGCTCCGCCGGCTCGGCCGGGAAGTGGGTCGAGCGCCGGACCTCGTCGATCGAGTCAACGCCGCACACGCCGCAGGCGCTGCTCATGGTGGACGCCCGCGCGGAGCGGGGCTCCGGGATGTCCGGTGACAGGGTCACGGTGAGGGTGTTGTAGTCCTGTTCCGTCCGGCCACTGACGGTGGTGCAGTAGCAGATCTCGGGCAGGTGCTCGCGGTTCCAGACGGCGCCCTCGGAGACCAGGTGGCCCGCCGCCAGGTCCATGTCGTCGCCCGGCGTCCGCATGGTCACGACGAACGGCTGGCCGCCGACCCTGATCTCGAGTGGTTCCTCGACGGCGAGCGTCGCCACCTCTCGCCTGACGTCACCCGCGGCGAGAATCCTGCGCGCCGGGTGACGAGTCGTCCGCCGTCCCATAGTCGCGCAGCCTAGCGCCGTCCGGGCCGGCGCGTAGGAGCAGGAGGGCGGCGAGCCCCACCGCGGCCAACCAGGTCAGCGGGTAGGCGTTGGTGATCACGGTGTAGATGACCGGCGGGATGTCGCCGCCGAGCATGAACAGGCCCATCGCCACCCAGCGGTCGTCCGGGAAGTTCGGGTCGGGGAAGCTCTGCACCCAGTTCGCGGTGGCCGCCCAGAGCAGCGCCGGCAGCAGCCAGAGATACCAGCGCCGGGCGGCGATCGCGTAGTGCACGGTCAGCACGAGTAGCGGGACAAACCACACCCAGTGGTGGCCCCAGGAGAACGGCGAGACCATGGTCATCGTCAGTCCGGCCAACGTCAGGGCGAGGAGCTGGTGCCCGGCGCGATGGGCCAGCGCGGCGACGCCCAGGCCGACGGCCGCCACCACCGCGGCCCCGAGCAGCCACGCCCAGGTGGGCGCCATCTCCGTGCCGGCGAGACGGGCCATGGCACCCCGCAGGGACTGGTTGGCCAACATGGCGTCGTGCCCGATCCGCTGGGATTCGAACAGGGTCCCCGACCAGTAGTCCGCGGCGTCGCGGGGGATCAGCACGAAGCCGAGGGCGACGGTGCCTGCGAACGCCGCCCCGGAGACGACCGCCATGCGCCAGCGTCCGGTGAGGACCCAGTGCGCCCAGAAGAACGCCGGGGTGAGTTTGATGCCCGCGGCCAGACCCGAACCGATCCCCGCCCACCGGCGGCCCGACCTCCAGGCGAGGTGATCGGCCAGCACCGCCACCAGCAGCACGATGTTGATCTGGCCCAACCACGCGGTGGTCCGCACCGGCTCGGTGGACAGGGCGATCAGCGCGAGACTCAGCGAGACCTGGGCGGTGACCCGGTCCGGGCGGTAGTCCAGTGCGCGCAGGCACATCCGGACCGCGAGGTAGAGCAGAGCGAGGGTCAGCGCGAGCCACGCCGCCTCCATGAGCCGCGGGGTCACCAGGTCCAGAGGGGTGAACAGCAGTGCGGAGAACGGCGGGTAGGTGAACGGCATCTCCGGGTAGAAGCGCCCGGAGTCGTCACCCGTCAGCAGTCCGTCGTACAACGGGATCGAGTTCAGGACGGCGCTGCCGCCCCAGCGGTAGACGTTGACGTCGAGGAAGTTCCCGGTGATGCCCCACCACGGGGTCCGCTCGTCGGGCGCCCGCAGGACCATGACGACCGAGGCGAGGGCCAGCAGCGCCAGCGGGGCGCGCAGCCAGTAGGTGGTGGGAAGCGTCCGCACAGCCGGAGAGCCTAGTCCGTCAACGAGAAGACCGTTCCGCACGCCGTCACTCGGGCGATGCGTGCGGAACGGTCTTCTCGATGGGATCCGCCTCAGATGTAGATGGCCGGATCGATGTAGAACTGCGCGTCGCGCAGTTCCTCCTTGGTGGACCTGGCAGGCCGTGCCTCGCCCGGGATGCCCACGACGATCGAGTCGGCGGGGGCGCTCTTGACGACGACGGCGTTGGCGCCGACCGAGGAGTCGTCGCCGATCTCGACGGGACCCAGGATCTTCGCGCCGGCGCCCACGGTCACACGGTCGCCGAGCGTGGGATGACGCTTGGTCTGCTTAAGCGAGACCCCGCCCAGGGTGACGCTGTGGTAGAGCATGCAGTCGTCGCCGATCTCCGCTGTCTCACCGATGACGACGCCCATCCCGTGGTCGATGAAGAACCGTCGGCCGATGGTGGCGCCGGGATGGATCTCGATCCCCGTGAGGAACCGTGAGAACTGGGACAGGACGCGCCCGGCGGTCCGACCGAACCCCCCCGCGTTCCAGAGTCGGTGGGACAGGCGGTGGATCCAGATCGCATGCAGGCCGGAGTAGACGACGGCGTTCTCGACGTCACCGCGGGCGGCCGGGTCGTGGGCGCGCGCCGCGGCGAGGTCCTCGCGCAGGGTGCGCCAGAACCCCACCGGGCGGTCGGAGATTCCCGACATCAGTCGCGGTAGTCCTCGAACAGCATCGTGGAGACGTAGCGCTCGCCGTAGTCGCACACGATGACGACGATGGTCTTGCCCGCGTTCTCGGGACGCTTCGCGAGCTCGAGCGCGGCCCACACGTTGGCACCGGACGAGATACCGGCGAGGATGCCCTCCTCCTTGCCGAGACGCTTGGCGATCTCCAGCGAATCCTCGAGGGTTACATCGACGACCTCGTCGTAGATCTCACGGTTCAGGATCTCGGGCACGAAGTTGGCGCCCAGGCCCTGGATCTTGTGCGGACCGGCCTTGCCCTCGGTCAGCAGCGGGGAGTCCTTGGGCTCCACGGCCACGATCTGGATGTCGGACTTCTGCTCGCGCAGGTAGCCGCCGGCGCCGGAGATGGTGCCACCGGTGCCGATGCCGGCCACGAAGACGTCGACCTCCCCGGCCGTGTCCTCCCAGACCTCCGGGCCGGTGGTGCGGCGATGGACGTCCGGGTTCGCGGGGTTGGCGAACTGCCGGGCCAGGACCGCGTTCTCGCGGGTCGCCGCGACCTCCTCGGCCTTGGCGACCGCGCCCTTCATCCCCTCGGAGCCGGGGGTGAGGATGAGCTCGGCGCCGTAGGCGCGCATGACGGCACGGCGCTCGACCGACATGGTGTCGGGCATGACGATCACGGCCTTGAATCCACGGGCCGCGGCGACCATGGACAGCGCGATACCGGTGTTGCCCGAGGTGCCCTCGACGATGGTGCCACCCGGCTTGAGGCCGCCCGACGCCACCGCGTCGTCGATGATGGCGGCGCCGATGCGGTCCTTGACGCTGGCGGCCGGGTTCGCGGACTCGAGCTTGGCCAGGACGGTGGCCTGCAGTCCCTCGGTCAGGGAGTTGAGGCGGACCAGCGGGGTCTTGCCGATGGTCTCGCTGATGTCGGAGTAGATCTGCGCCATGTGGGGGTTCCGTTCTGAAGAATGAACAGGTCTGTCTATCCGTGAGTGTACGTGATGGGACGACAGGGCACGAGGGTGTGGCCAGGGAATGGTCCCCTGATTGCCACGAGCGCCCGGCGGGCCGATAATCGACTGCGCTCCATTTTCATCGTCGCCCGAAAGGCCGCCTCCGGCATGCGCGAGATCACCGTCCCCGCCCAGCGAAACTTCATACGTTCCGACCTGATCCCGGTGGTGGCGCGAGGGCGCGCCGCCACGGCGCCGCGGGCGGTCCCGTTCGACCATCACGTCGACGGCCGGTGGCGATCCGTCTCCAACGCCGAACTCGTCGAGCGCGTGGACAGGATCGCGGCCGGACTCATCGCGGCCGGCGTCGAGCCCGGGGACAGGGTGGCGCTCATGGCCGGAACCCGCCTCGAATGGGTGCTGGTCGATCTCGCCGTCTGGACCGCCGGAGCCATCACCGTGCCGATCTACCCGTCATCCTCGGCGGGGCAACTCGAATGGATTCTCGCCGACTCCGCGGCGAAGGTTCTCGTGGCCGAGAACGATGAACACGTCGTCGTCGTCGGAGACACGACCGTCCCCGACACCTGCACCCGGATCCTCTACCTCGACGACGGCGGGCTCGAGGCCCTCGAGGCCGACGGCGAGTCCGTCGAGGCCGAGACCCTGGACGCCGCGGTGGCCACTCTCGAGCTCGACACCCCCGCCTCGATCATCTACACCTCCGGCACCACCGGACGGCCCAAAGGTTGCGTGATCACCCACCGCAACCTCCTGTCGGAGTGTCACGCGCTGCTCGACCACCCCATCGGGTCGATGGCGCAGCAGGGCAAGAAGGTCCTGATGTTCCTGCCACTGGCCCACGTGCTCGCCCGCGCCGTGACCTACACGGTCTACCTCGGTGACGCGACCGTCGGCTTCTGGGACGACACCTCCACCATCCTCCCGCGCTTCGCCGATTTCCGGCCGCACATGATTCTCGGGGTCCCCCGCGTCTTCGAGAAGGTGCGCGACGGGATCGCCACGAAGGCCGCCGCCAAGGGCGCGGTGCAGAGGGGGATCTTCGAGCGCGCCGAAGCGGTCGCCATCGAGGACAGCCGTCTGCGCGGCAACGACGGACTGGACGACGCGCGCCGGCCCTCGCTCCTGCACGCCGCCCGGTACAAGGCGCTCGACCTGCTCGTCTACAAGGCCATCCGCGAGGCGCTCGGCGGCCGGTGCGAGTACGCCATCTCCGGCGGCGGCGCCCTGCCCGACCGCATCTCGCACTTCTTCCGCGGAGTCGGCGTGCCCGTCTACGAGGGCTACGGGCTCACCGAGAGCACCGCCGCCGCCACCGTGAACGGTCCCGGCTGCCAGCGCATCGGCACCGTCGGGCGACCCGTGGCCGGGACGAGCGTCCGGATCGCCGACAGCGGTGAGGTGGAACTGGCCGGCGAGCTGATCTTCGACCGCTACTGGAACAACGAGGAGGCCACCGCCGAGGCCGTCCGCGACGGCTGGTTCGCCACCGGTGACCTCGGTTCGCTCGACGCGGACGGATACCTGACGATCACCGGTCGCGCCAAGGAGATCATCGTCACCGCCGGCGGCAAGAACGTCTCGCCGGGGCAGATCGAGGACGCGATCCGGGCGCATCGACTCGTCGGCCACGCGGTCCTCATCGGTGAGGCCCGTAAGTTCGTCTCCGCGCTGATCACGGTGGATGAGGTCGAGCTCGAGAACTGGGCGGCGGAGAACGATCGCAGCGGCCGGCCGGTCGAGGACCTGGTCACCGACCCCGCGCTGCGCGCCGAGATCCAGGCCGCCGTGGACGATGCCAATCGGCAGGTCTCACACGCCGAGGGCGTCAAGAAGTTCGTCGTACTGCCCCGCGACTTCACTGAGGACTCGGGCGAGTTGACGGCGACCCTCAAGGTCAAGCGGCACGTGGTCGAGCAGCACTACGCCGAGCAGATCGAGGGCATGTACGTCTGATCGGGCGGATGTGGGAGCGCCCGGAACCCGTCCGGGCCCGGGCGCTCCCACGATCGGCGGATTAGGCGCCGGTGTACAGCGACTCGATCTCGCTGTCGAACCGGTCGTGCACGACCTTGCGCTTGAGCTTGAGGGTGGGAGTGAGTTCGCCGGACTCGACGGAGAACTCGGCCGCGAGGATCTTGAACTTGCGGATGGATTCCGCGCGGGAGACCGACTTGTTGGCCCGGTCCACCGCGTCCTGGACCGCGCCGACCAGGTCGCCGTCCTGCAGCAGGTCCGAGACCTCGCCGGTCTTGCCGTGTCTGTCCCGCCACGCCGGGAACGTCTCCGGGTCGATCGTGACGAGCGCCGCGATGTAGCTGCGGTTGTCGCCCACCACGACGGCCTGGCTGATCAGCGGGTCGGAGGTGAGCAGGTCCTCGAGCTGTGACGGCGAGACGTTCTTCCCGCCGGCGGTGACGATGAGGTCCTTCTTGCGACCCGTGATGGACAGGTAGCCGTCGGAGTCGAGCTCGCCGATGTCACCGGTGTGGTACCACTCGCCGGTCCACGCGGCCTCGCTCGCCTCCGGGTTTCGCCAGTAGCCCTTGAACAGTGTCTTGGCCTTGGCCAGGACCTCGCCGTCCTCGGCGATGCGGATTGTGACGCCCGGGATCGGCGTGCCGACGGTGCCGATCTTGGCCCGGTTGGTCGGGTTGACGGTGAGGACGCCCGAGGACTCGGTCAGGCCGTAGCCCTCGAGCAGGTCGAACCCGGCGCCGCGGAAGAAATGGCCCAGGCGGGCGCCCAGCGGCCCACCGCCCGAGATGATGCGGTCGCATTCGCCGCCCAGTGCGTCGTGCAGCTTCGAGTAGACGAGCTTCGAGTAGAGCTTCTGCTTGACCTTCAGCGCGGCCGACGGCCGGCCGCCGTTCTCGAGGGCCTTGGAGTAGTCGATGGCCGTCTGGACGGCGGCCTTGAAGATCTTGGCCTTCGCGCCACCGGCGTTCTCTGCCTTTGCCGCGGCGGAGTTGTAGACCTTCTCCAGCACGCGCGGCACCGACACCAGGAAGGTGGGGTGGATCTCGCCGAGGCGCTCGATGACCTTGGTGGTGTCCGGCTCGTGCGCCACGGCCACGCGCTTGTAGAAGCAGGCCACCTCCAGGATGCGGGCGAGGACGTGGGCCAGCGGCAGGAAGATCAGGGTGCGGCTGTTGGGTACGAACGCGTCCTGGAGCTGCTCCTCCACGGCCACCACGACGCCGCCGAACCCGCCGTGCAGGATTTCGCAGCCCTTGGGTTTGCCGGTCGTGCCGGAGGTGTAGACGATCGCGCAGGGGTCCTCGTGGCCCATCGCCAGCGAGGCCTGCTCGAGCTCCTCGTCGGAGACGGCCGCGCCGGCCTCGGTGAGCTGGGCGACGAGATCGTTCTCGATGACGAGGATGTCGCCCTGCCACTCGGTCTCCGCGGCGAGCACCCCACGCAGGTCGAGGTCCTCGACCACCGCGACGGTCGCCCCGGAGTCCGTGAGGATCCAGTTGCACTGGGCCGACGACGAGGTCTCGTAGATCGGCACCGTCACCGCGCCGACGGACCAGGCCGCCCAGGCGATCAGCGACCACTCGTAGCGGGTGTGGCTCATGATCGCGAGGCGGTCCCCCGGCTTGACGCCGCGGGCGATGAGGCCCTTGGCCACGCCCTTGACCTCCTCCAGGTACTGGGCGCAGGTGACCTCTTTCCAGTCGCTACCGACGCGGCGCAGCACTGCGACGTCGTTCGGGGCCTCCTCCGCGTTCTTGAACACCAGTCTGGCCAGGTTCGGAACGGGGAAGGGCTTCGAGGCGGGAGGGGTGGCGAACTCGGTCGTCATCGCGATCCTTAGGTCATGTGTGGCCTGTACCACTGTCAAGTGTAGAGGGTTGCTCGCCATCCGTGTTCAGCACGGTCTATTTAGATCCGTTTATGAGGGGCGCGTCAGGTTCGTGATCCTCGTTACTGTGATATGGGTTACACTAGCGTCATGTTCGGGGGTACGGGACCCGCGGCGAGCCTGCTGGTGGCCGAGTCGTGGGAGCGCAGCAGGCACCGGGGGATCGACCCCACGGTGGTCGCGCCGTCGGTCGAACTGGAGGGTCCGGACCTCTCCCGCCACGTGGCGCAGCACCGGATGGCGTCGGTCCTCCCGGTGGTCGAGTCCGTCCTCGTCCCGGGGGTGGTCTCCAGCGGGCACATCGTCGCTGTCGCGGACGAGCGGGGACGACTGCTGCGGGTGATCGGTGACCGCGGGGTCAGGTCCCGCGCGGAGTCCATGGCGTTCATCCCCGGCGCGGTCTGGACGGACGAGGCGGTCGGGGCCAACGCGCCGGGGCTCGCGCTGAGGCACGACACCGAGGTGCGGGTCCGCGGATCCGAGCACTATCTTGAGATGGCCCACGAATGGAGTTGTGCGGCGGCACCGGTCCACGACCCCGCCACGGGTGAACTGATCGGGCTCATCGACGTCACCGGCCCGAGCAGCGCCACCTCGGACCAGATGCTCGCGCTGATACGGGCGACGGTGATGCTCGCCGAGGGCGAGCTGCGCACGGCCGCCGGCCTCGTCGTCCCCCGGCGAGGCGGGGTCGACCACCCCCTCGGAGGGCGTGTGAGGCTGCGGGTGCTCGGTGCGGGGGCCGGCGTCCTCGACGGGGACGGCCCGGGAGGCGCGGGGCGTGCCCTGACCGGCAGGCATGCCGAGATCTGTGTCCTGCTCGACGCGAATCCGGAGGGGTTGACGGGAGGGGCGCTCGCGGAACTGCTCGCCGACGACAGGCTCGACGAGGTCAGCGTCCGCGCCGAGGTCTCCCGCCTCCGGCGGGTGTTCGGGCCGGATGTGGTGGCCTCGAGGCCCTACCGCCTGGCCCCGGGCGCTCTGGTCACCGACGTCCGAGAGGTCACGGACGCACTCGATTCCGGGGACGTGATGAAGGCGGTGGCCTCCTATCCGGGACCTATCCTGCCGGCCTCGGACGCTCCCGGGGTGGCCGACCTGCGGCTCGAGCTCCACTCGATGGTGCGGGCCGCGGTCCTGTCCGCTGATCGGCTCCCCGTCCTCAGGGCCTGGGTCGCCGGCGCCGGGCGGGAGGACCTCGCCGCGTGGCGGAGCCTGGCCCGGTCCCGGTACGCGGACGCCTCCACCGTCGCGGCGGCCGAGGCGCGGTGTCGCGTCCTCGATCAGCGCTTCGGGGCGTGAGGGGCGCGGGGATCGCGACGGCGACGGTGGCCTGAATGTCGGGGACGAATCGGCCCGGGCCCGTCCGTTCGGGTAGGTGCGGCGGTGCCATCCGGGTTGTCCGTGTGTGCCGGGTGGACAGAACACCGCAGTAGCTGTTCCGGACAGGGCGGCCGCCGGGCAAGAGTGATCGGTGTCACATTCACCGCCCCGCCGAAGGTGGGGGTCGCTCGAGCAGGAGGCGCACGATGGCGATCGAACTGAATCAGATCTGGGACATGCCGATCAAGGAGTTCCACCCTCTCCCCAAGGCTCTGCTGGGTGTCGGAGCACACGACATCCTCGGCGTGGAGGCCAAGAAGCTGGGGATGACCCGGGTTCTCATCATGACCACCGGACTACGCGGGTCGGGGATCATCGAGGAGCTCAAGGGCAAGATCGAGTATCAGGGGCTCGACGTCGTGGTCTTCGACAAGGTCGAGTCCAACCCGAAGGACTACAACGTCATGGACGCCGCGGCCCTCTACAACTCGGAGAAGTGCGACGGCATCATCTCGGTGGGCGGTGGCTCCAGCCACGACGCCGCCAAGGGCGCGCGCGTGGTGATCGCCCACGACGGCCGCGACATCAACGAGTTCCAGGGCTTCTCCAAGTCCACCAACTTCGAGAACCCGCCGCACATCGCGGTGTCCACCACTGCGGGGACCGGTGCGGAGACCTCGTGGGCCTACGTGATCACCGACACCTCGGACATGGACCACCCGCACAAGTGGGTCGCGTTCGACGACGCCAGCCTGGTCTCGCTGGCGATGGACGACCCGCTCCTCTACTACTCCTGCCCCCAGCACTTCACCGCCTACTGCGGCTTCGACGTCCTCGCGCACTGTTCGGAGCCGTACGTCTCGCGGCTCGACTTCGCCCCGTCGCTGGGCAATGCGTTGTACGCGACCAAACTCGTGGCGGACAACCTCACGACGGCCGTGTACGACCCCCGCAACCTCGAGGCGCGGACCGGGATGATGAACGCGCAGTACATCGCGACGCAGGCGTTCAACTCGGGCGGCCTGGGCATGATCCACTCGATGTCCCACGCGATCAGCGCCTACTACGACACGCACCACGGTCTGAACAACGCGATCGCCCTGCCCCGGGTGTGGGAGTACAACCTGCCGTCCCGCTACCAGCGCTACGCCGAACTCGCGCCGCAGATGGGCGTGGACACCCGCAACATGACGACCGTCCAGGCCGCCGACGCCGCGGTGGAGGCCGCCATCCGGTTGTCCAAGGACGTCGGTATCCCCGACAACTTCAGTCAGATCACGCCCGGGCTGTACGAGAAGAACCAGATGGACACGGGCAAGTACAAGGGCAAGGGCGACAGGATCGACACCTCGGCGGAGAACATCCGCCGGATCGCCGAGCACATGATGGGGGACGCGTGCACCCCGGGCAACCCGCGTGAGTCCACGGTCGAGTCGCTGATCCCGATGGTCGAGCACGCCATGACCGGGTCGTACTGACCGTCTCGCGCCGGCAGGTCGCACTAACCCCACCAGGTCCTCCCCGGGGGCGGGCGAGCGGATCCGTCCCGCGCGCCCCCCGGGGGGACACCACCATCCAGAACACGGGAAGGGCCCGACCATGGACGTCATCGACGATCGCCCCGACGAGGTGGGTCCCGCGGACGCGGTGATCGACGTGGAGGTCCTGCAGGAGGCGCTCCGCGGGACGGGCTACATCATCGACCGGGAACTCGCGACGGTCGTGCACCTGGCGACGGTCCTCGACAGGCCGCTGCTGCTGGAGGGGCCGGCCGGTGTGGGCAAGACCGAGCTGGCCAAGTCGCTCGCCTCCGCGTTCGGTCGGCGGCTAGTCCGGCTGCAGTGCTACGAGGGACTCGACGACGCCCGGGCACTGTACGAGTGGGACTACGCCAAGCAGTTGCTCCACGTCCAGATGCTCCGGGATCGGATCACGGTGGAACTGCAGGTGCACGAGGATCTCGCCGCCGCCTCTGCCGCGCTGGCGGAGATGGAGGTGGGGATCCACGGTGAGGACTTCTTGGTCACTCGGCCGCTGCTCGAGGCGATCATGTCCGAGGACCCGGTGGTCCTGCTCATCGACGAGATCGACCGGACGGAGGAGTCGCTCGAGGCGATGCTGCTCGAGGTGCTCGCGGAGAAACAGGTGACGATCCCGGAGCTCGGCACCTACCGCGCACGCACCACCCCCTGGGTGATCCTCACCTCGAACGACACCCGGGAGCTGTCGAGTGCCCTCAAGCGCCGGTGCCTGCACTTCCACGTGGACTTCCCAGACGCCGCACGGGAGACGGAGATCGTCCGATCCCGCGCACCGGAGGTTCCGGAGACCGTGGCGGCCGATGTGGTGGAGAAGGCGCGGCGACTGCGCGAGATGCCGCTGCGCAAGCCTCCGTCGATCTCCGAGGTGGTGGACGCGGCCCGCGCCGCGTCGGTGTGGGGAGGAGACGGTCCGGAGCTCGGCTGGGTCCTGTCCGCCGCCCTTCTGAAGTACCGGTCCGACGACGATGTCGCCCGCGGCGTGCTCGGCGGTGGGGGCGCCCCCGGAGAGGAGCCGGCAGGGAACGGGCGGGACATGAGGGCGGCCGCCGATGCGACCGGGGCGTCGACCTCCGCCGCGTTCGGGGCCGGTCGGGCCCGCAGCGGGGCCGGGCGCGGGACCGGACGGCGATGACGACCGGGACGGCGTCCCGCCTCTCGCCCTCGGATGTCCTTGACATCGCCTCCGTGGCGTTCGGCCGACTCCTCAGGGAGCGCGAGGTGGCGGTCTCCCCGGCCGAGGTGGTGGAGCTGCGGACAGTCCTCGCGATGGTCGGGACGTCCCGGCCCGAGGCCCTGCGGGCGGCGCTCCGTGCGGTGACGGTCAAGTACCAGCGGGAGAACCGGGGATTCGACGCGGTGTTCGACCGCTTCTTCCTGGGCGTGCTGACCACCCGTACCGAGGACGCCGGAGGGGCCCACGGCGGCGCCCCGCAGGTGGGCGGACTGCCCGACGAACTGGAGCTGGACACGGACGAGTCCTCGCCCTCCACCCCGTCGGACCTGGACCCGGCCGAGATCGGGGATCTGGTCGAGGGAGACGAGACGAGCCGGCGGAACGAGGACATGCACTACGACGACTCAGACTTCTCGACCGCGACCGGGGAGGAGGAGTTCGCGGTCCAGGAGGGGGCGGAGCGGTGGCAGTCCTCGGTCACCTACGAGATCGAGGTGGACCGCGCGTCATCGGACCATGTCGGCGAGATGGGGTCCTCCGCGATCTCGGTGTCCGGTGAGGAGTCGTTGGAATGGGCGGACGCGCTCGACGTCCTGCGGACCCTCGACGGCTACGACGCCCGTCAGGTGTATGCGGCGCACGGTGACGACGGCGGGGATCTGAGAGGCGAGCAGGCGGGGATGTTCGTCGACGCGGTGCTCGCGTTCCTGAAGAGCCTCCCGGAGGACGCCACCGACGGACGTGTCGACGACGACGAGGTCCGGGGTGGCCGGGAGGTGACCGACAGCGCCGACCTCGAACGCGCGTCCCACGAGGTGATGCGCCGCATCCGTGGCGCCCCCCGCCGACGATCGCGACCGTTCGCCCGCGGACTGCTCGATTCTCGCTCCACGTTGGGTCGGGCGTGGGCGACGGACGGCGAGGCGTTCACGCTCATGAACCGCACCCGCGTGCCGGGACCGCTCAAGCTGCTGATCCTGGTCGACGTGTCGCTCTCGGTCCGTCCCGTGACCGGTTTCGTCCTGCGCCTGGCGCAGAGCCTGCACCGCAAGGTCAACCGGTGCTCGGTCGTGGCCTTCGTCGACCGGCCGGTCGACGTGACGGACCTGCTCCTGTCGTCCTCGGGTGACGACGCGCTGGCCACTGTCCTGGCAGCGCCGGGACTCGACCTCGAGGCCAGCAGCGACTACGGGCGGATGTTCGAGCAGCTGCTCGATCGGTACGGCGGTCTCATCGACGCCCGCACCTCGGTCCTCATCGTGGGTGACGGGCGCAGCAACGGCCTCGATCCGCGGGCGGACCTCATGGGGAGGATCAGCAGGAGGGCGCACCGCGTCGCCTGGATCACGCCGGAGGCCCGCCGGTACTGGAATCGACACACCTGCGGGCTGAGCGCCTACGTGCAACACCTGGACGGCGTGGTGACGGCCCGGGATCCGGCGGAACTGTCCCAACGGGCAGGTCTGCTGGGAAGTTCTCTCGCCTGAGATGCCCCGGGCCTATCGTGAGGTCATGTCGTCGGAAGGCCGGGTGGCGAAGTTCCACGCGCCGGAGATCCTCTTCGGCTTCGGAGCCCTGCCCGAGGCGGCCGTCGCCGCGATGGGGCTGGGCGCACGTCGCCCCCTCGTCGTCACCGATCCGTGGCTCGAACTCACCCCGTGGCCGGGGACGGTGCTCGAGGGGCTGCGCGCGCAGGGTGCGACCCCGGTCGTGTGGTCGGACGTGCAGCCCAACCCGCGGGCTGCCCAGATCCTCGCCGGCGCGGACGCCTATCACGCTTTCGGTTGCGACGTGATCGTGGCGGTGGGCGGCGGCTCCGTGATCGACGCGGCCAAAGGGATCGCCCTGGTGGTCTCCAACGGCGGGCACATCCTCGAGTACGAGGGAGTCGACAGGGTGCGGCTGCCCCTGCCCCCGGTGGTGGCCGTGCCGACGACCGCCGGTAGCGGCGCCGACGTCTCACAGTTCTGCGTGGTCAACGACTCGGACCGGCGCACCAAGGTGACCATCGTGAGCCGCTCCCTGGTGCCGGAGGTGACGGTCATCGACCCGGCCACGCACGCGACGGTCCCGCCCGGGGTGGGCGCGGCCACGGCCATCGACGTGCTCTCGCACGGGGTGGAGGCGTACTTCTCGCGCGCGGCGGGCCCGCTGACGGACTCCCACGCCCTGCGGTCCGTGGAGCTGTGCGCGCGGTCGCTCGACAGGCTCGCGGCCGGCGAGAGGCTCAGTCACGTGCAGTTGGAGGACATGGCGCTGGCGTCGCTCGAGGCGGGGATGGCGTTCAGCAACGCCGTGCTGGGGGCGGTCCACGCGATGAGCCACCCGGTGGGCGGGCGGTACGACTCGTCCCACGGCCAGATCAACGGGGTCCTGCTGTCCCATGTCGTCCGACACAACGGGGTGGTGATGCCTCCGGACCGCATGGCCGGCCTGGCGCGCGCGGCCGGCGTCACCGTCGGTTCCCGGGGCGGCCAGGTGACGGACCGGGTCGCGGACCGCTTCCGGGACCTCTCCGCGTCGGTCGGGATCCCGTCGGGACTCTCGCTCCTGGGAGTCCGGGGCGAGGACATCCCCACGTTGGCCGCGCACGCGCTCGACGATCTCTGCATGGCCACGAATCCGCGTCCCGTCACCCTCGAGGACGTCGAACGGCTCTATCGGGAGGCGTCATGACCGAGGGGCCCACGGACCTGGACTCACTCCTCGGCCTGCGGTCGGTCAAGAGAAGTTTCTTCGACCAGTACCGTGCGGCCGAATCGCGGCTGCGACGGTCCATGCACGCACTCGATCGCGTCTCCGGGGCGCTGGTGCGGACCGCCGAGGGGCCCGAGGAGTTGATGCTGTCCGTCCTCAGGGTCGCGTACGACCAGCTCGACGCCCAGTGGGCGCTGGTGGCCCTCCGGGACGGTCAGCTCCCGTCCGTCGAACCACGGCACGTCCTCGTGGACCCCGAGGGGCGCTTCGTGGCGTTCGAGGGGCGGGATCTCGCGCCGGTGCCGGACGGTCTGCCCAAGGGTGTGGTCAACGTCCTGCTCGCGGTGCTCCGGGGCGGCCGCTCCGCCGAGGTGGCCGAGGCCGGCGGCCCCGACGCGGTGACCGTGCCGCTGATCCTGCACGGCGGGGTGATCGGCGGGCTGGCGTCGTGGCGCCACCCCGGGAGACCGGCCGATGACATCGACACCGTGGTCCTGCGGATCCTCGCCGCGCAGGCGGCCGTGGCCCTGCACAACTCCGTCCTGTTCCGGGACAAGGAGACGCTGCTCGCGCGGGCGGAGGACGCGTACGAGGAGGCCCGGGGGCACGTGGTGGAGCTGTCCCGGCGGAACTCCGAACTCGAGATCGCCCACCGGGAGCTCGACGCCGCGCATCGCCAGCGGATCCTCGACGTGGAACGGTCGCGGATGGCCCGGGAACTCCACGACAGCGTGTCCCAGCTCGTCCTCGGCGCGGGGATGCATCTCCAACTCGGCCTCGACGCGGTGGGACGGGCCGAGCAGCAGCGGCCGCTGCTCGAGAAGGCGGTGCATCTGACCGACCAGGCCGTCGAACAGTTGCGGTCCGTGATCTACGCCCTCCGCACGATCGACGACGGTGACGGGAGCCTGAGTCGGCTGATCGAGGATCTCTGCCGCCTCCACGTCCCGTCGAGCATGTCCACCGAGGTCAGGCTCCTCGGCAGCGAGTTCCCCACGACCCACGAGATCGAGCACGAGTTGCTCCGGATCGCCGGTGAGGCGCTCGCGAACGCCGCGAGACACTCGCGGGGGAACGGAGTGGTGGTGACTGTGGACTTCAGTGACGAGGCCGTGGGTCTGACCGTGGAGGACGACGGCGAGGGCCGGCCGGAGGACCTGCGCCACCTGCTCGAAGCCGCCCGGACCGGGTCCCCCGACGAGCGCCACGGGCTGGTCAACATGAGGGAGAGGGCGGAACTGGTGGGGGGCGTGATGAGCATCGCGGAGTCCGAGCTGGGCGGGGTGGCGATCACGGTGGTGGCGCCCCGCGTCGACGGTGCGGACCGGCGGCCGGTCCGATGACCCCGTCGGCGGCCGGCCCCATGACCCCACCGGCGACGATCCGCACCGTCCTGGTGGACGATCACGCGGTCCTCCGAGAAGGGCTGCGGCTGATGCTGCAGCGGGAACCCGATATCGAGGTGGTCGGGGAGGCGTCGACCGCGGACTCGGCGCTGGAGGTCATCACCTCGACCCGCCCGGACGTCGCGGTGATCGACCTCAAACTAGGGAGCGGCTCCGAACTCGACGGACTGCGGGTCTGTGCAGCGGTCCGGGACCTGTTCCCCGACGTCGCCCCGCTGGTGCTCACCACCTTCCTCGACAAGGCGATAGTCGTGCGTGCGGTCCGGGCCGGAGCACGTGGGTACGTGGTCAAGAACGTGGATGTCACCGAGCTGGTGACCGCCGTCCGGTCGGTGTCGGCGGGGCAGAGCGCCTTCGACACCCGGACCGCGTCGATGGTGCTCGACGCTCTCAAGGGCGGGGGCTCGGCGTCCGAGGCCCTGTCGGCCCGGGAGATCGAGGTTCTGACGCTGCTGGCGGAGGGGATGTCGAACAAGGAGATCGGTCAGGCCCTGTTCATCTCGGCCACCACCGCCAAGTTCCACATCAGCAACATCCTGCGCAAACTCAAGGTCTCCCGGCGTGCCGAGGCGGTGTACGTGGCCAGTCGGCAGGGGTTGCTCTGACCGGCGACGGGCGGGGGTGGGAGGCGAGCGGGGCTGGAGTAGGGCGGGTGGCGAGAGGACTCACGTGTCCACCACGAGCCATCCCCCGTGGTGTTCGTCGACCCTCGTCCGGGTACCGGCCGACCGGCCGTGTCCGACCGTCGCGATCCGGGCGGCCAGGCTCGTCAGTGTGGGGATGTCGAAGGTCCGGACATGCCCGTACTGTGCCACCGCCACCGCCTCGAAGGGGACGGCGATCACCAGACGGCGTCGCGCCAGACGGAGGGCTTCGCGGACCATGTCCCAGCCGGCGTCCTCGTCGAGGTGCTCGAGGACGTGGACGAGGTAGACGGTGTCCGCGGTGTCCGTCGCCAAGGGAGTCGTCCGCGCGTCGAGACAGACGGGGGTCGGCAGGGTGTCACCGGCCGGTGCGCAGGTCCGGAGCAGCTTGAGGACGGTGGGGTCCAGATCTGCCGCGATGGTCCCGGCCCCCTCCCGTGAGAGCCGCAGGGACAGGAACCCGAAGCAACACCCGATCTCCAGCGCCGAGTCGCCGACCAACTCCGCCACCGCCCGGTCGTGGACCGGGGAGAACGGGCAGTGGCCGTTTGTCAGTGCTGCGATCGAGGACCGGTAGTAGTCGGACCAGCACTCCTGCCAGCTCCCGTCCCGGGAGGTCACGAGCGCGGTCACGGCCCGGTGGAACTCGTCCACGGTGTGGAGGACCCCGGTGTCGAGCAGGTCTCGGGACATGGCCGGGATCACCGCCTCGCTCACCTCGTCGTGGCTGAGGTCGTGCCCGATCCGTACCCGATGGGCGTCGGCCACGACGGTGAACGCCCCGAAGCGTCGGCCCGGTCCGCCCCGGATCGCGGAAATCTCTCGGGTCGCCCCGGGTCTCGCGGTGGTCTCCATGGGGGCTGACGGTAGGGCGGTCGGGACGTCCGCGGCGAGGGGATGCGGTGGATTCCGGCAGGTCGAACGGGTGGGGGCCTGTCCGGTCGGGCAGTGCCCGCACGGAGTCGGACGGAATCGTCCGTCGTGCAACGTTGCTGCAACCCCGCCGCGGATAGTGTCCTACATCACAGCGACGACCACGGGGGTCGCGCGGAGGAGAAGGAGGGGCACGATGCCCGTTTTCGCACAGCCCGGCGCCGATGGTTCGGTGATGTCCTACGAGAGCCGCTACGAGCACTACATCGGCGGCGAGTGGGTGGCACCCGTCAAGGGCGAGTACTTCGAGAACGTCACCCCGATCACCGGTCAGGTCTTCTGCGAGGTCGGCCGCGGCACCTCCGAGGACATCGAGGCGGCCCTGGACGCCGCGTGGGCCGCTGCGCCGGCGTGGGGCGCGAGCTCCGCCACGGAGCGGTCGCTGGTCCTGCTCCGGATCGCCGATCGCATGGAGGAGAACCTCGAGAAGATCGCGCTCGCCGAGTCGTGGGACAACGGCAAGGCGATCCGCGAGTGCCTGGCGGCCGACATTCCGCTGGCGATCGACCACTTCCGCTACTTCGCCGGCGCGATCCGCGCCCAGGAGGGCGGCATCTCCGAGATCAACGGGGACACCGTCGCCTATCACTTCCAGGAGCCGCTCGGCGTGGTCGGCCAGATCATCCCGTGGAACTTCCCGATCCTCATGGCGGTCTGGAAGCTGGCCCCGGCCCTGGCTGCCGGCAACTGCGTGGTGCTCAAGCCGGCGGAGCAGACCCCGGCATCGATCCTGTTCCTGATGTCGGTCATCGGCGACCTGCTGCCGCCGGGCGTAATCAACGTGGTCAACGGCTTCGGCACCGAGGCCGGCAAGCCGCTCGCGTCCAACCCGCGCATCCGCAAGGTGGCCTTCACCGGCGAGACCACCACGGGCCGGCTGATCATGCAGTACGCGTCCGAGAACCTCATCCCGGTGACCCTCGAGCTCGGCGGCAAGAGCCCCAACATCTTCTTCGAGGACGTCATGGACGCCGACGACGGCTTCCGTCAGTCCGCGCTCGAGGGCTTCGCGATGTTCGGCCTCAACCAGGGCGAGGTGTGTACGTGTCCCTCGCGCGCGCTGGTGCAGAAGTCGATCATCGATGACTTCACCGACCTCGCGATCGAGCGGGTCAGGCAGATCAAGACCGGAAATCCGCTCGACACCGAGACGATGATGGGCGCCCAGGCCTCGACCGACCAGCTCGAGAAGATCCTGTCCTACATCGACATCGGCAAGCAGGAGGGCGCCGACGTGCTCACCGGCGGCGGCCGCGCCGAGCTCGAGGGCGATCTCGCCGGCGGCTTCTACGTGGAGCCGACGGTCTTCCGCGGCCACAACAAGATGCGCCTGTTCCAGGAGGAGATCTTCGGCCCGGTGCTCTCCCTGAGCTCGTTCACCGACTTCGACGACGCTATGATGATCGCCAACGACACCCTCTACGGTCTCGGCGCCGGCGTGTGGTCGCGCAACGGCACCACCGCCTACCGGGCCGGCCGCACCATCCAGGCCGGCCGGGTGTGGACCAACACCTATCACCAGTACCCGGCCCACGCGGCGTTCGGCGGCTACAAGCAGTCCGGCATCGGGCGCGAGAACCACCGGATGATGCTCGACCACTACCAGCAGACCAAGTGCCTGCTCGTGGGCTACTCGGGCAAGCCCCAGGGCTTCTTCTGATGGACGACGTGTGCGGGTTGCCCTCGGGCGGGAGCGTGCGCATCGCCGCGCGGGCGCTCCCCCCGGAGGGCGCGCCCGCCGACCTACCGCCGCGCCTCGTGGCGACCGAGCCGGCCGTCGAGCTCATCCGCGAGCTCGTCGACCGGCACGGCCCGGTGATGTTCCACCAGTCCGGCGGGTGCTGCGACGGCTCGGCGCCCATGTGCTACCCCGACGGCGAGCTCCGCGTGGGGCAGCGCGACGTGTTGGTGGGGGAGCTGGACCTGGCACCCGGGGTCCGCGTGTGGATCTCGGGCTCCCAGTTCGAGACGTGGAAACACACGCAGTTGGTGCTGGACGCGATCCCGGGACGGGGCTCGGGGTTCAGCCTCGAGAACCCCACCGGCAAGCGGTTCCTGTCCAGGGCCCGCACGTTCGACACCGCCGAGCTCGCCGCACTCGAGGAGTTCCCGCCGAGACTGGGCTCGGAGCTGCAGGAGTAACCCGATCCGGCGCGGATCAGCGCAGGTTCGGCGGTAGAGTCCGACCATGGACACGGATCGCACGGCCTCCGCTGACCCGCTCGACGTCCCCGTCGGGTTCCTCACCCCCGAGCTGCGGGCTGACCTGCTGAGACGCTGGAGCGAGCCGCAGCGGCGGTACCACAACGAGACGCACCTTCGGGCCGTGCTCCGGGCCGTGGACGCGCTCGAGGCGGACGGGGAGACCTTCGACGCCACGGCGGTCCGGCTGGCCGCGTGGCTGCACGCCGCGGTGTTCGATCCCGCGGGCGCGGAGAACAACGAGAAGTCGGCGGCGCTGGCCGAGGAACTGCTCGACCCGGCCGCGCCCGTAGAGGAGGTCGCGCGCCTCGTCCGCCTGATGGGCGGGCACCGGGTCGAGCCCGGGGACCTCGACGGGGCCGTCCTCTCGGACGCCGACCTGGCCGTGCTGGGCGCCGACCCGGAGATCTACGACACCTACGCCGCGGACGTGCGGCACGAGTTCGCCCACGTCCCGGGCGACAGGTTCGTCGCCGGGCGGATCGCCGCTCTCGAGGGACTGCTCGAGCGCAGGTCGGTGTTCCTCACGCGCGCGGGTCGCGACATGTGGGAGAAGCAGGCCCACGCCAACCTCAATCGCGAGCTGGGCCTGCTGCGCGCGGGGGCCGCCGGGGGCGACTAGTCCGGTTCGACGCCCGGCGGGGTGATCGCCGCGGTGTGCTCGGCGACGCCGGCGGCGACCATGATCTCGGTGACTGCCCGCGCGTCGTCCGGCCCGGGCAGCCCCCAGCCGTCGCCGTAACCGTAGATCTCGGCGAGCGTGTGCGAGTCCCGGGTGCCGCGGGCGAGTTCGACATCGGTGGGCCCGATCAGGCCGGGGTGGGGGACGCCGACGGCGCCCGCGACCTTGACGAGCTCGCGTCGTAGCGACCGGATGTAATTGGAGCAGCGTTCGGCCATCGCGGTGGGCTCCACCCCGCGCACCAGCCACGGGTTCTGCGTGGCGACACCGGTGGGGCAGCCGCCGGTGTGGCACTTCTGCGCCTGGATGCACCCCACCGACAGCATGGCCTCCCGCGCGACGTTGATCATGTCCACGCCCAGTGCGAGCGCGACCACGGCGTTCTCCGGGATGCCGAGCTTGCCGGCGCCGATGAACACGACGTCATCGGTGAGTCCCGCCTCGGCGAAGATCGAGTACACGCGCGGGAAGCCGAGGCGGAAGGGCAGGGACACCGCGTCGGTGAACACGAGCGGACCGGCGCCGGTGCCGCCCTCCCCGCCGTCGATCGTGATGAAGTCGACGCCGCGGTCGCGCGGGAGCATCGCGGTGGCGAGTTCCTCCCAGAAGGTCATGTCGCCGATGGCCGACTTGATGCCGACGGGCAGGCCGGTGCGGTCGGCGATGTCCTCGACGAGGTCGAGCATCGAGTCGACGTCGCTGAACGCGGTGTGCCGGGAGGGGCTCGCGCAGTCCTCGCCCATCGGGATCCCGCGGATCGCGGCGATCTCCTCGCTGATCTTGGCCGCGGGGAGGAGTCCGCCCAGGCCGGGTTTGGCGCCCTGGGAGAGCTTGATCTCGATCGCCCGGATCGGGTGCTTCTCGGTGAGCGCGACCAGCTTGTCGATGTCGAACCGGCCGCGGTCGTCGCGGACCCCGAAGTAGGCGGTGCCGATCTGGAAGATGAGGTCCGCGCCGTTCTGGTGGTAGGGGCTCAGGCCGCCCTCACCCGTGTTGTGGAGGGCTCCCGAGAGGGCGGCACCCCGACCCAGAGCCTCGACCGCGGGCGCGGAGAGCGAGCCGTAGCTCATCGCCGAGATGTTGACCAAAGAGTCCGGCCGGAACGCGCGAGCCCGGCCGCGGGCGGCGCCGAGCACCTTGGCGGGCGGGAGCGGGAGCTGCTGTCCGGAATGGGGGAGCGCGGACAGGGTGACGTCACTGAAGGTGCGCTGTTTGATGATCGGGTAGCCCTCGAGGAACTCGATATCGTTGTCCGTACCGAACCCGAACGTGGTCCCCCGGGACTCGGCGGACTCGTAGATCCAGTCGCGCTGATCCCGGGTGAACGGCCGTTCCTCGTCGTTGCTGGCGACGATGTACTGCCGCAGCTCGGGTCCGATGGCGGTCAGCGCCATGCGGGCGTGTCCGAGGACGGGGAACGTCCGCAGGATCGGGAACCTGGTCTGCCGCAGGTCCGTGGCCGCGACCGCGGCCAGGGCGGCCAGGGGCGCGCCGAGGAGCCACTTGCGCATGTCGACCTCCAGTCGGGGGCGGGGACGGTTCCATCATGGACCACACCGCCGGGCGGGGCCGCGTGGTTCGATGAGACCACCCCAACCGCGACGGAGGAGTTCTCATGGGCCGCACCCGTGCCGACCGGGACCGACTGTGGGCGGCGATCCACGTGGAACGCGCGGCCCTGGCCGACGAGCTGGGGGCATTGCGCGACGCGGAGTGGCGCACCGGGTCGCTGTGCACCCGGTGGAGCGTGGAGGAGGTCCTCGCCCATCTGACGGCGGTCGCCCGGACGGGCCGGGTCCGGTGGGTCCGCAGCATCGTGGGTGCGGGGTTCGACACCGACAAGCACAACCGGCGGAGGATGCGGGAGCAGCTCCGCGACAGCCCCGGCGGGACGCTGGAGAACTTCGTCGACTCGTCGTCGCTCCGCGTGTCACCCTTCGGGGACCCCGCGGCGTGGCTCGGCGAGACGATCGTGCACGCGGAGGACATCCGCCGGCCCCTCGGCCTGACCCGTGCCTACCCGGTCGATCCCCTGACCGGGGTCGCGCGGTTCTATGCGTCGCGGGATTTCGCGGTGAACAGCGCGAGGCTCGTGAAGGGACTGCACCTACGGGCGACCGACGGGCCGTTCGAGGCCGGCGCCGGTCCGGAGGTGGAGGGGCCGACGCTGGCGCTGGTGATGGCCATGGCGGGCCGGCCGGTGTACCTCAACGAGCTGTCCGGCGCGGGCGTGGACGACCTGCGCGGGCGAATCGGCTGACCGCACCGCCGTTGACAACGCCGCCTCAGGGCAGGATGCGTGAGACGACCTCGGCCGCGACCTCCTCCAGCAGCGGCCCCGCGTTGGCGATGGAGCTGGCGAGGTCGGGTTCCCGTTCGGTGAGTGCGGCTGCCGCCGCGAAGCCGGCCTCGGCGACCCGGTCGGCCTCGAGATCCAGGCGGCCGCACACCGCGACGACCGGGACGGCGTGTGAGCGGCACAGCGCCGCCACACCCATCGGGGTCTTGCCGTGCATGGTCTGGTCGTCGAGTCGGCCCTCGCCCGTGATCACCAGGTCGGCGGCGGACAGGACGTCCTCGAGCCCGGTGAGGGTGCCGAGCACCTCGAAACCCGGGTCGAGGGAGGCCCCGAGCAGTTCGCGGGCGATGAAGCCGACGCCGCCGGCCGCGCCGGAGCCCGGGGCATCCGGGTCGACGTCGAGCCCTTGGGCGCGCAGCACCCGGACCAGGCGGGACAGGCCTGCCTCGAGTGCGTCGAGCTGCTCCGGAGTCGCGCCCTTCTGCGGCCCGTAGACGCGGGCCGCGCCCAGCGGTCCCAGCAGCGGATTGTCCACGTCGCAGGCGACCAGGATCCGGGCTGCGCGGACGGCCGGGTCGAGACCGTCGAGGTCGATCCGGTCGAGGTCCACCAGCGCGCCGCCACCGTCGGGCAGTTCGTCGCCGGAGGCGTCGAGGAAGCGCGCGCCCAGTGCGGCGAGCATCCCGGCGCCGCCGTCGGTGGACGCACTGCCCCCGATGCCCAGGTGGATGTTGCCCCGGCCGGATCTCAGGGCGGCCAGCATCACCTCTCCGACGCCGCGACTCGAGGCCGCCAGGGGGCGGGCGTGGCCACCGGGAAGTCGCAGCAGGCCGCAGGCATCCGCCATCTCGACGAACGCGGTGTCGGGGTCGATGGCGGCGAACGAGGTCTCGACCGGCTCGCCGGTGGGGCCTGACGCCGTGACGGGCACGGTGCGGGCGCCACCGGCGACCATCACCTCGAGGCTGCCGCCCCCGCCGTCGGCGACGGGGCGTTCCAAGACATCGGTGTCGGGGTGTGCCCGACGGGCACCCTCGGCCGCGTGATGGCAGGCCTCGACAGCGGTGAGGGAGCCCTTGAAGGCCCCGCAGGCCACGACGATGGTCACACCTGCATCATCCCCCATGAGTGTCGGCGGACACACGACGGCCCGGGATCGTGAGGGGAGGGTCACGATCCCGGGCCCGGAAGGCGCGTCGTCGACGCGGGGTTGATCAGCCCAGCGAGCCGAAGTCCATCCCGGCGTCCGCGTTCACGTCGGCGGTGACCGTGCCGGTCTGGCCGGTGGTGTCGTCGCCGTCCTCGGCGCCGGAGCTCAGGCCGGCGAGTGAGTCGCTCAGCGAGCCGGTCTCGGCGGCGGTCGCGACGCCGCCGGGGTCCTCAGCGGTCCCGTCGCTACCCAGCGAGCCGAGATCCAGCGAGCCGCTGTCCGCGTCGTCGGCGGTCTCCTCGTCGTTGGCGGAGCCGGTAGCCGACCCGGTCTGGGTGTCCTCCTCGGACCCGCCGGAGCCGGAGTCGCCGTCGATCAGGGCGCTGCCGGTGTTCGGCGAGACGCCGAGGCTGCCGAGCTCGACCGAGCCCGGGTTGGGGGCCTCGGCGTCGAGGTTGAGGTTGAAGGTCAGGCTGCCCAAGTCGAGCGCCAGGTCGGTGTCGAGGGCACCCTCGAGGCTGCCGTCCTCGCCTGCCAGGTCCTCGAGGCTGGCGGTGGGATCGGTGGGGGCCTCGGTCTCCGCGGCGGCCAGGCCTGGGAACGCGATGGCGGCACCGAGTCCGAACGCGCCGACGGCGGCGATCTTCGCGGTGGTGCGGTTGGTGGTCTTCCGGTGAGTGTTCGTCATAGAGCACGTCTCCGATCTAAATCGACCCCGATGTCTCTCATCGCGGGCACCCCGGTCGGAAGCGAGGTGCGTCGGCGACCCTACAAGCGGTCCGGGAGAGCGCAAGGGGTCCGGATCGTGAGGGCGCGTTGATGTAACACTCCGGTCACTCGCGTGTACCCGGGGGGTCGGGCGGGTCCGTCGGCCGCGCCACGGGTGGCGTCGTGCCTGCCTAGGCTGGGTCCATGACCGTGTCCGGAGCATCCGATCCCGCGACGCCGGGCCCGCCGGGCCTCGTGGAGACCCACAGTGCACTCATCATCCTCTGGGGTGACGAGGCTCACAAATTGCGCAAGCCACTGGATCTCGGCTTCCTCGACAACACCACTGTCGAGGCGCGTGCGGAGCAGAGCCGCCGCGAGGTCGAGCTCAACGGCCGACTGGCCCCGGACGTCTACACCGGCGTGCTGGAGGTGAGGGGTCCCGACGGCGAGGTGATCGACCACGTGGTGCGGATGCGTCGCCTCCCGGCGCATCTGAGCCTCGCCGCACTGGTGCGATCCCGGCAGGAGGGCTCGACCGGGGGCGGCGATACGGACATCGTGGCCGGCATCCGCGAGGTGGCCCGGCAGATCGACCACCTCCACGCCGCCAGCCCCCGCTCGGACGAGATCGACGCCGCGGGCTCCCCCGCCGCGGTGGCGCGGTTGTGGGCGGAGTCCCTCGACCACCTGTGCGGACTCGACGTCGGCAGGGACGCCCCGGAGATCGTCGACGACATCGCGGACCTGGCGTCGGGCTACCTGCGGGGGCGGGCCCCGCTCCTGCGGTCCCGCCTGGCGGCCGGCCGGATCGTCGACGGCCACGGGGACCTCCTCGCCGCCGACGTCTACCTCACCGACGACGGACCGCGGGTGATCGACTGCCTCGAGTTCGACGACCGGCTCCGGTTCGGCGACGCGATGCTGGACGTCGGGTTCCTGGCGATGGACCTCGACGCCGCGGGGGCGCGGGACCTCGCCGTCGTACTCCTCGAGGCCTACCGCGACTTCTCCGGCGACGACGCCCCGCCTTCGCTGGTCCACCACTACATCGCCTACCGTGCCCTGGTCCGCTCCAAGGTGACCGCCATCCGCGCCGAGCAGGTCGGCGACGGGGTCGCCGGCGGCGAGGCCCGCCGGGCGCTGGAGTTGGCGGACCGGGCGGTCGACTCTCTGCTGCGGGGCCGCGTCCGTCTGGTGCTGGTGGGCGGGGTGTCCGGGTCCGGTAAGTCTACGCTGGCCGCGCCGCTGGCCGAGGCGCTGTCGGCGGACCTGCTGCGTTCCGACGTGGTCCGCGGGGAGATCGCCGGCGCCGCCGCCGACCGGTATTCGGACTCGGCGATCGACGCGGTCTACACGGAGATGCTCGCCCGCGCCGCCGGGCTGCTCGCGCAGGGGCGAACCGTGGTGCTGGACGCCACCTGGCTGGAGCCACGGCGCCGCGCGGAGGCCGAGACCGTGGCCGTGGACGCGCACGCCGAGCTGGTGGAGATCGCGTGCATCGCGCCCCGCGACGAACTGGTGCGGCGGATCACCGCGCGGGCGACCGCGGGCGCCGACCCGTCCGAGGCCACGGTGGAGGTCCTGGACTTCCAGCTGGTGGCGACGCCGCCGTGGCTGGATGCGATCGAGGTGGACACCGTCGGACTCGACGCGCGCGACCGCTCCGCCGTGCACCGGTGGGCCGAACGCGAGCTGGGGCCACTGCCCTGGGCGTGAGCCGTCGGGGCCCCTGGTCCACCGGGCCCCTGGCTCAGCCGCGCGGCGGGCGCGGGATCGAACCGACGAACTGCATGGACCGGTACGGCCACCCGGCGGGCCCGGCGGCCGAGTCGTGGGTGTTCCACTGGCTCACCACGAAGTGCCACTCCTCCGGCGTGGATCCCGGCACCGGGCAGCCGCAGTAGAGCTGGGCTACCCGCGCGGGCCCGGCCCCGGGGTCGGAACCGTCGGACTCGTCGCCCCACGCACTCCCGCGCAGGAGCGTGGTGTGCGTGGTGACCGAGCGGTCGAGCAGGTCGGCCCCGATGTGCGGGAACGTCAGACAGTCGATGCGGTAGTGCTCGGCATCGAAGTAGGTCAGGGTCCAGAAGCCCTCGCACCGACGCAGGTACATCTCGCCGATCCGGCCGGGCAGCACGATGGTCGTGGGATTGCCCCAGCCCCAGGCGCCCTTCCGGAAGCCCCAGGTCTGCCACCTGCGGACGTCGGGGTCAGCGAGGTGCTCCTCACGCACCCGCATGAGGATGACGCCCTTGTCACGTTGGAACCCGGTGGACAGGACGTAGACGAACCCGTCCCCGCCGAGCTCCCACGTCCACAATTGGCGATGGCCGCCCTCCAGGAGGGGCGAGAACTCCGCCCCGGTGGGCTCCCAGGTCCGGCCGTCGTCGGTCGACCGGTGGATCCGGGTGCGGGTGACCGCGCCCAGGCCGTCGTTGACCATGACGTGCAGGTACATGGTGTCGCCGATGGTGAGCACGTCGCTCGGGAGGACGGTCGAGCAGCCGCGGCCGTGGACGTAGTCGATCAGTTGGGCGGCGTAGTCCCGCGGGCCCGGGCCGGCGGCGTCCGCCCACTCGAGACCCCGGGACGGGTCGGCGGTGTCGGAGAACAACCCGACCGGGGAGCGCCAGTCCGGGTTTTCGGGACCGGGGCGCTCGTCCGTGGTGGGGGCACACTGCTCGATGCCCGGGTGCGGACGCCCCACATGGGGGGCGCCCATCCCGGCGCCGGCGAAGGTGTCGCCGAAGACCGCGAGCAGGCGACCGGACGGGGTCCGGGTCAGGATTCCCAGATCCGTCCCCTCCATCCCGAATGCCGTGGTGATCGCGGGTCCGGTGAGGTCCCGGACCTTGCGGGTGGCCGGCGAGGGGGCCCCGGTGGGCGGAGGCGGATCCGTCATGGGGCCGACGCTACCGCGCAACCGTTCGGGCGGCACCTGACTCGTTGTCAGGTCACAATTCTGGCGAAGCGGACCCCACGTCCCGATCCGCGAAGCGTATGGTCTTCGGCGTGACCCACCCCTTCGCACGGGCCGAGCGGGAGCTCGTCCCCGGCCACTGGCTCGGCCCCGCCGCCGTTCTGGCGCTCGGGTGTGCCACGGCGTGGACCCTCATAGGGTTCGGACACGGCGCACCCCTGGCCGCCGCGGTCCTCGTGACCTCACTGTTGCTGGCCCTGTGGAACTCTCCGCTGCGGGCCTCCGGTCACGAGCCGCTCCGGGCCGTGCGGTCCGTCGCCGACGCGGGTCGCGCCGTGGTGGTGCTGTGGCGGCCGGGATGCCCCTACTCGTCGGCGCTGCGTCGTCGGGCCGCCCGCGAAGGGCTCGAGGTCCACTGGGTCAACATCTGGCGGGACGAGGACGCCTACCAACTGTGCTGCAGGATCAACGGCGGCTCGCAGGAGACCCCCACCGCGATGCTGCTCGACGGGGGCCTCGCCGCCCCGGTGGTGATCCCGGCCTCGGTTCCGGGCATCCGTGAGGCCACCGCCGCCCCCGCGCGAGCCGTCATCCCCACGCGGGTCATCACTCCCGCCTCCGTTCGACCCCGCAGTCTCGGCGTCCGCGGCTACTGATCCGACCGTCCGCCGGCCGGGCAGTGCGACCGCCTCGTCGTCGTCGCCCTCATCGCCCGTACCGCAGTGACCCCCGCACGTCCCCACACTCGGCGCCCACCGCCATGTCGGCGATCCGGCCCTGCGCCCGCAACTCCACCAGGCGCGGTACCACCCGGTCACGCAGGCCCCACGGGTCGATCGTGTTGACGTAGACGCCGGTCGCGCCCTCGAAACCGGCGGGGGTCGAGATGCGCCACTTGAGGACGACCCGCCACGGCATGGCCACCTCGCCCAGCCCGGGCGGACGGGTGTGCCACTCCTCGTTGCACGGCACCAGCCGACCCGTCGCCGCATGGCAGGCGTGCAGCAGGTCCGAGACGCCGCGCAGCTCGGCAGGCGAGTGCTCCCACGGCGCGCTCGCCGCCGACCGCGAGTAGACCACCAGTGCGGGGTAGCGGTGCCCCACGCCCGCCACCGCGACTGCGTGCTCGTTGGACGCCAGTACCAGCTGCTCGGACGCGGCGTGGTCCACGCCAAGCCGGTTGTAGAGGTCGGGGTCGCCGCCCAGCGCGGTCGCCTCCCGGGCGGTCTTGCCGGGGATCTCGTCGATCGCCACCAGCTGTTTGTGCAGGTGCGCGAAGGAGGCTCCCGCCGGCGCGAGCCAGTTCTGGAACACCGACACGTACCGCGCGTGCGGGTTGTCGCGGTACAGGCCCCGCATCGCGTGAACCGTGAAGGCGGTGAACTGCTCGTGCTCGGCGGGGGCCAGGTCGCCCGACGCGGCGTGGCGGTCGGTGGCGGTGGCACCGTCGGTGAGATGACGGCGCGCGACCACCACGTCGTGACAACCGCCGAAGAAGCTCTCCGAGTGCGCGGCCAGCTGGGCCGAGCCCATGGCGTCGACGGCCGACGGGTCGCCCTGTGCTGCGGCGATGCGGGCGCGGACCAGCGCGCGGACGTGCTCGGCGCCGGACGGGGTCGCGAGGTACGCGGCCTGGTGGGCGGCCGCGCGGGCGGGGATGCGGTAGCCGTGCACGGCCTTCCAGTAGTCCAGCGAGACGATCTCGAAGAGATTGCCGAACAGCCGGAACTCCGGGCTCGTGGCGTCGAGCTCGTCGGCGGCCACCTCCTCGAGCACCCGCCAGGTGTCGCCGTCGCGGACCACGCGCGCCTTCTCCGGGGTGGTCTCGCGCATCCGGGTCACACAGAACGCGCAGTGCGCCTCCGCGGCGGACGGGTCCACCGCCGTGACCCGCCCGGGGGAGTGGTCGATGGGCCTGTGCGCCCGGCCGGGCACGGTCCACACCTCGGTGCCGGTGAACGGATTGGTCTGCTTGACCGTGCCGTCCGCCATGCGGCGAAGCGTCGGGACCGGGGATGACAGGGTGTGGGGCGCAGTGGTCACCCATCGAGCCTAGGCGGCACCAATCCGCTGACGTGGTCAAGTATATTTCGTTTCACCGGTAGTAATGTGATCTAGGTAACAGTAATCTGAGTTTTCACGATGTTTAGGACAGGTAAGGGGATCGGTGCCAGCGATCCGCTGCAGCCTCCGGCAGAAGCAAGGGCCACCGAGAGAAGGATCGACTATGTCTTCGACACGCGCACGACACCTGAGGGCGGCGGCGCTCACCAGCGCAGCGCTGCTCGCTGCCGCCGGTTCGCCGGCGATCGCCACTGCCCAGACCGGATCGCTCAACGGGGAGCTCGGTCTGAACCTCGAACTGCTGCTCGGATCGGCCGGGTCGGGTGAGGGCGGCTCGCTCGACGGAGGCATACCGAGCGGCTCGCTGGATCCCGGCTCGCTGGAGTCGTTGTCCGCCGGTTCCGATGCCGGTTCGGATGATCAGTCGGGGCCCGGTTCACTGGACCCCGGTTCGCTGCAGCCGTTGTCCGCGGGATCAGACGCCGGCTCGGACGACGGGTCCACCGAATCGGATGAGCTGCCGGGGCAGGGCTCGTTGGACCCCGGTTCGCTGCAGCCGTTGTCCGCGGGATCAGACGCCGGTTCGGATGATCGGTCGGGACCCGGTTCACTGGACCCCGGTTCCGCCGAGGGCGGATCGCTCGTGGCCGTGACTCTGCTCCTGGCGCTCGGATCGTCCGGATCCGAGGGGGGTAATGGCTCGCTGGCGCCGTTGTCGGCCGGTTCGGATGAGATGGGTTCGGATGGCGGGTCGGATAACGAGCCCGGGGAGGGGTCAGTCGACCTCGGTTCACTCGCGCCCGGGTCCCTTGCTCTGGGCTCCCTGCCCCTCGCATCGGTAGGAGGATCGCTGGCGCCGCTGTCGTCCGGTTCCGATGCCGGGTCGGATAACGAGCCCGGGGAGGGGTCAGTCGACCTCGGTTCACTCGCGCCCGGGTCCCTTGCTCTGGGCTCCCTGCCTCTCGCATCGGTGGGGGGATCGCTGGCGCCGCTGTCGTCCGGTTCCGATGCCGGGTCGGATAACGAGCCAGGGGAGGGTTCGCTCGACGGGTCGTTGGAGGGGTCCCTCAACGGGGGGTCGCTCGCACCGTTGTCGGCCGGGTCCGATGAAGGATCGTTGGAGGAAGGGTCGTCGGAGGGCTCCCTGCCGATGGGATCTCTCGAACCGGGTTCGGCCGCGGGGTCGCTCGCGCCCCTCGGTTCCCTCACGGCATCGCTGGCTCCACTCGGATCGGCGGGTTCGGCTGCGGGGTCACTGCCGCTGCTGCTGCCTGTCGCGCTCATCGGCGGTTCGGTGGCTGCTGCACCGATGATCCTCCAGGTGGGCGCGGACATGGGGATCGCCCTTCCGCCGCTGCCGGGCTTCCCCGCTCCGGTCGCGGCAGCGCCACCGGTGGCCGCGCCGCCGGTGGCGCCCGGGCCCTCCATGCCTAACGGGCGTGGAGGCGAGCCGGGTGTCGCCGGGGCCGGAGGCGCGGCGGTGGGCATCAATGCCGCCATCGTGATGACCGGATCGTTGGGCGACTACGAAGTGGCGCTGCCGGAGGGTGTCACGTTGCCGCCAATGCCGTTCATTCGGTGAACTATCTGAGAGAAGGCCCGCCCCGGGAGCATGCGCCCGGGCGGGCCTTCCGCCATCTCGGGCGGGCGCGAGGCGCGTACCCTGAGAGAAATCTCACAAGGTGGACTCGGCTTCCCATGTCAGGGGCCACAGTTTGACTTTCCCGATTTGTGTGCTGCGCCCCTTCTCCCCATATTATTTCCGAGCCAGAGAACTTCGGTCCTCTGAGTACGGGTGCTCCAGACACCACGGAGTCCGCCCGTCGACAAGCGAAGGCGATTACATGATGACGACTCCCGGCCCCAAGAGCCTGTACCGCCCTGAATACGAACACGACTCGTGTGGCGTCGCGTTCGTTGTGGATATGTACGGACGTCAGTCCCGGGACATCGTCGAGAAGGCGATCGCCGCACTGGTGAACCTCGAGCACCGTGGCGCCGTGGGCGCCGAGGCCAACACCGGTGACGGCACGGGCTTGTTGATCCAGGTACCGGACTTGTTCCTCCGCGAGGTGATGCGTGAGGAGCAGAACGTAGAACTGCCTGAGGCCGGTGCCTATGCCACCGGCCTTTGTTTTCTCCCCCAGTCCCGCATGCTCGCGATGGACGCGATGCGGATGGTGGAGCGGATCGCCGCCGAACAGGGCGTGACCGTGATCGGTTGGCGTGAGGTCCCGGTCGACGACTCCACCGTCGGCGCGATCTCACGCGACGCGCAGCCCAGCATCCACCAGATCTTCGTCAAGGCCGCCGGCTCCGGCGGAGCGCTGCTCACCGACCTGGACCTGGAGCGCAAGTGCTTCGTCGTGCGCAAGCGCTGCGAGCACGAACTCGGTTCGAAGGGGCCCGGCAAGGGGGACCTCGGCTCGGAGACGGTGTATTTCCCGTCCCTGAGCCCCCGGACCTTCGTCTACAAGGGCATGCTCACCGAGAAGCAGCTCCCGGAGTTCTACGTGGATCTCCAGGACGAGCGCGTGGAGTCAGCCCTGGGCATCGTCCACTCCCGCTTCTCCACCAACACGTTCCCGGCATGGCCGCTGGCGCACCCCTTCCGCTACGTCGCCCACAACGGTGAGATCAACACCGCCCGCGGAAACGAGAACTGGATGCGGGCCCGCGAGTCACTCATGTCCAGCGAGCACATCGAGGACCTGCCGGCGGCCCTGCCCATCTGCACCCCGGGCGGCTCCGACACCGCGCGCTTCGACGAAGCGCTGGAACTGCTGACGCTTGCAGGGCGCACCCTGCCCCACGCCGTGCTCATGATGGTCCCCGAGGCGTGGGAGCGCCACGAGACGATGGACCCGGCCAAGCGGGCGTTCTACGAGTACCACGCCTCCCTCATGGAGGCGTGGGACGGACCGGCGTCGATCACGTTCACCGACGGCACCGTTGTCGGCGCCGTGCTCGACCGCAACGGTCTGCGTCCGTCCCGGATCTGGGTCACCGACGACGGGCTCGTCGTCATGGCCTCCGAGGTCGGCGTCCTCGACATCCCCCAGGACAAGGTGGTCACCAAAACCCGCCTGCGCCCGGGCCGGATGTTCCTGGTCGATACCGCCCAGGGGCGGATCATCGACGACGAGGAGATCAAGACCGGTCTGGCCGCCGAGCACCCGTACCAGCAGTGGCTCGATGAGGGCATGATCCGACTCGGGGACCTCCCGCAGGTCGACCACCCATACATGCCGCACGAGCGCGTCGTGCTGAGGCAGCGGGTCTTCGGATTCACGGAGGAAGAACTCCGGATCCTGGTCTCGCCGATGGCCGCGGCCGGTGCCGAGGCGATCGGGTCGATGGGCACCGACACGCCGTTGCCTGTCCTGTCGGAGCGCTCACGGATGCTGTTCGACTACTTCGCGCAGCGTTTCGCCCAGGTCACCAACCCTCCGCTGGACGCGATCCGCGAGGAGCTCGTCACCAGCTACGGCGTGACACTCGGCCCCGAGGGTGATCTCATCCACCCGGGCCCGGAGTCGTGCCGCCAGATCCGCCTGGACAACCCGATCCTCGGCAATGACGAGCTGTCGACGCTGATGGCGGCCGGCGAGACGCGACCCGGTCTGCGATCGGTGGTCGTCCGCGGCCTGTACAACGTCGCACACGGCGGCCGCGGCCTGCGGATCGCTCTCGAACGGATCCGCCGCGAGATCTCCCACGCCATCGAGGACGGCGCCACGATCATCGTGCTGTCGGATCGTGAATCGGATGAGCGCAACGCGCCCATCCCGTCGCTGCTCCTCACCTCCGCCGTGCACCACCACCTCGTCCGCGAGAAGACCCGCACCCGGGTCAGCCTCGTGGTCGAGTCGGGAGACGCACGCGAGGTCCACCACATGGCGGTCCTGTTCGGGTACGGCGCCGAGGCGATCAACCCGTACATGGCGTTCGAGTCCATCGACGAGCTCGTCAAGGCCGGTCACCTCACCGGGGTGGACACCGCCGCGGCGTGCGCCAACTACCGCAAGGCCGCCGCGAAGGGTGTGCTCAAGGTGATGTCCAAGATGGGCATCTCCACCCTTGCCTCGTACACGGGTGCGCAGCTCTTCGACATCACGGGGCTGTCGCAGGAGCTGTGCGACGAGTACTTCACCGGCTCGATCAGCCCCATCGACGGCATCGGGCTCGACGAGATCGCCGAGGACGTGGCCCGTCGCCACCGCTTCGCGTTCCTGCCGCGGCCTGAGGAGGCCGCGCACCGGGAGCTCGAGATCGGCGGGGAGTACCAGTGGCGCCGGGAAGGCGAGTACCACCTGTTCAACCCGGACACGGTGTTCAAGCTCCAGCACTCCACGCGCTCCGGCCGCTACGAGATCTTCAAGGAGTACACCAAGCTCGTCGACGACCAGTCGGAGCGTCTGGCCACCCTCCGAGGATTGTTCGAGCTGAAGGGGACCCGTCCCCCGGTGCCGATCGAGGAGGTGGAGCCGGTCTCGGAGATCGTCAAGCGGTTCTCCACGGGTGCGATGAGCTATGGCTCCATCTCGGCCGAGGCTCACGAGACGCTGGCGATCGCCATGAACCGTCTCCACGCCCGGTCCAACTCGGGCGAGGGCGGCGAGTCGATCGACCGCTTCAGCCCCGACCCCAACGGTGACTGGCGCCGCTCGGCCATCAAGCAGGTGGCCTCTGGCCGATTCGGTGTGACCAGCAACTACCTGGCCAACTGCACTGACATCCAGATCAAGATGGCCCAGGGTGCCAAGCCGGGCGAGGGCGGCCAGCTCCCGCCGGGCAAGGTCTACCCGTGGGTCGCCGAGGTCCGAGGCTCGACCCCGGGCGTCGGGCTGATCTCGCCGCCGCCGCACCACGACATCTACTCGATCGAGGACCTCGCGCAGCTCATCTACGATCTGAAGAACGCCAATCCCGAGGCCCGGATCCACGTCAAGCTCGTGGCCGAGCAGGGTGTGGGCACCGTCGCGACGGGTGTGTCCAAGACGCACGCCGACGTGGTGCTCATCTCCGGCCACGACGGCGGCACCGGCGCTTCTCCGCTGACCTCGCTCAAGCACGCGGGCGGCCCGTGGGAGCTGGGCCTCGCCGAGACCCAGCAGACCCTGCTGGTCAACGGCCTGCGGGATCGAATCGTCGTCCAGGTGGACGGGCAGCTCAAGACCGGACGCGACGTCATCGTCGCGGCGCTGCTCGGCGGCGAGGAGTTCGGATTCGCGACGGCTCCGCTCGTCGTGGCCGGCTGCGTGATGATGCGCGTGTGCCATCTCGACACCTGCCCCGTCGGTGTCGCCACCCAGAACCCGATCCTGCGCGAGCGGTTCAACGGCAAGGCCGAGTACGTGGTGAACTTCATGGAGTTCATCGCCGAGGAGGTGCGCGAGTACCTCGCCGAGCTCGGGTTCCGTTCGCTCGACGAGGCGATCGGACACTCCGAATGCCTCGACAAGTCGCGGGCGTTCGCCCACAACAAGCGGGTCGCGAAGCTCGACCTGGCGCCGATCTTCGCCCAGGCGGAGTCCCCGTTCATGCACCAGGACCTGCGGAACACCAAGTCGCAGGACCACAAGCTCGAGGGCGTCATCGACCGCCGGCTCATCGAGGACTGCCGCACCGTGATCGCCGATCCCTCGACGGGGCCGTTCGCGGGCAGCTACCCGATCTGCAACGTCAACCGTTCGGTGGGCACCATGCTCAGCCACGAGATCTCCAAGGCGCACGGTGGTGCCGGGCTCCCGGAGGGGTCGATCGACCTGAGCTTCACCGGGTCCGCCGGTAACTCGCTCGGGGCGTTCCTCGCCTCCGGTGTGACGGTGCGGGTGTTCGGGGATGCGAATGATTACGTGGGCAAGGGATTGTCCGGGGGACGCATCGTGGTCCGCCCGGCGGAGGACGCCGCGCCCGATTTCGCGGCCGAGAACAACATCATCGCCGGTAACGTTATCTGCTACGGCGCCACTACAGGCGAGGTCTTCCTCCGCGGCATCGTGGGCGAGCGCTTCTGCGTGCGCAACTCGGGCGTCACCGCGGTGGTGGAGGGCGTGGGCGACCACGCCTGCGAGTACATGACGGGTGGACGCGTCGTCGTGCTGGGGGAGACAGGACGCAACGTCGCGGCCGGCATGTCCGGTGGTGTCGCCTACTTCTACGACCCGCAGGACGTCCTGCCCGAAAACCTCAACGTGGAGCTCGTCGACACCGACGAGCTGACCAGCGAGGACGTGGAATTCCTCCGCGGCATCGTGGAGCGTCACGTGGAGGAGACCGATTCGGCCCGGGGCCGAGAGATCCTCGGTGGTTGGGCCCAGAACGTGAATCATTTCGCCAAGGTCATGCCGCGCGACTACAAGCGCGTGCTGCTGGCCATCGAGCAGGCGGAGAAGGACGGACGCAACGTGGACGAGGCGATCATGGAGGCCGCAAATGGCTGACCCGAAGGGCTTTCTCAAGCACACCGAGCGGGAGCTGCCCGAACGCCGCCCTGTCGACCTGCGAATCATGGACTGGAAGGAGGTCTACGAGTCGACGACCCTCCCGGAGGATCACCTGAAGACCCAGGCCTCCCGCTGCATGAGCTGCGGTGTCCCGTTTTGTCACCAGGGGTGCCCGCTGGGCAACATCATCCCCGAGTGGAATGACCTGGTGCACCGCGGGAAGTGGGACGCCGCGGTCGACCGGCTGCACGCGACGAACAACTTCCCGGAGTTCACCGGCCGCCTCTGCCCCGCACCGTGCGAGGGCTCCTGCGTCCTGGGGATCAACCAGCCGCCCGTGACGATCAAGCAGATCGAGGTGGAGATCGCCGAGGCCGCATGGGCCGACGGCGGCATGGCGCCGGTGATCCCGTCGTTCCGCACGGGGCAGACCGTCGCGGTCGTGGGTTCGGGCCCGGCGGGTCTGGCCGCCGCGCAGCAGCTCACGCGCGCCGGTCACTCCGTCACGGTGTTCGAGCGTGACGACCGCATCGGTGGACTGATGCGCTACGGGATCCCCGAGTTCAAGATGGAGAAGGCGGTCCTCGACCGGCGTCTCGCCCAGATGGAAGCCGAGGGAACGGTCTTCCGCCCCGGCGTCGACGTCGGCAAGGACATCACGGCGACGCAGCTGCGGGAGCAGTTCGACGCGGTGGTGCTGAGCGGCGGCGCCACCATGAGGCGGGACCTGCCCGTGCCCGGCCGTGAGCTGGGGGGTATCCATCAGGCCATGGACTACCTTCCGCTGGCCAACAAGGCCGCGGTCGGCGACCCGGTGGTGGATTCCGACGGGTTGCCCGCGATCCATGCGCGGGACAAGCACGTCATCATCATCGGTGGCGGTGACACCGGTGCGGACTGCCTCGGCACGGCGACCCGCCAGGGGGCCAAGTCGGTCAAGAGTTTCGAGATCATGCCCCGCCCGCCGGCCACGCGTGCGGCCTCGACCCCGTGGCCGATGTACCCGCTGATGTTCCGCACGGCCTCGGCCCACGAGGAGAACGGTGAGCGCGTCTACGGCGTGTCCACCGCCGAGTTCGTGGGCGAGAACGGGCACGTCACCGCGCTCAAGGGTTCCGAGGTGAGGATGGTGGACGGGCGCTTCGAGCCCGTTCCCGGTACGGACTTCGAGTACCCGGCGGACCTGGTGCTGCTGGCGATGGGCTTCACAGGTGCCCAGAAGGCCGGACTGTGTTCCGACCTGGGGGTCGACTTCACCGACCGCGGAAACGTGGACCGTGACGGCACCTACGCGACCAATGTCGACGGCGTGTTCGTCGCCGGCGACATGGGCCGCGGGCAGTCGCTCATCGTGTGGGCCATCGCGGAGGGGCGGGCCGCCGCCGCCTCGGTGGATCGCTTCCTCATGGGGGAGACGGCGTTGCCGGAGCCGGTCCGGCCGACGGACGTGGCACAGCGCTGAGATCCGCCGTGGCGCCTGACCTTAATGGAACCTAAGATCAGGTCTATTCTGATAGCAGGCCGCCCGGCCTGGCGTCCCGGAAGGCATCCATGGTCCGCCGTCGCCCCGCCAGCATGATCGCCGCGCTCTGCGCTGCGGTCGTCCTGGCCGGGGCTCCGATGGCCTCGGCCCAGCTTCCGGGACCGGCCGGCCGGGCGGTGGTGACGGACCTGCCCGTGCTCAGCGAGTTGCCACCGCTGCCGTCCAGGGGCGCGCCGGCCGACGTGGACGAGCAGGAGGTCGACGACACCTCGGGCATGTCCGGCGTTCAGATCATCGCGCTGACGCTCGCCGGTGCGGCACTGGTGGCGGGTGGGACGGGGCTGGCCCTGGTGACGCGGCGAGGCCGCGGGGACCTGCCCGGCGAGCAGCCCGCGAGGACGGGTCCGCCCGCGTGACGGCGCGCCCGATAGGCTCGGGCGTATGAGCCGCCACATCGCAGGACGAGGACGGACCGGCCGGGCGACACCCCCGCCGGCCGGTCCGCCCGTCGACGACGTCGAATGCGACCTGAGCAGCAAGCTGACGCTGGGGCAGTTCCTCAAGCTGGCGTCGCTGCTCGATTCGGGCGCCGAGGCCAAGGACGCGGTCGCCTCGGGCGCCGTGAGCGTCAACGGCGAGGTGGACACCCGTCGTGGTCGCGGTCTGGTCGACGGCGACGTGGTGGAGATCGGGGGCCGCGCAGCCCGGGTGGTCGCGCGCGACGGACGGGGAGAGGCCTGATGACGGACGAGGCGCGGCGAACGATCCAGGCTCCGGTCGTGCTGCACGATGATGACCCCGGCGCCAAGCGTTACGCCGCCTGGCTCGCCGAGGAGTTCGACACCCGGGCCACCCATCACGACTCCGTGGACCCGGCCGATCTCGTCGTCGCCGGGACGGTCGTCCTCGTCACCGGGATGCGGGCGGCCGGTGGGCTGGGTGGTTCGGCGTTCATCCGCGACAACTGGGAGGCGCTCGTCGAGGCCGGCCGCCGGGTCGCGGTCGTCATGGTGGGCCCGACCCCGGTCACCGATGACGCCCGGATCGAGCTCATGTCGAGTGAGTTCTCGGGCGATCAGCTCCGCGATCTCAAGCTCTTCCAGCTGCGGGGCGTGGTCACTCCGGACCAGCTGGGATTCCGGCAGCGACTGGGCGTGAAGACCGCTCTCGCGGCCCTGCGGCGCAAATCCGAGCGCACCCCGGAGGAGGAGTCCATGCTCGAGCTGGGTGGGTTGGACCTCACCGACCGGGTCTCGCTCGGGCCTCTGCTGCGCTGGATCCGCCGCGAAGCCTGATCGGCCGAGCGGGCCGGAAGGCCGCGTCGCGCGCCACCCGGGTGTGACCCCCGATACCATCTCCTGGGTGAGACCCCGCCGTGGGGCGGGGCGACGACCCGGAGGTTCCCGATGCGCACGACCACCCTCGCCGCGACCGTCTCGGCACTCGCCGCCGCCGCGCTGCTGACCGGAGCCGGCACGGCGACGGCACAGCAGATCGATCGCGTGGAGCCGGTGGATCTCGACGACGCCGCCGGATGCCTGTACATCACGATCCACACCAAGGCTCTGCGGTGCATGAACCTCGAGCCCGCGGCCGTGGCCGTCTCCCCCCTCAGCCTCGGCTACGGGTCGCTCGGGACCGGGTCGTTGACGGACCTGCTCAGCGGGCTGATCAACACCGGTTCGATCATCCTGTCGGTGGAACTGCCCAACGCGACGGGCTCCTACGCGCCCGGTTCCCTGGGCAGCTACGGGCCCGAGGCCTCGATCGGCGACGTGCTCACCATCCCGGTCGCCAGCCTCGGGGGAGCCTCCTGAGCAATCCCGTCCGCGAGCACACCCCGCGGGGACCCGGGCGAGTAGGACGAAGGACCCGGGCGGGTCAGCGCACCACGATCCCGTCGGAGTCGGCGTAGAGCGTGTCGCCGGGGACGAAGTCGACCCCGCCGAAGCTCACGGTCACGTCACGCTCGCCGTCGCCGCTCTTGCTGGACTTGCGCGGGTTCGTGCCGAGGGCCTTACAGCCGAAGTCCATGCCGCCCACGACCGCCGAGTCACGGATCGCGCCGTTGACCACGACCCCGGCCCAGCCGTTGGAACGGCCTAGCTCGGCGATGAGGTCGCCCACCAGCGCGGTGTGGAGGCTGCCACCGCCGTCGATCACCAGGACCCGGCCCTCGCCGGGCTCGCCGAGCACACTCTTGAGCAGCGCGTTGTCCTGGAAGCACCGGACGGTCGAGACGGGGCCGAAGAACTCCGTCCGGCCACCGAGGTCGCGGAACTGGGTGTCACAGCTGCGGACGTCCTCGCCGATCTCGTCGACGAGGTCCGCGGTGGGAACGAATCCGGCGGGGGTGTCGGTCATGCGGGGCCTCCTGGGACGTGGTCTGGTCATGGCAACGCTATCCGGCCGCGCTCCCGCGGGGGAGCCCGCCCGTGGGGGACAATAGCGGGCGAAGGGTGCCCCGCCATCGTCCGAGAACCCGGAAGGAGCCACTCGTGGCCCAGTACGAACTCCTTATCCACGCCCGACGCGCGGTCGTCGACGATCGCATCCAGCAGGCGGCGGTCACGGTGGACGGGGGAGTGATCTCGTCGGTGCGGACGGGGTCGGAGGCGCGGGACATCGGCCTGGCGGGGGATCACACGATCGCCCTCGGTGATGACGTGGTCCTCATGCCGGGGCTGGTCGACCCGCATGTCAGTACCGAGGACGTCGCGGTGGGCACGCGCTCGGCGGCCCAGGGCGGGATCACCTCGGTGATCGACTACGGGACCGACGGTGATCCGGTGGCGATCACCCCCGAGGACGTGGATCGCTGGCGGCAGGACGTGACCGGCGAGTCCACGGTGGACGTGGGCCTGTGGGGCGCGGCGGTTCCGGGGAATCTCGGCAGGCTCGGGACGTTGCTGGATCGTGGCGTGTTCGGGGTGTCGGCGGTGGCCGCCGGTAAGGGCGTCGTCGGCGCGCCGACCCTGGACTCCGCACAGGTGGTGGCGGCCGCCGAGGAGGTCGCGGAGGCCGGCGGGCTGTTCGCGGTGGACGCCGGAGTGGACGACCTGCCCGGACTTCTGGAGGTCTGCCGGCGCACGGGTGGTCGGTTGCACGTCCGGGCGGTGTCCGACCACGAGGAACTGCCCCTGCTGCGCGAGGCCAGGGCGGACGGGCTGGGTGTGACCGCCTCAACCAGCCCGCACATGCTGGCGTTGGTCTCGGAGGTCACCCACGGCGGCGCTGCGGTCGCGCGGCTCGACCCGCCGATCCGGGACGCCGCCAACCGCGAGTTGTTGTGGGAGGCGTTGCGCGACGGCACGATCGATGCCGTGGCCTCGGCCCGGCTCGGGCTGTCGGTCGTGTGGACCGAGGCCCGTCGCCGGGGGTTCGATCTCTCCGACGTCGCCGGGTGGATGGCCACGCGCCCCGCCGGGATCGTGGGCCTGCGGGATCGCGGTGAGATCCGGGTCGGCCTGCGTGCGGACCTCGCTGCGGTCGCCGACGACGAAGCGTTCGTCGTCCTACCCGGGACCCGTGAGCTGGGTTCTGCGGATTCGGTGTACGCCCAGCGTGCCCTGGCGGGCGTGGTGCGGTGGACGATGCGGGGCGGAACGGTGGTCGACCCCCGTGCCCTCGCCCTCGGGACGGTCCTGACCCGACAGTTGTCGTGAACCCGACACCGGTGGGTCTCGACCTGTCCTTCCCGGCAGGGGTCACCTCGGGCCTGCTCATCACCGAGTACGTCATCAAGATTCTCGCGCTGGGGATGGTCCCCGAGAACCGGCAGCCGTCGTCGTCGCAGGCGTGGCTGCTCGCCATCCTGTTCATCCCGGTGGTGGGCGTGCCGTTGTTCCTCCTGTTGGGCAATCCCTACATCACCGGTCGACGGCACCTCATCCAGGCCGAGGCGAACCATCTCTATGCCAGGGCGCTCGAGAAGCGGCCCACCGTTCCCGACCGGGTACGCGTGGACCCGGGGGTGCGGACCATCCTGGAGATGAACCGGACTCTCACCGCGATCCCCGCCATGTCCGGGGACTTCATCGGCCTGCATTCGGACTACACGCGGTCGTTGGCGGCGATGACCGAGGCGGTCCGTGCCGCACGGGACCACGTGCACATCGAGTTCTACGCGCAGTCGTGGGACTCCGAGACCGACGAGTTCTTCACCGCCGCGGTGGAGGCCGCCGAGCGGGGGGTGGCGGTCCGGGTGCTGGTCGACCACCTCGGGTCACTGCGCTACCGGGGGTTCACGAAGCTGCGGACGCGGCTGCGGCGGACCCCGGTGGAGTTCCATCTGATGCTCCCGGTGAACCCGTTCCGCGGCCGGTTCAGGCGGCCGGACCTGCGCAATCACCGCAAGATGCTCATCGTGGACGGGGTGCACGGGTTCATCGGGTCGCAGAATCTCATCGAGCGCCACTACGGCAGTTCACGCAACGCCCGGCTCGGCCGTGAGTGGGTCGATCTGATGATGGAGGTCCGCGGGGAGATCGTCCAGGCGATGGACAGCGTGTTCGCGGTGGACTGGTATTCCGAGTCCGGCGAGGTGATCGGCACGCTGGAGGACGTGGCGCAGGGCGCGCCACTGGCGCCCGGACGCAAGGGCGGGGACCCCACGGCGGGCGACCCGGTGAGCGCGTTCCAGCTGGTCCCGTCCGGCCCGGGATACAGGACGCAGCCAGGGCTTCGGATGTTCACCCAGCTCATCGGCCAGGCACGGGAGCGGGTGCGGATCGTCAGCCCGTACTTCGTGCCGGACGACGCTCTCCTGCACGCCATCACGTCGGCGTCGTTCCGCGGGGTGGGGGTGGAGTTGTTCGTCCCCGAGCACGCCGACCAGTTCCTCGTCCACCACGCCCAGCGGTCCTACTACCGAGCACTGCTCGAGGCCGGGGTGGTGATCCACCGCTTCCGTTCCCCGGCGGTCCTGCACACCAAGACGGTGCTGATCGACGACTACGCCGGGATCGTGGGCTCGAGCAACATGGACCAGCGTTCGTTCAACCTCAACTTCGAGATCAGCCTGCTGGTCCTGGGCGGGGAGGCGGTCGCGGAACTCAACGACGTGGTGGACTCCTACCTCGAGGACTGCACCACGCTGGAAATCGAGACGTGGATGAGCCGACCGTGGCCGGGGCGGTACGTCGACAACGTCGCGCGTCTCACCTCGGCCCTGCAGTAGGCCGGATCCGGAGGTGGGTCGGGTCCGGTCCGGCAGCGGGCTCTACAGGCGGGCGGCACCGCAGTAGTACGCTCAGCGTGCGCGGGTCGCACAGGCCCGCCCTTGCGACGAGAGGCTGTCCCGATGCCCCAGACCCGTGGTTCCGGAGTCCGGACCAGGCGCCTCGGCGCCGCCGTCACGACCGCCGTGGTGGCGGCCGTCGCGGTTCCCGCCGTGGCGTACGCGCAGGGGGACTCGGGGTCGGGTTCAGCGCTGCCCGCCGAGACGGGCAACAGCAGTGTGGACCAACTGATCGGCCAGCTTCCCGAGGAGATCGTCATCGGCGGTGGGGCGCTCGGGTCCGAGGGGCTGCGCGAGACGGGCAGCGCCCCTGTGGCGGACGCCGGACTGTCCCTGGGGCAGACCCTCGGTTCGGTGGCGCCGCTCGAGGCACTGGGGTCGGCCGGAGGGTCCGCGGCGGCGTCCGTGGCGTCCTCGGGCAGCCTGCCGGGGTCCGTCTACACCAACCCGACCGGGTCGCTCGGGTCGGGCACCATCGGGCTGGGATCGATCGCGATCCCCGAGTACATCTTCCCCGTACTGAGCGTGCAGTTCGCGGGCGGTTTCTTCGCGGCGCTGGGGGAGCGGCAGCAGGCCGGCGAGCTCTATCCGCACGAGCTGGACTTCTGGCACGGTGTGGTCGAGGGCTCGGCCGAGGGCGGCGCGCTGCTCACTGACGCCGCGGACGCCGCCGGCACCGAGCTGCCCGGCGCGCTGGCGGGGAGTATCGAGGCGGTGCAGATCGCCGCGCTGCAGGATCCGTACGAGGACAACGAGCGCCGTCGCGCCGAGGCCGAGACGGCGGCCGCCGACGGTGGGCAGGGCGCGACGAGCGAGGTCGACGACGACGAGGTTGACAACGACGAGGTTGACGACGACGAGGTTGACGACGACGAGGCCGACCTCTCCCCGGTCGGCGCGAACGGTCCCGCCGCGGCCACGCAGGGCGGAACCGGTGGTGTGGGCGCGACCCTCGGCGCCGCGGCCGCGCCTGCCGCCACTGCGACGACCGCGGGGAACGCCACCGCCGGACCCGGCGAACAGTCGGCCCCCGCCGAGCTGGCCGTGACCGGCGTGGGGACCACCGCGCTGGTCGGCCTCGCCGCCGGGACGATTCTGCTGGGCGGGCTGGTGCTCGCCCTCGCCCGCCGGCGCGCGTAGGGCCCGGCCTCGCCGTCGTGCCCTCCACGCGGCCCCGGGCGGATCGTTTTGAGGCCCCTCGGAAGGCCGGGCGGAAGGCCTCTCGGTAGGCCGCGCCGCCAGCGGTTACCCGCGGGCGGTCACCCCTACGCACTCACCCCTGCGCGCTCATCTCCCGGCAGCGGTCCCACAGCGCGGCGGCGACCTCGCGGTCGTGCGAGGCCTTGGTGGAATTCACGGTCGTCGGGTACCCGGTGAGCTCGCCGGGGCCGTCGGGGCCGATGTACGCGCCGCCGGGGACGGACTCCACGGTCGCGGCGTAGAGCTGCGGCAGGGCCCCGCGCTCGGCCGGCTGCGCGAGGAACGGGACCTTCTCCACGCCCTTCATCAGCAGGTCCTGTACGCGGCTGCCGCTGCGGTACTGCAGATTGGTCGCCGAATAACCGGGGTGTGCGGCCACCGCTCTCAGCGGCGACCCCGCGGCGTCGAGGCGACGCTGCTGCTCGTAGGCGAGCATGACGCAGGCCAGCTTGGAGGCGGCGTACACCGGCATCGGCGCGTAGCGGCGGCGGGTCCAGTCCAGGTCGTCGGGGTCCACCGTGCCGAACCGGTGCATGATCGATCCCAGCCACACCACCCGGTCCGTCAACGCGGGTGCGAGGTGCTCGGTGAGGGCGAAGTGGCCGAGGACGTTGACCCCGAACTGCATCTCGTGGCCCTGTGCGGTGCTCGAACGCGGGATGTTCATCAGGCCCGCGTTGTTGACGAGCACGTCGGGCGTCCGGGCCGCGATCGTCTCGCCCGCGGCGTGGACGGAGTCGAGGTCGGCCAGGTCCAGCTCGACGACCTCGGCGCGGTCCGGGTGCGCGAGCCCCGCGCGGGCGTTCTCCGCGCGGGGCCTGTCGCGGCAGGCCATGACCACCCGGGCGCCCGCATCGGTCAGCGCCCGGGTGGACTGAAGGCCCAGCCCGGAGTTCGCGCCGGTGACCACGAAGGTCCGGCCGGTCTGGTCGGGGATGTCGGCAGTGGTCCATCGGCTCATGCGGGCCAGGATACGTCCGCCGTCCGACATCGCCCACCGGCTCGTGCGGGCCGGCTCACTCCCAGGTGGCGGTGTCGGGATCGACACCGTGCGCGCGGGCGTCGGCCTCGACCGCCGCGATGAGCCACTCGGTCAGGCCCGGCTCGAGCTTCTCGTAGCTCTCCGCGTACCGCTCGTCCTGCCGGTACATCCGCACGAGCAGAACCTGCATGGAGCGGGAGCAGTCGTAGAACTCGCCGATCGAGGCGCGGTGCCGCTCGGCCAGGGTCGCCGCCTCGGGCGAGGCCGGGTCGACGCCGGCCCGCTTGGCCGCGGCCAGGTCGGCGTTCAGGGCGTCCGTCCCGGCCTTGACCCGCCGCCAGTCGTCCTTGGACATTCCGCGGGTGCGCTGCTGCGACTGCTCCCACTGCGGGGTGTCTCCCCAGCGCTCTTCGGCTTCGTCCTGCCATTCCTCTTTCCAGTCCGTGCCGAAGATCTCGGCCCGGTCCTCCGGGGTCAGCGGTGCGTTCACTGCCATCGCCTCCTTCAGGCGGTCGACTGCGGAGACCATCTCCTGCAGGTGCGAGATGCGTCCGACCAGCAGCTCGCGCTGGCGGGTCAGGTGGGCGTCGGCGTCGACGTCCGGGTCATCGAGCAGGTCGCCGATCTGCGCCAGCGGGAAGCCCAGCTCGCGGTAGACCAGGATCCGGTGGATGCGGGCGACGTCGTCGTCGTCATACACCCGGTAGTCCGACCACGTCCGTCCGCTCGCCGGCGCCAGCCCGATCCGGTCCCAGTGGTGCAGGGTCCGGACGCTCACGCCGACCAGCGCGGCGACCGCACCCACGGTCAGCCCGTCCCTCGTCGTCATGTCTCCAGCATCTCTCACATGCTCGATCGTGGGGCCTGACACAACGTCAGGGTCAAGCCCCCGGTCGGCCCGAGGCGGTACCGCTCTTCCTTACCCGCCGGTAACCTCGGTGCCATGAGCCGACCCGCGCCCCATGTGTACGACCGTCTCCGCGACCTCGTCGCGATCCCCGAATTCCGGGCCGACCCCTCGAGCCGCCCGTCGTCGGTGATCACCGAGGTCTTCACCGGCGAACCACTCGCGGAGATCCCCGCCGGCACCGCCGACGATGTCACCGCCGCCGTCGAGCGGGCCCGTGCCGCGCAGGTCGCGTGGGCCGAACGCGACGTCTCCGACCGGGTCGCCGTCATCACCCGCTTCGCCAAGCAGATCATGCGCAACCGCGGCGAGCTCATGGACATCGTCCAGGCCGAGACCGGCAAGAGCCGCGCCTCCGCGCAGGAGGAAGTGCTGGACTGCCTCATCACCGCGCGCCACTACGCCCGGACCGCGCCCGGACTGCTCGCCCCCAAGCGGATCCAGGGCATGCTGCCGGGACTGACCAAGGCCGTGGTGCGCCGCCAGCCCAAGGGGGTCGTGGGCGTGATCGCGCCGTGGAACTACCCGCTCAACCTCGCAGTCACCGACGCGCTGGCCGCCCTGCTCGCGGGCAACGCCGTGGTGATCAAGCCCGCCTCCATCACGCCGTTCTGTGCCCTCGCCGCCGCCGATATGCTCTACCGGGCGGGCCTGCCGCGCGAGCTGTTCCAGGTGGTCCCCGGCTCCGGCGGGACGGTCGGCGGCGCGATCGTCGAAACCGCGGACTACCTCATGTTCACCGGCTCCACCGCCACAGGCCGCACGCTGGGCCGTCAGTGCGGCGAACGCCTGATCGGCTTCTCGGCCGAACTCGGCGGGAAGAACGCCATGATCGTCACCGAGGGTGCCGACCTCGACGAGGTGGCCGAGGTCGCCACTCGCGCGTTCTTCTCCAACTCGGGTCAGCTGTGCATCTCGGTCGAGCGGGTCTACGTGGAGCGCTCCGTCGCCCCGCAGCTCATCGAGAAGCTCACCTCGCGTGTGCAGTCCATGAGCGTCGGGCCCGGTTACGACTTCGAGGCCGAGATGGGCAGCCTGATCTCCCGCGACCAGCTGGACACCGTCTCCGCACACGTCGACGACGCGGTGGCCAAGGGCGCGCGCGTCCTCGCCGGCGGACGCGCCCGGCCGGACCTGGGACCGCTGTTCTACGAGCCCACCCTGCTCACCGATGTGCCCCCCGGCGCGACCTGCCACGGCGAGGAGACCTTCGGCCCGGTCGTGTCGATCTATCCCGTCAACTCCGTCGAGGAGGCGATCGCCCGCGCCAACGACACCGAGTACGGGCTCAACTCATCGGTGTTCGCCGGGTCCGACTCCGAGGGCGAGCAGATCGCCGCTCGCCTGCGGACCGGCACCGTCAACGTCGGCGAGGGCTATGTCGCGGGCTGGGGCTCCGTCGCCGGCCCGATGGGCGGCATGGGCGCGTCCGGGGTGGGGCGACGCCACGGCGACGAGGGACTGCTCAAGTACACGGAAGCCCAGACGATCGCCACGCAGCGCGTCGTGCACATGGGCGGGCCGTCGTTCGTGCCGCGCACGCGGTGGCAGCAGCTCCTCGCGCCCGCCACCGACGCCATGCGCTTCCTGCCGGGGCGGTAGGCCGGAGCCCGCGCGGGCGGCCGCTGCCCCGGTGACTTGCGCGTGGGGAATGTACGTTTCCCCTCTTTGCCAGACTGCTTGTGAGTCACTGACTGCAAGAAGTCTGGAGTGTTCACTGATGTCTATTGCGCCTGGTTACACGGATGACGAGATCCGGTCCATCGTGTACGAGTACGAGCGACTGCGCTACGGGACGAAGTATGCGTGGGTCGACAAGCAGTCGTTCTCGATGCATCAGCTTCGGCGGTGGCGTGACGCGGTCTATGACGGCGACCTCGACCGTGGTCTGGTTCCGCGAGAAGGTGGGAGGATGACCACTCCCAACCAACGACGCCATATCGCGAAGAAGGACGTCCAAGAGGAAGCAGACAACGAGCAGCTGCGTGCCCGGATCCGGGAGCTGGAGGCCACCAACGAGGCATTGGGAAAAGCTATCGGGCTCTTGCATCAGCTGAGCGAGCACGAGCCCGATACCAGCCAGACGAACGAGCCGAAAAGTTCCTGACCGCCGAGAACCAGCTGGTCCGTGACCTCACCGCATCGATGGGCTCGCAACGTCAAGCACTCAAGATGACCGGCCTGTCGAGCGGGACCTGGCACTACCGGCACAATCCACGACCTGCCGTGGTCGAGCCCCTTGCGCAGGCCGACCGGGACTACCCCTCGCGGATCAGTCAGGCCGACTGCGAGAAGATCGGCGAACACATCCTTGCCGGCTGGGCCCGCGGCGAATCGGTCGATCACTCCTTCGCCGCTGCGTGGGACGACGGGGTGATGCTGGGCTCGCGTCGTCACTGGTGGCGCGTGGCCGCCGATCTGGAGCAGGAGCTGCGCCCGACGATCCCTCAGCGCAAACACCAAGGCCGCGCGGCCAAGGCGCCGGTCGTCAGCGCCACTGGCCCGAACCAGGCCTGGTCGTGGGACATCACCGACCTGAAAACCCCCTGGCGGGGCGTGGCGTTCAAGGCGTACAAGATCACCGACATCTACTCCCGCGAGATCGTGGGATGGCGCGTTGAGCAGCGCCAGTGCAACGAGTTGGCAGTGGAAATGTTCACAGAGGCCATCGACAAGCGGGGCGCGCCGCAGGTCGTGCACGCCGACAACGGCTCCGCGATGACCTCGAACACGCTGAAGGAATACCTGGACGAGTGTGGTGTGGACCTGTCCTATAACCGGCCGTACGTCTCCAATGACAACCCGTTCTCCGAGGCCGGATTTCGCACGATGAAGTACCGGCCCGGATACCCGCGCGTGTTCGACACGATCGAGGCCGCCCGCGCCTATCTCACCGACTACGTGGCCTGGTACAACCACGAACACAAGCACTCCGGGATCGCTCTGTTCTCACCTGCCCAAGTCGGCGACGGCTCCTGGACGGACACGTGGAAGACCCGCGACCGGGCCCTGCAGCGCTACTACAACCGCCATCCCGAACGCTTCCACACCCGCCCCCGAACACCGACTCCCGCCGACCTCGTCGGCATCAACCTCCCCAACAAAAAAACACCAACAAAGTAGCCCCTACCGACTCACAACAGGTTGACAGAGAGCGTTCAGCAGGGGTTGCGCTGGGGGAGTGGTCCAGAAAGGGCGCGTAAGCCGAAGGCGCTCGGGGCCGGGAGCGACCTCGCCGGTCAGTTACCGCGGCGCAGCAGCACGAACGCGCCGCCGATGAGCAGGATCGCCAGACCGCCGACGACCCAGATCGCGGGGTTGACGCCGGTGTCCTCGCCCGAGGTCTCGTCGGCGACGTCCGCCTCGTCGGCGACGTCTGCCTCCTCGCCGGCCCCGGCATCGGACCCTCCCGCCGGGGAGGCGTCCCCGCCGGCCGTGGGCTGCGAGCCGGGCTCTGCGCCTGCCTGCGCGCCGGACTCACCGCCTGCTTGCGCGCCGGACTCACCGCCGGACTCCGCGCCCGCCTCCGCGCCCGCCACGGTGAAGACCGACGATCCGCTCACCACGTGCCCGTCGGACGAGGTCACCCGGTATCCGACCGTGTAGGCACCGGGCCCCAGATCATCGACCTCAACAGTGACGACCTCGCCCGCCACCGAGGGGTCGCCGACGACCCGGGTGGCGCGGTCGTCCCCGGCGGTCACGGCGACGGAGGCGAAGTTCTGGTTGATCTCCTCGTTGAAGGTCAGGACGATCTCGTCGGGCGGGGTGTCCAGCTCGGATCCGTCCTCCGGGTCGATGGAGACCAACACCGAGTGGGCGACGGCGACCGGTGCGAGCACCACCGAGGGAGCGGCCGCGCCGCCGACCAGGGCGGCGGCGACCGCGACGGACGCCAACCGCCCCCGGAGCGCCGTCACGCCTTGACGCCCAGGCGGGCGAAGATGTCCTTGTTGATGCGGTCGAGCTCGCCGGAGATCGACGAGTGGATCTCGCGCCGCTGCGCGGTGGGCGTGGTCTCGGCGGTCTCGACCGCTGTCCGCAGATCGGTGAGACGGGTCCGGGTCGAGGAGATGAAGTCCTTGACCTCATGCTCGCTCCCGCGGCTCACGTCGAGCTGGTCGAGGGTCTGCTCGAGGCGGACGATGCGGACAGCGAGGGCGGCGCCGGGGCCGGTGGCGTTGATGCCGGCGGCCTCGAGGTCCACGCCCCCGGGGCCGGCGGGCTTGCCCGGCGACCCCTGCACGTTGGAGACGGCCTTGTAGACCATCGGCAACAGCACCGGGGTGGCGACCTTGGCCATGCTCAGCCACCGCTGCAGGTCATCCTTGGTGAGCTTGGTGCCCTCGAGCTTCTTCAGCTCCATCTCGGCGAGTTCGTACTCGTGTTTGCGACCTGCGGAGTCGATCTTCTCGGCGAGCTTCCGGTCCTTGGCCAGCAGCTTGGCCTCGCGCTTGATGGTGGCGCGCTCCTGCTTGGCGTGGACCTTCTCGTTCTTGCGGTTCCGCTTGGCGGACCTGCGGTCGAGCTTGTCGCGCTTCTCGGCGCGCTTCTCGGCGCGTCGGGCCTTGCGGTCGGCGTTCTTGCGCTCGAGCTTGGCGCGCTCCTTGGCCTCGGCCAGTTCCACGCGGTGCGCCTCCTTGGCCTTCTTGCGTGTCTCCTTGGCCGCGAGCTTGGCCTCGGTCATGGCCGTGGACTTGAGCGCCGAAGCATGGGCGCGGAGTTCGGCACGCTTGTCGCGGTAGGTCGTCAGCTTGCCCATGGGCGTCGATCCTTCTCTCGTCGCGGACGTCAGGTCTCCAGCCTATGCGAATCGGCCCGTACTGAGGACCGGACCGTCGTGCGGGGCGTGTCTGGTCCATGATGGACGGCGATGGAGGACGCCGGGAGCACCACGCACCGCGCCCCCGACGCGACGGTGGTGGGGCCGGCCTCGGGGGCCAGATGTCTGCACCGTGTGGCCCGGGAGCGCGACGCCCGGCCGGGGTGGTGGCGGACCGCGCCGATCGACGAGGGCGTCAGGCTGCGGGCCATGGCTGCGGCGGATCGCCGCGCGGGACTGAGGGAGCGCGCACTCGCGGGCGCTCGCCCCGACGCCGCGGTGGTGGACGTGGTGGGGGACCACTGGACGGATCTGCCGGGGGACGTACCGGGCGACGACGACGAGAGGTCGACACTCCGGGCCCTGGCCGACGGGGCGACCCTGGTGTGGGGCGCGGCTCTTCCCGCCGATCCGCACGGGGGCCGGGCGGGCCTCCGGTGCACCCTGGCGGCCGTGCCCGGAGATGGGTACGCGCCGGTTCTGGTGGTCAATCACAAGGTGGTCGATCCGCGACGGGGGAGGAGTGCCTCGACGGCGACGGTGACCCGGTTGCTCGACTGGGCCCCTTCGCCCGATCCCTCTCTCCGGGTGCGGCGTCACCCCGCGGATCTGGACCGGCTCGTCCACGCGTGGCGACTGCTGCGGGCGGTGGGGCACGCGGCGGAGTCGCCGGTCGGTGCGGTGCTGGGGCTGGGGTCGGCGCGCGCGGTGGTGCATGACCTCGGGCCGGTACTCGACTCGGCCGAGCGGACCCACGCCACGCGGTTGGCCGTGGTACGTGGTGAGCTGGACACCGCGCCCAGCCGGATCGGCGAGTGCCGCACCTGCCCCTGGTGGGAGGGCTGGGACGACCGGGACGGGCCCGTCGAGGGCTGCCGCGACAAGCTCGTCGTGGCCGACGACGTCAGTCTTGTCGTCGGCGGGGGACAGGTCGGGGCCCTCCGGGCCCGGGGGATCCGGACCGTGGCGGAACTCGCTGAGGCCGGGCCGGACCGGCCCACGGACTGGAACGGCGAGCCGTACTCCGACGCGGTACTGCGGGCGAGAGCACACCGCGATGGCGAGGTCGTGGTGCCCAAGGTGGCCCGGCCGAGCATCCCGCGTGCGGACATCGAGGTGGACGTCGACCTGGAGAGCCACCTCGACGACGGTGCCTATCTGTGGGGGACACTGCTCACGCTGAGGGACGGGCGGCCCCTGGAGGCCGAGGGGTACAGGCCGTTCGCCACCTGGGCGCGGTTGCCGGATCCGGACGAGGGGCGTTCCTTCGCGGAGTTCTGGCGCTGGCTCACCGCCATCCGCGACAGGGCGGCAGGGCAGGGGCGGTCGTTCCGGGCCTACTGCTATTCACGATCCGCGGAGAACGGGTGGCTGCTCTCGTCGGCCGGCAGGTTCGGTCCGGAGGGCACCGTTGCCGTCGTCAAGGGGGTCCCCTCCGTCGCCGAGGTCCGGCGCTTCATCTCCTCCCCGCTCTGGGTGGACGTCCACGAGTCGGTCACCACCCAGTTCGTCTCCACCTCGGGTCTCGGGCTGAAGGTGGTCGCCCCTGCCGCCGGGTTCACGTGGCGGGATCCCGAGGCCGGCGGCGAGGCCTCGCTCGGGTGGTACCGCGCCGCGCAGGCGGCGCGGGGCGTCGAGCGGAACGCCGGTCGCGAGCGCATCCTCACCTACAACGAGGACGACGTGCGGGCCACCTGGGCCGTGCGTGAGTGGATCTCCCGCCTCGGCTGAGTGCGCGGTGATATCCGCAGTGCGTGAGCGGTTTTCGGGAGGTTGCGCAAAGCGGCTGCGGTTCCGGCCGCCGCTGGCCTGGCCATCCCGGGCGCCACGGTCGTCGCCACCGCGCAGGACGGCGACGCGTCCGGCAGCATCGACCTCGGCAGCCTCATCGGCGGCTCTACGGAGGGCAACACCGATTCCGCGGATAGCGGCGATTCGGTCGGTAGCGGCGAGTCCGCCGGTAACGGTTCGGTCCCCGAGGACCTGGGTTCGCTCATCCTGGATGCCAACGCCACCGGCGAGGGTTCCCTCGACACCTCGGGTTCGGCTCCGTCGCCGCGGTCGGTGCGGGTATCTACTTCCTCCCGGTGGTCCACGCGTCGCCCACCGCCGCCGGTATCGTCCTGCCCCCGCTGCCCCCGCTGCCGTGGGCCCCGGCTCCCGACGCCGCCCCGGCACCGGCTCCGGCTCCGGCTCCGGCCCCGCGCTCGACAACGGCCGCGGCTGACCCCGGTTCGCGCCGACTGATCCAGGCGCAGCACTGAGGCCCGCCCCCGTCGCAGGGGGCGGGCCTCGGTCGTACCGAACCGGGCGGCCGGACGCTGAGTCCGGCCCCCGGGCAGGCTGCTAGCGCGGCGCCATGCGCAGCGCGCCGTCCATGCGGATCGACTCGCCGTTGAGGTAGTCGTGCTCGACGATCGCGTTCGCCAGCTGCGCGTAGTCCGACGGGCGGCCGAGGCGCGACGGGAACGGGATCGCGGCCTCGAGAGACTTCTGGAACTCCTCGGTCAGGCCCTTCAGCATCGGGGTCTCGATGGTGCCCGGGGCGATGGTGTTGACACGGATACCGAACTGCGCGAGGTCGCGCGCGGCGCAGATGCCCATCGAGTACACGCCACCCTTCGAGGCGGCGTAGGCGATCTGGCCGACCTGGCCCTCGTAGGCGGCGACGGAGGCGGTGTTGATGATGACGCCGCGCTGGCCGTCCTCGTCCACGGTGTCCTGGGTGGACATGGCCTCGGCGGCCAGGCGCAGCACGTTGAACGTGCCCACGAGGTTCACAGAGATGCAGGTCTGGAACAGGTCGAGCGCGTGCACGCCCTTCTTGGAGACGATGCGTGCGGCCGGGGCGATGCCGGCGCAGTTGACCACGACGCGCAGCGGCGCGGCCTCGGTGGCCTTGGCGATGGCGGCCTTGACGTCGTCCTCGCTGGTGACGTCGGCGGCGATGAGGGTGATGCCCTCATCGATGCCCTGCTCGACCGCCTTGTCGATGGACTGCTGGAGGTCGAGGCCGAACACGACCGCGCCCTTCTCGGCGAACGAGCGCGCGGTGGCGTTGCCCAGGCCGGAGGCGGCGCCGGTGACGATGACGGAAGCACCCTTGATGTCCACGGGCGATGTCCTTTCTGTTGACGACGCAAGCACTAGGAAGTGCAAGCATTAACGTCTCCAGTGTCCCAGACCACGCCTCAGCGCACGTCGAAGGCCGGGCTCTCCCCCCTTACGGGGAACAGGCGCCCGTCGATCCCGCGGCCCGACGCCGTGTAGACCACGCGATACTCCCCGGCCGGGGTGCCCGGCGGGATGTCCCACGTGATGACTGCGTTGGTCACGGTGAGCAGCCCCTCGAACACGATCATCGTGGACCAGTCGCCGTCGTCGTGCACCCGCACCCACCGGACGCCCTCCCGACGCTCGACGGCCAGGTAGGTGTCTCCCCGGCGCAGGTCGGAGTTGGGGTGGGTGCCACAGAACCGCACCACGACCCGCTGTCCGACGCGGTACTCCGCGAGCGGCGGGTCCAGGACGTCGCCGAAGTCCCGAAGCGGTGCCGGTGTGTCGACGAGCGGGTTGCCCAGCGGGGAGACGGGGATCTGCCCCGTGAGGTCCCTCTCGGAGGTGCCGGGGTCCAGCGGGGTCCCGGCCCGCATCGAGCGGGCCAGGTCGGCGGCGACCTGCTGGATCGCCGACAGGGTCCACGGGCCGAACGCCGTCGCGCCGCCCTCGTAGTTCTGCGCCGAGTACTCCTCGGGCGTGGTGACGTAGTGCCCGTAGGCGTTGGAGTATCCCTGGACGGTGACGTGGTCCTCGCGCACACCCAGTTCCGCCGCCAGGGTCCGGCGCAGGCGCAGGCCCGCCACGACGGTCGGTTCGAACCCCAGGGTGAACAGGTAGTGCGTTCCCAGTCGGACCAGGTGGAACGGGTACACGCGCTGGATCGCGTGGGGGACCAGGCCCACCGGGAGCAGGACGTCCTTGGCGCCGTGCGCCTCGCGGAGCCAGGCCGGGATCACCACGTCGGTGATAGCCGCGATGACGGGGTTGCCGCCGCGGTCGCCCTCCGCGAAGGGCAGCTCGTCCCCGCCGCCGCCGTCCTCCTGGCTGCCCGACGCGAATGACGCGCCGAGGGCCGCCACCGCCGTCCGGTGGGTGCGCCCGTCGCCGGTGAACTCGGGCCGCACCTCGACGGCCGACATGTCCACCCAGCGGTGCCGGACGTCGATCCCGCTGCCGAGCGGCCGGACCCCCTTGTCCACCTGGTCCCTCGCGGCCGCGAACTGTCGCTCGCCGATGATCTGGGTGTTGAGCCACTCGTCGGGCGTCGGTCCCCGGCCGGGGGAGAGGTCGAGGTTGGGGCTCACGTCGCCGGGGTTGGTCTGCGCGAACGCAGTGACCAGCTCCGGCGTGCGGCCGTCGAGATAGTCCTGCCCGGCCACCTCCCGCTCCCAGTGCCATGCGGCGAAACCCTTGTTGTCCGAGGACGCGATCGTGTTGTGGGAGGTCATCGAGGTGGCGTGGACGCCGAACCAGTTGAGCACGCCCACGAGTCGGCCGTCACGGGTGACCTGCAACGACTGAGACCGCGGGTCGATCCCCGCCGGGAACTGCGCCCGCTCCTCGGGCGTGTCGCGGTCGAACGACCCGCGGGAACGCTGGACGCCGGCGTCGTGCAGCGCGCCGGTGGTGACACCGACGCTCGAGGGCGCGAGATCGTGGTGGGCCATCCGGGCGGCGTCGACGATCCCGGCCACGTTGGCCTCGAACGTGACCGGGCGGAAGCCCAGCATCGACAGGTCGACCATCGGGTGGCCGGATGTCCCGCCGGGGGCCACGTGGGTGTGCGTGGCGGTGATGACCACGTTGCCCTCGTGGTAAGTGTCGCCGAACTCGGCGGCCAGTCGGCGCAACACCTCCTGCTGGATCGACTGGAAGACGAGGCCGATCTCGGCGGTGACGTGGAGGAACCGGGTCGACGACGGCGAGTCGGCAAAGATGAAGGCGCGGGCCCGCTGCCGCAGATGCAGCCCGACGGACTGCTGCTCGGTGTCCGCGTACCCGTTCATGCCCGCGCCCAGCGGCTCTCCGGTCATGTCCCCGATGCCGCGGCCGACGTACATGGCCGTGGACTGGGCCGAGGCGACGGTCGGCAGGAGCGACTGAAGCGCGGCGACCCCGCCGAGTGCGGCGGCCCCGCCCAGGACGGTGCGGCGGCTGACGGTGATCAGGTTGTCGGACATCGTCTCTCCCCGGGTGCGCGTGGCGGTGACTCCCCTCACCGCATCGTGGGTGACGCTACCCAAGTGGACGCTCGTCCGGGGCCGGCACGCGCCCGGGGCGCCCGACGCGCACACCGGGCACGACAAAGCGCTCGGGAGCACCACGCCGACATCGGTCGGCGGTGGTGCTCCCGAGCGCCTGGATCACGGACCACCGCGACCCGGGGGAGTGCTACCCGGGCTGCGGTCGGCTCACGTGAGCCGCGGGATCGGACTCGTCGTCAGCCCTTGGCGGCGGCGTAGCGCTCGGCCACGTCCGCCCAGTTGATGACGTTCCACCAGGCCTTGACGTAGTCCGGCTTGACGTTCTTGTACTGCAGGTAGAAGGCGTGCTCCCACATGTCCAGCATGAGCAGCGGGGTGATGTTGATCGAGATGTTGCCCTGCTGGTCGGTGAGCTGCTGGATGATCAGGCGCTGCCCGATGTGGTCCCAACCCAGGACGGACCAGCCCGACCCCTGCAGGGTCGTGGCGGCGGCGTTGAAGTGGGCCTGGAACTTGTCGAACGACCCGAACTCGGCGTCGATCGCGGCGGCCAGCTCGCCCTCGGGCTTGTCGCCACCGTTCGGCGACATGTTCTTCCAGAACACTGAGTGGTTGGTGTGGCCACCGAGGTGGAAGGCCAGGTTCTTGCTCAGTAGCGGGGCCTTGGCGGCGATGCTGCCGTCCTCGCGGGCCTCGGCGAGCTGCTCGATGGCGTCGTTCGCGCCCTTGACGTAGGTCGCGTGGTGCTTGGAGTGGTGCAACTCCATGATCTCGCCGGAGATGTGCGGCTCGAGAGCGCCGTAGTCGTAGTCGAGATCGGGAAGAACGTACTCGGCCATAGTGGAGTGTCCTTTCAGTTGGGTGGCGGGCTGCGCAAGGGAGTCCCCGTGGCGCCCGTCACGACGTCCACCTCCACCATAGTGATCCGGCCACCGGTGCGTCGTGCTGCGCGACCGCGGGCCGCCGCCCGAGCCGATGGCCTGCCATGATCGGGGTCATGGATCACTCTGATACGGCCCCGGTCGGCGGCATCATCTCCGTATCGGCCGTCGTGCTCACCCGCCCCGACGGTGCGGTGGCGACCGTCCGCAAGGCGGGCACCGACCGGTTCATGTTGCCCGGCGGGAAGTGGGAGGCCGGGGAGTCGCCCCGGGCGTGCGCAGCCCGGGAGATCGACGAGGAGCTGGGGGTGACCATCGCCCCCGATCTGCTCACCCACCTGGGGCGGTTCGACACCGCGACCGCCAACGAGCCCGGCTTCTCCCTGGTCTCCGAGGTATTCGCCGCCGAGGTGGATGGCGGGCAGCAGCACCGGGCCGAGATAGCGGAGTTGCGCTGGGTCCCGGCCGCAGAGATGGCCCACATCGCGACGCTGCCGGAGGACGCGTGTGCGCCGTGGGCTCCCCTGCTGGTGCGCGTCGCCCGCGACTGTCTGGCGTGATGACCGTGCCTGGTCAGATCACCAGGAGGACGACGAGCACGATCAGGAGCGCGAGGGCGACCGCGACACTCGCGTGGAGGTTGCGGCGGCGGACGTGATCGCTGCAGCCGGATCCCTCGAAGGGCTGCGGCGGCTCGCCGTCGAGGATGGCGCGCAGGCGCTGCGCGGCGGGCTGTGTAGCGGTCACGTCGAGCCTCCCCTCGGTCGAACTGGTCACCACTCTAGCGGCGACTATGGCATTGGTCACATCACGTCCCGATCACAGGTGGGCCAGAGGGTTACCCTGGCGGCATGGGCTGGCTACAAGACGCGATCAGACAATCCGCCATGCGTACCGCGACCACGGTCGTCGACGCCGAGGCGGCGCTCCCGGGCCGCGCTGACCCGGTGCGGGTGGCGCCCGCGAACATCGTCACCGGAAACCCGATGGTCCCGCCGTTCCCGGAGGGCCACGAGACGATAGTGCTCGGCATGGGGTGTTTCTGGGGCGCGGAGAAGATCCTGTGGCAGCTCGACGGAGTCTGGACCACCGCCGCCGGGTACGCCGGCGGGTGGACGCCCAACCCCACCTACGAGGAGACCTGTACCGGGGCGAGCGGCCACACCGAGGCCGTGCTGGTGGTCTTCGATCCGCAGGTGCTGCCGGTGGAGAAGCTGCTGGCCACGTTCTTCGAGTGGCACGACCCCACGCAGGGGATGCGCCAGGGCAACGACAGGGGTACCCAGTACCGCTCGGCCGTCTTCACCACCACGCCGGAGCAGCTGGAGGCGGCCCGCCGCATCGCCGAGGGCTACCAGAAGGAGCTCGCCGCCGCCGGCTACGGACCGCTGACCACCGAGATCGGCGAGCTGGGGGAGGTCCGGTCCGGCACGTTCTACTACGCCGAGGACTACCACCAGCAGTATCTGGTCAAGAACCCGGGCGGCTACGACTGCCACGTCCGCAGCGGCGTCGCCTGCCCCATCTGACCGGGGGGGGCTCCCGCGCCTGTTCGGGCGCGGGAGCGGATGGTCGGACCGAGGGGTCACACCATCGGACATGCGAAAGGGCCCGGCAGGATCTCTCCTGCCGGGCCCTCTCGTCGATTCCGAAGGACGTCAGATCACTCTGACGTCAGATCACATCGGGGTGATGTTCTCCGCCTGCAGGCCCTTGGCGCCCTGCGCGACGTCGAAGGAGACCTGCTGGTTCTCCTCGAGCGAGCGGTAGCCCGTGCCGTTGATGGCGGAGAAGTGAGCGAAGACGTCGGCAGAGCCGTCGTCGGGGGCGATGAAGCCGAAGCCCTTGTCGGCGTTGAACCACTTCACGGTACCGGTAGCCATAATGGCGTCCTTTCGAGAGTCGGTGCCCCGCTTGTCGGAGTACCGGGTGCTGCAGCAGAGAGCGTGCTGTGTGTTTCCCTGCGGTGCCGCACTGCCCCCTCGAGGACGGTGGATCTACAGAAATACAACGAACGTTTTCAACTACTGAACACGAACATACACACGCCGTTGCGTTCCGTCACCCCTGATGTGACGTCGGCGACATGGACCGCCGGATCTCGTCCGCCGGAACGAGCGCGTGAGCGGACCCGCGGACCGCGGCACACCGCCGTCCGACGCCACCCGGGCTGTGCCAGCATGGTCGCCATGACCACACCGCGTCGGCAGGGGCAGTGGCGCTGGGTCGCCCACCCGCCGTGGCGACCCCCGACGCCCGTGACGCGGCCGCCCGTCCCGCGGCACCGCACCGGGACGGCGTGGCGCAACCCCACCCCGGCCTACCCCGGCACCCCGCGGTGGGGACTGCCGCCGGTCGCGATCCCGCGCCACCTCGAGCAGCCGGCAGGACCGGCACCCGCCCGCCTGGCCACCGCCGCCCCCGGGATCATGCGGGCGGCCGGCGCCTGGTTCCTCGCCACCGCGGTGGCCCACGGGCTGCGCTACGCCGCCCTGGTCTGGTACGCCGACCGGCTCGCGCCGTGGTGGCTCGAGGCCCTCACCACCGCCCTGGTCTGGGTGGCGGGGATCGTCGCGATCGCCGTGGGCATCGCCGCAGCCGTCACGGCGACGGCCTGGCTGGTGGAGATGCGGCGACGGGCGTACGCACCGGTTCGGGACCCCCGGTCACGGGCGGGCCTGTGGGTGGGTGCCCTCCTCGTCGTCGTCAACTTCTTCCGCCTGCCCGTCTACCTCGAGGAACTGCGCCGGGCATCGACCCGCGCCCCGTCCCGCTCGGACCTCCGGCGGTGGTGGGCGGCCTGGGCCGTCAACACCCTGGCGGTCGCGGTCGCCCTGTGGCGCGGCACCGGGGAGGGCCCCCAGGCCGCAGCGGACACCGTTCTGCTCACCGCCCTCGCCGCACTCGCCGCGGCGTGGGCGGTCCGCGAGACCCGGGGCGTCATGAGGAGTTTCAGTGACCCTTCCCCGCGGTTCACCCGCAGGTTCATCGCGGCGGGGATCCTGGAAGCGTCAGCAACCCGGAAGGATTGAGACGTGACGGTCCCCGCGACCACCCACCTGCCCTCGCCCGTCTCCACCCGCAGCGGCGTCGTCGCACACCGCGGCGCCTCCGCGGAATTCCCCGAACTCACCCGGGTCGCCTACCAGCAGGCCCTCGAGCAGGGCGCCGAGGCGCTCGAGGTGGACGTCCGCCTCACCTCCGACAGCGTGCCCGTCCTGCTCCACGACCCGCGGACCACCCGCGTCGCCGACAGGGATCTCTGGGTCCACGCCAGCACCCTCGAGCAGATCTCCGCGCTTGACGTGGGGTCGTGGCACCCCGTGCACCGCACCCCCGAAGCGGTGCTCACGCTGCGCAGTTTCCTCGTCATGGCAGAGGCGTACCCGGACGTCCGGTTGTTCCTCGAGACCAAGCACCCGGTGCCGTCCGGCGGTCGGGTCGAGACGGCCCTGCACGACGAGCTGAAGTACTTCGGCCTCGACCGGGCCACGTCGTTCGCCGACTCCCGCGCGGTGATGATGAGCTTCTCGGTGACGGCCGTGCGGCGTTTCCGGCGGCTCGCCCCGGACGTGCCGACCGTCCAGCTGCGCGACCGTCGGAACGTCCTCAAGTCGTGGCCGGCCGAGGGGTTCGGTGCCCAGCTGATGGGACCGAGCATCGGGACACTGCGGGCGCGGCCGTGGCTGGTCGAGTACTGGCGATCGCGGGGGATGGGCACCTACTGCTGGACCGTCGACGACCCCGCCGACCTGCTGCTGTGCCGCGACCTCGGCGTGGACTGGGTCGGCACCAACGTCCCCTCGCGCGCACTGACCGTCCTCGATGGCGGCGCGCCCCGGACCGAGGGGCCCGCGGGCGCCTGACGGGCGGACCGGCCGGGTGCGGATGCGCCCGAGTCACAGTCCGGGTGCGAGCCCGGACCCGAGTCCGACGCCTACGCGGGCGGTCGGCGGGGGCGCACCGTATCGTGGTGATCGTGGGTAGACGCAATCGGAACAACGAGCCCAAGGCCGGTGGCAACCGCCAGGCCAAGATCGCCGCGCGCGCGGCCGAGCGTGAGGAACTGAGCGTCGAGCCGCGGCCGTTCGCCGGGTTCGCCGGGGAATGCGACATGGTGGCGATGCGCGAGTTCGTGCCGTCGGCCACCGCGCGCCTCACCACGGTCGACGGTGGGCGGGACGTCACGCTGGCGACCGTCCTGCCCGGCGCCATCGCGGGCCTGGTCCGCGACGAGGAGCTCGGCGGCCAGGCCATGGTGGGCCTGCAGGTGCAGGTCCACGGACCGGACCCGGCGGTCGATCTCGCGTACGCGGTCGACTGGGCGACCCGCGCCGGTGGCGGGCAGACCCTCACCTCGTCGCACCCGACCGACTCCACCCCGACACTGGCCGACGTCGTGGTCGCCGATGCGCCGCTGGAGATCGTCGTCCACGACGACTTCTCGTGGTGGGTCGCCGACGGCGTGGACGTGGGGCCCGAGATCGAGCAGGCGATCCGCAACGCCAACGAGGTCATGATGCCCTCGGCGCGCGTCTCCGCTGACGGCATCGAGGCCGCCTGGTGGGTCGACGCCGGCGAGAAGGCACACATCCGCTGGGTGCGGCCGGAGGACGAGGACGACCTGTTCGAGGCGCTCGCCCGCGTGCACGCCGCCGGCGCGCTCCATCTGGGTGAGGGGTCCCGCTTCGCCGGGTCGTTCCGCACGCACGGGGTGCTGGTGCCGGTGTTCGACCTGGATCGCGAGATGCACCACCAGGAATGGGCGCCGGGTCTGCAGGCACTCGACGCCGCGCTGCGTGACGCCCTGGCCGACGACACGCCCCTCACGTCGGACGAGCGGTCCTCCCGCGACGGTCTGCGCGCCCGTCAGGTGACCCTGCGCTAGACGGCGGCTCCCCGAAAAGCACCACGCGCCCGGCCCCCGCGGTATGAACCCCCGGCCGGGCGCGGCGGCCTCTAGGATCCACTCCGATGGCGACCGCGGTCGCCCGTGACGCGATGACCCGTGTCGCGATGAGTCGACGCGGAGTGGAGTGAGGGGGTGGGGCGGCGTGGCCGACCGGCCGAGGGCGGGCGACGACGACGAGGCCCCCAGGCTCCCGGAGGTGACGGTTCCGCCGTGGTTGCGGACCGGGCCGACCCCCGATCACGCGATGCCCGGCGTCCCCGCGGCGGGCCGGTCGGCCGGCGAGGCCGGTGGCCCGGATGCCGGGCGGGCCGGGTCAGGTGAGCCCGAACCGTCGGCCGATGCCCCGCCCCCCACCCGGATCACCCTCGGCGCCGCCGGCGGCGACGCCCACGCCCCGGCGACGGGGGAGCCGCGCACCTCGGCGGCGCCGGCCGGGACCGGCAGCGCCCGGCGCGAGGCGGACGACCTGTCCACCCTCTCGCTCGGGGCCCCGTCCGCGGACCGGGACCTCCCCGATGACGAACCGTCGCCGGCCCCCGTGGTGCTCGACCGCCGCCCGGCGCGGATCGCCCTGCTGGCGGCCGCCGGGGTCGCGGTGCTGGGTGGGTCCGCGGTCCTCGGGTTCGTCGTCACCCGTGGAGCCGCCAGCCCGGCGGCCGAGCGGGACGCCGGGTGCGTGGAAGTGTCCGGACCCGGCCGGGTGGCGGGGTCCGGACCGGGCTCGCTCGAGACACCGGCCGGGGCGGTGCTGGCCTTCGATCACGCCTACTACGTGGAGCGTTCGGCCGAGAAGGCCTTCGAGGCGGTCGCCCCCTCCAGCCGGATGACCGAGGAGCAGCTGCGCGTCGAGGGGGTCGAGCGGGTCCCCGAGGGCACCACTCACTGCGTGGACGTACGCGAACTGTCACCGACCCTGCTGGAGGTGGACCTCACCGAGTACCCGCCGGGGGCCGACCCGGTGCTGATCCGGCAGCGCGTCCGCGTGGCCGAGAACCCCGGCGGCACGTGGGGGATCGTCTCCATCACCCCGGCCGGCTGAGCTCCGCCGCTCACGGCCCGGTGTCGAGGAACTCCGGTCCCGGGGTCCGCCCGGAGGCCACCGCGTCGAAGAACCCGGTCGTCGTGGGGCCCCACACGAGGTAGGAGCCCACGGACCCGGAGGCCATCCCGTCGTGGGGCGCGGTCACGGTGAGCGGGTCACCACTGAGTCGACGCATCACCATGGCGAGGTTCCAGATGTGGTCGCCGGTGTCCACGGTGACCGCCTCCGACGCTGAGTTCACCAGCGGCACGGCCGTGAACGGATTGAGCAGGTTCCCGGGCGAGAGCGTCTTGCGCATGAGCGCACCGAGGAACTGTCGCTGGTTGCGGACGCGCTGCAGGTCTTGCTCGGCGAAGCCGTAGCGGGTGCGCACGAAGCCCAGCGCCTGCGGGCCGGCGAGCGTCTGACACCCGGCGGCGAGGTCGAGTCCGGCGAGCGGGTCGTTGATCGGCTCGTCGAGGCAGATGTCCACGCCGCCGACCGCGTCGACGATCCCGGCGAAGCCACCGAATCCGATCTCCGCGTAGTGGTCGATCCGCACCCCGGACTGCTGTTCCAGGGTCTGCGCCAACAGGGGTGGACCGCCGAAGGTGTAGGCCGCGTTGAGCTTGTTCTCGCCGTAACCGGGGATGTCGACCAGCAGGTCACGGGGTAGGGAGATGAGCATCGTCCGGTCCCCGCCGCGGGGGGTGTAGACGAGCATCATCGTGTCGGTGCGCTTGCCGCCGGCGTCCGATTCGGACCCGGTCGACAACTGGGCCTGCTGCTCGGCGGTCAACCCCTCGCGGGAGTCGGTGCCCACCAACAGGGTGACGGTGCCGGGCGTGTTGCCGCCTCGCCCCGGGTAGTCGGTCAGCGCGTCGATCCGCTGCAGTTTCGAATCCGCCCACAGCACGCTCACCACCCCGAGCGTGAGCACGACGACCAGCACCAGTCCGAGGATCCGCAGGGGCCCGATCCGGCGCCGCGGGGTGCGGCGGCTGAGGGGGCCGCGCGGCATCCCCGCCGCCCCGCGCGGGGGACGACGGTCGGGCCGCCGGCCGCGGCGGTCGACGGTCCCCCGGTAGGGGTCGCGCGAGCCGGCCCGGGCACCGGCGGGCTGCCGCGGGTCGCGCCCGGCTCGCGGGTCGCGGGGGTCGCGGGGATCGCGCCCGGCTCGCGGGTCGCGCCCGGCTCGCGGGTCGCGTCCGGCGCGCGGGGCAGCGGGGTCGCGGCGGTCCCGGGCGGCGTAGCGGGCCCGCTCCTCCGGGGACAGCGGCTCCGGTTGCTGGCGTGGCTGATAGCCGGTGCGACCCACGGGACGCTCACGGCCCGCGGCGCGGGGGTCCCGCCGGACGCCCCGGTCGCCCCGGTCGGGCCTGGCCGACGGGTCCCGCGGCGCGCCGGGGTCGGCGTAGCCACGGCGTTCGCGCGCGCGTCGCCGGAGCTCGGCGGCCTCCTCCGGGGTGAGGTGCCGGCGCCTGGAGTCGTCGGTCATGGGATCGGACTCTACTTGGCCGGTGCCGCGGTCGGCGGGTCCCACGGCCCCGGCGGGACACGCGTCACAACCGCGTGGGCCGCCCCGCTGTGCCGGGGTGCGCTGCCCCTATGTCCGCAATTCGGCCAGGTGCGCTGCCCGAATGGACCAATCGGGACGCGCAACCTGAAGCGGTACGGGGCGCGGAGCGGTGGCCGGGCGGTCACAGCGACGAGTCGGGCGGTCACAGCCACGACAGGTGCGGGGCGAGCAGCGCGTAGCCGAGGAACGCGACCACGTCGAGCAGCGTGTGCGCCAGCACGAGCGGCCACAGCCGGCGGGTCCGCATCCACCACAACGCGAACACCACACCCATCGCCAGGTTCCCGAGCCCGCCGCCGAACCCCTGGTAGAGGTGGTACGACCCGCGCAGCAGGGCGCTGGCCGCCAGGGCCAGTGCGGGCGGCACCCCCAGCTGGCGCAGCCGGATGAGCAGGTACCCCACCACGAGGATCTCCTCGGCGGCGCCGTTGCCGGCAGCGGACAGCACCAGCACGACGGGCCGCCACCACGTCTCGCCCAGACCCGATGCCGACACCTGCAGATTGACGCCCGCGGCGACCGCGCCGAGGTACAACGCCAGCCCGGGGACGCCGATGACAGCGGTCAGCGCGAGCCCCCACGCGATCTGACGGCCCGGACGGTCGCGCACGAGCCCGACGGCCCGCGCGCCGAGCCCGGAATGGGCGAGCAACACCAGCGGCAGCAGCGCCCACGCCAGCAGTCGCAGGACCCCGAGCGCCTGGTAGGCCAGGTCGAGCCACGAGTGCTCCGAGCGTGAGACGTTGAGGGCGGCGGTCTGCTCCCCGAGGTCCGCCGGTGCGAGAAGCGCGGAGACCAGGTCGAGGACGGCGTAGGCGCCGGACAGGCCGAAGGTGACGGCCAGGACGACGACGAGCTCGGCCACCAGCAGCCGGCGGACACGGGGGTCGGTGACCGGGTCGAACCGAGCCGCATACCGGGCGAACGCCTCGCGGGGCGAGAGGGCTGCGCGGACCCGTCCCGCGCCGGAGGCCGGTGGCATCGACCCGCTCACCTCCCCCCGGTCACTCGGGGAGCCGGACGTGGTCGACGATCCGGTCCATCCACCGGACGCCGGGAGCGGACTGCTGCGCGGTGGTCACGTACGCCACCCACCACCGGCTGTCCTCGGAACCGAATACGGCGGTGTACACCAACCCGCCGGAGTCCTGGTCGGGGATGCCGTCCGGGACCACCACGTAGGAGATCGCGGCGCCCGTGCCCGCCTCGTTGTCCACGGGGACCACCCGTTGTTCGTCACGGGTCCCGGACACGCCCAGGACGTACAACTGGATGGTCTCCGCGAGCGCGGTCGCGGCCCCCTGGTCATCGGTGATCGCGGCGGCGGCGATCCCGGCGTCCAGCGGACCGGCGAGGATGCGGGTGTCCAGGGCCCGGCCGGTCCCGACCGGCCTCAGCTGCACACTGCCGCACTCCGGGTCGTCGATCACACGCCAGCCGACCGGCACCTGCAGCTCGAGCCCGGAGCCCTCGTCGACGTAGTAGGTGCCGGACAGGGTCGAGTCCCGGGGCAGCACCGACGCGGGGTTCGTGGCCACGGCGGCGACGAGCAACGCGGCCAGCAGGCCCAGTGCCACGTGGACGGTGCGCGGCCCGCGCTTCTCCTCAGGCGTGAGGTGAGAGGCGTCCGGGGCGTCGTCCGGCGCGGGGGTGTAGTCGGCCGCGTACCCGGGCACGGGGGAGTCGTCGGTACCCATCGGGGAGAGCGTAGCAACGTGCGGGGTGTGGCCCTGGGGTCATCGCGGGGGGTGTAGACCTGAGGCCATGACGGTGTCGCTCGAACTGCTCGGTCGCGGGCCCTCCCGGCCGGATCTGCTGGACGACCTCGTGGTGGACGAGGCGTCGATTGTGTCGGCCCTGGCGCGCTGGTCGGCGCCCGCCCCGGTCGAGGTGGAACCCGCGGCCGCCGCCGGCCTGCCCGCGCTCGACGCGGTGGCCGGGGTGCTCGCCGCGGGAACGCCCGCGGTCGTCGACGTGGCACCCGGGCTGGCCGGCCCCGGGCCCGCCGCCGACCACCTCGCGGACCTGCTGGCCGTGGCCGCGCACTCCGGGGTCGGGTTCGGATCCGGGCTGGTGCCCCGCTGCGCCGACGCCGATCAGGTGTGGGCGATCCTGGCCGGAGCCGTGGCCGCCATGACCGGGGCGGACGTCCGCGCGGCGATCGCCGGACCGGACCCGGCCCGGATCCTGGGCCTGTCGAGGTCGGCCCGGGAGGCGATCCGCGACGTGGTCACGTGCGCCCTCGTGCCCGGCGGGCGGGTCGATGCCGTCTCGGCGGACCTCGCGTCGGTCGACGGTCCCTGACGCTGGCTAGGCTTGTCGTCGTGGTCACCGTCGCCTACCTGGGCCCGCCCGGCACCTTCACCGATGCCGCCCTGCACCGACTCCGCTCGGACGCGTGCACCTCGGTGCTGCTCGCCGATGCCGAGGCGGTCCCCGCCGGCACCCCCGACGAGGCGCTGGCCATGGTCCGCGCCGGCACCGCGGACTACGCGTGCGTGCCGTTCGAGAACTCCGTCGACGGCACCGTCAACCCCACCAGCGACGCGCTCGCGGTGGGGGACCGGCTGCAGATCTTCGCCGAGACCGAACTCGACGTGGTGTTCTCCATCCTGGTCCGGCCCGGCACCGCCGCCGACGACGTCCGCGTCCTGCGGACCCACCCCGTCGCCGCCGCGCAGGTCCGCCGCTGGGTGGGGATGAACCTGCCCCGGGCCCACATCGAGACCACCTCCTCCACTGCGGCCGGCGCCGAGGAGGTCGCCGCCGGCACCGCCGACGCCACCGCCGCGCCCGGCCGGGCCGGCGAGATCAACGGACTGGTCCCGCTCGCCGAGAACGTCGCCGACATCGGCGGGGCGCGCACCCGGTTCGTGCTGGTCGGACGGCCCGCCGCGCCGCCGCCGCGCACCGGCAGCGACCGCACCTGCGTGATCTTCGGGCTGCCCCACGAGCCCAACTCCCTCGTCCAGGCGCTCACCGAACTGTCGATCCGCGACATCGACCTCACGCGCATCGGTTCCCGGCCCACCCGCGTCGAGCGGTTCACCTACCTGTTCCACGTGGACCTCGTCGGGCACATCGACGACCCCGCGGTGGCGGAGGCGCTCGTCGCGCTGCGTCACCGGACCGCCGACCTGCGCTACCTCGGGTCGTGGCCCGTCGCCGGCGGCGGTGAGGCCGGTGCGCCCCCACCGGACCGCGCCGAGGAGATCGACTGGCTCGACCGCCTGCGACGCGGGGAGGACGCGGGGTGAGCGCCCGCCTCCACCTGGTCCGCCACGGGCAGACCCCGTCCAACGTCGCCGGCGCCCTCGACACCGCCCTGCCCGGCGCACCGCTCACCGACCTCGGCCGCGATCAGGCACGGCTGGTGGGCGGGGAGCTGGCCGGGTCGGGGATCAGGCCGTCCGTCGTGCTCAGTTCCGAGGCCGCGCGCGCCCGCGAGACCGCCGGGCTCATTGCCGGGGAGATGGGCCTGCCCACCCAGGCCGTGCCCGGCGTCCACGAGGTGCAGGCCGGCCGCTACGAGATGCAGACCGGTGCCGAGGCGCTCCTGGCCTACAACCGGGTGGTGCGTGACTGGTTGGAGCTCGGCGACCTCGCCTCCCGGCTCCCCGACGGCGAGAGCGCCCTGGACGTGCGGGACCGGGCGATGCCGCTGATCGCCGAGCTGCGTGAGTCCCATCTCGACAACGCCGTGGACGTGGTGTTAGTGGTGCACGGCACGCTCATGCGGATGCTCGCCGTGTTCGCCGGCGCCGTCCCCTCGCAGTGGGCGCTGGACAACCGGATCTCCAACTGCGGGGTCATCGAGCTCGCTCCGGACGGCGGCGGCTGGTCGTGCGAACGGTGGGGCGACCACCCGGGGCGGCCGGGGTACTGACGGCGGCGGGCTCGGCCCCGATCGAGCTCGGCCCAGATCGAGCTCAGCCCCAGCCGAGCGCGTGGAGCGTCTCCTCGTCGATCCCGAAGTGGTGCGCGATCTCGTGGATCACCGTCACCGCCACCTCGTGGACCAGCTCCTCCTCGGTGGAGCAGAACGCGCACAGTGCGCCCCGGTAGATCGTGATGGTGTCCGGGAGGAACCCCGAGTAGGTGGTGTCACGCTCGGTCAGCGCCACCCCCTCGTACAGGCCCAGCAGGTCGGGCTCGTCCGGGTGGCGGTCGGCGATGAGCACGACGACGTTGTCCATCGCCTCGAACAGCGCGTCGGGCACCGAGTCCAACGCGTCGTCCACCAGTTCCTCGAATCGCGTCTCGGTGACGCGGAGGCTCACGGCGTCCCGCCGGGCACCGGTACCGACACCGTGCCCTGGCCCGTGTCGGTCGGGGCTCCGGGGACGCCCCCCGGCGGCTGACCCGGCGGCGGGATCTGCGTGGTGGTGGGAGCGACCGGGGTGGCTCCGTCGACCAGCACGCCCTGGCGCGCCGATCCCCGGAGTACCGCGAACGGGCCGGGTTCCGCGGCCTTCATCAACCCGCAGTTGACGGTCCGGCTACCCGTCTGCCACGAGACCTCCGAGATCGGGTTGACCAGCGTCGAGATGAGGGTCGTCCGCCGCAGTGCCTCGGCGTCACCGAGGTAGGCGACACCGGCCTCCCGGCAGGCGTCGGCCGTGAGCTCGGACTGCTGGCGGGGGTCCGGCGGGACCGGCCCCTCCGGGAACACGGCGGAGACGTCCACGTCGGCGACGATCTCGATCGAGTGGTCCTCCGAACAGGGCGTGGTCGCGCCGGGCAGGCCCTCGTCGGTGAAGCCCAGACAGGTACCCGGGTCCCACCGACGGTGCTGGTCGGCCTCGGCGAACGTGCCCGTCGACAGGGCGGAGCGCCCGTCGAGTTCGGCGGCGGCGACACCGCACAGCACGCTGCGGTCGCCCTTGTCCCAGCCCTCCTCGGACGGCGGCACGACGAGCCCGGTGAAACGGCCGTCGGGGTCGACCTCGCGCCCGTCGGCGTACCTGGAGATCAGCGGGAGGCAGCGCTCGGTCCCCACCGGCGCCAGCTCGGCGCTGACCGGCAGCGGCGCGCCCTCCCCGAAACCGGGGACCTCCGACAGGTCGATCCGGGCCGCCACCTCGAACCGGTGCGGCTCGGCGCAGTCCACCGTGTCGAACGAGGTGACGCGGTCCGCGGCGTCGAGCGACCAGGTCAGGCAGGTACCCGGCGCGGCCTCGGCGTACGCGGGCCCCGACAGGGTGCGCGGGTCGACCTGCGGGACGACCGCCGCGATGCGCTCGGCGCGGGAGGAATTGGGATCGTTGATCGCCGACGCCATGAGCGCACCGGTGACCGCCCCGCCGGACAGGATGGCGAGGAGGGAGGCCATGACCGCGCCCCGTGTGCGGAGCAGCGATCGACCACGGCGCGACGATCGGGTGGAAGTGGTCATCGCCTTCCATGATGCCGCAATCGCGCGGTCCCGATAGGATCCACTGCATGAGCGGACAGAACCACGACGAGCCGGCCGGTGCGGACGGCGACGTGCGCTCGCCGCGGGACGGGGTGGACCCGGAGGTCCTCGAGTTCGCACAGATGCTGTTCCAGCTGGCCCGCGACGGCGAGACCGAGCGGCTCGCGGCGTATGTCGACGCCGGGGTGAGCCCGGACCTCACCAACGAGCGGGGCGACGCCCTGCTGATGCTCGCCGCCTACAACGGGCACCCGGACACCGTCCGCGCCCTGCTCCAACGCGGCGCCGAGGTGGACCGCGCCAACGACCGGGGCCAGACGCCGCTGGCGGGAGCGGTGTTCAAGGGGTACGGCGAGGTCGTCCGCGCGCTCTTCGAGGCCGGTGCGGACCCCTACGGCGGGACACCCACCGCGGTCGACACCGCGCGCATGTTCGAGAAGGACGCCTTCCTCGAGCTGTTCGGCGTCTGATCCACCCGCGGCCACGGTCGCGGCTCGGGCCGGCCGGGTGGGGCCGCTAGGCTGAGGTGCGTGATCGATCTCAAGCTGCTCCGCGAGAACCCCGACGTCGTCCGCGACTCCCAGCGCACCCGTGGTGAGGACCCGTCGCTGGTCGACCAGCTGCTCACCGCCGACGAGGCCCGCAGGTCCTCGATCGCGGCCGCGGACGGGGCCCGCGCCGAACAGAAGGCCCACGGCAAGAAGGTCGGACAGGCCTCGCCCGACGAGCGTCCCGCGCTGCTCGAGGCCGCGGGTGCGTTGAAGCAGGCGGCCAAGGACGCCGAGGAGGCCGAGAAGACCGCCGCGGCGGAAGTCGAGCGACTCCAGCGGCTGCTGTCCAACGTCGTCGAGGAGGGCACGCCCGCCGGCGGCGAGGACGACTTCGTGGAGATCGAGCGCGTCGGCGAGATCCCGACCTTCGACTTCGAGCCGAAGGACCACCTCGAGCTCGGCGAGAGCCTGGGGCTGCTCGACATGGAGCGCGGAGCGAAGGTCTCCGGCGCGCGTTTCTACTTCCTCACCGGCTACGGCGCCCTGCTGCAGCTGGGCATGCTGCAGCTGGCGGCGCAGAAGGCGACCGCCAACGGCTTCACGATGATGATCCCGCCCGTCCTGGTGCGACCGGAGATCATGCAGGGCACCGGGTTCCTCGGCGCGCACGCCGACGAGGTCTACAAGCTCGACGCCGACGACCTCTACCTGGTCGGCACCTCCGAGGTGGCGCTCGCCGGCTACCACCAGGGCGAGATCCTCGACCTGTCGGACGGCCCGAAGCGGTACTGCGGTTGGTCCTCCTGCTTCCGCCGCGAGGCCGGGAGCCACGGCAAGGACACCCGCGGAATCATTCGCGTCCACCAGTTCGACAAGGTGGAGATGTTCTCGTGGTGCAGGCCCGAGGAGGCGCACGCCGAGCACAAGCGTCTGCTGGGGTTCGAGAAGGAGATGCTCGAGGCGATGGGCCTGCCGTACCGCGTCATCGACATCGCGGGTGGCGATCTCGGTTCCTCGGCGGCCCGGAAGTACGACTGCGAGGCGTGGGTCCCCACCCAGGGCACCTATCGCGAGCTCACCTCGACCTCCAACTGCACGACGTTCCAGGCCCGCCGCCTGGGTGTGCGGTACCGCGATGACGAGGGTCGGACGCAGACCGCCGCCACCCTCAACGGCACCCTCGCCACGACGCGGTGGCTGGTGGCGATCCTCGAGAACCACCAGCAGGCCGACGGCTCCGTCGTGGTGCCGGAGGCGCTGCGGCCGTTCGTCGGCAAGGACGTGCTCGAGCCGATCCGCTGACCACGAACCGCGGGTGGTCGCCGGGGTGTCCGGGGACGACGACGAGGTCGTCGGACGCCTCGCGGGCCGCCGCCCGGGTCACGGGCGGAACAGCATCATCACGCCGCTCGCGCTGGCGCACGTCCGGCCGTCGGTGTCGGTGACCCGGACCTGCACCACGCACGTCGACCGGCCCGCGTGCTCGACCTCCGCGCGGATCGTGGCGGGCGTGCGCTCCAACCGAAGCGCCCGGATGTACCGCACGGTGAGGTCGAGGGTGCTGTAGCCGACGCCCTCCTCCACGACCGTCGCCGTCGCGTAGCCGAGCGCCGTGTCCACCCACCCGGAGACGATCCCGCCGTGGACCGTCCCGCCGTTGTTCAGCGCCCACTCCGCGGGCTCGGCCGTCATGGTCACCGCGCCCACCTCGGCCGCGGACAAGCGGACGCCGAGCGTGTGCGCGCCGGGGGAGAGGTGTCGCTCGCCGTCGATGATGAGGCGCAGCGCCTCCAGACCCGCGTGCACGCTGCGCTCGGCCGCATCCGGCAGGGCAGGCCAGGAGTAGTGGCGGCCGCGTGCCACCGGGTCGACCGAATCGAAGGGGGCGTCATCCACCCCGCCGAACCTACCGGCAGGGGCGGGCACCAGTGTCGGTGCGGGCGGCTACGCTGGTGGCCGTGGAGCTGCTCTATACGGGGATCATCGGGTTCGCCCGCACAATGTTCAAGGTCCAGGGCCTGGACCTCACGATTCGCGGGGAGCGCAACTTCCCCGAGGTCGGTGGGGCGGTGGTGGTGATGAACCACACCGGGTACCTCGACTTCGTCTACGGCGGCATTCCGGCGCGCGTGCACAAGCGGTTCATCCGCTACATGGCCAAGGTCGAGGTGTTCGACCACAAGGTGTCCGGGCCGATCATGCGCGAGCTCAAGCACATCCCCGTCGACCGGACGGCGGGCAAGGCGTCCTTCGACGAGGCTGTCGCCCGTCTCCGGGCCGGCGAGCTGGTCGGCGTGTTCCCCGAGGCCACCATCAGCCGCAGCTTCGAGGTCAAGGGCTTCAAGTCGGGCGCGGTGCGGATGGCACTGGCGGCCGATGTCCCCATCATCACCGTGACCCTGTGGGGATCGCAGCGGGTGTGGACCAAGGGCCTGCCCAAGAAGCTCCTGCGCCCCAAGGTGCCGATCATGATGGAGGTCGGCGAGCCGATGCGGGCCTACGAGCCCGTCGCAGAGTGCACCGAGGAGCTGCGCTCCCGCATCCAGGCCACCCTGGAGCGCCTCCAACAGGAGTACGCGGAGCGCTACGGCGCCTACCCGGCCGGCGCCAACTGGGTGCCCGCCCGCCTCGGCGGTTCCGCCCCCACGTTGGAGGAGGCCACCGCCCTGGACGAGGCCGAGCACGCCGAGCGCATGCGACGCCGTGCCCAGAAGGCAGTCGACCCGGATGCCGATGCCGGTGACGAGCCGGAGGGACCGGCGGGCCCGGACGCTCCGTGACCCGTTCCCGACCGCTGCTCGTCGCCTCCGACGTCGACGGGACCCTGATCGACAACGATCACCTCGTCCCGGCCGCGAACCGGGCCGTCGTGGCGGACCTCGTCTCGGACGGGGCCACGTTCGTCCTGGCCACCGGACGCCCGCCACGCTGGCTGCCCCAGGTGGTCGACCAGTTGCCCGTCGCGCCCCTGGCGGTCTGCGCCAACGGAGCCGTCATCATGGACACCGACAGTGGCGAGTTCCTGGCCACCAGTCTCCTCGATCCCGAAACGCTCGCCGCGATCGACGAGGTGCTGCGCAGGCTGCTGCCCGGCAGCGGGATCGCGGCCGAGCGCCTGGGCGCCGACGCCGCGGATGCCGATTTCGTGGCCAGCCCAGACTACGAACACGCCTGGATCCATCCCGCGCACCTCGAGGTGGGTCACGACGAGGTCCTCTCCGAGCCGGTGCTCAAACTGCTCGCCCGGGTCCCCGGTATGCCGAGCGCCGACATGGCGGCGGCACTGCGCGGGGAGGTGGACCACCTGGCGGATCTCACCTACTCGACCACCGACGGGCTGATCGAGTTCGCGGCCCGCGGTGTGACCAAGGCGAGTGGGCTGTCCCGGATCGCGGCGGGGACGGCGGCCGGCGCGGCCGTCCCGTCCGACGCGGTTCCGGTCACCGTCGCGTTCGGCGACATGCCCAACGATCTGGAGATGCTGCGCTGGGCAGATCACGGGGTCGCGATGGGCAACGCGATCCCCTCCGTGCACGCGGCCGCCGACGAGGTCACGCTCACCAACGACGAAGCCGGGATCGCGCACGTCCTACGGCGTTGGTGGGGCTGAGCGGCGGACCCGACCGAGGCCCTGTCGAAATGGGTCGAAATGGGATGCGGACCGGTCCCCACCACTTCCCCGGTGTGCACGCCGCCCCGGGTGGGGGAGGGGTGCACACCTGGTGGGACCCGGTCCGCACGATGTGGTCGGCCGGCGCGCGCCCGGTGATCGGGCGGCGCCGGCCGAGGATCAGGGGTTCGGCTCGACGGTGAGTTCCCGGGTCGCCGGGTCGTAGACCAGCGTGCCGCCGACGAACCGCTGGGCGACCGTCCCGTCGGCGCGCTCGGCCTCCGCGGAGACCGGCAGTCCGAGCGGGCCGTGCTCGAAGCCCTGGGCGGCCCACGCGTCGCCGATCACGCCCCACACGGGGTGCGTGCCCGTCTCGGGTGAGGAGTACAGCGCGCCGTTCTCGTGCTTGACCAGGGAGACGTCGCCGAAGCGCTGGACTCCGGACAGTGCCTTGCCGAGCGGGCCGGCCAGCTTCTGGGCGAGCCCGGAGAAGTCGCGGCTGAGCACGTTCTGTGCCGAGCCCGCGTCGAGGCCGATCGCGTCCTGCACCGAGCCCGCGTCGATCGGGATGTCGGCCAGCGACCTGCCGCCGGTGAGGATCCGGGTCAGGGTCGCGGGATCGAGCTTGCCGCCGGTGAGGACGGTTCGCAGCGCGGAGGTCACGGCCTCCTGGACGCTGCCCTGCGTGATGACCGACGGGAGATCCGCGCTACCGGTGCCGCCACCGCCGCCACCGCCGCCACCGCCGCCACCGGTGCCACCGCCCGTGCCCGGGCTGGGGCTCGGCTGGGTCGGGGCCGGGGCGCCGCCCCCGCCGCTCTTGGCGTAGGAGGCCGCGATGTCGCGGATCTGGCCCATCTTGGCGTAACCGGAGTTGCCCGGGCAGGACGTGAGGCCGACGTCGCGGTGGGCGAAGATGTTGGGCAGCCGGACGGCGGTCCCGTACGAGTACTTGGTGTACGAGGTGCCCTCGGAGTAGTGGGTGTCGGTGCCCTTGGGGTCGACGCCGGCGACCGACAGTCGCCAGCCGATGATCTCGCCGACCTTGCGGACGGTGGCGTCCGACGGGGAGACGGTCGAGTAGTCGCCCATCATCGAGATGCCCCAGGTGTTGCCGTTGAAGCCGCCGGCGTGGGCGCCCTGGACGTTGCGGCTGAGCCCCCCGTGGCGGCCCTCGAACGCCTGGCCGTACTTGTCGACCAGCACGTTGTACCCGACGTCGCACCAGCCGAGCGTGCGTGCGTGGTAGGTGTAGATGCCGCGCATGACGCTGGCCGACCCCTCGCGGGAGTAGTCGTTGCTGCCCGCCGTGTGGTGCACGACCGCCGCGGCGAGGGTGGGGTCGTAGCTCGCGCTGCGGCAGCGGATCGACTCGTCGGCGCCCCAGCCGGAGCGGGAGATGATCGACGGCTGCCTGGCCGCGATGTCCCCGTGCGTGCCGCTGCCGCCGGAGGCGGTGATGTCGGCGAACGCCTCGGGATCGGGCGTCGGGGTGTCGTCGGGGGAGAGCAGGACGGCCTTGACCGAGGCGGGTTCGATCGAATCGGTGCTGCCCAGGTCGGTGCTGCCTGAATCGGCGCTGCCCGAGCCGGCGTCGAGGCCCGAGGTCTCGGCGACGGGCTTGATGTCCGCGTACCGGGTCGGAACCGGCGGGGCGCTGTCGGCGGCCGGCCGGGCCGGCTCGGACGTGGGGCCGGCGGGCGCGGCGGGAGCAGAGGTCCGGGGGGCGGCGGGTTCGGCCGCGCGGGTGGCCGCGACGTCCGCGTCAGCGGGGGCGGAATCAGCGGCGCCGGTATCAGCGGCGGCGGGAGCGGCGTCTTCGGTGGGCTTCGCGGGGGCCGGGGCGGCCTCGTCGTCGGGGACGGTGACCTCGGGCGCGTCGGCCAGCGAGGAGTCGGCGAGGTCGATCCCGGAGAGCGTGATCTGGACGGCGGTGGTGTCGGTCCCCAGATAGACGGGCTCGGTGCCACCGGTGCCGGTGACGCTCTCGCCCTTGCCGTCGGTGGACTCGGCCTCGTACCAGGGGCCCCACGAGCCGTCGGGGTTCTGGGCGCGCAGGGTGGCGACGGCGGCCGGGTTGTGCCCCTTCCAGGTGACGCCGGCCATCGAGAACGGTGTGTCGGAGGTGACCTGGCGGACCGTGGTGCCGCCGGAGGCGATGTCGGTCTCCACGCCGACGGCCGGAGGCGCCTCGGCCAGCGGGACCTCGGTCTCGGCGGTGGGCAGGGCGCTGCCCGCGGTGGTGGCGATGTCGTCGCCGGACTGGACGACCTGGTCCGCCCCGTACACGGCGAGGGGCGTGACGACGGACGCCGCGACCGCCACCGCCAGGGCGAGGGTCCGGCGTCGACCACTGATGTACAGGGGGCGGCGTCGTGTTCTCAAGGGCTTCTCCAGATCAGATGTCTGTGTCCCGAAGCTGCTCACCAGCGGGGCACAACTGCCCGGAGGCCGCACCGGAGCGCGACCACTGGGACGAATGTGACGAACGAGGTCAATGTTATCCAAGAAACTCGTGAAACCAAGTGATAAAGACGTGAATATTGGGACTACAGGGATGTAGTTTCGAACCGGCGTACGACGGCGCCGACGCCCCACCTGCACCGTGGGCCACCGCGGTCGTCTCGAGAAGTCGTCCACCTCGTCGTCGTCGGCGTGCCCTGAACCCACCCCCGACCCGCCGGATACCCTGGGACCCGCACCCGCGCCGACCGGCGCGCGGTCAGGCGAGCGGCCGGCGGACGCACTACCCGGCGGACACCGCGGCGACGTACTACGGAAAGGCCCGACGGTTATGGCAGGCGAACGGCAGTGGGACACCTACGACCTCATCGTGGTGGGGTCGGGCTTCTACGGCCTGACCGTCGCCGAGCGGGCGGCGACCGAGCTCGGCAAGCGCGTCCTGGTGCTCGATCGGCGCCACCACATCGGCGGTAACGCCTACTCCGAGCCCGAGCCGGAGACCGGCATCGAGATCCATAAGTACGGCGCGCACCTGTTCCACACCTCCAACGAGCGGGTGTGGGAGTACGTCAACCGCTTCACCGACTTCACCGGGTACCAGCACCGCGTGTTCGCCATGCACAAGGGCACGGCGTACCAGTTCCCCATGGGCCTGGGCCTGATCAACCAGTTCTTCGGCCGCTACTACTCGCCCGACGAGGCCCGCGCGCTCATCGCCGAGCAGGCCGCCGAGTTCTCCGCCGAGGACGCGGCCAACTTCGAGGAGAAGGCCATCTCCCTGATCGGCCGCCCGCTGTACGAGGCGTTCATCAAGGACTACACGGCCAAGCAGTGGCAGACCGACCCCAAGAACCTGCCGGCTGGCAACATCACCCGCCTGCCCGTCCGGTACACGTTCGACAACCGCTACTTCAACGACACCCACGAGGGCCTGCCCGTCGACGGTTACACCGCGTGGCTGGAGAACATGGCGGCGGACGACAAGATCGACGTGGTGCTCGACACCGACTGGTTCGACGTCCGCGAGGCCGTCCGTGCCGCGAGCCCCGACGCGCCGGTGGTCTACACCGGCCCGCTGGACCGCTACTTCGACTACGCCGACGGCGAGCTCGGCTGGCGCACCCTGGACTTCGAGACCGAGGTCCTGCCCACCGGCGACTTCCAGGGCACCCCGGTGATGAACTACAACGACGCGGAATACGACTACACCCGCATCCACGAGTTCCGCCACTTCCACCCGGAGCGCAAGAACTACCCCACCGACAAGACGGTGATCATGCGCGAGTACAGCCGCTTCGCCGAGCGCGACGACGAGCCGTACTACCCGATCAACGAGTCCACCGACCGTGAGCGGCTGGCCGCCTACCGCGAGCGGGCCAAGGCCGAGACTGCCGCCAACAAGGTGCTCTTCGGTGGGCGGCTGGGCACCTACCAGTACCTCGACATGCACATGGCCATCGCCTCGGCGCTGACGATGTTCGACAACACCCTGGCGCCGCACCTGCGGGACGGCGCCGCGCTCGAGGGCTGAGCCTGCTCGCCGCGGCGCCGGGCCCGCACCGCGTGCCTCACCCCCAGGATCCGCTACTCGGACTCGGGATCCGCTACTCCTATCGGGATAGCGGATCCCCAGTCGGGGTAGCGGATTCGGCGGTGGTGCGGCCGGCCGGGGCGACGAGCCCACGCACGACCGCGTCGCGCTGGGCGATGTGCACCAGCGTGGGCTTGGCCTCGCCGAGGTGCTCGAGCACCGGGGTGACCGAGGTCCAGAAGCGGCTCAGCGAGCTCAGCCCCTCGTTCTCGGCCAGGGCCTGGGCGCGCTCGGCGCGGGTGTCGTCGGCCCGGGTCGGGTGGAGGGCCGCGCGCTTGCCCTCGATCCGGTCGTCCTTGCGCTGGGAGATCACGTAGCCCAGCGCGAACGCCACACTCCGTGGCATCCGACCGGACAGCAGGACCTGCGCCTCCGGGTAGTCGTCGAGGACCTGCTCGACCGCGCCCGACAGTTCCTCGACGAGCCGCGCGAAGGCCCGCCGGTCGATCTGCCGCCCGCTCGCGCCCGGGTACCACCGTCCGGCGGGGAGCGTCCAGGGGACCAGGGTCTGGGCTGCGCCCGGGCCGGCGTCGCCCATGCGGTCACCGTTCGTGCCGGTGGCGGGTCCGCCGGTGGGCGCGCCAGAACCGCCGGTGGGGGCGACGACGACGACGAGGTCCGCCGCCTCCCGCAGTGGATGCCCCGCGTCCACCTCGGACACCGGACCGCCCCCGTCCAGCTGGAGGGAGAGCCAGACCGTCCGCACGGTGGTCCGGTCCGCCCTCGCCGCGGTCGCCGACCCGGCGGGAAGGGTGATCATCGACAGTTCGGCTCCGGGTTGGCTGCGGCGGGACCGCCACCGGCGCTCGGCCCACATGTCGTCGCCGTCGTCGAAGTACACCGTCCGCACGCCCGTGTCGCCGCCGGGTAGGCGGCGCCTGCGTGCCTCGACCGGCAGTTCGGCGAGGTGGGTGCGCTCGCGCAGGAGGACGTCGTATCCGACCGCCAGCGCCGCCGGGAACGCGAGGTTGGGGGCCAGGACGAAGCCGGTCGCGTCGTCGTCGTCGTTCATCGCCCGCTCGAGCTCGTCGGAGACGTGGTCGACCTCGCGGCGCAGGTCCACCACCTCGTTCGCGGTGCCGAACCACCCGGTGGCAGAACGGAAGCCCAGGCTGCGCGCGTTGGCCACGTCCACCGCGGCGCGCATCCGGTCCGCGCTCTCGGCCGGCAGCAGGCGCAGGTAGTACAGGGTGCCGTTGTGGGCGAGGAGCCACGCCCGCACGGCCATCGCCACGACGAGCACGACGAGGGTGCCGACGAACCAGCCCAGCCGGGACGGGGACGTGCAGGCCTCGGACCACAGGTCCGGCACGGAGGAGATCGTGCACGAGGCGTCTCGGGTGATGAGGTCCTCCGCGACGAGGCCGCCGAACGCGGTCGTCAGGGCGACGGTGAGGGCGATGAGCGTTTCCAGGACGAACACCCGGTCGAGACTATCGCCGACCGGTGTCGCCGCCACCGCCCACCTGCGGCACTAGGCTCGGGTCATGACACGGACGACGACCGCCCCGGCCCTGCGCCTGCTCGTGGTGCTCGCCGGCGTCGCGGGACTGCTGCTCCTGCTGTTCCCGCTCGCGCCGGCCCGCGCGCAGGCGCCGGCCCCCGCCCCCGCGCCGGCCCCGGCGCAGACGGTCGAGGTCGGCATCACCGACCGCGCGGGCGTGCTCTCACCCGGGGACCAGGACCTGCTCCGCACCGAGACCGGGCGCATCGCGTTCCCGCCGCAGGTGGCGCGCGTCGAGTACCTGGTCTTCGACGACGACGGCGACAACCTCAACGACACCACCGAGCGCTTCGCCCAGGCCGAGCGACCGGATCTCGTGGCGGAGGACAGGGAGAAGTGGGCGCCGGGGACCCTGATCGTGGCCAACGACACGGAGGCGCGTGACGTCGGCATCTACTGCGGGGACGACGTGTGCGCCGCGCTCGACCTCTTCGAGGGCGGCCACCTCGACGGTTCGCTCGAGGCGATGAAGGACCCGATGCGGCGCGAGAACCACGCGGTCGGGCTGTTGGCGGGTGCGCAGGCGGCGGCCGATCCCACCGTGCAGGCGCCGGAGCCCGAGCCCGCGCCGGCGTGGCTGCCGTGGGCGTTCGCCGGGGCCGGGGTGGTCGTCGCGGGCGCGGTCGGCGCCGGGGTCGCGGCGAGCCGCAAGAAGAAGGCGACGACGGCGAGGGAGCGGTACGACCGGGTCTCCCGCGAATACGGACGGGTCGCGGGGGAGCTCAGCGGGCTGGACATCCGCGCCAACTCGCTCACCTCCCCGTTGGCCGACGACGAGCTGCGCTCCCAGTGGGAGGACGTGCGCGGCCGGTTCCTCGCGCTGGACACCGTCATGGGCCGGATCGGTGACCTGCGGCCCGACTCGACGGACGCCGAGTTCCGCGCCAAGGCCGGTGACATCGACACCGCCCACACCACGGTCGACCAGATGACCACGGCGGAGCAGAACATCGACCAGCTCTTCCGCATGGAGCAGGGCGACGCCGAGGTGCGGCGTCGCCAGCTCGGCGAGCTGCACGAGGACATGCTCGCCGCGGCGCTGGGGACGAAGGACGAGCGACTGGCCGCCGAGGCCCGGGCACTGGACACCCGCGCCGACGAGCTGGCCCGGGATACGCAGGCGCCCGACTTCATGGACCGCTACGCCCGGCTCGTCGTCGACTACCGGATCGTCGTGGAGGCGATCCGGGCGCGCGAGATGGCGGACGTCGAGACGGCGGACGACGCGGGCGACCGCCACGCGCCCCGGCTGTACGACCGGGACTGGCGGGCCGGGTACGGCTACAACGGCTTCGTTCCGTTCTATGTGGTCTCCAGCTGGCACGCGCACGACGTGCAGGCGGCGCAGGCGGCCAGCTCCACCACCACCGGCTACTCGAACGCGTCGTTCTCCGGCGGCGGAGGGTCGAGCGGGTACTAGAGCCGCCCGGCCCGGGCGTCCGGCCCGGGCGGGCTCAGCCCTCGACGATCTCCACGGACTCGATCGTGTGCAGCGTCTGCGGCCGGCCCTGCGGGCTGCCGTCGTCCTCGATAGCGGTGACGGCGTCCATTCCGTCGGTGACGGTGCCGAAGAGGCTGTAGTCCGGCGGCAGGGAGACGCCGGAGTCGCCGGTGACGATGAAGAACTGGGAGCCGTTGGTGTCCGGTCCGGCGTTGGCCATGGCCATCGACCCGATCTCGTACTCGCCGGACTCGGGCAGCTCGTCGGCGAACTCGTATCCCGGGCCGCCGCTGCCGGTGCCCTGGGGGTCGCCGCCCTGGATCATGAAGCCGGGGATGACGCGGTGGAACGTGATGCCCTCGTAGTACTTGTTGCGGGCCAGGAACACGAAGTTGTTCACCGTCTCCGGGGCCTTCTCCTCGAGCAGGTCCACGGTGACGGGGCCGGCGTCGGTGGTGATGACGGCGGAGTAGTCGACGCCGTCGGTCAGGCACATCGGCGGGGCCGAGTCGAACGAGGTGGTGCGCTCCGCTGCGCCCTCGGCGGGCGGGCACTCGACAGCGCCCCCGGTGGACCCGCCGGACTCGCGGCCCTCGGACTGGGACGCCGCGGTCGCCCCGGTGGTCGCCGCGTCGTCGGACGGGGCGTCATCGGAGCCGCACCCGGCGAGCGCGAGGGGCGTGGCGAGGGCGAGCACCCCCAGGGCGGTGCGGACGGTCGGGCGGCGGCGGGCGGATCCGGTGAGGTGCATGGGACGAACCTACTTCTTCCGCCGGCCCGGGTGGGCCGCGGCGCGTGCTGGACTGGGCATCACGCCCCCGACGGGTACGATCGACCCGGCTTTCCTGCCCGCCGTGCGGGCAGGGCGAGGCGCAGCAAGGCTGATGAGGGCGGCCCCCGGCCGTCGGGACGGGGACTGGCACACATGGAACACCACGGCCACCACGAACTGATCGACGAGATCGAGCGGTCGGTCGTCGCGCTCTCCGCTCCACGTGGCCGGGAATGCCTCCAACGCATCATCCTGCCGCGGGCCGGTGAACCGCTCGACGTGCGCTCGCTCTACCTCGCCGAGGCGCCCACCAACGTCCGGCGCGCGCACTCCTCCGCCCGGACCTCCCTGCGGATCGGGGCCGACTCCGAGGTCTCGTTCGCCACCTACTTCAACGCGTTCGCCGCGGCGTACTGGCGGCGCTGGTCCGTCCTCGGCGAGGTCGTCCTCCGGTTGACGGTGCGCGGTTCCGGTCGCGTGGACCTGTACCGCTCCAAGATCGACGGCTCGCGGATCGCGGTCACCGGTGACGTCGTCGGCGAACCGGGCCGCGCCGACCAGGTGACGACGGTCGAGTTCGTCTGCGACCTGGGCCCGTTCGAGGACGGCGGCTGGATCTGGTTCGACCTCACCTCCGACACGGACGTGGAGTTGCTCGCCGGCGGGTGGTACTCCTCGGTCGACGCACCGCCCACGCGTCCCGACGCCCGCCCGGACGGCACGCCCGACCCGGCCGTACAGGTGCCCAACGACCGGCGGGTCACCGTCGGCATCCCCACGTTCAACCGGCCCGGCGACGCGGTGGCCGCGCTGCGGGCACTGACCTCCGATCCCGAGGTCGACGCCGTGATCGACGCCGTCCTCATGCCCGACCAGGGCGACCGCAAGGTCCGCGACGAGCCCGGCTTCGCGGAGGCGGCGGAGTTCCTCGGGGACCGACTCCACATCTTCGACCAGCCCAACCTCGGCGGCTCGGGCGGCTACAGCCGCATCATGTACGAGGCGCGCAGGCTGACCGATTCCCCGTACATCCTGTACATGGACGACGACATCGAGATCGAGCCCGACTCGATCCTGCGGGCCCTGGCGTTCGGACGCTTCTCCACGGTCCCGATGCTGGTCGGCGGGCAGATGCTCAACCTGCAGGAACGCAGCCACCTGCACACCATGGGCGAGGTGGTGGGCGCCCACGACTTCATGTGGACCGCCGCCCCGCACGCGGACTACGACTACGACTTCTCGCGCTACCAGCTGACGGACCGCGAGAACCCCAAGCCGCTGCACCGCCGCATCGACGTGGACTACAACGGCTGGTGGATGTGCCTCATCCCGCGCGTGGTCGCCGAGAAGATCGGGCAGCCGCTCCCGCTGTTCATCAAGTGGGACGACGCCGAATACGGGCTGCGCGCGCGGCAGGCCGGCCATCCCACCGTCACCATGCCGGGCGTGGCGATCTGGCACATGGCGTGGTCGGACAAGGACGACGCGATCGACTGGCAGGCCTACTTCCACCTGCGCAACCGCCTGGTGGTGGCGTCGATGTACCACGACGGCGACCACAGGGGCATCATGCAGTCCAGCCTCAAGGCGCTGGTCAAGCACCTGGTGTGCCTCGAGTACTCGACGGTCGCCATCCAGATCGAGGCCATCCGGGACTTCCTGAGGGGGCCGGAGGCCCTGTACGAACTGCTGCCCACCGCGCTGCCCAAGGTGCGCGCGATGCGGGCGGAGTTCCCCGACGCGGTGGTCATCCCGTCGGCCGTCGACCTGCCCGCACCGTCGGGTGGCCCGGCGGGCATCCACTCCGAGCCGAGGGGCCCGGTCCGCAAGGCGGTGGCGCTGGCGCGGGGCCTTGCCCACACCCTGAGCAGGGACGACAAGACGCACCACGAGGTGCCGCAGGCGAACTTCCCGCCGATCGAGGCCCGCTGGTACTCGCTCAGCAGGGTCGACGGCGCGACCGTCACCACCGCCGACGGTCGCGGGGTCGTCTACCGCAAGCGCGACCGCGACCTCGCCGCCGCCCTGTTCAAGGAGTCGGCCGCCGTGCACCGTGAGCTGTTCCGCCGGTTCCCGGAGATGCGCCGCCGCTACCGCGACGCCCACGCCGATCTCGTGACCAAGGAGGCCTGGGGCCGTGTCTTCGAATCCTGATCCGGTGGTGTCCGATCCCGCCGTGGAGATCCCCGTACCGACCGGCGAGGTCCGGTTGCTGGCGGCGATCCAGCGTCAGCTGTTGGCCGTGCCCGGTTCCCGGGAGGCGGCCGTGACGCTATCGCATGTCGGCGAGCACGCGCTGGGTTGGATGGCGGTCGCGGCAACGGGAATGGCCGTCGATCCGGCCCGCCGCGGTCGGTGGGCGATGGTCGGCCTCGGCAGCGTCGGCGCCCATGCCACCTCCGTCGTCGTCAAGCGCGTCATCCGTCGGCGGCGCCCGGACCACCCCGCGGTGACCGTCGGCGTCGGTACCCCCTCCAAGCTCAGTTTCCCGTCGTCCCACGCCACGTCGACCACCGCGTTCGCGCTGCTCGCGGGGTCGGTGGTCGGGGTCCCGGTGGCGCCGGCGCTCGTGCCGGTCATGCTGGCGTCGAGGTTGGTGCTGGGAGTCCACTACCCTTCGGATGTGTTCGCCGGAGCCGCGGTCGGCGCGGGCTGCGCTGCGCTCACCCGCGCCGTGTGGCCCTCGGCCGCCGTCCAGAGCGTGCTGCCCGAGACACTGCGCGACGGCGCGGCGGGCCCAGGCGTCACCCAGAACCGCGAGGAGAAGCGATGACCGATCAGTCCGGAGCGCCGGTGACCCGGGGCGGGGCAGACCACCACCTCCTCGGCGCCGAACCGCACACCGCCAACGAGATCGACGACATCGCCGAGGCGGAGGAGGATGCCAAGGGCGCGCCGCCCAAGAACCTCCTCGACGGCATGGTCAAGGCGCTCCGGCCGCGTCAGTGGGTCAAGAACGTCCTCGTCATCGCCGCGCCCGCGGCGGCCGGGTCCCAGACCCTCACCGACGGCAGCGTCCTGTTCTCGGTGTTCATCGCGTTCGTGGCGTTCTGCATGGCCGCCTCGAGCGTGTACCTCATCAACGACGCGTTGGACGTCGAGGCCGACCGCGCCCACCCGACCAAGCGGTTCCGCCCCATCGCGGCGGGCGTCCTGCCCGTGGGGTTGGCGTACGGCATGGCGGTGGTACTCATCATCGCGTCGATCGCGATCTCGGTGCTGCTGGCGCACCCGGCCCTGGCGATCGTCGTGGCCGTGTACATCGTCCTGCAGCTCATGTACTGCTTCGGGCTCAAGCACCAGCCGGTGCTCGACATCGCGTTCGTCTCCTCCGGCTTCCTGCTGCGCGCGGTCGCCGGTGGCGCGGCCGCCGAGGTCGACATCTCGCAGTGGTTCCTGCTGGTCATGGCGTTCGGTTCGCTGTTCATGGCCGCCGGCAAGCGCTACGCCGAGCTGAGCCTGCACCTGAAGACCGGCGCCAAGATCCGCAAGGCGTTGGAGAGTTACACCCCCACCTACCTGCGGTTCGTCTGGACGCTCTCGGCCACGGTGCTCGTGCTCTGTTACGCGCTGTGGGCGTACGACCGCGGCTCCGACCCGACGCAGCCGAACGGGGCGGCGATCTGGCTGCAGATCTCGATCGTGCCGTTCACCATCGCCGTCCTGCGCTACGCGGTCGACGTCGACGCCGCGCAGGCCGGCGAGCCCGAGGACATCGCCCTCGGCGACCGCGTCCTGCAGGTCCTCGCGGCGCTGTGGGTCCTCACCGTCGTGATCGGCGTCTATATCGTCCCGTCGATCGCCTGAGTCCGGCGGACGGACGATGTCGCAGGTGGCGGCGGCGCGCCGGTTCGGGCGCACCGGGGCGGTCTTCTGGACCGGGGTCGTGGTGGTGGTGGCGGTCTTCTTCGCCGGCGCCTGGCAGCGCCGGTGGATCGCCGACGACGGCCTCATCGTCCTGCGCACCGTCCGCAACCTCATCGCCGGCAACGGCCCGGTGTTCAACGCGGGGGAGCGGGTCGAGTCCAACACCTCCACGCTGTGGACGTACCTCATCTACGGCGTCCACGAGATCGTCGGGTACCGGCTCGAACTGGTCGTCCTGGGTGTGGCGCTCACGCTGAGCATGCTCGCGGTGGTGTTCGCGATGCTGGGCACCCGCGTGATGTACCGCGGCACCCGCCGCGCACCGGCCGGTGGGCCGATGGTGCTGCTGCCGTTCGGCGTGCTGGTCTACGTGATGCTGCCCCCGGCCCGCGACTTCGCCACCTCGGGTCTCGAGACGGGCCTGGTCATCTGCTGGATCGGCGCCATGTGGCTGGGGTTGCAGCTGTGGGCGCGGGCGCCCCATCGTGAGGGCCGGTTCGGCCTGCCCACCCCGGGCACGGCCGCGATCGCCTTCCTCGCCGGGCTCGGCCCCCTGGTCCGCCCCGAGATGGCGCTGGCCGCAGCGGCGTTCCTGGCGCTGATGGCCGTCGCCCACCAGTCGTGGCGTCACCTCGGGTGGTTGGTGGTGATCGCCGGCACGGTCCCGGTGGTCTACCAGGTCTGGCGGATGTCGTTCTACGCACTGCCGTACCCGCTCACGGCCGTGGCCAAGGACGCCGGCGGGTCGAAGTGGGACAAGGGCGCCGAGTACCTGTGGAACCTGCTGTCGCCGTACGTCCTGCTGGTGCCGCTGGCCGCCGTGCTCGTCGCGGGACTGGTCGCCCTCTGGGCCCGCCTCGCCCCCCGCCCCGGAAATCCGCTACTCCCGCTCCGGATTCGCTACCCGGATTGGAGTAGCAGATCCGGAGGGACGATAGCGGATCCGCGGGGAGGCGACGGTGGCGGCGGCGTCGGCGACGGTGGCGGCGACGGTGGGGGCGCCGACGACCACGACGACGACGAGGGCGGTCGCCGGCCGCGGCTGCGCCGCCGGGCCCGCTCCACCCCGGTCGTCACGATCGTGTTCCTCGTGGTGGCACTGGTGATGCTGCTCTACGTCATCCGCGTCGGCGGCGACTTCATGCACGGCCGCGTGCTGCTGCCGTCTCTGTTCCTCCTGCTCCTGCCGGTCTCGGTGGTGCCCCTCCCCGTCGGTCCCGCCGGCGGGTCCGCGGAGGCCTCGGTGCGCCGGGTGGCGGTCCCGGCGATCGCGGCCGCGTGGCTCGTCGTCGTCGGCTGGGCGGTGACCGTCCAGGTCACCGAGAACCCGTTCCGGGAGGAACCGGAGTCGATCACGTCGGCGGGGATCGTCGACGAGCGCCAGTTCTACATCCAGCGGACCGGGCACAGGCACCCGTTGCTCGCCGAGGACTATCTGGACTTCCCCCGGATGCGGGCCCTGGTGAACGACGTCACCCGGAACCGGACCGGCGCGGTATTCCTCCCGGTGCCGGGGTTCCAGGACCGGTGGGACGTGGTGTCCTACGACCGACCGATGCCCGGGTTGGCACCGTTCGAGCTGCCGGAGGAGCCCCTCAAGACGGTGGTGTTCCTCAACCTCGGCATGACCAGCATGAACCTGCCGCTCGACGTGGACGTCTACGACACCGTCGGGCTCGCCTCGCCGCTGGCCGCGCACACGGACCGTATGGAGGACGGCCGGATCGGGCATGACAAGTTCCTGCCGTACGACTGGGTGCTCGCGCGCACCGGAGTCGTGGAGGACCCGGGTCAACTTCCCGCGGTGGATCGACGTCAACTGGGTGAACCAGGCCGAGGTCGCGCTCCAGTGTCCCGCCACGCAGGCACTCATCGAGTCCTACACGGCCCCGTTGACCCTCGAGAGGCGCTGGTCCAACGTGGTGAATGCATTCTCATACGCCGAGTACAGGATCAACAGAATCCCTGCGTACGAGGTCCAGAGGTGCGGGCTGCCGATGCCGGAGGAAGTGGAGAAGTATCAGGGCACTCGGTAGTGTTGCGCACGCTGTTGTCTCGAAACGGTAACAGTCGGGGGTCGAAATGGTCCCCGACCTGTAACACCTGCCCCAAAGTGCGCGACAGTATCGATGAACTCGATGTCGCAGTTCCGGTCCTCCCCCTGGTGGGGCCGGTCCGATGAACGTCACCGATGCCCTCCCGGGCACCAGGAACGAACAAAGGAACACACGAATGTCCCACTCCACCCTCCGGCGCAGGTTCGCCGCCGGGCTCACCGCACTGGCGACGGCCGCAGGGCTCGTCGTCGGCGCCCCGGCCCTGGCCGGTGCCCAGGCGACCGAGCAGGGCTCGTCGGCCAGCCTCGGGTCCGCGGGCTCGGCTGCCGCGCCGCCCGCCGCCCCCGCGTTCCGGCCGGCCGGTGGTGACGAGAACCCGGTGGGCTTCCGTAACTGGCTGCGTCCCGGCTGCCAGTGGGACCCGGTCGCCTCCTGGGTCCAGCTGTGCAACGTCTACTCGCCGGCCATGAAGCGGGACATCAAGGTCCAGGTCCAGCCGGCCCGCTTCGGCGGCAACGCCGGTCTGTACCTGCTCGACGGGCTGCGCGCCCGTGACGACTGGAACGCGTGGACCCACGACGCCCAGGCCCAGCGCATCTTCCTGCAGGACAACATCACCCTGGTCATGCCCGTCGGCGGCCAGGTGTCCTTCTACTCCGACTGGGAGCGGCCCATCAACCTGGGCGGCAACCTGCTCGAGTACAAGTACGAGACGTTCCTGACCGAGGAGCTCCCCGGCTACCTGCAGGCCCACTTCGGCGTGGCCCCGAACAACAACGCCGTCGCCGGCCTGTCGATGGGCGGCTCCGCGGCCGCGACGCTCGCCGCCAAGCATCCCGACCAGTTCAAGCAGGTCTCGGTGTTCTCCGGCTACATGAACCCCACGGCCCCGGGCATGTACACCATGATCCCGCTGGCGATGTTCGACCAGTGCAAGTGCGACCCGTTCGCCATGTGGGGTCTGCCGGGCTCGCCGAAGTGGGGCGAGCACGACCCGCTGCTCAACGCCGCCAAGCTGCGCGACATCCCGATGTACGTGACCGCCGGGTCCGCCATCCCGGGCCGGTACGACCAGCCCTCCAGCCTGCAGTCCGTGTTCAACACGTTCAACGGCATCATCCTCGAGGGCCTGTCCCGCGGCTCGACGCTGGCGTTCCAGAACACCATGAACGCCGCGCCGAACAAGGCCACGTTCGAGTACCGCACCACCGGCATCCACGGCTGGGGTTACTGGAACGACGACCTCATCGCGGCCCGCTCGGCGCAGATCCTCGACGTGATGGACGCCCACGCGTGGTGATCGCGCAGAGTTAGCCGACGAATCGGACTCCCGTCAGCGAGTCCTCACCCGTCACACCGGGGCCCCGCGCGTAGATTCTCGTGCGGGGCCCCGGTCGCATCTGACCACCGGGTTCGGCCGCGGGAGGGGAACCCGCGGGCGCACCACGGACCCGGGCTCCGGATACATGTGGCGCGGGTCGTTCTGACGCGCGCCCACTAACTATTCGGCGAGACGACGCGGCAAGGAAGAGAACAACACATGGCGACCCCCAGCTCAGACGCGAGCCCCCGGCACCGGTGGGCGTCCCTCCTCGCGGCTCCCCTCGTGGCGTCCGTGGTGGGTTCCGGTCTCGTCCTCCCGCCCGTCGCGGCGGCACAGGAGACGCCGTCCCGGCCGACCCCGGGGCAGACGAGCCCGGCGGAGAGCCCGGCGCGGTCGACCCCCGCGGAGAGTCCCGCCACTGCGCCCGAGGCGCCGACCCTGCGCGTGCCGTCGACGCCGCCGTCCGGTGTCCGGCTCGACAAGGTCGAGTGGAAGTCCGCCAACCGGGTGGCACTCTGGGTCCGGTCACCGGCCATGGAGCAGGCGATCCAGGTGCAGCTCATGCTCCCGGCCCAGTGGAACGCCGACCCCGAGCGCACCTACCCGTCCCTGCTCCTGCTCGACGGGCTGCGGGCCCGCGACGACGCGAGCGGCTGGACGCTCGAGACCAAGATCTCGCAGTTCTTCGACGCCAAGAACGCGGTCATCGTGCTGCCCATCGGTGGCGAGTCGAGCTTCTACACGGACTGGGTCTCCGACGCCAAGGGCTCGGCGTACCAGTGGGAGACGTTCCTCATGCAGGAACTGCCGCCGTTGCTGGCGCGCGACTGGCGGGTGGGCGACCAGCACGGTGTCGCCGGGCTGTCCATGGGCGGCACGGCCGCGATGATGCTGGCCCAGCGTTACCCGGATCACTTCGCGTTCGCCGCCAGCTACTCGGGCTTCCTCGACACCACCAGCTTCGGGATGCCCGAGGCGGTCAAGGTGGCCATGCAGGACGCCGGCGGCTACCCGGCCGAGAGCATGTGGGGCCCGCTCGGCTCCCGGCGCTGGCAGGAACAGGACCCGAAGCTCCACACCGAGAAGATGCGCGGGCAGAGCGTCTACGTCTCCGCCGGCAGCGGCAACACCGGGCCCTGGGACCAGCCGTCCGGCCTGCCGGACATCCCGACCAACTTCCCCGGCTACGGCCTCGAGCTGCTCTCCCGGATGACCACGCAGACCTTCGTCAACCGGGCCCGCGCCGCCGGGGTCGAGGTCACCGCCAATTTCCGCCCGTCCGGCACGCACACCTGGCCGTACTGGCAGTTCGAGATGACCCAGGCATGGCCGCAGTTCGCCGCCGCGGTGGGCATCGAGAACGTCGAGAAGCCGTGCGCGGCGAGTGGCGACATCGCACGCCTCGCCGAGCGGCAGCCCGGCCTGGGGCCGTGTCTGACCGGCGAGTACGACGTCCGCGGCGGCAAGGCCACCGACTTCCGCTTCGGCCGCGCCTTCTGGTCGCAGGGGACCGGGGCCCACTCGGTCCTCGGCGCGATCGGCGCGGCCTACCAGGCCGAGGGCGGCCCCGACGGGGTGCTCGGGCTGCCGACCTCGGGCGAGACCACCACCCCGGACGGCCGCGGCCGGTTCTCCACCTTCCAGAACGGCGTCATCTACTGGTCGCCCACCACCGGGTCGCACGCCGTCCGCGGTGGCATCCGGGCGATGTGGCAGGAGCGCGGCGCCGAGCGCGGCGAGCTCGGCTACCCGACCACAGACGAGATCACCAACCCCAACAAGCCGGGTGTCGTCCAGGGCTTCCAGGGCGGGACCGTCTACTGGTCCGAGGAGACGGGCCCGAAGGTCGTCGAGGGCAAGATCCTCGAGACCTATCGCGAGGCCGGCGCCGAGAACTCCGAGCTGGGTTACCCGACCACCGACGAGATCGCCCTGAGCACCCGGGACGGCGCGTTCAGCCGGTTCCAGGGCGGGTACATCTACTGGTCCCCGCGCACCGGGGCCCACGTGGTCCCCCGTGGGCCGGTGTTCGACGCCTGGGGCACGGTCGACTACGAACGCGGGCGGCTCGGCTACCCGACCGGCCCGCTGCGCACCACGAGGGACGGTCAGGAGATGGAGTTCGAGGGCGGCCGCATCACCGTGAGCGGTGGCCGGGCGGAGATCTCGTCGTGAGAACCCGGTTGGCGACGCTGACCGCCGCGCTGCTCGTCGGCGGTGGGATGCTCACCGCCTGCGGCGGTGGGGACTCGACGGTCTCCGGCGTGCCCGACTCCGAGACGCTGGCCCCGCCCCCGGGCGGCAGCGGATCACCCGGGGTGTCGCGCGTTCCCGCGACGGAGGATTCCGGCCGCTACACGGAGGCGCCCGCACCCGTCGATCCGGACGCCTCCGGGTACACCGCCCCGGCCGTCGGCGCGCGGGGGCGCGGGTATCTCGCGGCGTTGGCGCGCGAGGGCATCGACACCGCGGACCTCTCCGATTCGCTCGTCGCCGCCGGCAACACCATCTGCCGCATCCGGACGACCGGGGGCGCCGCCGACGAGACGACGACGATCGCCGACGCGGTCGCCGGTCAGATCTCGGCGGGCGGGTACTCGGATCGCGAGGTCGACGAGCTCTCCCGCGTCGTGGTGGACGCCTCGGCGGGCCAGCTCTGTCCGTAGTCCGACGAATGCACACAGCGCCGCGGCGCCCGGTCCGGCAGGACCCGGCCCGCGTCGCCCCGGGGTGAGACGGGACACCCTTCGGGTGCTCCCGGAACCCGCAGCGCCACCGGGGCGTTGACCGGTCGTCGGCCACCCGTCCCAGTCGAGCGGGGAGGCCGGGAAGGAGTTCGTATCGTGGCTCGCGGAATGCGTCGTGGGAGAGGCCGTCGTCTCGGGTGCTCGTTGGGGGCACTCGTGCTGGTGGTCCTGCTGGTGCTGGGCATCGGATGGTGGATCGGGAATCGTGGGCTGCCCACGGGTCCCGACGGGCCCCTGCCCGGCCCGGGGGAGCCGGAGCTGACCCAGCCCGCGGACTGTCCGGACGTGGAGATGGTCGCCGTGCCGGGGACCTGGGAGAGCAGCCCCACCGACGACCCGTACAACCCGGGTTTCCTGCCCAACGCCCTGCTGAGGACGATCACCGACCCGCTGAGCGAGCAGTACCCGGACGACCGGCTCGAGGTGTTCACCGTCCCCTACGTGGCCCAGTTCAGGAACCCGCAGGCGCCCAACGAGATCCCCTACGACCAGAGCCGGGCGGAGGGCACCGAGAGGGCCCGCGCCGAGCTCGCCGCCACGCACGAGCGGTGCCCGTACACGTCGTTCGTGCTCCTGGGCTTCTCCCAGGGTGCGGTGATCGCGGGTGACCTCACCAGCGAGATCGGTACCGGCAACGGGCCGGTGCCCGCCGACCTGGTCCGGGGATCGGTCCTCATCGCCGACGGCCGCCGCGTGCCGGGCCAGGGTCAGTCGCCGGGGTTGTCGCCCGGAAACGGGCAGGGGATGGAGATTTCCCTACAGCCGGCCACCGGGCTCACCCAGCTCATCGCCGGCGCCACCATGACCGGGCCCCGCCCGGGTGGCTTCGGCGAACTCGGCGACAGGACCGCCCAGATCTGCGACTCCCGAGACCTGATCTGCAATGCCCCGCTCAACGTGGTGGACGGCGCCGCCCGGTTCCAGGAGTTCGTCGCCAACAACGCGATCCACGCCATGTACGCGACCAATCCGGACGTGATCGAGGGGACGACGGTCCCGGAGTGGACGATCGGGCACGTGCGCGAGCTCGTCGACGCCGCCCCGGAGATCGCCCACGGGTGACCCGTCCACGTCCTCCGGAGGGCTCGGCCTGCGACACGCCTGACGAGCCGGATGATTCGGAGTTCGGATGCGCTCTGGGGCACGCTGTAGGATCGACCAAGCTTGTCGTCAGTGCACCCGGCATTTCCGTGGTCGACGACGTCGACCAACGTAAGACGGATCGGAACGGAGCAACGTGGAGTTCGAGCAGTACCACGACGCCGGTGGGGCGATCGTCATCCCTGATCGCACCACCCTTGTCGACTTCGTCGAAGCCAATGTCTCCGCCGCCCGCGAGGATCCTGCCGAGGACGGGCTGATCTACCGCTACATCGACTACTCGTCCTCCCGTGACGGCGAGGTGCACGAACTCTCATGGTCGCAGTTCGGTGACCGGCTCTACGCCATCGCCGCCCGCCTCCAGCAGGTCGCGAAGCCGGGGGACCGGGTCGCGATCCTCGCGCCGCAGGGCCTCGACTACATCGTGTCGTTCTTCGCGGCCATCCACGCCGGGCTCATCGCGGTGCCCCTGTTCGACCCCGATGAGCCCGGTCACCACGACCGCCTCCACGCGGTCCTGGCGGACTGCACGCCCGCGGTCATCCTCACCTCGACCGACTCCGCGGCCGGGGTCCGGACGTTGTTCCGCTCCCTGCCTGCGCGAGAGCGTCCGCGCACCGTCGCCGTCGACGCCATCCCCGCGGAGCTCGGCTCGGGGTGGACCAGACCGGATCTCGGCGCCGACGACATCGCCTACCTGCAGTACACCTCCGGCTCGACCCGCGTACCGGCCGGTGTGGAGATCACCCACCGCAACGTGGTCACCAACGTCATGCAGCTGTTCGACGGGCTCGGGCTGACCCGCGCGTCCCGCGGGGTCACTTGGCTGCCGCTGTTCCACGACATGGGCCTGCTGACGGTGATCCTGCCCGCGATGGGCGGGGCCACCATCACGGTGATGAGCCCCCGCGCGTTCGTGCAGCGCCCGGGTCGCTGGGTCTCGCAGCTGGGCGCGATGTCGGACGGCGACGGGGTGTTCGCCGCCGCCCCCAACTTCGCGTTCGAGCACGCCGCACGCCGAGGGCTGCCGAGGGACGGCGAGACCCTCGACCTGTCGGGCGTGACCAGCATCATCAACGGTTCGGAGCCGGTCACCCCCGCCTCCATGCGTGCCTTCAACGAGGCCTTCGCGCCCTACGGGCTCGCACCGACCGTCATCAAACCGTCCTACGGGATGGCCGAGGCGACCCTGTTCGTCTCCTCGCCGCGCCGCGACGACGAGGCGATCGTCATCCACGTGGACCGGTCGGACCTCAACAAGGGCGTCATGACCGTCCTCGACCCGGCGCAGGTGGAAGGCAACGAGGACGCGATCCCGCAGGTCGCCTGCGGGTACGTCGCACCGAGCCAGTGGGCCACCATCGTCGAGGCGAACATCGACGAGGCCACGGGTGAGCACGACGGCACCGGGCGGGAGCTGCCCGAAGGGCGCGTCGGCGAGATCTGGCTGTACGGGACCAACGTCGGTCGCGCCTACTGGGGGCGCCCCGAGGAGTCGGACGCCACCTTCGGCAACCGGCTCGTCGAGTGCCTCGAGGAGGGGTCCCGCACGGTCCGGGAGTTCGGGACCGTGCCCTCCGACGCTCGATGGCTGCGCACCGGCGACTACGGCGCCTATGTGGACGGTCAGCTGTACATCACCGGCCGCGTCAAGGACCTGGTGATCGTCACCGGCCGCAACCACTACCCGCAGGATCTCGAGAACACGGCGCAGGGCGCCTCCGATGCGCTGCGCCCCGGATTCGTCGCCGCGTTCTCGGTGCCGGCCAACCAGCTGCCGATGGAGGCGCGTAACGGCGCGGAGATCGCCGCCGATGACTCCTCGGAGACGCTCGTCGTGGTCGGCGAGCGCGCACCCGGCGCCGGCAAGGCCGACCCGGGCCCCATCGCGGACGCGGTCCGCACGGCGATCTCGGCACGTCACGGCGTCACCGCCCAGGACGTGCTGCTGGTCCCCGCCGGATCCATCCCCCGCACGTCCAGCGGCAAGATCGCGCGGCGCGCGTGCAAGGCGGCCTACGTGGACGGCACCCTGCGCGGGGGTCACCAGCAGACCGCCTTCCCGGACCTGCCGGCGCAGTAGCGTCCGCCCGGCCGGGCCGGTTCAAGCACCACGGGTGCCCCGCCGCGACGGGACACACCGGACGACACCCGAGGAAAGGCGAGCCAGGACGATGGCACAGAGCGAGATGACGGTAGTAGAGCTCCGCGAATGGATGCGGGGCTGGGTCTGCCGGGCCACCGGGCTCGACATCTCCAAGGTCACCGACGACCGCTCGCTGGAGGAATACGGCCTGTCGTCCCGCGACGCGGTGTCCCTGTCCGCCGATCTCGAGGACCTCATCGGTCGACCACTCGACGCGACCGTCGCCTACCAGCACCCCACCATCGCCTCGCTGGCCGAGTACGTCGTCAACGGACCGGTCGAATCCGAGGCGCCCACCGATTTCCACACGTTCCGTGACCGCGGCGCGGGCATGGAGTTCGACGTGGCCGTGATCGGGTTCGCCACCCGCTTCCCCGGCGGCGCCGACACCCCGGAGGCGACCTGGGAGCTACTCGCCTCCGGTCGGGACGCCACCACCCCCCGCCCGGCGACCCGCTGGTCCGAGTGGTCCGGCGACGCCTACGTCCAGCAGGTGCTGTCCGAGGCGCCCGATCGTGGCGGCTGGCTCGACGACGCCGAGGTCCGGGACTTCGACGCCGAGTTCTTCGGCATGAGCCCCCGCGAGGCCGAGATGGTCGACCCGCAGCAGCGGCTCGCACTCGAGCTCACCTGGGAGGCCCTGGAGAACGCCCACCTGCCCGCCAGCGACCTCAAGGGCCACGAGGTCGGCGTCTTCATGGGATCGTCCTCCAGCGACTACCAGGTGTTCCTCACCTCGGACTCCGCTGCGGCCTCGCCGTACGCGGTCACCGGCGCCTCCAACTCGATCATCTCGAACCGGGTCTCGTACACGTTCGACTTCCGCGGCCCGTCCATGACGCTGGACACCGCCTGCTCGACGTCCCTGGTGGCGATCCACGAGGCCGTCAACTCGCTGCGACTGCACGAATCGGACCTGGTCGTCGCCGGCGGTGTCAACATGATGCTCGCGCCCGCCGCGACCATGGGCTTCGCCAAGACCGGTGCCGCGCTCAGCCCCGACGGGCGGATCAAGGCGTTCTCGTCCGATGCCAACGGCATCTGCCGGTCGGAGGGCGGGGGAGTGTTCATCCTGAAGCGCCTGTCGGAGGCCGAACGGGACGGCAACGACATCCTCGCCGTCATCAAGGGGTCCGCCGTGAACTCGGACGGTCGCTCCAACGGTATGACCGCACCCAACCCCGACGCACAGGTCGCCGTCCTGCGCCAGGCCTACGCCGACGCCGGCGTCGACCCGCGCGAGGTCGACTACATCGAGGCGCACGGCACCGGCACCATCCTCGGGGACCCCATCGAGGCCACCGCCCTGGGCCAGGTGCTCGGCCGCGGCCGCGAGGCCGACCGCCCCACGCTGCTCGGCTCGGCCAAGACCAACTTCGGCCACATGGAGTCCGCCGCCGGGGCCGCCGGCCTCGCCAAGATCATCCTAGGGATGACCAACGACGCCCTGCCGCCGACGATCAACTTCGCGGGCCCCAACCCGTACATCGACTTCGACGCCGCGCGACTGAGCGTGGTCACGGAGACCACCGGGTGGCCGCGCTACAGCGGGCGCGCCCTGGCCGGCATCTCCGGGTTCGGGTTCGGTGGCACCAACGCGCACGTCGTGGTGGCCGAGTACCAGCCGGCGCCGGTGCGCGCGTCGGAGGAGACCACGGTCGACGAGGACTCCGTCTCCGACGTCCGGGCCGGCGAGGTCGCCACCCCTGACGCCCTTGCCGCCGAAGCCCCGGCCCCCGAGGCCCCGGCCGCCGCGACCCCGGCCGCCGCGGACGACATCGCACGCTGCGTGGCCGAGGCCGTGGAGCGCAACGCCGACGAGCTGGCCACCACCGGTACCTCCGTGCCCGGCGCCCCCGCGACCGTGCTCGTCGTCTCCGGTTCCCTGCCGTCGCGCCGCAAGTCCACGGCCGGTCAGATCGCGGACTGGCTCGAGGCGCAGGACGACTCGGTCGACCTGGGCGCCGTCGCCCGCACCCTCGCCACCCGCAACCACGGTCGCTCGCGCGGAGCCGTCGTGGGCCACACCCGCGATGAGCTCGTGGCGGGCCTGCGCGCGCTGGCCGCCGGCGACCCCGGTCCCGGCGTGTTCAGCGCCGACGCCCCCGCCGGCACCGGCGACGTGTGGGTGTTCTCCGGCTTCGGGTCCCAGCACCGGAAGATGGCCAAGGAGCTCTACCTGTCCAACCCGCTGTTCGCCTCGTGCCTGGACGCGGTGGACGAACTCATCGACTTCGAGGCCGGCTACCGGATCGCGGAGTTGATCCTCGATGACTCACAGACGTACGAGCTGGAGAACTCCCAGGTCGGGATCTTCGCCATCCAGGTGGCGCTGGTCGACACCCTGCGCGCGCTCGGGGCCAAGCCCGAGGCCGTGATCGGGCATTCGATGGGTGAGGTGGCCGCGGCCTACGCGACCGGTGGCCTCGGCCTCGAGGACGCCGTCCGCGTGATCTGCGTGCGCTCGCGTCTCATGGGCGACGCCGAGGGGCAGGTCTCGGAGGATGAGGCCGGCGCGATGGCGCTGGTCGAGTACTCGGCCGAGGAGATCGCGCAGATCATCGCCGACAACCCGCAGTTCGCCTCCGTCGAGCCCGCCGTCTACGCCGCGCCCACCCACACCACGGTCGGCGGCCGTGCCAAGCCCGTCGCCGACTTCGTCGCGTGGGTCGAGGAGCAGGGCAAGTTCGCCCGCCAGCTGCAGGTCCGCGGCGCCGGCCACACCTCGGACGTGGACATGCTCCTCGGTGAGCTGGCCGCGGAGATCGCGGGTCTCGAGCCGCGCGAGCTCACCTCCGGCCTGTTCTCCTCCGTCGACCGCGAGACCTTCTACCGCGCCGGTCACGAGCCGGTCCACGCGGAGGAGTACTGGGTCAAGGGCATGCGGCACTCCGTGTGGTTCACCCACGCCGTACGCAAGGCCGTCGACGCCGGGTACGTGACGTTCCTCGAGCTGGCCCCCAACCCGGTGGCCGCGATGTCGGTGGCCGCGACGTGCTTCGACGCCGGCCTCATGGAGCCCAACCTGCTCCATGCGCTCAAGCGCAAGGAGTCCGAGGCCGACACGCTCCTGCACGCCGTCGCGCAGCTGTACGTGCACGGTCACACCATCGACGTGCCCAGCGTCGTGGAGATGATCCACGGCTACGTCACGGGCCCCGGCCGGTACGCGCCGGTGCCGGGGACTGCGTGGAAGCGCCGCACCCTGTGGCCCAAGGTCACCGCCGGGGGCGGGTCGGGCGAGGGCCGGATGCCGGGCTCGCACGTCGCGCTGCCCGACGGTCGCCACGCGTGGCAGGTCCGTGCCGAGGTGGTGCCCAGCGTCGACGCGCTGATGACCGCCGCCGCGGCGTCGGTGCTCGAGGGTGCGACCCTCACCGCCGTGAACCGGCCCGGCATGCTGCCGGCCGCCGGTTCCGTGACCACCACCATGACCCCGCACCCGGGTGGCGCGTCGGTGCAGGTCCACGCCCGCGCCGGCGACGCCACCGCGGCGTTCGTGTTGGTCGCCGAGTGCGCCGTGACCGGCGGCGCCCCCATCGCCCCGGACTCCGCGCCCGAGCAGCACTACGTGTCGAGTGAGTCCGACGCGCCGGTGGTCGACGACGAGGACGACGGCGACGAGGTCGACACCCGCTGGAACCCCGACTCCGGCGAAGCGATCGGTGACCGCCTGGCCCGGATCATCGGCTCCTCGATGGGATACAGCCCCGACGACCTGCCGAGGGAGCTCCCGCTGCTCGATCTCGGCCTGGATTCGCTCATGGCGGTGCGGATCAAGAACCGTGTCGAGCACGAGTTCGCCATCCCGCCGCTCGAGTTGCAGGCGATGCGCGACGCGTCGCTCGACGATGTCGCGGACATGGTGCGGTTCGCCGTCGAGAACCCGGACCGGGTCGGCGACCTGGCGGCCCAGCAGGCCCGCGGTGAGGGCGCCGTCGACGTGGCCGCGCTACGCGGTGACGCGCCGGCGTCCGAGGAGGGCTCCGGCGGCGATGACGCCTCGGTCGCCATCGCGCCGCGCGATGACACCGAGCGCATGGCGTTCGGTGCGTGGGCCGTGGTCACCGGCGCCGCGGCACCCGGCGTCACGGGCGCGCTGCCCCCGGTCGACGAGCCGACCCGGGTCGCTCTCGCCGAGCGGCTCTCGGCCCGCTCGGGCGGCGAGATCACCGCCGCGCAGGTCGCCGGTGCCACGACGATCGCCGAGGTCGCGGACCTGCTCCGGCCGTTCACCGAGGTCGCGGTGGAGGGCAACATTCGCGTGCTGGCCGAGGGGTCGACCGAGGCCACCCCGCTGTTCCTCTTCCACGCCGCCGGCGGGTCGTCGTTCGTCTACGAGCCGCTGGTCGACCGACTCGGCGTGGACACCCCGGTGTACGGCGTCGAGCGCGTCGAGGGGCCGCTGGAGGAGCGGGCCGCGAGCTACCTGGACCGCATCCGCGAGATCGCGGCCGGCCGTCCGCTCGCCGTGGGGGGCTGGTCCTTCGGCGGCGCGCTGGCCGTGGAGGTGGCCCGGCAACTGCGGGCCGCTGGCGACGAGGTCGCGCTGGTGGTCCTGCTGGACACCGTGCAGCCGTCGGAGCCGATCCCCGACACCCTCGACGAGGCCGAGGCCCGGTGGCGTCGGTACTCGGAGTTCGCCAAGCGCACCTACGGGTTGGACGTGGAGGTCCCGCGGGACTTCCTGGCCGAGCACGGTGAGGACGGCGTGTTGGATATGCTGCTCGGGGCACTGGGTGCCGAGGCCAACGCCATGGGCGGCGGTGTCATCGAACACCAGCGGGCCAGCTTCGTCGACAACCGGATCCTGCAGAGCGCGGACCTGTCCACCTGGGCCGGTGTCGGCGCCGAGGTGCCGTTCGTGCTGTACCGCGCGGAGCGGATGCACGACGGGGCGATCGAGCTCGAGCCCCGCTACGCACACATCGACCCGGACGGCGGCTGGGCCCGCATCGTCGGCGACCTGGAGGTCGTCCAGCTCGACGGGGACCACCTCGCGATGGTCGACGAACCGGTGGTCGGTACCGTCGGTAAGCATCTGGCGCGTCGGCTCACCGAGCTCGACGCGGGTGTACGGAAGGGGACAGACGCGTGACGGCGAAGACCACCGCGGAGAAGCTCGCGGAACTGCGGGTCAAGACCGAGCAGGCCAAGGACCCGGGCAGCGAGCGGGCGAAGGCCCGCCGCGACGCCGCGGGGCACACCCCGCCGCGGGAGCGGATCGCACTGCTGCTCGACGCCGGCAGTTTCGTGGAGATGGGCCAGCTCGCCAAGGCGCCCGGTAGCCCGGACAACCCGTTCGGTGACGGCGTGGTCACCGGCCGCGGCACCATCGACGGCCGCCCGGTGGCCGTGTACGCGCACGACAACACGGTGTTCGGCGGGTCGGTCGGCGAGGGCTTCGGCAAGAAGGTCTGCGCCATCATGGACTTCGCGATCAAGGTCGGGTGCCCCATCATCGGCATCAACGATTCCGGTGGCGCGCGAGTCCAGGACGCCGTGACCTCGCTGGCCTACTACTCCGAGATCTCCCGGCGGCAGTATCCGGCCTCCGGGTACGTGCCCCAGATCTCGATCATGCTGGGCAAGTGCGCGGGCGGCGCCGTCTACGCCCCCGCGACCACCGACTTCGTGATCGCGGTCCAGGACCAGGCGTACATGTTCGTCACCGGGCCCGACGTGATCCGGCAGGTCACCGGCGAGGACGTCACCATGGACGAGCTCGGCTCGGCCCTGCAGCAGGCCAAGAACGGCAACGTCAACCACGTCGCCGTGAGCGAGCAAGACGCCTTCATGTACGTGCGTAACCTGCTGAGCTACCTGCCGTCCTCGGCCAGCGAGAAGGCCCCGCGGATCAACCCGGGACTCGAGCCGGAGACCACGGAGTCGGACCTGCAGCTCGACACGATCATCCCGGACTCGGACAACGCCGCGTACGACATGCACGACGTGCTGATCCGGATGTTCGACGACGGCGAGTTCATGGAGACGTCGGGGCAGTTCGCCTCCAACATCATCACGGGCTTCGCGCGCGTCGACGGTGAGCCGGTGGGCGTGATCGCCAACCAGCCCCTCCACCTGTCCGGCGCACTCGACATCGACGCCTCGGAGAAGGCGACCCGGCACATGATGCTGTGCGACGCCTACTCGATCCCGCTGGTCTTCGTGGTGGACACCCCCGGCTACCTCCCGGGTGTGGAGCAGGAGAAGCTGGGCATCATCCACCGTGGCGCCAAGATGGGCTTCGCGGTGGCGGCGACGTCGGTGCCCAAGGTGACCTTCGTGGTGCGCAAGGCCTACGGCGGGGCCTACGCGGTGATGGGCTCCAAGAACCTCGGTGGCGACCTCAACTTCGCGTGGCCGACCGCTCGCATCGCGGTGATGGGCGCCGAGGGCGCGGTCGATCTGCTGCAGCGCCGTCAGATCGAGGAGGCGGGTCCCGAGGAGGGGCCGAAGCTCCGCAAGCAGCTCATCGACATGTACAACGAGTTCATCGCGACGCCGTACACGGCCGCCGAGCGGGGTTACATCGACGCGGTGATCGAGCCCTCGCACACGCGGCTGGTGTTGCGTAGTGCGCTCGAGCAGCTCCGGGACAAGACGCGGGTCGAGCTGCCGCGCAAGCACGCCATCTTCCCGCTGTGAGCTGACGGCAGGCTCCGCGAGACTCGCGCTATCCGACGGGCGGCCCACCGACGAGGGGGCCGCCCGTCCCGCATATCTCGGCCCCGCAGCCGCTCCTCAACCTGGCGTCTCGCTCCCGCTTCTGCCTGCGTTGGCCGCAGCCGCTCCTCAACTTGGCGTCTCGCTCCCGCTTCTGCCTGCGTTGGCCGCAGCCGCTCCTCAACTTGGCGTCTCGCCGTCACCGCGGTGCGTGCGAGACGCCATGTCGGCGGGCGGCTGTGCTGGCGACGAGGGCTCAGGCCGGGGCCGCCCGGAACGTCCGAGGGCCCGCCGGTGGCTGCTGCCTCCGGCGGGCCCTCATCGGACCGGCGGGCCCCTCATCGGACCGGCGGGCCCTCGTCAGGCCGGCGCGGCCCCGCGCGCTGAGCGGGTCACTCGGGGTCGGTCACGAAGATCGGCCCCTCGGGCTGCCACCAGCCCCAACGGGTCTCGTTCCCGGTGGTCACCTCCGCGGGCGCCGGCGGGTCCTCCTGATAGGTGCCCAGCGGCGTGTACGCCTCGATCGAACCCCAGTCACGGTTCCAGTCGTGGCGCAGGTACGACGGGATCGTCCGGGCACGCTGGGCGGTCTCGATCCACCCGAGCGGCCCACCGGCCTCGTAGGACATCCACGTACTGGTGGCGCTCACGGCGAGCGGACGGTCGGGCAGGATCCGGAACTCCGGCAACTCCGCCACACCCGCGTAGTGCTCGAACGGCCGCTGGCACGGGAACTGCAGGCTCACCGCCCAGTCGAGCAGGACGGGCGACTCCGACCCGACCATCTCCTGGACCGTCACGAGCTCGGGTGCGCGCGGCGGGGTGATGGCGGTCCACTGTTCGGGGGTGAGGTCGTTGTCGTCGACCCGGACCCGCATGACATCGGCGTCGGCGGGGGCGTCCTGCATGTCCACCCGCAGGTTGCGCCACGTCGGCGCGGGACCGATGTCGAACGGCACCACCGGCTCGCCCACCGTGTCGACCCCGGCGTCGCCGGACCGGCCGAACTCGACCACGACCTCCTGGCCGTACTCGTAGAGCCCGTCGGCGTCGTAGCGGCCGATCCGGCCGGCCGCCGAGATCACCAGGAGCGGGTGGGACTCGCGGTTCTCGGGCAGGCGGTACCAGCCGGTCTCCAGGCTCGCCTCCCGCTGCGGGCCCACGAAGAACGACCCGAGCACCGGGGTCGTGGCGGGGTCGAGCCCGAACGGCAGGGCCACCGTGGACTCGTTCACGCCCTCCGCCCCGCGGCCGCCGGCCGTGCCGGCGCTCTCCCCGGTGCTGACCGACGGGCCGCCGCCGGGCTCGGAGGTGGTGTTGGCGGCGCCGGGGTCGGCCACCACCGCGTCGGCCGACAGGTCCGGGGCGACACCGTCCGGGGTGAACGCGGTGTTCTCCCCGGCCTCGCTGGCGGCGGCCCGGTCCCGCGGGTCGATCGACCCCTCCGGCCGGCGGGTGGCGTCGAGCGGGTCCAGCATGCCGGCGTTCGCGTCGGGCTCGACCAGGACGCGGTCGGCGAGCATGCAGGGGTTGCCGGCGAGCGCGGACACGTTCCCGGCGGCGATGGTGTAGGCCGGGTACTGCTTGTGGATCCCCTTGGCGAACGAGGCGAACGAGAAGACCACCAGCAGTCCCGCGACCACCGCGATGGGGGCGGCGGCGAAGGTCCGCACCCGGCGACGACCCGCCGAGGTGCGGGGCGCGTGCTCACCGATGTAGTCACGACGGAGGTGCTGCCAGCCGGCGTAGGCGAACGTGAGCACGGCCAGGGCGAGCAGCACAGTGGCGGCGTCGATGCCGCGGACGCTGGGTGCCTTGTCCCACCACGGGATGCCGTAACTGGAGACGTACCACCAACCGTTGGGGCCCGCGAAGGCGAGCGCGACCACCACGAGGATGACGCCCAGGAACAACGTGCGGTTGCGGGCCGTCCGGACGGCGGACGCGGAGATCGCGAGGGCGCCCAACGCGGCGATCGCCCCGCCGATGCCGGCGTACACACCGAAGTGGTGGGTCCACTTGGTGGGCGAGAACATCATGAAGAAGGCGGTGCCCACGACCACGCCGACCAGGCGCCAGACCGGTCCCGAGGCTGCGCCGGGCACCTTGCCGCGGCGCAGCATGGTGCCGATCACCAGCGCCAGGCACAGCAGCACGAGCAGGACCGGCAGGCGGCGGGCGAGGGACCCGTCCACCGTGGGGATCATCAGGTAGTAGTAGCGGACGAATTCCTCGAACCAGTTGAGGTTGGGGCCGATCTCGCCGCGGACGCGGATGGCCTCGAGGACGGCGGCGAGGTTCTGGACGCCGAAGACGACGATGAGCACCATGGTGCCGGAGGCCAGCACCGGGGCGATCAGGGCGAGGTACGAGCCGATCCGGCGGCCGCGCACGACCACGGTGCGGACGACCGCCCGCAGCCCCATGATGAGGGCGGCGACGGCCATGAGGCCGGTGGGGCCGGTGGCCAGTGAGAACGAGGCGATGATCACCGCGATCGCGAACGGGAGCATCCGGCGCGTGGCTATCGCCCGTTCGACGGAGACCCAGGTGAGCAGGGCCCCCAGCGCGATGACGGGCTCGGGCCGCAGGCCGTTGTTGAACGCCATCCAGAACGCGAGGAACACGGCGGCGGCGCTCCAGAGCACCACCGGGGTGGTGCGGGCGGCCCGGCCGAGGCGTGGCAGGACCTCGCGGCTGATGACCAGCCAGCAGAGGATGGCCGCGACGAGCGCGGGCAGGCGCATCCACGGGCTGGCGGTGGAGACCTGTGCGAACAGCGTGAGCAGGTCGTAGTAGGGGGAGCCGAAGGGCGACTCGGGGACCCCGTACCAGCGGTAGTAGTTGGCCATGTACCCGGCCGGGTCGGCGGCGCGGGCCATCGTGAGGATGTAGCCGTCGTCGGAGGTGTTGCCGCCGATGAAGTGCCAGATGCCGAGTGTGCCGATCACGACGACGTCGGGCGGCCGGATCTTGAACCAGCCGCGAGGCAGGAAGCGGCGGGCGCGCCGGCCGTCGGTCTGGTCGAGTGCGTGCAGGGCCCACAGGGCGACCGCGGTGGCCAGCAGGCCGATCACGATGGCGGCCCACTTGAGGGCGGTGGGGTCGGTAGTGAACCGGGAGTCGACCTCCACGGTGGCGCCGAGACCGTCGGGCACGGCTGTGTCCGAGGGCAGGTCGGTGTAGACGCCCACCACCATCGGGCGCAGGTCCTCGGCGTCCACCCTGCGGGTGGCCGCGGGATCGTCCATCCCCTCGAACGCCGCCTCCACGTAAGTGGGGGCCGCGACGACGCTGAGCCGTGTGCAGTCGCCGGCCTCCACGCGGTCTCGCGGTGCGGAGACGATCACCCGGTTGCGCGAGATCACGTCGACCGTCTCGGCGGAGGCGCGCACGAACAGTGCGCGGTCGCCGGCCTCCTCGCCGCCGGCGGGCGCGGTGGCCAGCAGGATGCCCCCGTCCTCCGGGAGATCCGCGACCAGGGTGCACGGTGCGGAGGCGGTGAACCGCTGCGGCGAGTGCGCCATGAGCGGGGCGGTGACCGAGTCGACGGACCCGTTCTGCGGCCACTGCACGGTCGAGGTCGTCTGCTCGACCGGCAGGAACGGCAGGGAGAGGAAGCACAGGGTCCCCAGGAGCCCGCTGACTATCGAGATGAGACGGAGTCGCTTGACGCGGGAGTCGGCGGCGACCGAGCCGGCCACCGGGCCGGTGGCCGGGGCGGTTTCCGGGGACGGGGCCGGCGAGGAGTCTGACACGACGACCGATTCTAGGCGACGATCACTTCATCGGACCCGGCGTGGTCCAGCCCCACCGCAACTCGCTGCCGCGGACCAGTTCGGCCGGACTCGCCTGCGGGTCCAGAGGTTCGAACCGCTGGAGCGAACCCCAGTCCCTCGACCAGTCGTGGTCGAGGTAGGTGGGGACCGTGATCGCCTCGACCGTCTGGGTGGTCCACAGCAGGGGTCCGCCGCCGCCGGCGCTCTGCCACCAGTTCGCGGCGGAGGAGGATTCCCGGTCGGCGAGGATGCGGTATCGGGGGATCTCCGCCACGCCACCGTTGTGCACGAACGGCCGCTGGCACGGGAACGCCAGTGCCACCACCCAGTCGACGAGCACCGGGTCGGTGTGGCCGACGACCTCGTCGAGGGTGCGCAGGCGCGGGTTCCGTGGTGGGGTCACAGCGAGCCACTGGTCGGGATCGAGGTTGCCGTCGGCGGCGACCACGCGGACGACCTCGGCCTCGGCGGGGATCGACTCGAGCGGGATGCGCAGGTTGCGCCAGGCGGGGGCCGGCCCGATGTCGATGGGGGACATGGACCCCATGACCTCGAAATCGGTGGGTCCGGCGGGGCCGACCCGGCCGGGGCGTCCGTACTCGATCCGCAGGTCGCCGCTCCCGATCCGGCCGGCGGCGGCCATGACGAGTAGCGGCCGGTTGGGGCTGCGGGCGGGCAGTTGGTACCAGGCGCTGGTGAGTTCGGCGGCGACCTGCGGCCCGCGCCGGTACGAGCCGAGGACGGGAGTGGTGTCCGGGTCGAGGCCGAAGGGCAGAGCCACGGTGGAGCCGTTGACGGTCACGGCGCCGCGGCCACCGGTGGTGCCGGCGTCCACGCCGTCGCCGGGGTCGCGCTCACCGGTCTCGGACGTCGCCAGGGAGCCGGAGGCCTCGGTGCTGTCGACGGTGATGGAGTCCGGCAGACCGTTGGGGGCGAAGCCGTTGACCACGCCGGCCCCGAGGGAGATCTCCGGCCCGGCCCCGATGGCGCCGAGCAGGCCGTCGTTGGAGTCCTCCTCGACCAGCACCGAGTCGGCCAGTGCGCAGGGTTCGCCGGCCAGGGCGCGCATGTTGCCGCGCCCGACCGTGTAGGCCGGGGTCTGGGCGAACACGGCGATGACCGCGGAGGACAGTTCGAAGATCACCACGGAGAACGCGACGACCGTCAGCGGGGCGCCGCCGATCCCGGCGCGCCGGCGCGGGCGGGCCGTGTCCCCGGAGCCGCCGTCCCGCCGTCGCGACGCGGGGGTGTCGGCGTGCGTGCGCAGGAAGGGCACCGCCTGTCTGATGCGGACGCGGAGGGCGGCGCCGGGGTCGTCGGGCAGGATCCCGGAGTGGATGAGCCCGGCGATGAGCAGGCACACGAAGCCGCCGACGAACGCGACGTACTGGATCTGCACCCCGCCGATGGCGGGGAAGGAGTCCGAGAAGGGGATGCCGTAGTCGGAGACGTACCACCAGGTGTTGTCGGTGGCGGTGGAGAGTCCGACGACGAGGCACAGCGCCGCCCACACCAGCCAGCGGTTCCGGCTCAGCGACACCGTCGAGGAGCGCAGCGCGATCACGGCCAGCACCGCCAGGGCTCCGGCCAGTCCGGCGAACACCCCGAAGTGGTGGGTCCATTTGGTGGGCGTGAACACGAGGAACAGCAACGATCCCGCGATCACGCCGATCAGCCGGCGGGACGGCCCCGCGGCGGCGCCGGGGATCCGCCCACGCCGCAGCATCACGGCCGAGACGAGCACGAGGCACATGAGCATGAGCAGGACGGGGAAGCGCCGGGCGACCCCGCCGTCGGCGGAGACCCCGAACAGTGCCTCCCAGCGTTCCTTCTCCCCGTACCAGGGCAGACTCGGACCGAGCTCGGTGCGGATGCGGGTGGCCTCGAGGACCGCGGCCAGGGTCTGGTCGGCGAACACGGTGTAGAGCAGTGCGAGGCCCACCGCCAGCACGGGTCCGAGGATCGCCGCCCATCCGACCACCTGCGCGCGGCGGCGCACCATGCGGACGAACTCGCGTGCGCCGGCGGCCAGCGCCGCCACGCACATCAGCCCGGTCGGGCCGGCACCGAGGGAGAACGCGGCCACACCGATCGCCGCGACGCCCGGCACGAGGCGGCGGGTGGCGATGGACCGCTCCACCAGCGACCAGGTGAGCAGGGCGCCCAGCGCGATCACGGGCTCGGGCCGCAGCCCGTTGTTGAACGCCATCCAGAACGCGAGGAACAGGGCGGCCCCCGTCCAGCGCGGTCCGCGCCAGGTGCGGGCGAGTCTGCCCAACCGGGGGACGACCTCCCGGCTGATGATGAGCCACGACAGGATTCCGCACACCAGGGTTGGCAGGCGCATCCACGGACTGGCCGTGGACACCTCGGCGAACACCCGCAGGATCTCGTAGTACCACCCCACCGGGGACTCGGGGGAGCCGAGCCAGCGGTAGTAGTTGGCCATGTATCCGCTGGGCCCGGCGGAGCGGGCCATGGTCAGCAGGTAGCCGTCGTCGGAGGTGTTGGCGCCCACGAGGTGCCAGAAACCCAGGACGCCGATCACCACGCCGTCGACCCCGGACAGTCGCGACCAGGACCGGGGCACGAACCGTCGACCCGAGCGGCCGTCGATGCCGTCGAGGCGGTGCAGGAACACCACGGACGCGAGGGTGGCAAGGACGCCGATCACCATCAGCACCAGCTTGAGCAGCGTGGGGCTGGACGAGTAGCGGGAGTCGACGGTCACCTCCACCGTCGACTCACCGAGCCCGTCGGGTGCGGTTGCGGCCGTGAGGTCGGTGAAGACGCCGGTGACCTGCGGCCGCATGCTTCCGGGCACGGCGGCGCGCACGGCGTCGTCGGCGTCGTCGGGGTCCCGTTCGAGGCCGGTGAACTCGGCGGTGAGGATCCCGGTCTCGGCGCGCACGTGCAGCGTCTCGCACGCGGGGTCGCGCAGGGTCGACAACGGCACGGACAGCAGCGTGATGTTGCGGACCGCGACCTCGATGACGGGATCGCCCGCGGCGTCCCGGACGCGTTGGACGACCAGCCCGTCGGAGATCCGCCCGGGGGCGTCCTGCGGGAGGGTGGAGAACACGATCGTGTTCTCCGGCACCTGTGCCAGCGGCGCGCAGGGGGCGGTGATCGTCAGGTCGAGCGGCCGCCCGGAGACCAGGGGCGCGGTGACCGGGGCGTAGTCGGGCCCGGCCGTCCACTGCACACGGGTGGTGTCCTGGTCGACGGGCAGTATCCCGGCGAGGACGGCGAGGAACGCACCGAGGAACCCGGTGATGATCGCCCACCGGCGGTGGCGGTCCATTCCGGGGTAGGGGTGCAGTCCGAGGGGACGCTCACGGTCGGTGTCGCGCACCTCGTCGTCGTCACCCCCTGGCACGGTCCCTGCTCCCGGGTCGTCACCGGACCCGCGGCCGTCACCCGCTCCCCGCGTCGTCACCACGTGATCACCGCACCACGATCACGGCGAACGGGCCCACGTCGTGGACCTCGAAGTGGGGGCCCTCGACGGCCTCGGCGGGGATGGTGACGCCGAACCGTCGCACGTTGGGGTCGTTGGGGTAGGTGTCCTCGGCCAGGCGCAGTGCGTATCCGTCGCCCGACCGGCGGGTGACGATCGCGTCGGGGCCGCGCCACGGGGTCTGGTCCATCATGGCGTGCAGCTCGGCGCCGCTGGTGGCGTCCTCCCACCGGAGCATGGCCTCGTTGCGGTCGGCGTACCGCCCCAGGGGGTTGGCGTAGTGGGAGGTTACGGCCTGGTAGGCCAGGTACGGGTGGTAGGCGAGGAAGGCATCGGCGGTGCTGACGACGACGAGGTCGGTCCGCCTCCGGCCGGGGAACGCCTCCCGGATGGTCTCGTCGACCTCGGCGTAGTGGGACTCGGGCCCGGGCGGGTAGCGGTCCGCCCGCTCTCCGTGACCGTCGGTGTCGGTGTAGGCCAGCCGGATCTCCTCGTGCAGGTGATCGGGGATGCCCTGAGCGTGGGCGAGTGCGGCCAGTGAGGCCAGGACCCCCACCACCGCGGTGGCCCGGCGACGCCGGTCGGCCGCCTCCGCAGCGGGCCGGTCGGTGCCGTTCTGGCGCCCGGCGAGGCGCACGGCGAGGCCGGCGACATCGGTGATCGCGAAGACGCCCGCCACCACGAGCAGACCGATGAGCACCGGTTCGAGGCGGAAACCGAGCATGGTGGTGCCCAGGACGGTGATCGCCATCGAGGCCAGGCACCACAGGTAGACGGCCACCACGCCCAGGCCCAGCGCCTGAGCGCGGCGCGAGGTCCACGCTCGGGCGACGATCCAGACCAGACCGGCCAGACACACCCAGCCCGTGAGGCCGCCGGCGGTCATGGGCAGCGGCAGGCGGGCGCCGGCGTCGGGCAGGTAGTGCATCGCCGTCCCGGAGTCGGCCGGGGTTCCGCGCAGGGCGGCGAGCAGATAGGGCGCCCACACGATGAGCGCGATCGCGATGGAGCCGAACCCGATCGCCGCGAGCCGGACCGCGGGCAGCCAGAGCGGGAGGGGTTCACGGGCGGGATGTGCCCCGTCGGCGCGGTCGGTCCCACGGTCCTCCGCACGGTCGGCGCGGCGGCCGGCGAACACGGCGGTGACGGTCGCGACCAGCGCCATGAGTACGACGGTGCCCGCCGCCAGACCCGTGTAGAGCGTGTACATGCTGGCCGAGACGCCCAGGAACAGGGTGGTGGTCAGGGCCGCACCGCGACCGGCGTGCCGCGCCGTGGGGTTGACGGCGTGCCACGCGAGGATGAGCACAGGCGGGAGGAACAGCGCCACGATCGCGCCGTAGGGCTCGGGGCTGCCGTAGGCGAGCATGATCGAGGTCGACGCCAGTCCCACCGCCGCCCCGAGGTCGGTGCGCAACAGGCGGGTCCACAGCACGGTGACCAGCGCGGCGGCGATCGCGAGCGAGAGGATGGACCACGGCTTGTACGCCGCCCAGCCCTCGAGGCCGGCGAGGTTGGCGAACCGCCCGCCCAGCCAGAACCAGCCGGACGGATAGAACGAGGGCAGGTCGGCGTACGCCATGTCGGGCAGTCCGAGCGAGGTCGCCGAGCGACCGAGGAACTGGGTGCGGAACTCCTGGTCCACGCTCACGCCGTGCAGGTACAACCGCGATGCGGCGAGCGGGATCCCCAGTGTGGCGGCGACCAGCAACGCGGAGCCGGTGGGGGCCGCGAGCTTACCCAGACGGACCAGCGCGGACCGACCGCCCGGCTGCTCGCCGGCGCGTACGGACAGTATCCCCAGCACCACCAGCGCGATGGCGGCGACCTGACCGACGACCGTCAGCGCCCGCAGGACGTTGGAGTTGCCGTAGGCGGGGAAGGAGACGAGGGAGAACCCGGCGAGGACGACCGCGGTGACGACGGCGGCCAGCAGCGTCGCCGCGCCGGCCAGGCCGAGCCCCCGGAGCGCCACCGGCATCCCTAGAAGGGGAGCTTGCGGAAGATGGGGCGGGGGACGTGCGTGAGCACGGCCATGACCCCGCCGAACGCGGCAGGTGCGAAGACCGCGCCCTTACCGGCTCCGGCGTTCTTCACCGCGATGCGGGCGACCTCGTCCTTGTTGATGGTCAGCGGCGCCTCCTTGACGTGCGCCGACATGCGCGTGCGGACCTGGCCGGGCCGGATGACCAGGACGTCCACCCCGTGCTCGGCCAGCGCGTACCCGAGGCCGGTGTAGAAGGAGTCCAGCCCCGCCTTGGTGGAGCCGTAGACGAAGTTGGAGCGGCGGGCACGGAGACCCGCGGCCGAACTCATGGCGATGATCCGGCCGTAACCCTGCGACTTCATCCGTTCGGCGAGCAACACGCCCACCGAGACCGCGCCGGTGTAGTTGATCTGGGCGATCTGGACGGCCTTGCGCTGGTCGGACCAGAGTTCCTCGTTCTCACCCAGCAGGCCGAACGCGACGATCGCCACGTCCACGTCCCCGCCGGCGAAGATCTGCTCGAACGCGGCCGGGTGGGACTCGGTCGCGGCGGCGTCGAAGTCGACCACCTCCACCGCGCTCGCACCGGCGGCGGTCATCTCCGCGCGCGCGTCGTCGACCCCCGGGTCTCCGGGCAGGCAGGCGAGGATCACGCGCATCGGGCCCTGCTGGAGGTACTCGGCGCAGATGGCCAGGCCGATCTCGGAGGTACCACCGAGGAGGAGCAGGGTCTGGGGGACGCCGACGGCATTGATCATGGGCAGGAGTCTACCGAGGGGGTCCGACGCTGCTGCGCCCCTCACGGGTGGCGGGTGGATCGGGACGGGCGCGAGGCGGTGTGCGCCGCTGCGCGGTGGCCCGGTCCGGCCGGCCCCCGGCCGCCCGGATCAGATGAATCGAGGTCGTCCGGGCCCGGCTCGGCGCGGTGCGCGTGGCCGTGGGCGTACCGAGGTGGGTGACGGGGCCGGTCTGCTCGGGGACCGTTCCCACACCGCCGAGGGCGGGGTGGTCACGATCAGGGCGACTGCGGCGACAGCGGCGCGGAGGATCATGGCGGGCTCCATTTCGGACGCGTCGGTAGACGCTCGTGGTCCGAGGACATCCTCCAGTGTGACGCCGGGCCGGGGTCGTGTGTAGCCCCCGCCGGCGGTCCCCCGGCGGAGGCGCGTCGCGGCCGTGGAGCCGGGCGGCGGCGGCGGGGAGGCCCCGCCCCGGTCGACCGTCAGATCAGCTCGAGGCGACGCCCCATGTCGGAGACGAACACGCCGTTCGGGTCGATCCCCCGGCGGGTGGCGATCCACGAATCGATCCGAGGGTACATCGCGTGGAAGCGCTCGGCCGGGACGCGGGAGTCCTTGGCCGTGTACAGGCGGCCGCCCATCGACATGACCTTGGCGTCGAGTTCGTTGACGAACGTGTTGAGCCGGCTGTTGATCGGGAAGTCCACGCAGACGTTCCATCCCTCCATGGGGAAGGACAGCGGCGCCTGGTTTCCCGGGCCGAAGAGCTTGAAGACGTTGAGAAACGAGTAGTGCCCCGAGCGCTGGATGTCGCCGATGATCTCCTTGAAGCCCTCGACCTCGCCGGGCGGGACGATGAACTGGTACTGCAGGAATCCCTTGGACCCGTAGGCCCGGTTCCACTCGGAGAACAGGTCGAGCATGTGGTAGAACGCCGGCAGCGTCTTGATCTGGTTCCGGGACGTGACCCCGAGCCGGTAGTACACCTCGCCGATGGGGCCGAAGGTGTACTTGTTCGCGAGCCCGTTGGGGAAAATGTCCGGGAAGGTGATGAGCGGCTTGGCGTCCATCGCCAGGGGGTTCTTCGCCAGCTTGGGCGCGTATTCCTCGAGTTCGGCGAGGGTGGCCAGCGACCCGCGGGACACGGCTGCCCGGCCGAGCTTCGGCGGCGCGCTGATCGCGTCGAACCAGGCCGAGGAGTAGGTGTACTTCGACTCGGAACCGTCGGTGTGCAGGGCGATCGTCTCGTCGAGCGACCCGGTCTGATCGGAATCGGCCAGGAAGAAGGCGGTCTCGGTGCGGGTCATGGCGATCCACACCTTGAGGATCACGCCGGTCAGGCCGTTGCCGCCGACCGTGGCCCAGAACAGGGTGCCCTCCGGGTCGTCGGCGGTACCGCTCGGCTCCAGGGTCAGCACCCGGCCGTCGGCGACGAGCAGTTCCATGCGGGTGACGTGGTTGCCGAAGGACCCGGCCGAATGGTGGTTCTTACCGTGGATGTCATGACCGATCGCGCCGCCGACCGTGACCTGCCGGGTGCCCGGGAGCACCGGAACCCACAGGCCGAACGGCAGGGCCGCGCGCATGAGCTGGTCGAGGTTCACGCCCGCGTCCACCACGGCCAGCGCCTTCTCGGCGTTGAGCTCGTGGATGCGGTTGAAGTGGCTCATGTCCAGCACGAGACCGCCGGAGTTCTGGGCGCTGTCGCCGTAGGAGCGACCGAGCCCGCGGGCCACCACGCCGCGGTGCAGGTGGGCGGGGCTCGACGCGTTGGCGTCGTTGACCGCCGCCACGGCTGCCGATATCTCCTCCACGGACCGTGGGGTGAGCACGTGGCTCATCGCGGGAGAGGTGCGCCCCCAGCCGGTGAGGCGCTTGAGTTCGGTGTCCAGGGCGGACTGGGCCGGGGAGGAGTTCTGGGCGGTGCTCACAGGGTCGAGGGTACCGCTCAGCGGCTCCCGACCCACCCCGCGACGGCCCCGGCGTGACGTCCGCAACGCCCCCGGCGCGCCCGACCGCTGGTGACGCTATCGGCAGCCGGTGGTGAACGGGACCCCGCGGGCGCGGTCGTCGACCCAGTCGAGCGCCGGGCCCACCGCGGTGTAGGCGGCCAGGATGTGCTCGCCCGGAACGGGCGTGTACTCGACGTCGGCACCGGCCGCGCACCACTCGTCGGCCAGCTGCCGGGCCGTCCATTCGGGGACGAACGGGTCTCCGGGACCCCGCGACGAGCCCGGGCCGGGCCCGATCGGCGCGGCGGCGTCCCCGTGCCACACCTGCACCGGGCCGGTCGGCACCTCGCGCGGGTCCGCGCCGTGGGCCGGGTCGGCGGTGCCCAGCCGGTTGCGGGCGAGCACCTCTGACACGGTCGGGTCAGTCCGCGGGTCGGTGGTAATCAGCGTCGCCAGCGGGACGGGGAACAGCCCCGACGCGGTGTTGGCGGCGGCACACGAGTCGCGGAGCCCGTGGGCGGCGACGTCCCCGGCGTCGCTGAGCAGTGTGTACAGCTCGGGGTACTCGCGCGCGATCCCCAGTACCGCTGCTCGGTAGAGCCCGGAGGCGAGGTTGCCGTCCATCGTGTCGAACAGTTCCGAGTAGTCGGCGGGGACACCGCCCACGGACGACCCCACGAGCACACCGGTCAACTCGGGCGCGTAGACGGGCTGCAGCTGGGCGGCCCAGCCGGTGGCGATACCGCCGCCGGAGTAACCGACCTGGACGACCCGCGAGTCGACGAACATCGGGCCGCTCTCACCGGGTGGGACGAAGGCGCGGGCCGCTCGGATCCCGTCGAGGACCGCCCGGCCGTTGGCCCGTCCGGCCGCGTACGCGGCCTTGGGTCCCTGGAAGTCGGTCACGACCAGCCCGTACCCGCGGTCGGCGAGGATCTGCAGGAACGGTGGCATCTCGAGGTTCAGCTCGTGCGGCAGCGTGTGCGACGGCATGCACGTCAGGCCGAGGGAATCGATGGTGACGTTGAACGACACGAGCGGTCGCGGACCCGGCCCTGTCCAGGGGGTGGCCGGCTCGATGATGGTGGAGACGATCTGCTGCGGCCGGTCGTGCGAGTCGAGACTCTGGACCAGCACCTGCCAGCCGCGGCCGAAGTTGCGGACGTTGTGCGGCGGGATCGTCACCGGCCTCGTGTCGAGGATCGTCCCGGGGGCCGTGGCGGGATCGACCTCGGGCGGTGCGGAGTACCAGGGATCCGGTGACGGGCTGGGCAGATATCGCTCCGGCGTGCGCTCGTGCGGGGGTGCCGGTCGGAACGCCGCCAGCGGATCGGGCGGTGCCGCGGGCGAGGACCCGGGCGCCGGTGCCGGCATCGCGGCGGTGGACGGGACCCCGGCCACCGCGCAGGCCAGGGACACGATTGCCGCGGCGACTGCGCGGGCGGGACGGAGGGGACGCCGCGACCTCATGCGCGTACGGTATCGCGCGCCTCGGACATGGCCACCGGGCGGTCGGCACATCGACCTCGCCGGACCCTCCCGGTCGGGGCGGGTCGGTCGTAGGCTCTCCCACGTGGGGTCGACGATGATCGAGATCGGGCCGGCGTTGGCGGTGGCCGTCGTCCTGTTCGTGGTTATCGGCGCGACGGCGGCGTGGCTGGGCGGCACGGGGCAGGAGTGGGAGATCCCGTGGACGTCGATCCGCGCGGCCGTCCAGCTCGTGGCGCTCTCGCTGATCATCGGGTACGTGGCCGACCGGCCGTGGCTGGTGGCGGCATTCGCGGTGGTGATGGCGTCCGTCGCCTCGTGGGCCGCGGCCCGGAGGCTGGCGCAGCGCAGCGCGCCTCAGGCTGGTGCGGCGCGGGTGACCGTGCGTGATGCGCTGTGGTGCGCGGTGGCGGTGGCTCTGCCGGCGGCGGTGATCGTCCTGGGGTTGCTCGCGGCCGGGGTGGTCCGCCCCAACGGATTGTCGGTCATCCCGGTGGTGGGGATCTTCCTGGGCAACGCCATGGCGGTGGCGGGCCTGTCCGGCCGCCGCGCGCACGACGAACTCGCCACCCGTCACGGTGAGGTGGAGGCCGCGCTGTCGCTCGGCTTCACGGACATCCCCGCGCGGATGATGGTGTGCCGCGAGGCGGCGGCGACTTCCCTGCAGCCCTCGCTGGACCAGACGCGCACCATCGGGTTGGTCACGATCCCCGGGGCGTTCGTCGGGATGGTGCTCGGCGGTGCCCGTCCGTGGGAGGCCGGGGTGATGCAACTGTTCGTCTCGACCGGGATCCTCGCGTGTGGCGCGATAGCCCTGGTGGTGACCACCCGTCTCGTGGCCGCCGACCGGTTGTAGCCGGGAGACGCCTCGCGCACGACGCCCGACTGTCGGCCGGTGGGCCGGACGGTGGGCGCCGCGCGCGAGTAGCGGTGCGGTGGGCTCGCGCTCAGGCGGAGCCGCGGGTGGCCGGCGTCGACAGGACGACGCGGCCGGTGGGCGTGTACGACGGCGAGACCGGGCGACGGTTCGGAGTCCGCAGCGGCGATGACGGCGGGATGGCCCGGCCGGTCGGCGTGTACGAGAACGCGGTCGGCGCGTTGTTCATGGCGGGATTTCGGTACTGCGACATGGGGATTCCTCCTGGTCGGGAAGCGAGCTGCACAGCCGCCACGTCCACTGGTGACGAGACGACGAGCCGTGCTCGGATGCGTTGGGTGGAGGCGACGACGGCTACCCGGGAATGGCGCGGACCTGGTGGTGAGGGCGCCGGGTGAGATGGGGTGGCCGGAACGGATCGCTCCCGCGGAATCGAACGCAGTCGGCGGATGTGCCGTTTCCGGTTCGACCAGAAGCGGGCTTGTGTGCCCGCAGTGGAGAAAGAATTGCACGTCGCAGACCTGATCGCAAGGGGGGTGACGATCTTCACGTGATCCTCACGGAGACCCCTCGGGTGCTTCACGCGGAGGCGGTGGAATCGAGGTGTCGGACGAACCGACACACGAGGCCCCACCCGCGGGGCAGGACGAGGTGAGGATCATGATGGCGAACTCGAACAGGACGATCCGTCGCTCGATGGGCGCGGTCGCGGCCGTCGGTGCGTTGGCGGTGGCGGGGGTCGGCGGATATGCGCTGGCCGGGTCCGACGGGCCCACGGAGGGCACCCGGGTCGCGACGGTGGCGACACAGGAACAGACCGGAGGGCCCCAGGGAGTCGGCGTGCCCGGGCAGGGCCGCCAGGGAGAGGGCCCGGGTAGGCAGGAGCACGGCCAGCACGGCCAGCACGGCCAGCACGGCCAGCACGGCCAGCGAGACCAGCGAGACCAGCCAGGCCAGCAGGGCCACGGGCTCGAGGTCCCCGCGCCCGCCGGTACGTTGTCGGCCGAGGAGGCCGAGACCCTGTCGATGATGCGCGAGGAGGAGCGGCTCGCCCACGACCTGTACGTGGCGTTGGGCGAGGCGTGGCCGGACCGCCGGTTCGACAACATCTCGGCTGCGGAAGCCCGGCACGGTGAGGCCACGGCGACCCTGCTCGCGAACCACGACCTGCCCGACCCGTCGGTCGGCTCCACCCCGGGAGTGTACGACTACCCGGAGCTCCAGGAGCTGTACGACGACTGGCTGGAGCGGGGCCTGACCTCGAAGTCCGAGGCGCTGGCGGTGGGCGCCGAGCTCGAGCGACGCGACATCGCCGATCTCGAGGCCGCGATGGCGGCCACCGAGCAACCCGATCTGGACGCGGTGTACGAGCACCTCAGGGACGGATCGGAGAAGCACCTGGCGGCGTTCGAGCGAGGCTGAACACGAAGGTGGACCCCTGGCCCGGGCCCCGGGAGGCGACTGTGAGGTCGCCCCCGTGGGCCCGGGCCAGTTGGCGTCCGATGGTCAGACCGAGGCCGGATCCGCCGGCGTGTCCGCCGGGCCCGCGATGGAACCGCTCGAAGACGCGCTCGGCCGAGTCGTCGTCCAGGCCGATGCCGGTGTCGGCGACGGTGATCTCCGCCCCGCCGGAGGTGCCGCTCACCGAGACCGTCACCCGGCCGCGCTCGGTGGCGGCCAGTGCGTTGACCACCAGGTTCTCGACGACCTGCGCCACGCGGTCCGGGTCGACCGTCAGGCGCACCTCGTCGTCGGGCAACTCCACCCGCAGGTCGACCTCCGTCGAGGCGAACCGGGGCCGGAGCCGCTCGACCGTGAGGCGCACCAGTTCGGCCAGGTCGGTGACCGTCGGCGCGAGGTCGAGGCGGCCCTCGGTGCCCCTGGACAGCGTCGACAGGTCCTCGGAGAGGCGCCGGAGCCGGGCGCTCTCGGCACGCACGTGACGCAACTCCTCCACGCCGAACACGCCGTCGGCGATGCCCTCCACGTACCCGTCGATCACGGTGAGCGGCGTGCGCATCTCGTGTGCGACTTCCGAGATGAGACGCATCCGGCGCGCCTCGGTCTGGTCGATCGTCCGGGCGAGCGTCGTCACGTCGTCGGCCAGGGCCGCGATCTCCCGCTCGGGGGGACGGGTGATGCGGCGGGTGTAGTCCCCGGCGGCTATCGCGGTGGTGGCGGCCCCCACCTCCGCCAGCGACCGGAGCATGCGGCTCCCCACGATCCCGGCGGCGAGGAGCGCGACCGCGACGCCGGCGACCGCCCCCCACACCGTGGCCGTGGTGACCGCGTCGGCGACGGTCGAGCGCAGACCCGGGCCGGCGCCGCGGTTTCCGACCCCACCGACCCCACCGGGACCGCCGGGCCGGAGCGAGTCGTCGAAGAGCATCGGAGCCGTCAGCCGGACCACCACCAGCACCACGATCACACCGACCACGGCCACCGAGAGGTGGGAGAGGAACAATCGCCCGCGCAGGGTCCGGATCATCGCGCACCCCCGTGACCCGCCGGCCGGAGGACCTTGTAGCCCGCGCCCCGCACGGTGGCCACGAAGCGGGGTGCCGCCGGATCGTCCCCGAGGGCCCGCCGTAACCCGCGCACGTGGACGTCGACCACCCGCTCGTCCCCGAAGTACCCGTCCTGCCACACCGCGTCGAGGAGCTGTCGGCGGCTGAACACCTGCCCCGGGGCGGCCGTCATGGTGGCCAGCAGATCGAACTCGATCGGGGTGAGCGGGACCGCCGATCCGTCGACGGCGACCTCGCGCGCCCCGACGTCCACGGTCAGCGCACCGACGGTGAGCGGCGGCGTGGCGACCACCACCGGACCCGTCTCGCGTGCCCGGCGCAGGACGGCGCGGACGCGGGCCGTGACCTCGCGGGGGCTGAAGGGTTTGACCACGTAGTCGTCGGCCCCGGCCTCGAGGCCGATCAGCCGGTCGACCTCCTCGGCGCGGGCGGTCACGAGGATCACGTACACCGGTGACACCGCCCGCAGGTCGCGCAGCAGGTCGAGGCCGTTCCCGTCGGGCAGTCCGATGTCGAGCAGGACGAGGTCTGCGGCGCCCACCAGCTCCCGGGCCTGGGCCGCGGTACCGGCCTCGTCGACGGCGAAACCGTCCGCCTCCAGATACCCGCGCAGGACACGGCGGATGTGGGGTTCGTCGTCCACCACCAGGACGCGGCGGCGGGCGGCGGGGTCGGGGGAGTTCACGCCTCCAGTGTCCCCCTCGGCAGTGCGTGACGCCGTGCCCTCGGCCGGCGATCTACCCTGGTCGCGTGACGACATCCAGCGGCGGACCCATCCACGGCAGCCCGGCGGACCCGCCGGAGGACTCCGTCCTCGACTCCCTGCGGGGCGCCGTGGACCCCCTCGAGGCCCGCCACGAGTCCGACCCGGCCCGCCCGACCGACCTGAAGACGCAGGCCGTCCGGTTCTTCCTGACCGGCGTGCTGTCGGCGATCGTCGACTACGGGCTCCTCCAGCTGCTCAGGGTCCTCGGCCTGGACTACGGCACGGCCAAGGCGCTGTCCTTCGTCGCCGGCACGCTCACCGCCTACTCCTTCAACCGCCGGTGGACGTTCCAGGCCGAGCCGTCGCGCGCCCGGTTCATCGCCACGATGGGCCTCTACGCGCTGATGTTCGGCGTGCAGTGGGGCCTGTTCATGGTGCTGACACCGTGGTTCCTCGGTATGGACTGGAGCCCGTTCTGGGCCACGACCGTGGCCTACGTCATCGCCCAGGGCGTCGCCACGGTCACCAACTTCATCGTCCAACGGACCGTGATCTTCCGGGTGCGCTGAGCACCGTGACGGTCGCGCTCGTCCTGCTCGCCGCGGTGGCGCTGGTGGTGGTGCCGGGGGCGGTGGTCTGCCTGGCCGCCGGCACCCGGTGGCGGGACGCGGTGGCGGCCGGGCCGGCGCTGACGCTCGCGGTGGTGGCGGTCGGCAGCGCGGTCACCGCCGCGGTGGACCTGCGCTGGGGCGTCGTCTCGGCCGGGGTGACTGCGCTCGCCGCGCTGGTCTGCGCCGTCGTCGTGGGTATCGCGTCCCGGGTCACCGATCGGGGGACGTGGCGGCGTGGCGAGGGGGAGTACGACGACGACCCCCGCCGCGGCGGGCCGGGCCCGGGGGTGGCGGACCTCGTCGTCGTCGTCCTCGCGGTGATCCCGGTCGCCCACATCCTCGTCGCCACCCGCGGTCTCACCGCCATTCCCCAGGGCTGGGACGCCATCTTCCACGGCGGCGCCACCCGGTTCATCGCCGAGACCGGGCGGGCCGGCCTGACCGACCTCGCGCCGGTGAGCCAGCCCGCCAACCCGCACTTCTTCTACCCGGACACTTATCACGCGTTCGCGTCGCTGCTGGTCGGGCTGCCCGGAGGCGGCCTGCCGGAGGCCCTGGGCGCCGTCTCCGCGGCGACCGGGGTGGTGTTCGTGCTGGGGGTCGCGGTCCTGGCGGCCCGCCTCTGCGGGGGGTCCCGACTCGCGGCGGTGGCGGCCGCGGCGGTCGCCGCGTCGGCGTGGACGTTCCCGTACCTCGCCCTGGTGCGCGGACCCGTACTGCCGTTCGCGCTGGGCGTCGCGGTGATCCCCGGACTGCTCCTGCTGGGTGAGCACCTCGCCGCCCGTCGGTCCCGGATGCCCGCGCACGCGCTGCTCCTGGGCGCCGGGATGGCCGGGGCGTGGTCGGTGCACCCGTCGGTGGCACTGGCCGCGGCGATCCCGCTCGCCGCGCAGGCCCTCGCCGGGCTGGCCGCCGCTCCCGGCCTGCGCCCGCGGCTGACGGTGCTGGGCGCGTTCGTCCTGGCCGCCGTGCCCGCGGGGGCGTACGTCGGGTGGTCGGTGAGCATGGTGTCGTCCGGGACCACCCAGTCGCTCGCCGGGTTCTCGTGGCCACGGGAGGCGGGTGTGGCGCGGGCGGTCGCCGCGGTGCTCGACCTCGGTCCCACGGCGGTGGCCTCGGTGGGCATGGCCGTGGCGGTGATCGTGGGACTGGCGACGGCGGTCGCCGACCCGCGGCGGCGTCGCCCGCTCGCCGCCCCCGTCGCCGCGCTCCTCGTCTACGGGACCCTGTACGTCCTGGCCGCGGCCGTCCGGGGCGACTGGGTGCGGACGTTCACCGGCTTCTGGTGGGACGACTTCTACCGGTTCGCGTCGCTGCTCGTCCTGCCCTCGGCGGTGCTGGCCGGGGCCGGCGTGCGGGCGCTGGTTCCGCGCGGGTCGCTGCGCCGGCCGGCGGCCCGGGTCGGCGTGGCCGTGGCGGCGGCGCTGGCCCTGCTCACCGCCTCCGGGCACGCGGTGATGGCGCGGGACCTGACCGCCTGGGGGTACGCCGACGGGCCCGCGGTCACCGCCGACGAGCGGCTCGTGCTGGACGCGCTGGGGGAGAGGTACGACGGCGGGGTGGCCCTGAACGACCCGTTCGACGGCACCGCCTGGGTCTACGCGCTCCACGGGGTGCCGGTGGTGTTCGGGGCGCCGCTCGCCGACGACCCGGTCGCGCAGGTCGGCGCCGACCGCATGACGCTGTACACCTCGGTCAACCGCTACGGTTTCGACCCGACCGTCACCCGCGAGATGCAACTCCGGGACGTGCGCTGGGTGATCGTCGGGACGGAGTCCGTGGGCGGGCCGGGCCGGCCGGGTGGGTTCATCGGGCTGCACCTCAACCCGAACCTGCGGCTGGTGGAGGCCACTCCGGGCGCCCGTCTGTACGAGGTCCTGCCGGTGCCCGCGGACCACCAGCCGCTGCCCCCGCCACCCGGCATCCCCCCGGTGACGCCGCCGGGGCAGCCCCCGAACACCGACTCACCGGTCGTCGAGGCGGCGCCCCCCGGCCCGGGGGCTAGCCTGGACGGCACCGCCTAACCGACTCCCAGGAGCGCATCGCCCCATGGACGCCACCACCGTGACAACCGCAGACGCCGACACCGGGACCGACCGGCCCGAGCGCGATCTGCTGCTCCAGCGCACCCTGTTCTCCGGCCCGCGCCGGTGGGTCAACGACGACCTGTACTCGCGGATCACGCGGGGCGTGGTGCGCCGCACACGCACCGAGCTGCACCTGGAGCCCGGCGCGATCGTCGACACCAACACCTACTTCGGCCGGTTCGAGGCGTCCTACTGGCAGCGCTGGACCGTCGTCACGGAGCTGACCGTACGGGTGTCGGTGGAGACCGCCGGGCAGGTCGACGTGCTGGTGCGCGCCTCGGACATCGGCTCCCACGTGCGGACGGTGGAGGTGGTCCACCACCACGGCGACGGCATGGCGGTGGTGCACGTGCCGGTGGACGCGTTCACCGACGGTGGCGCGATGTGGCTGGAGGTGCACGCCGTCGACGCGCCGGCGACGGTGTCGGAGGTGGAATGGAGTACGACGACGACGAGGCCCGCCCGCCGCGCCGCCGTGGCCATCTGCACGTTCAACCGGGCGGATGACTGTGCGGCCACGGTCGACTCGCTGGCCTCGGATCCCCTCGTCGCGGACCTGATCGACGACCTCTATGTCACGGACCAGGGCACCGATCTGGTGGAGACCCGCGATCCGTTCCGGCACGCGGCGGAGGAGTTCGGCGACCGGCTGCACTACCTGCGCCAGCCCAACCTCGGCGGTGCCGGCGGCTTCAGCCGCGGGCTGTTCGAGGCCACCGCACCGGACGGCCCGGGGCCGGTGGACGTGCTGCTCATGGACGACGACGTCCGGGTGGAGCCCGAGACGGTGCTGCGGCTGTTCGCCTTCGCCGCCGTCACCCGTGAGCCGATGCTCGTGGGCGCCCAGATGCTCTACCTGTTCAACCCCGACTACCTGCTGGTCTCGGCCGAACGGACGCAGCTCGACGAGCTCCGGGGCGGGTTGGACGCCGACGAGTTCGCGCTGCGTGACGAGTCGGTGGTCGCGGGCCGGCAGGAGCGGCGGATCGACGCCGAGTACAACGCGTGGTGGTCCTGCCTCGTCCCCGGCGAGGCCGTGGAGCGGGTCGGACTCCCCATGCCGTACTTCTTCCAGTGGGACGACATCGAGTACGGCCTGCGCTGCCGCCAGGCGGGGATGCCCACGTGCACCCTGCAGGGTGCGGCGGTGTGGCACGCGGACTTCTACTGGAAGGACGGCGACGACTTCGGCCAGTTCTTCTCCCTGCGCAACTCGCTGACCACAGCGGCGGTCCGGCAGGGGATCGACCCCAAGGACATGGCCAAGAACCTCGCCCGGAGCGTCCTGCGCGCGGTGGCGGCCATGCAGTACGGGCTCGCCGCCACCCGCCTGCGCGGGATCGAGGCGTTCCTCGACGGGCCCGACGGCACCCACGGCGTCGGTGACGGCGGTCAGGCCGCGCTGGCCGCGATCCGCGCCGAGCGCGCGCGGTACCCGGAGACCGCCAAGCTCGGGGTGGAGGCCCTGCCCGCCGGGGTCGGTGTCCAGCGCAAGGTGGGGATCCCGAGGGAGGACCGCGAGGACCAGGTGCTCGCCAAGCGGCTGCTCGTGCAGAAGTTGGGCCGGCAGCGCCGCGGCGTGGTGGCGATCCCCTACGAGGACGCGGCCTGGTGGCACGTCTCCCTGTTCGACGAGGTGTACGTGACCGACGCCTCGCAGACGGGGGTGCACCACCGCAAGGTGGACCCGGCGCGGGCCACCGAGCTGCAGAAGCGGCTGGTCGCACTGCTCTCCAGGTTCGTCCGGGAGGCCCCGGCCGCCCAGGAGCGGTGGCGTGCCGCGCAGGCCGAGCTCACCGCGCGGGAGAACTGGGCGCGGCTGTACGGACTCTGACCCGCCGTCCGCTCGCCGCCTAGGGTGGGTTGATGGTCGAGATCGTGCTGACGGTGGTGGGCGTGGCGCTCATCGTGGTGGTGTTGATGGACGTGTTCCACACGCTGATGCACCCCGGGGGCACCGGGTACCTGAGTCCCTGGGTGTTCGCGGGGATCTGGCGGGTGTCCCGGGCGACGGGCCATCGGGTGGGCAGCGCGGTGGGTCCGGCGGCCCTGGTGACGGTCATCCTGCTGTGGGTGCTGCTCCAGGGACTGGGCTGGGGACTGATCTACTACCCGCACCTGCCCGCGGACTTCACCTACTCGGACGGGATCGATCCGGACAGGCTCCCGGCGTTCGTCGAGGCCCTGTACTTCTCGTTCGTCACCCTGGCCACCCTCGGGTTCGGTGACATGGTCCCCTCCGATTCGTGGGTCCGGTGGATCACACCGTTCCAGGCGTTGACGGGGTTCGCCCTGCTCACCGGGGCCCTTACCTGGTTCAACCAGGTGTATCCGCCCTTGTTGCGGCGGCGGGCGTTGGCGCAGGAACTGTCGCGTCTGGACGAGGTCGACTTCCAGGGACGGATCCCGGACCTGCCGACGGAGCCGGTGTGTGCGCAGTTGACGGCGGTGGCCGACAGGGTCGAGGAGGTCCGGATCGACTTCTTCCAGCACTCCGAGGGCTTCTACTTCCGCGAGCAGTTCGCGGACCTGTCGCTGCCACGACAGCTGGCCGGCGCGGTGCGACTGTCCGAACCCGGCCCGGCGGGGTCGCCGGCCGCCGTGGAGCTGGGTCGCCGCCAGCTCGCAGTGGCGCTGGAGCGGCTCGCGGTGACGCTGGACCAGCAGTTCCTGCACCGCGGTGGTCTGCCGGAGCAGGTGTTCTCCGCCTATCTCCGCGAGCACCACCCCTAGGGGGCCGGCGGTCGATCACGGCACCAGGGCCACCGCCTTCAACTCGACGAGCTGGCCGGGGAACGTCAGCTCGCTGACGCCGATCGCACTCCACGCCGTGGGGACGTCCGTCCGGGGGATGTAGCGGCTGCGGACGTCGAGGAACAGGGGCAGGTGGTCCTGGAGACCGACGTGGTACGTGGTCATCTCCACGATGTGCTCGAAATCCGACCCGCCGGCCCGGAGTACCGTGCCCAGGTTCTCCCAGGCCGCCACGAAGTGATCCTCGAGGCTGCTGTCGATGACGTTCATCTCCGAGTCCCGCCCGGCCTGGCCCGAGCAGTAGATCAGGCTGCCGACCTTCACTGCCGGTGAGTAGTTGAACCGCTCCACCAAGTGGGCCATGTCCTCGGGAACGACGATTTCCTTCTGAATCTTTTCCTCCGTCTGTGAGTCGGTGTGACAGGTTGATCCTCGGCGGACGATGAGTCGAGTTAGCTAGCTGCGTGTAACAGCGGTGGGTCGTGAGATTCCACAGGTGTGGCGTTCTCCACAGACGCCGCCCGGAAGGCGGCTTCCCGGCCCTAGAGCAACGGCTCCGTGCGCCACAGTGACGGGTATGGAGATCCCAGATGCGTCCCGTGCCCGAGTCCTCGATGCGGGAGGACGCGGTGCGGAGACGGTGGCCGGCGACCCGCCACCACCGGGCAGAATCCGCCGCGGCGCACAGGGAACACGGGGTGCACGGGGCGTTCTGCCACCCGGCCCGCTGACCACGGCCGAACTCGCCGTCGCGGTACCGGATCCCGCTGACCGCGCGCGCTATCGGCGGATCTGGCACGGAATGTACCGGCGGGAGGACCAACGGGACGATCTCCGCATGCGCAGCGTCGCGCTGGCGCGGACCTGGCCCGGAGGGGTGCTGCGCGGGCGCAGCGCCGCCCTGCTGTGGGGCGACGACTCCGCGCCCGCGGACGCGCCACCCGAGATCTGGCTGCCGTCGACGCGCAGGTCGCGTCCGGGCAGGGTGTACCGCTACGGTTCGATGCCCCCGTCCGCTGTCACGGAGATCGACGGGTTGCGTGTGACCACCCCGCTGCGGACCTGCCGGGACCTGGCCGGAGATCTGTCGTTCGAGGACGCGGTCGTCGCGGTGGAGCGGCTGTGCGGGATGCTGCCCGAACTGCCGGGCCAGTTGTCGGGCGCCGCCGGGCATCCCGCCGGGCGTGGTGCGAGGGCCTTCCGTGAGGTCGCCGGGGCGGCGGATCCGCTCTCGGGATCGGTCGCGTCGACCCGGGCCCGGCTCGAGTTGGCGGCGGCGGGGTGCGGGACGTTCGGGCACGGGCACACGGTCCGGCTGGGGCACTTCACGGTGGAGTTGCCGCTCGCCGATCCCTTCGACCGGTGCGTGGTGTTCACGCCCGGCGGGCGGGCCCCGTCGTTCGGGAGACCCGCCGAGCGCTACCGGGAGCACTTGCGTCGGGCCGGATGGACGGTGATCGTCGTCCGAGGACCCGTCTCTCCGGAGGGGGCCGCGGCGCCCGCTCCGTCCGCTGTGCCCGCTCCGTTTGCCGGGCCAGCCGCGCTCACGCCTCCGGGAGGTCGGGGGGAAGGGCACCGCGCGGCGGCGGTGCTGAGGTCGCGCTGGCCATCGACGGAGGTCCGGTCCCCGTTGCGCGAGGACGGCGCGGTGGATCCGCACGGCATGTGGTCAGGCAGCCCCTGGTGAGGAGCCCGGGTCAGGAACCCCGGTGAGGAAGCCCCGGTAAGGCCCGGCCCCGCCGCCGGCGTCAGCGGGTGTAGTCGGTCGCCTTCTCGTAGCGGCCCTGCTCGTCCCAGACCCTCCGCAGGAGCTGCTCAAGCTCCCACACGTCGCCCTCGCTGCCGAAGTACCTGCGCTCGATGTCCTTGAGCTTGTCCTCGTTCTCGACGATCTTCGCCCACAGCTTCGCCCGCTCGACCGGATCGTCGACGAAGTCCTTGTCGAGGTATTCGAGCGAGTGTCGCTTGAGGTTGCCGAGCACCGTGAGCGCCTTGCCGGCCGGGCTGAGCAGGGAGCCGAGGACCGTCACCACGAGCACACCAACGATGATGCCCAGCGAGAGGAACGTGGGGACCTCCACCACGTCCACGTGCTCGCCACCGTTGATGAACGGGAGGTTGTTCTCGTGCAGGGCGTGGAGGATGAGCTTGACGCCGATGAAGCCGAGGATGGCGGCCAGCCCGTACTTGAGGTAGACGAGCCGGTCGAGCAGGCCGTCGAGCAGGAAGTACAGCTGGCGCAGGCCGAGCAGCGAGAACGTGGTGGCGGTGAAGACGATGAAGACGTTCTGGGTGAGACCGAAGATCGCGGGGATCGAATCCAGCGCGAACATGATGTCGGTGCCGCCGATGGCGACCATGACGATCATCATCGGCGTCATGACGCGCTTGCCGTTCTCGATGGTGAACAGCTTGTCGTGTTCGTAGTGGTCGGTGGCCGGGATGAATCGCTTGGCCAGGCGCACCACCACGTTGTCGGCGTCGTCGTCCTCGTCGTCCTCGGCCAGCAGACGTCCGGCGGTGACGATGAGGAACAGGCCGAAGATGTAGAACAGGACGGCGAACTTGTTGAGCAGCGCGGCGCCCACGAAGATGAACGCGGTCCGCGCGATGATCGAGAACACGATGCCGAACAGCAGTGCCTTCTGCTGGCCCGCACGCGGCACCTTGAAACTGGTGAGCAGCAGCAGGAACACGAACAGGTTGTCCACCGAGAGCGCCTTCTCGGTGATGTACCCGGCGAAGTACTCCACGCCCATGTCTGTGCCGCCGAAGATCCACACCACGCCGCCGAAGATCAGGGCGATCCCCACGTAGAGCGCGGACCAGATGGCCGACTCCTTGAGGGTGGGGATGTGCTCCTTGCGCACGTGAAAGAAGTAGTCGAACAGCAACAGGGCGATGATGAGGCCGACTGACAACGACCATGCGAGCGGGGTGGCTCCCAACGGGGGTTCCTTTCCGGGGAGGGCCTGGGACCGGATTATCCTACCCGTGTCCGGCGGCGGGAGACCCCCGGCGGAGGTTTTGACCGCTGCCCGTCAATCCCTGCGGCGGATCGACATCGTGTGCCGGGCCTCCACGACCGTCCCGCCGCGGGCGTCGGTGACCAGGGCCGTGTGGACGATGCTCGTCCGGGGCCGCGCGGTCAGCTGCTCACGGATGGAGTCGGCCTCCACGCGGGGGACCTCCACGACGCACCGCAGACGACCGCGTCCGGGGGTACGGAAGTCGATCGTCGCGGACTTGGTCCACACCTGGTAACCGGTGCCGAGCTGCCCGGACAGCAGCGCCCCGTAGAGCACGTCGGTGGCGGCGAACAGCGCGCCGCCGAACGCGGTGCCGTTGGTGTTGGCCGTCCACGGGGCCACGTGCATGTCGAGCTCCCCGCGGGTCCAGTCCGGCGCGACGTGGCGGATGCGGATCCCCGAGCCCAGCAGGGGTGGATAGAGCGAGGCCAGGACCGGGAACGCCCGGGGGCTCGAGGTGTATCGGTGCAGCAGCGTCTTGGGCACGGGGCGAGCTTAACTTACCGGCGGATCAGTTCGGGGCGGCTGCGATCCGGTGACGAAAACACGAATTCCCTAGACAAAAAGCACCGATTTGTCTAAGTTCAGGGGTCCGACCACGGAACCGATCGTGGCCGACGACGAGGAGGCACGTCATGAGGATCATCGTGGATCCGGACCGGTGCGAGGGCCAGGCGGTGTGCGTCGGGCTCGCCCCCGCAGTGTTCGAGCTGGGGGACGACGACGAGGTGGTGCGCGTCATCGTCGACGAGGTCCCCGAGGAGCACGAGAAGCGGGCACGGAAGGCCGTCGCGAAGTGCCCGATGGCTGCTCTCAGAGAGGCCTGACGGGCCACGCCCCCGGATCGCGTCCGGTCAGCGCCAGCGCCGTGTCCCGGGCGGGGACGTCCGGCCCCTCGTAGCCGGGCACCGGGGGATCGAAGAGTTCCGGGGCCGGGTTGTCGGCGAGATCTGCCCGGACGAACTCCAGCACGGCCCGATCGAGCTCGTCGCCCCACCGCAGGTCGATCCGCTGGGAGACGGCGAGATCCCACGCGTGGACGGCGAGGTCGAACACCTGTTGCGCCAGGTAGTGCTTCGCGGGCGCCAGCCCGTAGGACAGGTGCACCTCGTCGTCGTCCGGGGTCCCTCGCCACGCCGCCGCCACCGGCGGGCGGATCGCGTGCCAGTCGGTGACCAGCTCCGGCCCGGTCGCCTCGTGGAGCCGACGCAGGCGGTCCTCCAGATCGTCGGCCACCTCGTCGACGGTGCCGCCGGCCAGCAACCCCGGCACCCACAATTGCTCGTCGACCACGTGGGCCAGCACCTCGTGCGCCGTCCAGTCGCTGCAGGGGGTGGCGGCGTCCCAGTCGGTGATGGCGGGCAGGACCTCGTCGTAGAGGTCGGCGGCGCGGGACTGCAGGGCGATCCAGTCGGTCATGGACCCATCCTGCCAAAATCCGCTACTCCACCTCCGGATCCGCGAGTCCAATCGGCATAGCGGATCCGGATTCGCGGTAGCGGATTTCGTGGGTCAGCCGCCGGGCTTGTCGAACCGCTCGCCGGCGCCCATCCGCTGCAGTCGCAGCCACTCGCGCAGGCCCGCCGGGTCGCGCCTCGTCACCAGGAAATACCAGCCGAAGCGCAGGATCTCCTGGGGGATGAGTCGCCGATTGCCGGGCTGGGTGAGCACGTACCCGCGGTTGCGGTAGGTGAAGTGGCGTTTGACCGGGTCGTCGGGGAACTGGGTGTGCATCCGGCCGCCGAGGATCGGCTTGAACTCGTCCGAGCCCTGCGGGTGCAGGTAGGCGGTGGTCAGGCAGGTGCCGAAGGGCTGGCCGGAGCGGACGAGCCGGCGGTGCATCTCCACCTCGTCGCCGCGGATGAACAGCCGTAGATCCGGAACGCCCACCCGGTCCAGGCAGTCGGCGGTGAACAGCGCGCCGTTGAACAGCGACGCGATGCCGGGCAGCAGGTCCTCGGCCGGTGCTGCGGGCCCGCCCGTCCCACCGGCCCCGCCCGTCCCACCGGCCCCGCCGACCGTGAACAGCTCGGAGCGGTGTCGTCGCCACACCAGGCCGCGCCGCAGCGGGAACGCCAGACGGTCGGGATCGTCGAGGTCGCACACCACCGGCGACACCTCGGCCAGCCCGTGGCGGTCCATGCAGCCCAGCAGGGTCGCCAGCACCTCGGGCCCCTCGGGGCGGCCATCGTCGTCGGCGCACCACACCAGGCCCGCCCCGGTGGCCAGGGCGTGGAGCATCCCCAGTGCGAACCCGCCCGCGCCACCCAGGTTGTGCTTTGAGCCGATGTACGTGGCCTCGACCGGCTGGGCTTCGACCAGTTCTCGCACGGCCTGCTCGTCGGCATTGTCGATCACCACCAGGTGGTCGATCGGGCGGGTCTGGCCGCACACCACCTCGAGCGAGGCGCGCAGCTGCTCCAGCCGGCGGTGCGTGACCACCACGGCCACGACGCGCCGCCCGTCGCCGCCCCGCTGGGTTGCGCTGGCGGAATGCTCGCTTCCGGCGGGGTTGTGCTGCGTGTCGGGACCATTCTGGGCGCGCAGGTCCGAGCCCATCACCGCAGGGGCGTCCGACCCGGGCGTGTCGCCCGCACCGCCCGGGCGGCCCGCGCCCTGCCGCTCAGTCCTCATGGTGCATCCTGCCGATGTACTCGCCGATCGAGCGCCCGGCCTCGGGGCCCTCATAGGCGGTGACGATCTCCTCGATGCTGCCGCGCTGGCGGATCCGGCCGTGGTCGACCCACATGGCCGAGTCGCACAGCTGCGCGAGGAATTCGTTGGAGTGTGAGGCGAACACGAGGATGCCGGAGCGGGAGACCAGCTCGGCGAGCTTGACCCGCGCCTTCTTCATGAACTCCGCGTCCACGGCACCGATGCCCTCGTCGAGCAGCAGGATCTCGGGGTCGATGGAGGTCACCACCCCCATCGCCAGGCGGACGCGCATGCCGGTGGAGTAGGTGCGCAGTGGCATGTCGAGGTACTCGCCGAGCTCGGTGAAGTCGGCGATCTCCTCGACCTTCGCCTTCATCTGCTTGCGCGTCTGCCCGAGGAACAGCCCGCGGATGATGATGTTCTCGTAGCCCGAGATCTCCGGGTCCATGCCGACGCCCAGGTCGAAGACCGGCGCCACGCGACCGCGGATCCGGGCGGCCCCGCGGGTGGGCTCGTAGATGCCGGAGAGCAGGCGCAGCAGCGTGGACTTGCCGGCCCCGTTGTGGCCGACCAGCCCGATGCGGTCGCCCTCCCGGAGGGAGAGGGTGATGTCCTTGAGGGCCTCGACGACGACGACGTTGGACGCGTTCCGGCCGATCGCGCCGCCGGCGGATCCCAGCACGGCCTTCTTGAGCGATCGCGACTTGGCGTCGAAGATCGGGAAGTCGACGCAGGCGTCCACGCAGTCGATGGACACGCCGCCGGGCGTGGGGACAGCGGAGCTCATGGGATATATCTCCTACACCCAGTACGGGACTCGGGAGCGGAACTGGCGCAGGGCCACGAACGCGAGGACCAGACCGACGGCGGTGCAGCCCAGGACGATCCACCAGTGATAGGCGGCGGTGGGTTCCCCGAGCATGGGGGCGCGGACGATCTCGAGGTAGTGGTAGAGCGGGTTGAGCTCGGCGATCCGGGCCCGCTCGGCGATCTCCCCGCCCTGCTCGTAGAGCGTCTGCGTGGTCCAGACGATGGGGGTCATGTAGAACAGCAGCTGCACCATCGAGTCCAGCAGCGGCGCGATGTCGCGGAACCGGGTGGCGAGGATGCCGAACAGCATGGCCACCCAGACGCCGTTGATCATGAGCACCGCCAGTCCCAGGACGGACAGCAGCAGGTCCCAGCCCAGGGGGCGCGGGAAGACCAGCATGAGCACCACCCAGATCACCAGGTTGTGACACAGGAACAGGAACTGCCGCCAGACCAGGCGGTAGACGTGGACGCTCAACGCGCTGGGCAACTGCTTGATCAGGCCTTCGTTGGCGATGAAGACCTCGGAGCCCTCCTTGATGCACCCGGAGATGAAGCCCCACATGATGAGGCCCACGGTGACGTGCGGGAGGAACTCGGCGAGCGGGATCTGGAAGAGGATCGAGTACAGCAGGCCGAGCGCGACGGCCATGACGCCGGTGGCGATGGTGATCCACAGGGGACCGAGCGTGGACCGCCGGTAGCGCTGTTTGATGTCCTGCCAGCCCAGGGACAACCACAGCTCGCGCTGGCTGAGCCCCTGCCGCAGGTCGGCGACGGCCCGGCGGAAGGTGTGGGAGTCGTTGACGATCTCGCCGCGTACGCGCTCGTCGGGGAGCGTCGCCGAGGTGGGATCGGGGAGGGACTGGTCCTGCACGATCGGGAAGCCTACTAGAGCGGCCGGCGGTGGCAGCCCCGCAGCGAGTGCGCGTAGACAGTAGAGATGACGACCAGTACGCAGATCCAGCTCGCGAGCCGCCCCCGCGGATGGCCGACCCACGACAACTTCCGCACGGTCACCGTCGACCTGCCCGAGCTCGCCGAGGGCGAGGTGCGGGTGGCCAACGAGTACGTCTCCGTGGATCCCTACATGCGTGGCCGCATGAACGAGGGGCGCTCCTACATCCCGCCGTTCGAGCTCGACGAGACCATGACCGGTGCCGCGGTGGGGCGTGTCGTCGAGTCGCGGTCCGACGCCCACCCCGTCGGTGCGGTGGTCCTGCACGACCTGGGGTGGCGCGACGTCGCGCAGGCCGACGGTCGGCAGTTCCGCGTGGTGGAGGAGATCGACGGCGTGCCGGTCTCGGCGTACCTGGGCATCCTCGGCACCACCGGGCTCACGGCGTACGTGGGCCTCATGCACATCGGACGGTTCCGGGCGGGCGAGTCGGTGTTCGTCTCGGGTGCGGCGGGTTCCGTCGGCTCCGCGGTGGGCCAGATCGCCAGGCTCGAGGGCGCGTCCACGATCATCGGTTCGGCCGGCAGTGCGGAGAAGGTCGCCACGTGCACGGAGCGCTACGGCTTCGACGCCGCGATCAATTACAAGGACGGCTCGGTCCGTGAGCTCCTGCGGGGGCACTTCGGCGCCCGCGACGGTGAGGGTATCGACGTCTACTTCGACAACGTGGGCGGTGACCACCTCGAGGCCGCGCTCGACCTGATGAACGACGGGGGCCGCCTGGCCCTGTGCGGCGCGATCAGCTCCTACAACGCCACCGAGCGTGCGCCGGGGCCGGACAACATGTGGCACGCCATCACCCGGGGTCTCACCCTGCAGGGCTTCACGGTGAACAAGTACATGCACTTGTTCAAGGAGTTCGCGGAGAAGGTCGGGCCGTGGGTCGCCTCGGGCGAGATCGTGTTCGACGAGACCGTCGTCGACGGCATCGACAACTCGGTCGACGCGTTCCTCGATCTGATGAAGGGCGCGAACGTGGGCAAGATGCTCGTGCGGATCTGATCCCACCGATCTGACCCCCAGTCCGGTCCGGCGGCCGGCGGCGGTCTGACCCGGGCGGCGGGGCCCCACGGGGGTGCGGCAGGGTTGACGTCATGACGCCGACTCGCCGAGCCGCGCCCGCCGCCCGCCTGAGACGACGGGCCCGACGCCGGCTCGACGCCGTGCGCGCCACCGCGGACGCGCGGTGGGGCCGGCCGCGGGAGGGCCACCGGCCCGTGTACCTCGTCGCTCCGGCCGGTCACCCCAACCACGGCGACGAGCAGCTGTTGGCGGGGTGGCTGCGCTACCTGCGGCACGCACTGCCGGGGACGCCCGTCGTGGTGGACTGCCACACGCCCGGCCAGGCGGCGGTCCTGCACCATTCCGAGCACCCGGACGTGCTCTTCACCGACACCCTGTGGCGCCTGGCCTCCGAGCACACCGGCGCCGACGAGGCGATCGGGTTCTGTCGCGCCGCGGTGGGCGACCCCGGGCTGCGTCCGGCGCTGGCCACGGGCATCGACCTGCTGCGCAGCGCGTCTGTGGTCCACCTCATCGGCGGCGGCTTCGTCAACGACCTGTGGCCGCACCACCTGGGCGTGGTCGCGGCGGCGGGGGAGGCCGGCCGGGCGGCGGGCGCGCGCGTGGTGGCCACCGGTCAGGGGTTCGTGCCGTGCGGGGACGCCGGACGGTTGGCGGGGGCGTTGCGCGACTACGACCTGGTCACCGTCCGTGACGCCGACTCGTTCGAGCTCCTCGCGGGCACGGGGGTGCCGGTCCGCCACGTGGCCGACGACGGCTGGCTCGCCCTGTCGGCGGCGGGTGTCGTCGAGGCCGGCGACCACCCCGTCTACTCGCCCGACCCGGACGCGTGCCGCGACCTGGTGCTCTGCGCCCAGTCCGACCTGGTGGAGCCGGAGGTCCTCGCCGCCACCGTCGCGCGGATCCTCGCCGCGTGGGCGGTGCCGGGCGAGCGGATCACCGTCGTCGAGTCGATCCCCGGTGGGGACCGGGTGGTGTGGGACAGGGTGTGTGCGCGCGCGGCGGCCGCGTCCGGCGCCGACGGTGGACAGGGTGGATACGACGGCGACGACGACGAGGTGGGCCGCGCCCTGGCTGACCTGCGGTTGCCCCGCGCGCGTTTCGTGCCGTTCCAGGAACTGTGGGCCACGGGTCTGCCCGCCCGGCCGGGGCAGGTCTGGCTGACCACCCGTTTCCATCCGCATCTCTTCGCGGCGGCCCGCGGGGCCTCCGGGGTGGCACTGCGGTCGGGGTCGGCCTACTACGACGTCAAGCACGGGGCGCTGCTCGCCGCCGGGTCGCGGTGGAGTTCTGTGGCGGCGGACGAGGACCCGCGCTCCGTCGTCTCCGGGGTGCCCGCGGCGGGTGGCGTCGATCCGGCCACCGTCGTCGCGCTCGTGGAGGTCGCGGAGCGGTTGGCACAGGAGATCTACGCGGGGGCTGCGGGCCGCACGCTGCAGTGATACGCAGCCGGTTCACCGGGCGCAAACCCCTACTGTTCATCGGTGCCGCCGAGGTCTACTGTCTGACCTCGTGACTGCGTATGGGCGGGTGTCACCGTCTGTGATGCGGCGGTGGGCGGGCTGGGCGACGTTGAGTCCGGTCCGGGTCGTCGCCCTGAGTTTCGCTGCGGCGATCGCGGTGGGGACCGGGTTGCTGCTGCTGCCCGCGGCGGTGGCGTCCGGCGGCGCCACCAGTGTGACCGCAGCGCTGTTCACGGCGACGTCGGCGATGTGCTTGACCGGGTTGATCGTGGTGGACACCCCTGTGCACTGGTCGGGATTCGGTCAGGCGGTCATTCTGGGGCTGATCCAGGTCGGTGGCCTGGGGATCATGACCATGGCCTCGTTGGTGGGGCTGATGTTGGCGCACCGGATCGGACTCAAGGCACGGTTGAACACCGCCGCCGAGGCCCGGGCGGCCGAACTCGGCGACGTGCGGGGCGTGGTCGTGGGCGTGGTCCGGATGAGTCTGCTCATCGAGGCGGTCACCGCGGCGGCGCTGGCGATTCGTTTCGCGGTCGGGTACGACGAGCCGGTGCTGCGGTCGCTGTGGCTGGGCGTGTTCCATTCGGTCTCGGCGTTCAACAACGCCGGGTTCGCGCTGTACAGCGACAACGTGATCGGCTTCGCCACCGATCCGTGGATCTGTGTGCCGTTGATGGTGGCGGTGATCCTGGGCGGGTTGGGCTTCCCGGTCCTGTTCGAGGTGGGGCGGCGCATCCGCCGGTCCGGATCCGCGACCCGGGAGCACCCGCGGTGGAGCCTGCACACCCGGCTGACCGTGCACGTCACGGCGATCCTGCTGTTGGCGGGGTTCGCGGCGGTCCTGGCGCTGGAGTGGACCCGCACGCTGCAATCGTTCGGTTTCGCCGACAAGGTCCTGGTGGCCGCGTTCCAGGGGACGATGCCCAGAACCGCCGGCTTCAACAGCGTCGACTACGCGCAGATGGACGAGGCGACCCTGCTCGTGACCGACGTGTTGATGTTCATCGGAGGCGGCAGCGGAGGCACTGCCGGCGGTATCAAGGTGACGACCTTCGCACTTCTGCTGTTCGTCATGGTCGCAGAGGTGCGGGGCGAGAAATCGGTCACGATCTTCGACCGCCGTGTGGACACCCGCGTCCAGCGCCAGGCGTTGGCCGTGGCACTCATCGGTATCGGATTGGTGACGGTCTCGACCATAGTGCTCCTGGCGGGGACGCCGTTCGGGCTTAATGAACTGTTGTTCGAGGTCACTTCCGCGTTCGCCACGGTGGGGCTGTCCACCGGCATCACCGCGCGGCTTCCCGAGTGGGGTCAGTGGATACTGATCGGACTGATGTACCTGGGCCGGATCGGCCCGATCACCATGGTCAGTGCCCTGGCCGCTCGCCAGCGCGGACGACGGTACGACCTTCCCGCAGAAAGGCCACTCATTGGCTAGGAAATCAGCGCCGGACGCCGTGGCAGTGCTCGGTCTGGGTCGGTTCGGCAAGTCGCTCGCCCTGGAGTTGATGTCCCAGGGCGCGGAGGTGTTGGGTGTCGACGCGAGCGATGCGGTCGTGCAGAAGATCGCCAACCGCCTCACGCACGCGGTGGTGGCCGACACCACGGACGAGGAGTCCCTACGTCAGTTGTCGGTGCACGAGTTCGATCGCGCGGTGGTGGGGATCGGCTCCGACCTCGAGGCCAGCCTGCTGACCGCCTCGGCCCTGATCAATATGGGCGTGGCGAACGTGTGGGCCAAGGCGATCAGCAACTCCCACGCCAAGATCCTCACGCAGATCGGTGTGCATCATGTCGTGCGGCCGGAACACGACATGGGCAAGCGGGTGGCCCACCTGGTCCGCGGCCGGATGATCGACTACATCGAGTTCGATGACGGGTTCGCCATGGTCAAGACGACCGCCCCGGCGTTCGCGACGGGTCGCAGTCTCGGTGCGACCTCGATCCGCACGGACCACGGCGTGACCGTGGTGGCGATCAAGCGTCCCGGGGAGGGCTTCACCTACGCCACCGCCGACACGATCCTGCACCCGGGAGACACCATCATCGTCTCCGGCAAGGTGCGCGACACCGAACGCTTCGCGGAGCTGTCCTAGACCGCGATTCCCGTCCGTGAGGTGTGGGTTCTGTCGCCGACGCGAGGCCGTCGACTTTTGTGCAACTAGTTGCATGAAAGTCGGCGCGACCGTACGGTCAGCGGAGAAGTCTGCTCCGCCCCGCTCTCGAAAGGACTGCTCATGGCCCTTCCCTCAGTGCTCGCCGGCCCGCTCACCGTCCCGGTGGTCGCCTCGCCGATGTTCATCTACTCCGGCCCCGAGCTGGTGGCCGCGCAGTGTCAGGCGGGGGGTGATCGGGTCGTTCCCGGCGCTCAACGCGCGGCCGCAGTCGGCGCTGGCCGAGTGGATCGAGCAGGTCAGGGAGAGCAATGAGGCGTTCGCCGCCGCGAATCCCGACCGGTACGTCGCCCCGTTCGCGGTCAACCAGATCGTCCATCGCTCCAATGATCGGCTCGAGCAGGACCTGGCCACCGTGGTCGAGCACGAGGTGCCGATCGTCATCACCTCCCTCGGCGCGCGCGAGGAGGTCAACGAGGCCGTCCATTCGTACGGCGGCATCGTCCTGCATGACGTGATCAACGACCGGTTCGCCCGCAAGGCCGTCGAGAAGGGGGCGGACGGGCTCGTCGCGGTCGCCGCGGGCGCCGGGGGACACGCCGGCACTCAGTCGCCGTTCGCGCTGATCAGCGAGATCCGAGAGTGGTTCGACGGCCCGCTGCTGCTGTCCGGGGCCATTGCCCACGGTCGCTCGATCCTCGCCGCGCAGGCGGCCGGCGCCGACCTCGCCTACGTGGGTTCGGCGTTCCTCGCGACCGAGGAGTCCCGCGCCACCGACGCCTACAAGCAGATGATCGTCGACAGCGGTGCCGGCGACATCGTCTACAGCAACCTCTTCACGGGTATCCACGGGAACTACCTGCGGGGCAGCATCGAGGCCGCCGGTCTGAACCCCGACGACCTGCCGGAATCGGATCCCTCGGCCATGGACTTCGGCTCCGGGGGGACCACCGACTCCAAGGCCTGGCGCGACATCTGGGGCGCCGGTCAGGGCGTGGGCGCGGTGGACTCGGTCGGGACCGTCCGTGAGCTGGTCGAGCGGCTGCGGTCCGAGTACGACGACGCGGTGGCGGCCCTCACCGCGGGTCTGCCCGCGACCCGCTGACCCGATGTCGCTGAAGTTCGCGATCCTCACCTCCCTCACCGAGCGGGAGGGCAGCGGCATCGAACTCGCGCGCCGGTTCGACAAGTCGATCGGGTACTTCTGGCCCGCGACCCATCAGCAGATCTACCGGGAGCTCGATCTGCTGGCATCCGCGGGTCTCATCCACGAGCTGCCGCAGCAGGGACCGCCGCGGCGGGGACAACCCAGGAGGTTCGCCGTCGCGGACACCGGCCGGGACCTGCTGGTGGAGTGGATCGGGGAGGACGACGAGCCCGAACCGATGCGCTCGAGCCTCGCGGTCCGTGTCCGCGCGGCCGCGGCCACGGGCAGGGTGGATGACCTTCGGCGAGCCCTCGGGTACCACCGCCGCCAGCGGGTGGAGAATCTGCGGCGGTACCGGGGGATCGAGGAGCAGGACTTCGCGGACCGCGACCCCGTCGAGGTCCGGGGTGCGCTCCAGCACCAGGTGCTCAAGTTGGGCATCCAGGCGGAGCAGGCGTGGGTGGGCTGGTGCGACGAGACCCTGGAGGTGTTGGACCGCCTCAGTCGACCGTGAGCAGGATCTTGCCGTGGCTCTCGCCCGACTCCAGCAGGGCCAGTGCGTCTGCGGCCCGGTCGAGCGGGATCTCGCGGGAGACCCGGGTGGTGACGTCCCCGGCCGCGACCATCGGCCACACCTGGTCCACGACCTCCCGGCAGATTCCGGTCTTGCCGCCGGGGCCGTCCGCGGGGCGGGCCCGGAGGTTGGTCGCGAGGATGCCGGCCCTCTTGGGCAGCAACCTGCCCAGGTTGAGCTCACCCTTGACCCCGCCCTGGAGGCCGATGACGATGACGCGACCGTCCGGCGCCAGGGAGGCGATGTTCTTCTCCAGGTACTTCGCGCCCATCACGTCCAGGATCAGGTCGACGCCGCGGCCGCGCTCGTCGTCGTCGGTCCAGTCCTTGACCCGTTCGACAAAGTCCTCGTCCCGGTAGTCGATCACCAGGTCCGCGCCCAGTTCGCGACACATCTGCACTTTCTCCGGCCCGCCGGCGGTGGTGGCGACGCGGGCCCCGAGGGCGCGGCACACCTGGATCGCGTGCGAGCCGATGCCGCCGGCGCCGCCGTGGATCAGCACGCGCGGGGCGCCGAGGTCGGTGTCGCCCCAGCGGGCCTGCGCGGCCAGGACGCCGCGACCGAGCCCGCCCGTCATGGCCAGGTTCGACCACACGGTGCACGCGACCTCTGGGAGCGACGCGGCCTCGTGGAGCGAGACCCCGGCGGGGACCGGCATGACCTGACCGACCGGGACGGCGACCTTCTCGGCGTACCCGCCGCCCGCCAGTAGCGCGCACACCTCGTCGCCCACCGCCAGGCCCTCCACGCCCTCGCCGACCGCCGAGATGCGGCCCGAGCACTCGAGGCCGAGGATCTCCGAGGCGCCGGGCGGCGGCGGGTAGTGGCCCCTGGACTGCAACAGGTCGGCGCGGTTCACCGCGGAGGCCGCGACATCGATGAGCACCTCGCCGGCGGAGGCGACCGGGTCGTCGACTTCGGTCAGGCGCAGGGTGTCGGGGCCGTTGTCGTATGCGATTGCCTTCATGTCCTCCGACGGTAGCCGGGATGAGACCCGAGGGCAGGCGGGCTGGGTGCGCACGCCCGCGGTCCACTACGATGAACGGCGTCGTCAACGCAGGTTCCACGTGGAACCACGCGGTCGTGCGTGTCGCGGCAGGCGGCGGGGAAGTGTGGCAGAGCGGCCGAATGCACTCGCCTTGAAAGCGAGCGTGCCTAAACAGCACCGGGGGTTCAAATCCCTCCACTTCCGCCCAGGTCCGATCCGCGCGGGCCCGAGTCGAGGCAGGGCCGGCTCAGGCGGTCGTCTCCTGCAGGTCCGCTGCCGCGACGTAGCGGATGATCTCGAGCACCCGCGGGTACGAGCGGGACTTTCCCGAGACGATCGAGACGTGGTCCTCACCCTCGAGCAGGACCAGTTTGGCGCGTCCTCCCCGGCGGGTGACCTCGTCGACGTAGCGCCGGGAGTTCTCCGCCGAGACGGTCGCGTCCCGGTTGCCGTGGATCGCGACGACCGGTGTGCCGGTGTCGATGTTCTGGATGGGGTCCACCGACGCGTACCGCCACGGGAACTCGGAGGGCGTCCCGCCGATCGCCGTGACGATCCTGTCGTCCCCGTGGTTCGCTGCATAGACCATGTCCAGTGGTCCGGCGATCGAGATCACGCGCGTGGGCCGGAACGCGGGCTCGGAGCCCACCTCGTCGTCCTCGAGCAGGTGGCGGGTGCCGCCCCACACGGCGAGTTGGGCGCCCGCGCTGTGGCCCACCACCACTTCGTCATCGGTCGTGATCTGGGGGAAGCGCCGGTCCACCTCGACCACGTGGTCGAGCGCGTCCGCGATGTCCCGGAAGGTGACGGGCCAGCCGCCGCCGGACCCGACCCGGCGGTACTCCACGTTGTAGACCGCCATTCCGCGGCTCGCCAATTCGCGCGCCAGGGGGTCGAAGATGTCCGCACCCAGCTGGTTCTGCCACGCCCCTCCGTGGATGAGGACCGCGAGCGGGATGGTGTCGACCTCCTGGGCCCCGGACGGCAGGTACAGGTCCGCCCAGTTCTGTTCGGGATCGGCGTCGGAATCCCGGGTCGGGTACTCGAAGCGCTGGACCGTGACCTCGTCCAGTCGGACGGTTCCCGCATAGGTCGGGTCCACCTGCGGAATGGCGGTCGTCGTCATGCAGCCGACAAGGGTGAGTGCGGCGCCCACCAGGGCCGCGCCACGCATGAGGACGTGCCCCGGTCCCACGACGGGTCTTCGCGACGACATGGCCACCACTTCCTCAGGAGTCGATAAGGCGGAGTACCTTTTTTCTCCTTGGGTGGGCACGGTGCACTGGGGCGGGGTCGTCCGGAATCGCGGAGAGTGAAGCTGATCTTACTCTTTGTCAGGCCCGCGGTGCTGAGAGGTGCCCCCCGTGTCGGCCCCCGGCGTGCCGTGCCGAGCACGGCATGCGGCCAGCCGGTGCGACTGTCGGGTCGTGTCAGCCGACGACGCTGATCCGGCCGGTCTCGGGGGCGCTCAGCGGGCCCTCCTCGGCCACGTAGCGACGCAGTGCGTCGAGATCGGTCACCCCGGCCTCGCGGCGGTCGCCGCGTTCGGCCAGGACCGAGCCGTCCCACTCGGGGGAGGAGAGGAACTCGTTCACCACGACGGTGTACTCGCGCCGGGGGTCGACGGGCTCGTCGTCGACCACGATCTCCGACACCCGGGCTCCGGGCGGGCGGCGGAGGTCGACGGTATAGCGGACGTTCGACGAGACCGCGGGGCCGTTGCGGCCGATGTCGTCGGCGAAGTGGTCGAAGGCCGCGCGGAGTTCCTCCCCGGTCACGGTGACCAGGTAGAGGCGATCCCCGTAGGGCTGCACGGTGTGCAGGTCGGCGTAGTCGAGGGGCCCGGCGGGGAGGTCGGTGCGCAGGGAGTCCGGGTTGGACAGGGCCAGCTCGGCGCCCCGACCCCGGGCGGCGTGAAGCTGGCCGTCCGCGATGAGATCCGCCAGTGGTGACTCGCCGTTCGCATCCATGGCCCGCTCGATGGTCTCGTCGGCGGTGCCGATGACCTCGCGGGCTTGCGGTGCCGCAGCGGCCTGGGCCTGGCGTACGAGCTCCTCGGTCCCGGCGTCGGGTTCTATGTCGAGGTTGACCGTCTGGTTGAACACCGACGTCTGGGGCCGGATCACGTCGCCAGTGGAGGGGTCGACCGCCAGGTCGACGACGGTGACGGACCGGCCGTGGGACGCGGGGGCCACGACGACGCGCTCGTCGTTGTCCGAGTCGAAGACACGGCAGGTGGCCGGGCCGCCGGAGGCTCCCACGATCAGGGCGTCCACGGCGGGGTTGAGCTGCTTGACCAGGTCCAACTCGGTGAGCTCGTCGGGGCAGGCCGCCGGATCGAGATTGTCGTGGACGGCGTCGGACTGGACCATGGCGACGATCGCCTCCACGCCCAGGAACCGCAGTGACTCCACGGTCTCGTCGATCGCGCGGAGGGGGTCGGTCAACCGCGTGGTCGTCTCCGGGACGGACGTCGACGGGGAAGTCACCGCCACGACCCCCACCCGGACGTCACCGACTCGGTGGATCGCGAAGGGGAAGGTGGGGGCCGAATCGGGCGACGGGATGGCGTTGGATGCCAGGAACGGGAACGCCGCCCCACGGAATGGCGGGAGCGGGGGATCGACGCGGCAATCCCGCTCGGTCGCGCACCCCGGCGTGACCAGGGATCGGACGTGGTCGGCGCCCTTCTCGAGTTCGCGTCGTCCCACGCCGGCCCCGTCCACACCGAGCCGGTTGAAGTACTCGATGGTCGCTCGGTCACCCAGCAACGCGGCCTCGGGGGCGGTCCCGCCGATCGAGTCGCCGGTGGCGAACAGCAGTGAATCCTCGGCCTGGTCGCGCAACTTTCCGACCGTGGCCGCGAGGTGTGGCCCGCCACCGGCGGGGCGGACGTTGCCCGAGCCGTCACGGAGCTCGCCCTGGAACCCCACGGGCCGGGACAGCGCACCGGAGAACTCCCCGATCCCCAGGATGCGGACCGACCGGGTCTCCGCCGCCGGGCTCCAGGGACTGCTGATCTGCGCGTCGGCACGCGGAGGGGAAGCGAGGGTTGCGACGAGGACCACGGCCGCGAACAGTGCGAAAGCGACCGGCCCGACGCGGCCCGTTATGGACGTGTGGATAGCTGCGGAGTTCACCTCGTGCCATGAACTCTTCTGCTGCACATCGTCTCCTAGGGGGGTGGGGGCTCGCACGTTCCGCGATCCGGGGATCGCGAGATCGTGACCTGCTCTCCCAAACCCGGCCCATGCTGCCCTCGCGATGTCACGGGACCCCGCCGGAAGCATTACGTTCTGGTCACGAAATGCCGGGCGGCAGTGAGGAATCGGTCGTTTTCCTCGGGATCCCCGATGGACACCCGCACTCCGTCGCCGGCGAAACACCGGGTGACGACCAGGTGCTCGCGGCAGTGGGCGTCGAAATCAGCCGCGGCGTCCCCGAGGGGTAGCCAGACGAAGTTCGCCTGGGTGTCCGGGACCGCGTGCCCCATGTCGAGCAGGGAAGCCCGTACGCGGGAGCGCTCGGCGACGACCGCGTCGGTGCGGGCCCGCAGTTCGTCCCCGGCCTCGAGGCAGGCGATTCCGGCGGCCTGCGCCAGGGAGCTCACCGAGAACGGGACGACCATCTTCGCCACCGGTACCACCAGTTCGGCGGGTCCGACGAGGTAGCCGACACGGAGGCCGGCCAGACCGTAGGCCTTGGAGAAGGTGCGCAGCGAGACCACGTTGGGCCGCGACATCGCCTCGGCGACGCCGTCCACCGGGTCCTCGGATCGCATGTACTCGTAGTAGGCCTCGTCCAGCGCCACGGTGACCCGTTCGGGGACGCGGTCGAGAAAAGCGAGGAGTTCGGCGCGGGTCACCGCCGGGCCGGTCGGGTTGTTGGGCGTGCAGACGAAGATCAGCCGGGTCCGGTCGGTGACGGTGGCGACGATCGCGTCGAGGTCCAGCGACCCGTCGTCCCGGTTGGGGACCGCGATCGGGACCGCGTGGGCGATGCGGGCGATGATCGGGTACGCCTCGAAGGAGCGCCAGCCGAAGACCACCTCGTCGCCCGGTGCACACACCGCCTGGACCAGTTGCTGGCACAGGGCGACCGAGCCGCAGCCGGCGGTGACGTTCCCGGTGGGCACGTCGAGGAAGTCCGCGAGCCGGTCGACGAGCGCGCCGGCGGTGATGTCCGGGTAGCGATTGGCGCCCGCCGCGGCCTCGGCGATGGCCGCCGCCACGCTCGGCAGCGGGCCCGCGGTGGTCTCGTTGGACGCGAGTTTGACCGCGCCCGGCACGGAGGCGCCCGGAATGTAGGCGGGGATGGCGTCGAGGTCGCTGCGCACGTCGGGGGACATGACTACAGGGTAGGACCACCCCCTGCGGGCCCGGTGTCCGGCCGTTTTGCGCACCGGCCCGGCCTGTGTGTACTGTAATTCCTCGTTGGCTCAGCAGAGCCTCCAGGAGGCGTGCCAGAGCGGCCGAATGGGACTCACTGCTAATGAGTTGTCCTCCTCAAAGGGGACCGGAGGTTCAAATCCTCTCGCCTCCGCCATGCCGGGGATCCGGGTGACCGGATAGCTGGCACGACAGAAGAATATTGCGCCCGTAGCTCAATGGATAGAGCACTTGACTACGGATCAAGAGGTTAGGGGTTCGAGTCCCTTCGGGCGCACAGAAGGAACGTCCCCGTCCACGCGGACGGGGGCGTTCGCCATTTCCGGCCTGCGGTGTTCACGCGGCGTTCGCGGCCCCCCGCCGGTATGCGCGCAGGGTCTCGATCTGATCCCAGACCACGATCACCCAGATCGTGGCGATGATGCTCCAGCGGATCGCGGTGGTCGCCGTGCCGCCGTCGTCCGGGACGAGATCGGGGTGGATCACCGAGTCGTGGCTCAGCACCAGGACCGTGAGGAAGACGCCGAAGACAACGTCGACCACCACGTCGATGCCGAGCCGCGCCGGTGACCTGCCCGGCCTCACCAGGCGCCACACCTGGACGAGCGCCAGCGCTCCGATCAGCAGCACGTACCCCGTGAACCACCTGGTGGGGATGGCGGGGTTCACGAGCGGTTCGCCGCCGTTGAGATGGCCGATGTACAGGAACGTCGACGGGACGAACGGCACCGCGACCAGGATGGCCAGCATCACCAGCGACACGACCGCGTCGACGCGGGTGTCCGCCCCGCCACGGGGCCCGTCGAGGTGCGCCGGGTCCCAGGTGGGGGTCAGGGTCAACGGACTGCGTTCGCCCTCCGGGGTCGTCCGCTCGATGATCACCACCACGAGCGTCCAGGCCGCGAAGGCCCACAGCAGGGCGGCGGCGACGGAGCTGACGAGTTGGCCGATGAGGCCGCCGAGCTCCGGCTCCGCGGTGGTCGAGACGTAGAGGATGCTGCCGGCCAGGGCGGCGATGACACCCACGACGGGCAGGAGCCACCGCAGTACCCGAGCCCAGACCGGGTAGACCTCCGGCCCCACGAGGTACTGGCGGGCGCCGGCATAGCGGCGAGCGAGTTCGGCCGGGTCGCCCAGTCGCACCAGGACGGCGCGCTCGGCGGAATCGCGGTCGGCGGTCCCGGCCGGCTCGGTCCCGCTGGCGTCGTTCACGGCGTCGGGTTCGGCGGCGACCATGTCGGCGATGGTCGCGGCGATCTCTGAGGAGATGTCGCCGCGCTGGTCTTCGGGGAGGTGGCGGACCACCTCGGAGATGTAGCGATCGGTCAGTGTGGACATCACGCGTCCGCCTTCCGCAGATCGGTGTAGCCGGCACCCAATGCCAGCCACTCGGCGTGCAGGCGCTCGGCGGTCTCGGTGCCGAGCGCGGTGGTCTCGTAGTACTTGCGGGGCCTGGGCTCCTCGGTCCGCCACGTCGAGGTGAGCAAGCCCTGTCCCTCGAGGCGGCGCAGCAACGGGTAGAGGGTGTTGGCCTCGGTGGCGATTCCCGCCTCGGCCAGCGTGGTGAGCAGGGCGTACCCGTACCTGGGCGTCCGGCAGGCCAGCAAACTCGCCAGGACGACCGACCCGCGCCGGAGCTCCTGCAGGTGGGTGCCCAGTGCCGCGTCCGCGTCGTCGCCCATGCGGCACACGTTAGTGTGTGGCACACACTATGTAAATGGCGCACAGCCTCGGCGCGGGCCCTCTCGCTCCACCCGCTGCACCGCGACACTCCGCCATCGACCGGCCCTGACCGGCCCTGACCTGCGGTGCCCTGAAGACGGTGTGCAGGGCACCGCAGGTCGGGAGGCCGCGGCCCGGCGCACTGCCGGGTTGCGGGACTGCGTGGGGTCTCGCGGTCGACGCGTCAGGAAGCCGGCGAGGCTTTGGTTTTCTTGACCCGCACCCGCTGGTAGGGGGCAGCGACGGACTCGCCGATCGCCTGCGCGATGAGGTCCTCGGCGGTCCGGTTCTTCCGCGCGAGTGTGGCGACGAGCTTGGTGAACCGGGCCCCGCGGGCGAACTCCTTGGCGCTGCGGTCCTCCACGGCGAAGAACAGCTTGGCCTTGTCGGGGAGTAGCGACAGCACGCCGTTGAGGATCTGGCGGGTGACCCACCTGGCCACCGGGCCCTTCGCGTCCGGGTGTCGGAGCGAGTGGCCGGCCATCGCGGCGAAGATGGTCAACGCCTTGGTGTCGAGGCCCTCGGTGACGTACTGGTCGACCGCTGCGAAGGTCTCGAGGTGCGGGCCGGGGACGTGCAGTTTGTCCGCGCCGATGTGCGACTCCATCACCAGGCGGTCCGCGTCCGCGGCGCTCAGGCCGGGGCCGAACTCCTGGTAGCCCCGAACGGCCGACCAGATGTACGTCCACCACGTCCACCGCATCCATTCCGGCTGCTTGGCCTCCTCCACCTCTCCGGTCTCCGGGTTGGTCCAGGTCGCCATCTCGTGGAGGTGGTCGACGCGCTTGGCCGCCGCGTCCGCGTGGGCGGTGTCGGCGAAGACCGAGTCCCGCAGGTAGGCGGCCGTGCGGTCGAACCGGGCGGCCATCTCGTCGGCGCCCTCGCTGGTCAGCGAGACCCGATCGAAGTGGGTCATCATGCCCGGTTCGAGCATCTGGAGGAAGAGCGCGTTCTTGGCGCCGAGCCCCGAGGCCGGGTCCGAGAACACCCGCCAGGAGATGCTGTCGGGGCCGTAGTGGCCGTCGTCGGAGCGAGGGGCGTCGGAGAGCCGCAGGGGCACGCGGGTGTCGGTCATGGAGTCACCTTCGGGTTCGGTGGATCGGGGGGTAATGGTCGGTGAGAGCCCGACCGACACCGTCGATAATAAGTCCTTCATACTTCGTGCCGACGCAGACGGTGAGGAAGGTCCGCGACCGCGCGCCGCGAAACGGCTGTCTCGAGGGGGCCTCGCCCGACGAACACCGCCCAGAGGGCGCACCCGGCCGTCACCCCGAGAGTCATCGGCCAGAACGGGTCCAGGGCGCGGAAGTCGCCCATCGGGTCGAACTGTCGGCCCTCGGCGCGCGCGATGGCGATCCACGCCGCCCAGACGAGGAGATGTGCGGTGTACGCGGTCAGGGGCATCGCGCCCAGCACCCGTACCGGCCGGAACAGCCACCGCAGCCGCGTCCCGCCGATAAGGATGCACACCCCGATGACCGCGAGTGCGAATCCCATGGACCCGACCGCCTCCCCCACGCCCGACGAGTGGGGCCCGTCCCGGAGCCGCGACAGAAACCACAGTCCGACCTCTGACCGCGCGCCGTCGTCGCTCGAGGAGGCGGTGGCGGCCCCACGGGCACCCGGCTCGAGGCCGGGACGGTGATCGTCGACGCGAAGGAATGAGCACAGAGGAGTGAGCGCAGAGGAGTGAGCGCGGAGGGGTGAACGGCCACGGGCCGGGGGTGGGACGCGAGAGTACGACGACGACGAGGTCGGCCGCTTCGTAGGCTGTGCCGATGGCTCAGCCCGCGCGAGAGGCGCTCCGCCGCAACGCCGGCCATCTGGCGTCGGTGGCCCTGGTGCTCATGTGGAGCTCGGGCTATGTCGGCGCGGAACTCGGGATCCGGGCCGACGGGACCCCGCTGCAGCTGCTGGGCTGGCGGTTCTCGATCCTCGGCGTGCTGTTGGTGACCGTCTGCCTCGTGCTGGGGGTGCGGTTGAACGATCGCGCGGCGTGGACGCGGCAGGCGGTGTTGGGCCTGTTCAGTCAGGCGTTCTTCCTGTTCATGATCTTCGAGGGGGTCTCCCGGGGCGTCGACGGCGGCACCGCGGCGCTCATCGCCGCGCTCCAGCCACTGCTGGTGGCGACGGTGGCGGGCAGGGTCCTCGGCGAGCGCACGACGGCCGGCATGTGGGTCGGCATGGTGCTGGGGATGGCGGGCGTCGTGGTGGTGGTCTCCGGCGGTCTCGACGCGGGCGCCGCCCCGTGGTGGGCGTACCTGTTCCCGGCGGCGGGCATGCTCAGTCTGGCCACGGGCACGGTTCTCACGCAGCGGCTGCGGCCCTCCGAGACGCTGCTGCAGTCGATCACCATGCAGTCCGTCGTCGCGGGGGTCACCCTGATGTCCGCGGCTCTGGTGACCGGCCAGGCGGCGCCCGTGGCCGAACCCGACTTCTGGGCGGCGGTGGCCTGGCTGGTGTTCCTGTCCACCCTGTGTGGGTACGTCCTCTTCGTCTTTGTCACCCGCACCCGTGGCGCCACCGTCGCGAGCGTGCTGCTCTACCTCACCCCGCCCACGACCATGGTCTGGGTGTGGCTCATGTTCGGTGTCCCGATCACCCTCCCGGCCGTGGTCGGCATGGCGATCAGTGCGGTCGGCGTGACCCTGGTGCTGCGGTCGCGGGCGGCGCGGGACGCCTCAGCGCGCGCGCCGGAAGAGCGCGGCCGGGCGACCGCGTAGGGCCGTGGACAGCGCCACCTCGCCGTCGTCGTCCAGGACGGGTTCCAGGTGCGGTCGCATCCGGCGCGCGAAGTTGTCCTTGTGCAGTTCCTCGCCGATCACGGCCTCGTGCACGCGACGTAGTTGGAGCAGCGTGAACGGTTCGGCCAGGAAGCCGTCGGGGTCGGGGCCCACGTCGACGTAGCGCAGGCGGATCTCGTAGAGCTCGCGGACGTCGCGGATCGCGGCGTCGACGATCGCGTCGTGGTCGAACAGTAGCGACTCGATGCCGTCGAGTCGGCCGTCCGCGGTGACGCGGGTGAGTTCGCCGTTCGCTCCGGCCAGCGCGGACTCGGGCAGGGGGAGCGCGTGGGCGGCGGAGACGGCCCACGTCCGCTCGTCCCGCCCCGGGTCGTCGAAGAGCCGCAGCAGGCGCGGACGGATGGTCCCGTGTGGCGCGATCCGGACCTTCTCGCGGAGTACGTGGTCCGCGGTCTCGGCGACGGTCGTCCGCTCGCGCAGGAACGCGCCCGGGAGCGCGCGACCGTCCGGATTCCGGCGTGATTGCGTGAATACCCGCAGCTCGGGGTCGGTGCCGCCGGCCCCTGTCACGGTGAGGATCGCCAGGTCCACGGCCACGGCGGGCCGGGGGAACTTATCGAGATCGGACATGGCCTTCACTTTAGCGCGATTGGCGTGCTAATGTTTAGCGCGCCTGGAGTGCTAAAGGAGTGGAGGGGTCATGGGAAGTCGACGAGACGACGGCATGGACGGGGTCGGCGGCGAGGCCACCGAGTGCGCATGGGGCGTGTTCCTGGACACGCTGATCCTGCGGATCGGTGCTGTCGGGGACGGCGGCGCGCTGGCGCTGGTGGCCCCGCCCGGGCCGGAGGGGTGGAGCCAGCAGCTCGTCGTCCGGTCGGACCGTGGTCGGGGATTCATGTGGGTCACCCGCGGGATCTCCGGCAGCACGGCGGCCGAGGAGGTCGTGGCCAGCGCCGGCGCCGACGGGGCGTTCGCACTGGCGGACGCGATCGTCCGCGTGGCGCGCGAGGACCTGCGGTTGCCGCACCCCCAGCTGTTCACGGCCCGCGCGAGCGGACGAGGAGCAGCCGAGTTGGCGGAGTCCCTGGGGCTCGCGGACGCGGACGCGCCGGGTGGGCCGGACGGCCGGACCGACAGCGGGGTCCGCGGCGGTCCGGACGCGCTGCGTCCGGTGGTCGTGGAGGCGGTGGGGAGGATGTTCGGGCAGGAGCCGGGCGTCGACGACGACGGCGACGTGTATTTCACCGTCGCCGGCACCACGGTGTTCGTCATCTTCAGCCCCGACGGCGGGCTGGTCCAGGCCTGGGCCCTCGTGGTCCGCGGCGTGTACAGCCGTCGCACCACCGCGGTCGAGGTGGATCTGCTCGGGCAGCAAGGGGATGTGGAGCACCTGGTACCTCAGCGGGCGCGACGTGTTCCAGCGGATCACCCTCCCCGCGCGCCCGCTCTCGGCGGACAACATCGAGGGCATGCTCCGCGCGTTCGCGAAGGACCTCGAACAGAACCGGGATGAGCTGGCGTACCGGCTCGGAGGGAAGGTGGCGTGATGACGGGCAGTGGAGACCGGGGGTGGGACGACCGGGTCGCCGGGGTGATGCTCGGTACCGCCGTGGGGGACGCCCTCGGCGCCGGATACGAGTACGGCTCCGCGCCGCTCGGTCCCGAGGGGCCGCAGATGATCGGCGGCGGACTGGGCGGGTTCGCGCCCGGACAGTGGACCGACGACACGTCCATGGCGTGGTGCGTGCTCGACGTGGCCGCCAGGGGTGGGGGCCTGCTCACGGACGAGGCGCTCTCGGAGGTCACCCGCAACTTCGGGCGGTGGTACGACTCCGGCCCGCCGGACATCGGCAACCAGACCGCCGCGGTCCTGCGGGCCGCGGGGCCCGCGCCGACGGCCGCCGCCGCGCGGGAGGCGGCCGAGGAGCACTTCAGGCGGAGTCACCACTCCGCGGGCAACGGTTCCCTCATGCGCACCGCACCCGTCGCCCTGGCCCACCTCGGCGACACCGGGGCGATCGTCCGGGCAGCCACGGCCGTGAGCGACCTGACCCACTCCGACCCGCGCACCGCCCAGGCGTGCGTCCTGTGGTCGTCGGCCATCGACCGCGCCGTGCGGGAGCAGGTTCTGGACCTCCGCGGCGGACTGGCGCACCTCGACGGGCCGGACCGGGAGTACTGGGAGGCCTGCATCGACGAGGCCGAACAGGGGCCGCCCGAACGGTTCCGCCGCAACGGCTGGGTGGTGGCCGCGCTGCAGGCCGCGTGGTCGGCGATCCACCACACGCCGATCCCCGCCGCCTATCCCGGGCGGCACCTCGCCGACACACTGGTCACGGCGATCGGGATCGGAGGCGACACCGATACGGTCGCCGCCATCGCCGGGGGCCTGCTGGGCGCGCGCTGGGGTGCGTCGGCCGTGCCGGCGCAGTGGCGGGACATCTGCCACGGCTACCCGGGTATCGGGTCACGCGAACTCGAGCGGCTATCGATCGACGCCTGCCTTCCACGCGCGTAGTTGCTCGGCCGCTGCCAGGAGCGTTTTCGCGAACTCCTCGGTCTGGTCTGGATCCATGTTCTCGGGCGGATCCTGGATATGAACCCGTCCCTCCCGGCCCCGCGCGCTGACGGACCAGCGTGTGGCCCCCGGGGATCGGGGGTCGCTCGGGGACCAGATCCTGCGAGGCCCCAGGCGGTACCTGTGGTAGGCCGCCAATGCCTCAGCCCGGGTCTGGCCCGGTTCCTGCCGGAAGACGCGGATGAACGTGCCCTCGAGGACCCCGCCGGCCAGACCGCACCGGGGGCAGGACAGTGTTCCCTTGAGGGAGATCGGCTCCCACGCAGTGACCGCGCTGGTATCGACGTCCACGACCTCGCCACACCACGCTGTGGTCTCCTCGGTCTCGGCCGACTGGTGGTGCCAAGAGAGGGTGCCGCCCTCGGAGATGAAGTGCATCGGGGTTCCGCCCTCGACGCCGATGATGTTCTCACTCATGCCTGCTCCGTCCGGGCCCGTAGCTCATTCTGATCTATCGGCCCGGCGGGCGGAGTCGTTAGTCCGGGACGGCGCTCCGTGTCGAGGTGTCAGGGGAGAGGGGCATGGACGCTGGCAACGGAGCGGTAGATGATTCAGGGGTGAACCCCCAGCAGTCCGACTTGCAGCGCGCCCTCGCCGACCTCGACGCCCGTCTCGGACGCATCACCGCAGAGGTCGGGGAGGTCCGGGCCGGGTTGTCGGCACTCGCCCGACAGTCCGGTCCGGCGGTGGGCGGACAGTCGCCGGGGGAGTCGCCAGCGGAGTCGCCGTGGCGTGCGGGCGCGCCGCCTCAGGGGACGCCGCACCCGGTGACGCCGGCCCCGTTTGGCGCCCCGGCCCCGGCTGGCGCTCCCTCGCAGCCTGTGCCCGCCCCGGCACGTCCGGGCGGGCCCTGGCGGCCACCCGGACAGGACGACCCCGCGGGGCGGTACGGGCCGCCGCCCGCGCACCCCGATCGGCCCGCGCACCCCGACCGGCCGTGGCAACAGGCCGACCGGCCGTGGCGGCAACCGTGGGACGCGGCGCCGCGCCAGTCGCCGCGGCGGAGGCCGCGCATCACGGCCGCCACCGTCATCGCCGCGATCGGCGGGTCGGTCATGCTCGCCGGCATCGCGTTTCTGCTGGTCGTGGCAATCCAGGCGGGGTTGTTCCCGCCGCTCGCGCGGGTCGTCGCCGCCGCGGTCCTGGCGGTGGTGCTCGTCGGCCTCGGCCTGCGACTGCAGTCCCGCCACGACGCCGCCATCACCGACCCCACGGCCCACACCGACCCCCGGGCCGCCTCCGACCCCGACGGCACCCCGGTCAACCCCGGCGCACTGGCCCTGGTCGGCACGGGCCTGGCCGCGGCGATGCTCGACGTCATCGCCAGCACCACGCTCTACCTGTGGATCCCCGTCCCGGCCGCGTACATGTTCGTGGGCGGGCTCGCCCTCGGAGGGATGGCACTCGCGGGGCGCTGGTCCTCCGGGCTGCTGGCCTGCCTGGTCTCGGCCGGCACGATGCTCCTGGCGCCCCTCATCTCCACCGGTGTCGAGCTGCCGATCTTCGTCGCGATCGTCGGCATCGCCACCGCGGTACTCGCCGCCGAACTCGGGGCGGCCGTCCGCGTGGTGTGGTCCGTCCTACCCGGGTTCCTGCTGGCCGGCTACCTCTCGCAGGCCGCACTCCACAGCCGCGGCGAACAGATCGCACTGATCGCGACCGCGCTCGTCTTCGCCGCCGTGGGCGTCGGGGTGGCCTGGTTCGACACCGCCCGCCGGCGCCCGGCACTCGCCAATGCCGCCCTCGTCGTCGTCCCCACCGCCCTGCCCCTCGCCCTCCTGCCGGCCACCCACCTCCTCCGGCCCGGCTGGCCCGTCGGACTGGCCCTCGCCGCCGCCTACCTCGCCGTCGCGGTTCTCGCCGGCCGTACCGGCCGCGACAGGGCGCACGTGCTGCTGGCCGCGGTCACGGGGTTCGTCGGGAGCGCGCTCCTGCTACTGACGTGGGTCGAACTGGGAGGGCGCGAGCTCACCGGCTTCGCGCTGACCCTGAGCGCCCTGGCCTACGTCGTGGCCGCCGGCCTGTGGGGACGACGCTGGGTGGACCTGGTGGCCGTGGCCGCCTCCGTGATCGCCGTGCTCGTCTACGCGGCCGTCAACCAACCGCACCTCGCGCTGAGCGAACGGCTCGCGGTCCGCGAGTTCACCTACTGGGACGTGGTCTCCGCGTTCGCCATCACGGTGCTGGCGGTCGCCGTGACGTGGTGGGCGCGCCGCCGCCTGCCCCGTGAGGCGGCGACGCGCGTGATGATGGTGGGCGCCGTCGTTGCCCTGGCGGCATTCTCGGTGATGGTGGTCGCGGCCGGCGTCGTGATCGGCGACCTCACCGGGGTGGCCCGGAACGGGTTCCTCGCCGCACACCTGGTGGTGACGGTGCTGTGGATCTGCTGCGCAGCCTGGCTCGTCCTCACCGCGAACCCGCGCGTCGCCGATGCGCGTCGACTCGGGTTCGTCCTGGGCTCCCTCGCGCTGGCGAAGTTGCTCCTGCTCGACCTGGCCACCCTGCCGGGACTGTTCCGCGTGCTGTCGTTCATCGCCGTCGGCGCGGTGATGCTCGCGGTGGCCGTCCGCTACCGCAAGGAGACCGAGCCGTCGGGCAGCGGATCGCCGACGTAGACGCGGAAGGCGCGCGGCTGCGCACCGGACATCAGTATTTCGACCTCCGGGTGGTCGACCTCATCCGGGTCGTCGGAGGGCATGCTCCACACCACCTCGCCGGCGTCGGTCAACTCGCGCAGTGCCTGGCGCGTGGCGCGGACCCACGTCACGTGGCGCAGGGCGGGCTCGTCACGCAGGAGGTGGTCGGCCAGGCCCTCGCGGTCGCGCAGGTCGACCATGAGACGCTCGCCGTCCGGGGCCTCGTAGGAGGTGCAGACGTGGTCGACCAGGACGGACAACGGCCACGACGGCCCGGAACCGAGCAGATCGATGATGATCATGCGCGCATCGCCGACCTGACAGGCCGTCGGTGTGGTGAGGACCTGGAGCCGGTCGGCGACGTCCTCGGTGATCTCGATGAGCTGAACGGTCATGATGAACCCCTGTCGGACGGAGACGGTCGACAAGAGGGATCGCGGCGCGGCCCCGAACCGTCCCGACTGTGACGTAGATCATATCGTAGACCCGCGCGGGGCGGGTCTCGGCGGGATGACGATCTCGCCGAGCCGTCCGGCCGGACCGCCGCCGAGGAGCCGACGGACTGGTTAGGGTCGGGCGTGTGACCACCTCACAGGCCGGACGTGCAGCCTCCCCGGGCGGGCAGGACGACGCCTTCTCGCTGTCCTACGACGGGTTCGACCCCGGTGAGGAGGGCCTGCGCGAGACCCTCACCTCGACCGGCAACGGGTACATGTCCACCCGCGGCGCCGCCGAATGGGAGGAGAACGACGGGGTCCACTACCCGGGCACCTACGTGCACGGCCTCTACAACCGCGCGACCACCATGCTCGGCGGCGTGCCGGTGCACAACGAGGACCTGGTCAACCTCCCCAACTGGCTGCCGCTCAAGCTGCGCATCGGCGGCGCCGAGGTGCTGCGGCTCTCGGAGGTGCAGATCCTCGAGTACCGCCACCGGGTGGACCTGCGCTCGGCGCTGATGACCCGCCAGATTCGCTTCCGTGACCGGGAGGGGCGGGAGACCGAGCTGGTGAGCCGACGGTTCGCGTCGATGGCCAGCATGCACCACGCCTACCTCGAGTGGACGATCACGCCGCTGAACTGGTCCGGCCAGGCGGAGATCGTGAGCGCGCTCGACGGGCGCGTCACCAACGACGGGGTGCCCCGCTACCGGCAACTCGAGAGCGACCACCTCCGGCCGGGCAGCACGGTGTTCCCGCAGCCCGAGATGATGGCGCTCAAGGTGCGCACCCGGCAGTCCGAGGTGAACGTCGGCGTCGCGGCGCGGACCCTCGTCTCGACCGGTGGCCGGGAGCGGGACGTGCCCCGCTCCGACTTCCGGACGGCGGACTACATCCAGCAGACCCTCCACGTGGAGCTGGAGCGCGACGTCCCCACCTCGATCGAGAAGTCGGTCGCCCTGTTCACCTCGCGTGACCCTGCCACGGGGGACACGCTCCTGCGCGCGTCGCGGTCGGCGTCGCGCTCTCGCCCGTTCGAGGCGGCGTACGCCCACCACCGCGAGTCGTGGGAGCGGCTGTGGCAGGCGTGCGACCTGCACGTGTTCGGCGACGACGAGGCACAGCACCTGCTGCGGGTGCACATCAGCCACATCCTGCAGACGTGCTCGCACAACACCTCCGACCTCGACGCCGGTGTGCCCGCCCGCGGGATCAACGGGGAGGCCTACCGGGGCCACGTGTTCTGGGACGAGCTGTTCGTCTTCCCGTTCCTGACCTTCCGGCTCCCGGCCGTGACCCGCAGCCTGCTCATGTACCGCTACCGGAGGCAGTCCGAGGCGCGGGTGGCGGCGGCGTCGGCCGGCTACGAGGGGTTCATGTTCCCGTGGCAGAGCGGATCGCTCGGCACGGAGCAGACCCAGGAACTCCACCTCAACCCGATGTCCGGGCGGTGGGACATCGACCTGTCGCACAACCAACGCCACGTCAGCGCCGCGATCTTCTACAACGTCTGGCAGTACGTCACCCTCACCGAGGACACGATGTTCCTCGAGTTCCGGGGCGCGGAGATGATGCTCGGCATCGCGCGGTTCTGGTCATCCATCGCACACTACTCGCCCGAGCGGCAGCGGTACGAGATCCACGGCGTGATGGGGCCGGACGAGTACCACGAGAAGTACCCGGGCGCGTCCGAGGGCGGAGTGCGCAACAACGCCTACACCAACGTCTTCGTGGCGTGGATCTGCGACATCGCCGCCCACCTGCTCGACCTGCTGCCGGCACCCCAGGCCGGTGCCGTCCGTGCCCGGCTCGAACTGCGCGACGAGGAGATCGCCCGGTGGAAGGACATGAGCCGAAAGATGTTCGTCCCGTTCCACGACGGGATCATCAGCCAGTTCGAGGGCTACGAGGAGCTGGAGGAGCTGGACTGGGAGGGATACCGCGCCAGGTACGGCAACATCCAGCGGCTCGACCGGATCCTCAAGGCCGAGGGCGACACCCCGGACCGGTACAAGCTGGCCAAGCAGGCCGACGCGGTGATGCTGTTCTTCCTCTTCAGTGACGACGAGCTGCGACGGGTGTTCGGGCGTCTCGAGTACGAGTTCCCCGACGACGCCGCGCGGCGCACCATCGAGTACTACGACCGCCGCACCTCCCACGGGTCGACCCTGTCGTACATCACCCACGCGGGCGTCCTCGCACGCTTCGACCCGGACAGTTCCTGGGAACGGTTCAAGGTCGCGCTGGGCAGCGACGTGCACGACATCCAGGGCGGCACCACCCGCGAGGGCATTCACATGGGGGTCATGTCCGGCACGGTCGACCTCGTGCAGCGCTTCTACGCCGGGATGCGGGTCGAGGGCGGGATGCTGCAGTTCGACCCGAATCTGCCCGGCGGGATCGACGGGGTCTCGTTCAACATGACCTACCTGCGATCGCCGCTCACGGTGACGGTGATGCGGGACGAGGTGGTGATCCGTCACCGCGACGGCGTGATCGACGCGACCCCGGTGTGCGTGTGCGTGCGTGGGGAGCAGCGGATGGTCGAGGTGGGCGGCGAGGAGAGGTTCAGCCTGGAGTGACGCCCGGATCGGCGCGGCGCGCCGCCGCGTGGGCGTGCCGCCGCGCGGCCCGCGCCCGGCGCCGCTCCTCGCGGCGCTGGTGCTCGTGCACCACCTCCGCCTCGTGGTCGTACGGGCTGCCGCGGAACCGACGCAGTGCGTAGACGAGCAGCGCCAGCCCGACGAGGCCCGAGAAGATGAGGGTGCCGCCGGTGCCCCAGCCGCCGATCAGCCAGAGGTCGGCCGACAGCGGCCACCAGGTCGGCACCGTCGAGCCGATCCCCCAGAAGATCCCCAGGCCGATCAGCCAGGCCACGCCGAGCAGTGACCCGGCGATCTTGGGCCACGACTGGACCCCGCGGGAGGCGCCCTCCATGGCGACGCGCTTGATCGACAGGAGGCGCCGGTCGAACCACTCGTACTGCCGTGAGAGCACCACCGTCCCGGCGAACAGCATGAGGAGCCCGGGACCAGGGAGGAACAGTGCGGCGATGCCGAGAACGATGAGCGTCCACCCGATGATCTCGAGCGCGAGGCGTCTCACCGCCACGTAGCCGAGTCTCTTCACCGGACCATGGTTACAGAAATGTGGCGGGGTGCGGTGCCGGAGGGGGATCAGGCGGGGACCGCGGAGCGGAACTCCCGGGCGGCGCGGGCGCCGGCGTCGAGGTCGACCTCGGGCCAGCCGTCGGGGGCGTGGAGCACCGCGCCGAGCTCGACGGCGGTGAGGGCGGACCCGGCGTTGAGCAGTGCCTCCACGGCATCGGGGTCGGGGGCGTCGAGCAGGGTGTCGTCGGCCAGTTCGTCGACGATGTCGCGCAGGGCGGCCCGCGTCACCGGGAACAGTTCGGGGTCGAAGCCGTCGTCGGTGGGTTGGTCCAGTCGCCACCACCGTGACCCGTCCCACCCGTACAGGAAGCCCAGGCACGCGTCGTGGGTGCGGGCGTGTTCGACGCCGCGGCGCCACCAGCCGGGGGCGTCGCCCACCAGGTCGGTGCCGGCCTCGCCGGCGGTGCCGCTGCCCTCGGTGAGCGAGAACTCGTGGTGCCAGCCGGCGAGGAGTGCGCGCCCGGGCCCCGGTCGCAGCAACGCCATCCACATCCCCTCGTCCGCCGACCAGTGCAGGGCGCCGGTGGCGGGCGCGTGGTGGTCGAGGCCCACCGCCGCGCGGACGGCGGCGTCCACGGCGAGGAGGGAGGCGATGTCGTCGGGCGTCGAGTCCAGGTCCACGGGGAGCACGGCCATGTGGTCCACGCTAGACCGGATCGACGACGACGAGGTGGCGATACCGGTGAACGTCCGGCCACCCGCGGGTGACGCAGGGGTGCGCGGGCGGACGCCGGGCATCACCGATCCCGCTGCGGCGGGGGCGTGCCGACTCGTACGGTGAGCGCATGCGCAGCGAGGCGACACACGGTCACGCGGGCCCCGGCCCGGCACACGGTCACGCGGGCCCCGGCCCGACCATGCAGGCTGGGGCCGGGCGGGACGGGCTCCCACCCGGCCCCCGGCTCCCGCGGATCCTGCAGGCGGTGCTGGCCCTGTCGGCTCCCGCCCTCGTCTTCCCGGCGGCGGCCCGGCGCTACGGGGTGCCGTTCACGCTCGATCTCATGCCCGCCGGGCGCAAGGTCGTCGCGGTGTCCGAGCCCGCGCAGATCAAGGACGTGTTCGCCGGCTCGCCGTCGGTCTTCCACGCCGGCAAGGGCAACGACCTGCTCCGCCCCCTCCTCGGCGAGCACTCGCTGCTCCTCCAGGACGGTGACGAGCACGCGCGCGCCCGGCGGCTGCTGGCGCCGGCGTTCGGGCGGCGCGAGATCGACGGCTACCGCACGCTCGTCGAGGAGGTCACCCGCGAACAGCTGGACCACTGGCCGCGGTCGGGCCGCGTCCGCGCCCACGTGCTGCTCAACCAGCTGACGCTCGAGGTGATCCTGCGGGTGGTCTTCGGGGTGACGGACTCGGCGCGCCTGGACCAGATGCGGCCGATCGTCGCCCGGGCGGTCGATGCCGGCCCGGTGGTGATGATCGGCCTGGGGATCCCCGCGCTGCGCCGGCGGTGGCCGTGGAGCCGGGAGGTGCGGGACCTGGAGACCATCCACGAGTTCCTCGGTGAGGAGATCTCCGCGGCCCGCCTGGATCCGGCCCTGTCCGAGCGGCGGGACCTCCTGGCGCTGCTCGTCCGCGCCTCGGCGGCCGACGCGCAGGGACTGTCGGACCAGGAGCTGCGCGACCAGCTCATGACCCTCGTGGCGGCCGGGCACGAGACCACGGCCACGGCGATGGCGTGGTCGATGCTGGAACTGGCCCGCCACCCGGACGTCCAGGACCGGTGTGTGGCCGAGATCGCCGAGGGCGGGTCGGAGTACCTCGACGCCGTGCTCAAGGAGGTCCTTCGGTTGCATCCGGTGGTGCCGATGGTGATGCGGGAGCTGCAGGAGCCGGCCACCGTCGGCGGGCGGACCTACCCGCGGGGAGTGACGATCTCGCCGTCGATCGTCCTGGCCCACCGCTCCGCGGCCACCTACGCCGGACCCCGTGACTTCGACCCGGGGAGGTTCCTCGGCGAGGTGCCCACGCCGACCGAGTGGCTGCCCTTCGGCGGCGGCGCGCGCCGCTGCATCGGGGCCTCGTTCGCGATGATGGAGGGCCAGGTCATCCTGCGGCAGGTGCTGGAGCGGTACCGCCTGGAGCCGGTGGGCAGCGGTCGCGAGTGGCCGCGGTCCCGCAACGTCACCCTGTACCCGTGGCGCCGCGCACGGGTGGACCTGCGGCGGCGCTGAGCCCGGCCTGCGGGCCTGCGGGCCCGCAGCGCTCCGTGGGCCCTCAGTTCCTCCTCAGGACCGCCCGGGAGCCGGATCCGCCCGAGTGACGGGTGGTGGGCAGGAGGTTAACGGGACTCAGATGTGCGTTTCGGTGGAGATTTTCCTACCGTGGAGGCTGTGAACGCTTCTGAGACGTCCTCGCCGCAGACCGAAGCGCACCGTGCCTCGGTCACCCGTATGTACACGTGGATATCCGAGAACGGCAGACTGATCGAGCAGGTCAGGGTCGTCCCCAAGGGTGATTCCACCCGCGCCCGCGGTCGGATCGTCGCCGCCGCCGGCCCGGACAACCCCGCCTTCACCGTGGAGTACGAGGCTCGACTCAGCGCCGACACGACCCTGCGCCGGGTGTGGCTGACCCTCACCACGGAGGAGTACGAGCGCACGATCGACCTGGTCTGCGACGACGAGGGGGCCTGGCTGCTCGAGGACTCCTCCGGCACCCGCTCCCGCGTGGGCGGCGACGGCGTGGTGGACGTGGACATCACCTACAGCGTGTTCTTCGCCAGCGTCATGATCCGTCGCCTGGGTCTGCACGCACAGCCGGGTTCCGAGGACGTGCGGGTGTTGTCGGTGGATTCCCTGACACTCGACGTCACCGAGGACACGGTCACCCTCTCCAGCGACGACGAGCAGGTCCACGGCATCACCGCCACCGCGTCGACCAGCGCGACGGTCGACGCCGACGGCGTGATCATCGACGTGCCGGGGCTCAGCCGAAGGGCCTGAACGGCCAGCCGAAGGGCCTGAACGGCCAGCCGAAGGGCCTTTCAGAGCCTGTCGGCGAGCCTGACCGCCCTGCCCGCGGCGCCCGCCTCGCGGAGCGCCTCGAGCCACCCGGCCGCCCCCGGCGTGACCTCCGCCGGCCGGAGATCCCCGCCGGTGCGATCGGCCTGCGCGTCCTCGTAGGCGCGCCGCGCGCGGTGGCCGTCGTCGACGAGCGGCCCCAGCGTTCCCCGCTCGGCCAGCGACGCCCGCGCGGCCCCGAGGTCGGCGAGGCACTCGTCCAGCACGTCCAGCAGCGCGTCCCGGTTGGGTTCGCAGATCGCGCGCACCAGATCGGGCGCGGTCCCGGCGACGCGCGTGCCGTCGCGGAACGACCCTGCCGCCAACGAGAGCGCGAGGTCCCCGCCCCGACCGCCCGCCAGCGCGAGCGCCTCGGCCAGCACGTGCCCCAGGTGGGAGATCCGGGCGACGGCCGCGTCGTGGTCGGCGGAGGTCGCCGAGACCACCCGTGCGCCACTGTCCAGCGCGAGCCGCGCCACCCGTCCCCAGGTGTCGGGGTCGGCGTCGTCGTCGGCCGCGACGAGCCACGTGGCGCCGCGGAACAGGTCGGGGTCGCCTGCGTCCCAGCCGGAGTGGGCGGTGCCGGCCATGGGGTGCCCGCCGACGAACCGCGCCCCCAGTCCGTGACGTCGTACCGCCTCCAGCACGGGGCCCTTGACGCTGATCACGTCGGTGAGGGCGACGGTGGGTGCGTGCTCGGCCACCGCGCCCAGGACCGACTCAAGGGCGGGGAGGGGGACGCCGACGACGACGAGGGCATCCGCCTCCGCGGCCCGGCGGAGTGTGGTGGGCAGATCCGTGGTGACGTCGAAACCGGCGGCGGTGGCGGCCTCGGCGCCGGCGGGGGAGCGGTTCCAGCCGAAGGTCCGATCGGGGCCGAGGGCCCGCAGGAGTGAGCCGCCGATCAGGCCGACCCCGAGCACGCACACGTCCGCCGTCACCGTCACCTGACAAGGTTCTCACAGCAGACTACGGTTGAGCCCATGCCCAGCAGCTCCGACCGAACCTCCCGCGACTCCGACGACGACTCGGTCACCGGCATCGCACTCGGGGTGGTCCAGGACGGCGGTTCCTGGCAGGTCACCCGTCTGGACGACGCCGCCCTCACCAGTCTCGACGACGCCGCCCGGCAGGTCCGGTCGCTGCGCGCGGAGGGGCCGTCGTTCGGGTTGGTCGACGTGGACCACGAGTTCTTCGTGATCCTGCGCCCGGGCCCGTCCGGGATGCGGCTCATGCTCTCGGACGCGACCGCGTCGCTGGACTACGACCTCGCCGCGGATGTGCTCGACGAGCTCAACGTGGACGTGCCCGACATGACCGACGAGGAGCTCGAGCAGACCGACCCGTGGGGTGAGGGCGACATGGCGATCCTCGACGACATGGGACTGCCCGCCGGGGTGCTGGAGATCATCGTCTCCGAGACCGACCTCTACGCCGACGAACAGCTGCAGTCGGTGGCCGAGCGGATGGGCTTCGGCGACGAGTTCGAGCGGCACCAGCCCGACTCGTGAGCCCGGCAGGTCCGGCGCATCCCGGATCGGCGCACCCCGAACACCGGGGCTCCGCGCGGGTGGCCGACGAGATGCTGGTGAGGCGCGCCCTGGCCGTGGCGGGCGGTACCCCGGCCGAGGACGTGCCCGTCGGCGCGCTGGTGCTGGGCCCCGACGGTCGGGAGTTGGCCGCCGCCACCAATCGGCGGGAGGCCGACGGTGACCCGTTCGCGCACGCCGAGGTGATCGCGCTCCGCGAGGCCGCGCGGGTCCTGGGCGACGGTTGGCGGCTGGAGGACTGCAGTCTCGTGGTGACCCTGGAGCCTTGCACGATGTGCGCGGGGGCGGCGGTCGCGGCGCGGGTCGGCCGCATCGTCTTCGGAGCCTGGGAGCCGCGCACCGGGGCGTGTGGGTCGCTGTGGGACGTCGTCCGCGACCGACGTCTGGTGCACCGTCCAGAGGTGCGGGGTGGTGTGCTCGAGGACGAGTGTGCGGCCGTCCTGGAGGGTTTCTTCCGCGCTCGTCGATGACGGCGGCTGTGCCGGGGTCCGCGGCGGGGCGCCCGTCGGTGACGCGATCGTGACCCGCTCGCGGTGGAGGCCGGCCCGGCATCTCCGTACCGTGGGTCGTGAGAGGTGCCGGACCCCGGCGCCGCGATCGAGAGGAGCACCACATGGGAGTGGGAGACAAGTTCTCGAACAAGGCCGAGGAGCTGGGCGGCCGCGCCAAGGAGTCGGCCGGCGCCGCGACGGGAGACCGTGACCTGCAGGCCGAGGGCCAGGCCGACCAGGGCGAGGCCGGCATCAAGCAGGGTGCCGAGAAGCTCAAGGACAAGGCCAACGAGGCCGCGAGCAAGCTCACCGGCAACGACAAGTGAGTTGCAGCAGCTGACTCCTCGCCTCTGGCCTGGCGATTTTCGTCTGGGGCCATGCGTGAAGTAGCCTAATCGGCGGTGGCGTGTCCGAGCGGCCGAAGGTGCAGCACTCGAAATGCTGTGTTGGGTAACCCCCAACCGTGGGTTCAAATCCCACCGCCACCGCCACGGGGAGAGCCCCGGATCTCGAGAGAGGTCCGGGGCTCTCGTCATTCCGCCCCCTCGCCCGTGGCAGCCGTTCCCGCGCCTGGCCGCCCCCTCGGCAGCCGCCCCCGCGCCATTCCGCCCCCTCGGCAGCCGCCCCTGACGATGGCGTCTCGCCTGCCCCGCGGTGGGTGCGAGACGCCATGGCGACGGGCGGCTGTGTGTGGGGCGGTGGGTGCGAGACGCCATGGCGACGGGCGGCTGTGGGTGGGGCAGGCGCGGGCGCAGGCGAGATGCGCTGTCAGGCGTGGCCGGAGGACTCCTCGGCGAAGTCGGGCAGTGTCACGACCGAGCTCAGGGTCGACAGTGCCGCATCGATCACCGTGTCCTGCGGCAGCCCCGACTCCTCACCCAGCAACGCCAACTCCTCGGTGCCGGCCAACCACGCCCGCGTGAGAGCGAGCGCCAGGGGGTCCGGGTCGTGTACCCCGAGGCTGTCGAGGATCCGCAGGCTGATCGTGCGGTGCATGCCGTCGACGACCTTCTCCAACGCCGGATCCACAGCCCTGCCGGACCGCAGGACCGCCACGTAGTTGTCCCGCCGCCGCTGGATGTAGCGCACCAACGCCGTGATGATCGCGCGCGTGCTGTCCTCGGCGTGCGCGCCCACCGGGATCTCGGTCAGCGACAGCACGTGGTCGGCCGCTGCACGCACGACCGCCGTGAGGTAATCCAGCTTGGTGGGGAAGTAATGGAAGAGCAGGCTGCGGGACACCCCGGCCCGCTCGGCGACGTCGTCCAGCGACAGGGCATGGAAAGGCACGGTCTCCAGCAAACGGATCCCCAACACGATCAGCTGGGAACGGCGCTCGTGCTTGGAGAGCCTACGGCCACCTGATGTGGTCATCGCCCCACCTCGTCGTCGTACTCTCGGGCGCGCACGTCGCGCCCTCCGACGCCGACGACTACGCCCCCCATGCCGACGTACCTCTCCATCTTAGGGTCACGTCCGCAATCCGCGACCGCCATGCCACGATGGAGTGATGCCGGACAACGCCACGCCCACCACCCGCGCGACCACCTTCGACGTGGGCGAGCGGATGGTCCTCGACGGGACGGCAGGCGGGCGGACGGGTGTCATCCACACTCCGCACGGTGACATCGCCACCCCGGCGTTCATCCCCGTCGGCACCAAGGCCACCGTCAAGACGCTGACCCCCGAGCAGGTCCGCTCCACCGGCGCCCAGGCCGTCCTGGCGAACGCCTACCACCTGTACCTGCAGCCCGGGCACGAGGTCGTCGACGCCGCCGGCGGGCTGGGGGAGTTCATGCGCTGGTCCGGGCCCACCTACACCGACTCCGGCGGCTTCCAGGTGATGAGCCTCGGGGTGGGATTCAAGAAGGTCATCGAGATGTCCGCGGGCGCGGCCGCCAAACCGGACGACGCGGCCACCAACAAGGGGCAGGGCCGGCTCGCGAAGGTCGACGAGGACGGCGTCACCTTCACCTCGCACCTCGACGGCTCCCGGCACCGCTTCTCGCCCGAGGTGTCCATGCGCATCCAGCACTCGCTGGGCGCCGACATCCTGTTCGCGTTCGACGAGCTCACCACGCTGATGAACACGCGGAAATACCAGGAGAGTTCGGTGGAGCGGACCCGGCGATGGGCGCAGCGCTGCCTCGACGAGCACGAGCGGCTGTCGCTGGAGCGGGGGCACCGACCGGGGCAGTCACTGTGGGGCGTGATCCAGGGTGCACAGTTCGAGGATTTGCGGCGGCAGGCCGTGCGCGGGCTCGTGGAGATGAGCGAGCGCGCCGAGGCCGAGGGGCGGCGCGGGTTCGGCGGCTACGGAATCGGCGGCGCGCTGGAGAAGGAGAACCTCGGAACGATCGTCGGCTGGTGCACCGAGGAACTGCCCGAGGACCGGCCGCGACACCTGTTGGGCATCAGCGAGCCCGACGACATCTTCACCGCCGTGGAGAACGGCGCCGACACCTTCGACTGCGTCGCGCCCACCCGGCTGGCCCGCCACGGTGGGATCTACACGCTCGACGGGCGGGTCAACATCACCCGCGCCCAGTTCCGCCACGACCACACCCCGCTCGACCCCGAGGGGCCGTCCGAGGTGTCGCGCGAGTACAGCCGCGCCTACCTGCATCACCTGTTCAAGGCCAAGGAGTTCCTTGGCTCCACCCTGCTCACCCTGCACAACCTGGCCTTTGTGGTGCGGCTGGTCGACGAGGTGCGCGCGGCGATGGCGGCCGGGCCCGACGAGTACGTCGCCTACAAGGAACAGTTCCTGGGGCGGTACTACTCGGGGCGGTGACGGAACGCCGAGCCGCCGCGGATGACAAGCTGAGCGCATGGCACACGACCGCAGGCTGACGTCCGAAGAGAACCTGGCACGTCGAACGGCCTACGGGCTCCACCCGGATTCCAAGACCGGGGCGCTGGCGCCGGTCAGCGAGGCGGCGATGGAGGCAGCGTTCAATCTCCTGGACAAGGCGTTGGCCAGAATGGTCGACGGGGCAGAAGAGGTGGCCGGAAAGCTGATCTCTCGCGCGGCCGCTCTACCGTTCGACGAGCACCTCGGCCTCTGGCCGGGGCCCTACACGGCCGACCAGATGCTGTTCGACTTCCTCTGTTCTGTCGCCGAAGACGCCTCCCGTGACCAGCAAGACCCGGACGACCACGACTACGTCGAGGGGCTCTACGACGACATCGTCCGCGTCGTCCCGCAGCTCGACGACAGGGAGGGCTCGGTCCTGCGGGACATCGTCGAGACGATCGTGTCCGATTCGAAGATTCTCGGGGTCAGCCGCGCGGAGTCGGAGGCCCTGGCGGCAGCGGTCAGGGGTCTTCCCGACCCCGAGCCGGCGGAACGCGCGCTCAAGCTCGGCCGTGATGCGGATCTCGCCCAGCGGGAGGATCTCACCCGGCTGGTTCTCGGCGTGTTGCTCACGGTGATCAAGACCATGAATGAAGCAGACGGATTCCCGGGCGCATCGTTGTAGGGACCCGGGCCGCGGCGGGACGAAGAACCGGGGCTCGTCACTCGAAGTAGAGCGGGTAGTGCAGCGAGCAGCCCGGGTTGAACGCCGTGCCGCAGGCCGGGCAGGCGTCGGTGGCCTGGTACTCGGCGATCGTCAGCGTGGTCCGGCACGCGCCACAGAGCAGGGCATCGGTGTCGAACTCGTCCCGCGGCCACACCGACAGCGCGTGGTCGGTGGCGTCGGCGTGGCAGCGGAAACAGGGATAGAAGTCCCCGCAGCAGTGGAAGCGGATCGCGATGACGTCCAACGGGCCGTGGTAGTGGACGCACCTGGTCTGGTCGTCGACCGTCGCGCCGAGCACCGCCACCGCGGCGGGTCGGGCGGCGTCGCGCCCGTCGTCTGCGTCCCGGTCAGCGGAGGTCATACCGCCGAGTGTGACAGGGCGGAACCCGACAGTGCAGCCTGATAGCTGGGCTCGCGCTTCTTGATCCACGCGATCACCACGTAGGTCACCGGCAGCAGGACCGCCTCGACGAGGGTCTTCCAGACGAAGCCGATGACGACGTAGTTCCAGTAGTCGCCCGAGCCGAGCACCATGCCCAGCGCCGGAGCCGCGATCGTGCAGAACACCAGCGTGTCGGCGAGCTGGCCCACCACGGTCGACCCCAGGAGCCGCGCCCACAGACTCCGCTCACCGGTGCGGCGCTTCATCCACACCAGGACGTAGGAGTTGAGCAACTCGCCGACGACGTACCCGGCCAGGCCGGCGAGGAAGAACTGCGGGATGACCCCCGCGACGGCCTCGAACGCGTCCTGGTTCTCGTAGAAGTCGGCCGGCGGCAGCTGCACGGTCAGGCTGAAGCTCAACGCTGCCAGGGCCAGCACGGCGAAACCGGAGAGCACGACGCGGCGCATCGCCTTGAAGCCGTACACCTCACTGATCACGTCGCCGAGCACGTAGGCCAGCGGGAAGAGCAGGAAGGCGCCGTCGGTGACGAGCCCGTCCATCGAGAGGAACCCGAGTTCGAAGCTCAGGTCGGGGAAGAGGAGGACGCCCTTGGTTCCGGTGACGTTGCTGATGAGCATCACGCCGACGAACAGGGCGATGAGATAGCCGTAGTACGGGCTGGCGACGGTGGCGAACACGGCGCGGCCGGGGAGACCGGCGGAGGCGGTGGAGGAGGTGCTGGGCGCCGGCTCGGGAGTGTTCCCGTCCGGCCGCCCAGTCCCCAGCTGGTCGGAATTCTGCGATGAAGTGGTCACGAACGACGATTATCCGCGCCGCCCACCGCGATGCCGAATCCCTGCCTGCCGAATAGGCCGCGTCGCGCCGCGTCACCGTTGATCGACAAGTCGCTTCCGCACGCGTTGTGCGAGTGGGTCTGCGCGGAACGCTCTTTTCGATGAGGCGGTCGGGCCGGGCTGGGCGCGTGTCGGCCGATCAGGCCACCACCCAGGGGCCGGACCGCAAGGACTCGGTGGTGACCACCCCATGCAGCGCCTCGATCGAGTCCGCGCCTTCCGGCCCACCGAGTGAGGCCACGATCCGGGCGACCGCGGCCCTCGTCGTCGTCCCCTCCTGCGCCAGATCGGCCAGGGTCACCGCGCCGTCCCGCTTGGCCAGACGCTCACCGGCGGCGTTGACCGCGAGCGGCACGTGCACGTACTCCGGATGCGGCAGGCCCAGCAGGTCGGCCAGATGGGCCTGGCGGGGAGTGGAGGAGAGCAGGTCCTCGCCGCGCACGACCTGGTCGACGCCCTGCTCGGCATCATCGACGACGACGGCGAGGTTGTACGCCCACACGCCGTCACCGCGGCGCAGGACCACGTCGTCGACGACGCCCGTGTACGGCCCGTGGACCCGGTCGGTGATCGTCAACTCCGCGACCGTCGCGCGCAGTCGCAGCGCCGGCACCCTCCCCGGGCCGAGTGCCTCCCGGCGACGCTCCCGTTCGGCCTCCGACAGGTCGCGGCACGTTCCGGGGTACGACCCGGGCGGGGAGTGCGGGGCGCGGGGGGCCTCGGCGATCTCGCGGCGCGAGCAGTAGCACTCATAGACCAGGTCCTGATCGGCCAGCTGGTTCGCCGCCGCGGCGTAGGCGTGCGCCCGCTCGGACTCCCACATGATCTCGCCGTCCCAGTCGAGGCCGATCGCCGCCAGGTCCGCCAGCTGACGCTCGGCCACCCCGGGCCGGGCGCGGGCGGCGTCGAGATCGTCGACGCGCATCCGGAACGCCCGGCCCGAATCGCGGGCCAGCACCCACGCCGCCACCGCCGTGCGCAGATTGCCCAGGTGCAGGTCGCCCGACGGGCTGGGTGCGTACCGGCCGGCGCCGGGGGTAGGGAGCTGGCGGGGGATTTCACTCCCACAGGGTAGGCGGCGCGACCGGTGGCCGACGTGGCGGGAAGCGCCGAACGCGGCGGAGAGTTCCCGCGCCCCGGCGGGAGTGCCGGGTGCGCCGCGAGGTGCCAGACTGGACGGCATGAGCGCAGACGCCGACAACGCCCGCCCCGCCGCCGACGACAACACCCGCCTGACCGAGGAGCAGATCGCCGAAGGCCTCGCCGACCTGCCCGGCTGGGCCTTCTCGGAAGGGTCGTTGACCTACACGGCCGTGTGCGAGACCCCTCAGGCCGCGATCAACCTGGTCACCGCGATCGGGCAGGCCGCCAATTCGCAGGACCACCACCCCGACCTGCTGTGGAGTTACGACGAGGTCACCCTCGATCTCCGCAGCCACGACGTCGACGGGGTGACCCAGCGCGACCTCCGACTGGCTCGGTCGGTTTCCGCGTTGTCCGGGGAGTTCGACGCCACCCCGCTGGGCCTGGGGGAGTAGGGGGCGCGGCGGGCTCCGGGGGCGCGGCGGGCGGCAGGCGGCGGGCGGCAGTCGTCGAGAAGAGTGTTTCGTGCACTGCTACTCGACCGATACGGGTGAAAGACTCTTGTCGACGCGGCTACTGACGGCCGGATGGCTGTTTACCCCGCGAACTCCTACCCCGCGGACTCCGCCCTCTCGAACTCCTACCCCGCGAACGCGGCCGCCATGGAGGCCAGGTCGAGCAGAGGCTGCGGCATGATCCCCAGCAGGATCGTCACGACGACCGCGACGCCGACGACCGCGTACGTGACGGGCCTGCGCGCGAACGCCACCTCACCCGACCCAGCGGAGCCCGACCCTGCGGAGCCCGACCCTGCGGAGCCCGACCCTGCGGAGCCCGACCCTGCGGAGCCGAACCGCCCGGATCCGGCGCCTGCTGAGCCGTCGCCTGCGGAGCCCTCGCCCGCATCGCGGAAGAACATCACCACGATCACGCGGACGTAGAACGAGGCCGCGATCGCGCTCGTGAGCACGCCGATCACCACGAGGCTCACCGCGCCGCCGGCAACGGCTGCGGAGAACACCGCGAACTTGGCGATGAACCCGCTGGTCAGCGGGATGCCCGCGAGTGCGAGCAGCAGCAGTGCGAACGCGCCCGACACCAGTGGCTGACGTCGGCCGAGCCCGGCCCAGGCCTGCAGGTCGGTGATCTCGGCGCCGTCGGGCGCGCGGACCAGCCCGGCCACCGCGAACACGCCGACGGTGCTCACCGCGTACGCCGCGAGGTAGAACAGCACGGCGGAGGTACCGGCCGCCGGAGGGCCGAGCACCCCGGTGAGCAGGAATCCGGCGTGCGCGACGGAGGAGTAGGCCAGCAGGCGTTTGACGTCGTTCTGCGTGACACCGACGACCGTGCCGACGATCATCGTCAGCGCCGCGATCACCCAGAGCACGGGCGCCCAGTCGTCCTCGAGGCGGGGGACGGCGGTGTGGAAGAACCGCAGGATCGCACCGAACGCGGCGAGCTTGGTCCCGGCGGCCATGAACGCCGTGATCGAGGTGGGCGCGCCCTGGTAGACGTCGGGGGTCCAGGTGTGGAACGGCACGGCCCCGACCTTGAACAGCAGGCCCACCGACATCATCGCCACACCGATCAGCGCCAGTGAGCTGCCGCCCTCGGCCGCTACTACCGCTGCGATCCCGCCGAACTCGACGGTCCCGGCGTAGCCGTAGATCAGTGCGGCGCCGTAGGCGAAGATGGCCGAGGAGAACGACCCCAGCAGGAAGTACTTGACCGCGGCCTCCTGCGAGAGGAGTCGCCGGCGGCGGGCCATGCCACACATCACGTACAGCGGCAGGGAGAGCACCTCGAGCGCGATGAACAGGGTGATGAGGTCGTTCGCCGCGGGGAACAACATGAGCCCGCCCGTGGCGAACAGTGCGAGCGGGAAGACCTCGGTCTGGGAGACGCCCGCGCGTTCGGCCTCGCGTTCGGCGTCGCCGCCCGGGGCCAGGGCGGCCTGCGGGGCGAAGCCCGCGAGCACCGGGCGACGGGCCGTGGCCGACGCGCCCACCGAACCCGACGAGGCCCCGGCCGCCGCGCCCACCCGGGAGCGTTCCCCGATGAGCACCCCCGCCCCGATCGCCACGAGGACCGTCGCCCCCTGCAGGAACAGCGTCGGCCCGTCGACGGCCACGGCGCCGCCAGCCGTCACCAGCCGCGTCCCGGCGAGCAGAACCACCGTCACCAGCGCCGCGACGAGCCCGCCGAGGTACAGCACCAGCTGCGCGGCATAGCGGTGTCGGGCGGGGGCGAACGCCTCGACGAGCACCGAGACGATCGCCGTCCCGAGCACCACGAGCAGCGGCAGGAGCGAGGAGTAGGCGATGTTCGGGGTCATCGGGTGGCACCTTCCACGTGGGCGACGGTCTCGGTGACCGCCGGGTCGATCACGTCGAGCGCCGGCTGCGGGTAGAAGCCCAGCACGATCAGCGCCACGACCAGCGGGGCCAGCACCACGCGCTCGCGGGTCGTCAGGTCGGGCGTGGACCGCAGTCCCGGTGCGACGGGCCCGCCCATGACCCGTTGGTAGGTCCACAGGATGTAGACGGCCGCCAGGACGAAGGTGGACGTGGCCAGTACGGCGGCGACGGGGTAGACCTCGAACGTGCCGACGAACACCAGGAACTCGCTGATGAACGGGGCCAGTCCGGGCAGTGACAGCGTCGCGAGCCCGGCGATGAGGAACACCCCGGCCAGCAGGGGAGCAGCCTGCTGCACCCCGCCGAAGTAGCCGATCTCGCGGATCCGGTGCCGCCGGACGAGGAACCCGGCCACGAGGAACAGTGCGGCCGTGGCGATGCCGTGGTTGACCATGTACAGCGCCGACCCGGCCGCCGACTGCTCGGTCGCGGCGAACACGCCCAGGACGATGAACCCGAAGTGGGAGATCGACGCGTACGCGATGAGGCGCAGGAGGTCGGTCTGGGCGATGGCCATGATGCCGCCGTAGACGATGCTGATCACCGCGAGCGTCACCATCACGGGCGCCGCGGTCGCCGCGGCCTCGGGGAACAGCGGCAGCGAGTACCGCAGCATCGCGAAGGTGCCGACCTTGTCCACCACGGCCATCATGAGCACCGCGGAGGCGGGCGTCGCGGCGACGGCGGCGCCGGGCAGCCACGTGTGGAACGGCCACAGCGGGGCCTTGATCGCGAAGGCCAACGTGAACCCGGCGAACAGCAGCAGCATCGCGCCGGGCGGGATCTGCAGTCGCCCGTCGGCGACGGCGTCGGTGATGAGGCGATAGTCGAAGGTGCCGCGGCCGTCGGGCCCGAGTCCGGCCCGGTCTGTGTACATGTAAAGCCAGAGCACCGCGGCCAGCATGACCAGGCCGCCGAGCAGGTTGTAGAGGAGGAACCGCACGGCCGCCCGCGCCCGGTCCGCGCCGCTGTCCCCGAACGCGCCGATGAGAAAGTAGAGCGGGATGAGCATGGCCTCGAACGCCACGTAGAACAGCAGCACGTCGAGGCTCAGGAAGGTGATCAGCGCGAGCGCCTGGGTGGCCAGCATGAGCGCGGGGTACGCCTGCGTGCGCCGACCGTTCGGGGCGGGGCGGGCGCCGCCGGGCCCGTCGGTGTCACGCCATCCGGCGAGCAGGAGCAGCGGCATGAGCGCGGCGGTGAGCAGCACCAGCACGAGCGCCACGCCGTCGAGCCCGAGCGTGTACGTCGCACCGAACGCGGGGATCCACGGCCGCGACTCGACGAACTGGTGGGTCTCGCCGCCCGGCTCGAACCCGACCGCCAGCGCGACGGCCACCCCCAGGACGATCAGTGACGTGACCAGGGCGAGGGGCCTCGCCGCGCGGCGCGCGCTCGCAGGGAGGACGACGACGACGAGGGCGCCGACCAGGGGCGTGAGCCACAGCGCGGTGAGCAGTCCGGGGCCGGTCACAGCACGCCACCCCCCAACATCGCGGCGATCACCAGAACCGCGCCGATCAGCATGTACAGCGCGTAGGAGCGGGTGAGTCCGGACTGCAGGAGCCTCGTCCGGGCGGACAGTTCCCCGAGGGTGGCGCCGACGCCCGTCGCCGCCCCGGCCACCACTCGCCGGTCGATCACCTCGGTGCCCGCGACCAGGGCCTGGCCGGGTCGCATGAACACCGCCTCGTTGAGGTCGTCGGCGTACAGGTCGCGGCGCGCGGCCCGCGTGAGAGCGGAGCCGGCGGGGGCGGTGGCCGGGACCTCACTACGGGCGTAGCGGTGCACGGCCAGGGCGATGCCAACGGCCACCACGACCAGGGAGGCGGCGGTGACCAACCACACCGGTAGGACGTGCTCCGGGTGGTGCTCGCCAACGACCGGGGCGAGCCAGTCCTGCAGCCGCCCGCCGAGCGACAACAGCAGACCCGAGAGCACCGATCCCACGGCGATCGTGATCATCGGCGCCGTCATGATCGCCGGCGACTCGTGGGGGTGGGCGTCGTCGGCCCAGCGCTGCGGCCCGAAGAAGGTCAGGATCATCACGCGGGTCATGTAGAAGGCGGTCAGGCCCGCGCCGAGCAGGGCCACCGCCCCCAGGAGGTAGCCGATCAGTGAGCCCGCGCCCGGCCCCCCACCCGCAGCTGATTCGCTGCCCACGTCGAACGCCGCGGAGATGATGCCCTCCTTGGAGTAGAACCCGGCGAACGGTGGGACGCCGATGATGGCCAGGTAGCCGAGTCCGAAGGTGGCAAAGGTGATCGGCATGACCGCGCGTAGGGCGCCGTAGCGTCGCATGTCGACCTCGTCGTTCATCCCGTGCATCACCGAACCGGCGCCGAGGAAGAGGCCGGCCTTGAAGAAGCCGTGGGTGAGCAGGTGCATGATCGCCAGTGCGTATCCGGCGGGCCCGAAGCCGGCGGCCATGACCATGTACCCGACCTGGCTCATGGTGGAGGCGGCGAGGACCTTCTTGATGTCGTCCTTGGCGCAGCCGATGACCGCACCGAACAGCAGCGTCACGGCGCCGACCGCGATCACCGCGGCGCGCGCGGTCGGGGTCGCGTCGTAGATCGGGTTGGACCGGGTGATGAGGTAGACGCCCGCGGTGACCATGGTCGCGGCGTGGATGAGGGCCGACACCGGGGTGGGGCCCTCCATCGCGTCGCCGAGCCAGGACTGCAGCGGCACCTGGGCGGACTTGGCGCACGCGCCCAGCAGCAACAGCAGCCCGAGCGCGGTGACCAGCCCCGAGCTCACCGCCCCGCCGTCGGCTACCGCCGCCTCGCTGCCCGCCGCCCCGCCACCGATCGCGGAGAACACGCCCTCGTAGGACAGCGTGCCCAGCTGGGTGACCATGACCATCAGCGCCACACCCAGACCGATGTCACCGACGCGGTTGACGACGAACGCCTTCTTCGCCGCGGTGGCGGCGGACGGCTTGTGCTGCCAGAACCCGATGAGCAGGTAGGAGACCAGGCCGACACCCTCCCAACCCAGGTAGAGGCCGAGGAAGTTGTCGGCCAGCACCAGCAGCAGCATCGCCGCGAGGAACAGGTTGAGGTAGGCGAAGAACTTGCGCCGCGCCGGGTCGGCCGCCATGTAGCCGATCGAGTACACGTGGATGAGCAGCCCGACGCCGGTGACGAGCAGGACGAACACCATGGACAGCTCGTCAAGGCGCAGGCCGAAGTCCAGCTGGAACTCGCCGACCGAGACCCACTCGAACAGGGTCTGTCCGGAGGCACGGTCGGCGGCGTCACGGCCGGTCATGGCGACGAGTTGCCACACCGCCACCGCGAATGAGGCCAGCGCGGTCGCGCACCCGAGCAGGTGGCCCCACCCGTCCGCGCGGCGACCGAGCAGCAGCAGGACCGCCGCGCCGAACAGCGGCAGTGCGGGGATGAGCCAGAGCGCGGACCCGGCGACGGCGGGGGCGAGGGCGGCTGCGGTCGTTGTCGTCGTCGTCATCACGGTCGTCGTCATCGTCGTCCCCCTAGTACCTGAGCAGGTTGGCGTCGTCGACGGACGCCGATCGGCGGGACCGGTAGATGGCCATGATGATCGCGAGGCCGATCACGACCTCGGCGGCGGCCACGACCATGATGAAGAACGCGAAGAGTTGGCCGGTGACGTCGCCGTGCATCCGAGCGAACGCCACCAGGGCGAGGTTGGTGGCGTTGAGCATGAGCTCGATGCACATGAACAGGACGATGGCGTTGCGCCGCAGCAGGAACCCGGCCGCGCCGATGGTGAACAGCACGGCCGAGAGGTAGAGGTAGTACTCGGGGTTCACCGTCGGCCCCCTTCGCCGGGTCCGCCGCTGCCGAGTTCGTCGGGACCGTCCGCGCGATCGGCCGCATGGCGCCGCAGCACCTCGCTCACCGAGTCGGGGGCGTCGGACCCGTCGGGCAGTCGGGCGGGCATGTCGGCGGAGTTGCGGCGCGCGTACACGCCGGAGCTGGGCAGCGGGGTCACGCGGGCGGAGTCGTCGGCCTGCCAGTCGAGGAAACGCTGCTGCGACATCTCCCGCTGGGTGAGGCGCCCGGTGAAGCGCTCGCGGTGCGCCAGGACCATCGCGCCGAGGGTGGCGATGATGAGCAGCACCCCGGTGAGCTCGAACGCCCACACGTGCCGGGAGAACAGCAGCTCCGCCAGCGCGGGGACGTCCGAGTATCCGGGGGCGAACCCGGCGAACGGCGGCAGTTGCGCCCGCGCCAGCCCGGTGGCCAGCAGGATGCCGAACCCCAGGCCGGCGACGATGGCCGCCACCCGGTGCCCCCGGATCCGCTCGACCAGCGAGTCCGAGGACTCCACCCCGATCAGCATCACCACGAACAGGAACAGCATCATCACGGCGCCGGTGTAGACGACGATCTGGCCCACGCCCAGGAACACCGCCCCCTGCGCGATGTACAGCACGGCGAGCGAGACCATCGTTGCGGCCAAGCACAGCGCCGAGTAGACCGCCTTGGTCGCCGAGACCACCCCGAGCGCCCCGGCCACGGCGATGATGGCCAGCGCCCAGAACAGGACGGACTCCCCGGTGGTCACGAGGCCCCCCTTCCGCGGCGCGCGCGCGAGCCGGCTGCGGTCGCACCGCGCGGCTCGGCCTCACCGGGCTCGTACGGCTCACCCTGCTCGGGCGCGGAGCCGGTGATCTCTCCGCGGTAGTAGTCGAAGTGGTCGGCGCCCGGGTACATGTCGTGCGGGGCGGGGACCATCCCGGCGAGCATCGGTCCGAGCAGGTCGTGCTTCTCGTAGATGAGGTCCGCGCGGTTGTCGTCGACCATCTCGTAGTCGTTCGTCATGGTCAGCGCCCGGGTCGGGCACGCCTCCACGCACAGGCCGCAGCCGATGCAGCGCAGGTAGTTGATCTGGTAGATCCGCCCGTAGCGTTCGCCGGGGGAGAAGCGTTCCTCGGCGGTGTTGTCGGCGCCCTCGACGTAGATCGCGTCCGCCGGGCACGCCCATGCGCACAGTTCGCAGCCGATGCACTTCTCCAGCCCGTCGGCGTAGCGGTTGAGTTGGTGTCGCCCGTGGTAGCGGGGCGCGGTGGGGACCTTCTCCTCCGGGTACTGCTCGGTGTGCGCCTTGCGGAACATCGTGGAGAACGTCACCCCGAACCCGGCGAGCGGTTCGAGGAACCCGGGAACCCGGGACCGTGACTTCCTAGGAGACTGCTGAACAAAGTGCGTGTCCGGCCTGCGGGGTTGGGGTGGCCCTGAAATGATGTGGGTCATGCAGGGTGAGTCGGATCGGCAGCGCGAGTTGCTGGATGTGGAGTCGGTGGCGGGGCATCTGCTCGAGGAGGGCAGCGTGTTCGCGTTGCTCGCCGAGCACCGGGACCGGCTGTTCCCGGACGAGTTGTTCGCCGACCTGTTTCCCTCGGGCCGGGGCCGGCCGTCGATTCCCGGTGAGGTGATCGCCTCGGTCATCGTGCTCCAGGCACTGTTCGGTCACTCAGACCGGGAAGCGGTCGACGCGCTGACGTTCGACCTGCGGTGGAAGGCCGCCTGCGGGTATCCGGTCGATGCGAAGGGTTTCAACTCGTCGACGTTGACCTATTGGCGACGCCGCCTGGCGGCCAGTGACCGACCGCAGCGGATCTTCGAGGTGGTGCGCCAGGTCATCGCCGAGACCGGTGCGGTCAAGGCCAAGACCCGCCGGGCGCTGGATTCAACGGTCTTGGACGACGCAGTGGCCCGTCAAGACACGATCACCCAGCTCATCGCCCAGATCCGCCGGGTCGGCCGCGAGGTGCCCGGGGCGAAGGAGCTGATCGCCACCGAGTGCACCCGGCTGGCGGCGGTGTGCGGGCAGGACTACACCGAGGCCGGTAAGCCGCGCATCGCCTGGGATGACCAGGCCGCCCGTGATGAGTTGGTCTCCGCCCTGGTGGCCGATGCTCTGGCGCTGTTGGCGGCACTCGATGTTCAGGCGATCACCGCCGCCGGCGGCAAGCCGGCCGAAGCGGTCGCCCTGTTGGCGCTGGTAGCAGGGCAGGATGTCGAACCGGCCGAGGATTCAGACGGTACCGACGGGCGGTGGCGCATCGCCCGCCGCACCGCCCCGGATCGGGTGATCTCCACCGTGGACCCCGATGCCCGCCACGCCCACAAGACCCGCCAGCGCCGCCAAGACGGGTTCAAGGCCCACATCGTGGTCGAGCCCGACACCGGCCTGACCACCATGTGCTCCCTGACCAAGCCCAACGGGCCGACCAACTCCGATGCCGCGGTCGGCGCGCAGCTGGTCACCGCCGATCCCACCATCGACGCCGGCGAGCCGGTCGAAGTGCTCGGCGATTCCGCCTATGCCAGCGGCGACATGCTGCACACCCTGGCCGGCAAGCAGTGGCTGCCCCTGGTCAAGCCGTGGCCGCTACGGCCCGCAGTCGAGGGCGGGTTCACCCTGGATGACTTCACCTTCGACGCCGTGGCGGGCACCCTGACCTGCCCCGCCAACATCACCCGTGGCCTGTCTGCCAAGGGCAATGCCACCTTCGGGGCGGCGTGTCGTGGCTGCCCGCTGCGTCAGCGGTGCACCACCTCAGCCACGGGGCGCAAAGTCGTGCTCGGCGAGCATCACCTGCTGCAACGCCAGCACCGCCAGCGGGCCGGCGATGAGGACTTCAAGACCGTCTACCGCCAGAACCGACCGATGGTGGAACGCTCGATCGCCTGGCTGACCCGAGGTGCCCGCCGCGTGCCGTACCGCGGGGTCGAGAAGAACAACGACTGGCTCCACCACCGCGTTGCCGCCCTGAACCTGCGCCGGCTAGTCGCGATGGGACTAACGAGCCAGAACGGAACCTGGGCCCTGGCCTGATCAGCGGGCCGGGGCCAGGCATTCCCGCCCCAGCACAGGCTCGAACAACCCGCGGTGGGCGCCGCGAACCTCTCGCCCTTCTCGCCGAACCCAGAAATCTCCAACACCGCACCTCGCGCGACGGCCAACCGGCCCTCACGCACACCGGCCGTGCCAGGATCGCAGCTTGTTCAGCAGTCTCCTAGGCATGGCGGGCCTCCTGACTGGGGGGCGAGTCTGCAGAAGTGAAGCGGCCCAGCGCGGCGCGCTGGTGGGGGAGCGGCGGGACGGGGAACCCTCCGGCCGTGGGGTCGAAGCGCGCGCCCCGCGTGACGGACGCGGGTGGGGAGTCGCCGCGGGTGGGCGTGGCCCGGCCGCCGCGCCGGGATCGGGACCGATGGACGACGACGATGACCGCCACCGCCACCAGGCCCGCGATCACCATGGCGGGCGTGAGGAGAGCGGACCCGGGGCCCACGATCACCCGGATGGTCGCCACCGACATGACCCAGGCCAGCGAGACGGGGATGAGCACCTTCCAGCCGAAGGCCATGAACTGGTCGTAGCGCAGTCGCGGGAGGGTGGCTCGCAGCCACATGAACAGGAACATGAACGCCCACACCTTGGCCACGAACCACAGCAGCGCCCACCACCCGGAATCCGCGCCGTCGATCAGCGAGAACGGCAGGGGGGCCTGCCAGCCGCCGAGGAACAGGGTGGCCGCCAGCGCGGAGACTGTGGTCATGTTGACGTACTCGGCCAGCATGAACATCGCGAAGCGCAGCGAGGAGTACTCGGTGTGGAACCCGCCCACGAGTTCGCCCTCGGCCTCGGGCAGATCGAAGGGGGCGCGGTTGGTCTCGCCGACCATCGAGATGACGTAGATGACGAACGAGGGCAGCAGCAGGAACACGAACCACACCTGCGACTGGGCGGCGACGATCCCCGACGTCGACATGGTGCCGGCGAAGAGGAACACCCCGACGAACGACAGCGCCATGGCGATCTCGTAGCTGATCACCTGGGCGGTGGAGCGCAGGCCGCCGAGCAGTGGGTAGGTCGAGCCGGAGGACCAGCCCGCCAACACGATCCCGTACACCCCGATCGAGGTGACGGCGAGGATGTAGAGCACTCCCACGTGCAGGTCCGTGAGCTGCAGCGGCGTGGAGTGGCCGAAGACGGAGACCACGGGCCCGAAGGGGATCACCGCGAACGCCATGAACGCCGGGATCACCGCGATGACCGGTGCGAGCAGGAAGATCGGCTTGTCGACCCCGGCCGGGATGAATCCCTCCTTGAGGGCGATCTTCACGCCGTCGGCCAAGCTCTGCAGGATCCCACCGGGGCCGACGCGGTTGGGGCCGATGCGCATCTGCATCCATGCCAGAATCTTGCGCTCCAGGTAGATGGCCGCGAGCACGGTTACCACGAGGAACACGAAGACCGCGAGGACCTTGGCCAACACCAGCCACCACGGGTCCGTACCGAAGGCCGTGAGGTCGGCGCCGGTGGTCGACAGGTCCGCGGCGGCGAGCACGGCGGGCCCGTTCACCGCGACCCCGGTCATGACGCCACCTCCCCGGCCGCGATGGACACCACGTCGCCTGCGCCGGCGGCGAGAGTCGCGTTCACGGCGGACCCGGGCGAGTTCTGCGGTACCCAGACCACGCGGTCGGGCATCTCGGTGACGGCCAGCGGCAGGGTGATCGCCCCGCGGTCGGTGGAGACGGTCACCGGGTCGCCGTCGGCGGCTCCGAGTTCGCGGGCGGTCGTCGGCGACAGGCGGGCCACGGGGCGGCGGGCGGTGCCGGCGAGGTGCGGTTCCCCGTCCTGCATGCGACCGTCGTCGAGCAGCATCCGCCACGTGGCCAGGACCGCCTGCCCGGCGCCGGGCTCCGGACCCGCAGCCGCCCGCGCAGATGCCCCCGACCCCGCAGCCGCTCCCGCCGACGCCGCCGACCCCGCAGCCGCTCCTGGGGATGGCGTCTCGCCAGCGCTCCGGTCGGTGCGAGACGCCCTGCCGGGGCGCGGCTGCGGATCCGAATAGGCGGATGCGGGGCGGAGCGCGTGGCTGACGGCCTGCATCTCGCGGCGCACCGATTCCACGTCCGCCAGGCCGAACCAGGCACCGGTCTCCTCGGCCAGGGCATTGAGGATCCGGTGGTCGGGCAGAGCATCGGTACCGGTCAGGGCGGCGGCGAAGGGGCGGGTCCGGCCCTCCCAGTTCACGAACGTGCCCGCCTTCTCGGCGACTGCCGCGACCGGCAGAACGACGTCGGCGCGATCGGTGATCTCACTGCGGCGCAGCTCGAGGCTCACGACGAAGCCGGCGGCGTCGACCGCGTCCAGCGCGGCGCGCGGGTCGGGCAGGTCGGCAGCCTCGACCCCGCCGACGACCAGGGCCCCGAGCTCGCCGGAGCCGGCCGCGGCCAGCTGCTCGGCGGTGCTCCGGCCGGGCGTCGCGGGCAGATCGTCGCAGCGCCACAGCTCGGCGAGGGCCCGCCGGGCGTCGTCGTCCGTGACGGAGGCGCCGCCGGGCAGCAGTCCCGGCAGGCACCCGGTCTCGAGCGCCCCGCGCTCACCCGCTCGCCGGGGAATCCACGCCAGCCGTGCGCCGGTGGTGTCGGCGAGGGCGGCCGCGGCCGTGAGCCCGCCGGGCACCGCGCCGAGCCGCTCGCCGACGAGGATGACCGCGCCGGGCTCGCGCAGCAGAGTGGGCAGGGCGCCGCGGGTGGGGTCGGTGGTCGCGGAGGGCCCGGTTCCGCTGGGCTCGGAGGGGACGACGGCGAGGGCGCTGAGCACCTCGGGCTCCGCCCCGGGGACGGTCGGCAGCAGAGCGCCGCGGGTCTTGCGGATGGCAGGGGTGGCGAAGGGCGCGATCGAGAAGACCTTCAGCCCGTGGTCGCGCGCGGCCCGCCGCAGGCGGAGGAACACGATCGGCGACTCCTCCTCCGGGTCGAAGCCCACGAGAAGCACGGCGGGTGCGGTCTCGAGGTCGGCGTAGGTCACGGCCCCGCCGTCCTGGCCCGGCCCGCCGTCCTGGCCCGGCCCGCTGTCCTGACCCGGACCGCCGCCGGATCCCTGCTCCGACCCGCCGCCCGGGCCGCGCCTGGCGACCCGGTCGGCCAGGAAGTCCGCTTCCTCGGCCGAATGGCGGCGGGCGCGGAAGTCGACGTCGTTCGTACCGAGCACCGTGCGGGCGAACTTGGCGTAGGCGTAGGCGTCCTCGGCGGTGAGCCGCCCCCCGGTGAGGACCCCGGCCCGTCCGCGGGCGGCGGCCAACCCCTGGGCAGCGGTCGCCAGGGCGGTGGACCACGGGACCGGGACCAGCCCGCCGCCCTCGCCGCGGACCATGGGGGTGGTGATGCGGTCGCGCTGGGTGGCGTAGGTGAACGCCCACCGGCCCTTGTCGCAGTTCCACTCCTCGTTGACCTCGGGGTCGTCGCCGGCGAGGCGGCGCAGGACCTTCCCGCGACGGTGGTCGGTGCGCTGCCCGCAACCGCTGGCGCAGTGCTCGCAGACCGCCGGGCTGGAGACCAGGTCGAAGGGGCGGGCGCGGAAGCGGTACTGCGCGCCGGTCAGGGCGCCCACCGGGCAGATCTGGACAGTGTTCCCCGAGAAGTAGGACTCGAACGGCTCGTCGCCGTACACCCCGACCTGCTGCCGGGCGCCGCGCTCGAAGAGGTCGATGAACGGGTCCCCGGCGATCTGCTCGGAGAAGCGGGTGCACCGGGCGCACATGACGCAGCGTTCGCGGTCGAGCAGCACCTGCGACGAGATGGCGATCGGCTTGGGGAACGTGCGCTTGACCTCGGTGAACCTCGACCGCCCGTGGCCGCTGGACAGGGCCTGGTTCTGCAGCGGGCACTCGCCGCCCTTGTCGCAGACCGGGCAGTCGAGCGGGTGGTTGATGAGCAGCAGTTCCATCACCCCGCGCTGGGCCTTGTCGGCCATCTCGGAGGTGAATTGCGTGCGCACCTGCATGTCCTGGGTGACCGGGGTGGTGCACGAGGTGACGGGCTTGGGCGCGCCCTCGACCTCGACGATGCACTGGCGGCACGCCCCGGCCGGCTCGAGCAGCGGGTGATCGCAGAAGCGGGGGATCTGCACGCCCAACCGCTCGGCGGCGCGGATGATGAGCGTGCCGGGCGGCACAGAGACCGCGCGGCCGTCGACGGTGAGCATGACGAGATCGTCCGTGCGCTCTGACTTGGCGCGCTCTGACTTGGCGCGGCCATGGTCCGGCTCCTGGTCGGGACCGCGGGCGTCGCGGGGGACACCTGACCGGGCGGAGGTCATCGGGCCACCTCCTCGGGTCGTGTGGGATCCGGTCGTGTGGGGTCCGGTCGAGTGGCCGGCCGCACGGGCGGACGCCGGGAGCCGGCGCCCGCACGGTCGGTCCGGTCGAAGAGGGTGGAGCGGCTGTGGTCGAACGGGCAGCCATCCGGGATGTGCGCGAGGTACTCGTCGCGGAAGAGCGCGATTGACGAGATGATGGGGGTCGCGGCGGCGTCGCCGAGGGCGCAGAACGACTTGCCGGCGACGTTGTCGGAGATGTCGAGCAGTCGGTCCAGATCGTCGGCGGTGGCGGTGCCGTCCTCGAGTCGGTGCATGATCTGCTCCAGCCAGAACGTGCCCTCGCGGCAGGGGGTGCACTTGCCGCACGACTCGTGGGCGTAGAACTCCGTCCACCGCAGCACCGCTCGCACGACGCAGGTGGTGTCGTCGAAGATCTGCAGCGCCTTGGTGCCGAGCATGGTGCCCTCGGCGGCGCAGCCCTCGTAGTCGAGCGGCATGTCGAGATGGGCGTCGGTGAGCAGCGGGGTCGAAGAACCACCGGGGGTCCAGAACTTGAGGGTGTGGCCCTGGCGGATCCCGCCGGCCAGGTCGAGTAGCTCGCGCAGGGTGATGCCCAGCGGGGCCTCGTACTGGCCGGGCCGGGTGACGTGCCCGGACAGTGAGTACAGGGTGAAGCCGGGGGACTTCTCCGAGCCCATCGAGCGGAACCACTCGGGCCCGTGCTGGAGGATCGACGGGACGCTGGCGATGGACTCGACGTTGTTCACCACCGTCGGACAGGCGTAGAGGCCGGCGACGGCGGGGAACGGCGGCCGCAGTCTGGGTTGGCCGCGGCGTCCCTCGAGCGAGTCGAGCAGGGCGGTCTCCTCGCCGCAGATGTAGGCGCCGGCGCCGGCGTGGACGATCAGCTCGAGGTCGACGCCGCTTCCGAGGATGTCGCGGCCGAGGTACCCGGCCTCGTAGGCCTCGGCGACCGCCACCTGCAGGCGGCGCAGGACGGGCACCACCTCACCGCGCAGATAGATGAACGCGTGCGAGGCGCGGATGGCGTACGCGGCGATGATGATGCCCTCGATGAGCACGTGCGGGGTGGCCAGCATGAGCGGCATGTCCTTGCAGGTGCCGGGCTCGGACTCGTCCGCGTTGACCACCAGGTAGTGGGGCTTGGCGGCCGCGGAGGCCTGCGTGCCCGGGCCGGAGTCGGAGCCGTCGGCCGACTCGCCGGTCTCCTGCGGGATGAAGCCCCACTTGCGGCCGGTGGGGAACCCGGCGCCGCCACGGCCGCGTAGGCCGGCGTCGAGGACGGTGGAGATGACCTCGTCCGGTCCGGTGGCCAGGGCGTTGCGCAGGCCCGTGTAGCCGTCGTGGTCCAGGTAGGTCTCGAGCGTCCAGCTGTCGGGGGCGTCCCAGTAGCGGCTGAGGTACGGCGCGAGCGGCATGTCAGGCCTCCTCGTCCGGTGTGGTGGTGGTCGGCTCGGTGGTGGCCGGCTCGGTTGAGGGGAGCTCAGTGGACTCGTCCGGCCCCGCGGGGGCGCGCATGTCGTGTTCGCGGGCGATCCGCAGCCCGACCAGGGTCGCGTCGCCGGGGGCGCCGTCGTTCGCGCCGGGGCGGGTGTCGGGGAAACCGGCGAGGAGGCGGGAGGTCTCGCGGAACGTGCACAACGGCGCGCCCCGGGTCGGGGTCACCGTCCGGCCGGCCCGCAGGTCGTCCACGACCTGCCGGGCGGAGGCGGGGGTCTGGTCGTCGAAGAACTCCCAGTTGACCATCATCACCGGGGCGTAGTCGCAGGCCGCGTTGCACTCGATGCGCTCGAGCGTCACCCGGCCGTCGTCGGTGGTACCGGGCCCGTCGAGCCCCAGGTGGTCATGCAGGTCGGCGTAGATCTCGTCGCCGCCCATCACCGCGCACAGTGTGTTTGTGCACACCCCGACCAGGTAGTCGCCCGTGGGCGTGCGTCGGTACATCGAGTAGAACGTGGCGACGGCCATGACCTCGGCGGAGGTGAGTCCGACGGCGAGGGCACAGAACTCGATGCCGGCGGGCGTGAGGTGCCCGTCCTCGGCCTGGACGAGGTGCAGGAGTGGCAGCAACGCCGACCGGGCCTGCGGATAGCGGGCGATGATCACCTCGGCGTCGGCCCGCAGTCTCGCCAGGACGTCGTCGGGGTAGTGCCGGCGGGCGTCGGGCCGGACGATCGCCCCCGGCTCGTCCGGCTGCTGCCCGAACTGCAGGAAGACCGGTTCGCGACTCGTCGACTCCATGCTGCTCATCGGTCCACCCCTCCCATCACGGGGTCGATGCTGGCGACCGAGGCGATGACGTCGGAAAGCATCCCGCCCTCGCACATCGCGGCCACGGCCTGCAGGTTGGTGAACGACGGGTCGCGGTAGTGCACCCGGTACGGGCGGGTCCCGCCGTCGGAGACCATGTGCACCCCCAGTTCGCCGCGGGGGGACTCCACCGGCACGTACACCTGACCCGGCGGGACCGGAAAGCCCTCGGTGACCAGCTTGAAGTGGTGGATCAGCGCCTCCATGGAGCTGTCCATGATCTTGCGGATGTGCTCGGCGGAGTTGCCGAGCCCGTCTGGTCCCACCTTGAGCTGGGCGGGCCAGGCGATCTTGGGGTCGTCGACCATCACGGGTCCCGGTTCGAGCCGGTCCAGGCACTGCTCGACGATCTTCAGTGACTCCTTCATCTCCTCGACACGGATGACGAACCGGTCGTAGCAGTCGCTCGCCGAGCCGGTGATGACGTCGAACTCGTAGTCCTCGTATCCGCAGTACGGGTCGGACCGGCGCACGTCGTGGGGCAGTCCTGTGGCCCGCAGGACCGGGCCGGTCACGCCGAGGGCCATGCACCCGGTGAGATCGAGGTAGCCGACGTCCTGCAGCCGCATCTTCCAGATGGGGTTCTCGCGCAGCAGGAGTTCCATCTCGCGGATCCGCCCGGGCATCACCTCGAGAAGTTCGCGCACCTTGGGCACCGCGTCGTCGGGCAGGTCCTGGACCACGCCGCCGGGCCGGACGTAGGCGTGGTTCATCCGCAGGCCGGTGATGACCTCGAAGACGTCCAACACCAGCTCGCGCTCGCGGAACCCGAAGAGCATCGGGGTGCTCGCCCCCAATTCCAGGGCACCGGTCGCCAGGGCCACCATGTGCGAGGAGATGCGGTTGAGCTCCATGAGCATCACCCGGATGACCGACGCCCTCGGCGGGATCCGGTCGGAGATCCCGAGTAGCTTCTCCACGCCCAGGCAGAAGGCGACCTCGTTGGAGAACGGCGCCAGGTAGTCCATGCGGGTGACGAAGGTGACGCCCTGGGTCCAGTAGCGGTATTCCAGGTTCTTCTCGATGCCGGTGTGCAGGTAACCGATCCCGCACTGGGCCTTGGTGACGGTCTCGCCCTCGATCTCGAGGATCAGCCGCAGCACCCCGTGCGTGGACGGGTGCTGCGGGCCCATGTTCACCACGATGCGGTCGTCGTCGGCGTTGCGCGCGGCCTCACTGATCGCGTCCCAGTCCTGCCCGGAGGCGGTGAGGATCGTGTCGGAGTCCGCGGCGCGGTCGGCACGGGCCGAGCGGCCCGAGCGCCTCGCCCGGGTGCGATCGGCAGTCATGAGTACGCCCTCCGCTGATCCGGCGGCGGGATGGTCGCGCCCTTGTATTGCACCGGGATCCCGCCCAGCGGGTAGTCCTTGCGCTGCGGATGGCCCTCCCAGTCGTCCGGCATCTCGATCCGCGTCAGCGACGGGTGGCCGTCGAAGAGGACGCCGAAGAAGTCGTACGTCTCCCGCTCGTGCCAGTCCGTCGTGGGGTACACGCGGGTCAGCGTGGGGATGTGCGGGTCCGCGTCCGGGGCCGACGTTTCGAGCATCACGCGGCGGTTGTGGGTGATCGACTGCAGCGGGTACACCACGTGCAGCTCCCGGCCGGTGGCGTCGGGGTAGTGCACCCCGCTCGCGCCCAACGACATCTCGAACCGCAGGTCGGGGGCGTCTCGGAGGGTCAGGGCCACCGCCGGTAGGTGCTCCCGCTCCACGTGCAGGGTGAGTTGCCCGCAGTGGACCACGACCTTCTCGACGGCCTCCTGAAAACTCGGCCCACCCCGCTGGTGCAGGGCCGCGGTGAGCGCGCGGATGACCTCGTCGTCGTCGTCCTCATAGGGCGGTGGGGTAGTACCGGGCATCTCCTTGGGGCGCACGAGGCCCCCGAACCCGGTGGTGTCCCCGGAGCCGCGGACGCCGAACATGCCGTGGCGCACGCCGACGACGCCCGACTCACTGCGGTCGGGCCCCGCGCCGTCGTGGGGGTCGGCGGTGACGGGGTGGCCGGCGGCGTCCGTGCGGTCGGGTGCGTCGGGAGCCTGGTCGCGATCGGGGGTCGTGTCGGTCACCGGAACATCCCCTCGACGGGGATGAGCGGACGCTGGTCGAGCGCGGCCTGCTCCGCGGCACGGATCGCCTCGGCCCGGTTCGCGCCCAGCGGCATGTCCTGGATCTTGTCGTGCAGCGTGATGATCGCGTGCATGAGCATCTCCGGCCGCGGCGGACATCCGGGCAGGTAGATGTCGACGGGCACGATGTGGTCGACGCCCTGCACGATCGCGTAGTTGTTGAACATCCCGCCCGACGACGCGCACACGCCCATCGACAGGACCCACTTGGGCTCGGCCATCTGGTCGTACACCTGCCGCAGGACCGGGGCCATCTTCTGCGAGACCCGGCCCGCGACGATCATGAGATCGGCCTGTCGGGGGGACGCGCGGAAGACCTCCGTGCCGAATCGGGCCAGGTCGTAGCGGCCGCCGCTCGTGGACATCATTTCGATCGCGCAGCACGCCAGACCGAACGTCGCCGGCCACAGCGAGCCCTTGCGCATGTAGCCCGCCAGTTGCTCGACCGTGGTCAGCAGGAAGCCGGCCGGCACCTTCTCCTCGAGTCCCATCTCGGCGCTCCTCTCCGACTCTCCGGGTCAGTCCCAGCTCAGTCCGCCGCGGCGCCACTCGTAGGCGTAGGCGACGGAGACGTTGAACACGAACAGGGCCATCGCGGCCAGCCCGAACACGCCGAGCTGGTCGAAGTGGACGGCCCACGGGTAGAGGAAGAGGATCTCGATGCCGAAGATGATGAACAGCATCGCGGTGAGGTAGTACTTCACCGGGAAGCGGCCGCCGCCCGCCGGCTGCGGCGTGGGCTGGATGCCGCACTCGTAGGCCTCGAGCTTGGCGCGGTTGAACCGGCTGGGCCCGGCGAAGGAGGACACGCCCGAGGAGAAGACGGCGAAGGCGACGGCCAGGGCCCCGAGTACCAGGATGGGCACGTATTCGTTCACGTTGGCGTCACTCCTCGCGCTTGTGATGAGAAGCCGCCTGTAGGCGGGCCTCTACTGCAACCGCAGGGGGTTCGAGCGACCGGCGCTGATGGGGTCCGGTCGTCCGTCTCCCCGGCGGGCCGTTCACTGTGCGGCCCGCAACTGTGACTCTACTCACACTGTGTTGACGTGCGTCGGGGGTTCGGACAGATGGCGTCTCGGTCGTGCTCCGCGGGCGGGGGGAAGAGTGCGCGCGGCCGCGGGGGCCGGTGTCAGGCGGGGGCGAGGAGCCCGTTCACCGCGTCGCGCAGGCGCAGCGGGTCGATCGGGTGGGGGACCGACGCGTCCGCGCGGGACCAGTCGGCGAGCCAGCGGTCGTCCGCCCGGCCGATGAGGACGAGCACCGGCGGGCAGCGGTCGAGCTCGTCCCGCAGCTGCTTGGCCAGGCCGAGTCCGCCGGTGGGCGTCGCCTCGCCGTCGAGGATCGCCAGGTCGACCCCGCCCGCGTCGAGGTGTTCGAGGGCGACCGGGGCCGTGGCGACCTCGAGGTACGTCAGCCGGGGCAGGTCCGGGTGCGGGCGGGTGCCGAGGGCGGACATCACGCGGCTGCGGGTGGCGGCGTCGTGGCTGTAGACGAGCACCCGCAGGGCGACGTCGTCGTCAACGGTCCGGCCGCCCGTGGTCTCGGTCACGATCGCGAGCCTACCGAGCGTGGGTGGTCGCGGGAGCGAGAGCGGGCCTCCGGTCGGCCCGGGCGTGGCTGAAATGAGCGACGCGGCCCGGGCTCGAGAGCTCCGGGCCGCGTCTGCGGCGGAGGATAGGGGATTTGAACCCCTGAGGGGCTATAAACCCCAACCCGCGTTCCAGGCGAGCGCCATAGGCCACTAGGCGAATCCTCCGTGGAGGAGAATACCCAGGACGCGCAAGCGGAGGCAAACCGCGGGGCCGAGCGGGCTCCGATCCGGGCCCGTAAGGCGGGTGGGGTGCAGCGCGGGAGGCGGGTGGGGTGCAGCGCGGGGGGCGGGTGGGGTGCGGCGCGGGAGGCGGGGCGGTTAGACTCGTCCGTGGACCCCGCGCGGCGTCCATCCTGTGAACTCCCCCAGGGCCGGAAGGCAGCAAGGGTCAGCGGGCTCTGGCGGGTGCGCGGGGTCCCCTTATGTCTTGGGACATGTCTTAGGGCACCAACACCGAAGTTGTCGATCCCGCCGGAGGCCACAGTGGCACTGTCCGATCTCCCCGCCGACGAACTCGCCCGACTCGAGTCGCAACTGGCCGCCGAGTACGACGCGCTGGCCGACAAGGGCCTGGCCCTGGACCTGACTCGCGGAAAGCCCTCGCCCGAACAGCTGGACCTGTCCGAGCGGCTGCTGTCGCTGCCGGGGGAGGGCGACCACGCGGCGGGTAAGACCGACGTCCGCAATTACGGCGGCGGGGCGGGACTGCCGGAACTGCGGTCGATCATCGCCGAGCTGCTCGGGGTGGAGACCGACCGCGTGATCGCCCAGGACAACGCGAGCCTGTCGATCATGTACGATCTGCTGACGTTCTCCATGCTCTTCGGCACGCCCGACTCCCAGCGTGCGTGGAAGGACGCGCCGGTCCTGCGCTGGCTGTGCCCGGTGCCCGGTTACGACCGCCACTTCAACATCACCGAGGCGCTGGGCATCGAGATGATCCCGGTGCCGCTGGGGCCGACCGGTCCGGACATGGACGAGGTCGAGCGTCTCGTGTCGAACGACCCGTCCATCAAGGGCATGTGGTGCGTCCCGATCTTCGCCAACCCGACCGGCGCGGTGTACGACGACCACACCGTGTCCCGGCTCGCGCGCATGGCGACCGCCGCCCCGGACTTCCGGATCGTCTGGGACAACGCCTACGTCGTCCACACCCTCACCGAGGATTTCCCCAAGGTCCCGGACGTGGACACGCTGGCCGCCGAGGCGGGGTACCCCAACCGCTTCTGGCAGGTGTGCTCGACCTCCAAGATCACCTTCGCCGGCGCGGGTGTGTCGTTCTTCTCCGCCTCGCGGGCCAATCTCGACTGGTACCTCGGCCACACCTCCGTGCGCTCCATCGGGCCGAACAAGGTCAACCAGCTCGCGCACGCCCGATTCTTCGGCGACGCCGACGGGGTACGCGCCCACATGCTCCGCCACCGCGAGGTCATCGCGCCGAAGTTCGAGGCCGCCGCCGCGGCCCTGGCCCACCGGCTCGGCGAGTACGACGTGGCCCGCTGGACCCGGCCCGAGGGTGGGTACTTCATCGACCTCGAGGTGGTCGACGGCACCGCCACCGAGACCGTCCGCCTGGCCAAGGAGGCCGGGGTGGCCCTCACGCCGGCCGGGTCCGCGTACCCGTACGGCAAGGATCCCGAGGATCGTCACATCCGTCTGGCGCCCACGCTCCCGCCGCTGGCCGAGGTCGAGACCGCCATGGATGTCGTGGGCCTGTGCGCTCTTCTCGCGGCCTGCCGGGGGGCGCTCGCCGACTGAGCGATCGCTCGGCTCGGGCGGCGTGTAACAACTGCGTCATCTGCGTTAACGGCGGCCATTAACGGATCGCGCTCCCGATCTCGCCTCCTCGTCCCCGGGAATCGACAGGTGACCAGCACGTCTGCCCGTCCGTGATCTCCGCCACATTCCCAAAGTGTGAATGTGTAAGTCCGTAGCTTAGGTAACCCTGTCACCTGCATGAATGTAGTTCGCCGGGCCTGTTGAGCAAGTGTCAATGCAAGTGCGGTCTTGTCCGGGCCGGGGCCGTCTGGTTGTATCGGAGTCGTCCGAGCTAGAGGGATGCGGACACCGGAGACAGCTGAGGGGCTGTGAGGGGCCGGTGTCCGATATCGGTTCGGGAACCGTGCTGCGGGGGTCTGAGGGGGCCCGATCCGCGCGCGAGGGACGTCGGGAGGGGCTGCGTATGACGCGGCCCCTCCGGTCATTTCGATCCATCCCGGATCACGCGTGATCGTCGTCGGAAGCGGAAGTCCTCGTCGTCGTACCCCCTGGGTACCCTCTAGGCGTGGCTCTCTATCGGAAGTACCGCCCCGCCTCCTTCGCGGAGGTCGTGGGCCAGGAGCACGTCACCGAACCGCTCTCGGTGGCGTTGTCCTCCGGTCGTATCAACCACGCCTACCTCTTCTCCGGCCCGCGCGGCTGCGGCAAGACCTCGTCCGCCCGCATCCTCGCGCGCTCGCTCAACTGCGTGCAGGGGCCCACCGCCGACCCGTGCGGCGAATGCGACTCGTGCGTGGCGCTCGCGCCCGGCGGCCACGGGACCCTCGACGTCACCGAGCTCGACGCGGCCAGCCACGGCGGTGTCGATGACACGCGTGATCTGCGCGAGCGGGCGTTCTTCGCGCCGGCGTCCTCGCGGTACCGGGTGCTCATCATCGACGAGGCCCACATGGTCACCAACGCGGGCTTCAACGCGCTGCTGAAGATCGTGGAGGAGCCGCCCGAGCACCTCATCTTCATCTTCGCCACCACCGAGCCGGAGAAGGTGTTGCCCACCATCCGCTCCCGCACGCACCACTACCCCTTCCGGCTGCTCACGCCCACGTCGATGCGCGGGCTGCTCGAGCGGATCTGCGAGCAGGAGGGTGTGCAGGTCGAGCCGACCGTGTTCCCCCTGGTCATCCGGTCCGGCGGGGGATCGCCGCGCGACACGCTCAGCGTGCTGGACCAGCTCATGGCCGGCGCCGGTGACGAGGGCATCACCTACCCGCGCGCGGTGAGCCTGCTGGGGGCGACCGAGGTCGCGCTCATCGACGACACGGTGGATTCGCTGGCCGCCGGCGACGGGGCCACGCTGTTCCGGACCGTCGACAAGGTGGTCGAGGCCGGGCACGACCCGCGCCGGTTCGCCGCCGATCTGCTGCAGCGGCTGCGCGATCTCATCATGGTGCAGTCCGTGCCGCAGGCGATCGAGCGTGGGCTCGTCGACGCGCCGGTCGAGCAGGCCGAGACCATGCGGCGTCAGGCCGAGAACATCGGGCCCGCCACTCTCGCCCGCTGCGCCGACATGGTGCACGAGGGGATGGGGTCGATGCGAGGGGCCACCTCTCCGCGGCTGTTGCTGGAGATCCTCTGCGCCAAGCTGCTCCTGCCCTCGGCGGACGACTCCATGATCGCGCTGCTGCAGCGTGTCGAGTCGCTCGAGTCGGGCGCCGTGCGGCCGGCCGCCGCGGCGGGTGCCGTCGGTGGCGGTGGATCCGCACCGGGAGGGTCGCCTCGGGGAGACGACGACGAGCCCCGCCCCGGCACCGCCGGCGGGCCGGGGCCGCAGGCTGCCGGCCAGGCCGAGGGGCGGCCCAAGTTCGTGCGCCGGTCGCAGCAGCAGGCCGCGCCCGCCGCAGAGCAGCCGGCGCCGCAGACCCCCGCGCCGGCGGGCCAGGGTGCGCCCCCGGCTGCGGCTCCGGCTGCAGCTGCGCCTTCAACTCCGCCTCCGACTCCGACGCCGGCTTCGACTCCGACTCCGCCTCAGGCGTCCGCGCCAGAGCCGCCGCACGCCGCCGCCGAACCCGCGCCGAGCCGACCCGCCGCGCCGACTGCGCCCGCAGCGCCGACTGGGACCGAAGCGCCGAACGAGCCCGCCGTGGCAGACGACCCCGCCGCCCCGGCCGTGCCCGCCGGGTCCGTCGCGGAGCAGATCGCGGCGAACCAGATTCCCGAGTCGGAGTCCTCGCAGCACGCTCAGTCGCGGCAGTCGGCACAGCCCCCGCAGTCGGCCCAGCCGCCGACCTCCGAGCAGCAACCCGTAGGTGACGTACTGCCCGGGCCGGCATCCGAGCCCGCCGCAGGTCCCGACGCGCCGACCGCCGCGCCGTCCGCTCCCGCCGCACCCGCCGCTCATCCCGGCACGGCGACCACAGCGCCAGCCGCCGAAGCGGGCGCTCCGGAGCCTGCGCAGGAAGCCTCGGCCGGCGCAGACGCGACTCCTGCCGTCGCATCGGCCCCGCCCCCGCCCGCGCCCGCACCCGCGCCGGCGCAGACCGACGACCCGTGGCGCGAGCAACCCGCGGCGGCGACCGAGCCGTCCGCGACCGAGCAGTCCGCACCCGTGCCGCCAGCATCGGTTCCGGAGCAGGCGTCGTCCGGGCCGGACCCGGAGCCGCAGCCCGAGGCGGCGTCCGCGCTCGCGGCTGGCGCACCCGGCATCGAGGCCGAGGACATCCGCCGGGCCTGGCCCGCCATCCGCGACGCCGTCCGCGCCCGCACCCGCACCGTGGAGGTCATGCTCGCCGGCGCGACGGTCGCCGGGGTGGACGGCCGGGTGATCCACCTGGTGCACGACTACGCGCCGCTGGCCAAGCGCCTCTCGCAGCCGCACAACGCCACCGCCATCACCGACTCGATCACCGAGGTCGTGGGCGGCGACTGGACCATCCGCTGCACGTCGGGCTCCGCGTCCGCGGCAGCCGGGGACGCCGCGGCTCCCGCCGACGCGTCGCCTCCAGCACCCGGACGGGGATCCGCCGCGGGCCCTACTGACGCCCCCGGCGCGCCCCAGCAGGGCGAGCCGCGGGGCTGGGAGCGTCGCCTGCGCGGGGCGGACGCGGGGCAGGGCCAGGGCGGCGGTCGCTCGGGCGGCGGGTACGACGACATCCCGCCGCCGCCCGAGGAACCGGAGCCGGAACCGGGCGAGCCCAACAGCCCGCCCCCGCAGCCGGTCAGCGAGGAGGAGATGGTGGACGAGGCCCGCAGTGGCCCCCAGAACCTCGACCACCGGACCGGTGAGGACATCGCGTTGGCCCTGCTCAAGGAGCACCTGGGGGCCCGCCCGCTCGAGCGCTGACCCACCCGCCCCGCCGCGCGCCGGGGCACGGTGTCCTACCGGACGGTTACGCTGGGAACCGACCGACCGGGGCCGCCCCGGCAGGGTCAGGCCTGAACACCAGCCATGAACTCAGCACTGCCCCGCACACCGCCGAAAGGACCCCGCCATGCAGCCCGGACCCGACATGAACGCCCTGCTCCAGCAGGCACAGCAGATGCAGGCCCAGCTCGCCGAGGCGCAGCAGGAGATCGCCGCGAGCACCGTCGACGGTCAGGCAGGCGGCGGACTCGTCACCGTCTCCATGCGCGGCACCGGTGAGGTCACCGGCGTCACGATCGACCCGAAGGTCGTCGACCCCGAGGACATCGAGACGCTGCAGGACCTCCTCGTCGGCGCGTTCGGCGATGCCCACACCAAGGTGCAGGAGCTCGCCGAGTCCCGGCTCGGCCCGCTGGCCTCCGGTGGCGGCCTCGGCGACATGATGGGCGGACTGGGAATGTGAGCCTGCGGGGCCCGGCACGTTCCGGGCCCCGCCACCGGGTTCCGACTCGTAATCGGACCCGCCACCCGGCGACGCAGCCGTCGTCGGGACAGCAAGAGCACAGGAAAGCGCGATGTACGAGGGACCGGTCCAGAACCTGATCGACGAGTTCGGCAAGCTGCCGGGCATCGGTCCGAAGTCTGCGCAACGCCTGGCCTTCCACCTGCTGCAGGCCGAGCCCGACTCCGTCGAACGCCTCCGCTCCGCGCTGCAGGCCGTGGTCGAGGGCGTCACCTACTGCGAGGTCTGCGGGACCGTCGCGGCGGCCGAGCGCTGCCGTATCTGCTCGGACCCGCGCCGCGACCCCACGCTCATCTGCGTGGTCGAGGAGCCCAAGGACATCGAGGCCATCGAGCGCACCCGGGAGTTCCGCGGGCTCTACCACGTGCTCGGCGGGGCGCTCGACCCCATCAACGGCATCGGACCCAACGAACTTCGCATCGCCGGGCTGATGCGGCGGGTCGGCGGGGAGGCCGAGGGCGAGGAGATCGCCGAGATCATCATCGCGACCGATCCCAACACCACCGGCGAGGCCACCAGCACTTACCTGGCCCGTCTGCTGCGGCCATTCCCCGATCTCGTGGTGAGCCGCCTGGCGTCCGGCCTGCCGATGGGCGCCGACCTGGAGTTCGCCGACGAGCTCACCCTCGGCAGCGCACTGTCGGGGCGCCGCATCCTCTCGGGCGGGCCCGCCCAGGCCCCCCGGTCGGGCGGCGTGCTGCGCCCCGAGCAGATCGACCCCGCGCAGCCCGCCGTACCCGCGCCGAACTCGGCGCCCGCCCAGGACACCCCGCCTGCCCCGGACGCGTGGGCCCCGGCCCCGGCCGACCCCGCGCCGAGCCCGGAGATCGGCTACCCGGGCGCGGAGTCAGAGCCCGAACAGCCTCGCGGCGTTTCCGTGCCACACCGCCCGTAGCCAGTCGTCGCCCATCCCGAGCCCGGCGAGGGCCTCGAGCTGGTGCGCGTACGGGTACGGGATGTTCGGGAAGTCCGTCCCCAACAGAACCTTGTGGCCCAGATCGGCCAGGCGACCGCGCTCGTCCTCTGGAAACGGCATGGTCTCCTCGACGAAGTCCGTGAACGCCATCGTGGTGTCGAGGTAGACGTTCTGGTACCGCTCGGCCAGATCGAGGAACTCCGAGTACTCGCCCATGCCCATGTGGGCGACGATCAGCGGCAGCTCAGGGAACTGCTCGAGCACCGCAGCCACCGGCTCAGGTCCGGTGAACTCGCCCGCCACGGGCCCGGACCCGCAGTGGATGACCGTGGGCACCTGCGCCTCGGACAGCACACCCCACACCGGTTCCAACAGCGGGTCACGGGGGTCGTACTCGCCCACCTGGATGTGCGACTTGAACACCCGTGCCCCGGCGTCGACGGCATCCCGGACGTAGTCGGCCGCCGCCGGCTCGGGATAGAAGGTCGCCGTGTGCAGACAATCCGGGTGCCGGGAGGCGAACTCCGCGGCCCACGCGTTGAGCCAGGCCCCCATCTCGGGCTTGTGCGGGTACAGCATGGACGAGAACGCCAGCACCCCGTACGAGCGCAGCCGCTCGACCCGCTCGTCCTCGGCCTCCCGGTACGTGATGGGCCAGGGACGCCCGATCTTGGGGCCGGCGGCGTCGAAGTAGTTCCACACCTTGTCCATGACCCGCGTCGGCATGAAATGGGTGTGCACGTCGATGACCCCCGGCAGCCCCAGCGGCTCCCACAACGCGCGGACCTGCGCTGCCTCGACGGCGGGATCGGGCGGGGACACGGTCCCGGTGAGGGTGGCGGCGCCGTGGTGTTCACACATGTCACCGAGGGTATGTCAGAGGCGCCGACCCGCAGGGCGATCGGGCGTCCACGGCCATCGCCACCCCCGGACGCAGACGACCTCCCGGTCACGACACGAATCCGCCCCTCGGTATGCGATCCGCCCGCGGGCGCCGCAGCGCGTATCAAAATTCGGAGGGCGGATCGAGGCGGCTCGGGGCAGATCGGAGGGCGGATCGCGACCCGGGGAGCAGATCGCGATCCGGCGAGCGGACCGCCGGACGGCTCAGCGGCGAGCGGCCGCGATCCGTTCGCGGCGCAGCTGCGCCACCGCGGGGACCTCGACCGGCGGTAGCGAGTCCACACCCAGCGCGCGGCACAGCAGCAGGTCGGCCAGCTCGGGATTGCGGGCCAGCGCCGGCCCGTGCATGTAGGTGGCGATGATCGACCCCTGCACCACGCCCTCGACCAGCCCGCCGGCCGGGACCTGCTGCCCGGCCGGGACGCCGTTGCCGACCCCGGAGGTCACGCGGCCCAGGGGGCGGCGTCCGGGCCCAGGACGGTGGCGCCCATGTGGTTCTCGAAGCCCGTCAGCGGCTGCGTCAGGCCCGCGACCTGCGGCGCGACCACCAACTCGCCGATCGAGCGGGAGGCCTGCGGCGTCGTGGTGACGTCCAGCAGGCCGAGGCCGGGCGCACGGGATCCGTCAGAGACCACGAACCACTCGCCGAACACCTGCATCCCGGCACAGATCGCCAGGACCGGCGCGCCGCGCTCCACCGCTCGCTGCAACCCCGGCGACGCGGTCAGGTGCCGGGACGCGAGCTTCTGCGCCGCGTCCTCGCCACCGCCCACGGTGTAGAGGTCGCACGAATCCGGGACCTCGTCCTCCAGGGTGATCCGCACGATCTCGGCGTCGTATCCGCGCCACCTCAGGCGCTGGCGCAGGACCAACGAGTTGCCGTCGTCGCCGTACGTCCCCATGACGTCCGGCAGGACCAGGCCGATCCGCACGGTCGACTCGGAGGGCCGGGCCGAATCCGCGGCGACGGTGTCCAGCGGTGAGGCCGAGGCGCCGGCGTCGCGGCCCCCGGCGTTGCGCGGGTCGGGATTCGTCCCGGAACCGCCCGCGCCGGGGATCTCCGCGCCAGTGTTCTGCTCGCTCATCGCTGCTGCTCCTTCCGGTCGGCCCCGGCCCCGGTGCGGGGCCCGACAGCGGCGATCGCCCGCCCCAGATCGCGGAACGCGGTGTAGTTGGCCAGCACCTCCACGCGCCCGGGTGGGCAGCGGCGGATCGCGGTCAGCGGGTCCGGCTCCAGCTGGTGCTCGACCCCGGCGTAACTCAGCCGCACCGACAGGTCGGCGGCGCGCTCGCCCGAGGCGTACACGGTCACGCCCTCGAAGCTCTCGAAGCGCACGTCCCACAACCACGACAGGTCCACGCCGTCGGCGACCTGCCCGTTGACCGCGATCACCAGACCGTCGGCGGAGGGGTCGATCATGCCGAGCGCCTCCTGCCAGCCGGCCGGGTTCTTGGCCAGCAGCAGGTGGGCGGCCCGCCCGTCCACGTCGACGGTCGAGTAGCGCCCGGCCACGTCGTCGACCTGCTCCACCGCCCGGACGGCGGCGGCGGGGTCGGCGCCCATCGCCACGGCGGCGGCGACGGCCTGCGCGGCGTTGCCCCGGTTGGCCCGCCCCGGGATGGCCAGACTCATGGGGGCGCTGAACCCGTCGGGCCCGTGGATCGCCTCGTCGTCGACCCACCAGTCCGGTTCGGGCCGCTCGAACGTCCGGCCGTCGGGCAGCGTGCCCTCGGACCGCCACCGCACGGCCCCGGTGGAGTCCACTGTCCGCGAGATGGGTTCGCCGGTGCGCGGGCAGCTCACCGAGTCGCCCGCCCACGCGGACCCTGCGGCCACCCAGACCACGGACGGGTTGTCGTACGCCACGGAGGTGATCATCACGTCGTCGCAGTTCGCCACCACCGTCGCCTGCGGCTGCGCGGCCACCCCGGCCCGCAGCCGGCGCTCGATGGCGTTGATCTCCCCGACCCTGTCCAGCTGATCGCGGCTGAGGTTGAGCAGGACGATCGCCTCGGGCGCCGTGTTCTCCGCGACCGCGGGCGTGTGGAGCTCGTCGACCTCGATGGCGGCCAACCCGGCCACCCGGTCGGCCCCGAGAGCGGACACGATCCCGGCGTCCATGTTGTCGCCGTTCGCGTTCGAGGCGACCCGGCCCACCGTCGACAGGGCGGAGGCGACCATCCTCGTCGTCGTCGACTTGCCGTTGGTCCCCGTGACCAGCACGGTCCGCCGGCCCGCCGCGAGCTGGCGCATGAGGCCCGGATCGAGCTTCAGCGCCACCAGGCCGCCGATCATCCCGCCCGACCCGCGCCCCGACACCCGGGACGCCCAGGTCGCCAGCCGGGAGACGGCCACGGCCACCCGGCCGCGGGGGGTGAGTGCGGTGATCGCGGGGGAACTCATGCCGCAGAGTCTAGGCAGCGCGGCGTCCGGGCAGCACGGCCGCCTCAGAACCGCACCGCACCGCCCAGCGCGTAGCGGCCGCTCGCGGTGTTCACCACGGTGTGAACGCCGTGACCTGCGACGGTGACGGCCGGGATGTCGGAGGGGTCTGGGACGATGGTGGGCATGGCAGGTTGGGTGGTGGTGGACGTCGAGACGTCGGGGATGACGCCGGCGGTCGACCGTGTGTTGTCGGTGGCCGCGGTGGTGATCGACGACGACGGCGAGGTGGTCGAGGAGTTCACGACCCTGCTCAATCCGGGGGTCGACCCGGGGCCGGTCCACGTGCACGGCCTCACACCGGCACTCCTCGCTGGCAAACCACGCTTCCCGGACGTGGCCGCGGAGTTGGACCGGGTGCTCGACGGGAGGACGGTCGTCGCCCACAACGCCGCCTTCGACGCGTCGTTCCTCGCGGCTGAGGCCCGCCGGGCAGGACTCCCGGCGCCGCTCGAGCGGTTCCTGTGCACCCTGGACTTCGCCGGTCGGCTGCACCTGTCCACCGCCGACCTCAAACTGTCGACGCTCGCCGCCCACTTCGGGGTGGTGCAGCGGGCCGCGCACGACGCCCACGATGACGCCCTCGTGTTGGCCGGGGTGTTCGCCGGACTGCTCGAGGTGGCCGGGGGCAAGGACGTGCAGCCGAAGGTGCGCGAACTCGACGCGATGGTGGCGCATCCCGAGACCGGTTACCTCGTGTCCACTGTGTGGGCGGAGGCTCTCGCCGCCCCCAGGCTGTGGCGGCCGGCCGGGCGGCTCAAGCGCGGCGGCGGGCTGGTGCAGGGCATGGAGGTGGTCTTCACCCAGGACGTGGACCGCGATCCGGAGGAGATCGCCGGCCTCGTCGTCGACTCCGGTCTCTACGTCGCCGACCGCATCTCGTCCCGCACGTCCCTCGCAGTGTGCGACGCACCGGGTGCCGTGCGGGGTCGGACCGCGTTCGCCCGCAAGAAGGGGCTCGAGCTGGTGCCGTACGCGCGGTTCGAGGAGATGCTCGCCGCCGTCGCCCCCGGGCGGCCCGTCGCCGGGGCCCAGGCCGTGGACAGTGCGCAGGGGGCGCTCTTCTGACCCCGCGCTCCGCGCTGCTCGGCGCCCGCGTTCCGCGCCTCCAGACCCCCGCGTTCCGCATCGTGGGGCGCTGGCCCGAGGCGGCGCGGCGGAACTGACATGATGGGCGACGGCCACCGTCGTCGACCACAGGAGTACCGCAAGTGCCCGCACCCCAGAACGCCGCCGCCCGTGAGGTCTACGAGAAGGAACGCGCCCACGTCCTGACCCCGTGGTCGGCCTGGGGTTCGAGCGACCCGATGGTCGTCACCGCGGCCGAGGGCTGCCACCTCACCGACGGGGACGGCAACCGGCTGCTCGACTTCACCTCGCAGCTGGTCAACACCAACATCGGCCATCAGCACCCGGTGGTCGTCAAGGCCATCCAGGACCAGGCCGCCGAGCTGTGCACCATCAACCCGGCGCACGCCAACGCCGCCCGCGCCGAGGCCGCCCGCCTCGTCGCCGAGGTCGCGCCCGCCGGGATGAACCGCGTGTTCTTCACCAACGCCGGCACCGAGGCCGTCGAGCACGCCGTCCGCATGGCCCGCCGCCACACCGGCCGCCACAAGACCCTGTCGGCGTTCCGCAGCTACCACGGCGCCACCACCACCTCGATGAACCTCACCGGTGACACCCGCCGCTGGGCCAACGACATGGGCAACACCGGCGCCGTGCACTTCCACGCCCCGTTCCTGTACCGCTCGCAGTTCTACGCCGAGAACGACAAGCAGGAATGCGACCGGGCGCTCGAGCACCTCGACTCGCTCATCGGCCTCGAGGGCCCCGACCACTTCGCCGCCCTCATCATCGAGTCGGTGCCCGGCACGGTCGGCATCATGGTGCCGCCCGCCGACTACCTGCGCGGTGTGCGCGAGATCTGCGACAAGTACGGGATCGTCATGATCTGCGACGAGGTCATGTCCGGCTTCGGCCGCACCGGCGAGTGGCTCGCCCTGGACCACTTCCGCTCCGGCGACGACGACTGGGCGCCCGATCTCATCACCTTCGCCAAGGGCTCGAACTCGGGTTACGTCCCGCTCGGCGGCGTCATCCTGCACGACCGCATCGCCGCCTCCTTCGAGACCACGCCCTACACCGGCGGGTTGACCTACGCCGGGCACCCGCTGGCCTGCGCCTCCGTGGTCGCGACGATCAACCTCATGCGCGACGAGAAGATCGTCGAGAACGCGAAGATGATCGGCGAGGACGTCATCGGCCCGCGCCTGCGCGAGCTCGCCGAAAAGCACCCGTCGATCGGCGAGGTCCGCGGCCTCGGCGTGTTCTGGGCCGTGGAGATGGTGGCCGACCGCGAGACACGCGAGCCCCTCGCGCCCTACGGTGGATCATCGGAGGCCATGGCCCGCACGTTCGGTAAGGCCAAGTCCGACGGCCTGCTGCTGTTCATGAACTACAACCGATTCCATGTGGTGCCGCCGTGCATCATCACCCCGGACGAGGCCAACGAGGGCCTCGACATCTTCGACCGCGCACTCGACGTGGCCGACGAGTACGTGAGGAGCTGACCATTCGATGGCGCTGATATTGCGGCTGATCGTCAACGCCGTCGCCCTGTGGGTGGCGACGCTGATCGTGCCGGGCATCACCCTGCACGAGATCTCCGGGGCCGCAGCCTCTGGCGCCGGCGACATCGAGAACGAGGTGAACGTCCCCACCATCACGGCGCTGCTCGTCGTCGCGGTGGTGTTCACGCTGGTCAACGCGGTGATCAAACCGATCGTTCAGTTGCTGTCGCTGCCGCTGACGATCCTCACCCTTGGCCTGTTCCTGCTGGTGGTCAACGCGCTGATGCTCATGCTCACCGGCTGGATCACCACGACGTTCCAGCCGTTCGGGGCCGAGTACGTGGTGAGCGGGTTCTGGGCGGCGTTCTTCGGCGCGATCGTGATCGGCCTGGTCAACTGGGTGCTCGGCATGCTGGTCCCCAGCCGCGCCCGCGACTGAGCGGCGGCCGCCCGGGCGGGCACCCGCCGGGCCGGCACCCGCCCGCGACCGAGTGGCGGCGGCGGCCGCGGCTGAGCGGCGCCCGGGCGGGCACCCGCCCGCCGAGCAGAGGAATTCGCGCACCCGCTACTCGCGCGATGCAGTAGAGATCCTCTTCTCGGCGACTGCGACGGCGACGGCGACGGCGACGGCGATGGCGCCGCGAGGGGCGGGCGGCGCCGCCCGGTTCAGGTCAGGAGCCGAATGCCGCCGAGGAGACGGCGGTCGGGGCCCAGCCCCGCGCTGCCTGGTCGCGGATGAACTGCATCTGCGGGTAGAACGAGTTGCCCGGGCAGGCGGTCCCGCCCCAGTCGCGGTGGCCCGACACGGCCATCATCGGTCGCGTGGCCCCGCCCTGCGGGTTGCGATAAGTGATGCCCGCACGCGGGTTGATGCCGGTGGCGTTGCACAGGGCCCGGACGCAGTCGATGGCCGCGCCCACCGCGCGCGAGGTCGGCGGTGCACCGGTGAAGTCACCGAGCAGGCTGATGCCGATGTTGCCGTTGTTGAAGCCACCCACGTGGCCACCGGTGACGACCGGGGGAGCGATCCCGGCGACCGGCGGGACCTGGAAGACCGGATTGCCGACGGGCGTACCGCCGCGGCCCTGGTAGATCCGGCCCTCGGGGTCGATGAGCAGGTGGTACCCGACGTCGCCCCAGCCCAGGGTGTTGGCGTGGTAGTTGTAGATCGCCCGCACGCTGGCCGCACGGTCCGGGCCGACCGCCGAGGCCGTGTGGTGGATCGTGATGGACTGCGCGGGGAAGTAGGAGGGTGCCCAGCGGAAGCCCGCGACATCGCCCGCACCCCACGCCGCGCGCGGGATGACCGGTAGGCCCGCCAGGCCGACGCTGCCGAGGCTGTAGTTGCGCGGGGTGCCGCGGCCGTCGTCGAACACGGTCGCCTCCGCGCCCGCGGGCGCATCGACCTCGTATCCCACGGCACCATCAGGCGCGGAGACGAGCTCGGAGGCGGGCGTGCTACCGGCGTCCGGGGCGGAGTCCATTCCCTCGAGTGGGAGCCAGTCGCCGACCGAGCCGTCGGGGAAGGCGAACCGGATCCGGCCGACGATCTCCTCGGCACTGGGGAACGTCACACCGACGTAACCGAGCGGGCCGTTGGGCTGAATCATCCCGCTGCCGGTCGAGATCGACTGCATGAGGTCCTGGGCCACGCCGAGCGAACCGGTGGTGAAGGGATTGGCCCCGGCGACGGGGCCACGGACGGTGGAGGCGACGGCGGCGCCCACGCCGACGGATGCGGCTGTGAGAAATCCACGGCGTGTAACGGACATACGGGCTCCAGACTGAGGTTTGCGAAGGGCCGACCCATACCTATCGGCACGGCCCGCCGCTACATTACGCGGTTGACGTGACCGAATCGAGACCCTCGTTACCGGAGGGATATCTGAGGGTGATGTGACTGATGTGGCGGCGCCTGTCGGCACGATGAGGCCAAAAGGGCTGTGCCGCCCCACGATTCGGGCGCGCCCCGACGCGCGACGAGAAGAACGTTCCGCACACGGCATCTCGGGCGATGTGTGCGGAACGGTCCTGTCGATGGCCGGGCGACGCGCCCGTCCGGCCGGCGGGCCCACCCGGCCGGCGGGCCCACCCGGGCGGCGGGCTCACCCGGAGGGCAGGCCCGGCCAGACGGCGGGCACCACCCCGTCCGCCGGCCCGGCCGACCATCAGACGGTCAGGGGGCCCAGGTGCGGGCGCCCTCGACCGAACCGACGGCCTCGGCGCCCTCGGCCTCGTCGGCGTAGGCGCGGTTCACGGCGGAGACCACGGCACGCAGGGAGGCGGTGGTGATGGAACCGGCCCGTCCGACTCCCCAGAAGACCCGGTTGCCGAACTGCACCTCGACGTACGCGGCCGCGGTGGCGTCATCCCCGGAGGTCATCGCGTGCTCCGAGTAGTCGAGGATGCGTACCTCGTCGTCGAACATCTCGTTCAGGGCGGCGACGAACGCGGCGAGGGGTCCGTTCCCGGACCCCGCCAGCTCACGGGTCTCGCCCTTCCACTTGATGACGGCCTCGATGGCGTCCTCGCCGTCGTCGGTCTCGGCGGGTACGAGGTGCTGCGACATGCGCTCCATGGGCGAGACGCGGTCCAGGTACTCCGTCGAGAAGATGTCCCACATCGCCTTGGGGGTGACCTCGCCGCCCTCGGAGTCGGTGACGTTCTGGACGAGTTGCGAGAACTCCATCTGCAGGCGCCGCGGCAGCTGCAGGCCGTAGTCGCTCTTCATGATGTAGGCGACGCCGCCCTTGCCGGACTGCGAGTTCACGCGGATGACGGCCTCGTAGGTGCGGCCCTCGTCCTTGGGGTCGACCGGCAGGTAGGGGACCTCCCACGTGATGTCGGTGATGTCCTCGCCGCGGGTGTCGGCCTCGGCCTGCAGGGCGTCGAAGCCCTTGTTGATGGCGTCCTGGTGCGAGCCGGAGAACGCGGTGAAGACCAGGTCGCCGCCGTAGGGGTGGCGCTCGGGCACGCGCAGCTGGTTGGCGTACTCGACGGTGCGACGGATCTCGTCCATGTCGGAGAAGTTGATCTGCGGGTCGACGCCGCGGGTGAGCAGGTTCATGCCCAGCGTCACCAGGCAGACGTTGCCGGTGCGCTCGCCGTTGCCGAACAGGCAGCCCTCGATGCGGTCGGCGCCGGCCTGGTAGCCCAGCTCGGCGGCGGCGACGCCGGTGCCGCGGTCGTTGTGCGGGTGCAGCGACAGGATGGTCGACTCGCGGTGCGCCAGGTTGCGGTGCATCCACTCGATCTGGTCGGCGTACACGTTGGGAGTGGCCATCTCGACGGTCGCCGGCAGGTTGAGGATGATCGGGTTCTCGGGGGTGGCGCCGACGACCTCCGTGACGGCGTCGCAGATCTCCTTGGAGAACGCCAGCTCGGTGCCGGTGAAGGACTCGGGCGAGTACTCCCAGCGCCAGTTGGTGTCGGGGTAGTCCTTGGCGATCGTGGTGACCAGCTCGGCGGCGTCGGTGGCGATCTTCTTGATGGCGTCCCGATCCTTACGGAAGACCACCTTGCGCTGCAGGATCGACGTCGAGTTGTAGAAGTGCACGATCACGTCGGACGCGCCCTCGCACGCCTCGAACGTGCGGCGGATGAGGTCCTCGCGGCACTGGACCAGCACCTGGATGGTGACGTCGGAGGGGATCGCATCGTCCTCGATGATCTCGCGGACGAAGTCGTAATCCGTCTGCGAGGCGGACGGGAATCCGACCTCGATCTCCTTGTAGCCCATGCGGACGAGCAGGTCGAACATGCGGCGCTTGCGCGCGGGGCTCATGGGATCGATCAGGGCCTGGTTGCCATCGCGCAGGTCCACGGCGCACCACTGGGGGGCGTGGGTGATGATCTTGTCCGGCCAGGTGCGGTCGGGCAGGGAGACGTCCTCGACCTCCTCGGCGAACGGCCGGTACCGGTGCGCGGGCATCGAGGAGCCGCGCTGCTTGTTCCACGACGGCTGGTCGGGGCGGCCGGGCTTGGAGGGGGGAGTCAGGGTCGACGACGACGAGACGAAGGCATCAGCGGGATTCATTGCAGTGGCTCAACTTCCTAGGGGGGCGATCGGCAGGGATCGGACCGGCGCGACAGATCCCGCGACGGGGAGCCGGTCCGCCTCAGCGGGCCCCGCCGCGGCACCCAAGAAGGAGCACGCGCTGCATGCGGGCCATCATACACATCTGCGCGGGATGTCACGGAATCGGAATGACGAACGTCGAGGCCTCGGTCGTGGTCCCTTCGGGCGGTGCCGACGGCGGGTCCTGCGTGAGGTCGTCGGGCACCTGCATGGATCCCCAGACCTTGCTGCAGCCGGCCTCCTCGGCCACCTCCACCGCCTTCTCGACCAGTCGGTGGGCGATGCCCATGCCGCGCAGGTCCTCGCGGACCCGGATCCCGTAGACGAACAGGTCGGGGCTGGCGCCGAGGTGCCCGGTCTCCACCGCGACGAGCATCGCGACCGGCACCTCGTCCTGCAGCGCCAGCACGAGCAGGTTGGATCCGCGGTCGAGGAAGTCCGTGGTCCATTCCGCGGTGGGCGGGGTGCTGAGCAGGTCGCCCGCGGACAGCACGAGGTCCACGTCCGCACGCGCGGCGCGGCGGATGACGAGCTCCGGCGGGGTCATTTGTCCAGTGTGGCAAAAATCGAGGGGGTTCGGCATCACCGACTGCCCTGGGTCATCGGTTGGCGATCATCCAGTCGATCCAGCCGTTCTGGGCGGGGATCGATTCGTACCGGGCCGGGTTGGTGCCGTCGGGCTGCCGGCGGTCGTGGTCGGAGCCGGAGTGGACGCCCACCAGTCGGTCGCCCTGGAAGACGGGTCCGCCGGAGTCGCCGTACCCGTATCCGCCCTGGATGGTGTGGGAGCGGCCGATGCGTGAACCGGCTCGGGGCTCCATCCGGTCGAGGCGGGTGAGGCCCGTGCGGAGTTCGGGGGAGCGCAGGCCGCGGGGGGTGGTCTCGCCGAATCCGTGGAAGCGCAGGACCTCGCCGGGGGCGGGGTCGACGCCGGCGCGCTGCACGGACGGGGACGGCGCGGGGTGGCGGAGCTTGAGGAGCATGAAGTCCCCGGCGGGGGCCTTGTAGGCGGCGGCCGGGGTGTGGCGACCGAGGCTGCCGGTGTCGAGAGACCCGAATGCGCCGACGATGGGCGGGCTGGCCAGGGAGGCGGTCGCGGTGAAGCCGCCGGGAACGGTGGCGAGGTTGCCGAATCCGAGGGTGTACGCGTCGGGGTTCGTCGGCCCGCAGTGGGCGGCGGTGGCCACCCAGCGCGGGTGGATGACGACGCCGGTACACGGGGCGCCGAGGACGCCGTCGAAGACGGTGATCTGCACGGCCCACGGGGCGGGGCCGGAGGGGGCGCCGTTCACTACCGCGCCGGCCGTGGGTGCCGCGACCGCGAGCGACGTGGCCACCGTCCCGATGATGGCGGCGACCGTGGCGGCCAACCGGCCGGGGCGGGTGGGGCCACTGTGACGTGTGAGGCGCATGGGTCCCAGCTTAGGCGATGGTGGGGAGTTCTCGGGCCGCTCGACATGGGTCCTCATGGTGAGGACGTCGCGGCGTGCACCGGGGGCGTTACTCGGTGGCGCGGCGGTTCGGCGCGCGGTGGTCGGGGATCGACTGCGCCGAGTCGACGTCCTTGTGCGCGAGCCGCACCGTCGCGAGCACCATCACGGTGAGGGTGGCGCCCAGGAGCATCAGCGCGGCGCCGTCGACTGAGAACCACTCGCCCAGCACCACCACGCCCAGGCCGAGCGAGACGACCGGGGTGGTGACCGTGGAGGCGGGCACGGCCTGGTGCACCGCGCCGGCGGAGAACGACATCTGTTGGAGCGTCAGTGCGGCGACGGCGGCCACCCCCAGTCCGTACACCTCGCCGGTCGTGGCCACGGTGAACAGTCCGCCGTCGTGGAACCGCTCGGTGACGCCCTTCGTCAGCAGTGCGACGTAGGCGAACGCGGTGCCGCCGGCCACGCCCAGCAGGAGGGCACGGTTGCCGTTGGAGCGGCGGTTGCGGGAGACACCGAGGAGGGCGACGACGACGAGGAGTCCGCCCGCGCACGCGAGTGCCCACTGCCACCAGGGCGGGTGGGCGTCTCCTCCGGTGGGCCGTCCGTAGATGACGAGCACCATCACGCATCCCGTCAGGACGTACCCCCAGAAGAGTTCGGTCTTGGTGACCCGCCGTCCGGTGACCCAGGCACCGAGGGGGAGGGCGAACGTCAGTGAGAGAACGGTGATCGTCTGGACGAGGATGAGCGATCCGAACGCGAGCGCGAGGCCCTGGAACGCGAATCCGGCGAGGCTGATGACCATGCCGGTCCACCAGTACCGGCTCGCGAGCACGTTGAAATGACCCTCGTGTCGACCCTTCGCACGCTGGGGGGATCGGTGCCGCATGACGGTTCCGAAGGCCTGGCTGAGGGCGGACGCGAGGGCGAGAATCACTGCCGCCCAGATTTCACTCATCCCTGATGAGTAAACACCTCCCGTAAAGTAGGTCTGCGGTAAGCCGATCAACACCGGAAGGGTGTGACCGCGTGGCACTCGTAGTGCAGAAGTACGGCGGCTCCTCCGTGGAGTCCGCAGAACGAATCCGTCGGGTGGCGGAACGGATCGTGGAGACCAAGAAGGCGGGCAACGACGTCGTGGTCGTGGCCTCGGCGATGGGCGACACGACCGACGAGCTACTCGATCTGGCCGATCAGGTCTGTCCCTCGCCTCCGCAGCGCGAGATGGACATGCTGTTGACCTCGGGGGAGCGCATCTCCAACGCGCTGCTCGCGATGGCCATCAGTTCGTTCGGGATGGAGGCCTATTCCTTCACCGGATCCCAGGCCGGGATCATCACCACGACCAGGCACGGCAACAGCCGCATCATCGACATCACCCCGGGGCGCGTCCGTGAGGCACTGGACGAGGGCAAGATCGCCCTCGTCGCGGGCTTCCAGGGCGTGTCGCGCGAGACCCGCGACGTCACGACCCTGGGTCGCGGCGGGTCCGACACCACCGCGGTCGCCATGGCCTCGGCCCTGGGTGCGGACGTGTGCGAGATCTACTCGGACGTGGACGGCATCTACACCGCCGACCCGCGGATCGTGCCCGATGCCCGCAAGCTCGACACCATCTCGTACGAGGAGATGCTGGAGATGGCGGCCGTCGGGTCCAAGATCCTCAACCTGCGCAGTGTGGAGTTCGCCCGCCGCTACCACGTGCCGCTGCGCGTCCGCTCTTCGTATTCGACCAACCCGGGCACGCTCGTGGCCGGAAAAGTGGAGGACATCCCCGTGGAAGACGCAGTCCTGACCGGAGTCGCTCACGACGCCTCGGAGGCCAAGATCACGGTCGTCGGCATCCCCGACCAGCCGGGGTACGCGGCCAAGATCTTCCGCGTGGTGGCCGACGCCGAGATCAACATCGACATGGTCCTGCAGAACGTCTCCAAGGCTGAGGGCAAGACCGACATCACCTTCACCTGCCCCCGCGAGGTGGGTGCCAAGGCCGTTGAGGTCCTCTCGCAGGCCAAGGACGATCTGGGTATCGACCAGGTGCTCTACGACGACAACGTCGGCAAGGTCTCCCTCGTCGGCGCGGGTATGAAGTCGCATCCGGGCGTCACCGCGACGTTCTGCGAGTCGCTGTCCGAGGCCGGCATCAACATCGAGCTCATCTCGACCTCCGAGATCCGCATCTCGGCGCTGGTCCGCGAGGACGAGTTGCCCGACAGTGTCCGCGCGCTGCACAAGGCGTTCGAGCTGGGCGGCGACGAGGAGGCGCAGGTCTACGCCGGCACCGGCCGCTGACCTGACCCCTCCGCCGGCCCGCCCCAAGCCAGGCCGGCCCGGCGCCCGGCGCCCCGCGCACCCGGCGCCTGCGCACCCGGCGCCCCGCTGAGCAGAGGAGTTCGCCTGTATTGCCCGAGTGGCTCAGTGCGAAATCCTCTGCTCGGCGATCACCCGCCGCGGCTCGTCGTCCGAATCGGTCGGTTCAGCCGCGAAAGCTCCCGTAGCCGCGGCGGTGGAGGGCTGCGCGCACGTGGGCCAGGATCTCGCCGGGGGTGCGGACCAGCGAGGTCGCGGTGACCACCTCGATGTACCAGCCGGCCGCCCGAAGCCGGTTCCGTCGGATCTCGTCCTTCGCCTGCTGCTCTTTCGTGCGATGGTCCCCTCCGTCGTATTCCACCGCCACCTTCAACTCCGGCCAGGCGATGTCCAGGCGATACCTGAACTCGGGGACCCGGTGCTGCAGGACGAATCCGGTCAGACCGTTCTCGAGTAGGAACAGCCGCGTCCGGGTTTCCCAGGGCGACTCGGCATCTGTGTCGACCTCCTCGAGCCTCTCGAGAACAGTCCGGCGACCGCGGACGCCGTGCATGTCCTCCACCAGGGCCGGTAGGCGGCTGATCGGTAGGACGCCCATGGTGGTGGAGGCGTCGAGCGCGCAGATGGCCTCGACGCGCCGTTCGCGACGAGCGATGTCGAACAAGACCCACTCGGGGCTGGCGATGCGGATGTCGGGGGAACGTCCCGACGTCAGCACGTGGATGTGCTCGGGCGGGATCCGGTACTGCCAGCCCGCCAGCCCGGGCCGTTCGATCCGCCGGCCCGGCGCCACCACATCGTCCGCGAACTCGCGCGGCGGGAAGTCGTGCCCATAGAGCGTGGCTGCGATCCACCCGGTCAACGTTGCGTCCGGGTAGAGCGTCATGAGCGCTTCGGCCCGCGCCCAGGCGTCGACGTGCACGTGGTCCCGGACCCACAGTCCGTGGTGCAGGCGGGTGTAACCGCGGTTCGTGACGCGGCTTCCGGTCAGGTGCCGCAGGTCGCGGGTGCGGATGGGGGCTGTGCGGATGGGGGCGGTGCGGGATTCTGCGCTCACGGACCGTGACTCTGCCAAGCGGACGTTGACTGACAGGGGCGCAGAGCAGGGATCCGCGTCGACCTGTGGATGGGGCCGAGGGGTGTGGATAGCGATGCCACGGCCTCTGGCCCAGGACGTCGACCTCCTCGGCGAGCACCGCGGTCCTCGCCGAGAAGAGGAATTCGCGCAACGCCACTCGGCCGATACAGGCGAATTCCTCCGGACGGCGAGGCCGGGGGGCGAGCGACCGGATGGCGGGGCGTGCCCCGCCATCCGCGCTCCGCCCCGGCCTCGCCTTGCGTGGTGTCTGTGCCCGAAGCGCGGCCGGGTGTGACGCACGCCGCTGTCGGAGCTGGGCGACCCCGGTAGGATGGGGTACTGCCGGTCGGTCGAGCGCAGGGCGGAGAACCCGTCCGCGGCGGGCCGGGACCAACCTGTCAGGAGTTGACCTTTTCGATGACCACTGTCGCCGTAGTCGGAGCCACGGGCCAGGTGGGGCGCGTCATGCGTGCCCTGCTGGAGGAGCGGGACTTCCCGGCTGACAAGGTCCGTTTCTTCGCGTCCGCCCGGTCCGCCGGGACCACGCTGCCGTTCCGCGGTGAGGACATCGTCGTCGAGGACACCGCCAACACGCCCGACGAGGAGCTGGCGGGGATCGATATCGCCCTGTTCTCCGCGGGCGGCACGATGTCGAAGGAGCAGGCCCCTCGGTTCGCCGCCGCCGGCGCCGTCGTCGTCGACAATTCCAGCGCGTGGCGCAAGGACCCCGACGTCCCGCTCGTCGTCTCCGAGGTGAACCCGGACGCGGCGAAGAACCCACCCAAGGGCATCATCGCCAACCCCAACTGCACCACGATGGCCGCGATGCCGGTGCTCAAGGCGCTGCACGATGCGGCGGGCCTCAAGCGTCTGGTCGTGTCGACGTACCAGGCGGTCTCCGGTTCCGGGCTCGCCGGCGTGGACACGCTGAACGATCAGATCACCGGCAATGTCGGCGCCGGCCACGAGCTGGTTCACGACGGCTCGGCGCTGAAGACCGACGACCACGGGCCGTACGTCGCGCCGATTGCGTTCAACGTGCTGCCGCTCGCGGGTGGGCTCGTCGATGACGGGTCCGAGGAGACGGACGAGGAGCAGAAGCTGCGCAATGAGTCGCGCAAGATCCTCGACCTGCCGGAGCTGCGGGTCGCCGGCACCTGCGTGCGGGTGCCGGTGTTCACCGGTCACACGCTGAGCATCAACGCGGAGTTCGACAAGGACATCACGCCGGAGCAGGCGCGCGAGCTGCTGTCGAAGGCGCCGGGCGTCAAGGTCGTCGACGTGCCGACCCCGCTGGACGCGGCGGGCATCGACGAGTCGCTGGTGGGCCGCATCCGCCAGGACCAGTCGATCGAGGGCAACAAGGGCCTCAACCTCATGGTGGCGGGCGACAACCTCCGCAAGGGTGCGGCGCTCAACACCATCCAGATCGCGGAGCTGCTGGTCAAGTAGCGCACCTGCTGGTCGAGTGGCCAGTCGCGGGCTGAGCCGGTCGGGAGTGCAGCCGGTCGGGAGTACGACGACGACGAGGCCCCGCAGTCGCACACAGACGAGAGCCGCCGCCCGGTCACGCAGACCGGGCGGCGGCTCTTGTGCACAGGGCTCGCGAGGAGTTCGCTATCTCGGCGGTATGACCGTGAGTATACTTTCGGTATGTCCCACACGACGATCAAGGTGAGTCGCGACCTCCGGGATCTTCTGAAGAGGCAGGCCGCCGAGGAGCACCGCACGCTGGGCGATCATCTGGCGTATCTCGCCTCACTCGCCGAGAAGCAACGGCGGCTCGAGCGCCTGCGTGCGGAGATAGACGCGACATCGCCTGAGGATCTGGCGTCCTACCGCGAGGAGTCCGAGTGGTGGGAGCGGGCGCAGGATGCCTGACCCGACTCCCGGGGAGGTCGTATGGGTTGTCCTCGATCCCGTGGTGGGTCGTGAGCAGAGCGGTCGCCGGCCCGCGGTGGTGGTCTCGTCGCGCGCGCACATCTCCCTCGCCGATACTCTCGTGATGGTGGTGCCGGTGACGTCGGTGGATCGCGGATGGTCGAACCACGTCCTGCTCCGCGGAGACGTGTTCGACCGCGACTCCTGGGCGATGACCGAGCAGGTGCGCACCCTTTCGCGCCAGCGTGTTGTCGGCCATGCCGGCCAGGTGGATGCGGGGACCCTGGCAGACATTCGCCGGTGGATCCAGGATTTCCTCGACGAGTAGCGGTCGACCGCCGAACCCCGACCCCGACCCACCCGCACCCCACAACCCACCACCCGAGAGGACCACCCATGACCCCGACCCTGACCCACCACGAGGACATCGCCGTCCTCACGCTCGGCGACGACGAGAACCGCTTCACCCCGGACCGGCTCGACGCGATCAATGCCCACCTCGATGAGGTCGAGCAGTCGGCGAAGGGGCTCGTCACCGTGGGGTCGGGCAAGTTCTACTCCAACGGACTCGACCTCGACTGGCTCATGGCCAACTCCGACCGCCTCGACTGGTACGTCGGCCGGATCCACGAGCTGTTCTCCCGCGTCCTGACGTTCTCCCTGCCGACGGTCGCTGCGGTCAACGGGCACGCCTTCGGCGGCGGCGCCATGCTCGCGACGGCCCACGACTTCCGGGTGATGCGCGACGACCGCGGCTACTTCTGCTTCCCCGAGGTGGACATCAACATCCCGTTCACACCGGGCATGGCGGCGCTCATCCAGGCCAAGACGACCCCGCAGACGGCGATGACCGCGATGAGCACGGGCCACCGCTACCCGGGGTCCGAGGCGAAGGAGGCGGGCCTCGTCGACGACACCGCTGCGGAGGCCGAGATCGTCACCGCGGCGCTCGGGCGTCTCCAGCCGATCCTCGGCAAGGACCGCACCACTCTCGACGCCATCAAGTCCACGATGTTCGCCTCCGTCACCGAGGCACTTCGGCAGAGCCCGGAAGGAGAAGCGGGGTAACACGGATTCGGCCGCACGACGAGAGCCGCCGCTCGGTATCGCACACCGGGCGGCGGCTCTCACGTGATCACGGGCCCGGCGTCTCGCTGCCGGACGCCCGGGCCTCCTCGGAGCTAACAGTCGTCTCCGTGAGCGAGCACCTCGAAGGCCTCGTCGAGCAGATCGGCCAGGGAGGGGTCGCCCTCGCGTTGCCGTGTCGCATGTTTCCTCAGCGCGGCGCCGCACGCGGCCATGCTCAGATCCACCGTGAGTCGGGCGCGGAACTCCGTGCCGCTCTCCACGCGCTGACGGGCCGATTCGTACAGAGGGCCGAGGATGTCCTCGATGTCGGGTCGCCTCTCCGGGCCCAGGACGAACCCGATCCGCTCACCGAGTACGGCGAGGTTGCCGAGGGCGACGATGTCGTCCTCGGGCCGGGTGTAGGCCTGCTTGAGGATGCCGTGGAGGATGCGCAACGCAGACATGTCAGAGGGCGCGTTCTCCACCTGCTTCGCCCACCGCGCAACCTGTTCGCGGACGAAGTACAGGAACACGTCCTCGCGGCGGGCGAAGTAGTTGTGAAACGTCCGCGTGGAGACGCCGGCCCGCTCGGCGATGGCGGCGACGGTGGCCCCTTCCACGCCGTGGCTGACGAGGAGTTCCACCGCCGCCACCGAGAGCCGTGTCCGGGTGTCGGCCTTCTCGCGCTCGCGCAGACTAGCTCTGCACGATTGCACGGCCGTGCAAGGAGATGTGGCCAAGCTCTCCCGCGTCGCGGACCGCCTCGGGTCAGGTGTGGTTCCAGCTGGTGACCGGCTCCTGCACGTTGCCGTCGGAGTCGTAGGTGTAGAAGCCCTCCCCGTCGCCGAGGCCGGCCTTACCGGCGTCGATGCCCTTCTGGAGCAGGTCGGCGAACTTGATCCGCGTCGGGTCGCCGGAGGCGCGGGCGATGTTGGCGGCGACGTTGAAGCCGACGGTGTCGTAGACCTGGAACGGGCCGGCGGGCGCGCCGGTGGCGGTGCGCCAGACGTTGTCGATGTCGGCGGGATTGGCGATGCCGTTGACGTAGAGCTCGGCGCCCGCGTTCAGCCAGGGGACGAGCAGGCCGTTGAGCAGGTAGCCAGGTGTCTCCTTGAGGACGGGCACCGGCACGAGTCCGATCTCGGCGGCGAACTCGAGCACGATCTCGAAGTACTTACGGTCGGTCTGCTGCGCGACCATCACCTCGCCGGTGTTGTAGCGCCAGACGAGGTTGGCGAAATGTAGGGCGAGGAACCTCTCGGGTCGTCCGGTCTCGGCCGCGAAGTCGCTGGGGCGGAGGGTGGAGGTGTTGGTGGCGAAGATGGTCTTCTCCGGCGCGCTCTGGCCGATCTTCGTCCACACGTCCTTCTTGAGGTCGAGATTCTCCGGCACGGCCTCAATCACCAGGTCGGCGTCGGCGACGGCCTCGGGGATGTCGGTGGTGGTGCGGATGGAGGCGATGGCTTCGTCGAATCTCCTCTCGTCGAAGTCCGGCAGGTCGCGCCTGTAGTAGTCGCGCATCCATTCCCACCGCTCCGGGAGCTTGGCCACGAGCTCGTCGGAGATGTCGTAGCCGGTCACGGTTTTCCCGTGGTAGGCCGCCTGCATGATGATCTGGGAACCGAGTACACCGGTTCCGAACACGGTGACGTTCGTGATGTCCGTCATGACTGGCTCCTCTCGCCCGGGGTGGCGACCCCGGTTGCGGTTCTGGTCGCGGATTCGGCGTTGGCGCCGGTGGTGGGTGTGGCGGCGGGTTCGGTGGGACCCTGCCGTCGGGCCCGAGCGTACTCGTCCGGCTGGTGCACGACGACCTGTGTGCGCCTGCGGGTGAGGTAGTCGCGGAACCACGACACGAGTGCGGCGGCGCGCTGGGACCAGCCCGACAGCAGGACGAGGTGCACTCCGAGCCAGGCCAGGAAGGCGAGCATGCCCTGGATCTGGAACCGGCGCGGGCCCATCTCCGCGATCGCGTGGCCGCGGCCGACCATGGCCATCACGCCCATGTCGCGGAAACGGAACGGCTTCCGTTCCCGTCCTTGGAGGTCCGCGCAGATGTTGTCGGCCGCCCAGGTGCCGGACTGTTTGGCCACCGAGCCCAATTGGGGCAGTGCGCGGCCCTTCGCATCGGTGATGTTCGCGGCGTCGCCGAGGACGTACACGCCCGGCACGCCGGGGGCGGTGAGGTCGCGTTCGACGTCCACACGCCCGCCGCGGCCGGTCGTCAGACCGGCGGGCTCGAGCAGGCCGGAGGCCTTGAGCCCGGCCGTCCAGATGACGATGGCGGCCGGTAGCTCGGTGCCGTCCTCGAGCTTCACGCCGCTGGTGGAGACCGAGGAGACCGCTCTGCCCAGGTGGATCCGGACGCCGAGCTCTTCGAGGCTGCGGCGGGTGTACTTCTGCGAGCGCGTCGAGAACGGCGGCAGGACGGTGTCTACCATGTCGACCAAATGCACCTCGCACTGCGCGGCGGCGAACTCGTCCGAGTAGTACTCCGACACCACGAACTTGATGTTCTCCGCGATCGCGCCGGCGGTCTCGACCCCGTTGGGGCCCGCCCCCACCACGACCACCGCGAACGTGCCCCGGCGCTCCGCGGCGTCGCGGGTCGCGGCGGCTCTCTCGAGCGCGCCGAGCATCGCCGAGGACAGGCTGGTGGCGTCGTCGACGGAGTACAGCGGGTACGCCAGCTCGCGCGCTCCCGGGGTGTCGAAGAAGTTGGGTTCGGACCCGGTGGCCAGCACGAGAATCCGGCCGCGATACGTCAGCCCGTCGTCGGTGGTGACGGTCTTGGCGGCGGCGTCGACGGAGGCCACGCGCGCGGTCCTGATCGTCACGTGCTCCCGTTGGCGATGCAGGATGCCGCGCAGCGGGCGCGCCACGGTGGAGATCGCGATCTGCGCGGTCGCCGCCTGGTAGAGCAGCGGCTGGAACTGGTGGTAGTTGTTCTGGTCGAGCAACAGCACGTCCACGCCGGAACGTCCCAGTTGCTTGGCGGCGTAGAGGCCGGCGAATCCGGCACCCACGATCACCACGTCGTGTTGGATCGCCGAGTGTCCGTCGGCGGGATCAGTGTCTTCTGCCGATGTATTCGCCATGGCTCGTCCCTACTCGGCCTGTGAGGAGATGTCCACCGCGGGCCATCGCCCGCGGTGGACCGGTCGCGGGCGATGCCGGACCGGTGCCATAGTGGGAATCGCACGTCCCATCGTGTCCGGGCGTACAGCCTCGACAGGTGGCCACATCGCACGACATCGCGCAGCTCGACCCCGTGCGGGTCTGGGCCTGCACCGAAGAGAGGAATGCAGATGGCTATCAACGACGACGACATCACCACCTCCGGCGCGCGGGGAGAGGGCACCGCGGACGGCGGCTCCAACCCGGGCGGGCATGACGGCGGCGCTGACGGTTCCGCTTCCGCGGGCGAGGGCACTGCCGACGGCGGCTCGAACCCCGGCGGCCACGATGGTGGCGCTGACGGCTCGGCCGGCGAGGGCACTGCCGACGGCGGCTCCAACCCGGACGGGCACGACGGCGGCGCTGACGGCGCGGCCTGAGCGAAGGTGCTCGAGCGGTGCGTCGCACGCGGCCGGGATGAGTTCGCGGCGGACTACTGGGGTCACCAGCCCCTGCTGAGTCCGGCGGCCCGTCTGCCGCGCGACTTCTCCGACCTGCTCACGCCGGCGATGGTCGACGAGATCATCGCCGAACGTGGCTTACGCACGCCGTTCATCCGGATGGCGCGGGAGGGCACGCTCGTAGACCGGGCCTGCTTCACCCGTACCGGCGGGTTCGGCGCACTGATGCCCGACCAGGTCGACCCCGACGGCGTACTCACGGAGTTCGCCGCCGGGGCGACGATCGTGTTGCAGGGTCTGCACCGGTTCTGGCCGCCGATCATCGACTTCGTCCGAGGCATGACCTCGGACGTCGGCCACCCGGTGCAGACCAACGCGTACATCACCCCGCCCGCAAACCGGGGGTTCGATCCGCACTACGACGTCCACGACGTCTTAGTGCTCCAGGTGTCCGGCACCAAGCGGTGGCGTGTGCACGAGCCCGTTCATCACCATCCGCTGCCTGACCAGCCGTGGACCGATCACCGCGAGGCGATCGCCGAACGGGCGAAGGACGAGCCGGTCATCGACACCGTGCTCGAGCCGGGGGACTGCCTCTACCTGCCGCGCGGCTGGATCCACTCCGCCGAGGCGCAGGGTGACACCTCCATCCACCTCACGGTGGGCGTGGCGCCACTCACCGGGCACGACGTCGCCACGGCGATGATCGAGGCACTGGCCTCGGAGGAGGAGCTGCGGGCGTCGTTGCCGTTCGGGCTCGCCCCGGTCGATGCCGCGCGCGCGGAGCCCCACGCCCGCGAGGTCCTCGACGTGCTGGCCCGGTTGATCGGCGAGAAGCAGGAGCAGCTCAGCGCTCTCGCCGGCGACGCGCTCGCCGAGAAGTACCTCGACCTCACCAGGCCTGCCGCGATCCGCCCGCTGGCCACCCTCGACGCCGTCGAGTCCCTCGAGCCCGACACCCGGCTGCACCTGCGCGAGGGGCTCCATGCACGGGTGGACTGCACCGACTCCGACGCCGACTCCGTCGCCGCCAATCTCGGCACGGTGGTGTTGAGGCTGCCCACCAAGTTGGTGTCGTTCCCGGCGGTATGCGCTTCCGCCCTGCGCGCTGTCCTTGAGGGCGCTCCCGTGAGTGCCGGTTCGCTGCCCGGCCTCGATGCCGACGACGGCCTGGTGGTTCTCCGGCGGTTGCTGCGGGAGGGCGTGGTGGTGGCGCTGTGAGCAGGCCTGCGGACTGGGAACCGTGCAGTGACTCGTCGTTGCGCCGCGGCGATCCCCTGGACGGGTCGGGCTCCCGGGGATTGCGATGGCTGATGGTCGAGCTGGCCGGCCCGTGGGGTTATTCGGCGTTGCTCGACTCGCCGTCACTCCTTCCGCCCGAGCTGGGTCGCGAGATCGCCGGGCGTGCCCAGGAGGCTGATGTGCGGGTTGCCGCGATCCGCAGGCCGGGTCGTCGTCGTCATACAGAGGAGCGACGCTGGCGGTGGGCGCTCGCCGACGCCCGGCCCGGGCATGAGTCGCTGCGGTGGGGCGCGGTCGACGGCCCGGTCGGGTACGCCGAGATCCCCCTCGACGGTTCCGCCGGCACCCCGTCAGCGGACCCGCTGGTCGCGGTGTGCGCGCACGGCAAGCACGATCAGTGCTGCGCGGTGCGGGGGCGCAGCGCCGCGGCGCGGATCGCCGAGCGGTACCCGGAGGCGACCTGGGAGTGCTCCCACCTGGGCGGCGACCGCTTCGCCGCGACGATGCTCGTCCTGCCGCACGGCCTCTTCTACGGCCGCGTCGACCAGGCGCAGGACCCGGCCGACATCGTCGCCCGCTACACCGAGGGCCGCGTCGACGAGCGGTACCTGCGCGGACGCAGTAGTCATTCGGCGGCCGTGCAGAGCGCCCAGCACCATGCCCGTGCGGTGGTGCCCGACGACCGCATCGACGCCTTCGCCCCGGTTCGCGTCGTGGAACGGGACGAGCACGTCGAGGTGACGCTCGAGGGCCCGCGCGGTCCGGTCGAGGTGTGGCTGCGGGAGACCTACTCGGAGCCGATCTTCACGATGTGCCGGGCCCACGCCCCCGGTCCGGTGAGGCAGTGGGAGCTGGTCGACATCACAGACGGATCAGAAAGAAGCTAAAGTGAAATTATGCGCCCGGCGCATATCAGCCCACGTCGATGGAGTGTCGCTAGCCAGCGCCCGGCTTTCTGGCTAGCTTTCAGCCGGCGTTCTTGAACTCATCGTATCGGGCTGCCAACCGTTCCCTGTCGGGCTTATCGGGGCCACGTCTCGGCAACCAGAGATTGCGCTGGTTCATCTCCTGTAGGCCGTGGCTTAGCATCGGGCCGTCTACCTCCGCGAGCACCTCTTCGTTTATGTGAACGGTGTAGTCAGGCGAGATTCCTAGAATGTTCTCGTCATAGGCTGCGTGGTGAATTTTGCAGAGGGAAAGTCCATTTGTCACGTGAGGTTGACCTTCGTCTTCCGAATCGGCAGTAATATGTGCTGCGTCCAAGAGGGGAACCTTTTTGAGTACGCAAACAGCACACCGTTCGCCATAGGCGGTCAGTACGCGCGCACGAAATTCTGGCTGATGCAAGCGCTGACGTACGACTCTTTCTGCGTATCGTCTTTGGTCTTCGGTTAGGTGTGAGGGGTCAGGGAGGAAACGAAGGCTCTCATCGAGGGCCAAGAGGAAGCGCTGATGTTCCGGTTCGTCTTTCACAACGTAAACAGGCATGATAGGTACGAATTGGCCGGTCGCTACCTTCCGAAGCATCACAATCGGTAGGCCGAGCTTCATTGCTTCGCGCAGCTTCTTATTTGAACCGCCTCGGGGGTCTTGATCCGCGCGCTGTTTTTCGTAAGAGTAGCGATATAGCGAATTCCCATGATCGCCATCATCGTATTCGCTATCGGGGTCACTTACGATAGTAAGCGTCGCCGCGTATGATCGCGGGTTCCAAATTCCCTTGTAAGAGTTCAGAATTCGTTCGGGGCCCCAGCCAAAATCAACCTGATTAAGCCATTCGCGAGAGAGGGTTGGGTTCGATGCAAACTCCGCTGCGAGAGCGTGCATCAGGGACTTGCGCTTAGTTAGCTCAAGTGACAGGTCTGGCATGTAATGAAGCATGCCAGGTGGGATCCGTTCTAACCTGGTTTTGTGAACCCTCGATACGCTTAATTCGCGTCGGGTCGCCGTTGCTTGACTGCCATGCAGCGTGGTCGCGATGCACTCAGTTCAAGCGCTGCGACGGCAGGGAGATCCGGTGTCGCCCAGTCGAGCGATGAAAGGGCGGGGAGAGGTAGCCAGCGCAATTCATCGTGATCGGAGCTACGGGTAGGTGCCAATGCAGACGTGACGAGGTAGCAGGCCAGGTCAATGTCGAGATCGCCGACCGTAGTTGCCGTCCTATCGACGAGACTGCCAACCGAGATCGAGATCCCTAGCTCTTCCTGGATCTCGCGAATCAGTGCGCGTTCGGGGGTCTCGCCGTCGTCGATCTTCCCGCCTGGAAACTCCCACTTGCCGGCCGCGGACTTGCCGGGTGCTCGTTTGCAGGCGAGCACCTTGCCATCCCGATAGAACACTGCCGCTACCACTTCGATCCGCGGCAATTGAGCTCCCTTGTCAGCGCGCTTAACATTCGGGAGTAGACCTTATCGTCAGCGGCGCCAGTCACTCAGCCATATCTCCCCAGTCGTCGAATCCCGACGGGTCGTGGCGGCCCAGGTTCGCGTGCTCGAACAGGCCCCAGCCCACGTCGCCGTTGCAGGTCGCCCGGGCCACGTGGTCGACGGTGTTGAACGGCAACATGGATACGACGTCCGGGGCAGTCATGTCGTAGGTGACCGACTCGCTCCAGTCGCGGCCCATCCAACGGCCGTGCGACCACGCCGGGTCGCCCACGTAGCCCGCGCCCATGCTCAGCGGGACACCGAGCAGGGTCTCCACCTCGAGGAGGAGCGGCTCGCCGCGCGGGTTCGTCAGGTGCAGCCGGGCGCACTCCGGGTGACGGGTACCGCTGCGGTAGTCGACCTCAAGCCGTGGCCAGCCCAGCTGCTCGATCCGGCCGTCGGCGAACACCCGGCTCGCGTGGTTGAGCGTGCGATGGCCATCCGGACTCTCCTGCAGGATGATGACCATCGCGTAGTCATCGAACCGCAGCGGGATGTACGTCCACCAGAATCCCTCGCGCGGCTCCGCGGCCCACCGCCCCGGCGGATCCGACTCGCCACTCGGGCGGATTCCCCACGAACGGTCGCGCGTACCGAGCCACACGTCTGGGTCCACGGCGAAGTCGCGGCCGTCGACCGAGAGCATCCCCGACCAGCTCCCCACCTGCGCGAAGCGGCTCGCGTCCAGCATCGCCCGCGTACCCTCCAGTAGGACGTGCCTCTCCTCCAGGACTGCTTCGAACGAGCCCTCCCACGTCATGTCCATGGACAGGTCCGGGTGCTCGCAGATCAGACGCAATGACCGTAGCGGCTCGATCAGCTCGATCCGGTACCCGCCCACCGCCGGCTTGAGCGACCGCGACTCGAGCGCATCGGAGAACCGCACGGACCGCTGCGCATCCTCGTGGCGCACAGTCGCGAATGCGTCCACGACGCCGAGGTTGGGATAGACCCCGAACCCGGTCACCAGGAACACCTCGCCGGTGCGGTCGTGCGCGTTGAAGTAGTAGCGGTCGTAGAAGTTCCGATCGCTCGTCACCGCCTGCGCCATCGGCAGCGGCGTCTGGTGGACGGGGAACTCGTCGAGCGGGGTGGGTTTCACGTGGATCCTCGGAAGTGGTCGGCCGGGGGCGCGGCGGGGGAGGGGCCGGTGGGCGCGGTCAGTCTGCGATGAGCCGGGCGAGCATGGCGTGGTGGAGGACGTACTCGTCCGGGTGCGCGGGAGCGTCCTGCTCACCGAAGTGGATACGACGTCGAGTGATCCGCGACAGGATGATGGCCTGCCGCAGCCCGGCGTACACGTAGTAGAACGGGAGATCTCGAACGGTGGCGCCGGTGAGCTGCTCGTACTGCTCGACGACCTCGCCGTGGTCGAACAGGTCCGGAATGCCGGGGAAGTCGAAGGCGACCGCGAGCTCCTGGAACAGGTCGTGGAAGTACAGGAACCACCCGAGGTCGACCTCGGCCGGAGCGATGGCCGCCATCTCCCAGTCCAGCACGGCCGTGGGGGTGGTGCCCTCGTAGAGGATGTTGCCGATGCGGGCGTCGCCCCAGCTCAGGACGTCCGGTCCGGTCTCGTCGGGCCAGTGGGCGTCTATCCACTCGAAGGCGCGCTCGATCACCGGGATCGTGAGCCCGTCCTCGCGGGTCGTCCACTCGTAGTAGGCGCGCTGCTCGTCGACGTGGGCGCGCAGCGCGCTCATGCCGGGAGCGGGCGCGAGCGACGACACCAACTCGGCCGCCTGCGGGATCTGGTGGATCGCCGCCAGCACCGCGACGGACTCGCGCTGGAACTCCCGCCGTCGCTCGGGGGCCATCTCCAGCAACCAGCCGTCGAAGACGTACGGGGGATTGTCGACCGGCGCGCGGCCCGTGGCGCGGTCCATCACCAGGAAGGGCGTGCCGAGGATGGCCGGATCCTGCTCGAGCCAGCGGACACCGGGGACCGGCAGGTCGGTGTTCTCGCCGACCACCCGCATCACGTCGAACTGCTTGGCCAGGTCGTAGACGGGAAACACCGGAAACGCGTCGTCCTGCGGACACATCCGGGCCACCAGCTGCGCCGACTGCGGCTCGGCCGTGCCTCCTGGCGAGGCCGGGCCGGCCGGGGTCCAGGTGGCGTCGAAGAGGACCGAGATGTTGGACATCCCCGAACTCTCCGGCCTGCTCACCGCCGAGACCTCGACACCTGCGGAGGCGTCGACCTCGTCGCGGGCCGCGAGCCAGGCGGTGAGGCGCTCGCGGAACTCGTCCAGGTCCGCCTCGCCCGAGGTCACCCGTTGGTGGAGTGGTTCGTCGGAGCGTGCGGTGGTCATGCGATCGTCGTCATGTGGTTCGGACCCTTCGTACGGACCTGATGCGCGGGCGGGACCCGCACCCAGCCCAGTGTGACCCAACGCATAATCCGGGGGATCTGAAATGCGCATCCCCGCAGTCGCCCACGCGGTCTGGGGCGGGGACCCTCGTCGTCGTCGTACTTCGTCGCAGTGCTTCGCCGTAGTTCCCTGGACCGACAGGGGGTGGGGAGATCGGTGATCCGTCACCGACATGGGCGGATCGGTAGCCTCTGGGCGTGGGCCAGCACGGCCCTTAATGCAACGGTGAACGTAGAAAAAGGTGTGTTGTGTCGGTCCCCTTGAGCATCCTCGACCTGGTCTCCATCTCGGAGGGCTCCGCCGCCCGTGAGGGCATCGCCGCGTCGATGGAGTCCGCGCAGCTCGCCGACCGGCTGGGCTACTCGCGACTCTGGTTCGCCGAGCACCACAACACGCCCAACCTCGCCTCCAGCGCCACGGCGCTGCTCATCTCGCAGGCGGCGTCGGTGACCGAGCGGATCCGCGTCGGCTCCGGCGGCGTCATGCTGCCCAACCACGCCCCGCTCATGGTGGCCGAGCAGTACGGCACGCTGGCCAACATCCACGGCGACCGCATCGACCTGGGCCTCGGCCGCGCGCCCGGCACCGACGGCATGACCGCCCAGGCTCTGAGCCGCTCGTCCGCCGAGCCGCAGGCCTTCGCCCGGCACATCTACGACCTGCAGGGCTGGTTCGGCGAGGAGGGCACGGCGCGGAGCACCCCGATCCTGTCGTCGGTCTCGCAGAACACGGAGGTGCCGATCTGGGTGCTCGGCTCCACCGTCAACGGCGCGTCCATCGCCGGGCAGCTGGGGCTGCCGTTCTCGCTGGCCTCGCACTTCGCGCCCGATCAGATCGACGACGCCATCCGCGTCTACCGCGACTCGTTCAGCACCGAGGCGCCCACCGCGCGCATCGACAGGCCCCAGGTGATGGCCGGCATCAACGTCGTCGTGGCCGACACGGACGAAGAGGCGCAGCGGCAGTTCACCACCCTGCAGCAGATGTTCCTCGACCTGCGGGCCGGGCGCAGCCGCAAGATCCAGCCGCCCGTCGACCCGTCGGAGTTCGCAGGCAGCACGCCCGCGATGCTCGAGATCAGCGCCGTCGGCTCGCCCGCCACGGTCAGGGCGCAGCTGGACGAGTTCGTCGAGCGCACCGACGCCGACGAGCTCATCACCGTCACCTACGCCTACGACCCGGCCGTGCGGAACCGGTCGATCGAGCTGCTCGCCGACCTCTGGTTCTAATCACGCGTCGCACCCGTGGAATTCCTCACCATACTGTTCCTCATCGGTATCACCGCCGAGGCGATGACCGGCGCGCTGGCCGCCGGTCGCGAGCGCATGGACCTGTTCGGGGTGGTGATCGTCGCGTGCGTCACCGCCATCGGCGGTGGCTCGATCCGGGACGTCCTGCTGGGCCACTATCCGCTCATCTGGGTGGAGAATCCGTCCTACCTCGCGTTGGTCGCGCTGGCCGCGGTCGTGACCGTGTTCGTCGCCCCGCTCATGCGGCACTTCAGGGTGCTCTTCCTCGGACTCGACGCACTCGGACTGACCGTCTTCGCGATCTTCGGTTCCCGGATCGCCCTCGAGATGGGCCACGGCGTCCTCATCGCCGTCGCTGCCGCGGTCATCACGGGCGTGTTCGGGGGAGTCATGCGTGACCTGTTGTGCGACCGGGTGCCGCTCGTGTTCCGGCACGAGTTGTACGCCAGTGTCGCCATCCTGGCCGCGCTCGTCTACGTGGGTCTCGCGGCTGCGGGCGTCCCGGAGAATTGGGGCGCGGCGATCACCCTCGTCGTGGGGTTCGGCCTGCGAGTGGCCGCGATCCGCTTCACACTCTCACTGCCGGTGTTCGACTACCAGGAGATCGAGCACCGTCGACGCGGACGTCGTCGGCACCGCTGGAGCCGGGTCTCGTCGGCAGACCTGGACTGACGCATCGGGCTCGTCAACCGCGGCGCGCCCCCGGCCGCGCGCAGGCCCCGCCGTCCGGAAGCGGGCCGGCCCCGCCGCTGATAGAACGGGGCATGGCCATCGACGCACTGGAACCCCACCCGCTCGTCCGACTACTCGGCAAGCCCTCGGCCGACTTCACCGCCGCCGACCTCGTGCGGGCCACCGAAGAGCTGGAGCTGAGCCAGGTCAACCTGCGCTACGTCGGCGGCGACGGCCGGCTCAAGACGCTCGCTTTCCCCATCAATTCGCGCGAGCACCTCCACGAGGTGCTCACCCGCGGCGAACGCGTGGACGGCTCGAGCGTCTTTCCCGGCACCGACACCGACGCCAGCGACGTCTACATCGTGCCCCGGCATCGCACCGCGTTCCTCAACCCCTTCGGAGAGCGCTGCTCGCTCGACGTGCTGTGCGCGTTCTACGCGCCCGACGGGACGCCGCTGCCCTATGCGCGCGAGCAGGTGGTGCGCCGCGCCGCCGAGGCGCTGACGCGGCAGACCGGCATGACGCTCGAGGCGTTCGGCGAGCTCGAGTACTACCTCGTCGACGCGCCCGAGGCGATCTACCCGGTCGAGGAGGAGCGCGGTTACCAGGAGTCGGCGCCGTTCTCCAAGCACGAGCGGGTCCGCGAGCAGGTGCTGGGCCACCTCGCCGCGATGGGGATACCGCTGAAGTACGCACACGGCGAGGTCGGCAACATCCTCACCGATGACCGGCAGATGGTCCAGCACGAGATCGAGCTCCAGCCCCTGCCCCTCGAGCAGGCGGCCGACGCCCTCGTCCTGACCAAGTGGGTGGTGCGCGAGGTCGCCTACTCCCACGGCCTCGAGGCGACCTTCGCCCCGCTGGTGAGCGGCGAGGGCGCCGGCAACGGCCTGCACATCCACAGTCGCCTGGTACGCGACGGCGCCAACGCCATCGTGGGTGAGGCGGGCATCAACGACACCGGGCGACGCCTGATCGCCGGTTACCTCGCGGCGGCCAGGGCCCTGTCCGCGGTCGGCAACACGGTGCCGACGTCCTACCTGCGGTTCGCCGAGGGCGACGAGTCGCCCGAGGACATCTGCTGGGGGATGCAGGACCGCACCGGCCTGGTCCGGGTCCCGTTGGCCTGGGGCGGCGACGTCCTGGCCGACATGGTCGCCCACGCCAACCCCGGCAGCTCCGAGCCGATCCCCGAGCCCGCCACGCACCCCCAGACCGTCGAGTTCCGGCTCGGCGACGGCTCAGCCGACGTGCACCTGCTCCTGGCGGGCATGGCCGTGGCGGCCAGGTGCGGGCTCGACGACCCGGGCAGCCTGGAGCAGGCCGAGCGCCTCAACGCCGCCGACGGCGAGGACTTCGAGACCCTGCCCACCTCGTGCGCGGAGTCGGCCGACGTGCTGGAGGCCGAGCGAGAGATGTTCGAGGCCGACGGTGTGTTCCCCGCCGAGCTCATCGACTCGGTGCTCGCGGGGCAACGCGGTGATGACGACGACGATGACGACGACGACGAGGTGGGCGACTCCGGAAGCGGAGAGGCCGACCGGGATGAGCTCATCCGCCGTCACTGGCACGTCGGCTGAACGTGCCCGGTCGGCGAGGTGGCACTACCGGCCGTGCGGCTCCCGCGGCTCAGCTCAGCGGCTGATCTCCGCCCACAGTGCCCGGACCCGGCCGTCGATCTCCTCGACGATCCGGCGGACGGTGTCCTCGGACTCACCCCGGGGGTCGACCAGGTCCCAGTCCAGGTAGTTCTTGCCCGGGTAGACGGGGCACGCGTCGCCACAGCCCATGGTGATCACGTAGTCGGCCGCGCGGACCACGTCGTCGGTCAGTGGCTTGGGGAACGCCCCGGCCATGTCGATTCCCCGGGACTCCAGCTCGGCGAGGACCCGCGGATCCACCTCCGAGCTGGGGAGTGAGCCGGCAGACCGGACCTCCACGTCCGCGCCGGCATGATGCCGCAACAGGGCCGCGGCGATCTGGGAACGGCCGGCGTTCTGGACGCAGACGAACAGCACCTGGGGGACCGCGGACTCGAGCTTGCCCTGGGCCAGTGCGAGAGCCCGGAGCCGATCGGCCGCGAAGTGCTGGGCCAGTGCCGCGAGATGTGTCCTGACCTTCGCCGTGCGGCCCAGCGTCGCGTAGGACTCGAACACGTACCGCTCGACGGTCTCCGGCGAGAAGATCCCCTCGTATGTCGTGGCGAGTCTCTCGGCGGCGCGGTGCAGGACGTGGACGTCCAGCTCGGGGGTGTCGGTGATCATGAGGGGCCCTTTCAGCTTGAGGTGGAGCCGGAGGTCACGCCGATGGAGATCAGGTCAGGGGAGCCACTACGACTCGGTCTCGAGCAGTTCGGAGATCAGCGCGGTGACCCGCCGCTTGATCTCGTCGCGGATGGGGCGGACGGCCTCGATTCCCTGGCCTGCCGGGTCCGCCAAGTCCCAGTCCTTGTACCGCTTGCCGGGGAAGATCGGGCACGCGTCGCCGCAGCCCATGGTGATGACCACGTCGGAGGCGCGGACGGTGTCGGTGGTGAGGATCTTCGGGGTCGCCGAGGTGATGTCGACGCCGTCCTCGGCCATCGCCTCGACGGCGACCGGGTTGATCTGATCCTTGGGTGCCGACCCGGCAGACAGGACGTCGATTCGTCCTCCGGCCAGGTGGGACAGGTAGCCGGCGGCCATCTGGGAGCGCCCGGCGTTGTGGACGCAGACGAACAGCACCCGGGGCCTGGAATCGGTCAGCTCTGCGAGCAGGGTGCGGACGCGGCGATCGATGTCGTCGCGGACCAGACGCATCCGCTCCATGCCCTCGATGCCCCGGTGCGACGGCTCGTCGGTGCGCCAGATTTCGAGCGCGCTGACCTCGTCGTCGTCGATCTCCCCGGCGGCCTCGTCGCCCAGGACGATCACCCGGTCCACCTGTCGCAGCAGGTCGGGGTCGACGGCCGTGGGGGTCTCGCCGGACATGTCGGCGCCGACCTCGGCGACCACCTCCGCGGACAGCGCGTTGACGGCCGAGCCGGGCCGGGTCCCCGCCGAGTGCACCTCGATCGCGTCACCGGCGTGCAGGCGCATGAGCGCCGCCGCCATCTGGGACTTGCCGCCGTTCTTCACGCACACGAACAGAACGCTGGGGACGTGGTGCGCCTGCTGCTCCCCGGTCATGAGCGGGTCCCGGTCACCGAACGATCGGGCAGGGTCGGGTCGCCCGGGAAGAGTTTCGGTCCCGCCCACAGGGCGACGTAGACGAGCCCGATGAGGACCGGGACCTCGATGAGCGGCCCGACCACGCCTGCGAGGGCCTGGCCGGAGGCGATGCCGAAGGTGCCGATCGACACCGCGATCGCCAGCTCGAAGTTGTTGCCCGACGCGGTGAAGGCCACGCTGGTCGACTTCGCGTAGTTCAGCCCGACCGCCCGCGAGGCGAACAGGCTGATGAGGAACATGAGGACGAAGTACAGCAGGAGGGGCACGGCCATCCGCGCCACGTCGAGCGGCTGGGACGTGATGGCATCGCCCTGCATGGCGAACAGCAACACGATCGTGAACAGCAGCCCGTAGAGGGCCCACGGGCCGATCCGGGGGAGGAACGTCTCCTCGTACCACTCCCGGCCCTTGGCCCGCTCGCCGAACACTCGGGTGAGGAAGCCGGCCAGCAGCGGGATACCGAGGAACACCAGCACCGAGAGCACGATCGCCCACACCGAGAACTCGGCCGTCGTGGTCTCCAGCCCCAGCCAGGAGGGCAGAAGCTGGAGGTAGAACCAGCCCAGGGCGCCGAACGCCACGACCTGGAACACCGAGTTGATCGCCACCAGCACCGCCGCGGCCTCCCGGTCGCCGCAGGCCAGGTCGTTCCAGATGAACACCATGGCGATGCAGCGGGCCAGGCCGACGATGATCAGCCCGGTACGGAACTCCGGCAGGTCGGGTAGGAAGACCCACGCGAGGGTGAACATGAACGCCGGACCGGCGATCCAGTTGAGGAACAGCGACAGTGTGAGGAGCTTCCGGTCACCGGTGACCCGGTGGGTCTCGTCGTAACGGACCTTCGCGAGGACCGGGTACATCATCACCAACAGGCCGATGGCGATCGGGACGGAGATCCCGCCGATCTTCACCGAGTCCAGCGCCCGGTCGAGGCCGGGGATGAACCGTCCGAGCAGTAGCCCGACGGCCATCGCCGTGAGGATCCAGAGGGCCAGCCAGCGGTCGAGGAACGACATCTTCTTGGCGACCGGTGCCACGCCGGGCCCGGTCATCATGGTGCTCATCCGGGAGAACGTCCTTAGATCGATGATTGTCTATGGGGGAGGCTAGGCTGACATATCGGTGAGTGTCAATGTATCTTCGGGGTCAGGTGAGGTGGACGATGACAACAGTGGAACCCGGCCTGTCGGCCCCGGTGCAGGACGCGTGTTGCTCGATGTCGGCGGGGCCGGTGGACGCTCCCACCGCCGAGCGGATGTCGGCGCGACTCAAGGCGCTCGCGGACCCGATGCGGCTGCGCCTGTTGTCGCATATCGCGGCTCAGGGGTGTGACTCGGTGTGCGCGTGCGACCTCCTCGAAGTGGTCGACATCAGCCAGCCGACGATCAGCCACCATCTCAAGAAGCTCGTCGAGGCCGGGTTGCTGGTCCGCGAGCAGCGCGGCAAGTGGGCGCACTACTCGGTGGTGCGCGAGTCCTTCGACGACCTGCGCAGCTTCCTCGACCTGTCCTGACCGGGTGACGACCCCTGCCCTGTGGTGTGCTTTCGCATGGCGCGGAAGTGCGCGGTGGAGTCGAGAAGTGAGCGGTTGCCCGGAGTGGTGGCCGGACGGCAGGCTCCCGACGCCCGGCGTAGGTCACTATTCGAGTGAGAGGAACCGGACGGCGACCTCGGAGATCTTCCGCGCTGTCGCGGTTCGGTCCCACTTGGGGAGCGCAAGATGACTGACCGTCAGGCGCACCAGGGTGTCGGCCGCGTCGATGACATCGCCCGGGGGGAGACCCGGATAACTCTCCGCGACCCATCCGGCCAGGGTGTCGGAGGCGAGGTCGAGAAGCGGCGCGGATGTCGTGAGCAGCGGGAGCATCCCCGTGGACGCCTGACCTCCCGCATCAAGGTCACGGTTGGAGATGAGCACCGCCTTGAGCAGGGGGCTGCGCCCGGCCTCGTTCAAGGTGTAGTCGACGGCGGCTGCGATGCCTCGCTTCGCATCGCCGATGTGCGCCTCCAGCGCGCCCCGGATGCCCTCGAGGAAGTGCGAGGCCTCCCGGAGTACGACGGCTTCTCCGAGGCCGGCCTTGTCACCGAACTCCTTGTACAGAGCCGCCCGCGACACCCCGGCACGATCAGCCACCTGCCCCATGCGCACCCGGTCCCAGCCGCGGTCGACAGTCAGGTCGTGGGCAGCCTCGAGGACAGCCAGGCGCATGTGCTCCTTGAATCGTTCGCGCATTGACGGTGCCCGCATGACAGAAAGGTTAGCGATTCCTGTCTCGCGATCGACTCGCGTCACTGACTTGGACACGGCCACACGCTACCTAGCGTGCTCGTCGGCCAGTTGGTCGACCATCGCTGCGAGGGTGTCCTGAAGTCTTTGCACACCCGCAGCGGCTCCCGTCGCCGTCGGCAATTCTCGGAGGTCCTCGAGCGGGACCGGGTCCCCGACCAGCAGGGTGACCCGACGACGGCGGCCCAGCACCACCCTTCCTTCGTAAGCTGGCGCGATGGCCTGCACACCCCATTGGGCGACGGGGATCAATGGGACTGACGTCTCGAGCGCGATGCGAACAGCACCCGACCTGAGCGACATCAGACGTGCATCCGGTCGGTTCGTGATCGATCCCTCCGGGTAGACGACGACGAGGGCGCCGCGATCCACTGCTTCGATCGCGGCGCGGATCCCGGCTCGCCCGTCGGAGCGGTCGACCTGGACGTGGCCGGCCGACCGAAACCACCAGCCCACTGCTCTGCTCTGAAACAGGCTCGATTTTGCCATGAACCGGGGGGTCCGGCCCTGGGCGAGGACCATCTCCGCGAGGAAGAGCGGGTCGGCTTGGGAGACATGGTTGGCCGCCAGTACTGCGCCCCCCGACCCGGGAAGGCGCTCTGTACCGCGCCAGTCCGCTCTCCTGACGAGCAGCAGAAGGGGTTTGCAGACGACCAACGCGAGCCACCATGCAGGGCCGCGGGCGTCCGCGGGTGCGCGTCGCACGCCTGCGGACTGATGCGAGTCACGGGCGCCCGGAACGAAAGGCAGAAGTCTCATCGCGGGCCCTGCCGTCGACCTCCAAACCATCCTTGTTCACCTCGGGGGTCAGACGTTCGGTGGTGACCACGACCAGTGGTCGGTCTGCTTGCTCACACCGCCACCTCCGGTGTCAGGGCAGTCGTGTCGACGGCGACTTGGCCGAGAATGCCGTTGGTGGTCATGGAGTCCCCGGGGCGGTTGACGCTGTCAGCGGCGACCGGCTCGCCCTGCCTGAGGTAGTAGCAGGTGCGGTTTCGGTCAGAGGTGGGGTCACCGCTCAGGACGATGTCGTCATAACCGTTGTTGAGTCCCGCGATCCGCAGCTTGTGGTCGTACTGGTCCGACCGGGACCATGGGAGCGCCGACACCTTCTTGTCCCTTCCACAGATCGTCCTTGTTCCTTCCACAGGTCTTCGAGAAGGGGGTCGCTGGTAGGGCAACATCGGCTCGTCACCGGCCCACGATGTCACCGGACCAACCCTCCCGGCGGAGGCGGGTGGCCGACTGCGCGCCGGCATGGCTGGCGCCGACCACCACCGCGCGCCCCGAACTCATCCGGTTCCCTTGGGGGTGAGCTCGACCATCAGCTTGCTGATGCCGCGAACGAAGTTGGACTGCACGTACTCCGGCTCACCGACGACATCGATCCTCTCGAAGCGTGGGAGCAGCTCCTCCCAGAGGATCCGCAACTGCAGCTCGGCCAATCGGTTGCCCATGCACCGATGGACGCCGAACCCGAAAGCGATGTGGTTGCGGGCGTTGGGCCGGTCGATGATCAACTCGTCCGGCCGCTCGAACACGGACTCGTCCCGGTTACCTGACGCGTACCACATGACCACCTTGTCACCCTTGCGGATGAACTGGCCGTTCACCACGGTGTCGGTCTTGGCGATCCGCCGCATGTAGGCAAGAGGGGTCTGCCAGCGGATGATCTCCGAGACCATGTTGGGGATCAGATCCGGATTGGCCTTCAGCTTCTCGAACTGGTCGGGGAACTGGTTGAGCGCGAGAACCCCCCCACTCATCGAGTTGCGGGTGGTGTCGTTGCCCCCGACGATGAGCAGGATCAGGTTGCCGGCGAACTCCATTGGTCGCTTGATCAGGTCCTTGGTGGCCTCGTCGCTCTGCAGCATCGTGATCAGGTCGAAACCCGGCTCTTCTCCCTCCGCCAGGCGGGCGGCCTTGTCATGCCACAGTGCGCTGAGTCCACGCGCCATGTCGACCATGCCCTTGAACAGCTCGTCGTTGTCGGAGGGCCCTCCATTGGCCTGCTCCATGGAGGTGGCCAGGTCCGACCACTCGACAAGCTTGTGGCGCTGCTCGTAGGGGAAGTCCAGCAAGGTCGCCAGCATGCGCGCGGTGAGCTCGATCGACACCGTCCTCACCCAGTCGAAAGGCTCGTTGACGGGCAGGTTGTCCAGGACGTCCCTGACGCGCTCCCGGATGAGGCCCTCCATCTCGCGCAGGTTCTTGGGAGCCACCACGCCTTGGACGGCGCGCCGTTGAACGTCGTGCCTGGGCGGATCCATGGCGATGAACATGGCGATGTCCATGAACCGCGGCGGCGCCCCGATGACGATCAGGGGCTCGGCGGAGAAGGCCTCGTGGTTCTTGTCCACAGCGATGATGTCGGCGTGCCGCGTCACCGACCAGAACGGCCCGAACGGACTGTTGGGCTGGTAGTGCACCGGGGCCTCGTTACGCAGGCGCTCGAAGTAGGGGGCCCACTGCCCCTGTCGGTACAGGAAGGGGTTGCTGAGGTCGATGTCTTCGAGCGCGAGTTCTTCGACCGGCGGGATCGGGCGTTCGACGAACATCTTCTGCCCGTTCGTGCCCGTCAACCAACGTCGGCTCTTGTCGTAGAGGTGCGCGGCCTGGACCTGGCGATCCAGGGGTATGGCGGCGTCGACCTTCGTCTTCACTGCGTCAGGGATCTTCATCTCGTCAACACCTCCTGTTACATCTGGAATTCAGGCAACTGCACGGTCAAGCCGTCCCATGACCGGGAGACCTGGACTTGGCACGACAGCCGCGACGTCGGCTCTCGCTCGGGGTTCATCGACAGCATCTCCTCCTCCTCCGGGCCGGAGGGGCCGACCTTGGCGGCCCAGGCGGAATCGACGATCACGTGGCAGGTGCCGCATGCGGCCTCTCCGCCGCAGTCACCATCGATGCCCGGAATGGCGTTGTTCGTGGCGACCTGCATCAGCGAGCAGCCCTCCTCGATGGGCGCCTCGTGCTTCTCCCCGTCGTATGACACGAAGGTAACGACTGTCATCTACAACTCCCTCACTATTGACTACGTCATCGACATTTTCTCCAGTATTGTCGTTGATATCGGCGATGACCATGTTGAATCGTGTCATCCTGCTGTGAGATCGGGTCACGTGAGGAGCGCTGTGCAGAGAAGCGAGCCGGGCGTCCCAGCGCTTGCCTTCGCGCAGCTGCTGGCCAGTCCGGCGATCGATCCGGACAGTGCCGAGCAGTTCCGTGCCATCATGGCGCGCGAGGGAACCGGGGAACTGTCTCTGATCCGGACCCAGGAGCAGGCACCGCTGCGGTGGTTTCGCGAGGTCTACCCGGACCTCGATGCCGAGCAGGCAACGAAGCTGGGGATCGCCTGCGCGGAACAGGCCCAGCTCACGTCCTTCGGGCCGTTGAGCGTGCCGCTGGTCAGCGCAGGAACCGTCGCCCAGGTCGTTCAGCTGTTGACCTATCTTCCCGTGATCACCGAGGCCGTCACCACCCAGTCCGATCCCCAGCGCGACGACCTGACGATCCGGCTCACCGGGAACGCGGCAGACCCCGACCTGGACTGTCTCGCCGTCACCTACTGCGGACTCGCCCTCATGCGGTTGGTCGACCGACTGGTCGACGACGCGTCGGAGGTGACCATGCATAGTCGCTGGCCGGAGCCAAGCAGCGGGGCTCGAGAAGCCTGGCCGGGGGCGCGGCTCATCTTCAACGCCCCCCTGTCCTATGTGCACATCCCTGAACGGACGCTACACGCGGCCTGCCGCTTCCCCGACCCAGTCGCCTACGACGTCGCCGTCACCAGCCTCCAGCAGGCGCTCGAACGTCAGGGCGGCAGCCCGGAGTTCACCCGCAGAGTGCGGGCGTTGCTCGAGGACGGGTCCGGGGTGAGGACCCTCCAGTCG
>NZ_JAPPRI010000004.1:0-80922 GCF_026672565.1 Dietzia sp. SL131
CGTCAAACCGTTGCTGGTCCGTGCGCTACGGTCGATCTGGCCATACGTCTTGGTGGCCAGGCGACAACGGGCTCGGGTAGACGTCCGTCCGAAGAACGTATGAGGGAGTGGAATAAGGGGGCTCGTACAGTGGGGACACAGACAAAACTGCAGCTGAGAGCTCGGGGATCGGGCCGAGCATGGCTGTTGGGCCCGGCCCTAGTCGCGGGTGTGGCCTACCTTGACCCTGGAAATGTTGCCGTCAACATGTCTGCCGGGGCTCAGTTCGGGTACTTGTTGGTATGGGTGCTTGTTGCGGCGAACGCAGCGGCGTGGCTGGTCCAGTACCTTTCGGCCAAGCTCGGGTTGGTTACTGGGTCGAGCATGGCTGAGCTTCTCGGTCAGCGCATCGCCAACCGGGCATGGCGTGTCCTGTATGGGTTGCAGGCCCAATGCGTCGCGATCGCTACCGATGTCGCTGAAGTCATCGGGGGCGCCGTCGCGCTGTGGATCTTGTTCGATGTCCCCCTTGTTGCCGGTGCTGTTATCACGGGAGTCATCTCCACAGGGCTTCTCTTGCTGCAAGCTCAACGTGGAGCAAGAACGTTTGAGTTCGCGATTATCGGCCTTATGCTCGTGATCGTCATCGGGTTCTGTTACGGCCTGTTCATTGCTCCGCCCGAGCCTGGTGCAGTACTAGGTGGCATGATCCCCCGCTTCGACGGCGCCCAATCGGTGTTGCTGGCAGCAAGTATTCTCGGGGCAACGGTCATGCCGCACGCAATCTACGCGCACTCCTCACTCGCCCGTGACAGGTTCGGTACAGAGAGGACCTACCCGCTTTCCCGGTTAATCAGGGCAACCCGGGTAGATGTGACTATCGCGTTGACGATCGCCGGGTCAGTGAACCTAGTGATGCTGCTTGTGGCGGCATCGGTGCTCCCCGGAGTGGCGGGCACTGAGACTATTGAAGGGGCTCACGCTGCGATCGAGAACACCCTCGGCACGACAGCCAGTCTTATGTTCGCAATCGCGCTATTGGCTTCAGGGCTCGCATCAACTGCCGTTGGCGCCTACGCGGGCAGCGACATCATGGGGGGGCTGTTTCGTACCCGGATGAAACTCCTCACCCGCAGGCTCATCACCATTATCCCATCCATTATTGTGCTAGCAGCCGGGGTTGATCCCACGTACGCGCTGATTCTGAGCCAGGTAATTCTGTCGTTTGGCATCCCGTTTGCGCTGGTGCCATTGGTGTGGCTCACTTCCCGAAAATCCCTCATGGGCGCCTCGGTCAATGCGCGCGAAACAACATTACTGGGCTGGGCGATCGCTGCTGTAATCATTGCTTTGAATGTCGCGCTGGTGGCTCTCGAGACGGGAATTGCCTGAGTTACACCACCCTATGGTGCACCATAGTTGCTGCGGCATGTTGCACCGTCCGGAGGGGCTCCGCGTGGTGCGAACGCGTGGTATGAAACACGAGTCTCGACAACGGTCCGCAGGTGGCGACCTGCTCCACCCATTCCGTCATTTCCCTGCGGTCAAGGTGGCGCAAGCAACGAAGCGCAGGCCCGAGATCCACCCACGCGCAGGTCGCGCTGGGGTTGACCGATACGAATGTGGGGAACGGTTCGGTGGGGTACAGAGTTCGCACAATCTACAACTCGGCACCGTTAGCTTGTCATAAGATAAATTATCGGCGTTAAACTCTCGGGGGTTCCGGTAGGTGCGGTTACTGCCGTCTACCTGCGATGATTGGGTTTGTGCTGGTGGGTGCCGGGTTTGGCTGGTGCAGTGTCGACGCCGCGGATGTGATGCTTGTGCGTCGGTCCAGCGTCCCGTAGGTTTCTTGCATTAGATGCAGGTTTCCACGGGTCGGAGGTCGGCGTGGACGGTGTTCCTGGGTTCGTTCCGCGGCTGTTGCGCGACGGTGAGGTTGGCCTGTTCCGCGCCGAGGACCGCGTGTTTGAAGCAATGGTCGAGGGTTGGCGGGCGCAGATGCTGGCGCGTGGGCTGACGAGAGCGACGATCGACGGGCGCTGCGGGGTGCTGCGCCGGTTCCAGGAGTTTGCGGGGACGTTCCCGTGGTCGTGGCGACCGGTCGATCTGGATGACTACATGGCTGGGCGGCGCTCGGGTGAGAAGCCGGTGAGCTGGACGACGCTGCGTTCGGACAGCAATGCCATCGCGATGTTCTGTGCCTACGTCTCGAGCTCGAGCTACGGGTGGGGTGCGCTGTGCCAACGGGTCTTCGACGATGTTCCGGCCCAGATCGCGTTCGAGTGGAACACCCCGCGGCACACCTGCGAGGATGCTGTTCCGGCCGGGCGCCGGGCCTTTACGGCCACGGAGCTGCAGAGACTGTTTGATGACGTGGACGACCGGGTCGATCGTGAGTTCGCTGCTGGGAGTAAGCGCTGGCTGCCCCTGTTGCGGGACTCGATCGCGTTCAAGGTCTGCTACGCCTATGGGCTTCGGCGTCGCGAGGTGGCGATGTTGGACGTGCAGGATTTCGGCCCACAACCCGCATGTGCCTGCGTACGGCGACTTCGGCGCGGTGACCGTCCGGTGGGCCAAAGGCACCGCCGGGTCGGGGCCGCGACGACGAACCGTGTTGACGGTCCCGGAGTTCGACTGGGTGGTTGACCTGCTCCGATTCTGGATCACCGAGCGTGGTCGAGCGCATTTCGCTACTGCTGACCGCTCGGCGGCGCTATGGCCGAGCGAGCGCGCCGAGCGGATAAGAGTGGGTAGCTTGAGTGATGCCTTCGCCGCCGCCCGCGAGGGTGCCGGCTTGCCGAAAGAGCTCGGACTGCACTGCCTGCGACATTCCTACGTCACGCACTTGATCGAGGCCGGCTACGACCCGGCGTTCGTGCAGACTCAAGTCGGTCATGCCTATGCGTCGGTCACCGGGCTGTACACCTCGGTCGGCGACGATTTCAAACAGAAGACCATTCAGCGCATGATCGCTTCGCGGCTGGACGGCCGCGGCAGGAAGCAGGACGGAGACGCTGATGGCTGAGCAACGACGCATCGGGTATCGCTGGAATCTGCGGACGATGATGGCGCAGCGCAACCTGTGGAAGAGCACCGAACTGGTGCCGTTGTTGAGGTCTCGGGGCATCAACCTGTCCGAGAGTCAGGTCTACCGGCTGGTGACCGGCACACCAGAGCGGATCCCGGCACGCACGTTCGCCGCGCTCTGCGACATCCTCGACTGCGAACCGGGTGAGCTGTTCGAACCGTTCGTGGAGATGCGGGCAGCAGCCACCGCGCAGGCGCCGGCCCGGCCGGAAGACCTGGGGGTGGCACCCGGCCAGCCGATCGCCCGCCGGGTGAGACTCGTCCGGGGCGACAACGAGGATTGACCGGTACCGATGGCCAGGCCCCGCAAACCCGACGATCCGGACCTACGTCGCGTGTGTCCGTGTGATCGCTGCGGCTTGGGCTACCCCCTTGTGGTCACCTGGGGCCCGGAGGACCAGATCTGCGGCTACTGCTACCAGCAGGCCAAACGCACCCGCGGCACCTGCGACTGCGGCCACATCGGCGTCTTACCGGGCCGAGTCCATGGGCGCCCGGCCTGCCGGGCGTGCGCCCAGATCACCCTCAACATCGATTGCGTGCGCTGCGGCGCCGAGGACGAGATCTACCGCGCCGGCCTGTGCTGGCCATGCGCACTGAGCGAGACCGTCGACGGACTGCTGACCAACCCGGACACCGGCACCATCGCCGAGAGGCTAATCCCCCTGGCGGAGGCATTGAAATCGATGAAACGCGCCAACAGTGGAATGACCTGGATCCGCCAGCGGCACGTCACCGAATTCCTGAACCAGCTGGCCTCCCTCCCGGAGCTCACGCACGAGGCGATCGATGCGCTCCCACGCTCGCGCACCCGCGACTACGTGCGCGGGCTCCTTGTCGAGCACGGTGTCCTGCCCCGACGCGACGAGCTGCTTGTCCGCTACCAAGACTGGGCGGACACAGCACTGGAGAGGCTGACCGAGGACACCCACCGGGCCGTCATTGACCGCTATGTCCACTGGCACCATCTGCGGCGCATGAACCAGATGAACCCCGTCCCCCACGGCACCTTCCTGCGCAGCAAGCAGACCGTCACCGTCGCGATCAACTTCCTCAACTGGCTCGGCGAGCGCGACATCACGCTCGCCGACGTCGGCCAGGGCGAGGTCGACGCCTGGATCGCCGGCGGGCCAACCACGCGACTGCTCATCGACCGGTTCCTCGGCTGGGCCATGGACACCAAAAACGCCCCACCAGGGCTCACCGTGCCCCGCCATCGCCGCGGTAACAGCACCAAACTCAGCGCCACCGAGCAAGGCGCCGCCCTAGATCGAATAGTGGACGGCGACACCCTGACCACACGCGACAAAGCCGCGGCGATTCTAGTCCTAGTCTTCGGCCAACAGATCCAGGATATTGCCGCCCTGACCTGGGACGACATCACCGTGACCGAAGATCTGACGACCATTACGCTCGGCAGCGGCCCGATCGCGTTGCCCACCCCGCTCGACGGGCCGTGGCGTGAACTCCTGGCCAACCCCGGCCACGACCAGACCGCCGCTCACCCGAGAAGCAACTGGGTCTTCAGAGGGCATTCCCCCGGCCGGCACATCGACCCGATGCACCTACGCCTCCGGCTACGAGACCACCTCGTCAGCGCCCGCGCCGCCCGGCTCGGCACACTGCATGAACTCAGCAAAACCGCCCCGGCCGCCATCATCGCCGACGTCCTGGGCTATCACCCATCGACCATTGAGCGCCACGCCGTTGACGCGGCAGGTACGTACGCCGAATACATCGCCGCCGTACGTGAGCACTGCCAGAGGTGATTCTCCGAAAATCACCGAGCAATCGGTAACAGCGGAAACAGGTAACACGAAACAATTCCTGTTACCGGCGTGGAGAGTGCCACAGAGTAATTCGCCGCTCGAGAAACCGCGATCAGACCGCCTACTCCCGACTTACGAACACCCGTTCCTGCCAGCAACATGCCCCGCTGGTTGGAGGGTCTTTGATGTCGCATGGCGGCAAGGGTGATCATCGACGTACTTCGTGCGACTCGTTCGGTCTGAGCCTTAGTTGGCGGCGGAGTAGGCGTCCATGACGTCGGCGGGGATGCGTCCGCGGTCGGAGACGTCGTAGCCGTTGGCCCTGGCCCATTCGCGAATGGCCTTGGTGTCGGCGGAGGGGGTCTTGGTGGTGGCCTTGCGCGCGGTCTTGGCGTTCTTTCCTGTCACGCGGTGGCCGGCCTCGAGGTACGGCGTGATGGCGTCGCGAAATGCCTGGGCATTGTCGTCGCTGAGGTCGATTGAATACTCCTTGCCCTCGAAAGCGAACGAGATGGTGTTCGCGTGCTCTCCGAGATCGGTCCCGTCGATGTCGTCGAGGTACCTGACCTGAAACTTTTGAGCCATCGCTGATCCTTCGTGTTTCGGTGTTGTGTTCTGTGCAGGGTTGCAGGATGCGCCCGGGCGCGAAAGCGAAACGCGGGCACATGTCCTTTTCGCTGCCGACCAGCTCGCGGATGGAAAGGGCAGAGGAGTTCTAGCTTGTGGGGGCGCTTTATCCGTAGTGGTAGCGGCAGGTGGCGATACGGACTTCGGTGTCGGTGACTTTGTAGACGAGTCGGTGCTCGTCGGTGATGCGTCTGGACCAGTATCCGGCGAAGTCGTATTTGAGGGGTTCGGGTTTGCCGATTCCCTCGTTGCCATTGCGGGTGATGTCCTGCAGGAGCAGGTTGATGCGCTTGAGGATCTTGCGGTCCTGTTGTTGCCACCAGAGGTAGTCCTGCCAGGCGTTGTCGTCCCAGACGAGTAGCACGTCAGTCGGCGTCGAGCAGGTCGCGCGCCTGTCCGCGGCCGGACTCGAGCCGCTCCATCGCATCGAGCAGACGTCGGGCGTTAGCCGGTGATCGCATGAGGTGGGCGGTCTCGCGCAGGGACTCATAGTCGTCAAGGGAGACCATCACCACCGGCTCGTGGCCGGCGCGGGTGATGATGACCTCTTCGCGGTCGTTGGTGACCCCGTCGAGGACCTCGGCGTAGCGGGCCCGGGACTCGGTGTAGCTCATCGTCTTCATCTCAACCCCTCCTGTACGCAAAAGCGTACAGGATACGGAGTCGGTGCTCCATTGTGGCTACCCGCGTGCGGCGCCTGTGTGCAAAAGCCCGGCCGGATGCCCGGCGCGGGCCTGCCGGTGGCCACGCCGGCCCGTCGGCGCCCTGTGACCGCATCGCGGTCAGGTTCCGGCCCGCTGTCTCGCCCGCGGCTGGGGCCACAGCGGCGTGGCCAGAATCTGGCTCTCCCTCGCCGCGCCGGTGGCCCCCGTCGACGGCCAGCTCGCGCCCGCCCCCGGCCCTGAAAGCGCGGATGGCTGGGCCCTGTCCAGCCTCGGTGGTAACGTGGGTAACGAAACGGGTTACCGGTTACCCGTTACCTGACTTGGAGGGCTGTCATGTCGACGTCGGAGAAGATCGCTCGAGCCTATGGGGTACTCGTTGCACGAGGGGACAAGGTCACCGTGCGCAGCGTGCAGCGCGAAGCGGGGGTACGCATCGGTGAGGTGGCCGCATGGATGCGCGAGCACGCCACCGGCGTTGCCGGGGATGTGCCCGAGGCCCCAGATCTGTCGGAGGCAATGTCGGCGATGGTGGCCTCAGTGTGGGCCGCGGCATGGAAGCGCGCCGCCGAGCAGGCGGACGAGGCGACCGCTGTGGCGCTGGATACAGCCCGCGGCGGCGAGGCCGACGCCCTGGAGGCGGCCGAACAAGCGGAGTCGCAACGCGACGAGGCTGTCGCGGTCCGAGACCGCGCCCTCGCCGAGCTCGAGGCAGTGCGCGGCGAGCTCGAGCAGCTGCGCGGTCAGATCGAGACCGCACGCCAGGACGTCGCGATCGCGCGCGCCAAGGCCGAGGAGTCCGACCGGGCACGGGTCCGGGCGGAGGCCACCTCGGACACCCTGCGGGAGGTCCTGGACTCGCTGCGCGAGACCGCTCGCAAGCCAGGCCGGTCGGATCAGCCGGGCCAGTCATAGCCAGCCCGCCAAAGCGCGACGCGCACTGACTGTCGGAGGGGAAAGCCACACTGGCAGCGGATCAGGCCGTGAGGCCCGTGTGGGCGCCGCAGCGGAAGTCGCTAGCGACAGGAGTGTGGAATGTGGGATCTGGAGACCGCGCTGCTGGCTACCGCTGTCGTCGCTGGCGGCGCCTTGGCCTTGCCGCCGGTAGCGCGTGGGGTCGGCGGGTTCTGCGCGGTGGTTGGCATGCTCGGTGTTGTGCAGGGTCGTACGTGGGCGCCCACGGTAGCGGCGCTGGGGCTGTTGGCGTGGTTTGTCGGTCATTGGTCGTTCGCGGTGCGCCACGACGAGCACTACCGGTCGCGGATAGCGCTGTGGGTGATCGATAGGACCCCGCTGCGATGGACGATCCCGCGGTACTGGCAGCTGCGCCGACGAGCAGCGCCCCGCTGACACATCTTGGCCCGGGCCGCCAACGACAGATGGCCCCGCCGTCGGCGAGGCCATCTCTTGGGGCGACTGTACTGCAGCCTTCAGAACAGTGGGGGTGTGTCGAGCGGTGCGGCGTTGCCGGATGCCCGTGCGTAGGCGACCGGGTCCCAGCCGTCTGCCACGGCGTCGCGGACGGCCAGTGAGCGGGCCTGGCGATCGTGGCGCTCGGCCAGGCTGCGGATGATCCCGGTGCGGCCACAGGCCACCGCGTAGAGCAGGTTCGCCGACTGAGTGGAGGCGATGAGATGTCCTGGATCGACGCGCACGCACAGCGGTTCGTTGCAGCGGTGCTCGCCAATCGCACCGGCGTCGAGTTCGCCGGCGATGACAAGTGCGAAACGGTGGGCGTACTCGGTGCGGCTGACCCCACCTGATCGCCAACTGATCCTTCCGTAGCCATCGGAGATTGCTCCGGTCCAGATCCAACAGCCGCCGGCGGGCGCTTTGACAACGCGGGACCAGAACGCGGTGATTGCGGCGCTGGTGGGAGGCAGTGTCGGATCATACGGACGCGACCGTCTCACCGACGTGTGGGACCCCGTCCCGAGGTCCATTCCGGGCAAGGGAATGTCGACGCCCCCCGGGTCATGGTGGGGGTCAGTGATCGTGGGCACCGTTGTTGTCCGACTGGGAGTCCTCACCGCGAGCGTCTGCGTCGATGGAGGAGTCGGGCGTTGTCTCAGCGGCTTCGCCGTCGGCACGGTCCTTCGCGGCGCGGATCGCGGCGCCGACCTCGCGGGCGGACAGTCCAGTCATCTCGGCCAGATCGGACTGGGCGACGCCGAGGTCCTTCAGCTCGATCAGCGCCTCCCCCAGGGCGGCTTCGGCGTCGGCGCGGGCGTCGATCGCGGAGAACACCGCCACGAGCTTGGACTCGCGCTTGCGCGCCCGCTCGAGCTCGTCCGCCATCGCTTGGCGGGCACGGGCCCGCGCGGTCTGTGAACGCGAATCAGTCTTCGTAGCAGCCATAGCCCAAACCCTAAAGCACGCCTACGACACCCGCGAGCACCAACCACTCCCCCATCCGACCACCAAGTTGGCCGCACAGGCCCCGCCTGAGACGCCACCACTGTGACCAAGACCAACACTCGCTCCTGCTCGCTCAAACAGACACACACAGTATGCACTTCTAGTGAACGACGGGAACCCGCTGGTCGCAGGCCTGCGGACTGCGGCGCGTAGACGCGCCCATTTATGCCGCATAAGCTGGTGATCGTGATGACCCTCCGAGCCGTACACGCGGGCACTGGATACCAGTACCTGCTGCGCTCGGTGGCCACCCACGACGCCGACCCGAAGGGTCAGTCGTTGTCGGACTACTACGCCGCCAAGGGCACCCCGCCCGGTCGTTGGATCGGCTCAGGTCTAGACGGTCTGGACTCGGAGGCAGCCACCGCCGGGGCGGTGGTCACCGAAGCCCAGATGGCTGCCCTGTATGGCGAGGGGTTGCACCCGGACACCGACGCCAAGATGCTCGCCGGGACCGCATTGAAAGATTGCAAACTCGGCCGATCCTTCCCCCTCTATACCGGCGGCGTCGATGTCCTGGACGCAATCGCCGCGGCCGAGCGGGACTTCCTCAAGACCGAGAATCGCCACCCGACCACAGCCGAGCGAAGCGAGCTCGCCGAGCAGATAGGCCGGCCGTTCTATACCGAGAAGTTCGGCTACGACCACGCCTCCGGCAAGGACGTCATCGCCTGGATCAACCGAGAGCGTGACCAGGTCAAGCAAGCGATCGCGGGGTTCGACTTCACGTTCTCCCCGGTGAAAAGTGTCAGCGTCTGGTGGGCACTGGCAGACGAGCAGACATCGTCCAGGGTCGCCGCGTTGCACCACGAATCCGTCGCGGAGGCACTGGCGTGGGCCGAGGACAATGCGATCTACACACGGGTCGGCAAGCAGGGAATCGAGCAGGTCAAAACCCGCGGAATTGTCGCCTCTGAGTTCACTCACTTCGATACCCGCGGGGGCGACCCGGACCTGCACTCGCACGTGCTTCTGGCCAACAAAGTGCAAGGCCCGGACGGGCGCTGGCTGTCACTGGATGGACGTGCGATCTTCCAGATGCACCAAGCCATATCCGCCCGGTATGACGCGATCTTGCACGACAAGCTCACCCGCCGAATGGGCGTCGAGTTCCAGGCCCACTACCCCCACCCAGACAAGGCTCCGATCTGGGAGATCTCTGGGATCGACCGCCGGTTGATTGAGGCGTTTTCCTCCCGACGCACCCTGGCCCGCCCGGTCTACGACCGACTCGTCGCGCAGTACGTCGAGAAGAACAACCGGCAACCCTCGCAGCGGGCGTCCTACGCCCTGTGGCAGAAGGCCATCCTCGACACCCGCGACGCCAAGAAGCCCGCCCAATCACTGGCCGAACACCGCGCCACCTGGCGGCAGATGGCCGAAAACGTCGTCGGTGCGCACGCGGTGGACAGCGTGGTTGGGGAGGTCACCGGGCAGGGCCGAAGCCAGGTGTCGCGGGAGCTGTTCGACGCCCAGGTCCACGCCCGGCAGGTGGCCGAGCAGGCGGTGGCGGCAGTGACCGCACGCCGTGCGCAGTTCCGCCGTTCCCACATCAACACCGCCGTTTCCACCTTGCTCAAGGGCTACCGATTCGAGGGCGCCGAGGCCCTGGACCGGGCGCACGAACAGGTCATGGCCACCGCCATGGGAGAACTCGTGGTGCAGCTGACCCCGCCGGAGATTCTGGACCTTCCAGGTGCGTTGACCGGGCCGGAAGGTGCCGGCATTGACCGGCACGCAGGCGCCGAGAAGTACACCACTCAGGCGGTGCTGGACGCCGAGACCGCCACCCTGGTAGCGACTGGCACCCCGGTCGCGGTGATCGCTACCCGCGCCGATCTCGACCGTGCGCTGAAGGCACACGAGGACGCCGAGGGTTGGTCCCTCAATGCCGGACAGACCGCTCTGGCGCAGCACCTCATCGGTGCCGGAACGCTCCTGGCCGCCGGGGTGGGTCCGGCCGGGACCGGCAAGACCGCATCCATGAAGGTCGTGGCCCGCACCTGGCAACAAACCGGCCGGTCGGTTATCGGCCTTGCTCCCTCCGCGGCAGCGGCCAGCGTCCTCGCAGGCGACATCGGCACCGACTGTCACACTATCGACTCTCTGACCTTCACCTGGATGGGCAAGCACCCCACCCTGCCCGGAAAGACCCTCGACGCACTGCCGGTCACGATCAAACCTGGGGACATGCTTCTCGTGGACGAAGCCGGCATGGCCAGCACCGAGAACCTCGCAGCACTGACCGAAATCGCCGCCGAATCCGGGGCCATCCTCCGCCTGATCGGCGACCCCAAACAGCTCGCGGCAGTCGAGACCGGCGGTCTGTTCGCCGACCTGACCCGCACCCCAGGCACGCCTCAGTTGCGCGAGGTCATGCGCATGGGCTCAGACACCGAACAAGCCGACGCGACCCTGGGCCTGCGCGAAGGCGATCCCGGCGCACTGGCTCTCTACAACGAGCGCGGATGGATCACCGGCGGGCACCGCGAGCAGATGCTCACCGACGCCGCCGAGGCGTTCCTCGCCGACACAGCCGCTGGCCGCCAGGCACTGATCATCGCCTCGACCAACACCGATGTCGACACCCTCAACGAGGTCATCCGAGCCGACCGGATCGCCCACGGCCTCGTCGACGACGCACACACCACCAGGGTCGCTCGCGGCGACACCGTTGGTGTCGGCGACACCGTCATCGCCCGCACCAACTCCACGCTCTACACCGAGAACCGCACCTACCTCGGACGGGTCATCAACGGCCAACTATTCACCGTCACCGGCATCACCGATGATGGCTCACTGGCAGTACGCGACTCCTCCACCGGCCAAGACATGCTCATCCCCGCCAGCTACGCCGACAAGAGCATCCACCTCGGCTACGCCGCCACCATCCACCGCGCCCAGGGCGCCACCGTCGATACCGTCCACGCCGTCATCGACGCTGGCGTGGACCGTGCCGGCCTGTATGTCGCCATGACCCGCGGCAGACGAGAAAACCACGCCTACGCCGTATGCGAACCCACCCTCGACACGGGCGCCGAAGACGCACACATGCACTCCGCCGGCGACCACCACGCCCCCACACCCGAGCAGGTGCTCACCGGGGTGCTGGCCCGCGACACCCACCAGGCCTCGGCCACCGAAACCCTGCGCCAGGAATACGCGGCCGCCACCAGCGACGAACGGCTCGCCCAGCTCTACCGCCACGGCGTGGACCTCGCCGCCCGCGATTTTACCGCCGCCACCCTCCCGGCCTACATCGACGCACTCCCCCGTGCCTACGCCCACCAGCTCGAGACAGACCCCGACCAATACCAGGCCCTGGAAGGCGCGTGGACCGACGCAGCCATCCGAGGCCTCGACCCCCGCGAGGAATGGGACAACGCCACCGACACCCTCGACACTGCCAACAAGCCAGGCACCGTCATCGCCCACCGGATACGCCACGCGACCGGTGAGACCACCGACACCAACACCCTGCCCACTCCCCCACCCGCGGCCCCGGGATGCGACACCGAACTGGCCATCTGGCTTGCAGAGACCCATCGCGCCCTCACCGCCGACCCTGCCTCCCAGGCGGTAGCCCGTGCGGGGTCCTTCTCTGCCGAGGACTTTGTCGACTCGTACCTCGCATCCCGGTCCGCAGAACACGAACCCGGCCCGGACACTCACCCCACGACGAGCTCGCCATGGCCATCTGCCGACTCCTCCCCCGACCTGTGGTGACTCGCCCTTGCCCGTCAGGCGCCAGTGGTCAGGCTGCGGTGCGGGCCCACTGGTGCGGGGCGAGCAGCATGTCGGGAGCGGGTAGTGCGGCGCGGGCTGCGGCGACTAGTTCCCACCAGCTGTCGGGATCGGCCTCGCGATGGAGATCTTGGGCAGCCATCGCCGCGCCCCAGGTGGTGGCTGATACTGGCGGGCCGGTCGAGGTGGCGCCGTAGGCCAGGGCGATGTCGGTCGGGTGGATCTGCTCAGCCTCAGCAGGGTTGGGAAATTCGCCCCACTCGGCCAGCGCGTCGGAGCGCTGCGGCTGGTGTCGTGTGGTGAACCACCACACGAACACCGCCGAATGCAGCCGGTACAGGCGCACCCGATCGGCGTGCGCACCATCGACACCAGCAGCAACGGCCGCTCGCGCTAACCGCGACCGACCCCGGTACACGCGGCCATCAGCGGTGCACAGACCCAGAGAGCGCAGTGCGCGCAGTTTGCTGCGCACCGTCGCCGGGCAGATCCCGAGCCTGGTCGCCAGCTCACGCACCGATAGGCGGCCAGCGGACAGGTGGGTCCACACGCGCATGCCCAGCACCCCGAGAGCACGGGCATGCCAGATGTCCTCTCGGGCGCATTCGAGCTCAGCGTCAAGCTTGCTCTGCATCTCTGGGGTAAATACTGCGCCACTTCTTCGCTCCCCGCCCCCGGGTCTTACGATCTGCCACACTGCCGCCCAGGGGCCGGCTGCTCGCTGCACGCGGGCGACCCACCCCTGCTGGACAAGCGCTCTCAGCCGGTCGGCGACGGTGTCTCTGGTCAGACCTGCGGCCAGGGCCCAGTCGCGCTCGGACAGGTGCACCTCCGCTGTCGCGGCTGCGACGGTGCGGGCTGCCAGTGCCAGGAGCACGAGGCGGTCTTGGGCTCCGGTCTTGCCGGACCACCGGTGGGGTTGGGAGTCCATGCGGGTGAGCAGGTCGGCGACAGTGGTCTCGGCAGCGCGGCGGGCGGGCGAGGGTCCTGCAGTGCTGGACTGGGTGTAGCTGGCTGCGGTGACGGCTTTGGCCCACTGGCGGGCCAACTCGGCGGTCGCGTCTAACCGGGGGGTGCGCTCCCCTGCGTTGATGCGGTGGGTGCGGACGAACTCCAACCCGGGCCAACGGTCAGTTAAGGCAGCCTCGTGCAGGTCGCGATACTGCATCCGGGCGTGGGCGCAGGCTAGCAGGATCGACCACCCCACCGCGGAGGCATCCGTGCGGTCGGTGATCGGGGCGCGGGCAAGGGCACGAATCTGTGGGTTCAGGGGTCGTTTGGGCCCGGCCAGGTATGGATGGCCTTGCACATCGACGTGCACAGGAACCGGGGCGATCCCAGCATCGGTGGCGGAGGCGCCCTTGCTCTGAGGGGGTTGTGTCAGCTGCGTGAGAACTGTGCGCAAGGCCCGCAGGGACACCGGCCGGATATGGGGATCTGTCAGGGGCATCGATGTGCCGCCGGCGCGGTGGGGCGAGCCCGGGGCGCGGACACAACCCGTGCGCGAGTTAGCCAGCGGGCCCCGGTCCAGCGAGGGCCACGCGGCGCTGAAAGCGTCGATGAGCGGTGCCAGGCGGTGCGCGGAGACGGCGGTGCTCAGCCGGATCCATACGTGGTATCCCCCAGCAGGTCCTGACGAGCACACCAGGTGCTCGATGCCCGCGGCAGTTAAGGCAGATGTGCACGCTGCGAGGTCTTTGTCCGCGGTTGAGCCGGCATGGTGGGCGTCGAAATCGAGGGCGAGGAGCCGAAACTTGCCCGATTCATCGGTCAAGTGCAGCGCGAAAGGTGTCCCCTCCCCCGGCACTCCGTCGGTGAGACGTCGCGTGACGGCGAAGGTATGCGCCTTGTGCGAGTCGACACGCACATACGGGCGCGGACTCCACGCGCACACCACAGAGTCCCACCACCAGGTGGAATCTCGGGTTGTGAGGTTATCGAGGTCAGAGCGAGACACGCCGATCGGATCGACTGGACCATCCGATGGGTATGACTTACTCTGAGAGGTGCCTGGAAGCACAGCTCTCCTAATTGGTGAGCAACACCGAGTTTGAGCGCCAACTCGAACTCTCGACTTTCGATCCCGGTCCACCGGCCAGTGGGCCGGGATCAGTCATTTGGGGCTGCGTGATCTTCATTTGTCAGTCATGTTGGTGACTACTTCACGCTGGGATCGCCTCCTGGTCATCGAAACTCGACACCGCTTCGGGCATGCCGAGATGGGCCGCGGCGACTTCGGCTACGTACTGGTTCATAGAAATGCCTCGCGCTTTAGCTTCGCGTCGAAGCGCATCGTAAACGTCTGAAGGTACGCGGACTGTCATCCGTGTCCGCTCCCCTAGGGCTGGTCTGCCAGGCCCAGTACGTGAGGTCGCCATGACGACAAAGTTGGCATGCCTGACGTCAGAAATGGGTACGACACGCTCACGACGTCAAATATTGCATTGATAGCGGACGGGTTGGTCGGCGGACGTCGTCGCTGACCGCTGGTGACGTCCGCCATCCTCGCCTGGATCCTCGTGTGCTCGTCTCTCTACTTCCATCACGTCCTGTCGTGGCGGCGCAGGAGCACGAAGAGCGATCTCCTACTAGCCGGAACTGCCCAATCAGCAGTTCTTTGATTCCAAGTACTCAACGATCGCATTGTCGGTAATCGAAGCAATGCTAATGGTTCGATCACCGGTCTCGTACCGCAGTTTGTCGACGGCGCGTAGCAGCCGTGCTTTGGTTGACGGGCGCAGCCGGACGTTGTGCTGTTCGGTCAGCCGCTCCTGCTCCCGAGCGTTCGAAGGCTCTGGCGGCAGAGCTGCACCTTCCGGTCGGGAAGCCGGAGTGGGCCTCTCAGGCAAGTCGGCTGCGGGGTGTGCAACCCGTCGAATTGCGGGTTCGCGCTGAACGCTCATGCTGGGGATCTTTCGAGGTCGAGTTCCAGCTCCGAAAGTAGGTCTGTATATGCGACCTGGAGAGCCAATGACTTGCCACCCGCAAACTCGTGGATGGGCGTGTGCGTGCTATGGGCATCTTGACGGGCGGCAAGCTCCGGTATGGCGGTTCTCGCGACTAGATCTCCATAAGTGTCGCGCAGTTCGCGTTCGCGGAACTGGTGCTCCCCCGTCGCGCGTCGCCGGCTAAGGACAATCTTGTCCAGGACGAGTCGGGGGTTAGGCCGCCGTTGAACATTGCGGATCGTCTCTTGCAGGTTCTCGATACCTCGAACGCTGTCGATGGTTGGTTCAGTGACGGCGATGACTCCGTCGGCGGCGCACAGAACGGCAAAGAGCAACTTCCCCAGTGACGGGGGGCAATCGAAGAGAACTGCGGTGTACGCGGACAGGTCGAGCCCCTCAAACGCGATGTCGAGGCGGAAGATTAGATCGTTGGAGCCATCTGACTCGATGTTGGCTAATGCCTCGTCAGAGGGGATGAGGTCAACTCGGTCCCAGGGCGTGGCGATGACCGCATCGGCTGCAGTTCCAGGGGCCGTCCGGTTCATAAGGTCAAATGTGGTCTTCATCCCCTCCGTAACCTCGATACCGAGTCCTGTGGTGGAGTTTCCCTGCGGGTCAACGTCTACAACTAGAACATTCAGTCCCTTATTGCTCAGAGCGCTCGCTAGACCTAGCGTCGTGGCAGTTTTTCCGACTCCGCCCTTCTGATTGCAGAGGGCTAGCTTGCGGACCATTTGCGTTCCTCCCTAAGTGTCGACCAACTTGTGGCGGGCACTAGCTGGCTGGACAACTGTGATTCTTGAGTCGCATGCGGCAAGTCAGTTCAAGCAACGCTACTACTTGTAGCTCGCTTAGCGAGAGCGACTCGCGGAGCTATGAGTGCCGGCATGTCTATAAGAGCTACACCAGGCAGCAGTGCTAGCAAAGCGAGCAACGCTCGGATAGCTCGCGTAGGGTCCTGCGTGATCGCCTCCTTGACGTGCATGAACCGTGGCGCCAATGAGATAGCAAGCATAGCTATCAAAGCGGTGACAGCTATGGCGTCATTGCAACGCCGCCGGGTGGGGGCGGCCGCCGCTTTCTTGTGAGTGTTGATTCCCGCCAACGCGCTACGCGGTCGCTATGGAAGGTCGACCAGCGCCGCAATCTCACATCAGGGGACGAGGGGGTCGCTGTCGGGGAATGTCTGGATATGGACGCGACGTTTGGCGTCCCAGGCGAGCTGCCCCAGGTCGTGCAGGACATTCATAGAAGCGATGTAGGTTTCGACAGATTCACCAGTGAGGGCGACGACGTCGGCAGGGATGATTGAGCTGACCCGACCACTGTCGGCTTGCCACCTAACAGGTTCGGTGAGTAAGTAGTCCAGGGCGTCAGCGGTCGTCATCCCGGGTAGCCGTTCGGCGAGCAGTCGTGCAGCAGCGCGGTACTCCCAGATTGGAACAGTGAGTTGCACTCGAGGTGCCGCACTGGGGGAGTCTGCAGACTTCGTGACTCTTTTCGTTCGCCGCTGCTTCTTCGCTGCCGAGTTGTGCTGGCGGGAGCGTCGCTGCTTGCCCACTTGAGTCCTTTCCGTTCATTGAGATTCGCCCTCGATGATACTTATAGTCTGTAGCCTTATAGTCATCAATGGCCTGAAGTGGCAGGTATGCGTGATGACGAAGTCTTGGGCGAGTTTGGGCGCCGGATCCGGTGCACTCGCCAGGAGGCCGGGTTGTCACAGGAAGAGTTGGCGCACCGCGCAGGCCTGCACCGGACTTACATTGGGTCGGTCGAGCGCGGTGAACGCAATATTGGGCTACTGAATATTGCCGCCCTTGCCACGGTGCTGCAGGTAGACGCAGGCAGTTTCGTGAGCGGGTTGCGGCGTTCCAGTGCCGGCTCAAGTAATTGATCCGTTGCTCGAGGTCGACGAGCCTAGCCGTCCTCGAGCAGCGCTCTCGCCGCCGAAAAACAGGCGACGGCGCGATCTCTCACCGCCCCGGGCTGAGGTGCTCAGTGGAGAGACTGACTTGCGAACTTTGCGTAACGCGACTTATCGGCCCCGGCAGGCAGTGCGTCCCCTCATGCCCGGCGTCGACTCGGCGGGGGATGAGGTCACTTGTATACGTCGCCGCGGTGCCCGATGCGCAGCACGAGCACAACGAGGGCGTCGTCCTCGACGTCGTAGATGATGCGGTAGCTGCCGACGCGAATGCGGAGCTCGCCGTCGCCTCCGACGAGCTGAATGGCGCCGGGCGGTCGCGGTGTCACTGCCAACGCCTCGATGGCGCGGACGATGCGTTTTTGCTCGGTGGGATGAACTTTGCGCAGAGCCTTCGCGGCGGAGGGTTTATAGGTGATCGAATAGGGCATCGGCGAGTCGGGCGCGGGCGTTTACAGGCCCAGTTCCGCCATGAGGTCCTCGTGCGAGACGCTGCCGTCCTCGCGGCGGGCCTCGGCTGCGCCGCGCACGTCGGCCTGATCTTCCAGAGCTTGTAGCGCGCGGTCGAAGAACTCAGGCGAGACGACAACGGCGCGCCGACGGCTGCCCCGGCTGAGAATCTCGACCGGCGCCCGCTGCGCGGCGTCGAGTACTTCGCTCTGATGTGCGCGGAAGTTGCTGAGTGTCGTGGTCACCATGCCCTGATCGTACATCTTGTACAACTGGCGGTCTAGTGGGCGCCCCACGTAGGAGGTAGATCGCTCCACCCCCGTGACCTGGACGCTTGACGGAATCCGCATTATCGGCGCTTAACTCTCGGGGGTTCCGGTAGGTGCGGTTACTGCCGTCTACCTGCGATGATTGGGTTTGTGCTGGTGGGTGCCGGGTTTGGCTGGTGCAGTGTCGACGCCGCGGATGTGATGCTTGTGCGTCGGTCCAGCGTCCCGTAGGTTTCTTGCATTAGATGCAGGTTTCCACGGGTCGGAGGTCGGCGTGGACGGTGTTCCTGGGTTCGTTCCGCGGCTGTTGCGCGACGGTGAGGTTGGCCTGTTCCGCGCCGAGGACCGCGTGTTTGAAGCAATGGTCGAGGGTTGGCGGGCGCAGATGCTGGCGCGTGGGCTGACGAGAGCGACGATCGACGGGCGCTGCGGGGTGCTGCGCCGGTTCCAGGAGTTTGCGGGGACGTTCCCGTGGTCGTGGCGACCGGTCGATCTGGATGACTACATGGCTGGGCGGCGCTCGGGTGAGAAGCCGGTGAGCTGGACGACGCTGCGTTCGGACAGCAATGCCATCGCGATGTTCTGTGCCTACGTCTCGAGCTCGAGCTACGGGTGGGGTGCGCTGTGCCAACGGGTCTTCGACGATGTTCCGGCCCAGATCGCGTTCGAGTGGAACACCCCGCGGCACACCTGCGAGGATGCTGTTCCGGCCGGGCGCCGGGCCTTTACGGCCACGGAGCTGCAGAGACTGTTTGATGACGTGGACGACCGGGTCGATCGTGAGTTCGCTGCTGGGAGTAAGCGCTGGCTGCCCCTGTTGCGGGACTCGATCGCGTTCAAGGTCTGCTACGCCTATGGGCTTCGGCGTCGCGAGGTGGCGATGTTGGACGTGCAGGATTTCGGCCCCAACCCGCATGTGCCTGCGTACGGCGACTTCGGCGCGGTGACCGTCCGGTGGGCCAAAGGCACCGCCGGGTCGGGGCCGCGACGACGAACCGTGTTGACGGTCCCGGAGTTCGACTGGGTGGTTGACCTGCTCCGATTCTGGATCACCGAGCGTGGTCGAGCGCATTTCGCTACTGCTGACCGCTCGGCGGCGCTATGGCCGAGCGAGCGCGCCGAGCGGATAAGAGTGGGTAGCTTGAGTGATGCCTTCGCCGCCGCCCGCGAGGGTGCCGGCTTGCCGAAAGAGCTCGGACTGCACTGCCTGCGACATTCCTACGTCACGCACTTGATCGAGGCCGGCTACGACCCGGCGTTCGTGCAGACTCAAGTCGGTCATGCCTATGCGTCGGTCACCGGGCTGTACACCTCGGTCGGCGACGATTTCAAACAGAAGACCATTCAGCGCATGATCGCTTCGCGGCTGGACGGCCGCGGCAGGAAGCAGGACGGAGACGCTGATGGCTGAGCAACGACGCATCGGGTATCGCTGGAATCTGCGGACGATGATGGCGCAGCGCAACCTGTGGAAGAGCACCGAACTGGTGCCGTTGTTGAGGTCTCGGGGCATCAACCTGTCCGAGAGTCAGGTCTACCGGCTGGTGACCGGCACACCAGAGCGGATCCCGGCACGCACGTTCGCCGCGCTCTGCGACATCCTCGACTGCGAACCGGGTGAGCTGTTCGAACCGTTCGTGGAGATGCGGGCAGCAGCCACCGCGCAGGCGCCGGCCCGGCCGGAAGACCTGGGGGTGGCACCCGGCCAGCCGATCGCCCGCCGGGTGAGACTCGTCCGGGGCGACAACGAGGATTGACCGGTACCGATGGCCAGGCCCCGCAAACCCGACGATCCGGACCTACGTCGCGTGTGTCCGTGTGATCGCTGCGGCTTGGGCTACCCCCTTGTGGTCACCTGGGGCCCGGAGGACCAGATCTGCGGCTACTGCTACCAGCAGGCCAAACGCACCCGCGGCACCTGCGACTGCGGCCACATCGGCGTCTTACCGGGCCGAGTCCATGGGCGCCCGGCCTGCCGGGCGTGCGCCCAGATCACCCTCAACATCGATTGCGTGCGCTGCGGCGCCGAGGACGAGATCTACCGCGCCGGCCTGTGCTGGCCATGCGCACTGAGCGAGACCGTCGACGGACTGCTGACCAACCCGGACACCGGCACCATCGCCGAGAGGCTAATCCCCCTGGCGGAGGCATTGAAATCGATGAAACGCGCCAACAGTGGAATGACCTGGATCCGCCAGCGGCACGTCACCGAATTCCTGAACCAGCTGGCCTCCCTCCCGGAGCTCACGCACGAGGCGATCGATGCGCTCCCACGCTCGCGCACCCGCGACTACGTGCGCGGGCTCCTTGTCGAGCACGGTGTCCTGCCCCGACGCGACGAGCTGCTTGTCCGCTACCAAGACTGGGCGGACACAGCACTGGAGAGGCTGACCGAGGACACCCACCGGGCCGTCATTGACCGCTATGTCCACTGGCACCATCTGCGGCGCATGAACCAGATGAACCCCGTCCCCCACGGCACCTTCCTGCGCAGCAAGCAGACCGTCACCGTCGCGATCAACTTCCTCAACTGGCTCGGCGAGCGCGACATCACGCTCGCCGACGTCGGCCAGGGCGAGGTCGACGCCTGGATCGCCGGCGGGCCAACCACGCGACTGCTCATCGACCGGTTCCTCGGCTGGGCCATGGACACCAAAAACGCCCCACCAGGGCTCACCGTGCCCCGCCATCGCCGCGGTAACAGCACCAAACTCAGCGCCACCGAGCAAGGCGCCGCCCTAGATCGAATAGTGGACGGCGACACCCTGACCACACGCGACAAAGCCGCGGCGATTCTAGTCCTAGTCTTCGGCCAACAGATCCAGGATATTGCCGCCCTGACCTGGGACGACATCACCGTGACCGAAGATCTGACGACCATTACGCTCGGCAGCGGCCCGATCGCGTTGCCCACCCCGCTCGACGGGCCGTGGCGTGAACTCCTGGCCAACCCCGGCCACGACCAGACCGCCGCTCACCCGAGAAGCAACTGGGTCTTCAGAGGGCATTCCCCCGGCCGGCACATCGACCCGATGCACCTACGCCTCCGGCTACGAGACCACCTCGTCAGCGCCCGCGCCGCCCGGCTCGGCACACTGCATGAACTCAGCAAAACCGCCCCGGCCGCCATCATCGCCGACGTCCTGGGCTATCACCCATCGACCATTGAGCGCCACGCCGTTGACGCGGCAGGTACGTACGCCGAATACATCGCCGCCGTACGTGAGCACTGCCAGAGGTGATTCTCCGAAAATCACCGAGCAATCGGTAACAGCGGAAACAGGTAACACGAAACAATTCCTGTTACCGGCGTGGAGAGTGCCACAGAGTAATTCGCCGCTCGAGAAACCGCGATCAGACCGCCTACTCCCGACTTACGAACACCCGTTCCTGCCAGCAACATATTGCCAGCTAGAGAACGGTTCTGGCGCCTGTCGTCGTTGTTGTGTGGCTAGTTGGCGGCTGCGTACGCGTCCATCACGTCGGCGGGAATGCGCGCGCGGTCGGAGACGTCGTAGTCATCCTCGTGAGCCCATTCGCGGACCGCTTCGGTGTCTGCGGACCGGACATATGCATCGGACCTGTGACTATCGCCTTCTTGCCTTAAGTGGGGTGGAGTGCCAAAGAACCTCTACTTCGGCCGTGCCCTGGGGGTTGCGATCCATCCACGCTTTCACTGCTCCGCCGCTTATCTGGCGGCGCCGGTAGTTCGAGGACGGGAGACTGGCAATCTGAGCGATAGTCAGTTCGGTGCCGGGTCGGTACTTCGTCACCACCTCATGGATGTGCGTGCCTACTTTCCCGAGGCTGGTCCCTCCTGGCGTCGCCCCTGCCGTACCGGGCGTCGTCACGGTAGGCGCGGATGCTGAGCCGACGCTGGCCGACTCAGCGCTAGTGCTTTCCCCGGGGTAGTTCCTCGACTGGACAGTAACTCCGTCGAGAGCTGAAGGGTCGGCTGCATGACGAGACGCGGGGGTGTCACTCCTGCGCGCGGCGATAGAGGGCTGGGAAGGTGTCTCGGTCGTGGATGACGATGAAATAGTCGAACCCGACCGGGCCGGACCGGGCCACAGCTCGATTATGCGTGATGCGAGCTCATCGGCCCGGCTGATGACTTCCTTCGTTCCCCAAACTTCCTGCTCCGCGATCTCCACGTTCAACGACAGCTTGCTCTGGCGCAGGATCGCGCGCTTCTCCGCAAAAACGCGGTTGCCCATCTCGCTGTTAGTGCCCGTGAGGGTCAAATTCCCGATCGAGTGAATGAGCACCTCAATATCCTGCCCCTGTTGCGGAACCACCGGAGCCTCCCACTTAGCGGGCCTGACCTGTGGAATGATGTGCTCGATGCTCATTCCGTCGGAAGCAATCAGGTCCAACTCCTTGTGGCCGAGGGATTCCTCCAGCGACAGCAGTACATGCCGCAACGTCGCGTTGCGGGCGATGTTGTACATGGGGACGCTGTAGACATTCTTTCGAATCTCCTCGTCGGTGGCCCAACGCCTTGACGGCTTCGAGAGGAACGTTCGGACCTGCGCTGCCACCGGCGCCCCGTCCACTATTTCATTCACCAGTTGGGTGAACGCTCTGTTCACTCCGGAGGCGGTGAGGCCGGACAGGGTACGCCGAACGAGAAATGACTCAGCAAATTTCAGTGCGATGGCGACGTCTTCTTCCTCGGCTCTCCCGCCATCCAACCTCTCAATCAAGCGGAGGGAGAGTGGGTGGGTCGTCTCATTGTCCAGTCGCTTCAAATTCCGAAGTTGCGCGGATACTCGCGGCCACGGGCACTTGGATGGATCGATGATCATAGCGAGGAAGGAACTCCGGCGCAGTAGGTCATCGACAAACCGTTCGATGTCCGCCTCGTCCGCAGCTCTTCTTTCAAGCCTAGTCTTTTGGGCCTGATATGTGCTCTTCTTGGACAAGCTGATAGAACCGCGCAGAACCATATCGAGGTACGCGAGGTGCTCGATTCTCTCTGATCCGATATTGTTTTCGATCCCCCGCCACTTGTGCTCATAGACAAATTCGGCCCTCGTGGGAAGGAGCATGAAGATGTGATTCCGGAGAAGATCGCCCTGGGTGAGTGACATCCCTTTGTCGTTCAGCGATTCGAAAATCCGATAGGCGTTGTCATCGTGCTGTAGGGAAATCGCTATGAACTCGAGACGGGTGTTCACGACAGTCAAGAGTTGGTCGAGTTCGCTTTCGCTGTAGCCTGAAATGGCTCCAGCGAATTGCGTGTAAGCAGCAGTTATCTCGCTTCCAGCCGGAGCTGGCTCGGACTTGAAGATCAAGTTCTTGATCGCTGAGCGGTCTGCCTGAGTGGGAAGTAACTTGTATACGAGATCGCCCGTCTCGTATTCGTTAATGAGCTGCTGGTTAGTAATCTGCCGAGCGCGTCGGTCCGACCCAAGTTGTTCAAACTTGTCTCTTATCGCAATGACGAGTATGTACAGTGACGTCAATCGCTGCTGACCATCGACGACGAGAGAGCGCTGCATCCCAGTCTGCGCTACTTCCACCGGAGGCGCTAGAACGAGCGAGCCGAGGAAGTGGTTCTCGGCGGAATCAACGTGCTCCCAGACTTCGTCGATGTCGTTAAGCAGAACCTGGCGGTGACGTTTCGCCCAACTGTACGGTCGCTGATACAGAGGGACGACGAACTGCCGCTCGCCGTTAAAGAGTTTCCGGAAGGTTGTCTGGTCGGCGTACATATGAGCATGTTAGCCCCGGTGATTCACGGGCCGGTGTGGCCGCTTCTGTCGAGTGACGGCGGGCTTGTTGTCGCGTGTGGGGTGTGCGGGGGTGCCGGCCGGCGCTTCCGGTGGGCGGGTTTCCGGTCCTGGCCGCCACGCTGGCGGCCGCTCCCCTCGCCGGCGGCGTGCAGGCGCTGGGCGTGCACTACTTCTCTAAGCACGGCACGCACTGGTCCTGCTGGGCGGTGTGGCTGCGCGACGATGTTCCCGGGGCTTTGGACGCTGGCCCGGGCCAGCCGGTCGCTCCGCCGGCCGACAATGCCGCGTTGGCAGCCGTGCTGGACCTCTACAACCTCACCGCTCGATAGCCTCAGCCCGCCTTCGCCGCGCGCGCTCTGGCCGGCGCCCAGCGGCACCATCTGGCTCGTCGCCGAAGGCGTCCGCACCGACGGACACCCATTCCCCGCGGTCGCCGCGGGCATGCCTCGCCCGGACTACCCGCCGAACGCGGGATGCGGTAACCTCGGTAACAAGTAACGTTTCCGGTTACTCGTTACCGTGTACCCGAATCGGAGGGACTGTCATGTCGACGTCGGAGAAGATTGCTCGCGCCTATGGGGTGCTCCTCGCGCGGGGCGAGAAGGTCACCGTGCGGGCCGTGCAGCGCGAAGCGGGGGTGCGGATCGGCGAGGTGGCCGCGTGGATGCGCGAGCATGCCGGCGGGGCGGCCGGAGATGTGCCGGCGGCGCCGGATCTGTCGGAGGCAATGTCGGCGATGGTGGCCTCGGTGTGGGCTGCGGCGTGGAAGCGGGCCGCGGAGCAGGCGGACGAGCAGGTCGCGGTGGCGCTCGATGCTGCTCGCGCGGGTGAGGCCCACGCCCTGGAGGCGGCCGAGCAGGCTGCTGCAGAGCGTGACGAGGCAGTCGCATCCCGCGACCGAGCACTCCGCGAGCTCAAGGGAATGCGCGACGAGCTCGAGCAGCTGCGCGGCCAGCTCGAGGAAACGCGCCAGGACGCCGCCGTCGCACGCGCCAAGGCCGAGGAGTCCGACCGGGCACGGGTCCGGGCGGAGGCAACCTCAGACACACTGCGGGAGGTCCTGGACTCGCTGCGCGAGGCCGCCCGCACGCCGGACCGGCCGGGCGAGTCCTAGCGGAGCTAGCCAGAGCACGGGGGCACTGACTGTCGGGGGGAGAAGTCACACTGACAGTAGGTCGACCGAAAATAGGTCGGCACGAGCCGCGCCCACGAATGGGTGCTCTGCTGCGAGCAGTCGGGCGGCAAGGGGGAGTCCTGATGTGGGATCTGACCACGGCGCTGCAGGCTACCGCGGTGGTCGCTGGCGGCGCCTTGGCCGTGCCTCCGCCTCGCGCGTGGGGCCGGTGGGTTCTGCGCATTGATTGGGCTGCTCGGTGTGCTGCAAGGCCGGACGTGGGCGCCGACGGTCGCGGCGCTGGGGCTGTTGGCGTGGTTCGTGGGTCATTGGTCGTTCGCGGTGCGACACGATGTGCGCTATCGGTCGGCGATAGCGCTGTGGGTGATCGATAGGACCCCGCTGCGGTGGACGATCCCGCGGTACTGGCAGCTGCGCCGCCAACGTCGAAGAACAGTGGCCCGCTGACACATCCTGACCGGTCCGCCAACGACAATGGCCCCGCCGCCCGGCGAGGCCATCTCTGCGGACGACTGTACTCCCAAGCTCTAGAACAGTGAGGGCGTGTCTGGGGGCGCGGCGTTGCCACAGGCGCGGGAGTACGCGCGCGCGTCCCAGCCGGAAGCGAGGGCGTCGCGAACAGCCACGGACCGGGCGTGGCGGTTGGTGTGTTGATCGGGGTTGCGGATGGCTCCGGTGCGACCACACGCGACGGCGTAGCCCAGGTTTGCTGACTGGGTAGAGGCGACGACATGCCCCGGGTCGACACGCACGCACAGGGGTTCGTTGCAGCGGTGTTCGGCCACCACGCCCTCGGCCAGTTGGCCGGCGAGCAGGAGCGCGAATCGGTGCCCGGACTCGGTTCGACTGACCCCACCCGACCTCCACGTCAGGACTGGTAGCCGGTAGGTATTCCGAATGTGCACTATTCGATTGGCGTGGCGAGCCACTCGTCGAAGGTGGCGGGTCAGTCTCCAAGCGTTTGCTAGGGGGGGACTGCTGCACGAATAGGTGACATCTGATCTGTGGTGCCGAACGGTGCCGCTGGAAGGATGTATACCGTGCCAAAGCCGTACCCCAAGGAGTTCCGCGACGACGTCGTTCGCGTCGCAAGGAGCCGTGAGCCGGGCGTCCACCTGAAGCAGATCGCCGCCGACTTCGGCATCAGCGAGTCGTGCCTGACGAACTGGATGAAGACCGCCGACGTCGAGGACGGCAAGAAGCCCGGCACGACGTCAACCGAGAACGCCGAGCTACGGGAGGCGCGGAAGCGGATCCGGCTGCTCGAGCAGGAGAACGAGGTCCTTCGCCGCGCGGCCGCCTACCTCTCGCAGGCAAACCTGCCGGGAAAATGATGTACCCGCTCGTCCGAGAGCTGGCCGGTGACGGTGTCCCCGTCACGGTGACGTGTCGGGTGCTCAAGATCGCTCGCCAGCCCTACTACCGCTGGCTCGCGCAGCCGGTCACTGACACCGAGCTCAAGGAGGCCTACCGCGCCAACGCGCTGTTCGAGGCCCACCGCGACGATCCGGAGTTCGGCTACCGGTTCCTCCTCGACGAGGCCCGAGATGCCGGCCAGTCGATGGCAGAGCGGACCGCGTGGCGGATCTGCTCGTCCAACGGCTGGTGGTCGGCGTTCGGCAAGCCCAAGAAGGGCAAGGCGAAGAAGCCCGGCTCACCGGTCCACGACGACCTGTGCGCCGTGCTCGACAAGCACGGCGTGATCCGGCACGTCTTCGAAGCGGGCGCTCCGAACGAGCTGTGGATCGGCGACATCACCGAACACAAGACCGCAGAGGGCAAGCTATACCTCTGCGCGTTCAAGGACGTCTATTCCAACCGGATCGTGGGCTACTCGATCGACTCCCGGATGAAGTCCCGGCTCGCGGTCGCCGCGCTCAACAACGCCGTCGCCAGGCGTGGCGATGCGGCCGGCTGCGTAGTCCACACAGACAGAGGTAGCCAGTTCCGAAGCAGGAAGTTCGTCCACGCCCTCAACCGCCACAGCATGGTCGGATCCATGGGCAGGGTCGGCGCCGCCGGCGACAACGCAGCCATGGAGAGCTTCTTTGCGCTGCTGCAGAAGAACGTCCTCGACCGCCGTACCTGGGCCACCCGCGAAGAGCTGCGGATCGCGATCGTGACATGGATCGAGAGGACCTACCACCGCCGACGTCGACAAGCCGCTCTCGGCCGGTTGACCCCCATTGAGTTCGAGACCATCATGACCACGCCAGCCACTCAGGCTGCGTGACCCAACCTGTCACCTACTCGTGCAGCAGTCCCGATCACCGTGAACATCTCCTGCAAGGCAGCGAGGTCATGGTCTTCGGCTGCGGCCCGGGACGCAGCGTCGTTGAGTGCCCCAGTGATCTGGGTCCAGTCCAACCACCAGCCGGCGGCTACCGCCAGACGATCGAAGAAGAAGCGCTGGGTGCGCCCGTTGCCCTCCCGGAACGGATGCAGATAGTTGACCTGGTCATAGTGATAGGCCAACCGTTCGATGAACCGGTCCCGATTCAGGTGCTGCAGGTAGCGGTCCTGGCGGAGCTGATCGAAGACGAAACCGGCCGAGCGGGGGATCATCGACACCGGCAGGAACGGCTGCGCCCCCGGGACCCTCTTGCGCAGATCCACAGTGCGCAGCTGCCCCGCCCAGGGATAGACGTCCTGGAACAGGTGAGGGTGAATGGACAAAGATTTACTGGTCAAGGAGATGGGTGCCTGTGTCCGGGAGGGTGGCACCAAAGCGTGAGCCTGAGGATGTGTGAGGCGGGTTTTACCCGAACGTCACCTGAGAAGCCGACGGCTGAAACACGGTGATTTGTAGTGTGTGATCACAGACAACAACAGAAGGGAGGCGGCTAGCGCATGATTGAGAGCTCCCCCATCCAGGTCACGAGTGTGAGTCAAGAGGTGTATCACCGGCTGCGGCGGATGATCACCTCGGGCCAGCTGCATCCGGGTACTGCAGTGACGTTGCGTTCCCTGGGTGAGGCCTTGCACGTGAGCACCACTCCGGTCCGGGAGGCGCTACGCCGGCTGGAGTCAGAGGGTCTGGTGCAGTACGGGCGCCGCAGCGTGACCATTGCATCGTTGTCAGCCGAAGAGGTCTTCACGCTCTTCCAGATCCGGCTCCGCCTCGAGCAGCTCGCTGCCGAGTGGGCCTTGGAGAAGGTCACGGAGACGGACCTGGCAGAGATCGGCGAGATTTTGGAGCAGCTGGAAGCCAATGAAGAAAACCCGGACCAGTGGAGGGTCCTCAATCAGGAATTTCCACCGCAGGTTCTACGACTGTGCCGACAGTGCTCACCTGCTGGAGTACATCGGGCAGGTCTGGATGCAGATTGAGCCCTATATGGCCATCTACGCCTCCAGTAAGAGCGACCACCGGGACTCGAACATCGAGCACCGCCAGATCTTCGCGGCGATCACCACCCGTGACCTCAACGCTCTGCTGGTACTTACCAGCAGGCATCTAAACCGGACCGCCGACCAGATCATCCATGAACTGCGGCAGGTCGACAGCTCCACGTGAGTTCCTGACCCGCTCCGTTCGACCATTCTGAGTCGTTCCGGTACCGGGACGACGGGTCACCGACCACACCCATGTGCGCCCTGCGCCCGGCCAGGCACTGGCCGACCCCAAGGGCGAGACGCCCCAACTGTGAAGCCGCTCAGCGCTGCCCGCTGTGCTGATGCGGCACGCCCTGTTTAAAGGAGGATCCTGCTGTGCCTACTGTTGACGCCCACCCCTATCAGTGGCCCTACGACGGGCGGGTCGACCCGTCCCGCACCGCGGTGCTGTGCATCGACTTCCAGATCGACTTCTGCGGTCCCGGTGGTTATGTGGACGCGATGGGCTATGACCTGGCCCTGACCCGTCGTGGTCTGCAGCCCACTGCCCGGGTCCTGGAGCAAGCCCGCCGGCTGGGGATGCTGGTCATCCACACCCGAGAAGGTCACCGTCCTGATCTGAGCGATCTGCCCGAGAACAAGCGGTGGCGCTCGGCTCAGATCGGCGCTGAGATCGGCTCCGAGGGTCCCATGGGGCGGATTCTCGTCCGCGGCGAACCGGGGTGGCAGATCGTGCCCGAGGTCGCTCCCGTGAAGGGCGAGCCCGTGGTGGACAAGCCCGGCAAGAGCGCCTTCTACGCCACCGACCTGGAACTGTTGCTGCACCGCAACGGGATCACCCATCTGATCGTCACGGGTATCACTACCGACGTGTGCGTGCACACCACCATCCGTGAGGCCAACGACCGCGGGTTCGAGTGCCTGCTGCTCTCGGACTGTTCCGGAGCCACAGCCCAGGCCCACCACGAGGCGGCGTTGTCCATGATCGAGATGCAGGGCGGAGTCTTCGGTGCCCACACCACGTCCGAAGCATTGCTGGCTGTCCTGGGCGAGCTCACTCCCGCCCTTGCCCCCACCCAGCTCAGCACCGCGGTGCACTGACCCTGCAGGTATGTCCCGGTTAGTACGCCACCTGGCAGGTCCGCAGGTCATGCCCGGCGAAGATCTGCTGCCTGCAACAGATCCATTCGCCCCACCTTCCGCTCCACCCCGGCTGTGACAGCCACATTTGCCCGCCGGCATGCGTCATTGATCCCAGCATGCCTTTTGAGGAGGACCCATGAGCATCTCCCAGATGCGCCAGGACGATCCCGCGCTGCCTCAGAAGCAGTCCGAGAACACCGATCTAAACGAGTACGAGAACACCCCGGTCCCGTTGTCCGCCCGCAAGAGCCTGTTCTCGGTCTCCGCGGTGTGGCTGGGGTTTCCGATGATCATGACCTGCTCGATCTTCGGTGGCCTGATCGTGCACTCCTTGGGCTTCGCCCAGGGAATGCTGGCGATCGCCATCGGCAGCGCGATCCTGATGGCTTACGTCGGGGCTCTGAGCTACATCGCTGGACGCAGCGGCAAAAGTTTCGCTCTCACTGCCGCCGAAACATTTGGTGACCGCGGGTTCCGCGTGGTGGCCGGACTGCTGTCCACGCTGGTCATCGGATGGTTCGCGTTCCAGACGGGCATGGTCGGGGTGGTGCTGAACACCACCTTGGGGTGGAACGAGCAACTGCTGACCCTCATCGCCGGAATCCTGTTCGTCGCACTCACCCTGGTGGGCATCCGAGCCCTGACGGCCATCGGCCTGGTCGCCGCCCCGCTCTACATCGTCCTAGGCATCGTTGCCATCATGCTGGCCCTCACCCAAACCTCCACCTCGCTCTGGAAGTTCCAAGGCGATCCCACCGGCGCCCTTGGCATGGGCGCGGCCATCACCCTGGTCGTGGCCAGCTTCATCGACTCCGGGACCATGACCGCCGACTTCACCCGCTGGTCCAAGAACGGCAAGGAAGGTGTCCTCGCCACCTTGGCGGCCTTCCCCTTCGGCATCGGCATCGCCATGGTGATCGGCGGAGTGATCGTAGCCCTGGGCGCCAACGCCACCCCGGGCACCGACGGAGGCAACTTCCTCGGCGTCCTGGTGGAGGCCGGCGGTCTGCTGGTACCGCTGGCGGTGCTGTTCGTGTTCGTCAACCTCGGCTCGGTCTGCGCCCACTGCCTCTACAACGGAGCGGTGGGATGGGCCAACCTCACCGGACACAAGATGCGCACCCTGGCGCTGGTTCTCGGCGCCATCGGTGTGGTGGCCGCTGTAGCCGGCATCTGGACCCTCTTCGAGCAGTGGCTGAACCTGCTGGGAGTCATCGTGCCTCCCATCGGAGTGATCATCATCTTGGACCAGCTCGTCCTCAAGCGTCGTGACCTCACCACCTCCGGCTACCGGTCCTCCGCCTTCCTCGCCTGGGCGATCGCTGCAGCGGCGGCACTGGCTGTCCACTTCTTCCTGCCGGTCCTCAGCGATGCTGTGGTCGCCATGGTCGTGGCCGCTATCGCCTACTGGGCGCTCTCGACCAAGCGCACCACCGGTGCGGTCGAAACCTCCTCCATCGCACATTCCAGCTGATCCCCAGGGCCACCGGTGCGAACCCGCACCGGTGGCCCTGCATATCGAGGAACCGCACCAGCGATTCCCTATGGACTGCGCCGACCTATGAACGGAACATCCAGATGACTAACTTCCTGGGCGGACTGAACACCCCAGATGACGCGATGACGATCGGACTCGTCCAGTTCGCCGTGCCCCGCATCGCACGCAAAGAAGACGTCGAAACCACACTCGAGAAGATCTGCGCGATGGTTCGCAATGCACGGGCGACACTGCCCCAGATCGACCTCCTCGTGTTCCCCGAATACAGCCTGATCGGCTTGAACCCGCAAGCCTGGTTGGACAGCGATCTGCTGCTGGACCTCGAGGGCCCCGAAGTCAAAGCCCTCGCCGCAGCGTGCCGGGAAGCCGGCACCTGGGGGTGTTTCTCCATCATGGAGAAAAACCCCTCCGGGGCGCCCTACAACACCGGGATCATCTGCGACGACGAAGGCCGCACCGTGCAGGTCTACCGCAAAATGCACCCCTGGGTGCCAGCGGAACCGTGGGCGCCGGGCGACCTGGGGGTCAAGGTCTGCGACGGGCCCAAGGGCTCTAAGCTCTCGCTGATCATCTGCCACGACGGGATGCTGCCAGAAATGGCCCGTGAAGCTTCTTACCTCGGTGCCAACGTCATCTTGCGCACCGCCGGCTACACCTATCCGATCCAGGATTCGTGGCGGGCCACGAACATCGTCAATGCCTTCACCAATCTGGCGTTCACCGCCTCAGTTTGTTTGGCCGGCCCGGACGAACTGGGCATCTGGTCCCAAGGAGAGGCCATGGTCTGCTCCTATGACGGCACCGTCATCAGCCAAGGAGACGGCAGCCCCGACCGTATCGTGACCTGCGGTGTTCGGCCCCGGGAAGCAGATGAAGCACGCCGCACCTGGGGGGTGGAGAACAACATCTACCAGCTCGGCCATCGAGGCTATGTCGCCGTTGAGGGAGGGGCCACCGACTGCCCCTACACCTACATGAACGACCTGATGAAGGGTCAATACCGGTTGCCCTGGGAGGACGAGATCCGCCACGTCGACGGGACCCGCACCGGTTACCCGGCACCGGCCCAGGTGCGCGCCCGCCCCGGAGGCATCGGCTAAAAACGTGACCCCACAGGAGAGAACCCAGCCCATCGAGCAGTGGGCCCGCAGCCACTCGCCCCTCAGCGCCACCGGGCACACCACTACAGCACCGCCGAGCCCGGATCCTGCTCAGCACCAGGAGTACACCATGGAAAAAAGCCCAGGGAAGACACAGATTCAGGGGCGGATCCACACCGTCGCCGCGCACCCCTCCTCCTACTCCTTCGATGCTGCGCACGTGGCGTTGCTGTGCATCGACTTCCAGCGCGACTTCCTCGAACCCGGCGGTTTCGGCCACGCCCTGGGCAACGACGTCTCCCCGTTGCGGGCCGCGATCGAACCCACCGCCGCTGTTCTGGATTACGCCCGGGATCAGGGCTGGCTGGTCGTGCACACCAGGGAAGGCCACCGCCCGGATCTGTCCGACCTGTTCCCGGCCAAACGCGACCGTGGCACCGACCGTGGCACCCCGGCGGTGCGTATCGGGGAACGGGGGCCGATGGGGCGCCTGCTGGTGCGGGGGGCCCCAGGGCACGAGATCATTGAGGAGCTGGCCCCGCACCCCGGGGAAACCATCGTGGACAAACCCGGCAAGGGCGCCTTCTACGGCACCGACCTGGAGACCATTCTGCGTGCCCAAGGCATCACCCACTTGATCCTCACCGGGGTGACCACTGAGGTCTGCGTCCAGTCCACCGTGCGGGAAGCCAACGACCGCGGCTTCCAGTGCCTGGTGCTCACCGACTGCACCGGCTCCTATTTCCCGGCCTTCCACGAAGCGGCCCTGGCCATGTTCAGCGCCCAGGGCGGCATCGTGGGCTGGACCGCTGAGTCCACTGATCTCCTGCAGGCCACTACGGATCAGCGCCCCCACCAGCTTGCGGGCAGCGACCTGGACATCGACCTGGACGATGAGCTGTTGTTCGTCAACGGCACCTTGATGCACGGACTGGAGCTGCACCCCAACCTGGACGGGGCCCAGTTGCTGGAAGAGACCACCACCGCCTCCTGCTACCGGGTGCACACCATCAACGACGTCCACCCAGGGATGTATCGGGCCCGGCACCACGAGATGGGTGTAGCCATCGCCGGGGAGCTGTACCGGGTTCCCCTGCCTGTGCTGCTCGACGTCCTGGCTGGGGAGCCTGCCGGTCTTTACCGGGGGGCGGTTGAGCTGGCCGACGGGCGCGTAGTCCCGGGCATCCTCTATGACCGGCTGCTCGCTCAAACCCACCCCGACATCACCGCCTACGGGGGATGGCGCCGGTACCGGACCGCCTCCGTCGCCCTGAGCGGCTGAGGCTCCGGTGAGACCGGTTCTTTCGAGGGGGCATCCCGTGCCCATCCCACCTGCACATCCGCCCACCGCTTCGATTGCGAGGTCTCGACCATGCGTCTCGTCCTGATCCACGGCGCTGCCACCGACAGCCGGGCCTGGCATCAAACCATCGATGCTCTCCACGCCCACTGGGACGGGGACGAGCCCCTGGAGATCCTGGCTGTGGACCGGCCCCAGACCGGGGACTGGGACACCGAATGCGCTGCTCTGGCACCAGTGTGCGCTGATGCATACGTCGTGGGCGTCAGCGGCGGAGCCACCCTGGGCCTGGAACTGGCCGCCCGTGGAGTCCCGATGCGCGCAGCACTGCTGCACGAACCCGCCGCCGGCTCCTTGGCCCCGGGGCTGCTGGCCCACGTCGCCGAGGGACTCCAGCGTGAGGGCGTGGCCGGCTTCGGGCGTGCGCTCTACGGCCCGCTGTGGAACCCCTCTGCCACCGAGGCCACCCACGAGACGGTAAGAGCCGAATTCGCCATGTTCGGCGCCTTCGAACCCCGACCCCTCACCATTGCCACCCACCGGGTGCACCTGAGTGTGGGCGAACTTTCCCCGCCGTCCCGGCACGACTCGGTGCACCGGCTGGCGGGCTTTCTGGGGGTCGATACCTGCGTCATCCCCGGGGCCAGGCACGCCGTGCACCTGCAGAACTGCTACTGGCCCCACATCCTCGACCTGCTCCAGACCCGCGCTGCGGCAGCCACTAACGCCTGAGCGCCCGGGCATCTCGCCGGGTCCCGTCCGCATCCACCGCGCGTGCTTGTAGCGCCTTTGGCGCCTCTACTTCGCCTACTCAATCCGCCGGCCGCTTGGAGCCGATCACCACCTGGAGGAACCGATGTCCGTCAACACCAACGCCTCTCCTGCTCTAAACCCAAGGATGGAACCCGCCGAACCGAACCGGTGGCGCACCCTGTTGTTCGGTCTCCAGCACGTGCTGGTGATGTACACCGGAGCGGTCACCGTGCCCCTGGTCTTCGGTGCGGCCGTGGGTCTGGACCCCTCTCAGATCGCCGCGCTGGTCAACGCGGACCTGCTGGTCTGCGGCCTCATCACCATCCTCCAGGCTGTAGGCGTGCGCAAGGTTCTAGGAGCACGCATGCCTGTGGTGGCCGGGGCGTCCTTCACCGCCGTGACGCCCATGATCCTGATCGGCGAAGAATACGGTCTTTCAGCGGTGTGGGGGTCGATGATCGCCGCCGGACTGTTCGGGCTGCTGATCGCCGGGCCCTTCGCCAAGATGCTGCGCTTTTTCCCGGCCGCCGTGCGCGGAGCAGCAGTGACCATGATCGGTCTGTCACTGATCGGCAAGGCCGTCTCTATGATCACCGGCGAGGGCCCCACGGCCCCGGCCCACTTGGCCCTGGCCGCTGGCATCATCGTGCTGATCGTGGTGCTGATGCACTACGGCAAGGGTTTCTGGTCCCAGGCCTCAGTGCTCATCGCCCTGGTGGCCGGCACCGTGGTGGCCGCCGCCATGTCGATGACCGATTTCTCCGCCGCCGTGGACGCACCCTGGCTCGGCCTGCCCCAGCCCTTCATGTTCGGTGCCCCCACTTTCCCGCTGCCGGCGGTGATCTCCATGTGCGTGGTCATGCTGGTGATCTTCACCGAGTCCACCGCCTACCTGCTCTCCGTGGGCGAGACCACAGGCAAGCCCACCACCCAACCCGTTCTGGCCCGCGGTCTGGCCGCCGACGGTGCCTCGGCCGTGCTTGGCGGGTTCCTGACCTCCTTTCCCGACACGGTCTTCGCCCAGAACGTGAGCCTGCTGCGCCTGAGTGGAGTCACCAGCCGCCGGGTCGTCACCTGCGCCGGGATCATCCTGGTCGCCCTGGGCTCTTTGCCGAAGATGGGTGAGTTCGTCGCCGCCCTGCCCGGCCCCGTCATCGGCGCGGTCAGCCTCGTCATGTTCGCCACCGTCGCCGGCGTGGGCATCACCTCCCTGGCGCAGGTCGACTACGTCCGCAACTCCAACCTGCTCATCGTCTCCCTGGCCCTAGGAGTGGGCATGATCCCTATCGTCGCCGGCGACCTCGTCGCCCAGCTGCCGGCTGCTGCGCGCATCGTCTTTGGCAATGCGATCGCCAGTGCCGCAATCACGGCCTTCGCCCTGAACCTTCTCTTCCATCACCTCACCCCCGCCCTGCGCCGCACCCCGAACGCCCCCACCACCGACCGCTGAGCCTTCCCACGCATCGACCAGAAGGAGCAACACGATGACCTCCGTCAACCTGCTCGTAGTTCCCAGTGCCGGCCCCGGAGACTTGAGCGCCCTCGACAAGCTCAACGACCACGGCGCCCGTCTCGACGACGTGCTGGCCATCGTCGGCAAGACCGAAGGCAACGGTTGCGTCAACGACTTCAGCCGCGAACTGGCCTCCAGCTTGTGGGACGACCGCCTGTCCGAGGACGCCATCACGGTGTTCTCTGGTGGCACCGAAGGGGTGCTCGCCCCGCACCTGAACGTCTTCGTCCGCGACCCCGAATCGGTCCCCGGTCACGACCGAGGACTGGTCATCGGTGTGGGCCAGACCCGGCCACTTGCCGTTCCGGAGATCGGCCGGCCTACCCAAATCCAGCTGGTAGCACAGGTCGTCTCCGAGATTCTCACCGACCTCGAGGTCACCGCCGACGATGTACACCTCGTCCTGGTGAAATGCCCTCTGCTCAGCTCCGCCCAAATCGCCCAGGCTTTGAGTGCCGGCGACACCCCGGTGTGCACCGACACCTACCAATCCATGGCCCACTCCCGTGCCGCCAGCGCTCTGGGCATCGCCGTCGCACTGGACGAAACCACCCAAGACGTCGCCGAAGCCGCTCTCACCGGCGAGGATCAGGTTTGGTCCGCCCGCGCTTCGACCAGCGCTGGAGCAGAACTGCGCAGCTGCCACATCATGGTCCTGGCTGTCAGCCGGACGGCCGCCAATCCGCTACGGGCCATGCACGGGGTCATGCACGACGCCATCGACCTGACCAGCCTTCATCCCATGTTCTCCGCCATCGAGGAACAAGGCGGAACCGTCCGGCAGGTCTTCGTCAAAGCCGAAGCCGATCCCTCCGGAGCAGTGCGCGGCCTGCGCCACACCATGCTCACCGACTCCGACATCAATGCCACCCGTCACGCTCGTGCCGCCGTCGGCGGCCTCATCGCAGCACTGAAGGGCGACGGCGCCGTCTACGTTTCCGGAGGCGCTGAACACCAAGGACCTCCAGGTGGAGGAAGCATCACAATCGTCTACGAAATCCCCAGCTCTGTCACCGACGCCTAACCAAGACCCTCTTAGCGCCAAGGGCCCTACCTCCATGAAGGCAGGGCCCTTGGCGTGTCCGGTCGGGCCGGGAAAATCCCCAGCATCGGCACTAACCAAACCGTATGTTTGTACGGGTCTATTGGGTTTATGGACTGCGTTCTAGAATATGTGTTCTATCCTGGCGGCATGAGACACCCAGTACCGCTCACTATTGACCACCCCGTGCTGGTCTCTGCGGTCCTGGTCCGAGTCCCGGCTGGCTTCCCCTCCCCTGCCCAGGACAGCTTCGACGACGGCCGGATCGACCTCAACGAGGTGTTGATCAGAGACGTGACGTCCACCTACCTTTTCCGCGTCACCGGAGACTCCATGGAAGGCATCGGGATCTACCACGGCGACGAAGTCCTCGTGGACCGCTCCCTCACCCCCAGGCACGGCGATGGCTGGCAGACCGTAGGTATTCGGGATGTGCGCAATTGGCGCGGTAGCTGCTTAGTTAACCGTGTCGCCGTAGCAGGTCAGATCCAGGTCGAGGGGCGCACGGAGGGCCTCGAGCTCCGGGTGGGCGATCAGATCGTGGATGAGGGTCTGGTCGCCGGCGATGATGGTTGAGTCGAAGTCCACCTCCGTGGCGAGATACCACGACCGGTCGGCGGGCCACATAGCGTTCGGAGTCGGCCACGGGACCGGCCTCACGCATGACACTGCGGATAGATCACCTCGTACGACGATTTGCTCGCGCCCGCCGAGCCGAAATCGCGGCGGATCAACCTTCGGAAAGAATGTGCCGTCGTTGACGTTGATGCGTCCGTTGCCTTCCCAGAAGCCGAAGAAGACATCGTCGGCGGTGTCGGTGTGCTGGGTGAGAATGTCGGCGACGATGTGGAATTGCGTGGTATCTAACTGCCCGGTCGACGGTGCGTACCCGTTCCACTCCGCATACAGGTCCCCGGAACGGGTTCCTGCATCGCTATCGGTGGTGGCGCTGCCGATGAGTCGATGCCACTGCACTCCCGCGTGGATGATCGCACCGGTGTGAGCGGCAATATCGGCCCAGCGAAGCGGTGGGCGGTCTGGGCCGCCTTGTGGGTCGGGGCGGTGCAGGATGCGGCAATGCGCCGGGTAGCCCTCGGGAACATGCATCGTCAGCTGGCGGTGAGTGCCGGTGAACCGCGGCAGAAGCCACTCCAGTTCGGTGGGATCGTCGACCGGTACGGCCCCTTCTACCCACATTCGCAGTCCCTCGAATCAGCGATAGACGGTTCTCCCGGCTGCCACGTGTCACCACAGCACCCAGGGGCGACCAGCAGTGTACGCAGCGAAGATGCGGGTCTCGATCACTTTCGTCGGTTCGTTTGCAGCTAGACCAGAACGGATGGCGTCGGCGATGGCGCGGGAGAGGCCTGCGGTACCGCGGGTGTCGGCCAGGGGGCTGTTCGTGCCGTGTCGGCGGGCGAGGTATTCGGTGCGGTTGTCGCCGGCTGTGCCCAGGCGTAGGTGGTGGGGGTTGGCGCAGCCGGCGTAGTCGCAGCGGTGGCACAGGATGGGGTCGGTCAGGGCGCTCCAGCCGAGGCGGTCGATGATGCCGTGTTCGAGTTGGTAGGCGTACAGGTGCGCCGGGACGGTGCCGCGGCGGGAGAGTCCGGGCAGGCTGGCGGCGCGGAACGAGCCGTGGCCGGTGGATGAGATCGCGCCGATCCAGGGCCAGCATTGGTCAGGGCCACGACGGTAACGCTTGTTCTCGAACCTCTGCCGGGTTGCGGGATCGGCGAGCCAGACCCGCCACAGCTTTGCTGGGGTGCGCACTGGCCGGGGGTCGCCGAGCAGGGAGAGTTGCTGGGTGTCGGTTCCTGCGGGCCGAGGGAACAGGGCGGCGGTCATGGTGGCCTCGAGGGGTGTCGGGGGCTGTTACCGGGTGGGGTGAGGATAGGTGTCGCCTCCGACATCGGCGTTGTCATCGTCGAGTCGGGCGGCGAGGTAGATGCCCTGATCGCGGGCGGCCAGGGCTTGCCAGCGCAGAGCGGTGTCGATAGACAAGCCGAGCAGATCGGCCAGGACGGAGGCGGGCAGGTCGGCGGCCAGGGCCAGCAGCGCGCTTCCGCGAGCGGCGCGGGCATCGAGACCCAGGTCGCGGTTGAGAAGCCGGGCGAGGCGCCCGGGATAGATGTGGGCTGCGTTGCGGCCGGGGAACAACCAAGTCGGGGTGTCTGTAGGGCGGGGCTCGTCGGCGGGTGGGGGTTGACCTGCGAGGTCGCGAACCAGGGTGGCCAATGCTGGTGGTAGCAGGACTGGGTGGTCGCGAAGTGTCAGGTAGGTGTCGCTGCCGTCGGCGGTGATGTTCTCGGCGCTCAGGGCGGCGATGCGGGTGGGGTTCTGGCCGAATAGCAGGACCAGGGCGCCGGCCACGCGCACGCGGAGGTCGAGTGCGGGGTCGGTGAGGCACCGGTGCAGGAGCTGCCATCGGGTGTGCTCGTCGAGGACGTGTCCGGGAAGGCCCTGGGTTCCCAGCCAGGGCACGTGGAGGTCTGTGGTGAGTCCTCGTTTGTTTGTCCAGGTCAGGAAGTCGCGAATGCGTCGGCGTGTGGTGGTGCCGTGGTCGAGCCAGCAGTCGACGTCGTGCTGGGTTGCCTGGGTGAGGTCGGTGCTACGGGTGTGGAGCCAGGTCAGGAAGTCGGCGGCGCATCGGATGCGGGTGCGCGCGTACTTCGCTGCGGACGGGCTGTTACCGCGGGCGCGGCGTAGTCGGTGGGTGACGTGCCAGGTGGCGTAGGGCTGCAGTACGACGGTGATGTGTGGTGGCTGTTCGGCGAGCAGATCGTCGATCCACAAGTCGAGGTCCTCGACGGCGTCATCGCGTGGGGGCAGGATTTCGATAGAGGTCAGAAGTCGCCGCAGATGTCGGATGCGCATGCCTTGGGGCCTGCGGTCCAGGCTCGCGTGGGTCAGGGGCTCATCGGCACGGACGAGGTCGGTGAGCAGGGCGAACCAACTGTGCCGGCTCTCGAGCAGGAACGCGGTCCGCCGCGGTGGGTAGGCCTTGAGCAGCAGGGCCCGAATGGAGTCGGTTTGAGCGCGTAGGTGCGGATGGGTGCACTGCAGGGTGTGGTCGATTCTGGCGGCGTTGAGGCAGCCAAGGCAGTTGGTGGTGCTGACCAGCAGATCGATGGTTCCGCAGGAGCGGCAGTACCAGTTTCTGTGCTCACCCGAGCACGGGCCGCAGAGCGGGTGACCGCGTGCGTCGAGTCCGGCCTGGGGTCGCTGGCGTCCGCAGGCGGCGCAGTGGATGGGGTTCTCGCTCAGCTGGTGGCAGCAGGGATCGCACACTGGCCCCAGCGGCAGGGTGATGCGCACTGATCGGGTGAGACCGCATACCGTGCAGCGCTTCTTGGTTGCGGGCCTGGCCCGCCGGTGGGGGCGCTGCTTGGATCGGCACGACGAGCACACTGGTCGCCCGGTGGCCACTCCCCTGGCGCAGGGTTTGACCTCGCCACAGACAGTGCACTCGACGCTCGGTGGGATGTAGCAGCGGTAACAGATCCATTGGCCCGGCCGGGCAGGGTCGCGGCGGGCATAGGGTGTGGAACGTCCGCATTGGTGACAGGTGCGGGGGCGACTGAGGTGGTAGCAGCGCGGGCACAGTGGGCCGGCGTCGGTGATCGAGCTCGCGAGTTGGTCGCGGCGGCCACAAGAGCTGCAGGTGTACCGCTTCTTGGGCCCGCAGTTCTGGCATAGGGGTTGCCCATCGATCCGGTAGGCGACTATCTGGGGTCGGTGGCAGCGCGAACATGGTGGTCGGCGGTCGGGGTCTGCGCGTCGGCATGGAGCGCAGAGCACGCCGTCGTCTTCGCGGGCGGCGGGTACCGCGAGGGTTCCGCATCGTCGGCACGGGGTTCGCCGGGAGGCGTTGTAGCAGGACAGGCACCAGCGTCCCCCGCTCGGTGCGCGGTAGCGCAGGCGACGCTGCTTGCCACAACCCGCGCACTGTGGCGGGGTGATCGCTTCAGCCGGTAGCGCCGCGATCTGGTCGAGGAGCCGCTGCAACCCGGGCGGCGCGTCGTCGGGGCGGGTCCGCACGGCGGCGGGATGCCGGCGCACATAGTCGAGCACGCCCTGGAGATCGTCCGGTAACAGTTCCGCGCCGGTGATCGCGGCGTGAAGTGCTGTCTTGGTGTGGCCGGGGTGGAGGAAGCCGAGCACGGCCGCCATGGCGGCCGTGGGGTCGGTCATGACCCGGTGGGCCGGCGGATGGTGGTGCGTCGCACGGGCGGCGCGTGACCTGCTTCGGTGGCGATAGCGGGTTTGGCCACCGAGACGTCGGCGGCGGTGATTTCGATGAGGTCGGAGGGGTCGGCATCGAGGATGTCGCACAGTGCGGCGAGCACGTCCAGGCTTAGGCGTTGCGGGGTGGTGGTGACCATTCGGTAGACCTGTTCGCGGGACAGGTGGATGCCGCGTTCGGCCAGGAGCGGTACGAGGTCGGTGGTGGCGAAGTGTCCGCGTTCGGCCATCAGGGTGCGCAGGTGCCAGGTGTAGCTCATCTTTTTGTTCACGGGCTCTCCCACAGTTCAGGGTGTCGGTGTAGGGATCGGCGCAGCAGGCGGTTGCGGTACTCGTCGGATACGCCGGTGTAGATGGCGGTGGTCGCGGCGTAGGAGTGGCCGACCTGAGTGGAGACGAACCGTTCGGGGTAGTCGAACTCCACCAGGTGCGTGACGTAGGAGTGGCGCAGGCAGTGCAGGTCCAGCACCGGGTCCAGGCCGGCTGCGTCGCGGGCGATGGTGAAGGCGTCGTTGATGCGGCGCATCGAGATGCGGTCTGAGCGTTCGGTGACCCATAACGCCGGATGGCCCCGGCACCCCAGCAGTGGCCGGATTTCGGTGCGCCAATGTTCGAGCACCGGCACGATCCAGTCCATCTCCGGGACGGTGAGCACGGTGCGGCGTTTGGCCACCCCTCCCCTGCTGGCTTTGCCGAACCGGACGAACACAGCGCCGTAGTTGCGGTAGCCCGGGGTGCTCGGGTTGTGCCGCAGGTCGGTCACGTCCAGGCCCCACGCTTCCTGGCGGCGCAGCCCGAACGCGTAGATCGTCTTCAGGAGTGCGGCATCGCGTTGCGCGGTCAGGGCGCCCTTGCGGCCGGTTCCTGGGATCGCTTCGGCCCGGCCGTCCGCTGCATCGAATAGGGCTTGGATCTCGTCATAGGTCAGCGGTCGCCGGCCGGGGGCGCCTTCGTAGTCGGTGGTGTGGACGATGGTGTTCCACTCGTGCAGGATCTGCTGCGGCACCGCGTCGAAGAGTTGCTGGCACGTCGCGGACCAGCCGTAGCGGGGATCAGTGATGTAGGTCAGAAACATCCGGATGGTGATCTCGTACATCCGCGCCGTGGACATCGCTATCGGATGTTGGGTTTGCCGGCGGTCCGAGATGAACGCCTCAGCGTCCGCGCATGCCCAAGCCCACGGGTACTCGTTGGTGAACGCGGCGAACCGTCGGATCAAGGCCAGGCGTACCTCGATGGTCTTGGCTTTGAGAAAGCGAGCGCGCTGTTGCATCGCCCAGCCGTCGAGCATCGCCTCGAACACCGCAGGTTTGGCGTCGAGGAACGTCACGCCATCCGGTAGGACATGGCGTGCGGAACCGGGGAGCTCACCCCTCACAACCATGTTGCATACGATGCAACATCGAGTCGTTCAATGCAATGGTTAAAGTGGATGTCAACCGATGCCAGTGTGAGTAGGAAGCGCATTTCAGTGATCGTTCAGCGGGTTCATTCCGCGGTCGAATAGCCGACCAGATGCAACTCCGCCCGGTTGCGCGTATACCCATCGACGCCACTGATCGCTGAAATGAGAAACCAGCACCCGTCCCCGGGTGCTTTGACCACGCGGGACCAGAACGCGTCGATCGCCGCCTGAGTGGGCGGCAGGGTCGCGCTATAGGGACGCGACCGCCGCGCCGCGCCAACCGGGACGGGAGCCGGCGCGATCAATTCCAGGCCCGGCAGAGGAATGTCCAAGTCTGCGGGACTGGTGCGCGGGTCAGTGTGACTCGGCACCGTTGTGGTCCGAGGTCGTGTCCGACGCCTGCTCATCAGTGGTCTCCGGCGTGGAATCCCCGGTGGCGCCCCGGTCCTTCGCGGCGCGGATTGCCGCGCCGACCTCACGGGCGGACAGACCGGTCATCTCGGCCAAATCCGACTGGGCGACCCCAAGGTTCTTGAGCTCGATCAGTGCCTCCCCCAGGGCGGCCTCGGCATCGGTGCGGGCGTCGATCGCGGAGAACACCGCCACAAGCTTGGACTCGCGCTTGCGCGCCCGCTCCAGCTCGTCCGCCATCGCCTGGCGGGCACGAGCCCGCGCGGTCTGGGAACGCGAATCAGTCTTCGTAGCAGCCATGGCCCAAACCCTAGAGCACTCCTACGACACCCGCGAGCACCAACCACTCCCCCATCCGACCACCGTTACGTTCCTTCTGGCCGCAGTAAAGCAGCCAACTCCCCCGGTAAGACCCAACACTCGCTACCGCTCGACTAAACAGCCACACACCATAGGCATTACCAATGTCCGTGGGGAAGTGCTGGTCAGCGGCCCGCGCCGGGTGCGGCGCAGTCGGGGCCGTAGACGCCCCCGTTTCGGCCCTCTAGGCTGGCCCTCGTGATGAGTCTGCGGGCGGTGCACGCGGGGACTGGATACCAGTACCTGTTGCGCTCGGTGGCGACTCACGACGCCGACCCCGAGGGGCAGTCCCTGTCGGACTACTACACCGCCAAGGGCACCCCGCCGGGGCGGTGGATCGGCTCGGGGATCGCCGGACTCGACTCGGAGAACGTGACCGTCGGGGCGGTCGTCACCGAGGAGCAGATGGCCGCTCTCTACGGCGAGGGTCTGCACCCGGACGCCAACGACAAGTTGGAGGCCGGCGAGCCGCTTTCGGCGTGCAAGCTCGGGCGTGCTTTCCCGTTCTACACGGCGGGTGTCCCGGTTCTGGAGGCGCTATCGGCCGCCGAGAAGGCGTTCCGCCAGAGCGAGGGACGACGCCCCGACGAGGTCGAACGAGGCGAGATCGCCGAGAAGGTCGGCCGCCCGTTCTACATGGCCGAAGGGGGCTACTCCCACGCCTCCGGTGCGGACGTCATCGCGTTCGTGAACCGCGAACGAGACAAGGTCCGCCAGGCCGTCGCCGGGTTCGACTTCACCTTCTCTCCGGTGAAGAGCGTGTCGGTTCTGTGGGCGCTCGCGGACGAGAAGACCGCCTCGCAGATCGCCGCGATTCACCACGAAGCCGTCGCCGAAGCCCTCGCCTGGGCCGAGGACAACGCGGTCTACACCAGGGTCGCAACCAACGGCATCGAGCAGGTCAAGACCAAGGGGATTGTCGCCTCTGAGTTCACCCACTTCGACACCCGAGGCGGGGACCCGGACCTGCACTCCCACGTCCTGTTGGCGAACAAGGTGCAGACCGAGGACGGGCAGTGGAAGACACTCGACTCCCGCACCATCCACCAGATGCACCAGGTGATCGGTGCTCGCTACAACAACGCCCTCCAGGACCGACTCGCCCGCCGGATAGGCCTGGAGTTCACCGCCCGATACCCCGACCCGACCAAGTCCCCGGTGTGGGAAGTCGCAGGCGTTCCGGCCCGCCTCTGCGATGCGTTCTCCTCCCGCCGACGGCTCGCTCGCCCGGTGTACGAGCAGCTCGTCGCCGAGTACGTCGCCAAGCACGGCCACCAGCCGGCGCAGCGTGCCGGATACGCCCTGTGGCAGAAGGCGATCCTGGACACCCGCGACGCGAAGAAGCCCGCGGAATCACTGTCCGAGCATCGCCGGAACTGGCGCGAGTCGGCCGCCCGGGTCGTCGGAGAGGTCGCCGTCGACCGTCTCCTGGACGACGTCCGCGCCGCCGGTCCCGAGTCCCACGCCCGGCCGGTGTTCGACCCGGCCGAGCACGCCGACACCGTCGCCGCCGAGGCGATCCGAGCGGTCACCGGCAAGCGGGCCCAGTTCCGCACCTCGCACGTCGACACCGCCGTGTCCGTGGCGTTGAAGGGGTACCGATTCACCTCTGACGACCACCGCCGGCACGCCCACGACGTCGCCCTCCGGGCTGCCATGACGGGCCATGCCGTGCGCCTCACTCCTGGGGAGCTGCTGGACCTTCCGAGCGCCCTCACTGCCGCCAATGGGGCGGCCATCGACCGCCGCGCAGGCGCCGAGGTCTACACCACCCGTGGCGTCCTGGAGGCCGAGAAGTCCGTCCTCGACGCCGCCCGCGAACCCGTCACCGTGTGCGCCACCGACACGGGCGTCGACGCCGCCCTGGCCCGCCACCAGGAGGCCAACGGCTGGTCTCTCAACGACGGACAGACCGCCCTCGCCCGTCACCTCGCGAACTCCGGGACGCTCGTCGCCGCAGGGGTCGGCCCCGCCGGAACCGGCAAGACCGCGAGCATGAAAGTCGTCGTGGACACCTGGCAATCCACGGGGCGAAACGTCCATGGACTGGCCCCCTCGGCTGCCGCCGCGTCCGTCCTCGCCGAGGAGACCGGAGCCGACTCGCACACCATCGACTCGCTCGTGTTCACCTGGCGCGGCCACCACCCGACCGCACCCGGACGCAGCCTCGACGCGCTCCCGGTCACCATCCGAGAAGGCGACATGCTGCTCGTGGACGAGGCCGGAATGGCGTCCACCGACCAGCTGGCCGCGCTGACCGAGATCGCCCGTGAAGCAGGGGCGGTCGTCCGTCTCATCGGCGACCCGCACCAGCTGTCCGCCGTGGCCGGCGGCGGGCTGTTCGCCGCCGTGACGCAGACCCCCGGAACGCCCGAACTGCGCGACGTCATGCGGATGGGAGCCGACCGGGAACAGGCCGACGCCACACTCGGATTGCGTCACGGTGACGCTTCATCCCTGGACGTTTACACCGAGCGCGGATGGGGCACCGGGGGTGCCCGCGAGCAGATGCTCACCGACGCCGTCGCCGCCTACCTCGCCGACACCGAAGCCGGTCGCGACAGTCTCATTATCGCCGCCCGCAACACGGACGTGGACACCATGAACGAGGTGATCCGCGCCCACCGCATCGACGCCGGCCAGGTCGACACGAGCCGAGAGACGACCGTCGCCCGCGGGGACATCGTCGGGGTCGGCGACACGGTCATCACCCGGTCGAACTCAACCCTCCGAGACGCCGACGGGAGCGCCTGCGGGCGGGTGCTCAACGGGCAACTGTTCACCGTCACCGGACTCACGGACGACGGCTCTCTGGCCGTCCGGGACCGCCGTACCGGTGACCGGCTCACCATCCCCGCGCACTACGCCACCGACAACGTCCATCTCGGCTACGCCAGCACCATTCACCGCGCCCAGGGCGCGACCGTGGACACCACCCACGCCGTGGTGGACACCTCCGTCGATCGGGCCGGGCTGTACGTCGCCATGACGCGAGGCAAGCACGAGAACCGCGCCTACGCCGTGTGCGAGGCGCACGTCGATCCGTTCGCCGAGGACGGGCACCTGCACTCCGCCGGCGAACGGCAGGCCCCCACCCCCCGCCAGGTTTTGGAGACCGTCCTGGCCCGCGATACACGCGAGCGGTCGGCCACCGAAACCCTCCGCGACGAGCTGGCCCACGCCACCTCCACCGAACGGCTCGACGCGTTGTACCGGCACGGTGCGGACCTCGCGGCGGCGGCGTTCACCGCCGAAACCCTGCCCGCCTACCTCGACGCCCTCCCCCGCGCCCTGGCCGCCCCCATCGAGAACAACCCAGACCAGCGGGCCGCCGTGAAACGCGCCTGGACCGACGCCGCTCTCGCCGGCCACGACCCCCGCCAGGCGTGGACCCACGCCACCGACGGACTTGATGCCGCCGACCGACCCGGCGCCCTCCTGGCACACCGCATCCGCGAGGCCACCGGACCCCGCGACGGGCTACCCACTGCCCCACCCGCCACACCGGGCGGCGACGCCGAACTCGCCGCTTGGCTGGCCGCCACCCGCGACGAGCTCACCTCCCAGACCGACAGCGGACCCGACGCGGACCGCCTGGACGCCGCCCGCGAACGGATGACCACCTCGCCCCACGCAAGGCTCGACGACCACGAGCTGGCCACCCGACTCCGGCAGGCCCGCACCACGGTGGAGCAGACCCGCGCCTACACCGAGCGTGCCGAGGAACGCCTGGCCGGTGCCCGCCGCCTTGACGAGCACGAACGCGACACTCGCTACCAGGAGCTGCTGCGCCGCCACGCCGAGCTCGACGCCCACGCCGAGGCGATCGGCCAGGCCATCCCGATCGGCCAGCAACTACGTGAGGTCCGCGCCGAACTACGCCGAGCCGACACCCAGCGGCGGAACGCCACCATCGAGCTTGCCAAGCTCGGGCGAATGGCCCTACGCCGCCGAGCCGACGCCCAGCAACGCCTAGAGGTCGCCAGCACCGATGTCGAGCACTGGCAGCACCTCGAGCGGCACCTGGCCGAGCAGTGGCACGGCCTCACCCGTGATCTCGGACCGGAACACACCTGGGACCGCGTCCTGGCCGAGGCCGCCGACACCGACCGGCGCCAGCGAGACCTCGACAATGCCCGCCGGGACAACCGCGTCCACCAGGCGACGTTCGAACCCTCCACGCGACAAGCACGACAGCGGCAACGAGACGCCGAAACCACCCTGGCCGACCTCACCGGGGAGATCGACCGCCGCGCCGCCCTCACCGACGCCGCCCGCGCCGCCGAGGACACCGCCCGCGCCGAACACCGAGACCGCCCCCTGGAGGTCGCCCTCGACATCCCCGACCCGTCCGACACGCCCGACCCGTTCGACGTCTCCCCCTTCTCCGCGTCCCACAGGAGCCCCGAACGGGGCAGAGGCTACGGTTCCTCCCCCACTACCAGCCCCTCCCCCGGACTGGCGCCGGCATCCGACCCGGACTTCGGGCCGGGCCTGTAAATCCCGCGACGATCAGACACCACCCGGCAGCACGCCCGTAGGGCACATTCTGCGTTTGTCACCGCTTGTCACCGCGAGCCGACAGTGCTGTAGCGCTACAGCGCTGCCATGCTCTAGCGCTGAATTCTGATTCGTCTTTGCCGCCTTGTCGCCGTGGCCGGGGTACTCACTCGGTGGGATCGCCGAGGATGTGGGGTTGGCCGGCCAGGTCGGTGTAGATCCCGTCGGTGTAATGGCCGGTGGCGGAGTAGGCGTCCATGCACACCGCGTACACCTGCGCCGCCAACCCCGCAGCGTCGACGCCACCGTCGGCTCGCCGCTGGGGAGTCACGATCGCCGAGCGGGGGCCGATCGAGATGCGGCGCGCCCGGAAGTCGCCGCGGCGGGCCAGGTGGATAGCAGCCTCGACCACGTCGGGGTAGCTGCCGCGCAGCGGTTGTGCGATGGCGTTGTCCTCGGCGGAGGGATTCATGCTGCCAGCGTGGCTTTCTCGGGATCGCCGTTCTGGCTTCTGCTCGTACCGGTGGTCGGATCTGTGGATGGCCCGCAGGCGTGTGGATGACTCTGGCCACAGCTAGACCTGCGGTAGATCTCATTCGGGCAGGGACAGATCTAGGAGTCCTCCCCGTTGTCGGAGTCGGTCGAGCCCGTTCGAAGGAGGCTGGCCAGGGACTGGGGGCCGTGGGTGAGGGGTCTGTCTCCTGCGATGAGTCCACGTTCGGAGAGGGCTCGTTGCAGGTGAGTGAGTGCCTGCCCGTGGGAAAGCAGGTCCTCGCTGGTGAAGCGGTCCAGGTGCACGGTCCCGGAGTCATCGACCCATGCCTTGGACGTGCGGAGCTTGTGTGCCTGGGTGGAGGTGATGGCCGTGCCCTCGAAGAAATATCCCGGCGAGGTCCCCTCCTGCGTGTGCGTCAGCAGACCGAGTTCCGCGCACCAGTGGTTGATGTAGTACCGCACGGTGATGCCGTCCCTGGACCAGGGCTGACAGTGATGATGTGTGTAGTGGTTCTTCGGGCGGGTCTGACTCACGGGCTGACAGTGATGATGTGTGTAGTGGTTCTTCGGGCGGGTCTGACTCACGGGCTGACCGTCGCGGTGGCTGACTAGAAGCGGATTTGTCGGCCCGCTCGGGGGATCGCTACGCACGCGACCGGACGGGCGTTTGTGACCTCATAGGAGCTTGGTTCAGAAGCCCCGCCACTGTCTTGTCCGCCCGCCTGGCCGGCGCGTGCTGCCCCACCGGGATCAACGAGAAAGGCAGCAGTGACCATGATGTCCGATCAGCACGTGCATGTCATCGCCGGAGTGGATACGCATGGCCAGACCCATCACGCGGCGGTGATCGACTCCCTCGGGCGGCATCTGGCCGACCGAGAGTTCCCGGCCACGGGTTCCGGGTACCGGCAGCTACTTTCATGGCTCGGCGGCCACGGCACCGTGCAGGCCGTTGGGGTCGAGGGCACCGGAGCCTACGGCGCCGAGCTGTCTCGGGTGCTGGCCCGGGCCGGACTACCGGTGGTCGAAGTCGACCGACCCGACCGCAAGACCCGGCGGATGAAGGGCAAGTCCGACCCGATAGACGCCTATGCCGCTGCTACCGCGGTCGCCTCCGGGCGTGCCACTGGCGTGCCGAAGACCCGCGACGGGATCGTGGAGGCCGTCCGAGCCTTGCGTGTGCCTCGGCGCTCCGCGGTCAAGGCCCGCACCCAAGCGATCAACCAGGCCAGGCAGCTGGTGATCACCGCTCCGGAGGAATTGCGAGCCCAGTTGCGTGGCCTGCCCGCCCGCGAGCTGGCCGCAGTCTGCGCCCGGTTCCGTCCCGGCGACCTCGCTAGTCCCCTCGGCGCGACCAAGGCGGCACTACGCATTCTGAGCCGCCGGATCCTGGCACTGAGTGAGGAGATCGCCGACCTCGACGTCGAGCTGAAAGCCCTGACCGCGCAGACGGCTCCGACCCTGATGAACCGCATGGGCGTGGGACCTGACGTCGCCGGGCAGCTTCTGGCCACCGCGGGCGACAACCCAGACAGGCTGCGCTCTGAAGCGGCGTTCGCGCACCTGTGCGGCGTGGCCCCGATCCCTGCCTCTTCAGGACGACGAGACCGACACCGACTCAACCGCGGTGGCGACCGGGCCGCGAACCACGCCCTGCATACCATCGCACTGAGCCGCATGCGCTGGGACGAACGCACCCGCTCCTACGTTGACCGACGAACCGCGCAAGGCCTGTCCAAGAAAGACATCATGCGCTGCCTCAAACGCCACATCGCGCGCGAGATCTACCATGCCCTGATCAACGACCTACAGGCTCGCGACCCCGCCACCCAAGCACCGACCACCGCCGACCTCGCCAAAGCCGCTTGACATCCATAGGAGCATCCGACCAGCGGCTTGACGCCGGGTTTGTCGGGGAACGGGCGCCGCACGTAGGGATCGTCAAACTCGGGAAGGTGAGGCTCCAGCAGCGCAGAGAACCGTTCCTGGGCTCCGCCGGCAGCGCGACAAGGGTAGAAGTGTTCCGCCACTGTCGCGGGACGAAGCGGAACGGTCAGGGTGTGCCCGTACATGGTGGATATGCGCAGGTACACGAAGGGGATCTCGGACAGGAGTTGCCCGTCGGCGTCGACAGGGATGAACGGGGTACACACCACTGTGTGGCAGGTGTCGGCCACCGCGTGGAGAAGTCGACACGCCGCCCGCGCCAGAGTGAGCGCGTCGTCCGTCGGGGACCGGAGCTCGAAGAGCGCGGAGGTGATAGCTTCCCGCTGAGACGGCGTCGGCGCTAGACACTCGGCGTAAATCTTGATCCGCTTCACGCTCACAGCCGGTACCGCCGGTCAGCGCATGCGTCACGGACCTCTCGAAAGACCGGCGACGAAGGTGCTCGCGTCGGTGCCCAATGCCGTGGCCAGGGAGACGATGTTGAGTAGCGCGATGTTGCGTTCCCCGCGCTCGACCGAGCTGACATAGGTGCGGTGCATCCCGCAGCGGTGCGCGAGCTCTTCCTGGGAGAGGCCGATGGCGGTGCGCTGATGGCGCAGGCGGCGACCGAACTCCTCGAGAAGGTCCGCGTCATCCTGCACCCACCTAACATCCAGCGACGACGACTAAGAGTCTACAGACTATAAGTTTCATTTCTTCGGGCGCATGTTCTGCACAAAGTCGGGTGTGGCCTCGACGACGGGGACAACGCCCGAGGCGGGCAGGCGGGATCGTCGATGACTCGGCCGTTGCCGGGGTTGGGTTGGTGGAGGGCCTGCTACCTGGTCTCGGGTTCGTTCTCGCCCGAGGTGGTGTCGGCGAGGGTGGTGTCGACGAGTGCTTCGATCTCGTCGGTGGTAGGCAGGTGCAGTCCTGCCGCTTCGGCGGGGCGGGTGGTGTAGTCGGCCAGGGCGTAGCGGACGACGGCGTCCGATCGGGTCGCGCACAGCAGGAGCCCGATCGTGGGGGCGTGCAGGGCGGGGTTGCGCAGGGTGTCGTCGACCAGGGCGACGCAGAAGCCGAGCTGGCCGGCGTAGTCGGGTTTGAACCGGTCGATCTTGAGCTCGACGACGACGTAGCGGAGTTGGTCGGTGTGGAAGAACACCAGGTCGGGGAAGTAGTCCTCGCCGTCGACGTCGAAGCGCAGTTGTCGGCCGACGAAGGTGAATCCGCGTCCGAGTTCCATCAGGGTCTCGGTGAGGCGGTCCATGAGGGCCTGCTCGAGGTCCCGTTCGGTGGCCCTCTCCCCCAGGGCCAGGAAGTCGAACACGTAGGGATCCTTGATCACCTGGGCGGCGCGGCTGGCCTCGCGGGGTTCGAGGTGCTGGTCGAAATTGGTGGGGGCGGCGCCGAGCCGGTCGTGCAGGCCGGTGGACAGGTGGTGGTGCAGGACCGCGCGGGTCCAGGAGTGCTCGACGGCCTGGGCGGCGTACCACCTACGTAGCTGGGGGTCGTCGGTGCGGGCCAGGAGCTCGATGATGTGCCCCCAGGGAAGTTGTCCAACAGGCTGTTGGACAACTTCGTCCCACGTCCACGCAGCGGCGAACCGACGCATGGAGTGAATGTTCGCCCGGCCCAGTCCCTTGAGGTCGGGAAACTGCTTGCGCAGGTCGTCGGAGAGTCGATCGACGACCTTGGTGCCCCATCCTTCCTCGGCTTGGCGTTCCAGGATGGTGTTGCCGATCGTCCAGTACAGCTGGACCATCCCCGTAGAGACCACGCGCAGGGCACGGGTCTGGGCGGCGCGCACCTCGGCGGTCAGACGGGCCAGAACCTGGTCATACCCTGCCGGTGGGTGCGCTGGCGTCGTCATGGCGCCACCCTATCCACGCCGGTCGCAGACACATCTGCGCCGCGCGAGCACGCATCTCCGGTGGGCACGTGGATGCGGTCAGGCGGCGGTGGTGCCGACCCGGTAGGCGCTGACGAGCATCTCGGGTGCCGGCAGGGCGGCTCTGCTCTCGGCGACCAGGCTGCGCCAGGATTCAGGGTCGAGGTGGCGGTGGGCGTCTTGGGCGACCATCGCCGCGGCCCACACCGTGGCCTCCGGCGGGGGGCCAAGGGACGCGGCGCCGTAGGTCAAGGCGATGTCGACCGGGTGCACCTCCGCGGCGGCGGACGGGGTGGGAAACGGCCCCCACTCCCCTATCGCGTCGGAGGCGCCTGGGGCGTAGCGGGCGGTGAACCACCACACGAACACCGCTGATTGCAGCTGGTAGAGCCGCATCCTGTCGGCGTGCGCCCCGGTCACCCCGGCGGTGCGGGCCGCCGCGGCCAGGCGCCCGGCACCGGTGTAGGCGTGCCCGCGCGCATTGACCAAGCCCACGGTGCGCAGGGCCCGCCATTTGGTGCGCACCGTGGCGACGGTCACCCCGAGGGCCCGCGCAGCAGCACGGGCCCCTCCCCTGCCCCGACACGCACAGAGGTGCTGCCACAGCCGCAGGCCCAAGACTCCCAACCCGCCGGCGTGCCAGATGTCCTCGCGGGCCACCGAGAGCTCGCCGAGCACCTCCTTCCACCGAGGCTCGAAAAAAACTGCACCACTTCTTTTCTTCCCGCCCCCCGGTACGTGGAGGGTCCATGTGGCGGCCCATGGCCCGGCGGATCGCTGCGGGCGTGCCAGCCACCCCTCTTGCAGAAGTGCAGGGAGGCGGTCGTTGACGACGTCGCGGGTGCAGCCGGCGGTCAGGGCCCAGTCCCGTTCGGAGAGGTGCACGACCTCGCGGGCGGCGGCGTGCATGCGCGTGGCTAGGGCGAGCAGCAGGAGGCGGTCCTGGGCGCCGGTCTTGCCGCGCCACCTGTCGGGGTGGGCATCCACGGCGGAGAGGTGTTCGGCGATGAGCGCCTGGACGTGCTTGCGCTCGGGACTGGCCGTGGCGGGCCTGGTGGGGGTTGTCGCTGCGGCGGCCACTGCGCGGGCCCACTGTCGGCGCGCCACCTCCAGGCCGGCGCCCGGTGTACGCGGGGTGCGCGAGCTGGTGTCGGTGCGGGTGGTGCGCAGGTACTCCAGTCCGGGCCACCGTTCATCGAACGCGGCCTTGTGCAGGTCGGTGAACGTCCATCGGGCGTGTGCGCAGGCCAGCAGTAGTGACCAGGCGCGCGAGGAGGCGTCCTCTGCGGCATCCAGAGGGCGGCGTGCGAGCGCGACGTGACACGGGGCCAGGGGGCGCTTGGGTCCGGGCAGGAGGGGGTCTCCGGCTGGGTCCATCGCGACGGTGATCGATGAGGTGCTCTGGTTATTGGTGGTGGGGGCCGGGTGAGTATGTGTGAAGTGCTCGGTCAGGGTCTCGAAGAGCTCGGCCGGGCGTACGGCGGTGATTGCGGTGTCCCCGAGTGGGCGGGAGATGCCGCCGAGGCGGTGGGGTGAGCCCGGAGCACGAACACAACCGGTGACCGGATTGCGCAGGGCACCGGTATCCAAACTCGAGAACGCAGTCGAGAGCAGGTCGGCCAGATCGGCGACTCGGCGAGCAGGAACCGCGGCGTTCAGACGGACCCAGACGTGCACTCCCCCACCGGGCCCCGACAAGCACACCAGATGCGCCAGATCCGCCTCCGCGAGCACCTGGGACAGCTGCGCGGCCTCACGTCGAGCGGTCTCGGCGGTGCCGGAAGTGTGGGCGTCGAAGTCGAACGCGAGTAGCCGGAAGCGGCCATCGACATCCGTGAGCGGCACAGCGTAGGGCACCCCGCTCGGCGGGGCGCCGGCGTCGAGCCGGTGCTGGCGCACGTAGGAATGCGACAGCTCGGGATCCACCCGCACGTATGGGCGTGGGCTCCAGGCGGTGGCCAACTCGTCCCACGATGGGGCGGGCCACACGGTGGTGGTGTCGTCAGGGCAAGACACGCCGTGACGCTCCTCTGGACCGCCAGACGGGTATGGCCTACCCTGAGAGGTGCCGTCAAGCACTGCTCTCCTTCTAGGTGAGCAACCCCGAGACTCGAGCGGCAACTCGAATCTCTTCGACTTTGAGAGTCCGGCCCTCCGGCAAGAGGGCCGGACTCAGTCGTTCTAGGGGCTGCGAATGTTCAGGTGTCGACCAGGATCTCTGGCCGAGTTACGCAGACAGCGCCTCCTTGTGTTCGAGAGATCGACTGGCGATTTCCACGACAACCTGGTTCATCGAGATTCCACGAGACTCTGCCTCGGCACGGACAGCCTCGTATAGATCGACGGGGAGGCGCACCTTCAGTGCGGTCCTCTCCCCCAGGGATGGCCGGCCGGGGCCGGGTCGTTTCGTCGCCATGATGGCCACCGTGTCATTTGTGACCCCGCAAATCTCGACGACACGCTCAATTGAGTTACATACGTGTGATTCGGTGGCGGATCGCCGTCTTGCGTCGATGAGTGCGCCGTGGTGGCCAGACAAGCCCGACAGTGCTTTCACTCTCCCCGTAGTCGGCGTCACAGCACTATGACGCTATGCCGCTATAGCGTGCTGGCGCTGTAGCGCAGTGAGTGGATCACGACTTGCGTCGGGAGATGCGCGATCCCGTTGGGTGCGCACGGCTCGAGGCACACTTCCGGAGCGGGTTCAATGCTGTGGCGCCGTAGCATTGCAGCAATACGACGTTTTGGCACTGTAGTGCTACGAGGCTTCAACAACGAAGCGCTGTAGCGCTACAGCGCTATGCAGTTTCAGCGCTAGTACGCTAGAGCGCTGTAGTGCCGTGGAGGTATGACGCTAAAGCGTCGACGACGATGGTATTGGCGCGGATGCCTTCGTTGGCGGCGCGGACGCGCAGTTCGCGGGCGAGGGACTCGGGTAGGTACATCGAGGTGCGTACGCGCGGCTCAGCTCCTTCGTCTTGGCGGAATGTCGACTGAACCGGCGTGTTCTGTGTCGAGGCGTTCGCGGTGCGCTGAGCATTCAGCTGATCCTTGAGTGAGGGCTTAGCCACGGTGGTCTCCCAGGAGTTCGGTGGACAGGAGTTCAGTGAGGAGGTCGTCGTAGCCATGGAGGCGACTAGGGGGGTAGCCGAAGGACGCAGCGATCGCTTCGCGTTGGAGGATCGTCGTCTGCGCGGTTGCGATCTCGTCCGCGGCGAGGAGATCCCGAGCTTGCTCGAGTAGCCGAGTCCCGAGACGGATAGAGGTGAGCACGACGACTGTCGGCTTGTGCCGTGTGGTCGACACGGTGGGGTAGACCCGCGCGAGGTCTGCGGGGGTGGCCCGGGAAGGGATGACGACGAGGTCCGCGGCGTCGATGGCCTCCTGGATGGCCTTCGCCTCGCCGGGCGGGGTGTCCACGATTGTCAGGATGGCGGGGTCGTCGACGGGGATGGATGTACCGACCTCGAAAGGTAGGGGAGCGCCAGCCGCGGCCGCCGCTTCGGCCCACGCCATGGTCGTGCCCTGGCGGTCGAGGTCGACTACGCGCACGGACATGTCGCGAGCATGGGCCGCCGCCGCGAGATAGACGGTGGTAGTGCTCTTTCCGACTCCGCCCTTGGTGTGGGCGATCGTGAGGATGGGCATGCCGTGATGCTATGAGTCCACGACGCCGAGTGGCTGTAGCGCCACGCCACTATGGCAATAAAGCGCCACGGCGCTACGGCGCCGTGACGGGACAGTGAGTCGATGTCCTTGACGCGAGCTACCGTGCTGCGCCGTGACCAGACCTGACTTCGTCAAGCAGATCCGAGCTGCCGCTGCCCGTGTCGACGAGGCGGAATTCGTGCGGCTGCTGCGTTGGTATCGCGGTCTGGCTGGCCGCGGCGAGCTGGACTGGGGGACTGGAGGCAGTTACTGGCGGGGAGTTGCCGAGCTCCCAGAGCTCCATGCGCGTTCTTTGCAGTCAGACTTGAGGTGCGCCCACCGTGAGGCGGGGCGGCATGGGTGTCACGGTGCCGACGGCAAGCCCGCCTTTTCGGGTGGTCGCACGCTCGCGGACCTGGCTGCAGAACGTCGCCGAGGAGCTTCGTCGTAGTCGTCGAGTCCGAGCCGGCGGAGTACTGCGGCGGTCAGTGCGTCCGCGAGCCTGCGCTCTCGATCGGATGCTTGTGGCGTCGCCCGGTCCCCTTGAAGGTCGTCCTCCTCGTTCATCCTCGCCTCCTGCCCTCGTCGGGGTGGGCGAGTGTGTCATGGCACTGAGACGTCGACCGTGACGGTGGGGGAGGGGTCAGGTCAGCGGTGCAATGAGGCCTTGGTCGGTGCGGTCGAGGGTGCGGTTGTTGTTGACCGCCCGCGACACCCGGCGGGTCCGCAGGGTGCCGGCCGCCGACTTGGATTCGGCGTCCAAGACGTCGAGCTGGGCGTCCTTGTCGTCGACCTTGCCCGGGGCGAGCCAGGTGTCCCACGCGGCGGGAGAGAGGAACACCGGCATCCGGTGGTGGACCTCGCCGGCGGCGTCTTCGCCGGTACGGGTGATGATCGTGAACGTCGTCGACCACGTCCCGTCGTCGTCCTGCCGGGCGGCAATGAGACCGGCGGCGGCGAGGAGCTCGTCGCCGGGGGTGTGGATGTAGGAGGGGTTCTTGACCTTCTTGCCGCCCTCGACGACTTCCTGCCACTCGTAGTAGCCCGTCATCGGGACCAGGGCGCGCGCGGAGGAGAACGCCGAGCGGAACATGCCGTTGGTGGCAACGGTCTCCAGGCGGGCGTTGATCGGCCGGGGACCGGAGTCCTTGGCCCACGACGGGTGCAGGCCCCAGGTGGACAACTCGGCCTCACGCACGCGGACGTCGTCGACCAGGCGATCACGCACGATCGGGGCATGCGTGCGGGGCGACACCGAGTACACCGGCGACCAGTCGAATCCGTCGGCCGCGCCGTCGGCCTCGAGCGCGGAGAGGATCGCCTGTCCGGGAGCGGCGATCGAGTAGCGTCCACACATGGGCGCAACGCTAGCAGGAGAGGCCAGAAATGGCCCCTGACCTGCGCTACTTGACGTAACGCGACTTATCGGCGAAGTGGCGAGCGTGATTTGTTGATCAGACTAGTGCGTCGCGGTCAGCTGTAGTGGCGGAGCTGTAGCCGCCGCCGTCCGGGAGCGGTTTGTCGGTTCCCCAGGCTGCAACAGGGTCAGTTGTCACCCTCGATGGTGTCGAAGGCTGCGATGATGTGCGCGGTCGGGTTTGTCCCCTTTGCGAACTGCTGCACTTGTACGCCCTTTGGCCCGCCGCGGAGCTGTGATCCTTGTCGCCCCATCTTGACGCGACCGTCAGCCATGCGGACGACTTTGAGCCCGTCGGGCCATTCAGTCGTCTCGTTTCCAGCCTGGTTCTTGTAGGTTCGCGGCGTTCCAAACTTGAATTCGCTCATGGGTCGATGATGCCACTGGTGTGGTCTCGTCAGAGCCTTAGAGCTGTACTGCTCGTGGTCGCCCAGTCATACCCAGAGTGACCGGACTTCCTCACAGTGGGAGGTTAGCCCGGGTGATTCACGGGGATCTGCGGATTGCTGGGTGAAAATGCACCGAAGTGCTTTCTGAACAGGGGAAACTGGTTCTTGTCTAAGGATCCATGTTCTCCAGCAGAAAGCACTCGGTAGGTGAAGCGTACTTCGTGGTCGGCCGGTCTGTCCGTTACTGCTGATGGTGTCGGGGTGATCTCTCACGCCGGAGCCATCGCGCCACGCCTTCTGGCTGATCAGGTCGGCCTGACAGGCGAGCTATCGGGGGCCATGGCCCGCCGGCGGTTCATCCCGATCCATGACCGCGGCCGGGTGCTGATCGACACCGCGGTCATGCTCGCCGATGGCGGCGAATCGATCTCAGATATCGGCGCCCTGCGCCACCAATCTGACGCTCTGGGCCCGGTGGCCTCGGCCCCGACGGTGTGGCGCACCCTCGATGAGGTCACCGCCGGAAAGCGCAAGAAGATCCAGGTCGCGCGGGCCCGGGCTCGGCGGCACGTGTGGTCCCACCTGCCCGGCGGGGTGCCCGCATCCAAGTGTGCAGGTCGGGACCTGGGATCGACGATCGTGCTCGATGTCGATGCCACCATCGTGGTCACCCACAGCGAGAAAGAGAATGCCGCGCCGACGTACAAGCGCACGTTCGGTTACCACCGGAATCGGCGTGTGGTGCGACAACACAGAAGAGTTCCTCGCCGCGAGCTTGCGGCCGGGCAACGCCGGGTCAAACACTGCCGCCGACCACATCGACGTCCTGGGCCAGGCGATCGCGCAGATCCCCGCTGCTCACCGGCGTGACCTGCTGATTCGCTCCGATGGGGCCGGCGCCTCGCATGACTTGCTGGATTGGATCACCGAGCAGAACGGCGTCCGTGGTCGACGTGTGGAGTACTCGGTCGGCTTCTCGATCACCGCCCCGTTGCGCCGCGCCATCGCGATCTGCCCAGAGGCTGCGTGGGGGCCGGCTTTGAACCCCTCCGGCGACATCCGGGACGGGGCCGAGGTTGCCGAGCTGACCGGCTTCCTCAGTCCCAGGATGCTCGCCAAGTGGCCGGGCGGGATGCGCGTGGTCGTCCGCCGCGAACGGCCCCACCCGGGCGCCCAGTTGTCGATGTTCGAAGAAGTCGACGGGTGGCGCTACCAGGCGTTTGTCACCAACACTGCCACCGGCCAACTGCAGTTCCTCGAAGCACGGCATCGGGCTCACGCGCGGGTCGAGGACCGGATCCGCCACGCCAAGAACACCGGCTTGGGCCGTCTGCCTTCGCGGGAGTTTGCTCTCAACCAGGCCTGGCTCGTGGCGGTGATGCTCGCCGCGGACCTGGTGACCTGGACACGGATGCTGGCCTGCACCGGCGAGGCAGCAGTCCTGGCCTTGTGCGAACCCAAAGCGTTGCGCTACCGCTTCCTCCACGTCGCCGCGCGACTGGTCCGCAGCGGCCGAAGACGACGCGTGAAGATCCCCGAAACGTGGCCGTGGGCCACCGCCATAGTCGCCGTGTTCAACACGATCGCCGCGATCCCCAAACCCGCCTGACCTCACCTGCCCGCCCACGACATCACCACCCGGAGACCCGCCCACCGGCAGCGCCAGCCGGCGCTCCCGCACACCCACCAGCGAAATCGGCCCTTCCGCCACGCGAGAGCAGCGGCCCTCCCGCTCCGTGAATCACCCGGGTTAGCGAGCAATGCGTGAGTGCCGCCGTTAGGTGCAGCGGATCGAAATTGGTCTACGAGGCGGTCGCGTCGAGGGCGTCGTCGACGGGGATGCCGCGGGCCATCTTGATTAGCGCACGGATCGCAGTCTCGTTACTGGCCAAGTCGCTGCTGTCTAAGCTGACGCGATAGCGCCGCCACCGCTTGTCATAGGTGAGGGCGGATAGTCCCCAGTTCTCGATAGCAGAGTCGAGGGTGTCGGTACGGTCGATCCGCGCTTCGAGGGTGACGTTCTTCTTGCGGGGCCGGAAGGTGATGAAGTTATTTGCCAGCCCGGCCTGTTGGAGGCCGATGTAGTGCTTGTTGTACTTGAGCGTGACATTGGATCCTTCCTCGTTGATCAATTCCAGTAGTTGATCGGTCAACTTCAGAATCGCGGGGTGGGCGCGATTCTCCCAGTAGCTACGGTCGGTCTCGTGTCCAGAGTCGTCGTCTTCCTCGGGTGCGGGCAGGGCGAGGTCGAGCACCTTGGTGGCGTGCAAGGTAAGGGCACCGCCGACATCGAGTGCGGACATTTGGATCGCGATCAGCGGAATTGCCTGGTTAAACAGGCTGATGACGTTAAGGAAGCGGCCCGTAATCTCCTCGGCGACGATGGACGGCGACGTGGTCGTACTGGGGAAATCGCCGCCGTTCATTGTCCCAGTACTCGAGGGTTCGGATGATGTGGGACTCGTCTGTGGGGCCGAGTTGGATTTCGACCTCGTAGCGTGTGGTGGTTTCAGGGTCGAACAGTAGAAGATCTAGGCGACCGGCGCTCGGTTGGCGTCGCTCGACATCTTTGACATCGAGGTCAGAGATTCCTAGCCCCAAGATCGAGACATCGTTGATGATCTGCTCTTGAAGCCACCTCTCCGTGAAGAAAGGATGCGTCTTCAACGGCACCGGAACTGATCGCACAAATTCCATGAAGCGAGCTTAGGTTGCTGGAGCTCGACTAGCCACGAGGGGAGCTAAAGGTGGCGTGGACAGCGCCGAAGCCCGTCAAATCGCGACTTATCGGCGTGGCCCCGTGGCCTGAAATTACGGGCCGCCCCTCGCCTTAGATTAGGGCGTTCCCACTGTTTCCACGGTGTCCCGGAGGTCGGTGTAGGTGCACTCGGTGACACCAGGTAGGGCGGCCAGGCGGTGGAGGACGATCGACTTCTGGCCCGGGACTTCTGTGTTGAGAACGCGTGTAGGTACGACGAGGAAGCGCCAATGATCCAGGTTCAGCGGATCCAGGTCAGCCACGTCAGTGACGTCGAGGACGCAGACGACGTACACATCGGCTTGACGCCGAGACGCAGGCTCGTACCGGCCGGTGTGTGCATCCCACGCGAGGGTCTCGGGAATGCTCACGGTGGGGGTGGAGACACGAGTCTGCGCCCAGTTCTGCAGGAACGAGACGGATTTGACCTCGACCCGCAGTCCGCTCTCGGTGACGATGTCGACGGCGTCCCATTCGACGCGTACGCCGGCGTGAGTGACTCCGAGCGCGCGAGCGACGAGATACTCGGCGAACAGTCCGCGGACGGTGTTGTCGAGCAGGCTCGACATTGACCATTGCCAAAAGTCGATCACCGGCCCGCCTGGGAGATTGTTGCCGTCAGCGGTGAGGGGCTCGTCACCGGTCATTCGCGCCGGCACGATCACGCCGTGTGGCTCGATTGTGCGTCGAACAGCGAGGTCCGACCGGCCGTCGGGGCCTGTCTCAGGGGGTGTCACATTTGATCCTCGATCAGCTGATGGCGCGCCCGAGCGTCGACGAGCGCCGAGGGCGATCCGTTCACGTCGCAGGGGCCAGAAACGTCGATCTCCTGCACAGTTGTACCCCGCTGATCTGCGTACTTGACGGAATGCAACATTAGCGGCGCATGCGCCTACTTCGCAGACGGCGGATTACGCGCTGGCGAGTCGCTGGGCGGCCCATTGGTTCAGGGAGACGTGGTTTTCTGCTGCCTCCATCACCAGACGTCGATGGACCTCTGCGGAGGTGCGGACGTAGATGGTGCCACTGTAGGAGCGTTCGGCGAACGGCTGCGGCACCATCTCGCCCGCGGCGGTGAGGTCGTCGACGACGCCGGCCACGACCTCAACGAGGCCTTGGAGGGCGTCTGTTTGGTCCTGCTCGAGGTAGGACAGTGACGGAAACTCCAGCACGGTAGCTACGTACTCGTTGTCTTCGGGGGACCACTGAACTCGGTACGAATAGCGACGGACATCGATATCGCTCATGACTGCTCCTCCATCTTCTTGATCGCTGCGAGTACCTGTTTGACCTGGTACGGCTTAGCCTCCCCGTTCTTGCCTCGCTGAATGTTCACTCGGGGGTCGCCCGGCCAGGGCATCTTGAACACCGCATGGCTGGTGCCCTGCTGGCGAGGCTCACCGAAGACTCGCAGGCACAGTGCGTGCAGATCGTTGTAGGACACCGACTTCGGGTTGCGCTCGATTGCGGCTCTGAGCTTGTCGGCCTTCGTCACCACCACATGCTAGCGCATGCGCTAGCATGTGGCCACCATCACCAAGGCCAGGGAAGACAGGGCGCCAGCTGGTGCCGAGGACCGGCGCTCTTAGGTGCTACCTGACTGGTGAGGGCACGTGGACTGTGCGTCAGCGGCGGGGATTGGGCAGACGATCGGTACGGTCAGTCCTGGCGTGAAAGCCAATGTCGCTCTTCTGACCTGCGAATTTAACGGAATCACGCTTATCGGCGGAACGTCCAGGAGATGGGGGAGGGCAGATTGCTATGCGCTCGCGATAGCGACGTGCGTCAGTTTCAAACAGCTGTCTATCGTTAGCTCCCGTAGAGTTCCGCGGGAACTGCTCTTGGCGGTCCAAGTTGACCCGTGGGCGCCATAGGAGGGAGTGCAGTGACGTTTGCTGACATAGTTTCGGACTATGGCAAGACTGCGAAGGCGCGGCTCACCGGACCCGGCGAGCGCGAGGCTCTTCTGGTCACGCCGATAGCGCAGTTTATTGAGCAAGCAGGTGAACTGTTCGGCCTCAAAGTGATCCCTCACGACGAGGTCACTGAACTCGAAGGCTCGGTTCGTCCCGATTTCGGTGTTCGCGTCAACGGTGGTGTCATCGGACACATTGAGTTGAAGGCTCCCGGTACCAGCCTCAACCCATCCACGTATGGGCCGAGCACCCACAATTACAAGCAGTGGCAGCGACTTAAGGAATTGCCAAATCTGCTTCACACCAACGGCACTGAGTTTCGGCTGTGGCGATTCGGCGAGCTGGTCGACGAACCAGTCAGTGTCCACGCTGCGGACCTGGAGCACCACAAGGGCATTCTGAAGGCCCCCGGACGCCTCGAACTCATCGTGGGGTCCTTCCTCCGGTGGAGCCCCGTTCCGATCACCTCGGTGCCGAAACTAGTAGACACGCTTGCACCCCTTTCTCGCCTCCTCCGCGAGGAAGTGCACGACGCACTCCGGGCGGAGCGCAAGGTTATCAAGGGCGGCGCTGACCCGACGACGATGCCGTTCACCGGGATTGCCAAGGACTGGAGACGCCTACTCTTCCCGCAAGCCCGAGACGCCGAGTTTGCAGACGGGTTCGCGCAAACGGTCGTATTTGCTCTGCTGTTGGCGCTCAGCGAAGGCATCGATCTTGGCAACTCCCCGATCCGCGACGTGGCTAAGCAACTGGAAAGCCACCACACCCTCATGGGCAAGGCGCTGAACCTGCTTACGGAACACGTCGAGGGCACCCCGACTTGGACCGCTATCGAGATCATCGTCCGCGTCCTCGACGCTGCGGACTGGATACGACTGCAGGCGTCCGGTGACCTCCTTTACCTCCACCTTTACGAGGACTTCCTTGCCAGCTACGACCCCGAGAAGCGTCGCAAGTCCGGCTCGTACTACACACCTGTTCCTGTCGTCGATGCGATGGTTCGGCTTACCGATACCGTCCTCAAGGAGTACCTCGGGAAACCTGAGGGCCTCCGCAACCCCAACGTGTCGATTGTCGACCCCGCCATGGGTACCGGCACCTACCCACTCTCGGTGCTACGCCATGTCTCCGGTGCCGCCAAAGCACAGTACGGAAAAGGGGCAGGCCCAGAGGCCGTCAGCAGTGCCGTAGCTCGATTGTTCGGTATCGAACTCCAATCGGGACCATTCTCGGTCGGCGAACTCCGGATTACTGCGGCCATCCATGAACTCGAGGCCACTATGCCCAGCACAGGCCTCAACCTGTACGTGGCGGATACCCTCGAAGACCCGCTAAGCGCCAGCGATGAGCAGCTCTCCTACACCGCTCAACTGGTTGCCAGACAGCGCCAACTTGCTAACAAGATGAAGCGTGAACGCAACATCCAAGTCTGTATCGGCAACCCACCGTACAAGGACCATGCCGGAGGAATGGGCGGCTGGATTGAGAACGGCATCGACCAAGCAACCGGCCAAACTCCCCTCAGCGCATTCAAGCTAGACGGCAACGGCAAACACGAACGCCACCTCAGCAATCTCTACGTCTACTTCTGGCGCTGGGCCACCTGGAAGGTCTTTGAATCCACCAATGATCCCGACGTGAGTGACGGGGGAAACGGCGTGGTCTGCTTCATTACTGCCACCGGCTATCTCGCCGGGCCGGGCTTCAATGGGCATGCGTGAATACCTGCGCCGAACGGCAACTCACGGGTGGATCATCAACGTGACTCCCGAAGGCAAGCAGCCGCCCGCCGCCAACGCCGTCTTCAACATCGAAACCCCGGTCGCTATTGCCCTGTTCCTTCGTGGAGAAGCCTCTGACGAGTACAGCCCGGCCGAGATTCGCTATATCGATATCGACGGCACCCGGAAAGAGAAATTTGAAGCCCTTTCCCACTTGACCTTCGACGACCCGTCGTGGCGCAGCGTGCGAACCGAATGGACAGCACCCTTCACACCAGCAGCCGCCACCACATGGGACGACTATCCGGCCGTCGATGACCTACTGCCCTGGCGCAACAACGGCATTATGGCCGGCCGAGGCTGGGTCTACGCACCTAGTGTCGACATCCTCGAAGCTCGTCTACGTGACGTGATCAACGAGGATAACGCGCAAGCCAAAGCAGAGAAATTTCTGAACGCGGATAACACGTCCTTGACCAAGACCAAGAAACCTCTGCCGGGAGTAGACACCGAACAGGGCACCAGGCGTGCGTTCCAAGACATCCCCATGCTCACCCAGTTTCAGGTGGTTCGCTGTGGCTACCGAGTGCTTGACCGCCAATACGTCATCGCGGATAGCAGGCTCCTGAACCGGCCTTCCCCCAAGCTATGGCACGGACGAGTACCCGATCAGATCTTCGCCTACGAACTCCATTCCGAATATCCCCGCACTGGCCCTGGTCTCGTCTACACCGACCTCATCCCTGACGTTCATCACTTCCGGGGTAGCGGTGGCGGACGCGCGCTTCCGAAGATCCACCCAGATGGAACCCCCAACCTAGCCCCGGGTCTGACCGCCGCACTCAGGAAGCATTTCGGCCAGATTGTCAGTGATGAAGAAGTCTTCGATTACATTGCTGGAATCGCCGGGCACTCCGGCTTCGTCGCCCAGTTCGACGATGAACTCCACACCCCCGGGATCCGAATTCCGATTACCACGGACGCTCGCCTTTGGAAGCGAGCCGTCGGACACGGACGCCATCTTCAATGGCTCCAAACCTATGGCGCGGCTGGCGCCCATCCCAAGGGATACACCGACGTCCGAGACTGCGGCATCGGAACTTTGCTCCCCAGTTACGAGGTAGCGGTCGGTCCTGGCATACCGACCAGCTGGAGCTACAACCCAGCGACGCAAACCCTCCACGTCGGGCCAGGACGTTGGGAGAATGTCACTCGGGAAGCCACTGAATACGTCGTCGGGGGCGCTAATGTCCTCACATCCTGGCTCAATTACCGCATGGCAGCGCCGAAGAAGCGCTACACCTCCCCACTCGACGACATCAACGCCACACATTGGAGCTCTTCCTGGTCAACCGAACTCACCGAGCTCCTTTCCATACTTACCCAACTAGTGAACCTCGAAGATCAGATGGCAGACCTCCTCATCGATGTCATCGCAGCGCCGCAGTTGACCAAAGATGACCTCGCGGGGGACGGCGTGAAGTGGCCAATCTCTGATGCGGATCGACAACCGCGCCTAGTCACAGATGGCACCCTCGACCTAAGATAGGCGGACTGAGAGGGGCGCTCGATGACCCAGTTGTTTGGACAGACGGTTGAGCGGGTCCTTAGTCTGACCGAATTCTCAGGAGTGCTTGATTGCGGAGTGCCGAGGTCATCCCCATTCGCCCACCGCATACATTGGCCGCGCTAACCCGTCCCTATACATTTGCTCGATACTCTCGCCGCATATCGGTACGCAATTCAGTTCTTCCCCGATTAAGGAGGCGCTAATGGGCCGCCGTGTTCTGACCGTGTCCGAGCTGACGTTCCATCAGAAACGTAAGCGCAACCCAGAAAGCTACGCCCCAGCTGATCTAGAAGGTGAAGACCTACTCGAAGTCTTCGAAGCATGGGTGAACGGGATCGATGCCTCCCAAACGCACAACGAGAAGAGGCAGACCTGGGTTAGTGTCAAGAATGTGGTCCGCTACGCACCGCGCGTAGTGCTGCTGCTTGACCTACTGGTAGGCGCCTACGGCGAGCCAGGTGAAGTGGTCGACACGAGCACGGGCAAGCCCGTAGGTCAGATCGAGGATCATGAAGCCCCGACCGGCCAGAACCGGGCTCTGCTCTTCGTGCCCGAGCACGGCGAGCGTGCCTACTTTCTGTCTGAGGAATCCTCGCGAGGCTCGGCAGGCGGGCGAATCCTGCGTTTGTTCAAGTCACACTTTAGTCAGTTCACCAATCGGATCACTATGGAGACAAGCACGGTTAGCGAGAGCGAGGCATGGCGAGATGCCGCTGAGTTGACCGAGGTCGAGGTGCGGGTGACGGGAAAGAGTTCGGACGTCGCGGACGGGCTGACCGTGAGAGTTGGCAGGATCTCTTACATCGCCCGGCCGGAGAAAAAACAGCGGTTTCCAGGCAATCTTCTGGACGCATTGCGTCGGACCGACGTCGCAGCTGAGGTTGTGTCCGTCAATGAGCTTCCAGAGGACCACGACGTGTTTGTGACCATGACTCGCGACGGCCGGTCCAAAAAGTTCCAGCTAGGCACGGAAGTTGCGCCGGCGATTCGAGAACTGCTCAATGATTCGGACAAGGGTCCGCTTACCACCGCCACCCTGGTCGAGACTTGTACCGAAAAGGTGCGCGAGCTTTCTGAGCGGACCGGAGGCGAATGGGACACGGCGTGGAGCGTGCCGACGGGGCAGGGAGCCTGACCAGATGGGCAAGGCGGCGCTATGGCGAGTTCCCGCGGACCACCTCCAGACCCTTTACGACAATAGAACGCACCGGCCTGACTGGGTAGCCATTGTCATGCAGGTTGTGGTGCCCCTCGGGGTGGGTATCGGGATGTGGAGGTTGGGGGCGAAGCTGGCCGACGTTAGCGCGGCTGTCACCGGCATCTCGATCGTTGCAGGTCTACTGTTTTCGATGGCGGTATTCCTGTTTCAGCTTCGTCTTTCACTGGGTACGGACAAGCGCCTCGGGGAGGACGACTACGTACTCGTTGACGAGTGTATGAGTAATACTTTGTGGGCGATTCTATGGGGTCTTGGATTGACGCTATTCCTCATTGTGTGTGATGCGGGAGAGTGGATCGGCGCTGACTCCTCTGGGCCGGCCTTGACAGGTATCGCTGTAGCGGCGACCACGCACTTCTTAATTGTCATTGGCATGTGCATCAAGCGGCTGCGGCGCGCGTACGAGCGCATCGCTACGAGGCGGAGCTGAGCCACCGCCCCGGTTTCTGACCAGGGCCTCGTGTGACGGCGGTCAAATGGAGTCGTCCGAATCTTGGCTCCGTAGTTCGTCAGAGGATCTGTGGGGCGATTAGGTGGGAGTATTTCCAACCTGGCTACTTCAAGCTGCGGAGCGGTGGCGACGCCCCATTGGGGTACACCCGTACGGGACGGTATGCCGCCGGCCATCGCTGCTGTGGACTTGATCGCTTTGTGGCGGTCTTCTGTGGCTACTTCTTGGCGGCGACGTACCAATCGGGCGTTCTGGCCGGAAGAATTAGAGCGAGTCGGCGGCTCACGGGTGCGTGGTGGGGTTTGCGTCGGTTCTGTCAGAGTCCGAATGCTCCGCCGCTGATCAGGATGAAGGCGCCCAGGCCGATCAGGACAGTCGGGAACAGGATATGTTCCCAGCGCTCTAGGACTTCGGCGATCGGTCGGCGGGTGGTGACGAACTTGGCCAGGCCCACCAGTCCCGCCACCAGCACCAGGAACACGATGCAGTAGGCAACTACGGCTCCCGTGCCCACGTTGAGAAAGACGGGGACGTAGACGCCGATGTTGTCGCCGCCGTTGGCGAAGGTTACGCCGGCCACGGTCCACACGGCGACGTTCTTGCCCTCGATCTTTGCGTCGTCGTCGTCATCATCGTCCCCGCGCCAGGCCTGCCACGCGGCCCGCAGTCCCAAGCCGAGTGGGATCAGCCCGAAGTAAGGGATGGCCTGCGGGGGCAGGAAGGCTCCCGCGCCCAGGGAGACGAGCACTGCGGCGCCGAGGATGCCGACGAAGCCAAGATACTGGCCGGTCAGAATGCGTGCGGTGGTTCCGCTTTGGCCTGCTCCGCGGGCGAAAAACAGCGACAGGACGATGATGTCGTCGATATTGGTGGCAATGAACAGGCCGATCGCCTGCAGGGCCGAGGACAGGATCACGCCTGCACCTCCGTGGCGTGACAACCCGGCACTGAGCAGTCGGGCTCCAAGCAGGGGGCGTTTTCGTTGACCGCGAGGGTGACCTCGACCAGGGAGGCTAGTGACTGCGCCAGATGCGGATCTGCGATCTCATAGCGGGTCTGGCGGCCTTCGGGCACGGCGACCGCGATCCCGCAGTCGCGAAGGCACGCCAGATGGTTCGACACGTTCGAACGCGTCAGTCCCAAGTCCCGGGCCAGCTCCGCCGGGTAGGCCGGCCGCTGCAGCAAGGTCAGCAGTATCCGGGACCGCGTCGGGTCGGCCATAGCCCGCCCTAACCGGTTCATCACATCCACACGCGAAACAATAGTCAGCACTTGCTGAACTATACAGCGTCTGCTGAACTGTTGTAACAACGCCTTAAAAACCTAAAGGTTTTCAAGACACTCGACCCCGCCCGGGCAGGCGGCCAGTTTTGAATCGGTTTCCTGGCTCTACGGCCACCCGCCGGTGTCTCATTAAGTCATCTTGGCGACATTCGTCTCAGGGTCGGCTTCGGTAGGGGTTTATGGGGCAGAATCGGGCCATGAGGCATCTGGGGTACACCCGCGTGAGTACCGCGAGTCAGGACGCGCAGTTGCAGTTGGATGCACTCGTAGATTCCGGGGTTCAGAAGCGCGACGTCTTCTCTGACGTCACTTCGGGGAGCCGGGCCGCGATCGAGCGCCCGGGGATGAAGCGGCTGTTGGACTACGTCGAGTCCGGCGATACCGTCGTGGTGTGGCGCATTGACCGTCTCGGCCGCTCCCTGATCGATGTCCTCAATACCGTGAACCTGCTTCGCGACAAGGGCGTGAAGATCCGGTCGCTCTCGGACGGCATCGACCCGGAGACCACCTCCGGCCGGTTGATGCTGGGCATGCTCGCCACCCTGGCCGAGTACGAGCGCGAGCTCATCACTGAACGCGTCAACGCCGGCATCGCCGCAGCGAAGCAGAACGGCACCAGGTTCGGCCGGCCCCCGGTCGACCCTGCGGTGATTGCCGAAAAACTCGACATCGCCCAGGGCGCCCGAAGAAAGGGTCGCACCGCCGCCGAAGCCGCCAGCTTGGTCGGATGGTCACGCGCCACCCTCTACCGCCACCAGCAAGCCGCCCGAGCCCTCGAGCCACTCGACCACTAATGCTGGCGGCGCCGCTAGGCATCACCGCTAGAACGCCGCCACTGGGCAGCGCGATCTGCCAGTACACCCGTGCGGGACAGAGAAGCCGCCGGCGTTCTAGCTGTGTCACAGGGTTCTGTCCGTCACTTATGAAACGGCGTCCCGCCGGGTCTAGGATGCATTGGTACACAGACCGGGCGAAAGGGTCCTCTGATGGCTGATCGGATCGGGACGTTGCGGGGCCGCTCGGGCAACAGTGGCGAGGAGGTGCTCATCGTCAGCCGCGGAAGCGTGCGGACTCGGTTCCGTCGCCGGGACGAGTTGGGTTGGAACTTCCGGGTGGAGTCGACGGACTCGGAGAACATTATCGAGCGAAAGTTACAGCCAAAGACGGATCCGAAGCCGGCTCGCCGGGCCTCGCGTCCACGTGGGCAGCGGGTGGCGTACGTGCGGGTGTCGGCTGCCGATCAGAATGAGGCGCGTCAGCTCGAGGCGGTGGGGGAGTGCGACCGCGTCTATGTCGAAAAACAGTCGGCTCGCTCGCGTGCTGATCGGGTAAAGCTCGAGGAGTGTATTAGGTATCTGCGAGATGGCGACGAGTTGGTTGTCGCCTCGATGGACCGTCTCGCCCGATCACTGGTCGATCTCAAGCAGATCGTCGGAGAGGTCACCTCCAAGGGCGCGAGCGTGGAGTTCATCCACGAGCGGGCCACCTATGTCGCTGGCGCCCAAGACCCTCGCGCCGATCTGATGCTGTCGCTGCTGGGGGCGTTCGCCGAGTTCGAACGAGCCATCATCCGTGAACGCCAGGCTGAGGGCATTGCCATCGCCAAAGTGCAGGGCAAGTACAAGGGACGAAAGCGAGTCTTAACAGTCGAGCAGATCGACAAGGCCCGCGCCCGCATCGAAGCAGGGGAGGGGCCGTCAGCAATCGCCCGAGATCTCGGAGTCGGCCGCTCCACGCTCTACCGTGCACTCCAGCGACAAAGATGAGGAGGGTGCTGGCAGCCAGTCGAGAGGCGTCGCAGTGGTCCCGATCTGCGCGGCACACTGGTAGGACGCGTCTGCGCGACATCGTGGCTGATAGCGCGAATACCCGCCCGGTGCCCGTTAAGCAGACGGTGCAGCGCAGGGCCTCCGGGCTCGTCCCGATCTACCTAAGAGGGCGGTACTGCAGCTCCGGCCCGGAGAGGCGGTTCAGGCAGCCTCGGGCCGAGCCTCCTCGGGAGCGCTTATGTCGATGATGTCGTCAATGTGGAATTTGACCACGTCGTCGTAGTTGAGAAATGCACAGACCGGGTAGTTGTCGAGGCGGCCAATCAATCGATCTCCGCGACGGTGGGTGACCCGTACCCACATCCGTTCCCCCGAGAGATCCATGCGCGGCACGTGCCACATCAGCTTAACGATGTCACCGGGCCCCACCTGGGCTTTCTCTTGGCCGTCGGGCACCCAGAACGTTTCGGGACTCTGGCGGTTGCGCTCGATTCCGGACTCGATCTTGGCTCGGTGCCAAACATGCTTACCCCACCACCATCCGATGCGAGGGGAGGCGCCGAGACGCAGCGCGACTTCTAACTGCTGGGCGACCCAGTACGGGCGCTCCCATCGCGGGACCTCGTAGAGCTCCGCTTGGAGTTCACGTCGACGATCTTCGTCGGGGATTAGCTTGACGATTAGAGCGAGTATCAGTCCGGGGGCGAGGCCGAAGATGAGTATTGAGAGTCCGAAGGCGGCCAGGGCGCCCGGGGCGCTGAACGGCGTATCAATCATGCCGGTGCCCAATTCGCTTTGACGAGCTGAAGGCCCGCGAACCGCTGCTCGCTGCTGGCTCTGTGTGCGATGGCTCCTAAGCTGCGCCAACCGTCCTGGGTGACGGTGTAGTACCGGCGGGGAGGCCGCTTTCGGGCCGGGGATTGCTCCTCCCAGTGGTCCTCCAGCCAACCCTCGTTCAACATTCGGTCAAGTTGGGGATACAGGACGCCAGAGCGCACACCTGACTTTTTCGACAGGGCGTAGCCCCAAATGCGGCCGTCGTCTTCGCGGCCCATCTCCAGGATGGCGATCACCACGAGGACAAGCGAGTGGGTAATCTTCATAGATCTAACTCTACATAGGCGGTGCCAGGGCGCAAGGGCGTGGCGCTGAAGGGCCGTCAAGCGCGACACTGATTTTGCGCCGGGCGGATGAAGGGGGCCGGACGTGGCGGAGGACGGCGCAGGACGATTCGTCGCGATAGAGGAAGATTGGTTGCGGCGCAAGGGACGGAGCCGGCTCAGTGCGTCTGCGGTCGATCCGTTGGTAGCGGGGAGCGGCAGCGCGGCGAGGTGGGTTGACAGCCGGCACTGTTCCGGACAACAAGAAACCCCGCCACAAGGTGACGGGGTTTCCGAAAAGGAAGCGCAACAGCCTCCGCTGTTGCTCGCTGTACACAGACTAGCATTACTGGGCAATGAACACCATTGCAGACGTTGAGCACCTACTCGGACGCGCCCGGCTCGCCCCGTATCTGGCTGCTACTGGCGGTGACGTCGCCGCCGCGGAGGATCTGTACCACTGGAACACGATGCTTGCTGGCGCAATTCACGCTCAGCTCTGCCATGTGGAGGTGCTGGTCCGCAATGCTATGGATCGGGCGCTGTCGGACTGGTGCCACGCCGAGGGGCATCCACGAGCGTGGACGCAGGCACAATCAACTCCGGAACTGCTGTACAAGGCGTCTGGCAAAGCAATCTTGCTGGCGCGGGGGCGAGCTGCTGGTAGTGCACACGCTCGAGACAAGAACCATCATCGGCATGGGGAGGCCCCGACTCATGATGACGTGATCGCACAGCTGACCTTCGGTAACTGGTCGTTCTTGCTCGGGGCCACTGCACGGGGACTGGAGAAGCGGCGCGCTCAGGAGCTTTGGACCCGAGCACTGAGCCCGGCGTTCCCCAACGCTTACCAAGATGACCGAGGTCGAATGTTCGTCGGGCAACGAATGGAGCGATTGAGGAACCTGCGTAATCGAGTCTCGCATCACGAGAATCTGATCAGCGTAAACGTGGATCACCGTCTACGGGACATGAACACGCTCCTGTCCAGTGTCCGCTCGGACTACCCGGCTTGGGCTATGTCCCGAAGCCGCGTGCGAGTTGTGGCAAAGCTGGATCCACGCCTGAGCTCCTAGGCGAACCCGCTTCCGGAATGGGCTACCCACCGCCGGCTCATCCAGCATGAGAGAACTGATGGCGCGGGAAGCGGATGAACCCCGATCTATCTTCCTGACCGGCCTCCGCCCGCCCCGAGGTCTCACCGACCTGCACCGGAGGTGGCACGCACCCCTGTCTGGCGATCACCTACTGCACTACAAGCACCTGCAACGTCAAAGTGCCCGCGGCGAGGTGGTCGGCGCGCCGCGCGGCCGGTGTCGCGTTGGGCGATCGTCTAACGAGTCGTTGTGGGTCAGAGTCCCTGCCTGGCTGGTGAAGCTCGGATCCGGCGCTCTCCCCAAAGATCTCGGGGTAGCTGGCTAAGCTCCCACCTGAGGAAGGGGCAAAGCTGATGATTATTAATCAATTCATGTGGGGTTTCCAGCCACACTTTCAAGTGGCTCTCGAGGCGAGTGCTAAAAGCGCATTGGACTCTATAGGAGTTGTTCTCGCCCCAGTAGCCCTACTTATCGGATTCGAAGAGGAGCCTGGCGGTCACGAGATCTGCGTTGAGCCTGAAGGGGCCGGAATCGACCCGGCGACGCTTGATAATTGCTTAGCTGAGGGAGACGCCAAGTACGACAGTCACCGCGACCGTCGTATGCGCATGTCCGATCCGGGCCTTCACGCCAGTTATCACGCCAACCTGCGTGACAGGTGCCGCGCTGAAACAATCGCCGACGCTTTAGCTTCCGTTGGCAATGCCGAGCCGCGACATTGGATAGTAGGACTATCGGCGAGGGTGGATCGCTATCGCGTTTATCCAGTTATCGGCGTACTGCGCGGAAAATGGGACGCACTACCCACACTGGCGCACCGAGAGAGTGATCACCGAGTCGAGATGTTTCTATCTCTTCAGGAGTCAGTGATCCGCGAGGTATTAAGGAGGGCGTCTTCCGCGCTCTCCACGTCCGGCCAGCCTCTAGATATTCCATATAGTGACAGTGACGAGGTCGTACGCCGAGCCACTAAGAATTTTATCGACTGCCTAGTTTACTTCAAAGGGGGATTCATGGGCGGCGGCCTTGACTCCGCCATGAATCTGATCGCAGCGCAGCCATACGAGGGGCGCGCAGGCGCAGGTACGATGCTGATGGCTAAGAGGGACGAATGCTCCATCAGTCTGGAATTCACTAATCCCATCTCGCTGAAGTCAACCCGCGCGGTTAGAAAAGCGCTTGAGATGACTAGCGGCGAACTTCATCTTGTCACGGATGGGACTGTCGCGATTGGGCTCGGCGCCTTAGTGGACAACTATGAATCAGAGGATGAAACAGCATTCTTGTTGCGTGTTCTCGGCCGAGCCTATTGGGAACTTCAGCACGCGGGTGTACCTCTATTGGCGGTCAGCGACGGCCATGCTACCGTTCCCCGAGAGCGGTTATCCCGCGAAACGTTCAGGGATGCAGTACTCAGACTTTTCGGGAGTTCTGGAGACGGTGACCGCCTTTGGGCCCTCGCACTCGCTGCGGCTGACCAAGCGCACGGGACAATGCTCGTCGTGCACGCTGATGCGGAAAGCGAAGCTAGCCGTCTGGCGCCGCCCGCAATGCGAGTCGAACCTAGCGTTTTGGAAGATTCGACTCTATCCGCTGTCTCGGCCATCGATGGGGCGGTAGTTGTCGACCCGAGCGGGAGGTGTCATGGTGTAGGTGTAATCCTCGATGGCCGCGCTAGGTCGACTATGGGGGACGCTAGCCGCGGTGCGCGATATAATTCAGCCCATCGCTACCTCGCAGAGGCAACGAGGCCGTGTCTTATCATTATCGTCAGCGAGGACGGGATGATCGATCTGATTCCAGAATTGCCGCGACGGATAAAGAAGTCTCAGGTGAACGCAGTGCTATCAGAAGTTGAGTCGTTGTCAAAGCGTGATCCTGTCGACTTTAGGCAGTTTTTTAAGCGTGAGCAGCATCTGCGCTCGTTGTCGTTTTACCTAACTGCAGAGCAGTGCGACCGTGCAAACGCGGCCCGCCGACGAGTCGAGGATTATCGCGAATTGGCGGCAAAACGGTCTGGTGAAGGCGCGCTTCGCGTTTCTTATGACGCATATAAACCAAACCCCCAGCTCGATAATTCTGTCTTCCTGCCGGAATAAACTGAAGCGGGTGCGCAGTCGGGGCTGATGCACGGATGGGTGATGATGGTTAGTGATGCTCACTGAGGGGCCTGGTGGGTCCTACTTGTCGCGTATTCGATAGGGTCAGTCTGCCTAGCTGGTCCTGGCGGCGTCGACGGTGGTAGGTGCGTTCGACTTAGGGGACGATCGTGGCACGCTATTCGTCTCGGGTGGTCCCAGAGCGACGGTCGAGGACGTCGTTCTGATTCTGGGGATGGGACCCCAAGGAGACCGTTGCGCACCTCCGAACCGGAGGGAAAAGCTCAGCTTGTCATAACGTCTGGTTATCGGTCCTGGACCTTGCGGTGACGAGCCCGTTGCCGACTGGTTGACCGGTGGTCCTACGTCCTCAGGTAAGTCCTGACCAGCCTGTCTGTTAACGTCAGCCGCGGAACCGACCGCATCTAGCCGTCCCTCACGGGGATGGGCGGGTGCCAGGGAACCCGGTGAGATTCCGGGACTGGCGCGCAGCGGTGTGGGGTACCGAACCGGCAGGATGCCACTGGACTTTGTCCGGGAAGGCGCCGGGGAGGGTTGATCCCGAGTCCGAATACCTGTCGGTTCCGCGACATCCGAGCGAACCTCGCGCACAGGTTCCGAAGAGACAAGGTCAGACGTGGACTTCACGTATGAGCCCGTCGGCGTGGGGATCAGCACCCAGGCCGAGCGGGCCATCACGACATCACCGGTACCCCACAGATCGCGACCCGATCCCGACGATCCGAACTGGCGCGGTGTCACCGAGCTGTGTGATCCCGCTACTTGGCGGGAGATCGGCCACCAGTACTCGCGCAGTCTGGGGACTGCTCATGCGGCACCCGGGTTGCTGTGTTCGCTTCAGCACTACGCTGGCCGGGCTCTGGGCCTCATGGTCGCGGCGTGGTGCGCGGACGGCACGCTGCTGCATCCGGGTCACGAGCGTTGGTGGGCTCTGATCGATCAGAGTGGTGCCACGCTCGAGGTGTCGCTGCCCGGCACTCCGGTGCTCGGGCGCGAGCAGGATCCCAGCGCATTGGTCGACACTATTCGGTGTCATATGGATGCCCTGGTGGACGCGTGTGGATGCCCTGGTGGACGCGTGCGTCGAGGCCGGCACCGTTACCCGGCGGGCCGTTCTGGGAGGGGTTGCGGCCTCGTGCGCTGGCGCGTTTGGGGCGGCACACCGGACCGCGGGCAGCATGCGGCGCCTCGCGGTTGAGATGGATGCCGATCTGGTGACCCGAGCGTTGTCCGATCGACCTTTGGTGACGATGATCCGACTGGGTGACCCGCCAACGCTGGTCCACGACCGTCACACGTGCTGTTTGATCCGACTGGGAACTCAGCGGTCCGAGTGCAACTCGTGCCCCCAGATCCCAGAGGAGCAGCGGCGCGGTCGGCAACAGCGCCGGCCTGAACGCGGCCGGATTGCCACGAGGATTGTCCGATGACCGGCACTGCTCTGCGGAGCCGGTCACGGGCGATCGCCGATGACACTTCACCGGCGTTTCGCTCCGCCCGCAGGCTCCCGCCGATCCCACTGGCAATCGTTCTCACTGTGTTGACGGTGGTCAGCGTCGTGAGTTCGGTCGCATTCGGTGCTGAGCACATTCCGGTGGGGGATGTGTGGCGGACGGTGTGGGCGGCCGTGGTCGGGGGTGAAGCTGAGCGTGCACACTCCATCATCATTCTTGACCTGCGGTTGCCTCGTTCGGTGCTTGCCGCGTTGGTGGGGGCGGGTTTGGCTCTGGCCGGGGCGGCGATGCAGACCCTGGTGCGCAATCCGCTCGCTGAGCCGTATCTGCTTGGGGTGTCGGCGGGCGCCGCGGTGGGCGCCACCGCGGTGATCACCCTGGGGTTTCTCGGCGGTCTTGGGGTGTGGGCACTGTCGGGTGGGGCGCTGCTCGGGGCGTTGGGTGCCACAGTGCTTGTTTACGCGGTGGCCAGTGCCACCGGTGGTCTTACTGCGTTGCGGCTGATCCTGGCCGGGGTGGTGCTCTCGTCGGCGTTCACTGCCGTGTCGTCCTTTCTGGTCTTCATGGCCACCGATTCGCGCTCGGCCGAGACGGTGATGCACTGGATGCTCGGCAGCGTCGCCGGGGCGACCTGGTCGAAGGTGCCTCTAGCAGCTGGTGTTGTGGCGGTGGCCCTCGTGACCGGACTGTTGCTGCATTCGTGGCTTGATGCCTACGCCACAGGCTCGGACACAGCGGCCTCGCTGGGGGTGCCCATCCGTGCTCTGCGGATCGGGCTGTTTCTGTTCCAGGGCTTGCTGGTCGGGGTGCTGGTCGCCGTGGCCGGGGGAGTCGGGTTCGTCGGCCTGATCATCCCGCACGCTGCCCGACTGGTTGTCGGTTCCACTCACCGCGCCATGCTCCCGGTGGCCGCTGCGGCGGGCGCACTGTTCCTGGTGTGGGTGGACGTGGTCTCCCGGGTGGTGGCCGCCCCTCAGGAGATGCCGTTGGGCATCGTCACCGGGATCATCGGCGCCCCGATCTTCCTGCTGCTCATGGGGCGTCGTGCCTACACCTTCGGAAACGCATCATGACCCCGACGAGCGGGGTGCACCTGGTCGCCGACGATTTGACCTGCGCCAGGGGGAAAAGGGTCATCGTCTCCGGTGTCGACCTGGATGTCCCGGCCGGGTCCCGGCTCGCTCTGGTCGGCCCCAACGGTGCGGGAAAATCGACCCTGCTCAGGGTGCTGGCCGGACTGGATGCCCCGGTGTCGGGTTCGGTGACCGTCGACGGGGCCGACGTACACAGGATGCGGTCTCGGCAGCGGGCACGCCTGATCGCTGTTCAAGGCCAGGAGGAAGCTCCCTCGGCTGAGCTCACCCTGGCAGAAGCCGTGGCGCTCGGCCGGACGCCCCACCGCACACCCTGGGCGCTGGGGGAGGAGGGCGAAAAGGACATCGTCCAGCAGGCACTGCAGGCCGTCGGCCTGGCTGGCCGCGGCGAACAGTCCTGCACGCGACTGTCCGGTGGTGAACGCCACCGCGTGGTACTAGCTCGAACACTGGCCCAGCGCACCCCGCTGCTGATGCTTGACGAGCCCACCAATCACCTGGATGCCGCCTGGCGCCTGCGCCTGATGGACGCGCTCGAGGGTCTGCGCTCCACAGTCGTGGCCGCCATCCACGACCTTGACCTGGTCTTGCGCTACTTCGACTCTGTCGCCGTCGTGGACGACGGCCGGATCGTCGCCTACGGACCGCCTCTCCACATCTTCACCGCTGAGCTCCTCGATGAGGTGTTCGGCGTCCACGGCGACATCGTCGCCCACCCACGAACCGGCCGACCGCACCTGCTCATCGGGGACGCGGTCGCCCCTACAGAAAGCAGCACTCACCCATGAACCGTTCGATCATCACGGCAGGACCCGCGCTGGCCGTAACCCTGGCACTTGTTTCCGCATGCGGCTCCGACACCACGGAAACCGCTGTCGGTAACTCCGGAGGGGAGATCACCGTGGTCAACTGCGGTCAGGAGGTTACTTACCCCGAGACTGTGGACGAGTTGTTCGCCTACGACTCGGGAATCATCTCCATCGCCCTGGCGGCCGGCGCCCGCGAGCAGATCACCGCGGTGGCCGCGGCGTCCAAAGACGAGGACCTGCTGCGCCTGGCCTACGGCGAGCAGATAGACAGCCTCAACGAGGTCACCGACAAGGGCCCGACCCTGGAGAACGTCGTCGCGGCGCAACCCGACGTCATCTTCGCCGGATGGAACTACGGGTTCTCCGAATCCCGCGGACTGACCCCGGACATCCTCGCCGGACACGACATCGGGGTCTACCAGCTCTCCGAGGCATGCCGACAGGCCGAGGGCGAGGTCCAGCGCGGGACCATGGACCCGTGGCAGGCACTCGACACCGACCTGCGCAACATCGGGACCATTACCGGCAACGCCGCCTCGGGCGCGGCAGCCGCAGACGAGGTGGCCGAGCGGCTGGAGGCGCTGCGTGCCCTGCCCGCCCCGCAGGACAAGCCCACCATCTTCCTCGTCGACAGCACGAGCGACACCATCTTGTCCTCCGGGTCGTTCGGCGGACCCCAGGGGATCATCGACGCCGCAGGTGCGCGCAGCGCCACCGAAGATGTCGCAGATACCTGGACCAGCGTCAGCTGGGAACGCCTCGCCGCCGCAGACCCGGACATGATCGCGTTCGTCGACTACGGCGAACAGACGGTGGAGGACAAGATCGCCGCGCTCAAGGCTCACCCCGCCAGCCGGGACCTCAAAGCTGTGCGCGAGAACCGCTTCGTCAATCTGCCCTACGGCATGTGGGTCTCGAGCCCGCTGAACATCGACGCGGCCGAGACGCTCCGCGCCGTCCTGGAAAAGCACGATCTCGCACCCCAGACAGGCCTCACCCCTGGCCTTGACGTGAGCGCTCTTCGTCTCGGTGGCAACGACTGGCTCTAGTTCTTCAAGGCCGTCGATGGTCGCCGAGAAGGGGGCTCACCTGATCTCAAGAGCACGGTTCGCTCTCGAAAGACCGGGACCCGGGGGGCCATGCCCCTGCCTGCCCTCGCTATGCGATCGGCAGGCAGGGGCGTGTCTTACTTGCTGGTGGCGGGCGTGTTTGCCCTGTTAGTCGCGATGTTTCTTCGTGTGGTCAGTGCCAGGTCGACCGTGATCAGCGCGGACTCGGCCCGCTTGCGGCGCTCGAGCAGCCACTCCGGGAAATAGCTGCCCGAACGCAGCTTCGGAACGGCGACGTCGACGGTCCCGACGCGGGTGTCCAGGGGCCGGTGGCGGTAGCCGTTGCGCCGGTTGGTGCGCTCGGCGGTGCGGGCGTTCCATTCGGCGCCGCACACGCTGTCGGCGTCGGCGGACAGCAGGGCGTTGATCATGGTCTGCAGCAGCTCACGCATCAGATCCGGTGATGCGTCGGAGAGGGCTTGGCCAAGCAGGCCTGCAGGGTCGACAATATGGGGTGCGGTCATCGCGATGACTCCTCGAGAATTCTTTAGACGGTTGACTCGAAGGATCACGCGGTGGCCGCTCGACATCCGTCAACGACACGGATGTCGGAGACGATCTCGGCCACCGAGTTACACCACTCTATGGGGCACTACTACATGAGCCGATCTTAAGCCACGCCCCCCAGCCAGCCTGCCACCGCGTTCGCCGCACCTCGCCCAGTAACCAACCCGGGCCGTGCTACCGGAGGGGCTCGTTTAGTGGACGCCCTGCAAATTGGCTCCGTGCGTATTCGCGCCCGCCGGAGTCTGGCGAAGAGTCCCGCGGAAGTTGTTGGTCGGGCCAGCCGTTCTGAATCCGCGGGAAGCGCCAGCGGCCACACCGTGAAGCGACCCCCGCAGGGCGAAAGGCGCGATAAGTGCCGTGTATGAGAGAGGAGCTTAAGAGGCCCTTCCGGATCCGGAGTGCGTAACAGGGGTTCGCCGGTGATGTGGTGAGGCACAAGATGTAGGGGTCCTGGGGCGTGTGAAGATGCAGGTTCTCACGCCACGCATCGAACACCCCAGGACCCGCTTTGAACGCTACCGCCAGCCTGCTTGCCGACACCATCTGCCGCACCGTTGAGCTCGGGGTGACGATCACCGACGCCGCCGTGTCCGACGAGTTCACGCACCTGTTCTGCGCCCCGGTCACACTGGACCCGGTCTGTGCCGAGTGCGGGATGGCTGGCCGTCTGCGAGACCACGTCCAGCGGAAGGTCACGGATTTACCGATCGTCGGTCATCCCACCAGACTGCACGTACGGGTACCGCGCTTCACCTGCGACAACAACGGCTGCAGCACCAGGATTTTCCAACAACGCATGCCCGCGCTGGCCGAGCCGCGGGCCAAGACCACCCGCCGCTGTACCCGCTGGATCCTGCAGCGTCTGGCTATCGACCGCACCAGTGTGTCCGCCGTGGCCAAGGCGCTGGGGCCTGGGGTGGGATCTGGTCAACGATCTCGCGGTCACCGAGACCCGCGCGATGGTCTACGACCAGCCCGGCCACTTCGACGGCGTCCGCATTCTCGGGGTCGATGAGCACAAATGGAAACACGTCCGCGGCGACGGCACGTCCTCATTCGTCACCGTTCTGGTCGACCTCACCCCGGTCGTGGAGGGCACCGGTCCGTCTCGTCTGCTGGACATGGTCCCGGGCCGATCGGCCAAGGTGCTCACCGAGTGGCTCGACGCCCGTGACCAGGCTTTTCGAGACCGGATCAAAGTCGTGACCATGGACGGGTTCGCCGGCTACCACACTGCCGCCGCCAACGCGGTCCCCGAAGCACGCACCGTGATGGATCCGTTCCACGTGGTGCACCTGGCCGCCGACAAGCTCACCGTGTGCCGCCAACGCATCCAGCAGGCCACCACCGGCCACCGGGGCCGCACCGGCGACCCGCTGTACGGCATCCGTAGAACGCTGAACACCCGGTCCGAGCTGCTCACCGACAAGCAGAAGGTCCGCCTGTTCAAAGCGTTCACCGCCCACGATGCGCACGCGGCGGTGGAGGTCACCTACGGCGTCTACCAGCGACTCATCGCCGCCTACGAGGCCTCGGGCAAGCGGGAGGGCAAGATCACCATGTACAAGCTCCTCAAATCGATCCGGGCAGGCGTCCCCAAAGAACTACCGGAGCTCGCGCAACTGGGCCGTTCGCTGTGGAAGCGGCACCGCGAGATACTCGCCTACTTCGACACCGGCGCCTCCAACGGCCCGGTCGAGGCCATCAACGGCCGCCTCGAACACCTCCGCGGAATCGCCCTCGGCTTCCGGAACCTCAAGCACTACATCTTGCGGTCACTGATCCACTCCGGACAGCTCCAGAACCGGATCAATGCACT